>NZ_CP196860.1:0-2912500 GCF_056632175.1 Xenorhabdus sp. SGI 60 | reverse complement strand
GTGAATACGTTCCCGGGCCTTGTACACACCGCCCGTCACACCATGGGAGTGGGTTGCAAAAGAAGTCGGTAGCTTAACCTTCGGGAGGGCGCTGACCACTTTGTGATTCATGACTGGGGTGAAGTCGTAACAAGGTAACCGTAGGGGAACCTGCGGTTGGATCACCTCCTTACCGAAAAGATAGTGGATTTTGTTGCAGTGCTCACACAGATTGTCTGATGAAATAAAGCAGAGCAAGCGTCTGCGAAGAAGACTTTGAGTCCCCTTCGTCTAGAGGCCTAGGACACCGCCCTTTCACGGCGGTAACAGGGGTTCGAATCCCCTAGGGGACGCCATCTTGCTCTGGTATCGGGTGAAAGACGGTGCCACCGAAATATTGTTAAGCGGACGTGCGCGTCGGTTTAGCAATATTAGCTCTTTAACAATCTGGAACAAGCTGAAAATTTGAAACACTCAGTGTCTGTCCTGAGGACATTGAGGAGTCTCTCAATAACTCCGATTCGAAGACACCTTCGGGTTGTGAGGTTAAGCGACTAAGCGTACACGGTGGATGCCTAGGCAGTCAGAGGCGATGAAGGACGTGCTAATCTGCGAAAAGCGCCGGTGAGCTGATATGAAGCGCTATCAGCCGGCGATGTCCGAATGGGGAAACCCGGTGCAATCCGTTGCACCATCATTAACTGAATTCATAGGTTAATGAGGCGAACCGGGGGAACTGAAACATCTCAGTACCCCGAGGAAAAGAAATCAACCGAGATTCCCCCAGTAGCGGCGAGCGAACGGGGAGGAGCCCAGAGCCATCAGCGATACACACGTCAGGAGAACGGTCTGGAAAGGCCGGCAGTAAAGGGTGACAGCCCCGTATCCGAAGAGGTGTGATATTGTGAGCTCGAAGAGTAGGGCGGGACACGTGGTATCCTGTCTGAACGTGGGGGGACCATCCTCCAAGGCTAAATACTCCTGACTGACCGATAGTGAACCAGTACCGTGAGGGAAAGGCGAAAAGAACCCCGGCGAGGGGAGTGAAAGAGAACCTGAAACCGTGTACGTACAAGCAGTGGGAGCCCTGATTTATCAGGGTGACTGCGTACCTTTTGTATAATGGGTCAGCGACTTATATTCTGTAGCAAGGTTAACCGTATAGGGGAGCCGCAGGGAAACCGAGTCTTAACTGGGCGTTAAGTTGCAGGGTATAGACCCGAAACCCGGTGATCTAGCCATGGGCAGGTTGAAGGTTGGGTAACACTAACTGGAGGACCGAACCGACTAATGTTGAAAAATTAGCGGATGACTTGTGGCTGGGGGTGAAAGGCCAATCAAACCGGGAGATAGCTGGTTCTCCCCGAAAGCTATTTAGGTAGCGCCTCGTGAACTCATCTTCGGGGGTAGAGCACTGTTTCGGCTAGGGGGTCATCCCGACTTACCAACCCGATGCAAACTGCGAATACCGAAGAATGTTATCACGGGAGACACACGGCGGGTGCTAACGTCCGTCGTGAAGAGGGAAACAACCCAGACCGCCAGCTAAGGTCCCCAAGTCATGGTTAAGTGGGAAACGAAGTGGGAAGGCTCAGACAGCCAGGATGTTGGCTTAGAAGCAGCCATCATTTAAAGAAAGCGTAATAGCTCACTGGTCGAGTCGGCCTGCGCGGAAGATGTAACGGGGCTAAACCATGCACCGAAGCTGCGGCAGCGACATGAATGTGTTGTTGGGTAGGGGAGCGTTCTGTAAGCCGTTGAAGGTGAACTGTGAGGTTTGCTGGAGGTATCAGAAGTGCGAATGCTGACATAAGTAACGATAAAGCGGGTGAAAAACCCGCTCGCCGGAAGACCAAGGGTTCCTGTCCAACGTTAATCGGGGCAGGGTGAGTCGACCCCTAAGGCGAGGCTGAAAAGCGTAGTCGATGGGCAACAGGTTAATATTCCTGTACGGGCCATAATTGCGATGGGGGGACGGAGAAGGCTAGGCAATCCGGGCGACGGTCGTCCCGGTTTAAGTGTGTAGGTGGGATAATCAGGCAAATCCGGTTATCCCTAACACTGAGGCACGATGACGAGGCACTACGGTGCTGAAGTTGCTGATGCCCCGCTTCCAGGAAAAGCCCCTAAGCTTCAGATTATGGTCCATCGTACCCCAAACCGACACAGGTGGTCAGGTAGAGAATACTCAGGCGCTTGAGAGAACTCGGGTGAAGGAACTAGGCAAAATGGTGCCGTAACTTCGGGAGAAGGCACGCTGGCGTTAGGTGAAGGACCAGGCGTCCGGAGCTGAGGCCAGTCGCAGATACCAGCTGGCTGCAACTGTTTAATAAAAACACAGCACTGTGCAAACACGAAAGTGGACGTATACGGTGTGACGCCTGCCCGGTGCTGGAAGGTTAATTGATGGGGTTAGCGGCAACGCGACGCTCTTGATCGAAGCCCCAGTAAACGGCGGCCGTAACTATAACGGTCCTAAGGTAGCGAAATTCCTTGTCGGGTAAGTTCCGACCTGCACGAATGGCGTAATGATGGCCAGGCTGTCTCCACCCGAGACTCAGTGAAATTGAACTCGCTGTGAAGATGCAGTGTACCCGCGGCAAGACGGAAAGACCCCGTGAACCTTTACTATAGCTTGACACTGAACCTTGAGCCTTGATGTGTAGGATAGGTGGGAGGCTGTGAAGTGTGGACGCCAGTCTGCACGGAGCCATCCTTGAAATACCACCCTTGAATGTTTGATGTTCTAACGCGGACCCGTTATCCGGGTTGCGGACAGTGTCTGGTGGGTAGTTTGACTGGGGCGGTCTCCTCCCAAAGCGTAACGGAGGAGCACGAAGGTTGGCTAATCCTGGTCGGACATCAGGAGGTTAGTGCAATGGCATAAGCCAGCTTGACTGCGAGAGTGACAGCTCGAGCAGGTGCGAAAGCAGGTCATAGTGATCCGGTGGTTCTGAATGGAAGGGCCATCGCTCAACGGATAAAAGGTACTCCGGGGATAACAGGCTGATACCGCCCAAGAGTTCATATCGACGGCGGTGTTTGGCACCTCGATGTCGGCTCATCACATCCTGGGGCTGAAGTAGGTCCCAAGGGTATGGCTGTTCGCCATTTAAAGTGGTACGCGAGCTGGGTTTAGAACGTCGTGAGACAGTTCGGTCCCTATCTGCCGTGGGCGTTGGAAGATTGCAAGGGGCTGCTCCTAGTACGAGAGGACCGGAGTGGACGCACCACTGGTGTTCGGGTTGTCATGCCAATGGCATTGCCCGGTAGCTAAGTGCGGAAGAGATAACCGCTGAAAGCATCTAAGCGGGAAACTTGCCTTAAGATGAGTCTTCCCTTACTCCTTTGAGGGTACTGAAGGACCGTCCGAGACGAGGACGTCGATAGGCCGGGTGTGTAAGCGTTGCGAGACGTTGAGCTAACCGGTACTAATGAGCCGTGCGGCTTAACCTGACAACACCGAAGGTGTTTTGGGGATTGGAAGAGAAGGTTTCAGAGAGCACAGCAGCTTGTTCGGGATTGAATACAGCATTTGTCTGGCGGCAACAGCGCGGTGGTCCCACCTGATCCCATGCCGAACTCAGCAGTGAAACGCCGTAGCGCCGATGGTAGTGTGGGGTCTCCCCATGTGAGAGTAGGACACTGCCAGACATCCATTGAGTCAGAGAAGCCATCCGTCACCGGATGGCTTTTTTGCGTTTGGGTACTATTAGAAAAAGGAAAATAGAAGGTTAAAAATCACTTCACGGATTGATATAAACCATAACCTGCTATCGCTCCAGCTATATCATAAGCAATATCATGCCAACTCCAGCCTGTTCCTGATGGACGGCTATCATAAAGCTCTTTTACTGCACCAATACTAACGGATAGTAATACGCCAAATTGTGCACTTTCACGATGCCTCCAATGTTGACGATCAGCATAAGCATTGCCCGCAGCAGTTACAATTGCAGAAAATAAGAAATGTTGCGCTTTATCTTTTCCTGTCCAGTTGTCATTTGCCTGACGTATATTGGAGCAAGAAGTATTCAATAGGATAGGAGAAATTATTAATATATTTCTTATCAGAGTGATGATGTTTTTTTTCATCGTATTTTACGCCATGATTTATTTTTTAAATCATAGCCGTTTGATAAATAAGGTGCAAAAATCCCCTCTGGCAATCCGCGAGAGGGGATTCAAAAAACGATAATTATTTATCAATTAGTTGAGTATTTTACAGTATCCTGCTGATTAATCGGTCTACCCGAATACGGCGCAAGCGTCGTATCAGTTTGCGTACCTTAACAGGATAGATCTGGATATTTTCCAGTTCCTGATAATTGTGGATAATTTTTGTATGAGTACGGATGCAATCCAACTCCATTGCACGTTGTTCTTGCATCTCTTGGTGGGGATCATGAATAAGAATGGCATTTTCCAGATCCAATCCCCATGCACGAGGATTAAGATTATTACCCGTAATTAATTGCCATTTATTATCAACCCAGATCCCTTTTAAGTGATAAGTATTATCTTGATCCTTCCATAACCGGATAGTTAATTGCTGGCTATCGATAAACTTTTGCAGCCGACTAGTGAATCGGCGTAAGTTAATTTCATACAGATAAGGCAATGCACCAATGATCTTAAATGGCTCTTCTGGTGGAATATAAAAATCATTAGCTGTTTTATCTCCAATGATGATCTCAACTTGCTTTCCTTGGCGGAGTAGCCGAGATATTGCACGTACCAATACTGCGGGTAAATTGAAGTAAGGTGTACAAATAACCAGCTTGTTTTCAGTGCAAGACATGAGATGACAAATTGTTTTGTTCAGCAGATTTTTTTTGCCCAAACCCACAAGGGGAGTTACCGCCAATTCTTCATTGGATGCTTGATTTTCAACGTGATATTCGGCATTCCTCAATGAAGCACGAAATTGGCGGATCAAATTTTTAATTTCAAGGCTACGAGGACGATTGTGGCAGGCTAAATTTTTCACGGCTTCAGCGCTAATAATACTATCATCAATAAATTGCTTCATGACTGAGGCAAGTTTTGCATTATGCAGCAAGTGATAACGATCATAACGGTATTTTTCATGGCGGTGCAGATAGACATTATTAATACTGGCCCCACTGTAAATAACCGTATCATCAAAGATAAAGCCTTTCAGATGCAAAACCCCCAGTGCTTCGCGTGTATTCACGGGGACACCCAGGATGGAGATGCTGACATCAGGGTAGCTTTCAGCCATGGAGCAGTACCAATCTGCATTTGTTGCCGCAGCTTCTACACCAATGCGGCCACGTTGAGCACGATGCCAATCAACTAGGATTTTTATGTCTAATTCAGGGCGTTTTTGTTTAGCGACATATAATGCAGTCAAAATATCCTGTCCTGCATCATCGTTTTCTAAATATAACGCGGCGATATAAATATGCTTTTGAGCATTTGCTATACGTTCCAATAAGGTGCTGCGAAACACTTTGGATTCATAAAGTGTCACAATATCAGCAACTGATTGTGGTAGCTTAGGCAGTTGTGCAAGGTGTTGTTGGTGTTTTGCTTGTTTAAATTTGGACAACATCACAGTGCGTTTTTCTCTTAGTTTATTTAGATGGCGTTAATACCATCATAAGGTGTATGAATCAAAATGATCTGGCGATGATACCATTAGTTTGGTCTATTGTGAGTATGAATTAACTGTCTTGAGCTGATTGCTTTAAGACTGTGCGATCTATCACGGAGTGAGCATTTTTTATTACTCATCACGAGATGTATGTTGAATTTCTATTTTGCTAGAGTGTCAATGTAAGATTAACAATGCCGTCTTCTAACTGTATATCAATAACAAACCCAAGTTTTTTAGCAAGTTGGATCATGTTACGGTTTTCAGGCATAGTGATGGCTGTTAGTGCCTGAATACCATGTTCTCTGGTATAGTTAATTAGTTTAGTCATAAGTTGATAGCCTAACGTAATCCCCTTTAGATCTGATCGGACTAATATCGCAAATTCAGCTTCGATATTATCGGGATCTGCCATAGCACGAGCGACACCAATAATTTCAGGTGTTGTTGCTGGATGGCGGATCGCTACGAATGCCATTTCACGGTCGTAATCAATTTGGGTCATGTTTGCAAGATCATCATGAGTAAACTCGTTAATTTCACTGAAATAGCGATAATAAAGATCTTCCTTTGTTACTTGGCCGATAAATGCTTTCAGCAAAGGCTCATCTTCCGGCAGGATTGGTCGTAGCAAACATTCAAAACCATCTTTGATGTAGATAGTTTCTTCCAGTTCATTAGGATAAGGCCGGATAGCTAGTCTATTGCGGGGATCGCCTGTTACTGGCATCAACTCCATTGTCACATCCAATAGGGTGAACTCATTACCTGATGCAAGCAGTGGATGGATATTCATACGAGTAATTTGAGGACAATCGATCAGAAGATTCGATACTCTGACCAATAACTGGCTGAGGGCAAGAATATCCAGTGGCAAAAGTGAACCGCCAGATTTTATTTTGCCCCCTTTAATTGCCTGAATAACCAGATATCGGGCTAATGCCATATTAAGGGGAGGAAGAGCGACAGCCGCCTGTGTTTCATGTACCCAATCAATATCTCCCTCGCCTAGCATGATTAAGGGGCCAAATATCTCGTCTTGCTCAATAGCAATTCTCAGCTCTTGTGTGCCAGCCCGATTAGCCATGCTCTGTACTAATAATCCATGGATCCTAGCTTGTGGGAAGTTTTGTTTGACACGTTCAATAATCGCTTGTGTTGCGGCTTTAACCTCATCAGCATTGCGTAAATAAAGCATCACTCCCTGAACCTCTGATTTATGTGGAATATCAGGGGAGCGAAGTTTTAATGCCACGGGATAGCCAATTTTTTCTGCAATCTTAACCGCATTATCGCTGGTATAAGCGATCCAAGTTGGTAAAGTATTTAAACCGTAAGCATCAAGAATAGGTTGTACTTCATGGGTATCCAGTCGGACATTCCCATTATCAAGTGCCTTCTGTATACACTCATGGGCTCGAGCCGTATTCGATGTAATACCAATGGGTAAGGATGGCGTTTCTTTTAGTTGTTTTTGATTTCGCTGATATTCAACCATATGCATAAAGGCGGTAATGGCGCCTTCTGGCGTCCGATAAGTTGGGATACCTGCCTCACTGAACAGACGTCGGGCTTCCAATGAAGAATATTCTCCGCACCAATTAGTGAAAATAGTGAACCATTTTCCACGAGGATGCTCTTTAATGGTTTGTATAACCCGAACCGCTGTAGTTTGGCTGTGGGATATGGCGCTAGGAGAGTGGATTAACAGTAAGGCATCATAATCATGACTATCCAAAAGTACCCTGAGTGCAGCAATATATCGTTCGGTGGAGGAGTCATCGCCGATATCCAATGGATTACGTAAAAGCAGCGTGCCTGGAAGTGTGCCAGACAATCCATTGATCGCATCCTCACCTAATATAGCGAGCTTGCCAGTTCTCCTAAATAATTCATCCAGTGCCATTGCCGCTGGCGCTGCCCCATTACTGACGATTAATAAACGTTCTCCGCGCAATGGCCGCATAAAACTCAATGTTTCCACTGCGGAAAACATTTCATGTGTATCTTGTACACGCAGTAATCCGGCACGTTGAATGGCTGCGTCATAAGCAGCATCAAAATTTTGTTGTTCTCCCAGTAACTGTTGAACTTGCCGGGTACGACTGCTTTTCACGACCAGAATAGGTTTATTGCGTGAAGCGCTTCGGGAAGCAGAAAGAAAACGGCGGGCATCGCTGATATGTTCGAGATGCAACAAAATGGCACTGGTTTTACTGTCTCTTGCTAAAAAGTCGAGCAGGTCATCAATATCAATATCAACACTGTCACCCAAGGCAATAAAATACGAAAAACCAATATTACGATGGTTGGCCCAGTCCAGAATTGTGTTGGATATTGCTGCTGATTGTGAAATAAAAGCCAATTTACCTTTAAGGATAGGGATCGGGGAAAAACTGGCATTTAACCCGCTCCAGGGTGCTAAGATGCCAAGGCTATTTGGTCCCAGAATGCGAAGATGATGTTTTTGGCTGCACTGTTTCAATTCAGTAAACTGTGATGGCGGAGAGGATAAAATAATGACAGTTTTGCATCCGTGTTGGGCCAGTTGCTCTAGTAAAGACAAATTACGACTGTGATGAGTACAGATCACAGCCAGGTCAGGAGTTAATGGTAATTTATCGATAGAAGGATAGGCTAACACACCCAGAACGGCATATTTGTGTGGTGTTACGGGGAGAATAGGTCCTGTAAACCCCCCCATTAACAAATTTTTCATCAACACTGAACTGGCTTTTTCTGGCTTTTCAGAAGCACCAATAATGGCGATAGATTTAGGGCGTAATAATGCTTCAAGTCCGCGCTGGCTCATTTCTGGAGTTCCTTATCAGTTATCACATCAATAAACAATCACTGTTGATTAAACAATTACCATGAATAACTTTAGCCACCATCAGTTACTTTAGCGCGGATTGTCAAGCATTACTGTGAGTTATTCCTACAGATGATTAGATTTTCCTGCCAGATATTGTTCACGAAAGTGATTGAAATGATTCAATAATGATTGTGACGCTTCAATATCCCCAGCTAATTCTAATGCCGCAGCCGCAACTTCGGCAGTACAATGTTGTTCTGTTTTGGAGGGGACCCGAAGTAAATAGTCCATTTTGGCAATATTATTCATAGACAATAGGGGAATATCATTCAAATATGGGCTTTTGCGAAACATTTTTCTTGCTTCAGGCCAGGTGCCATCCAATATAATGAACAGCGGTGGTTTTGGGTTAGCAGGGATCTTCTGATACACCGTACGAGGAGGCGTAGCGTAACTGTCTGGGAAGATCAGATAGGGTTGTCGGGTAGGATCACGCACGACTTCGAGCAGTTGTTGATCAGGCTCGGTTCTGGACCAAAGAAAAGCGCATGTATCAGGCAGAATATCTGCAATCAACTTTCCCGTATTACTGGGTTTCATCGGCTCAGTATCGAACATGATGAGACAGAAGCGGCTTTGCGCATTTGCAGGTGAAATCATCTCACACAGACATTTTTTTTGGGGTAATAAACAATGCAGGCAACGCGGCACCCGGCATCCTCTTGCCAGAAAAGGGCGGGTAGAACGGGCAAGGCGGCGTTGGCGAAGCTGATAAACGGCGTTGTTATTTCTCATTTAAGAACTCAAACATGTTCGTGGATAAAACCAGTAAAAAATTAGCGGGTATTTTAATGGATTGTCGTTACCAGAGGTAGCTTCGGGCGCGTACATCGGGTAATCTTCGCGCCATAACGCAGTTGGAGAAATAAATGAACGATTCCTATAGTGGTAAGAACGGCAAAGTCAAAGTAATGTATGTCCGCAATAATGAGGACAATAACGATAACCGTAAGGGCGGAGATCGTCGTAAAAACAGTGACAGTCGTAAGAGTGATAACCGTCCGTTTGGTAAAGGGCGTGATCAGGGTGACCGCCGTCGTGGCAGTGAACGCCCGGTGCGCTCGGGAGAGAGTTCCCCGTGGAGAACTATCTCCCGTCCAGAAGGTGAATCTCTTAGTCCAGAGCACCAGGGCATTAGCGGCAAAAGCAACATTGATCCTGAACAGCTTCGTCGTCAGCGTTTGGAAGAAACTCGTATCTATGGGGAAAATGCTTGTCAGGCAATGTTCCAGAACCGTCCTGATGCGATTGTTCGGGCCTGGTTTGTTCAATCGGTCACGCCGCGTTTTCGCGATGCATTGAAGTGGATGGCGGCAAATCGCAAAGCTTACCATGTAGTTGACGACGAAGAACTATCCAAGGCATCAGGTACAGAGCATCACGGTGGCGTATGTTTCCTGATTAAGAAACGCAATGGTTTGGATGTGGAAACCTATTTGCAGCAGGCACCAGCAAAAGATTGTGTATTGGCATTGGAAAATGTAGGTAACCCACATAATCTTGGCGCAATTATGCGTAGTTGTGCGCATTTTGGCGTACAGGGGGTGATTTTGCAGGATACAGCGCTGTTGGAATCAGGTGCAGCTGTTCGTACAGCAGAAGGAGGTGCTGAACACATCAAAGGCATTGATGCGGATGGATTCACGGCTACGCTAAATCAATTCCGTAACCAAGGCTATACAATTGTGACCACATCAAGTCATAAAGGTAGCACAACACTGGCACAAGCAACATTGCCAGAAAAAATGGTCTTGGTATTGGGTCAGGAAAGTGACGGATTAAGTGACAGCATTTGGGAAGATGGTGACATTCGTCTTTCTATTGGTGGAACGGGCCGGGTAGAAAGTCTGAATGTTTCTGTTGCAACAGGTATTATGTTGGCGGAATGGTGGCGCCAGAATAAGGTTTAATTTATTGATACCTTGAATAAATCTTAAGTTTGCTATTTGGTCAAAGAATAGTGAATTGAAAATACAAAGGGATAGCTTAATTTCCCATTATTAATAAGGCCTTGTTTATTTATTCAAGGCCTTATTTTATTCCCTTTATTTATTAAGGCTATTTTTATTATTTTCTATGGAAAATATTTTGAAATCTGAAATAAAAACATTTGTTATTATTTTAAAGTGAAGGTATTTATTTGGATTTTTATTCTTCCATATGAAAGGTTAAAACCACCGACTTTAGTCGGTCAGCTTTAGCTGCAATACTGTGTTGTACTGGAGGTGCAACATGGATTACAGATACGGCAGTCACACAGTATTCCAGATTGAATATCATTTTGTGTGGGTAACAAAATACAGGTACAAAGTGCTGACAGGTGAAGTGGCTATACGGGTACGGGAATTAGTCCGTCAGACATGTGAAACGTTTGAAATCAGGATATTAAAGGGCGTAGTAAGCAAAGACCATATTCACATACTGGTGAGTAGTCCTCCGACATTAGCGCCCTCAGAAATCATGAGGAGACTGAAGGGAAGGACAGCGAGTAAGTTGTTTGAAGAATTTTCGCATCTGAAAAAGCGATACTGGGGTCAACATTTTTGGGGTAGAGGCTATTTTTGTGCCACGGTGGGTCAATTAACGGATGAGATGATAAGGGCCTATCTGGAGCATCATTTTGAACCGAACCCGGATGATAATTTCAGAATGGACGATTGACGCGTCGTTTAGCCGACGCGTATCCGGACTTTCAGTCCGTTAATCACTAACCCACCGACTTTAGTCGGTGGTTGTTCAGTTTCTCTAAATTCGTTACTTTTTCATTATTGCTAATAACAATCATTTTCATTATCATTTGATAAAAATGAAAAATCATATACGTATTAAACTTCAAGTTGCAATTTACAACACGATATGAAACCTGATTTCTCCCCCGTTTTGCTGGAAAGGTAACGCGTATAAGTATGATTAAAGTGTGCCGGTCTGAATTGTCTGTAAGTGGATGAGCGTGAGAAGAATTTACATTTAGGGCTGATAATAGGTGTTAGGAGAATATGGAATGACAAATAAAAATAACCAGGACTCCATTAAATTGGCATCTGAAATAACTATTGAAGATATCACTAACCTATTTGATGGAGCGTTTAGCCATTTTAATTCATCTGTAAAAATAAATTCGGAAAATATTCCATTGGAAAGTATGGGGTTTTATCAATGGTCGAGTGATGAAAAATTCCCATTATTGATAAAAAATTACCAAGATTCATATTATAGTGATAATGAATTAAAACCAAATCAGAAAGGACTTTATTCTTTATGGGCACAGTGGTATTTTGGTTTAATTGTCCCACCAATGATGTTAATGCTATTGGAGTATCCTCAAGCTGTTGATACGGATTATAAGCTTTTTCAGATTGAGTTTCATGAAACAGGCAGGCCAAATGTTGTTTATTACCAGTTAACGTGGTTGGACGAATCAATATCTTTATTAGAACGTTATTATTCTATGTTGGATCGGCATATTATGCCGGTATGTGAGAAAATTGAATCTTATCGTGGAATAAATGGACGTTTATTGTGGAATAACATTGGATATGTTATGCATTGGTACTTAAATAATTTCAGGGAAAGAATAGACGCGGATCAGTATGATACATTAATACAAAATCTTTTCTTTACACAAACGTTGCCTGATGGCAGGGATAACCCACTTTATCGTACAGTGATTATGAAAAATAATGCAATACAACGCCGTTGTTGTTGTCAAAGAAATAAGTTGCCAGGAGTAGGGAATTGTCACGATTGCCCCCTTGAATCTACTGCATAATCCTTTTAATTATAAGTAATACTTTATGATGAGAGGATTGTGGCGAGTAACCTTTTTTCACGGGAGCAAATACTCCCGTTAAAATCTGTCTATTCAGTGTAATAAGCTTAATGCGCTCCCCCGTGGTCTTTTCCTCCGGCAGAAAAAGGCGGTTTTGCCAGCCAGATCAATAACGTCAAGGCGAGGAATATACCTGCTGAAAGCCAAAAGATCTCATTGGCAGAGATAATTAACCCTTGATGAGTGATCTGTTTTGCCAGATAAGCTGATATTTGTTCATCATTCATGCCCAATTGAGCTAATTGCTGATGCATTTGCTGATAATTAGGGTTATATGGGTTGATGTACTCCGTAAGGTTCGAGTGGTGCATAGATTCACGTTGTGTCCACATTGTGGTTGTGAGGGATGTCCCAATTGAACCTGACAATATACGGGTAAAATTCGACAGGCTGGAAGCGGAGGCCATGCGTTCTGGAGCTAGCCCTGATAATGTAATGGTTGTCAGCGGCATAAAGAAACAGGCCATGGCAAGCCCTTGGACAAACTGAGGCCATGCAGTAGCAGCGAAACCCATGTCAGGTTCAAAGGTATATGCCCGCCAATAGAAACAAATAGCATAAGTAATGAAACTAAATGTCACGATATAGCGCATGTCTATCTTATGGCCAAATTTGCCAATGACAGGTGACAATAACAGTGGCAGCAATCCTATCGGTGCGGCCGCAAAGCCAGCCCAGGTTGCGGTATAGCCGTAAACTTCTTGCAATAGCTGTGGCAGTAAAACAATCGAACCGAAGTACATCATAAAGCCGAGACTAATACTCAGTGTACCAATGGAAAAATTGCGTAGCTTAAACAGGGATAGATCGATTATCGGATGATCATCCGTCAGTTCCCATATGATCAGCAAAATAAGTGCGATAATAGCAGTAATGGCAAGGATAATAATCGCGGTGGAATTAAACCAATCAAGTTCCTTGCCTTGGTCAAGCATAATTTGCAGGCTGCCAATACCAATCACCAGCAAGAACAGTCCAGTAACGTCAATGGGGCGGATTTCTGTTTTCGTTTCCCGACCACGCAATAGCTGCATGATGATAAAAATAATTGCGATACCAAGAGGGATATTGATGTAAAAGATCCATCCCCAGTGGTAGTTATCACTGATATAACCGCCAAGGATAGGTCCGCAAATGGGGGCAACAACGATCATTATCGACCATAGCGCCAATGCCATGTTGCGTTTCGCTGGTGGATAGTTATTTAGCAATAAACTTTGGCAAAGGGGGAGTACGGGGCCTGCGGCCAATCCTTGCATAACGCGGAAGAAAATTAACATACTGAGGCTGTTGGAAAGGCCACATAGCCAGGATGAAAGAGTAAAAATCGCGGTAGACCAGAGGAACAATTTCACCTCACCGAAACGCTTCGCTAACCAGCCGGTAATAGGTATGGATATTGCGTTAGCGACACCGAAGGAGGTAATCACCCATGTTCCCTGCGAGCTTGATGCTCCTAGATTACCCGCAATCGTCGGTATGGCTACGTTAGCAATGGTAGAGTCGAGAACAAGCATGAAAGTCGCCATTGAAAGAATAATAGTCAAAAGGGCGAGTTTCGCACCTGTAAACGGTTCTCTTGTTACCATGACTCCCCCTTAAATTTGGTTTCCTGAATTACTATTAATAATGTCAGTAACTATTTTGTTTGCAGGAACCATATCTATCGTCAACGCATTGGTTTGATAGGCCGGAAGGGTACGGCCGGTGGTTGCCAGTACAGTTCCATCAGTGTTCGTTGTGTCCACGGTGACTTTTGTTGATAACCCAATGCGCAAAGGATGTTGTTTTAACTGTTCAGGATTAAGCTCAATACGGACTGGTAAGCGCTGTACAACTTTAATCCAATTTCCGCTGGCATTTTGCGCGGGCAATAGAGAAAAGGCGCTACCGGTTCCCATATCAATGCCTGCAACCCTGCCGGTATAGACAACATCGTCGCCATAGAAATCGCTGACGATTGTAGCGGGCTGTCCAATCCGCATGTTTGCCAGTTGGGTTTCTTTGAAATTGGCCTCAATCCACATATTGTTGACAGGTACAATCGCCATCAATGGTGTTCCTGAATTGATACGGGAACCGACCTGAACGCTACGGCGAGCGACATAACCATCAACAGGGCTGACAATATTGGTTCTCTGCAAGGCGAGCCAGGCATCACGAACGCCGGAGGCCGCTTTTTCGATAGCGGGCTGTTTTTCCAGCGGAGTATCCAGAATAATGGCTTGATTGCTTTTATATTGAGCTATCGCGACATCTAGATCTGCTTGGGCAGCAGAGACCGTTTCGCGCATATGTTGCAACTCTTCTTTACCAATCAAATTCTGAGTTCCCAATATTTCCCTTCGATTGAGATCACTTTGGGCTTTTCTGAGAGCGATTTTTTTCAGCTCAATGATGGCTTGATATCTTTTATTGTCGATCATGTGTTGGTGAGTGATTCGGACAGTATTGGCTAATTCATTTTTGGTTCTTTCCAAAGCCAATTCAGCGTCACGGGGATCGAGTTGGACAAGAGGCTGACCACTTTTCACAAAATCAGTATTGTCAAAATTAACAGTCACGGCACTGCCTGCAATTTGCGACATGACTTGTATCTGATTACCTGTAACATAGGCATTATCGGTTTCTTGGTAGTGACGTAAAGTGAGAAACCAGTAAACGCTATAGCCAGCCCCAAGCAGAAGGAGAAATAACGTCAATAACATAATGATATGGCGGCGTTTCTGTTTGTTAGTCCTATTTTTTGTTTTCACCTTTGCAGGAGAGTGTTTTTCGTTTGAGGATAGCGTTTTTTTGCCAGACGGAAGCGGTGCTTTCTCACTAATACTCATGGAGAGTCCCCATATTTGTTTTTAACTTAATTATTAATTTGTGTGGCCCTGACAGGACAAAACACGTTTCCAGTAGTGTGCGCTTACACTACTGGAAGAGACGAACGATATGGATTTAAGTATTATCTGAAGATAATAGTCAGCCATACGAAGTATCTGATGATACAGGCTAGTAGAAAAGTTTTTTTAGAAAATGTTGCTATAACATGTTTTCTTAGTTCAAAACCGTCCAGAAGAAAGGCAATCACTTATTTAAACAATCCCCAATATTATCTAATTGCCCCAAAACTTTTCTCATCAATTTTTCTAACTGTTTTTTCTCCTCTGAATCCAGGATAGACCAAAGCTTAACTAGACATTCATGCTGTGGTGGAAGTAAACTATTCAAGAAATTTGAACCTTTTTCTGTGAGATGGAGATGGAGACAACGACGATCATTATGACTCTCCTTTCTCTCTATCCAGCCCTGCTTTTCTAATTCATCTGCAATTCGGGTTGCATTTGTACGGGAAGAGCCTAATGCAGCACTGAGTTCTGATGGCTGAATGCTACGGCTTTCTTTGGTATCCAGAATCATCAGAGCCATAAACAAGGTTTCATTGATTCCTTGTGCTTTCAGCATGTTGTTACGATTTTCCAGAAGCCTGCTTTGGACATGCATGGATAAGCGGGTGAGTAATATCTCTTGATAGGGTAAACTTTTTTGCTGTGCTACACGGCAATTAAGTAACTCTTCTGTGGGAGTGAATGAACTTTCCATTGTTTAGATACCTTATTAGTTTCAACCGGTAAAGTAACTTTTGTTAAAAACCATACAAATACTATATTAAAAGTTAAATTTAGCAATTATAGTTATTTATTATCATCACATTTCTTTTAATATTGATACCTAATTCATAAATAGCTTGAATATTATTCCAAAAGCTACGGCACCAGACAGTGTTGAAATAATGATGCTTCGAGTTTTGTAGAAAAACAGGCAGATGGTTAGGCCGCCAATGAGGGTTGGAAAAAGTTTGCTGTGCTCCTTCATGACGTCAGGAATGCTTGAGACGATAAGAAGTGAACAAATTGATGCAATGCCAATGCTGTCGAGTATGATGTTCATTTTCCCCTTTTTTTCTGTCGGTAAGTGGTTAACGCCCAAACGCAGAGGAAGATAGCGGAATAAAAAGTTGGCCGCACCTACAATAAGTCCGATAAGAAGTATTTTATTATCAATCATATAATGAACTAAGTATGTAATATATTAATTATGTAAGGTACTAATCATGCATTTTTAGTTTGCAAAAGTGCAGCTAAACATCCGCTTGTAATCCCTGCAAAAATGGCAATGGGGATTGAAAAGAATGTGATCCCTATTAATGCGCCTAATAAAGCAGCGGTAACACAGTAGGTATTTTGTTTTTTGAAAGATGCTAACAAAAAACTTAAAAACAGGGCCGGAAGCATAAATATCATGGCAGCTTCAATGGCGGGATAAGAGTTCAAATAACCATTACCCAGTATGGCCCCAGCTACAGTACCCAGCACCCAAGAGAGCCAGGAGCATATTGCAATGGCGACCATCCAGTTTTCGCTCCAACTTCGTTGGTCTTTAATTAATTTGGCTGTTGCTGCGGCAAAAACTTCGTCAGTCAGGCCGAAGGCCCAAATTACGGTTTTCTTTTCCGATAATTTTTGTTTGATGCGATAACGTAAGGCTGGTCCATACAAAATGTGGCGGATATCCATTGCCATTACGGTTAGTGCAGAAAACCACAATGACATTCCTGCACTCAGTAAAGCGGTGATGACAAACTGGCTGGCACCAGCATAAATAACACAGGAAAAAAATATGGCCTCTATGGGCGTAAATCCCAATTTAGTGGCGCTTAAGCCAAATGCAAAAGAGACGGGAATATAGCCAATGGCGATTGGGAGACTATCCCAAATACCTTCTTTAAATGAAGAAGCCTTGTGTGGTAGAGGATTCTCGGATTCTGACGTCTCAGATATTGGTATATCAGATGCAGATTTTTCAGGTATTGGCATAGAGTATTTTGTTTTTTTGTTAACAGATAAAACAACATTAACAAAATATGATGAAAGTGAAAATATAAAATATATAAATTATTTAAATAATATCATTGAGAACAAAGGGATTGATGGTGATGGAAGGGAGTGTGCTGGATAGCCGTGAATTTTTGTTAACGTCTTCACGGCTACCAGATGCAGAATGAAGGAAAGGTTAATTTATGCTTTGTGAGGGCTTTTTGGCGGCTTTTAGCCACCCATCTACCGTTTTCTGATGTGTTTTGATCCAGCCTTCAGCTTGGCGTCCAATATCAGCTTCTGAAATTTTAGCGTTATGCATAAGCCGATTTTGAGCACTGATATCCGCAATAGGTAAGGTCATAACAGCAAAAAGTTTTGCCGCGGCAGGGTTCTTTTCTGCCCACGCTTTGTTTGCCACGATGCGCATGGAACTGGGGGGGAAACCATAGTTACGGCCGTTAGGCAACTGGGTATTGATGGTTTCTCCCTCGCCGGTAGCAGAAAAGGGCACTTGCAGCCAAATGACATCTTTTCCGGGTTTCAGTACATCACTCACCCAGTAAGGTGTCCAGGTATAATAAAGGATGGGTTTACCAGCCCGATAACGGGCGATAGTATCAGCCATCATGGCCGCATAATTGCCTTGGTTTTGTTTCACGGTATTTTCCAATCCATAAGCTGCTAAGTGATGGTTGATTGCGCTTTCACATCCCCATCCTGGCTTACAACCTGTCAAATCTGCTTTTCCATCTCCATTAGTATCAAATAGTTTGGCAAGTTTAGGATCTTTTAATTGAGCGATATTGGTGATGTGATATTTCTCTGCGGTTTTTTTATCAATCAGATACCCTTGAGCCGCATTTATGACATAATTTCCCTTGCGATAGAAGATGTTATCTCCTCCAGCCGCTTTATATGGGGCGTCATGGAGCGGTACCCAACTGACAGCCATAAATGTGGCATCACCAGAAGCAATGGAAGTGTAAGCGACGTTATAATCAACTTCTTTGATCGGTTTGACGTCATAGCCGAGTTTTTCTAATGCTTTGCAGACAATCAAAGTCTGAAATGTTTCCTCAGTGATTGTACTTTGTAGTGGTTGCACACTGATACCTTTACCAGGAAGTTCAGTTGCAGATACTACTGATGATAAGGAAAGACTCATGAATGCTATCAGGAAGGCTCCCAAAATTATCCTCTTATTCATGATCTCTTTGCATAAGGTGATTATGCGCATGATTGTTTCCTCCTTTTGTTGCCAGATTGAATCTCGTTTTGGACGTATTATTTTGACTGGCCTGATTTTTACGGACGGTTTTTTTCTTGAGCGAATTGAGATAAAAAGCAGGTGAAGTAATCCTATTGGCCCAGAGTGATACCAGTATCTTCCTCTGATTCGCTGACTTTTACCCAAGGATTGCGTCAGTCGATCAAGGATAATGGCAAGAATGACAATGCCTGTACCGCCAACGGCGGCCAATCCTATATCAAGGCGGCCAATACCGCGCAATACCATCAGCCCCAAGCCGCCAACCGCAATCATGGAAGCAATGACGACCATGGAAAGCGCTAACATCAACGTTTGATTCACGCCTGCCATAATTGTCGGCATTGCCAGTGGCAGTTGAACTTTAAACAACATCTGCCGCGGGCTTGCCCCAAATGATCTGGCGGCTTCAATTAAATCTGATGGAACTTGTTTTATTCCCAAAATTGTCAGGCGAATAATAGGCGGTAACGCAAAAATGATGGTGACGATGACGCCGGGTACGTTACCTATGCCAAACAGCATGACGATGGGAACGAGATAAACGAAAGCAGGAGTGGTTTGCATGGCATCCAGCAAGGGGCGAACAATTTTGGCGAGTCGTTCATTGCGAGCCAACCCGATCCCAAGAGGAAGCCCAATGATAAGGCAGAACAGTAGAGCGGTTAGCACCAGAGCCATGGTTATCATCGCTTCTGACCATGCCCCAATTGCACCGATCATAATCAGTGAAATTAAAGCGATCACGCCTATTCCTGCACCAGCCATTTGCCAGGCCAGTAACGCAAAAAACAAAATGGTGATGGGAGGGGGCAATGTCGTCAGGAACTGCTCAAAACCAGTGAGGACAACATCTACCGGAACACGGATGACTTGAAAAACAGGCCGGAAATGTACGACAACCCAATCGATGATACTGGTCACCCATGAGTCGAACGGGATTAGCTTATGCTGAAAAGGTGACATGAAATTAAAGTGTTCTGGTGGAATATTGGTTGCAGACGAATTCAGCCAATCGTGGTCTGATGCAGGAGCAGCGGTGCCACTGTCCATCCAGGGATCACTGGTATTGGTGGGATCAGTGACTGTCTGTGGAGAGTTATTGTCCATTGGGTGCCTCCTTATCTAAGGCCTGTAGCAGTATTCCTTTGGAAATGACACCTAAATAACGGCTATTGTCATCTATGACAGGAACGGCGCAGGGAGATTGCGCGACAGTGGATATCAATTCATTCAGCGGAATATCTGCCGAAACAGCGGTTGGTTTTTCCAATATGGCATGTTCAATGGATTTTTTTTCTGTCAATGCTTGTTGCAGGGAATTGGCAGATACCACACCAATAAACTTCTGGTTTTTTTCGATTAAATAGCCATAGTTTCTGTCTTCATTATCCAACACTTTCAATGCAGAACGGGGACCAAAACCTGCTGCGGCATGAAGCAACGTTTCTGGCCGGCGGCGGGCAATGTCTTTGGCTGAGAAAACATGCCCAACATCCACACCACGGAAGAATGTTTTGACATAATCATTAGCGGGGTTATTCATAATCTCATCAGGTGTGCCGACCTGAACGACAATACCGTCCTGCATGATGGCAATGCGATCACCGATACGCATTGCTTCATCCAAGTCATGGGAAATAAAAACCACGGTACGTTGATGTTCCCCTTGCAGGCGCAGTAATTCATCTTGCATTTCGGCTCGGATGAGAGGATCGAGGGCTGAGAAGGCTTCATCCATTAACAGAATATCGGGATTGTTAGCCAAAGCTCTGGCTAACCCAATACGTTGTTGCATCCCGCCGGAAAGTTCATCGGGATATGATAGCGCGTAGTTTTCGAGATTGACTTGTTGCAGTGTTTCAAGTGCTTTTTGATGACGCTCTTCTTTGGGGACGCCCGCAAGCTCCATACCAAACGCCGTATTCTCCAGAATATTCAAATGTGGCATAAGAGCAAATGACTGGAAGACCATGCTGATCTTGCTGCGGCGAACGTCTCGTAGCTGAGTTTCTGTGATGGTGGAAATATCTTCGCCGTCGATAAGTACATGGCCTTTGGTCGGCTCTATCAGACGATTGAGAAGACGTACTAGTGTGGATTTACCTGAACCAGATAATCCCATGATCACAAATACTTCGCCTTCTTCAATGGCCAGATTGACATCTTGAACACCGACGGTGAGACCTGTTTTTTCAAGTATTTGTTCTTTACTGAGACCAGACGCTAATAACTTAAATGCTGGCCCCGGATTATTGCCAAATATTTTATAGAGATTCTTTACTTCAAGTTTAACAGTCATGGAATAATATTTTCCTGTTGTTTTGTTGATGATATATTGTGTTCAATTACTCCGGTGCTATTTTACCAACATATACCCTAACATATTTAAATGCACTGGCAACCCCTTATTTAATATCATTAATAAAAAGTTATGTTTTTCCATAACATAATATTGGAAGGGTAAAGTAAATTTTTTGGTATTAATTTAATGAAATTCAACTGGGTAAATGATTTTTTCAGATAACACAAAAGGTCATTGTCATGAATGAATTTAATTTTGTTTTTTGTATTGCATTGGTTTTTATGATTTTTTGGTTTTTTTATGCTTACTTTTGAGTTGTATAGTGACACATATGCTAACCATAGAAAAGCTATGAAAAAATGATGGGTTTAAATTTTTATCATAATATATTTGTGGGATTAGTGGATATGATTCTATTTTGCAGGCTTTAAATGGTTTTTTTGGAAATAAATAACGATATAACAATGGTATATGTTATTTGTAATTATTGTTTTTTATAATTGATTAATCATATGATATGGAATTTAAATTCAGTGTTCGATATTTATTTTATGTATTTTTTATGTTTTGAAATTTTACAGATAAATTTTCAATGAGTTTTTATATTAAACAGTGTGTTAATAGATCTGAAATTTAATATCTAATAATGGGTGAAATAACGAATTGAAATCCATTGTGCCTGATTCATCATTTCACCATCAGAAAAGAAAATGGTTTTTGTTGAAAAAAAGAGTCAGAAGCTTGAGTGCCTGGGAGATGATCTTCACACAGTTTGTGAGTGAACGCTGTTAATGCTTGGGTATAACTGGCTTTTTCGCACCATTGAGTTGATTGACAGCAGTGTAGTGTATCTCTTTTAGGGCAATTCGCCCCCGATTGTCGTTTTCTAACTTGGAATCGACCGATGATATACCACTGTGTTTGCCATAAATGATAACACTTCTAGTAAAATTTCTGGGGGCTATATTATTTAATAATAATAAAAACTAACATATGTGTATTATATTGAGATAATTTAATTGTGAAATTTATACTATATATGGTTGTTAGTTTAATTTTTCTATCTATATGTAGTGTTTTAATCTTTTTCAAAGAGGTAACATTAAAAATAAAGTATTATAACTTATTGGCAGAGCCATAATTTTAATTGTCAGAGGGCGCGATGGTTTCTTTATCAAATTGTCAGATGTGTAA
Organism: Xenorhabdus sp. SGI 60; assembly: GCF_056632175.1. Lineage (NCBI taxonomy): Bacteria > Pseudomonadati > Pseudomonadota > Gammaproteobacteria > Enterobacterales > Morganellaceae > Xenorhabdus > Xenorhabdus sp. SGI 60. The sequence continues at coordinate 2,890,560 of NZ_CP196860.1, read as the reverse complement.
CCGAATTCATCATTGCAAATTGATGAATGAGAGATTTAGGCTAGTACAGAAATTTTCAATAATAAATTAAATGGAGGTAGTTTATGTATCATCATTACCTGAATACTCCAGAAGGATTTCCCAAGCCTTATGTACATATCACTGCGGACGATGAAGGAGTAACCAGTATCTATTTCGTCAACGAAAAGAAAGAATTAGAATCGAAGAGTGTGATAACCAGGCAGTGCGCGAAAGAGTTGCAAGAATATTTTAAAGGGAAACGACTAACGTTTACCGTTCCTTTAAGTATGCAGGGAACTGAATTCCAAAAGCGTGTTTGGCAGCAACTTTGTAAAATTCCTTATGGCGAAATGTGGAGTTATAAACAATTGGCACTAACGTTGGGATCGGTAAATTATTGTCGTGCGGTCGGTATGGCGAATTCACGCAACCCTATTTCATTAATTGTGCCTTGTCATCGGGTGATTGGACATGATGGTAAATTGGTTGGCTATACCGGTGGGCTGGATATCAAAAGGTGGCTACTCGATCATGAAAAGAATAGAAAGGTAAAAAGTAAACAGAATTAAAATAAAACGCTAATTTATTTGTGAAATCACCATTGGCGTATAAAATCAATCAATGTAATTAAACAAAAAGTGTGTTTTTTTACATTCGGTTATATGTTTCGTGATCTATGTTGCAGACAGTGGACTATATTATTTGCTGTACTGTACGTGACACAGAGTTCGTGTCTTTTTTATTAAAGGTAAGTTTTAATGTCAAAAATTAAAGGTAACGTTAAGTGGTTTAACGAATCCAAAGGATTTGGTTTTATCACTCCAGAAGATGGTAGTAAAGATGTTTTTGTACACTTTTCCGCCATTCAGTCTAGCGGATTCAAGACTCTGGTTGAAGGCCAAAAAGTAGAGTTTGAAATTACTGAGGGTGCGAAAGGTCCATCTGCTGCAAACGTTGTCGCAATCTAATTTCGGATCTCGTATTCTGAAAACCCGTTTTGATAACGGGTTTTTTTTGTCTTATTGTTTTTTAGACAGTTATAAGATCTTATAGTTTGTTCATCACTGCAAAAGCTAATACTGTCATCAACAATGAACCGATCACGTTCACCAAAATGCTAAACAGTACCCAACCTATTCTTCCTGCTTGCAATAGATAAACCACTTCAGCAGAAAAGGTGGAAAAGGTCGTTAGCCCACCGCAAAACCCTGTTGTTAGCATGAACTTCCAAACCGAATCGAGATGTGTGGCTTTGTTAAAATAGGCCAAACCCAATCCAATGATAAAGGCGCCAACACAATTAGCCGTCAGTGTACCAACGGCAATTGGGGAAGCAAGATTGTTCAGGCGGAGGCTGATGAGCCAGCGTAGTACACTACCCAGGCCACCACCAATAAATACAGCAAATATAATATTCATCATGATGGTGGCAACAGATTATTTGATTTCTACGCCCTTGGCCTGCAAGTCAGCATGGTATGAAGAACGAACAAACGGACCACAGGCAGCATGGGTAAAGCCCATTTCTAACGCAGCTTCTTTCATTTCATCAAATTCAGCGGGGCTGACATAACGCTGCACTGGCAGGTGATGGCGACTTGGTTGTAAATATTGCCCCAAAGTCAACATGGTGACACCGTGGCTACGTAAATCGCGCATGACCTCTAAAATTTCTTCGTTGGTTTCGCCTAATCCCACCATTAAGCCTGATTTGGTCGGAATAGCTGGATGTGCTTCTTTGAATTTTTCCAGTAGTTTCAACGACCATGCATAGTTAGCACCGGGACGAACCTGACGATAAACCCGTGGCACATTTTCCAAATTATGGTTAAACACATCAGGGGGAGTTGCGGTCAGAATTTCCAGCGCACGATCCATACGACCGCGGAAATCTGGAACTAACGTTTCAATCTTAATTGATGGGTTTTTTTCACGAATAGCCGTGATACAGTCAGCAAAATGTTGTGCACCACCGTCACGCAGATCGTCACGGTCAACCGATGTAATAACGACATAACGCAGCCCCATATCCTGGATAGTCTGCGCAAGTTTGATAGGTTCATTGGCATCAGGTGCATTTGGGCGACCATGAGCTACGTCACAGAATGGACAGCGACGAGTACAAATGGCGCCAAGGATCATAAAAGTGGCGGTTCCGTGGTTAAAACACTCAGCAAGGTTAGGGCAGGAGGCTTCTTCACAGACAGAATGCAACCCATTTTTGCGCATTGCCGCTTTGATACCCTGAATGCGGCTGGAATCCGCAGGAAGTTTGATTTTCATCCACTCAGGTTTACGCAAGAGTGCTTCACGTTCTGTGGCAATTGTTTTCACAGGGATCAAAGCCATCTTGTCTGCGTCGCGGTATTTGACACCACGTTCCATCTGAATTGGTTTACTCATAATCGTGCTGCTTCCAGTTATATTCTTCAGATTTTGACTTACTGCCTGATGGTGATGAGAAAAGTATCGAGGCAAATAAATCCATTCAAATTTTTTTGAAATATGTTAAAAAATTATATCATCTTTCGTCGATGAGTTGGAATCCCAAGATCTGACAGAATTTTTCCACCAGAATGGGTTGTACATCTTCAATGGTCACGCCGGTGACGTAGTCACTGAGTTGGATCATTTGCATGCCTGCATAACCACAAGGATTTATGCGTAAAAATGGTTGTAAGTCCATTGCAATATTCAGTGCCAAACCGTGGAAAGAGCATCCTTTTCGGATACGCAACCCAAGGGAACATATTTTGTTACCTGCGACATAAACGCCGGGGGCATCAGGGCGCGCGCATGACTCCACACCAAAATGCGCCAGCGTTTCGATTACGGTATTTTCGATAGAAGTGACCAATTGACGCACCCCAATTTTTGACCGTTTCAAGTCAATCAAAACATACATGACCTGCTGTCCGGGACCATGATAAGTAATCTGTCCCCCCCTGTCTGACTGGACGACAGGGATATCACCAGGTGCAAGTATATGCTCAGCTTTGCCGGCCTGGCCTTGCGTGAACACTTTTTCGTGCTGGACAAGCCAGATTTCATCAGGTGTTTCCGCTGTACGTTGTTCGGTGAACTGATGCATGGCATCAGAAACCGGTTCGTAGGGCTGAATACCTAACTGGCGTAAAATAACGGTGTTATGTTGCAATGGGAATTTCATCATTCATTAACAAAAAGTGCCCGCCAGTATAACGCTGTAAGATGATTCCCACCAGTTTGAGAGTGCCTTAATGCAATAATATTGTTCATTAGACGAATATATTTTTATTTTATATTATCATGGTTATATATTTCGATGATTTCCCTTTTAATCTCCTGTTTGGGCTAGCAGATGGTCAAAAAAAACCAGTTCCTGATTGTTGGGCATCTTTGTAGTTTTCTGGTGCTCCTTTACAGCCTCTCAATGTTGCTGCCTACTTTTGTGGCTCTGTTTTATAAAGAAAAAAGTGTTTTTGCTTTTTTTGAGACATTTGTCATTGGTCTGGTTACAGGTGGAATAGGCTGGTACTTTACCCGTAAAATCAAGGCGCAGCCCAGTACGCAAGATGGATTTCTTATCATTGTACTTTTCTGGTTGTTGTTCTCATTGCTCAGTGCCTTGCCTTTTGTGCTCGATAAAAGTTTAAACATCAATCTGGTGGATGCAATGTTTGAAGGGATATCTGGCATTACGACTACCGGAGCCACGGTATTGAATGATGTCTCAGCCCTGCCCAAGTCCGTGCTCTATTATCGCGCTCAACTCAATTTTATTGGTGGTTTAGGCGTCATCGTCCTTGCCGTTGCTATCTTGCCTTTACTGGGGATTGGTGGCGCCAAACTATATCAATCAGAAATGCCCGGCCCTTTCAAAGAAGAACGGTTGACTCCACGGCTTGCGGACGGTGCCAAGAGTTTGTGGGTCGTGTATTTGTTGCTGGGCGGACTCTGTTCAGCCAGTTTTTGGGCGGCAGGAATGTCGTGGTTTGATGCTATCTGTCATGGGATCTCAACGGTTTCTTTGGGCGGATTTTCCACCCGCAATGAGAGTCTTGGTTATTACGACAGTGCAGCCATTGAAATGGTGGGAGGCATTTTTTCGGTTCTGTCAGCCGTCAACTTTACGCTCTATTTTGTTGCTCTGACGCGCAGAAGCTTAAAACCGCTGCTAAAAAATGCTGAACTGCAATTTTTCTTACTGGTACTGACGGTGATCGTTGTTATTATCTGGTTAGAATTATACCGCTCAGGCATGTATGGCGTGAAAGAAGCCTTTGTTCACGGCTTTTTCATGACCAGTTCCATGATGACGGATAATGGTTTGGCGACCGCTGATTATGCTCAATGGCCTCCCCATACGATATTGCTATTGCTGGCAGTGAGTTTTTTTGGTGGCTGCGTGGGGTCAACATGCGGAGGTATTAAAGCCCTCCGTTTTATGATCCTGGCAAAACAGAGTGTTAGTGAGATTAACCAGCTCATTCATCCCAATGCCATCTCAACGATTAAAATTGGCAAATCTGTGGTTCAGGAAAGGGTACTGCGTTCTGTCTGGGGATTCTTTTTTCTTTATATCTTTTTTAGCTGTTTTTTTGTCTGGGCGTTGAACTTGCTCGGTTATGATTTAGTGACATCATTTGCCACCGTTGCTGCTTGTATTAATAACATGGGGATTGGATATGGCGCGACAGTGCAAGGCTTCGGTGATCTTGATCCTATAGCGAAATGGATGATGTGTGCAGCTATGTTGTTGGGAAGATTGGAAATTTATCCAATATTGATTTTATGTTCAAAAACGTTTTGGCGTTTTTGAACATAATGTTAGATCGAACATCAATTAATTTAATGACGTATTGGGCTAAATCTCCACAAGATAATCATTCCTGAATCGGGATAAATGTTTTTTTATTGACAACGCGCTGACGTGTAAACAGCGCATTGTGTTTTAATGGATCGTGGTTGTACCATTACAGCACGACGCGAACCAACTCCAACTGACCCAACTCTTCATACAGCGTTTCAACTTGCTCAATATGTGTCGCATTGATGGTAATGGATACGGAATGGTAATTGCCTTTGCTGCTGGGTTTCACAACTGGAGAATAATCGCCCGGGGCATGGCGTTGAACGACTTCAATCACTTGATCTACCAGCTCAGACTGAGCCAGGCCCATCACTTTGTAGGTGAATGAGCAGGGGAACTCAAGCAGTTCATTTAATTTCGTTTTCATGGGTGTTCCTAACATATATTTGCCACGGCATCGTGGTTGATTTGCCGTGGCGTGATAATTTTCTGACGAGATGTAATTAATATAGGCTCAATATCTGGCTTTCAAGAGATCAGCCGAACCAGTGGTGGAACATCAGTCGGATATAGTCGATCATGCGGCTGAAAAAACCACCTTCTTTGACTTCCTGCATTACGACTAATGGACGTTGTTCAATGGTTTTTCCATCAAGCTGGAAGTTGATAGTTCCAACAATCTGATTTTTAGCGAGCGGTGCGTGCAGTTCGGTATCGTTCAGTACATAGCTGGCTTTCAGGTCTTTCAAACGACCACGGGGGATAGTCAGGTAAACATTTTTGTCAACGCCTAGCTGGACTTTATCAGTATCACCAAACCAAATAGGCTCTGACGCAAATTCTTTACCGACTTGTAGTGGTGAAACCGTCTCGAAGAAACGAAAGCCCCACGTCAATAATTTTTTGCTGTCGGTTTCACGTCCCTTGAAGGTTGGGCTGCCCATCACCGCAGAAATCAAGCGCATATTGCCTTCGGTAGCAGACGCAACAAGGTTATATCCCGCCCCGCTGGTATGGCCCGTTTTAATACCGTCAACATTCAAGCTCTTATCCCATAGCAAGCCATTACGATTAGGCTGGCGAATGTTGTTGTAAGTAAAATCTTTTTCTTTGTAGATAGCGTATTCATCCGGTACATCACGGATTAGGGCCTGACCAATCAATGCCATATCATGAGCAGAGCTATATTGGCCAGGGGCGTCCAAGCCATGAACGGTTTGAAAATGGGTATTTTTCAGTCCCAAATTTTGCACATATTGATTCATCAAACTGACGAATGTATCCTGGCTGCCTGCCACATAGTCCGCCATCGCAACGCAGGCATCGTTGCCAGATTGCAAGTTGATACCGCGGGAAAGCATAGCGACAGAAACTTGGTCACCGGGCTTTAAAAACATCAGGGATGAACCTTTAAATACCGGATTACCGGTTGCCCAGGCATCTTTACCGACAGTAACGATATCTTCCGGTTTGATTTTTCCTGATTTAATGGCTTGCCCAATGACGTAGCTGGTCATCATTTTGGTCAGACTTGCGGGGTCGCGGCGGATATCTGCATTCTTTTCGGCTAATACCTTTCCTGAGTTGTAATCAATCAGAATATAGGCTTCTGAATCCAGTTCTGGTACACCAGGGATCATGGTTTTGAAATTATCATCCGCGTAGGCAGATGCGGAAACGCTGGCAGCCAGAGCAATGCCTAACGTGGCTCTTTTAATAAAACGGGAAGTAACGATGTATTTCATGATTGATTAGATAACATCCGTGAGAGAAGGATTGATAATAAGTGACATAATAACAAATGGAAAAAAAGCTGACATTAAACAAAACTGGTTGCAGCCGATTTTATCTGCCTGCTGACAGGAAAATATCAGCAGGCGGTGATGCTATTTATCGCGTTATCGTGATTGTGTTGCATGAATCAGGGAGCAACAATAAACGAGGATTGCTGCATCTGATCTGTTAATTTCTTTTGTAATTCCATAGCTTGCTGGCGGTTATTGAATGGTCCCAACTGGACGCGATAGACGTTACCAAATTGGAAAATACGCCCTTGAACGTTAAAGCGCTGGCTCAATGACTGTTGCCATTCTTTGGCTTTTTGTTCAGCGCTGATTGCGCCCACTTGCACCATGTAACCGTTTGTTGATTCAGGTGCAGGGGATGTAGTAGCTTGTTCAGCGGGGGGTTGTTTCTCTGTATTTTCGTCAGCAGAATTGCTTGTTACAGCAGGAAGCATTGATGATTGGGAACTCAGACTCGGTCTTTCAGGTAAAGCAAAGCGCTGTTTAACAATCGTCGATCCTTTTGTTCCCAAACCGGAAAGTGAGCCATCAGGTGAAACGAGAATACCATCCAATTTCACTTTGCTTTGTGGCATCAGATTGAGTCGCTCCGCTGCTGCATGAGATAATTCGATAATTTTCCCTGGCTTATTGTAAGGGCCTCGATCATTGACCCTAACAATCATCATGCGTCCATTGCTTAAGTTGGTGACACGAACATAACTTGGAATAGGCAGTGTCGGGTGCGCTGCCGCTAAAGCATAGGGACTAGCCCGTTCACCAATTGCTGTCAGTTTTCCATTGGACTCTTCACCGAACCAACTGGCATAGCCTGTCTGGGTAAAGTGAGCAGGGTCTTGCACTATGTGATAGGTTTGCCCATCCCGCTGGTAATCCCGATTGGCGCTTGGATGGTAAGGCTCATATTGAGGCTCCGCCCCCAAAACATCACGAGTTGGAATTGGGGGAAGGGAAGATGTCCGATCGTTATCGGTTATGTTACAGCCTGATATCAGTACAGCTACGATGCTAAGTATAAGCCACTGTTGACGCATGAAACTTCTTCCTCATAAGCTTTTGGACAATAATTTACGATGCGTATGTATCGACATGATAATGCCGAACCCCGCCATTAGGACAATTAATGCTGATCCCCCATAACTAATCAACGGCAGGGGAACACCGACTACCGGCAGGATACCGCTTACCATGCCGATATTGACAAAAACATAGACAAAGAAAATCAGTATCAATCCTCCGACCATGACTCGGCCGAAAGTATTCTGCGCTTTGGTTGCAATAAACAAACCACGCATAATGACCAGTAAGTAAAGCACCAGCAAAACCAGAACGCCAATCAACCCCAATTCTTCAGACAGAACGGCGAAAATAAAATCGGTATGTCGCTCTGGCAGGAATTCCAACTGCGATTGAGTGCCTTGTAACCAGCCTTTTCCAAATATTCCCCCTGAGCCAATAGCAATTTTGGATTGAATGATATGATAACCTTTGCCCAATGGATCACTTTCTGGATCCAATAGCATCATAACGCGGGCGCGTTGGTAATCATGCATCAGGAAGAACCACAATATTGGGATGAAACAGGCAAGCAGTAAAACAGCAATGCCAATGAGTTTCCAATTCATTCCCGCCAGAAATAGAATGAATATGCCAGAGGCAGCAATCAAAATAGATGTGCCTAAATCGGGTTGCGCTGCTACCAGTAGAGTAGGGACAAAGGTCAAAACCAGTGCAATGCCCGTATTTTTCAGCGAAGGTGGACAGAGATCTCGATTCATAAAGCGAGCTACCATCAAAGGTACGGCGATTTTGGCAATTTCTGACGGTTGGAAACGTACAATACCTAGATCCAGCCAACGCTGCGCCCCCTTACTAATCTGCCCAAAAACATCAACGAAGATGAGCAGAATGACACAGACAATATAGAGATAAGGTGCCCAGTTTTCGTATATGCGTGGAGGAACCTGAGCTAAAGCGATCATCACTATGAGACCCATGATGACTTGCCCTATTTTTCGCTCCATCATATCTATGTCTTGCCCACTGGCACTCCACATAATGAAAAGGCTGTAGACCAGTAATGCCAGAACGCATAGCAATAATGGAATATCTATATGTAATCGGGTCCAGAAAGGAACCTTGTTTGGTGAGTCTGTCATGATGTTACTCAATTAGTTTCTATTCTGGGTAGCTTGTGTTGTGGTCGTATTGACTCCTGTCCCAGCAGAGGCGCGGGCAGGAGAGGTGTTTTTACTATCCCTGAGTAAAATATGATCCAGAATTTGACGAACAATAGAACCAACAGGTGGTCCAGAGCCACCATTTTCAAGAATGATGGAAACGGCAACCGTCGGGTTGTCGTAGGGCGCAAAGGCAATCATCAGCTTATGATCACGTAGATGTTCAGCAAGCTTACTTGCATTGTAGGTTTCATAACTGAAAACCTGGGCAGTACCTGATTTAACGGCCGCTTTATAGGGTGTACCAGCAAAGAACCTGCGTGCCGTGCCATTCGGGGCATTGGCAACACCATACATACCATCTTTAGCAATTTCCCAATACCCAGAATGAATATCTCCAATCGGTTCACTGACTGGGGGCTGGTAAGGTTGCATTTCGCCATTTACGCGAGTATTCATCAAAAAATGAGGTGTTTTCACTACGCCATCGTTAATCAAAGTCATTAAGGCTTTTACCATCTGCATAGGCGTAGCAGTCCAGTACCCTTGACCGATACCAACGGAAATCGTATCGCCTTGATACCATGGTTTTTTATAGCGTTTGAGTTTCCATTCACGGGTAGGCATATTGCCGGGATTTTCTTCTTTCAAATCAATGCCCGTAAATTGACCATAGCCGAATTTCGTCATCCATTCAGACATCTTATCGATACCCATATCATAGGCGACTTGATAGAAAAAAGTATCCGCCGACTCGACAATCGCTTTGTGTACATTCAGCTTGCCATGTCCCCAACGCTTCCAATCACGGTAACGCTTCTCTGAGCCTGGTAGTTGCCACCAACCCGGATTATTGATAGTGGTGTTCTTTGTAATGACATCACTACTAAGGGCTGCAACGGCAATAAAAGGCTTCACTGTTGATGCGGGCGGATAAGCACCTTGTGTGGCACGGTTAATTAAGGGGCGATTGGGGTCATTGAGCAGAGATTTATAGTCCTGGCTCGAAATACCATCGACAAACAGATTCGGATCGTAGCTGGGGTTGGACACCATAGCCAAAACCTCCCCTGTACGGGGATCGGTAACAACAACACCTGCCCGGCTGGTCGTCAGTATCTCTTCAATATAGGTTTGTAGCTCTAAGTCGATTGACAGGTAAATATCTTTGCCAGCCTGTGGCGGTTGTTCATGTAGCTGGCGGATCACTTTACCGCGGTTGTTGACTTCGACTTCTTCATAACCCGGTTTGCCATGCAGAACGGATTCATAATAACGTTCAATACCCAGTTTTCCGATATCATGGGTGGCGGCGTAGTCTGCAAGAATGTCTTCTTTTTCTAGTCGTTCTACATCTTTGTCGTTGATTTTGGCAACATAGCCGATCACATGGGTGAGAGCGGAGCCATAAGGGTAATAGCGACGTTGGTAGCCTTTGATTTCCAGTCCCGTAAAGCGATATTGATTGACGGAGAACCGAGCAACCTGAACGGGAGTCAACGATGTTTTTAGCGGAATAGAGGTAAAACGGCGTGCGCGTTGGCGCTCTTTTTTGAAGGTTTCAATATCTTCATCAGTCAGTCCAACAACGGAGCGCAGATCATTTAATGTCTTATCAAGGTCAGTGACTTTTTGTGGCACGATTTCTAATTGATAAATAGTCCGGTTAGCTGCCAGTGGTGTGCCATTACGGTCATAAATGATGCCCCTGCTTGGGGCTATGGGAACGAGCTTAATACGATTTCCATTCGATCGGGTTTGGTAATCTTCGTGGCGAGTAATCTGGAGATGATAGAGATTGGCAAATAGGATACCGGTTAAAATAATAATGCCGATAAACGCCACGAGTGCGCGGCGTATGAATAAGGCCGATTCAGCAGAATGATCGCGAAAAGAGGTTCGTTGATTCTTCATCCCATTGCCAGAATTCACGGTGTCAGATTACCCAATTTATTCCCGATGATAAGGGTGGTTAGTAGTGATGCTCCACGCCCGATAAAGACTCTCCGCAACCAAAACTCGTACAAGAGGATGTGGCATGGTTAAAGGAGAAAGTGACCAGCTTTGTTCCGCGGCTGCTTTGCAGGCAGGGGCCAAACCTTCAGGGCCACCAATTAACAGGCTGACGTTTCTGCCATCCAGCTTCCAGCGTTCAAGTTGTTGTGCCAATTGTGGAGTATCCCAACGAGAGCCGGGAATATCCAGAGTCACAATACGATTACCTTTACCAACGGCAGCCAGCATCTGTTCGCCTTCTTTTTCCAGAATGCGCTTGATGTCAGCATTTTTGCCCCGTTTTCCCGCTGGAATTTCAATAAGCTCAAAAGGCATATCCTTGGGAAAACGATTCAAATAATCCATAAAGCCGGTCTGTACCCAGTCCGGCATTTTTGTTCCTACAGCGACCAGTTGTAACTTCAAACTCAGCTCCAGAGTTTTTCCAGTTCGTACATACGGCGGCTGTCTTCTTGCATCACGTGGACCATGATCTCGCCGAGATCGACGACTATCCAGTCTGAAATGCCTTGCCCTTCAACACCTAAAGGCATAATGCCGGCTTGGCGGCAATCATCCACCAGATGATCTGCCACAGACATCAAGTGGCGATTTGATGTTCCGGTGCAGATAACCATACAGTCAGTAATGCTGGATTTTCCACGAACGTCTATAGAAACAATATCTTGTGCTTTGGAATCTTCAAGTCTGTCAATAACAAATTGTTGTAGTTCTGTGCCTTGCAAAAGGATCACCTTTATTTCATCAAATTGGTTAAGTAACGCAGAATAATAGCATGCCAATCTCTATAAAAGTAAGCGAGTTAGCTGCAAATCACCGCGTGGTTTCGTTATTTCTTATATAGCCCCTGTGAATCGATATAATTTTGTATCGATAGGGGAAGCAAATCATCACAACTTATCCCTTGCTGGTGACGTTGGCGAATATCCGTTGCTGAAATGTTTAACAACGGAGTGGCCGCCAGATAAATATAACCATGTGGTTTTTGGCTCAGTGGGAGTGGAAAGTCAATTTGGTGCTTTTCAAGCCACGATTGCATTCCTGGAGCCGAAAGTTGACTTTGATAACCCGGACGGGAGCAGACCAACAGATGACAAATATCGAGTAACTCTTCCCACTTATACCAGGTATGAATAGCTTGTAATGAATCCTGGCCAATGATGAATGCCAATGGATGTTGCTCACCAATTTCCTGACGAAAGAATTTCAGTGTTTCTACTGTGTAAGAAGGAGCTTGCCGCTCTAGCTCACGGGTATCCACGGTAAACAGAGGGTTATCCCGCACGGCCAGACGAACCATTTCCAGTCGTTGCTGGGCGGTTGCTTCCGGTTGAGGGCGGTGCGGGGGAACGTGATTCGGTAATAAGATAACCTGCTTGAGTCCCACTAATTCGGCCAATGCTTCCACAGGCCGTAAATGACCATAATGGATAGGATCGAATGTGCCACCGAATAAAGCCTGAATAACCGGGGAATTTCTATTGGTTACAGAATCGATGGCATTGATTGGGACAGTATTCGTTAAGTCAATATCTTGATCGATATTGATTGGATCAATAGATTCAAGCATTCAGGAAGCTCTCTGGTAATGGTTTTCCGCATAGCAACATGGAAAGCGTTTCCAGGTCAGCCCAAATGGATTGGCTATAATCCTGTTTGACGCGCAGTTCCATCTGGGTCAACAAATGTATGGCAGATTGCAGTTCTCGCTGTGACAGGCGCTGTAGTGCAGTTGACAGCAATGCTCTGCGATTTTGCCAAATCTTGTGTTGATCAAATAAAGTTTTCAGAGGGACGGTCGTATATTGACGCTTAAGTACCAGTAGCAGCATTAGTTCCCTCTGTATGGTACGGAGCAAAATAATCGTCTCGGTATCTTCCTGCCGAAGTTGTTTAAGTATATGCCATGCCCGCTTTATTTTTCCTGCCAGCAAAGCATCAACCCAATGATAGGGAGAAAAATGGGCCGCATCGTTGACTGCTTCTTCTACGCGAGGAAGTGTCAGTCGATTATCGGGATAGATCAGGGAAAGACGTTCCAGAGCCTGGGCCATTGCCAATAGGTTTCCTTCATAGCAATAGCATAGTAATTGATTGGCTTCATTTTCCAGTAATAGCCCCATGTTTTTGGCACGTTGTGCTACCCATTGTGGCAGGCGATTTTGCTCAGGAGTCAAACAACTGACATATACCCCATTTTGCCCAATCGCTTTGAACCACGCGCTATTTTCTTGCGCTTTAGTCAGTTTGTGCCCGCGCAATATCAGTAAGATATCTGAATGCAGCAACCCTGATAGCTTGGTCAGCCGCTCTGCCATTGTAGTATTAGGGCCATTTTCTGGAAGCAGCAGGGTGAGAGACTGACGGCTGGCAAACAGGCTAAGAGATTGACATAAGCTGAAGATTTCATCCCAATCGGTATGGTTATCCAATGTAAAGGTGAAATGCTCCATAAGGCCATGTTGTTCAGCCACTTTGCGGATGCTGTCTTGACTTTCCTGCAATAGTAATGGCTCATTGCCCCACAACAGGTAGCTGCCTCGCAGCTCTTCATTGAGCTGCGAGAAAAGTTGTTCAGGATACAGTCGGATCATTGCTTCTGTGTAGCCGCGGCTTTTTGTTTTGCCTCGGCTTTCAAGAGTTCTGCGCTATGAACGGTCAGCAATTGGCGCATAAGCTGACGGGCAGCCTGCTCGCGCATTTCCTGTTTAACCAGTTCATCTTCTGCATCTTTTGCCAGTGCTTCCAAAGGGTTATCGAAAAACGAACGATCAACCTTTGCCCGTAATGGGTAGATGCTACCATTTGGCATCAGAACTTGCGCATCAACATTCAGTACCAACAGACGTTCAGCCGCTTTACCATCCTGAAAGATAGAAACTGTCTCTTTGTTTTCATTAGAGCCAACCAGTTTCAGAATGGGTAATGAAGCATCACCATTTTCCACAATTTTGACATCATTCAGCCGAAGTTGCTGACGTACTGCCCGTGCCAGAGGACCATAAGGGTCACCAGAACTTAATTGCAATGTTTGCAGCTCCTTTGGTACTTGTGTTGTGCCTTGAAGATGAAAACCGCAGCCAGCGGTGATTAACACCGCTAACCCGAGCAAAAACGTGCAAATATGATGTCGTAGATTATTTTCTACCACAAATAAGGTCTCCTGTTATCAGCCTGCAACCAGATTCAGTAATTTACCTGGAACATAGATGACTTTGCGGATACTGACGCCTTCAAGATACTTCTTCACACTGTATTCTTGTGTCGCCATCTCCTGAACATACTCTTTTGTTGCATCTGCCGGTACAGTAATGCGACCACGAACTTTACCGTTAATTTGAATAATGACCAGTTTAGTATCGTCTACCATTGCCTGCTCATCAGCTTGTGGCCATGCAGCAGAATCAATGTCATCTTCATTACCAAGTGCTTTCCACATAACGAAGCAAGCGTGTGGGGTAATAGGTGCCAGCATTCGTACAATCGCAATTACGGCTTCTTGCATCAGAGCACGATCTTGCTCTGTTTCCTGTGGCGCGCGAGTCAGTTTATTCATCAGCTCCATGATGGCCGCAATAGCAGTATTGAACGCTTGACGGCGACCAACGTCATCGGTGACTTTCGCGATAGTTTTGTGCAAATCACGGCGCAGATCTTTCTGTTCTGTCGTCAGGTTACTGATATCCAGTGGCTGGGTTGTCCCTTTGTTGCTGTGCTCGTAAACCAGACGCCAAACACGTTTCAGGAAGCGATTAGCACCTTCCACGCCAGATTCTTGCCATTCCAGAGTCAGTTCTGGTGGCGCGGCGAACATCATGAACAGACGAACGGTATCAGCGCCGTATTTATCGACCATAACTTGTGGATCGATACCGTTGTTCTTGGATTTCGACATTTTGCTCATGCCGGTATAAACCAGCTCATGGCCGTCTTTATCCGTTGCTTTGACAATACGGCCTTTCTCATCGCGCTCAACAATGGCATCAGCTGGAGATACCCAGACTTTCTCGCCGCTGTTACCTGTATAGTAAAAGGCTTCGGCCAGAACCATGCCCTGACACAGCAGGCGCTTGGCAGGTTCATCGGAGTTGACCATGCCAGCATCACGCATCAATTTGTGGAAGAAGCGGAAGTACATCAGGTGCATGATAGCGTGTTCAATACCACCGATGTATTGATCCACTGGCAACCAATAATTAGCCGCCGCCGGATCCAACATCCCTTTATCATAATCTGGGCAGGTATAGCGTGCGTAATACCATGAGGATTCCATAAAGGTATCAAAGGTATCGGTTTCAAACAGTGCAGACTGGCCGTTAATGGTGGTTTTTGCCCATTCAGGATCCGCTTTAATTGGGCTGGTGATCCCATCCATCACGACATCTTCTGGCAAAACTACCGGCAATTGATCTTCTGGAACAGGGACAACAGTACCATCTTCCAGTGTTGCCATTGGAATCGGAGCACCCCAATAACGTTGACGAGAAACTCCCCAATCGCGCAGGCGGTAATTGACTTTACGCTGTCCGACGCCCATTGCAACCAGCTTGTCAGCGATAGCATTGAAGCCTTCTTCATGGTTCAGGTCACTGAATTCACCGGAATTGACCAGGGCATTTTTATCAGTAACAGCCGCTTCCTGAACGTTTGGTACATTGCCATCGTTGTCAAGAATAACGGCTTTTATTGGCAGGTTGTACTTAGTAGCAAATTCCCAATCGCGTTGATCGTGTCCTGGAACAGCCATCACCGCACCTGTGCCATATTCCATCAGGACAAAGTTGGCAACCCAGATAGCGAGTTTTTCGTTGGTCAATGGATGAATGACAAACATGCCTGTTGACATGCCTTTTTTCTCCATCGTTGCCATATCAGCTTCGGCAACTTTGGTATTACGGCATTCGTCGATAAATTTCACCAGTTCAGGATTATTTTCCGCCGCCTGTTTTGCCAGAGGGTGACCGGCCGCTACCGCGACGTAGGTTGCTCCCATGAAGGTATCTGGGCGAGTGGTATAAACAGTGAGTTTTTCCTGGCTGTCAGCAACATTGAACGTGATTTCAACGCCTTCAGAACGGCCAATCCAGTTGCGCTGCATGGTTTTGACCTGTTCCGGCCAATCTTCCAGTTTATCCAGATCGTTTAGCAGCTCTTCTGCATAATCGGTGATCTTGATGAACCATTGTGGGATCTCTTTACGCTCGACTTGAGTATCGCAACGCCAGCAGCAGCCATCAATAACTTGCTCATTAGCGAGAACTGTCAGGTCATGTGGGCACCAGTTAACGGCGGACGTTTTTTTGTATACCAGACCCTTTTCGTACAATTTAGTGAAGAACCACTGTTCCCAGCGATAGTATTCTGGCGTACAAGTCGTGACTTCACGATCCCAATCATAGCCAAAACCCAGTTGTTTTATCTGGGTTTTCATATAATCAATGTTGGAATACGTCCACGGAGCAGGAGCGGTATTATTCTTGACTGCGGCACCTTCTGCTGGCAGACCGAATGCATCCCAACCGATAGGTTGCAGTACGTTTTTGCCCAGCATGCGATGATAACGGGAAATCACATCACCAATGGTGTAGTTACGGACATGGCCCATATGTAGTCGGCCAGAAGGATAAGGTAGCATGGACAGGCAATAGTATTTTTCTTTACTGCTGTCTTCTGTCACTTTGAACGTTTGCTTCTCTTGCCAATGAAGCTGGACTTGTTGTTCTATGTCTTCTGGACGATATTGTTCTTGCATGGCACCGATAATCCTATGGTGAGTAATAAAGCTGCGCCTTTAGCGCGTTTGGTTTGTTTATGAGAAATCTAAGATCCCATAGCATAGCTGATAAGGGATAGGGGCAACAACTCTTGTTAAAGGAGGAATGCGGAAAATTACTTATTTTTATTTTCTTTTTTTTTGTTTCGTTTTTTTTTTTTTTTTTTTTCCTTTTCGGCTCGCCCTCCGCTCTCCTAGTTTTCGTGCTCGCCGTTTTTGCCTTCCTTTGCTTCCCTTCTTCCTTCCCTTTTGCGCTGCCTTTCGCTCTTTTATCCCGGGCAGGTCCGTCTTTCCCGTCTTCCGCGCCTCGTCCCCCCCTTTTTCTTTCCCCTTCTTCCTCCCGCCCTCGCGCCGTGGTCAAAGTCTTCTCCCTTTTCTGTCCTGTTCCCTCCTTCCATCGTTCTCGGCTCCTCTCTTAGGTGCCCGGCTTCTTCGTGTGCCTTCTCTTATTTTTAGGGGAAATTTAAGGTCGGCGGCTGTTCAGCCCTCCGCCGACGAGGAAAAATCAATGCAGAATTTTCGCCAGAAAATCGCGAGCACGCTCTGATTTCGGGTTGGCAAAGAAATCCTCTTTCTTACTGTCTTCGACAATTTTACCTTCATCCATGAAAATAACGCGATGTGCCACTTTCTTGGCAAATCCCATTTCATGGGTTACCACCATCATGGTCATGCCTTCGTTCGCCAATTTCACCATGACATCCAGGACTTCATTAATCATTTCAGGATCAAGGGCAGAAGTAGGCTCATCAAACAACATAGCTATCGGGTCCATGCAGAGTGCTCGGGCAATGGCAACACGTTGTTGCTGACCACCGGAGAGTTGTGCAGGGAATTTATCCGCATGGCTGGCTAATCCAACTCGCTCCAGCAGTTTTAAGCCTTTTTCAGCCGCTTCTCTCTTGTCGCGCTTTAACACCTTAACCTGAGCAAGTGTCAGATTTTCAATAATCGATAGGTGAGGAAAAAGTTCAAAGTGCTGAAACACCATTCCCACCTTGGAGCGCAATTGTGCCAGATTGGTGTTCTTGTCATTGACTTTTTTGTCGTTTACTCGAATTTCACCTTGCTGGACAGGTTCAAGGCCATTGACCGTTTTTATCAGTGTGGACTTGCCGGAACCAGAAGGTCCACAGACCACGACTACTTCGCCTTTTTTGACTTCGGTTGAGCAGTCAGTAAGAACCTGAAATTGGCCATACCACTTGGATACATTTTTCAGGGAAATCATCAAACAGTCCTTTTCTTCAAATAGTTAACCAGCATAGAAGCGGAAAAACTAATCACAAAATAAACAAAGCCGGCAAACAGAACCATTTCAATCTGGGTTCCATCGCGCTCACCAATATTCGTTGCGGTACGGAAAAAATCCGCCAGACTCAATACATATACCAGAGAAGTATCCTGGAATAATACAATGCCTTGTGTTAGCAGCAATGGGATCATTGCCCGAAATGCTTGTGGCAGTATGACCAGCCGCATACTTTGCATGTGAGTCATCCCCAGTGCCAGCGCAGCAGAGGATTGCCCGCGGGAAATGCTCTGGATACCTGCCCGAATGATTTCAGAATAGTAAGCCGCTTCAAAGAGCGAAAAAGCTACCATTGCAGAAATTAAACGGATATCGGTTTTTGGTGATATGCCTAGAATATTTTGTAATAAGTTAGGCACAATCAGATAAAACCACAGTAATACCATCACCAACGGAACTGAGCGGAACAGGTTAACATATAGGACAGCAAACCAGCTCAATGCCTTGATGGATGAGAGGCGCATCATCGCCAGAATGGTTCCCCAGACAATGCCTATGATAATGGCGGTCACGGTAATTTTTGCCGTTATCAACAATCCATCCAGAAGGAAGGGCAAACTTGGTACAATCGAACTCCAGTCAAACTGATACATTTCTTACCGCCCTCCCATGTTGCCGGGTAAACGTACTTTTTTCTCCAGTATGCTCATGGCAAGCATAATCACCAGGTTGATACCAACATAAGCCAATGTGATCGCTGTGAATGATTCATAGGCGTGAGCGGAATAATCCAGCAATTTACCAGCCTGAGCAGCCATATCAACCAGCCCGATTGTGGAAGCAATGGCAGAATTCTTCACCAAATTGAGTATTTCCGAGGTCATTGGGGGAATGATCACTCGGTAGGCGTTTGGCAGCAGAACGTGACGGTAGGTTTGTGGCAAGGTTAAGCCCATTGCCAGACCCGCGGCTTTTTGCCCTCGTGGGAGTGACTGAATTGCCGCACGAACTTGCTCACATACACGGGCAGCGGTGAATAACCCTAAGCAGATGACTGAGGAGATAAAAAATTGGATATTGGGGTCCAGCTCCATTTTGTACCAATCGCTCAGATTTTTGGGCAGGAATTCAGGAACCACCAGATACCAGGTAAAAAATTGGACAATAAGAGGAACGTTGCGAAATAACTCGACATAACAGGTTCCAAGCCCAGAAAGAAATTTATTCGGAACTGTACGGAGAATACCGAACAATGAGCCGACAAGGAATGCAATGATCCAGGCACAGGCGGAAAGTGCCACCGTTACCTGAAAACCAGAAATAAGCCACCCCAAATAGGTGGTATTACCAAAAGGGGCAGCTTGTAAAAAGATGCCCCAATCCCAATTAGCGGACATAATCGAACTCCCTGATATGGGGTTAGCTGTCATTCATCGAATTTAAATCTGGAAAAAATGAGGTAGGGAACAACTACCTCATACCCGTCTTGCCAATGAAGTTGGGATTTTTAATTAATTCAATGCCTTATCATTTGGATTTTTAAACAAAGCTCTCATTTCATCTGACATGGAAAAGTTTAGATTCAAGTTCTTAGGTGGAATAGGTTCTTTAAACCAGCGATTAAACATTTTTTCTGCTTCGCCGGAAGTTTGTGTTTTGACAATAACGTCATCAATTAATTTTTTGAATTGAGGATCATCTTTGCGCAGCATACAACCGTATGCTTCTTCCGATTGTGGTTTGCCAACAATGATCCACTGATCGGGCTTCTTCGCTTTCGCGCGTTCACCGGCGAGCAAGGCATCATCCATCATAAAGGCAACTGCACGGCCTGATTCCAGGGTACGGAATGAATCACCGTGGTCTTTGGCACTGATGATACGCATTTTCATTTGCTTCTCATCATTGAGCTTATTCAACAAAATTTCAGAAGTTGTGCCAGAAGTCACAACGACATTTTTTCCTGCCAGATCAGCAAGTCCCTCAATGCCTGAATCTTTTTTGGTCAGCAGACGAGTACCGACAGAAAAGATGGTATTGGAGAATGCCGCTTGTTTCTGTCGTTCAAAATTGTTGGTGGTAGAGCCACATTCAAAATCGAAAGTACCGTTTTGTAGCAGGGGAATGCGGTTCTGGGAGGTAATCGGGATCAGCTTAACTTGCAAATTAGGCATATCCAGCTTTTTCTTGACCGCATCAACGATTAGGTTGGAATAATCCTGGGAATAACCAACGACGTTTTGTTGATTATCGTAGTAAGAGAATGGAACAGAAGATTCTCGGTGTCCAACAACGATAATGCCATTATCTTTGGTTTTTTTCAGTGTTCCTGTCAATTCCTCAGCATGGGCAGCCCCGACTGCACTAAACAACATCATGGTTAACATCAACTTACGCATATACAGCTCCTTTGTCTGGTCATTTTTTCGTGAAATTGAATTTTCTTACAGATAATTGTGTTTCTGCATGTTTCTACATAACTAAGACTGCCGAAACGATTTTTCTGGTTTCTTTGTTTATGTACTGTAAAAAAATAATTCATAATGTTACTTTTTTGAAACCATAATGTTTCTGTTTCGCGACCCACATCGCACTATAAATAAACAATTTAATTTATGTGTGGTTAAAAAGTGAATAATATTGAATGTTGTTCACACTTTGCGCTATTTAAAATAATATTCTGTTTTAGCGGGCATTTTATGGTGAAATATGTGATGAATTTTTGTTATTTCGGTGATGAAATCGATGATTAAATAAAATCAGGGCATAAATAATATGCCCTGACCACTATTAACGTTTAATTATAGGAAAATAGAAAATTAAGTTTTGTGGCGTTTTTTTATAAAAGCAAAGATGAAAAACAGGATACTTACTCCCCATATTGGCCAATTTCCGAAGCGAAAATAAGGTGTTATCCCTGTAGCTGGAGTGACTTTGGCTGCCAATACCTGTCGGGTAAATTGTGGAAGTTCAGCCTGAATGGAGCCATCCGGGTTAATTACCGCTGTAACGCCATTATTCGTTCCTCTTAGCAGAGGACGGCCTAGTTCAAGAGCACGCATCCGTGCCATTTGGAAATGCTGCCACGGACCAATGGAACGTCCAAACCAGGCATCATTAGAAACGGTCAAGAGGAACTCTGTGTCAGGTTTGAAATTATCACGAACCTGTTCACCCAAAATAATTTCATAGCAGATCGCGGCAGTAATATTGTGTCCGGCAACAGAAAGTTGAGGCTGGGTGTAATTACCTTGGCTAAAAGAAGACATCGGCAAATTGAATAAAGGTGCTAACGGCCGCAGTATTGATGCCAATGGTACAAACTCACCAAACGGTACAAGGTGATGTTTGTCGTAACGGGTTAGCGCTGGGTACTGGTAAGGTATCTTATCCCCTAATACGATAATGCTGTTGTAGAATTTATAACCTTCCAACGTCGGTCGGGCATCCACAATACCAGTGATCAAGCTGGTATTGTGTTTTCTTAGCACGGTATCCAATTTAGTCAGAAAATCACTCTGGTTATATTCGTAATCGGGGATGGCTGATTCCGGCCAGATGATGATTGGCGTTTTTCCAATGAAAGGACGGCTTTTATCCAAATAAATGTCCAGCGTTTTGCCAAGAACGGTGGACTCCCACTTAATGGCTTGAGGAATATTACCTTGAACTAAAGCAATCTCAGTGGCTTTTTCTGGTTGTAAGGTATACCACTGGTAATGGCTTATTGACCACGGTAATAGCAGCAGGATAACGGCGAGAATAGCCGCAGAAATTTTTTTCTTAGTGACAGCAAAAACCAGCAATCCGCTGATCATCATAAGCAAGAAGGTAATACCTTCCACACCCAGAATAGGTGCAATAGCTTTCATCGGGCCATCAATTTGGCTGTAACCAAATTGTAACCACGGAAACCCAGATAACACCCAGCCGCGCAAAAATTCGGTTAACTGCCACAGCGCTGGGCTGGCTATAACCAGCCTGAGGCTATTGGAAGCCGGGAAAAAGCGGTTCAACAAACCGGTAAATAAGGCAGGATAAAGGGCAAGATAGGCAGATAACAGGATCACCAAAAATATATTGATAGCGGTTGGCATGCCACCAAAGTCGGCAATACTGACATAAACCCAGTTTGCGCCACTGCCAAACAAACCAAGACCCCAACATAAACCAATAAAGCAAGCTTGACGGGTGGTTATGTTCAGGGAAAGGATTTGCAGGCCGAAAAGAGAAACGAGTGCAGCAGGCCAGAAATCAAAAGGTGAAAAAGCCAGCGTTCCACTGGCTCCGAAGAAAAGTGCCAGCACGGCACGTAACCGCTGGCAACTGATTAATGAGGCTTTGTTCATCCAGATCCTATTATTGTTTATCAAGGCCAGGAACGTCAGCATCATCCGGTATTTTTACGTGAACCTGAATGATTTTACGGCTGTCAGACATTGCCACTTTAAAAAGGTAGCCATCAATGGTGACGGATTCCCCACGTGAAGGCAGATGCCCAAATGCCTGCATGACTAGCCCACCAATGGTATCAACCTCTTCATCGCTGAAATTGGTTTCAAAAACGTCATTGAAATCCTCAATTTGAGTCAATGCCCGTACTGAATAGGAGTGGCGATTTAAAGCACGAATATCGTTATCTTCATCATCATCGTATTCGTCTTCTATTTCACCCACGATCAGTTCAAGAATATCCTCAATGGTGGCCAGCCCCGAAACGCCACCAAATTCATCGATCACAATCGCCATATGGTAGCGTTGGGAACGGAATTCTTTCAGCAGGCGGTCAACACGTTTACTTTCCGGCACGACAACAGCCTGACGAAGTACTTTATCAATACTGAAAGGTTCTGCATTTGTACGCATGAAGGGTAGCAGATCTTTCGCCATTAATATTCCTTCGATGTGATCTTTGTCTTCGCTGATCACTGGAAAACGTGAGTGAGCTGAGTCAATAATAACATCCAGACATTCGTCCAGAGATTGGTTGCGTTTTAAGGTAACGATCTGTGAGCGTGGGATCATAATGTCACGCACGCGTTGATCAGCAATATCTATGACACCTTCGAGCATCTCGCGGGTATCGGGATCGATTAGGTCGTTCTGTTCAGAATCACGGATCAGTTCAACCAAATCATCACGGTTTTTCGGTTCACCGTGAAAAAGCTGATTCAGAAGTGCAAAAAAGCCTTTTTTAGGGCCAGGGTTATCGTTACTTGAAGGATGGTCGTCGCTCATGGCGTTTTAATGAAAATTCCCCATATAAAATCGTAGATTATTATGTTTAACATAAAAATGTTGACAGTGGTTATTCTTTTTCCGCGAGATAGGGATCAGTATAACCCATTTTTTTTAGGATCTCTGTTTCCAGAGCTTCCATTTCTTCTGCTTCATCGTCTTCAATATGATCATATCCCAGAAGATGAAGGCTGCCGTGAACTACCATATGTGCCCAGTGTTCCTCGGCCGTTTTTTGTTGCTCTTTAGCCTCTTTTTCAACAACCTGACGACAAATAATTAAATCACCGAGTAAGGGTAATTCAACTTCAGGCGGCGCTTCAAATGGGAAGGATAACACATTAGTTGGTTTATCTTTCCCACGATAAGTAAGGTTTAAATCGTGGCTTTCTGCCTCATCGACCAGACGGATCGTCACTTCACTTTCAGTCTGAAATTGTGGCAGAACACCTTCCAGCCAGCGTTGGAAAATAGCTTCATCAGGAAGCCCTTCGGGGTTTTCACATGCAATTTGCAAATCTAATATGACTGAACTCATTGTGCTTCCTGTTTGCGTTTCTCATTGAACGCTTTTTTGCGCTCCTGTTCTGCCGCTTCCCATGCTTCATAGGCGATAACCACTTTTGCCACCACTGGATGGCGAACAACGTCTTCACTATGTAAGAAGTTAAAACTTAGGTCATCAACATCAGATAAAACTTCGATTGCATGACTCAGGCCTGATTTTTGGCCTCTTGGCAGGTCAATCTGGGTTACGTCACCGGTAATGACTGCCTTGGAATTAAAACCAATGCGGGTCAGGAACATTTTCATCTGTTCAATGGTCGTATTCTGGCTTTCGTCGAGAATAATAAAGGCATCATTGAGGGTACGTCCACGCATATAAGCCAGTGGCGCCACTTCAATCACGTTTCTTTCGATCAGCTTCTCAACTTTTTCAAATCCCATCATCTCAAACAGGGCATCATAAAGCGGACGCAGATAAGGGTCGACTTTCTGGCTGAGATCACCAGGCAGAAAGCCCAGTTTTTCGCCGGCTTCAACCGCAGGACGGGTGAGCAGGATACGGCGGACTTCCTGACGTTCCAGTGCATCAACCGCCGCGGCGACAGCCAAATACGTTTTCCCTGTACCCGCAGGCCCAACCCCGAACGTGATATCGTGATCAAGGATGTTAGCAATATATTGCGCCTGATTGGGAGTACGGGGTTTTACAACCCCCCGTTTAGTCTTGATATTGACGGCTTTGCCATATTCAGGAACGCTTTCCGCTGCTTGTTCCAACACCCGGCTTTCGGTAATAGCGAGGTGAACCTGTTCAGGCTCAAGATCAGGTATCACGCCGCGTATAGGAGCAGTTTCGACATAAAGGTGACGCAGGATCCCTGCGGCCGCACTGACAGATAATGGTTTACCTGCCAGTTTGAAACGGTTATCACGGCGATTGATTTCAATACCCAAACGACGCTCAAGCTGTTTCAGATTATCATCAAGTGGTCCACACAGACTCATCAGACGTTGATTGTCAGCTGGCTCCAGAAAAATTTCTTGGGTTGCTATTTGTGGATTTATTTGTGTCACTGATTATCTCTATGTTAGGGCCTGTTAAGGCTGATAAAAGCCAACGCCGAGTTCATCTTCCTTGCGAGTACGGGCAATGACTGATTCAGGTGACTCATGGATGCGCAGATCCATCTCATCTTCAGTACGGATGACTTTACCACGCAGGGAGTTGGCGTATACGTCAACAATTTCGACATCAACAAATTTACCAATCATGTCAGGTGCTCCCTCAAAATTAACCACGCGGTTATTTTCGGTACGGCCAGAGAGTTCCATGATATTTTTGCGTGATGGGCCTTCAACCAGAATGCGCTGCGTGCTGCCAAGCATTGCGCGGCTGTAGCTCATGGCTTGTTGGTTAATGCGCTGCTGGAGCAGGTATAAGCGCTGCTTTTTCTCTTCTTCACTGACGTCATCTGGCAAATCGGCTGCAGGTGTTCCTGGGCGCGCTGAATAGATGAAGCTAAAACTCATGTCGAAGTTAACATCAGCAATCAGTTTCATGGTTTTTTCAAAATCATCCTGTGTTTCACCAGGGAAACCGATGATGAAGTCAGAGCTTATCTGTATGTCAGGGCGTGCTTTACGCAAACGGCGAATAATGCCTTTGTATTCTAGCGCAGTATGGGCGCGTTTCATCAGGGTAAGAATGCGATCAGAACCACTCTGGACTGGCAAATGCAGGAAACTCACTAACTCAGGGGTATCTTCGTAGACTGCAATAATGTCATCAGTAAATTCAATGGGATGGCTGGTGGTAAAGCGAATGCGATCGATACCATCAATAGCCGCCACCAGACGCAACAATTCTGCAAATGTGCAGATACCGCCATCAAACGTTGCGCCACGATAGGCATTAACGTTTTGACCAAGCAGATTAACTTCACGTACACCTTGCGCAGCAAGTTGGGCAATTTCGAATAAAATATCATCGCAAGGACGGCTGACTTCTTCCCCGCGGGTGTAAGGTACAACGCAGAATGTGCAGTACTTATTACATCCTTCCATGATGGAAACGAATGCTGTTGGGCCTTCTGCTTTAGGCTCTGGCAGACGGTCAAATTTTTCAATTTCAGGGAAACTGATGTCAACAACTGGGCTGCGGGTGCCTTTGACATGGTTAATCATTTCGGGCAGGCGATGCAGGGTTTGTGGTCCGAAAATAATATCGACGCTAGGTGAACGCTGGCGAATGTAATCCCCTTCTTGGGAAGCAACACAACCCCCCACACCAATAATGACTTCAGGGTTTTTATCTTTCAGGCCCTTCCAGCGGCCAAGTTGGTGAAAGACTTTTTCCTGAGCCTTTTCACGGATTGAACAAGTATTCAGGAGTAAGATATCTGCTTCTTCGGCGACATCGGTTAACTGATAACCGTGAGTGGTTTCCAGTAAGTCGGCCATCTTGGATGAATCGTATTCGTTCATCTGACAGCCCCAGGTTTTGATATACAGTTTTTTTATCGTCGACATTTTGTGTATCCGGTGTTTCCAGTGGAATGATGCTTCAACACTGAAAAGCGCAATATATTGCACATAGTGTATTTAGCATAATATTGTTGGCTATTGTAGTCATTTGAGGCACCAGTGACCAGACTGTAACAGCGGATATTCACAGTCGAAAAGGGAAAATTCCGGTAGACTATTTTAATCAATAAGTTAATGACGTGATGAATATGAATAATCCACAACAAAAATTCGATATCGTTGTCGTTGGTGCAGGTATGATTGGTGCGGCGACAGCATTGGGATTGGCGCAGGAAGGTTGGCGTGTTGCATTGTTGGAACATCAGCCCCCTGCGCTTTATGATGTAGAGAGTGAGCCTGATGTTCGTATATCTGCGATCAGCTGTGCTTCAGTGGATTTATTGAAACAATTGGGAGCATGGGAAAACGTACTGAGAATGCGCAGTGCTCCTTATCGAAAGCTGGAAACATGGGAGCAAAATGACTCGAGCGTCATTTTCGATGCTGAAAGTTTGGGGCTGCCAGAGTTAGGGCACATGGTTGAAAATCGTGTCTTACAACTGGCGTTGTGGCAGGAATTTGAGCGTTATCCAAACCTGACATTGATTTGTCCTGCTGTTTTGCAATCTATGCAGCGTCAGCATGAGAATAAAACGTGGCTGGTGACGTTGGCGGATGGCACGGAAATTGATACGCGGCTGATTATTGGTGCCGATGGTGCCCGTTCTCAAGTCCGTCAATTGGCGGGTATTGGCAGTAACGGGTGGCAATATCGCCAGTCATGTATGCTGATAACGGTCAAGACTGACCAGCCTCAACAAGATATAACCTGGCAACAATTTTTTCCTTCTGGTCCCAGGGCTTTTCTGCCGTTGTTTGATCAATGGGCTTCGTTGGTTTGGTACGATTCTCCCGCACGTATTCGTCAATTGCAGTCGATGACGATGGCACAACTTGAACGAGAAATTTTTCAGGTATTTCCTACCCGTTTAGGTAAAGTTATCCCGATTGCTGCGGGTTCATTTCCACTGACTCGTCATCATGCCAGCCATTACGTACAAGAAGGGTTGGTTCTGCTGGGAGATGCGGCTCATACCATCAACCCGTTGGCAGGGCAGGGAGTGAATTTAGGCTATCGGGATGTTGATGTTTTACTCAAAGTGCTGACCAATGCTAAAGAATTGTTGGAAGAGTGGGATTCTTTGAGCGTTTTGATGCGTTATCAGCATCGCAGAATGCCGGATAATTTGATAATGCAAGCGGGAATGGATTTTTTCCATACCACATTCAGCCATGATTTGCCGGGATTGAAAACGGTACGAAATCTGGCATTGATGGCAGCGCAGCGTTCAGGAGTCATGAAAAATCTTGCTCTGAAATATGCATTGGGGTTGTGATGGATATTGCTTCCTATTAGCCCCTTATGGGGCTAATTTGGTTGGTTTTATCAGAATATCGGCAGGTATTCCGAGCATACAGTGCAGATTACGGATCATAGGTAATGTCAGGTTGCGCTTACGATTTAAAACTTCATAAACACGGTTGGATTTGCCAATGGCAGGTTCTAAATCTTTAACGGTTAACCCTGATTGTTCCATTCTGTATTTAATCGCTTCAATGGGATCTGGTGGATCTATTGGGTAATGTTCTGCTTCATAAGCTTCAATTAGCAGCACCATAATTTCCATGTAATCAAATTCAGGCGTTCCAATTTCAGGTTGATTATCAAATAGTGGAGCAATAGCTTTTAATGCTTTTTGATAATCGCTCTCTGTTCTAATAGGTTTAATGTTCATTGTTCACTCCGGTTCTACGGTATTAGCATCTATAGCATCGTATTGTCCGTGTACCGATGAATTTTACGTACACCCAGCCTGCGAGGTAAAAGATGGAAACTATCAAGCGCAAGTAACCAGTAAGCGTATTATTTTTTATCCAGTTAATGCGATTGAATTGGAGAATTATTTACTTGCGATTGTTGAAGTGGCTTTTATGAAGGAATTTTGACGGCTGTAAAACAAAAAACCACCTTTTAATGGTGGCTTGCATATCAAAGAATATTTTACTTTGAAAAATTTGGCTGGGGTACCAGGATTCGAACCTGGGAATGCCGGAATCAGAATCCGGTGCAATATCTATATAAATCAAAATCTTACGATGAATTGAAAGAATATACAGTATGAAGTTGAAAATATAAATCCTTTTATCTCAGTCAGTTATCTATTTCAATTCCTGTATATTCTTTCATTTTTGCTGATTTTTGGAAGGTCTAGAGTGGGAGTTACTTTCGTCTTGCGATCATAAACTTTTACTTGAGATTCGGTCTTGTGTCCACTGAATAATTGCTTGTCTCTTGAACTTCCTTCGAAGTCTGAGATTGCCTTAGCTTTGATATCATGAAACGTGAAATCAATTTTTCTTCCCAATACCTTCGCTGCTTTCTCTTTTGCTTCCCTCCAATGATTATCGAAACCTGATTTTGTGAATTGATTACCATCTGCATTCAAAATTACATAAGATTGGGTTGATGTAGGAGGGAACAGTTCTACTGCGTGATTTATAGTTTCACGCAATCTATCAGTCCATTGCTTTATCTGCTTAGCTCCAGTTTTCCCTTGCTTGATGTAAATCCCTTGTTCTGAAATCTGGTTATGTTTCAGCTTCAATATATCCCCGATCCTAGATGCACAAAGATATGATATCTCCATTGCTATTTTAACCACAGGGGAGCCTACATCATATGTGGTTTGATATTCTTCATCGGTGATATATTTGTCTCTGTTTTGGAGGGAAAACTTCTTTATCCCTGAACATGGATTAATCTTGCAATAACCTCTCTCATACCCCCAACCAAACGCCACTGACATATACGATAATTCGTGATTAGCCTGTGTTTTACTTTGGGTTCCTCTTATATCCATATACTGCCTGATATGTTCTGGTTTAATGTTATCAACCTTAATATGACCAAAAACTTTTAGAATGCTCTTTGCTCCTTGCAATTTATCCTTCTGAGAACGTGCTGATAATTCAGTAAATGCGGGGCTATTCAAATGCATTCCCCACAGTTTAGAGAATGTCATTACTATTTTTTGATTTGCGATCTCTCCGTCATACCGAGCCCATAACTCGGTCATGCTCATTGTTAATGGGCCTAGTATTATAGTTTTGTTATCTTTGGTTTTGAGGTAATACGAATATTTTGTTTTTGATACACGAGAGGGTAGCTTCTGGTCATTGGGATCTTTGCGCTTCCTAACCATTGAGTAACGCTCCAAAATCAGGGGATTCAACTTTAGTACTGGCTTGTTGACGATAATTGCCAGTGAACTCACTACGAATAACAATAGGCTTACCTAGCTTATTGATGTAATGGTGAATTCGGTTAGAGGTCAACCATTTTATCTGGTGACTCTTTTGTTTAAATCCGGTTAGTAAAATCAATTCTTTATCAGTTAAATAGATAGGCTCACTCATCTATCTCTCCTTCTGAATCATCCGCACATAGTGCACCAGCACTGATTTAGCGCTGAATTTCATGTGGTTGAGTGGTTTAAATTTGGGGGTGTATTTATCGAGGATTGCGGTGACTGCGATGTCATCGTATTTGGGTAATTGTTCCAGTTCCTCTAGGCATTCCCTTGCTACTGTCCTCCTTGCGTTCTCGAATTCGCTAGTCATAGATACGACACGTGATATTGCCTTTGTGTGATTCTCTGATACGCCCTGAGCGACCCGTATTTGTATAAAAAGGGATCGTTAGATTTATTTGCCTGTCAATAGTCTTGAACTGCACCAATAGCTAAATGGATATCGTTGCTGTTTGCTATTTCAATTGTTACTTTCATGCTATTTTCTCCAATTGATGATTGCCAATAATCATTAAATAATCTCGTTCAACGGTTGTTATTATTCTACGTGGAGCAGTGAACGGCCTCCAAATTAACAACAATGAACCTTTGTTATTTCCATTCACTGATTTTTTTGTTTCTGCATTAATAAATGAAATCCTGCCACCTGTAATTAATCTGACCTCATCTACAGTTTCCAATGCCAATTTAAACCAACCGACTGAAAGGTCAGCGGGAATTAACATCACAATAGGCTGTAATTGTTTCTGGCATTCGATAGCGGCTTTTTCTATCCACGGTTTAATGTTGCTATAGGGCGGATTGCACCAGATAGCCCCATAACTCGCCCAATCACACTCCAGTGCATTATCTCGTTCCGTGAGATAATGTGCACACAGGGTATTCTGAGCATCGGCGGCTGCATCTAAATAAAATCCGAATTCTATATCGAGTGCCATAAATAATGGGAGTGGAGTTTGCCATAAATCTTTTAATTCGGGCGGGGTATTACTGCCTCCGAAATCACTCATTGTTTATATTCCTTATTTTCCGCCTATCCTGCTCATAATCCTCCCCACATTCCCGACTACAGAATGCACCGTGTATTGCTGGTTCCGCCTCACACCACCGACACATTCCGTTGATACTGGTTAATGCTGGTGGTCGGCTCTGTAGAGCATGGGATATATTCAGCTCATTTAATTCATTCGCTGCGTCGATAATATCCATGTTATTTCTCGTTATTTGTTTGGGTGGGGATACAGAAAAATTCCAAACATTGTCTTATCAGCAGGCATATCAGATATATCTTTGTACAATTTCCCATCCATTAAATTGTAACAAGCCACAGGCTTCATATTTTCATATTCAGCGAGACGTTTTAATATTGTGATACATAAATTTAAATCTAATGCTATTTCATGATAGCCTGCTGATTTTAATTCCTCGGCTGATTTTAAAGTTGTATTTATTTTCTCAATCACATCATTGCTCATTATTATTCTCTCTCGATTTTTCTATTATAGAAAATTTATTTGGTTGACAAATTCAAGTAAATTTGTAAAACGGTTGACGTTTAATGGTCAACCGAGATACTCAATGCATAACTTTAATTTTGTCATTTCTCATCTAAATTCCCTGCATATATTCGCTGCCCGTTCGCACATATCAGTGTCGAACCAGCCGAAATGACATTGGCTAGGGCTAATTTCTAGCTGTTTTGCTAACCATCTGTACGCCTCCGTGCGCTCCAAATTACGACTCCTGACGACATCATCGAAATACCGATGAGCCGATGCTCTGGCTCTGCGTGTCGGTTTATCTGCCAGTGACCCCATCGGGATATCCGTTCCCGGATGAATGCTGACACGCGCACCGCATGTCCAGCAGTGATACAGCCACGGCCAGCGGTTGTCATGGATGCGTTTAAAAACATTCAGATGATGCTCAATCATCACGTGCCTGCCGCAGTATCGGCAATGAGTCGGAATGGGGTAGGGGTCGTTAACTCTCTGTATTGCTCTTGGATTCGGGTTCCATGGGGTGAACTGCATGTAATCTCCTTAATGCTTCTTTCACGGCATTTAAACGAGAATCCATCCTTTCGTATTTTGGACTGTCAATATTTAGTGCGGGAGCCAGATATCCGGTGAGATATCCGTTATCAGCCTTGAGAATAAAATCAGATAATGAACTTCCCATTGCAGGCCAGAATGCAGTCCATGAATTACCATATTCAGAGATTGTTATTCGTCCCATCTTATTACCGTAATCTTCCAGATAAACATGAATAGGGTCATGTCGCGGTACATCCGTGATTTGAATTTTCACTACATCCGATGTTTCGATATGCACAATAATCCTCCCGCCGCAGTGCAGCGTAGTGATAGGGTTAGGGTTACAGGGTTCTATCTGGATTGCCGAGCACGGTGACTCGGTGTTGAAAATCGGTGGGGAAATCTAAAATGGGATATCATCGTCAAAATCCACTGAGGGTTGGCCTTGTGGCTGTCGTGGTGCTTCCGATTGTTGCCCTGAATAGTGTTGAGTATTTATTTTACGCTCGTCTTTATCTTTCAGATTTGCAACCATTTTATCGATAGTAGTAGCGGTTTTACCCTCCACTTTTTCAGCGATGGTTTGTCGAGTATCAGGATAAAACGGTATGCGGATATCCATACCGTAGGTATCATCACCATTATTTTTCGTCCTGAGTATTTTTTGTAATACCAGCCCAACTCGTTTACCCGCGAATTCAGGGGTAATTACATGGCTGGCAGAAATCATATGACTGGTTACCTGACGAACGCCGCAGCATCCCATGATAGCCTGCACCATACTTTGACCAAATTGATTGGCTGAACCGTCTTTTTTCTTGCAACAAATGCTCAGATAACTGACCTTTCGCCCGTCATCTGCCTCACCAGAGAACTCAATAAACTCTGCACCATGCTGACTCTTGGTTATTTTTGCCTCGCTAATGGTAATGACATACGCGCCGCTTTCGTTGATAAAACCACCCTGTCCGGCGCTCATGGCTGTTTCTTGGTTATAGGTGAAAATTACATTACTCATGCTGCTGCCTCATCTGTTGTATGTGTTGCAATTCCGTAGTATTCGCATATAGCGTCATCTACGGCTTTCAGGTCGTTTTCAATTTCTGAGCTGTCAAATAGCCCCATTGGTGATTTAACAGTGTCGAACCCGTTATTTTGGGTGGTGAATAGATATTGCCCATCCCTGACTGCGGTTTTCAGTACGATAGTAAACATCCCTTCTACCGTTATCTTTTCATCCAGCATCTTGCCGATGGTTTTCATCTTGATTTTTCCCATCTGCGTCTCTTCCGTGTGTGACAGGAAATAAACCCGTAAATCGTCCGGTGTTTTGCTGATGGCTGTGTTGATCACATTCCATGTGTGAGAACCAATCTCAGTGAACTTATCGAACGATTTTTCCTCTGATCGACGCATAAATTCGTTCGCCATCAAATATTGAAAATCATCAATGACGATGATTTTTTTCCCGTAATTATCTGCCGATTCAATGGCTCTGATAATGTGCTGCCAGTTGTCCGTAACAAAAACCGATGTAGCAGCGTCGTTCTTATTCCATTGTTTCCATGCTGCGGAACGAAACGGTAACGGCTTCCTGACCGTTTGGATTAATAATGTCTCTTCCGGGTTCAGGTTGCGTAAACTGGTACTTTTCCCCGTACCAGATTCGCCAAGAATGAGTGTTGCAGTTCCCATATTAATCTCCTGTCCAGATACCACCCTGACGGCGGCGGGGTGAATCACCACGATAAAAATCGTGTTCTGTGTGGTGGGTTTTGTAATAATCTCGCCACGCCTGACGCTCCCGTTCAGCGCGTTGTTCTGCCATGTGAGGTGGTAGCGGGGGATTGAATGCAGCTTGGTGATTGATGTTCCATATCTGCTCTGCGGTAACACGTTCTGCTATGGTCATTATTGCGGGGTGTGGTGTTTTGGTTGTGACAGCAGCGACTAATTCCCTGAGATATTGCTGCCGTTCTATCGGGTCTTTCGGTACGTAACATCCTGTTGAGCGCCGATAATACCCGTTCACGTGAAATCTCCCGCGAAATCCATGTCGCTAACTGGTAATCCCTCCCTACCCAATACCTCCCGTTGATATGCCAGTTCCCTGTGTTCGGCTATTTGTTCGTCTGTGTATTTGCGTTTTTTCTGCTCATCCTGAGCACCACAGGGGTTGTAGTTGAATCTCATGCGACCCTCCGTTGCATTTTCCCCAGTTCCTCCATGAGACTATCCACTAAATCTCTGTCCATGAGATATTCAGCTAGTTCATTCATTCCCCATTGACCGCCATCCATGCGTTCAGTCATCGTGCATTCCATCCCCACTTTACTGTGTTGGTCAGTGGTGATTTCAACGTAGTCTGATGTGCGCTTGATAACGGCATCGTCGTAAAGTCTGATTTTCATATTTACCTCCCATAACTTCTTTTCAGTATTTCCATAGCTAGCCACCAAACGTCTTCACAACGCAGGCAACGGGCTATCCATGCCAGCTCTTGCGCCTGACATAGAAGACGTTCGTTGATTTGCATAATTATCTCGCGATGAGTAGAGTGAATATGACCGCTAGAATTGAGAGTGAGTAATAATAGAAACTATCGGGAATCATTTAGCGGTCAGCGCAATCAGCGCCTTGGCGTGGAGTTCGGCGGATTCGCGGTCGAGGTGAATTAGCCCTTGTTGTAAATAGTACGCATCAGCTCCGTCATTATCCCATATAAACGCTGCATAAAACTCGGTATCAGTAATATCGGGAATATGGTATCCAGTGCCAGATTTCAACGGCTCCCTCACTGGTTCAGGAACATCATATTCCCCGATTTTGATAGTGCGGGGTTTTAGTCTAAAATTCACCTCGGGATGAAAGCCGAAATTGCTAGCAAATTCCAACCAATCATTCCCATCCGCATATCTGTACTGGAAATACTCCCACGGTTTATCCGTCTCCTGTGCTAATTTCGCGTATTCCATAATTAAATCGGCGTGAATGTGTTTAGGCATTATTTATCCTCCTGTTATTCATCGTCATCTGGATAACTTTTCCAGCAATCTAATTTGATAAATTGGCTAGAATCGATAACAATATTTTCAGGCCCAACGGTTAACCAGCCACCGTTAAACTCATCAATAATCTCCAATTTATATTCCCCCCATTCACTACCAATCCGAGTTTTCAACAATTCAATTAGTTCTGATATTGTCATTGTATTATTCCTTTCCTATATTCAGGTAATAAAAAGCCCCGCATTGGCGAGGCTGGTGTTTAATTTTCAATGTTTCAACTAATTCTTAACTGACATATTGCAATACGGGTGAGTAATTTGCGTATTATCTACAGAGCCCACACCTCCATCTTCAACTCTAGCTTTATGATCGTAGGATATAGACTTGGAACTATCTATATATCCGTTACAGATGGGACAAATTAACGCCGAAGATAGTGCTGTTCTTATGAATACAGTATTTTTGCTATCTTCACTGATTTTCTTTCCTTTTGTAATATTGCTTCCTTTTAATACATCACCTTCAAAATGAGAGAGTGAAATAATTTCTTCCCCATTAAGCTGTGAGTTTTCTGATTTTTTAATTTTTTCAAGCAGAAGATCTATCATTGATTCTAGAAATTCAGAGTAATAAACGACCCTTTTGTTATGGCTGGCTCTATTTACTAATGATGATATCAATTGCTTATTTTCAATAAGTGTTTTTTCTAGATTAGAGCGTATGGTAATAAATTCTTTAAAAAATCGCTTGTTATTAAATTTTAATTGCTTTGCTATTACTAATAATGTTCCTAGAAACATTGGGTTAATATGTCTACCCGATGAACTATAGAAATATACAGCTGGATGTAACCCAAGGCTACCCCTGTCATTACCTGTAATCCAATTTACTAATTTTAATGTCTTATCTAACGCTAAAGCAGTTTCTTCTCCATTTTGATCATCTGTTTGAGTTATTAATTCGTTTTGATATTTTTTATTCTGAACAATAGCGATTGATATAAGTTCAATTAAAATATCCAATGCTACTCTTACTTCTCTTGAGCCACCAAGAGGAAGATCTATTGTCTTTATTTTTGAATTTATATCTGGTGAAAATAAGGCTGAATTTAATTTAAGTGATTTCTCTTCGATTTTCTTTACTTTATCATCAGAGAATGAAGACCAATATTTATGACCTTTGCCAGCCCTAATTATTGCTCGCGCTGCTATAGATATTGGCTTTTTTCTATTTCTGAGAAGAAGTTCTTCCACATTATCTAAAGGAGTTCCTTTTTTGTTTATATTGAAAAAGGAAGTTTCAGCTTTCTCCGCATCACCTTTAACCCATTGTATTTGTAGTGCCCTTACATAAATATTAGTTAGAAGCCTAGTTTCATCAGGAGACATACTATTTGGATTTTGTATTTTTTTCTCTATTTCATCCCACTTACCTACAGATTCATTAACAAGTTTCCTGGTTTTATCAGCGATGCTTTTTTGTTCTTCGGATATATTTCCACCAAAAAAAGATCGAGAAATAACTCCATCACCATAATCATCTTCTTTCCAAGCTCTTAATACGCTGAGCCTATGACCACCATCTATAACAAAAATATAGGAACTTTTCCAAAGAATGACTGATGGAATCAAATCTCCAGAGACAAAGCTTTGTAATAAAGAAACAACCTGTTCAGGTGTCCAGTGATTGGTTTCTCGTTGAAAGTCCGGCTTTCTTAACAATCCAGTTAGCATACCCATATCTCTCATTGCTATATTCTGAATCGATTCAAACCCCATTTCGCTATCGGCTTTTACGAGAAAGTCTTCTCTCGCAATCATTGCATCTAAATTAACTAAATTAGCTTTTCTTGCCATTTTTTTACTCATTTATCACCTTTGATTGTATTGTGATGATTCATCATTAATAAAAATTTAGCAATGACCTAGATCTCGTCGCGTGATTTACAACTCACACCCTCGCTGTAACCCCGCCCGACGCCAGTCTACGGCGGGAGTTGGTTTTGGTTGAATACAGGGCTACGTCACTCATGCAGCAAGAGCCGCTGTTGTTATCGGAACTCACATGCTTCTTGAGTCCCACAATAAGACGAGCGTAAATTTCATTTTCGTCAACGACTCTGACGACTGAATCTATAATTTTTTCCACTGAGCGGGTTTGAAATTTTGCCCCCAGTTCCTGACTTTTTCTTGCCAAGAATTCAGCCCGGCGTTTAAAACGACGAGCGGTATAAGCTGTTTGAGCTTTTACTTTAACCGGGGTTTTCTTATCGCCTCTTTTCTTAAGAGAAAGGATAGAGCGATCTGTATTAGCCATATTCGCCTCCATAAGTAAGTTTTGGTGGTGTAGTTATTCACCTCATTTTCACTACACCCCAAAACCTACTCAGCGGGGTTGATTCAAGAATGCCTGAATCTTTCCAGATTTTTAAAAGAGCGGTACTTCTGAAACTTGGTATTACTGACTATCGAATCATCCAGTTATTCATATGCCACTGGCGGCTACTTCGTGGGCGTCCTGCCTGTTCGATGCAATCATAATCACATAATGTGTTTTTGTTGTCAACACGAAATGTGATTTTTGATATTATGGTTATCTACGCACATGATTGAGCTATTTATTTTAAATTTGGAAAGCGGATAAAAATCGAATGGGATTTATGAAATAATAAAGAAAACCACCCTAGCGGGTGGCGCGTTGTGGTTAATAGTGACCTACTTTTAGAAAGTAATCCTTGCGAAAGCCATAGTCACATCAGTTAACGCTAAAATTTTCAGAAAAAAATAAATTTTAATTTTCCATTTATTGGAATTATTTAAAATTTATATAATTTAATAGTTTGATAATCAAGCAAACTATCTGTGCTAGGCTTTCTTTTGCTTTTTTTTATGTAATAATTCTTCTAGCAAATTATCGTAGTGCTGTTTTTTCTCCTCAAGATTTTTTATCAAAGCAGTGGCTTCACTATCTGGTAGCTCTTCAAATAGTTCCAGAAGGATTTTTTGTCGCGGAGTGAGTTTGGTTTCTTCTGTCGTACAAGGCATGGGAGCATTCGCACAATCAATTGAACCGAACATTAATTCAGCAGGGGTTACACCTAAGGCGTTTGCCAGGATCAAAGCATCGTCAGCGCTGACGTTTCGTGAGCCTGATTCATAATTACCTATCCGAGATTGAGATGACCAGCCACAGCGTTCTGCCAGAGTTGCTTGGCTTAATCCTAATTGCTCTCTAAAGCGCTTAATACGCGCACCGATTTGGTTACTCATTTTCATAATCACTATTTAACACATAGCGTGTTATTAATCTTTCACGATTTGTGTTTACAGATAACACAATTTGTGTTTAACTGAGCCTAAATTAACAAATGGAACATAAACATGAACAAAATTGCAGAGGCCAGACGACGAGTCGGAGCTACACAATTTGGACTGGCCAAAAAAATCAAGTGGTCACAATCCAGAATTGGCAACTATGAGTCTGGTATCAGAAAACCTGACTTAGATTCATGCCGGAAA
This sequence comes from Xenorhabdus sp. SGI 60, assembly GCF_056632175.1. NCBI lineage: Bacteria > Pseudomonadati > Pseudomonadota > Gammaproteobacteria > Enterobacterales > Morganellaceae > Xenorhabdus > Xenorhabdus sp. SGI 60. The sequence goes on along the minus strand of NZ_CP196860.1, from coordinate 2,852,541 downwards.
ATAGTGCTAGCACTGAATGAACTAGGTGGTGAATTTTCTCTTGATGATATTTTCCCTCCTGAAGATCGTTCAAGACATAGCTTATCAATACAACCTGTAGAAATCTGATTTTTAATAATCGCTCTCGCTCTTTAACAGGCCGCTAGTACAGGGCAACGGAACGCTCTAGGCACTCTTGGAGCAACCAACCCGATTTCTTCGGGGAGGCTAAATCACAACTAACCCTCTTAAAGAGGGGCAGTTCCCCCATCTATGGCCATCATCTATCTCAGGATAGTTGATACACCTGTATTTTTATTAAACGAAACTAAACATTAGGAATTTTACGTATGGGAATTAAAGATGGGAAAAGAAAACCCCAGTTGCTGTAACAACTGAGGTTCCTGAAATGCAACTTGAGATGTCGATTTAACGACTGAGGGGCAGTATGCAAGTCCCCCTCAAAACAACATTTCTATGGAGAATTATACATGAAAAATAAATTTAATCCTAGCGCTGTGCATAAAAACAACATGCGCGATAGGTCGGCACGTTCCGTCACTGAGGATGGGGCGAAAAAACTGCGCGAAGCACTGGAGGATGCGAAATTGCGTCTGGAGCATCGTGAGGAGCTGACCGGAGGGTCGCAGCATGGGTAACGTTGCAAGAATGGCTGATTACCGGCCTCGCCCTGAGGTTGTGGAGAGGAAAGTGGCTGATGTTGAAGATGGATTCACACGGATAGCCAATGAATTACTGGAATCTATAGCGAGTTCAGATCTTACGGCTAGACAGTTAAAAGTCATGCTGGCAATTATCAGAAAGACATACGGCTTTGGTAAAAAATCTGATCGTATTGCTGATTCTCAAGTAGCAGAAATCACAGGCTTATCCAGACAGAATGTGAACAAGGCGAAAAACGAATTAATTTCAATGCGTTTTTTGATTATTGATGATAACAAAATAGGGGTAAACAAAGTCACAACAGAGTGGATTAATCAATCTAGAGACAGTGTCTCTAATTTGAAGACAAAAAAAGTCTCTAACTTAGAGACAGATGATGTCTCCAATGTAGAGACACACAAAAGAAACACTGTAAAGAAAAAAGAAAAGAACCCCCTTACCCCCACGGGGGGTGATGATGAAGTGGTTAAACCTAAAAAGCGAAAACCATCCCCTCAAATCAACTACGACGACTATCTCAATGCCTACAACGAAGAGGTGGGTGATCGACTGCCTCACGCTGTAGAGGTTAATACCAAGCGACAACGAGCCTTAAAGAAAATCATTTCAAAGCTGGTTACTCAGAACGTGGATGGCTGGCGAGCTTACGTCAGAGCTTTCGTGAAAATGGCCCGTCCGTTTTATTTTGGCAAAAGTAAAACGGGCTGGACAGCAGATATTGATTTTTTACTAAGAGAAACAACGCTCACCGGTGTTCGTGAAGGGAAATTTGCGGGAGAAGATCATGAATAATTACATTGAAAATTATGACGAATACGAAGCGAGCGTGATCGGTGGATTACTGATTAGCGGGTTATCACAGGATGCCAGCGATGTATTGGCAACACTGGAACCAGACGTTTTTTACTCACGGTTCTACCGCGAGATGTTCAGGATTATTCGTTCACAGGCAAAAACCCGGGGAATGATTGATTCGCTGATGGTGGCAGATGCTATGGGTGATGAACATTGGGCTAGCGTCATGCAAATAGCCAAAAATTGCCCCAGTGCTGCTAATCTGAAAGGCTACGCAAACATGGTTGCAGCTAATCATGAACGCCGAAGAATGATTGAACTGATGGATCAGACACGGGCGTTAATCCTGAGCAGTACGATTGAAAATGCGGCGGAGAGTATGGATGCATTTCTGGCTCAGGCAATGGAGATCCGCAGACCACGTGATGAAATTCGTCCGTTGCATGTTTCCGAACTACTGGATGATTATTCCGAATTACTGGAGAAACGGCTGAAGAACGGTGAACAATCCGACACACTAAAAACGGGCATTGAGGAACTGGACGAAATCACCGGTGGTATAAACCCAGTCGATTTGGTGATTGTTGCCGCTCGCCCTGGCATGGGTAAAACAGAATTCGCATTGAAAATCTCAAGTGGCGTTGCTAGTCAGACGATTACAGGAACCGACCAGAAACGCGGCGTATTGGTTTTCTCAATGGAAATGGATTCCCAACAAATTATTGAACGCCAGTTGGCGGGAGCCTCTAACCTGCCAATTTCAGTATTACGAAACCCGGCACGATTGGATGATGAGGGTTGGGATTGGGTCACTGTTGGTCTGGGTAAGTTGCAACAATTGGATATTTGGGTTGTCGATGCCAGCAAATTGACCGTTGAGCAGATTATGTCAATTGCCAGACGTCACAAGAAAGCGCATCCGGCGTTGTCACTCATTATGGTTGATTATCTGGGGCTGATTGATAAACCCAAAGCAGAGCGTAATGATCTGGCTATCGCACACATCTCATCCAGTCTGAAACGTTTAGCGAAAGACCTCAAGACGCCAGTTATGTCATTGAGTCAACTCTCTCGTGATGTTGAGAAACGCCCGAACAAACGCCCAGTAAACGCAGACTTACGAGATTCTGGCAGTGTTGAACAAGATGCGGACAGTATCATCATGTTGTACCGCGATGCCGTGTACAATGAGAATTCCCCCGCAGCGCCATACGCTGAAATTATCGTCACGAAAAACAGGTTCGGGCAGCTCGGCACGGTTTATCAAAGATTCCGCAATGGCCATTTTATGCCGACCGATCAGGAAGAGGCCGCCAGAGTCTGCCAGAACGACAATAAACCTCATAAACGCTTTGCTAAAGGCGCTAACGTTTAAACCCCACCATAAGGACTTTGAGATGAAACTAACTGAATTACAAAAACAAATTCACCAGCAAAATGTTGAGGCAGGTTGGTGGGATAATCCAAGAGAAAAAGGCACTTTGCTTTGCCTAATCCATTCAGAAATTAGTGAGGCAATGGAGGGAGAGCGTAAAAATTTGATGGACGACCATTTGCCTCATCGTCCGATGGCTGAGGTCGAATTGGCTGATGCAGTGATCCGAATTCTAGATTATGCAGCGGCATTTGGTTATGACATCGAGGGCGCGATTGCTGAAAAATTAGAATACAACAGGCATCGGGCAGACCATAAACGAGAAAACCGCACCAAGACTGGCGGTAAGGCATTTTAATGAAAATCAAAACAAGTGAACTTTCGGGGCGGGCGTTGGATTGGGCTGTGGCTAGGGCTGTTGGTATGGATATTTACATGGTCAATCACTATGACGATGAGTATGCATGGATCGGCAACGGTAGAGTTCGAGAGGCAGCATTTAAAAAACCGGTTATCACTGTTGGAATGTGTAATAACGTGCATGTTGAGTTTGAAGGTGAGTCAAAAAAATATTCACCCTCAACCAATTGGGGACAGTGTGGGCAGTTGATTGATGAATATGGAATTCAATTCATTTGGGTATCAGATGCAACAATTGAGGCATCTTCGTATTTGATGGATAAATTAGTAATTTCAGAATTTGGAAGTAATCACCTTGAAGCAGCATGTAGATTGATAGTCTTAGGTAAGTTAGGCGACGAGGTTGAAATACCGGATGAATTGGTGAGGGCAAAATGACAGAAAAACTTAAACCGTGTCCGTTTTGTAGTAGTCCGAGAATTAAAATCATTGGTTATTTCTCTAAACGTGCTGTTTGTCAAAATTGCGGTTCATCCAGTAGAGAACTACACAGTAAACGACAGGTAATAGTGGCATGGAACCAGAGGGCAAATAACGGAGGCTAGATGGAATGTGACTTTCTATTCCATGAATCAACCAAACAGTCCGCATGGCAGCAACTCAAAGAAGTTCTCGCAACAAATCAACCTCATCGAATCATCATCAAACCGTGGAAAAACACCCGATCACCATCTCAGAACGCAACCATGCATATGTGGTTTGGCGAGATTAGCCGTTTTCTGAAATCTAACGGGGCGAAATATTCACCAGATGAAGTTAAGGACATGCTCAAACACACATTTTTGGGCTACGAGGTGGTGGAGCGGATTGATGCGAGAACGCAGGAACCAGAGCACGTCAGGACACTACGCCAGACATCCAAACTGGACACGGGCGAGATGTTTCGGTTCATGGAGCAAATAGAGCAATGGGCTGCGAGTATTGGTTGTTTCGTGACAGCGCCGGATGACAGCGAGTACATGAAACTCAAACAGGAGCAGAATCAGTGAGGTATTTAATATTTTTCGGCTTTTGGACAGTGCTCATGCTGATTATGGGATATTCGTTAGGGGGATAAGGTGGCGAATTTACGGAACGAAGCACGGGGACGAGAATGTCAGGTCAGGATTCCGGGCATCTGCAATGGCAATAGCGAAACGGTGGTGTTGGCACATTATCGGATGGCGGGTATTTGTGGTATAGGGATGAAACCCCCTGATTTATTGGGCGCGTGGGCATGTTCAGCGTGTCACGATGAAATAGACCGCAGAACCCGCCTGACAGATTCTGACTGTGCACATTTGGCTCATTTAGAGGGTGTAATCAGGACACAGGCAATATTGCTATCGGAGGGTAAGATTTGACGTGAGAATCTATGACATCTCGCCAGTTCCTAAACCACGGATGACACAGGCGGACAGATGGCGAAAACGAAAGCCGGTATTAAATTACTACGCATTCAAGGATGAAGTCAGACTCAACAGAATCACCCTCCCCGAATCGAATTACCACATCACCTTTGTAATCCCAATGCCGCCCAGCTGGAGCAAGAAAAAACGCTCAGAAATGAACGGCAAGCCACACCAGCAAAAACCAGATAAAGACAATCTCGAAAAGGCGTTATTAGACGCCATTTTTGATGATGACTCACGCATCTGGGATGGTCGGGTTACGAAGATCTGGGGCGAAAAGGGGCAAATCATTATCACGGAGTTACAATGAACTTAGAATCACTACCAAAATATTTTTCACCTAAAACGGTTCACATTAGTGACTCTCCAGCTGCAACGGCTACTGATTCATTCTCAATCACCGATGTTATGGCCTCGCTAGGATTGGCGTCCGCTCAGGCGAGGCTGGGTATTGAGCTGTTTTTGGCGAAACAGGGGATCAATAAACCCGATGAGGCAGTGGAGAGTCTCTACCAGTATGCACTGACGCAGGTTCACAAACACCCTGCAATTGCGAAACTCGATGCAGATATTAGGGTATCCGTACTGCAAATACTCGCAAATTATGCATTTCAGGATTATGCGAGGAGCGCGGCTAGCAAAAAGCCGTGTCCAGATCCGAATTGTGAAAATGGGTTCATCGAGGCGGAAGTGTTCACAACTAAATCATCAACGCATTGGGTAGCAAAGAAAATAATTCAAGCCTCTCGTGATATGGGATTGAAGATTATCCCGTCATCATATGAAAAGTTCCGAGAGGTACGTGAGGTTGTGAAAGTGGCTTGCCCGACGTGCAAAGGGAAAAGTGAAGTTTCCCACTCATGCCGCTGCAATGGTCGCGGGGAAGTTCTGGATGCGAAACAGACAAAGTTGATTGGCATCCCAACTTATAAAACCTGCCCTAAGTGCGCTGGGCGTGGATATTCTAGGTTGAAATTTACAGATGTATGGGACGCAGTGAAACCACTAACAGGGGTATCCAAAACCACCTGTTACGACAAATATCAGCCACTGTTTGAACATCTGGTAACGGAATGTTTCAAAGAGGAAGCTAGAGCTGATTCTATGCTGCAAAAAATCACAAAAAGGGAAATGGTTTCTATTTAAGTTTAAATAAATAGTAAATAACTATTGCATTTCTCGGAAAATTAGCCCATCATTATCTCAATGATAGGATATTTGCAATTTCATTGACCACCCAGTAAAAAATAAGGCCTCAACAGAGGTCTTTTTTTATATCTACGCACTGACATGCGTTAAACCATACACGAGAACTTATAGAAATAGAGCCTGAGAAGTATCGCCAGGTGGCGACCTCTCGTGGGCGGTATTTCTATGTCAGCAGGTTCTAATTTCTATAGGAATACGCTCATGTTGAATTATGATGATGCTGTTCATTTATTTAAATACAACCCAAATACCGGGCATGTGACATGGCAAAATCCGCCAGAGTATTCTTGTTATTCCAAGGGTGATATGGCTGGTTATCTTACTCATGGGTATTACAAAATAAAGTTATTCGGAATGCATATCTATATACATAGACTCGCTTGGTTACTTTATTATGGTAGGTGGCCTAGTGAGTTCATTGATCATATTAATGGTGATAAATCAGATAATAGAATTGTTAACCTGAGAGAAGCATCAAATACCGAGAATTCATGGAACAGCAAAATGAGGAAAAATAATTCCTCTGGTATTAAGGGCGTCTGTTGGTGTAAATCTAAAAAAAAATGGGTTGCCAGAATAAGAATAGATGGAAAGAGAAAAACTCTGGGTTATTTCTCAAACATAGACGAAGCACGATTAATCATGGAAAAAGCTAGAACCAAGTACCATGGTGAATTTTCCCGCGATATATAATTTCGTATCTACCCGTAGTCAACTTAGAGTTGACAGCTCGATTGGGGTTGATCAACACTAATTTTGATGTTAAATCAGTGTGTTATGTGAGTTTTTGACCATTTCGATCAACACCTCGGGTTGGTATAGAGAACACCCTCACATGCTGTATAAGTCACATGGTTAACCTGATTTTCAGCGAAAAAGAGATCACTCTCATGCAAGATGAATTCGATGGATTTATTCAACTACCGAGGATTTTCAGGTAGTTCAAAATCCCGCAAGAGTCGGGATGTTTAGAGGAATGTTTCAATTCCCCCGAATTCGAGGGTTTGTTCAATTCAAGCAGCACCGATAAACAGTTAATTTAGTTTTAAATCAATAGGTTAATTCCAATTTCGACCATTTCGATCAACACATCGGATTGGTTCAAATCCTCGATATGGGAAATCCCATAACGGAATAAATTCAAATAGTTGTAAATACATAAACCATTTTATTTATCTCAACGAAATGGTTATTACAGGTAATGCTATATTTTCTTTCAATTTTATTCTTTCGAAGCGCGAGTTTAATCAAATTAATGTAATCATACAGGTGGCAAAATGAACATTTTTAACTGTAACGAAGGAAGGTTTATGACTGTCACTTACAAAACAATACGCGAAAGAAAGATAAGTGTTGATGAAAGGCACCAAGATAATATTAACTGGATTTACAGAAAAGCGACTGATCTGGTTGAAGCATACATACGCTCATTAGAGCTTGATAATAAATCATGGATAGATGTGCAAGGAGCTGAAAAGCCTTATGTCATGACTGGCTTTATGGCTGAATACGGTTTCGAGCAGAAAACCCCCACAAGCATAAAGCTAACTCCTGATCATCATCTTCATTTTGCCATTGCAACAGTCATTGATGATTCGCCTAGGGGTGGAGATACAGCCGTAGTTGATGTGGAGCTTTTTATCGACGGTAATCAGATGACTGCTATTGTCGGGCAACCAAGTAAATTGATTTATATATTTGATGATGATGAAACCGAATTCTGTGATGCTATTAAAGATAATGTGTTAATGATAATTAATAACATGACATCACGAAAATAGACTCGCCAATTTGCTTTAATTAACACAAGGCTGCTTAATGATGCGGCCTTTTTCGTATCTGCCACCGCAATCACTCCCAGAACCTCAGTATCTCCTATTGCGACTGGCATTCTATTAACTCACTAGCGAGGTGAATGATGGAAATTATTTTGTCCATGAAGAAGGGAAATGTTAGCGAAGAAATGGCAGCATTAAATATTGGTTCAGATGACGCTGCCATTTATTCATTTATTTATCAAGTTTACTCATGCATGGCGAAACTGGAGAGGGAAAAATCAAAATCAATTCGATCTGCAACAGATATTATTTCTGATCTTGACCAGCAGTTAGCTTCTTCTTCTCTTTCACTGCACCTCTAACTACTTTTAACCAACTCACAGGGGTAACCATCGTTCACCCCACGGACGCCCATTGCTTAAATGGGGTGGAATATGAAGATGAAAGAAAATCCTGATTTATGGGTGCATCTGAGTGACTGGCTCGTCTCGATAAGAGAGCAAGGCATCGGGGCAGCACTCGCGGGGACAATGGCCTTCCTCCGGGGCCGCTATAACGGCGGGGGGTGGCTGCGGGTCTCAATCGACGCCTTTATGTGTGCCATGTTCGCTTGGTTCATACGTGATGTATTAAATCTTATTGGTCTGAATCCTGACTTGGCCTATATCGGCAGTGTGGTGATTGGTTACTTGGGTACAGACTTCATTGGTCAATTGCTGCGTAAGGCGGCAGAGAAAAGAGCGGGGGCCAGCAATGACGAGAGGCATTCGTAATAACAACCCGGGCAACATTGATCACAACCCCGCTAATAAGTGGCAGGGGCAATTGAGGCATGACCCGAAGATTGAAAAACGGTTCTGCCGATTTGAGACTGCGGAGCACGGTATCCGGGCACTCATGAAGTTGCTGACCAATTATCATAAAGGTGGACACAATAGCGTATCCAAGATTATCAATCGCTATGCACCTTCAAACGAAAATAACACCACGGCTTACATTAACGGTGTTGCTAAGGCGCTCAATGTTGACCAGTTCGAGAAAATCGACATCAATAAACCCACGCTGATTGCGCTGGCGAAGTCCATTATCCGGCACGAGAACGGCAAACAGCCTTATTCTGAGGCAACGTTTGAAAAAGCATGGTCACTGTTATGAGCACCTACGAGAAGGCCGTATTCGTTATTATAGTTGGACTCATTGCTTGGTCTAGTTGGCTGAAGGTATCGCTAAACGAAGCAAATGATTTAAATAAAAAGTTAACGACTGACCTCAGTGAACAAGTTGCCATCAACGCCAACCAGCAAGAGCGGATTCAGCAACTTCACGAACGGGACACCAAACGATTACAGGAGCTGACAAATGCCAAAACTAAGATTGATCAGCTTAGCGACGATTTGCGCACTAACATTAAGCGCGTGTACGTCAAAGCCGAGTGCCCCGTGTCTGAAACCACTTCCCCCTCCGGCGTGGATGGTTCAAGACCCGCCAGACTGGCGAAAGACGCTGAACAGGATTATGTCCGTCTCCTCGGAGAACTTGAAATCCTCGAAGCCCAGTTTCTCGGATTGAGAGAGTGGGCGAAGACTGAATGTGGGAGAACACAGTAATGACAGACAAACTCAAACCGTGCCCGTTTTGTAGTGGTTCAGATACGGCTGTTAATTCATATTCAAATGACACGTGGTTTTTTGTGCAATGTACTGACTGTGGTGCATGTGGGCCAGAGGAAGCGTCATCGGTCACTGCTGTATCTGCGTGGAATAACGCAACACCACCTCAGAGCAAATGATACTGAGGTGGTGGGAATGGGTTAAGGGGCAGTGCTTTAACTGAGTATTGGAATTTTTCTTAAAATTAGCTTTACGTCAGAGGACGAAGAAAAAAATAGTGCTATATATTCAGTAAGCGTTTAAAGTTTTTGTCCTAAAAAGCGAACACATTAACTCCTTGGAAAGAAAGACAAGAAAATGAAAGACATAGACGTGCGGCGTGCTGTTCATTCTAAGATATTGAAAGAGCATCATAAAGATCCAGATACACTGGTTATTGATGAGTTTTCTTTGAATCAGGGTCTATGCCGTGCTGATATTGCGGTTATTAATGGAATTATTCATGGTTATGAGTTAAAGAGCGAGAGAGACAATCTTTTGAGACTACCTAACCAGATAGAGCAGTATTCCTTAGTTATGGATAAAGTCACACTAGTTGTACATGATTCTCATTTATTGGCTGCTCAAAAAATTATCCCTGAATGGTGGGGGATAAAAATAGTCAATCAAGGTGGTAGGGGAGCGATTCATATACATAACTACAGGCGGGATAAACTAAATCCTGATGGTGATGTTTTTTCATTAGCAAAACTGCTTTGGAAAGATGAATGTCTTCGTATTATGGAAAAATGGAATATATTGAAAGGCAATAAAAGCAAACCACGTTTTGAACTATGGGATATAATTGCACAGCATACCTCACTTGAAAAATTGAAAGTTGAAGTGAGGCACACTTTGAAGCAAAGGACTACGTGGAAAAACTAAGGTATAGCAGGATATTTAGTGGAGTATTGAGAAAGCTGCTCAACTACCATAGTGAAATGATGTGTGTGTGCAACTTTTCTCCATATCTTTGAGCTACCAGCTTTTACAGTATTGTTAGCTCTATCGTGTATATATCTATCCCCCCAACTATAATTTGGGTCAAAATAATAGGGACTATTAACTAAGATTTGAGAGAGATTTTGTGTTTGCCCCCAACCATTTTTTCTGGCTGCCAAGCCCTTAACGATGATCCAATTGCTCCAATCAGAGTAACGAACTGAAACATGCGGGGACATCAATCGAGGGTCAATATTGCTTATTTCTGAGCTGGCAGTGGGGTAATCACTAAATCCTGGAGTTCTAGTCATGCCGGACGTTTCTACTATTTTTTGCCATAAACTCCACTCTTCTCTTGGGATGGTGTGTATCGTATGTTGCTGGATACCTGTTTGAAATTGTGGATAATGACAACTTGAAAATATTATTCTCCTCCAGTTCTTCAAGTTACAAACCGTTACATAGTGATAAATTGCATCCTCTATTAGTTTTGTGGTCAGATCTGGAATATCAGTAAAATCTATAATTAAATCGACATCTTTAGCGTCTAGTTTAATTTGTGTAAGTAAGTACAATATAAGCCCTGCATTTTTTGGTGTTACTTTTATTGCAGCACCATTACTATTATTTCTCAGTACAGAATATATATATTCTGTAGAGTAATCTGGTGATATGACAGGGATTAATTCTTTCCCGTGATTTTTTGCATGACTAATACAGATATCTAGTGGGTGATTTTGCATGTCACCATGCTCATCTAAATAACCAACATCAACAAATGCAGGACGTTCAGATTTCCATGAGTCAGCTAATATTTCTCCGAATGATGAAAGGTGATCTATCAAGTTTTTTTGATAGCATTCGTTTATGAAATCCCAAGGAATATCTAGAACAGAAATAATGGGAGTTAAACCAGAAATTACATCAAGTGATAACTCTTTAAGAGCTTCATATTCAGCCGCTTTCCATCGAATTTGGGGGTAATAATGGTGTATATTCATATATAGATATCCTTATAAAGTATAAAAAGAGAAAATATTACATACTTATTTTTCAATCTTCATACGAATAACTTTCTAAATGTGACTTACTGCATTCATTTTTTAATATAAGATACCTAAATAAAATTATTGCAATAAAAATAATAATACATGAATTAAACAATATTCCTCTGCCCATTCCCTGAGTGGCTACAGAAATAACCCATGCTGCCACCCGTTCCCATCGCGTACCCAACGCTCACGGGATGGTGGCATTTTTATTTTCACTGCGCATTCGCACGCGCAAATTTAATCCAAGAACCTACAGAAAGTGAGCCTGAGAAAACCGCTAATTACGTGGTTATCTTGGGGCGGCTTTTCTGTGCGAACAGGTTCACTTTCTATAGGAAACCACATGATGAAATACCCAACCGTTATTGTTAATGGCGTATCTGTTCGTGTAGATAACGAAGGACGTTACAACCTAAACGACTTGCATGCTGCTGCGGTAGCCAACGGAGAAGCAACAGAATCTCAAAAGCCTAGCAAGTTTATTCGAAGTGCTCAGGTTAAAAGATTCATAGAAGCATTAACCAAAGGACAAAAAAGTCCTCTGGAACAAAATCAACCACTTAAAGTTAACAATGGTGGTGATAATCCAGGAATATGGGGTGTTGAGCTGCTTGTGATTAGATATGCAGCTTGGCTCAAGCCAGAATTTGAAATCCGAGTTTATAACACTTTCCGTGATGCCGTGCTGCTTGGATTTGATGCAATGGTCCGCCTAAACAAATTGGATCTGGTTATTAATGCGGAAACAAAAGATATCAGTATCTGTGCTCGGAAAATGAATCAATGGGGAGTGGGTGGAAGAAAAGAACTATTGCTTACTGCTCGCGAGCGGATGATTGAACAGGTTCAGCCATTCTTGCCGGGAGTGGAATGATGGATATGCAAGTAGAACCTTATGAGTTTTTCGGCTGGCGAGTGGCTGAAGCCTATGTCTATCACTTAGTGGCGACTTGGCATCGCCCGATTTATCGTTATGAAACAGGTGATATTGAGGTTAGCCGTCACTTCTTATTTGGTCTTCTTGATGGATATCTGATGGATAGAAAAGATACTCAATGGCGAGCCAGATTCTACTCAATGCTACTTGAGCCATTTGATGAAAAACCGGCACCCAATACGGTCATCTGCGGTGGAAAAATACCTGTTTTGAGTAAGAGAGGTATCAGGTACATGAATGCGCTCGTTCATCAGTATGGCGACATGTTAACTGATATCGGTGTTCAAGATGAATACGGAACATTGATCCCACCAGAGAGCTATAGCGGAGTAAGTTTACAGTAATCAACTCAACATCCCAAAAAGTAGAAACCTCTACAAAGCATCCTCAAACGGGTGCTTGATAGAGTTTTGTATAAGTTTTGGTCTGGTGTGGTCTCAAGATTCTACGGGATTATATAAATTGAGGCAGTTATTTATTCTGATAAGGGAAAGGGACCGTGGACAACAAACAAATCAGGTCGGTTGCCCTAGCAAGCTGAATGATGAGCTAATCGCTAAGGCGAAAGACATTATCTGTATGGCGGTTCCGGAACATGAAGCTGTCATCCCCAGCGTGGCGGGTTTAGCCTGTTTTTTAGGTATCGCCCGCTCCACGGTCTATGAATACGCCAAGCTAAATGCTGAATTTTCGGACACGTTAGAAGGGGATTTTGGCGCTACAGGAGGGGAAGCAGGTTGATTAACAAAGGGTTGATAGGCGAATTTAACGCGACAATCACAAAATTAATGTTGGCTAATCACGGGTACTCTGAGAAGCAGGAATGGAATCATGAAATCCTCTGACAGCTCGATGTCCCCCGCCAAAATAATACTGGTTGCAGGTGGTCAGCATGACGATAGCGAGGATTGAACTCCCGCCTAAGCTCATTCCGGTATTCAGTGGCGATTATCGTTACTGTGGTTCATACGGTGGACGTGGTTCGGCAAAGACGAGAACCTTTGCATTAATGACAGCCATTCGGGGTTATATGGCGGCGCAGGAATGGGCGATCGGGTGTCATACTTTGTGCGCGTGAATATATGAACTGCCTTGAAGAGTCCTCAATGGAGGAAGTGAAGCAAGCTATTCGGTCTGTTCCGTGGTTGGCTGACTTCTACGATATGGTCAGAGGTACATTCGAACAAAGTGCAAATCCGTCAATTATGTGTTTGCCGGCTTGCGTCATAATCTCGACAGCATCGAATCAAAAGCCAGGATACTGATCGCATGGGTTGATGAGGCTGAATCTGTGTCTGAAACAGCATCGACAAAGCTCACGCCAACTGTTCGTGAAGAAGGCTCTCAGATATGGGTAACGTGGAACCCAGAAAGAGACGGCAGCGCAACTGACAAACGATTCAGAAAGAACCCACCTGAAAATTCCATCATTGTTGAGATGAATTACGATGATAACCCGTGGTTCCCGTCTGTGCTGGAAGAGGAAAGGCTAAGTGACCAAGCAAGGTTAGACCCTGCTACTTATGCGTGGATTTGGGAAGGCGCTTATCTGGAGAACTCCGATAAGCAGGTGTTGGCGAATAAATACGTTATCAAGAGGAGTTTCCTGATGACCTGTGGCAAAAAGCGGACAGGTTGTTATTTGGTGGCGATTTCGGTTTTGCCAAAGACCCCAGCACACTGATCCGACAGTTCATCCTGAATGATTGCCTGTATATCGACTATGAGGCATACGGCGTTGGCATAGAGCTTGATCACATGCCCGCGTTTATGACCAAGTGCCGGAGTCTCGTCAATGGCCTATCAAGGCGGATGCTGCCCGACCGGAAACCATCAGCTATCTCAGGCGGCAAGGGTTCAATATCTCAGCCGCCAGTAAATCAGCGGCAGGCAGCGTTGCGGATGGTATCAGCTATCTACGCGGCTTTAAGCAGATCTATATTCACCCTCGCTGCAAGCAGACCGCCAAAGAAGCCCGGCTTTATTCCTACAAAACCGACAGGATTACCGGAGAGGTGTTGCCGGTGATTGAAGACGGCCAACAACCACTGTTGGGATGCCAGTCGGTACGGGCTGGATGGCTATATCAAAGGTCGCACAACCGTATGGGACATCATGTAATGGCAAAAAAGACCATGATTGGCCGTTTGACTGATGGCCTGCACAGTATGATGACGTCACTCGGCGAACGGGTGGCGGCAATAAAATACGCGAGTAACAAGGCAGATATTCCTGATAAAGAGTTACTCGCCATGTACAAAAATTCATGGGTGGTTCAGAAATACATAAACAAAACTGCCTATGACATGTTGAAACTACCTCGTGAGCTATCAGGCGATATCGACGAGGAATTGAAAACACGGATAACAGATACCGAACGTGAATTAGATGTGTATGGCATCTACCGCGGTGCGCTGACATGGGCGTCATTGCTGGGGGATTCACTCATTGTGGCGGTGACAGATTGTCCAGATGAGATGATTGACGAGCCACTCAACCTCCAGTCAGAGGATATCATCAAGTTTCTGGTGCTGCGGAAAGGTGAATACACGCCAGCTAGTGACGTCATTTCCGATATTGCATCACCGCACTTCGGGCATCCTCAGAGCTACCAGCTCAATATTGGTAGCCAGCAACTGCGATTCCATCACACACGCTGTCACCGTACAAAGCTGGGCCAGCATAGCATCAAAGATATGCCTAAGTTCGGGACATCCGATATCCAAGCGCCCTATGAGGCCATCAAAATCTTCGATTCAACGGTCGTGAGTACGGGTGACACTATTCAAGAGGCAAATGTTGATGTGATTTTTTTGCCTGGATTAAACAATCAGATTGATTCAGGGCAAGAGGCGCAAGTTATCGAATATGCCCGCGTGATGAAGCAAACAAAATCCTCAACCGGGCTGATGCTGATGGATGCTGGTGATGGCACGATGCAAAGCCGTTATGAACAAAAGAATGCTCAGTTTGCTGGATTGTCTGATGTAATGACCAAAATGATGAGTGTGCTGGCTGGGGCATTGGACAGACCTATCACTATTCTGTTCGGTCAGTCTGCCAGTGGGTTTAACTCTGGCGAAGAGGACAACAAGACGTACTATGAAACCATTAATGGATTACAAGAGGAGCGGCTGCGGCCAATGCAAGAATTTGTGGATCAATTCGTTCTCGACAAACTGACCACTGATATTGAGATTAGCTATAAATATCCACCAATAGACAGTGTTAACAAAACGGAAGAGGCAAACAGGTTCACGCAATATGCTACTGGTTTTACAACAATGGTTCAGGCGGGTTTTCTCCCGGAAGATACCGCATTACGTGAAATGGTGGCGCGGGGTGTACTAACCACCGTTACGGAGGCGGATATTAGTTCAATAGCAGAGGCACGCAATGAACAATGGAGCTATCAGCCTGGCGGAGATGCTGGAGCGCAAACAGGGGCTACTTAAATCCCGCAATCGGCTAATGCGCCCCCCCACTCCCAGCAAGCGAACGGAGGTGTGGTATCGTGACAGACTCATCGAATTTATCAGGTTGATGCAGGATGTTGTAATAGAAGACCTGCAAAAACCGATACTTAATGATGCCCCCTTCGAATCTGTCCTCTCAATCACCGCACGACTCTCACGAGCAATTCAAAAACTGGCGAATATGTCCATTCTCGATATGGCCCGTCGTTTGTCATTCGGTATGGTCAGGCGTGCTAATGACCAGAATAAGTCTCAGACGCAAAAGACCTATAAGGCCGCATTCGGCATTGATTTAACCGGTATGCTGGGAGATGGAACAGTAAAAGAACATCTCGAAAATGCAGTGAGAGAGAATATCGATTTAATCCAATCCATCCAGACGGATTTTATCAACGATATTGGGGAAAGGGTTTTCGCTAATCTAACCAATGGTGGGCGGCATGAGAACTTAGTGTCGCTGATTCGTGAGCGCGGCAATGTCTCACAAAGCAGGGCCAAGTTTATTGCCCGTGACCAAACCGCGAAACTCAATTCAGCACTGACCGAAGCCCGCAGTAAGGCGTTGGGATTAGATTTGTATGAATGGGGAGGTGCAGGCGATGAACGGGAACGAGCCAGTCATTTTGTACTGAACGGTAAAACCTGCAAATACTCAGACCCAACTGTCTATTCAGATGATGGTGGCAAAACATGGAAGAAACGCAAAAGCATCGGTGGTTTTGAGGGTAATCCGGGCGAGGATCATCAATGCCGTTGCGTGTCTCTTCCTAAAGTCTCATGGGATTAATATGACGTGGAAACGAACACCGCAGGGTTACGTTGTGACCACTGCGCGGATAACCCGTGCTGGGCCCGTGCAATATTACGGGCATGAAGTCGGGTTAACCGGCACAGGTATCAACAAAAAAGTCACCATTCACCGCACTCTTGAAGAACTCTCCAAACCTGAAACTCTTAAGTCATTTGAAGGATTGCCGATCACGTTAACTCATCCGCTCAGCGGTGAGGTTAATGCTGACGAATGGAAAGATAAAGCAATTGGACACATACAGAACGTACGCATAGAAGGCGATTACGTTGTTTGTGATGTGTATCTGAAAGATGCAAAGGCGATCCAATTACTTGAAGAAAAAGGCATTCGAGAGCTGTCAGTGGGTTATGAGCCTGCCGAGTTAGTCGAGAAGAGCGGTGAATTACACCAAATCAATATTCGCGGCAATCACGTTGCCGTAGTAACTGAGGGACGCTTAGGCGACACCTGTAGATTAAACGACAAAAAAGGTACACCGATGAAAACATTGAGAGATGTTATTGCGTTGCTCAAGGGTAAACGCGCCAAGGATGCTGAGGGACAGCCTCTGACAGATGAAGAGCTGATCGGCATGATTGCCGCACTGGAGAAAACACTGCAAGAGCTGGAAGGCAACGCAACACCAGAAGCGGCAACGAAAGCACAGGAAATCGTAGCTCAACTGGCAGAGTTGAAAACCCAACTGGAAACATCGAAAGGTACAGGCGCTCCCCCGCCTCCGCCAAACGATGATGATCCCAATGCAAGTGGTACTGATGACAAAGACGCCCGTCTCACGGCACTGGAAGCCGAAAATCAGCAACTCAAAGAGGAAAACGCGTCACTGAAAGAAGAACTGGAAAAACTCAAAGGCGATAACGAAACCAGCGCCACGCTGAATGATGCCAAAACCCGTTTTCCGAAAGTGAATTTCAATGATAGTAAATCAGCACGTGATGTTCGTGCGGCGGTACTGTTGAGCACTCACGTATTCACGGACGCGCAGGTCAAAGCCATGACTGATGATGAGATACGCGCAGCTTATACGGCTATTCAGGCGACATCAAAACCACGCAGCAATATTGGCACACATTTATTCAACGATGCAGCCTCTACGAAAAAGCACGATTTCACCAAGCAATTTGGGGGTAAATAATGTCAGGTAAAAATCTTTATCTCGGTAAACGCTGGTTCGCCGGGCAGGTAGCGCGTGCGGGTGAGTCCGGTATTGTTGCGCCGTCCTATATCAATGCGGATGAAAACGCGATTTTGGGCGGTCGTTTCGTTGCGATGGGTGACGCAGTTCAGACCTGCCGCAATGTGAGTGCAGCTAGCGACAAGATCCTAGGTGTATCAATGGTCATTGGTATCTTCCATGAGTTCAAACCAAACCGAAATTTATCAGTAATGACATTGCCTCACGGTTCTGAAATCGTGGTTCAGATGGCTGAGGGCAGCGAATTAAAAATCGGGGATGCAGTCACTGTTGTTGTAAAAGGCAAAGACGCAGGCACAGCAAGCCATAACGGTGATATCAAAACTCATTTCTATGTCACTGACGTAAACGGCTCACTAGCCAAGATCATGCGCAGTGAAGTTAATCAAGTTGATGGCACAGGGGCGTAACTATGACAATGGAAACAGTAGATATTCAAGACACGCTAGAGCAGGCGGCGATCGAGTTTGATAATACCTTCGAGAAACAGGAATACCCAGACGTTCAACTGGGTAAGTTCATGACCATCACCCAGAAAGGCAACGTACAGACCACTGATGTACTGTACGGTCAGGAGAAAGGAACGCAAGATCTGGATAACGGCCTAGTTGATGAGAGCACTACATCTATTGAACTGGAAGATGTTCACATCGAAGGTAAAAAGATGGGCTACATCGACTGGGCGAAAGGTGTTGTGTATACCTCGCTCGGTGTTGAACGCGCAAAGCGATTCGGTATTCAGCTAGATACTACCAAACTGGAAAACTTGCGTGGTGTTTGCCTGCGTACTATCCAGAAAACAGCACTGATTGGTCATGCTCGTCGTCGGGATGTGACAGGAATGATGAACAACCCTGTGGTTAACATCGAAGATATGACCAAACAGAAGCCTATTTCCGCGATGTCAGGTGCTGAGGCGCGGGCATGGTTCATTAATCTGATTAAGCTAGGGTATAACGCCAGTGACCAGATAGTCATGCCAGACACTATCGCAATTGACAGCATGGATTTATTGACACTTTCTGGCCTTTATGATGCCTCCATCACCAATGGCGCGACTAATATTAACGCACTAGCAGCGATTAAAGAGGCACTGCGTGAATTCGCCCAAACAGAGATCAATATCATTGGCGTACCAATGGGATTTGCTCAGGGTATTGGTACAAAAGGAGCTAACCGTGCCTGCGTCTATACCAATAAAGAAGACACAATATTTACTGACTGGGCGCGTGCACCAACAACGGGTTCTGTGTTCCAGCGTTCCTCATTGAGCTGGGAAGTGCCGCTGGAAGCGCAATTTACCGGAGCTATTATTCGTAAGCTCGACAGGTTCATATATGTCGATTACAAAAGCTCATAACCACAGGAGGTAGCATGGAATTTCTCACCCGTTACCCCGAATTTGCCAAAGTCGATAAATCACGCATTGAAATAGCCCTACAGGACACTGCCAATCAAATGAGCAGGAAAGTGTGGGGCAAGCTCTATGAGCAAGGGCAGCAGGCACTAGCCGCTCACCTCCTCTATGTCTCTGGTACATTAACCCGCAGCGGTAACAACAACGGAAAACCCGTACAGATAGCGATGAGTAAATCAGCTGGTGGATTATCCATCGGCTATTCTGCGCCTGATGCGGGATTCACGGCTAACCATGAGGGTTATGCATCCAGTACCTACGGGCAGGAGTATTTGCGCCTGCGAAAATTAGTCTCCCGGCATATGTTGGTGGTGCGATGATTAGAAACTCTGGCAATTTTAACGGGGCGGCACTTAAATCTTTAGAAGCCAAATTGCGCGAAATGGAGAAAGTTCGCGTTTATGTCGGCGTTCCTGCATCAAAGAACCAACGGAATAATGAAACCGGCATGAGTAATGCGGAAATTGCCGCAGCTCATGAATTCGGTGTGCCGGGGCATATTCCCGAACGCTCTTTTTTGCGTTCAACCGTGGACGAAAACAAGGAGAAGGCGGCGAATTTATTGGCTAATAGTATCCGTGAAACGCTATTGACGGACGGTGATAAAACAGCGCCGTTTGCGTTGGTTGGCGGAAAAATGGCAGGCGAAGTTAAGCGGAAAATTCAGGCAGGCATTGATCCCGCTCTGAATCCGAAAACTATCGAGCGCAAAGGTTCTTCTAAGCCACTGATTGACACCGGGCAATTAGTCCAGTCGATTACCTATGAGGTGCGTGAGGATGAATAACTTTGTCGATGATATTTTCGATGATGAGTTCTTTCGGCAAGAGCAGGTATTCACCTCACCGGAGGGCAAGGTACGAAATCTGGTGTGTGTCATTTTTCCTGTTGGAACGGAAGATTTGCAGATCCTGCCGGAAGGTGATCGGTATAACCCTACCATTAAGGTGTTGACGCAAGAAGAAGTGGAAGTAAAAGACCTTCTCTTTTGGAATGGTCACCGTTGGCGAATTATCACTAACGCGCGTTGGAACGACTATGGATACTACGACTCTCTCGCAACTCGATATGAGGGCAGTCAGACAGATGATAGCGGCGGTTTTGAAATTACCTGAAACTCAGGTTTTAGATGCTGACGGTGAAACTGACGTGTCTAATATGCAGTCGTTCATCACTGTAAATCGGGTAACCTCGGAAATGATGGGCGAAGAATATAAATTCGACGCAAGGGAAGAAATTGAAATTATCACCGTCACTCGCGAAACCCTTATCTCTGTTAATGCCTTCGGCAAAAATGCCTATCTCATTATTGAAAAATTCGCCTCTGTTCTCAGAACCAGCTACGCACAATCCCTGCTTACTAGCCTGGGCGCTGGGTTGGTCAGGAAATCCCAGATCCGCAACCTGCCAACCGCCATTGCTGGGGGTAAAGAGCAAAGAGCGCAGATTGATTTAACTCTCTCCCATATCCACCGGATAGAAACGCCAATGAATCAGGCGAAAACGGTTGATATTACTGTCTATGAGGATTAGCAATGAGCTTATCTATTAAAGAGGTGGTCAATGCTCAGATTATGCCGCAGGCAATGGCGGCGCGTCGTCGTGATTTGAGCATGATTGCCATTTTCACCCCTGAAATCGGGAATGCGTTTACGGATGATACGACACGTTATGTCATTGTGTCCGGTGCTCAGGGTGTCGCCAATTTATTTGGTACACAGTCAGAAACTTATAAAGCGGCATTGTCACTTTTCTCTGTTCGCCCGACTCCAAAACGCGCCTTAATTGGTCGATGGGCCAAGACAAAACAGGAAATTCCTGCGACAGCCAATGCGTTGAAAGGCTCTACTATTTCAGTGGGCATCAACGCATTCAAGGCTATCACTGATGGCTCAATGAAACTGAATGTCGGAAGTAAGATAATTCCGCTTTCTGGTCTGGATTTCAGTAAGGCCATTGATTTTACGGATATCGCAACTGTGCTGCAAAAAGCGCTGCCTGAAAACAACAACCTGACGGTCACTTGGGATACAACAGGTCATCGTGTCATTATTCAGGCACAAACGGCAGGGGCGTATCCGGCAACTAAGTTGGGTTATGTCACAGATCCAAATACCGGAACCTATATCGGTAATCTGCTGAAATTACAAGACGGACAGGCCACCATTGTTATAGGTAAAGTCGCTGTCAGCATCGAGCAAGAATTACCTTCAGAAGCATTACATAAGCTCCAGAACGTCTATCAGGACTGGTACGGTGTATATTTTGCTGATGCCATTACCGATGAACAATTGGATGATATGCACACATGGATTGCTGCGGCTGATATGAAAGTTGGCGCATACACAGCACTACGTGATGAGTTGCTTGACTGGAATAACGAAAACATCCTGAAAAAACTCTACGACAAAAACTCCGGTCGTCTGATGGTGGAATACAACAAAACGGGTAATGATCATGCCGCCGTTTCGCTGTTGGGTATTTCACTCTCGACTAACTGGAATGCGCAGAACTCCGCGAAGACCGTCAAATTCAAACAGCAAACGGCTGTCCGTTCTGATGACCGGATAACTTTATCAGATGCTGAAAAATGCCGTCGTCTGGGCGTCAATTTTTATACCGATTATGACGGTGTATCTATGATTGCTGAGGGCGTTATGCTGGGCGGCGTATTCATTGATGAAACTGTAGGTCTTGATGCGTTTTTGGATGCGTGCCAGAAACAGGCATTTACAACATTACAGGCTAACCCAACCAAAATACCACAGACAGATAAGGGGCAAGCCATGTTGATCGGTGCTCTGACCGTCATTGGTAATGAGTTCGTGCGTAATGGATTTCTGGCAGGTGGACTCTGGCGCGGAAATGATATCGGTGAACTGACCTATGGTGACAGGCTGGACGAGGGGTTCTATTTCTATTCTGACAGCTACGACCTGCAATCACTGGCTGACCGCGAATCACGTAAGGCCATGCCGATTATGTGCGCAATTAAATTAGCCGGAGCGATTCACTCCGTCGATCTGCTTATCCAATTCAACCGCTAAGGAGCGAAAATGGCTCACTATAACCATTCACAGGCAATCCTGACCGTTTCCGGTTATGAGATTTCAGGGTTTGAAAACGCGGCAGATGCGCTATCCATTGCACCAGTTGGTGATGATGGTGATATCACATATGGAGTCAATGGCAATGGGGTATTCGTTGCCACGTGTAATCAGGGAATGATTATCACCATCAAGCTACTCCAACACAGTGCAGACAACGAGTACCTAAATAAACTGCGTAATATCCAGATCAATACACCAAAAGCCTTCTCGCCACTGCATATTTACTATAAAGACACGATGAATGGCGACGAGATTATGCTGGACAGTTGTTACTTTACCACTCCGCCCACAATTGCACGCGGAACCGCACATAACGGCGTCACGTGGACACTAAAAGCCACCCGCTCAACCATGAACCTCAAGAAAGGACTGTATAACTAATGAACATCGATAACATCACTTACGAGCACCGCCAGAGCAATTTTATTGAAGCCAAAAATCACGCTTTGAAATTAATTGGCCTGCTTAAAGGCTGTATTTCTACCAAAGGGGATAATGTTGATATTGATATCGGGGCGATTGCGGCCAATATTGGCTCACCGGAAATGCAGGGTGTTGAGCAATTCGTGTTGAAGTACGTCACGGCAACGGATGAAAAAGGAGAAACCCTTTTGCTGCAAAAACCGGATGTGTTTAACAGCCACTTTAATACTCACCGCTCGCATTACTTCCAGTTGATTTTTGACGGACTGAAATTCCATTTTGCGGATTTTTTGCCCGCTGGGGTCGCATCTGCGAAAAATATCAATCTCTCAGCGATCCTCAGCAAGTAAGCCACTCTGATGTGGATTGGCTAAAGATGACGCCAATTCTACACGGCCCCTATACAGGGCATGAACTAAGAACCACAGCAACCCTATCAGACGTGCTTGATTTTCATGAAGCCTACGCTGAAGAGTTGCTATCCCAAAAGAGGGCAAATGATGCAGATAGAAGAGCTGCTCGTTAGTATCGGCGTCGATACTACCCAGGCTGAGAAAATCAAGGATCTCATTATTGCCCTCTCCGCAGCCGCGACACAGGCCGCGCAGGAAGCGAACCGGATTAACCAAAATCTGGATGATATCGGCGATAATGCCTCCGATAATCTGGAAGAAGCAGGGCAGAAGGCGGAGGAAGTTCAAGGCTCGTTAAATAAACTCAAATTACTAGCTGTAGGTGTCACTGCTGTTGTTGGTATGGCGACAGCTAAAGTGATGGGGTTTATCAATGAATCTCTGGCGGGTGCGAAAGAGTTGGCCGAACAGAAAGGCTTGCTGTATGACATTTCAAAACAGGAACTGGCACAAGCCGATGAATATCAGGAGGCAATGAAGAAAACGGGACTAGCGATTCAATCAATTAAGACCAAGATTGCCCTGAACCTCGTACCGTCCCTGACCGCCATTGTGAAGAAGTTCAATGACTGGATAGCCTCAAACAAGGAACTCATCACCAAAGGGTTAACCGGCGTTATTAAAGCAGGCGGCAAGGTCATTCAGGTTATCACTAACTCGGTGAGGGCAGTTGATAAGGTCATCTCTGGGACGATTGGCTGGAAGAATGCTTTACTGGTACTGGCGGGCGTATTGGCGATAGTGAAGCGCGGTATGATCATGGCGTTTATCACTAATCCTGTCACATGGGTCATTGCCGCTATCGCAGGAGTATTACTATTACTGGATGACCTGATGGTCTACCTTGATGGCGGTGATTCGTTGTTCGGTAATTTCTGGGGTGTCTGCATCAAGTGGATTAAGGATGTTAAATCGTGGTGGGACAGTCTCTCCGGTGAGATGAAAAATTCCATCAAACTGCTCAGCGGTATGCTGGGAGTGATGTTTAACACCAATATGTTTCTGGCAGTCACAAAAGGCGTAGGCGGATTTGCTAAGGCGCTTACGTGGCTGTTTTTCCCTCTGACCTCAGTTGCAAAACTCGCCATGTCCGCAGGGAAAGCCTTTCTCTGGTTCGGTCGTGCATTGCTGATGAACCCCATAGGGTTAGTGGTAGCCCTTATAGTTGGTCTTATCTACGTCTTATATGATCTGTACCGATGGATTACAACAGGCGAATCTACGTTTGGTAATTTATGGAAAACGATAGCCAAAACATGGCAGGAGATTAAGCGGCTGTTCAGGGATGGCTTTAGGTATATCCTCCGGCAGTTTGGTATGAGTGAGCGGGATGCTAACCAGTTCGTTGATAAGCTGGGCGAAATATTCGACACCGTCTGGTATTGGATCACTTACCCGTTTAGGGCAGCATTCAAACTAGTTAAAGGGCTTTATGACATATTCTCCGATGATTCAACCACATGGACAGAGAAGCTTGGTAAAGTGTTTGACCTGCTTCTCGACTTAATAACAGCACCCTTTAAGGCAGCATTCAAATTTGTTCTGGGACTGTTCGGACTGAACGAGAAAGATGTCAGTAAGTTTGTTGATGGTATCGGTAAGCGGTTTTCAGATGTGAAGGAGTTGATCAAGAAACCATTCAAAGCGGCGCTGGATTGGGTCATGGAATATTACGACAAGGTCGTAGCTAAGATTAAAGCAGTGAAAGATTTTTTTGGCTTTAATAAAACCGAAGCTGAAAATAGCATGGGATATGACAATGACAATGACAATGTTTCTTTATCTGACATTCAATCCAGTATTAACGCAGGTAATGGCGGAATGATAGGACAGTCTATCGCCAACGTTACCACCAATAACAACAGTAGTCAGACAACAATCCGCCAGGGAGATGTGAGCGTTACCCAGCACATTACAACACCATCACCGGAGAAAGCAGCTAACTATGCCAATGACGGTTTTAATAAGGCGTTGAAAAATGCGGGCTATAATACAAAAGGAATGTTAACTAACGGAGTTGGCTAATGTTGGCTAATGTTTGCTTCTGGTTGTAGCATCTAAGTGATTTAATTGCATCAACTTCACATTAAGGGAATTATCATGCAAAAACTGTTGTTACCAATTATGCTGGCTATTTTTTTGGTAGGTTGTGATGAAAAGGAACTTACAATAGATGGCTCAAACCGTGAAGCCATAAAATCTTCGACGCAAGCTATTTACAAATCCCTTCAAGGTGAAGAGGCTGCTAAATTTAAAAAGGCTACTGTGAATGTGGCAATGGCTGCAAACATGATAACAGACAATGAAGATGAAAGGGTCAGGATAATCAACAAACTGATTGGCGGTAAAACCGCCAAAGAAATCATCGCGATGGATGAGAAGATGAATGAGAAGAAGTAAGCCCCTTACGGGGCTTTTTTGTAAGTACAGTACTTATTTAATCGGTGCCGGGAATCTTAACTAAAAAACCACTTACATCCCAAGCATTGTCTGGGACTACGTACCCTAACCTCTCTAACTCATTGAAAGTTTTCTGAAATACAGATACAAAATCGCTCTCACTAAGCCCCTCAAGGTCTAAGTTATCAAGATCGATTGAGAATATTTTATGTCCAATACGAATTCCTCGATTGATCTCGGCAACAGTCCTTTTGAATATTACTTTAGATAACTCGTCTTTTGCATTGCTAATTATGTGAATAGCGTCTTTGGCTGAAATGAGTTCATCAGCCGCTGGCTCATTCAAAAAACTGACATCAAGGCGCTGAACGATTTCTGCATTCATAGAACGAGAGTTCGCCTTTGCTGTTTCCTCTATTTTTTCTTTTAATTCAATGGGAAGCCTAATGCGTAATTGCGGATCTTCTCTGCTCATAATGAATTCCGGTTGTAGTCAAATAACTAATTTTAAAATTATGCCGCACGGTGGGGTTGACTTCAATGACGCACGGTGTGACAATTAAGTTATACCCCACGGTGTGACAATAAAAGAGGAAGGCCAAAGTGCAGAAAGCAAAAGATATGTACCAGCGCAAGATTCGGTTCCCTGAGGAGATTTGTAAGGCTATTCAGAAGAACGGAGAGAAAGAGAGTCGACAATTCAATACTGAAGTTATTTATCAGTTAAAAAAGGCGTATGGATTGATAGAGAAGATGCAGCATGAGTCCTAATAAAAGCGAAACCCCAACGGCTGCAACCATCGGGGCTTCAACAACGTTAAATTTTTACGAGGAAAGTAACGCTATGAAAATTTTAGCATCTACTGAACAAGCTGTCACTATGTCAAGTCGTGAGATCGCGGAACTAACAGGGAAAGAGGTAAAAAATGTTCACGTCGATATTTGGAATATGCTTACACAGCTGTATGAAATAAAAAAAGATGGTTGGAATTTCAACCATCATAAAAATCAACAAGTTACTCTAGTTGATGGCGTAATTGCTGTTATCGACTATCGCGGGTATGTCTCTGAATTCCAGCTTGATCGCCGCCATACAGAAATTCTTATCACCGGTTATGACGTTGTCCGCCGTGCGGCAGTAATTGACCGCTGGTTTGCTCTTGAGTCTGGCTCAGCACAGCTACAGTTATCAGAGATGGAAATGATCGCCGCCATTGCCAGTAATGCCGCTCGTAATGAAAAACGCATTTCTGCTGTAGAACAAGACGTCGAGCAAATAAAACAAGGTACTATCCCGCAAGGATATCAGGGATACAGCTATCTGAGGGCGACTTATGGGCTAAGTGATGCGAAAAGCAGACAGCTTGTCATGGCTTGGTCGGTTCCTCACAAGAAAGTTCCTCATGTTGCGCCGGGTGGACAGGTCATCCAAATGTCAGTAGTGCATGAAGAGTCATTCGAAAAAGCACTAAACCAGATGACAAAAGAAGCAGAGCAACGTGGTTCACAGTGGCATCATCCTAAGATGGGAAGATTTTCCATTACGGATAGAAATTCAGCGGCATGATTCACGGTGTAGAAGTAGCTTAAGAATTGCGATCAAATACTGATCTATTCAACAGAATTAGCCAATTTAACAGTGATTGCTAGTGATAACAATATGCATTTACTCTTAATACGTGTGTAAATGGTTGAATATTCGAGGCGTCTCGCAATTCACGGTTGATTACCTTTACAAAACGTTACAATTACGTAATAAATATTGTCGTCCTAAAACGGCGAAGCCCCCAACTACGGCAATAGTCAGGGGCTTCTTATACAACGTTTACCCAAGCTTAAAGGAAGTAAACATGTTAAGTATACCAGTTAATACGTCTTGTAAAACCATTAACGTTCCATTTCATGGTTCAGATCTCTATGTCGTTAACTATAACGGTGAGCCGTATGTTCCAATGAAACCGATTGTCGATGGCATGGGTTTAGCGTGGCAGTCTCAATTAGAGAAACTAAAGCAAAGATTTAAATCAACTGTAACGGAAATCGTTATAGTTGCCGCGGATGGTAAAAAGAGAGAAATGCAGTGCCTCGCCCTTCGCAAACTTGCTGGCTGGTTAGCGACTATCAGCCCCAATAAAGTTAAAGCATCGATCAGGGATAAAGTTATCCGCTATCAGGATGAATGCGATGATGTTCTCTATGAGTATTGGACTACGGGTGAGGTTAAAAAGAAAAAACCTCAACCTCCTAATTTCAGATACATTATCAAGATGGAAGTTTACGACAAGCATCTCGATAAAACTGAAACTTTTACTGGTGGAACTGAGACGCCGCAGGGGATCATTAATGGGGTAGCAAGACGATATGGTTTTTACATTGAAAACCTGCTTTCACTGCCAATGAATGTATTCTAACACCAAGCCAAGAATGGCTTGCAAAGCTCCACTACGGAGCTTTTTTTATTGGAGCCTAGTATGGATTTACTCAGCGGTTTTAATACCACAACAGCCTCGGTAATAACACGCTCTATTGGAGAGTTTCAATTTGACTGTGTAGTCATTGAAAATCACAACTCAAATTTACGTATTACTGAGAACCCCATCGAATCTGGGGCGGCAATTGCTGACCATGCCATTCTGGAACCAAAAGAAATTACGCTAGTAGGGATAATGGTTGGTTATCAACCCCCTCAGCATTTCAGGGAGTTGATAGGATTGGATTTATCTACGATAGATCGGTTTCCTGTTCCTATCGAAATTAGAGCTATGACCAGACAAGCTGAGTCGATGGTAAATCGTTACATATCTACAGCGGAATCCATGATGGAGCAAGCGGATCGAGCTATAGCACCGTGGTTGCCTAAATATCAGGGACGAGCCAATGACAATTCACAGACACTGGATAGGATAGGTAAAACATATAACGACTTGCTTAACCTACAAAAGAAAGGTGAAACAATCACAGTTCAAACTGGCCTAAAACAGTATAAGAACATGATGTTAGTCAGTATTGGCGTTACCCAGATGAATGATGGTTCGGCTGAATTTAGTCTGACACTGCGTGAAATTTTCATTGTGGAGACACAAACCGCTCAAGGATTACACCCCAATCTGAAAAAGATTGCGAAGAAAAAGAAGAATATGGGTAAGACGCAGCCGAAGAAAGTAGATGAAAAATCCATGCTTGAGTGGCTCTTCGGGGGTGACTGATGATATACGAAATACCCGTTTCAATCGAAGAAACCCAAGAGCAGTCATTTACCTTGTTTGATATGAACCTGCGATTCACCCTGTATTTCAACCCCATTTCTAACGGCTGGCAATTTGATTTATTGGATACCAATACAGATCAATACATCGCCCAGCGATACGGCATTACGGTAAATAGCCCCGCATTATTCACTAAAAATCTGCCGTTCATCATATTAATGCATGACGGTTCTGGATTGGAGATTAATTCAGTCCAGCGTAATGAGCTGGGTGGGCGGCTAAAAATATATTTTGTCGATAAAGAGGCGTGGAATGAGGCAATTCGGACGACAACTTAAACTAAGTATCGGTAACACTAAAGAATCTATTGAAATCACCAATCTGAGAGTCGCCTTCGAAATATCTAAAACCATTGGTAGCGAACCAAATCCG
The DNA here is from genome assembly GCF_056632175.1 of Xenorhabdus sp. SGI 60. Classification (NCBI taxonomy): domain Bacteria; kingdom Pseudomonadati; phylum Pseudomonadota; class Gammaproteobacteria; order Enterobacterales; family Morganellaceae; genus Xenorhabdus; species Xenorhabdus sp. SGI 60. Next base: position 2,823,447 of record NZ_CP196860.1, on the reverse strand, counting down.
GCCACAATCCGTGTCTATAACCTCAATCCCTCACACCGCAATTTAATTATCAGTCGAATTTATAACCGCGTCAGTTTGTCAGTCGGTTACGAGGAGCTACGTATCATCTATATGGGTGACATCATTGAGGCAATAACTCAACGGGACGGTTTGGATTTCATTATTCAGTTGACATGCGGTGACGGTTACGAGGCGTACACGGGCGCACCGGTCAATAAAACGCTGGCAGCAGGCGCTACCGATGCCAGTATTTTAGCTGAGGCCACTAAATCAATGAGGGTTGGTAATGGCGTGATTGATTTACCCAAAGATAGAGCATTGCCGCGTGGCAAAGTTCTGACAGGGAACGCCCGCGACATTATGCACAAAATCGCCCGTAACAATGGCGCTGACTGGTCAGTACAGGATGGGAATATGACTGTGTTACCCAAAAGCAAAATCGTAGCCGATAACGAGGGATTTGTGCTGTCTCAGGAAACTGGAATGATTGACGGGCCAGAAAAAACCGATGATGGTCTGTCGGTGAGCTGTCGGTTAAATCCCATTATGCGGATCGGCGGACTGGTTCGGGTTCAGTCAATTATTCCTGAGTATAACGGTGATTACAAAATCACTGCACTAGAACACTCCGGCGATTTCATGAGTGATGGCTGGACAACCAAAATCACCTGTATCGGTGGGAAATTTCAGAAGGTGGAGAAAAAGAGCGATGAAAAACCCAACACTGCTTGATGTTATGGATAGAAAAGCGGAAAACGAGCGCCTTGATATCCATACCGCCTTACCTGCCCGAGTTATCTCATTTAACGGTCACACCGCCACAATCGAACTAATGATTAACCAAATATTGCACAATGGCGAGGTACTAGAATTGCCACCGCTGGTGGATGTTGTTGTCCAGTTCCCGCGAGCAGGTGGATTCTGTTTCACTGTACCTGTGACATCCGGCGATGAGGGATTGGCGATATTCTCAGAACGCTGCATTGATGGTTGGTATTCAACGGGTAATAAATCTGTCCCACTGGATGCACGATTGCACGACTATTCCGATGCGTCATTTATCCCTGGCGTATGCAGTCAACCTAAAAAAATTCCCTCTTATTTCAGTGGTGGCGCCTCCATGCAGACCGATGACGGCTCAACATTTATTCGCATGACGCAGGGAAAGATCACTATTCTGGGTGACATTGAGCATCTCGGTAACAGCAAACAAACCGGAAACCATGAACAATCTGGAAATTGGAATCAGACCAAGGGTAACAGTGAATCAAGCGGCACAATCAAGGCGATGCGTGTAATTGGTGGTGGCGTCGATGTTGAAACGCACACGCATCCAGACTCACACGGCGGCAATACAGGGAGGCCAAACAAATGAGAGTGAGGCGATTAGATGATAATCACGATTGGATATTCGGTAATGGTCGCAATGATTACGCCACAAAATCAGAGGCAATAGCACAGTCAGTAAAAACTCGGTTGTTATCCCTGCACAATGACTGGTTTCTCGATCCCGATCATGGTGTGAGATGGTTCGATTATCTGCGTAAAAATCCTAACCTGATGGCGATGGAATCAGAATTAAAAATAACCGTCCTGAATACTGAGGGAGTAGCGGAAATTACGTATTTTGATATCAAAATCGATGCAGATAGTCGTAAATCATTGGTAGAGATTACCTATATCGATATCTACGGAAATAAAAACGAGGTCAGTAGCAATGCTCCAGATTACTGAAACAGGCATTATCATTGATCAGCTTTCCGACATTCACAAACGGCTAGAAACAGGTTTTAAACGCATCTACGGTGAGGATATTAATCTGGATGCCGACTCTCCTGATGGTCAGATGGTGGGGTTATTCTCTCAGGAATTAGCCAACATCAATCAGGTCATTACATTTATTGCACAGATGTTAGATCCCTACAACGCAACGGGCGCATGGCTGGAACAGCGGGCTATGTATGCTGGACTAGTTCGTCGTGGTGCTGAGTTCAGCTATCTGGATGATGTGGTGATGACGGGTGCTACTGGCGTTATTGTTCCTAAAGACACTGTGCTCACAGATAATAACCGCATCAAATGGATAGTTCTCAATGAGGCGAAGTTAGATAACAACGGCTCAGCTCGCGTCATTCTGCGCAGTCAGGAACTGGGCGCATTTAGTCTGCAAGCCCAGCAAGAGCTACAACTTGTTACAGTGATTGTTGGTATTGAAAAAATTATCACAACCAAAGAGGCTAAATCTGGCAGTGAAGAGGAAACAGATGGCAACTTCTTGAAACGGTTTATGCGTTCACACTCCATCAACAATCATGACGACAGACAGGGAATAGAGGCGGCACTGCTTGACCTGCCAGATGTAAAACAAGTGCGAGTTTATGAGAATTACACTAACCAGACAGACAAACAGGGTGTTCCTCCTCACTCTATGAATGCGGTCGTGATTGGAGGGCGTGACGAAGATATTGCGCTCACCATCCTGAAAAAGAAAGTGGGTGGATGTGGCCTAATGGGAGCTATCTCATATTCATGTGACTACTCAGGTGCGGTGAGAACGGTAAAATTCGACCGCGCTGAGATGGTTGATATCAAGGTAAGAGTTATCATTGACCGCATAAACGGATTTCAGGATATCGATACTGACGGTATTAAAAAATCACTGGCTACTACTGAATTTGCTATTGGTGAATCAGTATATGCTATGCGGTTAACATGTAACGTTAATTCTATTTCTGGTTTTTACATCAAATCAATCACAGTCAATCGCTCAGACATAGCCACTATAGGAGTTAGGCAATGCGCTCGCATTAAACCTGAAAATGTGGAGGTGTTGATTGAATAAAAAACCCGAAGATTTTCTGATCTGGCAATACAGAGGAAAGCCGAAGGCTCGACAAACCGTCGAGCTTTTATTTTCTGAGAGCAAAATAGTTTACCAGTCAGCCGTAAAATTAGCCGAAATATTGGATATCGATAAATCAGTTGGGTATGGATTAGATCTCATTGGTCGCCATGTAGGAATTGGTAGGACAATGAAATCATTTGTACCAAAAGATTATTTTGGTTGGCTGGGTATTGCTGGCGCGTTAGGATTTAATAATGGGCTATTTTATCGCTATGGTGACTCATTACAGAAATCCGTCAGATTGGATGATTCGGATTATCGTTTTTTTATCCGAGCAAAAATTATCAAAAATTTCCAGCGACCGACCATTGAAGGAATTACACATTCACTACAACACTTATTAGGGGAATATTCATTTGTCATCGATAACTATGACATGACAATGAATGTTGTTGTTCCTGCTAATTACCTGACTCCATTTCGATTACACGCCATTTTAAAACTCGACATCCTGAGTCGGCCTATTGGTGTGCGCTACCAATTTGTTGTTATTAACAGTGACCGCCCCTTCGGTTGGGAAAATGATAGCCATGCTTTCGGTTTTGGCGACGGTCAATTTACGAGGATTATCAATGTCAATCATCAATAAACCCGATTACAAAATATTTGCCAATGATGCAAAAACAGGGGAAATAGAAACATTTCCTGACGTTCTACGTGGCTGGGGGGTCACCATTGATCGCACGGCAGGAAAACCACCGATGGAATGGTTTAATGCCATCAGCAAACGCACCGATCAATGGCTGATGTATTTATCCCAACGCGGAATTTCTGAGTGGGATGCATCTGTAGATTATCCACAATATGCTGTAGTGCAACACGCAGGACAATTCTATACAGCTAAACGACAAACTAGAGGTCAACAACCGGATAAGTCGCAAAATGAGTGGATGCTGTTTGTAGATGCAATTGGTATTGCAAAATCCACAACCGACGCCCTAAACAACCGGCTCGAAAAATCCCGGAACGGCGCAGACATTCCGAACCCAGCGGAGTTTGTAAAAAACCTCGGTTTATCGGATGCGGTGCGTACTAGCCGAAAAATCAATAACAAACCGCTCACAGGTGATGTTACGTTGAATGCTGGTGATGTGGGAGCGCTGGCGCAGGGTGATTATGGCGTGGGGGCAGCTGCAGGTCGGAATTTTACTGACGCAAATGCATTAAATGAGTCTGGATGGTACGCAGGTGCAGGTGAATTCGGTAAAAATTTCTGGAACGCGTATGCCCCGATTATGGTGATGACGCGCGGGGGTGGGGACGATTCCACGGGTATGATTGCTCAAATTCAGGTGGATCATACGGGGCTGGCGTGTCGTTACCGTGTGAAAAAAAAGTGGGGAAACTGGCGAAAATTAGTGTCCAGTGATGAATACGTATCCGGGTTTGACCAAATTCGAACGACGGGTTTTTTCTATTGTAATAATGGTGCGCCGATATCATGGAGTAATAATCACACACAGGTAGCAGCCGCCCTATATGGGGATGATGATCACGTTATCATTATTGGTGGGGAGTTGGGCGGAATTCCGCTATATTACCGCCGAAAACGGTGGGGAAAATGGGATGATAAAATCGAGTTTATCACAACGAAAAATATTACCGTTGTTGATGGTTACCTAAAATCAGCCTCCCCCATCATCAAAATTACAGACACTGGCGCATTCGAAACTAACGATGAGTCCGAAGGCGCAATCGTTGAACGTTTATCAGAGGGCGTTTACCTCATCAAAAACGTGCTGGGATTCAATGCCGATGCCGCATGGGGCGGGGTTGATGGCGGTGTCGAAATACCCCTGTGCAAAAATAAATTGCCGTTAATTTGGGTTAACTACACGGTATTACCGGACGGTTCTATCAAAATCATGACCTACCACCGTGAGCATTCAGACGCTCCTGTATTTGCCAGAAATGTACGCGAGGGTTATGCTGACGGCGACCCGATTGATATTCCTGTTGGTCGATATATTTCTGTTCGGGTACAAATGCCAGAAAATTCTATTTGGAATCAGCAACAACGAAAATTAGCTGAGTCAAAATAGTGTTTAGGGGCACGCAGCCCCTATACTCATTTCGGCTGTTCCGGCCATTGGATATCGGGGGCGGTAGTGCAATTCACCCGATTGAGCAGCACCCGATACTTGCGCCATTCGGTCAATGCGGATTTTTCGGCATCGGTTGCCATGTCTAAATCGACAGCGTCCTGCAACGGGGCTATGGCAATATCTGCCTGTTGTCTCAATGAGGATTTTTGGGACTCAGCCCGTTGTTGCAACTGCTCGGGTGTAGGAGGTGGAACATCCTCCCATGTGGGTAAACCGTCAGGGCCAACTACACGTATTTTTCGCGGAGGTGGATTCGTAAACGTTTTAAAAACCGGCTCAGAAACAGGAATAACATCTGATATATCCCAGCCGGCCCGCGCGTAATGTCCTAAATCGAATTCGTAAAAAAATGCGTTGTTTTTAGCGCTCCATAGTATTTTCATCAGTATTCCCCCACGGCTATGTACATGAATTTCAATTTAGAGATGACGCCAGCATCTTGGGACATAACGCCCGCGCGTAACGTAAATCCTCGTGGATTCATGGATTCGCAGGTGTGAAAAATTGGACCAATACCGACACCAATTGTAAATGCCCCCGTCACACAACTACACGAACGTGGGAACGGCACAGGAAATTCTACCCATTCCGCCGATGCGCTGCCTCCGTCATGGGAATGCGGAACTGACGCCGTAAAATCACCGACAACGACCATATGTCCGGTTGGTAATTGGAATGAATTTGACGAGGCAGCAAAAAACGACATATCGGGGATCTGATTTGGCCCGTTCCCGATGGTTCGATAGCCCAGTTCTGTTAAACCGAGGTTTAATGAAATACGCAATAGGCCGATTCGTACATCAAAAACGGGTGACTGGCTGCTGAACGCGTTGAAATCCAACAAATTGTTAGTTCAATAAATGTGCAAAATGTGAGTTTGAAATGATATGGGGATAGTTGGGGGAAATTTGGTCGGTTATTGGGGGAGGAATTTGAGGCGGGGGGAGGTAGATCTATAATTTCAATTGTATAAAATTACAAACCCAAATTTATTAGATTATCTAATTGGTGAGAGGGCGGGAAAGTTTATTTTTATGAGATAAATGCAAAAAAAACCACCTTTAATAGTGGCTTGTATATCAAAGAATATTCTATCTGTATATTCTTTTTCAATATGTCATTTTAGTTATAACACATTGATAAATCTGGCTGGGGTACCAGGATTCGAACCTGGGAATGCCGGAATCAGAATCCGGTGCCTTACCGCTTGGCGATACCCCAACTGAATTTTAAAATGGTGGCTACGACGGGAATCGAACCTGTGACCCCAGCATTATGAGTGCTGTGCTCTAACCAGCTGAGCTACGTAGCCATTTACGATAAACGTAAGATTTTTGATAAATCTCAGTAAGATGGCTGGGGTACCTGGATTCGAACCAGGGCATGCCAGGATCAAAACCTGGTGCCTTACCGCTTGGCGATACCCCACCTGAGTGTTATCAATGCAGCCTTTGTTATTCCCAGAATGCGCAGTTAACCTTATATCGTTTTAACTTATTGTTCCAGTTAAATGGCTGGGGTACCTGGATTCGAACCAGGGCATGCCAGGATCAAAACCTGGTGCCTTACCGCTTGGCGATACCCCACCTGAAACAATACACTAAAACTTAAAACTGCTACTAAAACACATTCTAAGTACAACCCGATAAAGAAAATGGTGCGGGAGGCGAGACTTGAACTCGCACACCTTGCGGCGCCAGAACCTAAATCTGGTGCGTCTACCAATTTCGCCACTCCCGCAAAAGATGGTGGCTACGACGGGAATCGAACCTGTGACCCCAGCATTATGAGTGCTGTGCTCTAACCAGCTGAGCTACGTAGCCATCTTTTTTCGCTTTGCCTTCATCGGCGGTGCGGGGCGAATTATGCGTATATCAGACAGATGCGTCAACTGCTTTTTTAAAGAAATATGCGCAAAATCGTTTGTTTGTTTGTCTTATAAGCGTTTTGTCGACAAAGTCGGCTAAAACGGTTGAAATTATCCGCCAAGGAGCTGTTGCAACAGTACACCATTAAGCATTGCACGTTTCGTTAGTGCGAATGCACCAATTGCTGAACAGTGATTCAGCTCAGAAATCACCACAGGAAGGTCTTCGCGGAATGCTTTTAATACCTGGGTATTGATACTGCTTTTGATAGTCGGGAGTAATACCTGTTTTGCTTGCGTGATTTCTCCGGCAATTACCACCTTCTGGGGGTTAAAGAGGTTAATCGCGATTGAGATAGCCTTGCCAAGATAAAGCCCTACTTGCTTGATGACTTCGGTTGCCAGAGGATCACCCGCATTGGCTGCAAGACAAATTGCATGGATATTGCAATTCAAGGCAAGCTGGCTTGGGAACCCTTGGCGTAATTGTTGCTGTACTTTAGCTTCGATTGCTGAATTGGAAGCGATAGTTTCCAGACAACCAAAATTACCGCAATGGCAGCGTTCACCGAGAGGATCGATTTGGATATGGCCTATTTCACCCAGATTGCCGCGTTTGTTGAGCAAAATATTGTTGTTAACAATGACACCAGCCCCTGTACCGCGATGGATGCGTACCAGAATGGAATCTTCACAATCGCGTGTTGCACCGAAATAATTTTCTGCCAATGCAAGGCAGCGGATATCATGCCCAATAAAGCAGGGGGTATTGAAATGTTCTTGGAGATTCTTAACCAGAGGCCAGTTATCTACCTTAATGTGTGGCATATAGCGGATGATACCTTGTTCAGGATCAACCAGGCCGGGAAGAATAATCGAAATGGCGATCAATTCACGGATCCGGCGCTGGTTTTTGTCGATGAAACTTTCAATGGCGTAAATAATGCGTCTCTCGACTGCTTGCTGACTATTTTCCTGCACAGGATAATGTGTTTCTACTAACGTTTTGCCGCTCATATCAAATAGCGCCACCGTTGCATCATGGCGCCCAAGCCGAACTCCGATAGTATGGAAATGGCGTGTCTCAGTGATAATGGAGATTGCGCGTCTTCCGCCGGTGGAAGCCTGATGTTCGACTTCTTTTATCAGGCCGCGCTCCAACAACTGACGAGTAATTTTAGTTACGCTGGCAGGAGCAAGTTGGCTCTCTTCTGCAATTTGGATGCGTGATATTGGTCCATGCTGATCAATCAGCCGATAGACCACAGCACTATTTAGCTGTTTGACGAGATCGATATTACCAATTTGCTTCTGTGCGTTTTCATTACTCATCAGTCTTTATACTCACGGTAGTTTGATTTTGTTTCCGTTAACAATGGTTTTGCAGATTTTGAAATCGTGAGTAAATGCGGTCAGGTTCGCTACCTTGCCGGATTCAATCGTACCGAGGTGTTTATCAATACCGATTGCGCGGGCTGGGTAAAGCGTCACCATTCGCAACGTTTCATCCAAAGCAATACCAACATGCTCCACACTATTTTTGACACAATCAATCATTGTGATTGATGAGCCGCTCAGTGTTCCATTTTCATCAACACATAAGCCATTTCGATAATATATTGTTTTATTAGCAAAGGTAAATTGTTCTATGGCATCGGGAGCAAGCCCGGCAGGAAGAATGGCATCCGTTACCAGGATAAGCTTTTCATTTTTTAATCTCTTGGAATTGCGGACATTTGGCCATGATACATGCATTCCATCACAGATTATGCCGGCATAGACTTCTGGGGAATCATAAATGGCACTCACCAGCCCAGGCTGGCGGCCAGAAATCGCAGGCATGGCATTATATAAATGGGTAGAGAAAGTAATGCCATGCTGGAAGCCATAACGAGCTTCTTCATAAGTCGCATTAGAATGACCAGCAGAAACAGTAATACCCGCTTCGGCCAATTGCTGAATATATTGGCTTTCTACCATTTCAGGAGCAAGGGTGATCTTGGTAATTACATCAGCATTCTGGCATAGGTAATTAACCATTTCAGGGGTGGGCTTGCGGATATAAGCGGTATTATGCGTTCCTTTTTTTATTGGATTGATATAAGGTCCTTCCAGATGCAACCCTAATGCCTGATTAGGGTTTTTTTGCAGATAGGTGCGCATCACTTCAATGGCTTTTATCATTAATTCATCGGGGCTGGTAATGAGGGTAGGCAAGAAACTGGTACAACCGTAGCGCTGGTTGGTTTTTTGCATAGTATGCAGAGTCTCTTCTGAAATATCTTCCAACCGTTCATTAAACTGGACTCCACCACAACCGTTCACTTGTAGATCAATAAATCCTGGTGCGAGATTTGCGCCATATAAATCGTGTCTTTCAATCTCTTCTGGCAGCTCGTTTAGCGGACAGACTTGTTTAATCAAACCATCTGCAATAATGACTGCATGGTTATCGAGTCTGTCATATCCGGTATAAATAATGCCATTGGTTAATGCATACATTGATATCTTAACTCCTAGATCAGTTTAGCTGGCGAATTCATTAACGATATCGGCCTCTAACTGGTGAAAATACTTCATTGTCTTTACTTTCAGTTCCATAGTGGCGGGTTCATCACAGACAATCAGTGATTTTGGATGCATCTGGAGGCAACTGATTGTCCACATATGGTTGATATTCCCTTCTACTGCGGCTTGCAGGGCTTGCGCTTTATTCATTCCGGTTGCCAAAATCATAATTTCTTCAGCATCCATTAAAGTACCCACACCAACGGTTAATGCATATTTGGGAACTTGCGCTATTTCATTATTGAAAAAACGGGAATTGGCAGTCCGCGTCTCAATAGTCAGTGTCTTAATTCGTGTACGTGAAGAAAGAGAAGATGCTGGTTCATTAAAGGCAATATGCCCATCATTACCGACACCACCCATAAATAAATGTATTTTGCCATAGGATTTGATCTTATTTTCGTAACGTTGGCACTCAACATCAATATCTTCCGCATTTCCGTTTAACAAATTGATGTTCTCTCTTGAAATATCAATGTGATTAAAGAAATTTTGGTACATGAATGAATGGTAGCTTTGAGGATGATCTTCCGGCAGACCAACGTATTCATCCATATTAAATGTCACAACATGCTTGAAGCTCACTTTTCCGGCTTGATACAGGGAAATAAGTTCCTTGTAAGTTGCCAGTGGTGTGCTGCCTGTGGGAAGCCCAAGCACGAAAGGGCATTCAGCCGTGGGATTGAACTCATTTATCCTACTTACAATATAGTGAGCAGACCATCGGCCAACATCACTTGCCGTAGTTAGGGGGATCAGCCTCATGATTACCTCTTAAAAAATATTCAATAAGTTAATGAAGATTTATGTACGATATACATGATATTTAAGATATCAAAGTGGTGCGTGATAGCAATGTGACAAGACGACACATAGCCCTTGTTCTAAGTGGGGTTTTGTCGCATCCAATGTAATATACATATTTTTCATAATAAAATAAGTTTTGCGTGATAGCTAGATTTTTGATTAAAAATTTATCAAATCAAGTGACTTTAATCACATATTAGACGGATTTAATTTGCGATGAAAAATATTTTTTTTAGACTAAAAACGTTTTAACAATAAATACATAAGTGATGACATAACGTCATTAATTAACTAAAAGACTCCATTAGCAGAGCTTTAAGGAGGCATAAGTGAATATTCTGAGCTACTTACAACGGATTGGCCGGGCATTAATGGTGCCGGTGGCAACATTGCCCGCAGCGGCAATATTGGTTGGTGTAGGTTATTGGATTGATCCAACGGGATGGGGGGCTGATAATGAGTTGGCGGCACTGTTTATCACGTCAGGTACTGCCATTCTCAACAATATGGGAATGTTGTTTGCGATTGGGATAGCCTATGGAATGTCGAAAGATAAAGATGGCGCTGCTGCATTATCAGGGCTTATCGGATTTATTGTTGTCATGCAACTCTGTTCTCCGGCCGCGGTGGCAATGATTCAGGGGATTCCGATTGAGGAAGTCCCAAAAGCATTTGGTAAGATTAATAACCAATTTATTGGGATCTTGGTGGGAGTCTTTTCTGCTGAGTTGTATAATCGTTACAGTAATGTGGAGCTACCACAAGCACTGTCTTTCTTTAGTGGCCGTCGTTTAGTCCCTATCTTGAACTCTTTCCTGATGATTGTTGTGTCTTTCATCTTGATGTTTATTTGGCCAGTAGTTTATGGCTGGCTGGTAGCATTTGGTGAAAGCATCACCAATCTGGGTTCTGTTGGGGCGGGTTTGTATGCCTTCTTCAATCGTCTGTTGATATTGATTGGTTTGCACCATGCTCTGAACTCCGTATTTTGGTTTGATGTCGCTGGTATCAATGATATTCCTAACTTTCTTGGTGGACAGAAATCCATTGAAGCAGGCACTGCTGTCATGGGGATCACTGGTCGTTATCAGGCGGGTTTCTTCCCGATAATGATGTTCGGTTTGCCAGGGGCAGCATTGGCGATTTACCACTGTGCCCGTCCGGAAAATAGAGCCAAGGTTGCTGGTATTATGATGGCAGGGGCATTTGCGTCTTTCTTTGCAGGCGTAACTGAGCCACTTGAATTTTCGTTCATGTTTGTTGCACCAGTACTTTATGTGTTACATGCCGTCATGACTGGGATTTCGGTTTACATCGCGGCTACCATGCATTGGATTGCCGGTTTTGGCTTTAGTGCTGGGCTTGTCGATATGTTACTTTCCTCCCGTAATCCGCTGGCTGTTCACTGGTACATGTTGATCCCGCAGGGTTTGGTATTCTTCTGCCTTTACTATGTTGTCTTCCGTTTCACCATCAAAAAATTCAATTTGATGACCCCAGGACGTGAGTTATCGGCCACGGATGAAACTGATGGTTATGATATCGATATGGCGAAAAAAGAGAGTCATTCAGCGGGGAGTATTCATGAAATAGCTCATCAATACATTGCTGCTGTTGGCGGTTCAGGCAACTTGACGAGTGTTGACTCTTGTATTACTCGCTTACGTTTATCAGTGAACGATTCTAGCCTGGTCAATGAACAATGGGTAAAACATCTTGGTGCAACAGGTGTTATCCGCCTGAATAAGCAGAGTGTCCAGATTATTATTGGTACACGTGCAGAATTGATATCCAGTATGATGAAAGAAATCCTGAAAAAAGGTTATGTTGCAGCGGCAAAAGTCACTCTCAAGTCTGAGACCGATGTTTTGGTGGAAAAAGAGGACAAGCAAGCAGGTAAACCTATTTTGACTTTAATTGCTCCTGTCACAGGTGAATTGGTCAAATTGGAAGATGTTCCTGATGAAGCCTTTTCCAGCAAATTAGTCGGTGATGGGATTGCCATAAGACCCACATCGGATACTGTTTTTGCTCCTGTTGCGGGTAAGGTCGTGAAGATATTTGATACCAACCATGCGGTATGTATTGAAACGGATAGCGGTATTGAGATCATTATTCATATCGGCATAGATACAGTCTCACTGAATGGCACAGGATTTGAACGTTTGGTGGAAGAAGGGGAACAAGTGAAAATAGGGCATCCTCTATTGAAGTTAGATCTTGATTACTTAAATGCACATGCCAAATCGATGGTCAGTCCTGTGATTATCAGCAATATTGATGATTATGCGGGCGTGAAAATTCTGACTAAAGGAAATGTAATCGCTAATAAGTCAGACTTATTTCAAGTAATGCAATAAGTGAATGTACATAATATTTTATGTCATAAAGCGTTAACAAACTGAGTTGAGACATAAATAAACAATTTCCCGGGAACATAGCTAAATATGTTTCTGGGAGTCGTCATCTGGGGGGATCCCCTCTTTTCCGCCCTAACTTTACCCATTCCGCCGTTTCCCACTAACAAAGTGTTGTTTCTCGGTTCAGCTTATTAGATTATAGAGGGTTATGTTAAAACGCTTTTTGCATTGAGGAAAAAAACGATGAGTGAGGCAGATGCCCGCCCGACAAACTTTATTCGTCAGATTATTGACGAAGATCTGGCAACAGGTAAATATACATCCGTACATACCCGTTTCCCACCTGAACCCAACGGTTATCTGCATATCGGTCATGCTAAATCGATCTGCCTGAATTTCGGCATCGCTCAAGACTATCAGGGACAATGCAACCTACGTTTTGACGATACAAATCCCGTTAAGGAAGATATTGAGTACGTTGAATCGATTAAAGCTGACGTTCAGTGGTTGGGATTCCAGTGGAGTGGGGATATTTGCTACTCGTCTGACTATTTCGATATTCTGTATCAATACGCCATTGAATTAATTAATAAAGGTCTGGCGTATGTAGATGAACTGAGTCCTGAAGAGATCCGCGAATATCGCGGTACTTTAAAAGAGCCGGGTAAAAACAGTCCGTATCGTGATCGCAGCGTAGAAGAAAACCTGGCCCTGTTTGAAAAAATGCGTGCCGGTGAATTTGCTGAAGGCAAAGCGTGTCTGCGTGCCAAAATTGATATGGCATCCCCGTTCATTGTCATGCGTGATCCGGTCATCTACCGTATTAAATTCGCAGAGCATCACCAGTCAGGCAATAAATGGTGCATCTATCCGATGTACGATTTTACACACTGCATTTCCGATGCGCTGGAAGGGATCACCCATTCCATCTGTACGTTGGAATTTCAGGATAACCGCCGTTTATACGATTGGGTATTGGATAACATTACGATTGGTTGCCATCCACGTCAGTACGAGTTTTCTCGTCTGAATCTGGAATATACGGTGATGTCCAAGCGTAAGCTTAACCAGTTGGTGACAGAAAAAATCGTTGATGGTTGGAATGATCCACGTATGCCAACTATCTCTGGATTACGTCGTCGTGGTTATACTGCGGCTTCTATCCGTGAGTTCTGCCGCCGTATTGGTGTGACTAAGCAGGATAACAACGTTGAAATGGCAGCATTAGAATCCTGTATCCGTGACGACCTGAACGAACATGCACCGCGTGCGATGGCGGTGCTTGATCCGGTGAAACTGGTGATTGAGAACATGCCGGAAGGTGAAGTTATTCTGACGATGCTTAACCATCCGAATAAACCAGAAATGGGTAGCCGTGAAGTACCGTTTAGTCGCGAGCTGTACATCGACCGTGCAGATTTCCGCGAAGAAGCAAATCGTCAATATAAGCGCTTGGTTCTGGGTAAAGAAGTACGCCTGCGCAATGCGTATGTGATTAAAGCAGAACGGGTTGAGAAAGATGCAGAAGGCAATATCACCACAATTTATTGCCAGTATGACGAGCAAACCCTGAATAAAGATCCAGCCGATGGTCGCAAAGTTAAGGGCGTCATTCACTGGGTAAGCGCTGCACACGGCGTACCAGCGGAATTCTATCTGTATGACCGTCTGTTCAGCGTGGCGAACCCAGGGGCAGAAGATGATTTCTTGTCTACGATCAATTCAGGATCTCTGGTGATCCGTAAGGGATTTGCAGAACCAGGGTTGAGAAATGCATTGCCGGAAAAAACCTATCAGTTTGAGCGTGAAGGTTATTTCTGTGCTGATAGCTGCCTCTCAAGTGCTGAGCATCTGGTCTTTAACCGTACGGTTGGCCTGCGTGATACTTGGGCAAAAATCTCACAAGAGTAATAATCTCACCAAGATAATATGACCCCGTACACAAAAAAGCGTGAAAATAATCACGCTTTTTTGTGCTTGATAGCCGCGTAATGAAAATTAACTCCTTCAGCTAAGATTAAAAATTGCCTTATAGTCACATATTATATAGGGTTATTGCCTGATCAAACTTGTACACTATTTGCCCAAAATTTACCCATCGAAAAAATAATAAGTTCGGACGAGGTAATTTATGAAACCTATTAAATTACGTACCTTGGCAGCATTCATCACGGCAGTTGGATTTATCGGCGGCGCTCATACAGAAATGACACCGGCAATGTCGCCGCAGGATCCAATGTCATCACAACAGATCGTGGATTTACTGAGCCAGTTAAAAGTCAATTTCAAAATCATTGATAATCAGGCGGGTTCACATGGTACAAATTGTGCCATTCTTGGCGCTGATTCGGCGGCTTGTAATCGGGTCAACATCATCTTGAGCAATGGTGCTCAGGCAATCAACTCTTCTGATTGGGCGCTCTATTTTCACAGTATTCGCCAAATACTGAAACTGGATAATGATCAATACAAAATTACTCATATTACGGGTGATTTACATAAACTGGAACCGACGAAAAAATTTACAGGCATCAAAGCCAATGAAAAGGTCGTACTACCGATTATTGGTGAATATTGGCAGATTTACAGTACAGATTTTATGCCGCGTTGGTATGCGACTTCCGGTGATGCTGCGCCTCAAGTATTGGCAAATACCGATACTGAAAACATCAGCGAATTTTTATCTGATCTGGAAGGTGAACAGTGGAAACGGACCACAACGGATAACAATATCCTGATGACGCCTGAAAACCGCTTTGCCAAAAACCAGCAGGTGGCAACAATCAGTGAAGATAAGCTGCGAGGGCAGATTATTCCGACACCGAAAGAACTTTCCATTTATTCCCAGGATGTGGATTTATCCCGTGGAGTGAAATTAGAGTTAGGAGGGTTGAGCGGCGAATCGGTTGAAGTGATTAGGGAACGTTTCAACGCCCATGATATTCATTTAACCGATGACGGTTATCGAATAGCGACCCAAATCAACGCAAACCAATTTACTAAGCCCTGGCGAGTAAACGGTGCGTATTCATTGGAAATTACCACCAAGGGGACACAAATTGTCGCATTTGACCAGTCTGGCGTATTTTATGGCCTGCAATCACTGTTTTCCTTACTTCCCGCCAATGGAACGCCAAAGATTGCGACACTGACGGCAAAAGATGCACCACGGTTTGAATATCGTGGCGTGTTCCTTGATGTTGGACGAAATTTTCATAGTAAAGAAGCTGTCCTGCGTCTGCTTGATCAAATATCCCACTATAAGCTGAACAAGTTCCATTTCCATTTGAGTGATGATGAAGGCTGGCGTTTGGAAATACCAGGCTTACCGGAGTTGACAGAAATCGGCAGTCAACGTTGTCATGATCTGAGTGAGACTCAATGCTTATTGCCGCAATTGGGATCAGGGCCAGATAGCAACAATATGGGAAGTGGTTATTTTAGCCGTCAGGATTATATTGATATTCTGAATTATGCCAAAGCCCGCCAGATAGAAGTGATCCCAGAAATTGATATACCTGCCCATGCTCGTGCCGCAGTGATGTCGATGGAAGCGCGTTATAAGAGACTTATGGCACAAGGCAAAAAGCAGGAAGCCAATGAGTATCGTCTGCTTGATCCGACAGATACCTCGAATACAACTTCCGTGCAATTCTATGATCGCCACAGTTATCTTAACCCGTGCATGGACTCTTCAAAGCGGTTTGTCGATAAAGTGATTAGCGAAATTGTTGCCATGCATAACGAGGCCGGTCTGCCGTTAAATACATGGCATTTTGGTGGGGATGAGGCGAAAAATATTCGTTTGGGCGCTGGATATCAGGATAAAGATGGAGTGATTGTGCCAGATAAGGGGATTATCAACCAGAAAATTGAAAACAAGCCGTGGGCAAAATCTCAGGCTTGTCAGAAAATGATAGCGCAAGGTGTCATTAAAGAGGTTGATGAACTTGCCAGCTACTTTGCCATTGAAGTTAGCAAAATCGTCAATAACCATGGTATCAGCACCATGCAGGCATGGCAGGATGGCCTGAAACATGCCAAATCGGCAAAAGATTTCGCCACTAAACATGTTGCGGTGAACTTTTGGGATACCCTGTATTGGGGAGGTTATGATTCTGCCAATGACTGGGCGAATAAGGGCTATCAAGTTGTGGTTTCCAGCCCTGATTATATCTATCTGGATATGCCATATGAAGTTCATCCGAAAGAGCGGGGCTACTATTGGGCGACCCGCTTTAATGATGAGGCGAAAATTTTCAGCTTTGCCCCGAACAATATGCCACAAAATGCTGAAACCTCGATGGATCGTGATGGCAATTACTTTAATACCCATAGTAATAAACGCTGGCCGGGGGCTTATGGTATGTCGGGGCAATCGTGGAGTGAAACCGTGCGTACCGATGAACAAATGGAATATATGATCTATCCACGCTTACTGCCGCTGGCGGAACGGGCATGGCATCAGGCGGAGTGGGAGCAGAATTATCAGCATGGCAGGGAATATAAAGGCGGAATAACGCATTATGTTGATACGGCTCTCCTGCAACAAGACTGGGAACGCTTTGCCAATCTGATAGGGCAGCGAGAACTGGCTAAACTGGATAGAGCGAAAATTTTCTATCGTTTGCCTGTACCTGGCGGCAGAATTGTTTCAGGAACACTGGAAGCGAATATCGCATTACCGGGGGTGGTTATTCAATACTCATTGGATAATGGAAAAACATGGCAGGATTATAATGACAGACAGCGGCCTCATGTCAGCGGCAATGTGAAAATTCGTTCTGTCAGTACTGATGGAAACCGTTTTAGCCGCATAGATGAAGTTAAATTCTAACGATTCTTTGAGGTATGAGGGCAATAAATTGATAAAGCAACCTGCCGATTAGCTTGATAATTATTCGGCAGGTTGCTTATTCAGATGAATAAATTCAGATGAATAAATAGTGGAGCGAATTACTTTATTGTCAGCGCTTGTTTATCATGCTTTTGCATCATGAAGCGAGCTTTCTTTGCGGCAATCACCATCAGCACAGTGACCATATAAATAAAGACTGTGGTTTGAAAGCTTAATTCCATAGCGTTCAGCGATGTTTTTCTGACGCTCTTCAATGAATTCATCACTAAATTCAATGACCTTACCGCAGTCGAGACAAATCAGATGGTCATGATGTTGCTGCTGGGTGAGTTCAAAAACCGATTTGCCGCCTTCAAAATTGTGGCGTGTGACAATGCCAGCATCATCGAACTGGTTCAACACACGATAGACAGTGGCGAGGCCAATCTCTTCACCGATATCAATCAGTTTTTTGTAGAGATCCTCCGCACTGACATGATGGCATTCTGGGTCCTGTAGCACTTCCAGAATTTTCAGTCGTGGAAGTGTTACTTTAAGTCCAGCATTTTTCAATGCTTTATTGTTGTCGGTCATGCGGATTCAGTCCTGTAACTTGAGTTAAGTGTACTTATGATACTTGGGGGTATCGTGAGGGAATCATGATTCTGTTTCACGTTGCTGATTATAGGCATGGATATTAAAAATGAAAACCATGCCTATTCATATATCATGACACATTATGCAAGAATAATCCTGCCTGAAAGGGCTTTTCTCTTCTTATTAAGCGCCTAGAATCTCTGACAGACTCATTTCAGCCTTGATCTGTTGTACCCAGCTTTCAACGCGCTCATCCGTCAATTCTGGTTGACGATCTTCATCAATGGCCAATCCAATAAAGTGGTTATCGTCGACCATGCCCTTAGAGGCTTCAAAGTGATATCCTTCGGTTGGCCAGTGGCCCACAATAATGGCACCACGAGGTTCGATAATATCACGAATGGTACCCATAGCATCACAGAAGTACTCTGCATAATCTTCCTGATCACCACAGCCGAACAAAGCAACCAGTTTTCCTTCGAAATTGATCTCTTCCAGTGTTGGGAAGAAATCATCCCAGTCACACTGGGCTTCGCCGTAATACCAGGTTGGGATGCCAAGCAACAAGATATCGAAGGCTTCAATGTCTTCTTTGCTGCTTTTGGCAATATCGTGGACTTCAGCAACATCAGCACCGCCCAATTTTTCTTGGATCATTTTGGCGATGTTCTCTGTGTTGCCTGTATCGCTGCCGAAGAATATACCTATTATTGCCATAAAATGGGTTAACCTCTTGTTTTATTTGTGTATTAAATCTATACACATCACGCTGAAATCAGCTAGAAAAATGTCAGTTTCAGTAACATGAAAAGCGTTATTTTGACCAAACATCCATGACAAATCTGTCAGATTTGTGTGGTGACACCGCTTCATTGTGTTTAATAAAAGCCGTTAGTCGGCAAGGTGATTTTTTTCTGTCAGTTGGGCTAATAACATTTGTTCAATCAATTCACTGCGGCTAATGTTGCGCTGTTTTGCCAGATGGTTTAGTGCATCAACGGCATCTTCATTAAGTTTGAGTTCCACTCGACGCAATCCTCTGACTTTATCTCGTCGCAACTGGTTGCGTTTATTGATCCTAAGCTGTTCATCCCTGGACAGCGGATTTGTTTTAGGTCGCCCGGGCCTGCGTTCATCTGCGAACAAATCCAGTGTGGTGCGATCAGTTTGTTCTTTTGCCATAAATTCAATTGATAATGGGCGTGTACCAATAATATAGCGGGCAATAATACCTTAGCTGGACGCGTGTCGCTACTAGTTGATGAGAGAGATTGTTGGAATGGCTCAAACGACATTTACATTTAGGATGAACCCCTGACCCGAATGATAGTCGGGTTACTGTTCTTAGTGAGTGGTGAGAGAGACTTGCTTCATAATGAAATGAATTCTAAAGCGAAACAAGTCTCATATTTTCAATAAATTTCTTTTTCAGTCATCACTTTGTTTGTTGATACCAAAGTTGTGCATATAAGCCATTTTGCTGTACCAGAGCATCATGTGAACCTGATTCAGCTATTTTTCCTAAATCTAAAACGAAAATCTTATCGGCATGGCGGATAGTATTTAGTCGGTGAGCAATGCTGATCACCGTTCGGTTTCGGCATATCTCAGCCATATTGCTCATGATGGCAGCTTCGGATTCATAATCCAGTGCGGAAGTGGCTTCATCAAGGATCAAGATTTTGGGGTCATTCAGTAATGCCCTTGCCAAAGCGATACGCTGTCGTTGCCCGCCAGAAAGATTGCCCCCTTTTTCTCCCACCGGATGCGCGAATTTATGTGGAAACGCATTGATAAAATCCACTGCGCCCGCCAAGATTGCCGCCCGATAGACTTCCTCATCACTGGCATTGGGCTTACACAGACGAATGTTATCCGCAATGCTGCCGGAAAACAGAATGCTCTCCTGCAAGACCACGCTCATGTTACGGCGCAGTGATACCGGATCGGCAATCGCTAAATCCATTCCATCCACCAAAACCTGACCGTGTTGTGGCACATATAACCGCTGCAACAAGCGGGTCAGTGTACTTTTGCCGGAACCCGATGGCCCTGTAATACCAATAAATTCTCCGGCTTTAATTTCCAGTGACAGATTTGCCAACACTTCCGGCGTATCTGCATGGTAACGGAAGCGTATATTGCGGAATTCAATCTGGCCGGCCAGTTCGGGTGCTGATGCCAGCCCTTGTTTACTGCTTTCCATTGGCTCATCAAGAATATCACCCACCCGCCGCAGAGCGATCAGGGTATGCTGAAAATCTTGCCAGACTTGTGCCAGTCTCAGGATGGGTTGGGTAACATGTCCCGCCAGCATATTAAAAGCAATTAATCCGCCAGGGGACAGATCTCCATCAAGCACGCCACGGACTCCCCACCACAAAAGCAGAGCGGCAACCACTTTTTGGATTAGCTCAATCCCTTGCCCTGCGGCAAGTCCGCTTTTTTGGGCCGTAAAGCGTTGGATTAACTGCTGGCTCAATACCTTTTGCCATTGATGCAAAAAGCGTTTTTCTGTCGCAGTGGTTTTGATGGTTTCAATACCCGTGACTGCTTCTGTCAGGAAGCTGGTAGCATTGGCATCGGCTTCATACTCTTTTTCTACCTTGCGTCGAATGATGGGACCGACGGTGATCCATAACAAGAAATAGAGAGTGAGCGAACTGATGACAATCCATGTCAGCAGGGAGGAGTAATGAAACATCACGCCCAGAAACAGAATGATAAAAATCAGGTCAAGCAATAGCATAAGAGTAGAGCCGGTCAAAAACTGGCGGATCTGCGCCATCTCCCGCACTCTGGCGATGATTTGTCCTGTTTGCCGTTGCTTGAAATAGGGCAGGGGTAATCCTACGAGATGGCGATACAGTCTGCCGGAAAGTTCGGCATTGATTTGGCTGGCCATATGTCCAAACACGGTATTACGCAGGAAACCATACAGAGGTTCGGCCAATGCCAGCGCCAGCATCGCCATACCCAGCACATGCAGGCTGGAAATACTCCGCCCAACCAGCACCTTATTGATGACATTTTCAAATAATAAAGGTGCCGCCAGTGCAAAAAGTTGCAACACGATGGCAAACAGAAAAATGTCCCGTAACTGATTTTTTTGCCTGAAAACAGAGGGATAAAACCAGCTCAGGCCGAATTTGATTTGCTGCTTGGTGAGGGATTTATCCGCCACCAACAGCACCTTGAATTCACTGCGATTTGTTTGCTCACCGGGCATCGGATAGGCCAATGCACACACTTTATGTTTGCCGGTGGTGGGATCGAATATTGTAAATGCGTCAGGACGGATTTCTGATAGCACCCACCAACGCTGATCCAATTCAACCAATGCAGGTAAAGGCAATGTAGCAACGGTATCGGGTGTCAGCAGTTCAAACTTGCTGCGTAGCCCAATGGCATCCGCTGCTTCACGTAGCTGTGGATCTGTCAGCGCCAGAGAATCTACACCCAGAATATGGTGCAGTTGCCCGACAGAAGCCACCTTGTGGAACTGTTTCCCTAAATGGGCGATACAATCCAGCGCATAATTGTTTGCATTGATATCGCTATTTATACCGATTGCGTTGTCGTTTTTTTGGTCTGCCTCTGTATTACAGGTGAAGGAAAAGGTGTCAGTCATGATTATTTTTCTCTTAACGCTTCAGATTGATATTCCTGAATCGGGCTGAGCAGATAATCAATCACTCTTCGCTGATCGGTCTTGATTTCTGCAACGATGGACATACCCGCCGTGATTTCAACAGGTTTTCCATCTACCATAATGTTGTTCTGTTTGAGGCTGATTTGTGCAGGAAAAACCAGACCCAACCGTTCATCGGTGGTGGAATCGCGCGAAATGCTGAGTAATTCTCCCTCAATTGTGCCATAGCGGGTATAGGGGAAAGCATCGACTTTAACTGCGACGTGTTGACCAGGCCGGACAAAACCGACATCTTTATTTAAAATCTGGATCTCAGCGAGTTGTACATGTTCATCAGGAACAATCACCATCAAATTCTGGGCAGGTTGCAGGACAGCGCCGAGAGTATGGACAGTTAATTGTTGCACCGTACCCGTGACGGGAGAGCGTACAACCTCAAGGTCTTCTCGTTCCTGCATTTTCGAAATTTCTTGTTGTGTTAACGCCAACTGTATCTCTGCCTGTTTTCTTTTCTCAAACCATTCCCGCTCTTTTGTTATTTTGGTGCCCTTTAAACGTTGTTCCAGACTTTTGTACTTGGACATCAGAATATCAAGTTCCGATTTTTGTTGAGCGAGCAGCCTTTCTGTTTCCAGAAGTTCCTTTTCTTGTTCCAGATATTCCACCTTGCTGATCACCTGCTTTTGGCTCAATGTTTTTCTGGCCTGCAAGCGCTGGTTGATATTTGTGCGCAGGTTGGTCAATGACTGTATATCGCTAGTCCGCGCTTGTTGGGCAGTGAGATTCTCTTTCATTTCCGCGTAGATACTGGTGATGATTGAGTCAAACTCCTGCTTTTCGTGAGCGTAATGCGTCAGAATTCTTTTCTGTCTATCGGCAGGTTGCTGTTGGAGAAGCAGCAGGGATTCAGGGTCTTGTTTTTCAAGCAGAGCTTGATAACGGATTTCCTCTTCCGTCTGATAATCGCGTTGCTCGATCAAACGGGCGATATCCTGATTAACACCGAGCGTATTGAGCGTCAGCAGCGGCACACCTTTTTCAACATGCTGACCATTTTTGACATGGATGGCAGTCAGACGGCTCTGTTCGTAAGCCTGAATGATTTGGGAACGACCAGACGCGATCAAACGGCCGGTTGCGGTTGCCTGTACATCCAGTTTCCCCAGACAAGCCCATAACAAGGCGACCAGAACGCTAATGCTTAAGGTGATGGCCGTATAACGGGCAAACGGGGAGGGTGGACGTTGTGACAACGCCAAGTGGGTTGGTAAAAAATCATAATGCGCTTTGGCAGTACGTAACCGCTTGATCCCTTTGCGCAAGATGGCCTTAAACATGGGCAGGCTCCTCCTGTTGTTTTCCTGTTTTAGTTCTCGTTGTAACTGCCAAAGTTTCCGATAGTGTTTGCCTTGTTGCAGAAGCTGTTCATGGCTGCCTTGTTCGATGATTTGGCCCTGGAGTAACACAATGATCCGGTCACATTGGCGTACCGTAGAGAGCCGGTGTGCAATGGTGATGACCGTTCTCCCTTGGGCAATTTCAGCCATGTTAGATTGAATGATGGCTTGTGATTCATCATCCAGTGCACTGGTGGCTTCATCAAGGATCAGGATCTTGGGATCTGACAGCAGGGTTCTGGCAATGGCCAGCCGTTGTCGCTGACCACCTGATAGCGATTGTCCTCCTTCAGCGATCACCGTGTCATACCCCATCGGTAATCTGAGAATAAAATCGTGTGCTCCTGCCAGTTTTGCCGCTTCGATGACCGCAGATAACGGGGCATCAGGGCAGGATTGGGACAAATTCTCATACACCGTTTTATTAAATAGAAAGTTTTCTTGCAAAACGATGCCGATCTGCTGCCTGAGAGATTCAATATTAAAGTTTTGCAAGGGAACGCCATCCAGCGTGATAGTCCCACTTTCCGGGGTATAAAGCCGCAACAGCAAACGTGCGAGGGTACTTTTCCCAGACCCCGAGGTGCCGACAACGCCTATGGTTTCCCCCGCCCGAATATCCAGAGAGAAATGGTTGATAGTGGGGGGGAGGTCGGGTTGATAGCGAAAGACGATATCAGAGAATGAGATTGCCCCGTGTAACGTAACCTGTTCGTTACCTGATTGCTGCTCTGTTGGCAGGTTCAGCATATCTCCCAGCTTATCAATGGCAATACGTGAACGGATAAATTGTCCCCAGAGTTGCACCAACTTAGCCAGCGGTTGCTGGGTGTGGCTTACCATCATATTGAAGGCGATCAGTTGACCAATAGTCATGTGCAGGGAGAGTACTTCCGCCGCACCCAGCCAGATAATGACGGCGCTGGTCACTTTTTGTAGCACCATCACCAGATGACCGGAACGATTATCCCACTGCTGTACATCATAACTGGTGCTGACCATCTTTTCCGTCTGGCTATCCCAGCGGCGGATAAAGCGGGGTTCAGCGGCAAGACTTTTCAGCGTTTCGGCACCGGCAACGGTTTCGGTCAGGAAAGAGGTATTAATGGCTGCATGGGTGAACTGTTTTTCCACTGCCTTTTCAATTTTTGGTGTCACCCACCAGGCAAGCAGGGCATAGCAGGGTAAGGTCAGCAGGAAGAGCAGGGTCAGCGTACCGGACAGCAGGCTCATGACATAAATAAATACAAACATGAACAAAACGTCGATACACAGGGTGAACATGGAGCCGGTTAAAAACTCCCTAACCGTTTCCAGCTCCCGCACTCGTGTCACAATTGCGCCTACTTGACGGGATTTAAAAAACAGCAATGGCAGGCCAAACAGATGCCTGACCAGCTTCAAGCCCAGTTTTATGTCAATCCGGTTGGCGGTATGGGCATACTGATATTCACGCAATCCCCGCAGAATGATTTCAACCAAGCCCGCAGTTACCAGCCCAAAAATCAGCACATCCAATGTAGAAAGCGCCTGATGCACAAGCACTTTGTCCATGACAACTTGCACAACCAGAGGAGAGATAAGTGCCAGGATCTGTAGAATGAAGGAGAACAGGAGAATCTCCTTCAGGTTCTTTTTTTGTCTGATAAATTCAGGAATAAACCAGTGAATATTAAATCGATTGCTTTTTTGCGTTATTTTTATCCACTTACCGCTCCATAGATTGATAAATTCTTCTTTACCTAATATCTCAGGTGTTTCCTGATAAGGCTTTTGGATTAATACCCGTTGCTCATCATATTTTGCCAGAATGAAAGGTTGCCCATCATGACTAAATAAAATGGCAGGTAGGGATATGGCACCTAACTTCTTATTTATAGAGTATTTATTTTTGATTTTAATATTACATTCTTTTTGTATCTTATTCAGAGTGGAAATATAATCATCACCATCATTTACGTTTTTATTTGCTATGGTTGCATGATCCCTATTAGATATCATTATTATTAAGTTAATTAATGATATTATTGTTTTTTCTATTTCATTCATTAAGTCAAATCTATTTTAAATAAAAAATCACATTTTTGATATAAAGAGATAACCTGAAAATCAGTGAAATGTTATATTTATTGAATAATTTTAACAAATCCATTAAATAATATTATCTGCTATCAAAGCGTCTATGAATGTGAGTCATTGGAACAAAATATAGAGTCTAAACGGATAATTTACTATTTACATGTTGATTTTAGCCAATAAATAGAGATATCTTTATCCGAAGTTGACGTTAAAGCCTGGTGAGTAACTCCTTGTCAGTAAACCATCTGATTATAGAATCATACTTAAGTCGGCCCATACTTTACTTGCTATTTTGTATTTTGGATAGCGCTTTAAAAATGATAGCGCTTTCAAGATAATAGTTATTGAAAAATAAGGGAGATATAAACGACTTTCGTTTACTCCGATAAGCTGTGGTCATCAGGTTTAATCATTTTAATTTAATGGATAATGCTATGTCTGAAAAATTTGTTCAAACCATCTCAAGTGTTAATTATAACAAAGGCGTATTCTCTCTTTATTTTGTAGGTCAGGAGCCTAATCGGATGGCGAGTGGTATGCTGGCGGAAAATGATCAGGAATTGCAGTTAAAACAAGTGATCCATATGCCTGCTTCCGGTTTTATGTATATGGTTTCCATGGTTAAAAGTATGCTTGAAGATCCAAGAATGGAAGCGGAAATCAATAAACTGATTGCCGCTGGCTTCTTACCGCTCCCTGAGAGCAACGAAAGTGAACAACCTGCTGAAGTTCCGGCTACCGCGCCAGATCTTCTGAACCTAAAAAACGTTCAACACGTAACGCTGAAACATCGAAATAATATCAGTATCCTATCAGGTAGTTGCTAACTTATGGTGATCACACATCACTCGGCAACACTGAGTGCGCATGAAATACAGGCAATGATGGGTGGGGTGATGTTGCTTTGTCAGCATTCCCCCTTGCACCGGTGTTATTTAGTTGCTGAGTGGCAGCAACGTATCTTGCCTTCATTCCAGCTTAATCAGTTTTGCTATTACGAAGATGAACATCAACGCCCAGTTGCTTTTTGTAATTGGGCTTTTTTGTCTGACAGCAGTCGGGATGCGATCCTTGCCGGTGAACGGGAAATTTCACAGGCAGATTGGCGTTCCGGTCAGCATATCTTTTTTCCAGAGATGATTGCGCCTTTCGGACATGCGCGTGACATTGCCTGCGATTTGCGTCGGCGAGTCTTTGCCGCATGGAAAGGGCAAAAAGCCTGCACAGTCAGGGGAACTCTGGATGAGCCAAATAACCGCTGTATCCGTCGGGTGCAGTGGTTTACGGTTTAATTTTTTACCTAATATCAGGATTATTTTATGGGAAAATCATCTAACCGAAGTGCAGAATACTTCTTTACCCAGAGATATGAAGATGATGATGATGGAAATACAATATACGCCATCGGTATTGGTGGTGTCATCAATGCTTATGGTGGCAATGACTACATAGTTGTTGGCTCTGCCAGCGCAATCGTCAATACAACATGGGGCCACGACACTATAGTGGGTGCTGCCGGATATCTGAAAGTCAATGATACGGGTGGCAATCTAACGGTTAAAGGAGGGAGTGGCTACTTCATAAATAAGACACAGAGATGGTCCGAATAACGAATTTGAGGGTATTTCCGGTGGGGTGAAAATCAATAACGGAGACGTGGCATCTTTTATTCTGGAGCCGCTGGATATAATAGTATCACTCGGGGGGGGGGGGGGGGGGGGGGGTGCGTGGTGCAGGCGCATCTAACCGTATTGAGCGTATCCGTCAGGCGGATGATATATATTCTGCAACCCAAGGAAATATCCGGTTTGAAGGCGCAGGCGGTTATAACAGCCTTTACTCTGATATTGCCCATGGTGATATCTATTTCACAGGTGCCGGTGCTTATAACGAAATTACCCGTAAGGGAACTGCCAATGACTTCGGCAGCGAAGGAATGGAATATGCCAAGGCCGAAGAGGTTGTGCTGACAACGGCAACCATGAGTGGTTCATGGATTGGCAGTTCTCATCAGGTGACAGGGTTTAAATCAGTACGGGAACCAAACACTTACCTGTTTGCGTTTGAGGATGGTACTCACACTAAAATCAACAAGATCCAGCTTCGCAATGATCCCGCAACGGGTAAGCTGAGATACATCTCGACCGCGTGGTATAAAGCAGGGAAGCATTTCAAAGGGCTGGAAAAACAAGATATCTCGACTCAGGGTGGCTTCAGTTCAGTCGGTGAAGACGGCGCATACACGTTGTCAAACCTGACCGTTGAACAACGGAAACAGGTAACAGTTCATGCGGTTGAGAAAAAGCTGACGGAAAACCAATGGGTAGATTATGGCAATGGTGTCCAGATTGACGCAGCAGATATCACTTTGTCTGATGCCAAAATGGGTGGTTATGCCATTTACCAAGATGGGACCAAGGTTGATGTAACAGCGGTCAAATCCAACCGGAGGCCAAACACCTATATTTATGGCAAACAACTTGGCGAATACACCAAGTTCGTGGTGGTGGAGCTGAGGAACGATCCCAAAACAGGAGTGCTGCAATATATCGCTCGCCCTTGGTATAAAGAAGGCAACCATACCGCCAATCTGGCGAACCAAAATATCTCCTCTGTCAATGGCTACCACACTATGGGAACCGGCGGCTATTCGCTCAGTGATCTTCATTACAGTGTTAATACTGTGCGCATAAATTCCGGCCGTGTGCCTGATCTGCATGAATATCGTGATCTTGAGCTGTTCAGGTCAGCCCCTGGCGGCGGTGACAGTTCTGGTGATATTCATTATGCCGGTGCCGGTGGTGGTAATATCATCAAATCCAACGTTACCCGCGGCAATGTCAGCTTTAAAGGGGCGGGCATTGCGAATGTGATTAAGCATAGCTCCGAATTCGGTAACACAACATTCAAAGGTGGTGGTGGGGCAAACGTCATCATCAAAAAAGGCAAAGAAGGTCACCTGAACTTTGATGGTGCCGGCATTGCCAACGTATTGCTGCACCAAAGCCAAAGTGGTGATATGACTGTCAATGCGGGTGGTGCGGCAAACGTGTTGGTTCGTGTTGGCGATGGCCGCTATCTTGCTCACCTTTTGGCCGTTGGCAATATCTCCATTCATAAAGGCAATGGCAACAGCCGTATCGCAATGGGGGGTGGTTTCAATACCCATACTCAAATCGGCCGTGGCGATGCGTTCTGGACAGGCATTGGCGGTGCCAATGTTCTGACCCAAGTAGGGAACGGTAATGTCTCATCCATACTGGCTGGTGGCACCAATATTCTGACCAAAGTGGGTGAAGGCGATTTGGCATCAGCCATGTTTGGCGGCGCCAATATTATTACCCATATCAGCAATAATGAAACTTCGGATTCCGGTTCGGCAAATACATCGGCAATTGCGCTGGGTGGTGCCAACATCCTGACTAAAAAAGGCAAGGGTAATGTTCAGGCCGTTATGGGCGGTGGCGGCAATGTCCTGACACATATGGGTGATGGCAAAACTACCGGCGTGATGCTGGGTGGAGCCAATATCCTGACCAAAGTCGGTCATGGTGATACTACTGGCATTATGTTAGGGCTGGGTAACGTTTTGACCCATGTCGGTGATGGGAAAACGCTGGGCGTGATGGGGGCGCTGGGTAACATTTTCACCAAAGTGGGTGATGGCACAACCATTGCGGCTATGGTGGGTGCAGGCAATATTTTCACCCATGTCGGTGATGGCAATGCCTGGGCGCTGATGGGCGGTAAAGGCAACATCTTCACCAAAGTGGGCAATGGCGATGCACTGGTATTGATGCTGGCACTGGGTAACGTATACACGCACGTTGGTGATGGTAAGAGTGTTGCCCTGATGATCGCCAAAGGCAATATTGCGACCAAAGTCGGCGATGGCGATGCCCTGTCTGCCATGATTGGCAAAGGCAATATCTTTACCCAGATTGGTGATGGTTCCACTTTCGCGGCCATGATTGGCGGGGCAAACGTGTTGACCAAAGTGGGTGATGAGCTGACAGCAGCCTTGATGGTGGGTGAAGCCAATATTTATACCCATGACGGAGACGGCACCAGCGTGGGTTTGTTTGCAGGTAAAGCCAACATCATGACGAAAATGGGTGATGGCACCACGCTGTCTGCCATGTTTGGTAAAGCCAATATCATGACCCATGTCGGTGATGGTTTGACGGGGGTATTGGCATTAGGCAAAGCCAACATTGTGACGAAAATCGGCAATGATTTTATGGGCGTTGTGGCCGCTGCCGAAGCCAATGTGGTGACCCATGTTAATGAGCGTAATAGCACAACGGCAGCCGTGTTAACTGGCAAAGGCAATATGCTGACCAAAGTCGGTGATGGAACCGCGGTTGGCCTGTTGATTTCTGAAATCGGCAATATCATGACCCATGTTGGTGACGGCACAACGGTCGGGTTCGCTAAAGGTGAAGGCAATATCATCACAAAGGTCGGTGATGGATTGGGCGTCAATGCTGCTTGGGGCAAAGCCAATATCATGACCCAGGTTGGTGACGGTGATCGCTATAACTTTGCCAAAGGTGATGCGAATATCATTACCAAAGTCGGCGATGGTCAGGAGGTTAGCGTTGTCCAAGGGCAAGCCAATATCTTAACCCATGTGGGTAATGGTGATGACTATACCGGAGCCTGGGGCAAGGCTAACGTGATCACCAAAGTCGGTGATGGCCGCAACGTTGTGCTCACCAAGGGCGAAGCCAATATCGTGACCCAAATCGGCAATGGGGATAGCTTCAATGTGTTATGGAGCCAGGGCAATATCGTCACCAAAGTGGGTGATGGTGTGCAAGTGACTGCGGCCAAAGGTAAAGGCAATACCACCACCACGGTGGGGAATGGCCTTAGCGTGACTGCGGCTCATGGCGACCTGAATATCAATACCAAAGTCGGTGACGGGGTTTCCGTCAATGTGGCTTGGGGTCAATTCAACGTCAATACGCGTGTGGGTGACGGGCTGAATGTTTCAGTCATGAAAGGCAAGGGTAATGCCAATATCCGTGTGGGTGATGGTCTCAATATCAACGCCTCTTATGCGCGCAACAACGTGGAAATTCAGGTGGGTAACGGGGATTTCTATAGCCTTGCCGTGGCGGAAAGCAATACCCAGAGCAATAAATTGGGTGCGTTGTTTGACAATATCAAACAGACCGTACTGGGTAGTGCGGGCAGTCAGGGCATCAATTATCTGGTGAATGGCGATGAAGCAAATACATCAGGAACCCATAAAGGACGAGGTGCCATTGACCTGCCGGGAGTTTCTTCCCTGAATGGTTTCAAACTGACAGAACTTAATGAAATTTCGTCTGATTTGGCAAAAGATCTGAAAGGTGCTGTGACCGGTGTTGATACTCCAGATATTGCCGGGATCGAGAAGACACTTGGCGATGAAAAACGCCTGAGTCCGAATCAGCCTCGCAATTTGATCATCAATGGTGATTTTGAACAAGGCGACATGGGATGGATATCCACCAAGGGGATTGAAGCCAGCTATTCGGCCAAGGCGTATGGACTGAGTGATGAAGGGCATGGTGAGCGGGTTAGTGAGCTTGATGTCAACGATAATACATCTATCTGTCAGCTCATTAAGAATTTGACGGCGGGTGAAAAAATTACCGTTAAGTTCGATTTTGCAAGACGTGCTGGCATTTCTGCGGATAATGGGTTGAAAGTGAGCTGGAATGGCAAGGTTGTTTTTGCGGCTGACAATGGTAGCAGTGAGTGGCAAAACCAGACACTGAGCTTAACTGCCAGGGCGGGCAATAACCTACTGATGTTTTCTGGAACCGGTTTAAGTGATGGCGTGGGTTATGTGCTGGATAATGTAGTTGCAACCTCTGAATTGTCTGTTACTGACCATGTGAAACAGGATAAAGCGGCACAAAACGCCTTGCAGGACAAGGAAAAAGCAGAAGCCGATAGCCAACGCTTGGCTCAGGAAAAAGATAAACAACTTGCCGCGATTGCTGGCACCCAGTCACAACTGGAAGCGACAGATCTGGATGCCCTGAACGCTAACGGACAGAGCCAGCGTGATGTCATTGAGGAAGAAGCGCAGGCGGTGACAAAGCAGATGATGGCGCAAGTCCGCGGTCTGGAAACGCTGGATATCCATGCCACCTATCAGGGTGAATCAGGCCAACAATGGCGTGATCAATTTGCAGTTGGTTTACAGCAGCGTATTCAAACCGAATTGAACCAGGCGGGTGAAACTGCGCAGAGTCAATTGAATAATATCCAAACAGCAATAGCAGCGCGTTTGGGCGATACCAAGGATGCCGTCGCTAAATCAGAAGTGGGTGTACTTAAGGCAGAGCAAAACCAACAACATGCTGAGCAGGATATTGAAACAGCGTTTATCCAAGCCAGAAACAGGGAGAAAGAAGCCCTTGATCGTGAGCAAAAGGCTAGACAAGCGGAGCGTGATGGTGAGATAGCGGTACAACAAGCAGAGCAGCATGGAGAGCGCGAAGTCTCTGCGGCAGACAGTAAAACCGCGCAAATACAACATGATGCCAAGGGTTCGAAACTGGATGGCAACTATAAGCCAGCCCGTACAGGCGCAATAGGCAGTGGTCTGTCCGGCAAAGCTTATGAAGCTAATTACTCTGAAGACATTGAACAAGCAGAAAAATCCAAGAGTAATATCAATGCTGATTTGACTGTTCAGGCTGATGGTAGATTCAGCAAGCGATTGCAAGAGCTGGATAAAGATCTGAGCGAACTTGACAATGCCAAAGACGCCTTAAACCGCTTGCAGATCAATGCAGGGATACGTGCTAAAAAAGTGTGGGTTAGCCTAACTTCTGCTCATAACGAAACGTCAGACAATCAGGGAGTTAGCCAACCTTCTGCTGTAGTGACTGAATGGGTCAGGGGTACACCAAGAATTTCAGGATTGGATCTCGGTGGCCTGAAAGCGCTGGGTGAAGAACATGTTCAGCAAGGTTCGGTGAATACTTCTGGCGTTTCTGTCGTAAGCCGGGCACAGAAAGTAGCTAATGTTTACCATTGGTTGGATAGCGATAACGATCTTGCTACTGAAAAATATATTCCTGTGCCGGGGTTTGATCGCGTGGATGCAGATATCCCGGATGACCTCAGACAGAAAATGGTCACCTTTATTGAAGGCTACCTGAAAAATACTGAAAACAGCGTACCGAAAGATCAGGTTACTTCACTGGCAAAACTATTTGTTGATGCCACAATCGATTACGACTGGGATAAGCGTGTCGAGTTCGTCTCAACGCTGGAAAGTTATGGTTATAGCTTCGAGCCTGTACATGGCGATAAGAGCATCGTTTCATTTTGGTCTGGCAGTAACTTTAAGCAATATCGCCAAATTCTTGATGCAGTACAGACTGATGGCAAGAAGGTGGTTTACGATATTGATGTAAAAGGTAACTCTTTTGCCATTGATCTGAACAAGACGCTGATGCGTTGGGGCGGCATATTCCTCGATTCTGATATTGGGGAACAGAAAGCCTTGCAATCAGTCATTAACGCTTCTGCATACAGCAATACTGGATTCTGGAGTTCCCTTTATGCAACCGGATCACGTGATGATGTCTATGTCATTGCGGAAGGCGGATTGCGTCTTGGCAACTACTTCTGGAATGTTGAATTACCTGTATTGCGTCAATTACAGCGTGAAGGTTTGGTCGGGGAAATTCGCCTGCTGGATAAAGCTGCCAAAGAATATCAAGGTATGTCACCTGAATCCATTGGCCGCAGATTGACAGAAGCAGGTGTTTCTGTAAAAGCACGTTTTGATTCACTCAGCCTTGCAGAGCAGGAAAGGCGGCTTGCGTTGAACCCTGAAAAATATCAGCCGGGTACATTGATTGATCTGGATATCAAAACCAGTGCCATTGATAGCCTGCTGAACCAAGCCCTGCCATTCTATGGTTTGCGTACAGAACGCAATTTGCTGGTGAATGAAGCTGATAATGAAGGCCTTGAAGTTCGTCCGTGGCCGGGTAATAACCGTGCTGAATTCAAAACTATCATGCTGGAAAATCCAAAAGATTCCGCTCAAATTAAATCTATTGAGCGTTTTATTCTCGCCAACTATAACAATTACGACCAACTGCCTGATGAATTGCATTTGGTGAAAGATCGCATTATTTCCCACGAACATGGGCTTACCCATATTATCGCGGAAAGAGTGGATGGTAGCTGGAGCTATAAACCGAAAACTAACTTAATGTCTGTGGGTGAGTTACGGGAAGCCGCCTATGTTAAAGGCAAGCCCCTTGGTGACAGCTATCGGAATGTGTTAGATGCCCTTAGTAACTACGAAAATGTGTTGCAAACCAGCAAGGATTATAGCTTTGAAGCAGTGGAAAAATTAACCGACCTGCTTCACCAGGTTGAAAGCTATTTGAAGGGACATCCAGATTCAAAACGTGTTCCTGCGCTACAAAATTTGTTGTCACAAGTGAGTGTACGTCTGGAAGAATCGCTGACATTGGCTGAACCGACCGTCGAAAGTTCAGGTAAAGGTAGTTTTAGCGATCTCTATAACAAACTGGGTAATGCTAACCTCAAAGACTCCAAGCATCTTTATATTGATGAACAAGGGAATTTTGTTACCCGCGGTAAATCCAATATCCAGATTGCGATGAAAACGGAGAGTGCAGAAAAAGCGGTTGAACAGATCAAGGCGGCTGTGAGCAATGAATATGGTCAGTCAGTAGCAGAAAACGCCTTTGCAACCCTGCAACCCCATGAATTGTCGAAAGATGGCAAGGGGATTGATATCTCAGGCTTGAGAAAGATACATCAGGCGGTGGAACAACAACTGTCTCCGGTGAGCGCAACGTTGTTTGTCTGGAAACCAAGTGATCACAGCCAATTGGGACATGCTGCCTTGCAGATTGGCCAAGGGCGTATCCAGATCACAGAAAATGCCAATGAATTCAATCAGAAAAATTACGTCAGTTGGTGGCCGAAATGGGGTAAGTCTTCTGATCCTGCTCATATCTTAAATAATTTTTCTCATGTACGCTGGCGTGATTTGAGTCAATCTGCAACCCAGAATCAAACCCTGGGACTGGATGTTGATTCTGAAGAACAAGATAACTTTGGTATGCAGTATGTTGTCTACAAGCAGCTTGATGAAGAACTTCAGGTTGCGAAAGGCGTTGATAAAACATTCGCGGATACCAGCGAAGAGCTTGCCACTACTTTACTGGAAAATCCTCGCTTGCTGGGCAGTTACGGCATACCAGAAGTGTTTGCTCGACCATTCCTCAGAAAATTGGAAGAGGGTGGTGTGGATGTATTTGAAATGGGCAAACAATTTGCTGAGGTTCTGCGCAAGGCTGCCACGCAACCCCCTGAATTAACAAAAAAACGCGTTGCCAATGTTATCCAGAAGTTTATTGAACGAAAACAAGACCATCTTCTAGACGATATTCGGGATTTCAAGGCCAGTGATGGCGATGATGGGCGAGTATTCCGCATCAATCTGGCTGGATTGGATACGGCCGCAATGCGGGAAGAATGGCGGAAAATCAGCGAAAAACCAGATACGCGTTATCAACTTCTGACAAAAAACTGTTCAAGCATTGTTGCCAGAGTGCTTAAGGCGGGAGGTGCTGATAACGTTATCGGTCATACATGGCGACCAAAATTTGGTGTCTGGACGCCAACCGAACTATTCAACTTTGCCCAGGCATTGCAGGAAGCGCAGGGGGAAAAAATCCTGCATGATCCAAATCGCGTTGTCAGTGGCGAGCTGGAAGTTTTGGATCATGCCGATAAGAAAGATGACGTGCTGGAAAAAGTTGCCATTAATAACGATGGTACGCCACCGCGTGACAGAGAACCATTCAATCCAGTGACTCGCTTCCTGAATGATGAGCTTTATGGCTCCAGAGAAGATCGCCGTAACGTCGATAATCGTACCCAAATAATATTGGATGCGGCAGTCACCAGAGGTATAGCGGATAAGATCACGCTACAGGGTAAAGCTGGGCGTCTAACGGGTTATTACCACAACGGTGCTCAAAACGATCAGGGAGAACATAGTTCGGCGAAAAAAGTCGTGCTTTTCATCCACGGTTCCGGCTCATCTGCGGAAGAGCAAGCCAGCATTATCCAAAATCAATACCAAAAACAGGGTGTGGATATGCTGTCAGTGAACATGCGGGGTTATGGCTCCAGTGATGGTCATCCAAGCGAAAAAGGGCTTTATCAGGATGCCCGTACCATGTTCAGCTATTTAGTTAATGACCGTGGCATCAAACCTGAAAATATCATTATTCATGGCTATTCCATGGGTGGAGCGGTTGCGGCGGATCTTGCCCGTTATGCCGAGCGCAACGGACAGGCAGTTTCTGGTTTGTTACTTGACAGGCCAATGCCAAGCATGACCAAAGCGATTACCGCTCATGAAGTGCCGAACCCTGCGGGGATCACGGCGGGGCTGGCTAAATTTGTCAATGGTCAGTTCTCGTTGGAGAAAAATCTGCAAGGCATCTCGAAACAGACGCCAATCATGCTATTGACCGATAATGAAGGATTGGGCAAAGAAGGGGAAAAACTGCGCGCCAAACTGGTTGTGGCAGGTTATCAGGTATCGGGTGAACAGACCTTCTATGGCCATGAAGAAACAGTGGGTTAATGAGCCAATATGCTGATCAGATTGCGACGACACTTGTTTGATGTAAAACCTCAGCCTGATGAATCGGAGATTCTCAAAGGCATCAATAACGACCTGAAACGTTACGGTGAAGCAATAAAACCACAGCCATCCGGCTCAGGTAAGAAGCTGAAAGATATTCGCACAACGGAAGATTTTCTGGCGGGTTACAAGCAAGGCCATGCGGAGCAGGTGGTGAATGGTTTCCGTCCAAACATGAATATCAAGCAACTGGTAGATTTGCTGGTTAAAGGTAACTGGAGCCTGGAGCAGAAAGGGGCTTTGGCCTGGGAAATTGAAAGCCGGGCCTTGAAAATCACCTTCCAGCCAAGAGCTGAAAAATACAATCGGCTGTTCCGTGATGTCGTTTCAACAGGTATTGCTGACACTAAGGCGAGTGAACAACAGGCACCACAATTGTTATTGGTGAATCTGTCAAATGATGGTTTTGGCGGACGTTGTGACCCATTGTCGAAGTTGGTTCTGGTTGCGAAACAACTTGAAAATGAGGGTCAGGATGGCGTTGCCCGTCAATTGCTGGAAAAAATGTACTCTGCGGCAGCGGTACTTAACAATCCAGATTTGTATTCTGCCACTGAGCACGCCAACGCAAATAAGTTGTTGGGATCTTTGGCAGCACTCCATGCCAGGAACCCAATGTCAGAGACATCCATCAAAGTGTGGAAAGAGAAACTGGAAGACACGAAAGCACTGACAGTCGATGGCGTCATTCAGAAAATTTCCGCCGGAAATATGGAAGGTCAATCCGTGTTGCTTGAACTGGATGGTCCAGATCATGCAATGGCGGCGTGGGCGAAAGGCAGCGGTGAAAATCGTGTTTATGGTTTCTATGATCCCAATGTGGGCATTGTCGAATTCTCATCAGTGGAGAAGTTTGGTGCTTATATAACGCGCTTTTTCGGTGAATCCGATCTAAACATGGCACAAAGCTACAAGTTGCCAAAAAATGCAGCAGGAGAAAGCGTTTTCGAGCGCGTAGTTGTCATGGATGGTGAGGTCTTGGCTACTTATCGTCCAAAATGGGCTGATAACTTCACTATGCGAGACATATTAGAACTGCCCGTGTTTGATGATATCCCAATCAAGAAACCGACCGAGATTGATGCACCTAATGGCGTGAAAAAACCATTAGGTGATGATTCGCTGGAAAGTCATATTCGCGTAAATAACCAGGACGTCAATTCCTGGGAAAATATTGTGGTCAAATCCCAGCCTGAAAGTAGCGATAGCCGCTTTGCTGGTCAGATCATTATTCAGACTGAAAATGATCCTACAGTTGCGCAAGCTGCCGCGAATTTGGCTGGTAAGCACCCAGATTCCACTGTGATTGTGCAGCTTGATGCCAATGGTCAATACCGTGTGGTGTATGGCGATCCGGTTGTCTTGGCCGATAAATTACAGTCCGGCAAATTACGCTGGCAGATTGTTGGTCATGGGCGTGAAAAATCGCTACAAAACCACACGCGCGTAAGCGGTTACAGTGCAGATGAACTGGCCCTAAAATTGAAGCAGTTCAGTGCCGATTTCAAACAGGTTGGTATGCCTGATCATATCAGCCTCGTCAGTTGCTCTTTGATCGGTGATGACAAACGAGAGGGATTTGCCCGCCGCTTTATTTCGGCACTGGATGAGCAGGGTATCCGTACCACGGTATCGGCGCGCAGCAGTGAAGTTGCGGTAGACAAGATTGGTCGCAAGTACACGAAAGATGCGAAGGAACAGTGGGTTAACAAACTCACGGATAATAAGATCGTGTTGGGATGGAATGACAACGGCGAAGTGGAAAGCCATTCCGAACGAGTCCGTCTTGGTATCTCTGAACGTGACATCAATTTGTCCCGCGTGGGGCAGACCGATGTTGATGCAAAAGCACAAGGCGCTATTGCGGATAATGCGGAGACATTCCATGCACCAAAACAACGCAATACTGTGGATAACCATTCAGCGGCGGCATCATCAAACAACTCACTGAGTTATTCCGGCAATATTCAGGTACAGGCGGGTGATGGTGAGTTTACGGCCATTAACTGGGGCACCACCAACGTGGGCATCAAGGTTGGTACGGGTGGCTTTAAGTCTCTGGCCTTTGGTGATAACAATGTGATGGTTCACATTGGCAATGGTAACAGCAAGCACAGCGTTGATATTGCCGGTTATCAGGCATTGGAAGGTGCACAACTGTTTGTCGGTAACCGCAACATCAGCTTCAATATGGGGCGTAGTAACGATCTGATTGTTATGTTGGAAAAATCCATTCCAACCCCACCGTTGGTTAATCCGTTTGATGGTGCAGCCCGTATTTCTGGTGTCTTGCAAGACATTGCCGGATCGTTTAACTCACCGGATTGGTTGGCTACTCAAAACCAGCAATGGACGCTGGAAAGTGCGAAGAAATATGTCAGTGATCTGTCTGGTCTCGATTTGACCAGCAGCGTCAACTATAAGACCCTGACGGATCTCGACAGCCAAAATGAACGTAGCAGCCGTGGTCTGAAAAGTGATCTCGAAAGCACATTGAACAAGCGATACAACCAATGGTTAAGTAGAAATGGTAATACCCCAGCGATGAGTAAAGTCAGTCGGGCGGATAAATTCCGTCAAGCGAATGAAAAACTGGCTTTCAACTTTGCGGTTGGTGGACAGGGGGCTGATATTCAGGTCACGACGGGTAACTGGAACTTTATGTTCGGTGACAATATCCAGTCGATTCTGGATACCAACCTGGGATCGCTGTTTGGCTTAATGACGCAGGAATATACCTCAACGGGTGTGGCAAAAACCACGTTTACCTTTAGCCCAACGGACTTGCCACGTCAGATCAAAAATAAATTGCTGGGAAATCTGGCAGGCGTCAGTGCGGATACCACGCTGGCGGATATCTTTGGCGTGGATTATACCGCGAAAGGCGCTATAGTCTCCCGCTCAGGCCAGCCTGTTGATGGCATTGCCATTCTGCGTGAAATGCTGGAAATTATCGGTGAATTCAGTGGCGATCAACTGCAAGCCTTTACTGATCCAGAAAAATTACTTGATAGTCTGAAAGCCGGCCTGAAATTGGGGGCTGATGGCGTGAAATCTTTTGCTGAAAGCCACGGCCTGAAAGCCAAAGCACCTGATGAGAGCCAGGAAGGGCATATCTCTATCAGTGAAGAGGATAAATCAGCACCGGAAACGACAGAGGCACAGGCAGATCGCGCCTTTGGCTTGACTTCCCTGAACCTGCCGAACCTGTTTGCAACGCTGTTTAATCGGGATAAGCAGGCTGAGATGAAATCACTGGTCACTAACCTGAAAGAGAACCTGACAGCCGATTTGCTAAACATGCAGGATAAAACCTTCGACTTCCTGCGTAATAGTGGTCATCTGCAAGGTGATGGTGATATCCATGTCTCCTTGGGTAACTACAACTTTAACTGGGGTGGTGACGGCAAAGATCTCGGTGCATATCTGGGCGATAACAACAACGTCTGGGGCGGCCGTGGTGATGACGTCTTCTATTCCGTAGGCACCTCGAATATCTTCACGGGCG
This sequence comes from Xenorhabdus sp. SGI 60, assembly GCF_056632175.1. Taxonomy (NCBI): domain Bacteria; kingdom Pseudomonadati; phylum Pseudomonadota; class Gammaproteobacteria; order Enterobacterales; family Morganellaceae; genus Xenorhabdus; species Xenorhabdus sp. SGI 60. Next base: position 2,784,045 of record NZ_CP196860.1, on the reverse strand, counting down.
GCCAAGGTAATGATGTAGGTGTTCTGATGGGGCGTGAAAACATGATGTTTGGCGGTGCAGGCAACGATGTCGCTGTATTGGCTGGACGGATTAACTACGCCCACATGGGTAGTGGCGATGATCAAACCTTTGTCTTCGGTGAAGGTGGCGTGATTGATGGCGGTAAGGGACGTGACTATATCGTGGCCTCCGGCAACTTTAACCGCATTGATGCAGAGGAAGATCAAGACTATGTTGTCACCATTGGTAATAACAACCAGGTTGATTTGGGCGCAGGTAACGACTTTGCGATGGTATTCGGCAACGATAACCGAATCGATGGCAGGGAAGGGGACAATGCTATCAAACTGATGGGTTATCACGCTGTTATCAATGGTGGTACAGGTAACGATCACCTGATTGCCGATGTGGTATCTAAGTTCAGCCAGCTTAACGGCGGCGATGGTGATGATCTGCTGGTATTGGGCGGGTATCAAAACCGCTTCAAAGGCGGCACGGGCGTAAATAGCTTTGTAGTCAGCGGTGATGTGATTGATAACGTGGTTGAAGATATCAAGCAAGGCGACAAGATTATGTTCAACGATATCAATTGGCAAAACCTGTGGTTCCAGCGCAGCGGCTACGATTTGGTTCTGTTGACCCAGCGTAATATCAAAGATACCTCTGCACAGGGGCAGTTTGAGGCAATGGGTTCTGTGACTTTCAACGACTACTTCAATGGCAACCGGGCGGATATTATCACCCAAATGGGAGATAAAGATGCACAAGGTGAGCGTGAATATACGTCACTCTCTACCAATGCAGTCGATTCTCTGGTGCAAGCCATGAGTGGATTCGCGCCTAATATGGGAGAAAGTAGTTTTATTGATTCGCTTGATAGTAAATCGAAATCAACTGTTATAACGGCTTGGTCTGATACCCTCAACGGAAAATCTAAACTAGCCTGATAGTTTTATTCACTGAACTTAGTTTAGTTAACAAAATGGCCCATGCATGAATGTGGGCCATTATTCAATTAATGTGTTATTTCTCATGATCAAAGGAGTTATAACCTTGCCGATGGGACTGTCGCCTATAATTTGGATTCACTGGTAAAATCAGTGCGTGATTTTACGTTTGTTAATGACGCTTACCAACAATCATGGTTGCAGCCGGGTATCGGCATGTACGCCAAAATTGCTGGATAGTGTCGTGCAGATAATGAATCCATCCATTGCGGATTAAACGATGCTGTATTTTATGATATCAACTATTTCATGTGTTGCTATTAAACAAAGCCGCTGATTGTATGAACCATGCTTAACATGGATCTTCCTCAAAACCTTAAGGAAAATCCATGTTAGACGAACGGGTTAAAATTATGTGCTGATTTCTAGCTCTTTTTCGTGGTTGTCAACAGCAGATGGGACTTGAACATCCATTTGTAACATATTCTGATCACCCTGGTCGCAATATTCGCTACCACGACGAGGGCATTGGGCACCCATAACCGCTTATGCGCAGGCGTTCCGACAAACCAAATACTTTCCTTTTCCTTAAGGTCAGGGTGGATGGCGACCATTTCTGGCGAGATCGATATGGCGCGTTCTGAACGCTGACCGTGAGTGTCAATCTCAAGTTTCCCATCCTCGTCAATGACAAAGTCAGGTTGGTGATAACCAACAGCAGCGACAATAGCATCAAACGATTGATAATCCTGCTCTAAGTTGACTAACCAGGTATTTACCTCTCCTTCCTCTATAACAACATTTAGAATTTCTCCTTGCTGAATGTTCAGAGAACCACTATCCATATAGTGCAGAAGTTTTCGTGCATTGGGTAAAGCAATGGCAGTGATATATCGATGAAGCATTTTTTCGACGTTGGGATGAAATGAACCGTCGAAATAGGTTTTATCATTTAAATGCACTTCATTAATGACATCCATGAAATTGACTATCATATCTTGCCATTGACTCTTTCCTTGCTCGGCAATAGCGATTTCTTCACGCAGACGTTCCCGATAACTATTGGCATTAGAAAATTGCTCTCGCCAGGGTATTTTTGTGTATTTGTCGAGTGCGCGGTAGAAATATTTTAGGTAGGCATGTTTCAATGAGTCAGGAAAAAAATGGTTCGATTGATTCCCCTTACGGGACATTATTGACATTATGTTTTCATGCTCAAAGAAGGTGCCGGGGCTTCGCATAAACCGCGAACGAACAGCGGGAATATCTCCTGATGGCGACGTCATGGTGACGCGATGGCCTTCACGGCAGAGAAGAATAGCAGCATCGATTGCTGAAAGTTTACTGCCGATAACCAATACCTGCGATTGCGAGGGGATTCTGGCTAACATATCCTGCTCTGGGTAGGGGCAGTGAATAAAAGTTGGGTGAGTCAAGTGGGGTTTCAATACCTCAGGAATACGAGAAGAACCGAAGCCGGTGCAGAAAATGACATCGGTCACTTCCAGCGCTTGGGGAGTCAGAAGTCACCGTGCCAAAGCGTATAACAACGGTGTGAATTTATCTTCAATCTCCTGAATAAATGAGGTATATGGAAAACACCAATACCTGCCTTCTGAGCGATAGAGTTAAATTCCAGGAACCTTTCATTCAGATAGTTTCCGACCCATTGGCGCGGCACAAAAGATTCCGGTGTAACGATATGCCCACGTTTATGCAGATAATCCAGAAAATCCAGAGGGTTACCTGCCACGACGGACATGGTATCAACCGAGGTATTGCAGAGTATATCGTCATCCAAATTGAAAAAGGCCATACCGGGGCCAACAGGCCCAGGTTCAATAATATAAATGGCTTGTGCCACACGATGTTGCACTGCTGCGATGAATGTTGCCACGCCCGCAGCCCCGCCTCCGACAATCGCAAGACTTCTTTTTTGAAAAGACATCATTATTTCCTATATTTTAAATATATTGAAATTAAGGACGTTTTATCCGGCTGACTTAAGTGAAGGCATTCATTTTGCAATGGCTTCGACAATCGAAATATAACAGCCTGTATCAATGACGCGATTGAGTTTCAAATCTGCGTTAGCCAGCAATTGTCGTAGCTCATCTTCTGTGCGTTCGCGTCCCCCTTCGTAGATCCCCATGCAGAGGAGATCCATTTCCTTACCTGCGTGCGAAACGTTGCCATTAGGGATTACGGGGTCCATTATCAGCACTCGACCGTCAGGAGACATCGCTTGTCGGCAGTTACGTAGGATGTGTATACATTGTTCATCAGGCCAGTCGTGCATAATGTACTTGAGCAGATATATATCGCCCTGAGGACATGACTCGAAAAAGTCGCCAGAAGCAATCGCCCAACGCGTATCGTCACCTAGCGCGTCAAGTTGATGTCTGGTCAGTACGTGGGGTTGGTCGAAAAGGATCCCTCGCAGAGTTGTATTGGCCTGTAATACGCTTAATAACAGGCCACCAAATCCGCCAGCTATATCGACAACTGTCGCATTTTTCGGGAAGTCATAACTGTTCACCAGGAACAAATTTTCCACTTTAGACATTGAGGACATACCGGCGTGAAAATCATCAGCCGGTGTGTCCGTCTGCGCCCAATAATCAAAGAAAGGAAGTCCGTAGAGGTGTTTAAAGGCGGGATTGCCGCGGACACTTTCTACAATCTCACCAAGAGGTTGCCAAAATGTCCTGTCAGTCAGCATCAATACTGCGGCTCGGAGGGAGTGGTGTGTGTCTTTGCGCAGGAACTCTGCGGCTGGTGTTAGTGAAAACCGATTTTCTTCGGTTTCATGAAAGATATTCCGTGTGGCAAGCAACCGCAGAACTCGGTGTAGTTGCTGCTCTTGGGCTCCGACCGTTTTGGCAAGTTCATGCACTGTTTTTGGCTCGTTGCTCAAATGATCGGCTACACCAAGAACCGCGGCAGCACGAAGCGCCGCTTGATAAGAATACCCCATTGTTTGATTAAGTAAATGTAACGCTGCTGATGTGTAGTTAGAAATTGCTGTGTTATTATTTAAAATGTTCATATAGATCTCATTTATTATGTAATTATTTAAATTAAAATAAAAATCAAAGAAATATAAGTTACCTTATTATTTCAAATATATTATTAACCAGAAAATTGTTCATTTTTCAATCATAAAAAATCTTATACGAAAGTATATTGTTATAATGATTTTTATTAATAAGGATAATGAATAAGATTGTTTTTACGAGAAGGTTATGCTGTGAGATTACGTGATTTTATAGTAAGAATTTTTAGGGGACATAGCCATTAAATAACACAATATAAAAATACATTAGGGTATAATAAAAACGCCATCATAAATAATATCAGTAAATTATATTTTTTGTTATGAAAGTTTTTGTTAGTTTGGTAGCTAAAAACTATTTCATAAAGTAATCCCCCTAAAATAATCATGGGGGATTATTTTATTATAATTGGCAAACAAAAGCGGCATCAAGACAATTTCTTTGGTAATCATCCCAAAAACCGGGTGGATAACTCTCAATATCACTTTCCAATAACATGGGCTTATGCCATTCAAATTTTAATCCCGCCTTAGTGATGGCATCCTCATATTGTTCACGGCTCCAGCGATGCATAGTAAAAGGGCTGGGTGGAGTAGTCAGAAATTCAGCTTTCACAAGAGTCGTATCTTTCACTGGCTCTTCACTCAGAATCTTTATGCCATAATTTTCATAGTTCCCTTTTTCTAAACGATAATCAGGATCAAATGTATAAGCGATAAATTTACCGGAAGGTTTAAGATGCTCCGCAACGACACGAAACATACTTTCTAGTTGTTCAAGTGATTCCGCATGGCAGAATAACCAGGCTGAAACTATCAGATCAAATTTACCCAATGACTCCATTTTGCTGACATCCCTGATATGAAATTCTATGTCGTCGCCATATTGTTGCGATTTGTTTTTAGCAATTTCTATCATCTTATCTGATATATCAACACCAATAACTTTTGAAGCGCCACGATTTTTGAATTCCCGACTAAATAAGCCATATCCACATGCTAAATCTAACACTGATTTCTCTTTTATATCTCCTGCCAAATTAAGAATAGTCCGAATAACTATTTTTATTTGAGCACTGGAATCCGAAAAGCTCTCGTAAAGATGTGCAATAGGATTATATAAGATGTTAGCTTTCATAATTTTGTCCTTAATTAAATTGAAATTAAGATGTTTTATTTATCTGTAGGATATATTATTTAATATTGGTGTAATAATGGCTGATTGTTTTTCTTCGTTGTATATTAAAGTGCCAATGATAAATTAGATATAATTATTTTTATATTGATTCTTTTTTTTATCAACCCATACCCAAATGGGTTGATATTCATAATTATTTTGTGCCTAAAAAACGATGAATAGCCCGGAGTACAGCTTCTGGTTTTTCTGCATGCACCCAATGCCCGCAACCTGCGACAACCCATGCTGTTGCTTGTGGAAATTGGCTGATAATATCTTCTCGATATTCTTCTGTAATGTAATCTGAATTTCCACCACGGATAAACAGGACGGGTTCGTGCCATGCCGGAATAGTCTCCCAACCGATAATCTTTTCATACTCTTTTTGCAAAACAGGCAGGTTGAATTGCCATTCCCCTTGACGGAATGATTTCAATAAAAACGGAATAACGCCCTCTTCCCGAATATCCTGACGCATAATATCTGCCGCTGTCTGTCGGGTTTGTACACCGGCCGCCGTGACTTTGTTCAATGCTGCGAAAATGCGGTCATGGCGGCGAACCGGGTAAGCGACGGGAGCCATATCAATCACCACGATCTTTTCAATCCGTTCCGGCGCAATGGCCGTCATGGTCATGGCGATTTTGCCCCCCATAGAATGCCCGATAATAATGGCTTTGGACACGGTTAGTTCATCAAGCAGTGCCAGGACGTCCTGCGCCATATCGCGATAATCCATATTTTCCATACGGGGAGAAATACCGTGGTTACGTACATCAATTTGGATCACCGGATAATGTTGCTGTAGATCACGCCCCAATACTCCCAAATTGTTTAAATCGCCAAAAAGCCCATGAATCAAGACAATGGGAGTTGAAGATTGCAGATTTTCTACAGTGTGAAGATGATAATTTAATTGACAATTTGACTTCATGATTTGCCTGAATTTAATACCATTTATCCAATGTTTAATATTGAGATGCTTAATATCATGATACGTAAGCTGTGACAAACTCAATAGGATGAACTAGTTGTAACTAATTGATTTATTTTAAAGGAAAGTCGCTTTCCTAAAGATTGTCAATTTTAAAAAGAATCACTTTAAGTTATTGAAAGTTTAATTGTTTTGTTTTGTGGCATTATATCTTATAATCTCAAGATAATTTTTTCATTAAGAACAGTACTGGATAGAAATGAAAACGATAGAAGTTGATGAAGAACTTTACCGCTTTATTGCAAGCCAAACTTTGCATATCGGTGAAAGTGCATCTGATATTTTACGGCGCATATTGAAGTTAGACGCCGGGCAGCCAGTACAAATTACAGAGCCTGCCAACGATCCTGCACCTGTTGTTAAAACCCCAGTTGCCCGTTCCCGTGATGCTGTTCGCGTTATTCGTGAATTATTGCTTTCTGATGAGTACGCTGAAAAGAAAAAATCGGTTGAACGCTTTATGCTGATCCTGTCTGCATTGCATAGCCTGAACAGCGAAAGCTTTTCCAAAGCAACGGAAGCGATGCATGGCCGTACCCGTACTTATTTCGCCGGTGATGAGCACACTTTATTGGCCAGTGGCAAGCAAACTAAGCCTCGGCATATCTCTGGTACGCCTTTCTGGGTGATCACTAATACCAATACTGACCGTAAACGCAGCATGATTGAACATATTATGCAGGATATGAAGTTTCCGGCAAATTTGATTGAGAAAGTGTGTGGCACTATTTAACTCGGTTAATTTCTTTACTGTTAATACAATCGCTTAACTTATTAGTACCGTACTGGCAATAAGCCTGTGCGGTCTCCCAGGAGAAATAATAAAGTGGCCATTCATCCGAGAGCAGGGCAGCTCGCCCGGCAACATGATTTAATCAATGTTGCTCAGCTCACTTCACAGTATTACACCTTACAACCACATCCTGAAAATCCGGCACACAATGTCAAGTTCGGTACTTCCGGCCATCGTGGCAGCGCTGGACGCAATAGTTTTAACGAAGCGCATATTTTGGCTATTTCGCAGGCCATTGCGGAAGTGCGTTCGCAACATGGAATTACAGGGCCATGTTATGTGGGTAAAGATACCCATGCGCTTTCAGAAGCTGCATTTATCTCCGTATTGGAGGTGTTAACGGCGAATGGTGTGGATGTGATTGTGCAGGAAAATAATGGGTTTACGCCGACACCTGCCATTTCCCATGCCATCTTATGCCATAACCGTCAGGGAAAAAATTTGGCTGATGGTATCGTGATCACGCCATCCCATAACCCGCCAGAAGACGGGGGTATTAAATATAATCCATCTAACGGCGGGCCAGCCGATACCGATCTGACGGCCATCATTGAACGGCGTGCCAATCAATTACTGGAAACTGCTCTTAGTGGGATCAAGCGTCTTTCTTATGAACAGGCATTAAAAAGTGGCTATCTGCATCCTCAAGATTTGATCGATCCTTATATCACTGCGCTAGGTGACGTTGTGGATATGGCGGTGATCCAGCAGGCAGGTTTAAAGATTGGTATTGATCCACTGGGTGGCTCTGGAATTGCCTACTGGCAGCGGATTGGGGAATATTACAATCTCGATCTGACTCTGGTTAATGATAAGGTCGATCAGACATTCCGTTTTATGACACTGGATCATGACGGCGTGATCCGTATGGATTGTTCATCCCGTTGGGCAATGGCGGGGTTACTGGAGCTGCGTGGTAAATTTGATTTGGCCTTTGCCAATGATCCTGATTATGACCGTCATGGGATTATTACACCATCTGGTTTGATGAATCCTAACCATTATTTAGCCACGGCTGTCGATTACCTATTCCGTCACCGTCCACAATGGCCGGAAAATATCACCGTAGGTAAGACACTGGTTTCCAGCGCCATGATTGACCGTGTTGTAGCCGATTTAGGGCGTGAATTAGTGGAAGTCCCCGTCGGTTTTAAATGGTTTGTGGATGGATTATATAAAGGCGAGTTGGGTTTTGGTGGAGAAGAGAGTGCCGGAGCATCTTTCTTGCGCTTTGATGGTACTCCGTGGTCAACCGATAAAGATGGCATCATTCTTTGCTTGTTGGCTGCTGAAATGACTGCAATGACCGGTGAAAATCCACAGCAGCGTTACGATAAACTGGCGGCCAAATTTGGTACGCCAAGCTATAGCCGTATTCAGGCACCGGCGACTCATCAGCAAAAAGCATTGCTGTCCAAATTGTCACCGGAAATGGTTAAGGCCGACAGATTGGCAGGTGATCCGATTACCGCTCGCCTGACAACCGCATCGGGCAATGGCGCTTCCATTGGTGGCCTGAAAGTGATGAGTGACAATGGTTGGTTTGCCGCCCGTCCTTCTGGTACGGAAGAGGCCTATAAAATCTATTGCGAAAGCTTCCTTGGTGCGGAGCATCGTGAAAAAATTGAACAAGAGGCACAGGAAATCGTTAATCAGGTATTTGCTGCGGGTTAACTGGTTTCTATTTCTGGCTGGCTCTGGCTGGCAAAAATACAAGCCGTAGCGGTTGCTGCGGCTTAACAGGATAAACAGCAGTGCCCTACGATTGGCGAAAATTTCACAGATAAGATGTAATTTTCCCTGCACAACGACAACACCAACCAGAAACAGTGCCATGATAACAGCGCGAATGGCGGTTGCGGTATTGGCATCCAGATTTTGCAACCCAACTTTGCCAAAGATAGCGACTAGCGCTGCCATTAGCGCGGAGAGTAAGGCATAAATCAGCCATGTACTCATATTCAATTAACCCTGTGTTTGATATTAACGTGTTGTATCAGAGCAATGCATCATAGGCTAATTTTGTTGATCCGAATATGTACAATTCCATTAAAATGTTAAAAATATTTATGCGCTTTATTTTTCAAATTGCCGCCACTTTTTAATTATTTGAAAGCACAATTAATTAATATCACAGAAGATAGCTCATCCTTTAACCTACTCCTGATATTTATTAATAAAGGATGAGGTGAACTTATCTAATACAATGTTTAATCATTATTTTCATTTTTATTAAAAATAGAGTTGATGTGATCTTTTTATTAAAAAGGTTTGGCTATGAAATCTGTCTTTTGGAGAAAGGTTTATCTTATTGTATTTAGCAGCCTATTCATTTTATCACTGACAAGTTGCGTACAAGATAGCTGTATACAAAATAAAAATCATTCGTTCAAAACCCAGGAGGAAATGATGGCACATAGTTTGAAGAAAATATCCGACAGTGAACAAATCTATCGTTGTCATTCTGAACCAGAAATTTCTCAAGCCTCGGCACATTGGATTGATCGACAAACATTATTATGGCCAGGTGGGGCAGGCCAACCTATTGTTCGCCTGTATTACAATCACAGTCATAAAGTAGAAGCTAATGACCAGGGTTATTTTACCGATAAGTATCTGACTTTAACGCCGACGAACTTAAGTCAAGAGATGGCAAGGAAGTTTCCTCATCTGGCAAAATGGGCAGCATTTCGTCTGCCAGAGGGAACAGATATTGATCTTCTACTGGCTGGCGATTTGGTGGCTTTGGCTGCTAATGGGCAAGGTTTGCTAATATCGGCAACTCAAGTACAAACGGCGGGGGCGTTGGATGAGCGTTTCGCCGATGCTGCGGATAAACTGGAATATGGGGCACGGATAAACGAAAAAGGCGTGATTTTCCGTTTGTGGGCACCGACTGCCCAAGAGGTCAGTCTGGTCATTTATAATCAAGATAAACAAATTGTCGCCAATCATTCAATGGAGCGTAATGTTGCGAGTGGCTCCTGGTCATGGCAAGGTAACAAGGAATTGATTGGCGCTTACTATCGCTATGCTTTAAAGGTTTACCATCCTGATTCCCGCAATATTGAACGTTATGAAGTGACCGATCCCTATTCTTATAGCCTGTCTACTAACTCAGAATATAGCCAGGTCGTCAATTTGGATGATGCATCACTGAAACCACAAAATTGGGATAGCCTGCTGGCACCACATCCGCAGAATACCCCCGCAGATATTGCCCGCATGACCCTCTATGAAGCGCATATCCGCGATCTTTCCGTTGCCGACAGCACGATACCAGTAGCCTGGCGTGGTAAGTATCTGGCACTGACTGACAAGAACAGTGAGATGTTCAGGCACCTTAAGGCGCTAAGTCGGGCGGGGATGACTCATATGGAGTTATTGCCTGTGTTCGATATCGCTTCCATTAATGAATTTAGCGATCAGGTGGTTGATCTTGATCACCCTTTTAGTCGTCTGTGCCAAATCAATCCAATGGTGAAAAAGAGTCGTTTTGCGGGTTATTGCGATAGCTCATTGACTGTGCGGGAAGTTTTTCAGCAATTGCAGCGTGGTGACAACATCAATAATCCGCAAGTGCAGGAGTTAACTATGATGGTGGCAAAGACGGATTCCTATAACTGGGGCTATGATCCGTTTCACTATTCAGTACCGGAAGGCTCTTATGCGACTGATCCAGAAGGTTCCGGTCGTATAAAAGAGTTTCGCTCCATGATACAGGCTATCAAACAGCAATTAGGGATGAATGTGATCATGGATGTTGTCTATAACCATACCGATTCGGCAGGCCCTGTATCCCGAACATCGGTGTTGGATAAGATTGTGCCTTGGTATTACCACCGTTTGGATGAAATAGCAGGCAAGATTGAAAGTAATACTTGTTGTGCTGACACGGCACCTGAACGTCGTATGTTTGCCAAACTGATTGAAGACTCACTGGTGACCTGGGTTAAAGATTATAAGATAGATGCATTTCGATTCGATTTAATGGGTTATCATCCCAAAGCGCAAATGATATCGGCACTGGAAAAAGTACGGGCTATTAACCCATCGATCTATTTTCTCGGAGAGGGATGGGATTCTGGGCAAGATGATCGATTTGAAATCGCATCGCAAGCCAATCTTAAAGGAACTGGCATCGGGACTTTCTCTGACAGGCTGCGAGATGCGGTACGTGGAGGTGGGCCTTTTGATGTTGCTGACAGTATTCGTAGTCATCAGGGAGTCGGTAATGGTGCCGGAATATTGCCGAACGAAATTTCTGGTTTAGATGCGGATAAGACTCGTCATTTATGGGATCTGGTACGTCTTGGCATGGCTGGCAATTTGGCTGATTTCGTCATGATCGATAAAGATGGGAATGTGAAAACAGGCAAGGAAATTGATTATAAAGGCAGTGCTGCGGGCTATGCGTCAGATCCTATTGAAGTACTTAATTATGTATCCAAGCACGATAATCAAACATTGTGGGACATTATTAGCTATAAAGCAGCCCAAGAGGCGGATTTGATGACAAGGGTCCGTATGCAGGCGATCTCCCTGGCAACGGTATTCCTTGGGCAAGGCCTGGCTTTCGATCAACAAGGTTCAGAGTTATTGCGTTCAAAATCATTTACCCGTGATTCTTATGACGCTGGCGACTGGTTTAATCGAGTTAGTTATAACTATAAAGACAATAACTATGATGTGGGGCTACCTGAACGTGATAACGACGGCCAAAATTATCCATTGATTAATCGGGTAAAAAATCAAGTAGAAAAACCGAGCCAAACTGAATTATTACAGATGATGGCATTTTATCAGGAGCTATTACAGTTACGTCAATTTTCACCATTGATGACACTTGGTGATGGTGATGCTGTCAGGCAGCGGGTCGATTTTGCCAATGTTGGTCCCCATCAGCAAATGGGTTTATTGGTCATGACGATTGATGATGGTAATACGACCGTGCGTGATTATGACCGGAGATTTGATGGTTTGGTCATCGTTATTAATGCTGCTCCTTGGCCTGTGACTGTCAAAGATCTTAATATCAAGGAATTGAAATTAAACGCTATTCAACGTGAATTAGGTGAAATATCTTTAGCAGCGGGAATACAAATAACAGAAAATGGTGAGGTAACCATGCCTGCGTGGTCAGCCGCCGTATTAGTCCTGCCGCAAGCAGGAATTCGTGGAACAGGTTTGCCTGTGCGCAGGAAAGAGTAAAATCCGGCAAAAAATGGGGTTATTTTTGATGTGAGCAAGCCACGGTTTTACGTACAGGCACTGGCTGTATTTACGTTAACCATACTCATATTTCTCTGGGGGCATTTTCAATTTTGCCGGATCTTCTAACGGTAGAAGAAAATGAAAACTGGTCCCCCCTTTTTTATTGTTAGCCGCCCATATCTTTCCACCGTGGATTTCAATAATGGATCGGCAGATTGCCAAACCTAACCCGACACCGGATATGGCTGTTTCTTTGCTGGCGCGTGAGAATTTATTAAAAATAAGTTTTTCTTGCCCTGATGGAATGCCAGAGTCTGCATTCCAGATTTCAATATGCACCTGTTTTTGAATATTTTTTTCCTCGAGTGTGGCTTTTATGCCTAAGGGGGTTTGTCCGTTAGTGTATTTAATGGCATTTTCCAGCAAATTGATAAAAACACGTTCCAGTAAGACGGCATCACAATGCAGCAATAAAGCGTCAGGTAAAGAAAGCGCTACAGTATAACGATTAAGGGAATGTTCCAGAGCGTGCAAGGCTCTGCCAACAATTTCTTCCAGTGGATACCATTCAAGATTAAGCTGAATGCCACCTGATTGCAGTCGTGCCATATCAAGCAGGTTATTGACCAGTCGCGAAAGGCTGAGAATTTGCTGGCGAATTTGGTTAACCTGTTGAGTATGGGGCGAACTTTCTGTCGATAAATCCAACATCAGTATTTCAGCCTGCCCGAATAGTACGGTTAATGGAGTCAGTAAGTCGTGAGATAGGGCTGCCAGTAATGAATTACGCAGTTGCTCCCGTTCAGTTTCTAACCTGGCGGATTCTGCACTGCGGGTAAGGTACAAGCGTTCCAGCGCATTGGCAATGAGTCCCGTGAAGATTTGTAATAGCCGCTGTTGTTCCGGCACCAGTAACTGGCGCAGGTTAGGAGATTCAATAGCAAGAACGGCAAAAACCTGTGAGGGCGTAGCGATAGGCAATAATTGATAAGGGACACCCGGTAATGTATCAGTACCAGCTCCAGCAGGTTGTTTTTTCTCAAAACACCATTTGGCGATCGCTTCATCGATCTGCATCTGACCACCGTTAGTGGATTTCACTTGATATAAATGCTGGTTGCTATCTGGCAGCAGCAGACCTGTTTTTGCCTGAAAGCTGTTGGATAGAAAGTGATAGCTGATACGGGCTACGTCTTCTTCGTTCAGAGCTTTGCTCAGTGTACGCGTTATTTCATACAGGTGTCGTGTTCGTTTTTCGCGATAACGGGCTATTCTGGCTTGATAGCGAATACCGGAAGTGAGGTTGCCAACAACGGCTCCGACAATCAGCATTACAGCTAATGTGAGCAGATATTGTATGTTTTTGACTTCCAATGACCAACGTGGTTGGACAAAGAAAAGATCAAAACTGATGACATTGACAAAAGCAGCAAAGACAGATGGCCAACGGCCATAAAACAGCGCGATTATGACAACACCGAGCAGGTAGAGTGCGACCAGGTTGGCTTTATCAAGGGTCAGCAAGAAAGTTCGGGAAAAGAGGGTAATAAGGGCACAGAGTACGATAGCCATCAAAAAACCCTGAATCGGGACTCTCCATTTATCATTGAATGTTCGGTTATCTTTTGGCTCTTTGTCTCTGTTTTTTTTATTTTCCAATGCAACAATAATCAAATCCAAATCAGGACCGAGTTTTCCCAGACGCTCTGAAAAGTCACGATACCATTTAAAGCCAAAGAAATTGGTATGTGAATTGTAATAGCGACCAATCAGAATTTTTCCCAAATTATGCTCTCTGGCGTAGCGCAGGATGGCTTTTTCTTCATCGGAATCAGAGAGTGTTGCGGTTTCAGCACCCAGATCTTGTGCCAGCTTTAAGGCTTGCAAAATGGTACGTCGTTTGCTTTCTGGCAATCGATGTAGTTTGGGGGTTTCAACGTAAACAGCATGCCAGGTACAGTTGAGTTTTGCTGCCAGGCGAGCTGCTTTTCGAACCAGTTTTTCATTGCCGGTGTTGTAGCCAATACACAGCAGTAAATTCTCTTGCGTATGCCATACGGGTTCTTTTCCTCGAGTATCACGAAAAGCGCGCATTTGGTCATCGACGCGATCTGCCGTGCGACGCAACGCCAATTCACGCAGGGCAATCAGATTCCCTTTGCGAAAAAAATGTTCAATGGCCCGCTCGGCCTGACCTGAAATATAAACCTTGCCATCATTAAGCCGTTGGCGCAGATCATCTGGCGGCAAATCGACCAGAACAACATCATCGGCCTGATCAAAGATATGATCAGGAACGGTTTCCCGAACGCGAATACCGGTAATGCCGCCGACAACATCATTTAAACTTTCCAAATGTTGTACATTGATGGTAGTCAGTACATCAATGCCAGCTTCCAATAATTCTTCGACATCTTGCCAGCGCTTCGGATGGCGACAACTTTTCGGGTTACTGAATGCCAGTTCATCCATCAGAATAATGGCAGGATGACGGGCAAGGGCGGCATCAATATCAAATGCTGCTATCCGGCGATCATTATGGCGGAAATATTTGGGGGGTAATCGGGGCAACCCTTTCAGTAAGGCGGCGGTCTCTTGCCGATCATGAGTTTCAACAACACCGACAATGATATCTAAACCTTGCGCCAGCAGCCGCTGAGCTTCTTGCAGCATGGCATAGGTTTTGCCGACACCCGCACAAGCCCCGAAAAATATTTTTAGTTTGCCGCGTGGTTTTTCGTTTGCCAGTGTCAGCAATTCATCAGGATCAGGACGCTGCGGTTCATTTTGTGCCATATTCTGATCTGCCTTTCTGGTCCAGGTTATCTAACGCCAGATTCAGTTCCAGTACATTGACTATGGGTTGCCCCATATATTCCAGCAGGGGATATTGAATGTGTTGCTGAATGAGCTTATGAATGACTTCAAGTGGCATGTGACGGGCTATCGCCACACGTTGAGCCTGGAATTCAGCCGCCTCTGGGGATATATGGGGATCGAGTCCGCTCCCCGATGCCATGATTAAATCAACAGGAAGCGGATTGTTTTCGGGATGGTTAAATAAGCGTACCCGGATAATGTTTTGATGTATTTTGCTGCTCAATACAGGGTTGGTTATCGCGAGATTACTGCCTCCAGATGACAAAGTGTTGTACGGTTTTTCGATTGTCATGGAAGGCCGCCCATGAAAATAGATGGATTTGGTAAAATTTTGACCCATTAATTCAGAGCCAACCAGCTTGTCATTCTGTTCTATTAGCGATCCTTTAGCTTGATAGGGAAATAAAAATTCTGATATTCCCGTCACCAGTAATGGATAGGTAATCCCCGTGATTAAGCTAAGAAATACCAGCAGAATAATGGAAGAACGTAACCAGATCATTTTTCATCACCTTATTTGAAGCACCTATTTTTAAATACGCTGTAGTTAAAAAATCGTTAGTTAAACATTAAGGCAGTGAGCAATATGTCAATAAGCTTGATACCCACAAAAGGCACAAGCAGGCCACCAAAGCCATATACCCATAGATTGCGGCGCAAGAGTGACAATGCATTCATTGGGCGGTAACTGACGCCTTTTAGGGCCAATGGCAGTAAAAAGATGATGATTATCGCATTGAAGATAACCGCAGACAGTACCGCAGATTCAGGAGAGTGAAGATGCATGATGTTCAACACATTAAGTTGTGAGTATGTGACTGAAAAAGCGGCGGGGATAATGGCAAAATATTTAGCAATATCATTGGCAACACTGAATGTGGTCAAAGCCCCACGGGTCATTAGCATCTGCTTGCCAATATGGACAACTTCGATCAACTTGGTGGGATTGGAATCCAGATCGACCATATTGCCTGCCTCTTTCGCCGCCTGTGTACCTGAATTCATGGCAACGGCAACATCTGCTTGTGCCAGTGCTGGCGCATCGTTTGTACCATCACCCGTCATGGCAACCAGACGCCCTTCGGATTGATATTGGCGGATAAGGGCAAGTTTCGCTTCGGGAGTGGCTTCTGCCAGAAAGTCATCAACGCCTGCTTCGGCGGCAATTGCAGCGGCTGTGAGATGATTGTCACCCGTGATCATGACAGTCTTGATCCCCATTTTGCGCATTTCACTAAAGCGCTCTTTAATTCCGCCTTTCACAATATCTTTTAAGGCAACAACGCCCAAAACCTGCTGGTTCTCAGCAACAACCAAAGGTGTTCCTCCCTTATGCGCAACTTGCTGTACCAATTGGTCAATCACATCCGGGAAATGGCTATGATTAGCTTCAATATGGCGACGAATAGCATCGACAGCGCCTTTGCGGATCATGCGATTACCAATATTGACGCCACTCATGCGCGTCATTGCGGAGAAGGGGACAAATGTCGCGTTTAATTCTCGCAGATCACGTTCACGCATATTGAACCGTTGTTTTGCTAAAATCACGATACTGCGTCCTTCTGGTGTTTCATCTGCGAGAGAAGAGAGTTGAGCGGCATCAGCCAACTGCCGTTCCGTTACGCCCGATGCGGGTAAAAATTGGGATGCCTGACGATTTCCTAGCGTGATAGTACCCGTTTTATCGAGTAGCAAAACATCGACATCCCCAGCGGCTTCAATGGCTCGCCCGCTGGTAGCAATAACGTTGGCTCCCAACATCCGGCTCATACCCGCAACGCCAATAGCTGACAGTAACCCGCCAATGGTGGTGGGGATCAGGCAAACCAGTAAGGCAATCAAAACAGTAAGTGTAATCGGGGCGCCAGATTGGTTAGCCTGAACACTGAACAAGGAAAAAGGCAGCAAACTTACACAAACCAGCAGAAAAATAATGGTCAGCGCGGTGAGTAATATGGTGAGGGCGATTTCATTGGGGGTTTTACGTCGCCTGGCGCCTTCAACCATTGAGATCATCCTGTCTAAAAAGGTTTCTCCCGGATTGACTGTGCATTCGACGATTAACCAATCTGATAAAACTCGCGTACCTCCGGTGACAGAGGAAAAATCGCCGCCGGATTCGCGGATAACGGGCGCCGATTCTCCTGTAATAGCACTTTCATCAACAGAAGCACCACCTTCAAGAACTTCACCATCACAAGGAATAATTTCTCCGGCTTCTACCAGCACAATATCGCCTTTGCGCAAGGTGTCGGAGGTGACTTTTTCTTTTGTGGCTTCACAGTTGGGGGAGGCCAGTCTGGTCGCCCAACTGGTTTTTTTTACGCCTTTCAGACTGGAAGCTTGAGCTTTACTACGTCCTTCGGCCAGTGCTTCCGCAAAGTTGGCAAACAGGACCGTAAACCATAACCAGAGTGCAATGGTGCCGGTAAAGAGTGCGCTGCCTGTCAATTGTTCCACTAATATGCCGATCCATAAGGCGGTGGTCAGACAACTTCCCACATAGACAACGAACATGACCGGATTGCGCCATTGTTGGGCCGGATGACATTTTTTTAACGAATCGATCAGGGCATGGCGAATTAAAGTAGGTTCAAATAATACTTGTTGTTTATTTTTCATGCGTTACCTCACTCTCTCAACCTCACGGCCAAAGTTGTAGATGTTCTGCAATAGGGCCAAGAGCCAGAGCAGGAATAAACGTAAGAGCACCAATCAGTAAAATGACCAAAATGAGTAACCCGATGAAGAGAGAACCGTGGGTTGGTAAGGTACCACTGCTAATCGGCTGGCGTTTTTTGTTAACCATGGAACCCGCGATTGCCAGAACAGGCAGAATGATGCCAAAGCGCCCAAGAAACATGACTATTCCCAACAACAGGTTGTAAAAAATATTGTTGGCGTTGAGTCCGGCAAAGGCACTTCCGTTGTTGTTAGCTGCGGATGAGAAAGCATAAAGTACTTCGGTGAAACCATGAGCGCCGGGATTGGCAATAGCGCTGCGACCTGCATCGATTGAAATTGCTAAAGCAGTACCTAATAAAACCAGCGAAGGTGTGATTAAAATCGCGAGTGCGGCCATTTTCATGTCATAGACATCGATTTTTTTGCCTAAGTATTCTGGTGCCCGGCCAATCATTAAGCCCGCGATAAATACGGCAAGCAGAACGAACAGCAATATGCCATAAAGCCCGGAGCCTGCGCCACCGAATATAACTTCACCAATCTGCATTAACCAGAGCGGTATCATGCCACCCAGCGCGGTAAAGGAGTCATGCATTGCATTTACGGCACCACAGGAAGCGGCTGTCGTCACAACGCTATAGAGAGAAGAGGCAAGGATACCAAAGCGGGCTTCTTTGCCTTCCATATTAAAGTGGTTACCGATATTGGGATGGATGAGATGGGCATTGCCTGCGGTTTCGGCATACATCACAACGCTGGTGGCAATAATGAAAATAATACTCATTGCCCACAGCAGGGCATATCCCTGACGGTTGTCGCCAACAGCCAGACCGAATGCGAAACATAAGGCACAGGGGATCAAAAAAATAGCCAGAACCTGAACAAAGTTACTGAGTGCAGTTGGGTTTTCAAATGGATGGGCTGAGTTGGCGCCAAAAAATCCGCCGCCATTGGTTCCCAAAAGTTTTATGGACTCCTGGGAAGCAACGGGTCCCATAGGAAGCCATTGTTGCTGTCCTTCAAGGGAATGGATGAGGACATAGGGAGAAAAGTTTTGAATAACGCCTTGACTGACAAAGAATAAGGACACAATGATCGCAAGCGGAAGTAAGAGATATACAGTGATACGTGTAATGTCTATCCACGCATTTCCCACTGTTTTAGTGCCTTGACGGGAAAACGCCCGCATTAAGGCAAAAGCCACGGCAATTCCCGTTGCCGCAGACAGAAAATTCTGAACAGTTAATCCGGCCATTTGGCTCAGGTAACTGAGGGTATTTTCTCCGCTATAAGCTTGCCAATTGGTATTAGTGATAAAACTGATCGCGGTATTCAGTGCCAGATCCCATCTCATGCCAACAAAATGTTGTGGATTCAGTGGCAGGTGACCTTGGTTGATCAGCAGCGTAAACAGTAGTAATAGCCCGACTATATTGAATATGAGGATGGTGAGAGCATATTGCCACCAGTTCATTTCTTTAACATTGCTGCCCGGTTTTTGCAGGCCACAACAACGCCATAAGATAGTTTCTGTTTTGGTTAGCCAGTGAGGTAGCTCTCCTTCGACGAGTCTGGCAATCAGGATACCAAGCGGTTTAGCCAATAGAAATAGTATGAGCAGGAAACTGGCAATCAGTAAAAAAGCGGATATTGCCATTTAGAAATCCTCCGCATTCAATAACGCATAAATTAGGTAGCCCAGTAATAGCGTCACCAGAAAAATGCCAAGGATCAGAAAGATATTCATGGTGGTGTATCTCCTTGCTTATTTCTTCAAGAAATAGTCAGTTACAGCATAGAAATACCATACAAAGAAGTTATTAAAAGAATTCTTGTAAGCGTAAAAAAGTATAAATGATCTTTGGAATTCAACGATAAAGCATCATAGGGCAAGTGTAGCAAACTATGTTGAGTTAATTTTTTGTTTTCAATTTGTTTGTTTTGTTTCTGTTTAAGTATAATTTTGTAATTAAATTACGCAATCAAAGAAAAAAGGTAATTTATATCACTAAAAAGTGGTCGGATGAGTGGTAAGTTTTCATTTTATCGGATAAAATTTTATGCATATTACAGGTTAAGCCCACGAGGGGGGTATCAATGTCTATTTATCGTGCATACTCTTGGCATCAGATTCTCTTGCGGCGTATTGGCGCTATATCACTGGGTGTCATTGCGCTTCCTGTTATGCTGTTTCGTCATGATCGTGCCCGCTTTTATAGCTATCTGCATAAAGTATGGTTAAAAACCAGTGATAAGCCAGTATGGCTGGAAAGTTCGGAAACGGCGTCAGATACCGAAATCACTAAAATTGCATGACGATGTAGCCTAACCGGGCATGTTGAATATAACATTTGAACTATAGTATTTTGGCACCTTGTCGGTTTATGCTGGCAAGGTGTTTTGTTTTATATTGGATTTATAACCAATCTATTTTGACTTAATCCATGGCAGGTATGTATTTTATGCTAAAGAAAATGCTAAGTGGCAGGGAGAATGTGATGAACAATGTTGAATTGGAGCATGTGCTCAATACGGAATTGAAGATCCGTGAATTTCAAGATTACGCCCCCAATGGATTACAGGTGGAAGGCCGCCCCCATGTTCAACGGGTCATTACCGGCGTGACAGCTTGTCAGGCACTATTGGATGAAGCCGTTCGTCTTGGGGCAGATGCTGTCATCGTTCATCATGGATACTTTTGGAAGAATGAATCCCCGGTTATCCGTAGCATGAAGCGGCACCGTTTGCAAACACTGCTTTGCAATGATATCAACCTGTATGGCTATCATCTTCCGTTAGATGCCCATCCTGCTTTGGGTAACAATATCCAATTGGCTCGTCAGATGGGTATAAAGGTTATCGGCGAGATTGATACTCTTCTTCCTCATGGTGCTTTTGAACAGCCTGTTACACCGGCAGAATTGACTGAACGTCTCGAAAAAACCTGGAGAGAAAGGTCCTGCATTGTGGTGATAATGCACCGGAAGAGATCCGCACACTGGCATGGTGCACAGGCGGCGGCCAAGGTTTTATTGAACAGGCGGCTGAGTTTGGCGTTGATGCTTTTGTGACAGGAGAAGTATCGGAAAAAACTATTCATGTAGCCCGTGAAATGGGACTGCATTTTTTTGCGGCAGGGCACCATGCGACAGAGCGCTATGGCATCAAAGCGCTCGGTGAATGGTTGACGAATAATTATGGGTTGGATGTGACTTTTATCGATATTCCTAATCCGGCTTGATTTTTTAGTAAATTATTATCTAGCCCCTGGGTTTTATTTCCATTTTGGGAAGTGGGGCTTTTTATCTTGCAAGAGAGATAAAATAATCATTGCAATCCCACAGCATATTAATACGCTGCCTAATGCCTGACTCCAGCCTGCCAATGCCAAACCAAGTCCCAGCAGCAAATAGTAAAACAACCCAAGTAAAGCACCAGCTGTACCTAGCCTGTCTGAATAGTTAGTTAATGCAGTAGCTAAAATATTTGGGATCGCCAGTCCATAAGCGATAACTATTCCCAATATTGGAAAAATAAAAAGCCCGCTATTTTCGAGCAGGTATACACCGATCCCACTGAATAAACTGATTAATGAGGCAAGGGTAACTAATTGGGTTGATATCCATTGTTGTTTTAATAGATATTTGTTTAATAGCGAGCCTAATGCAACGCCGAAAGTTAATAACAAGCCAGTATAACCAAATATTTTCTGTGATAACCCAAATTGCTGGAAACGAAATGGTGCTAATTGGTAATAGCTGAATAAACAAATATTAAAAAATGCGATCAAAAACGCATTTCGCCAAATTGAAATATCTTTAAGCATCATAATTACTGTGCTGAATAAAGCCACTTTTGTTACGTCAGTTGGCCGGGTTTCTGGTAATCGGGTAATAGACCAACAGATCAGGATAACTGCCAGAATAATTAACCCAGCAAAGACTGCCTTATAGCCAGCAAAATAGTTCAATATTGAACCACTGAGCATACCAATAGCAGGACTGATTGCTAAGGCAATTCCCATAATGGAAAGGACTCGCGCTAACTCTTCCTCACGATAAGTATCACGCATAATGGTTTGTGTGCCGACAGAGCCAACGGCGGCTCCGAAAGCAGACAGCATTCGGGCAACGAGTAATAACCAAAATTGTTGTGTCAATAATGCCAGCAGGGAAGCGAGGCTATAGAGTGATAGACCAGCAATCATGGTTGGGCGTCTGCCAATGACATCACACATACGTCCCCATACGACAACACCAAAGGCAAAAGCAAAAAAGTAGAGTGATAATGTTTGGCCTGCTTGCTCTGAGTTGACGGAAAATCCAGCAGCAATATTGGTTAATGCGGGACTATAGATGGTTTCTACGATCTGCGGGAACATCATCAAGGCAATAGCGAGCCAAAGTGATGGTTTAGTTTGCATGATTTTTTTCTTTTGCTGATAAGTAATGGCTTGAAAGGTTAGCATTATGGTCACTGTCTTTTTATGATAATAAAGACTATTTGTTTATTTAATCGGACATTAAATCAGAAGGAATCAACATGGCGTGGTTGCAACAAAGTGATTATTTTGATCCTGATAGCTTGGATATGCCTGTGATAGGGATCGCAGCAGAAATGGGGCAATACGATTCGGGCTTTCATCAACATAATATGGGGCAGTTGTTGTTTACCCAGCGGGGCTGTATCAAGATCACATTGGCAAACCAAATTTCTGTTCTGCCTCCAACCAGAGTGGCATGGATACCCCCCAAGATACGACATCGGGCAGAAATGCATGGCTCTGTAGGCTATCGTTCTATTTATTTAAATTCTAGTTACTTGGAATTTTCTGTTTTCGACGCAAAGTGAAATATTAGAAGCCACACCACTATTACAGGCCCTTTTGGAGCGTATCGCGACATCTTCTTTGGATTCTAATTGGTATCAGGGAAAAGGAACAAATTTGTTAGCACTATTTTTTGATGAGATCCGTGAGGCTCGTAGGGAACCAACCTTATTACCGCTACCCTCTGATCGGCGTTTAGCACATTTGTCATTTGATCAATTGCCATCACCATTACACATACTGGCTACTTATATTGGCGCCAGTGAGAAAACCATTACCCGGATATTTCAGCGTGAGACAGGAATGAATTATCAACAGTGGCGGCAGCAATGGCGATTGGTAAAGGCAATAGAGTTATTGGCGCAGAATAAAACGTTATCCTATGTTGCACTGGAACTCGGTTTTGCCAATGATAGTGCATTTGTGACATTTTTTCGCAAAATCATGGGGAGGCCGCCAAGAGAATATATGGCGGGTTCAAAGAGATAAAACAAAACTACACCCCTAATATCAGAATAAAAACTAACATAAGAGGTGCAGAAATACACTATTCAAAATATGCCAGAACTTGACTGGATATGAATAGTGTTATTGATTCAATTACTTTTTCAGCTGGCTCTTGAAATCGCGTTGCGTGTGACCAGTATAAAGTTGGCGCGGACGGGCGATCCTCAAACCTTCATCGTGCATTTCATTCCAGTGGGCAATCCAGCCAATCGTACGGGCAATAGCAAAAATCACGGTGAACATGGTCGACGGAATACCCATCGCTTTCAGGATAATGCCTGAATAGAAGTCAACGTTTGGATACAGTTTTTTCTCTATGAAGTAGGGGTCATGCAAGGCAATGCGTTCTAATTCCATTGCCACTTCCAGCAGACTGTCATTCAGACCAAGTTCATTCAGCACTTCATGGCAGGTTTCACGCATCACTGTCGCGCGAGGGTCGTAGTTTTTGTAAACACGGTGACCAAAGCCCATCAGGCGGAAAGAGTCATTTTTGTCTTTGGCGCGAGCGATGAATTCAGGAATGTGTTCGACAGTTTGGATCTCTTCCAGCATCCGCAAGCAGGCTTCATTTGCTCCACCATGTGCTGGTCCCCAAAGGGATGCAATGCCCGCAGCAATACAAGCAAATGGGTTGGCACCAGAAGAACCCGCAGTACGTACCGTTGAAGTTGACGCATTTTGTTCATGATCAGCATGCAGAATGAAAATGCGATCCATAGCGCGTTCTAATACTGGATTAACTTTATATTCCTCACACGGTGTTGAGAACATCATGTACAGGAAGTTAGCAGCATAAGACAGATCGTTGCGTGGATAAACGAAAGGTTGTCCAAGGGAATACTTGTAACACATTGCCGCAACAGTTGGCATTTTGGACAGCAGGCGGTAAGCAGTGATTTCACGGTGGCGGGGATTATGGACATCCAGAGCATCATGATAGAAGGCCGCTAGTGCGCCTGTGACACCACACAGTACAGCCATTGGATGGGAATCACGGCGGAAACCATGGAACAGACGGGTGATCTGTTCGTGGATCATAGTATGGCGAGTCACCGTAGTTTTAAATTTTTCGTATTCTTCGGGAGTGGGGGGTTCGCCATATAGCAGAATGTAACAGACTTCCAGATAGGTCGATTCCGTTGCAAGCTGATCGATGGGAAAACCACGGTGTAGCAAAATGCCTTCATTGCCATCAATATAGGTGATTTTCGACTCACAGGAGGCAGTGGAAGTAAAACCTGGATCATAAGTATAGAAGCCTTTTGAGCCGAGGGTACGAACGTCAATCACTTCAGAACCTAGGGTCGGCGTTAGTACGTCTAGTTCGATAGCAGCTGAACCATTTATGTTCAACGTAGCCTTTTTATCAGCCATTTATATCTCCTTAGCGCTTATTTTTTATAACCCCTAACAACCAGATAGGCGCAATTTATACTGTGCCGAAGGCATTGTGCTACCGGAGAGAATTTAAAATCAGGCTGGTATCACATTTAACGCTGAAATCTCATTACGGACGACAATGGTTTTCAGGTTGTTAAAAAGTTTTTGGAAGTTATGTTTAAAGTATTATTTACATAAAATGTTATCATTTTGTGCTTATATGATACTTTTACATAACTTTTATTTTTCGTTAAGATTAATTTTGCATCATAAAATGATGGCAAATAATATATAACGACATATATGTAAGATAAATGTTTAATCTTTGTCAAACAAGATTGTTGATTTTATGAAAAATGTTTGAAGCGTGATCTTTCTCACTGTTCAAGCTAAATGTTAATAATCATATTGTGTGGCAATTGTAATAACAATGTGAAGTACTTATACTTCCGTGAGGTCTCCGGATTATCCTGATGTAGGAGCACCCAGCGTAACCAAATCACAACTTTTGATGAACAGTAGGGATTGTTTAAGTTAATTATGTTGTGTCTTTGTATCCTCTTCGCGCTGTCTGATTCCCGCCCAGGACCGGAGGATGGAAAATAAAAAAAAGCTTTGTGGGCAAAATTGTGAAAAAACAAAGACCTGTCAACCTTGATCTGCGGACGATTAACCAACCCGTCTCCGCGATAGCGTCGATCTTGCACCGTATCTCAGGCGTCATTACCTTTATCGCAGTTGGCATTCTGCTGTGGTTATTGGGGATGTCTCTGTCTTCGCAAGAAGGCTTCCTGCAAGCATCTGAAATCATGACTGGCTTCTTCGCCAAATTTATCCTGTGGGGGATATTGACGGCGCTGGCTTACCACATCTGTGGAGGTATTCGCCATGTGTTGATGGATTTTGGTTTCCTGGAAGAAAATCTCGCTACCGGTAGTGCATCTGCCAAAGTAGCAATAGCGATCGCGGTTATTCTGTCTATTCTGGCTGGGGTATTATTATGGTAAGCAACGCATCCGCTTTGGGTCGTACAGGTATTCAGGATTGGCTGCTATTGCGTGCATCCGCAATTATTATTGTTTTGTACGTCCTCTATCTCGTCGGTTTTGTCGCAACAACATCGGATATTACCTATGAAGTCTGGCGAGGTTTCTTTTCTTCATCCCTCACTAAAGTATTCACTGTGTTGACTCTGCTTTCCATTCTGGTTCATGCGTGGATTGGAATGTGGCAGGTACTGACAGATTATGTCAAACCGCTCGCACTGCGTCTGGTGTTGCAACTGGTGATTATCGTAGCGCTGTTAACTTATTTGATTTACGGAACAATTGTGGTGTGGGGTGCATAAATGAAACTGTCGGTAAGAGAGTTTGACGCTGTTGTTATTGGTGCTGGTGGCGCAGGTATGCGTGCTGCACTGCAAATTTCACAAATGGGTTTATCTTGTGCGTTAATTTCCAAGGTATTCCCAACCCGTTCCCACACAGTTTCAGCACAGGGTGGGATCACGGTTGCTTTGGGCAATACCCATGACGATAACTGGGAATGGCACATGTATGATACGGTGAAAGGCTCCGATTATATTGGTGACCAGGATGCCATCGAATATATGTGTAAGACTGGCCCAGAAGCTATTTTGGAACTGGAACACATGGGGTTGCCGTTTTCCCGTCTGGATGATGGCCGTATTTACCAACGCCCATTTGGTGGGCAATCCAGAAATTTTGGTGGCGAGCAGGCCGCTCGTACTGCCGCTGCTGCTGACCGAACCGGTCACGCGCTATTGCATACTCTGTATCAGCAGAATTTAAAAAACCACACGACTATCTTCTCTGAATGGTACTCGCTAGATTTGGTTAAGAATCAGGATGGTGCCGTTGTCGGTTGTACCGCGATTTGTATCGAAACTGGTGAAGTGGTCTATTTCAAAGCTAAGGCGACTATTCTGGCCACGGGTGGTGCCGGCCGTATTTTCCAATCCACGACTAATGCGCATATCAACACCGGTGATGGTGTGGGGATGGCGTTGCGTGCAGGTGTGCCTGTTCAGGATATGGAAATGTGGCAATTCCACCCAACGGGTATTGCTGGAGCGGGGGTTTTGGTTACAGAAGGTTGTCGTGGTGAAGGTGGTTACCTGCTAAATAAAGATGGTGAACGCTTTATGGAGCGTTATGCGCCAAATGCTAAAGACCTTGCTGGTCGTGATGTAGTCGCACGTTCTATGATGATCGAAATCCGTGAAGGCCGCGGCTGTGAAGGCCCATGGGGTCCGCATGTCAAACTGAAACTGGATCATCTGGGTAAAGAAGTGTTGGAATCCCGCCTGCCAGGTATCCTTGAATTATCCCGTACTTTCGCCCATGTCGATCCAGTAAAAGAGCCGATCCCTGTTATCCCAACCTGTCACTATATGATGGGGGGGATTCCAACTAAGATTACGGGTCAGGCGCTGACAGTCAATGAAAAAGGCGAAGATGTGGTCATCCCTGGCCTGTTTGCTGTGGGTGAAATTGCTTGCGTATCTGTTCACGGCGCAAACCGTCTGGGGGGTAACTCACTGCTTGACCTGGTGGTATTTGGTCGTTCCGCAGGCTTGCATTTGAAAGAATGCCTGATGGAACAGGGTACGAGCCGTGATGCCAGCGAATCTGATGTCGATGCAGCACTTCAACGTCTGAACCGTTGGAATAATACCCGTTCAGGTGAAGATCCAGTGGAAATCCGCAAAGCATTGCAGGCTTGTATGCAGCATAATTTCTCGGTATTCCGTGAAGGTGATGCGATGGCAAGAGGACTGGAAGAGCTGAAAGTGATCCGCGAACGTCTGAAAAATGCGCGTCTGGATGATACTTCATCAGAATTCAATACCCAACGCATTGAATGTTTGGAATTGGATAACCTGATGGAAACAGCTTATTCAACTGCGGTTGCTGCGAACTTCCGTACAGAAAGTCGTGGTGCTCATAGCCGCTTTGACTATCCAGAGCGTGATGATGCTAACTGGCTGTGCCATAGCCTGTACTTACCGCAAACTGAGAGCATGACTCGTCGTGAAGTGAATATGCAGCCAACGCTGCGTGAAGCATTTCCGCCGAAAGTGCGTTCTTACTAATTGCATTGCTGATGTTCCAGTTGCGGAGAGATAGATTATGAAACTTGAATTTTCCATTTATCGTTATAATCCAGATGTCGATGATGTGCCTCGTATGCAGGACTACACACTGGAAGCAGAGGAAGGGCGCGATATGATGTTGCTGGATGCGCTCATCCAGCTAAAAGAGCAAGATCCAACCTTGTCATTCCGCCGCTCTTGCCGTGAAGGGGTTTGTGGCTCTGATGGCGTGAATATGAACGGTAAAAACGGCTTGGCATGTATTACACCTATTTCAGCGTTGCGTCGTGGCAATAAAAAAATTGTTATTCGCCCATTGCCTGGTTTGCCTGTAGTTCGTGATTTGGTTGTTGATATGGGGCAGTTCTACGCGCAGTATGAGAAAATCCGCCCTTATCTGATTAATGATGGTAAAAATCCACCCGCGCGTGAGCACCTGCAATCACCAGTACAGCGTGAAAAACTGGATGGTTTGTATGAATGTATCTTATGTGCCTGTTGCTCAACGTCTTGCCCATCATTCTGGTGGAATCCAGATAAATTTATCGGCCCAGCCGGTCTTTTAGCGGCATACCGTTTCCTGATTGATAGCCGTGATACTGAAACAAGTTCACGATTGGATAATCTGAATGATGCATTCAGTGTTTTCCGTTGCCACGGAATTATGAATTGCGTCAACGTATGTCCTAAGGGATTGAATCCGACAAAAGCGATTGGTCATATTAAATCTATGTTGCTGAAACATAGCGCATAGCAAAATAAAAATTTGTGCATAAATAACACATAAATAGTGTGTAAATAGTGCATATAATGTTGCCCTCCACAATTTTGAAATAAATATCAAATCAGTGGAGGGCATTAAAGAATGAAAAATGATAAATTGCCTGCTGCTAAAAACGAAGTATGTTTCTAAATAAAGGGATCTTTAAAAACTGATATTCGGTTTTTAAAGGTTCCTTGAAGGGTAGGAAAACCCATAGAAGAACATGCATTAAGCACGTCCAAATGAACCTTTTATCAACACCGCTAATTAAGCGGTATTTGTTAACCACGGCGAAAACTAAAGCTTTTAAAGCTTAAGGGATCACAATGCAGAACGGCGCAATGAAGGACTGGCTGGACTCAAGCTTTCTGGCTGGTGCAAACCAGTCTTACATAGAGCAAATCTATGAAGACTATATAACCGATCCTAATTCTGTTGATGCAAGTTGGAGAGAAATTTTCCAACAATTACCGGAAGCAGGATTTAGCGGCGAACAACTTCACTCACAGACACGCGATTATTTCCGTCGTCTGGCAAAAGATGCCACACGTTATCACACTTCAGTCAGCGATCCAGCAATGGATGCAAAACAAGTCAAAGTTTTGCAGCTCATCAATGCATTCCGCTTCCGCGGACACCAACATGCAAACCTTGATCCATTGGGATTATGGAAGCAGGAACCTGTACCTGATATTGATCCTGCTTTCCATAATTTAACAAAAGCGGATTTTGAAGAAACGTTTAATGTTGGTTCTTTTGCCATTGGTAAAGAGACCATGAAATTGGCTGATCTGTATGACGCGCTGAAACGCATTTATTGCGGTTCAATTGGTGCGGAATATATGCACATCACCAATACGGAAGAAAAACGTTGGATCCAGCAACGTCTGGAATCAGTGACAGTCAGTTCACAATTTAGTGCGGAAGAAAAGCGTCGTTTCCTGAAAGAATTAACATCCGCGGAAGGTTTGGAACGCTATTTAGGTGCTAAATTCCCAGGGGCGAAACGTTTCTCCCTGGAAGGTGGCGATGCACTTATCCCTATGTTAAAAGAGTTGATCCGTCACGCAGGTAAACAAAGTACCCGTGAAGTGGTCTTGGGAATGGCTCATCGTGGTCGCCTTAACGTGTTGGTCAATCTCTTGGGTAAAAAACCGGTAGATCTGTTCGACGAATTTGCGGGTAAACACAAAGAGCATCTGGGTACAGGCGACGTAAAATACCATCAAGGTTTTTCTTCTGATTTTGAAACCGAAGGGGGTTTGGTGCATTTGGCACTGGCCTTTAACCCCTCTCACCTTGAGATTGTCAGCCCTGTTGTTATCGGTTCTGTACGTGCCCGCCGTGATCGTCTTGATGAAGGCCGTAGCAACATGGTTCTGCCTGTCACCATCCACGGTGATGCCGCAGTCACAGGGCAGGGGATTGTTCAGGAAACGTTGAACATGTCTCAGGCTCGTGGTTATGAAGTTGGCGGTACGGTTCGTATCGTAGTGAACAACCAGATTGGCTTCACCACTTCCAACCCGAAAGATGCTCGTTCAACACAATATTGTACTGATATTGTGAAAATGGTTCAGGCACCGATTTTCCACGTTAATGCAGATGATCCGGAAGCTGTTGCATTCGTCACACGTCTGGCGCTTGACTTCCGTAATACCTTCAAAAGTGACGTTATGATCGATCTGGTGTGTTACCGTCGCCACGGTCATAACGAAGCTGATGAGCCAAGTGCAACTCAGCCACTAATGTACCAGCAAATCAAAAAACAACCAACTGCACGTAAAATCTATGCAGATAAGCTGGTCGCGGAAGGTTTGCTGGAAGCCAATGACGTTACTGAGATGGTGAATCTGTATCGCGATGCATTGGATCATGGTGAATGTGTTGTCGATGAATGGCGTCCAATGGGGCTGCATTCATTCACATGGGAACCCTACCTGAACCACGAATGGGATGAAGAGTATCCACATAAGATGGATATGAAACGTCTGCAAGATCTTGGCAAAAGCATCAGTACTGTTCCTGCCGAAGTGGTAATGCACTCACGTGTTGCGAAAATCTATGGCGACCGTGCAGAAATGGCGAATGGCAATAAGTTGTTTGACTGGGGTGCTGCGGAAACACTGGCTTACGCGACCTTGGTTGATGAAGGTATTCCTGTCCGTATCTCTGGTGAAGATGCGGGACGTGGTACTTTCTTCCACCGTCATGCCGTTATTCATAACCAAAACAATGCTTCTGTTTATGTACCTTTGGCGAATATCCACAATGGACAGGGTGTATTTAACGTATGGGATTCTGTCCTTTCAGAAGAAGCTGTACTGGCATTTGAATACGGTTATGCAACAACTGAACCGCGTGTCCTGACGATTTGGGAAGCCCAATTTGGTGACTTTGCCAACGTGGCTCAGGTTGTGATTGACCAATTTATCAGCTCTGGCGAACAGAAATGGGGCCGTATGTGTGGCTTGGTTATGCTGTTGCCACATGGTTATGAAGGGCAGGGACCAGAGCACTCATCGGCACGTCTGGAACGTTATCTGCAACTGTGTGCTGAACAAAACATGCAGGTTTGCGTACCATCGACTCCAGCTCAGGTTTATCACATGCTGCGTCGTCAGGCTCTGCGTGGTATGCGCCGTCCTCTCATCGTTATGTCACCGAAATCGTTACTGCGTCATCCATTGGCAGTGTCTACTCTGGATGAATTGGCGAATGGCAAATTTGAGCCAGTAATTGGTGAAATTGACGCTTTGGATCCAAAAGGTGTTAAGCGCGTTGTGCTTTGTTCCGGCAAAATTTATTACGATCTTCTGGAACAGCGTCGTAAGAATGAACAGACCGATGTTGCTATTGTGCGTATTGAACAGCTGTATCCATTCCCACGTCAGCAGCTGCAAGCTCAATTTGAGCAGTATGCCCATGTTCATGATTTCGTCTGGTGTCAGGAAGAGCCGCTGAACCAAGGGGCTTGGTATTGCAGTCAACATAATTTCCGTGAAGCGATCCCATTTGGGGCGTCTTTACGTTATGCAGGTCGTCCGGCATCTGCTTCCCCGGCTGTGGGATATCCGTCTGTTCACCAGCAGCAGCAACAAGCACTGGTTAATGACGCACTGAACGTTGAATAAATTAAGGATAGAAAATGAGTAGCGTAGAAATTCTGGTTCCAGACCTTCCTGAATCTGTTGCAGATGCCTCTGTTGCAACGTGGCATAAAAAACCAGGTGACACCATAGAGCGTGATGAAGTGCTGGTTGAAATTGAAACGGATAAAGTTGTTTTGGAAGTACCAGCAAGTGAAGCAGGTGTTTTGGAATCTATTTTGGAAGAAGAGGGCGCCACTGTTCTGTCAAAACAACTGTTAGGTCGTATCCGTTTAGGTGACAGCACGGGGATACCTGCCGAAGTAAAAGCCAAAACAGAGGCAACGCCAGCGCAGCGTCAGACCGCATCTTTGGAAGAAGAAAGCAACGATGCTCTAAGCCCTGCTGTTCGTCGTCTGATTGCAGAGCATGATTTAGATCCTGCTGCCATTAAAGGCAGTGGTGTTGGTGGTCGCCTTGTCCGTGAAGATATCGAAAAATATGTCGCTGAGAATAAAAAAGAGAGTGATAAGCCCGCTGCATCTGCTGAACAGCCATCCTTATTGCCACACCGCAGTGAAAAACGTGTCCCAATGACGCGTTTGCGTAAGCGTGTTGCAGAACGTTTGCTTGAAGCGAAGAACAATACGGCAATGCTGACGACTTTCAATGAAGTCAACATGAAGCCAATTCAGGAATTGCGCAAGCAGTATGGTGATGCGTTTGAGAAACGTCATGGTGTACGTCTGGGCTTTATGTCTTTCTATGTGAAAGCGGTTGTTGAGGCGTTGAAACGCTATCCAGAAGTGAACGCTTCCATTGATGGCACGGATGTGGTTTACCACAACTATTTTGATATCAGTATTGCTGTATCTACACCACGTGGCCTGGTTACACCAGTATTGCGTGATGCAGATGCATTGAGCATGGCTGACATGGAGAAAAGCATCAAAGAGCTGGCTATCAAAGGCCGCGATGGTAAATTGACCGTTGAGGAACTTACTGGTGGTAATTTCACCATTACCAATGGTGGTGTTTTCGGCTCCCTGATGTCCACCCCGATCATTAACCCACCACAAAGCGCGATCCTTGGCATGCATGCCATTAAAGATCGCCCAATGGCTGTAAATGGTCAGGTTGAGATCCTTCCGATGATGTACTTGGCACTGTCCTATGACCACCGTCTGATTGACGGTCGCGAGTCAGTCGGCTTCTTGGTGACCATCAAAGAAATGCTGGAAGATCCAACACGTTTGTTGCTGGATGTATAGCATCACTATCGGCGGAGAGTGTTAACTCCGCCAAGTCTGAAGTAGTACGACGTTGATGTAAAAATATATGCAGGCCAGTCCCTTGGGGCTGGTCATATCCAGAGCAACAAAATAGAAGGTAATTTACCTTTCTTAAATTAAATTATGGATAGAACATCATGAATTTACACGAGTATCAGGCAAAACAACTTTTTGCACGGTATGGTTTACCAGCACCTGCTGGCTATGCTTGTACCACACCGCGCGAAGCAGAAGAAGCAGCATCCAAGATTGGTTCAGGTCCTTGGGTCGTTAAATGTCAGGTTCATGCAGGTGGCCGCGGTAAGGCTGGTGGCGTGAAAGTCGTCAACAGTAAGGAAGATATCCGCACTTTTGCTGAACAATGGCTGGGTAAACGACTGGTAACTTACCAGACAGATGTGCAGGGGCAACCTGTTCATCAGATCTTGGTGGAAGGGGCAACTGATATTGCCAAGGAGCTGTATCTCGGGGCTGTTGTTGACCGCGGTACACGTCGTGTAGTGTTCATGGCTTCTACTGAAGGTGGCGTCGAAATAGAAAAAGTGGCGGAAGAAACGCCCGAACTCATTCATAAAGCCATTATCGACCCACTCTCTGGTCCTATGCCGTATCAAGGCCGTGAATTGGCATTCAAACTTGGTTTGACTGGTAAACAAGTGGGTCAATTCACCAAGATTTTCTTGGGATTGGCTAACCTGTTCTTAGAGCGTGATTTGGCATTAGTTGAAATCAACCCTCTGGTGATCACAACGCAAGGTGATCTGGTTTGTCTGGATGGAAAATTGAGCGCTGATGGTAATGCTATGTTCCGTCAGGCTGAACTGCGTGAAATGCACGATCCTTCACAGGAAGATTTACGTGAAGCTCAGGCTGCACAGTGGGAACTGAACTATGTTGCACTGGATGGCAATATTGGTTGTATGGTGAATGGTGCAGGTCTGGCAATGGGAACGATGGACATTGTCAAACTGCACGGTGGTGCACCGGCAAACTTCCTTGATGTAGGTGGTGGTGCAACAAAAGAGCGTGTTACCGAAGCATTCAAGATCATCTTGTCAGATGAAAATGTTAAGGCGGTTTTGGTTAATATCTT
This sequence comes from Xenorhabdus sp. SGI 60, assembly GCF_056632175.1. NCBI lineage: Bacteria > Pseudomonadati > Pseudomonadota > Gammaproteobacteria > Enterobacterales > Morganellaceae > Xenorhabdus > Xenorhabdus sp. SGI 60. The sequence goes on along the minus strand of NZ_CP196860.1, from coordinate 2,750,227 downwards.
TGGTGGTATCGTCCGCTGTGACTTGATCGCTGACGGCATTATTGGTGCGGTGGAAGAAGTGGGTGTTAACGTACCGGTAGTCGTTCGTCTGGAAGGAAACAATGCTGAACTGGGTGCTAAAAAACTGGCGGATAGCGGTTTGAACATCATTGCAGCTACCAGTTTGACAGACGCAGCTAAACAGGCAGTCGCAGCAGCGGAGAATAAATAATGTCTATTTTAATCGATAAAAACACCAAAGTGATTTGTCAGGGTTTTACTGGTAGCCAAGGTACTTTTCACTCCGAACAGGCGATAGCCTACGGCACTCAAATGGTGGGTGGCGTAACACCGGGTAAAGGTGGCACTGAGCATTTAGGATTACCTGTATTCAACACCGTACGTGAAGCCGTTGAAGCAACGGGGGCAACTGCTTCTGTAATCTACGTTCCGGCACCATTCTGTAAAGATTCCATTTTGGAAGCGATTGATGCGGGCATTAAACTGATCATCACTATTACAGAAGGCATCCCAACACTCGATATGTTGACCGTTAAGGAAAAATTGGATCAAGCCGGTGTTCGTATGATTGGTCCTAACTGTCCGGGTGTCATTACACCTGATGAGTGTAAGATTGGCATTATGCCTGGGCATATTCATAAGTCAGGTAAAGTGGGCATTGTTTCCCGTTCAGGCACACTGACTTATGAAGCGGTTAAACAGACCACAGATGCTGGGTTAGGGCAATCTACCTGTGTTGGCATCGGTGGTGACCCGATCCCGGGTTCGAACTTCATTGATATTCTGCAAATGTTCCAGCAAGATCCACAGACAGAAGCGATTGTCATGATTGGTGAAATTGGTGGTACAGCCGAAGAAGAAGCTGCGGCTTATATCAAAGAACATGTGACTAAACCGGTTGTTGCTTATATTGCGGGTGTAACTGCACCTAAAGGTAAGCGCATGGGCCATGCCGGAGCGATTATCGCAGGTGGTAAAGGGACAGCAGACGAGAAATTTGCTGCTCTGGAAGCGGCGGGCGTGAAGACGGTGCGTAGCCTTGCAGACATTGGCGATGCTGTAAAAGTGTTATTGGCATAAGAAGCATAAAATAAACTCTTTTGATAGAAAAAGGCTGCTTTAGGGTGGCCTTTTATTTTATTTATAATATTAACAATGGGTTAGTTCATTTATAAGATCCGTTGTTTTTCAATTTAATTGAACTGGATTTTAGTGAAATCTATTTATTTTATTAATTAAATTGGAAATATCGAAAAAATATATTCTTTAAAGAATGAAAAAGAAAAGTTAATTTTCTAATGCATTTTACAGCAAAAAATAAATTACAATCCATTGCAAATAACAACTTATTAACATCAAGTAAACCATAATGAAATAATAGCTGTAAAGATTAACAAAATAAGAAAAAAATTGACTAAAATCAATTTATTACTCTGGATTGTATTCGCTAAACTTGATTAAATTGATCTAGTATATATAGGTATTAATCTGAGAATGTATGATATTGTTGATCTATATTCAGAATTCTAAGCTGAGTCACGTAAAAGCTATTTATTGTATGTGAATATAGGCGTAATATTATTGTGGTATCTATTGAATTTTTGATTTTGTAATAATTCATTGTTGTGTTTGAGGCATTTATTGCTGGTAGTTACGAGACTTTCGTTTTACGAAGTCGGGTTGCCGCAAGTCGGTGTCTTCCTGCTAGGAGCAAGGAGTCAAGATGTTTGATATTGTCGAACTGTCACGATTACAGTTTGCCTTAACTGCTATGTACCATTTTCTGTTCGTACCATTAACGCTCGGTATGGCGTTTTTGCTTGCGATCATGGAAACGGTATATGTCCTTTCTGGCAAACAAATCTATAAAGATATGACAAAATTCTGGGGTAAGTTATTTGGTATTAACTTTGCCTTGGGTGTCGCAACGGGCTTGACCATGGAGTTCCAGTTCGGAACCAACTGGTCATATTTCTCACATTATGTTGGTGATATTTTCGGTGCGCCTCTGGCCATCGAAGGTCTGATGGCATTCTTCCTCGAATCCACATTCGTTGGTCTGTTTTTCTTCGGGTGGGATCGATTGAGTAAGAAACAACACTTGGCGGTTACCTGGCTGGTTGCATTAGGCTCTAACTTCTCTGCATTGTGGATCCTGATTGCGAATGGTTGGATGCAAAACCCGATTGCGTCTGACTTTAACTTCGAAACCATGCGAATGGAAATGGTGAGCTTCAGCGAACTGGTACTTAACCCGGTTGCTCAGGTGAAATTTGTTCACACTGTTGCAGCCGGTTATGTCACAGGTGCCGTTTTTGTACTGGGTATCAGTTCTTACTATCTGCTCAAAGGGCGCGACTTAGGGTTTGCCAAACGTTCTTTTGCTATTGCAGCCAGTTTTGGCATGGCTGCGGTACTGTCCGTCATTGTTCTGGGTGATGAATCTGGATATGAAATGGGGGACGTGCAGAAAACCAAATTGGCAGCTATTGAAGCAGAGTGGGAAACCCAGCCACCTCCGGCTTCATTCACGCTGATTGGTCTTCCTGATCAGGACAAAATGGAAAATAAATATTCCATCCAAATCCCTTACGTTTTAGGTTTGATTGCTACCCGCTCTACAGATACACCGGTCGTTGGTCTGCGTGATTTGATGAGCCAGCATGAGCAGCGTATCCGTAACGGTCTTAAGGCCTATGAATTACTGGAAGAACTGCGTGCAGGTAATGTTGATCCAAGTGTTCGCAGTGCATTCAATGAAAGTAAGAAAGATCTTGGCTATGGTATGCTCGTGAAGCGTTATACCCAAAACGTAACGGATGCGACAGAAGAGCAAATTAAAGCCGCAGCGAAAGACTCTATTCCGCGTGTAGCACCACTCTACTTTGCATTCCGTATCATGGTTGCTGCTGGCTTTATTATGTTGGTGGTTATCGGTCTATCGTTCCTGAGTGTTCTCCGTAACCGTATCGGTCAATATAAGTGGCTGCTACGTGCTGCATTGTTCAGCATTCCATTGCCGTGGATTGCCGTTGAGGCAGGTTGGTTTGTCGCAGAATATGGTCGTCAGCCATGGGCGATTGGTGAAGTGTTGCCAACTGCTGTCGCGTCTTCAACACGCAGTGTAGGCGATCTGATTTTCTCAATGGTGCTGATTTGTGGTCTGTACACTTTGTTCTTGATCGCAGAGATGTTCTTGATGTTCAAATTTGCCCGTCTTGGCCCAAGTAGCCTCAAGACAGGACGTTACCATTTTGAACAAAAAACCGCTTCTTCAGCGAATAATATTGAGTAAGCAGGAGTCCACTTATGCTTGATTATGATGTATTACGATTTATATGGTGGCTGCTGATTGGTGTGTTACTGATCGGTTTCACAGTAACTGATGGTTTCGACATGGGAGTGGGTATCCTGCTGCGGATCATTGGTAAAAATGATACCGAACGCCGCATCATGATTAACTCAGTTGCCCCGCACTGGGATGGTAACCAGGTTTGGTTAATTACCGCGGGTGGCGCCCTGTTTGCCGCATGGCCGATGGTATATGCAGCTGCTTTCTCTGGCTTTTATGTGGCAATGATTCTGGTCTTGGCAGCCCTGTTTTTCCGTCCGGTTGGCTTTGATTACCGTTCGAAACTGGAAAACAGAAAATGGCGTAATATGTGGGACTGGGGGCTGGTTATCGGTAGCTTCGTACCTGCATTGGTTATCGGGGTGGCATTTGGTAACTTGCTGCAAGGCGTACCGCTGGCAGTCGATTCCTATCTGCGTGTCTCCTATGAAGGTTCATTCTTTGGATTGCTGAACCCTTATGGATTGCTGGCCGGAGTGATTAGCCTGATGATGATTGTGACGCAGGGCGCAACTTATCTGCAAATGCGTACAACAGGCGAACTGCATCTGCGCTCCCGTACCTCGACCCATGTTTGTGCAGCGATAACGGCAATTGCATTCCTGTTGGCAGGGATATGGCTGATTTATGGCATTGATGGCTATGTTGTAACAGGAGGACTGGATGTTAATGCGGCGTCCAATCCGTTACATAAAGAAGTTATCCAGCAGGCAGGCGCATGGCTGACCAACTTCAATAACTATCCGGTTCTGTGGGCGATACCTGTGTTGGGCGTATTGCTTCCTCTGCTGACTATGCTGGCTACCTGGATGGATAAAGGTGCCTGGGCATTCTTGTTCTCATCACTGACAGTAGCTTGTATTATCCTGACTTCAGGTATTGCTATGTTCCCGTTTGTGATGCCATCAAGCTTTGACCCGAATGTCAGTCTGACTATGTGGGATGCGACATCCAGTCAGTGGACGTTGCAAATTATGTTCGTTGTTGCACTTATCTTCATTCCTATTGTGCTGTCTTACACCATTTGGTGTTATTACAAAACCTTCGGGCGTTTGGATAAGAACTACATTGATAACAACAAACACTCACTGTACTAAGGAGCATAGGCATGTGGTATTTTGCTTGGATTCTCGGAACGCTCTTGGCTTGTAGCTTTGCTATCATTGCTGCTTTGGCACTTGAGCATAGCGAATCACAGAACGCTTCTGAGAGTGACAAAAAATAATGTTGGCTGATAAATGCTACCAACTTATGGATAAGAGCCTGGTGAGGGCTCTTATCCTCATTATCGCCTTAACACTTGCTGCATGTGTGTTTTGGAACCCTGTACGTTTTGCCGCCAATACCAGTTCACTACAAATATGGCAAGGTATTTTATTGATCTGGGCAGTTTGTTCTGGCGTTACTTTTGGTGTTGGTTTTCATCCTAACCGTATTATTTGGCGATTATTTTTTCATCCGTTACCTGCATTTTTCATTCTTCTTTTTGGCTTATATCATTTCTTTAAGTAAACTAATTGTGATTTTATAGGCTGGCGGCCTATAAATTTTTTTACTGACAGGTCATTCCAAAGCGCTATTGTCTTAAGTATAGTGACAGCGTCAATTCGCCTAATTAGGATTATATGAGTAATATGTTATTCCGTTGGCCTATCCGTGTTTATTACGAAGACACAGATGCTAGTGGTGTGGTTTATCACGCTCGGTATTTGGGTTTTTACGAAAGAGCGCGTACAGAGATGTTGCGGGAAAAAGGTTTCCACCAACAGTCTATGCTAGATGAACAAGTTGGTTTTGTTGTTAGTCGTATGACGATTGACTACCGGAAACCCGCAAAACTGGATGACCAACTGGTTGTTGAAAGCGAAGTTACGAATATCCGTGGTGCTTCTCTGACATTTATTCAACGAATTGTTGATTGTAATGGCGTAGTTGTCAGCAGTGCAGAATGCCTTGTTGTCTACGTGAATTCATCTCAAATGAAGCCGATTGCGCTTCCAAAGTCTATTGTCGCGGAGTTTAAGCAGTGACTGACATGAACATCCTTGATTTATTTCTTAAGGCAGGTTTCTTAGTGCAGCTGATCATGCTGATTTTGATTGGCTTTTCTATCGTTTCTTGGGCAATCATTATTCAACGAACAAAAATCCTGAATGCCGCCAGCCGTGAGGCAGAAGCATTTGAAGATAAATTTTGGTCTGGTATTGAATTATCTCGCCTTTACAAAGAAAGTCAGTCACGCCGTGATTCGTTAAGTGGCACTGAGCAGATATTCCATTCCGGGTTTAAAGAATTTGCTCGTTTACATCAGGCAAATAACCATGCTCCAGAAGCTGTTATCACGGGGGCCTCCCGTGCCATGCGTATTTCACTAAATCGTGAATTGGAAGTATTGGAAAATCATATTCCATTTCTGGGTACGGTAGGTTCTATCAGTCCTTATATTGGGTTGTTTGGTACGGTTTGGGGGATCATGCATGCCTTTATTGCGTTGGGAGCGGTTAAACAGGCAACCTTGCAAATGGTTGCGCCGGGTATTGCTGAAGCTTTGATTGCAACAGCTATCGGCCTGTTTGCGGCCATTCCTGCGGTGATGGCCTATAACCGCCTGAACCAGCGGGTTAACAAACTAGAACAAGTTTACGATAACTTTATGGAAGAGTTCCTGGCTATCCTGCATCGTCAGGCTTTTGCTTCCAATACTAATAAGTCGTAATAAATCGTAAGGGGAAATCAGCGAATGGCGCACACTCGTAGTCGCAGACGTGAGCTAAAATCCGAGATCAATATCGTCCCCTTGCTGGACGTGTTGCTGGTATTGCTGCTTATTTTCATGGCAACAGCACCGATTATCACGCAAAGTGTGGAAGTTGATTTACCTGATTCGGTGGATTCAAAGACAGTTTCCAGCACTGATAATCCGCCGGTCATTGTGGAAGTTTCTGGGGTAGGGCAGTACAGCATGATTGTTAATCAGGAGCGTTTGGAATTGTTACCTGAACAGCAAATCGTTGCAGAAGCTCAAACCGTGATGAAAGCTAATCCGAAAACGATTTTCTTGATTGGTGGCTCTAAGGAAGTTCCTTATGATGAAATTATCAAAGCGTTGAATATGCTTCGTCAGGCAGGTGTCAAATCGGTGGGCTTAATGACCCAACCTGTCGGCGCTTGACAACGGCTGTCACTTAAAGTTTCTGGATGTTGAACGTGGGAAAGACAAGCGAGCAAAATAATAGGCTGAATCGCGCTATTATCATTTCGGTAATATTGCACATTATCCTGATCGGATTTCTGATTTGGGGTTCTTTGGTGCAAAAAACAGAAATGGGAGGCGGTGGACAAAGCGGCACTGTCATTGATGCTGTTATGGTTGATCCGAATGCGGTCGTTCAGCAATATAACCAGCAGCAACAGCAACAGGCCAATGCAAAGTTAGCTGAACAACAGCGGAAGAAAAAAGCTGAACAACAGGCGGCTGAATTGCGGGCAAAGCAGGCGGAAGAACAGGAACGTTTGAAAGCGGCTGAAGAAGAGCGAATTAAAGCATTGCAGGAAGCTGAAGCGCAGAAAAAACAGTCTGAGGCTGCTGCTGCTAAAGCGCGTGAAGATCAAAAGCAGGCAGAAGAAGCGGCGGCAAAAGCACTGGCAGAAAAAGAACGAATTTTAAAAGAGCAAGCGGAAGCCCGACAGAAAGCGGAAGCCCAGGCGAAGAAAGAAGCGGAAGAGGCGGCAAAACGTAAAGCAGCGGCTGAGGCAAAAGCTAAAACAGAAGCTAAGGCCAAGGCAGCGGCAGAAGCAGAGGCTAAAGCAAAAGCCAAGGCAGAAGCAGCAAAGCAAGCTCAAACGGTTAATGATCTGTTAGGTGGATTAACGTCTAATACACCTAAGCAGGGGGGAGCGACTGCGGCAGGAAAAGGTGGCGGTAAGAAAAGCGGCCCTTCGGATTCTGATATCAACAATTACAAGGGACAGATTCAGGCTGCGATCCAGCAGAATTTTCGTGATCCAAGCCTGTATATCGGCCGTACTTGTGATTTAAATATAAAGCTGGCGCCAGATGGATTACTGATTGATATCAAAGCGGGAGCGGGTGATCCGGCGTTATGTCGAGCCGCAATTACTGCCGCTAATTTGGCAAAAAAAATGCCGCCTCCACCAAGCAAAGAGGTTTATGAATATTTTAAGAGTTTCACACTAGAATTTAAACCGCAGTAAGTTAAATGTTTGGTAGATAATCGTTATGCTCTAAGCAAACTTTCGAATAATTTATATGTACAAACAAAATTATTAGATTTTATTTAGGTATCTAGTTTTGTTTGTTGGCGTTTGTTAGAATCCGGCGGATTATTGCGGCAGATAAAAGATCGCGATAAGGGAGAGATGATGAAGCAAACTTTTAAACAGATGTTTAAAGTCATATTGGGCTTTCTGGTAATGTGGGCAGCACTTGCTCATGCAGAGGTTCGCATTGAAATTACACAGGGTGTTGATTCTGCCCGTCCTATTGGGGTTGTCCCATTTAAATGGACTGGGGCAGGTGAATCACCTGAAAATATTGGTTCAATTATTGCTGCGGATTTGAGAAACAGTGGAAAATTTAATCCGATTGATTCTGCTCGTATGCCGCAACAACCGACTACTGCATCAGAGGTAACGCCTGCCGCATGGGCTGCGTTGGGGATCGATTCAGTTGTTGTTGGACATATTCAACCCAGTGCAGATGGTAAATTTCTGGTTTCTTATCAGCTTGTTGACGTTGCTGGTGCACCAGGAACGGTATTGGCACAAGAACAATTCACAGTTGAAAAGAAATGGTTACGTTTCGCGGCACATACAGCCAGTAATCAGGTATTTGAAAAACTGACAGGCATTAGAGGTGCATTTACTACCCGTATAGCTTATGTCGTTAAAAATAACAGTGCAGGTAAGTATCGAAATGAGCTGCGTGTTTCTGATTATGATGGTTATAATCAATTTACCGTACATAGCTCACCGGACCCATTGATGTCACCAGCCTGGTCGCCAGATGCTGCCAAACTTGCCTATGTTACATTTGAAGGTGGCCGCTCCTCGCTGATTATTCAAACCCTGGCAACAGGTGCAGTGCGTCAGGTAGCTTCATTTCCGCGTCATAACGGAGCACCCGCATTTTCTCCAGATGGGACTAAGCTTGCCTTTGCACTATCTAAAACCGGTAGTTTGAATCTTTATGTGATGGATTTAGCGTCTGGTCAAATCCGTCAGATCACTGATGGCCGCAGTAATAATACTGAACCAAGCTGGATGCCGGATAGCCAGACACTGGTCTATACCTCAGATCAGGGTGGGCGTCCACAATTGTATAAAATCGATATTAATGGCGGTGCTCCACAACGCCTAACTTGGGAAGGACCACAAAACCAAGATGCAGATGTTAGCCCTGACGGTAGTTTTATTGTGATGGTTAGCTCAGCGAGTGGCAGTCAGCATATCGCCAAACAGGATCTGGCAACGGGATCTGTCCAAGTCTTGACAGATACGTTTCTGGATGAAACGCCGAGCATCGCACCTAATGGCACTATGGTGATTTATAGCTCCACTCAAGGGTGGGGAACTGTATTGCAGCTAGTTTCGACTGATGGGCGTTTCAAAGCGCGTCTTCCGGCTACCGATGGACAGGTAAAATCCCCTGCCTGGTCGCCGTATCTGTGATGCATAATAATATGTATGGCAAACTATAAAAGGATCAAAGAGATGCAACTGAACAAAGTGCTAAAAGGGCTGATGTTAGCTTTACCAATCATGGCCGTAGCAGCGTGTAGTTCTAACAAAACTGGCAATAATGATCAGTCTGGTGTAAGCACAGTTGATAATTCTTCTAAGACTTTGTCTGCTGAAGAATTAGCACGTCAGCAGATGCAAGAGCTGCAAAACAACAACATCGTATACTTCGGTTTCGATAAGTACGACGTCAACAGCGAATTTGCTCAGATGTTGGATGCACACGCAGCCTTCCTGCGTACTAACCCATCTGTTAAAGTGACTATCGAAGGTCACGCGGACGAGCGTGGTACTCCAGAGTACAACATTGCTCTGGGTGAGCGTCGTGCGAACGCAGTGAAAATGTATCTGCAAGGCAAAGGCGTTTCCGCTGATCAGCTTGCTATCGTTTCTTACGGTAAAGAAAAACCAGCTGTACTTGGCCATGACGAAGCAGCATATGCGAAAAACCGTCGCGCTGTGATCGTATACTAAGAGTAATGCATGAACAGTAACTTCAGACGTTATATGTTGGGTCTGTCGTTATTGGTTGGCGTAGCGGCTCCTTGGGCCGCTACCGCCCGAGCGCCAATCAGTAATGTCGGCTCAGGCTCCACAGATGAGCGCCTCTCCCAATTAGAGCGTATTTCTGACGCTCATAGTCAATTATTAACCCAGCTCCAGCAACAGCTTTCTGATTCTCAACGTGATATCGATACACTCCGTGGTCAAATTCAGGAAAACCAGTATCAATTAAATCAGATTGTTGAGCGGCAAAAAGATCTTTATCTGCAATTGGATAAAATCACTAATCCATCCAGTGCAGAGAGTTCAGAGCCAGAAAATCGTAAGCTGCGTCTTCGGCACCGGCTGGGAATAAACAATCTGCTGCGTCGGCGAGTACAGGAAGTGAAAAAAGTGATTACGATGCCGCCGTTTCTTTGGCTATCAACACCAAAGAATATGATAAAGCGATTGTAGCATTTCAAAACTTTGCCAAATCCTATCCCAAGTCTAAGTATTTGCCGAATGCCAATTATTGGTTAGGGCAGTTGAATTACAACAAAGGCAAGAAAGACGATGCGGCTTATTATTTTGCCACTGTCGTAAAAGACTACCCCAAGTCACAAAAAAGCAGTGATTCCCTGTATAAAGTTGGTTTAATCATGCAGGAAAAAGGGCAAAAGGATAAAGCGAAAGCGGTTTATCAGCAGGTGGTTAAGCAATATCCTGGTACTAATGCAGCCAAAATGGCCGAGAAAAAGCTTTCCGGGATGTAATAATTATCCCCGAAAGGTCAGATATTGGTCTTTTGGGGGATAATTGACTGCTAAATAAGCATTTAAACAAGTTTTCTAAAATAGATGTTGCGTCATGCTGAGAAATCAGTAATATATGCCGCCGTTGGCAAGGATAACTGCCAAACAGATTTAGATGGGTCGTTAGCTCAGTCGGTAGAGCAGTTGACTTTTAATCAATTGGTCGCAGGTTCGAATCCTGCACGACCCACCATCTAAACTCTCACCTCAAGTACTCCTTAGATGGGTCGTTAGCTCAGTCGGTAGAGCAGTTGACTTTTAATCAATTGGTCGCAGGTTCGAATCCTGCACGACCCACCATCTAAATTTTTATCTCAACACGCCTTAGATAGGTCGTTAGCTCAGTCGGTAGAACAACAATTGACTTTTAATCAATTATGCAGCAGATAACTTAATAAGTTGATTACTGACTTCACATTTTTTCCTTATCGTTTTTAAATCGTTAAAATAATTAAAGACTTTTTTTCTTAAATTCGCTATCTTGTTTAGTATGTAAAACAACAAAGCGCAAACCAGCCTATTTATCTCGTAATTTCATGTTTGTTGTATTGATATACTAAACATTATTTATGGTAAGGATAAGAAAGTATGGATTTTTTCAACATTGATAACATATTAGTACATATACCACTAGGAACGGGCGGCTATAACCTTTCATATATTGAAGCGATTGGTACGATAGCAGGGCTGTTATGTATTTGGCTCGCTAGTCAGGAAAAAATCATTAATTACCTGTTTGGATTAATTAATGTTTCACTATTCGCTGTCATCTTCTTTCAAATTCAACTCTACGCTAGCCTTATTCTGCAAATCTTTTTCTTCGCGGCTAATATCTATGGTTGGTATGCATGGAGCCGAGTCAATGAGCAAAAACAAATAGAGCTTAAAATTCGGTGGCTCAACCCTAAACAGATGGCTGTTTTTGCTGCGGTTTCCATCTTTGCCATATTAATCATGACATTTAATATCGATCAAATATTTGGTTATATGGCAAAAGTGGTAGTACTCGCCCTACAGGGTATGGGCTTTAATATCATCATGCCTGATTTACAGCCTGATGCTTTCCCATTCTGGGATTCAGTGATGACTGTATTATCCATTGTGGCAATGATACTGATGACGCGTAAGCATGTAGAGAATTGGCTGATTTGGGTCATCATCGATGTTATCAGTGTCGTGATTTATTACTATCAAGGCGTTTTGGCGATGTCGCTGCAATATATTATTTTGACAGGCATTGCATTGAATGGCGCTCGCCTGTGGATCAAAGCAGCGAAACAAGCGGATAACATCCAAAAGAAAGTGTAAATTAAACGCGATCATCGGCCATAGATAATTAACGTTCTATGGCCTGTTATTTGATATTTTTCTACAAAACATTCTTTTCTTATTTGTCTATTTATTTGAATTAACATCACTTTTACTTTCAATAGCATTTTCCATAAAAAAGTATTCTATTTTTACTCACAAAGATTATTTACAGAACAACGCCTAACAGTTAGATTGAGATCACAAAATTATTTTAAATAACTGTAAACGTATTAGGTGAAAGGATAATGAATTACCAGAATGACGATATAAGAATAAGAAAAATAACGGAATTATTGCCACCAGTTGCATTACTCGAAAAATTTCCGGCGACAGAAGAAAGTGCTATTACTGTTCGTAATGCACGTGAATCTATTCATAATATTTTAATTGGTGAAGATGATCGTCTATTGGTAGTGATTGGTCCATGTTCAATTCATGATCCACAAGCGGCATTAGAATATGCAGAGCGTTTGAGTAAATTACGTGAGGAATTGAAAGCCGATTTGGAAATTATCATGCGGGTTTACTTTGAAAAGCCCCGTACAACTATCGGCTGGAAAGGGTTGATTAACGATCCAGGCATGGATTGCAGTTTTAATATCAATGGCGGATTACGTACAGCCCGTAAATTATTGCTTGATATTAATAATATGGGACTACCTGCGGCAGGTGAATTCCTGGATATGATCACTCCTCAGTATTTAGCCGATCTCATGAGCTGGGGCGCGATAGGGGCACGTACAACGGAGTCTCAAATTCATCGCGAATTGGCATCGGGGTTGTCCTGTCCAGTTGGTTTCAAAAATGGCACAGATGGAACAATTAAAGTCGCTATCGATGCGATTAATTCAGCGAGTTCATCGCACTGTTTCTTGTCTGTCACGAAATGGGGCCACTCAGCGATTGTTAATACAATAGGCAACCAAGATTGCCATATTATTCTGCGTGGTGGCAAAGAGCCTAATTACAGCGCCGAACATGTCAGTGCCGTTAAAGAAGGGCTAAAAAAAGCGGGTTTGCCTCCCCGAGTGATGATTGATTTCAGTCATGCAAATAGCGCGAAACAGTTCAAAAGACAAATGGATGTCGGTGTTGATGTCTGCGGTCAGATTGCGGGTGGTGAGAATGCGATCATGGGTGTTATGGTTGAAAGTCACTTGGTTGAAGGAAATCAAAGCTTAGAGAATGGTAATCCTTTGGTTTATGGTCAAAGTGTGACCGACGGCTGTATTGGTTGGGAAGATACCGAAATGTTACTGCGTCAGTTGTCTCAGGCCGTTCAAAGTCGCAGAAGCTAATTTATCGCAAAAATAGCCATAAAAAGCCGGGCATCAGTCCGGCTTTTAACATTCTTTTTATGCAACTTTTGAGGATTACTTCGCCTTACCCTGATTCGCAACTGCCGCCGCTTTTGCGGCGATTTCAGCAGCGTTACCCAGATAGTAGTGTTTGATAGGCTTCATGTTCTCATCAAACTCATAAACCAGTGGTACAGCAGTTGGAATATTCAGTTCAAGAATTTCTTCTTCACTCATATTATCCAGATACTTCACCAATGCACGCAGAGAGTTACCGTGAGCGGCGATAATGACTTTTTCGCCTTTTTCTACGCGTGGCTTGATAACTTCTTCCCAATAAGGAATAACACGTTCAATCGTAGTAGCAAGGCTTTCAGTAACTGGGAACTCTTCTGGTTTCAGGCTGGCGTAACGAGGATCATGGCCTGGGTAACGTTCATCATCTTTGGTCAAATCAGGAGGTGTAATAGCGAAGCCACGACGCCACAATTTAACTTGATCATCACCGTATTTGGCTGCGGTTTCTGCTTTATCCAGACCTTGTAATGCGCCGTAGTGACGTTCATTTAGTTTCCAGCTTTTTTCAACTGGCAGCCATTGCTGATCAACCTGATCCAGAATGTTCCACAAAGTGTGAATAGCACGTTTTAGAACAGAAGTGTAGGCGAAATCAAAAGTGAAACCTTCTTCTTTCAGTAGAAGACCTGCTTGTTGTGCTTCCGAGCGGCCTTTGTCGGACAATTCAACGTCAGTCCAGCCAGTAAAACGGTTCTCTTTGTTCCACTCGCTTTCTCCGTGCCTTACAAGAACCAGTTTAGTTACAGCCATAGCTTAAACTCCTATCAGTACTTTTTAATACAAAATGAAAAGATCGCGGCGGGCATTATAGGGCGCTACAGGCCAAAACGGCAAACAATAGTCTCGTATCTCCTGTTTAAAATCATGTTTGATGATAATTATGGCGATTATATATCTGGAAGTAAGGAGATAGCAGGCAGTTTATGATCTGAACTGTCCCCGAATAGAGAGAGACAATTCAGATCAAATGGAATTCAGTTTAATGCATGACTACTGATTTTATTGGGTAGGTGAAAAATAGCAGATGCATCAGATTGAGTGAAAAATGGAAAGCAACAGCCACCCATAAACGCCCACTCCACAGCCAGGTCAGACCATAAATTAACCCTGCCAGCGTAGCAAAAATCATCAGCAAACCGCCACCAGCAAAATGGGCAGCGCCAAACAGTAGGGAGGTAATGGCAAGGGCTAAGTAAGGATTCATCCATTGACTGAGCTTCTGCTGAATATAGCCACGAAACAGTGCCTCTTCAGCCAAAGAGACAAAGAACAGATTCGCGATAACAAAAGCTGGGAACCAATTCGGTAAATGGAGTTCAACGGATAATCCGCCTAATACGGTTGCAAGCCATAATAACGCTGGAATAGCTGCGATCAATAATGCCCATCCGTGAGCAGGCGCATCAACCAAAGGTTTTCGGATGAACAGAGTAGGCATACAGAATATTAAGATAAATGGCAGCAGCGCCTTGTCAAAGTTGAAATACATTGAAAAAGGTGCGCTGAGCGGGCCTGCCTGCACTTTATCCAGATACTTGAGATTATGGAATCCTGGAATGTAATGCACAAACAGTAAAATACCACCGACGAGCAACAACAACTCTATAACGATTTTGGGGACAAAATGTTTTTTGCTGTTTTTTTGGCAATAAATATATGCCATACCTAAAAGAGACATCGCTGTCAGCGTGATGATAGCAGGATAGGTAAGCACGTTAGTGCTGATCCCAGCAATGATAGCGAAGAGTGCGACGAAAAAAGCAATTTTCTGGCGACTCTCTAAAAGAGCCAATGCGATGGCAAGTAATGCCCAAGCCATATAATTCCCTATTATCTTTAAAAAAACCAATGAAATAGTCTAAAAATGGACGGTGATTTTATAGTAATGGTTAAAAAATTCAAAAATAATAATAAAAAATACCAAAAAAATATGACTTGATTTTATTAAAGGATTAAATAAAACGGTACAGGAACCCTCTCCATCAAGAGAGGGATCATCGTAATATGTTGAGCGAAGAATGAAGATTACAGCGATTCTAAGAAAATATTTTCAGTTTCATACCGATAAATATCACCGTCAGGAATAAATCGCAGGCGATGGGTAATGCACTGTGGCGCATCTTCTTGATGATGAGAGACAAACAGAAGCTGCGTATCACCATTAGCAATCATGATATCAATGAAGCGCAGGACTAACTGGCGGTTTAGAGGATCAAGCCCTTGCAAAGGTTCATCCAGGATCAATAAAGCGGGATGCTTCACCAGAGCGCGAGCAATCAAAACCAGCCTCTGTTGCCCCCATGACAGACTATGAAACGGGCTAGTTGCTGTTGCTCCCGATAACCCCAATAAATCCAGCCATTCATCGGCTAACTGTTGCTGTCGATCTGAAACGGCCTGATAAAGTCCTATTGAATCGAAGAAACCCGATAGAATAACATTGCGAACGCTGGTACTGACGCGATACTCCAGATGAATACTGTTACTGACATAACCAATGTGGCGTTTGATGTCCCAAATTGTTTCACCACTTCCCCGCTGTCGGCCAAATAATATTAACTCATTGCTGTAACCTTGCGGGTGATCGCCCGTAATCAGGTTAAGAAGTGTCGATTTTCCGGCGCCATTTTCACCGATGATTTGCCAGTGTTCATTAGGGTTCACTTGCCAGCTTAAGTCGTGCAAAATGGGTTTATCATTGTATTGGACAATAACATCACGCATTGACACTAACGGTTGATCAGCTGGAAGTTGTTCATCAACCCGGTATTCATCGGTTTCGGGAAGACGAATATTTTTCAGCCCTTCACTGTGTGCTAACTGTGCCACGAGAGATTCTGCTAAAATGCGTTCTTTCTTTCCGGCCAGCGTCAGGTGGCAATCCGCCAGTACACCGACTTGTTCGATAAAATCAGGAATTTCATGGAATCGGGTTAAGATTAAAACTAAAGTAATGCCTTTCGCAGCCAGAGAACTTAATAATTGGGAGAGTTGATCTCGGGCATAACGGTCTAAGCCATCAAAAGGTTCATCAAGGATAAGCAGGTCCGGGTTTACCATTAATGCCTGACATAGCAAAACTTTACGAACTTCTCCTGTTGAAAGGTATTTGAATCGTCGCGAGAGTAAATTTTTAATACCAAAATACTCACTTAATTCAAGGCACAACTCATTATCTTTATGGTGAAGTTGAATGATGTCTGCGGCAGTACGTCCCGTATCCTCTTCTCCTTCACTGAACAAATCTGTATTGTTGCGTTGCCACTCTTCATCAATCAGTTTTTGTAATTGTTCGAAAGACAGACGTATTGGTGTGCGAAACGAACAATGACGGTCACCTGCCAGTTGGATTAATTCACCTGACAGTGCACGCGCCAATGAAGATTTTCCACTGCCATTTGCGCCAACAAAAGCCCAACTTTCCCCAGAAATCATTTTCAGTGACGGTAGCCGTAGGGTACGGGTGTCACTTAAACGGAAACTACCTTGCGTTATTTGCAATTCAGACATTCTTCTTCCTTTTTAAGCAACATCAATTAAAGGATCACCAGAAATAAGCGGAATAATGTTCAATGTCAATGTGTAGCTGTTTGTTATTCATCAAGGGTTAATCACTTTTGCAATTGATTTAGCATAAGGTGGCAATAATCACTTTATCAGCATCGAAAAGTGCAATAACAGAATCATAGGGTTGGAGCTGCAAACGTGCCACTTCCTGGTTAGATAACGTAGCGCAAAGGGATTCACCGCCATCGAGTGTCAGAATAATTTCACTGTATTCTGCTCCTGTTTCAATATGGCTGATTTGGCTGGATAGGATATTATCGAATGAAGCAGAAGAGAGATGATCTTTAGTTAAGGTTATCCACGGCGCTTTAATTAACACCAAAACTTCTTTCCCGTTGACTAAATTCAATCGATTGGCACTTTGCTCCGTTAGCGCTGCATAGATTGATGTTTTACCATCTGCCAGCAGAACACGAACATGTTGTTGAATATTTGCGTGGCTACGGCCAATGATCGTACCAAAAAATTGATTTCGGGCGCTGGTTTGTAACGAAAAACGAGATATAGCCGCAAGCAAGCTGTCCAGAGGCAGGGAATCCTCTTTCAAAACATCAAACGCTTTTTGTTGAATTTTCTCCAGAAAATCATAAAGCTGCAACAGACGTTCACCATAATGAGTCAGTTGGGTCCCGCCGCCGCCTTTTCCGCCCGTGGCACGTTCAACCAGGATCTCATCGGCGAGCTGATTCATTTCATTGATGGCATCCCAGGCGCTTTTATAGCTGATCCCAGCCTGTTTTGCGCCTTGGCTGATAGAACCCGTGATTTTAATTTGCTTAAGTAACGCAATTCGTCGGGGATCAGCAAACAGGCGTTGTTGCAATTTTAGTGTTAACAATATTTGGGCTTGCATAGTGATTTATTTAGGGTAACTATTTGAGAGTTTTTACAACAGAACCTTAAGAATCGCACGTTTCGTCGGTTACTGTTACTGTTTTATTGTCTAGAATAACCCAATTAACGTTGTGTTATGTCAGATTCAGATATAACACAGTTGATTTATTAGTCACTCAGGATATGAGGTTAGCATGTTTGAATTGCTTAAAAGTATGGGATTTGCGCTGATCATGGTCCCCGTGGTGATGGCGACTATTTTGGCGTTGATTTACGGGCTTGGAGGATTGTTCAATTGTATCTCCAAAACAGAAAATACCAGTCGTTAGTCTTGAGCTTTGTAATTTCTATTACCCGGTTACCCGGGTAATCATCCATTCCTGCCTTTTCTTTATATGCAACTTTTCATATGTCACTTTTGCATTGAGATCAACATAAAAGCTAAAACTGGCTCACAACTTGCCGATTAATCTCAGAATAGCGTTTTCATTTAACGTTGTATCTTGTTATATACAACGCACCATATTGGTGATCTTAGGTGAGGATAAAATGAAAAATAAAGTTTATCAGTTGCTGACAGGGGCTGTGGTTTCTTTTGCGCTTGCTGGAAACGTCTGGGCAGCAGATAAAGTAACGGTTTTTGCCGCGGCTTCATTAACCAATGCATTGGATGATATTGCGGCACAATATAAAAAAGCGCAACGGGGCAATATTGTTGCCTCTTATGCTTCATCATCAACACTGGCTCGCCAGATAGCTCAGGGAGCTCCGGCGGATATGTTTATTTCTGCCGATCAGCAGTGGATGAATTACGCTACTGACAAACAATTAATTGCCGAGAATACTCGTCATACCTTGTTGGGTAACCAGCTAGTCCTGATTGCTCCGAAAGAGAGTCAATTGAACCAAGTTGAGATCAACCGAGAAACAAAATGGAAGTCTTTGCTGGCGGGAGGGCGATTAGCGGTTGGCGATCCTGATCATGTGCCAGTTGGTATTTATGCTAAAGAATCACTGCAATATTTGCATGCATGGGATACGGTTAATCCACTGATGGCACGCACTAACAATGTGCGTAGTGGGATGGCGCTGGTAGAACGTGCCGAAGCCCCGCTGGGCATTGTTTATGGCTCTGATGCCGTTGCCAGCAATAAGGTGAAAGTTGTGGGTGTTTTCCCACCTGAAAGCCATAAACCGGTGGAATATCCGATGGCAATAGTCAAAGGTCATGAAAAACAGGCAGTTCGCGATTTTTATGATTATCTTAAAACCCCTGAAGCCGCTGTCATTTTTAAACGTTACGGCTTTAGTCCACTGTAGGAACGGATCTTTTGGAGATGTTAAGTGAATATGAATGGCAGGCAATTTTACTGAGCTTAAAAATCTCAGCGATTGCTGTGCTATTCAGTTTGCCATTTGGGATCTTAATGGCATGGATGCTGGCTCGTTGCCAGTTTGTTGGCAAATCCCTGCTTGACAGCATTATTCATCTGCCACTGGTATTACCGCCAGTGGTGGTGGGATATTTGTTGCTTATCAGCATGGGGCGGCGCGGAGTCATTGGTGAATTTCTTTATGACTGGTTTGGGATCAGTTTTGCGTTTAATTGGACAGGCGCGGCATTAGCTTCGGCTGTGGTAGCCTTTCCGCTGATGGTCAGGGCCATTCGGTTGTCATTGGAGAGCATTGATCGGCGCTTGGAACAGGCTGCCCGTACTTTGGGGGCCGGTTCGCTTAAAGTCTTTTTCACCATTACTCTGCCGTTGTCATTACCCGGCATCATTGTTGGCGTAGTATTGGCGTTCGCCCGTTCGCTAGGCGAGTTTGGTGCCACCATTACCTTTGTTTCCAATATTCCGGGGGAAACCCGAACCATTCCCCTTGCCATGTATACCTTGATAGAAACGCCAGGCGCTGAAACCGCCGCCGCCCGTTTATGTGTCATTGCTATTGTATTGGCTTTGGTTTCATTGATGCTTTCCGAATGGCTGACACGTTGGGGCAGAAAACGTTTGGGGGCAGCATGTTAGAGTTGAATTTTGAGCAGCGTTTGGGGGAGCTGCACATGCAGGTGGATACCACTTTGCCGACAGAAAGCATTACCGCCATATTTGGTCTTTCCGGGGCAGGGAAAACCTCACTGATCAATGTGATTGCGGGATTGAGCCGTCCACAAAAAGGCCGCATTGTTTTAAACGGGGTGACCTTAGTGGATACAGAACAAAATATCTTTGTACCACCAGAGAAGCGCCGAATTGGTTATGTTTTTCAGGATGCGCGCCTTTTCCCGCATTATCGCGTGAAGGGAAACTTACAATATGGCATGGCGCCAGAGATGAAACCCCAGTTTGACAGCATCATTGACCTGTTGGGCATTGCACATTTGCTGTCACGTTTCCCCATCACATTATCTGGTGGAGAAAGACAGAGAGTAGCAATTGGGCGTGCATTATTGACTGCCCCTGAAATCCTGCTTATGGATGAACCACTGGCATCATTAGATTTACCACGTAAACGTGAGTTATTACCTTATCTTGAAAAGTTGTCTGGAAGACGTCAAAATCCCGATCCTCTATGTCAGTCACAGTTTGGATGAAATTTTACGTCTGGCAGAGAACGTTATTGTCATGGACAACGGAAAAATCAGGGCGACAGGCACCCTGGAGGAAGTCTGGTCGAGCAGTGCACTGCGTCCGTGGCTGCAAAAAGAGAGTTTGGGTAGCATACTAAAAGTTTCTGTGATGGAATATCATCAACGTTATCAAATGACCGCAGTCGCGGTGGCTGACAAACTTCTTTGGTTGCCACAAGTTAATGTTTCTCCAGGAACTGATCTGCGTATCCGCATTGATGCATCTGATGTTTCGTTGGTCTTGGAGCCACCAAAAGCCAGCAGCATCCGTAACACCTTGCAAGTCAAAGTCATTGAGTTTTTCGAAGATAATGGTCAGGTTGATGTCAAATTAGCATTGAGTGAACATAGCCTGTGGGCAAGAATTACGCCGTGGGCGCGGGAAGAGCTTAATTTGCGGGCAGGGCAATGGCTATATGCGCAGATAAAAAGTGTTTCGTTGAATCGTCACCTATAAATAGGTAGGACATTATATATAGGGAGCAGAGCGGTGGACTGATTTGCTCCCGTTGAATTGAATTACAGTACGTATCTTCTCAGAACTTCAGCAATGCCGGGTTGAGTATTATCCCGTGTAACAATATCTGCCCGTTCTTTAACGGCATCAACGCCATTACCCATCGCGACACCTAACCCAACGTTCTCCAGCATACTGAGATCGTTATAATTATCACCAAAAGCAATCACATCTTTCATGCTCATGCCTTGCGATTCCACCCATTGCTGTAACCGTATGCCTTTGCTATTGCCTTTCCTGGCGATATCTACCTGATCAAACCATGACCATTCACACTCAAGGCCAACATTTTCCTCAATTTGTTCACTAATCTCACGCAGTTTCACTAAATTGGATGAGCTGGTAGCGAACTTCCAAATAGCACTCACATTGTGGATTGCATCGTGAAAATTCTCTGTTTGCTGGACATTAGGACGTTGGTGTTCAGGCAGAGAATCCGACCATGCAAGGGTTCGGACTACAGTGTGAGGAAATTGATATAAAATGGCATCATCAACATACATCAGATGCTGAATCTCCGTGTCTTGCAGATAGGAAAGTGCTTGAGAGGCTTCTTGAACGGAGAGCGGATCAGAGGCCAATACTTTCTTAGCATGATAATCATATGAATAAGTCCCATTGCAGCAGATAGCAGGCGTATCGAGTTGCAATGCTTGATAGAAAGGATGGATGGCGACATGATGGCGTCCAGTGACAATCAAAACTTTGATACCTGACTGGCGGGCTTCATTTAGGGCTGCCAGTGATTCTGGCAGAATACGTTTTTGTGGATCGAGCAGTGTTCCATCAAGATCCAGCGCGATAACGCGATACGACATGAGTTGGCCTCTGGGTTGTCTATGATATAAACAATAGATTATACGTCAGTTGAATAGAGTTAAACCGTCATATGGGCAGTCTAGCAGTTAAAATTTTTTAAGAGTCTTTACAGATCAATAAAATGGCAATGAAGTATTAAGGAGAGAATATGAAACAGGTGGTTTATACAGCCAGCCCAAGTAGCCGACAAATTCACGTATGGTCACTTAATAAGGCAGGGGAACTTGCGCTTATCCAAACCGTCACTGTGCCAGGTGAAGTACAGCCAATGGTTGTCAACCCTGATGGCAAACACTTGTATGTGGGAATTCGTCCGCAATTTAGTATTGTCACTTATGCAATTGGAGCAGATGGGCGTCTTGAACAGCAAGCCATTGCACCATTGCCGGGTAGCCCGACCCATATATCCACTGACAGAGCAGGGCATTTTTTATTTTCTGCTTCTTACAGCTTCAATAACTTAAGCGTCCATCCTATTGATGAAAATGGAATTGCTAAAGCACCAAGCCAAATTGTCGAAGGTTTGCAAGCGCCGCACTCAGCCAATATTAATCGAGAAAATCGTCAATTGTTAGTTCCCTGTCTGAAAGAAGATCATATCCGTATTTTTAATCTGGATGCGCAGGGCTGTCTGACAGAAAGCCGGACAGATGAAATTGCGACAGCAGCAGGTGCAGGTCCACGCCATATGGCATTCCATCCGAACAAACAGGCTATCTATTGCATTAATGAATTGGACTCAACGGTTGATGTTCTGCGTAAATGGGAAAAATACCGTATCGTGCAATCAGTTGATTCGCTGCCGAGCGATTTTTCCAACGTTCGTTGGTCGGCAGATATTCACATCACACCGGATGGCCGACACCTTTATACCAGTGAACGTTCAGAGAGCCTGATCAGCCATTTCCGCGTGTCAGAAAATGGCTACCATCTGACCTTAGTCGGCCATTATCCGACAGAGGCTCAGCCTCGTGGTTTTGCCATCGATCACAGTGGCCATTTCCTGATTGCATCAGGGCAGAAATCGGATCACATTGCCATATCACGCATTGACAAATATTCGGGGGAATTAACGCAACTGGCGCGTTATCCGGTTGGCAAAGGCCCGATGTGGGTTACCGTATTAGCATTGTAAGTTATTCAACTTCCAGTCACAGAGTTCTGTGACTGGACGCTATTCCTTGTGCCAAAAAATTGACGCTAAGATAATAACTGAATACAACTTATTGATGTTGGATCAAATTAAAAGATCCGACACCAGATAAAACAATAGGATATGTGATTAATATGTGATTTTGTTGTACAGAATATAAATCTCCCAAATAAATATTTCCTTTTAACAGACGTAATATAATATTTCTTGGGTAAATATAAAGTTGAATATTTAATGGGGCGTTGATAATGGAATAAGGATATTTTACGACACCACCAAGATGAATATTATTAAAATTCAATAGAGGTGTATTATACCCTCCCTGAATATAGCCATTAAAATTGGTTTTTTTCCCTGTATTGGGTTGATGTCCAATGATGGCAGAGTTAGATGATAGCTGGATAAAAGGATAGCTACCATATTGATAATATGTGTTAATGTTAAAATACCCACTGACAAATTCTGTTTGTTGCAGGGTAGGGCTGGTTAATGAATCTGGTTTGACATTTTCTGCAAACAAATGGGCTAATTCAGGTTTTTCTTTTGCCAGAGTTTCGTAATGTAAAATTTCTTGTTCATATTTATTTCTGGATAGTTCAAATACATCTTGCATTTCTTCATTGGAAGATGTGATCAAATTTTCTCTATTCATGATATTTTCCTCTTTGTTTAAATGAGCGTGGTTACGTCATGAATATACCAAATAATTTCTTTTTAAGTGACGCAATAGCCTCTGTTTTGGTAATTAATATTTGTCAGTGATTGTCGTTTAGAAATGCATTTAATATGCTTTGTTTTTTATTAGAAATATAATAATTAAATCTATTTATTCCAGTCACATAATATGACTGGATATATTCTTCTTTAATTTATTGCATCCGTAATGGCATTTGTCAGTTTTGACAGTTGTTCTGGTTGAATAATATAAGGTGGCATCAGGTAAATTAACCGGCCAAATGGCCTGATCCACACCCCATGCCGGACAAAATGGCGTTGTAATGAAGCAACATTTACGGGCTGTTTCATTTCAACAACACCTATCGCACCCAAAACCCGGACATCTTTGACTAATCTGTGTGATTTGAGGGGGAATAATTCCTTTTTTAATTGAATTTCAATGGATTGAATACGTTGTTGCCACGGACTATCAGTAAGCAATTTCAGGCTGGCACTGGCGACGGCACAAGCCAGAGGATTGCCCATAAACGTAGGGCCATGCATAAAACAGCCCGCTTCACTTTGGCTGATTGTTTCAGCAACATGGCGGGTAGTCAGAGTTGCAGATAATGTCATATATCCTCCCGTCAATGCCTTGCCTAAGCACAATATATCGGGTTCGATCTGTGCGTGTTCACAGGCGAATAACTTGCCAGTTCGCCCAAATCCGGTAGCAATTTCATCTGCAATTAATAAAAGCTGATATTCATCACAAAGCTGACGAACCTGGCGTAGGTATTCAGGATGGTAAATCCGCATCCCACCAGCCCCCTGAACAATGGGTTCTAAAATCACGGCCGCAATTTCATCATGATATTGCAGTAATAATCGTTTCAAAGAATCAATATCTTCCGACTGCCATTCATCACCAAACTGGCATTGCGGAGCATCGGCAAACAGATGATTGGGGAGATAGCCTTTGTACAGGTTATGCATGGAGTTGTCTGGATCGCAAACCGACATAGCACCAAAAGTATCACCATGATAACCCTGACGCAGGGTGAGGAAACGATGGCGTTTTTTCCCTTTGGCTTGCCAGTATTGCAATGCCATTTTCAGGGCGACTTCTACGGCGACAGATCCTGAATCCGCCAGAAAAACACACTCCAAAGTATCCGGTGTTATCGCCACCAATTGTCTGCACAGTTCAACCGCAGGAGGATGAGTTATACCGCCAAACATAACATGTGACATCTTATCGATCTGTAATTTTGCCGCCTCATTGAGAACTGGATGGTGATAACCGTGGATAGCGGCCCACCATGAAGACATACCATCAATCAATGTGCGACCGTCTGATAAAACCAGCTCCACACCTGTGGCGGAGACGACAGGATAAGTGGGAAGTGGATGTGTCATTGAGGTATATGGATGCCAAATATGGCGCTGATCAAATTCAAGATCTGAAGGGGTCATAATCACTTTCATGTAAACCTTTTTTGATTCGTTTTGGTTGACATGATAACGCCATTATTTAAACTGACAACGTTTTTTACATCGGAGATGTTATTGTGAGCGAACGTCAACAATGGACAGTCAAACAAGCACAAGAGCTGTTTGATAAGCCTTTTTTTGAATTATTATTTCAGGCACAACAGATACACCGTGAACATTTTGATCCACAACAAGTACAGGTCAGTACCCTGCTTTCGATAAAGACGGGGGCTTGCCCAGAAGACTGTAAATACTGTCCACAAAGTTCCCGCTATAAAACGGGTCTGGAAAAAGAGCGGTTGATGGAAGTGGAAAAAGTCATTGAATCAGCACGCAAAGCGAAAAATGCCGGTTCAACCCGTTTCTGTATGGGGGCAGCCTGGAAAAACCCTCATGAACGTGATATGCCGTATTTGGAGAAAATGGTCAGGGAAGTCAAAGAGCTAGGGATGGAAACCTGCATGACGCTAGGCATGCTGAACCCCTCTCAGGCACAGCGTCTGGCAGAGGCGGGTCTGGATTATTACAACCATAACTTGGACACCTCGCCAGAATTTTACGGCAATATCATCACCACTCGCCGTTATCAGGACAGATTGGAGACTTTGGGTAATGTCCGAAATGCGGGGATTAAAGTTTGTTCCGGCGGTATCGTTGGTTTGGGCGAGCAAATTCGTGATCGGGCAGCATTATTGGTGCAATTGGCTAGTTTACCGAAGCCGCCGGAAAGCGTACCGATCAATATGCTGGTAAAAGTAAAAGGAACGCCACTGGCAGATAATGAGGATGTCGATCCTTTTGACTTTATTCGTACTATTGCGGTGGCGCGGATCATGATGCCAAAATCTCATGTCCGTTTATCCGCAGGGCGTGAACAGATGAATGAACAAACCCAGGCCATGTGCTTTATGGCAGGAGCTAACTCCATTTTCTACGGCTGTAAATTGTTGACGACACCAAACCCGGATGAAGATAAAGATCTGCAACTGTTCCGCCGTTTGGGCATCAATCCTCAACAGACAAAAACGATATTTGGTGACAATCAACAACAGCAGAATTTGACGGAAGCCATTATTCATAATGCGGATAACGAACAATTCTATAATGCGGCAATATGATGAGCTGGTCAGACTTTTTCTCCCGACGTTTGGCCGAACGTCAGGACACTCCGCTATGGCGTAACAGGCAAGTCCATCACGGATCTGATGGATGTTTATTATCCACTTCGGATGGCCAATATCTTAATTTTTCCAGTAACGATTACCTTGGGTTGAGCCAACATCCCTTGATTATTGCTGCCTGGCAACAAGGTGCCCAGCAATATGGTGTGGGCAGTGGTGGTTCAGGGCATGTTACGGGCTACACTGCTGCCCATCATACTCTGGAACAACAATTGGCTGAGTGGCTGGGATACTCTCGTGCTTTGCTTTTCATTTCCGGCTATACCGCTAATCAAGGCGTGATTGCGGCGTTGATGGCAAGGGAAGATCGCATTATTGCCGATCGCCTGAGCCATGCGTCGTTGCTCGAAGCAGCAATGCACTCTCCCGCACAACTTCGACGTTTTCTGCACAATGATATCGGATCTTTGCAGCAACATTTGGCAAAAGCATGTCTCGGTAAAACGCTGGTGATAACGGAAGGTGTTTTTAGCATGGATGGCGATTGTGCCCCACTTGACGCTATTGCGCAGCAAGCGAAATCTACGGCAAGTTGGCTGATGGTGGATGATGCTCACGGCATCGGTATTCATGGTGATGAAGGGCGCGGCAGTTGCTGGATGCAAAAAGTTAAACCGGAGATTCTGATTGTCACCTTTGGTAAAGCATTTGGATTGAGTGGCGCCGCAATTTTATGTGATGAGCAAACCGCAGAATACCTGCTCCAATATGCCCGGCATCTGATTTACAGTACCTCAATGCCCCCTGCACAGGCAATGGCACTTTCCGAAGCAGTACGGCAAGTTAAGGCTGGGGATGAATTGCGTCAGCGGTTGCGAGACAACATTCGTTACTTTCGCCGCGAAGCACAGCATCTGCCTTTTGCCTTGATGAATTCAGAAACGGTCATCCAGCCGTTAATTGTTGGTGATAATGCGTGTTGTACCGCACTGTCTCATGGGCTTAAGCAAAAAAAAGTGTGGGTTAAAGCGATACTTCCACCCACGGTTCCCCCTGACAGTGCACGATTGCGTATTACATTGACCGCAAACCATACACGGCACGATATTGAGGCATTACTGGAGGCGTTGCATGGATCTGGTTGTTAAATCCGTTGACAAGCAAGCGATTGCCGGTGCTTTTGGACGTGCGGCTGCTAGGTATGACACTGTAGCTAAATTGCAACAGCAAACCGGTGAGTATTTGATGGAGTTGGCACAAGCGGAAGATATCGGTACACGGGTATTGGATGCGGGGTGCGGAACCGGTTTTTTTAGTACTCGTTGGAAACAGCAGGGTAAACAAGTTATCGCACTGGATCTGGCTTCCGGTATGTTGGGACATGCAAAAGGGCAGCAAGTTGCTGATTATTATTTGCAAGGGGATATCGAACATCTGGGGTTAGCGGATAACAGTGTTGACCTTTGTTTCAGTAATCTGGCGGTACAATGGTGTAATGATTTGCCATGTGCATTGCGCGAATTCTATCGTGTTACCCGTTCTGGTGGACTGGTCGTGTTTTCCACATTGGTTCAGGGTTCGCTGAATGAGTTGGCAACCGCGTGGGCGCGGGTGGATGATTATCGGCATATTAATCACTTTCTGCCACTGCAAACAATTACCCAGGCATGCCAGCCCTATCGACATAAAATGCTTCACCGGCAATATTACCAACGCTATCCACAGCTGTTGCCCTTGCTGAATTCGCTAAAAGGGATCGGTGCAACACATCTTCATCACGGTCGCCAGCAGGGATTAATGACAAGAAAACGTCTAAATACCCTTGCAGAAGCATATCCACGGAACAATGGGGAGTACCCATTAAGCTATCAAATTGCTTTTGGAGTTATTTATTGTGACAAATAAATATTTTCTGACAGGAACCGATACCGAAGTAGGTAAAACTGTGGTGAGTTGTGCTTTGCTGCAAGCGGCTAATCAGCAAGGGTATCAAACTGCGGGTTATAAACCCGTGGCATCTGGCAGTGAAGTGACGACTGAAGGAATACGTAATGGTGATGCATTGGCCTTGCAGCGTAATAGTACGGTGCCACTCACTTATCAGGAAGTGAATCCGCTGGCATTTGTGGAACCGACATCGCCACACATTGTGAGTACGGAACTTAATCAGCCAATCGATTTTTCCGTTTTATCAAAGGGCTTGGCAGCACTGGCAAAAAAATCTGACTGGATTTTGATTGAGGGCGCAGGAGGATGGTACACGCCCTTATCGGAAAATACGACTTTTGCTGATTGGGTGATTCAGGAGAATTTGCCGGTAATTTTAACCGTCGGTGTTAAATTGGGTTGTATCAACCATGCGGTATTAACCGCAAAGGCTATTCAGTATGCGGGGCTAAAACTGGCAGGCTGGGTTGCCAATGAAATTGAGCCAGCCGGCAAACGTCAGGCGGCCTATCTGGAGACACTGGAGCGCATGATCCCTGCACCTTTACTGGGAATTATTCCTCATCTGAGTGAATCATGTGATAAAAATCACATAGGAAAATATATGACTATTGATTATTTGGTTAACTAATTGTTTACTGTGGGTTAGCTAGAATTGTTGCTTACTGCGGTTCTTTAATCGCTGTTCTTGCGTAGAAGATGTTTTACTTCAACAACGATTGAGCCATTTTTGATCAACAAATAGCGTGAATCAATCTCAAAGCAGCATAAAAATATTCCACTATTGAAAAAATTTATCAGTGGGGATAACTCTGCAACTGCCCATGCTCAATAGGTTTTGCTGAGTTATCCACTATTCCTGTGGATAACCTTGTGTATTAGTTTTAGAAAAGTATCCTCGTGCAAGGCAGCACGCGGCTTGCGCCAGATTTGCTGTTATTCTCTACTTGGATTTTTTTATAATCAAAATCAAAACGTTAAATAAAATCAATTCCTTTTTGCATCTCTTTGCTATTCCGTGCCTTATCATTTCAGTCGTTAATACGAAAATAGAAAAAAGCCAGATCGTTATCTGGGGATAAAAATAGTCATCCTTGATGTTAAACAAAGGTTAATACCATAAGATTAATAACATCCGGGCAATAACATTATTTTGCCAACTTACTTGAAGCTGGTTTTTTATCCAGTATGATAAAAAGAATCTTGTCGATGTATGGGTGGCGTGGGGAAAATGAGTAAAGAAACAAATAAGGAATTTAAGTTACATTCTGATTTTAAGCCGGCAGGCGATCAGCCATCGGCCATCAGGCAGTTACAGGAAGGGCTGGAAGATGGGCTAGCCCATCAAACACTTCTGGGCGTAACGGGATCGGGTAAAACTTTCACGATTGCCAACGTTATCGCAAACTTAAATCGACCCACCATGATCCTTGCGCCCAATAAGACATTGGCAGCACAGCTTTATAGCGAAATGAAAGCGTTTTTCCCTGAGAATGCAGTGGAGTATTTTGTTTCTTATTACGATTATTACCAACCAGAAGCCTATGTGCCCAGTTCCGATACCTTTATCGAAAAAGATGCTTCAGTGAATGAACATATTGAACAGATGCGTCTGTCCGCAACGAAAGCCTTGCTGGAACGCCGTGATGTCGTTGTGGTGGCTTCTGTTTCTGCGATTTACGGTTTAGGTGATCCTGATAGTTATTTGAAAATGATGCTTCATTTAACTGAAGGCATGTTAATTGACCAGCGTGCCATCTTGCGTCGTTTAGCGGAACTGCAATATACCCGCAATGATCAAGCATTTCAGCGCGGAACATTTCGGGTACGTGGTGAAGTCATTGATATTTTCCCCGCAGAGTCGGATGAGCGCGCTTTGCGCGTAGAATTGTTTGATGATGAAGTCGAACGCCTTTCCCTGTTTGATCCGCTGACGGGACAGGTAGAATACCATGTGCCGCGCTATACCATCTATCCCAAGACCCACTATGTTACACCGCGTGAACGTATCCTTCAGGCGATGGAGGAAATCAAGATTGAGTTGGAACAACGGCGTAAGATCCTGTTGGCGTCAGGCAAGTTATTGGAAGAGCAGCGTGTCACCCAGCGGACCCAGTTCGATCTCGAAATGATGAATGAATTGGGCTACTGCTCTGGTATTGAAAACTACTCCCGTTATCTGTCTGGACGTTCTGCCGGTGAACCACCTCCAACGCTGTTTGACTACCTGCCGGCAGAGGGTTTGCTGGTGGTGGATGAATCCCACGTGACTATCCCACAAATTGGCGGGATGTACCGAGGGGATCGCTCCCGCAAGGAAACTTTGGTGGAATATGGCTTCCGTTTGCCGTCAGCGCTGGATAACCGTCCATTGCAGTTTGAGGAATTCGAGGCCTTGGCACCGCAGACTATTTACGTTTCAGCTACTCCCGGTAAATATGAATTGGAAAAATCAGGCCATGAAGTTGTTGAACAAGTTGTGCGTCCAACGGGGTTGATTGACCCAGAAATTGAAGTCCGTCCTGTGGCAACCCAGGTGGATGATCTGCTGTCTGAAATCCGTGTCCGTGCAGCAAAAAATGAGCGTGTGCTGGTCACAACTTTAACCAAACGGATGGCAGAGGACTTAACTGAGTATTTGGAAGAGCATGGCGAGCGAGTGCGTTATCTCCATTCCGACATTGATACCGTAGAGCGGGTGGAAATTATCCGTGATCTTCGTCTCGGTGAATTTGATGTTTTGGTAGGGATTAACTTATTGCGTGAAGGCCTGGATATGCCGGAGGTTTCCCTTGTGGCAATTTTGGACGCAGATAAAGAAGGTTTCCTTCGTTCAGAACGTTCCCTGATCCAGACCATCGGTCGTGCAGCACGTAACTTGCATGGTAAGGCAATTTTATATGGTGACAAAATTACAGATTCGATGGCAAGAGCTATTGAAGAAACGGAACGCCGTCGAGCCAAACAGCAGGCATTTAACCAAGAACACGGTATCGTACCGCAAGGTTTAAAGAAAAAAATTGGAGACATCCTGAAAATTGGTCAACCGGTTAATGGCAAAGGGAAGGCCAAAGGAAAAAGTAAAGTTACCTTGGGTACAGATGATTACCGCAACCTGTCAGCGAAAGAGTTGGAGAAAAAAATCCGTGAACTGGAAGAGAAAATGTACCACCATGCACGGGATCTTGAATTTGAACAAGCTGCTAATATTCGTGACCAGGTTCAGGCATTGCGGGCGCAATTTATTACTAATTCCTGAAAATTGTTTTTGAAGGAGCTATAGTACTGGTCAATTGGTCATATATGGAATTGCAATTTTAGAGTGGAGAGGTTCTCCATGAATTTGAATAGCACTAACTCCATTTTATAGATAGTTAAACTTTAACCAGATCAATAAATCTACCCCAATTTTTGCAGGGTATGTTCAATTGCCTGACGCAATAGTTCACGGTCGTGGCGGTAAGGGATATCCTGCGCTTCCAAAACCTGTTGTGTCACAATGTGATCACTGAAAGGGCTGATATCGGTACGCGGGCCGACAATAAGCGCATTGATCATTTTGCGGCCTATCTTATTTTCCATGATGGTAAGTTTATCTTTTAACGATAGACTGGCAGCGGCGTGGCTGAGTTCTTTTCCTAAGTTACCGATATAAATCATGTTTGCATTACTGCGCCGCAAGGATTGCGTCAAATCTTCCAATAGCAACAATGGCATCAGGCTGGTGAAAAAACTGCCCGGGCCAATCAAAATCAAATCGGCCTGCTCAATGGCATCCAGTGCTTCTTTAGTGGCATTAACGTGAGGGTAAAGCAATAACTCCCGTGGTACACAATTGAGCTGATCAATATTCACTTCACCATACACAGTATTGCCTTGATCATCGACAGCCATTAAATCAACCGACTGCTCTGACATCGGAATCAACTGTGCATTGACTTTCAGTAGATTGCGGAGCAGGTTAATCGCCTCAAGAGGACGGACACTTAAATGATCCAGCGCTTTCAACATCAGGTTGCCTAAATTGTGCCCAGATAATTCGCCATTGCCACTGAACCGATATTCAAACATGGCAGAAGCAATAGTCGGTTCCGTGATTAACTGATTGAGGCAATTGCGCATATCTCCCCACGCAATCCCGCCTTCCGAGCGTCGTATTCTGCCGGTTGACCCCCCATTGTCCGTTGTCGTGACAATGCCTGTCAGGCGTGCTCCGAGGGAAGAAAGGGAAGACATAACGCGTCCAAGTCCATGACCGCCGCCGAGGGCGACAACGCGATCCAAATCAGCTAATGTGCGATTTCGCATAGGATTCCTGTTACTGGCTAAACGTAGTGGCTCTAATAAATCGCATGTAATTTATCACAAAATATAATGCTTTCAGAAATTGATGTGATTTTATGCAATGATTGCGAATGACAGCCTGGAAATACCGTCGGGAGCTGATGTTATCGCGATTAGTTAACTCGTTGTATAATAAGATATATATCGAATCAGGAATTAGCTTTTTTTTGGGTATTCATATAAAATTTAACTGATATTAACTCCTAGCCTCTGTGTCTAAGTCGCTGTTTTATCAAATGGATATCACATTGATATGATACTCTGGCCGTGGCCCCTGAGTCACCAGGATGCCAGGTAGAAATGCCGGCATCTCCCGTACTTGGAAGGTGTTATTGTGGAACAACTTGTAGATGCATTCTCGCGCAAGTTCTATTACTTGAGATTGTCTATTACTGATGTGTGTAACTTCCGTTGCACCTATTGTCTGCCCGATGGATATCGGCCTCACGGCCATAAATCATTCCTTTCCCTGCCAGAAATTCGTCGTATTAGCCGGGCATTTGCTGAACTTGGCACAGAAAAAATCCGCCTGACAGGAGGAGAACCCACCATGCGCCGTGATTTCTGCGACATCATTGCAGCGGTTCATGAAAATCCACAAATCAAAAAAATTGCAGTCACAACTAACGGTTACCGTATGGAGAGAGATATCTCACAATGGAAATCGGCTGGCCTGACAGCGATTAACGTGAGTATTGATAGTTTGGATCCCCGCCAGTTTTACGCCATTACCGGGCAAGATAAATTTTTCCAGATCATGCGTGGTATGGATGCGGCTTTTGAAGCAGGGTTCAATACGGTTAAAGTTAATGCCGTGCTGATGAAGAATGTGAATGATACCAACCTGCCTGCCTTTCTTGATTGGATTAAACATCGTCCTATCCAATTGCGTTTTATTGAACTGATGGAAACGGGAGAAGGCAGCGACATTTTTCATCGTCATCACCTTTCAGGAAACGTGATCCGCCGCCAACTGTTACAACAAGGGTGGCAGCAACAGCAACGTGCACGCAGTGATGGGCCGGCTCAAGTTTTTCGTCATCCCGATTATCAGGGAGAAATTGGCCTCATCATGCCGTATGAAAAAGATTTTTGCCAAAGCTGCAATCGCCTGAGAGTATCCGCAATTGGCAATCTTCACTTGTGCTTGTTTGGTGAACAGGGCATCCCATTGCGTGATTTATTGTCTGATGACGCATCACTGGATGCTCTGAAACTCCGTATTCAAGGTGGATTACGTCATAAGCGGGAAACTCACTTTTTACATCAAGGGGACAGCGGGATCACCCCGAATCTTTCTTTTATTGGCGGTTAGTTTGGCTGCCAGATTTATTTTTCTAAAGCCGTTTTTTAGGAGCATTAAATGTCTCAATTAACCCATCTCAATACGTCGGGTGAAGCCCATATGGTGGATATTTCGGCCAAATCAGAAACAGTGTGTGAAGCACGGGCAGAAGCCTTTGTTGAAATGCAGGCTGAAACCTTGGCCATGATTATTGCGGGTGATCACCACAAAGGGGATGTGTTTGCGACCGCCCGTATTGCCGGTATTCAGGCGGCAAAACGGACGTGGGAATTGATCCCGCTTTGCCATCCGCTGCTGCTGAGTAAAGTGGAAGTTCAATTGGAAGCACAAACAGAGCACAACCGAGTCAGAATTGAATCCTGCTGCCGTTTGACGGGGAAAACAGGTGTAGAGATGGAAGCTTTGACAGCGGTATCCGTGGCTGCTTTGACCATTTATGACATGTGCAAAGCGGTACAAAAAGATATGGCCATCGGACCTGTGCGTTTGCTAGAAAAAAGTGGTGGTAAATCTGGAAATTTTAAGGTGGAGGCATGATAAAGGTACTGTTTTTTGCTCAAGTTCGCGAGCTGGTGGGAACGGATTCACTTGAACTGCCTGATGATTATCCAACTGTAACACATCTTCGTCATGCCCTGACTGAAAAGGGAGAACGATGGGCACTGGCACTGGAAGCAGGCAAGGTGTTGTCTGCCGTAAATCAATCGGTTGTCCATGCCGAACATGCTTTGAAGGAGGGTGATGAAGTGGCTTTTTTCCCGCCGGTTACAGGAGGATAAAAATGGAAAATACGCGGATCAGTGTCCAACAGGAGACATTCAGTGTTGGGGAAGAATATCAATGGCTTTCGCAATGTGATGAAGATGGCGCTGTTGTGACTTTTACCGGAAAAGTTCGCAACCATAACTTGGGATATAGTGTTAAGGCACTGACATTGGAGCATTATGCTGGCATGACAGAAAAGATGTTGCAAAAAATTGTTGACGAAGCCCGCCAACGTTGGCCTTTGCAACGCGTCAGCATTATTCACCGCATTGGTGAATTATATCCAGGGGATGCGATTGTATTTGTTGGTGTCACCAGCTCTCACCGCAATATGGCTTTTATGGCGGCTGAATTCATCATGGATTATCTAAAGACTCAAGCCCCATTCTGGAAAAAGGAGTCGCTTGTAGAGGGCGAACGCTGGGTTGAGGCAAGACAAAGTGACCAGGATGCGGCAAGTCGCTGGAAAAACAGCGTTTGGTAGATCGTTCTACGGTCTATCTCGAAAACTAGACAAATAAATAATATGTCACTGAAATTGCCATTAATTGGCGGATGGTTTTATTAATGTTCTATGCTAATGTATAACTTTTGAATAGATTGTTTATTTTTAAACATTCTTAACCTCTCAACATTGTCATGAAAAGGTAATCATCATGGATCGATATCAACGTTCTAATGATTCGATTGTCCAGAAAACTGGTTCTGGTATACAAACATACATGGCACAAGTCTACGGTTGGATGACTTGTGGCTTGCTGTTAACCGCATTTGTTGCATGGTATGTGGCAAATACCCATGAAATTTTATCCGCCATTTTCAGTAGTTCCATTGTTTTCTATGGCTTAATCATCGCACAGCTTGCATTAGTCTTTGTGCTGTCTGGTTTGGTTCATAAAATGAGTGGGGCATTGGCGACAGGGCTGTTTATGCTGTACTCCATGCTAACAGGTTTGACACTTTCCAGTATCTTTATGGCTTATACCAGTAGCTCTATTGCCAGCACATTTGTCGTTTCAGCGGGTATGTTTGGTGCATTGAGCGTTTATGGTTATACCACCAAGCGTAGCCTGAGTGGTTTGGGTAGTTTCCTGTTCATGGGGCTAATCGGGATCGTTCTGGCTTCTTTGTTAAACATCTGGCTGAAAAGTTCGGCATTGATGTGGGCAATCACCTATATCGGTGTTGTGATTTTTGCAGGTTTGACGGCATACGATACCCAAAAACTGAAAGAAATAGGTGAACAACTGGATGTTAACGATAAAGAAAACCTGCGCAGATATTCGATCACGGGCGCACTGACTCTGTATCTGGACTTCATTAACCTGTTCTTAATGCTGCTGCGTATTTTGGGTGACCGCCGATAGTCACTGATATATTGAATTATTTTTTGATACAAAAACCCTGCTTTGTCAGGGTTTTTTCAATATAGCATGGCCTTTCTTAAAGACAGTTGATGTTTCAAAACTAACCCTGCTATCTGAGCCAGTTAAATTTATCAGGCAATCTTACTCCGAAACAGCCGATAAGCGATCCCTCCGGTCGTTGCCGTGATCACCAATAAAGGCCATAAATTTGGCCAAATAACGGATAAATCAGCCCCTTTCAAATAAATCTGCTTGGTGATGTCGGTAAAATGGCGGATTGGGTTAATCCAGGTGATGTTTTGTAACCAAACGGGCATATTCTCGACCGGAGAGATATAACCAGAAAGCAGAATAGCGGGCATCATAAACACAAAGACACCAATAAACGCTTGTTGCTGGGTGGAACAGACAGCAGAAATCAGCAAACCGAAACCCACCAGGGACAATCCATAAATCAACATACAGGCATAAAATAGCAGCAATGAACCCGCGAAAGGAATTTGATAGAACAGCGTGCCAATCAGCAAAACAATGCTTGCTTGCATCGTCGCTACAACCAATGCCGGAATAGCCTTGCCAAGGAAAATTTGCCAGGTCGCCAGTGGCGAAACCAGCAACTGATCCAGCGTTCCTTGTTCCCGCTCACGGGCGACTGACAACGCTGTGACAATGAGAACCCCAATCGTAGTAATCATGGCAACCAATGACGGCACGACGAACCATTTATAATCCAAATTGGCGTTATACCAGTTACGCACAATGAGTTCGCTGTTATTGAAATTAGGGGCATTTCCCAATAGCTGTTTCTGGTAATCCATCACAATTTGTTGGATATAGTTGGCAGCGATTTGAGCACTGTTTGAATTACGTCCATCTAGTAAGACTTGAATTGAAGTTGGTGTTTGGCTGGCGAGAGCAGCGCTGAAATTTTGTGGAAAGCGTACCAGCAATAGAGCCTTACGGTTATCCAGCGTAGGACGGATCTGTTGTGAGCTGGTTAGCAAAAGAACATCAGGAAATGCTTTCGATTTTGCCAGCCGTTGGGTTAATTCAATCGATGCCTGTCCTTTGTCCTCATTATAAATGGCAATCGTGGCGTTTTTGACTTCCAGCGTTGCTGCCCACGGAAACAGGATCATTTGTATAATCACCGTCAAAATCAGAATGTTTCGTGTTTGTGGCTCTCTCAGAAGAGACTGCAACTCTTTCATGATGAGTGTATACAGACGATAAAACATGCTCTTTCCTTTTTAATCCAGATGTCGACGCGTTTTCCATGCGGTCAGGCCAATAAAGACGATGGAACTGGCAATCAGCAGGAGCAGGTTCGTAACCAATACCGTGCCGATATTCCCAGCCAGAAAGAGTGTCTGTAGGCTACTGACAAAGTAACGGGCAGGTATGACATAAGTTGAAGCCTGAATAAGCACAGGCATACTCTCTATCTCAAAGACAAAACCAGATAACATAATGGCAGGCAAAAACGCCGCATTGAGAGAAATCATCGCCGCATTGAACTGATTACGGGTCAGGGTGGAAATCAATAATCCCATACCCAAAGCGGTAGCGAGATAAAGGCTGGAGACTAACGCCAGTATCCAGAGTGAGCCACGATAAGGAACCCCCAGCACAAACACCGTAAATAGCATGCAGAGTACCATGACAAAAGACCCCAGCATTTGATAAGGCAACAATTTGGCGAGCAGCAATTCGGTGCGGGTAACCTGAGTTGAAAGCAGGGCTTCCATGGTTCCGCGTTCCCATTCACGGGCGACCACCAGTGAGGTAAGAATTGCGCCTACTACGGTCATGATAATTGAGACGGCACCGGGAATAAGGAAGTGCTGGCTGATAGCGGCGGGATTAAACCAATAGCGGATTTGTGTATCTATCAAGGGAGTCGTTGAAACCCCGTGATCTTGCCCTCGTTGTTGTAACCAGGTTTGCCAGATACCTTTGGCATAGCCCTGCACAAAATTGGCGGTGTTGGGTTCACTGCCATCAGTAATCACCTGAATCGGGGCATGGCTGTCTGCGCGGGCAAGCTGGGTATCAAAGTTGACCGGGATGACGATAATGCCGCGGATTTGGTTTTCCTGCATTTTTTTGATTAAGAGTGGGCGGTTGTCGCTGATGGTGGCATCAATATAGGGTGATCCCGTCAATACATGCACTAATTCTCTGGCGTCTTCGCTCTGCTGCTCCATTAAAATACCGAGGCGAAGTTTGCTGGAGTCCAGATTAATGCCGTAACCAAAAATAAAGAGTAACATCAACGGAATAACCACGGCAATTAACGCACTGCTGGGATCACGGACAATCTGCTTAGTTTCCTTGATACAGAGGGCTTTTAGTCGACGCCATGAGAAACTGACCGCCTTCTGGGGAATTGCCTGTTCAGGATGACTCATTGCGGCTCCTTATCGTAGTTCAGCACCAGATCGATAAAAGCATCTTCCATAGAAGGGTTAGGGAGTTCGCCCGTGGCGACCAATTGTTTCAATTCATCAGGCGTTCCGGCGGCAATCAATTTACCTCGATATACCAACCCGATACGATCACAATATTCTGCTTCCTCCATAAAGTGGGTGGTGACCATCACTGTTACCCCTTTGTCCACCATGCCATTAATATGTAGCCAAAATTCGCGGCGGGTCAGTGGGTCAACACCTGAAGTCGGTTCATCCAAAAACAGAATATCAGGTTCGTGCATCAATGCGCAGGAAAGGGCAAGCCGTTGCTTAAATCCGAGCGGAAGGCTGTCAGTCTTTTGATGCAGGATGGGTTCAAGATTGAAAGCGTGGATCATGCCGGACATTTTTTCTTGTTGATGGCGCCCTTTCAGGCCGTAAACACCAGAGAAAAACTTGAGATTTTGCTCAACCGTCAGGTTGCCATAAAGTGAGAATTTTTGCGCCATATAGCCAAGGCGCTGGCGAGCCTTGCCTGAACTGACTTTTAAATCCATATCCAGAACTAATGCTTTGCCTGAAGAGGGGATCATCAAACCACACATCATTTTGAAGGTAGTCGATTTTCCGGCACCATTTGGTCCCAATAAACCAAATATTTCCCCGCGCTTCACCTGAAAATTCACATGGTCAGTAGCCGCAAAATCGCCAAATTTTTTAGTCAGGCTACAGGCTTCAATTACGGTTTCTGTTGGATTGGGCGGGATTTGAGGCATTATCTCCGCCAATTCGGAACGGTGGGATGGGCCACCACCCAATAAATCGATAAATGCATCCTCGAAACGGGGTTCGGCATCAAAGAGATTGGTCGCAGGTAATCCTGTTTGTTGAATCAATTCGTTTTTGTCAGCGTCTTTTTTTAAGATCAGGCGAATATATTTCCCTTGAATCACACCATCAGTCACTTGGGGCAAGGTGAGGGCATGTTGCAGCATTTTACGCCGTGCATCTTGTTTGACATCAAGCAAAAAAGATCGACCCGCAATCTTGCGGGTTAAGTCTTGTGGCTGGCCGCGATAGAGCAGCTCACCGCGGTTCATCAACAAAACATCACGACATAACTCGGCTTCATCCAGATAAGAGGTGCTCCATAAGATCAACATGCCGTCAGAAGCGAGTTCATGAACCATTTGCCATAACTCACGGCGAGCGATGGGATCAACGCCTACGCCGGGTTCATCCAGTAGCAAAACCTTCGGGTTACCTAATAACGTACAAGCAAGCCCCAGTTTTTGTTTCATGCCACCGGACAATTTCCCTGCTAACCGTCCGGTAAAACGGGTTAAGTCCGTGAAAGTCAGTAGCTTCTGAAATGTTGTTTTGCGTTCCTCGCCAAGTACACCACGGAGATCGGCATATAAAGTCAGATTTTCCATGACGGTTAAATCTTCATACAAACCAAATTTCTGCGGCATGTAACCGAGTTCAGAACGGACTTGAACACTATCTTTGATGGGATCAAGCCCCATGATTTCAATATTGCCGCTATCCGGCCGCAATAATCCGGCCAACATTCTTATTAGTGTGGTTTTTCCGGCCCCATCTGGACCGACAAGACCCGTCACTGATCCGCCCTGAATTTCTGCTTGTAGGTGCGAGACAGCAGGAACGTCTAATCCGGGAAAAGTTTTCTCCACACCGTTCAGTTTTATCGTATAGGCTGAACTGGTCATGTTATCGCCTTACTTATTTGCTTCAGTTAAATTTGAGTCGACAAAACGTAAGGTAACAGGCATGCCTTGTTTCAGCCCCTCATCGGGATCAAGGACAATAATGCGCAGGCGATAAACTAAGTCCGTTCTTAAATCAGGTGTTTCGACATTTTTGGGGGTAAACTCGGCGGTAGGGGAAACAAAACCGATTTTGCCATGATAGGGCTGGTTTTTCCGGCCATCGGTATAAATCAAGACTTCGCGTCCGGCAATAGCCTGATTGAGGTTGGGTTCATCAATATATGCCCTGATCCAAACGGGATTAGTCAGTGACAGGGTAAAAACAGTGTTGCCCGCCGTCAGCATGGTGCCTGGCTCAATGGCTCTGGTCAGGATCATCCCTGCCGATGGAGAAGTGAGTTGAGTATCTTTTAGATTGAGTTCAGCTTGTGCTACGGCCGCTTCTGCCTGAGTCAGTTGGGCTTTTGCCGCCGCAATTTCTTCTGTGCGATAACCTGTTTCGAATTGACGCAATTTATCTTTTGCTGCCTGATAAGCCGCCAGTGCCTGATTGCGTCCGGTTCTGGCATTTTCCAGATCATTGGCTGAGATGGTTTTGCTTTGCCACAGGCCTTGCTGGCGTTTTAGGAAACTATCGGCAAAACGGAATGCTGACTCTTTTTGTTTGACTTCTGCCCGTACCTGGGCGATTTCTTCGCTGCGATAACCCGCTTCCGCTTTGGCAAGATTTGCCAAAGCGACATCACGAGCCGCTTTGGCTTGATTCAAGGCATTAATAAAAGGGGCATCATCAAGACGACCAATCATTTGGCCCACGGTTATGGCATCACCTTCATCTGCCTGTAGATCAGCCAGTTTACCTGCAACCCGAAAACTGAGGTTAACCGTCCTGACATCAACATTGCCATATAGGGTTAACTCTCTGCTATTTTGTTCCTGATAATAGTAGATACCGACAATAGCACTGATAACAACAATAAGTGCCAATAGGGCAAGAGCAAACTTTTTACTGTTCATACCATCCCTTATGCCTTGTTCAATTTATACCCGCTATCTTTCAAGTGGTGGCTTCGTTGGTTACGCCATTGCTTAAGAGCTATTGGGTATGTATTCTTGATTTTTTTCTTAAACCATCAAGCAATAAATTGATGTGCTGAGATAAAACCTGATTGATTAATTCGTATTCTTTGGTGCCAATATTGTCCCATCCGGTTTGGCGCAATAAGGCTTCCCTAGCCAGACGGAAAGAGAGGATCTCACCCAATAAGGCATGGGTATGGATCTGGGTTGAAATTTGGTGTTCATTGGCACCGATATAATTGGCGATGAGTTTATTCAAGCGAGAATAAATTGGGGCCAATCCCTGTTCATGCATGACACTGTAAGCCTCTGTTGGCGTCAATTGTTCATGGGACATGATCCGGCTGATATTGATACTACTTTTCTCGAAAATCAGGCGGTTATAGCTCACCATTCCCTGATGAATAAATGCCAATATTTGGTCTTTTTGATAGGGTTTCGTTGTCTTAGCAAAAAAATGATCAATGGCTTCAATAAGAGGGGTAAACTCTGATTTTAGCTTATCGGCAATATGTTGCACGACTGCGAGGTATAAACCTTCTTTGGAACCGAAATAGTATGCGATAGCTGCGATATTTTGCTGTGCGTGTTGGGCAATGTTGCGGGTAGTCGCACCATCCAGACCTGATTTGCCAAAAATTTCTATTGCTGCTTCCAGAAGTTGTTGTTTGGCTTGTTCGCCTCGTAATGTCTGAGCCTTCTTCGCTGCCATGTTAAAATATTTCCTGTTACAAAGCGCTTTCGGGAGTACCGAAGAATATATCAATCGTATGATTAACTTTAAAGCTAAAGTAAATCGATGTAAAGTTGATACAAATTGTCTTTTTAATAGACACCGATAAAAAATAATCTTTCAGTTTTTGCTAACTTTCCTTGGTTAAAGGGGGGGCAGTCAATTTTAGTTTGATTTATTGGTCTCTTTAGGTCTGCGTGGAAAGACATATCTGTTATAATCCCACCCTAATTATTGTGGTGCATTGCAGTTTGTGTAATTTCCTTGCGTTTTATCGCGTCTGTTTTCTTCCCATAAAACTGCCCCTGAATTGATATCAGGCATGGTGAAGTCTGGAGTATTTCTTATTTATGAATTTTGAGTCACTCGGCCTGAAGGCTGATATTTTGCGTGCCGTTGAAGAACAAGGCTACGCGGAACCTACCCCTATTCAGCAGCAGGCTATTCCTGTTGTGTTATCCGGTAAAGATCTGCTGGCTAGTGCCCAGACAGGTACAGGAAAAACGGCAGGGTTTACTTTGCCTATCCTGCAACTTTTGAGCGAATCCCCTGCTCAAGCAAAAGGTCGCCGTCCGATCAGAGCGTTGATTTTAACTCCGACTCGAGAGTTGGCGGCTCAGGTAGGCGAAAATGTACGTAATTACAGCAAATATCTCGGATTACGTTCGTTTGTTGTGTTCGGCGGTGTCAGCATTAACCCGCAGATGATGAAGTTGCGTGGTGGCGTGGATATTCTGGTCGCAACACCGGGGCGCTTGCTGGATTTGGAGCATCAGAATGCAGTGGATCTTTCCCGCGTTGAAATTCTGATTTTGGATGAAGCTGATCGCATGTTGGACATGGGCTTTATTCACGATATTCGTCGTGTGTTGAACAAACTGCCAGCGAAACGCCAAAACCTCCTCTTCTCTGCAACGTTCTCTGATGAAATCAAGAGCCTTGCCAATAAATTGCTGAAAGAGCCAGTCAGCGTAGAAGTCGCACGGCGTAATTCAGCCTCTGAACAGATTGATCAGTCAGTCCATTTTGTAGACAAAAAACGCAAGGGAGAATTGCTCTCTTACATGATAGGCAGCCAGAACTGGCAGCAGGTGTTGGTATTTACGCGTACCAAACATGGTGCAAACCGGCTGGCGGAACAATTGAATAAAGATGGTGTGACGGCTGCGGCGATCCACGGTAACAAGAGTCAGGGAGCAAGAACCCGTGCGTTGGCTGATTTCAAGACAGGCCAAATCCGCGCGTTGGTCGCAACGGATATTGCTGCCCGTGGACTGGATATTGACCAATTGCCACATGTCGTCAACTATGAGTTGCCAAATGTTGCTGAAGATTATGTCCATCGGATTGGCCGTACCGGGCGTGCAGATGCTACCGGGCAGGCGATATCGCTGGTATGCGTCGATGAACATAAGCTCCTGAAGGATATTGAGCGTTTATTGAAGCGAGAGATTCCACGCATTGCTATTTCGGGTTATGAGCCAGATCCTTCTATCAAGGCAGAGCCAATCCAAAACGGACGTAACAGTTCACGTGGTAACAACAGTTCACGTAGTAGCAGTTCTCGTGGTAATGGTTCTCGTAGTAATACCTCATGGAAATGGCAAACATGGCCATTCACGTAGTGAACAGCCTCGCAGTCAACGTCGTCAGCGAATCACAACCAAAGCACCACGTGCCGTAACATCGGGGAAGTAATCCATGCGTGTTTTGCTGGCTCCGATGGAAGGTGTTCTGGATTCTCTGGTTAGGGAATTGTTGAGTGAAGTTAACGATTATGACCTTTGCATTACAGAATTCTTGCGTGTGGTAGACAGCCTACAGCCGGTAAAGTCTTTTTACCGGCTATGCCCTGAGCTGCATCATCGAAGTCATACTCCATCGGGCACACCTGTCAGAATACAGCTTCTTGGGCAATATCCAGAATGGTTGGCAGAAAACGCATTCAGGGCGGTTGAGTTAGGATCATGGGGTATAGATTTAAACTGTGGCTGCCCGTCGAAGGCGGTAAATGGCTGTGGTGGCGGTGCTAGCTTATTGAAAGATCCTGAACTTATCTATCAGGGAGCGAAAGCCCTGCGCGAAGCCGTGCCTGCGCATTTGCCGGTAACGGTAAAAGTACGTTTGGGTTGGGATTCTGCTTCACGTCAGTTTGAGATTGCGGATGCCGTCCAACAAGCTGGTGCAACCGAACTGGTTGTACATGGACGAACCAAAGAAGATGGTTATAAAGCAGAATGTATTAACTGGCAGGCGATAGGCGAGATCCGGCGTCGCCTTGCTATTCCTGTGATTGCCAACGGTGAAATTTGGGATTGGCAGAGTGCTCAGGCGTGTATCAAGACGACTGGATGTGATGCCGTGATGACAGGTCGTGGCGCCCTGCATGTGCCAAACCTGAGTCGTGTCATTAAATATAACGAACCAAAGATGCCGTGGAGTAGCGTACTCAAGCTACTACAAAAATATACTTATCTGGAAAAGCAGGGTGATACAGGGCTGTATCACGTTGCCCGTATCAAGCAATGGTTGGGGTATTTGCGCAAAGAATATAATGAAGCGGATGAATTATTTATGCAAATCAGGGCATTAAAAACATCTGCTGAAATCGCCAAAGTT
This sequence comes from Xenorhabdus sp. SGI 60, assembly GCF_056632175.1. NCBI lineage: Bacteria > Pseudomonadati > Pseudomonadota > Gammaproteobacteria > Enterobacterales > Morganellaceae > Xenorhabdus > Xenorhabdus sp. SGI 60. The sequence goes on along the minus strand of NZ_CP196860.1, from coordinate 2,706,031 downwards.
ATTTCTTCTGCCGTAGATAAATGTCTACTGCGATATGCCATCCAAGAATCCTCCATCTTCTGTTAGTCATACTTATCCCCTCCAGTGATATAATGTTTCTCTATTTCTGGGGGGAATGCGTGTTTTTTATAATTTAAAACCTATCGGGTATAAATAAAATACATCTCATTTTTTTATAAATAATGAATGATGTTTATCAAAATAAATTTCCATTAGAGAGTTATCCTTATATTGATATCAGGATTATATGAAGGTGATTTAATTTTATGGTTGATTTTATGCATGGAAAATAAACTCATCTATGATTTATCTTTATTTTTATTTAAATGTATTTATATGTTTATTATTTATAGATAGTTATAATGGTAAAATATATTTATTGAATTGATAGTTTAGCGATCAGGTGATGCATATAGATAAGTCAGATATAAAAAAATATTCTTTGTTTCCACTGGAAAGTCGGAATGTTTAGGCTATATTTATATTATAAAGGGTATTGCGCTGGTATATTTACCTGTTTTTTCATATGGGGCTATTAGCTATACCTAAGTAATGTATTAATTTTTCGAAAAATTAATACAATGCGGTTTATTTATAAGTTAAATGATAACTTGCCGGTCTTTATTTCGATATTTGATATTTGTTTTCATAAGCCATGATGTTGACTGTGAAAATGATTTACAAATGATTTACTTAACTTGGGGGAAAGACAGATGAACAATATTAAAGATAACGATCAATTCGGTAAAGACTGTGATGATGATAAAATCTGGGATAAGGTATCTGAGTTAAAGATAAAACTACTTCAGATAAGTAGAGAGACTGAGATCTTTGCTAACGGAAGAAATAGAGTCGCTGTCGATATTTATCTTCAAGCAATTAATTGTAACCATAAAACGATATTAATCCCAGGGATCTGCTTGTGCAGCATGTCTGGCTGGTTGACTATGACACACAAGAAAAGCTTACCTGGAATGCAAACGAAGGAGACGATTTTCAATGGGCTTATACAGATCAACCTAATGAATTTACTGTAACGCCAAGAAGAATTTCATCTTTGATCAATAATGAAAAAAATAATGAAGATGATGATACAACGCTAAGTAAGATAACTTACTATGTATACTGTTCACCTGCGGCAATAAATACGGTCAAACAAATCGCTGTATCGGTTATGACGCCAACTGGTCAGAAATTCACGACAGCCTTTGGAGTAACTGCCGAGTTTGATGAATGTGTCCAGTTTAATTCAGTAGGTGAAATCTTTTATCAGTTTTCCAGATCCAAATAAAAATAACGGAGAAGAAATTTATCACTGAACATGATCCAACGACCGCTGGAGAGGGTTCCTGGGGTCAGTATAATGTCTATGTATTACTGGAACCAAATGATCATTATGGAGAAAGGTATATTAAAAAATTAGACTATGAATTGATGCTGTCCATCAGCTTTATCATCATGATGGTGAAATCGATGAACTTCTTACTGTGTATTATGCACATTTTCTTTGGTCCCTGGGAGAAGAAACGACAGTTTCCATAGGCGAAACCCAGTGGTTTGATCTCGTTATTAAGTCTGATATAAATATAAAGATCAGACAAAAACATAATGCCGTTTGTTTTACCATAATATACATCGGTATTTACCATCAGACTCCAGTGCAGGATACTTATTATAATAAATTCTATATTACTCTTTATGACCAATATGGCAATAAAGGCAAATTTTTTGTAGAGCCACGCAATGATGACATGGAAGAAAAACTTAAAATTCATCTTAAAGACACTGAATAATGAATCTGACAGAATTAACGAGGATGTTTACTTTAGATTAATGAATTAATGTAAATCATTTTATTGATAAGTTAAATGATAGATTACAATTCTTTATTCCACTATTTGTTATCATAATATATTGTTTTAATGGCGGTGGCGACATTGAAAATGATTTGACTGGCCTCATCGTGAAAAATGAGAATATTTTTTTTATTTATACTAATTATTGCAAATCGGAAGTAAATTTCTCTTTAAGTCACCTTATTCAATTATAAATAACAAAAAGCGGTTTTCTCATCAAATAGAGAAAGAGAGGCGCCAAAATGCAGAATGATTTTTTCTCAAATGCCCACAACTTTCAAAGTGCGGCCATGGGCAGTGTCGACCCCCGCACCGGCCTGTTTACGTATGCGATGCTGGTGGCCCAGTTAACCGGCAACAATCACCTCGGGCCGACTCAAACGATAACGCTGTCGTATAACCCACTTAATACCGAAGATATTGGCCTGGGTATTGGCTTTTCCCTGGGGCTGACCCAGTATGATAGCCAGCAACGGTTATTAAGTCTCTCCACCGGCGAGCATTATAAAGTGGATGAATACACGGACAAGGTTTACCTGAAACAGTATAAGCAGGACGGGGTACGGTTTGAAAAGGACACCACCCAGAATGTCTATCGGGTGATCCATAAATCAGGCATGGTTGAAGTATTAACCGGGCCGGACAGCGCTTATAACCGCAAAGTTCCTACCCAGATATTTACCCCCCTGGGACATTCCCTGACCCTGGGCTGGGAAAGTGATACCGGCCCTGACCTGTACCTGACGACAGTCACCGATAACACCGGACAGATTTTGTTAACCGTACACTATGAGTACGGCAGTTATACCCGTTTCACGGTCTGGCCCGGCACGACGGAAGCCTATGATATCCAGTTGCTGTTCGAGAACGACTATGTGAGCGAGGTGAAAAAAATCACGCCGGCCGGCCAAACATTAACCTGGGCAATGGGGTATGACATCGAGTGCCGGTTTTTGAATCAGGTGGACGCCCCGACGGGGTTGACGGAACGGGTCAATTATCACCTCGACGGTCACCGCTTTCCCGAAGGCGCCCCCCTGCCCGCATTACCCTATGTCACCCACCATACACAGTCGCCCGGCTACGGCCCGGATATTGTGTGCACCTATCAATATACTACGGCCAACTTTCTGGGTTACGGCGCGAAGGGGCACTGGCATGCGGATGAAGACTATCTCTACGGGGTCCTGAGTGATTACCTGTATGGCTCAACCGAACAGTGGGACAATGGCACCACGCAGCGCTATATCACCCGCCGCTATAACCAGTACCACCTGCTGGTCAGTGAGACGACGGAGCAAAATGGGTGCAAGCGGGTGCATGAGACTGACTATTATGCGCAGGTGGGCAGTGCGTTTGAAAAACAACCCCCGCAGTTCCAGCTGCCGAAAACAGCCCGCGTCAGTTTTAATGATACCCCTGACGTGGAGGTGATCCAGACGGAGTTTGATGAAGCGGGGAACCCGACCGTACAAATTGCGCCGGATGGTACCCGCACGGACTGGGTTTATTATCCGGCTGAGGGAGAAGAAGGGGGCTGTCCGGCGTCCCCGCAGGGCTTCGTGCGTTTTGTCAAATCCAGGACCGTGACACCGGGCAAGGCCTCGCCGGAAGAGATTTATGAAGATGTTCCGACACATCAGATAGTCTATCGCTATGCAGTGTTGCCGACCCTTTCCGGCGCACCTGGCGCTCATGCCGTCGTCTGCACCTATCAGGGCTGGTATAGCGAACAGCAGCATAAACCTCAGTTGCTGCATGAAACACAGACCCGCTATGTAAATGATACCCGCTCTCCAGACCACGGGCGCATCCAGCGCATCGACGAGACGGTGTATGCCCTGTCAGGAGAGGCGCTTGCGGCTGGCAAGGCATGGACAAGCTACCAGATTTTCAGCTATACCCTGCAAGGTGAAGCGCTGGTGAAAACCGGTCAATGGGTCGGCCATGACCGGCTTAGTCTCACGACCGAGAGTCGCCAGTCGCAGGTCAGCGGCAAGTTATGGCAGACCGTGGATGCGCAGCAATGCACGGCTCACTATGACTATGATGAGCTGGGACGTATCTCAAGGCATACCAGTAATGCGCATACCGACTATGCCCAAACGGTACATTATGCCTATGCCATTGAAGAGGCCGGGGCAGCGACGACCACAAAAACCGATGTCTGGGGCAATCAGGTGAGTCTCCGCTTTAACGGGCTGGGTCATGCCTGCCAGAAGGAAATATGGGAAAAGGGGCAGGAAGAACAGGGCTGGCGGTTAGAATTTGACGCTGAACGGGACAGTTGGGGGCGGGTAGTCGCTCAAACCCGGTATGACTGGTTGCCTGTGGAAGATTGTACTGACGATAGTGAGGGTACTGACAATGCCTCCGGTCAGATAGCGCTGGTTTCTTCCAGCCAGCATATTGAATACGATGACTGGGGAAAATTACACCGGATTATCCAGGATACGGGTGAGAGCATCCAGCACGATTATGATCCGGTGACCCGCACGGCGCAGATAACCCAACAGGCGGCAGGATTGCATTTTAGTCACAGTACCGTGGTGTATGATAACCGTCACCAGCCGGTCACGGTCACCCACTACGACAGTCAGGGTCAACAATACAGCCAGCAACACTACTCCTATGATGGTCTGGGGCAATTACGGGCCACCGTTGACGCGTTGGGGCAAAAGACCGAATACACCTACGATTTATTGGGGCGATTATTGACGATAAGTCACGGTGATGGCACGGTTATCCGAAAATCTTATGCGCCGTTCACGACAGGCAATTTAGTCACGCAAATTGAAGTGAATGGGGAGGTGCTGGGGAGCCGTCGCTTCGACAGCCTGCACCGTCAGGTTGAAGTCACCAGCCGGGGGCGGACTTACTCCTCGTCCTATCAGGGGAATCACCCAAGCCCCAGCGAGATGACCGATCCGTTGGGACACACGGTGAGGTATCACTATGAACGGCTGCTGGGCAATGCCCTGACGCAGGTGGAAGCGGGGGCAATACAGCAGCATTTTACCTACGATCCCCGGACCGGGATGATGACAGCCGCCAGTGCTGTACAGCAGGCCACTCACGGGATGGAATATACCGCTTCCGGTCGTTTGCAGCAGGAAACCTTCCGTTTTGACGATAGGGGGGCACGGGCGGCCGACGCGACCTATACCTATTCCCCCTGGGCCGGTTGACCGCTTATCAGGATGTTACCGGGAAAAACTGTCAGGTCAGTTTTGACAAGTCTGGCCGCCCGGTGGCGGCTTATGATCCTGATGTGAATGTGGCATTAACCTACGATGCGGCCAGCCGGGTCAGGCGCTGGCGTGTTCACGACAAACACAGTGATAGAACCTTAACCACCACGCTGGATTGGGATGATTTTGGGCGTGAGACAGCACGCCAAATCCAGACGGAAACGGATACGCTGACTTTGGCACACACTTATACGGTCAGGGGTCAGGTGGCTTCGCGCACCACCCGTTCACAAAGTGCCGGTTTGCTATGTCAGGAAACCTACACCTATGATCCCGTCCGAAACTGGCTGACAGAATATGACTGTACGGGGTTAGAGCCTCCGCGTGATGCCTATGGTTTTAGCCTGTCCCGTCAGAGTTTTACCTACGATCGTTTGGGGAATATCCTGACATGTCTCACCATCCTCGACGATGGTCGCAGTGATACAGCCACGTTTATCTACAACCCGTCAGATCCCTGTCAATTACTTACCGTCACCCATACACACCCGGATTATCCGGCCAGGATCACTTTAGCGTATGACGCGGCCGGTCGTCTGATACAGGATGAGGCTGGCCGTCCTTTAACCTATGATGCACTAGGACGGCTGGTTAATGTAAGTGCCGGTGACCTGACCAGTTCCTATACCTATGATGCGGGCAACCGACTGGTGCTACAACAAATCGGTACAGACAAGACCCATGAGCTTTATTATCAGGGGGCAACCCGCGTGACGGAAATTCTGCGCGAAAGCGGTGCGGTGACCCGCTTGTTACGGGCACAAGGAGAAACTGTGGCGGTCATCATGAATACCGATACGCATTTATTGGGCACTGACGGTCATGGCAGTGTGCTGATAGGCCAGCAGGGAGAAGGCACAGAAACCCGCTATCGCTATTCCCCTTACGGGCAGCAGGCCGAAGGGGAAGGTACCCGGACATTCCGGCTTATAATGGCGAACGCCGTGATCCGGTGGGCGGCGTCTATCATCTGGGCAACGGTTACCGGACTTATCATCCTGTTTTGATGCGTTTTAATGCCCCTGATAGCTGGAGTCCATTTGGTGCAGGGGGACTCAACCCGTATGCCTACTGCCTCGGTGACCCCATCAATCATATTGACCCGACGGGGCATTTCAGCCTGGGCAGTATTTTTGGGATTATTGGCGGTATCATCGGGCTGGCGATTGGTCTGGCGATGGCTATCCCCACAGGGGGGGCCTCACTGGCGGGCGATGCCGCTATTCTCGCGGGACTTATCGCGGATGTGACCGGAATTGCCAGTGCGGCCACACAAGACAGCAACCCCCGGGCCTCGGCCATGCTCGGCTGGGTTTCTCTGGGACTGGGGGCGCTCAGTCTGGGGGCCGGTGTCATGGGCGACCTTACCCGCAGTCTGGGGCGGTTGGGTCAACAATCAGGTGAGTTTAGTGAAGCGTTTGGTGTCAGATTCAGCAGTGGAGGAGAGCCAAGGCAAATGAATATGGTCACCCCTCCTGTAGCATCAAGTGGAGCAGGGGTAAGCTCAAGCAATGATTATGTAGCCGTGTTCAGGCGCGCTGTAGAGGAAGGTAGGATTAGTCAAGTTGAAAATCCGGCAGGGAGTGGTTTTTATACTGTTGGGCTAGAAATAATGGATTACCTGAAAATAGTCAGGTGTCAATACCTGAGAAGGAGATTATTTACGCCAAGAGGGGACAGCTCTACGATAGAAATTGTTGATAATATCATACGAATAGAAAATGAAATTTACCGGTCATTAAATATCGGAAATGAAGATTTTGAAGCATTATATTTGAGCTTTGTAGATGCCAGCATATTAGATGTTAGTAATATATCTAATGCTGTTATTGACTCTGTTAATCGTCTCCGTTATGTCACTAAATCTCATCTCTCGAGCTCAACCATATCTGTATTTAATGATGACACTATAAATATGATGAAACTTATGTGGAGAGTATCCGGATTTTCTCATTCTAGTGTAAATCAGTGGCTATATTATAACTTGCGGCATTTATCTCCGAATCTAAATTTTCCAAGAGATATAGCGGAAGGAGACAATGCATTTCAGTTTTTTAATCATTCTGTTATCCCAAATATTAGGGAATAAAAAGGCAATTTGGATTAAGGCCCGTTCCCGCCGCAAGTGTTGTGCTGGGATCGTCATGGTATTGGTTAATGCTGGAGGATAGCATCAAGGTGTTGTGCGGGCTGTGCTTGGTGATGAGTTTGCTGGAAACGGCCAACGCGAACGGTCATGAACCCTGGGGCGTGGTTACGTGATGTCCTGCGCCAGTTACTCAATAGTACAAGAAAGGGCATATTATTTTGATGCCCTTTCTTGCTCTTTATTATTGCCAATAGCCTATTTTTCTAATGGAAGTGAAGCATCGGCTCCCCATTCAGCCCAGGAGCCATCGTATAATCCCGCTTCTTTATGACCAATCATATCAAGCCCCAGAACTAAAACCGCGGCTGTCATACCAGAACCACAACTGGTAATTATGGGTTGGCTTAAATCAATGCCCTGTTTGCGGAATATTGCTGCAATTTCTTCTCTTGGCTTATAGCTCCCATTATCAATCAGGGCTGTCCACGGAACATTTTTAGCGCCGGGAAGGTGTCCCATTCTCAAACCTGGACGGGGTTCTGGCACTTTTGCCTGAAAACGGTCTTCTGCCCTGGCATCCACAAATTGTACCGCGACATTGTTACGGATAGCATCAAGGATTTGTGCCTGGAAACAGACTTTTTCAGGGGTAAACTGAACATTGAAAAGTTCGGCGGGGCGAGTCACTTTTCCTGATTCGGTTGGATAACCGGCCTGCTGCCAGCCTTGTAAACCCCCTTCGAGAATACGGATGTGACGGGCACCAAAGATTCTGAATGTCCACCATGCCCGTGGAGCGGAAAACATATTGCCTTGATCGTAAATTACCACCAGATGATTTTCACTGATGCCCATTTTGCTAACAGCCTGACGGAAAGTTTCTGGCTCCGGCAGCATGTGTGGCAGATTGGTTTGTAGATTAGCAACCTTATCAAGATCAAAAAATTGTGCACCTGGAATGTGTTTTTCTGACCAAAGTTGATGATAATCGATGGATTGGGTAGGCATTGGGGCACTGGCATCAACGACGACGACATTCTTATCATAGAGATGCTCGTTCAACCATTGTGGACTGACAAAATATTCATTTTTCATGCGCTTTCTCATCGGGTGTTATGATACAGGCCAATGTATTTATTGCTGCCCTGTTGGCGTATTTTCCTGCTGCGTCTGTTGTGGCTCCTCTGCTGGTGTGGTTGAGCGGGTATATATATTCATCCCTGCCAGAAAGATCCCACCAATTGAGCCGATGGAAAATAATATGATGATAATGAGCAGGATTTTTTTCATCTCTGTATCCAATAAGGTTTTAAGAAAAAAGAGTTATACAGTTATAAAAGGCTAAAAGATAGAAAGCCAAAAGTATATCGGCTTCTACACGCCAGACAAGCGGTAACCGATTTTCTGATATTAACAATAAAAAAGCTGGAAACTGTTTCGCAGGAATAACCATATAAAGCTGATTTTAGATCAGTTCTATGGGAAGATTATTTCCTTGCCAAATTGTGGGCATGCGTTTGGATAGTAAAGACAAAAATATGATGAAAAAAATAGCCCTCCAATTTTTAAGCAGCAAAACTTATGGCACTTTCTAGTTCAATAAAAAATCAGGTTAGTCAATGGTATAAATCGTTATCTACCCATATTGATGGTTTCATTCCACGCGCTCCTCAACGCCAAATGATTGCAGAGGTTGCCAAAACATTGGCGGATGAAGAGGGGCGGCATTTAGTGATAGAAGCCCCAACGGGGGTAGGAAAAACGTTGTCTTATTTAATCCCAGGAATTGCTGTCGGTCGGGCAGAGCAAAAACCATTGGTGGTTAGTACAGCCAACGTTGCCCTGCAAGATCAAATTTACAGCAAGGATTTGCCGTTGCTGCGTAAAATTATTCCTGATCTGAAATTCACGGGCGCTTTTGGTCGGGCGCGTTATGTCTGCCCGCGCAACTTGGAGGCCATTTGTGCCGCAGAAGGGGAGCAGATTGATTTGATGTTTCTGGTCGAAGACCAGACTGAAATTGCTAATAGTGAAGAGCGGGAATTATGTCGCCGATTGCGCAGTGATTATACGACGTTTGCCTGGGATGGCTTACGTGATCACCATAAACTGGCACTGGCGGATTCACTATGGGCAAAAATCAGTACGGATAAGGTGAACTGCCTGGCCCGCAATTGCCAGTTTTACCATCGTTGCCCATTTTTCCTTGCCCGCAGGGAAATTGAAGATGCAGATGTCATCGTTGCCAATCACTCTTTGGTTATGGCGGCGCTGGAAAGTGAATCGGTTTTACCGGAGGCAAAAAATCTGCTGTTGGTTCTGGATGAAGGGCACCATATTCCCGAAGTGGCAAGGGATGCACTGGAAGTTGAAGGGGAAATAACCTTATTCCAGTTTAATGGGCAGCTAGATACATTTGTCCGTCATGTAGAACAATACCTGGTTCAATTTCGGCCGACAAAACCGCCTGCTTTGGCAAATATTCCTCGATTACAGACCCATTGTGCAACAATCCGTGAATACTTTAAGGAATTGGCGGAGATAACACAGGCGCTATTGCCTGAACGTGGCGAAGCGGAAGAATACCTGTTCGAACTGGGAAAGTTACCGGAGAGTTTACTGCTATGCTGCCAGCAATTATTTAAACTCACTGATAGATTGCGTAGTTTGGCAGAAGCAATTTTAAATGATTTGAGCGATCAGACCGCCAAACAAGATATTGTCCGTTTGCATCGTGCTATTTTGCAAGCCAGCCGAACATTAGGCTATTTTGAGAATATGACAAAACTGTGGCGTTTGGCTTCACAAGAAGAATCTTCCCATGCGCCGATATCCAAATGGTTAACGCGACGCTATGAGAAAAATCAATCACATCTCTATCTTCATTGTGCGGGCATTCGGGTCAGCGAACAATTAACTCAGATACTATGGCGTACTATCCCCCATATTATAGTGACATCGGCCACGTTGTGTTCACTGAATAGCTTTTCCCGCATTCAGGAACTTACCGGATTACACGAAAATTATGGTGATCGTTTTATCAGCCTGTCATCGCCTTTTGAACATGTACGACAAGGGCGTTTGGTTATTCCTCAAATGACGCAGGAACCGACCATTCAAAATGAAATGCAGCATCTCGAGGAAATGTCGCGCTATTTTTGCTCTCAGGTGATGGCAGGGAAACATCGGGGAATGTTGGTACTTTTTAGCAGCCAACGAGCAATGGAAGGGTTCCTGACTTTCGTTACAGACTTGCGGTTGGTGTTATTGGTACAAGGTGATCAACCTCGTTATCGATTGGTAGAAACGCATTGCAAGCGAATTGATGAGGGACAAACCAGCGTTCTGGTTGGATTGCAGTCATTTGCAGAAGGATTGGATCTAAAAGGTGATTATCTTTCACAAGTCCATATCCATAAAATTGCATTCCCTCCCGTAACCAATCCGGTGATTATTACTGAAAGCGCATGGCTGAAATCTTTAAAACGTTATCCATTTGAAGTACAGAGTTTACCTAGTGCCTCTTTTAACTTGATCCAACAAGTGGGGAGGCTAATTCGCAGCCATGAGTGTTATGGTGATGTAGTGATTTATGACAATCGGTTATTCACCAAACGTTATGGTTCACGTTTATTGAATGCTTTGCCGGTATTTCCCATCGAACGGCCAGTCGCGCCAGCGGAAAAGGAATAAATAACTCACAGATGGGTTATTTATCCCATTATGCTGCATCAATATTCTGATAAATTTATTTTTATCTGATAAATTTATTTTTTATCCTAAAACAGAATGCATATATGCCTGCCATCATTAAAATTATTGAGTACCTTAACAATGACGGGTATATGCTCTAAATTAAAAAAATAAGGTTAAACTTACAGACCTGTGAAGTTTCAACTTTTCAATAGGGTTGAAACGCCGTACCTATTGGTGCATACATATGCTATATATCTCTTTAAGGCAAAATTGATATTTTTTGGCGGAAAAACTTAAATTGGAAAGGATAACAGTCAGTTGTCTGATTCAATATAATCAATGCCATTCGATTTTGAACGCTATTAAGAAAAAAGGATAAATAATATAAGAATTAATATTATTTATCCTTTAAGCAAAAATGAGTTTGTAATCGTTATTTATCTACTTTTTTCAGGAAGCAGGTTTTCAAGACTAACCCCTTAATTTTATCGGCATTGCACTCAATCTCGTCTTCACGGTGGGTCAGGCGGATGTTTTTGATCAGTGTGCCGCGTTTCAGTGTCTTGGAAGTGCCTTTAACTTTCAAGTCCTTGATAACCTGCACTGAGTCGCCGTCATCCAGTAATGCGCCGTTAGAATCTTTGACTTCGTTATCCATCTTATAGAATCCTCATGTTTATTTTTGAATCAAACAGGGATTATAGAGAGAAAAATGATTTTTTTAAAGGTTTGTGGGATTTTTAAGGGTATAACTTCTTTTTTTAATGTTTTTTCCATCAATAATGGACATTGATGTTAAAAAGGCCACGAATGTGGCCTTAACTCAATGAAGAATAATATTTTTATTTTATTGCTCAATATTGGCTTCGATAAACCATAAAAATTTGTCGAGATCACGGGATGCCGCAGTAAACATATCCGCAGTGTCTTCATCTTCCGCATCAATGATCGCCTGACGGATATCATTAGCAACAACAGCATAGCGATCAGCCAGCACCTTTAGATGATCCTGTACATCGTGAATATCTGTTGGGTAGCTTTTCAGGGGGGTACGTTTATACACTTCCTGGACAGTGCCCAGCGCCGTTCCACCTAATTGGACTGCTCGCTCTGCAAATGTATCAAGATGTTCCATAATGGAATGACGAAAATCATCCAGCATTTCATGAATGGCAATGAAATTACGGCCACGCATGTTCCAGTGAGCCTGTTTAGTTGGATGTAAGCGCCTAATTAACCCCACATACCTGACTGGTTAATCTTTTGTCATAGTGTGTTTTCTTTTTGAGAAGGGGAACCACCATGACATTGACTGAAAAACAACAGCACTGGGCAGCGGTTATCGAGACCCGGAAACAGAGCGGACTGACGGTGACCGCGTTTTGCCAGCACCATGAGATTAATCTCGCCACCTTTTACTATTGGTCCAAAAAACTTCGGCAACAGTCTGAGCCGCAGCGCCTGCATCCCGTTGTGCTTGATGAATATCCCGGATACCGGACATCCCGTCATACTCTGCCTGCCTAACGGGATCCGGGTTGAGTTACCCGCGGCGTTATCCACTCCGCACAGATCCGCCACTGGATTGAGGCGCTGCGATGATACCGTGTGCACGATCTATATAGTGTCCGGTCACACCGACATGCGAAAATCTATCGACGGGCTGGCGGGGATCGTTGATGCCCTCGGCCTCGATCCGCTCAGTGACGCCGGATTTATTTTCTGCAACCGCCATCGCGATAAACTCAAGATTTTATTCTGGGATACCAACGGCTTCTGGCTTTACTATCGCCGGCTGGAAAGGGGCCGCTTTTCAGTGGCCTGCACCGAAAACCGACGGGACGGTGCACATTACGCGACCGCAACTGAACTGGCTGTTATCGGGGCTGACCCTCTCGCCTCCCCGCGCTCATCAGCCCTTACGGGGATTAAAAGTGTATCCGTGACCTTTTTACCGCCGGTTGGCTGTCACACTCCGGCTTTCCCCTGAGAGCCTGAATAATGACTGACCTGCCGGATGATATTGACCAACTGAAAGCCCTCGTCTGCCAGCTTCAGGCCGCGAATCAGGCGCAGGCATCCACCGTTCAAATCAAACAACTGCTCGAACAGCTCAACCTGAGCAAATCGAAACGCTTTGGCAAACAAAGTGAAAAAACCGACAAAGGCACGTTCAACGAGGCGGAACAGCAGGATTAACATGGATAGATCGATAAATTGGGTCACCATATGATTTAAGGCAGTAATCGTTCTCTGTTTAATACCTTCATCAAGATTGTTTCGGGTATAAATCAGGCCAGAAGGTTGGGTTTTGATTAAATTTGCGGTATTCATAATAATATCCCCTTAATTCTGAGTAATGAGTTATCTCATTAGATAGAATAAATTTAGTTGATTATCTGCCGGAAGTCATATTGCTTATCTCTATCGAATTAATAGTTATATTATTCTATTTTTTCTATTTTAGTTTTTCGCTTAATGGTCGAGGTAGAGCCTATGGAAGCACAAATAATGCAGAAAAGGGCAATCCACTGAGTCTTTGCCAAATGCTCATTAAGGAAGATGATACCCGATAATGCTCCCAACGCAGGTTCAAGGCTCATTAATGTCCCGAATGTTTTGGCTGGCAGGCGAGTAAGGGCAATCATCTCCAGAGTGTAAGGAAACGCGGTGGATAAAATGGCGATCCCCAGGGCAATTGGCAATAGAGACGCATCGAACAGGAGTTCAGGGCCAGTTTGTATTAATCCAATTGGGAAGAAGATAAAGGCAGCAATGAGTGAACCGATAGAGACTGTCGCGGCACCATAGCCCGCCCCGGCACGTTGCCCAAAAATAATATAAAGCGCCCAAAAAACACCGGCTCCCAATGCGTACAAAATACCGATAGGATCGAGTGTATTGACGCTATTCCCGATTGGCAGCAGGAAGCTTAATCCGGCAATGACTAAGGCAATCCAGAGAAAGTCCAGAGGGCGGCGGGAAGAAAACATGGCTACTGCTAAAGGTCCGGTAAACTCAAGTGCAACGGCAACGCCGAGCGGGATTCGGGATAAGGACATATAGAACAGGTAGTTCATTGCCCCCAAAGAAATGCCGTAGGCAAAAAGCGGGAGCAATGAAGAACGCTGAAACTTCAACCGCCACGGTTTAAAAATCAGAAATAGGATAATCGTGCCTAATGCAAGTCTCAGGGCTGTGACACCGGGAGCACCAATGACAGGAAATATTGTTTTAGCCAGTGAAGCCCCGGCTTGAATTGATGTCATTGACAGTAACAATAAAATCACAGGAAGCAGTGAAAAAGAAGCTGCCCGATGCTTGGAAAGAGACATTTTAAAGAAACCTCAGTTACAACGTGTTATTTAAGGGTGCCATCTTCGCAGTGAAACAGATATAACTCAACAGTATTATCAGTTGTATGCTTATTAGTAGGGCCATGATCTCCTGATTGTCATGTTTAATAAAAAAGCGAATGGATATTTCCTGCAAGAAAAACCTCGTTATATGGCAATTGTTGAACAAAATCTGGCTATACTACCTGATCGTTTAAAAGTTATATTGTTTCTTCAGTGAAAATTTATATTAACTAATTGAAAATAATGGAGAGAGTCTAATGATAATAAGAACGGCTACTATGCAGGATATTGAGGCTATTTTATCTCTTTATAGTATATTGTTTAGTGAAATGGCTGCGTTACAGCCGGATAGAATACAATTGGCTGAACAAGACAGAGGTTTTATTGCTTCCAATATCAATAACGATAAGTTTCATTTACTGGTTGCGGAAGATGGGAATGGCAGTATTAAAGGTTTTGCTATTGCCCAGGAGCAAAAGACCCCCCCTTTTAATTGCCTGGTGCCGAGAACTTACGGTTATGTTTTTGACTTGATGGTAAGTCAGGATGCCAGAAACCTTGGAGTTGGCCAGAAGTTATTGGCTGGTATGAAAAAGTGGGCGCAAGAAAACCATTATTCACACCTCGAACTGAGTGTATTATCCCAGAATGTTGATGCGATACGCTTTTATATTAGGGAAGGGTATCAAGAGGCCAGCAGAACGATGGCAATTACTTTGTGAGCAAAAATAATATATTAAAACCATCAAAGGTTATACTTTGATGGTTATTTTATTAGTTGGTTTACTCTTCGTGTTTTTAAACAGTAACACTAAGCTATTTAGGAAATAATATTTGCAGCAGCACGATACTCTTTTAATACTTCATCAATAACCCAACTGGTGCGGGCGGCAGATTCACACGTGGATGGACAATTGCCATTGCCTTGTATGTTATTAATCACTTTCTGAATTAATGGCATCTGGATATGTTGGGGATTTTCGAAATGATATTGGTGTAGTTGGTTATTTTCGTCATAGTATGAAATGGGGGAATCACCAAATGTGGCAAAAACGATTTTGCCTTTTGTACCGATAATTTCGACTTTATCCTCACGATAACTGGCGACAAAATTCCAAATACCAACTCCCTGAACATGATTCTCGAACATAAATGACATGGAAACGCAGTCTTCGGCGGGATAGGCTTTTGCCTGTGAATTGGCATGTCCTTTGACGGAGGTGATTTTTCCCAGCAGAAAATCCAATATATCGAGTGTATGACAAGCTAAATCAACAAATAGGCCACCACCTGATATTTCTGGTTTTACAAACCAGGGTAAATTATCAGGATCTTGATAGACAGGTGCCATTTCCCTGAATTGCATGCAATTGACTATCCGTGGTATACCAATTACTCCAGAATCAATTAATTCTTTTATTTTAATAAACCTCGGTAATGCCCTGCGGTAATAAGCGACGAACAGGGGAACTTTTTGAAATCGGCAGATGGCAATCATTTCGTTGCATTCTTCAAATGTTAATGCCATTGGTTTTTCGACATAAACACTTTTTCCAGCTTGTGCTGCCAAAATAGTATATTTCTTATGGGTAGAAGGTGGGGTCGCAATATAAACAGCATCAACTTCTGGATCATTAATTAAAGATTCGGCATCCGAATACCATTTTCGGATATTGTGACGCTTGGCAAAATCTTTGGCTAAATCTGCATTGCGGCGCATGACAGCGACTAATTCTGAATTCTCCAGTTTATAAAAAGCAGGTCCACTTTTTACTTCTGTTACATCACCACAACCTATAATACCCCATCTTACTTTTTGCATTGTGTTTTTCCGATATATCAACTGGTTGATTTGTAAAATATAGAGGAAAGTCTATAGTAGTACCGGTTTCTATTCTATATTTCTCTGTTCAAAAGATTAGTTTCTTTTATAAAAAAATGATTAATATTCAGTGTGTTATTTGAGGTGTTGCCCTGATTTTAAAAGTGGGTAACGCATTCTGGCGATACTTTTCTTCTGTTGTGGCATAATGCGCGGCTATCGATTTTATAAACTCCTTTTTTATTCACTTTAAGAGCAACAGTTGTGTTAAGTACAAACAACATCACTATGCAGTTTGGCAGTAAGCCACTGTTTGAAAATATTTCTGTCAAATTCGGCAACGGTAACCGCTATGGTTTGATTGGTGCGAATGGGGCAGGTAAATCTACTTTCATGAAAATTTTGGGCCGAGATTTAACCCCAACCTCCGGTAATGTCAGCCTTGATCCTAATGAACGTTTGGGTAAGTTGCGTCAGGATCAGTTTGCTTTCGAAGAATATACCGTGCTGGATACCGTCATCATGGGGCATAAGGAGCTGTGGGAGGTCAAACAGGAGCGTGACCGTATTTATGCGATGGCAGAAATGAGCGAAGAAGATGGCTATCGTGTCGCAGATCTGGAAGTCGCTTATGGTGAGATGGATGGTTACAGTGCAGAAGCGCGTGCCGGCGAATTGTTGCTGGGAGTCGGCATTCCCGTGGAGCAGCATTATGGCTTGATGAGTGCAGTAGCGCCGGGCTGGAAATTGCGAGTATTGTTGGCACAAGCCCTGTTTTCCGATCCTGATGTTCTGCTGCTCGATGAGCCAACCAATAACCTGGATATCGATACCATCCGCTGGTTGGAACAGGTGTTGAACGAACGTAACAGCACCATGATTATCATTTCCCATGACCGTCATTTCCTGAATACCGTATGTACTCATATGGCTGATTTGGACTATGGCTCGCTGCGCTTGTTCCCTGGCAACTATGATGAGTATATGATTGCCGCCACGCAAGCTCGTGAACGTTTGCTTGCCGATAATGCCAAGAAAAAGGCGCAAATTGCTGACTTGCAGGCATTCGTTAGCCGTTTCAGCGCTAATGCTTCTAAGTCTAAACAGGCGACTTCCCGTGCCCGTCAGATTGATAAGATCCAGTTGGAAGAGGTGAAGGCTTCCAGCCGCCAGAATCCTTATATCCGCTTTGAACAAGAGAAAAAACTGTTCCGCAATGCGCTGGAATTGGAGGGATTGACCAAGGGATATGATAACGAACCACTGTTTAAAAATCTAAATCTGCTGATGGAAGTCGGCGAAAAGATGGCGGTTATCGGTGAAAACGGTATCGGTAAAACGACCCTCCTGAAGACGCTGGTGGGTGAGGAAACGCCAAATAGCGGCGCCATTAAATGGTCTGAAAATAGCACGATTGGTTATTATGCACAGGATCATGCCAGTGATTTTAACTGTGATATGACGGTGTTTGAGTGGATGAGCCAATGGAAGCGCGAAGGCGATGATGAGCAGGCAGTACGCAGTATTCTGGGTCGCTTGTTGTTTGGGCAGGATGATATCAAGAAGAAAGTGGGTGTGCTTTCCGGTGGTGAACAAGGCCGGATGCTGTTTGGCAAACTGATGATGCACAAGCCTAACATTCTGGTGATGGATGAACCCACTAACCACCTGGATATGGAATCTATCGAATCTTTGAACCTGGCGCTGGAACTTTATCAGGGAACGCTGATTTTCGTCTCCCATGACCGCGCCTTTGTGAGTTCACTGGCTAGCCGTATTTTGGAAATTAAATCCGACAAGGTTATTGATTTTAAAGGTACTTATGATGAGTATCTGAGAAGTCAGGGTATTGTCGAGTAATCCTTTGATATTAGCAGAAAAACATCCGGCTTAATTGGGCTGGATGTTTCTTTATCAGAATAAGTCTCCAACGACATATTCATTGTGACTGGCAAACTTCACATAAGGGATCTTGCAGCAACGTTATTTGGCGAAATTGCATTGTCATTGCATCGAAAAATAATACCTTGCTATGACAGGTTTGCCCGTATTGGGTCAATAGCTTAATGGTTTCCATCGCCTGCAATGAACCGATAGTTCCGACCAATGGCGCCATGACACCTGCTTCAACACAAGTCAGGCTGTTTTCACCAAACAAGCGGCTCAGGCAACGGTAACAGGGCGTTTCCGGTTGGTAAGTAAAGACAGAAAGCTGGCCTTCCATGCGGATAGCCGCACCTGAAACCAATGTTATCTTACGTCCATAACACAGGCGATTGAGTTGTTCACGAATGGCAACATTATCTGTACAGTCGAGCACAATTTCATGTTGGCCGATTAATTCATCTAACGCCGGATCATCCAACAGCCCTTCAATGGGATTGATAGTGATGTGTGGATTGATCTCCCGCAGGGTCAGCGCCGCGGAATGCACTTTTGCCATACCAATGCGCTCATCACGGTGGAGGATTTGCCGTTGCAGATTGGAAAGGGAAACCGTGTCAAAATCCAGCAGGGTCATTGTCCCAATACCCGCTGCCGCAAGATATTGGGAAGCGGCGCAACCAAGCCCTCCAGCCCCCACTATCAACACGTTGGCTGATTTTAATGTTTCCTGCCCGTCGAAATCAAAACCACGTAAGACAATTTGTCTGTTATAACGCAAGGTTTCTTCATCAGTAAGTTCGACCGCCATTTTTCACTATCTTCTTATGATTGGTTTTTCGGTTATTGGTTTTTCAATGTTTTTTATTGGTCTTTTAATTATTGGTCTTTTAATAAATAGTTAAAAAACTCGATTTGCACGGTTTCACCCGCAGCAACATGCCCACGTTCCCATTCCAACACAATAAAACAGTTGCCGAGGCTATATGAACTAAAAATATGGGAGCCTTGATGCCCCGTAGTTTGCACTTCTAATTCACCCTGTTCATTAAGTGAAGCAATACCACGTTGGAAATCCAACCTGCCGGGGGATTTTTTCAAAGGTGTTGTCGTCTTGGCTGTGAGACGCATAGGTGATTGCCATGCAGTAAAACCCGATAGGTGGGCAATCAACGGTTGTACCAATTGGTAGAACGTGAGCACGGCTGATACAGGGTTGCCTGGCAAGCCGCAGAACCAGGCATTTTCCAATTTACCAAAGGCGAAAGGTTTACCCGGCTTGATGGCGAGTTTCCAAAAACTAATTTTTCCTGCTTCGTCTAAAATCTGTTTGGTGTAATCCGCTTCACCAACCGAAACGCCACCACTGCTGATCACTAAATCAGCTTGTTTATCTGCTTCAATAAAAGTCTGGCGCAATGCATCAGGATCATCGCGGATTACGCCAAGATCGATGATTTCACAATCCAGTTTTTCCAGCATCAGGCGAATAGCAAATCGGTTGGTATCGTAAATTTGGCCTGCCTGTAAGGGTTCACCGATAGCTTGTAACTCGTCACCGGTAGAAAAAATGGCCACTTTCAGCTTGCGGACAACATCAATCGTAGCAATGCCTAGCGAAGCAATCAGCGGTAATTGTGCTGTGGAGAGCTTAATCCCTTTTGGCAAGACCACCGCATTCTGGCTGATATCTTCCCCAATGGTGCGAATGTTCTGCCCCGGTTTTACCGGATGGGTGAAGCGAATTCCCATTTCGGTAGCCTCCGTTTGTTCTTGCATCACAACGGCATCAGCGCCAGAAGGAATGGGAGCACCGGTCATAATGCGGATGCAACTGCCGTTCGGCCATTCCTGCTGAAACGGCATACCTGCCAGCGCCTTGCCTGCCACTGGTAAGGTGGGGTTTTCGTTAAGATCTGCAAGGCGAATGGCATAACCATCCATTGCTGAGTTATCAAACGAGGGTACGTTGATCGGGGAAATGATATCAGTGGCGGTAATTCTGCCCACAGATTCGGTCAGATTAATGGTTTCTGTCGTGATCAGAGGAGTCGCAGTGAGGGGAACGGTGTGTGTCAGTAATGTTTCTAGTGCTTGCTCAAGAGAGATTAAGTCTGAGGTATGACAGTGATCCATAAGAAACTCCCTATATGCCGCAAATGGCGGACAAGTGTTTATTCTTGTATTGGATGCATTATGGCAAAGATTGCATTGATGGGGAATGACCGGCAATGGTGACTGCCACAGAGAGAGGTTGTTAAGAAAAGATGTATATTATATTCATGATTTGTTATAACTGAATGATGCCCTCCAAAACAATTAACTTCATTACTATTTAATCACTATGAAAAATCAGTCTGTTACATCTGGTCGTCGTAATTATCAAGCTTTTCAGATTGCATTAAGCGGTTTTCTCGCTTTGGTTGTTGCCATGGGAATAGGACGCTTCACTTTTACCCCACAAGTTCCATTGATGATTGCTGAATCACAACTCACATTAACGAGTGCGGGGATAGTCGCAGCATTCAATTACCTCGGTTATCTGGCGGGTTCTTATGATGCCATGCGAGCGCAACGTTTTGTGGAATACCGTTTGTGGAGCGGTTTGTGGGGAGCCGTCATTATCACCCTGCTTTCCGCATTGTTGGATGGACCGATATTGCACAGTATTGCCCGCTTTTTTATCGGTTGGGCCAGTGGTTGGACGTTGGTATTGGTAGCTGCATGGGCGAATGATGAATTGGCAAAATTAAATCGTCCGGGGCTGAGTGCGGCTGTTTTCTCAGGGACAGGGCTGGGGATCTTTATTAGTGGTATGCTGGCAATTGGTATCCAATCCTGGCAGATGAGCGCAGCCAGTGCATGGATGTTATATGGTATTTTGGCGCTGTTATTCAGTGTTTACGTCAGTCGCTATCTGCCCCGCAGCGGTGAATTGCACCGTCCGCAAACCGCGAACGAAACACTGAGCCTGACACCGGAAATCAAGCGATTGGTGTGGTGCTATAGTCTGGCTGGATTTGGCTATATTTTGCCTGCGACGTTTCTTTCCCAAATAGCGACAGCGCGTTTTCCTGATAGCTTGTTTGCCCAATTTGTCTGGCCAATATTTGGCGGTGCTTCGGTCGTTGGCATCATGTTGGGAATTTTGTTGCGTAATGTATCAACATCCCAAATCCGTCTGGCGGTTACGTTATGGCTCCAGGCACTCGGTATCTTGATTGCGGAAATGTTATCAGGCATTGGCGGCTTGATGGTTGGGGCATTACTGATTGGCGGTGGCTTTATGTGTGTGGTACAGCTTGCTTTACAGTATGGCCGTGAATTGGCTCCCAATCATGCCCGCTATATGGCGGGATTGCTGACCACGGGCTATGCGCTGGGGCAATTGGTAGGGCCAATGTTATCCGCGACTTCGACATGGCTGACAGGCAAATTAGAACCTGCTTTGTATATCGCATTTATTGGGTTGCTCATTGCCGGTTTACTGGTATTTTATCGCACCAATACCTATCGTGAACCATCCTGATTTGGTGCATTGATGATGTACAGGTATAGTTATGCGCTCGCGTATACGATATATGCGTAGAACAAGATAAATAAAGTCGATATTGTGTGGTATTACATATCGCTGATATCTGCGTAAAATAAGCGCCCTGATTTCCCGTCAAGTAACGGAAATATTTACCTTGGAGAAACTGATGTCATCCCTAAGTACAGAAGCTGCGCTGGTGCATTCGGCACTGATTGACCGTGGTCTTGAAACCCCATTGCGTGAACAAACTTTGGAGCCAGAGGTGCGTAAGGTACGCATTAAGGAACACATGACAGAAATTATGAAGCTGTTAAATCTCGATTTGAGTGATGACAGTCTGGCAGATACGCCCGGTCGTATCGCCAAAATGTATGTGGATGAGATATTCTCAGGGTTGGACTATAACAATTTCCCGAAAATTACGCTGATAGAAAATAAAATGAAAGTGGATGAAATGGTGACAGTGCGTGATATTACGATGACCAGCACTTGTGAACACCATTTTGTCACTATTGATGGCAAAGCTACGGTTGCTTATATTCCAAAGGATAAGGTCATTGGTTTGTCAAAGATTAACCGTATTGTCCAGTTTTTTGCGCAGCGCCCACAAGTGCAGGAACGCTTAACACAGCAGATCCTGATTGCATTACAAACCCTGCTTGGCACAAATAACGTCGCCGTTTCCATTGATGCTGTCCATTATTGCGTGAAAGCGCGCGGCATTCGTGATGCGACCAGTACGACGACGACGACTTCTCTGGGAGGGTTATTTAAAACCAGCCAGAATACACGGCAGGAATTCCTGCGTGCCGTGCGTCATCTGCATTTGTCATGATGAATTTCTATTATCATGAAACAGAGTTGTAATGGGGTAATGTGTCAGAGAATTGAGGTACTTGATAGTGTGCGTGGTTTTGCCATTTTGGGAATATTGTTGCTGAACATTTCCAGTTTTGCTTTGCCATATGCAGCTTCCATGAATTTGTTTTATAAAGATTCAGTCTCGTTCTCTGATGTGATGACATGGTCTGTCTTGAATACCTTTACTCAGGGAAAATTCCTGTTCATCTTGACGCTGTTGTTCGGAGCATCACTCGAATTGCTTCGGCAGCGGGGACGAGATTGGAATATTTCCAGGCTACTGGTTTTGGCTGTTATTGGTTTGTTGCATGGTGTTTTGCTATGGGATGGTGACATTTTGTTGTCATATAGCGTTGTTGGCTTATTGGCATGGCGTTTTATCAATACCCGTCAAAAGTTGTTTGGTACAGCGGCGACTTTCTATTTATTCGGCATAATGATGTTTTACCTTCTGGGGCTGTTTCCCTTAGGGGAAAATAATTCATTCTGGCAGCCTACACCGGAAGATATTTCTTATGAAAGTTACTGGAAAATGTATGGTGGATTATTGGCTATAGAATACCGTATTCGTCAGATAAGCGGGGCGATGATTGTGGTGATTGTGCAATATGGCTGGCAATTAATCGGAGTCATGCTTTGTGGCGCGATGTTACTGCGTAATGGTTGGTTGAAAGGGGAGTTTAGCCATAAGCATTACCGCCGTTTGGCGCTATGTCTGATCCCTGCTGGTATGGCAATTCAGGGTATTGCTTTGTCGATACAATACTTATATCCCTACAGTTATTTTGCATCCTGGACTGTCCGTTACACCATTACTGAATTGGCAACACCGTTGCTGGCATTGGCTTATATCGCATTGGTCTATGGGTTTTGGCCTGCCATTTCGCGTTGGAAAATCACGTTTTGGCTCCGGCAGGTCGGTAAAATGGCACTGAGCAGCTACTTGTTACAAACACTGATTTGTACCACACTTTTTTATCGCGTTGAGTTATTTGGGCAGTTTGGCCGTTTGGAGTTAATGGCATTTATTCCCTTTATCTGGGCATTGAATATTGGGTTTGCTTGCTGGTGGTTGAAACGTTATTCTCAGGGACCGATGGAAAAGCTCTGGCGCAGCTTAACAGCAAAGTTGGCAGGTAAGGTTTAGAGAGCCGTAAACCCTCGCCCAGTGCGGGCGGGGAGTATAGGTGCAGTTTATTGTCGGTAAACTGCAACTTTTATCTATTCTTATTTCTTTTGTGGCTTCCTGTCTAATTCCTGTAACTCCGCTGGCGATACCGCAGGGTAACCTTGAATTCCTGTTGGTACGGTATGTGGCGCAGGGATAGGCATTAATGGGCCTAAAAAGCGCGGTTCACGTTTTAAAATATAGAGATCAGTCAAGGCACCGAGACGAGCCAATACTTCCCTGAGACGGATCGTCATCATATTCTTGGGAGAGGGAACCACATAACATTGTGCTTCTATACCAAAATGCATAGCGATAAACAAGGCTCGTTCGCAGTGGAAGCGCTGAGTGATGATAGTAAAATCGTTGGTATCAAAGACCTTACGGGTTCTGACAACTGAGTCCAATGTTCTGAAACCGGCAAAATCCATCACAATATTACTGACCGGAATTCCTGCCTTGATCAAATCCTTCCGCATGGTAATTGGCTCATTATAACTATGCTGGGCGTTATCTCCGCTCAATAGCAGGTATTTGACTTTACCGCTGTTGTAAGCGTTAACCGCGCCCTGGATCCGATAGAAATAATATTGGTTATATGTACCGGTTTTATAATATTTGGATGTACCGAGTACCATACCGACTTCTCGCTCAGGCAGTTGCCTGACATCATCAAAAATGTAAGGAGCGGTTTTCCAGCTAACCCAACGGTCAAGCATAATGGCTGCTAGTATAAGAACAGCAATGATAAAAATGAAACCCGTAATCAAGCGCTTCCACATGATTTTTGTTTGCCTTATATGTGTTGATGAGCCAATGCCGTAAAGGCTACTTGACTTGAAATATCGAAGCAAGTTTTGGGGGGATCATATCGGGACTACACTGATTCAATTTAAAAAATATAAAGCAATTACTTATGATTTATCCGACCAGATTATTATTTGATTACTTTATCAAGCCTGCCAATATTATTGGCAGGCTTATTACCAATATCAGAATGAAGTGCGTTTATAGACGCGATATTCTGGTTTCCAGAAATTGCGTTCAATCGCTTCATCCAACGCATCTTCCGATGTAACAATCGCTACGCCTTGAATTTGGGCTTTTTTCGCTACTTCTTTGGCTATTTTGCGGGAAACATCCTGGATGTCATCAATCAGTGGCAACAATGGGCCAGAGCCTGTTTGCGCCAGCGGTGAACAATCCGCTAATGCGCGGCTGGCAGCCATCAACATATCATCGGTAACACGTTTGGCGCCGGCAGCGATAACACCTAAGCCGATCCCTGGGAAGATATAGGAGTTGTTGCATTGTGCGATTGGATATTCCTGACCGTCATATTTTACTGGTGCAAACGGGCTTCCTGTAGCGACCAATGCTTTGCCTTCCGTCCAGTTGATGATGTCTTCCGGGCGAGCTTCCACACGTGATGTTGGGTTGGACAGAGGCATCACGATAGGACGTTCACAATGTTTGTGCATTTCACGGATGATCCCTTCGGTAAATAGACCAGATTGACCAGAAACACCAATCAGGACCGTAGGTTTGGCATTGCGAACCACGTCCATCAATGAGAGAGAATCGCTGGTGATATCCCACGATTGCAAGGCGGTGCTTTTCTGTACCAATGCACTTTGGAAATCCAGTAAGTTTGGCAGCTTGTCAGTGAGGAGGCCAAAGCGGTCAACCATAAACACGCGGGCACGAGCTTGTTCATCACTCAATCCTTCAGATTTCATTTGGGCAATGATCTGCTCTGCAATACCACAGCCAGCAGAGCCGGCACCGAGGAATGCCACGGTTTGGTCTTTCAATTGGCGGCCGGCGGCACGGCTGGCGGCAATCAGGCTACCTAAAGCAACAGCTGCGGTGCCCTGGATGTCATCATTGAAGCAGCAAAGCTCATCGCGATAGCGGTTCAACAGCGGCATGGCGTTGTTCTGGGCAAAATCTTCAAATTGCAGCAGTACGTTAGGCCAGCGACGTTTTACGGCCTGAATAAACTCATCGACAAATTCATCGTACTCTTTGCCAGTAATGCGTGGATGACGCCAGCCCATATACAGAGGGTCATTGAGGCGCTGTGGGTTATTGGTTCCTACATCCAGAACCACAGGCAGGGTATAAGCAGGGCTGATCCCGCCACAAGAGGTATACAGCGACAGTTTACCGATAGGAATACCCATGCCGCCGATTCCCTGATCACCCAGACCAAGAATGCGCTCACCATCGGTAACAACGATAACTTTTACATTCTGCTTGGTGGCATTTTGCAGCATATCATCGATGTAAGCCCGATTTGGGTAGGAGATAAACAAGCCACGGGCACGGCGGTAAATATCAGAAAAGTGTTCACACGCTTCACCAACGGTTGGCGTGTAGATAATAGGCATCATTTCGCTTAAGTGGGCATCAAGGAGGCGATAGAACAGCGTTTCGTTGGTGTCCTGAATATTCCTTAAATAAATGTGTCTATCGATATCGTATTTGAAATCGCAATATTGGCGGTAGGCGCGTTCGGCCTGCTCTTCTATTGTTTCAACGGCCTGCGGCAATAAGCCGTGTAAATTGAAATTACTACGTTCTTCTTCTGTAAAGGCACTGCCTTTATTCAGCAGAGGAAATTCCAACAAGATAGGACCAGCGTAGGGAATATAGAGAGGACGTTTACTTTCGTGTTCCAGTTCCATGATGCTTACTCTTTGAACTTATCAATAACAAAATCGGCTATAGATCCTAAGAAGATAAAAACAATAAGTACAGTAAATGTTACTTAGATATGATTATCATGAGCAAAAATGAGAGATAACATACAGAATTCGCTAATAAAATGTTATTGGATGATATACATTTCAAAATGTATACCGTTCTGCTTTTGTACAGCCGAGAGCCGTTAATGTGCATTCTGTCGCATTCCATTGTGATAAATGGCTATTTTTGCCTTCCACCAAGACAGCTCGCTTGATGGATTGACAATGGCCACCTGCCATATTCATGAGAATCAGTGCTGCCTGTAATGGTGGTAAGCTTGGGTTGAATGCAGCATTTTCTGCATAACGGCCGGTATAAATTTTCCCTTGTTCATCTTGTAGGGCAATGCCTGCATGGGATTGGCTATAAGGCGCATGGCTACGGTTCGCTGCATCCAATGCTGCTTGCACCAATTCGTCATTGGTAGCTAACTGATGGCCGTGATTAACCTCATCCAGCAACAATGGCGTGTCGGCTAAATCGCGCGGGCCAAAGGCTTCTGGCAGGTAATCGGCCAGAGTTAATGGTGGGTGGCTGGGGAGGCAAACTTCCAATTGTGTTCCACTATTCAGTTCATTCATAAATTGTCGGCAATGGCCACAAGGTGAATAGTTGACGGTGATGGCAATCAACTTCTTCTCACCACGTAACCAGGCGTGCGTGATGGCGGATTGTTCTGCATGGATAGTTTGCTGTAATGGAACCCCAGCGAATTCCATATTGGCACCGAAATAGAGATTACCACTTTCTCCCCACGCAATTGCGCCAACATAAAAATGGGAAACAGGAGCAAGAGAATAAGCCGCAGCAAGTGGCAATAAGGCCAACGCCAGCGCCTGATCATCCAATCCGCAGAGCTGTTTAATTGACTCCGCTTGTTCTGCGGTCAGCATGGCGGGAAAATCGTCATTGCCAATATAAGGTAATAGGGCTGTTTGCAGTTCAGGTGTGATTTCTGACCAAATAGCGTGAAAACGAACTTGCATAGAATGATCTCCAAATTAATTGAAGGTCATTCTAGGACGTCTGTTCAGGTTTGCAATGTGATAAGTAGCATATAATTAATGAAATTCGTGTAAACAAAATATCATTTTATTAACCTATATCAAATTCTTGCGATTTTGTTGGATTTGTTTACTTTCTTGCTACGATTTTGTAACCAGTAAGACCATAAAATGATTAGCCAAACAGATGCAGCAATACTGGAAATAGAAAAGGTGCAATCAGTGAGGTAATAATGCCGCAGGTCATTAAGGCCAGTGAGCTGTATGCCCCTTCAATATGATCCATTTCTGCACAGCGAGCCGTTCCCACCGCATGAGATGCTGTACCCATTGCCAACCCTCGTGCCGCCTGGGTTCTTATTTTCAGGGCGTTAAATAGATTGTGACCAAAGATAGCCCCCAAAATTCCTACCATAATGACACAAGCTGCACTAATGGCAGGAATACCGCCAATGGAATCGGCCACAGCCATAGCGATTGGGGTTGTCACGGATTTGGGGAGAACAGAGGCCGCAATTTGCGGCGTAGCCCCTGCCCATAATGCGATGGCAGTCCCTGTAACCATGGCGACAATGCTGCCGACAAAACAGATGCTAATAATGGATTTCCACTGGGCACGGATTTGATGTAGCTGTTCATACAGCGGAAAAGCCAGTGCAACAACGGCAGGTTGCAGCAAATCGTTCAGTATCTGGCTGCCAGCAAAATAGTGTTTGTAAGGAGTATGCGTCAGCAACAGCAGAGGGATGATAACGGCCATTGATATCAGTAACGGATTAAATATAGGCAGTTTGAGTCGCACTGACAGCTTTTTAGCGCAGTAAAATACAATCAGAGTTAACGGTAGTGACCACCAAATATGGCTTAACATTTTTCTTTCTCTTCCGGTTCTTGTGATGACTGTTGTGATGGATTTGTAGGTGTTGAGGTGGGTTCTTGCTGCTTAGTACTTGTCTGGCTAGTCTCCATTTGCCGAGCACTAATAATGACACGTTCACGATGAATATAGTGGGAACTATAAGCAACAACGATCATAACAATCACTGTGCTAACGATACAAGAAAGGAGAATAGGGAGCATTTGTTGGCTAAGTTGTGGGTAATAATCCATGATCCCCACCCCGATGGGCAAAAAGAGCAGTGTCATGTGTTTCATCAACAGGCTACAGCCTGGTTTTACCCAATGTGAGGGAATAATTTGGGAGGCGAGTAAGCCAAACAAGAGAAGTAAGCCAATAATACTGCCGGGGAGAGAGAAAGGAAGTTGTGCCGAAATGATATTCCCCGCGATCAGGCACAAATAAAGCAGCACGAAGGCGCGCAGGTATTGCCAACCTGTTATCAGCACATTTTGGAAAGACATAATCAATGATTCCTCAATATAACGAGGTTTTTATCATACGACTAACATTATAAATGTGCCATACATCACATTAAAAAGCGGGTCTTTTTTGGAACCCGCTTGGTTATCTAATTGATCATTAATGATATCTGTCAAAAATAGGCAACTGTCATTTAACCCGCATACCGGGTTGAGCGCCACTGTCTGGGCTTAACAGGAAAATATCTTTTCCACCAGGACCTGCTGCCATCACCATACCTTCTGAAATACCGAAGCGCATCTTGCGTGGAGCAAGGTTAGCAACCATCACCGTCAGACGGTTTTCCAGCGCCTTGGGATCAGGATAGGCTGAACGAATACCAGAGAAGACCTCGCGAGTTTCACCACCGAGATCAAGAGTTAATTTCAGTAACTTATCTGAACCTTCGACAAAATCAGCCTGTTTGATCAGGGCGATTCGCAGGTCAACCTTGGCAAAATCATCAAATACAATGGTGTCCTGAATGGGATCATCTGCCAGCGGGCCTGTTACGGTTTGTTGTGGCTTGATGCTCTCTTTCGAATCAGCAACTATTGCTTCAATTTTCGCCATTTCGATGCGGTTGAACAGCGCCTTGAATGGTGAAACATCATGGTTCAACAAAGGTTGCTGGATGCCATCCCAAGTCAATTCAGTATTCAGGAAGGTTTCTGCTCGTGTGGCCAAAGCCGGAAGTACAGGTTTCAGGTAAGTCATCAGCACGCGGAACAGGTTAATCCCCATTGAACAGATTGCTTGCAGATCAGCATCACGGCCTTCTTGTTTCGCCACAATCCACGGTGCTTGCTCATCAACATAGCGGTTAGCCAGATCGGCCAGTGCCATCATTTCACGGATTGCCTTGCCGAATTCACGGTGGGTAAAATCTTCTGCAATACCCTGTGCAGCATCGACAAACCTTTGGTATAGCGCAGGATCAGCGAGTTGCTCTGCCAGTTTGCCGCCAAATCGCTTGTTGATAAAGCCCGCATTGCGTGAAGCAAGGTTAACCACTTTGTTAACGATATCGCTATTTACACGCTGAACAAAATCTTCCAGATTCAGATCAATATCGTCAATGCGGGAAGAGAGTTTCGCCGCGTAGTAATAACGCAGGCAGTCTGCATCAAGGTGTTTCAGATAAGTACTCGCCTTGATGAAGGTGCCACGGGATTTGGACATCTTAGTGCCGTTAACCGTGATATAACCGTGGACAAACAGGTTGGTTGGCTTACGGTAGTTACAGCCTTCCAACATGGCCGGCCAGAATAGACTGTGAAAATAAACGATGTCTTTGCCAATAAAATGGTAGAGATCGGCTTTGGAATCTTTCGCCCAGAACTCATCGAAATTCAGGTCATTACGTTTATCACACAGATTTTGGAACGAACCCATATAGCCAATTGGGGCATCCAGCCAGACATAGAAATATTTACCTGGCTGATCGGGGATCTCAAAACCAAAATAAGGTGCATCACGGGTAATATCCCATTGTTGCAGCCCAGCTTCGAACCACTCCTGCATTTTATTAGCCACTTGTTCCTGTAAGGTGCCGGAACGCGTCCATTTTTGCAGCATATCGCTGAAAGCAGGCAGATCGAAGAAGAAATGCTCTGTGTTACGCATTTCTGGCGTTGCTCCAGAGACAACGGAACGAGGATTAAGTAATTCCGTTGGGGAATAGGTGGTTCCGCAGACTTCACAGTTATCGCCGTACTGATCTTCTGCCTTACATTTCGGGCAGGCACCTTTGACGAAACGGTCTGGCAGGAACATACTTTTTTCTGGATCATATAATTGAGAAATTGTCCGGTTTTTAATGTAACCGTTCTTTTTCAGTTCCAGATAAATTTTGGAGGCAAGAGCTTTGTTCTCTTCGCTGTGCGTAGAGTGGTAATTATCATAGCTGATGGCAAAACCGGCAAAATCCTGCTGATGCTCTAGGCTCACCTTGGCAATCATCTCTTCTGGAGAAATGCCACTTTGCTGGGCTTTCAGCATAATTGGTGTACCGTGGGCATCGTCGGCACAGACAAAGTGAACCTCTTTGCCGCGCATTCGATGATAACGAACCCAAATATCAGCCTGAATGTGTTCCAGAATATGACCGAGATGAATTGGACCGTTAGCATAAGGTAACGCACAGGTCACCAATAATTTGTTCGCGACTTGAGACATAGTTAGGATCTGACTTCCGTAAAGTGAAAAGGGTTTTTGATGTTACCTGATAAGGCGCGTTGCTGCTAGGGTAACGCGAGATCTTCGTCACTTTTACTGGTTGCCTTTATCCGAAGTGGTTAGCTTCTGTTATGATGGCTGAACAGTTTTAGGTTTGAGAAAGATAAATCAAAAGGAGCTGGGATGAACTCACAATCCCCGGAGCAGACCAATCCTGACCTGCTGAAAAAACATGTTGCAAAGATATTAGCAACATTCAAACATGTGACCTTAGAACAAGATTTGATTGCCCTGAAAGCATTACATCATTGCACTATGCTGGATGGGATACTGCATATTGAATTAACCATGCCGTTTGTCTGGAAACGCGCCTTCGAAATATTAAAGAAAGAAACCACCCAACTCTTGCAATCCGCGACGGGAGCAAAATCCGTTGAATGGCGATTAACCCACAATATCAGCACATTGCGTCGTGCCAATAATCAGCCTGGTGTTAATGGCGTGCGCAATATCGTGGCAGTCAGTTCAGGGAAAGGCGGCGTAGGGAAATCCAGCACAGCGGTGAATCTGGCGCTGGCGCTGGCGCAGGAAGGCGCAAAAGTGGGCATTTTGGATGCGGATATTTATGGGCCATCCATCCCCAATATGCTTGGTACAGCCAAAGAGCGCCCGACTTCCCCTGATGGACAGCATATGGCACCAATTATGGTTCACGGCATGGCAACCAACTCCATCGGCTACCTTGTTACCGATGATAACGCGATGGTATGGCGTGGCCCGATGGCAAGTAAAGCTTTGATGCAGATGCTGCAAGATACGCTGTGGCCGGATCTGGATTATCTGGTGATTGACATGCCGCCGGGAACCGGCGATATCCAGCTAACCTTGTCCCAGAATATTCCGGTGACAGGCGCGTTGGTTATCACAACACCACAAGATATTGCCCTGATCGATGCGATGAAAGGCATCGTCATGTTCCAGAAAGTCAATGTGCCAGTATTGGGTATTGTTGAGAACATGAGCACCCATATTTGCAGTAACTGCGGTCATAATGAGCCAATTTTCGGTACGGGTGGGGCGGCAAAACTGGCAGAAAAATATCATTGCCAATTACTGGGGCAGATCCCGCTGCATATTTCACTGCGTGAAGATCTCGATCGTGGTGAACCAACAGTAAGCAGCCAGCCTGACAGTGAATTTGCCGATATTTATCGTGAAATTGCTGCCAATATTTCTGCGAAGATGTATTGGCAGGGCGAAAAAATCCCGACTGAAATTTCTTTTCGTGCAGTTTGATTAATGAGTTTAACTGTGTGTAACAGCGGTTGAGCGGTTGAGTAGAAAAAGTTGGTCAATGGCTCAATTGGTACAGAGTCATTGATCAGTGCTCAATGTTTTCTCTATTTTCTACCACAATATGGCACCTCATCATCCGAGATCCGGTTGCACATTTTTGTGAAAATTATTTGCAGAATATTTTCCATCTGGAGCATAAAATTGCGGAATTTTTATGCGAAGCGTATCGAAAAAAACGAGACTTATCCTGTTTACTCTGGAATAGAAGCCATTAACTCCCTATAATCCGCCCAACATGGTGTTAGCGAATACCATATTTCTACTTTATTTTTTCTTTTTTAACCAGGTTATTTTTAGTATGGCTGATGAAGCACATAAGTGTACAATCGTAGGTATTTCAGGTGCCTCCGCCTCAGGCAAAAGCCTTATTGCCAGCACACTTTATCGAGAATTACGGGCTCAGGTTGGTGATCACAATATCGGCGTTATTCCAGAAGATTGCTATTATAAAGACCAAACTAACACTCCGATAGAAGAACGTTATAAAGTTAATTATGATCACCCAAATTCAATGGATCACGATTTACTATTCGAACATCTTCAGGCATTGAAAGCCGGAAAACCTATTGAATTGCCACAATATGACTACGTTGAGCACACACGCAAACCTGAATCCATTCATTTTGAACCGAAAAGAGTTATTATCCTCGAAGGTATTCTACTATTAACAGATAAGCGTCTACGCCAAGAACTGGATTTCTCTATTTTTGTCGATACGCCACTGGATATTTGTTTGATGCGCCGGATTAAACGTGATGTGAATGAGCGTGGACGTTCATTGGATTCCGTGATGGAGCAATACAAAAAAACCGTGCGCCCAATGTTCCTGCAATTTATCGAGCCATCGAAACAATATGCCGATATTATTGTGCCTCGTGGTGGAAAAAACCGCGTGGCCATTGATATCTTAAAAGCCAAGATTGGCCAATTTTGCGAATAATCTGTTATTCAGGTATTCATCAGTATCATCGTATTTGAGAGGAAATAATGCGACTCTGTGACCGTGACATTATTAAATGGCTAGATGAAGGTAAGCTGGTAATTACCCCTCGTCCCCCTGTAGAACGTATTAATGGGGCAACTGCTGATGTGCGCCTTGGGAATCAGTTTCGTGTTTTTCGTGGTCATACTGCCGCTTATATTGATTTGAGTGGGCCTAAGGCAGAAGTCAATGCGGCACTTGACCGTGTCATGAGCGATGAAATTACGTTGCCGGCTGGAGAAGCATTTTTCCTCCATCCTGGCGAATTGGCTTTGGCAGTAACGCTGGAATCTGTCACACTGCCTGATAATTTAGTCGGTTGGTTGGATGGTCGCTCATCTTTGGCTCGCCTTGGTTTGATGGTTCATGTTACTGCGCATCGTATTGATCCAGGCTGGCAGGGGCAAATTGTCCTGGAATTCTACAATTCAGGCAAACTGCCTTTAGCCTTGCGTCCTGGTATGGTAATAGGTGCATTGAGTTTTGAACCGCTTTCTGGCTCTGCTGAACGACCTTATAACCGACGTCAGGATGCTAAATATAAAAATCAGCAGGGAGCCGTAGGTAGCCGAATCAGTGAGGATTAATTTTTTCTGGTAAAAGCCTTCTGGTAAAAGCCTTCTGGTGAAAATAGTCTTCTTGTGAACATGAGACTGGGGAAGTCATGAAAAGGTTGTTGACGACACTCATTATTTTGTTGGTAGTCATTGTGGCCGGCCTGACGGTATTGGTTATGCTGGTTAATCCAAATGATTTTCGTGGCTATATAGTCAAACAAGTACAAAAGAAGAGTGGCTACCAGCTCGTGTTGCGGGATGACTTGCGCTGGCATGTTTGGCCCAAATTAAGCATTCTGACCGGTGAGATCTCTTTGACTGCTGAGAATGCCAAGATACCGACCATTGTGGCCGAAAATATGCGTCTGGATGTGGAGTTGCTGCCACTACTGTCTCATCAACTCTCAGTCAAAGAGGTGATGTTGAAAGGGGCTGTTTTGCGATTCACACCGGATAGTCAGCCGAAAAAGCAGCCAAAAGCCCCGATTGCGCCGGAAAGTGATATTCATTATCCAGCCATCACGGGCAGCCAGGCTTGGAAACTGGATATTGCCAGAATCAGGTTAGTGGATGGCTTACTGATCTGGCAAGCCAATGAAAATTCCCAATTAAATGTCCGTGATCTCAATTTATTGCTGGAACGAAGTGATCAAAATCACGTTAGACTTGGTCTGCGCAGTAAAATCAATAAAAATCAGCAAGAGCTGTCACTTAAACTCAATTCGTCGGTAGATATCTCTGATTATCCACAGCAGCTATCGGCCGACATTAATTCCTTTGAATACCAATTACAGGGAATTGGGTTACCATCTGCGGGTATCCAGGGAACGGGCAGTGCCATAGTGAAATATCAGACTGCACCTGAATCAATTGCATTGCAAAAAATGGCATTGACGATGAATGATGGGAATGAGCTGAAAGGGAATATTACAGCCGTTTTGCAAGATAAACCGCAATACGCTATTAAATTGAGTTCGCCAAAATTCAATTTGGATAACTTGTTGGGGTGGGATGCTTTACCGAAAAATACGCCGCAGGCAAAACATGATTATCGGGTTGAAAATAACTCCTTAAAACCGGTGATTGCAACATCGGTTTCGGCATTGTCTAACTATGACCTTACCTTTTTGCAAGGGTTTGATGCTGATATCTCATTGACGGCAGATAAATTCGTTTATCAGGGTATGGATATTGACCATGTTGACTTGCAAGCTATCAATAACAGTGGCCTGACGGAAATCACAAAATTAAGTGGCAACGTGTTTGGTGGACATTTTGCGCTGCCGACTTCAATTGATGCTACGGTTGTTCCTGCAAAATTACACACAAAGCCACTCTTACAGGGGATTGAGATACAACCTTTGTTAACTGCATTGGCATTGCCATCGATATTCCGCGGCCAGCTTAATGTTGACGGTGATCTTTTGGGAGAAGGTTACGATGAGTACGCTATTTCTCATTATTGGCAAGGTGATTTGAGTATCGATCTAAAAAATGCACGTCTGGAAGGATTGAATATCCCTCAACTTATTCAACAATCTTTTGCACGGGCAACAGATCAAGTCAGCCAACCTACAAATACAAATGATTTCACTGAAGCTAAAAATATGTCAGTGAAAGCCCAATTGGAGCGTGGTGAGGTTAAAATCAGTGAACTTGCAGCAACTTCAGGCATGTTCAATATTCAAGGGCAGGGGAAAGCCAATTTATTGAAGCAGAACACCGATGTTTCATTATGGGTGCAATTAACCAATGGATGGGGTAAGCAGAACGAATTGGTGCGTCGTTTGGCGCAGTTACAAATCCCACTGCGGGTTTATGGTGACTGGAACAACCTGCAATATGCGTTGAATGTAGAACCCATGTTGCGTAATGAATTACAGCAGAAGGCCAAAAAATCAAAGATTGGCTCGAAAATAACAGCGACAATGAAAACCTTAAGGCGCTGGAAGATCTGCTGAATAAAAAATAGGTGATCGCTTCGGCGATCACCTGATTTACTGAACTTACTGTTTTTATTAATACCCTACAACCTGATAATAGAAGTTCGGAACCCAACCTGATTGAGGTGTCGTGACGGATATTGTTAAGGTATCCTTCGACAAACCATCCTCGTTTGCATTGCCGCGTTGTGTTTTGACATCTGCCAGATAACCGGGGCGTTGATTATCAAAATTATCTCCGACAACACTAGCCTGGCATGAGATGATGCCATTTGGCAAAGTTGTGGGCAGTTTGATTTTGTAGAAATGGGTATAGTAAGTCACTCCGCCGATCTCGGCTGCATGAGAATCCCCAATGGGTTCACTACCTACCGCAACCCCATTTATCATGAGTATTTCACCCAGCTTGATGATGGTGTGTTCGTCCGTGATTCGACGTGACTCAATATCTAATCCAATCAGATTACCCAAGCCTAAATTTCGTACAAAGGCCTGTTTATCAGGAATATCTGCCCCGTTTTTGCTCTTCGCCAGTCGGCTGTCAGCATCAGCTTTGGCTGCTATCGCATTGGTATTGGCATCACTCGCTAATACCTCAATTTTGCTGATGTGAGTATCAACCTCTACTTTGCTATAAGCACCTACATCAGAAGCGGTAAGTTTAATATCGGATAATAGGGCCTTGCCATTGACGGTGCGTGTGAGTGGTACTCGGCTATCTGCATTGTTACTGGCTTTATTTGCCAGACCCTTAATATCTTCAAGGCGACTTTCTACCTCTACTTTCGTATAGGCATTCACATCAGAGGCCGTCAGATCAATATCGGATAACAGAGCTTTACCATTCACAGTGCGAGTCAAGGGGACTTTGTGCTCCGCAGTGTTATGGGCATTATTGGCTATCTCCTTAACTTCATCGATAAGGATGTTGATCTCCGCCTTGTTATAGGTATCGACATTGGCTGCGGTGAGTTCAATATCTGTTGACAGTTCTTTGCCGTTGATCTTACGGGTTAATGGCACTTTGCTGTCAGCCAGTTGAACAGCAGAATTCGCTGTCTGGTTGGCGGCATCAGCCAGTTTTTCAACTTTGCCGATATTATCATCGAGTTCCGCTTTATTGTAAGTACCAACATCAGCGGAATTCAGCTCAATATCAGTTAACAGTTCTTTGCCGTTTACCTTACGAGTTGATGGCACTTTATTATTGGCATCTTTACTAGCCGTCTCGGCCCTGTTATAGGCAGATTCTGCCAGCTTATTGACCTTGCCGACACGGTCATCGATTTCCACTTTGTTATAAGTACCGACATCAGACGCAATCAGCTCAATATCCGTCAGCAGTTCTTTGCCATTGACTTTGCGATTTGACGGGACGCTGTTACCAACGCCTTGAAGGGCGTCATTTGCGCGCTGATTGGCAGTTTCTGCCAGTTCCTTAACAACCTTGATCCGATCATCGATTTCCACTTTATTGTAAGTGCCAACATCAGCCGCATTTAATTCAATATCGGTTGTCAACTCTTTGTTATTGATTTTGCGGGATTCTGGAACTTTTTTGCTAAGCTCTTGAATAGCAGTATTGGCGTTGTTAGTGGCATGTGCCATTGACTTTGCGATTTGACGGGACGCTGTTACCAACGCCTTGAAGGGCGTCATTTGCGCGCTGATTGGCAGTTTCTGCCAGTCTGTCAACCTTGCCGTATCTTTCTGCCAGTACCTTGAATACGATCATCGATTTCCACTTTATTGTAAGTGCCAACATCAGCCGCATTTAATTCAATATCGGTTGTCAACTCTTTGTTATTGATTTTGCGGGATTCTGGAACTTTTTTGCTAAGCTCTTGAATAGCAGTATTGGCGTTGTTAGTGGCAGTGTCAGTTGCTTGCTGAACTGGGTTGATTCGATCATCAATTTCTTTCTTATCGTAAGTGCCAACATCATTTGCTGTTAATTGGATGTCTGTTATCAACTCCTTGTTGTTGACCTTGCGACTCGTTGGGACTTTCTTGTCCAACTGTTTAAGAGCGTCGTAGGCATTATCATTAGCAGTGTTAGCCGATTTATCAACGTTTGTGATAAGTCCATCGACCTCCTGTCTGGTGTAGGCATTCACATCATGTGCGGTAATTTCGATATCGGTTAACAGCTCTTTTCCGTTGATCTTACGGGATAATGGAACCTTAGTGTTTACCTGATCAAGGGCTTTTTGGGCCGATTGATTGGCTCCATCGACAAGAGAGTCTGTTTGAATTTTGTCATAGGTGCCGACATCTGCTGCTGTCAGTTCAATATCTTTGGATAGTTCTTTACCATTAATTTTGCGCGTTGATGGTACATATTTATTTGTCGAGAGTACTAAATTAACTGATTCATTGGCTTGATTGGCTAACTCATATGCTGTTTTTACTGCCTTGGGCGTTGCAGCATGAACTTCGCTGTCACTGCCTACTTCATTACTTAACGCAACAAACCCTCTTTTTCCTAAGGTTGCGCTTGGGTGATTACGGCTTTCGGCGTGTTCTTTAATTTTTTCTCTCACATATTTACGAGATGCAAAACCGGAAAGCAGTTCTTTTATCCATCCTGTCAGGCCACTGTTGCTAACCGTCAGAGCCATACGGATAGCTTGTTCCTGAGATTCTGGTTTGTAGAGTTCGGCACAATTTCCTACCGCAATCAATGTGCCGTCTTTATCGAATAGACCCATTTCACGAACCCACCAATTACCTTCACCTTCAGGAAGTATTTGTTCGGCGATAATTTGATCGGGTGTTTGGGGGTTGACAATTAAGGCATCA
This sequence comes from Xenorhabdus sp. SGI 60, assembly GCF_056632175.1. Lineage (NCBI taxonomy): Bacteria > Pseudomonadati > Pseudomonadota > Gammaproteobacteria > Enterobacterales > Morganellaceae > Xenorhabdus > Xenorhabdus sp. SGI 60. The sequence continues at coordinate 2,667,577 of NZ_CP196860.1, read as the reverse complement.
AGTTCTGCGCGATGCTTTTCATTAATCAATCTGAATTGGTTGGCATTGGGAGTGGGGAAATTACCACCACCATCACCTACAGCCATATGGGTAATTTCAAGTTTGATACCTGATGAGGCCGCTTTTTCCAGTTTTTCTGTGCCAGCCTGTGTCAATAATGCAAAATATTTTGTACTCATATAAACCCTCAATTTATCAACAATCAATAGATGTATTGCTAACTCAGCCACAAGAGATATTTTGTAGGACTCTTGGACCCTATGAAGGCGGTATGACATCTCCGCTAATTACCATTTAACGGGCTTATTGTACTTAGGGGAGGCATAAACAAATACTTTAAAAATTAAATCAAACTGATAAAACTTATAGGAATAAAAAAACCGGTTTTATACCGGTTTTTTCTCAGTAGGTGATATCGTTTTAATATTGTGGGTTATATTTCTGCCGTTTCTTCAACGGTCAGTGGAGTAATTTTCACTTTATTGATGCGATGACTGGTGATTTCCAGCGCTTCAAACAGATAGTCACTAATCTTCAATTGCTCACCTTGTTGTGGAATGTGTTGCAAATGCTCCATCAACAAGCCTGCCAGTGTCTGGTATTCCCGTTTTTCATCCAATGGCAGCGGTACATAAAGCACCAAATCTTCCAGTGGCATAAATCCATTGGCAATCCAATATCCCTCTTCCATAACCTGAATATCATGGCGAGCATCGATCTCTCCGCTACCTACAGGGAGATTACCTGTAATCGTTTCCATCACATCGGTGACTGTAACCACCCCTTCGACAGAGCCGAATTCATCGACGACAAAGGCAAAATGGGTTTGTGCCTTACGGAATTGTTCTAACGCCTGTAGTAAAGAAAGCGATTCCGGGAAAATTAACGGTTGCTGAACTAACTTCCTTAAATCGAAAGTATTATGAATCAGTTGTTGATTAAGGATATCAATCACATGTACAACGCCAAGCGGTTCGTCACCACTCTGTTCATCGGTGACCACAATTCGCGTGTGTGGTTTTTGCTCCAGTAGCGCGGTTAACTTTTCAGCAGGGGAATGGACATCAAGATAAATCACATCATGGCGTGAAGTCATGATGCTACTGACGGTACGTTGTGCCATGCTGAGAACGCGGGCAATCATCTGGCGTTCCTGAGGCTCAAAGAGTTCTTTGTTATCTGCATGATCTGCAATCAGGTCAGAAGTATGGTTATCCAACGCCGCGTTTTCACGTTTGCCATTTAAAATGTGAAGAACAGCTTCTGCGGTTCTTTCGCGCAAGGAGCGGGAAGCGCTCAGGAACTTGCGGCGATTGAACTGAGCGAACAGGTTCAGTGCTTCAATCATGATGGAGAAGCCGATGGCAGCATAGAGATAGCCTTTCGGAATATGGTAGCCAAAGCCTTCTGCAACCAGGCTAAAGCCGATCATTAGCAAAAAACTAAGACACAGGATAACGATGGTGGGATGCGCATTGACAAATTTTGTCAGCGGTTTGCTGGCCCATATCATCAGGATCATGGCAATGGTGACAGCCGCAATCATGATACCAATGTGATTAACCATTCCGACGGCGGTGATAACAGAATCCAGAGAGAATACTGCATCTAAGACGATAATTTGCACAACAACCGCCCAGAAGCTGGCTCCTTTGCGTTGTTGATTAGTATGCAAAGTTTTTCCTTCTAACCGTTCATTCAATTCCATTGTCGCTTTGAACAGCAAGAAGATCCCTCCTGTCAGCATAATTAAATCACGGGCACTGAAACGGTGTTCCCATAAAGTAACCAGTGGATTAGTCAGGGAAATGAGCCAGGATAGGCTGAATAGCAGCAATATCCTCATGAGAAGGGCACAGGAAAGCCCTGTCAGGCGAGCTTTATCTCTCTCTTTTTCAGGTAGTTTATCTGCCAGAATGGCAATGAATATTAAGTTGTCTATTCCGAGAACAATTTCTAAAACGATAAGTGTGGCCAGACCTGCCCATATCGTCGGATCAGCGATCCATTCCATATAATTCGTTTTGCCTTTTAGTGGGACGGCATTTGCCGACTATTAAATAATGCGTACTGAGATGCGAAATATCAATAGCTGATTTATCTCAGTTGGAAATTTTTTCGGCAAAAAAACGTCATGACGATATCGATTGCATCAATAACTACCGCCGATGTCCATTCCTGAGTTAACATGTGACCTCATTAACAAATTGCCCACTCTGTTTTGTTGCATACGGTATGTATTACAAGGGTATGACGTATGACATCTTGGGTGGGCGACAGTCATTATTAGACGGGAGTTATTCATGTCCAAACAGCAGATCGGTGTTGTCGGTATGGCGGTAATGGGGCGCAACCTGGCGTTGAATATTGAAAGCCGTGGTTACTCTGTATCTATTTTTAACCGCTCCAGCGATAAAACAGATGAAGTTATTGCTGAAAATCCAGGGAAAAAATTAGTTCCAAGTTATTCCATTGAAGAGTTTGTCGATTCGCTGGAAAAGCCACGTCGTATTCTGTTGATGGTTAAGGCGGGTGAAGCTACGGATAAAACCATTGCTTCACTGATGCCACATTTGGATAAGGGTGACATTCTGATCGATGGTGGCAACACCTATTTTCAGGATACTATTCGCCGTAACCGTGAATTGTCTGCTCAGGGCATTAATTTTATCGGTACGGGTGTTTCTGGTGGTGAAGAAGGTGCATTGAAAGGCCCTTCAATTATGCCGGGCGGTCAGAAAGAAGCTTATGAGTTGGTGGCGCCCATTCTGAAAGAGATCGCTGCTCAGGTTGATGGTGAGCCTTGTGTGACTTATATCGGGGCTGATGGTGCAGGCCATTATGTGAAGATGGTTCACAATGGTATTGAATATGGTGATATGCAATTGATTGCAGAAGCTTATTCTCTGTTGAAAAATTCATTGGACCTGAACAATCAGGCGCTGGCTGAAGTGTTCAGTGACTGGAACCAAGGTGAACTAAGCAGCTATTTGATCGAAATTACTGCTGATATTTTCCGTAAGCAAGATGAAAACGGAAAATATCTGGTTGATGTGATTCTGGATGAGGCGGCCAACAAAGGCACGGGTAAATGGACCAGCCAAAGCTCGTTGGATCTGGGTATTCCGGTAACACTTATTACCGAATCTGTCTTTGCTCGCTACATCTCTTCCCTGAAAGATCAGCGCGTAGCCGCATCTAAGGTACTGTCAGGCCCGGAAGTTCAGCCAGTTAACGGAGATAAGGCGGAGTTTATTGAGAAAGTCCGTCGCGCCCTGTACCTGGGTAAGATTGTTTCTTATGCGCAAGGTTTCCAGCAGTTGAAAGCGGCGTCAGATGAGTACCACTGGGATCTGAATTACGGCGAGATTGCCAAGATCTTCCGTGCGGGCTGTATTATTCGCGCGCAATTCCTGCAAAAAATCACCGATGCATACAATGAAAACCCAGCTATCGCTAACCTGCTTTTAGCACCTTACTTCAAACAAATCGCAGATGAATATCAGCAAGCTCTGCGTGAGGTTGTTTCTTACGGTGTGCAGAATGGTATCCCAACACCAACATTCTCCGCTGCCATCTCTTATTACGACAGCTATCGTTCTGCTGTATTGCCGGCTAACCTGATTCAGGCACAGCGCGATTACTTTGGCGCGCACACTTACAAGCGTACTGATAAAGAAGGTGTTTTCCATACTGAATGGTTGGACTAATCATTAAATATCTTTATACGATATAAATATTGCCAAAGTTAAGGTGCTGGGTTTTCAGCACCTTTTTGGTGAAATGACGTGAAGTAAAAGTAAAGTATCAATCTGGAGGTTGCCACTTAAGCAATCGTTGGGCAAATCTCTCCAACCAATGTGCTATCTCTGCATCATGGAGATAAAGAAATGCAGCGATAACGAGGATAGCAAGGCTGATTATTACCAGAACAAAAATATTATTCATATAATAGTCACCTATTTTCGTCTGGTTGAATTATAGCAAAATATTCTCCTGTATAAACTTAAGGTAAACTGATACCTGTTTTTTCCCTCCTGCATAGGCAAATATTGATTTTGATCAAAATTACTGAGGTAGATCAGTGTCACATTGTAAATCAATTCTCTCACCTTGATATTTGGAATACTTCCGTAAAATCTAAGGAGTTTCAAATGGCAGCATCAACTTTCTTTATCCCGCCAGTGAATAAAATCGGTATGGGATGTATGGCTGAAGCCGTTGAATTAATAAAAAATTATGGCTACGGACAAGCTTTGATTGTCACTGACCGCGTGCTAAACGAGATTGGTGTTGTTGGAAAAGTTCAAACGTTATTGGCGGATGTTGGGATAAAAAGTGCAATTTATGATGGAACAAATCCAAACCCAACCACGATTAATGTTGGGGAAGGTTTGCAAGTTCTGCGCCAGCATAACTGTGATTGTGTGATCTCTTTAGGTGGCGGTTCACCGCATGACTGTGCAAAAGGTATTGCGTTGGTGGCAGCTAATGGCGGAGACATTCGTGATTATGAAGGCGTCGATCGTTCAGCTAAACCACAGTTACCTTTGATTGCCATCAATACGACTGCGGGTACGGCTTCTGAAATGACACGCTTCTGTATTATTACGGATGTTGAACGTCATATCAAAATGGCAATTGTGGATAAAAATGTAACACCTATTTTATCCGTCAACGATTCTGCATTGATGGCAGGGATGCCAAAAGGATTGACTGCCGCAACAGGGATGGATGCATTGACTCATGCTATTGAGGCTTATGTCTCTACGGCGGCAAACCCTATTACTGATGCTTGCGCGTTGAAAGCGGTGACCATGATCAGCCATTATTTGCGTCGTGCTGTTGAAGATGGCAATGACATGGAAGCGCGTGAGAATATGGCTTATGCCCAGTTTTTGGCAGGTATGGCATTCAATAATGCGTCCTTGGGCTATGTCCATGCTATGGCACACCAGTTAGGAGGATTTTATGATTTGCCCCATGGTGTCTGCAATGCGGTCTTACTGCCACATGTGCAGCGCTTCAATGCCAAAGTTTCTGCTACACGCCTGAAAGAGATTGCAGCGGCTATGGGCGTTGAAATTGATGCTTTAAATGATGCACAAGGGGCTAAGGCTTGTATTCAGGCAATCAGTGAATTGGCAAAAGATGTGAATATTCCGTCAGGTTTGTCAGCGTTGAACGTAAAAGAAGAAGATTTACCAATACTGGCAGCCAATGCATTGAAAGATGCCTGCGGATTTACTAACCCAATTCAAGCGTCACATGAAGAAATCATTACTATCTTTAAGGCAGCAATGTAGCTCCAGTGAGTAAGCCACTTCGTTTATGTGTTTGTTGACGAAGTGGCGGTCAATCTCAATTCTTGCATCGGAAATTACTTTTTGGCTGAATGTCGTTTCCGCAATTGACGGATGATACTACTGAGATCGAGTTTTTGATCCTGGAGTAGAACCAGCAGATGATAGAGCAAATCTGCGGCTTCGTTGGTTAATTCTTCCCGATCATTGACTGTAGCGGCTAATGCGGTTTCGACGCCTTCTTCGCCAACTTTTTGGGCGATGCGCTTTGTGCCACTGGCATATAAGCGAGCGGTATAGGAGCTGTCCGCTGAGGCATTTTTTCGACTTGCCAGTAATTGCTCCAATTCATAGAGAAAGCCCCATTCGGTTTGTGCGGGAGCAAAACAGCTCTCATTACCTTTATGGCAGGTAGGACCAGTAGGATCGACCAGGGCTAGCAGAGTATCGTTATCACAGTCGGGATAGATACCGACCAGATTCAGGAAGTGGCCGGAGCTTTCGCCTTTTGTCCACAATCGTTGTTTAGTGCGGGAAAAAAAGGTCACTTTGCCAGAATTGAGCGTGACATTCAGCGCTTCCTGATCCATATAGCCCATCATTAACACGGTTCCAGAGATGGCATGTTGGACGATGACGGGCATCAGATTATCTACTTTTTTCCAATCCAGTTTCTCAATTTCTTGAGTTGTTAATTGCTGCGTTGTCAACATGTCCTAACCTCGATGCCCTGTGTAGCAAGATATTGTTTGAGTTCACTGATGTTAATGATCTGTTTGTGAAAAACGGAGGCAGCCAAAGCCCCATCAACATTTGCAAGCCGGAAAGCATCAAGGAAATGTTCTGGTGCTCCGGCCCCTCCAGAAGCAATTAATGGTACAGAACAGACACCACGCACTAATTTCAGTTGCGTGAGATCATAGCCATTACGGACACCATCCTGATTCATCATATTCAGGACGATTTCACCCGCGCCGCGTTGTTGCACTTCTTTGATCCAATCCAATGTCTGCCAACGGGTTGCAGTTGTACGTCTCTCATCTCCGGTAAATTGGTAAACCTGATAGTTATTAGTATCCTCATCAAACCACGTATCAATGCCCACGACGACACATTGGACACCGTAGCGATCAGCCAGACGGTTAATCAGGTCTGGATCAGCCAAAGCTGGGGAGTTAATGGAAATTTTATCTGCACCGAATGCTAAAATTTGCCCTGCTTCTTCCACGGTTTTAATACCACCCGCTACGCAGAAAGGAATATCGATAACTTCAGCGACTTTCGCCACCCAGCTTTTATCTACCACGCGGCCATCGGAAGAGGCGGTAATATCGTAAAATACCAACTCATCCGCCCCTTCCTGGGCATAGCGTTGCGCGAGCGGAACAATATCGCCAATAATCTCATGGTTGCGGAATTGTACGCCTTTAACGACTTGTCCATCACGGACATCCAGACATGGAATTATGCGTTTTGCCAACATTGGATAGCCTCCGTTAGAGTAAATTTTCCTTCCAGTAGTGCGCGTCCGACAATGACTCCTGTCACACCAGATGCAGGCAGGGGAGAGATATCGGTGAGACTGCCAATGCCGCCAGAAGCCTGAAATTGGATTTGCGGATATTGCTGGCTGATTTCCTGATAGAGCGCAATATTGGAACCGCTTAATGTGCCGTCGCGGGAAATATCGGTGCATAAAACATGTTTGAGTCCGACAGGGAGATACTGCTCAATAACATACTCAAGGGTAGCGTTGCTGTTTTCTTGCCAACCGCTAATGGCGACTTGTTTCCCCCCATCTGCATTGATGCGGATGTCCAGTGCCAGCACAATAGCCTCTGCTCCGTAACGTTGAAACCATTGCTTGACTAATTCAGGCTGTGTAATTGCCGTGGAACCAATGACAACTCGGCTTGCACCTGCTTCAAGCAATGCTTTTATATCTGCTTCGGAGCGGATGCCCCCACCAACTTGAACGGGAACAGTAACACCTGTCAGTAGCTCTTTTAAAAGTGCAATTTGGCGTTTGGCAGGATCTTTGGCACCAGTCAAGTCCACTAAATGCAGTAAGTTAGCGCCTTCCTGTGCATATTGTTGTAAGCGAGAGAGCGGAGAACTGCCATAATCCCGGCGTTGGTTATAATTTCCCTGATGCAAACGCACCACATTGCCATCGATTAAATCTAATGCAGGTATAATCATGCGGTTACATCTCCAAAAAGTTTTTTAATAATTGTGCGCCTGCTGCGCCTGAACGTTCAGGATGGAATTGCACACCAAAGAAATTGTTTTTTGCAATAGCGCTACTAAATGTATTGCCATATTCAGTTTGGGCAATCGTATATTCATCGACAGGCAGGGCATAACTGTGAACAAAATAGAAACGGGAATTATTTGCAATAGAGTGAAACAGCGGATTGCCTGTCTGCGCTTTCACCTGATTCCAGCCCATATGTGGTAATGGCAAATCTGTGGTCATCATTTTTTTGACAGGCGCGTCAATGAGCTGCAATAGAGGGATGTTATCTCCTTCTTCACTGATACGAGCCAGCAATTGCATGCCGAGACAGATACCTAATACGGGTTGGATAAGAGAATTAATCAAGGGAATTAATTGTCGCTGTTCAAGTTGTTTCATTGCGGCAGTCGCTGTACCCACTCCCGGTAGAAATAGTTTATCGGCGGTTTGAATAATATCTGCGTCTAAACTCACCGTCGGCTCATAACCTAACCGACGGATGGCATAGGTAACAGAAGCGAGGTTAGCGCAGCCTGTATCCAGAATAACAACGTTCATCATGGCTTCCTTTATCACCTTTCCTATAAAACACCTTTGGAACTCGGTAAAATATCGCCCTCTACGCGAATAGCTTGACGTAAAGTTCGGCCAAACACTTTAAACAGGCTTTCTGCCCGATGGTGATCGTTCTTGCCTTTGGTTTTCAGGTGTAAGGTGCATCCCATTGTGTAAGAGAGAGAACGGAAAAAATGTTCGATCATTTCTGTACTCAAATCTCCAACCCGCTGATGTTTAAATTCAGCTTTATATTCAAGATGTGGGCGACCGGAAATATCCAGAGCACAGCGAGCAAGGCATTCATCCATTGGCAGCATAAAGCCAAATCTGGCAATGCCGCGTTTATCCCCCAATGCTTGCTTTAAAGCGTCTCCCAGTGCGAGGCCGGTATCTTCAACCGTATGATGATCGTCAGTATAGAGATCGCCATTAACCTGAATATGCATGCGGAAGCCGCCGTGAGTTGCAATCTGATCCAGCATATGGTCGAAAAAACCAACGCCTGTATTGATGCGGCTTTCTCCTTCACGATCCAGCCAAATTTCAATATCGATAGCGGTCTCTTTGGTTTTTCGTTCGACATGTGCATGGCGATCTTGACGGGTCAGTTGCTCACAAATGGTTGACCATCCCAATGATGTAGGCTGGTAGCGAATGCCCTTGATCCCCATATTTTGGGCTAATTGCAGATCGGTTTCCCGATCACCGATGACATAACTGTTGTCATTATCAATGACATTGTCTGCCAGATATTTTTGTACCAACCCAAGTTTGGGTTTACGGCAGTAGCAGTTATCTTCTGGTTTGTGTGGGCAAATCAGCACCTCTTTAAAATGGATACCTTGTGAAGTGAAAACCTGCATCATCAAGGCATGGGGTGGCTCAAAATCCGCTTGTGGAAAGCTAGCCGTACCTAAGCCGTCCTGATTAGTGATCATCACTAACTTATAATCAGCTTTTTGCAGGGCGAGTAAGGCAGGGATCACACCTGCTTCAAAAGCCAATTTATCAAGGCGATCAACTTGATAATCACTGAGTGGTTCGGTGATCAGTGTTCCATCACGGTCAATAAAAAGCATTTTCTGACTCATGGATTTTCAGTTTCCTTGATTTGTTGAGGTTGGTCGGAAAGCGCACTGATGGCACGAACCAACTGTTCACATTCATTCCGGTTGCCGACGGTAATGCGCAGACAATTCGTTAATCCTGGTTGTTTACGCTGGTCACGCAAGATGATCCCTTGTTCCCATAGCGTTTTGAATACAAGTTCTGCATGGGTAAATTTCACCAAAATATAGTTGGTTTCGCTTGGAAACACGTTTTCAACCAATGCCAATTTACTGAGAGCTTGCTGGAGATAAGCCCGATTGTTGCTGATCTCTGCCACACGATTTCTCATTGTTGCAATACCTGCTTCGGTTAGTGCTTGTGCCGCGATATCAGCAACAGGCGTCGCCAGTGGGTAAGGGGCAATCACTTTTAGCATAAATGCGATGATATCGGCAGAGGCCAACGTAAATCCACAACGTAATCCAGCCAAAGCAAAAGCTTTCGAGAGGGTTCGCAAAATAACTAAATGAGGATAGTCTTGTAGCCACCGGGTGGTAGCATGGGTCGTTGTGTGTTGTGGGCAAAATTCGATGTAGGCTTCATCAATAGCAACAATGGCACGGTTACGGGCTAATTCAAGGATCTGGCGTAATGCCGCAGGATCAATCAGGTTGCCTGTCGGATTGTTGGGGCTACAGATATAGATCAGCTTGACGCGATCCAGATTATTTTTGATAGCGGCAATATCAGGTTGCCAGTCGGCGCTGGCAGGAATTTTTTTCTGTTCTACGCCGAAGGTTTCGGCGCTAACGCTGTACATACCATAAGTTGGGGGGCAAAACAGGACAGCATCTCGTCCTGGCTCGCAAAAAACGCGGATCAGCAGTTCGATAGATTCATCGGCTCCGCGGCTGACAAGGACTTGCTCCGGTTGCAGGCCAGCGTAATCGGCATAGCGTTGAATAACCGTGGCGGGTTGGCATTCAGGATAGCGGTTGAGCGTATTTTCGGTGAGTTGGAAATCGGGTGCGATGGGGTATTCATTCGCATTTAACCAAATATCACCACGACCCCCCAGACGGCGGGCAGACATATAAGGGACTAATTTGCGAACATTTTCTCTTGCCAATGAATTGATATCAAAAATCGTATTCATGATTGTTCCATTCAAAGCAGCCATACGTAATGTAACGGCATTTTTGTGCGCGATAAGCTGTTCTGCCTGTGCCAGTGTTTCGATAGTGGGGGCGAGTTTTTTTAATCCTTGCGGCGTGAGTCGCTGGACGGTCATTCTTTTCAGAAAATCAGCCAGGCCAAGGCTGGAATAAGTTGAAGTATAGCCGTAGGTAGGCAGAACGTGATTGGTGCCGGAAGCGTAATCTCCGGCGGATTCAGGTGACCAGTCACCAAGAAAAATAGAACCGGCGTTGGTAATCTGCTCAAGTAGTTGTTCAGGCTGACGAGTTTGCATGATCAAGTGTTCTGGACCATATTGGTTGCTGATTGCCACGCACTGGTCGAGATCTTTCGTAATAATTATCCGGCTGGCTTGCAAGGCCTGGATTGCGATCTGCTGACGTGGCAAAGTTATGAGTTGGGTTTCAATTTCATGGATAACTTTTTTAGCTAAACTTTCATCGGGGGTTAGCAGTATCACTTGCGAATCGGGGCCGTGTTCTGCTTGTGAAAGCAGGTCTGCTGCCGTAAATACGGGATTGGCTCCGCTGTCAGCGATAACCAATACTTCGGACGGGCCTGCGGGCATGTCGATCGCTGCGCCGTCAATCTGTTGGCTGACCTGACGTTTGGCTTCGGTAACCCATGTATTTCCGGGACCAAAAATTTTGTCGACTTTGGCAACGGATTCTGTGCCGAATGCCATTGCGGCAATCGCCTGGGCACCACCGATTTGAAATATTTCGCTGATCCCACATAGTTGTGCAGCATAGAGTATTTCATCGGCAATCGGGGGAGGAGAACACAAGATAACTTTACGGCAACCGGCAATGTTGGCGGGTGTACCTAACATCAATACCGTTGAGGGCAGGGGAGCAGAGCCGCCGGGAATATAGAGTCCAACTGAATCTATTGGTCGCGTAACTTGTTGGCAGCGAACTCCTGGCAGTGTTTCGACATCAACTTCTGCCAGTTTTTGTGCTTCGTGGAATTGACGGATATTGTTCATAGCCTGTTGCATAGCCTGCTTGATTTCTGGCGTCAGGCGAGTGACCGCTGCATTCACTTCATTGGCAGAAATCGAGATGGTTTCCACAGTGGTTTTGTCGAAACGTTGGCAGAACTCTTTTAATGCTTGATCGCCGCGGGTTTTTACGGTTGCCAGAATCTGTTTTACTGTACCGGCAATATCGTCGGACACAGCAATAGCTGGACGGGTCAGCAATATTTTTTGTTGTTCTGGCGTACATGATTGCCAGCGAATGATGGTGTTAAAATTAGCGTTCATCAAGGTTACTCCATCATTTTTTCAATTGGCAAAACCAGAATAGAGCTGGCACCTAATGCCTTGAGTTTCTCCATCGTTTCCCAGAACAGGGTTTCACTACTGACCATATGCATGGCTACGCGATTTTGTGCGCCTGCCAGCGGCAAGATAGTGGGACGTTCTGCGCCTGGTAGCAGGGAGATAATCTCTTCCAATTTGTCGTTGGGAGCATGCAGCATGATGTATTTGGATCCTCGTGCCTGAATGACGCCTTGGATGCGGAGCATCAATTTGTCAATAAGCTGCTGTTTGGCTTCTGCAATCTCTCCATCACGTTGAATTAAACAGGCTTTTGACCGATAAATAACCTCAACTTCCCGCAACCCATTGGCTTCTAACGTGGCGCCTGTGGAAACTAAATCACAGATAGCGTCTGCAAGCCCGGCACGGGGCGCAACTTCGACTGACCCATTGAGAAGACAAGATTTGAAGAGAATGCCTTTTTGGTCTAAATAACGTTTCAATAAGTGCGGGTAAGAGGTTGCGATACGGGCATCTTGCAGGCATTCCACGTTGGTATAATCGCAATCAAAAGGCATTGCCAGGGAAAGCCGACAATTGCCAAAATCGAGGCGGCGCAATATGAGATAGCGAGGATCTTCCCCTTGTGCCTGGCGAGTCAGTAGCTCTTCTTCAAGCACGTTTTCCCCAATAATGCCCAGATCGACAACCCCATCCATCACAAGGCCCGGAATATCATCATCACGGACACGCAGAATGTCGATAGGCATATTTTCAGCGAATGCGATTAGGCGTTGTTGCTGTAAATTAATTTTGATACCGCAACTTGCCAGTAATGTTCTGGAGTCATCACTCAGGCGGCCTGATTTTTGAATGGCTATACGTAAGCGTGTTTTATCTAGCATGTTTTGTCCTATCTCAAGATTCAGTCAGTAATTAATTCCTAACAATCAGAAACAAAAAACCCCCGGAAAATCTTCCGAGGGTTTTATCGTATTCGTACCACCGGAAGACGGGTCAAATGTCTTCCAGCACACAGCAGCCTGAAAGACTAGTCAGGATGATGGTGGTGATGGTTAAATTGAATACGGTTCATATATACGCGTTCTCTATTTTTTCTACAAAGTTGTTTTTTACAAAAAGTTTTATACAAAAATATGCTGCACTGAATAATGGCTGTAAGTAACGTTATGTTTGTGACTAAGGATTGGTTGCTTGTTGTTTAACCTATACGATTTTGTGTATAAAAAGCAAACTTTATTTTAAAGAAGATGTTTGTTTCTTAATAACATATTGTTTTTAAAGTAAAATGTGATGAGTTGCTATTAAACAAATATATGAGTAATGTTAGCCGTGGTTATATAATGGCCTAAGAATCAAAATGGCATTGCTTTTGGGAGGGTGGGGTGAGAAAAGTTTCCATTATTGGATTAGGGTGGCTAGGAATGCCATTGGCACAAGCACTACAAAGCGAAGGAATGCAGGTAGTTGGTAGTAAAACAACACCAGATGGTGTTGAAGCGGCTTGTATGTGTGGCGTAGATTGTTACCAGCTAAATTTAGAGCCTCAGATTGTTTGCGATGTGGATGATCTTGATCAACTGATGTCTGTTGATGTACTGGTTTTGACGTTGCCTGTTAGTGGTGTTGCTGGTGGTGGGAAGGGGTATGTAAAAGCAGTACAACTGGTTGTTGATACTGCGCTTTCGTATTCGGTTCCACGAATTATTTTCACCAGTTCTACTTCAGTTTATGGTTCATCTGTTGGTTGTCTCAATGAAGATGAGTCCGTGTCCCCCGAAACTGAATCAGCCAAGGCACTGGTTGAGTTGGAAAACTGGTTGCATCAACTGCCCAATACATCGGTCGATATCTTACGTTTGGCCGGATTGGTCGGTAATGGACGCCATGCAGGGCGTTTTCTCGCGGGAAAGAAGGCACTCAGCGGAGGAGAAAGTGCGGTCAATTTGGTACATCAAGATGATGCTATTTCTGCCATTAAGCTGCTTATTCAACAATCGGAAGGCGGGCATCTTCTTAATTTGTGTGCACCAATACACCCGAAAAGAGCTGAATTTTATCAATCAGCCAGTCGCCAACTCGATCTGATGCCGCCAGAATTTTTACAGTCAGAAAGGGCAGAAATTGAAAGTAAGATAGAGAAAATCGTTGATGGTAGCCGCATCTGTCGGGAACTAGGGTTTGAATATCAGTTTCCAGATCCCGGCAGGATGCCAATGAGTTAATGAAATAACAAGTAAAACTTCAATTTATTTCTATCATAACAATCTTTCTGAAAGCGGGTCTTTCGGTCAGCAATTGATACCAGCGCTCTAAGTTTGGCAGGGATGGGCGCTCTATTTCTACGTTTAACCATAAGTAAGCCAGCGGAGCCAGAGAGATATCAGCCATACCAAATTTGTCGCCGGAAAGGTATTGTTGATTGCTGAGGGTGTCATCGACAATTTTTAGCCATTTTTCAATCTCAGCTAAAGATTGGACGATAATTTTAGGGTCTCGTTGATCTGCCGGTGTTCTAATGAAGCTGATTAGAAATTGTTTTATAGGCGCGAAGAGGTTGCAGCCTACCCAATCCATCCATTTTTCAACGCTGGCTCTTTCTTGGAGATCGGCGGGGTAAAGGCTATCTTTACCAAATTTTGCTGCAATGTAACGAACAATTGCATTGGATTCCCATAAAATAAAATCGTCTTCTTGTAAACAAGGAATAACTGCATTGGGGTTCATACGCAGGTATTCAGGATCGTTGAGTTTGCCAAATTTGCCACCAACATCAATTTGCTGATACGGCACATTTAGCTCTTCCAGGCACCAAAGCACTTTTTTCACATTTGATGAATTTTTACGGCCCCAAATTGTCAGCATCATTTTCTCCTTAAGATCAGTACATTTTTTGATGATTGATAATATGACAATAAAACCTGTTGAGTAACAGAAAAATCTTTACGTTATTGGGTTGGAGTCTTCTTTCATAACATCCTATATTAATAGAGTTTTAGCAGAGAAAAAGGGCGAGCGATGATGAAAAAAAGACAGCAGATACCGATGGTTAAATCTTTTACTTTCGGCTTGGGTATTTTTGGGTTGGCGAATATCAGTGTATATGCAATGGAACTGCCCGCTACGCCTGAAATTGATGCAAAAGCCTATGTGTTGATAGATTATGCCAGTGGAAAAATCCTGGCCTCAAATAACGCGGATGAGCGGTTAGATCCTGCCAGCTTGACGAAGATAATGACCAGCTATGTTGTAGGACAGGCGATCAAGTCAGGGAAAATTTCCACCGAAGATATGGTAACGGTTGGTAAAGATGCCTGGGCTACAGGGAATCCAATACTTAAGGGTTCATCGCTAATGTTTTTGAAACCGGGTGACAGGGTTAAGGTGATTGATCTGAACCGCGGTGTTGTTATCCAATCCGGTAATGACGCCAGTATTGCACTTGCAGATTATGTTGCAGGCAGTCAGGATGCTTTCGTTGATTTGATGAATAAGTACTCAGAAACACTAAAATTGACGAACACTCATTTCAAGACAGTGCATGGTCTGGATGCAGCAGGGCAGTATAGTACTGCCCATGATATGGCGCTTTTAAGTCAGGCCATGATCCGTGATGTGCCGGAAGAATACGCCCTGAATAAAGAAAAAGTGTTCACTTTTAACAACATCCGCCAGCCTAATCGCAATCGTCTGTTGTGGAATGAAAAAATAAATGTGGATGGTATCAAAACCGGACACACCAGTGGCGCTGGCTATAATCTTGTTGCATCGGCAACTGAAGGGCCAATGCGTTTGAT
This sequence comes from Xenorhabdus sp. SGI 60, assembly GCF_056632175.1. NCBI lineage: Bacteria > Pseudomonadati > Pseudomonadota > Gammaproteobacteria > Enterobacterales > Morganellaceae > Xenorhabdus > Xenorhabdus sp. SGI 60. The sequence continues at coordinate 2,652,145 of NZ_CP196860.1, read as the reverse complement.
TTCAGTGGTATTGGGTGCGCCTAGTGATCGCGTACGTTTTTCTGACAGTGAAAAACTTTTGTCATGGGGATTTCGTTTTTATGAATCAGCGACACCGTTGAAGGCCAGTGATACTTTGGTAACGGAGAAAGTATGGTACGGGACTCGTCCAGAAGTCGCATTGGGAGTAGAAAAAGATGCTTCCGTGATAGTTCCCCGTGGGCAAGTAGGGAATTTGAAAGCGAGCTTTACTCTGGATAATACCTCGCTTGAGGCACCATTAACTCAGAACCAAGTGGTGGGTACGGTGAACTTTTTGCTGAATGATAAGATGATTGACCAGCGCCCATTAGTCGTTAAAGAAGCGGTGGAAGAAAGCGGTTTTTTGGGACGTATGTGGGATTTCGTTGTAAAAACGGTCAGTGGTTGGTTTAATTCGATCTTCGGGTAACATCTAGATGAAAAAATGCCAGTCATCAAAAGATCGACTGGCATTTTTTAGGTGCTACCAACGAAGAAAGCCTGGTTACATGACTGAGTAAATTGCCGCTGAAATAGCAATTGAGCCGGTCACAATAACAAAAATATTGCTTGGTTTACCTGCATATTTGCGCATCGCTGGAACTTTTTTGATTGCATACATTGGCATGATAAACAGGATCATCGCAATAACTGGTCCACCCAATGACTCAATGATGTTCAGGATGCTTGGGTTAAGTGTAGCGACGAGCCAGGCACTGAGCAGCATAAAGAGGCTAGTGATACGATTCAGCGTTTTATGCTGAATCGTCTTGCCACGCGTGTTAATCATTGCTTTGTTCATAATACCGTTAAAGCCTTCGCGGGCGCCCAGATAGTGGCCGAGGAAAGACTTGGTTATAGCAATAAATGCGATAAATGGCGCTATATATTCAATAGTTGGTACACGGAAGTGGTTAGCCAGGTAGGACAGAATAGTGATATTTTGTGCTTTTGCTTCTGCCAAATTTTCTGGTGACAAACTCAGTACGCAACTGAAAACAAAGAACATGACTGTCAGCACCATCATGATATGAGCATAGGCTAGAATGCGTGAGCATTTTTTCTCTGCGTGCTCACCATATTCTTCACGTTTTGCAACTGCGAATGCTGAGATAATTGGGGAATGGTTAAAAGAGAAAACCATAACAGGGATTGCCAGCCACAGGGTAAATAGCAGACCATTATTGCTTGTCGCAGACATGATACTATTCTGCGACAGGCTATCAAAAATGGTGGTGTTCCAGTGAGGGATTAAGTATAAGGCCAACAGCATCAAAACGGTGACGAATGGGAATACCAATATACTCATGGCCTTAACAATGGCTTTCTCACCGAAACGGATGATGCTCATCACACCCAGAAGCAATACTAATGCCAGCAATGCACGTGGTGGAGCCTCTATCTGTAGTTGATGCACAAGAAAGCTCTCTACCGTATTGGTCAATGCAACACTGTACACGAGCAGAATAGGATAAATAGCAAAAAAATAGAGGACGGTGATCAGAAAGCCTGCAACTTTACCAAAATGTTCTTCTACCACGCCGGTGATATCATCACCACTGCTTTTACCAGATAAAACAAAACGGCACATTCCACGGTGTGCAAAAAATGTCATGGGAAGAGCAAGAATTGCCATGATAATGAGTGGAATTAAACCACCAATACCTGCATTGATGGGAAGAAACAAAACGCCGGCACCAATCGCTGTGCCATATAATCCTAGCATCCATACTGTGTCTGATTTACGCCAGGTAGTGTGATTGCTTTTGCTGGACGCAGAGGATGCTATCGAACCTGCTTGAGATGTGTCCATAAGTATCTCCGAAATAACGCGGTAAAGTAAAATTTAAAAACTACTAAACCCGCACATTAATTAAATGTGCGAGTTGGATTTTTATATGAATAATAAGTTGTCAGATATTGCGTTGGTGTTTATCTAAACGTTTTTATTACTACATCCAAAAAACTTAACCCCAGACTTTTGGCAGGGGAAATATAGTTATTTTCAGTGAAATGTACCGTGATCACTCTCGCAATTGCAAGATTTATATAGAAAAGGAAAATTGTTAAAAATATTCATCGAAATGTTGATTAAATATTAAGTAAAATGAAATGCAAATTTTGTTAAAGAATGTATCATTATTTTTATTTTAAATTCTAATATTTATCCGGTTTATTAAGTAATGATATTCATATGTTAATAATATTTTCTTGTCTGGTGTTTGAATAACCTGAAATTGAATTTAAAATGCCAATATTCTTATCTTGATATATCTCCATTTGTAATCTTATTTATCATAACAATATGATAGATAATAAAAAATTATCCTCATTGCATAGAGTGTCCATTTTTGAATGAAAATGTGTTTAGTATTGATTATGCCTTAATAAGCGTTTTAAGGATAATCAATTGTTGTGTGTGAAATTTGTTCTTTAACTCTGTGTTTATGAAGCAATAATAATCATTTTATAGTTAGATATTGTTAAATATAACGAAGGATTTTGTTCTGATATTTAAAGCTACTATGAAAGAAGAATAAATGTTAAAAGATTTCTTGAACAAAATAATGCCACGCTTTTTTTATGGATATCAGTTACACCAGCCATATAAGGATATATGACCAGTGCATATTTACATTTGATTAATTTTTTACCCACCCTTTTTTGATAAAAAATGCGCAGCAAAATTGGTAGAGTCGGGTAAGTTTGCTTTGTAAATGCGTTCCGTATTGGCTCCAAAATATTTGGGAAAAAGCACACCCCAACAGGCTGACTAAAAATGCCCCAATCATATCGATTGGCCAGTGAACGCCCACATAGACACGAGACCAGGCAATGGCACAGGCGATGACCATCAGAGATAAACCTGACCAAACGCGGTGCCAAAATATAAATGCCAGAGCAAAAGTAAAGACGGCTGTGCCGTGGTTACTGGGAAAAGATTCTGTAGGAGCATGGTAGAGAAAATGATAGCCAAAACCTTCGACAAATGGCCGGGCATGTGGAACGGTTATCCCGGTGATATAGGAGGTCGCTATGCCAAAGGCAAAAGCAATGCAAGATTTACTGACAACGATGCGTTGAGATGTGATGGCGTTTTCTTTTCCCCAAAGCCAGCAAATGACCAATGTGACAGGGTAAATAAATACGCAATATTTCGCTATAAAGATAGCAAGCGAGATCATTGCTGGTGGTGAATCTGGGGTTGCATTGATAAAAATAAACAAATTGTGGTTAAGTTGTTCTAGCAAAGTCAGCCTCACAAGCGAGATATTTACGTAAACAGGGTGATTTTATTTTATCAACTCATTGTTAACAATAATAATTTCACATAAAAAAGCGAATTACATTGATTTGTAATTTTATTTAATGTTTGTTGATGTTGCATGAATAAATAATATAGGGATTGCAATAATAATGAAAGATAATCGCTATCTTGCAAGTCACTCCTGACTAACAAAAAACCCGATAGTCTTTAACCAAAGTGGATGACTATCGGGCTCCTCAATATGGGGACATCAAAGAAAAGCAGTGGCAATAATTAAGACTGCATTATGATGTGAAAGTTCTCATCCTTGAGAAAAAAATCGCAAAATCTTTTCAAGAAGGTGGAGTTTTTTCGAAGGACAATATGGTTAAGGCACCCGCTATCCAGTAGAGGGACGGTTTCTGGCGATAGCGGTTTTTTTTGACGGCTGATTTTATAACTAACTTTGGGTCGATTATTGGTACAGTTCCAGATTGTCTTTAGCATAAGCTTCAAAATCTGTACATCCACCGATATGTTTCTCGTCAATGAAGATCTGGGGAACCGTCTCAACAGGTTTGCCCACCGTTTTTGATAAGTCGTTTTTGGTGATGTTTTCAGCCCAGATATCGACATAGCGATAATCAAAGTCGTCGCGCACTTTTTTTAGTTTTTCAGCGAGTTCTTTGGCGCGAACGCAGTAAGGACAACCAGGGCGGCCAAAAATGACAGTGTACATACAAACTCCTTAGTGGTAATGATCATGAACTTCATAGAATGTCATCTGGAGTTACTATGCCTGTAAGTATTAACAAAAAAAAGCAGGAATTGCCTTTTGTTGTAATTAGTCCTGCCAATAAGCGGGTTTCAGATATGATAGACTTACCAAGTAACAGAGATCTATTGAGTAACAGAAATTCTATTTTTAGGCTGGAACAGGTTAAAGAATGAAAGTGAACCCATCAAAAGAGATGCGCTCATTGGCTGATATGCCTAAGTTAGTCATTTTATTGGAAATATTGGGCGTGGGGCTGTTGGTTCTGGCTTACTTGTCAATAACTGATAGTATATTTCTATCACCTTTACTAATGACGACCGAAGCACACATTGCTATGATTTTATTGGGTATCGGTTGCTTGATACCAGCAGCTATCCATATTATCTGGCGTGCAGTCTATAATCTTTCCTTTTTGGGAATTGATCATAAGAAAGCAGATAAAAACCATCAGATTGTCACTGATGATGAAAAAAACAAAATAGATTAATTATTGTACATGCGGCTGCTTGCTGGGAAGTTCCCTTAGGTAGCATGTGTAACTTCTCGGTCATATGAGGTTAATTCGATGGATTCTATGGTTATTCCCGATTTGTCAATTTTGCGCACGTGGCTTGAACAGCTCAAAATCTCTTATTTTGAGAATGATTCAGGTACAGTCTTGCATTTGCCTCATATGCAGAATATTGATGGCTTGTTTGATGCCAAGATCGATCTGTTGGGTGATGTAGTATTGCTTTCCGCTTTGGCCGAAGTCAGGCCAACTGCGATAATTCCATTGGTTGCTAATTTGAGTCAGATTAATGCTTGCTCTCTTACTGTGAAGGCATTTATCGATGTTCAGGATGAAAACTTACCTAAGTTGATTGTTTGTCAGGCCTTCCCTATTGCTGCTGGAATGACTTTCAGACAATTCTCCAATTTTATGCAGCAGGGAGAAGAACAAATTGCGAATGTGATTTTTGAAATTCACAGCAATAATCTTCTCTATGTCAATAATGATATGGAAAGTGAGATGGAAGTTGAGGAAATTGAAGATGACGAATCCTTAACTTCAACGAAAACATCAACATTTACTTTGCACTAATATTTTTTTGATATGGTTTTTTTACGATGCAATGTGCGCAGTATACCGCGGGGTATTGTCACTCTTGCCAGTGGCTCGATAAGTCCTATTTACAACAATTATCTGATAAACAACAACATTTAAAGCAACTTTTACAGGAAGGACCTGGTATACATTGGTTGTCACCAGTAACCAGCAAAACAAGTGAGTTCCGTAATAAAGCCAAGATGGTAGTCAGTGGCAGTGTTGAGCGTCCATTGCTTGGTATGTTGCATCGTGATGGCAGAACGGTGGATCTTTGTGACTGTCCGCTGTATCCAAAATATTTTCAGACGGTATTTGCAGTCATAAAAACATTTATCGCCAAAGCGGGTTTGGTTCCGTACAACGTTGAACGTCGGAAAGGGGAATTAAAATATATTCTTCTGACGGAAAGTCGTGCTAATGGCGAAATAATGCTGCGCTTTGTCTTGCGTTCGGAAACAAAGCTGGCCCAATTAGAGCTGGCTTTGCCTTGGCTGAAGGAACAATTGCCACAAGCAACTGTGATTTCCGCTAATATTCAGCCAACCCATATGGCGATTCTGGAAGGTGAGAAGGAAATCATTTTTACCGAACGTAAGATGTTACAGGAAACTTTTAACGGTATTCCGCTGTACATCCGCCCGCGTAGTTTTTTCCAGACAAACCCAGATATTGCTTCAGCGCTGTATGCAACAGCGGGGCGTTGGGTTAGGGAATTAAACATCAACAGTATGTGGGATCTGTTTTGCGGTGCTGGCGGTTTTGGTCTGCATTGTGCAGATAAAAAGACCCGATTGACAGGGATTGAGATCAGTGCTGAAGCCATTAGTTGTGCGAAAAGGTCTGCCAAAAGCCTGGGATTGGAGCAGGTGGATTTCCAGGCATTGGATTCCACTCATTTTGCCCTTGATAAATCACAACTACCTGAGTTAGTACTGGTAAACCCTCCCAGAAGAGGTATTGGTAAAGAGCTATGTGAATACCTTAGCCGGATGGCACCTAAATTTGTTCTCTATTCGAGTTGTAATGCTCAGACGATGGCAAAAGATATCACTTTGCTTAAACAATATCGAATAGAAAAAGTACAGTTATTCGATATGTTTCCTCATACCGAACATTATGAAACATTGGCACTGTTAGTTCTTAATGTAGATTAACAACCTTATATCTTGATTACTCCGTGATAACGATATGTTATCACGGGCAGGAAGGGTAAAATCAGATAATTAAGGATGAATGCGGATTAATTGCGATGTTCAAATGATAAGGCTCGCTGTTCAATTATACGCATCAGCAGTGTCAAAAAGCCATTTATGCAGAGGTAAATAATACCCGCTGCAATAAATATTGTTGCATCATAACTACGCCCAAATTGAAGCTGGCTATATCCCATGATGTCTAATAAGGTGATGGTACTGGCTAGTGAAGTGCTCTTGAAAATCAGCACGACTTCATTGGAATAGGAAGAAAGTGCTCGCTTAAAAGCATAAGGTAACAAGATGCGCATAGAATGCACCTTGGACATACCGAGGGCTTGGCAAGATTGCCATTGTCCGGCAGGAATTGCTTTAACCGCCCCGTAAAATAGCAGGGTTGAGTAAGCTGCACTATTCAATGTAAGTGTAACCATTGCACATAGCCACGGCTCTGACATAAGTTGCCAGAACCACGGATATTCTTTGAGCGATGGAAATTGCCCCGGCCCATAGTAAATTAAGAAGAACTGAACGAGGAGTGGGGTTCCGGTAAATAGTGTGATATAGCTTCTTACCAATTGAGAAAGTACAGGCAGTTTCATTGTCAGAATCATGGTCAAGACAATGGATAGCATGAATGCAGCTAGTAATGCTGAGAAAGTCAAGCTGAGGCTGGTTTGCAAGCCGGGTAAAATTTCCTTGATATATTCAAACATCATGAAGCACTCCGTTCAAAATGGGTGGCGCGTATTTCAAGCTGTTTGAGAATAAATTGGCTGATCAGGGTGATTATCAGATAGATCACAGCAACAATCATATACCATGTGAACGGCTCCTGAGTTCGGGTAGCGATGCTTTTTGTTTGTAACATCAGATCATTAACGCTGATTAATGAAACCAGGGCAGTATCTTTTAATAAAACCAGCCATTGATTACCAAGTCCTGGCAGGGCATGACGCCACATTTGAGGCATAATCAGGCGAAAAAAGATGCGGCTTTGGCTTAACCCCAGCGCTTGGCCCGCTTCCCATTGCCCTATTGGAACTGCTTTTAATGCTCCGCGCAGCGTTTGTGAAGCATAAGCAGAATAGAGCAGGGACAGGGCAATAACACCGCACAGAAAAGGGCTGACATCAAAGTTGTCAATTTCCATCTGTATTCTAAAGTGCCAAACAATGAGATTGATATCAAAACCGTCCGACAGCGTAATGAGAAGCTGGGAACTGCCAAAATAGATGAAGAGAACAACTAAAACTTCAGGCAATCCTCTGATCAAGGTAACCCAGCAGGAGCCTAAAAAAGCAATAGATTTCCAGCGAATGGATTCCCATGCAGCAAAAAACATTGCCAGAACTAAACCGACGATAAGCGAGGAAATGGCGAGGCCGACGGTGACACCGGCGGCATGGATTAAAGAGAGAAGTTCATTCATTAGGATTGAGTTTATTGTTTAAACCATTTTTTGTAGATGGTATCGTAAGTACCGTCTTGTTTAACTTCCGTTAATGCTTTGTTCAGTTTGTCCAGCAACTCAGTATTACCTTTGCGAACTGCAATGCCTAAACCGATACCAAAGTAGTTTTTGTCTGTCACCTTATCGCCAACTGTGCTTAATTCTTTATTCTTTTTTAGCCATTCATTGACGACAGCAGTATCACCAAATAACGCATCGATACGGCCATTTTTTAAATCAAGCATTGCATTTTGGTAGCTGTCATAAGGTACGGTTTTCAGCTCCTTATGTTGTTCCATCAAATACTTCTGGTGTGTAGTCCCATTCTGGATACCGATTGGTTTACCTTTGAGATCGGCAACTTGAGCAAACTTCCCTTTGATAGCAACGAAAATGGCAGAGTTATCATAGTAGGTTTGGGTGAAATCAACTTGTTTTTTCCGATCCGGTGTGATGTCGATACCCGCCATCAAAATATCAACACGGCGGAATTTCAAGCTGGGAATGAGGCTATCGAAAGCCTGGTTGGTGAATGTACATTCTGCGCTAAGCTTTGCACATATGGCATTCGCCAAATCGACGTCGAATCCTTGAATCTGATTATTTGCATCAATAAATTCAAATGGAGGGTAGGTCGCTTCCGTCGCAAAACGAAGTGTTGCTTTCTCAGTTGCGGTTGCTGACAAGGTCACTACACTCAATAAGGCTGCAAACAATAATTTCTTCATAGCAATATCCTGTTGGTTATGAACTTAATGGTTGATAACTGCTTTGATGTTTGTTTTATAATCGATTATCGATATATCTACTTCATCTTTCAATCTGCTACCTTACAGGAAAGTCGTAGCTTGAAATCTATCAAGTTTATAGATCCAGTATGGTATTTCAGTGTGATAAATAGTGAGCAAAGGCTTCTGTTTGAGGATGCATAAAATGAGTTGCATCACCTTTTTCGAGAATGTGTCCTTGTTCCATATATACAACTTGGCTTGCTGTTTTGCGAGCAAATTCCACTTCATGAGTCACTATAACTTGAGTGATACCGGTTTCTGCCAGCTCTTTAATAATGTCAATAACTTGAGAAGTGATTTCAGGATCGAGTGCAGCAGTGGGTTCATCAAACAATAGAACCTGAGGTTCCATCATTAATGCACGTGCAATGGCAACCCGTTGTTGTTGCCCACCGGAAAGGTGCAGTGGAAAACGGTTGGTGAATTCGCCCAAACGAAGTCGGGAAAGGAGTTTGGTCGCTTTTTCCCGTGCTTGTTGTTTAGATTGCTTCAATACTCTGCAAGGTGCTTCAAGCAAATTATCTATCACGGTCAAGTGTGGCCACAAATTGTATTGTTGGAAAACCATGCCAACTTTTTGGCGCAATGCGAGAATTTCTTTGTGGTTCGGTTGCTGTTTGAAATCAAATTGGTGTGTTGCCACATTGAGTAACCCGGAACGAGGCAGCTCCAGTAAATTTAAGACACGAAGCAAAGAACTCTTTCCCGCTCCACTTGGCCCTAGTAACACGACAGTTTCTCCCGATGCACATACAAAATCGATATCGAACAGAGCCTGCTGTGAGCCATAGAAACAATTGATGTTTTTTAATTGAATGCTCATGCGAAAAATATGAATAGTTAATTGATTGATGCGATATTAATCCCGCGAGCATAACTATGCAATAACATCTGCATAAAATTGTTATTTTAATCGAATTAGTAAGTTAACTAATCAAATTGCCTGCATTTTTTAGATCTTTTTTTGCTTTTTTTATTAGCTAATTAGTCTGATTTTTATATCAACATTTTTTTGTTCAGTTTTTGCACTAAGCCAGGATTGTTTTTTATTGGGTAAACCATTTATTGAGAAAACAATGCGATGAACAAAGGCGTCAGTAGGCTCAATATAAAACCATGAACGATAGCGGCGGGCACGATATTTACACCACCACAGCGTTGTAAGATTGGTAAGGTAAAGTCAATTGAAGCTGCTCCGGTTAAACCCAATGCAGTTGAACGATAGCGATTTATTAACATGGGAATAAGCATGATGGACGCCAATTCACGAGCTAAATCATTGAAAAATGCGGTGCTACCAAGCACAGGCCCGTAAGCGTCGGAAATTAAAATGCCGGAAAGAGAATACCAACCGTATCCTGATGCAATGGCAAGACCAGTTTTGATCGGTAATTCCAACAAAAATGCAGCCAATACGCCACCCAGCAGAGAACTTATGGCAACCACTATGGCAATAATTGTACCACGGCGATTCAGCAGGGTTTGCTTTAGGCTCATACCGTTATTGCGCAGTTGAATCCCAACTAGAAATAGTAAAAAAATCAAGGCAATTTCGCTGGCTTGTCTAGAAAAATGAACCCCTAACCAGCCTGTTAATCCAATAAGAAACCCCAATACTAATGCACTACATAATTTGACGGAATCCAGCGCCATATGTAATCTGGAAGGGGGTTTTTCCTGTTTATGTGCATTAATAATCCACGGATCTCGTTTATCCAAGAGGAAGAGGGCCAGCATATTAATTATAAAGGTGCACAGAAAAAATGTTGTTGCATACAGCAAGATAGAAAGTAAATGACTGCCCAAATTTTCCTGCATAGCAAGGCTGATACCCATCAGAATGAGAATGATATAGACCATGACATTGAGTAGCTTATGCACGAAGGTTAGCATCGATTTATCATTCAGATGAATAAGGTAGCCTATAGCCAAAGGCAGGAGAATAATTATTAATCCTGAATACATGATCCTCATCCTTATCCAATAAAAAACGTCTTTTATCTAGTCTTAATCACGAAAACTAGGCACAAAAACCAGAAAACATACAGAAACAAAAAATTCACACCAAAATAACAAGCAGGATAAAGGGAAACATACTGAAACTCAACGCATTTTTAATCTCTAACAGAACGGGTGTTATAAATAAAACTAAGTTAATCCGATATGGAATGACGCAGAGAACAGGGTGTTACGACTATCCTACTTACCTTTAAAGGAGATATTTTCCAGGTTGTTTGGCTGGCGAGCGCAGGGAAAGTCAACTCTTAACCATCTTGACTACTTACGTGTTTTTTTAAAGAAGAGATATTATCCAGGGTTTGTTTGGCTCAAGGGTCTTTCCCACTTTCAAAAGTATTAACGTCATTTTGGCTACGTTTGACATTAGAAATTTTTTAAAGAATACATATCAGAAATATCCCGTTGATAGGGTTTGTTTATGTTTCATACAGTAAAGTTCAAATGAAGTCATTAGATGAGATGACATATTTTAATGGTAGGTATTTATTGATGAAACTTCTTTTTGCCAAGTATCGCTGGGTTAGAGCTGGGCTTGTTCTCATAGCTATTGTTTCTGTGTGGTTCTATTTCTTCTATCTGCCGAAGCCTATCACATATCAGACAAGAGCAGTGATAAAGGGAGATTTCGAAAGAAGTGTCCTGGCGGTGGGTAAATTGGATGCGGTCAGTAAAGTTGACGTAGGGGCTCAGGTTAGTGGTCAGTTGAAAGAGCTTTATGTGAAATTGGGGGATAAGGTTAAGCAAGGCCAATTATTGGCATTGATTGATCCACAAACAGCAAAAAACACTGTGGCTGAAATTCAGGAAACAGCAAAATCACTGGAGGCTAATCTCCGTGGAGCGCAGGCTGAACTAAAACTTGCACAACTCAAAGTAAATCGCCTGAATCATTTGGTTAAATTACATTTAATTTCCCGGCAAGAATTGGACTCCAGCATAACAGATATGCAGTTTAAGACCGCCAGAATTGACGACTTAGCGGCGCAAATTAAGCAAAATAAGGCCAAACTTGATACGGCAAAAACGAATTTGCAATATACCAGAATTACTGCCCCAATCGAGGGCATTGTGACAGATATCAAAACATTTCAGGGACAAACCGTGATTGCTGCACAGCAAGCACCGACCATCCTGACCCTCGCAAATCTTGATACTATGATTGTAAATGCAGAAGTATCGGAGGCTGATGTCATCAATTTAGCGCCGGGACAGAAAGTCTCATTTACCATCTTAGGGGCGCCAGGAAGGCTATTTCACAGCGTCCTGAAAGATACCTTGCCAACACCACAAGTTGAGAATAACGCTATTTTCTACTATGCCCGCTTTGAAGTACCTAATCCCGGACATATTCTGCGTTTGCAGATGACTGCGCAAGTAAAAATAGCGCTTCAAACTTTGCATAATGTATTGATGATCCCAATTTCAGCTTTGGAAATAGCTTCTCACCAATATACGTCTTCAACTCAGCATGTACTTTCTACGCAATATGAAGTGAGTGTTTTGCATAATGGCAAAGCAGAAAAACGTAAAATCACAATAGGAGCCTTTGATAACGCGAATGTCCAGGTGCTCTCTGGGTTGAAGGAAAACGAACGTGTGATCACCAGCCTCAGTGATAGTAGTGTAGAGGAGTAATAATGGATACATTACTGGAACTAAAAGGCGTTAGTCGTAATTATCCCGCTGGAGAAGGGCAACTCACTGTTCTGGATAATATTTCGTTATCTATACAGGCCGGAGAAATGGTGGCTATTGTTGGCGCTTCTGGTTCAGGTAAGTCTACTTTAATGAATATACTTGGCTGCTTAGATAAACCTAGCAGTGGAGAATATTGGGTCGCAGGAAGAAATATTGCTGATTTGGATAGTGATCAATTGGCAGAGTTACGCAGGGAATATTTTGGGTTCATTTTTCAGCGTTACCATTTATTGACTCATTTAACCGCCGAACAAAATGTTGAAATTCCGGCAATTTATTCCGGTGTTTCCAAAATGCAACGTCGTGAGCAGGCTATTGAATTGCTAAAAAGCCTTGGATTGGAAAATCGGATTGATTATCGACCAAGCCAGCTTTCAGGTGGACAGCAACAACGGGTCAGTATTGCCAGGGCACTTATGAATGGCGGTCAGGTCATCCTTGCTGACGAACCGACCGGAGCATTGGATAGTACTTCCGGCCAGGAAATGATGGATATCTTGAAGAAACTCTGTCAACGAGGACATACGGTTGTTATTGTTACGCACGATCCTAATATTGCTGCACAGGCGCAAAGGGTGATTGAAATTAAAGACGGGCGTATCATGAGTGAGGTACGCTCTTCTGAACACCAAAAATTACCTCATATCCCTTCTTCTGTAGATACAAAAACTGTCAATGTACAAACCTCTTCAGTGCAACAAATCTGGGGACGTTTTAATGAAGCTTTATTGATGGCATGGCGTGCCATGAATGTGAATAAGCTACGGACTCTGCTGACAATGCTTGGAATCATAATAGGCATTGCCTCTGTTGTAACGATCGTAGTGATTGGTGATGCGGCAAAATCGATGGTGTTATCACATATTAAATCTATTGCAACTAACTCTATATCAATTTATCCAGGAAAAGATTTTGGCAGTGATAACGCTTTGGATATGCGGGCACTGAAACTTACTGATATTCCAGCAATAAAATCTCAGCCCTATGTTCAGGCTGTTTCTCCCGAATTTATGAATGGCGGGCGCTTGCGTCAAGGCAATATGGATGCTAAAGCACAAATATCGGGGGTAGGAAGTGATTTTTTTCAGGTATATGCAATGAAATTTTCTCAAGGCATTCCTTTTACTTCAGACATGATTGAGCGTCAGTCTCAAGTGGTTATCATTGATGATAATACACGTAAGAAGTTCTTTCCTTACCAGAGTAATGTGGTAGGCAAAGAGTTACTGTTAACAAATATGCCCTTGACTGTGATTGGTGTCATTGCTAATGGGCAAAGTCTTTATAGCAGTAATACATTACAAGTTTGGGTGCCTTACAGTACGATGAACAGCCGTTTGATGAATCAAAATTACTTGAATTCGATTGTTGTCAGGTTGAAAGATGGCTATGCGTCCAATGAAGCAGAAGAAAAAATTAATCAATTGCTGATATTCCGTCATGGTAAAAAAGACTTTCACACTTATAACGTGAATAAGACCATTAAAATAATGGATAAAACAACACGGACGATGCAACTATTTTTAACGTTAGTTGCGGTAATATCCTTGGTTGTCGGGGGAATTGGTGTCATGAATATCATGTTGGTATCAGTTACCGAGCGTACAAGGGAGATTGGTATTCGTATGGCCGTAGGGGCCAGAACCAGTGACATTATGCAGCAATTCCTTATTGAAGCTGTTTTGGTTTGTTTAATAGGGGGGATACTGGGGATTATTCTGTCATACAGCATTTCTTTTATGGTGCAATTGATGTTACCGAACTGGGATTTCGTTTATAACTTCATTGCATTTATCATTGCATTTGGTTGTTCAACGGCAATAGGGATAATCTTTGGTTTCCTACCGGCAAAAAATGCAGCTCACCTCGATCCTATAGAAGCACTGGCAAGGGAATAAAATAGCACGCCACAAATAAGCCTATTGTCCATTTGTGGCGTGGAAATTACGAATTTATCGGGTCACTATTTTTTTGATTTTGAACCATTTTCCAGAGGTACAATAAGGCTGGCGTGGTTACCTTTGGGGCCTTGATGAACGCTAAAGTTCACTTTTTGCCCCGCTTTCAGCGTCCTATAACCATCCATCTGAATGGTTGAATAGTGAGCGAATATATCCTCGCCCCCGCTGGCCGGACAAATAAATCCAAAGCCCTTTGCATTATTGAACCATTTAACAGTACCTGTTTCCATACTTCTCTATCCCTCGTATCACGATTTCGGATTTAGGAGTCACTAAAAATTTTAAAATATGAACAAACGCCCAGACAGAAAGCGGTGTTCATAAAATATACTGTAGTGAAATTCATTACGTCGTCAAGCATATAAACAACGTCAGGTTGTCTCAAATGACTAAAGTTTGATATAGATAACGGTATCCGATTTTTAGGCAAAATCCTGATCTGCTAATCAAGGAAGGGGTAAGCAGAGTGCTTTATGAAGTGATAAAATATATAGCAGTAGAATGAATGAGTTCATACTAAAATCCAGCGGACAGTTAATACCCAGCGGAAGAATAATGACTGAGTTTTATAACGATTTGAAAGTTGAAGAATTTATTAAGGATGATGTAAAACAAAAACGACAACCACCATCAATGTATAAGGTTATTCTTAACAATGACGATTATACCCCTATGGAGTTTGTGGTTGACGTATTGCAAAAGTTCTTTTCTTATGATGTTGAACGAGCAACGCAACTAATGCTGAATGTCCATTACAAAGGGAAAGCAGTTTGCGGAATTTATACGGCAGAGGTCGCAGAAACTAAAGCTGCGCAAGTGAACATGTATGCTAAGGAGCACGAGCATCCGTTACTTTGCACGCTGGAAAAGGTCTGATCTGGCTTATTGAAATTTAGGAGGAGGTGCTTATGCTCAATCAAGAACTGGAGCTTAGTCTCAATATTGCTTTTGCCAAAGCAAGGGATAACAGACATGAATTTATGACTGTAGAGCACCTGTTGCTGGCGTTGTTAAGTAACACATCAGCGCGAGAAGCACTGGAGGCTTGTAAAGTCGATTTGGCGATGTTACGCCAAGAATTAGAAAGTTTTATTGCACAAACCACCCCCTTGTTATCTGAAAACGATGACAGGGATACACAACCGACATTAAGTTTTCAGCGTGTTTTGCAACGTGCGGTATTTCATGTTCAATCTTCGGGGCGTTCGGAAGTTTCTGGAGCGAACGTCTTAGTTGCTATTTTTAGTGAACAGGAATCCCAGGCTGCTTATTTACTACGTAAGTACGACGTCAGTCGTTTGGATATTGTGAACTTTATCTCTCATGGAACGCGCAAAGATGAATCAGATAATGATGCTTACCACAGTATCAATCCAGTTCAGGAAGAGCCGGTAATTAGTGAAGATCGATTGGAAAATTTCACGACTAATCTGAATCAATTGGCACAGAAAGGACAAATTGATCCGCTTGTCGGCCGTCAGAGTGAATTGGAGAGAACTATTCAGGTACTCTGTCGTCGCCGCAAAAATAATCCTCTGCTTGTTGGCGAATCGGGTGTTGGTAAGACGGCCATTGCTGAGGGGCTTGCATGGTGTATTGTGCAAAAGAATGTTCCCGAAGTGATGCAGGATTGTACCATCTATTCTCTTGATATTGGCTCATTGTTGGCAGGAACAAAGTATCGCGGTGATTTTGAGAAGCGCTTCAAGTCTTTGTTAAAAACATTGGAACAGGACAGTAAAAGTATTCTCTTTATCGACGAAATCCATACTATTATTGGCGCCGGTGCCGCATCGGGTGGGCAGGTGGACGCAGCCAATCTCATTAAACCGCTGTTGTCCAGTGGGCGTATACGGGTAATTGGTTCAACAACGTACCACGAATTCAGCAATATTTTTGAAAAAGATCGGGCCTTGGCTCGCCGATTCCAAAAAATTGACATTCTTGAGCCTTCTTCTGAAGAAACGGTACAAATTATCAATGGGTTGCGTGCTAAATATGAAGTACATCATGATGTTCGTTATACAGCGAAGGCCATTCGGGCAGCAGTCGAGTTATCTGTGAAGTATATTACCGATCGTCATTTACCGGATAAAGCCATTGATGTTATTGATGAGGCTGGTGCAAGGACCAGATTAGTGCCAGCCAGCCGCCGTAAGAAGACGATCAATGTTGCTGATATTGAGACTGTTGTTGCTCGCATAGCCCGTATTCCAGAAAAAACGGTGTCAGCCAGTGATAAAGATGTATTGAAGACACTGGATGAGCGTTTGAAAATGTTGGTTTTTGGTCAAGAAAAAGCGATTGCTGCCCTGACGGAAGCCATTAGGATGAGCCGTGCTGGATTGGGACAAGATTATAAGCCAGTAGGATCTTTCTTGTTTGCAGGGCCAACGGGAGTGGGGAAAACAGAAGTCACAGTCCAACTTGCCAAGGTTTTGAATGTCAAATTATTGCGATTTGATATGTCAGAGTATATGGAGCGACATACTGTCAGTCGTTTAATCGGTGCTCCTCCGGGTTATGTTGGCTATGATCAGGGAGGATTATTGACCGATGCAATTATCAAGCATCCTCATTCTGTTCTGTTACTGGATGAGATTGAGAAAGCCCATCCTGATGTCTTTAACCTGCTGTTACAGGTGATGGACAATGGTACATTGACTGACAATAATGGCCGCAAGGCGGATTTCCGCAACGTTATTTTGGTGATGACAACCAATGCAGGGGTACGTGAAATACAGCGTAAATCCATTGGATTCACCGAGCAGGATAACAGCCCGGATGGTATGGAAGAGATAAAACGGATTTTCACACCTGAATTCCGCAATCGTCTTGATAGCATCATTTGGTTTGAT
The DNA here is from genome assembly GCF_056632175.1 of Xenorhabdus sp. SGI 60. NCBI lineage: Bacteria > Pseudomonadati > Pseudomonadota > Gammaproteobacteria > Enterobacterales > Morganellaceae > Xenorhabdus > Xenorhabdus sp. SGI 60. Next base: position 2,635,057 of record NZ_CP196860.1, on the reverse strand, counting down.
GCACTCTCTCCTGAAGTTATTCAGCAAGTTGTTGATAAATTTATTGTCGAGTTACAAGCCCAACTGGATGAAAAAGGCGTCTCTTTGGAGGTCAGTGCAGCAGCCCGCCAATGGTTATGTGACAAAGGTTATGATAAGGCGATGGGAGCACGACCTATGGCCCGTATCATTCAGGATAATCTTAAAAAACCACTGGCGAATGAGTTGCTATTTGGCTCTTTGGTGCATGGAGGCTCAGTCAAGATTAAACTTGATAAAGCTAAACAGGCATTGGTATACGATTTTAAGAGTGCCCAAAAATCGAATAAAAAGAGATCAGAAGATGCTGTATTGTAACATGTTAAACGGGTAACTGACTGGTGATAAAAAGTAAAAATTAGCAGCTACACCACAGGTGAATTTTGAAAAATACGATCACCTGTGGTGCTAAGATATCTTAATCAGCGGCTACGGAAAGTAATGCGTCCTTTTTCCGGATCATATGTAGTTAGCTCAACTGTAACCTTGTCTCCTGTCAGGATGCGGATATAGTTCTTGCGCATTTTTCCTGAGATATGAGCAGTGACAATGTGTCCGTTGTCTAATTCAACGCGAAACACAGTATTTGGCAGTGTTTCTAAAACAGTACCTTGCATTTCAAAATTAGTGTCTTCTTTGGCCATCTAATCCTCTAAATGTAACAACCATAGTTTTTAACCGGCAAGATAATGCCGAAAAACCATCACTATGTAAAGGAATGTCGTATTTTAAGCCATCATTTTACATACGATACTATGATGACTAATGACATTCCCACCATGAACAGCATTTATTTCTAAGAGATGATTATAAATCCAGCTTTTGTACAGACCAGCAGCCTGATTGCAATGACTGCTTTCTTAATTGATAAAGATACTGGAGAAACTTTTCTCTCGGAATATTTTTAGCGCCCAATGATTCTGTATGGTGATTTAACACCTGACAATCAAATAGTTGGCCGCCATGACGTAAAAAATGGTGATAGAATGCGATAAAAGCACACTTGGAAGCATTCTCCATTTTGCTAAACATTGATTCACCGCAAAATAGTGTACCGACACAAACGCCGTATAAACCCCCCACAAGTTGATGGTCATGCCAGACTTCAATTGAATGAGCTAATCCTTCTTTATGTAAGGTTTGATAACCTTTTTGAACATCTGACCCAATCCAGGTGCCTTCTTGTCGTTGAGCACAATTATATATCACTTCATCAAAAGCATAGTTTACCGTAATTTGGTAAGTATGTTTGTGAATAAATCGACGTAGTGTTCGGCCAATATGCAATTCTCCTGGAATTAACACGGCCCTGGGATCGGGAGACCACCATAAAGGCGGCTCATCAGGCGAATACCACGGAAAAATTCCCCCATGATACGCTACTCGTAAACGTTCTGCACTTAGATCTCCTCCAAATGCCAATAAACCATTGGGTTCAACCAGCGCATTAGTGGGATGGGGGAATTCATATGAGTTACCCAGTTGAGCTATCGACATCAGTTGAATCACCTTTGCTCAGGATAGCTCTGTAGCTGATGAAATTGTTGCCGCTGATGAAATTGATAGTAACGCCCTTTTTGAGCCAGTAGCATATTATGCTTACCTTGCTCAATAATGCGTCCTTCATCCATAACGCAGATTCGATCCATGAATTGCAAGCCTGTGAGTCGGTGGGTAACAATAATCAAGGTCTTGTGCTGGCAACTACGGTATAGCAGCGACAGAATTTTCTGTTCTGTATCTGCATCTAGCCCTTCAGTTGGCTCATCCAGCAGCATTAAAGGGGCATTGTGCAACAATGCTCTGGCAATACCCAAGCGCCGTTGTTCTCCACCGGAAAGCTGACGTCCACCCTCTCCCATCCAACAGTTTAGCTTCTTATCAGTGTCTAGCAAGTATCCTAAACCAACTTGTTGCAGTACGGTTGTTAATTCAGCGTCATCAGCACCTGGTTTTGCCAATAAGAGATTTTCACGCAAAGTATGGCTAAAAACATGTATCCGCTGGGGAACGATAGACATCATTGAACGCAATGTTGACTCATCATAGTGGGAGAGAAGGTGCTGATTGAGTTGAATCTCACCGCTATTGACATCCCAGGCCCGCGTCAATAATTGCAAAAGCGTGGATTTTCCGCACCCTGTTTTTCCCAGTAAAGCAAGGTGCTCGCCTGATGTCAGGGATAGAGAGATATTTTTCAATACTGGCTGTGGCTGACCCGGATAGGTGAAATCAACATTTTTTATTTCAAGGCTGAACTCGCTATTTGCCTGCGGTCCATGAGTAGGAAAGGTGACTTCCGGTTTTTGATTCATCAACTGAGAAACACGAGTCGCAGATGCAATGACTTGCCCCATGTGCTGGAATGCCACGGTAACTGGCCCAAGTGCTTCGAACGCAGCAAGGGTGCAAAATGTAAACAGTGCGATTAATGCACCCGTCTGACTATTTTCTCCCACACCTGCCGCAGCTAGCCACAGTATCAGCGTCACTGTCATACCAGTGGAAAAAATCATGATAGCTTGTGAAAGTCCGGTCAAACCGGCTTGTTTTTGCTGGCTTTTCAACCAATCATTTTCAATCTCTGTCATGGATTGACGAAAGCGTTTGAGTGCGCCAAACACGCTTAATTCAGCTTGCCCCTGCAAGGCGCTGGTCAGTAATGTACGATACTGACCGCGTTGTTGAGTCATGTTTCTGCCATAAGGTTTTCCTGCGTGGTAAAACACGCAAGGTAATATCAGCAGCAACCCTAACATAATACCGCCAATAGTATAGGCGAAGGTGAAATCAAGGAAGCTCAGGCCGAATGTTAGAGTGAGAATGACAACGAAAGCGGCGAGGACAGGGGAAATAACTCGCAGATACAGATGGTCCAGTGTTTCGACATCTGCAACAAGCCTATTTAGCAACTCACCTTGACGAAAACGAGCAATGCCTCCAGGAGAAAGAGGCAGTATTTTTTGAAACGCGAAAACACGTAAATGTGCTAATACCCGGAATGTTGCATCATGGCTGACAAGCCGCTCACCATAACGACCAGCAGTACGAAAAATGGCAGCACCGCGAACACCGGCGGCAGGCAGCATATAGTTAAACGTATATAACCCTGCGAACCCAGCCAGGGCTGTGCCAGCAAGGAACCAACCAGAGAGTGTTAGCAACCCAATACTGGCTAGCAGCGTCACAATCGCCAATAGCATACCTAAGCTGATGAGAAACCAATGGCGGCGGTAGAGCGCGAGAAATGGAAGTAATACACGCATGATTAAAGCTCCACACTACGGTGAGATAACAAACGAGAAAATACACCTTGAGATTGGCTTAAAGTTTGATAATCACCTTGTTCTATAAGCAATCCATTTTCCATTACCCAAATCTGGTCATATGATAGCGTTTCTTCTAGCAAGTGAGTAACCAGTAATGTGGTTTGTTGATGCGAGGCCTGATTTAAGGCCATCATCACACGCTGTTCGCTATGGGCATCAAGGCTAGCTGCGGGTTCATCCAATAGCAATAATTGGCAAGGATTTAACAACGCTCGCGCTAGCGCAATACGCTGTGCTTGTCCGACAGACAGACGAGCAGCATTGTCACCTATTACCGTATTAATACCATCTGGAAGGTCGTGAATAAACTCATTGACATAAGCCCGTTCCATCACATCATTGATTTGCTCTTGCGTTGCGTCATATTGACCAAGACGAATATTATCGAGCAGTGTCTGTTCTGGCAGGTGTGGGTTTTGCCCAACCCAACTTAAGCGTTCACGCCATTTGGTGAGGCTGAGTTCACGCAACTCAATTCCATTGATTTTCAAGGAACCATGATAAGGTAAAAATCCCAGCAATACATTGATTAATGAACTTTTTCCCGCACCACTTTTTCCAACCAGAGCAATCCGTTGGCGCCTATCAATGGTAAAATTCAAAGGACCAGCAAGACAATGTCCATCGTGGGACATAATTTCCAGTCTACAGGCCTCAATGGTAACAGGTTCTTTATCTGACAGTGTTTTTTCACCACTACTTGCGACCTGTTCTCCATCGCTGCTAAGTAAGGTGAAGAGAGATTCTGCCGCCCCGACTGCCTGGGCTTTGGCGTGATAAAACGTACCTAAATCGCGCAGTGGTTGAAAAAACTCGGGGGCGAGGATTAACGCGAGGAAACCTGCAAACAACGTAACACCTACGCCATAGCTACCAAAGTGCAATTCTCCCAAATAGGAAAAACCAAAATAAACAGCAACAACGGCAATAGAAATTGCGGCAAAAAATTCTAAAACCGCTGAGGATAAGAATGCCATACGCAGAACTTCCATCGTTCTGCGGCGAAAGTTTTCTGTTGATTCTGTGATTTGTTTAACTTCCGCTGCCCCTTGGTGGAACAGGCGCAAAGTTTCCAAACCCCGTAAACGATCGAGAAAATTACCGCTTAATCGGCTGAGAGCAACAAAATTGCGCCGATTGGCATCTGCGGCTCCTAAGCCCACCAATGCCATAAATAGCGGAATCAATGGCGCGGTTACAAATAAAATCAATCCTGCGGCCCAATTAATTGGAAATACAGTAATCAGGATTAAGATAGGGATCATCGTAGCAAGAGCAATTTGAGGTAGATAGCGAGAGTAGAAATCCTGCATGTCTTCTATCTGCTCTAGGATAATGGTTGCCCAACTTCCGGCGGGTTTCCCCTTAACCCACATTGGACCTAGTTGTTCAAGTTTATCCAGTACCATATTGCGAATTTGTTGGCGTACAACTTTGCCACAAATAAATCCGACACGCTCCCGAACAGCATTGACAATCGCTCGTAATGCAAAAGTAGCAGCCAACATTAGAAATTGGTCGATAAGGTTTTCACGGGGAACATTATCCATAATCAGGGCTTGCAGGATTGTCGCTAAGAGCCAGGCCTGGGAAATAATCAGCAATCCATTGATTAAGCCAAGGAGCATTGATAAACGAAGCCACCGACGGGCAGGCGCAGTTTGCTGTTTCAGCCATCGAACAAGTTCAGATTGTCTTGTTTTGTCCATAAGAAAATTTTCTGATTAGCGGGTGATGATACGGAATATCAAAACAAGCTGTATGTTACCTGTTAAAAAGCGCTACCGGAATAGCGCTTTGGGAAAGATAGATTATTTAGTTGCCAGCCCGTCAAGGAAACGTTCAGCATCCAGTGCAGCCATACAGCCCGTACCTGCTGAGGTGATAGCTTGGCGATACACATGATCCATCACATCTCCAGCGGCAAAGATACCTGGAATAGAAGTCTGGGTGGCATTACCATGCAAGCCAGATTGGACTTTGATATAGCCGTTTTCCAGTTCCAGTTGGCCATCAAAGATGCCTGTATTTGGACTATGGCCGATGGCGATGAAAACGCCGGTAACATCCAGTTCTTCGGTATTATCACTTTTCTTGTCGCGAATGCGGATGCCAGTAACACCCATATCGTCACCCAGAACTTCATCCAACGTACGATCAGTATGCAAAATAATGTTGCCGTTCTTCACTTTTTCCATCATACGGTCAATCAGGATTTTCTCTGAACGGAAAGTATCACGACGGTGAATCAAATGTACTTCAGAGGCAATGTTTGCCAAATACAGTGCTTCTTCAACGGCAGTATTGCCCCCGCCAACTACAGCAACCTTTTGTTTGCGATAGAAAAATCCATCACATGTTGCACAGGCAGATACACCACGACCTTTGAAAGCCTCCTCGGAAGGCAATCCGAGATAACGGGCTGATGCTCCTGTCGCGATGATTAAAGCATCACAGGTATATTCCTGATCATCACCAAATAAACGGAATGGTCTGTTTGAGAAATCAATTTTCTGAATATGGTCAGAAATAATTTCTGTTTGAAATTTTTCGGCGTGTTGGAACATGCGCTCCATCAAGCCAGGGCCAGTCAACCCTTCAGGATCTCCGGGCCAGTTCTCAACCTCAGTCGTGGTGGTCAATTGGCCGCCCTTTTCAACCCCGGTAATGAGGACGGGATTTAGATTAGCGCGGGCTGCATACACAGCAGCGGTATAGCCAGCAGGACCTGAGCCAAGAATGATAAGTTTACTGTGTTTGGCTGTGCTCATGAATACCTCATTTCCATTATCGCATATTGCAGATTTGGGGATTGTAGGAGAAATAATAAGTTAAAAAAAGCAATTATCAGATAAAATATTCATGTTATTAACGATTTTACCGATAGATAGTAACTATGATGTAATCGTATTGTAAGAGACGATTGTTTAATTTTCTGAATTGAACGTCATTTATACATATGAGACATAAAACAAGCTATCGAAACGATTTACTGAAAATTTATTTGGCAGGTTGTTCTGATTTTTGTTCATTTACTTTGACAATCGGCTGTGCATTTGCGAAAACATCTGTGTAAGAGATAATTATCTCTCCTGCTAATCAATTGTTTCTATAAAATAGACAAACTAGTGTGGGTGATTTTCTCATAGAATATAAAAATTGCCGTTAAGTTGTTTCTGAAAAACCTAGTGTTTTGGGAGCTAGTATCTTAAGAGATAGTGTTCTGGGAAATGATGTTTCTGAGAGACAATGTTCTGGTAAATCGTGTCGTATTCCTAATGGATTTCAAGTTGTAGTGCGGCGGCAAGGGAACAAAACCTCAAGCGCATAGAAACTAATATGAGTGATGAGTGGCTGATATATGAGTAACTGAGTGATTGGGGTGAGTGAGCACAGCTAACATAGCAGCAACTTGGAAAGTAAAAGGGATAATTAATCGAATTCTGGGAGATTGTGGTCTGGGAAATTGTATTCTGGGAGATGGTTTCTAGAGTTGTAGTAGTTCTTAAACCTTGGTTACAGATTAAGTGTTAACCTTTGAAGACATCTTTTCCAGCTCAACCGCTTGAAAGAGATAGGGAAAATGTTTTAGGTGTAGGAATATTAAAGAGAGAGCAATAAGATGATAGATAATAAGAAGCGTCCAGGAAAAGATCTTGATCGTATAGATCGTAATATCCTTAACGAGTTGCAAAAAGATGGCCGTATTTCTAATGTGGAGTTATCCAAGAGAGTTGGTTTGTCACCCACACCTTGCCTGGAACGTGTGCGTCGTTTAGAGCGTCAAGGCTTTATCTCTGGCTACACGGCTTTGCTGAATCCTCATTATTTGGATGCATCATTGCTGGTATTTGTTGAAATTACGCTGAATCGGGGGGCAGCAGATGTATTTGAACAATTTAATACTGCTGTTCAAAAACTAGAAGAAATCCAAGAATGTCATTTAGTTTCTGGTGATTTTGACTACTTGCTGAAAACACGCGTGCCAGATATGTCTGCATATCGTAAATTGCTCGGAGAAACTCTGCTACGTCTTCCTGGTGTTAATGACACCCGTACTTATGTTGTAATGGAAGAGGTGAAGCAGAGTAATCGTTTAGTGATTAAGACTCGTTAAACTTTCATCTAAAATGTACAGATGCAAAACAGGAAAAACTTAGGTACACTCCTGTTTATGCATACAGTTTCAACGCTGAGTTACCCTCAGCGTTGTTCCGTTTAATCAACAGAAAAACCTGGAGAGCCTTTCTTGAACCAGGAATATACAGAAGACAAACGTGTTAAATTAAAGAAGATAAGTAGTGGCCGCCGGCTTCTGGAAGCCGTTTTGTTGGTTATTGCTATCTGTGCTGTGTACTTGATGGTAGCGCTTATCAGCTTCAATCCATCTGATCCCAGTTGGTCACAGACGTCATGGCATGAACCCGTCCACAATTGGGGCGGCAGTGTTGGTGCTTGGCTATCTGACACGCTATTCTCGGCATTTGGTATTCTTGCCTATGCAGTCCCGCCATTTATGTTGTTAGGTTGCTGGAATGCTTTCCGTCAGAAAGATAGGCAAGAGTACATTGATTTCTTCACACTTGCATTACGCGTTATTGGTGCCTTAGCCCTGATACTGACGTCATGTGGTTTGGCTGCCCTCAATATTGATGATTTAAATGACTTTGCTGCTGGCGGAGTCATTGGTAATTTATTCAGCAATGCGATTCTGCCCTGGTTTAACATCCTGGGGGCAACATTGGCCCTGCTTGGTATTTGGGTCGTTGGATTCACATTGTTTACAGGGTGGTCATGGCTCACGATTGCAGAAAAAATTGGTGCAGTTATTCTGGATTCACTGAGTTTTGTCGTCAATCGTGGCCGCAATAATGTTGAATATGACGAAAATAATTTAGAGAATACGTTAGGTTCCGAACTTTCAGCCAGTGAACAAAAAACCGCGGAGCATGCAGATAAACCTGAAATAGTTAAATCTGCGGTTGCTACTGAAATGCCAGACGCAGATGAAGATGAAGATGATGTATTATTGACAGCTCCAACATTAACCGAATTAGCTAATACAGATTCAGCGTTACAGCCTGCATCCGTTTCTCCAACCTCTCCAGCATTGGATCAATCTCAGGAACAGGAATCTGTTCGTTATTCTTTTGAATTGCCGGATGATGACCAATCAGATACTAATCCACAATCCGATGACTCTTCTCAGGCTATTTCAAATCTATCCACAAACAGTTCTGCTGGCACAAATCCGCATTCACAAGATGATGTAACAGATACGTTTACTTTTCCTGCAAATGATCATGTTAATTTGAAAAACGCGGCAGCGGATATTACGAGTTCTGCTGTTGTGGTGAAGAATCCACAGGTTAAACAAGGTATTGGTCCTGAAATGCCACGCCCTAATCCTGTTAGGATCCCAACCCGTCGCGAATTGTATGGTATAAAAGTGCCTTCTCACCGTTTGGCAGAACACATGCAACGGAAAGAAAAAGAGAGACAGAATGAGCTGGTTGCAGAAGCTAATGAACAGCGAATGGATGCCCAACAGCAAGACATGTTGCGTCAGCAATTCCTCTATCAGCAACGTGAGCGCTATGGTGTTGATTTTGAGGAAGGAAACAGAGAGTCAGAGTCTCGTGAAGCAAGTACGCTGATACATAAGCAATCAACGGCAGCTGATGAGTTTACGAAAAATAGCGCAGATAACCAGATCATAGATGAACAAATAGTAAACGAACAGCTGATAAATGAACAAAAAGCACAGGAAGAAGCGTTGCGGATAGCATTTGAGCAACAGCAACGTGAACGTTACCAAGTAAATCAACCTGAGCCTGCTGAATTTGTATTTATGCCAACAGAGCCACTGAATCAACAAGTTCAGGAAAAAAATATAGCGACTGCTCTTGATTCTCACGAATCGAAAAATCAGCATATTTTTGTGCAGCAACCGCAGCAAGATAGCCTGTTCCATCCATTTTTGATGCGCAATGATCAGCCATTGCCAAAGCCAACGACGCCTATGCCTTCTTTGGATCTTTTGGCAGAACCGCCAGCGGAAGAAGAACCGGTTGATATGTTTGCGCTTGAGCAAACCTCTCGTTTAATTGAAGCGCGTTTGAATGATTATCGCGTTAAAGCGGATGTTGTTGGATTCTCTCCAGGGCCTGTTATTACACGATTTGAATTGGATTTAGCTCCTGGGGTGAAAGCTTCGCGTATTTCTAACTTATCACGTGACCTCGCTCGTTCGCTTTCAGCGGTAGCCGTCCGTATCGTGGAAGTTATTCCGGGCCGACCTTATGTTGGTTTGGAATTACCCAATAAAAAACGCCAAACAGTTTATCTGCGGGAAGTTTTGGACTGTGAGAAATTCCGTGATAACCCTTCACCGTTAACCATCGTCTTAGGAAAAGACATTGCAGGGCAGCCGGTTGTGGCTGACTTGGGTAAGATGCCTCACTTATTGGTAGCAGGAACGACGGGTTCGGGTAAATCGGTGGGGGTCAATGCGATGATCCTCAGTATTCTGTATAAAGCGAAACCAGAGGATGTCCGCTTTATTATGATTGACCCGAAAATGCTTGAGTTATCGGTTTACGAGGGCATTCCTCATTTATTGACTGAAGTTGTCACCGATATGAAAGATGCAGCCAATGCATTGCGTTGGTGTGTAAATGAAATGGAGCGACGTTATAAGCTGATGTCAGCTTTGGGAGTGCGCAATATTGCGGGCTATAACGACAAGATCAAGCAAGCTGAAAATATGGGGCGCCCGATCCCTGATCCGTTCTGGAAACCGGGTGACAGCATAGATGCAACGCATCCTATGCTGAAAAAAGAGCCTTATATTGTTGTTATGGTTGATGAATTTGCCGACTTAATGATGACAGCCGGGAAAAAGGTGGAAGAATTAATTGCACGCTTGGCTCAGAAAGCACGGGCGGCAGGCATCCACTTAGTATTGGCGACCCAGCGGCCTTCTGTTGATATTATCACCGGATTGATTAAGGCCAATATTCCGACACGTATTGCATTTACGGTATCCAGTAAAATAGATTCCCGTACCATTCTTGATCAAGGTGGTGCAGAATCATTGCTTGGTATGGGGGACATGCTTTATTTGGCACCAAACTCTTCCATTCCTGTACGTGTTCATGGTGCATTCGTGCGCGATCAAGAAGTGCATGAAGTTGTGAATGACTGGAAAGCTCGTGGCCGCCCTCAATATATAGACAGTATTGTCAAAGGGGGTGAAGACGGTGAAGGCAGTATGGGATTTGATAGCGATGAAGAGCTAGATCCCCTGTTTGATCAAGCGGTTGAATTTGTGGTCGAAAAACGTCGGGTCTCTATTTCGGGCGTGCAACGTCAATTCAGGATTGGATATAACCGGGCAGCCCGGATTGTCGAACAAATGGAAGCACAACAGATAGTGAGTGCACCTGGGCATAATGGCAATCGTGAAGTTTTGGCACCTCCTCCCCATGAACATTAATTATCGTTGTGCAATGTAAACAGTATCGGTAATTGATGTCTGATAATAAAACGAATTGAAGGTATCTCGCACATGAAAAAACTGATGTTGATTGGTTGTCTGATGATGGGGGTGAGCATAGGTTCTGCTTGGGCTGATGCGACGCAGGATCTGCAAGGGCGTTTGGGAAAGGTGAATAGTTTTCATGCCAGTTTTACTCAAACAGTGATTAGCAATGATGGTTCAACGGTCCAAAAAGGAGAGGGAGAGCTTTGGATCAAACGCCCTAATTTGTTTAACTGGCATATGACATCACCTGATGAGAGTGTTTTGGTTTCTGATGGTAAGACGCTGTGGTTTTATAATCCTTTTGTTGAACAGGTGACGGCGAATTGGTTAAAAGAAGCAACGGGAAATACGCCATTTATGCTGATTGCACGCAATGATCCTGCCGACTGGAAACAGTACAAGGTTATGCAAAACGGTAATAGCTTTGAGCTGACGCCTCATAATGCCAATGGCAATTTAAAACTTTTTTCAATTACCGTGACACCAGAAGGAACAATCCAAAAATTTACTGCCGTTGAACAGGATGGGCAAAAAAGTGCTTACCAGTTGAAAGGGCAGCAAAATGTAAACGTGGATACGGAGAAATTCAAATTTACCGTACCGGAAGGTGTCACGCTGGATGATCAACGCCAGTGAGGTTTAAGTGAACAATCTTTCTCTCGATTTTTCACAAAATGAATTTCAGCCACTGGCCGCAAGAATGCGGCCAGTCACATTAGATCAATATATCGGTCAGCAACACTTACTGGCGGAAGGAAAACCTTTGCCGCGAGCAATCCGAGCAGGTCATCTTCATTCCATGATTTTATGGGGACCGCCCGGAACAGGAAAAACAACACTGGCTGAAATTATTGGATATTACGCGCAAGCTGATATTGAACGTATTTCAGCAGTCACTTCTGGCATAAAAGAAATTCGTGAAGCCATAGAAAGAGCACGACAAAATCGTAATTCAGGGCGTAGAACCATCTTATTTGTTGATGAAGTTCATCGATTTAATAAAAGTCAGCAGGATGCGTTTTTACCACATATTGAAGACGGTACAATCACATTTATTGGTGCAACTACCGAAAATCCCTCCTTCGAATTAAATTCAGCTTTGTTATCACGGGCTCGTGTCTATTTATTGAAATCACTTTCGACGGCAGAAATTGAACGGGTACTTATTCAGGCCATTAATGATACAGCGCGTGGCATTGGCGGGCAAAATATCGTATTACCAGATAATACTCGCCAGATGATAGCAGAGCTTGTGGCGGGAGATGCACGCCGCTCACTGAATTTGCTGGAAATGATGTCGGACATGGCAGAAATCAATGCGCAAGGGCAGCGGGTTTTGACGCCGGAATTACTGAAAGAAGTAAGCGGGGAAAGAAGTGCCAGGTTTGATAATAAAGGTGATCGATATTACGATTTAATTTCTGCTTTGCATAAATCAATCCGTGGTTCAGCACCTGATGCCGCGCTTTACTGGTACGCCCGAATTATTACCGCAGGCGGTGATCCCCTTTATGTTGCCCGTCGGTTACTGGCAATTGCTTCTGAAGATGTGGGTAATGCTGATCCACGCGGAATGCAGATCGCTATTGCTGCATGGGATTGTTTTACGCGTGTAGGAGCGGCTGAAGGAGAAAGGGCGATCGCACAGGCAATTGTTTATCTTGCTTGTGCACCGAAAAGTAATGCTGTTTATACCGCATTCAAGGCAGCTATGGCGGATGCGCAAAACAAACCGGATTATGACGTTCCTGTCCATTTGCGTAATGCCCCGACTAAGCTGATGAAAGAAATTGGATTTGGTGAAGAGTATCGCTACGCCCATGATGAAGCGAATGCGTATGCCGCCGGTGAAGTCTATTTTCCGCCAGAAATGCAACAAACACGTTATTATTATCCGACTGCCAGAGGGTTGGAAGGTAAGATAGGTGAAAAGTTAAACTGGTTAATAGAACAGGATCAAAATAGCCCAATAAAACGCTATCGTTAATTTTCCTGATACGGTAAGGTTTATATCCAACAATGCCAAATTATAGCTAAAAGCTGTAGTTTTTGACGATTTTTCAATAACCATTTTTCAATAACAACAAGCACAGGACTAGCATGCTCGATCCAAATATACTGCGTAATGAGCTAGACGCAGTCGCCGAAAAACTGGCTCGCAGGGGATATACCCTTGATGTGGAGACGCTGCGCAATCTAGAAGAGCGCCGCAAAGTTTTACAAGTTGAAACTGAAACCCTGCAAGCAGAACGTAATTCCCGATCGAAGGCTATTGGTGCAGCTAAAGCCCGTGGTGAAGATATTGAACCACTGCGTCAGGAAGTGAATCAATTGGGAGAAAAATTGGATTCAGCAAAAGCTGAACTGGAAACGTTGCAGGCTGAAATCCGTAATATCGCATTAAGCATGCCGAATATTCCTGATGATTCTTCTCCTGACGGAAAAAATGACAGTGATAACCTGGAAATTAGCCGTTGGGGTGAACCACGCCAATATGACTTTGAAATCAAAGACCATGTCTCATTGGGTGAGCTGACTGGCGGCCTTGATTTTGCGGCTGCGGTTAAATTGACTGGTTCACGTTTCGTCGTAATGAAAGGGCAGATCGCTCGTCTGCACCGTGCCATCACCCAGTTCATGCTGGATCTGCATACAGAGCAGCATGGTTATCTGGAAACTTACGTCCCTTATCTGGTTAACCATGATTCTTTATATGGTACAGGTCAGTTACCTAAGTTTGGTGAAGATCTGTTCCATACCAGACCATTGGAAGAAGAATCTGGTAGTCATTATGCTTTGATTCCAACAGCCGAAGTCCCGGTCACTAACTTAGTTCGTGATGAAATTCTGGATGAAAGCGGGTTACCACTGAAGATGACGGCACATACTCCTTGCTTCCGCTCTGAAGCAGGTTCTTATGGTCGTGATACCCGTGGCCTTATTCGTATGCACCAGTTTGATAAAGTTGAGTTGGTTCAGATTGTTCATCCAGAAAAATCCATGGAAGCACTGGAAGAATTGACTGGGCACGCTGAGAAGGTATTACAGTTACTGAATCTTCCTTACCGTAAAATGCTGCTGTGCACGGGTGACATGGGGGCAAACGCAAGAAAAACTTACGATTTGGAAGTTTGGCTACCAGCGCAAAATACTTATCGTGAAATTTCCTCTTGTTCTAACATGTGGGATTTTCAGGCTCGCCGTATGCAAGCGCGTTTCCGTGGTAAAGATGACAAGAAAACTCAGTTGGTACATACATTGAATGGTTCTGGTCTTGCGGTAGGCCGTACCCTGGTTGCGGTGATGGAAAACTATCAGCAAGCAGATGGCCGCATTGAAATCCCAGAAGTATTGCGTCCTTATATGAATGGATTGGAATACATTGGTTAATATCATCTATTCTTAATAAAAAAGCGCCGAATATGGCGCTTTTTACATATCAATATCTATTGAAAAATATTTAATTGATTAAATGAGATTTTGTTTCTTGGGTTTCTGGCGCATAAAAAATGCTGCGATAAGTTGTATAATAGGTTGCCATATACATAGGAAAAGTAACAAACAAACCTAAACCAAGTGGAATTGCGGAAATAAACATCAGAATGCCCATCAGTAAGAAGAACAGAAAACCACCGAATAGGTTTTTTCTTACTGCACTTAAACTCATTGATATTGCTTCACCAAATTTCAAATCATTAATGATAATCAAAGCAGGAGCAAACCAGCTGAATGCAAGGGCAACGATGTTAAAGAACAATATAACCAACATTGCCAGCATTAAACTAGAAAAACTGCCCGTTAATAGCATCGGGTCTGGATCCTGCCCTGCAAAAAATAGTTGAAGTAGGCTAGTCCCTTCAAGTATAACAGCAGCAAAGAAACCCAGTACACTTATGCCGTAGGCAAGCCCACCAACAGCAACCAATGAGCCTAGCTTATTTTTAAAACCATGGAAAAGCAATTCTATGTCAAAATCACCCGTTGTTCGCTGTTTCTCACTGGCAGCAATAAATCCAGCAATAAATACTGGACTAAACAGAAAAGCGAAAATACCGAGGATAGGAATGAATTGGAAGGCTATCATGATAACAATATAGATTAAAGTTAGTAGTATCCATTTCATTGGCTTTGCTTTAAACATTTCCCATGCATTACCAATCCACTCTGTTGCCGCTCCAGCTCCTGCAGCACGACCGCCTGGAATGAATGTATTTTTTTCCTTGTTCAGAGAGACGCCGTTCTCTCCTGAATTGAAATTTATATCTTGAGTATCCATATTTTTCCGATTTATTTTATTGAATGGTAATTGTTGAATTGGGTTTCTCTATTTCTATTTTATTAACACAAATCGTTATAGAAAGCGGAAGGATTATCATATAAAAATTATTAATCAACAAGTATTAATTCAACTCTTATCGGCGGAGAAAGAAGCATTTTTGCAGGTAATAATGAATGTATATAATTTATTGCATTAATGAATATGATGTAATTTTGGTTTAATCTTCTAATTTATCTTTACATAAAGTAAATGATTTTATTTTGGATATCAGATAGCATCTGTTTTTAGAGCAAAATATTTTACTCATTGTGAGTATATCAATCTAACTTTAGGATACGTGTAATTTGTCTCAGTGATGTAAATTGGAATTTAAAGTTAATGAATATAACTTGTTATGATTTGAAGTTATGTTGATCATATCAGGTATATCTAAATAGGTTTTCATAATACTGAGAGTATCAGATGTTGGGGTTCCTTACCAGGCAAAACGCCCAGGTAAAGAAATACTGCTATCATTTTACCCGATAGCTATCAAGATAATCTGCATTTGTTAACAAAGTGGGGGGGGGGAGGGTTATTGTTGCATAAATTAATAGAAAGAAAATAATGTTAAGAGGGAATAAATCTAATAGATCACGTGATGCCCATAACTTTTTAAAATTTCTTTTACCCGTTCCATTGTTTCTTTTGGAGGAGGTTTAACACCTTCCAGTTGATATTCTTCTCCCATAGCAATCCATTTATGTTTACCAAGTTCGTGGTAAGGTAATAGCTCTATTTTTTCAATATTTTTCATATCCTTGGTGAATTCACCAAGTAAATGAACCGATTGATCATCATCCGACCAACCAGGAACGACAACATAACGGACCCAAGTTTTTTGATTACGTTTTGCCAGATAACGAGCAAATTCAAGTGTCCGATGATTGGATACACCGATCAATTTTTGGTGAATATCATCATTAAGTTGTTTTAAATCCAGCATAACCAGATCGGTAGCATCCAGTAGTTCGTCAATCACCGGATCGTAACGGCGAACAAAGCCGTTGGTATCCAGGCAAGTATGAATGCCTTCTTCATGGCAAGCCCTGAACCAATCACGAACAAATTCGGCCTGAAGAATGGCTTCACCACCGGAAGCGGTAACTCCACCCCCCGAAGCATTCATAAAATGGCGATAGGTCGTTGCTTCTTTTATTAATTCTTCAACTGTTACCGTTTTTCCGCCATGGGTATCCCAGGTATCGCGGTTATGGCAATAGAGGCAGCGCATAAGGCAACCTTGGAAAAACGCGATAAAGCGGATACCGGGGCCATCTACGGTTCCGCAAGATTCAAAAGAGTGGATACGACCAAGTACGGACATGAAAGGACTTCTCCAAAACTAGCAAGCTAATAAAGGCCCCCAAGTATTAAGGAGCCTTTATTGTCTGTCATTTTTAATAATTACATGGTTTGAGTAAATGTACGGGTGATAACATCTCGTTGCTGTTCTTTCGTCAAAGAATTAAACCGCACAGCGTAACCCGATACGCGAATCGTCAATTGCGGGTATTTCTCAGGATTTTCCATGGCATCCAACAGCATTTCACGGTTCATCACGTTAATGTTTAAATGCTGTCCACCTTCGATATCTGCTTCGTGATGGAAATAACCATCCATCAGGCCCGCCAGATTTGCTTTACGGACTTCATCATCTTTACCCAGCGCATTAGGTACGATAGAGAAAGTGTATGAAATACCGTCTTTGGCATAAGCAAACGGCAGTTTAGCGACCGAAGTCAATGAAGCCACTGCCCCTTTTTGATCACGGCCGTGCATTGGGTTAGCACCTGGTCCAAATGGTGCGCCAGCACGACGTCCATCAGGGGTATTACCCGTTTTCTTGCCATAAACGACGTTTGAGGTAATGGTCAGTACAGACTGGGTTGGAACCGCATTGCGATATGTTTGCAGCTTCTGAATTTTCTTCATGAAGCGTTCAACCAGATCACTCGCGATATTATCGACACGCTGATCGTTGTTACCGAATTGTGGGTATTCACCTTCAATGTTGAAATCAATTGCCAGGCCATCTTCATCGCGGATTGGGGAAACTTTCGCATATTTAATGGCAGATAATGAGTCAGCAGCAACAGAGAGACCTGCGATACCACATGCCATGGTACGGTGTACATCACGATCGTGCAGTGCCATTAATGAAGCTTCATAGCTGTATTTATCATGCATATAGTGGATGATATTCAGGGCAGTGACATACTGTTTTGCCAGCCAGTCCATGAAATGATCCATACGTGCCATAACCTTGTCATAATCCAGCACAGCGTCTTTCATTGGCTCTTCTTTCGGGCCAACCTGCATTTTCATTTTTTCATCCACACCGCCGTTGATGGCATATAGCATGGTTTTTGCAAGGTTTGCACGGGCACCAAAGAACTGCATTTGTTTACCAACCACCATTGGGCTGACGCAGCACGCGATAGCGTAATCATCGCTGTTGAAGTCAGGGCGCATCAGGTCGTCATTTTCATATTGCAGGGATGAAGTATCGATTGAAACTTTTGCTGCAAACTTTTTAAAGTCAGTGGGCAGTTTTTCAGACCACAGGATGGTCATGTTAGGTTCTGGGGATGGTCCCATGGTATATAGCGTATGCAGGAAACGGAAACTGTTTTTGGTGACCAGAGTACGTCCATCCAAACCCATACCCGCCAGTGATTCGGTTGCCCAAATTGGGTCACCAGAGAACAGTTCATCATATTCTGGAGTACGCAGGAAACGCACCATACGCAGTTTCATGACCAAATGGTCGATCAGTTCTTGGGCTTGTTGTTCAGTCAACTTACCTGCTTGGATATCACGTTCGATGTAGATATCCAGGAAGGTGGAAACACGACCAAAGGACATTGCAGCACCGTTTTGGGATTTAACGGCTGCCAGATAGGCGAAATAAGTCCATTGCACGGCTTGTTGAGCATTGGTAGCGGGATTGGCAATATCATAGCCATATTTAGCCGCCATCTCTTTGATTTGGCCAAGAGCGCGATGTTGTTCGACCAGTTCTTCGCGCAGGCGAATGGTCGCTTCCAAATCCTCGCCATTTTCCAATTTTTTCTGTAGGGAAGTGAATTGGGCAAATTTCTCATCACGCAGAAAGTCGATACCATACAACGCAACGCGACGGTAATCACCGATGATGCGCCCACGGCCATAAGCATCAGGCAGGCCAGTCAATACACCAGATTTACGGCATTTCAGGATATCAGGGGTGTAGACATCAAATACCCCCTGATTATGAGTCTTACGATACTCAGTGAAAATTTGTTTCAGTTTTGGGTCCAGTTCACGGTTGTAGGCTTTACAAGAACCTTCAACCATTTTAATGCCACCAAATGGAATAATGGCTCGTTTCAGTGGCGCTTCGGTTTGCAGACCAACGATTTGTTCCAGATCTTTTTCAATATAACCCGCATCATGAGAGGTAATTGTAGACGCAATGTCAGTATCAAAGTCTAGCGGTGCATGGGTGCGGTTTTCGATTTTGATACCTTCCATGACTTTTTCCCACAAAGCTTTTGTCGCTTCTGTGGCACCCGCAAGGAATGATTCATTACCTTCATACGGGGTATAGTTTTTTTGAATGAAACCACGGACATTGACTTCATTCTGCCAGCTACCCTCGTTAAAGCCTTGCCATGCTACTGAGAATTTTTCGTTTGACTCGGACATGATACTTTTACCTTTTAACAGTGGAATTTTTAAGAAACCTGACTTGGCGGCGAATTAATGATTTTTGCCGCTACGTAAATAAATCAACCAATAGGTCAACCCAACCAATACCGCACCACCAATAATGTTACCTATCGTGACAGGGATCAGGTTATCGGTAATAAAGCTTGAAACATTAAGCTGTGGAAATCGTTCAGGACTTGTCCCTGTTTTCAGCCAAAATTCATCTGGTGCGAAGTTTTTGATAATGATCCCGAACGGAATTAAAAACATGTTAGCGATACTGTGCTCAAAACCGCTGGCGACAAACATACCGATTGGCAGGATCAACGCGAATAACTTATCGATCAGACTGCGTCCGGCATAGCTCATCCAGACAGCAAGACATACCATTAGATTAGCTAAAATACCCAGACATACTGCCTCAATAAAGGAGTGGTGCATTTTATGATCTGCTGTTTGTAATACATTTAGTCCCCAAGCACCATTGGCGACGGTATATTGGCCGGAATACCAAACCAAAGCTACGAAAAACAGAGCGCCAATCAAATTACCGATGTAAACGTTAATCCAATTTTTGAACATTTGAGACCAGGTAATACGTCCTGTTGCTTTTGAAATGATCGTCAACACGGTGGAAGTGAAGAGATCGACGCCACATATCACCACTAACATCAAACCAAGAGAAAAACAGATCCCACCCGTTAATTTAGCTACCCCATAGGGAATGGAAGAGGTTCCTGTTGTTGCTGTAATATAAAAAACAAAAGCGATGGAAATGAATACACCTGCCATGATTGCTGATAAATAAGTCACTGCGGGATGTTTATTGACTTTATATACACCAATATCATCAGCGATTTGTGCCATTACAGCAGGTGAAAATAAATTGAAAGGGCTGTCAGTTTTCATCCTAACACTCTCTTTATCCTTAATTAATCATAGCACGCGTTAATAGTAACAAACGGGGATTGACCTGAATTTGATATGGATCATATTAGACCGAAAGTCTAGTGAGATATGGCAGTCTAAATGCGGTGATATAAGATTAATGATATGATTTATAAGGAAAAATATTTTTTAAAATTTATAAAAATATTTTATATGAGCAGTTTTAGCCTGTTAGATATTAAAAGTAAAATAACAGGTTAAATTGTCATTTATTTGTTATTCAAAAATAAATTGTATTTAACCTGTATTTTACTTTTTATGGTAATAAACGCTAATGTGATGGGTTATTTATTAGCCCAAAATTCACGTTTGGCTTTTTGCAACTTCTCATAAGCATCTAATAATGCTTGATGGACGGGCAATGATTTTAATTCTGAATCAATAGCCCACAGACCATAGAAGCTGTTTTCTCCGGCAATGGCAGCAGAGGCAGCATCAACAGTACCTTGACCGTACATTTTTACAAATGCCTGATAATATTGATCTGGTTGGCGATCTTCTTCTTGGGTTAACAGTAACAACGTTTGCAGGCAGCGATAATAGTTAGCTCGTTCAGTGGTGAAAACAGAAGCATTGAAATCCTGTGTCCACTCAACCCAAATCAAAGCTTGCTCCAAATCTTTACCAGCCAGTGCCAGCATAGATTTCAATTCGCCGATACGCAGGTTGCTCCAACCGTTATCTTTACCCACAGCAATGCCCAATAACTCACGGATACGGGTAAAGTCATCCAAGCCTTCATCATCTAACTGTTCGAGAAGAGCCAGATATTCTTCTGGCTGCCATTGACTTTCCGGTAATGCCAGAAGAGTATCACACAGATGGATTCCCATAGTGTTATTGGCAATGTGCAGATCTTCCACCGGATAAATATCTGACATACCAGGAACCAGAATGCGGCAGGCGTAAACGCCAAGATGCTCATAATCAGCGATATAAACTTCAGCATCCAGTTTATTGAAGATCCCCATCAAGGTGGTGAACTCTTCTTCTGTTGTTCCGCTGAAATTCCAGTCAACAAATGCATAGTCAGTATCCTGCTTGAATAGATCCCAACTGATTACACCGCTTGAATCAATAAAGTGAGTTTCCAGATTGGTATGTTCAGAAACTTCTTCATTATCAAAGCTTGGTGGAGTGAAGACATCCAGATCTTTCAGGCTCCGGCCTTGCAACAGTTCTGTGACTGTACGCTCCAGTGCAACACCAAAATCGGGATGGGCGCCAAAGGAGGCAAAACACGTGCCATTATCAGGATTGAACAGGACGACGCAAATGACTGGAAACTGTCCACCCAGTGAGGCATCGTAACAATAGAGTGGGAAACCTTCTCCTTGCAACTTATTGACTGATTCAACGACGCTTGGGTAGCGATTCATAATATCTTGTGGAATTTCAGGCAGGCTGATGCATTCTGCGATAATGCGATTTTTCACATAGCGTTCGAATACTTCAGATAATCCTTGTACACGTGCTTCGTTCATGGTATTGCCGGCTGACATACCGTTTGAAACATACAGATTTCCGATAATATTCATTGGAATATAAATCGTTTGATTATCTGACTGGCGAGTAAATGGCAGGGCACAGATCCCCCGCTCTTCATTGCCAGATTGCAGATCCACTAACTGGCTGGCACAGAGCGCGTTATCTGGATTGTAAAAACGATGCAGGCGTTCGTCTAAGATACCTTTTGGCAGAGAGTCATCTTCTGGCAACGGGAACCATTTTTCATCTGGGTAATGAACAAACTCGCCATTGGCAACGGTATTACCCAGATAAAAATCAGCAAAGAAATAGTTTGTCGACAGGCGCTCAAAATATTCTCCCAATGCAGAAGCCAATGCCGCTTTCTTGCTGGCACCCTTGCCGTTGGTAAAGCACAGTGGGCAGTCGCGATCGCGGATATGGACTGACCAAACATTCGGGACAGGATTCAGCCATGAGGCTTCTTCAATATTAAAACCGAGGGACTTCAGTTTGTGCTGAAAGCGATTAATGGAGTCCTCTAACGCGGCGTCTTTGCCTGGGATATAGGTTTGCGTCATCGTGATTCACTTCAAATTATGTCAAAGGCGCATATCATACGGCGTTTTTTTTATCCGCTCTATCAATTCCCAAAAATTATTGTTAATTAGAGTTTATTTATTCTTGGTTTACATAATAAAATGGCTTTTTTACAAGAGGTTGAATAATGAAAAAGACTAAAATAACAGCAATAGCCGGTTTTCTGGCTTTAGTTAGCGGTTCTGCATTCGCTTTGCCAAATGTTACTGTTTTGGCAACAGGGGGCACAATTGCTGGGGGTGGTGAATCTGCAACGCAATCTAATTATACAGCGGGTAAAGTAGGTATTGATGCTCTGCTGAATGCTGTACCGGCAATTAAAAATATTGCTGATTTGAAAGGCGAGCAGGTTGTCAGCATCGGTTCTCAGGACATGAACGATCAGGTGTGGCTGACACTGGCGAAGAAAATCAATGCAGAATGTGACAAAACCGACGGGTTTGTGATCACCCACGGTACTGATACCATGGAAGAAACGGCTTATTTCCTCGATCTGACCACCCAATGCCAGAAGCCTATTGTGATGGTTGGCGCGATGCGTCCATCTACAGCGCTGGGGGCTGACGGTCCGTTGAACCTGTACAACGCTGTGGTTGTTGCTGCTGATAAAAATTCGGCAAACCGTGGTGTGTTGCTGGCGATGAATGATTCCGTTATCCATGGCCGTGATATCGGTAAACTGAGCACAACGGAAGTTCAGGCATTTCAGGCTGTGAATGCCGGCGCCCAGGGCTTCGTTCACAATGGCAAAGTGCGCTATTATTCTGCGGCATCAGTAAAGGCAAACAAAACCGTTTTTGATGTAAGCAAATTGGATAAGTTGCCGAAAGTAGGTATTGTTTATAACTACTCCAACGCCTCTGATTTGCCAGCAAAAGCTTTCGTTGAAAATGGCTATCAGGGTATTATCAGCGCAGGTGTAGGTAACGGTAACATCTATAAGTCTATTCTTGACACATTGGCTAAAGCAGCTAAAGAGGGGGTTGTTGTTGTTCGTTCCAGCCGTATTCCTTTCGGCTACACGACCCAAAATGCTGAAGTTAACGACAGCAAATATGGTTTTGTGGCTTCAGAGCGTTTGAACCCACAGAAAGCCCGCGTTCTTCTGCAATTGGCTCTGACGCAAACTTCTGATGTAGAAAAAATTCAGGAAATGTTTAGTAAGTATTAATTCCTGATTTAATCATATAAAAAGGCGCATCAAATGCGCCTCTTTTTATATTCTTTTTTATGCGTATTTTTTTAGATAAATTATCGCTGTTTTAAATGGTTTTTTATTCTTTGGTATTAAATAAGGCGGATATTATCCAGATTATTTTTCCTGGTTTCCTGTAGCTTTCGTTATTTTATTTATAATTTATTGCGTTTATTTATAATAAGATGGCCTTTTATTTATAATTTATTGCGTTATTTATAATAAATGGCCTATCAGAAAGTGATACTGTCGCTTGTAACAAATGTTCAATAATTATTGCAGCGGCAGGGCGGGAGTGATAAAACCAATACGTCCGATTTTATTGTATCCATTGATAGGGTGAAGTTAATGAGTCAGGTATATAATTTCAGTGCTGGCCCAGCTATGTTGCCAGCAGAAGTGTTACGACGTGCAGAGCAGGAACTTTGCAACTGGCACGGATTGGGGACATCTGTGATGGAAATTAGTCATCGCAGCAAAGAATTTGTGGCTGTTGCGGCAGAAGCAGAAAAAGATCTCCGAGATTTATTAGTAATACCTGAGAATTACAAAGTGCTGTTTTGTCACGGCGGTGCTCGTGGGCAATTTTCGGCGTTACCACTGAATTTATTGGGTGATAAATCGACAGCAGATTATATCGTTAGTGGTTACTGGTCTGAATGTGCAGCGAAAGAAGCAGAAAAATATTGCACTCCAAATATCATTGATATCAGAACAGAAACGGACGGCGTCAAAAGTGTGAAGCCGATGAGTGAATGGACCTTAAGCAGTGATGCTGCCTATATTCATTATTGTCCTAATGAAACGATTGAAGGTGTTGCTATTTTTGAAGAGCCTGATTTTGGTGACGATAAAATTGTCATTGCCGATTACTCTTCAACCATCCTTTCTGCACCCATTGATGTTAGCCGTTATGGTGTTGTTTATGCCGGGGCACAAAAAAATATCGGGCCAGCAGGGATTACCGTCGTTATTATTCGTGAAGATCTACTGGGTAAAGCACACCAGCATACGCCATCTATCCTGGATTATACTGTGCAGGTTCAATACGACTCTATGTATAACACGCCACCGACATTTGCATGGTATCTGTCTGGCATGGTGTTCAAGTGGTTGAAAGAGCAGGGCGGGCTACAAGAGATCAGTAAACGCAATCATGCTAAAGCTAAACACCTCTATCATGCTGTTGATAACAGCAAGTTGTATATCAACCGTGTTGCTCCTCAAAACCGTTCTATCATGAATGTCCCTTTCCAACTGGCTAACCCAGCGTTAGATGGTCAGTTTCTGGAAGAAGCCTATGCACACGGGTTACATGCATTGAAAGGGCACAAAGTTGCGGGTGGCGCTCGTGCTTCGATTTATAACGCTATGTCTTATGAGGGTGTGAACGCATTGGTTGAATTTATGGCTGATTTTGAACGCCGCAACGCATAATTTTTTATCGTCGGGAGGGATAAAACCTCCCGATATCAAAATCCTCGATCTATCCTAAAAACTAAAATCATATCTGGAGATTCCTCTCTTTATGCAATCCCTGACGTTACAACCTGTTTCCCATATTAATGGAACAATTAACTTGCCTGGCTCTAAAAGCGTTTCTAACCGTGCTTTGTTACTCGCTGCTCTTGCTAAGGGAACAACCCGATTGACCAATTTGCTGGACAGCGATGATATCCGTTACATGCTTAATGCTCTGGCTGTATTGGGTATTTCCTATCGTCTCTCTGCCGATCGTACTATCTGTGAAGTAGATGGCATTGGCGGGCGCATTACGGGCAAAAATGATATTGAACTGTTTCTGGGCAACGCAGGTACAGCAATGCGCCCATTGGCCGCGGTTCTATGTTTAGGGGACAGCAGTTTGGGAGACAGTGGCATAAGCGTAGTATTGACCGGTGAACCGCGTATGAAAGAACGCCCAATTGGTCACTTGGTCGATGCATTGCGTCAAGGAAGGGCAGAAATTGATTATCTTGAACAGGAAAATTACCCGCCTTTACATATCAAAGGGGGATTTTCAGGTGGAAAAGTTACCGTTGATGGCACTGTTTCCAGCCAGTTTTTGACCGCTTTGTTGATGGCAGCGCCATTGGCAAAAAACGACACGAAAATCCACATACAAGGTGATTTGGTTTCTAAACCTTATATTGATATTACATTGGCACTGATGAAAAGTTTTGGTGTAACGGTAGACAATGAACAATATCAGGTTTTTCACATTAAAGGCCGGCAGCAATATTTGTCTCCGGGGCAGTATCTGGTAGAAGGTGATGCTTCATCGGCATCTTATTTTCTGGCTGCGGCGGCAATTAAAGGCGGAATCGTTCGTGTCACGGGCATTGGCAGAAATAGCCTGCAAGGGGATACTAAATTTGCCAATGTGTTGGAACAGATGGGGGCAATTATTCGTTGGGGGGACGATTTTGTCGAATGCGAACGCGGTACATTGGCAGGCATTGATATGGATATGAATGCTATTCCTGATGCGGCAATGACAATTGCGACAACTGCGTTGTTTGCACAGGGAGAAACTGTTATCCGCAATATTTACAATTGGCGGGTAAAAGAAACCGATCGGCTAAATGCAATGGCAACTGAATTAAAAAAAATAGGTGCCGAAGTGAAAGAGGGACATGATTATATTCGAATTTCTCCGCCAGAAAAACTTAATCATGCTGAAATTGAGACCTATAATGACCATCGCATTGCGATGTGTTTTTCGTTGGTAGCTCTGTCGGATACGCCAGTCACTATCCTTGATCCCGGCTGTACAGCAAAGACATTCCCAGACTATTTCAATCAGCTTGAAAAACTCAGCCAGTACGCAAAATAGATGGAGAAGCAAAAGTCGGTAGGGGTAGAAATAAACGGGCTTTACCTGTTTCTCTCATCTATTGAGCGCGTATAATAGGACAGGTTTTTATTGCTTGCTAATTGAGCAATTTTTTGCATTCGGTAAATGATCTGTCTGCTATGCGAATGTTATGCGAAAAGGAGGATAATGATGGCGGCGATAGCCCCAGTAATAACCGTTGATGGGCCAAGTGGTGCTGGCAAGGGAACACTATGTCAGGCATTGGCTGAAGCGTTAAATTGGCAGTTGCTTGATTCAGGTGCCATTTATCGTGTATTGGCACTGGCTGCCATCCATCATCAGGTGGATATCCAGTCTGAAGACGCACTGGTTCCTCTGGCTGCAAATCTGGATGTACGTTTTGTACCTGCAAATGGCAAACTCCGGGTCATTCTGGAAGGCGAAGATGTCAGCAATGAAATTCGTACCGAAACCGTTGGAAATACGGCTTCACAGGCGGCAACATTCCCACGTGTCCGTGAAGCACTCTTACGTCGGCAGAGAGCCTTCCGCATTGCGCCTGGGCTGATAGCTGATGGTCGTGATATGGGAACGGTCGTATTTCCTGATGCGCCAGTGAAAATATTTCTTGATGCAAGTGCGGAAGAACGCGCCCGCAGACGTATGTTACAGTTGCAGGAGAAAGGTTTTAATGTTAACTTTGAAAATCTTTTGTCTGAGATACAAGAACGGGATTTTCGTGATCGCAATCGGGTAGTCGCGCCCTTAGTGCCTGCACAAGATGCATTAATCCTGGACTCGACCAGCATGTCTATCGAAGAAGTGATTGATAACGCACTGGCTTATGCGAGAAACGCGCTGGAAATATCCGCATAATTGTTAATTTTTCAAGTACACTATTGCAGTAGTGTATCAAGAAGATGTATATAGAATTCTGGTGTATTGGTAGTGAAATATTCTGGTACACTAAAACACCTTGTAACAGGGAAAAGGGAAGTTGCGAGGTATGTAAAACAACCCCATTCGGCGGGAAGCTAAATGGACGTTAATTAAAAATCTTGAAGATCATAAACATGACAGAATCTTTTGCTCAACTCTTTGAAGAATCCCTACAGACTATCGAAACTCGTCCAGGTGCCATCGTCCGTGGTGTCGTGGTTGCTATCGATAAAGACGTTGTATTGGTTGACGCAGGCCTGAAATCAGAATCTGCAATTCCTGTAGAACAATTCAAAAATGCTCAAGGTGAGCTGGAAATCCAAGTTGGCGATGAAATCGACGTAGCGTTGGATGCGGTAGAAGATGGTTTCGGTGAAACTGTCTTGTCTCGTGAGAAAGCGAAACGTCACGAAGCATGGCTGATGCTGGAAAAAGCATACGAAGAAGCTGAAACTGTCACTGGTATTATCAATGGCAAAGTAAAAGGTGGCTTCACTGTAGAACTGAACGGTATCCGTGCGTTCCTGCCAGGTTCACTGGTTGACGTTCGCCCAGTTCGTGACACTGCTCACCTTGAAGGCAAAGAGCTTGAGTTCAAAGTCATCAAGCTGGATCAGAAACGCAACAACGTAGTTGTTTCTCGTCGTGCAGTTATCGAATCTGAAAACAGCGCAGAACGCGATCAGCTGCTGGAAAACCTGCAAGAAGGCATGGAAGTTAAAGGTATCGTTAAGAACCTGACTGACTACGGTGCATTCGTTGATCTGGGCGGCGTTGATGGCCTGCTGCACATTACTGATATGGCTTGGAAACGTGTTAAACATCCAAGCGAAATTGTCAATGTGGGCGATGAAATCACAGTTAAAGTACTGAAATTCGACCGTGAGCGTACTCGCGTATCTCTGGGTCTGAAACAATTAGGTGAAGATCCATGGGTAGCAATCGCTAAACGTTATCCAGAAAGTACTAAACTGACTGGTCGCGTAACTAACCTGACTGATTATGGCTGCTTCGTTGAAATCGAAGAAGGCGTTGAAGGTCTGGTACACGTTTCAGAAATGGATTGGACCAACAAGAACATCCACCCATCCAAAGTTGTTAACGTGGGTGACGTTGTGGAAGTTATGGTTCTGGATATTGATGAAGAACGTCGTCGTATCTCCCTGGGCCTGAAACAGTGCAAGTCTAACCCTTGGCAGCAATTTGCTGAAACGCACAACAAGAACGATCGCGTTGAAGGTAAGATCAAGTCTATTACTGACTTTGGTATCTTCATTGGTCTGGAAGGCGGCATCGACGGTCTGGTTCACCTGTCCGACATCTCCTGGAACGTTGCAGGTGAAGAAGCAGTTCGTGAATACAAGAAAGGCGACGAAATCGCTGCTGTAGTTCTGCAAGTAGATGCAGAGCGTGAGCGTATCTCTCTGGGTGTCAAACAACTGGCAGAAGATCCATTCAACAATTACCTGTCTGTAAACAAGAAAGGTGCATTTGTTACTGGTAAAGTCACTGCAGTTGACGCAAAAGGTGCTACAGTTGAATTAGCTGACGGCGTTGAAGGTTACCTGCGTGCATCAGAAGCTTCTCGTGACCGCGTTGAAGATGCAACTCAAGTTCTGAACGTTGGCGATGAAGTTGAAGCTAAATATGTTGGCGTTGATCGCAAAAACCGCGTAATCAACCTGTCTGTTCGTGCAAAAGACGAAGCTGATGAAAAAGACGCTATCGCTTCTGTGAACAAACAAGAAGACACAAACTTTGCTAACAACGCAATGGCTGAAGCTTTCAAAGCAGCTAAAGGCGAATAATCTAAGTCAATAACGGCGGGCAATACTCTATAATGAGAATATTGCCCGAATACGGTAGTTTAGGGAGGTACCATGACCAAGTCTGAATTAATCGAAAGACTTGCAGAGCAGCAATCTCACATGCCGGCCAAAGCCGTTGAAGATGCAGTGAAAGAAATGCTTGATCATATGGCAGAAACACTAGCCGCAGGTGAACGTATTGAAGTTCGCGGATTCGGCAGCTTTTCTCTTCACTACCGGGCTCCGCGTGTGGGGCGTAACCCCAAAACAGGTGATAAAGTGGAATTGGACGGCAAATATGTCCCCCACTTTAAACCCGGTAAAGAGTTACGTGATCGCGTGAATATCTATAGCGATAGCTAAGATATCAGTTATTACTTAATTAAACTAACGGCACCCTAGGGTGCCGTTTTTTGTCTATCCAAATTTTGTGTCTCTGGTTTTTGTGAGAATAGACGTATTTTTTTGGCATCGTTTCTTCTGTTTAAATGTTAATTTGCGAAGCGATTCCACAGAAACATTTCTCTAACTGGCAGTAAGATTTACTATGTCATAATCTCTCTTGCGTGAATGGAATGTCAGCACAGAGGCATAATGGATGCAGCCGATAATATTTTCTCTTTTTACCTATTTATTTGCCATTTGGCGAAAACCGACGCCACTTATCAGTCTAAATTTGGCTGCATTAGCCATTATATTGGGAATTTTTCCCTTATTATTCCTTGCAGAGCTTCCTCAACAAAAAGTCATCCAATATCTGGTTACCATTGCATGTTGCTTATTATTTTTTCCTTATAAAATTATACGACTAATATCATTAGGATTATGGGCGTTTATCTTCGGATGTTGGCATGGTCATCATATATTGGCACAAGTCACTTATTTCAGCGAAACGTCCCGTACTGCAATCGTTATGATTGATAGTGTATCGTTGGAAAATAATACAAAGGAAGATGATAAAAAGGCGCGTTATCGTATCAGGCTAATTGAGAGTGAAGGGAAATATATTATTCCTGCCTTATATGCGTCAGTATCATGGAACTCTAAAGAGTTGTTATGCGCCGGTCAGAAATGGCAGATGACAATGAAACTCAGGCCTGTTCATGCTCAACTAAACCACGGTAGTTTTGATAGCCAACGATATTTACTTTCTATTCGCCAGCCATTGAATGGAAAAATTATTGAGGCAAAACCACTCAATAAAAATTGTAATCTTCGACAAAGTTTCATGAATAAGTTGTTACCAGAAATTCAGTCATTAAAACAGGCTGGTATTGCATTAGCACTCTCGTTTGGTGAAAGGACGTGGTTGGATAAATCCACTCGCTTGCTATTACAGCAGACAGGTATTGCTCATTTGATGGCAATTTCAGGGCTGCATATTGCAATGGCCAGCTTATTTGGCTGGGGTTTGGCAAGAATGACGCAATTGTTCTTTCCGGCAAAATGGATTGGATTTCGCTTTCCATTGATCATGTGCTGGTTAACCGCAATGCTGTATGGATGGTTGTCTGGTTGGGGAATTCCAGCCATTCGGGCAATATTGGGGCTAACTTTATGGATTTATTTACGGTGCAAAAGCAGGCATTGTTTTTCATGGCAATGGGCTTTATGGAGTGCCGCCCTTATTTTATTTTTCGATCCTTTGGCAATACTTTCTGACAGTTTCTGGCTCTCATTTACTGCGGTGATGGCACTGTTATTTTGGTTTTATTGGATGCCTTTGCCAGAAACAATACGTCATGGTTGGCAGTGGTCATGGCTGCGCGGATTGCATATGCAGTTGGGCATGTTGCTAATGTTGTTACCGTTGCAGCTTTTGTTATTTCAGGGCGTTAATATTGCATCATTGGTGGCTAACCTGTGGGCTGTTCCGATTATCTCTTTTTTATCTGTTCCGTTGGTTATATTGGGGATAGTTTGTCTCTTTCTTCCGGTTATCCAACCGTTTTTATGGCAGCTTGTTGATAACAGCATTTTATTTGCTTTGGCACCTTTACCTATTTTGACATATTCATGGTTTGAAACAGGGCACTATCCGATTGTCACTACGTTAGTAGGCTGGTTTTTTGTTGTGATTTGGCGCTTAGGTTGGTGGCGATCTTATAAATGGTTGTTGGGCGTTTGCATTGGCATTATTGTGTGTTATTCCAAACGTTCCAATGATTATCAATGGCGTTTTTCCATGCTGGATGTGGGGCATGGATTAGCTGTGGTCATTGACAAGGGAGGAGAAGCGATTGTATTTGATACAGGAAATCGTTGGGAAACGGGCAGCATGGCAGAAAAAGTTATTGAACCTTATTTACGTTGGCATCGTTTAACACCAGGGCAGATAATCCTGAGTCATGATCATTTGGATCATACGGGAGGAATGGAATATCTACTTGAAAAATATCCTGATATCCAAATTAGAAGCCCTTCCTTGAATCAGACTCATTTGCCTTGTATCCGTGGTGAACGGTGGACATGGCAGGAGTTAAATTTTGCCGTTCTCTGGCCGCCAGAAAAGTCAGCTATTGTTGGCAATAATCAATCTTGCGTGATCCGCATTGATGATGGTAAATACAGTCTGTTATTAACAGGAGATTTAGAAAAGCAGGGCGAATACCGCTTATTGGAGCTTGAGAAAAATCATCTGCATGCAACAGTACTACAAGTACCTCATCATGGGAGTAACACCTCTTCTGCTTCGGTATTTATACGCAGAGTTATGCCTCAATATGCTTTGGCTTCAGTTGCACGCTATAGCCCGTGGAGGCTACCTTCAATGAAAGTGAAACAACGCTATAAAAATGCCGGAGTTGAATGGCATAGCACAGCCGTTTCTGGTCAGATAACCGGCTATTTTTATCGCGATGGTATTAAATTAGAAGGTTATCGACAACAAATAGTGTCACGATGGTATCATCAGTGGTTTGGTATTCGTGGCGATCATGAGTAGAATGATTCGCTATTTCTTTTGGTTTTGGTAACTCAATAATGAATGATAAAGACCTTTCTACCTGGCAGACCTTTCGCCGATTGTGGCCGATTGTCACTCCTTTTAAAATCGGTCTGATAGTTTCGGCGGTTGCGTTAGTTATTAATGCTGCCGGTGATACATTGATGCTTTCCTTGTTGAAGCCCTTGCTTGATGAGGGTTTTGGCAAGGCAGACATTAGCGTATTGAAGTGGATGCCACTGGTTGTTATCGGACTGATGTTGTTGCGTGGCATATCCGGTTTTGTATCGAGTTATTGTCTCTCTTGGGTATCAGGCAAAGTGGTCATGCAGATGCGTCGCCGCCTGTTCAATCATATGATGGGAATGCCTGTTTCCTTCTTTGACCAGCAATCCACGGGAACTTTACTTTCCCGCATTACATACGATTCAGAACAGGTTGCCTCCTCTTCCTCCGGTGCTTTAGTGACGGTTGTCAGGGAAGGAGCATCAATTATTGGCCTGTTTATACTGATGTTCTATTACAGTTGGGAACTTTCCCTTATTTTGATTGTCATTGCGCCGATAGTTGCGGGAGTTATTCGTCTTGTTTCCGTGCGTTTTCGTAATATCAGTAAAAATATGCAAAGCAGCATGGGGATGGTAACAACCAGTGCCGAACAGATGCTGAAAGGGCATAAAGAAGTTTTAATTTTTGGTGGTCAAAAAGTTGAAACTGAACGCTTTAACAAAGTCAGTAATCATATGCGCCAGCAGGGTATGAAGATGGTTTCTGCTGATTCCATTTCAGATCCGATTATCCAGATTATTGCTTCTTTTGCACTGGCATTTATCCTGTATGCGGCCAGTTTCCCTGAAATTATGGGCGCCTTAACCGCGGGGAAAATCACCGTTGTATTCTCATCTATGATTGCCCTGATGCGCCCATTGAAATCTCTGACTAACGTTAATGCCCAATTCCAACGTGGTATGGCTGCATGCCAGACCTTATTTACTATCCTGGATATGGAGCAGGAAAAAGACGAAGGTAAATTGGAAATTAAAAAGGCAAAAGGCAACATTGAATTCCGTAATGTCACTTTCTGTTATCCAACCAAAGATCATCCTGCGTTGAAAAATATTTCAATGACGATCCCGGCAGAAAAGACGATTGCATTAGTTGGGCGCTCAGGATCAGGTAAATCGACAATTGCCAATCTCCTGACGCGTTTTTATGACATAAATGAAGGTGAGATAGTATTAGACGGTCATGACCTGCGTGAATATACCCTGGCTTCACTGCGTAACCAAATCGCGTTGGTATCGCAAAATGTTCATCTATTCAATGATACGGTTGCCAATAACATTGCTTACGCCAGCGAAGGATGCTTTAGCCGTGAAGAGATAGAGCGGGCGGCAGAAATGGCTTATGCAATGGACTTTATCAAAAAGATGGATAATGGCCTTGATACAATGATTGGTGAAAATGGCGTTCTGCTTTCTGGGGGACAGCGTCAGCGTATTGCGATTGCCCGTGCTTTATTGCGTGATTCTCCGATCTTAATTTTGGATGAAGCAACCTCTGCATTAGATACAGAATCTGAACGTGCAATTCAGGTTGCATTAGATGAATTGCAGAAAAACAGAACTTCATTGGTCATTGCTCACCGTCTTTCTACTATTGAAAATGCCGATGAAATTATCGTCATTGAAGATGGGAATATCATAGAAAGGGGCGACCATGCGACTCTGTTGCAACATGATGGGGCATATGCACAATTACATAGGATGCAATTTGGCCAATGATTGAACGCATATGGTCAGGCCGCTCATGGCTTTATATCGTATTATTACCATTATCAGCCCTTTATGGGCTGATAAGCGGCTTGCGTCGTTTAAGTTATAAGCGAGGATGGCGTCGCTCCTGGAAAGCGCCAGTGCCTGTTGTTGTTGTTGGTAACTTAACAGCAGGGGGAAATGGCAAAACCCCGGTTGTTATTTGGCTGGTTGAACAGTTGCAGCAAAGAGGCTATCGGGTTGGCGTTGTTTCGCGTGGTTATGGCGGGAAGTCGGAACATTATCCGTTATTGATTACCGATGAAGTGACAACGGCGCAAGCAGGAGATGAACCGGTTTTAATTCGTCGTCGTACTGGTGTGCCTGTTACGGTAGCACCAAAGCGAGCCGAAGCCATTCAGACATTATTGGCACACACTCCGGTTGATATCGTCATTACCGATGATGGCCTGCAACATTATGCTTTGCAGCGTGATTATGAGATTGTGGTGATTGATGGGGTTCGTCGTTTTGGTAATGGCTGTTGGTTACCTGCTGGCCCTATGCGAGAATTGGCAGGGCGCTTAAATAGCGTCAATGCCATCATTGTTAATGGTGGGACACCGGAAGCGGGTGAACTACCCATGACCTTAAAGGGGGATTTGGTGGTTAACTTACTGACTGGTGAAACGCGAAAAGTGACAGATCTTCCCAATGGTGTTGCGATGGCTGGGATTGGGCATCCACCGCGTTTTTTTGCAACATTGCAGCAATTAGGGGCGAAATTACAGAAAACACACGCTTTTGCTGATCATCAGGCGTACGAAAAATCTCAATTATTGGCTCTGGCAACTAGTGATCAAAATTTATTGATGACAGAAAAAGATGCGGTTAAATGTTTTCAATTTGCGCAACCTAACTGGTGGTATTTACCTGTACACGCTGAATTGCCAGAAGAAAAAGGGCAAAAGGTATTGAACGATATCTGTGCTTTATTGCCAGAATTAAATACTCGCTAATAATGTTGGGCTATTCTCACCATTCTAAAGAAAATAAGGGAAATTAAACAAAGCAACAAAGTTAACGGTGATACATTGCTTGTGGTATTCTGAGCCACATTAAATTTGAGGCCCTTTGGGGGATATATGGATCACCGTTTACTCGAAATCATTGCTTGTCCGCTATGTCATGGCAAACTTAGTTATGATAAAGAAAACCTTGAACTGATTTGTAAGTTTGATCGTCTCGCTTTTCCTTTCCGTGATGGTATCCCTGTGTTGCTAGAGAATGAAGCACGTGTCTTGCCGACAGAGGAAAACCAATAACCCATGTTTACCGTTATCATTCCAGCACGTTTTTCCTCAACCCGTTTACCTGGAAAACCATTGGCTGATATTCATGGTAAGCCAATGGTAGTGCGTGTGATGGAACGGGCTATCCGTTCTGGTGCTGATCGGGTTATTGTGGCGACAGATAATCAAGACGTGTTTGATGCAGTGATTGCCGCAGGCGGTGAGGCTTGTATGACACGCGAAAATCACCATTCAGGTACGGAGCGTCTGGCTGAGGTTATCGATAAATACCAATTTACTGATGATGAAATTATTGTGAATGTTCAGGGCGATGAACCCCTTATTCCAGAACAGATCATCAAACAGGTGGCTGATAATTTAGCTGGCAGTGATGCAGGAATGGCAACTCTTGCTGTACCGATCCAGGATGCAGAAGAAGCATTTAATCCTAATGCCGTTAAAGTTGTGATGGATTCACAAGGTTATGCTCTCTACTTTTCCCGCGCTACGATCCCGTGGGAACGGGACCGTTTTATGCAATCAACAGAAACTATTGGAGAGTATTTCCTACGCCATATTGGGATTTATGCGTATCGGGCAGGGTTTATTCGACGCTATATTCAGTGGGCGCCAAGTCCATTGGAAAGTATCGAAATGCTCGAACAGTTAAGAGTGCTTTGGTACGGTGAAAAGATTCATGTAGCAAAAGCACTGCAAGCGCCCGGTGCGGGTGTTGATACACCGGAAGATCTGGAAACCGTCAGAAAAGTTTTTGCCACGCTCTGATCTTCTTGTCTGAAATCGGGTGAGATTTAAAAGAGAATGCCGTAACGTTTATACCGCATTCTCTTTTTTCTTCTCGTTTTGGCACGCTTCACTTCTAATTCTGATGTTATTTCTCATCACCTTTTTGCTGAGAGCCTTCTGATTTTTCAATACGTATATCCTGACTTACCGGTTTAATAGTCTGCCAGATGCGTCCTAATGTCTCATACCAGGCGCGCTCAGTGTGTGATAAATAGTAGGAAGAAGGAAGATATTTTTCCCACGAATATAAAGGCGTTGTGACAGCCAATTGATTGGCAGGACCCGCAATTGGATGCAGACCTCGTTGTGCAAAAAACTTGAGAGATCGTTCCATATGATTGGCAGAAGTGACGAGAATGAAAGGTTGTTGCCCGACGATTTTTTCAACTTCAGCAGCCTCTTCTTCTGTATCCAGGGGTTTTTTTAATGCTATCGTGTCTTCTACAGGAATTCCCAGAGATTGTGCTACCATAGCAGCAACTTCGGCACTGCTAATGGCATTAACACCTTTACCGCCAGTAAAAATCATTTTAGCACCAGGATTGAGATGATATAACCGAATCCCCTCAGTCACTCTGGGCAAACTGTTACTGATAAGGTTGGCGCTGGGAGCCCATTGGGGGTTATAAGTAAATCCGCCCCCAAGAACCACAATATATTTTACGGGAGTTATAGATGTTGTGTCTGGTTCATAGCGCTGAACATATTTTCCCTCGACAGGGAGTAAGAATTTATCTGCGATAGGCTGTAAACTAAATAAAAGTAATGCCATCCAGCTGAGTGATAAAATGGTTTTTCCTGTTTTTTGCCAGCGGGTAAACCAGAGTAATAACAGAGCGGCAAAAGAGACGATAATAATCAGCGGTAAAGGCATTAATAGCGAGCCGATATATTTTTTTAGCAGAAATAACATTGATTGGCCTTGGGTTGGTTAAATTATAATCGCGCAATGGCAAATTTAAGGCTAAAAGTAGTTAATTAAATGATTACTGTGCCAAAATAACAGTAGATAGCATAATTACTCAATAGATAAATTAAACTTAGATTATAAGCGGGGCAGCTTTTCATGCGGGATCGCAATTTCGATGATATTGCAGACAAATTTTCGCGTAATATTTACGGCACAACCAAAGGTAAAATCAGGCAGGCCGTTGTCTGGCAGGATATTAACGAATTGCTGAATCATTTGCCTCAACGTCCTTTGCGCATTTTGGATGCGGGGGGCGGTGAAGGTAATATGGCCTGCCAATTAGCTGAATTGGGACATCAGGTCATACTTTGTGATCTATCAAAAGAGATGATTCAAAGAGCGGAACATAACGCCGAAGAGCGGGGTCTTCTCGATCAGATACAATTTATCCAAAGCCCGGTACAGGAAATTCACCAGCATATTGAACAGCCCGTTGATCTGATTTTATTTCATGCTGTATTGGAGTGGATCATCGACCAAAAAGATGCAATAGAGACATTGGAAGAGATAATAACGCCCGGTGGTGCACTTTCATTAATGTTTTATAATGCTAATGGGCTGGTCATGCGTAACGCTATCCTGGGTAATTTTCATTTGGCGACACCTAATATCCAGCGTCGTCGGAAGCGCTCTCTGTCGCCACAACATCCGTTAGTACCGGAACAGGTATATCAATGGCTAACTGAACTTAAGATGGAAATAACAGGTAAAACAGGCGTGAGAGTTTTTCATGATTACCTGCAAAGTCGTCAATTACAAGACACAGATTTTCCAGCGTTGCTTGAACTTGAACAGCGTTATTGCAGACAGGAGCCCTATACCAGCCTGGGGCGTTATATTCATGTGATGGCACGCAAGCCTACCTTAAAGAGCGAATTATGAGTGAATATTCCCAGACGGTTCCTGAACTTGTGTCCTGGGCCAGAAAAAATGACTTTTCAATTTCGTTACCACCGGAACGCTTGGCTTTTTTGCTGGCTATTGCCGTATTAAACAGTGAACGGCTTGATGGTGAAATGAGTGAAGGGGAGCTGGTGGATGCCTTTCGTGAAGTGTGTAAGGGTTTTGAGCAGACTTCGGAAGCGGTATCTGTCAGGGCGAATAATGCTATTAACGATATGGTTCGTCAGAAATTACTTAACCGTTTTACCAGTGAATTGGCGGATGGCAATGCCATTTATCGCCTGACTCCATTGGGTATTGGTATCAGTGATTATTACATTCGCCAGCGTGAATTCTCCACATTGCGTCTTTCTATGCAGTTATCCATCGTTGCTAACGAATTGCACCGAGCGGCAGAGGCAGCCGAAGAAGGGGGTGATGAATTACATTGGCATCGCAATGTTTTTGCCCCTCTTAAATATTCTGTCGCTGAAATTTTTGACAGCATTGACATGTCTCAGCGCTTGATGGATGAACAGCAACACAGCGTAAAAACCGATATCGCCGCACTACTCAATCAGGATTGGCAGGCCGCCATCGCTAATTGTGAACAACTACTGTCTGAAACCTCCGGCACACTGCGGGAACTTCAGGATACGTTAGAAGCCGCGGGTGATAAATTGCAGGCTAATCTATTACGCATCCAGGCCGCGAATATGGATAGCGGTGGCTCTGAGTTGGTGGATAAACTGGTTTTTGACTTGCAAAGCAAACTGGATCGCATTATCAGTTGGGGGCAACAAGCCATTGATCTGTGGATAGGTTATGACCGCCACGTTCACAAATTTATCCGAACCGCCATTGATATGGATAAAAACCGCATTTTTGCCCAGCGCCTTCGTCAATCCATTCAACACTATTTTGACAGCCCGTGGACTCTGACTGTCGCTAATGCAGAACGTTTTCTGGATATGCGTGATGAAGAGTTGACTCTGCGTAATGAAGAGGTAATGGGAGAATTACCGCCAGAAATGGAATATGAAGAGTTTAGTGAAATCAATGAACAATTAGCTGAAATGGTAGAGCAGGCGCTGGCAATTTACCAACAGGCAAAACTTCCTCTGGATTTGGGGGCTGTACTGCGCGACTACCTTGTCCAGTATCCACGTAAACGCCATTTTGATGTGGCACGTATCTTGGTGGATCAAGCAGTCAGGTTGGGCGTTGCAGAAGCGGATTTCTCTGGTTTGCCAGCGGAATGGTTAGCGATTAATGATTACGGAGCCAAGGTACAGGCACATGTCATCGACACATATTGAACAACTTATGCCAGTGAAACTGGTTCAGGCATTATCCAATCCACTTTTCCCTGAATTAGACAGCCAACTGCGAGCAGGGCGTCATATCAGTCTGGATGATCTTGATAATCATGCTTTTTTGATGGACTTTCAGGAAGAGCTGGAAATGTTTTATGCGCGTTATAACGTCGAATTAATCCGTGCACCAGAAGGTTTTTTCTATCTGCGTCCCCGTTCTACGACGCTGATCCCGCGATCTGTGCTGTCCGAATTAGATATGATGGTAGGTAAGCTCCTGTGCTACCTCTACCTTAGCCCGGAGCGCCTGTCTAATCAGGGAATATTTACCTTTCAGGAGCTGTACGAAGAATTACTGTCATTGGCAGATGAAAATAAGCTAATGAAATTAATGAATCAACGCTCGACAGGCTCAGATCTGGACAAACAGAAATTGCAGGAAAAAGCGCGCACAGCCTTAAACCGCTTACGCCGTCTGGGTATGGTTTATTTCCTGCAAAACGACAGCAATAAATTTACGATTACCGAAGCGGTATTTCGCTTCGGTGCAGATGTACGCAGCGGTGATGACCCACGCGAGGCACAATTACGCATGATCCGTGATGGTGAAGCCATGCCAGTAGAAGGGGAAACATCGCAGGAAGATAATGAACATGAAGAAGCATCAGGGCATTCAGCAGAAGATGCGGAGGATGAACAATCATGATTGAACGCGGTAAATTTCGCTCACTGACGTTAATTAACTGGAACGGTTTTTTTGCCAGAACGTTTGATCTTGACGAGCTTGTGACGACCTTATCCGGCGGTAATGGTGCAGGTAAATCAACCACAATGGCGGCGTTTGTGACCGCATTAATCCCTGATTTAACACTGCTCCATTTCCGCAATACGACAGAAGCGGGCGCCACCTCGGGTTCACGTGATAAAGGGTTGCACGGTAAGTTACGGGCAGGTGTTTGCTATTCCACGCTGGATGTTGTTAACTCTCGCCATCAACGGATCATCACCGGAGTCCGTTTACAACAAGTGGCAGGACGTGATCGAAAAGTTGATATTAAGCCATTTATGATCCAGGGCGTTCCTGCGTCGATTCAGCCAACACAGTTATTGACTGACAATATCAACGAACGTCAGGCGCGGGTTCTGCCCTTAAATGAACTAAAGGAACGCCTTGATGAGATGGAAGGCGTTCAGTTCAAGCAATTTAACTCGATTACAGATTATCACGCCCTGATGTTTGATTTGGGCGTGATCCCAAAACGTTTGCGTTCAGCGAGTGACCGCAGCAAATTTTATCGCCTGATAGAAGCATCATTATATGGCGGAATTTCCAGTGCGATTACCCGTTCATTGCGTGATTACTTGTTACCGGAAAACAGCGGCGTCAGAAAAGCATTTCAGGATATGGAAGCCGCATTGCGTGAAAACCGCATTACGCTAGAAGCTATCCGTGTCACCCAATCTGACCGTGATCTTTTCAAGCACCTTATCACAGAAGCTACGGCTTATGTGTCTGCTGACTATATGCGCCATGCCAACGAACGCCGCGTTCATCTGGATGAGGCACTGGCTTTGCGCAGTGAACTATTTGGCGGCCGTCGTCAACTGGTTGCTGAACAATATCGCCATGTTGAAATGGCGAGGGAACTGGCAGAACAAAGCGGTGCATCTTCTGATTTAGACATGGATTATCAGGCAGCCAGTGATCACCTGAATCTGGTTCAAACAGCGGTGCGCCAGCAGGAAAAAATCGATCGCTACCAATCTGATATTGAAGAACTCACATACCGACTGGAAGAACAGAGTGAAGTTGTCGAAGAGGCGAGAGATCTTCAAGTAGAATATGAAGCCACATTTGAAGCGGCAGAACAAGAAGTTGATGAACTGAAAAGCCAGCTTGCTGATTATCAACAAGCTTTGGATGTACAGCAAACTCGCGCTATTCAATATCAGCAAGCACTGCAAGCGTTAGAACGTGCCCGTGAACTTTGCCAACTTCCCGATCTGTCGATAGAAAATGCCGACGATTGGCAGGAAACCTATCAGGCTAAAGCGCAGCAAGCGACAGAGATGTTGCTGGCACTGGAACAGAAATTGAGCGTTGCTGACGCGGCGCATAGTCAGTTTGAGCAGGCTTATCAACTGGTAAAAAGTATTGTTGGTGAAGTAAGCCGCAGTGAAGCGTGGCAAGCCGCTCGTGAAGCATTGCGTGAATGGTCATCCCTGCGTCATCTGACTGAACGCGTCCAACCTTTGCGTATCCAGTTGGCCGAGCTAGAACAACGCCTGAACAGTCAGCAAAATGCAGAGCGTTTGCTGGAGGAATTCTGTAAGCGCCATAACCAGCAATATCAGGCAGAAGACTTGGAGGCGTTACGGGGAGAACTGGAAGCTCAATTGGAAGAGCTGAGCCTGGGCGCCAATGAAAGCGGTGAACGTCGTATTCAAATACGTCAGGAGCTTGAACAGCTCAAGCAAAAAATTCAAGAGCTGACAGCACGGGCGCCTGTATGGTTGGCAGCCCAGGAAGCCTTGGACCAGCTTAGTGAACAATGCAATGAAACATTCGAAAATAGTCACGATGTGACTGAATATATGCAGCAATTGCTCGAACAAGAACGCGAAATTACGGTTGAGCGTGATGATATTGCTGCACAGAAACGTGAACTGGAAAAACAGATTGAATGTCTGAACCAACCAAGTGGTGCCGAAGATAGCCGATTGCTTGCATTGGCAGAGCGTTTTGGTGGTGTTTTGTTGTCTGAAATTTATGATGACATTACCATTGATGATGCACCTTATTTCTCCGCACTCTATGGTCCTGCGCGGCACGCAATTGTCGTGCCTGATCTCTCACTGGTTCGTCCACATCTGGAAACATTGGAAGATTGCCCGGAAGATCTCTATTTAATTGAGGGAGATCCGCAGTCTTTTGACGACAGCGTATTCCATTTTGAAGAGCAGGAAAACGCAGTTCTGGTGAAATCATCCGATCGCCAATGGCGTTATTCCCGTTATCCCGAGGTTCCGCTATTTGGACGGGCAGCAAGAGAAAGTCGTCTGGAAGCACTCAGTTTTGAGCGTGATACGCTGGCAGAGCGCTACGCGACACTTTCGTTTGATGTGCAGAAAGTTCAGCGTGCGCATCAGGCTTTTAGCCGTTTTGTGGGGAAACATCTTTCTGTTGCATTTGATGATGATCCAGAAGCAGAAATGCGTCGCCTGAGTCAGCGTCGTACTGAATTGGGGCGTGAGTTATCGCAATTTGAAACTCAGGCTCAGCAGCATCAACAGAAACTGGTTCAGGTGAAAGAGAGCCTATCAATGCTGAATCGCCTGATTCCACAAATGACGATTTTGTTGGATGAAACCCTGCCTGATCGAGTGGAAACAGTCCGAGAAGAAATGAGTGAGGCTCAGGAAGCGGCGCGTTTCCTGCAACAACACGGCAATGCTTTGGCTAAACTTGAACCCTTGGTTTCGGTCTTGCAAAGTGATCCACAGCAACATGAGCAGTTGCAGAAGGATTATGAGGCTGCGAAACAGAGCCAGAATCAGGCTAAACAACAAGCCTTTGCCCTGACGGAAGTTGTGCAACGCCGTGCGCATTTCAGCTATAGCGACTCTGCCGGTATGCTTAACGAAAATGCCGACCTGAACGACAAACTGCGCCAGCGCCTTGAACACGCAGAATCTGATCGTAGCCGTGCGCGTGAACAATTGCGTCAGCAGCAAGCACAATGCGCGCAATTTAATCAAGTATTGGCATCACTGAAAAGTTCTTATGACACCAAGCAAGATATGTTGAGAGAACTTGAGCAGGAGTTGAAAGATATCGGTGTCCAGGCAGATGCCAACGCCGAAAATCGTGCCCGTGAACGCCGTGATCAGCTTCACGCTGTTGTGAATGCTAACCGTTCCCGCATTAACCAGCTTGAGAAACAGATCGCGTTCTGTGAGGCAGAAATGGAAAACCTCCAGAAAAAACTGCGCAAATCCGAGCGTGATTATGACCAGAAGCGTGAACAAGTGGTCTCTTCTAAGGCGGGCTGGTGTGCAGTTATGCGCATGGTGAAAGACAATGGCGTTGAACGTCGCTTACATCGTCGCGAACTGGCTTATATGGATGGTGATGAGCTGCGTTCAATGTCGGATAAGGCGCTGGGGGCATTGCGTCTAGCTGTGTCCGATAATGAACACCTGCGCGATGCGTTGCGTTTATCCGAAGATCCGAAGCGTTCTGAGCGTAAAATCCAATTTTTCGTGGCGGTTTACCAACATCTGCGCGAACGTATTCGGCAGGATATCATTCGTACGGATGATCCCGTCGATGCTATTGAACAGATGGAAATTGAGCTGGCTCGTCTGACTGAAGAATTAACCTCTCGTGAGCAGAAACTGGCGATTAGTTCCAAAAGCGTGGCGAATATCATTCGCAAAACCATTCAACGTGAACAAAACCGCATTCGCATGCTTAATCAAGGATTGCAGGCGGTTTCTTTTGGACAGGTTGGCAGCGTGCGCTTGAATGTGAATGTGCGTGAAAGTCATTCCCTCTTGCTGGATGTACTTTCTGAGCAGCAGGAGCAGCATCAGGATCTGTTCAACAGCCAGAGACTGACCTTCTCAGAAGCGATGGCGAAGCTTTATCAGCGTCTGAACCCACAAATCGACATCGGGCAGCGTCTGCCGCAGACTATTGGTGAAGAGTTGCTGGATTACCGCAATTACCTTGAGTTGGAGGTTGAAGTCAACCGAGGTTCGGATGGCTGGCTGAAAGCGGAAAGTGGAGCACTTTCTACCGGAGAAGCGATTGGTACGGGGATGTCTATTCTGGTCATGGTCGTACAAAGTTGGGAAGAGGAATCACGTCGTCTGCGTGGTAAAGATATTTCACCATGCCGATTGCTGTTCCTTGATGAAGCTGCCCGATTGGATG
The DNA here is from genome assembly GCF_056632175.1 of Xenorhabdus sp. SGI 60. Classification (NCBI taxonomy): domain Bacteria; kingdom Pseudomonadati; phylum Pseudomonadota; class Gammaproteobacteria; order Enterobacterales; family Morganellaceae; genus Xenorhabdus; species Xenorhabdus sp. SGI 60. Next base: position 2,591,474 of record NZ_CP196860.1, on the reverse strand, counting down.
CGAAATCCATTGCAACGCTGTTTGAGCTATGTGAACGTCTACAGATGCAGTTAATTATTGCTGCGCCGGAAAACATCAGCCCAGAAAAAGGGACAACCTATAAACTGGTACGTAAGATTTTCAATAATCAGGAACATGTACATGTTGTGGGGCTGCGTGGTTTTGGGCAGGATGTGCCGGTTATTGAACAGCCACAAAACCAGATACAGCCTATATTGCAGGAATAACTTTATCACTGCATAATATTTTTCTAAGGGGGAACATATTATGTTCCCCCTTATTGAGATAATCTTATATGTCGCCTTGTGCAGTATGTCTCGTTTTGATGTGATGAGAAAGTTTACTATTTCGCACCGTTACTAATAATGTAAAAAAGGAATAACGATGCGTAAAGTTACTCTAGTATTCAGTACAATTGTGCTCACTTTTGGTTTGAACAACATGGCACAAGCAAAAATGTTTATGCCTGAGCAAGTTGATTCAGGCGTTTCTGTGGCAGAGTTGGCTCAACGTCATGCGGTGCATTGGGTATCCGTAGAGCAGATTAAGCAAAGTCTGCAAAACCAACCCGTAATGGCGGTAGGTTTTGATATCGATGATACCGTACTGTTTTCAAGCCCAGGTTTTTATCGTGGTAAATCGGAGTATTCGCCTAATGACAATAGTTATCTGAAAAACCTGGCATTTTGGGAAAAAATGAATAATGAATGGGATAAATTCAGTATACCAAAAAAGATCGGCATTGAATTGGTTCAGATGCACTTAAAGCGGGGTGATGACATTTATTTCATTACAGCCCGGACAAAAACTAAGACAGAAGCGGTGACCAAATACTTACAGGAAGACTTACATATTCCAGCCGATAAAATGAATGCCGTTATTTTCGCGGGAGATGAATCAGGTAAAAATAACAAAGTCAGTTGGATGAGAGAGCATAAATTGAAAATTTATTATGGCGATGCAGATACTGATATTGCCGCTGCTCGTGAATTGAATATTCGAGGTATTCGTATCTTGAGAGCATCAAACTCTTCTTATCAGCCCCTGCCTAAAGCTGGCCGCTTTGGAGAAGAAGTCGTCATTAATTCTGAGTATTAATCTTAAAATTCAATACAATATACCTGATTAAAGGTACTAAAGGTGCTCTTTTTAAGTTTTAAGCCATAATAATTTAAATTATTATGATGAAAATTTTATTTTTCTTAGATTTTATTTTACCTGGTGCGATCAAATTTGATTAGGTAGGCATCCTATCTTAAAGAGTAATTATGTATATAATTAGCAGTATTCTTTCTGATAAAATAGGTCTGCGGATAATTATAATAAGTCATTGGATAGCTGCATATATAATAAGGTGAGGTGAGTTCTTATGGTGAAGAACACGGTCAGGTTACTGAAAGTTTCTTTTATCTGTAGCACATTGGTGGTATCAGCAGGAACTCTTGCAAATCAACAAGGTGGACTGTCATCAAGTGGTATGCAACAATTACCAACAGAACCAAAAATAGAAGGTTCTGTTATTTTAATTGATAAGACAATTCCTATTTCTCCAGTGAATTCTATTGATGAAAATAGAAAACAGTTACAAAATTGGTTACCACAACAAGTAAAACCGATATTTCTTGATCGTTTAACAAATTTATATGCTAACAATAAAATGCAACCATTGTGGTCAGATAATAAAGCTATTAAGCAATTTGAAGAACAATTAGTTGAAATGTCGCTAGCGGGTTTTCAACCTCAATTCGAAAAATGGCTGATACAACTTCATTCTCCTGAATTAAGTGAAATAGGGCGTGATGTTATCTTATCTGATGCTATGTTAGGTTATCTCCATTTTATTAATAATGTTGATAAAAAAGGCATCTCATGGTTATATAGTAAGTCTCCTTATAAGCTTGAATTACCTCCGTCCTCTTTAATTAATACATGGCAACAGCATATCAATAGCAATAGCATTTTTTCTTATATTACGCGTTTATCACCGAATCATCCCATGTATGAAAATATGCGTAAGGAGATGCGGTTCCAATTGGCTGATCAACGGCCATGGACTGAGTTTTCATTTAAAGGAACTTTAAGACCAGGACAAAGTAGTGAAAGTGTTATTGTATTAAGGAAAATATTGGCTCGTTCAGGGATATTGGATTTATCTTCTGCCAAATCCGATAGTAGGGTTTATGATAAAGAATTAACAGCGGCTATAAAACATTTTCAAGCCTTACATGGGTTATCAGCCGATGGGGTTATCGGTAAATCCACTAAAGCATGGTTAAATACGACCCCACAAACTCGCGCTCGTATTATGGCCTTAAATATCCAACGATTACGAATTATTCCCGGAGATATTCCTACAGGTATTTTAGTTAATATCCCTGACTACTCACTTTTCTATTATCTGGATGGCAAAGAAGTATTGAGTTCTAAAGTCGTCGTCGGGCGTCCCAGCCGAAAAACACCTATCATGAGTAGTGAATTAAATAATGTGGTGATCAATCCTCCGTGGAATGTACCCACCAGCATGACCCGAAAAGATATTGCACCAAGGGCGATGCGTGACTCAAGTTATTTTCGTACGCGTGGTTATACGGTCTTTTCCAGTTGGAGCAATGACGCTAAAGTTATCGATCCTTCGTCTATTAACTGGGGCGTAATAACACCGAGTAATTTCCCTTATCGTATTAGGCAATCACCAGGCCCAACTAATTCATTGGGGCGTTTTAAATTTAATATGCCAAATTCAGAAGCCATTTATTTGCATGATACACCTAATCAAGCTTCTTTCAGCCGAGAAATGCGGGCGGTTAGTTCTGGTTGCGTGCGTGTCAATAAAGCACCTGAATTGGCTAATATGTTGTTGGGAGGTGCGGGTTGGGATAAAACTAAAGTTAATAGTTCATTGAAAACATGGTCAACAAAATATGTCAATATTCCCAAAAGAATTTCTGTGTTTCTCTATTATCAAACAGCGTGGGTCGATAAGGGAGGGAAACCACAATACCGAGATGATATCTATAATTATGATATGAATGCAAGGCAGCATTCAGCGTTACTTGACAAGATCTTGGTAGCCAGAAATGATTTATAATTTCTTCCGTTACCAATGAAACTTAAAGAAATAAAATTGGTGTTGATATCTATATTGTAAACAGAGAAGAAAATAATGTTTTCTTCTCTGTTATCTTTTATTACTCATTATTTTAAAAGTGTTTTTTACTATGGCTTGTTTTTAATGAGCTGTTTTTTATTGATTACAATTCTAATATTATCAATTATGTTAGATAGATCACAATAATAAGGTGGTAAATTTACAGTAAAATACAAAATGATTGAAACTATTTTTTATTTTCTGATGTCTTACTAGATGATTAAGTTGAATTATAAATGCATTTAGATAGTATTAATACATTAAAGAATAGCAGGGCATATTATCCATGAATAACATTGACCATGATCGCCGAAAGTGGCTCGGTATAAGTGTGGCCGCATTGGGACTAAGTTTATTACCTCAATCGGTTTTGGCTGCATTGACAACGCCACGTCCTCGAATTTTACGTTTTGATAACCTGCATACCGGAGAAACACTCAAAGCCGAATTCTTTGATGGTCATCGGTATAATAAATCAGAATTGGCTCGCCTGAATTATTTATTCCGCGATTTTCGACAAAATAAGGTTAAAAACATTGACCCGAAATTATTTGATCAAATTTATTTATTGCAAATGCTGATGGGAATAAATAAACCTGTTCAATTAGTTTCGGGTTATCGTTCCTTGGCAACAAATAATATGTTGCGTCACGCCAGTGGTGGCGTGGCAAAACATAGTTATCATACCCGTGGACAAGCCATGGATTTCCATATTGATGGTATTCATCTCACACATATTCGTAAGGCGGCACTGAAAATGCGGGCAGGGGGAGTAGGGTTTTATCCAAAGAGTAATTTTATTCATATTGATACAGGCCCGGTCAGGACGTGGTAATCTTATTACTTATAATGAGTCTTGATTGTGGAGTGAAACAATATAATGAAATACCACATTATCCCCGTCACAAGGGCGATGCAAAATTGCACATTAATTTGGTGTGAAGAAACTCAGGAAGCGGCGATTGTTGATCCTGGTGGTAATGCTGAACAACTTATCGCTGAAATAGAGCGTCGTGGGCTGAAAATCACCCAAATTTTGCTGACACATGGTCATTATGATCATGTCGGTGCTACTGTCGAAGTCGCGAAGCATTTTGGCGTATCTGTTTACGGGCCACATAAGGGAGATGCTTTTTGGATAGAAGGCTTGGAAATTCAATGCCAAATGTTTGGTGTTGAACCATGCCCCTCTTTTACGCCAGATCGTTGGCTTGATGAAGGGGATACACTAAAAATTGGCAGTATTGAATTATCCGTTTTGCACTGTCCGGGGCATACACCGGGGCATATTATCCTTGCTAACCACACCGATAAAATCATCTCAATGGGAGATGTATTGTTTAAGGGCAGTATTGGCCGCACTGATTTTCCGGGTGGAAGCTATGATGAATTGATTCAATCTATTAAGAAAAAAGTATTACCATTGGGGGACGAGTATCAATTCATACCTGGTCACGGCCCAATGTCAACTTTAGGACATGAGCGGAAAACCAATCCATTCTTACAGGATTAATCGCAAACGTTTTTTTGTCGTAAGATAATGTGAAGAAGATAAAAGCCGCTTTGTCAGCGGCTTTTGAGAAACTCAGATTACTGCAACGATAGCTTCACACAGAGGAACCATATTTTCCAGTGTCAGACCCGCTACGTTGATACGACCAGAGCTAACCGCGTAAATACCATACTCTTCACGCAGGTGATCAACTTGTTCTTTAGTCAATCCGCTGAATGAGAACATACCATTTTGAGCGCTAATAAAGCTAAAGTCTTGCTTCGCACCTTTTTCTTGTAAGGTGTTTACAAACAGTTGGCGCATACGTTTAATGCGTTCACGCATTGTTGCCAATTCCTGAATCCATTCTGCTTTCAGGTCATCATTGGACAGAATGGTTGTCACAACAGAAGCACCGTGCGCTGGCGGGTTAGAGTAGTTGGTACGTACAATGGATTTTGCCTGGCTGAATGCTTTTTCGGCAGTATCGCTGTCTGCTGCAACGATGGTGCAAGCTCCGACACGTTCATTGTACAGACCAAAGTTTTTGGAATAAGAGCTAGCTACGATCAATTCATTGTGGTTTCTGGTAAAGATACGCAGGCCTTCTGCATCTTCATCTAATCCTTTGGCAAAACCTTGGTAAGCAAAGTCGAATACGGGCAACCAGCCATTTGCAGCAGATAAGTCAGCCAGTTTTTGCCACTGTTCAACGGTTGGATCGATACCCGTTGGATTATGGCAGCAACCATGCAGCAGAACGACATCACCTGCTTGTGCTTCAGACAAACTTGCCAACATGCCATCGAAATCCAAGGCATGACTTTCTGCATCGTAATAGTTGTATTCGCGGATCTCCAAGCCAGCACTGGAGAAAACGCCTTTATGGTTTGGCCAGGTTGGGTTGCTGATCCAGACACGTTTTGCATTGGTCTGTTTAGCAATAAAGTCAGCGGCAATACGGAGTGCGCCAGTTCCGCCTGGGCTTTGTACAGTGCGGGCGCGTTTGTCAGTGACGATAGGGCTGGTTTTACCGAAAAGCAGTTCCTGAGTGACGCGGCCAAATTCAGGTAATCCACTAATTGCCAGATAATTTTTGGTAGTTTCGTTTTCCAGCAGGAATTTCTCTGCTTTTTTAACAGTAGTTAAAACAGGGGTTTTACCGGTTTCGTCTTTGTAGACGCCGATACCTAAATTGATTTTGTTTTCACGGGGATCGGTTTTAAAGCTATCGGCTAAACCAAGAATAGGGTCGGCAGGCGCTGCTGTGATTTCTTCAAACATTTTTTTGATTCCAAGACTCGGAGAGTTAAGCCCAAAATAAGTTATACGCCGCTCAGGGTAACCTTAAGGAACTCATTTGCCAACCACTTGTAGCAAAAAGAATAAAATCTTGTGAAGTGGTTTACGGAGTGGAGAAAAGAGCCTGAAAAAACAGTGAGGTAAAATGTAAAAAGCAGCGCCGCAGCGCTGCTTTTTCTGAGATAAATCGATTAGCGTTTCGCTAAATAATTCATCAACAGTAATTAGAACTGATAAGTCAGGCCAACACCGAATACGTTGCGAGCGCCTGCGTCTGTTCCTTCGTTTTTGTCCAGCAGGTTGATTTTGTAATCAACGTAGGTAGACAGGTTTTTGTTAAAGTAGTAGTAAGTACCTACAGAAACATATTTAACCAGGTCAGCGCTGTAGCGTTTTTCGCCTTCACCCAGCTCTTTGCCTTTAGACTGAACGTAAGCCAGAGATGGTTTCAGACCGAAATCAGAGAACAGGTATTGTGCAACTAATTCGATATTCTGGGTTTTATTAGCAACACCTTTTGCTTCCACACCATTAAACCGTGCTGAACCAGGAGTCATGTTACGGGTTTCGCCGTACATTGCTGCCAGATATACGTTGTTAGCATCGTATTTAGCACCCAAGTTCCATGCTTCAGCGCGTTCACCTTTAGCATAGGCATTATTATCCCAATCATCGTTTGCACGAGTAGAATTAGCGTAAGAACCACCCACAGTGATACCGTAACCTACGTTATAGGTAGTAGCCAAACCGTAGCCATCGCCGTTTGCTGTAGTACCGCTACGGTCATTTTTGGTGTGCTCGCTGTTTTGACCTTGGTATTGCAGGGCAAAGTTCAGGCCGTCAACCAGACCGAAGAAGTCAGTGTTACGGTAAGTCAACAGACCGGTAGCACGGCCAGTCATGTAGTTATCAGTTTTAGACATGGAGTCACCACCAAAGATTGGCAGTACGTCAGTCCATGCGTTAACGTCGTAGTTTACGCCGTAGTTACGACCGTAATCCAGTGAACCGTAGTTAGCGAATTTCAAACCAGCGAAAGCTAAACGAGTAGCAGTATCTGCACCATCAGCTTCTGCGCCCTTAGCCTTCAGGTTGTATTCCCAACGACCAAAACCAGTCAGTTGGTCAGTGATCTGAGTTTCGCCTTTGATACCGATACGAGCATAAGAATCGTCGCCATCTTCGCCGCTTCTTTCATCAGCGATTTGGTGACGAACGTCTACTTTACCGTACAGATCCAGTTTGTTGCCATCTTTATTAAAAATTTCAGCTGCGTTTGCTGTACCAGCAGCCAGCAGAGCTGGAATTACCACTGCAAGAATATTGCGTTTCATTATTATTACCCTCATTGGTGTTATCTAGACACCTGCCACTGCCAGAAATAGAACACTAAAAAATTTTGGAACTATTTGTGGGTATCGAGTGTCTTATTAGTCGGCGACCAGTGTTCCATTGGTAATGAATTTTATCTACCCTCAAAATGCTACAAAAGCACAGAATCAGTAACAAAGTGAAAATAGATGTTTCAAAATGTAAATGTCAGGGAACTTTTTTAGTGTGCTTTTCGCTATAAAATAAAAAAAGCCAACTTTCGCTGGCTTTTCATGGGATTGATTTTTAGCTTATTTATTGAGCTAATTCATTAGAAACTTGCGTTTCTTGGTGTCCGTGGGAATGGGATAACATCACGAACGTTGGATACGCCAGTAACATAAGCGACCAGCCGTTCGAAGCCCAAACCGAAACCGGCATGAGGAACGGTGCCGTAACGGCGCAGATCGCGATACCACCAGTAATCTTCTTTATTTAGCTCCATTTCTTCCATACGTTGATCCAGCATATCCAGACGTTCTTCACGCTGGGAACCACCGATGATTTCACCGATGCCTGGCGCTAATACATCCATTGCTGCAACAGTTCTACCGTCGTCATTCATGCGCATATAGAAGGATTTAATGTCTTTTGGATAGTTTTTCATGATCACTGGCGCATTGAAATGTTTTTCTGCCAGATAACGCTCATGCTCTGATGCCAAATCCACACCCCAGAAAACAGGGTTTTCAAATTCCTGACCACAATTTTCCAGAATTTCTATCGCATCGGTGTAGTCCAACTGAACGAAATCTGAATCAACAAATTTTTCCAGACGAGTGATAACTTCGCTGTCAACTCGTTCTGCAAAGAAGGCCAGATCATCAGCACGTTCTTCTAATGCAGCCCTGAAAACATATTTCAGCATGTCTTCAGAGAGCCTGGCAATATCATTTAGATCGGCAAAAGCCACTTCGGGTTCAACCATCCAAAATTCTGCCAAGTGACGGCTGGTGTTGGAATTTTCTGCACGGAAAGTTGGTCCGAAGGTATAGATTTTGCTTAATGCACAAGCATAAGCTTCGCCGTTTAACTGACCGGATACAGTAAGGAAAGCTTCACGGCCGAAGAAGTCCTGGCTGAAATCCACTTCGCCTTTATCTGTGCGTGGCAAGTTTTGCAAATCCAACGTGGAAACGCGGAACATTTCGCCAGCGCCTTCTGTATCTGATGCAGTGATCAGCGGAGAGGATACCCAGAAGAAGCCTTTTTCATGGAAGAAACGATGCAGGGCCTGGGCCAGTGTATGGCGAACACGGGCAACGGCACCGATCAAATTGGTGCGCGGGCGAAGATGAGCCACTTCGCGCAGGTATTCAATACTGTGGCGTTTAGCCGCCATTGGGTAAGTATCAGGATCATCAATCATGCCAACAACAACGACTTTAGTGGCCTGCAATTCAAAATCCTGACCTTTACCTTGCGATTCCACCACCGTACCGGTGATTTCGACAGAACAGCCCGTGGTTAAATGTAATATTTCATCCTGATAATTAGGTAAATTATTATTAACGACGGCCTGTAATGGATTAAAGCAGGAACCGTCATAGACGGCGAGGAACGAGATACCAGCTTTAGAATCTCTCCTTGTACGTATCCAACCGCGAACGGTGACTTCGTTGTCAACCGGAACCCGGCCTTGCAGTACATCGACTACAGGCGCTACGCTCATAAATTTCTCTCTTTTGTATATAGTGGATTAATAACTAGATAGATTTACCAAATACTCCCTTAGTCAGGGAGCAGATTGCCTATCTTACTTGTCATCTCTCAGGAAACAAGAGGAAATTGCGGGTCTTAATGGGGAAACAGAGGGAAAAGTTGTTTTTTTATTTGCGTAACCCGCATGAAGCCGGTTACGCAAAAGATAATTAGACAGGTTATGCCGTTTTTCTATACCACTTTCTCTATATAGGGAATGTCGAACGCCCGACGTAACCTGTTGACAAACTCATCATCTTCACAGATGGTTTTTCCGGGGCTATCCGACAGTTTTGCCACGGGTTTACCATTGCATTCGACCAATTTGATAACAATATTCAGTGGCTTTATGCCCGGAATATTACAAGTCAGTCGTGTGCCAATGCCGAAAACAACATTAATTCTCTTATGGAAATGGTGATACAGCGCCAGTGCTTTTTGCAGATCCAAACTGTCAGAGAACACCAAGGTTTTCGTCATTGGATCGATACCCAATGATTGGTAATGCGCTATGGCTTTTTCACCCCATTCAATGGGATCACCTGAGTCATGACGCAGGCCTTGGTAGGCTGTTGCTAATGGTTTGTCAAAATCTCGCAGAAAAGCATCCATGGTAATACAGTCAGTCAGGGCGATGCCTAACTGGTTTGGATACTCATTCAGCCAGGTTTGGAGTGCTGCTCTCTGGCTATTGGCAAGTTCCGGACTAATTTGTTGGTGGGCTTGAAACCATTCATGGGCTTGTGTACCGAGAGGCGGAAGATCAAGCTGTTCTGCCAGTTGATAATTACTGGTTCCAATCAAATAAGGGAAGCTATTTTTCAGCTCATTGATAATGGCATATTGCACTGCGTGTGAAAAACGACGGCGAGTACCAAAATCCATTAATTTAAAACCGGATAGATCGATATTTTTTTCCGCAGCGTCTTTGTAAAACAGCTCTATCAGTTTTCTCAGCTGAATAACGGCATCTTCCGGCGTTATTTCAGGTGAGTGATGACGATGAACCAATTCGCTGATCAGGGCAAGCAGAGGCACTTCCCACAAGATAACTTCGTGCCATAAACCGGAAATGCGGATGGCTAATTGCCCTTCATGGGTAACAGAAACTTCGACTTGTTTAGGATTAAAGCGGAATGTTTTGCACCAGTTCAGGTAATCCTCTTTGAAGAACGGAAGGCGAGAAAGATAATCGACTTCGTATTCTGTCAATGTTAAGTCTGCCATCATGTCAATTTGATGACGTAATGACTCGGCGTATTCTCCGAGCCGTTCATCACCACGGCAACGAAATTCTGCAACAACAGGAATATTGTTGTAATGGTGGTACACTGCTTGCTGCATGTGAAACTTATAGGCATCTGTATCAAGCAGTGATTTGATAATCGGGGTAGCGTCTAAAGTCATGGCGCGTCAGGCATCCTCGCGGAGCATATTCGTGTCAGCTAAATCGATAAAGTCGGGAGAGTATACCGTGATTATTGGGTTATTGAAGCCATATAACTGCATATATTTTCCCGAATCTAAAGATTATGGTTAATCCATTTATAGATAATATCATGTTAAATGAGATATGAGATGACAATTAGCACGAAAGTACTAATATGCTGACCACATTGTTTATACCTTTATTTAATAAGTTATTAACATCTAAAAAAAGAGACTTATTGATTGAAAGGAAAGTTTCTCTATGGCAGCGTTTATGCTTTTAAAAATAATGGAAAAGGTTCCCTATGACACAACAGCGACTCGTTAAACACCGTCTGGATTATAAAACACCAGATTACACAATTACTAACATTGATCTCGATTTTGAACTGGATGCTGAAAAAACAACGGTGACGGCAATCAGTCAGGTAAAACGTCAGGTCAATGGCATTACCCCACTGGTTTTGGATGGAGAAAATCTCACGTTAAAAGGCATCTATATCGATGATAAAGCGTGGGAGCATTATCAGGAACAGGATGGAAAGTTGCTGATTGAACAACTTCCAGCCCGGTTTACTTTGAAAATTGTGAATGAAATTCACCCGGCAGCAAATACCGCACTTGAAGGGCTGTATGTCTCTGGTGATGCTTTGTGTACCCAGTGTGAGGCAGAGGGATTTCGTCACATCACGTATTATTTGGATCGCCCAGATGTTCTGGCTTGTTTTACAACTCGCATTACTGCGGATAAATCCAGATACCCATTCCTGCTTTCCAATGGTAACCGTATTGAACAAGGGGAGCTGGAAGATGGGCGTCATTGGGTAAAATGGCAGGACCCGTTCCCAAAACCTGCTTACTTGTTCGCATTGGTTGCGGGGGATTTTGATGTCCTGCGTGACACGTTTGTGACCCGTAGTGACCGTGAGGTTGCACTGGAGCTGTTTGTTGATCGAGGTAACTTGGATCGTGCTGACTGGGCCATGACATCGTTGAAAAATTCGATGAAATGGGATGAAACCCGCTTTGGTCTGGAATATGACCTTGATATCTATATGATCGTCGCTGTTGATTTCTTCAATATGGGGGCGATGGAGAACAAGGGATTGAACATCTTCAATTCCAAATATGTTCTGGCAAAAACGGAAACGGCGACTGATGAAGACTATCTCGCCATTGAAGCTGTGATCGGGCATGAATATTTTCATAACTGGACCGGAAACCGCATTACCTGTCGTGACTGGTTCCAGTTAAGCCTGAAAGAGGGGCTGACAGTATTTCGTGATCAGGAATTCAGCTCTGATCTGGGTTCACGTTCGGTTAACCGTATCAAGAATGTGCGTGTTATGCGTTCTGCACAATTTGCCGAAGATGCCGGTCCTATGGCTCACCCTATCCGTCCTGATCAGGTGATGGAAATGAATAACTTCTATACGTTGACCGTCTATGAAAAAGGCGCAGAAGTGATTCGGATGATCCACACCTTATTGGGTGAAGAACAATTTCAGGCGGGTATGCAGCTTTATATCCATCGTCATGATGGTAGCGCTGCCACCTGTGATGATTTTGTACAGGCGATGGAAGACGCTTCAAACGTCGATTTGACTCTCTTCCGCCGTTGGTATAGCCAATCCGGGACACCTGTGCTGACTGTCCGTGATGAATACGATGCAGAAAAACAACAATATATTTTGCATGTTAGCCAAATGACGCCACCAACGGCAGATCAGAAAGGGAAACAGCCATTACATATTCCTTTGGATATGGAGCTTTATGATGAACAAGGCAGGGTTATCCTGTTGCGCCGCGATGGTCAGCCTGTGCATCATGTTTTAAATGTTATTAATGCAGAACAATCATTTATCTTTGATGATGTTCCATCACAGCCTGTCCCTTCTTTACTGCGTGAGTTTTCTGCACCAGTGAAATTGGATTATCCATACAGTGATGAGCAGCTTTCATTTTTAATGCAACATGCGCGTAATGAATTCTCCCGTTGGGATGCGGCACAGACATTGCTAACCAACTATGTGAAGCTGAATGTTGCCCGTCACCAAAAATCCCTGCCACTGGAATTGCCAATGCATGTCATTGATGCTTTCCGTGCTGTATTGTTGGATAAAGATATTGATCCGGCTCTGGCTGCATTGATCTTGACCCTGCCGTCTGAAAATGAAGTGGCAGAACTGCTTATGGTAGTAGATCCGAAAGCTATCCATGATGTCATTCGTGCCATGACAAAGGCACTGGCTAATGAAATGGCGGATGAGTTTTCTGCGGTTTATCATAGTCTCCAGACAGGCGCATACCGTATAGAGCATAAGGATATTGCGAAACGTGACTTGCGTAATACCTGCCTCTATTATCTGGCCTTTATTGATACCAAAGAGTTGGCTGATAAATTAGTGGCGGCGCAATATTATCACGCTGATAACATGACTGACAGTATCGCTGCCTTATCTGCGGCTGTATCAGCTGAATTGCCTTGCAGTTATCAATTAATGGATGAATTTGATCAGCGTTGGCATCAGAATGGCTTGGTTATGGATAAATGGTTCAAGCTGCAAGCAACCAATCCGGCCTTTGATGTGCTTGAGAAAGTGCGTGGCTTGATGAAACATCGTTCTTTCAGCTTGAGCAACCCAAACCGTGTTTATTCACTGTTGAGAATGTTCTTTAGCAAAAATGCCGTGGCCTTCCATGCTGAAGATGGTCGTGGTTATCAATTCTTGGTGGAAGTGCTAACCGAACTGAATAGCCTGAATCCGCAAGTAGCATCACATTTGATTGATCCATTGATTCGTCTGAAACGTTACGATGAGAAACGTCAGGCTTTGATGCGTGCGGCACTGGAGCAGTTGAAAGGAATAGAGAACTTATCTGGTGATCTGTTCGAAAAGATTACTAAGGCGCTTGAAAGTTAATATGTAACATATTCTTCGGTTATTGTCGGAAATGAGATTGCGAACAAACCCCGTTGTTGTTTTAAATGGGGTTTGTTTTTGCCTGCTTGCTTATATAGAGAGGGCTTTTTTGTTTACTCATATAATGGTAAATTAACGCTCTCTTCCTGCTACAACAGCGCAGCAATTATATATGTATGAGATTGCGTGTAGTTCAAAATGTATCACTGATAATTCTCACGTAAAAACAATCATAAAGAACAATAGGTTAATTTAAATGTATTACTCTCTAGTACGGAAGGCATTGTTCCAGCTTGATCCTGAACAGGCACATGAGCTGACTTTCCGCCAACTCAAACGTGTTGCCGGTACTCCTTTCGAATTTCTTATCCGCCAGTCAGTTGCCACTAAGCCCGTTACTTGTATGGGATTGTCCTTCAAAAATCCACTGGGTTTAGCCGCCGGTCTTGATAAAAATGGTGATTGCATTGATGCATTTGGCGCAATGGGCTTTGGGTTTGTTGAAGTTGGTACAGTAACACCGCGCCCGCAAGCTGGAAATGATAAGCCAAGATTATTCCGGGTGGTTGAAGCGGAAGGGATCATCAACCGGATGGGGTTTAATAACCTTGGGGTAGATAATCTGGTTGAAAATGTTAAGCGCTCAAAATATGACGGGATTATCGGGATCAATATTGGCAAAAATAAAGATACTCCGGTCGAAAATGGAAAAGATGATTATTTAATTTGCATGGATAAAGTTTATCCTCATGCAGGTTATATCACTATCAATATTTCTTCTCCTAATACGCCTGGTTTGAGGACATTACAGTACGGTGATGCACTGGATGATCTCTTGTCTGCAATTAAAAATAAACAAAGTGAACTTCAGCAAAAGTTTCAAAAGTATGTTCCTGTTGCTGTTAAAATCTCACCCGATCTTTCAGAAGAAGAATTAATAAAAATAGCTGATAGTTTAATGCGCCACCATATTGATGGTGTTATTGCAACAAATACCACATTGGATAGAAAGATTATCGAAGGTTTGAATCACTGTCAGCAGGCCGGGGGATTGAGTGGGCGTCCGGTGCAATTGCGCAGTACAGAGATTATCCGTCGCCTTGCGCAAGAATTAAAAGGTGAAATACCTATTATTGGTGTAGGGGGAATTGATTCACTTGTTGCAGCCAGAGAAAAAATAGAAGCAGGTGCTTCATTAATTCAGATATATTCCGGTTTTATCTATAAAGGGCCAAAACTCATCAAAGATATTGTTAATCATATCTGAATATTTGCTGCAATTTTGGGGGTGGGGGTTTATTTCTGCCCTCAACTCGTCTATATTTTGTCTTATAGATTAAATTATATCATTTATTTTTTAACTTCTTATTTCGTTGGCAATGCTTATTTTAACCAAAAAAGCTATTTTGAGCATAAAAGGGTAATCAATGAAAATTAGACCTGATGATCAGTGGCGCTGGTATTTTGATCCTGAGCATAACCGTGTCATGCTTGATCTCGCTAATGGCATGGTTTTTCGTTCTTGTTTCCCGGCCAAGATGTTGACTGATTACGCTGTTACAATGAAAGAAATGTCATTCTCAGTTGATGATGCCGCACTTTTTTACACTTTTGAAGAACATTTACGTCGTATCAATATGGCTCCTGCGTTTAGAGCTGAATTAGCTTTGAACGGGGTGGTTGCGTTACGTTTTATGAAACCACAAATGCCTAAGAGCTGGTATTTTTCCCATTTTTCTTTGGTAGAGAAACCAGAACACGGTGAAATTATTCAGCTTAAATTACAGGATAGCGGTACTGAGGCGCTGTTTATGGTTGCAGAAGTGGGTAACAATGCCAGCTTGTGTCTATTGGCCCAGCAAAAATTAGAGATGCCCGATCGTGTCATGAATTTTTGTGATCCCATTAAGGTCATGAATGATCGCATCATGCCCTATGTCGAGCCTGTGCAATCAACAATATATGATAGGGCAATCTAGTGCCATTAGGCCGCTATGTTCATAATATTATTAACTTAAATAAATTACTTCTATCAGCATTATTGATTGCCCTTTATCATTCACCTATATTTATAGCGTCAGTCAATGGAATGTTTTTTCCATAATATATTTCTTGCTTAAAAGCTCAGTAATAAAAATCAGACAGCTAGCTTACTTATACTGCCTGATTTAAATACAAATGTTATCGTTATATATTATTAATGTTTATCTTAGTTCGATAACTAAATCATTTTGAGGTATACAGCTACATGCCAGAATTTGTCCATTATCCTCAATGGACGTTGATTTTAATGGCAATACATCCCCTTGGACCAAAGATATTTTACAGGAGCCACAAATACCGGCACGACATGAATAGGGAATTTGAATACCTTGATCTTCGAGTTGTTCTAAAATAATTTGCTGATTATTGCCAATAAAACGTTGTCCATTGAATTCAATAGTAACGGACTGTTGAACTTCTTCCTTTATAGGCAAATCAGCCGCTTGTTCACCACTACCATATTCGCGTGGCGTTCTCTTTTCCAAAATGGTGACACGATCCCCAACTCGGATAATGCCGCTATTACGGGCAATGGCGTTCTGTCCAAAATCAACCTCCCTATTTTCTTTGGCTGTTCTGAAAGACTGTAGTGTCGCCAGTGGCTCACTTTGCGGATTTTTACGGCCTTTTTCTGGGCTGACTGTTGTCAAAATACAGCGACTGCATGGTTTTGGTAGATCGAAAACAATATCGCCGATTTGGATGGTTTGCCAGCTATCTTCTTCAAAAGGAGTTGCACCAGTGACAATGATATTGGCACGGAATTGCTCTAATTTAATACTGGCAGGACAGCGTTGTTGCAAGGCATAAAAAGAGGCTTCATTGATAATTAAATAGGGAAAACCATCTGCGAATGATAAAGAAATATCGGGGAATTTCTTGACCCGTCGTGTTAGTTCTTCACTGAGCCAACGTAATTGTACAGGTTTATTAAAAAAGTCACTGAGCCAACTATTCACCCTCTCAGGAGCGACTAACGCGGTAAAATGATTTCCCCAAACTTCGGTAGGGAAGCGCTCCTCTTTAAAATCATCGTAAAGTACAGTGGCGCTTTCTCCGTTTGGTGCCTGCAAATACAGACCGTTATGGAGCATAGTTGGAGTAAATAGCAGCATCTGCGGATATTGGCGGGCAGTAATAAAAGTACCGTCTGTGCTGGTGATCATAAAATTGCGATCAAACATCAGGCCACTTTCATTGACGAGAGAATGAGAGAGTTGTAATCCACGCATGGATTTGACGGGGTAGGTATAGAGGCGCGACAGAGTTAACATTCATTATCTCCCAAATATTTTTATCTTTGCCAAAGTATTTTTAGCTTTATTGTGTCAGCAACTTTAGGACATGTCGAAGGTATTGGCTATAATGTGCCACAATTTTTTTGGTGGTGAACTTTTGTGATGATTAATAAGATGAACTCTCTCTTTGCCAGCACGGCACGTGGGCTGGAAGAACTGTTAAAGAACGAACTGGAAATCCTGGGAGGACAATCCTGTAGGATTGCCCAAGGTGGGGTTCATTTTCAGGGCAATGAGCGGACGATGTATAAAAGTTTGCTGTGGAGCAGACTGGCATCCCGTATCATGATGCCGCTTAACGAATTTAAAGTTTATAGTGATTTGGATCTGTATCTTGGTGTCCAGTCTATTGACTGGAGCGAGATTTTCTCCGTTGATAGTACGTTCTCTGTACATTTCAGCGGCACGAATGAGGAAATCAGAAATACACAATATGGTGCATTGAAAGTAAAAGACGCTATTGTCGATAGTTTTATGCGCAAAATAAAACAACGTCCTGATGTTGCTAAACAACAACCTGATGTCCGTATCCATGTTTTCCTGAATAAAGAGAAAGCAACCGTATCACTCGATTTGAGTGGAGATAGCCTTCATATCCGTGGCTACCGTGATCTGGCTGGACAAGCACCACTGAAAGAGAACCTTGCCGCCGCGATTATTTTACGTTCTGGCTGGAATGCAGGAACGCCAATGGTTGATCCAATGTGTGGCTCAGGAACGTTGCTGATAGAAGCGGCCATGATAGCAACAGATTGCGCCCCCGGCTTGTATCGTAAGCATTGGGGATTCACATCATGGTTGCAATTCAATGAAACAATCTGGCGTGAAGTGACTACAGAAGCACAGGTCCGTTTCCGTAAGGGGCTACAGGAAACGACTTCCCGCTTTTTTGGCATAGATATTGACCGTCGTGTAATGGATATGGCACGTTCGAATGCACGCAGGGCAGGGGTGTCCCAATTGATACAGTTCCAGCAGGGAGATGCCAGCAAACTGGAAAATCCCCTGCCGGAAGGGCCAGAGGGAACGGTATTAAGCAACCCGCCTTATGGAGAACGTCTTGAAAGTGAACCGGCACTGATTGCATTGCACAGTGTATTTGGTCGCGTGATGAAATACCGCTTCCCTGGCTGGCGTTTATCACTGTTCAGTGCCTCGCCGGAATTGTTGGGTTGTTTGCAATTACGCGCAGAGCGTGAGTTTAAGGCTAAAAATGGCCCTCTGGATTGTATCCAAAAGAATTATTTCATCCAGAAAAATGAACAGCTAGCGGATAAATCTCAGCCACTGGATATCGGTATCGCTGAGGATTATGCTAACCGACTGCGTAAAAATGAGAAAAAAATCAGCAAGTGGGCCAAACAACAAGGTATTGATTGTTATCGTTTATATGATGCAGATTTACCTGAATACAATGTTGCTGTTGATCGCTATGCCGATAAAATCGTTGTGCAAGAATACGCCCCGCCGAAATCCGTGAATGCTAATAAAGCCCGTCAACGCCTGTTTGATGTGATCAGTGCAACAATGAATGTGCTCGGTTTATCATCCAACCAACTGATCTTGAAAACGCGCCAACGTCAGAAAGGCAAAAGCCAGTATGAAAAAATGGCTGAGAAGCAAGAATTCTTTTTGGTAAACGAATATGGTGCAAAATTCTGGGTTAACCTGACCGATTATTTAGATACGGGATTATTCCTTGATCACCGTATTGCGCGCAAAAAATTGGGTGAAATGAGCCGAGGCAAGGATTTCCTTAACTTATTTGCCTATACCGGTTCTGCGACAGTTCATGCAGGATTGGGTGGCGCGCGTTCGACAACCACGGTAGATATGTCTCGCACTTATCTTGAATGGGCAGAGAAAAACTTACAGGCTAATGGCTTAACTGGGCATCAGCACCGTTTGATTCAGGCTGATTGCCTGGGATGGTTGGCTCAGACCCGTGAACAATTTGATGTCATCTTTATTGATCCGCCAACATTCTCTAACTCCAAGCGAATGGAAAACACGTTTGACGTTCAGCGTGATCACATCGAATTAATGAAACAATTAAAACTTCTGTTACGTCCGGGTGGAACCTTAATGTTCTCCAATAATAAACGGGGTTTTAAAATGGATTTTGCTGAATTAAATAAGCTAGGTCTGGTTGCAAACGAAATAACAGAAAAGACTTTATCTCAGGATTTTACCCGTAACCGTCAGATCCATAACTGCTGGTTGCTGCATCACGTTGGCGAGGACAAATAACATTATGTCATTGATTAGTTTATCCGGTGCTTGGTTATCATTCAGTGATGCACCGCTGTTGGATAATGCTGAACTGCATATCGAAGAAAACGAAAGAGTCTGTTTGGTTGGGCGCAATGGTGCGGGAAAATCTACATTGTTGCGCGTGTTGGCAAAAGAACAACCATTGGATGATGGCCTGGTGATTTATGAACAGGACCTGATTGTTGCACGCTTACAGCAAGATCCTCCTCGTGACATAGAAGGTACGGTATTTGATTTTGTTGCGGAAGGGGTAAAAGAGCAGGCTGAATACATCAAAGCGTTCCATCATATTTCGCGTTTGGTAGAAACCGATCCTAGCGAGAAAAATCTTAACCATCTGGCAGAATTGCAGGAAGTACTGGATATCCGTGGCCTATGGACATTGGATAGCCGGATTGACGACGTATTAAAACAACTCTCCTTGCCAGCAGAAGCGAAACTCTCTTCATTGTCTGGTGGTTGGTTGCGTAAGGCGGCATTGGGCAGGGCGCTGGTTTGCTCTCCAAAAGTGCTGTTTCTTGATGAACCAACTAACCATCTTGATATTGATACTATTGAATGGTTGGAGAATTTCCTGAAAGACTTCAATGGCAGCCTTGTCTTCATTTCCCATGACCGCTCATTCATTCGCAACATGGCGACACGTATTGTTGATCTGGATCGCGGAAAACTGACCTCATGGCCGGGAAATTACGATAAATATCTTGACGGAAAAGAAGAGGCGCTGCGGGTTGAAGAGTTGCAGAATGCCGAATTTGACAAAAAACTGGCGCAGGAAGAAGTTTGGATCCGCCAGGGTATTAAAGCACGACGTACCCGTAATGAAGGCCGGGTAAGGGCATTGAAAGCATTACGTGTAGAACATGCTGAACGTCGCAATGTCATGGGAACAGCGAGAATGCAGGTCGAAGAAGCGACACGTTCCGGTAAGATTGTCTTTGAAATGGAAAATGTGAATTACCAGATTGGTGGTAAAACATTAGTCAAAAATTTTTCGGCTCAAGTCCAACGTGGCGACAAAATTGCGTTAGTGGGACCAAACGGCTGCGGTAAAACGACATTATTGAAGTTAATGTTCGGCGATTTGTCAGCAGATAGTGGGCGCATTCATTGTGGGACCAAACTTGAAGTGGCTTATTTTGATCAGCATCGTGCTGCACTGGATCCTGATAAGACGGTTATGGATAACCTCGCTGAAGGTAAGCAGGAAGTCATGGTCAATGGACGTTCCCGCCATGTATTGGGATATTTGCAGGACTTCCTTTTCCATCCCAAACGCGCGATGACCCCTGTACGCGCGTTGTCTGGTGGTGAGCGTAATCGCTTGTTGCTGGCCCGTCTATTCTTGAAACCAAGTAACTTGCTTATTCTTGATGAGCCGACCAATGACCTTGATGTTGAAACATTGGAATTACTTGAAGAATTAGTTGATAGCTATACCGGAACCGTGATTTTGGTCAGCCATGACCGCCAATTTGTTGATAATTCAGTCACTGAATGCTGGATTTTTGAAGGCAACGGGGAAATCAACAATTATACGGGGGGATATTACGATGCCCAGCAGCAACAGGCACAAACAGTTTCCCTGCGTCAAGCTTCGGAGAAAATGGTTAATGCTGAAAACAAGGCAGTTAAGCCGAAACAATCACCTAAACGAACAAACAATAAGATAAGTTACCATTTACTGCGTGAATTAGAACAACTACCATTATTATTAGAGAAATTAGAAGAAGAGATAAATAAATTGCAATCTCAGGTCAGTGACCCGGAATTTTTCAATCAATCACATGAAATTACGCAAAATGTTCTGAATGAACTGGCAAATAAAGAACAAGAATTGGAAAAAGCATTTGATCGCTGGCAGGAATTGGAAATGATGAAAAATGGATAATAGCTGCCGCATAAAAGAAACTTGTGGGTTTTGCTAAAGGAGAAACACTTTGTGTTCCAATAACCACCAGCATGACAAGCTGGTTCTTTGTCCCCAGTGTGACATGCTGGTGGCTGTGCCTGATTTGGAACAAGGGAAAAAGGCGGTTTGTCCACGGTGTCATGCGTTATTGACAGCAAAGTGGAGAGAGCCGCGCAATCAACCAACAGGCTATGCATTAAGCGCATTAATTATGCTTTTTCTCGCTTGCTTGTTTCCTTTTGTTAGCATGAGTGTGGCGGGGATTGTGAGTGAAATAAAGTTGACTCAGATCCCCCAGGTGATGTTCAACGAAGACTATTCCAGCATGGCTGCGCTTTTTTTGGTCTTCGTTCAGCTTGTGCCGACATTTTGTATGGTTGCCATCATCCTCTTATGTCAGAACGCCAAAATGGCGCGCCGCTTGAAAATAGAGTTGGCGCGCATTCTGTTTAAGATGAAAACATGGTGTATGGCAGAAATCTTCCTTGCGGGCGTATTGGTCAGCTTTGTTAAACTTATGGCACATGGTGAAATCAGTATCGGCCTGAGTTTTTTCCCTTACTGTTTGTTTTGTCTGTTTCAGGTCAGGGCATTTCAGTGTCTTGACAGGCATTGGTTTTGGAATGAAATTGCTCCGGCTCCTAAAGTTTGCCATACCTTGCAGGCAGGAAAACCGGGCCTGGTGCAAGGTGTCAGGCTTTGCCAGAGTTGTACCGCCATCTTGTCCGCCCAACAATCTCGGTGTCCCCGATGCCACACAAAAGGGGGCGCGCGCCGCCGCAATAGCCTTCAGTGCACAATGGCACTACTGATAACATCAGCCATACTTTATATTCCAGCGAATGTTTTGCCTATCATGGTGACCCAGGCACTGGGACAACAAATTAATTCCACCATTCTGGAAGGCATTATTTTGCTTTGGGGTTCTGGCTCATATCCTGTTGCAATGGTTATTTTTATTGCCAGTATCATGATACCTTTATTGAAAATGCTGGCTATTAGTTGGTTATGCTGGGATGCAAAAAGTCAAACGGGCCATGATTCCGAAAAGATGCATTTTATTTATGAAATGGTGGAGTTTGTTGGGCGTTGGTCAATGATTGATGTATTCGTTATTGCCGTCCTATCCGCACTGGTTCGCATGGGACAACTGATGAGTATTTATCCGGCCCTGGGCGCAATCCTGTTTGCCCTGGTTGTTATTTTGACGATGTTTGCATCAATCATGTTCGATCCGCGTTTAACTTGGGACAAAGCCAATCGTAAATTTGGGCTGCATAAGAATGAGGAGTTGTAAGGTGACGGATAAAGAAGAAGATCTGACTCAGGCCAGAATTCGTAAACTTAAGAGTTGGTCACCTGTATGGATCGTACCAATTATCACAGTGCTGATTGGGGCTTGGATACTGTTTTATCATTTCAGTCATCAGGGGCCAGAAGTCACATTGATTACTTCTAATGCTGAAGGTATTGAGGCAGGTAAAACTAAAATTAAAAGCCGCAGTGTTGACGTTGGTGTTGTCGAAAACGTGTCTTTGAGCGAAAACTTGGGGCAAGTTATCATTAAAGCCCGTCTAAATGATGGGATGAGTCGCTTGCTACGCACAGATACTGCTTTCTGGGTTGTGAAACCTCAGATTGGCCGTGAAGGTGTTTCTGGTCTGAGTACATTACTGTCCGGTGTCTTTATCGAATTACAGCCCGGCACACAAGGCGAAGAAGAAAACCGCTTTTCATTGCTTGATGCCCCGCCGCTTGCTTCCCCTGATGCAAAAGGTATTCGTCTGATTCTGACCAGTGAAAAAGCAGGACGATTAACGCCCGGAGATCCAGTGCTATTTCGGGGATATCGTGTGGGTTCAGTGGAGGCCGGCACTTTTAATCCAACATCCCGATTGGTTAGTTACCAAATTTTCGTTAAATCACCTTATGACGCTTTACTGACTACAAATGTCAGATTCTGGAAAGACAGCGGCGTCACATTTGATATGTCATCACAAGGTATACGGGTTGAAGTTACTTCATTATCGACTTTGTTTGGCGGTGGTGTGAGTTTTGATGTACCAAAAGGTTGGGAACTGGGTAATTCAGTGAAGGAAAAAGAGGTCTTTAAACTCTACGATAGCGAGAAAAGTATCCAAAACGCACTGTATGCAGAACATACAGACTTTTTACTGTTTTTCTCTGATTCTGTGCGTGGCTTACAGCCGGGAGCGCCTGTCGAATTCCGTGGTATTCGAGTAGGAACGGTAGCAAGAGTACCTTTTTACAGTGAAGATATTAAGCAGCGCATCGACAATGACTTCCGTATTCCTGTATTGATTCATGTAGAGCCTGGGCGATTTGTGAAAGAGTTAGGTAATGGATTCAACACCGATAAAGAATTGAAGGAAACTATTGCCAGGGGGTTGAGAGCTACCTTGAAACCGGGCAATTTACTCACAGGTGCGTTGTTTATTGATCTGGACTTTTTCACTAATGAGAAACCCTGGAAAGGCCCATATGAAATCGCGGGTTATAAGACTTTGCCCACAGTAAGTAGTGGCTTGGCGCAAATTCAACAAAAAGTCACTACGGTGCTGGATAAGATCAACAATATGCCAATTGAACCGGTGCTTGTTCAGGCAACACAGACGCTTAAAGAAAGTCAAAAAGCAATCAAAACAGCGCAGAAAACAATGGATGAATTAAATCGCGTTCTTGCGAGTAAGGAAGCACAGGAACTGCCTAAAGATATACAAAATACATTACATGAGTTGAACCGCAGTATGCAGGGGATCCCAGCCAGGCTCACCGGCTTATAGTCAGCTGATGGATAATATGCAACAGTTGGAGCAGGTATTACGTGAATTGCAACCTGTTTTGAAGACGCTCAATAACAAGAGTAATGCATTGGTATTTGAAGCCGAAGCGATAAAAGATCCTGAACCCAAAAAGGCGCCTAACTGATGAAAAAATTGATTTCAAAATTGGCTTTTTTTATTTCCGCCAGTGTGTTTATTGTTGGAAGTGGGCTTATTGCGGGATGCAGTGATAGCCAGCCACAAAAGACATATTATCAGTTACCGGTCCTGGCTAACGTGGTATCGCAGGAAGGCAAATTGGGGGCTAAACATGAACAGCAGTTGTGGATTAAAAGGGTTAACCTTTCTGACTACCTTGCCGCTCCAGGAATTGTGTATCAGACAGGGGAGGTGAGCTATATCAATGCATCTAACCATTTATGGGCTAGCCCATTGCAGCAACAGTTACAACAAGTATTGATTGCAGAACTGAGTGCCGCATTTCCACATCGTTTGGTTTCTCCGCAGGAATTAGAAAAAGACGCAGATGCTCTGGATATCACAATAACTGCTTTTCACGGGCGCTATGATGGTCAGGTATTGATTGAAGGCTATTGGATATTGTCTAACCCAGACAGCGTGATAAGACGGCCATTCAGCCTTAAGTTGAAACAGGAAAAAGATGGCTACGCTGAATTAGTGCTTACCTTAGCTAAGGGTTACAGCCAATTAGTCAAATCCATTGCCCGGCAACTCTCTTTGCAACGTTAACCGAGTATGCATAGGGGGATGGCGCCAGGCGCAAGAAGATCGTATGTGAGTTAATCAAAAAGACGAAACACCTCCGTAGTAGCGGAGGTGTTCAGAGAGGTTATAATTCATTAAAAGGCACTAGTATCCTTAAACAAGCCTACTTTCAAATCAGTTGCAGTATAAATCAGTCTGCCATCTACCAGAACTTCACCATCAGCCAGGCCCATAATTAACTTGCGATTAATGACACGCTTGAGATTAATGCGATAGGTCACTTTTTTGGCTGTTGGTAATACCTGACCCGTAAATTTGACTTCCCCAACGCCGAGTGCACGGCCTTTACCTTCTCCACCGATCCAGCCCAGGAAGAAACCGACAAGCTGCCACATGGCATCAAGGCCAAGGCAGCCGGGCATGACAGGATCATTAATAAAATGACAATCGAAAAACCACAACTCAGGGTTGATATCGAGTTCAGCCTCGATATACCCCTTATCGTAAATACCGCCGGTTTCTGTCATTTTCGTGACGCGATCCATCATCAGCATATTGCCAGAAGGCAGCGGTGGCCCATTTTCACCAAACAATTTACCTTGCCCAGAGGCTTGAAGTTCTTCTTTCGTGTAGGACTCTTGTTTTTTAAACATATTCTCAGATAGCCTTATAATCGTGTAGGGCTAGAGAGTAGCGTACACTTGTACGCTCAACAACTCCGATCAGATAGTGATGGAGTTAATCTAGCCAGCGGAGAAACCAAGGAAGCCGGGGTCGTTCTTGAATATTAGCTTGTGCAATGCGTTCACATATCATAGCTAACAAGTGTTCTTTTTGTGGATCATAATAAGGAATCCCCGTTAACAATGATACAGCCTCAGAAACATGCCCAACTGCCCAAATATGAAATTGCTCATTTTTTACCGCATCAATAACATCTTGATTTAGGCACAAATGTTGAACATTTGTGGTTGGAATAATGACACCCTGATGACCGGTTAACCCTCGGTAGTGACATATACGGAAGAAACTCTCAATTTTTTCATTAACGCCACCAATAGGTTGGACATAACCAAATTGATCTACGGCACCAGTAACGGCAATTTGCTGGTCGATAGGTTGTTGTGACAACGCGCTGATAAGGGTACACAATTCGGCGAGTGAAGCACTGTCTCCATCCACTTCACTATAGGATTGTTCAAATACAATCGAAGCAGAGAACGGTTGTGGTTGATCTAATTTCAATTCAGAAATTAAATAAGCTTGCATGATCATCATGCCTTTTGCATGAATATTGCCGCCTAATTCAACCTTGCGTTCTACATCGATAAATTCCCCATCGCCTAAATGCGCAACACAACTGATACGGGAAGGTTCACCCATTGGATCAGGATGGCCAGGATATTCGAGTACGGATAGCCCATTGATTTGGCCGATAACTGAGCCTTGCGTGTGAATCAATATCTGGCCTTTCAGAATTTCATCTATGCTGCGTTCAGCCAAATAACCATGACGCCAGGTACGATTATCTTCCGCTTGTTGCAGGGAATGTTTGGTGATCTGTTTTTCCTGCTGATAATTCGCTGCGGCTGCCAATTTTTGCGGTATCCATTGAAGATCCAGAGGTAACCGGAATTGATCCTCTGTGTAACGGGTAGCAAGTTTGATCAATTCAGGCCAGGCATCAGCACTTAATGGCGGCAAGTTTTGTTGCTGAATGATTCCATTAACGTACTGGCACCATATTGTTAGATCATCTTCTGCATGAAAAGGCATATCCAGCTCAAATTCGCCATACAATGCATTGCTTGTCAGCTCAGGTTCAATGGCCTGTAACTCTTCGAGACTGAGCCTGTCACCGACTAAAATCAGACGCAGATCCAATTCCATTGGAGGTATCGGCAATGGCAGGGAACGATTTTCATCGTGTGACAACCAGTCAAAACGGCGCTGAATAATCATCTGCTTGAGACGTACCCACATCAATGGCTGAGAAAGCAGGGTGCGCAGAGGCAAAATTAAAATACCACCATTTACTTGATGGATAAGGCCGGGTTGTAGTTGAAGTATCCCTTGGTGCGTATAGACATTGCCAAATAATTGCTCTGGCTCAATCCACTCACGGTAAGCAACTCGTTCAGTTGGCGCAAAAATACCTTCCCCTGAAGAGTGCAAAGTGATGGTTTGGTGCTCTATCTGGTAATAACCACCGATATTGGGACGGCTCTCCGGCAGCAGAGAGGAAACAGTATTGGATAGAAGAGACAGATAAACATCACTTTCTTCTGCTTTCAGCAGCATAAAAGGTTGACGCAGGGAGGCCTGACAAAAAAGGGATAACCCACTATGCAGCCTGGGTTGAACCACATCCATTGTAATGGGGGGCAATTCAGCGACAGAATTAAAGAATGCCTGATAAGGCGCATTGTTTGGCTGTAATGCCTGCCAGTCTAGTTTTATATTCGTCAAAGTGATAGCTACATCATATAGTGAAAAGGGAAACCTTTATTATACAAGATTAGGCAATGAACCAACATGCCAGAATTTTGAAAGAAACGACATTTGGGCCAGCGCTTTCATTGCTTGTAAGATATGCCAATATTCTGTGTTGTTATAGGAAATTTAAAGAAATAGTTGCTATGCTTGATTTAAGTTACGCTGTCACTGAGAGATGAAATGAAATATCAACAATTGGAAAATCTGGAATGTGGCTGGAAATGGGCTTATTTGGCAAAAAAACACCGTGAAGGTGAGCCGATTACTAAATACATTGAAAAAAGTGCAGCACAAGATGCGGTCAATGAATTAATGAATTTAGAAAGCGAGCCAGTCAAGGTACTGAAATGGATTTCTTTACATATGAATCCAGATCTGTCTAACCGAATGAAGCAAACGATTAGGGCGCGGCGTAAACGTCATTTTAATGCTGAACATCAACATTCGCGTAAGAAATCCATTGATTTGGATTTTCGTGTTTGGCAGCGGCTTTCAGCGCTATCCCGACGTCGTGGCAATACCCTGTCAGAAACAATCATACAGTTATTGGAAGATGCTGAATATCGGGAAAAGTATACTCACCAAATGTCGAGTTTGAAGCAGGATTTGGAAGCAATATTAGGGAAATAAGCCCACGATAGATAGTAAAAAACAAAAACCCCATTTAAAATGGGGTTTTATTAACTTGATTATAACGATATTACTGAGCCGCTTTGGGTTGAGTGACCACTTCAGTTGTGCCCTGAATATTGATATCTACACGACGATCTGGCGCCAGGCAGTCGATAAGTTTAGTGCGAACTTTAATTTTGTCACAGGTAGAACCAGTGACAGGGTTTTCCTTACCGCGACCAGCAGCCTGGATGCTATTTGCTGGGATGCCTTTAGCAACCAGATAATCTACGACGGACTGAGCACGTTTCTGAGACAATGGCAGGTTGTAATTTTGGCTGCCGATGCGGTCAGTGTAACCGAGTACCAGAACCTTGCCTTGCGTTGGGTCGATTTTAGCCAGTTCGTTATAAAGGTTGTCCAGTTCTTGTTTACCTTCTGCTTTCAGTGTTGATTTGTTGAAATTGAACAGAACATCAGAGCGCAGAGTAAAGCTCTTATTTTCAACGACAGGCGCTGGCACAACTGGAGGTGCTACTGGTGCAACGACTGGCGCAGCTTCATCTTGACCGAAGCGGTAAGAAACGCCAACGCTCAACAGGCCGTTATCTGGACGGGCACCAACGGTAGTGGCATCACCGATGTTGTTAACCCACTGGTAGTCCAGACGGGTTGCCAGATTTTTGGTCAATGCGTATTCGACACCAATCGCGGCCAGAGGAGAAACACCTGTGTCGTCGTTTTTCAGTCTACGCTGGTCTTTTTCACCCGTTCCGGCTATTGCATTGGCATTATAGGTTGCAGAAGAGTCTGCCCGCCATATCATACCACCAAGACGAGTATAAACGTCCAGATTGTCCAGCACTGGGTAACTCAGTTTCGTGGTCAGCTGAACGCCTTGGGCACGGAAAGCTCCATTATCGGTGCTGCCTTTATAAGCTATGCGACCTAACCAATCGTAACCCAGTTCAAAACCTAAGTATGGAGTTGCTTGGTAACCGACATAAGCACCCGCACCTAGCTGACTTTTATGGGCAGAGCCGTTGCCAATCCGGTTATCATAACCATTACCGTAGAAATTTACATCATGGTATTGAGACCAACCCAGTTTAGCACCGGTATACCAGGTGTTGTCCTTTGGAGCTGCTTGAGCAGCAGTTGCGAAAGTTGCCACTGCCACTGCTACTGCGATAGCTGTCTTTTTCATTTTACGCCTCGTTATCATCCAAATAGGCAATTGGCTTTAAAAGCCTTATTGTTAGCCACTGGTTAAAATGTTCTGTTAGGTAACTATGCTTTAATCAGAAGATGTGTTCTGAAATATAAGAGCGGTAAGCACAACTCCCTAAACTGTGTAAAGTCTACAACGAAGTTAAAAAGTTACAAGTGCACTGTGACTCATGGCTCAAAAAAATTAATTATTGACTGACAAAAAATAAGTATTTTTGACTAATATTTACAATGTTTACAGTATTAATGTATTGATTTTCATTACAAACAATAATGATTATCAATGAGTAGCTTAATTTTTCATAAAAAATATTGGGATTAATCCTAATTTAAATCAATGATAATAATTAGAGTGAATTTGTAGCTTATTCGCTTGTGCAATAAATGGATGTGATAAATTTTGTGGTCGCATAATAAAACCGAGAGTAATACCCTTTTGAGCAGCTATTTGTAGCGTATTTAATTGATATTCTGATAATTCCGGTAACCAACCCAATACAACGCTATAATTGCCGCTTGCCAACGCTTTTTCCATAGCACTAATTGAAGCAATAGGATGGATTTGGTTTAGTTGGACAATTTTATTTAAAGGAAGCCCGGCATCTATTAACCATTGGCGATTTAACCTCTTATTAGGATTTACCCAAAGTAACCATCGATTTTCTTTTCCAGACTGGTGCAATAAAGGAAGAAGAATGTGATTAATGGCAGGCTGGTGTTCATTGTAAACCAGCTCACTGACCATGCCTTTTATCGTGTGTGAAGTGCATTGAAGTGGTTCCACAAAAGACACTCTTTTCATGGTCATCCCAACCATTTTTTTGTCTGTTTTATGTTCGTTCACTGTTGTGTTAGCAGCTGCTGTTTTTTTCTCAGTGAGATATGCCCACGCTGATCGAATGCTCATAATGTTCCTCGCCACAATAGGCTGTATATTTATACAGTATAACGATATTTGATTAAAAGCAAGTCTCTTTTTTTCAAAGCGCTTCGCAAAAATTTACAGAAATTAGGATTTTTATGCCTTAACGATTGGCAGTTGGAAATAGATTGCGTATGGTTTTAATTAATTGTTCTGGTTATCTATTTTATTAACAGAAGGCATGATTAAACATTACCTTGGAATGTGATTCATGGAGTGATAAAAAATGTTTTTATCTGGAGCTCGTTTTGTTCAATTGCAGCATGGTGTATCTTCACTGGGAAAGCTTAAGAAAAAATCTCAATTTGGCGGCATTGGATTGTTAATTGATGATGTTTTATTTGCCATCAGTTCTGATGGAGAGCTTTATTTACGAGGAAATAGTCACGCTGAGGTACTATTTAAAGCCCGGGGAATGGAAAAATTTATTTATTCAAAAAGAGGAATACCTGTGACTTTACGGTATTACCGTGTTAATGAATCACTTTGGCAGGATCAAAAACAATTATTTGAGTATGTCAATTTAGCCTACCAATACACAGTGAAAGAAATCATTAATAGACAAAAAATACCTCTTAGGCTTAAAGATCTCCCTAATTTAGGGATCGCTTTAGAAAGGCAATTATGGAAAGTGGGTATTTCTAAAGTAGAAGAATTAAGAATATTGGGAGCAAAAGCGACTTACCTCAAACTCCAGCAGCATAGGAAAAAAACAAATGTCAGTTTGTTGCTTGCATTAGCAGGTGCAATAGAAGGGTGTCATGTTGCAGTATTACCAGAAAAATTACGTGACGAATTAATTAACTGGCACCGCGAGCTGGTTCACTATAATTCAGATAATCATCCATAATAAGTGAAATTTAGTGAATAGGGGCGTAAGCCCCTACTATTTCCTGGTTTCATGCGACGGCTGAAGATTTTGGGGTAACTTTCTTTTCTATAATATATTGAATCGTATGGCTTAATATAGCCGGATCATAGACAAAATCATTCAGAGGGATATGATGAACTTGAGCAATAGCAGACAGGCCTTTTAGTAAATGACTGGCAGAGTTATCAAAGGGTTTTTCGGTGACTAATAGGATTGGGCGTCTTAAGGCGGAAGCCCAACCCAATTCAATATGAGTACCATCTGTTCTCATTAGTTGTTTTTGTTGTGGACAGACAGGCAAAATGGCAACAAAAATGTCACATTGTTCCATCCATTGTCAGTCCCGCTGGGAAACTTCCTCTGGCGTAAATAAGTGCGTTGTTCCGCCAAATTGTTCTGTACGATGAGCCGAAAAAACTTCTGCACCAAGTGATTCCAGATGGTGAATAGCAGACTTAATGTGAACTTGTAAGTTATTGTCTAATACCCTGAATTTCAATGCGTGTTGGATCGGGCCACCAACAAATACTTTAACATCAGAAAATAGTATGGACATAGGGTCGCCTCTTATGGAAATAAGCTTTAATATTTATGAATATACCAAAACTTCAAGGTGCGTGTTATTTTTCCTCCTGCTGCGGGGAAATATAAGGCCTCGCGTCGTCTTGCGGATTGCAACTTGAAGTTTATCGAGTATAGATGATAATAATTTATTTCTTCATACATACAGACATTAAAAAATTATTATTGGAATAAATTATATTCTCAATATTGTATTATATCTAAGTTATGGTTACGTATTACAATTTTTGATTGGACATCCTATTTTCAATGTAATCAGCAATGATATCATCTGAATTATTTTGAAAAATGTCATGACAAGAATTAGTGTTGGTTTTTTCTTTTTCAAGAAATTTACTTATCTTATTCATGGCACGTTTTCGTTCTTTAGGGTTATTAATAAATAAGTTATTGCATTTTTTAATTAATGCTAATCCGTCTTTCTCTGGTAGATACGGGGGTATGTCAGGGTAACCATATTCCGGTTGCCATAAGAAACCGTCTTCATGATGATAATAATTTTGTAGATACACCTCTAATTGTAATTGTTGACTATAGTTTTGTGGTGGTAAGAAAAAAACATCTTTATTAAGAGCGACACATTCATAAAATGTTGTCAGACCCGGATTGGCTAATACCTTACGAGCATGGTGTAATTTTTGCAGAAAATCATGCCTTGAAAAACAACCAATATGAATATGAGGATGCGTTTTGGCAAACATTTCTGCCAAATTTACGATAGTTTTACCTCCTCCTGCAATAGTAATGTTAGTTTCATTTTGCAGATAGGGAATAGATAATAATTCTTCGAGGAAATGATAATAAAAATCTGTTGTATCGGCGTAGACTGTATCAATGCCACCAAGAGTAATTAATATACCTTCTGGAGGATGGTCATCCATCATGCATTGTTGCAGAGAATTGTGAAGAATTGGAGGAATAACTTGATAATTACCAAGCTTATCATGGAATCGTTCAATATTGCGTTCTATTCCATGAAAGTCTTGAATAAATGTTTTTTCAGTTTTGTGCAGATCAACATGAAGATTATCCCACATCCAAAATAGCGTGTCGATATAGATAATTGGTGTATTAAATTTTGA
Organism: Xenorhabdus sp. SGI 60; assembly: GCF_056632175.1. Classification (NCBI taxonomy): domain Bacteria; kingdom Pseudomonadati; phylum Pseudomonadota; class Gammaproteobacteria; order Enterobacterales; family Morganellaceae; genus Xenorhabdus; species Xenorhabdus sp. SGI 60. The sequence goes on along the minus strand of NZ_CP196860.1, from coordinate 2,559,256 downwards.
AACGAAATCAATCGAGTTAAGGTTAGTATTAATGATATACAAACTTGCACCAGAAATAAGTTCAGAATAGCGTGAAAGTTCTGTAACCGAAGTAGTATCACATTCATAAATTTCATCAAACAGGCCGGATTTTTGACCTAATTGAGAAGAAGTCAGTGTGCCTAATAAAATAAATTTAGTGTCCGGTGTTAATTTATTCCGATGCTTTAATTTCTCCACCACATTTAACGTGGTGGATATTGGGCCAAAACAGAAGGGGTCTGCGTCAAAAATAATATATGGAATATTTTTTAACATATTGTTCTCTCATAAAGGAATATTTACATTTTCTATATCAAATTGTTTAGTATAAGGACAATATAAAAAGGTACTACCATGTAGGTTATTAAGATGTAATCGTCCAGAAAGATTGAGATTATTTGTCATTAAATGAGCTAAGAAAATATTGTGCAAATTTTGATGGGAGATAATAATCCGCATAGAAGACATTGAAAGCTCATCGCCAATTTGCATAATAAAACGATGGATTCTATCGGCCGCGTCCATCACCTGTTCTGAATCTTTGAAAGGGGAATCAAGGGGGGTATACAGTAACCGATAAGCATAATCTGCACCGTAGCGATGCGGAATATCTGCCAGTTTCATGCCAATAAGCTCTTCTGGAAAGAATTCACAAAGTGCATCAGTTTCTTGTATTGAACCAGATTGATATGCTGAGCTGAGTGCTCTGGCAGTTTCAAGCGCCCGACGTTGAGGTGAGGTATAAATATTTTGCCACGGAAGTTTCCCCAATATTCGTCTACCAATTTCTTTAGCCTGTTTGATTGAATTGGCATCAAGGGCGATCACATTATCTTCAGGGCAGTAATCTAGATGGTCAAGCGGGATAATTTGCCCATGCCTGATCCACAGTATCTTCAGGGGCGGTATGGGGCCACTGTAGTGCATACGTTCATCCACTTGCTGGCTTGAAAGCCCATGAGATTGCCAAAAAAAGTTGGCATTTTTTCCTGCATCTGTCTCCAGATGAACATGTGTTGCACCGTGGCGACGTCCCCATTGCAACATGGCATGCCATAATCCATAACCCAGCTTCTGGCGCTGGTATTCATCCCTGATATAAAATTCAGCAATATTCAGGGTTACTTTTTCTTCCCGTTCAAGATACACATTGGTTAATCCCGCTAATTGTCCGGCATTTAGCAACAAAAACAGCCCCCTGTCACCTTGCAGGATGCGTTGCTCAAGGATAGTATGATTTTCCTTTGCAATAGCTTCTTCTGACTGATCCCCAAAGACTTCTGGCCAATGGCGTTGAAAATATTCTCCATAAAGATGAAGAAATGAATTCCACAAGGGGGATTGAGGGGTAACTTGTTTGAGTTCTAACATTTTACTGACTCCATTCAACTCTTGGTGAACTAAACATCAACATCACTTTCTCACACCATTGATGATAATTTAAGCTGGAATGCGCTTTTTCTTGTCGAGGTTTAGCAAGTAACGGCTGAACCAGTCCCTGATTTTTAAGTAATTTTTGCAGGGAGGAAGAACATTTCTCCCAATCTAATACGGTACGATAGGGGCTTGATTGGTAAGAAGCGTACAGTGAGACATTGTGGATATCATCTTCAATAAAGTGAGACTGTAGATGCTCTCTCAATACCGCGAATTTTTCTTCGGCTGCGGTATAAAAGGTAGTCAAAATATTTCTGACAGAAGAGGGAATCTGCTCTCTGTTTATTAGGCGAAGGCGCAATGCTCCACCGGTACGGAGAAGTTTATTGCCGTTGAAAGAATAATAAGCGGCATGAACATGCAGGAGCTCCTGTAAACAATCTTTCCTGCCATAACCCTGAGAAAGATCCAGAAATACGTGGATATTGTGGTTGTTTTGAATTTCTCGCAAAAATTCTATGCATCCTGGATCGATATAACCTAAAGGATGGGCGAGAAGTATGGCACATGGTTGTGGAAGAGAGTTTAGCATTGCCATCGTAGCCTGGATATCCGCTTGCAAAATCATGCTGGCATGTTCTGGCGGTAAAACAGGATAGAAGAGTGGCTGCCAATTGGCTGCGTAAACAGATTCAACCATGCTTTGACATATCCACTCTGGCATCAAGCAATAGCCCTGAGTCGCCACGGCTTGTAGATCTTCGCGGAAAAAACGCCGGACTGAACAGCCAGAGTTCATGATATTGTCCAGCGACATGATATGTTGCTGAGACGGTATATCTTGCAAAGCGAGTAGATTGCGGTGAGATATCATGGTGTGATCCTGAGATGAAGACGCTCAATATATTCATTAGCTAACTGGTCATAGAATTCATTTTCTCTGCCCCATAGATCAAGTTGAAGGCCAGTATAAGGGCAATAGAGTGTTTCCAGATGATTAACCAGACAATTGATTCCCATCAATTTTTCTCTACCCAGATAGCTACAACCCCATTTAGCGGCATACCATTGACCCGCACCGTTATTTATCATCAATGACCAGGCACCAGGAGTACCGTTATCGTCATAAGTGACTGCCAGATGATACTGGTTACTTTTGGATAACAGGCCAGGGAGATATTGGAGGTCTTCACGGCCCAGGCTGCGCATATCACTCTGTTGAATGGTTTTCCAGCCTTTCGCGTCCACATACAGAGCATCTTGCCACAATTGCTCAGTTTGACTCGAAGTACTGTAACGTGTGACGGTATGGTGGGTGCGTGCTTTCTTAAGACTGCGTTTTAATCGTGTTGAGTGCTGGATCAAGAAGTCAGCGACTGTTGTTTCAGGCGGTATGTTGACAATAGGGGCTGACCATTTGCTTTCTTCATGACATTGTAAATCGTGCTGTTGCGCTAAATCATGCAGGTAGAAATAGGCGCGGGATTTTGCGTTCAGATACTTAAATAAAACAGGTTGCCGCTTTAAAAAAGAGAATAATTCTTTTTCTTCTTGAGTCGTAAAAGTGAAATCGAAGAATGTATTGCTTTGCCACTGTTGCGGGTCTTTTTGCCAAACCAGATCAACATGCTCAAAACGCCTGAATTCAGGGTAACGTAATACTGTTCCTAAACGCCATAAATGAGAAGTGGTCGGATTGGTAAAAAGGGCAATTGGTGCAGATTGTTGCATAATGGCCTGGCTTATCAGCGTCACAATACCGTCTGGAGAATATTTCGCGCTATCAAGCAAAGTTTCATGAGGGACATTGTGCTCCCACAAACTATCCTGAGCGACTTCTTTAATACGGGAAGCGGGTAAACGATCTTCTACAGCTCGTTCCTGATTACGGGTAATCAGCGTGGGTTCCTGCGCAACGAGCCGATAATGCAGAATTCGAACACCTTTTTGCGTAAATAGGGAATGGATAGCGTCAATTTCTTCAGGATAAATGAATACGCCATCCAGAATGATCAAGTCACTGCCCGCATCAAGGCAATCATCAGCAACCTTTAACAACCGCAAGGTATCTTCCATGATGATTTTTAGCGTCAGGTATGTTCTTGGTTCAACAAAATGATGAAAAGTATCCCACGGTAAATAGGAGACAGTTAGCCCCTGCGCCAGCATGATATCTTTCAAGTGGTTGCACGTTGTGGATTTACCACTTGCCGGTGTTCCTCTAATCACAACAACAGTTTTATGCGTCATTACCTAATACCTTTAATTGCCAGCCTCGCATGATATCGACAATAGAATGCTGATTAAAGACGGTTTGATAATAATCGTCATGACCAATTTTAGCGGCACGGTGCATAATCTGTTTTGCGGTGAGACGTAACTCGATTTTATGATTGCTGTTACCCAAACACATTTCCTTTCCTTGTGTATTTGGTGGCGGGGTGTAGAGCAATATATCGCAATTCTGCCCAATGACATGATAATAAATCTGGATTGCTTTTTGTTGCGTGGTATTTTCCACAAACAGCGTTTGCTCTGGAGAAATTTCAAGTGCTGTGCTGAGGAATTCGGGGGTATAAAGGGTAATGTTGCGGTAATATACATCCAACATCATCTGTTCTTCATCTGTTCCCTGTGGATAAGTGGCATCCGGTTTTTTGGCGTAGAGACCATATAGCATTGAGGCTGGCAACACGGTTTTGATGTGGGGAATCAATTGATCAATATGCTGGCGAATTTTATCTTCGGAGGTATCCACCCAATAGATTGGGGGTAAAGGGATGTTAAGCTGCTCCAAAGTATAAACGATGCCGGCTTCTAACCATTCTCTCATTGTTTTGTGGTTAGCTTGTTGAGGATCAAAATGCAACAAGTCGGCCATCATGATGGCTTCATGGGATTGAAAATAGAGATAAACAGGAGCATTGTACTGCGAAGCAATGATTGTTGGCAGCACAGAATCGATCAAATCTTGCAGTGAAAGTCGGGCAGGTACACCTTTTGCATAACAGATACAAGAACCTCCCAATACATATTGGACAGGCTGGTTATTCCCGTTGAGCTGAGTGAAAAAGTTCTTGTCTAATATCATGATAGGTTTCCTTCCATAGCCCATTGTAAGACATTTTCGTAAATCGCATTATCGATAGGTACAGGCAGGCAAATGCGGTCACTCACGATGACTTTATGTTTTTCTAATGTTGATACAGGGAGTGGACTTTCTTGTAGAGTCCAAGGGAAACGGTCAGAGTAGGGAGAAAGCTGATTTTTTATAATCGGATGGTTAGCCAGATCCCAGGCTTGCCAATCATATAGCAGTGTGGAATTGAAGCGATCTTTGGGCAATTTGCTGCGTTTTAACCAGACAGAAACGGGTATCGTACCCTCTGGGCGTGGGGTGATCCAATCTATGGGTAAATGTTTCAGGATTGCTTGATAACGCTCTATTAATAAGGCACGAAACTGTTCAATAAGTTCCAGTTGGTTAATCAGTAATGCAGCTTGTATTTCATTGAATTTATTATTGTCACCAAAACCAATACTATTGCTCCAATCTGGATAGCCCTCTGCTGTACGTTCAGCACCGTGGTCAGTCATCATGCAGGCATTGATGAATAGAGAATTATTTTTGGCAATCAGTAAACCGCCCTCACCGCTACTGATTAATTTATTGGCCTGAAAACTGAAACAGCCATATTCGCCAAATGTACCCACAGGTTGATTTTGATAATTCACACCTATCGCTTGGGCACAGTCTTCAATCAGGGACACATTATGCTGTTGGCAAATTTGGGCGATCTGAGCAATTGAAGCAGCAGTACCTTCCAAATGAACGGCAATAACTGCCAGAGGTTTGGTATCCATTTGATTTAACATCTTGTTTAATGTCTCTGGACACATCATGCCATTGTCATCGACATCAACGAGAACAGGGATTAATCCGCAACTGAGTACGGCATTGGCAGTAGCGATAAATGAAATGGAAGGAATGAGTACCCATTGCCCTGTTTTGGGCCTGAGTCCAAGCAAAGCCGCTTTGAGCGCAACAGTACCATTTGTCAGTAGGATAGCATGTTGGGTATGCAGAATATTTTGTAACAGCCTTTCCGCCTGACGGCAATATTGGCTCTCTGTGGCATATCTAAACACCGCTTTATTATCAAGAACGGTTTGCAAACGGTATTGTATATTATCAGCAATCTTGGTATTACCGAGGTAAGGTCTAAGATATGACATATTATAGTCCTAATAATCAATATTTTTATTAATATCACCTGTGCCAATGATGGGCCGGAGCAGGTACTTTATTCATTTGAATGATTAAATAAACAGCTATTGCAATCAGAAAAAATATAGAGAAACCGGCCACAGGTAAAAAAGATTGTGTGGAACCAGGAGCAATGGATACGGTGATTGCAGCTATTGGGAATGAAAAATTCATTGTGATCTGAAATAAAGAAAACAGACGACCTTGTTGCATTTCCAAACCCTTTTGATAAATGGTCTTGGTAATTAAGACATTGAAATAGATTATTGCGATGTTATAGAGCAAATAGAAAAATGATTTCGCATAAAAAATTTGTAACTGAAAAAACAGAATGCCAAATATAAACAGCCCAATAAATATTGAAATGGGATAGCGTTGGATATGATTATCGATGCTTGTTTTATTGAGTAATGTTGTACAGAAAATGGGTATCAGGGCACTGAATAAATAGAACAGGGTGACCAATCCATAACTTTCATTCGCCAAACTTTCCATAACAACAACAGGAAGTGCTACCATCAAAAATGCATTGGCAAAAATTGTAAAGACAATGGCAATGGCAAATGTCTTATAATAACTCTGCCGAAATACAGAACGTAACCCAACGGATAACTGAGATTTTTGTTCTGCTGTCCGTTTTATCTGCATTTTTATCATAAGATAACAGACATAAAAATAAGGCAACAGGGAGAATAATTTGATTGTCACAATTGTATCTATTCCTTGAGTAATTCCCAGTAAAGCACCAAATCCAGGGCCAATAGCTGAAATAAGCGATGTAGCAATAACAATATAGAGAGAGACATTCAAATGCTTGCCACCTTGTTGCTCTGTCCAGTCATTAAGTTCGTGCCAGGCAACACGAGACCATGGAATTTCATAGGCAAAAAGAAATTCTAACAATGAGATAAATAGAAGCAACATCATGGGAGAAAATGCTATATTACTCAATAATAATATTAATAATAACAGTGTGCTAAATATTTCAATTAATAATATAACAATACGAAATTTCCAAATATCTGTTGAATAGTCTATTTTATAGCCCCATAACAAAGCACCAATGGATGTAAATAAAAATATCACGCCCATATTGGCATAATAGTATGTCATTGGTGTGCCCTCAGATAATAATATATAGGGGTATCCGACGGCAAGAATACTGGAGCCAACGCCATTAATAAATAAAGAAATAAGAAACAGGTATCTTATCATCATATTAATCTTGTTTTATGGTTGTATAATAAAATTTATTATTGTAATTGTTTAAATATTTCAGACACTCATGTTCATTTTTGGCAGAGCAAATAATGTACCCCATTTTTTCAGTGTAATGGGAGTTGGAAAAATAACAGCCCGTTTCGGCATATTGCTCCCATTCAATCACATGCTCATCAATAATTTCGTCTATAGGCGTTATGGATTTTACTTCTCCAATCGGCGGGTTAAAAATGATCATCCCAATACAATTGAGATTAGGGTTATTTATGGAGAAAGCAGACTCTTTGCCAATCGAAGCTGGGGAAATTAATGCATTGATAAAGACATCAAAGGCATGCTTACTATAGGCTTGCGCATGAAGGTCGAATAGTCTGAGTCCTGGTGGACGTGATGCGGTTTCGCAAAGTATGAGATTACCGGTATTTTCTTCAATGAAGATTTCAGTATGAGTAAAACCGTATTCGAGATTGAATGCCTGCAATACCCGGTGGTTAAATTCAAACAACTTATGGCTATCTGGAGAATCTGGCAACATGGTATGCCACATAAAATGCTCAGGTTTGGTTTGATCGGAAGAGAGTAATGAACAGGCATAAACTCCGATGCCTTGATAGATAATCTTATGCTGGAATACTGCTGCATCAACATGCAGTAACTTACCCTGGATTTTTTCTTCCACTAGATACTCTTCAGGTGCATTCAGTTCCTGTAATGCATAAAACAAGGAAGTGCGATCTGGATATTCGGTCACACCCATTGATCCCCAAAATGAGCGTGGTTTTACAATAAAACCGACTTGATTGCCTTTGTGTCTGGCAGAATTCTCAACGGATTCAGTAAAAGACTCGAAATATTCAGGTGAAGTGAGCATCTCTGATGCCAGAGTGAATTTGGGACAAAATAGCCCATGTTCATTGGCCATCTTGCGCATGACCCATTTATCTCTAAATGATTGGGCTATACCAATGATGTGGGTATCCTGGTTAATATAAGCAGCGATAGCGGCCATTAATTCAACATGAAGCTCAGAAAATGCCATGAAATAGTCGATGTGAATTGGAGCTGTGGGAATTGAGAGTGTGTCTTTGACCTGTTTCAGTGCTTCTATTATTTTTTTACAGGCATGATTAGCTAATGGATCATCAACGACTAAATATGCCAATGCTAAAGAACAATCCGTTGAATCTAACCATTTTTTCTTGACCAACAGAATAACATTTAAATGCTGTTGATAGCAGAGTCGAATAAAATACTCACTATCTTGAATATCTGGCATACAGAAAATAGTTGGCTTCCCGCGATGAAAACTAGCCTGATTATTGATATGTATTTCTGGAGACATAGTTTTACCTTAATCTATTGGCAGGATCACAGCCTTTAATGCAGTCGCAAGTAATTACGGGATACATTTTTTTACGGAACAGTGAGAATTTATCACCATGCCAAATATCAGAGAGTGAATTCTCCAGGAGATTCCCCATAACATACTGTTCAGGGTTTGGCCGATACATCGTAGTGTCGCAAGGGTAGACTTTTCCTGTTACGGCATCAATAAATAGTGTTGTCAGGGGAATAGCGCACGCTTTTTTACTGGAAGCGTTATAATGCCCCATTTCAGCTCGGCAATAATCTTCTTCATTACGGCCGAAAATTTCGTAGTTGGCATCCATAAATAAATGACGTGGAAATTTTTTGCTTTCCAATAGGGTATTTATTTTCTGCATAAATAATTTAATTTGGATAGTATTTAAAAACAGCATAGGGTAATCTTTAATCGGAATAAGATTAACACCATCAACTCGCAGTTCGGCCATTTTAAGTAGGAACTTATCGATAGTGTCGTAATTTAATGAAGTGACAACATGATTGACGACAATAACGGAACCTGGTATTTCCTGCTTAATATATTTCATTGCATCATAGAGATTGTTTGTTAACCAACGAATGCCGCGTGATTCACCGTTTTTTTCAGGTTCTACATGATCAATTGAGATGTAAAATTTTTTGACGAGATGGCTCTTGTTCTGTATACGATTGAAGATCTTATTGGATAAAGCGGTTCCATTAGTGGTGATAGAAATAGGTGTTTTTTTATTACAATCAAGAATAGTCAGAAAATCTTTCGACAAAAAAGCTTCTCCCCCATGAATATTGACTTCCTGTGGTGAGAGCGCTTCTAATTCTTGCCAAAGTTTAGCCATATCTATTTGTTTATGCGCATCAATCTGAGCAGTTTGCCATACATCGCAAAATTCGCAACGTGCATTACAAATGTTATTTATACGTATAAATGCATAGTTAAGTTTGGGGGTGGCAAAAAGCTTTTCCGGATCCAGACCAATCGGATATTTAGCAATGGCAATTGTTTCTTCCATATTATTTTCCATTTGTTTATAAATTCAAAAGTGATAATTATCGCTATTAATAAAAAATCAAATAAATATAATTTGTTATTGTTTTTTTATAGATTTGCGACTCTATAGAAGTTTCACATATAATCAATATCAAAAACGAACACTTATGATATTAATTTTTGTAAATATCAATTTTATTGAAAATTGATGGAGTGTTTATTTATATAATTTATTTGATGGTGGTTTTTTAATGGTGTTTAATAATTTATTAGGAGACAATCATTCCCTCATATATCCAGAGGCGATACTGCCCCTGGATATAACTGATTAGTGTGGATCTTGCTCACTAAATTGTCTTTTTAAACAAACAATTTCCGGTAATAGTTCAATGAGCAATCCTATTTGCTGTAGTATAAGCTGGACTTTACTGTTACTTTCAGAAGGTATCAGATTAATTTTTTCTAACATATTATTCACCTTGGCTTGCAATGTAGCATCATTTACCAGGCCTTGTTCTAATGTGGATTCAACATAACAGATTGCATTATTAAGAATTTCTAAGATTGCCGGATCGTTAAGTTTATCTCGATGGGCACCTAATGCAGAAATATAACTTAACATGGTGTGATTGAGGCATAGCAGACGAAAAGCGGCTTCTTGGGAAATACGATAATTTTTGGGTTCCGATGCCATATTTGAGATCACTGATGCCAGTTCAGCATCACAATTGTGAGCTTCACGACGGGCGACCCGATAATTCAGGCTATTACTTTTGCCTTGGTGGTATTGGATTAAAATTGCACTAAGATAGCGGCAATTAGCTCCCATTGTGCGGGTAATCACTTGAGGCAATTGACGGAACTTCCAATCTGGCCAGATAAAACTAACAGCAAGTAAAGCAATACCACAACCTACTAATGTATCAATGATTCTTGGCAGCGCTACTTCAAACCCTTCGCCTAATAAATTGAAACTCAGTAATACCAGCAAAGTGATAAAGAGTGTTGCATGTGCATATTGGCTATTACGAAAGACAAAGAACAGCATACCAGAAATAACAATCAACACTAATTGGCCTTCAATGGAAGGGACAAAATAGAGAATGGGCAGGCCAATTAAAATTCCCGCCAGTGTACCAATCACACGTAAGGCCAGACGGCGGCGAGTGGCGCTATAGTTCGGTTGGCAGACAAATAAACTGGTGAGCAAGATCCAATATCCACGCTGTAAATCAAATAGCTGAATAATGGCATAACCAGTACACAGCAAAATGGACATACGAATAGCATGGCGAAATAGGGCAGATTGTGGTGTCAGGTGACTTCTGATCCTAAACCAGATATCACGCCAGCCAGTTAAAGCCTCCTCGGATAACTGTGTTTCTTCTTGTTTATCTTTTAGAAAGGTGTTCTGAGAAAGAAGATATTGATCTGAACCCAGCCCGGCTAATTGGGCGTCAATGGCACGTAAATTTTTCAACAAATTATCAAATGCCATCATCTTAGTGTCAGTGCCTTGCTGATTTCTTAAACGTTCAATCGAACTTTCAAGGTAGCTGAATGCACTTTCAAACCGTGGGTTATGTTGATATTGCTTACGCAGGATAATAGATTGTGCAACCTGTTCACATGCCCGGGCTTGCATGGAAAGCAATCTCTGGACGCGGAACATAATATCGCTATGGCGAAACACTTCACGTAGTTTTTGATATTGAACATGGGATGAACTGGCACGTTCATGGATATCCTGGGCCACAAAATAATAATGCAATGTATGGCGAGTCCCCCGTTGTCCTCTGTCTCCCTTTAAACGACTTAACAAAGAACTTTTGGCCTGATTGAACGTGGCGACTAATGCACTGTTCGCCATGGCAACATCAAACATTGATTGTTTATATTCCTCAGCCTCAGAATCGGGATCAAACAGGCTGTTTTTGGTATAGAGATACGCTGAAAGTTGCTGATAACAGCGCGCTAAATTTTCTTGCAAGGGACGGATCGGAAATAATAAATGGCCTGTTAATGTTAATAAGTTATACCAGATTGCTCCGGTAAGCAGTAATAAAGGCTGTTGATACCAGACAGGGAAGATTGACGAACCGAGCATGGTATAAATGGCGATTAGCAAAGCACCAAAAGCGATCGTGGCGTAACGTTGCCCTAATGCTCCAAGCAGAATAAAACCACAAGTGGATACAGCTAAACCAGGCATAAAAAGCCATGGATAAGGAAACAGCAATGTAATAGAAGCGGAAGCAACAAAGAAAGAAATTAAGGTAATGGTGAGGTTACGTAATCGGCCAACTAAACGGTCATCCAAATCGGTTAATGCTGCCGCAACAACACCCAGTAGCAGTGGAATGATTATTTTGAGTTCTTCCCCTAATAACCAGGGAATAAGGGTGGTTCCTGTTAGTGCAATGAATATACGGATATAATAGAGGGTATGACTGTTATACAGAAAATGGCGGGAACTGGATAAAACCGTTAGCACAAAATACCCCTAGCAACCTTGACGTGATGAAGAAGTTCAACAATTTTCAGGTACGGTGCCATGACAATAGAACTAAAATCAACGCAAATCGGCCAACGCCTCGCGCAGCATCCTTATAATCGGGTACGTCTACTTAATGCTGGCATTGAAATTAGCGGTGATAAGCACCAGTACCTTATCCCATTTAATCAATTAATTGGTATCCAGTGTAAGCGAGGGATTGTTTGGGGGGAACTGGAATTTGAACTGCCAGAAGGAAAAGTGGTTCGCTTGCATGGCACTGAATGGCAGCAAACACAACGTTTTTATCATTATCTATTAAAAGAATGGCAAAAATGGAGCCTCGCCATGAGCGAAGTCAGTGCTGATGTTTTGGCCGCTCAAGTAAATGATATAACTAAAGTCAAACAACAGAATCGTTGGCTGAAAACTACGGATTTAGCTTCCGTGCAGCAACAAATTCAGGAAACATTTCAGGCTTTACCTTTGCCATTACAACGAGTCGCACAATTTGAAAATTGTCGTGACAATTATAAGATTTGTCTGGATTGGTCAGAAGAAGGCGAAAAAATAATCCAAACGCTGAACCGGCAATGGGTTGATCATATGCGGGTACAATATGGACAATTTTTCCAGACAATAGAAGTGTCACCACTTGATCGTCTCAGTGTCAGGCAGTGATTAATGGTGAACAAAATATTCTGGTATTAGCGGGGGCGGGCAGTGGGAAAACTGCTGTTTTAATTGCGCGTTCAGGGTGGTTATTGTTACGTCAATACGCACTTCCAGAGCAAATTTTGTTGTTGGCTTTCGATTGCCAGGCTGCTGATAAAATGAATGAACGTATTCAGACTCGTTTAGGAACCCAAGAAATAAAAGCCAAAACATTTCATGCCCTGGCATTGCATATTATTCAGCAAGGCAGTAATAAGTCACCAAAAATTAGCGAGCTGGAAATTAATATGCAAAAGCGCCGTGATTTTCTCATTCAAGAATGGCAAAAACAGTGTGGAGAAAAAAAAGCACAGGCTAAAGGTTGGCGAGAATGGTTGAATGCAGAATTGAATTGGCAATTGCCGGAAGGTGAATATTGGCATGATAGGTCATTGACGTCTCGTTTATCGGTTCGTTTAGAAGGTTGGCTGGAATTAATGCGTATGCAGGGTGGCAGCCAAAAAGAGATGTTTGAACAGGCACCTGCTGCTTATATTGATGCATTTCAGAAGCGTCTGCGGCTGATGGCACCTTTGCTGAAAGCCTGGAAATCGGCATTGAAATCTGAGGGCGCGATCGATTTTTCTGGTTTGATCCATCAGGTGGTGAATATTTTACAGAAAGGTCGATTTATCAGCCCGTGGAAACATATTCTGGTGGACGAATTTCAGGATATTTCTCCTTTGGGGATCAAATTATTAACGGCATTGCAGGCACAAAATAAGCAAAGTCATTTATTTGTTGTGGGAGATGATTGGCAGGCAATCTATCGCTTTAGTGGCACTGAATTATCGTTACCGACAGCATTTTCAACCTATTTTGGTAAAGGAGCTGAATGTGCATTGGATACGACTTATCGTCTTAATGACCGTATTAGGGAGATTGCCAACCAATTTGTGCAACAAAATCCTTATCAATTAAAAAAGCCTCTTAGTAGTCTGACGAAAGGCAATAAAAAATCGGTTGTTATTTTACCGGAAGAGCAATTAGAGGCATTACTTAATAAAATGAGTGGTTATGTTACCCGACAAGAAACCATCTTATTATTGGCTCGCTATCACTATCTCAAACCCGAATTATTGAAAAAAGCGCCGACGCGCTGGCCAAATTTGAAGATTGAATTCATGACAATTCATGCGGCTAAAGGGCAGCAAGCGGATTATGTCATTATATTGGGATTGCAACAGGGCAAAGACGGTTTTCCGGCGCCGGAAAGGGAATCTGTGATAGAACAAGTTCTATTGCCACAACCTGAAAATTTCCCTGATGCGGAAGAGCGTCGTCTTTTATACGTCGCATTGACACGAGCAAAAAAGCAGGTTTGGCTAATGCAGAAGCTGAAAAACTCTTCTATTTTCATTCATCAACTGGCGCAATTGGGCGTACCGATTCAACGTAAGCCCTAAATTTCACCCTGATGGCTGTTGAAATCACTTCAATCTCTCATTGAGATAGCGCTGATAATCTGGCACGCTAATATCAACATCTTGAGAGAAAAGTGCTGAATTGATAAGAAAATCGGCAGTTGAACAGTTTGTTGCGACAGGAATATTCCAAACCGTTGCCACGCGTAGCAGCGCTTTAACATCAGGATCATGAGGAACCGCGTTCAAAGGATCCCAAAAGAAGATTAAAACATCGATTTTGCCTTCCGATATCAGCGCACCGATTTGTTGGTCGCCTCCCATTGGCCCACTCAACATACTTGTTACAGACAATCCTGTTTTCTGCTGAATTAAATGCCCCGTCGTTCCTGTGGCATATAAAGTATGCTTTGCTAACAAAGCCTTGTGGGTATTAACCCAGGCCAGCAGGGAATTTTTACAATGATCGTGTGCGACAAGAGCAATATTTTTCGATTCAGCTAAGGTGCGACCAGTTGATTCCATAGAGATACCTTTATATGAATACAATCTCGACTTTTATTGAGTTGAATGACATAGCCGCTCCTTTATAACTTTAAATCGCCAAAAATAGAGAAATAAAGGAACAAAAGGCTATGTCACAGCAAGATTTTATCATTTGGGTGTTTTGTTGGGTAGACGATAATTTAACGGCGTTACAGCAAGGCACACGATTACGAAGCCGGGGGCACCCACCTAAGATGAGCGATGCCGAAGTCATCACGATGGAAGTGATTGGTGAATTCTTAGGGTTTTCAACAGATAAAGGGATTTGGAAATACTTTTTTGACCACTGGCGCGAGTGGTTTCCGGGACTGGGCTCACGCGCCAATTTTGCTAAACAGGCGGCAAATCTTTGGGTTGTCAAACAAAAGCTGCAAGAGCAGCTGGCGACGTTATTGGGCGCGCTCGACAGACCGGTGCATATTATCGACGGATTTCCCCTGCCCGTCTGTGGATTCAAAAGAGCGAAAGGCAGCGCCAACTTTAAAGGGCAAGCGGATTATGGATATTGTGCCGCCAAGAACGAAACATACTACGGCTTTAAGGGGCATCTGATGATAGATGAAACCGGCGTAGTCACGGGGCTCACGTTAACACCTGCGAGCGTCAGTGAGCGTGAAGCGGCCTGGGATTTGTCCGTCCCGATAAAAGGCTATTTGCTGGGCGATAAAGGGTATTTAGGCGTTGAGTTTAAACAGGAAATGAAAAAGCAGGGCATTGAGATGATTACGCCGGTGCGTGCCAATATGGATGATCCGATCCCCAGGGAAATCAGAAAGCGTATTAATGACAAACGCCGTTTAATTGAAACCGTGATTGGTCAACTCGCCGGGCAATTTGCTATCGAGAAGTGCTGGGCGCGGGATTTGTGGCATTTGGGTAATCGAATTGCCAGAAAACTGCTTTCTCACACGTTGGGTATTTTTGCCAATTTTAAACAAGGTAAAAGTCAACGCGACTGGCTTCAACAAGCCAACGTTATAGGATGTTAAAGTCGAGCATCGCGTTAAATTATTTATCATAAACACTGTAGCAGATAAACCAAATGAAAAATGCTGAGAGGAGATGGGAGGACAAAATGAGTGATCAACATATAGCGAATATATTGGTAAAGGTAAAAACCATCGCGTTAGTCGGAGCGAGTGAGAAAACAGATCGTCCAAGTTATAAGGTTATGGAATACTTACTGAATCAGGGGTATAAAGTTATTCCTGTCAGCCCTAAACTGGCAGGGCGGACTTTATTGAACCAGCCTGTTGTGAGGCAATTATCTGATATTAAACAACCCGTCGATATGGTTGATGTATTTCGTAACGCAGAAGCTGTTTATGGTGTTGCGGAGGAAGCAATTGCCATTGGTGCCAAAGTTCTTTGGTTACAAAAAGGCATTATCAATGAAGAAGCAAAATTATTGGCGGAAAATGAAGGGCTAGACGTTGTGATGGATCGTTGCCCAAAAATTGAAATCCCGCGGTTGGGGATGGAAAAGTGAATAAGGCGGCGATTGGTTCATTATTCACCACCTTACTGTTATGCATTGGATAACGGTAATAAAAGTATTTAATTTCGTAGTCGTGGAGCTTGTAATTGACTGCGGATAGATTCGGCTAACTCATCCAGAGAAGATTGTTCTGGATGTTCATCTGATGTTTCGTAAGTCAATTGGGCCTCTGCCAAATAAGTATGGATAGGTTGACCATCATCATCTTCCATCACAACGTGATACCACGGCGCTGAACGTAAGGTAGCATTAGATGCAATATCATTTTCCTGCGGCTGTTCTAAAGAATATTCAGCATCAATATCTACAATAACACCCAAGTAACCCAGCAATCTATGTCGTACTTGCTGGCCGATACCAAATTTGCTGGCGATCATCATAGCCACCTCCAAAGAAACCTTGCAATGACTCTTATATAAGGGCGGTAAGGTGAATTTCAAGCGCACTCCCGGTAACGGTAGCCGGAATTTTGCATGATTTTTGAAATCAAGATAGCATGTGACCGCCATCTCATAATTTCAGGTTAGCTGTTGCGTATATAAAATACAATAACAAAAGCAGGTTTAACGTTTCAAAGTTCTTACCATCTTATCCGGGAGGAATATAACGATGACTAAATGCAGCATGACTATTTATGTTTACGGAAAGGTACAGGGAGTTGGATTCCGTTATCACACTTACCATTGGGCAAAGAAAAATAAGCTGGTGGGATATGTTCGTAATATGAATGATGGAAGTGTGAAGATTGTCGCTTGTGGCAATGATGGACAAATCAAAATGTTAACACATTGGCTAGAGCGGGGTGGGCCTCCTGGTGCCAAAATAGAACATTTTCAATCTCAGTTTTGTGAAGTAGAAGAAATGAGTGATTTTAGCATCCGCCATTAGCGGCGGATGAATAGATCAAATACATTTGACTGGCTTGGGAAGGCCTGCAATTTTTGTTGCTTGTTTTGCAGGCCCTTTGGGAAACAGGCGATAGAGGTAACGGCTATTCCCTTTCTCCTCCCCATATTTTTGGGCGATCGCTTTGACGAGCATACGAATAGCGGGTGAAGTATTAAATTCTTCATAGAACTCACGTACAAAACGGATAACTTCCCAATGCTGTTCGGTTAGAGCGATTGATTCCTGCTCGGCAATGATAGGAGCCATGGCTTCTTGCCAATCACGGTAGTTTTTTAGATAACCTTGTGCATCAGTTTCGATCTCACGACTTTCAAATACCAACATAACTTTTTACCATCTAATAACGATGGCCGCAATTTAGCAAAAATCACTACTATCCCCAAGAAAGATTACCAAAAATGCTGAATAAATAGACCAAGAGACAGTGTTGTGAATAAATTAACGGCAGTTGAACAGACAAATACTTTACATTGGGAACGGTGATGTTTATAGTGCTCGACATCGCGGAGGGGTGGCCGAGCGGCTGAAGGCAGCGGTCTTGAAAACCGCCGATGGGAAACCATCCGAGAGTTCGAATCTCTCCTCCTCCGCCATTTACACTTCTTCTAACGTCTCCTAAAGTCCACTTTTTCAAGTAAAATCAATAAATAATAATAAACCCAAGTCTCCTAATATCTCACTAACGTCTTCTGAAAGCGACATGAAATTGTGTATAGTTTTGTGTATAGTTTTTCCTATACATATCTTCCTATACACATGGGTGAAATGATGAAGCTAACAGACGTGGCAATTAAGAGAGCCAAGCCAGAAGCAAAGTCTTATACGCTATCTGACGGAAATGGGCTTTGGTTGTTGATAGAACCAAATGGATCTAGAGGTTGGCGATTCCGTTATCGTTTTGACGGTAAACAGAAGATGATTTCTTTAGGTACTTACCCTGAGGTATCTTTAGCGGAAGCAAGGCAAGGAGAAGCAGAGTGCCGCTCTAGCTGATGGCGTTAATCCTTCTGAAGATAGAAAGCAGAAGAAGCGAGAAAGCGCTATCATGTCTGAAAATACTTTTGAAAAAATTACTCTTGAATGGTACGAAAAACGCAAAGATAGGTGGTCGGCAGGGTATCGCGCTGACATGATGAGTGCTTTTGAAAATGACGTCTTTCCTTATATTGGCAATAGACCAATAGCAGATATAAAGCCCTTGGAATTACTGGATGTTCTTTCGAGAATGGAAAAACGTGGGGCGACTGAGAAGTTAAAAAAAGTCCGTCAACGTTGTGGCGAAGTTTGGAAATACGCAATTATCACCGGTCGAGCTGAGTATAATCCAGCCCCCGATCTTGCCAGTGCTTTTATTCCCCACAAAAGAGAGCACTACCCTCACCTTGATGTTGATGAGTTACCCGAATTCCTAAAATCCATTGATAAGCACATGGGCAGTCAGGTTGTTAGACATGCACTGAGAATTTTAATTATTACCGGAAATTGCGCCCTGGTGAATTAAGAAAATTAGAGTGGAGTGAAGTTGATTTAGAAAAGAAGGTTATTCAAATCCCTGCGGAAAGAATGAAGATGCGTAGGCCGCACCAGCGTACCTTTGTCAGATCAGGTGGTGACTTTGTTTCAGCAATTAATCCCAATTAGTGGTGAATACCAATATGTATTCCCTAGTCGAACTGATTATAAAAAACCTCTCAGTGAAATGGCTATGAATACCATGATGATGAAGCGTATGGGGTATGGCGGTAGAGCTACGGGGATGGGTTCCGGCACACTATGAGCACTGTACTACATGAACAACGTTTCCCTTCTGAATGGGTGGAATTGCAGCTTGCTCATGTTGATAAAAATACTATTAGGGGCACGTATAATCATGCCCTTCATTTGGATGGACGCAGGGAAATGCTTCAATGGTACGCTGATTTTATGGAAGCGCTCGAACGAGGCGAAAATGTGGTACATGGCAAATTTGGGAAACGAGCCTAACTGGATGAATAGACAGAGGTAATTGACTTTAGTAGACTATACAATATGTTAAAGAATAAAGCTATGTCTAGGGTCGCTCCCGAAAACCCGCACACCTCTACGGGCTGGCATAGCTCCTACTAAATAGAGGGTGTGGGGTAGCATATGGATATTAAATCGATTGATTTTGATTTGATCAATTACCATGCAATGCAAATCCTTCAATTTTATCGAGATATAAGGCTATGTGCGTTAGCTTCTATAAGGATAAGCACTGACACTATTGAAGGTAAAATGGAAACGGCAAAAAAATGTGAGAAGGTCTTAGAAAAATTTTCACTTGATGTAAAAATTAATGATTCACATAAAATCATTAATGATTTTATATCCACGGCTTCTATTAACCGGGCTATTGAATTGCTTGGAATGGAATATAATTACAACGTAAATTTTTATGAGTATAGTCTTTATTTTTTATCCATTGATGGATATAAAGAAACAAAATGTGATAGCGGCGAGTTTAAGAAAATTGATGACATACAATTATTATGTAGAATAGCAAATCATTTTGCAGCATACTTAGCTAAATTTGATTTAACAAACTATTTAGAGAGAAAAATAATTTTTTTAGAAAAATATAAAGAAAAACTGCAAGATGTACTAGAGTTAAATACACATTGGATTTTATCCTCAAATACAAATGAGGATTATTATAATATTATAAATGGAGACAGCAATTTAAATCCTATAGTTATAGATTCAAAAATAAACACACTTAAAAATGAACTAATAACTAAAAGAGATGATGAAACAAAAAGAGAAAGAGTGCTTCTTTCTGAAATTGCAAAATCCCTCTTGAGTTATGATAAAGAGGGCATTCAAAAAGCGTTACTTCTAATATCTGCATCACCCATGCTAAATAATTACATTGACCCAAGAACAATCTCTAGGATTGTAAAAAAAACAAAGGAAAGCAAAGAAAAAAAACATAATTCTTTAATATATTATAATGAGGTTATAAGTGAAAATAAAAACAAAATAAAAGAGTTGGTAAGATCACAATGCTACTTTCCCGATACGAGAAGAGGTCAATATGTAAACCCGCTTTCCAGTAGAAAACATTTATTGAGGCATAAATTTGAGTATGAGTTGGAAAACCTATAAAGGACAAAGATAGAGAGACAATCACTCATTTTTGTCATGACTCTCTACTTTCTTATAGAATTAGTTATTAACATGGCATATTAGTGTGCATATTTATATTAATGTGTCATTTCTTGTTCAATAAAATTAGCTTAGCATTCCCTGAAATCAAATAACGTCCATTAAGACATATCTAGGACTAGATAACGGGAGGGCTACATGCCAGCAATAACACCACTTAAAGAAAATCTTATCCGCTTACCCGAAGTTCAACGCAGAACTGGCTACGGTAAAGCGTGGATCTACAAACTTATTGCAGATAATAGATTCCCTAAACAAGTCAAAATCGGCACTCGTTCAGTTGCTTTTATTGAGTCAGAAATAGATGACTGGATATCACAACGCATCGCTGAATCTCGCAGTGAGGTGATGTAATGCCGAAATTTATATTACCTACCGACGAACAGCGGAAATATATTCTTTCCGCTTATGGTGAAATTGAACGGCGAATAAGAGAAAGGGAACGGGAGAAAATATCCGGTATTTCTCGCAGTCATTGCCATAAATTAGAAAGATTAGGTTTATTCCCGCCCCGCTGTCATTTTGGGCGTAACTCCTGTGCTTGGTTGCTCAGTGATCTACTTCATTGGGTTCGTAACCCGCCAACAGTAGAGAATGTAAATAACCCCTATAGCCGAAAATCAAATTAATTAAGACAGGGTAAGAATATGACATCTAAAAAGGTGGCTTTAAATGGTCAGGGACTCGCTCACTCTGAAAACAGCCAGAACGATATTTCAGTTATCCGTAAAGTGGTTATTTCCGGTGACTGGTCATCGATTAATAGGGGTATTTGTACACTCACTGATTTGGGCTTGCGTCACAATGGACAAGGGTTGGTCTGGATTAATTCTGGTGTGTCGGTTCACGATGCGGATAGTGATACAGGGCTGACGGGGAGGGATAAGCAGTCCTATGAGTATTATTCAGAGGTGTGCTCAGTTAACCATTTGAATAGTGGTAACTATTATGGATTTGTCCAGCTAAAAGATATTGATAGCTATGCCCTAAATATCATCGCTTCAATCAGTTCCGAATATCACACGCGCAAAAATGGTGTGCCCTTAACGACGTTCGCATTACTGATTGAGCAAAAACAACGAAAACAAGCGGTGGATAATTGGGTTTTATACCGCAATCCAAACCAGCCGGACAAATACACTATTCTCAATAAGCAGCACCATCATGAACTGGCGAAGTGCTATCAGGCGAAAGGCTGGAAGCGTGAGCCGTTGGAATATCTGAGCAGGCTGATCCGCAATGATGCCGAATTTAGCAAACTCATGCGCAGGCTGGGTTATGTCAAAGTTCGTACTCGTCAGATTACAGGTGAATATCAATTGTTTTGGGTTTATCGGCACAAAGATAAAGGATTCAAAGAGGTGTGCTCAAAACAATCACGTGAAAACAATAAGATAACTCCATTTGTCCAGTATACAAAACGACCAATAAAAACATTTAAGCGCATTGCTGTAGATGGTCAGTGGCTCTATGTCTATGCCGATCACATTCGCTTTCTGACTAAAAAGCGCCACCGTGTCGAGGGCGTTCGGGTTCAGGGGTATACAGCTAATGGTATTGAGGTGAGAGAAATAAAATGATGCGCGGAAGCAATTTTATCGATTTAAGTTATCCAATTATTTCTGGTGACTCCTTGAAGTTAAGGAGTTCTCAATCTCAGAGGCTCACCTCTTTAAGAGGTATGGTTATAAAATACTCAGTATGCTTAGCATACCAAGCTGTAGCCGAGGTCCTCACTTTGGCTGGCTCAATGGCCACTGAATCAATGACCAATGAATACTCAGCGAAATTTTCCGTTCAGTTACACCTACAGCAACTCATTGATTTGTCCGAGGCCGTCACTTTGGTTTTCCAATCATCGGCTGAAATTTTAGCTGATGGGTATGCGAAAAATTTCTCACACCTCAATAACTCATTGATAAATATCCAGACGCCATATTTGGCGTTTGGTCATAGTTTAGGCTCCCCGATAATTTCGGGGTGGCTACCTAACCCATTGATATTTAATCAAGCTGCAAATATGCAGTCTGGTCATAATTTGACCACCGAAAATATCGGTATGCAAACAGGTGATTATTTGTGCCGACGAAATTCGTCGCTGCAAAATCCAATGTCCGATAATCGGACTTTGCGGGTTACTAT
Source organism: Xenorhabdus sp. SGI 60 (assembly GCF_056632175.1). NCBI lineage: Bacteria > Pseudomonadati > Pseudomonadota > Gammaproteobacteria > Enterobacterales > Morganellaceae > Xenorhabdus > Xenorhabdus sp. SGI 60. The sequence continues at coordinate 2,537,164 of NZ_CP196860.1, read as the reverse complement.
TAGTTACTCGCAAACTTTGCAGGGCAGTAATACTGACTCACAGAATTTGCACACCTCATTAAGGGTTGCACAAACTTTGCTCGTATCATTTAGCGACGCGCAAACTTTGCAGTCATCATTAAGAGGAGCACAAAAAGAAAAGGATAGCACGGCGAATGCTACCCTTTGGGATCACGCAAATTTGCGTCATGAATTAAATCAAACAGTTAACTACCCCTCTTTAAGAGGGTCAGTCAACCAAGTCAATATTATTGCCTTGGTTATTTATTGCTCAGATGAAGTTTTGGCTTTGCGTTGCTGGAGTTCTTCCTGCGCAACACTGATAAGCAGTCTTATTTCTTCATTGGCTTTTGTGCCGATTTCTTCAACACGGGCAAGGGCATCAAGGGAGGAGAGCAGCGGATCTTTGCAATCGCCCTCACTTTGGCGGCGGGCTATTTCTCCACGCATAGCAGTAACAATAAATCTGGCGTTGCTTTCATTATCTTGTTTTACCTCTTCCATTCCCTCCATTACATCATGTGGTACACGGACGGTAGTTAACTGTGACTTTGCATTTTTGTTTGGCGTTGGCATTAATGAAACTCCTTACAATAAGTGTGTTTCATTATACACAAAAAAGAAATACAAAAAAGCCTTGACGTGTGTTTCTCATAGAAATAACATGAAACACACCTTGAATGTTCAAGGAATACAAATAGCGAAGCCCAGTAGTGCGCGAACACTAACTGGGCCTCTAACCAATAACGTAAAGGAGGCTTACGCTATGGATACCCCACAGCATAACCAAACTCGCCTTAAATTTACATTCCTAATTGCATTCGGCACTCAGCGGCTGGTGGATATTCACCCGGTGCGCCTGATTACCGTACTGGCAGACAGTGAAGGTGAAGCCCGTCTACTGGCAGGTATTCCCTCTCTGGTATTCGTCTCTCGTCAAGCATGGGATATCGGTATCGATACCCCTTTCAACCATAGCGATATGTCTACCGTTCAGGGGGTGAACCATGCGTAACCCCACCCCCCATGACTATTACACCCATAAGAACGGAGATACCGTTCAGGTGCTGTCAGTTGCCTTTAATCGCGTGACGTTTGTCCGTGAAGGGTATCAAAGCCCGTGCACCATGCCTTTAAGCCGTTTCACTAAAGAACACACCTACGCAGGGAGAGCCTGATTATGTCTGATATTTATAACCACTTGGTACGTACTAATCTCAGCACGATGGACACTGAAGAACTGAAAGACTTACGCAAGCATTCAGACGGTGCACATAGCGCAGTGATGGCGGCGATGTCGGCAATGGGCGAACTGGCTTTCTGGTCAGCCGATAACGAAAACTATGACAATCGTCAGGCAAGAGAGGATTTACGTCGTATCGGTGAAGCGCTGATGTATTTACCACGGATCGCCGAAGCTCTGAATGACACAGCGCAGCATGCAGATTTTGAAATTCATCACCGGGAGGGATTTCCAAAATGGTAAGTCATATTGAAGTCAGAAAGGGTTTTCGTCGCGTAGGTGAAGCACTAACCGGGGGTGAAGAATGAGCAAGCTTATCACCCTTCATCAAGCGGCTGAAAAGGCGCAACAACTCGAATTTATTAACCAGCTGATTGAGTCATACCCCCATCGAATAGAGGGCAGTGAAATAGCCGTTATTTCTTCGTTAATGGCGAGGTTATCCGGTGATATTGCGGTGTTTTTGATTGAGGAAGCTAACAAGACAGCGGAGGGGATGGAATGAGTGCGGAGCAAAAACGCCTGATTGAGTGCTTAATTGAAATACCCCAGGCAAAAACTGAGCAGATAATCACTTTACTTTCTACATGGTTGGATGCGGAACGAGATAACGAAACGCGCAATATGATTTGTGTCGCTTTAACGTGCGCACGAGAAATTGACCAGTCACTGAATGACGCTATGGAGGGTAAGTAATGAACAAATATCACACTGAAATTATCGGAGCAGACGTAAATGTCATGAAGCGCAACGAGAACGGGATATTTGAGCATAGTGGCCTGATACCGTTGGCAGATATTCCCACTCGTGCTAATGCCGGTGAATGGGATAACGAAAAAGTGTTAGGAATGCGCCTGATTGCAGAATATTTAGACCACGCACAGGGCGATCCAGAGAAAGATTTACTTGCTTTCCGCTGGCTGGTCGCAACGCTTTACATCATGGAAACCACCGCCAAAAACAAGATGCCTTACTACTGTAATCATGGCGTGTCATTGCCTTTGCTAATGGACTGTGAACGCTTTGCCATGGCAAACAATATCGAGGGCGCGCTGCTTGAGCGGTTCGGTAAGGTGCAAGGCACAGAGAACGCCATCTTAATGTACAGCGGCATGCTGGACGATAACGGCCCTTTAAAGCTGTCACCAATGGGGGTTGAGGTGATGGATAACCTACACGAAGCCTTTACGCTTGATGTTGCCAATGGCGCTCTGAATAACGCCACACCAACAGTACACTAAGGGGGAAGTATGGCACTCATAACAAAAAACTTCCGCCTCAACGCACTGGCGAACACCTACGCAGCCAAGGGAGCATTTCAATGAAATCTATTGATGTTCGGTCAGTGAAAACAGCGGCGCAAGGGCAGTGGCAAGGGGTGCTGGCAGCCTGTGGGGTGGATGTTCCGGCAAAGGGTAAGCATGGTGCTTGCCCGATATGCGGCGGTACTGACCGCTTTCATTTCATGGACGACCACGATAACGGGGACTGGCACTGTCGCCAGTGTGATAACCCGAATTACGGGGATGGCTTTGATTTACTGATGAGGGCGAAGGGAATAACGATCACAGAGGCGGTGAAAGCGGCTTCTGAGGCGCTGGTGCCACCTTTACCTGAACCCAAGCCCGCCAGAAAGGAGGCTCCGAAATCGGAGGCTCCTCCGATAGCCGAAAAGGTTAACAAGTTGCTTGCTCAATCGGTTTTCGGACAATCTGATTATCTGACTAAAAAGGGGCTGCAATGCCCCGATCAGAAGCTATTGAAAGATGGCTCGTTGTTACTGGTCACTCAGGTATTAGACGGCACAATTACCGGTGCTCAGGTCATTAAGCCGAATGGTGAAAAGCGCCTTGTTTCTGGTACCCGGAAAAAGGGGAGTTTTATCCCCTTATCCCCCATTACTGGAACGCCGGACACGATCATTATTACCGAGGGTTACGCCACCGCTTTAACCGTAAACCAGTTACATGAGGGATTAATACTGGCAGCAATTGATGAAGGCAATTTATCCACGGTTGCCGGACTGGTGAGAGAACGATGGTCAGAAGCAAAAATCATTCTGGCGGCAGATAACGACTGGCACACACCGGACGAACTGGACGACAAGGGTAAACCCAAAAAGAATGTCGGCAAGATAGCGGCAGAGAAGACCGCCAGGGCTATTAACGGCTGGGTATCGTTACCACCGACAGAGCATAAAGCCGACTGGGACGATTATCGCCAGCAAAACGGCATCGAGGCAGCAAAACAGGCATTCAGTAACGGGTTGTATCCGGTGGGGAAGAAGGAGCCAATGTCAGTGGTGATTAATTTAGAAGCATATCGCGAGAAAGAACAGGATCCGCTGATACCGTTTGTTGATGTGCGCAATGAGGGGATTTTTTACGTGACACCGAAGTTAGACAAGGAAACGGGTGAAATCGTCAAATCAGAACAATGGCTGTGCTCACGGGTTGAGGTTATCGGAACAGGCATTGATGAAAATGATGAGCGATACCTGATTGTTCGCTGGGAAGCAACCGGCAATAAGGAGCCGATCACCAAAGGGATTGCGTCAGCCGATATCGGTGAGCGCGAAGGCTGGCGGATACTCAAGGCAGGGGGCGTACAGGTAACAACCAAAAGTCATCTCAGGGCGACCCTGGCTGACTGGTTAATCCGCAGCCATACCAGGGACATCTGGAGTATCACAGCAAAATCAGGCTGGCATGAAGGCGCCTACATTATGCCGGATGGCTCAGTGATTGGCATTCCCCGGCAACCGGTCTTGTTTAACGGGGGAAGTGCGTCAGCAAATGCCTATACCGTCTCAGGAACGCCGGAAAGCTGGCGTGAGCATGTAGCAACACTGGCGAATAATAACCCGTTTATGATGCTGGGTATTGCAACTGCATTAGCTGCGCCTCTGGCGGGCATTGTCGGGGCTGATGGCTTCGGCATTCATCTGTATGCTCAGTCAACCGCAGGTAAAACGACAACCGCCGATATTGCCACCAGTTTATACGGTGAACCCGATAAGCAGCGTCTGACATGGTACGGAACTGCGTTAGGTATTGCCAATGAAGCCCTGGCACACAATGACGGCCTGTTATCGCTGGATGAAGTCGGACAGGGCGCGAACCCGAAACATGTTCACATGTCAGCCTACACGCTGTTTAACGGAAAGGGCAAAATTCAGGGCGCGAAAGAAGGCGGTAACCGCCCTATGGCAAGCTGGCGAACAGTGGCTATCAGTACTGGTGAAAAAGATATCCCCACGTTCCTCATTGAAGCGGGCATTAAAATTAACGCCGGGCAATTGGTCAGATTACTGAATATTCCGATGGAACGCGCCAAAGAGCTACACGGCCTGGAAAATGGCAAGGCACATGCTGACGCCTTAAAACAGGGTTGCCGGGAACACCACGGAGCAGCAGGCAGGAAATGGATTGATTATTTGTCCTCACATCAAAAAGAAGCCAGGCAAGCCTATATTGACGCCCAAACCCGATGGGGCAAGTTAATTCCTGAAAGCTACGGTGAGCAGGTGCAGCGGGTTAGTGATCGCTTTGCGGTGCTGGAAGCGGCCATGCTGTTAGGGCGCGTTGTGACCGGGTGGAGTGAGCGCGAGTGCCGGGATGCCCTGCAATATATCTTTAATGTCTGGGTGGCTGAGTTTGGCACCGGGAATAAAGAGCTTGAGCAAATTGTGGAGCAGGCCGTTTCATTTTTGAATGTTCATGGCATGAGCCGTTATGCCCCGTTGCCTTATGACGAAAGGGATCTACCGATACGGGATTTAGCGGGTTACCGGGAGAAGAAGGGGGTTCATGATGATGCGCCGATTGTTTTCTATACGTTGCCTGGCACATTCAAACAGGAGATCGCCAAAGGGTTTAACGTGGATATGTTCGCGGATACGTTAGTGAAAAATGGCATTCTCAGGAAGCCGGCCAGTGGCAGGAGCTTTCAGGGAAAGACACCGCGCCTTAAGCACTTGGGGGGTATCCAGCAACGGGCTTATATCATGGTATTGGTGCCAGAACCCGACGACGAATAATTTCTCATGTGAGGGTTAAACCTGTTGTCTCAGTTGTCTCAGTTGTCTCATTTTTATTAACTATATGAATTGTAATTATATTTACTTTTAAATTGAGACAACATGAGACAACAAACAGGGGTTTTGAGACAACATCAAATGGGAAAATAAAAGGACAGTACAGCAGAGGCATTATGAAAAAATTACTTAACTTACACTGTCAGAAAAAAAGAGGCTTCATGGGAATGCTGGTGAGGGAGTGTGCAAATGCGTGATATGCGGATGATACTCAACCAATGGGGCGCATGGGCGGGTAATGGGAATAGTGATGTTGACTGGTCACCCATTGCGGCCGGGTTCAAAGGTCTGGTTCCCAGTACCCGAAAGAGCCGTACACAATGTTGTGATGATGATGGGATTGCCATTGATGCGGCTGTTCTGCGATTGAAGAAGTACAACGCCTATTACTTCCAGTTAATCGTGATGCACTACATTAAAGCGCTGCCATTAAGGGCGATGGGAAATAAATTAGGCATTTCTCATAACGAAGTCGCTAAAAGATTGCAGGCTGCCGAGGGATTTATTGAAGGCGTTTTAGCAGTTTCCGGGATTATTTTGGAATTTGATAAATGCGTACAAAAAAAAGTCGTCAATCAGGTTGCGTAATTACAAAAGTCGATATATTGTGATAAGAGTGATAGCTATGTCACGTAGCTTATTAGCTTTTCTCGAATAGTGAGAAATAGTGACGTAGTGTTATCACAGGTTTATTTAATTTCAGACATTTTACCTCGCCATCGTGCGGGGTTTTTTATTGCCCTGTATTCAATAAAGGGTATTTGTCAGCAGTAAACTTCAAATTTACACTCCAGCGGATTACTGGCTTAGTGAATAGTCATATTTTATAATGCGATGCCCTATATTAATGCGTATTAATCATTGTGAGACCGCATCTCATTGAGATAAAAATCTGACCTAAGTAATATTAACTGGCTAGTTAGCAGTAGATGAAATGACCTTAAACTTTAACGATAAATAAGTGAGGAAATGATGTCTGACGTTAATAAGCTGGATAGTACACAGTGTTCGTTCAATCCTGAACAATATAAAGTCAAAGTCACAATTGAAAATGATACAGTTGCCCCAGTAGGCTCATTCCCGTGGGCGCTAATTCAGATGTATTTGAATAAAACTGTGCGACGTAAGGTTTGGCCTACCAACATGTATATTGGAATGTACACTGTTAATAATAACTCTAACATTCAAAATATTCAGGTGACTGGCGAATATGGTAACTCTGGGTTGGTTTCTTGGCAGCCAGGGCAAGATGACATGACATGGTGTGACTGGGAGCTTACTACATAAACTTCCGAATATACCTGCTTTTAAGTTTAAAATTATCCAAGGCTGCGCATGGCGTGGCCTTTGTCACATAACCTAAAAAAGTTATTTTGCATGAATTAGATACGAGCTAGAGTGTTCATCTGACGCAATTAGAACGGAGGTTAGATGAAACAGTTAGACTTACCACTTATTGCTCGTGAAGAGAACAACGTGGTAATAGCTCAGCGTGCGTATGATGGGTATATTAACGCAACGGCTATGTGTAAAGCTGCTGGAAAAAATTTTGCTGATTATTCTCGTTCAAAGAATACTAGTGATTTCATATCCGAGCTTTCAGTCGACATGGGAAATCCCATAACGGAATAAATTCAATCGGTTATAAATTCAAGGCTGCGCGTGGCGTGGCTTTTTTCATATCTGCCACCGCAATCACTCACAGAACCTCAGTATCGCTATTGCGGCTGGCAACCTATTAACTCACGTGAGGTGAATGATGATGAATGAAATTGATGAAGTTATTACGGGAATGATTTCAGAGAGAGATAAGCATTTGGCAGATCTCCAACATTTGGTAATGACTAGTGCTGCATGGGGTGTTAAAAAGGTTGATATTGATGTAACCAAAGCGGCTTTAATGGTGAAAATAACAGAAAAATTACTTCGTTCACAAATCTCATTGAGTAATGCCGAAGATCAGCGTTCTGTTATTGATTCAGTTTTGAATCCAAGTGTTTTGGGATACGGTATATCAGAAAAAAGTGAAACCGCTACAGCGATCTCACTTGAACTAAAAGAGAATTTATTTCAGGGCTTTTGCGCGAACCGCTGAAAGAATCCCCTGTGCAATACTAAGAGAATTTTGCCTCCTATTAAGAGAAAGACGTTCTTTCACTTCGTTCTCTATTTCCCAAATGAATGAATTGGCGTTTTCAGATTGCTTTGCCAGTACGGCAATCAGGGAAATCAGCACTGCCTCAGCAGCAACATCATAATCTGATGTTGACTCTGCAAGAGCTGTTCCTATTTCAAAAGATGCCATGTTTTTCCTTGTTCAGAGGTAATCAGCCATCCCTCTACTAGTTGATTGATTTTTGGCTGATCTAGCAGCTTACCTTAACTATCAACCTATTACTTTTAACCAACTCACAGGGGTAACCATCGTTCACCCCACGGACGCCCATTGTTCTAATGGGGTGGAATATGAAGATGAAAGAAAATCCTGATTTATGGGCTGACATGCTAAACGGCCTAAAAAACTCGTGGCCGCAGATATCCGGCTCAGTTTTGGCTGCATTGATTTGTTACGGACGCCTGATTTACGACGGGGTGGAACGCAAGAACCGTTGGGTAGAGGCGCTGCTTTGTGGTGCTTTGTCATGGAGCGTATCCAGCGGTCTGGAAATGTTCGGCATTCCTATCAGTTTTGCCCCTGCCATTGGAGGCGCTGTTGGATTTATTGGTGTTGAGAAAATCCGCGAGTTTGCTGTTCGTGCCATTAATAAACGGTTGGGGGATAAATAGTGAGCAGAGGCATTCGCAATAACAATCCTGGCAACATTCGCCACGGGGACAAATGGCAGGGGTTATGCAGCAGGCAGACTGATAAGTCATTCTGTCAGTTTATCGCACCAGAATATGGTATTCGGGCGATGCTCAAAATCCTGCGCAATTACAAACTCAAGTATGGCCATAACACCATCCGCCAGTTTATTTCTCGCTGGGCACCGGAGATAGAAAATGACACCGAGAGTTACATTGCCTATGTCAGCGATATGGTGGATATCTCTCGCGATGCGGTGATTGATGTTAACAATCAGCGTGTCATGACAGCATTAGTCAAGGCGATGATCCAGATGGAGAATGGCAAGCAGCCTTACCCCGAAGAAACATTCAAAAAAGCCTACAGCTTAATCTGAATCCTGAGCCTCGTATCTGCGGGGCTTCTTTTTATCTGCGTACTGACGTGCGCGAAACCCAATCATGAGCTTATAGAAATAGAGCCTGAGAATTATCGCCAGGTGGCGACCTCTCATGGGCGATATTTCTACGTCAGCAGGCTCTTATTTCTATAGGAATACGCAAGATGCATACAATTACAGTCCCTTTTTATGATGATGAACTTTATGTAGTGGAATACAACAATGAACCCTACGTGCCAATGAGACCTATTGTCGAAGGTATGGGGATGGACTGGGCAGGTCAATATACCAAGTTAAAACAAAGATTTAGTAAAGGTGTTGAGGAAATCTCAATACCTACAAAAGGTGGCTTACAATTAATGACCTGCCTTGCCCTTCGTAAGTTGGCTGGCTGGTTAGCCACGATTAGCCCCAATAAAGTTAAGCCTGAAATTAGGGATAAGGTGATCCGCTATCAGGATGAATGCGACGATGTGCTTTATGAATACTGGACAAAGGGTGTAGTGATTAATCCCCGTAAACGTAACGTGATGGAAGAACTAAATCAGGCCTGTGCTGAGTTAAAAAGAGACAAGCAGCTCGCTAGTGTGTTTGGTACGGGCCTTAATGCATGGAAGTCTGTCAGGCCTGAACATGAAAGCAAGATAAGGGGATTGGTCGGGCAAGCCACTGACTTAGTGTTGGATCTCGTTCTGACTGAAATAGGTAAGGGTAAAACAACACGCACTGAATAAGGTGGGTGATATGAAACTCAATAGCCAGTACTTCACTCTGGGTGCAATGGTGATTGTCGCTGGCCTGCTCTGGTTCTACTACAGTGAGTATCAGAACAAGGCCGAAGAATACCGTAGGTTAGAGCTACAGTATGACGAACAACTCGCCATCAACACCAACCAGCAAGCACGAATTCAGCAACTCCACGAGCTGGACACCAAACACACTCAGGAACTCGCCAATGCCCAGACTGAAATCGATACTTTGCGCGCTGATGTTGCCGCTGGCCGTCGCAAGCTGCGCATCAAAGCCGTCTGTCCCGTGTCTGAAACCGCTTCCTCCAGCAGCGTGGTCAATGACACCACCGTCGAACTCAGTAGAGAAGCTGGACAAGCTGTTCTCGATGTCCGAGAAGGCATTATCAACGACCGAGCAAAACTGAGATATTTGCAGGAGTATGTGAATGCTGAATGCAGAGGAAAAGATGGAAAACACTGACAAGGCATTAGCCGAACTAATTAACAAGACACTGTCTGGCATCGACGGCATGATAGGGTTTGGCAAAGATCAGCTGCCTGTGGTTATAGAACAATTGATGCTTTGGCAGCTATGGGTAAATGGTTTGTTGTTTATCTTGTTTCTGGCACTGGCGTTATTGGCTGGCTACATATGGAAGAGAGCGACAGAGAGCTATGTTTACAATGAAGGTGGCGTGTATATAGTTCTTTTTGCTGTTGTTTGTGCGCTTGGTTTTACCTCCCTACGTTGTGCGTTTACTGTCATTCAGATAGTTGTAGCACCCAAAGTCTGGTTAATTGAGTATGCGGCTGCGCTTATCAAATAGGCACGCCACCACCTCAGTATCATTTGTTCTGAGGTGGTGAATATCTTGAACTATCAGAAGTTATAATTTCCTGAACGCCTCAAATAAGTCATCACTCCTGCCGCTACAATATCGCTGTATTGGAGCTGGACAATCGTAGCAAAATCCACACTGACCCCATTGAGACCATTGACTATATAGGGAAGTATTGCTTGCTCGTAAATTCTCTGACTTATATCGCAGCGGTGGGGAAGTAAGGTTAATATTCGTTGGCTACGGCCGGCAATAGTACGAAGTTGTAAAGATGCACCATCTGCAATCAACGAGTCTACATTTCTGGAAACAAATCCTAATTCGTTGAGCAATGTATTTGTTCGATGGTAGGTACCACCAAAAACATGGGGATATTGAGCCCGTAAGTTACTGATTGCAATCGGTACACATAATGACGAGACACCAGCACGTTCAAACATGCGAATAGATTGTCTGAGTGTGTTATAAGCTGCTTGGTGAAACTGAGACATAATAATTCCCTCAAAGATTAGGTACAGCAACACATAAACCCATCTTCACCCAACAACAAGCGAATAATGCTTAACAATTAGTTACTCACTGAAACTAAACCCAATATTTTTGTACCCATTCCCTGAGTGGCTACAGAAATAACCCATGCTGCCACCCGTTCCCATCGCGTACCCAACGCTCACGGGATGGTGGCATTTTTATTTTCACTGCGCATTCACAGCGCCATTCTTTCAACGTCGAATCCAATCACTTTGATATGAGCCTTCGAGGAAGTCAGTTATAGCTGACGAGCTTCGACGGGCTGATTTCCTATGTGAACGAGGGTTCATTTCAAATGTAGGTAATACGTTATGAGTAACATCATTCTATTTGAATATGAAGGGCACCCTGTATTTTTCAATAGCGAAGGTTGGATCAATGCAACGGATATTGCTTCCAGATATGGAAAGAAACCAGCCAAATGGAAAGAGCTACCCAGTACTAAAAGTTACATAAAAGCTCTCGCAAACGCCCTAAACATGGGCAATGTCCGAAAATCGGACTTTGGTCTGATAGTAACTAAAAGAGGTGGTTTAAATCCCGGAACATGGATCCATCCAAAGCTAGCGGTTTTTTTTGCAAGATGGCTATCAGATGATTTTGCTGTTTGGTGTGATTTAAAAATTGATGAGCTGATTCGTAACCACCAACAACCTACATTCACTGACCAACGTATCAATGCCATCTTTCTTCTGGATAAACCCACCACATGGGAAAAGCGCTTCCAGCAACCTTTCTATCAAGCACTCAGCCGCATGTCAGGATTGCCCTACAACGGTCATGTTGGCGGCACCCCGTCATTGTTTGGCATGATCACCTCCAAGTGGGTGTATCAGGTTGTGCTGCCTGACTCAGTTTATGCTGAGGCAAGAGAAGCGGCTAAAGGCAGCGGGGACAAGATCCACCAATACCTGAAACCGGAAGCCCGGGAACTGGTCACAGAACAACTGAAAGCGGTCACTATATTGGCCAACGGCTGCGTGGACTACAAAGACTTTGAGGCACGTTGCGTTCAGTCATTTGGCAAGCCGGGTGAACAAGGTTGCTTAATCCTGCCGGTAGAACGGGAATTCAGTTATTCAGCGGTCAGGCATTAATTCCTTTGCGCTGGGTTATCGCCGTCTGTCGGTATTAGCTATGACATGTCTCCTTGCCATCGAGCGTACCGACAGAATCAAAAATAACCCATGCCCCCGAAGAAGACGGGTCATTATCAGCAACATCCGCTGTAGGCAGACGAAGAGATGTGACAGCCGGAGAGACGGCCTACATTGCCATCATGATTCAAGAGTCGTGATCGCCATGCAGAAAAGCAAAGTCCGATAATCGGATATTGGACGATAAATCACTTTCTGAATGTTTTTTCAGCATTTCATATCACCACAGTGCAAAAATTGTCGGGGTTATATCAACCCGCGCAGTTAATTATTCTGATTTGAGGAACAACCATGCCACAGAGCACATTCACCATCGATATCAAATACAACACTGAGGCATTAAGCCAACTGGAGTCACAGTTAGAGCATATCGCTGAACTGATGGAGCGCATTCATGGACGGCATGAGGTCGGCACGCAGCAGATGGAAAAACAATTTGGTATTGCAGGCAAGATCTTTGTGAAGTCGCCCACTATTGACTCTGCGAAGATAAATCAAGCCCGTGATGAACACCTCCGCCAGATAGTGCGCGAAGAGATACGCCAGTTCGTTGTCCGTGAGAGCGAGCGCGGCGGGTTGTTTTCGCGGTGGTGATGCCATGCCGCCTCGTATCCCCAGAGCCTGTCGCAAACGTGGCTGCCCTAAGACGACTACTGACCGCAGCGGCTACTGCCCTGACCATCTGCACACAGGCTGGCAATCTCACCAACAGGGCAAGAACCGGCATGAACGCGGTTATGGCAGCAAGTGGGACAAGTTGCGTGAACGGATCCTTAAGCGAGATAAATACCTGTGTCAGTCATGCTTACGACTTGGGCGAGCAGTAGAAGCCAAGACCGTTGACCACATCATCCCCAAAGCACATGGGGGAACCGATGCGGATAACAATCTATCCTCGATTTGCCATAGTTGCCATAAATTCAAAACAGCCCGCGAACGTCTAAAGCGATTCTAAATAATTAGAGGTGAATGTGACTGGATCAATTGATGCAGGATGTCTGCACGCTTGTAATAAACCCGCGATGAATATTTGCCGGGTTGAAGGTTGTGAATTAAAAGTACGTTCTCGCAATAGCCCTTATTGTGAAAAACACTACATGAGAGTGAGACGTCATGGTTCAACTGAAAGGCGTTCAACACTAAAACAGGGCAAGCTACAGCACTCTGGTGGTTACTTATTGGTATATGCACCCGATCACCCATTAAGGAGGAATAGCTGTAGAGTTTATGAGCATCGCGCCGTTTACTATCAGCATCATGGTGATGGACCATTCCGCTGCCATTGGTGTGAGTCTGTTGTGACATGGGATGATATGCATGTGGATCATCTTGATGATTGCAAAACGAATAATGCCCCAAAAAATCTTGTAGCCAGTTGTCCGACCTGTAACCAAAAAAGAGGGCACCATAAGGTAGCACGCGCTATGCGGCTACGCTCACATAGGCGATACACTGCTCATGGTAAAACGATGTGCTTAAATGAATGGGCTGGATACCTAGGCTTATCATTTGCAACCTTGCAATGGAGGTTAGATAGAGGGTGGGCAATAGAGAAGGTATTTAGCCCAAGGATAGGCAAGAGTGGCCCGCCTAGCAAACGGAAGCCGAAAGTATACAGTGACCAATTTCACATTTAGTTTCACGATAAAACCGTATCAACAGGAATGGTCATGAAGCGGTAGGGGGAGGTCAAATCTCTACCACTCTCACCCTTAAGGACCGCCGCCTTAGGTCTTTTTTTATACCCGCGAAAAATGAAATTTAAATCGGGTGTTTTTGTATCCCTTTTTCACTGTTTCCTGAATACAGGAGGTTCTGAGTATGGCCGGTACGGCGGGTAAGTCAGGCCGTCGCCCCAAGCCGACGGCACGAAAAGAACTGGCAGGCAATCCAGGCAAACGAAAACTGAACCGCGATGAGCCGACCTTCACACCGTTGACCGGCGTGTCACCCCCTGATTGGTTTGTGGAAAACGACTTACCGCTGGCGGTGGTGATGTGGGAGCTGACCAGTCAGGAATTGTGCGCGCAGGGGTTATTGTGTGTCACCGATCTGGCGGTACTGGAACGCTGGTGCGTGGCCTATGAGTTTTGGCGCCGGGCGGTTGCCAATATCGCCCGGCAGGGTAACTCCGTGACCGGAGCGACAGGGGGTCCCATCAAAAACCCAGAACTGACCGCCAAAAAAGAGCAACAGTCTGAGATGGATACCACCGGTTCGATGCTGGGGTTAGATCCCAGCAGTCGCCAGCGTTTGATCGGGGCGGCGGGTCAGGCCAAAAACGACAACCCGTTTATGAGGATGATTTCATCATGAGCCGTAAAGCCTACCCGAATGTCAATGCGGCCAACCAGTACGCCCGCGATGTGGTACGAGGCAAAATTGAGGCAGGCCGCTATGTCAGGGAAGCCTGTCAGCGCCACCTGGATAACCTGAATCAGGAAAAGACCAGGGTATTTAAGTACCGGTTCGATAAAGACCTGGCGGAACGGGCCGCCAAGTTTATTCAGTTATTACCCCACACTAAGGGAGAATGGGCGTTTAAGCGGATGCCTATTACGCTGGAGCCGTGGCAGTTATTTATTGTCTGCTCGGCGTTTGGCTGGGTGCATAAAGGCAGTCGGTTACGCCGCTTTCGTGAAGTCTATACCGAAATTCCCCGTAAAAATGGCAAATCTGCGATTTCGGCGGGGGTGGCACTTTACTGTTTTACCTGTGATGACGAGTTCGGGGCGGAGGTTTATTCCGGCGCCACGACGGAGAAACAGGCATGGGAAGTCTTCCGGCCTGCCCGGCTGATGTGTAAACGTACTCCAATGTTGGTTGAGGCATTCGGCATTGAGGTGAATGCGTCGAACCTGAACCGTCCGGCAGACGATGCCCGATTTGAGCCGTTAATTGGTAATCCCGGTGACGGCCAGTCCCCCAGTTGCGCCATTGTGGACGAATACCATGAACATGATACCGATGATCTCTATACCACCATGCTCACGGGGATGGGGGCGCGGCGTCAGCCCCTGATGTGGGCCATTACGACGGCAGGTTACAACATTGAAGGCCCCTGTTATGACAAGCGCCGTGAGGTCATTGAAATGCTGTCCGGCAATGTCCCCAATGAGGAACTGTTCGGGGTGATTTACACCGTAGATGAGGGGGACGACTGGACCTCACCGGCGGTGTTGCGTAAGGCCAACCCGAATATGGGCGTATCGGTTTATGCTGATTTTTTACTGAGTCAGCAGCAACGCGCCCTGAATAACCCGCGTTTAGCCAGCGTGTTCAAGACCAAGCACTTGAATATCTGGGTCTCTGCGCGGGAGGCTTACTTCAATATGGTGAGCTGGAAACAGTGCGAAGATACCTCACTGACGCTGGAGCAGTTCGAGGGGCAGCCCTGTTTTCTGGCCTTTGACCTCGCCCGTAAGCTGGATATGAACAGCATGGCACGGCTCTTTGTGCGTGAGATTGACGGCAAGCGGCATTTCTACAGTATTGCCCCGCGGTTCTGGGTGCCGTATGACACCGTTTACAGTGTAGAGCAGAATGAGAATCGTCGCAGTGCTGAACGATTCCAGAAGTGGGTGGAAATGGGGTTACTGACCGTCACGGAAGGCGCCGAAGTGGATTACCGTTATATCCTGGAAGAAGCCAAACTTGCCTGCCATCTGAACCCGGTTAATGAAGCCCCGATTGATCCCTATGGGGCGACAGGATTATCCCATGCCCTGGCGGATGAGGGGATTAACCCCATTATCGTGACCCAGAACTTTACCCATATGAGTGATCCGATGAAGGAGCTGGAGGCGGCTATCCAGTCCGGTCGCTTCCATCATGACGGCAATTCGATACTGTCCTGGTGTATCGGTAATGTGGTGGGAAAAACCCTGGGCGGCAATGATGACATTGTGCGCCCTATCAAGGAACAAAAGGACAGCAAAATTGATGGCGCCGTCGCCCTGATTATGGCGATGGGGCGTGCCATTTTACACGAAGAACCCGACTTTCTTTCTAACCTCGACCCGGATGACCTGTTAATGTTATGAAAAATTTACTGATTGATATCACTGCACTGACGGGCGTCGGGGCGGTGCTGGCAGGCTGTTACCTGAAATACGGGTTGGCAAATACCTTGATTATTGGTGGCGGTCTGTTGATTGCCTATGCGCTGGCGGTCGCCAGAAGGGGGAAACATGCTGCTTGATGCCCTGTTTCGCAGTGAACCGCTGGAAAACCCGAAAACCCCGCTGACGACCGAAGCGGCGGATTATGACGGCCTGTTTAATGCTGATGTGTATGTCAGTCCCGAAACCGCCATGAAACTGGCCGCCGTGTATGCCTGTATCTATGTATTGTCCTCGTCGGTCGCTCAGATGCCGTTGCATGTGATGCGCAAGACGGGGCAATCGGTGGAAATGGCCCGTGACCATCCGGTGTTTTACCTGGTGCATGATGAGCCGAACCTCTGGCAGACCAGCTATAAATGGCGGGAGCTGAAACAACGCCATATTCTCGGCTGGGGGAATGGTTACTCATGGGTAAAACGTAACCGCCGCGGGGAGGTGACCACGATTGAGGCCTGTATGCCGTGGGAAACCACCTTGCTCAACACGGGCGGGCGCTATACCTATGGCGTGTATAACGAAGACGGCAGCTTTGCGATTAGCCCTGATGACATGATCCACATTCGCGCCCTGGGTAATAACCGAAAAATGGGCTTAAGCCCCATCCTGCAACATGCGGAAACTATCGGTATGGGGATGAGCGGGCAGAAATACACCAGTGCCTTTTTTGGCGGCAATGCCCGTCCGGCGGGGATTGTTTCCGTTAAGGGAGAGATGAAGCCGGAGGGCTGGGAACGGCTCAAGCAACTGTGGAAAAAAGCCGCTGCCGCCCTGCGTAGTGAGGAAAATAAGACCTTGCTGATCCCGGCGGAACTGGATTACAAAGCCCTGACGGTTTCCCCAGTCGATGCTCAGCTTATCGACATGATGAAACTGAACCGTTCCATGATAGCCGGTATCTTCAATGTGCCCGCTCATATGATCAACGACTTGGAGAAGGCAACTTTTTCCAATATCAGTCAACAGGCCATTCAGTTTGTCCGCTATACGGTGATGCCGTGGGTGACAAACTGGGAACAGGAGCTGAACCGCCGTCTGTTTACCCGTCAGGAGCGGTTGGCCGGATTTTATGTGCGGTTCAATCTGGCGGGACTCTTGCGGGGTACCCCCCAGGAGCGCGCTCAGTTCTACCATTTTGCTATCACCGATGGCTGGATGAGCCGCAATGAGGCCCGTGCCTTTGAAGACATGAACCCAGTTGAGGGACTGGACGAGATGTTGGTCAGTGTCAATGCGGCTCACCCTACTAACCCGACTCCACCCAAACAGGAGGATAAAACTGATGTGTGACAGGGAAATGCGCTGTTACCCCGGTGAGGTGCGCACAGAAACACAGGAAAACCAGCCGACGCGCATTGTCGGTTACGGTTCGGTGTTTAACAGTCGCTCTGAGCCGCTCTGGGGCTTTCGTGAAATCATCAAACCCGGTGCCTTTGATGAGGTACTGAATGACGATGTGCGCGGGCTGTTTAACCATGACCCCAACTTTATTCTGGGGCGCAGCACCGCTGGCACCTTGTCGCTCTCTGTGGATGAGCGCGGGCTGCAATACACCATTCAGGCTCCGGACACCCAGACTATCCGCGATCTGGTCTTGGCCCCTATGCAACGGGGTGACATTACCCAGTCGTCCTTTGCCTTTCGGGTCGCCCGTGACGGCGATCACTGGTACGAGGATGAAGAAGGGATCGTTATCCGGGAAATTAGCCGCTTCTCTCGTTTGTATGACGTGAGTCCGGTCACCTATCCGGCGTATCAGGAGGCGGATTCTGCTGTGCGCTCGCTGACCGCATGGCAAGAAGCTCGCGCCAGTGGCGATTTAACCAAAGCTATCAATCAAAAACAGGCCCGTGAACGCCTGCTAACTTTACTCAATATTTAGGATGGGATCATGAAATTACATGAACTGAAACAACGCCGTAACACCATCGCTACTGAAATGCGTGCCCTGCATGAGAAAATCGGGGATAACGCCTGGACGGAAGAGCAACGCACCGAATGGAACAAAGCTAAAACGGAGCTGGATACTCTCAACGAGCAAATCCAGCGCGAAGAATCGTTGCGCAGTCTGGATCAACAATTGGTGGACAACACCGAACCGGAACAGCGCAAGCAGCCGACTCACCCCGAAACGGAGCAGCAGGAGCGACGCGCAGCCGCCTTTGACAAGTTCCTGCGTCACGGTCTGGGGGAAATGACCGCCGAAGAGCGTCAGGCGCTGCGAGAGTTGCGCGCACAGGGTGTTTCCCCCGATGAAAAAGGCGGCTACACCGTCCCCACCCAGATGTTGAACAAGGTGGTTGAGGCCATGAAAGCCTACGGGGGGATCGCCAGTGTGGCGCAAATCCTCAGTACGTCTACCGGGCAAACTATCGAATGGGCGACCGCCGATGGCACGACAGAAGAAGGTGAATTGTTGGGTGAAAACACCGCAGCCAGTGAAGAAGACACCACGTTCGGTACTGATTCTCTGGGGGCGAAAAAACTGTCCTCCAAAATTATTCGGGTCTCCAATGAGCTGTTGCAGGATTCCGGTATTGATATGGAAGCCTATCTGGCGAAACGCATCGCCCAACGTATCGGGCGCGGTGAAGCCCGGTATCTGGTCAAAGGCACCGGCACGGGCAGTCCGCAACAACCCAAGGGGCTGGAAACCTCGGTGACGGGGACGGTGGATGCCGCCGCCAAATTTAGCTGGAAAGACATGAATGCCCTGAAGCACGCCCTTGACCCCGCGTACCGCAATGTCGGGACCTTCCGCTGGGCGTTCAATGACAGCACGCTGAAACTCATCACCGAGATGGAAGATGCACAGGGGCGTCCGCTGTGGTTACCTGAAATCGCGGGCGTGGTGCCGTCTACCGTGCTGGGTGTGCCGTATGTGATTGATCAAGCGATTGCGGATATGGGCGCGGGTAAGAAATTCATCTACTGCGGGGATTTTAACCGCTTTATCGTGCGCCGCGTGGCCTACATGACGTTGAAGCGGCTGGTTGAGCGTTATGCTGAGTACGATCAGACCGCCTTCCTAGCCTTCCACCGTTTTGACTGCATTCTGGAAGATACCGCTGCCATCAAGGCGCTGATCGGCAAGGGCACCGCTTCTGCGGGTTAATTCTCAGTGAGGAACTTAGGCCGCTTCATAGCGGTTTTTTTTGTGCCTGCAATCTGCAAGGGTTGCGGGTACTCAGGAGATTTTATGCCGTTACCGACATTGGAAAAACTCAGGAAACAGTGCCGGATTGATGGGGGTAATGACCTTGACGATGATTTGCTGCTGACCTATCGGGGGGCAGCAAAGAAGCGGGCAGAAAACTACCTCAACCGGACATTGTATGAAGATGAAATACCAGAAATCGATCCGGATGGCTTAATGATTTCTGATGATATTGAACTGGCGATTATGCTGACTGTGGGGTACTGGTACGAAAACCGTGAAGCCCAGTCCCTACCTACCGGATTCAAGGCACTATTAGAACCGTATCGTTTCATTCCACTCTAGGAGATTAATATGCAAGCAGGACGACTGCGTCACCGCATCACGCTACAGAATTTTACCCAGATCAAATTACCGTCAGGCCAGCGCAGGCAGGAATGGCAGGATGTGGCGACGGTTTGGGCGGAGGTCAGGCATATTAGCGGGCGGGAATTACTGGCGTCTGGCGCCAATCTGTCAGAAACCACGGTCCGTGTCTGGCTGCGTTACCGTGCCGATGTGACCAGTGCATTTCGTATGGTGTTTAGGGGACAGGTTTACGATATTCAGGCTGTCATTCCTGACCCCAAACGCACTCAGCTTGAACTGTTATGTAAACAGGGGGTGAAACCGTGAGTATTCATACGGATCTGGACTTTTCCGGCTTGCAGGCCATCGCGAAAGATTTAGAGCTGCTCAGCAAAGCCGAAAATAATCAGGTCCTGCGAAAAGCTACCTATGCAGCGGCGGGTGTTTTACGCGATGAAGCGCGGGTTAAGGCCCCCAAACGGGCAGGCAAGCTGACGCGTAATATCGTGGCGGCCAATCGGCGAACGCAAAACGGCACCGCGTCCGCGGGGGTGTATGTGCGGGGTTCAAACCCATCCGGCACCAACAGCGACACCACCATGAAGAAAAACGATCCCCGTAATGCCTATTACTGGCGTTTTCTGGAGAACGGGACATCAAAAATGGCACCGCAGCCATTTATCCGCCCGGCGTTTGATGCGAAATCGGAGGCTGCCACTGACGCCGCGATACAACGGATGAATCAGGCGATTGATGAGGTGCTGTCGAAATGACCGAGGCTGACATTTTCCCGCTGCTGGACCCGGTACTGCCGGATAAGGTTTTTCCTTACGTAGCACCGCAACGGGAGCCGCCTGTTATGCCGCCGTGGTGTGTCTTTTCGTTCTACAGCCTCGATCAGGATGTCCTGAGCGGGCAGGCGGAAAACCTCACCACCCTGCAAATTGATGTTTATGCTAACACCATTGATGAGGCGCGGGCGATACGGGATAAGGCGCGGGTCGCCCTTGCCGGACTGCACCCCACGGAACTGAGTGAAACCAACAGCTACGAGTCCGATACGGCCCTGTACCGCACCACACTGGAATGCCAGCTCTGGCAATAACCCCCACCGTTTTACCTGGCCATCCATCATGGATGGTTTTTTATTTCTGGAGAATAGCTATGTCAAGCAAATACGAAAAAACCCAGGGCACGAAAGTGAGTATTTCGGCCCATCCTGCCACTGAGGCGAATCCCGCCAATGCCGTCTGGCAGGCGATTGACTGTACCACCAAGGAGATCAGCTACACCGGCGGACAAAAGTCGGACATTGAGGTCACTACCCTGTGCTCCACGGAACAGGAAATGACGAACGGCCTTGCCGCACCGGGGGAAATTACCCTGTCCGGCAACTGGTCAGCGAATGAGGTGGGGCAAAATACCCTGCGTCATGCCTACGATACCGATGAGCTGCATGCCTTTAAGGTGGAATTTCCGACCGGGAACGGTTACGCCTTTCTCGCCGAGGTACGCCAAAACTCATGGAGTGTCGCCACCAGTGGGGTAGTGACCGCGTCATTTACCTTGCGGCTAAAAGGCAAGCCACTTCCCCTGAAACCCGTCCCGTTAACCAAAAATACCCCCCAGGGAGAATAAATTATGGCTAAAAAAATGAACCTCAGAGCACTGGCACTGGCTCCCAATGCCGGCTTTCGCAGCAAACTGATCACCGTACCGGAATGGGATGATGTGACAGTCACGTTGCGCGAACCCTCTGCGGGGGCATGGGGACTCTGGCAGGACATCATATCCCCCAAAGAGGGGGAGGAAGACGGCACCCTGTCCATTGCTGAGAAAACCCACCGTAATATCCGCGGTGATGTCGTGTTGTTTATTGATGTGCTGCGGGATAAGAACGGCGATCCCGTATTCACGAATGAAGATATCGATACCGTGGCGGGGATTTATGGACCGGTTCACAGCCGCTTGTTACAGCAGGCCCTGGAACTCATGGTCTCACAGGCGGATGCAGAAAAAAAGTCAAAGACCCCGCCACCTTCTTCATGATGACACTGGCATTGCGGCTCGGTAAGACCCTGCATGAGCTGCAACGGGAGATGAGCGCCAGTGAGCTACTGTACTGGCTGGCGTATGACACCATCAGCCCAATAGGGGATCGGCGCAGTGATATTCAGGCCGCCCAGATTGCGACCGCCGTGTACCAATCGCAAGGCGGCAAAGTCGCCCTGCCTGATATCCTGCTGCAATGGGGTGAACCCGAAGAAGACAGCGATAACGATAACTCCGGTTTGGAAGCTTTCCTGTCTAACCTGTCTTGAGTGATTTTCTATGGCAAAACTGCGTGAACTGATTATTAAAATCTCAGCCAATTCATCTTCATTTCAGGCTGAGATTGCCCGTGCCTCACGGATGGGGGCGGATTACTACCGAACAATGGAAAAGGGCGGGCGCGGGGCAGCGGCGGCCAGCCGTGACAGTCAGCAGGCGTTGCGGGAACTCAATAGCCAGCTGGCTTCGGTCAAGGCGTCAGCGGTCGGCATGACGGGCGCCTTTGCGGGGATGTTTGCTACCGGACAGCTTATCAACCTGGCGGACAGTTACGACTCATTAAATGCCCGTATCAAGCTGGCGACAACCTCAGTGGAAGATTTTACCCACGCCAAGCAGGGATTGCTGCAAATCAGCCAGTATACCGGCTCCACCTTTGAGTCCAATGCCGCTCTCTTTTCCCGTGTATCCAGTTCACTGCGTGAATATGGCTATACGACTCAGGATATCCTGTCCCTGACGGATGCGTTAGCGACCGGATTACAAGTCTCGGGGGCAACGGCGGCTGAAACTTCGTCCCTGATTGTCCAGTTATCCCAGGCACTTGGACGCGGCGTACTCAGGGGGCAGGATTTTAACTCCGTCGCGCAGTCCGGGCAGCGGATCATGAAAGCGCTGTCAGATGGGTTAGGGGTAGCACAGAAGGACCTGAAAGAACTGGCGGATGCGGGTGAGCTGACCACACCTAAGATTGTGCCCGCCCTGGTCAGTCAGCTGGCAACCTTGCGCAAAGAGTTTGATTCGATGCCGAACAGCGTGAGTGCGGCGTCAACACGGGTGACGAACGCCTTTCAACAGTGGGTCGGCGAAACCAACCGGACCACCTCGGTCACCGCCACCTTATCCGGGGTACTGGATGGGGTCGCGAAAAATATTGATACCGTTGCCGTGGCAGGCGGGGCACTGGTCGCTGTCGGCGCAGCCCGTTTCTTCGGCAATATGGCTTCTGGGGCTGTGACGGCGACAGGCAACATTTGGAAAACCTACCGCGCGGAAGTGAATTTGGCGAATGAGCAGGTCAGGGGAACCCAGATATCGACTGCCAGAGCACGGGCTGCGGTCTATCGGGCACAGCAGGCATTAGCAGCCGCAAAAGGCACCGACAGGCAAACGCAGGCGGAAGAGCGCCTGTCCCGAACGCAGGCAACTCTGTCGCGTAATATTGATGCCCGGACAGCAGCACAGGACAGGCTGAATAAAGTCACCTCACTGGGAACGCGTGTGATGGGCGGTGCGCTGGGACTGATTGGCGGGCCTTTTGGTGCCGCGATGCTGGCAGGCGCTGCTATCTATTACCTTCACCAGAGTCAGGAGCAGGCCAAGCAATCCGCCCTGGAATTGGGGAAAAATACCGATCTGTTGATTGAATCTTTAAAGACCATGAATTCGCTGGAGGTTAAAAAGCGAATTTTTGACACCCAAGACCAAATAACCGATCAGAACAAAGCCGTAGAGGCGCAAAAAAAGTTAGTCGAAACCCGAAAAATGGATATGGAGCGGGCGCGGATTGTGGCTGAAAAAGGGGTAAAAACCCTGTATTCCGCCTCACCGACTGAGCAGCTCACGGAGGCTATCCGGGTTTATAACAACGAATTGAACAACCTCGCTATTATGCAGGAGGGGTTAAATAGCAAACAAAAAGAACTCAATATGTTACAGGCCAGCCAGTCAGGTCTGTTGCGTGATAATTATGTGGAAATGCTCAGAACGAGCGATATTTTGCCGATGCTGACGCTGGCAGGCTCGGATTTTAATAAGGTGTTAGCTGCGGGTAACCGCTTGCTTGAAGAACGTCAGCAATATGCTCGGGTTCCCTTTGCGCTGCCTCAAGCCCCACTGGACGATAAGCAACAGGATTTTTTGAAGAGATCGGCCCGCGACCTTGAACTGTCAACGTTGCAGGGTGAGGCCAGAATCCGAAAGCAGGCGGAATTTGCCGCCGCCGATCAGGGGCTAAATAAGCCACAGCATCATGATAATTATCAAAAATATATCAATAATGCGATAGCCATCTATCAAAATGGTGAAAAAGCCAAAGCGGCGCAGGCGGCGGCATCAAAAGCGGCCAGTGATGCAGCAAGGGCGGCAAGGGAGGCTGCCAGCGCACAGGAAAGCTACCGAAACAAAGTCGCTGATTTAAATCGGGAAATTCAGATAGAGCAGGTGCGTATGAAAGAGGGGGAAGTTGCCGCTTCGCTCTTTGCCGCCTCAATGGAAATCAGCGCAAAATACACCGGAAAGCAGCGTGAGGAGCTGATTGAACTCAGTCAGGCCAGTATTCTGGCAAAACAACGCACCCAAGATTTGCAGGATGCTATCGCCGCCGATCCCTATCGACAGGCTCTTCATGCTCGCCAGGACGCCGAAGATCAGTTGCAGCGCCAGATGGCGGCCAACGCCATTCAAAGTACCGAAGAGGTTGAGCGTCGTAAGCAGGCTATCGCGGTCAAATACCTGAGCAGTGTCGCGGAGGCCAATCAGCGTTATGCGGTATCCCCCACAGCGGAACTGGCAGGCAATGTTGATCCCCTGCAAGACCTGCAAAACCAGCTGGCAAAACGCAAAGCGCTGATTCAGACCTATGCGACGGAGGAAATCATCACCGAGCAGCGCAAAAATGCACTGCTGATTGCCGCCGATAATGACACTAATCAACGTCGCTATGAAGCCGCCATGCAACTGTATTCCGCTCAGGGACAGATGCAGAAAATGACCATCGACTTATTCAATGTCACCCGGGAGCGTATGACCAACACGTTAACGGGGATGTTAACGGGCACTCAGACATTTAAAGAAGGGATGACCAGTTTGTTTGCTTCCCTGACGCAAAGCATTATCCAGAACCTGATGGACATGGCCGCGCAGGCCATTCTGACCAATACCGTCTTAAAGGGGATGATGGGAATGGGCGGTGCAATGGCAGGCGTGGGAAGTGCTGCGGCGGGAACAGCAGCCAATACGGGAGCGATGGGGTTATCTACTAATTGGCGTGATTTTATCCCTAACGCGAAAGGGGGTGTCTATCAGTCGGCAAACCTGAGTCAGTACAGCGGGCAGATTGTCAGCAGTCCGACTCTGTTTGCGTTTGCTAAAGGCGCAGGGCTAATGGGTGAGGCAGGTCCCGAGGCAATTATGCCGCTTAAGCGTAGTGCGGATGGCTCGCTCGGTGTGCGGGCCGTTTTCCCCACAGGGAATCGGGGAGGCGGTGCACCGAATATTCAGGTTTATATCACAGATTCCGGTGGCAGAAGCCAGATCGCCAATGGGGCCGATGCGGCATTTGGTGAGCGTTTGGCGCGGGCCTTTACCCAGGTCTATCAAGCTGAGCGGGATAAAGATTTGCGTCCGGGCGGGGCAATCTGGAATATAGCGAAGGGGGGAAGATGATTAAGACTTTTACTTGGTATCCTCGAGTAAATCCCACTGAGGACATCACCTACAAGACGCGCAAGGTCAGATTTGGTGATGGTTACGAGCAAGTGTCTGGTGATGGTATTAATTCACGCAGCCAGAAATGGACGCTCGAATTTGTCGGTAAGGAATCTTATATCGTCGCTATCCGTCAGTTTATTGATAGCCACGGTGGAATAAAGGCTTTTCAATGGAAACCTCCACTTGAGCCACTCGGTCTGTATCGATGCGATGAGCATAAATTAACACCGATTGGTGGGGGGAATTACACTCTTTCTCTTGTATTCATTCAGGCATTTAAACCATGATCACATCTGATTATCAAAAATTAGAACCGGGCAATGCTGTCCGGCTTTTTGAAGTAGACGGGACTGCGTTCGGCATGCCGGACGTACTTCGCTTTCACGCTTACAACATCCCACACACTGAGGCGGAAATACAGATTGCAGGTGGTGACGAGAGTAAGTTACCTGCCAAATCAATCTGGTGGCAAGGTGCTGAATATATCGCATGGCCCGTACAGATAAAAGGACTCGAAGCATCGACAACTGGTTCCGGTGCGCAACCGAAGTTATTAGTCGCCAATCTTGACGGATCTATCACTGCATTGTGTATCGCATATGACGATATGCTGAAAGCGAAAGTTACAATACATGACACTCTGGCACATTATCTTGATGCCCGAAATTTTCCTGATGGAAATCGGACTGCGGACTCTACGCAGGAACGCCTATCTGTTTTCTATATTGACAGTAAAAGCTCAGAAACCAATAAAGCTGTTGAATTTGAACTTGCAAGTCCAATGGATTTACAGGGCGTGATGATACCCACGCGGCAATTGCATTCGATGTGTACGTGGTGCATTCGTGGAAAGTATAAATCGGGTGATGGTTGTGATTATGCAGGGCAAAACGGCTATTTCGATAAGCATGGCAACCCTGTTGATGACCCAGCACAAGACCAGTGTAGTGGTATGCTAAAAACAGGATGCTTCCCACGATTCGGGAGAAATAACCCTATCCCATTTGGTGGCTTTTCTGGTACGTCACTATTGAGGCGATAGCGATGCGTAAAAAAATACAGGATGCTATCTTTGCGCATGCTGAACGTGAATACCCCCGCGAGTGCTGCGGGGTAATCGTCCAAAAATCCCGCGTCGTGAAGTATTTTCCCTGCCACAATATCGCCCTCGAACCAACTGAACATTTTGTTTTATCACCTGAGGACTACGCAGGGGCGGAAGATTGGGGAACCGTGATTGGTATCGTTCACAGTCATCCTGATGCAACCACGCAGCCCTCCGAACTGGATAAAGCACAGTGCGACGCGTTGGGTGTCCCCTGGCATATTGTGAGTTGGCCGGAAGGTGATTTCAGGACAATACAGCCACGGGGTGAGCTGCCATTGATCGGTAGACCGTTTGTCCTTGGCTTCACGGACTGTTACGGCCTGATTATGGATTACTACAAACAAGAGCATGGTATCGAGTTACCGGATTACCGCGTGAATTATCTATGGTGGGAACAAGGTGAAAATCGCTACATTGAGAACTGGCAAAGTGCCGGATTTGTTCAAGTCGATATCCCCCAGTTTGGTGATGTGATCATTATGCAGGTGCAGGCTAATGTGGCTAATCATGCAGGTATTCTGCTTGATGGTAATATGTTACTCCATCACCTTTACGGGCATTTAAGTCAGCGCACACCGTATGGTGGTTACTGGCGCGACCGCACAGTTATGATACTGAGACATAAAAATTTCATGACAAATTAAGAACCGGCAGCTACCTTTGTTTTTATTTTGAAGGGGGTATCGTAATGAAAAAGTTACTTTTCATCGTATTTTCATTTATATCTGTAGGTTGCACAACAACTTCTCTAGAATCCCAAGACCCTATCTATGCTGGTGAAACTACGAAGAGTGCTGAGCAGGTTAATAAGTGTTTAGCCCCAAAATGGATTGAGTTACGAGCATCTAGCAATTCAATACCAACTGGAACAGGGTATAAATTAGTATCTTCTGACGATATCTTTGGAGCACTTTCTGTCGCTGTGATAAATGAAAAAGGTGGAGGCGGTTCAACTGTGAAAGTCTATGCTGCATCTAAAGGTACAAATGACCCATGGGGAAATGCTGCTCGTCAGTGCATGTGATAAAAATTTAATAATAATTAACCCGCCTCGGCGGGTTTTTTAATGGGGTTTTTATGCAAAAAGAAATTCTTGCAACAATAGAGTTGGGTGGAGTTTTGGGGAAAACATTCGGTAAAACCCATCAAAGACTAATCAGCACAACAGGTGAATCCATAAGAGCGCTTTGTTGTACATTGGATGGTTTTGAACAATATCTAAATTCAAGCAAATCCCGAGGTCTGACTTATGCTGTTTTTCGTGGAAAGAAAAACATTGGTGTTGATGATATGGGATTTCCAGTAACCAATGAGGTGATTCGTATCGTTCCGGTAGTCATTGGTAGTAAAAAGGCTGGGATGTTACAGACAATTTTTGGTGCCGTTTTGGTTGTTGTTGGCGCTGTTGTTGGGTTTTATACCAGTTGGACTGGCGTTGGTGGCGCAATAGGTAGCGGGATGGTAAAAATGGGGACGGCAATGATGCTTGGCGGCGTAATCCAAATGCTATCCCCACAGCCCGGAGGTCTTGCAATGAAAGATCAGGGCGAAAACAAACCTTCATACGCTTTTGGCTCACCAACAAACACCGTTTCACAAGGTTATCCAGTTCCGATTGGATACGGTAAACGCCGCATCGGTGGCGCGATCATTTCTGCTGGCGTCTACGTCGAAGACCAGCAATAATTCTTTTCTGTAGGTAATCCAATGAATAAAATCACAGGCCAAAAAGGCGGCGGCGGAAGCTCTCGCACCCCCATTGAGCAACCTGACGATCTCCAGTCCACAGCAAAAGCGAAACTTCTATTGGCGCTGGGTGAAGGCGAATTTGCGGGCGAACTAAACGGCACTAACATCTTTCTTGATGGCACGCCGCTGTTAAATCCCGATGGTTCCAAAAATTTTAGCGGTGTTTCGTGGGAATTCCGCGCAGGGACACAGGCGCAAACGTATATTCAGGGTATGCCGAGTGCTGAAAATGAAATCAATGTCGGCACGGCTGTTTCAAGTAACACGGCATGGGTTCACACATTCACTAACTCACAATTATCGGCTATCCGGGTTCGCTTAAAATTTCCATCACTTTTCAGGCAAGAGGACAATGGCGATCTGGTTGGTAATGAAGTGAAATACGCGATTGATTTACAAACCGATGGTGGGAGCTGGAAAACTGTTGTTGATAGTGCCGTAAAAGGGAAAACAACATCGGGTTATGAGCGCACTCATCGTATTGATTTGCCTCAATCAGCAACATTATGGACGCTGCGAGTGCGAAAAATTACAGTAGATGCAAACAGCGCCAAAATCGGTGATACAGTTGTATTACAAAGCTATACGGAAGTTATCGACGCTAAATTCACATACCCACATACCGCGTTGCTATATATTGAGTTTGATGCAAAACAGTTTAACGGTTCTACGCCGCAAATCTCGTGTGAACCCAAGATGCGTATTATCCGCGTGCCCGATAATTATGATCCGGAAAGTCGCACGTACTCCGGTGTATGGTCAGGGCAATTTAAATGGGCGTGGACAAACAATCCTGCTTGGGTTTTTTACGATATCGTCATTTCTGATCGTTTCGGCCTTGGTGACCGCATCAAAATTCAGAACATCGACAAATGGGAGCTTTATCGCGTTGCTCAGTATTGCGATCAGCCTGTTCCTGATGGGAAAGGGGGGAGTGGTACAGAGCCACGCTATGTGTGTGACGTCTATGTTCAGGACCGTAACGAAGCATACACGGTGTTACGTGATTTTGCGGCCATCTTCAGGGGAATGACTTACTGGGGTGGAAACCAGATAATCACACTTGCAGATATGCCTCGCGATATTGATTACAGCTATACCCGTGCCAATGTCATTGATGGAGAATTCGCGTACTCGGGTAGTAGCAGTAAAACACGTTACTCATCTGCGCTTGTCTCTTATTCAGATCCAGCCAACGGCTACGCCGATGCCATGGAGCCTGTATTTGAATCCGAGTTAGTCGAGCGTTTCGGTTTTAATCAATTGGAAGTAACCGCGATAGGCTGCACCCGTCAATCCGAAGCGAATCGGAAAGGTCGCTGGGGAATACTGACAAACAACAAAGACCGAATTGTTACATTTTCTGTGGGATTAGACGGAAATATCCCACAACCAGGCTATGTCATCGCTGTTGC
Organism: Xenorhabdus sp. SGI 60; assembly: GCF_056632175.1. Taxonomy (NCBI): domain Bacteria; kingdom Pseudomonadati; phylum Pseudomonadota; class Gammaproteobacteria; order Enterobacterales; family Morganellaceae; genus Xenorhabdus; species Xenorhabdus sp. SGI 60. Next base: position 2,507,721 of record NZ_CP196860.1, on the reverse strand, counting down.
TGATGAAATGTTATCTGGGAAAGTCACCGGTGGCCGCGTGAGTGCTGTCGATGGTCGCAGTATCACACTTGATCGTAAACCCGATGCCGCCCCAGGCGACCAGCTGATGCTAAATTTACCGTCCGGTAAATCACAGGTCAGAACAATCCAAATGGTGACTGATAGCATTGTCACAGTGACGACAGCCTACAGTGAAACGCCAGAGCCTGAATGCGTGTGGGTTGTTGAATCCGATGAGTTATATACACAACAGTACCGCGTTGTCAGCGTGACTGAAAATGACGATGGCACATTTACAATTTCAGCAGCGATGCATGATCCAAACAAATATGACCGGATTGATACCGGCGCTGTGCTCGATGAGCGGCCAATCAGCGTCATTCCACCCGGCAACCAGTTTCCGCCGAAAGAGATAATTATTGACTCTTATTCTGTGGTTCATCAAGGTATTAGTGTTGAAACAATGCGTGTGCAGTGGCAGCCCGCAGATAACGCGATTGCATACGAAGCGCAATGGAGGCGTGACAACGGAAACTGGATCAGTGTGCCGCGCAGCTCAACAACGTCGTTTGAAGTGCCAAACATTTACGCCGGTCGCTATCAGGCACGTGTCAGGGCAATTAATGCCGCTGAGATATCCAGTATCTGGGCGAATGCACCGGAAACCCATCTGAAAGGGAAAGAGGGCAACCCGCCGACACCGTTAGGCTTCAGAACAACGCCGATTATCTTCGGTATTCAGCTCGATTGGGGCTTTGCCGCCCAGACTGACGACACGCTGAAAACGGAAATCCAGTACAGCCGGACTAATGACGGTGAGGGATTGATGTTATTGGCCGACATTCCCTACCCACAACGCACGCATACTATGCAGGGGCTGGCGGCAGGGGTGGCATTTTGGTTTCGTGCCCGTCTGGTGGATAAATCCGGCAATCAATCCCCGTGGACAGCGTTTGTCAGGGGTGAGTCGTCCGATGATGCCAGCTGGATTATTGATGCAGCCGGTGACCAGTTCTTTTCCGCTCAGGCCGGAAAACGCCTGCAATCCGACATGAATTGGAGCAATGAAACCGCCCTTATTCTCGCCGACGCCCAGCAGCAACTATCCCGAGAGCTGATGGTGCGCGATGGGGAGAATAAAGCGCAGATTAGCGAATTGTGGCAGGTCAGGGCGACGGACAATGAGGCGTGGGCGCAGAAACTCACGGAATTGCGTACCAATATCGGGAACACTGACGACAGCGTCAACCGGATTGCAGCGGATGTAATAGACAACAAGCAGGCAGTATCCAATACACAGAAAGCCGTGGCTGAATCAACACAGCAGTTTCAGGCGCAGTTCAGGGAACAGCAGGCCATCATCCGCGAGAAAGCGACAGCCGTCTTTGATATCGACGGTAACGGTTATGCTATTAAAGATATCGGGGCAGGAGTGAACTACAGGGGACAATATTATGGCGCGGGAATGGTCATTGGGGCTGAGGTAAAAAATGGCAGGGTCGAAACGCATTTCGGCGTCCGGGCAAATCAGCTTACCGTGGTGAATCCGACCAATGGGAAGATGGAACCGGTATTTGTAATTAAGAATGGTCAGGTGTTTATCAGGGATACGTTCATAGAAGACGGTAGTATCACGAATGCCAAAATTGGCAACTTCATTCAATCCAGAAATTATGTTGCAGGTCGGACAGGGTGGAAAATTGATAAATCTGGTTTTGCTGAATTTGGTCACATCAAGGCGCGGGGAGAGATTAACGCGACGTCAGGCTCCCTGAGAAATGTCACCATCGAAGAGGACTGCGAAATAAAAGGGACGTTGTCAGTGAATAATATCGTTGGCGACATTGTGAAGGTTTACACAATGAACCCGGGAAATTTAACCATCCCCCCGTCACCGTTCGACCGCGTTATTGTTATCCCTGCATTGCAAATTACAGCAAGCTCCAGCAAACAGGCGTGGGTAGCGCTAAATGGAAATACAATATGCCGGGCGAGGACATATGCAATTTCTACAGGTGGACTCAGAACAGAATATGTCCCATCGATCATCACGGGTTATGGAACATTACCAAAAAATGTACAAGGTGAAATTACATATTATCAGGAAGGCGCCTCGTTCATGATAACTATTCTGGCTTTCAAAGCGTAAGCACTCTACGATTAACAGGAACACACTATGCTCTATAAACAAGGCACGATTTCCACCGTGTCCGGCTCGGCTATTGTCCGCGGCACGGGCACCAAATTTATCTCGAACATTAACGGCGTTGCCCCTGGGCAGATTATATTAATCCAGTCCGGCAACGGTAATTTAATCCACATGATACAGGCGGTGAACTCGGATACCGAACTGGTACTGGCTGATAATGTTGCTGTCACCCTGAATAATGTGAAATACCAGATTCAGGTGACCGTTCCTGATTCCGCCTCCGATGCCGTCCGGCATATTGTGGCCAACACCACCTACATCACTCAATTTCTCCAGAACATGGACAAATGGATGTCACAGAATGGCGTGGTTGATGTGACCTTACCGAATGGACAGACCGTGTCATTGCAGTCGATACGGGCATTGCAGGCGGCGGTGGAGGGGAAGCTGGATAAATCCAAGAATGGGGCGGATATTCTGGATAAATCGGCGTTTATGAATAATCTGGGGTTAGGTTCAGCAGCAACGAAAAATATTGTCAGCGGCCCTCTCTTTAATGGCAGTCAACCTGTCGCAGTGCAGTCACACGTTGATTTCAGAAGCATTGTGAGCTGGGCGATACCGGATAACTACCCCTTGGGTATCAGTGCTGGTATTGCAACAGGAAAACAAGTCGACAAACCCCAATACGGTTATGTCAGCTTATTGAATATCAGAGGTTGGCCTGATAAATCCGGCGTAACCGCATGCTCTCGGTGGTTTATTACACCAGACGGCAATGCAGGTATTAGCTATGCGTATTATTATAGCCAGGGTGATACACATTATTATGGTAATGTTGACCTGTGGGGAACCAGGAATACAACGGTAGATAATAACGGTTTTCTGAAAAAAGCCTCCCCCATCATCCAAATCCACCCCGATGGCAAGTTCACCACCAACGACGAATCCGAAGGTGCTACCGTCACTAAACTCGGCATCGGTCATTATCAAATATCTGGTGTGCTGGGCTATAACGCTGACGGGGCATGGGGTGTTCACGGCGGCATCTCGTCGCCTAAGAACAATAACGGACTGGAACTCATCTATATTGATGACCAGGTGCAAAAGGACGGTTGCATCACCATCAAGACATTCCACCGTCAGCACACGCATTTACCTAAGCAGTTCCAGAACTGGCGGATAAAAGCCCTCGTGGACGGTGAAAAGGTTTACTACGCTGAGGGTGAGCCGTGTGATATTCCCGAAGGTTGTCGGTTAGACGTCCGTGTCCAGATGCCGGAAGATTCAGTGTGGAACCAGAAACAGGTATTGGTGGTTCAGATCCTTGGGGAAATTGTGGAAAAGCCCTCGCGGGGAGGGCTGATTGAGATTAAGTTGGTAGGTAACAATAAGATTGAGGTGCAGTGATTCGCTTTCCTAATTGTTCATTAAGCTCATCTAATGAAATTGGACAATCGTACTTCTGTACGCAGCCTATCTGTATTGCGAATGCTTTATTTCTTCTTTTAAAATATTCATCAAAAAAAATTTTACTTATACCTGAGTTCTGCTTTGTTATGCGCCATAAAGATGATGGAGTATCTTCCAAAATATGTTCGATATTAAATTCACCAACAACTTTACCTACAGGCTTGGTTGCATAAATTACGACTGATTTGACAGATGAGTTTTTGAATATTCCTTTCCTGAATTCATATTTCTTAGTGCCTTCTAGTATTTTCTCAACAAATTCAGGCTTTATCGATAATAATATTTTCATCTGTTTCACTTAAGGTTAGTATTCTACGAAATTGTTCATCGGTTAATCTTAGTATACCCCACCGATCTTTAGGGTCAAGCCCTACATTTTCAATGAGTGAGGCTCTATTTAATCTTTTGGGCAATGCTAAGTTATAAGTAAACGTTATTATAAATGGATATTTCTTATGTCTGTAGAATGCTTGCAACTGTTTTTTTGTAAATACGGAATATTTTATACAGTAATCAATAAAAGCATCTTCAGATGAGAAATCAGCGATATTTTGTACATTTTCAACAACGCAAATTGATGAAACTACTGAATTATAATAGGCTGCCGATCTTCCATCTGACGTCCTATAAATTACTAAAATATCATAAGGTTTTAAGGATAGTGTAGCTTTCATTCCACATATGTATACTTTCCTAATACTATTTGTATGTGATATATCTTTTAATATATCTGGTGACTCCGTTATTAAGCGGGAATCAGGAAAAAGGTTAGTATGGAACTCTGGATATATAGCTAACAAAAATTTATTTTGTTTATCTGTATTTAGAATAAATGGGTAATCTGAAAGTATACTCCCAGTCAGGGCGGGATTCCACTTTGTATTTAATTCAATCAAAGATAAGCTGACTACGGAATTCTGCTGACCACGTTGCTCTTCGACGTTTAGCCACTTGACTATCTTTTATACTGGTATTTTGTTTAATCACATTGAGTGCTATACGATTAAAAAGCGCCATTTGTGCCGCACCATCAGGATCTTTAAGCGAAATAGCATCTTCCCTAAAGGTGACATCCAAAACCCAATGCAGTTCATTTTCCACCGACCAGTGTCTTCTTATTGCTGTGGCCGCCAGTTCCGCATCTAAAGGCAATGAACTGACATACCAGCGTGAGTCACGATGGGGGGCTTGGCCTTTCACTTTGCGTTCACTGACTACTTCTATAACCGATTGTATTGAAGGCCATTTTTCCTGAAGCCCTTCGGGTAATGCCACAGGAATTTGCATAACGTGACGGAGTTCTTCTCGCCCATGACCTCTACTTTTCTCTGTAAATTCAACAAGCTCATGACTTTCATAATGCGCAGCAAAATGGGATTTAACAAACTCAGCCAGACTTTTCTGATTACCTTTAACGGCAACAATAAAGTCGCCCCCCCGCTGAGTAATTAACTCAAGCGTTTCTTTCTGGCAATGCAGCGCATCCATCGTGACGATCGCATCATCAAGCGCCAATAATTCAATCAGTTGTCTTGCAACCGGACCTTCTTTGCCTTTACTTTCGGCTGTCCGATGATACAGGGCAACACCGGAGTCCACATCATAAGCACTGACTATATGCAGGGCTTCAAACAGAGTCCCTTTACACGTCCCTTTCATCGTTTTTCCATCAATAGCGATAAGGCTTTTTCCTGCTTTGAGCCGGCGTTGATTTACCCAGCTATAAAAGGCTTCAACCAGGGCATCTTGTTCTATCATTTTGATAATATTGGCAATACAGTGACGACGAGGAATACCATGAGTAAAGCGCGTATATTTTTTAAGCCACTCGATTTGTATCTCACCAAATTCTTGAATCGATTTCCAACCTGATGCACCACATAACACGGCTGCAAAAGCCAAAAAAATCACATCCATCAATTCATGTTTTTTATTGATGTCAGAACGTGGGTCATCTATCTTGCTGATAAAATAAAAAATACTCATTGTTATGATCGCTATTTTTATGGAATAGCGTGATCTTAGCGTTTTAATGGGAGAAATAGCTATAGAAAGTCATATTCTGGTCTTTATTTAACCTCAATAACCTTGCTAAAAATGTGAGATCTCGCCCTGCATTCCCAGTTGAATACGTGTCTTTCATACATTTAAATAAAACAATTTCTTTTCCATTTTTTGTTTCTTTTATCGCACATTCATTAAAACCATATAATTTAAATAATCTTATTAAGTAGTTGTGTTTATCAAAAGCCGTAACATAAATATCATCAACTCTATATGAGAGTGCGTTATCAAATATTTTTTTCAAGAAACGCTGACCGCGTAGCGTTCCCTTTGGATTAAATTTGAATGTTCCGATTTTTAAATGTTTCCTGAAGATATTGGAGGAGTAACATCATCTATAATTCCATTTTCTATTTTTAAATACATAAAGCCATCGATTTTTTCATTTTCATTGAATAAAACGTAAGCTTGCTCAGAGGGGTTACTTGATTTCTTGTCAAACCATGCAACAAATCCATGTTCATAATCAGATTTTAAAGATGAAAAAAAATCATCATTAATATTAATTTCACTAAAAGGTAAATATTTTAAATTATCCATAATTCCTCTCTACCATTAGCGCGCTACTATAACCATACTAAACAACTCTCACCAATCCGTTGATCGGAAATCCCTTAAACTGTGATCTGTACATCTAGTTACATAATTTATTGTTTTTATTATTTATTATTACAATCTTATACCTCCCCACTTGTCCCACTCCCCACACAATCCCCATCAATTCATTCAACCCTCCCCATTCGTTAATATATTCAGGCTGTCCAGCAATTAATAATTAAACAAGGAAATAGTATGTCTGACGTTATTAAGCCCGAATGTGAATGTCCATTCGATCCAAAACAATATCAGTGTGATTGCTTTATTGCCCCAGTAGGTTCTTTCTCTTGGGCGTTGATTCAATTAAAACTCCGCAAACGTGTTACCCGTTCTGTCTGGGGTGACAAAGGAATGTATCTGGCGATTACACCACGTGTGAGTAACTTAATCGTAGAAGAAGGCAGTGCTTACGCGGTTGATGGTGTAGCGGTTGGGACTCAGTACGATTATCTGACTCACATCGATCTGCGCAATGAACACGGTAACTTCGTACCGTGGCAACCGACACAGGAAGATATGATGGCGTGCGATTGGGAGTTTGTGGAAGAGAAGGAAGAGGAGCCAGTGAAGCCAGAGCCGAAGCCGGAACCTATTCCAGAGCCAACACCTGAACCTACTCCAGAGACTCCGAAGTATAATTTAGTTTTTGATATAACCCGTCAACCGGGTGGCAATATGCTCAATACAGAGGTTAAGGAAGCCTTAGACGTTATTGAAAATGATACTACCAAGCGTGGGCCTCTTCCTTTAGTCTGGTCTTACTTAAGTTATAATGATTTAAATCTTCATTTTACCAACGAAAGTAAGGATAAAGAGTGGTTTGAAGATCTGGGTAATAATGCTTTGATAATTAGTATAAATGACAAAGAATATAATCTCGGAAAAGCAAGTGTAATAAGGCCTGACTCCAATAAGGTGGCTTATCGATACGAGAATAGTGAATCAGAGAAAGTGGTTGAACTATTAAAACAAGAAGGAAAAACATACCGTTTCCATTGTAAGTGGTATAATTAATCTTTTCAAGGCCGCGCATTGCGTGGCCTTCCCCTAGCCCCTTGATATTCCTAATCTCTGTCTCTGTGCCAGAAATAAATAAAATCAACGACTTAGATAAAGGCGGGATTTCTCACCTTTTAACCCGTTACTCACCGATTGCTTTATTCGTGACGCGTCACGATAAATAAAGACCATTGATTCTTCCGTTTCAAACGGAGGTGTGAAAGTTCCTTTAGATTAAGAAACCCTCAATCTTAGAGGTTACCCTCTTTAAGAGGGTAAGTTAGCTGACCCAAAATTATTGGGTTGCCTTATCACGATAGAACTAAACCTCTTTAAGAGGTGCAGTTCGGGCAATAAAGTTCGTCGAGCAAAATCTGAGCGTAACTATTAGTTACTCGCAACCGTGGTGGAAATCACCATAGTTGAATGACTCAGATTGGAGCCATCTATGGCAACCGTTGGAATTTCCTATATCCTCAGCACTTAATTTTCACCCTCAAGCCGCTCAACGTTTTCGGCATAAACCGACAGCATTGAACGCAGTTTTGCCGGATTGCTTAACAGTTCCGCTTCTGTCGTGATATTGTCGCGACGAGTGAAGTAGAACTTGGTCAGGTCGTCGAAGTAATTCCAAGCCTGGTCAGTTTCCAGCATCTTGGAGTGATTCGCGGCGCCGCGTTCTGTCCAGAGGGTCAGTGAGCGAGTTTTTGAAGAAATTTGCGCGTCGCTAAAAGATACGCGCAAATCATTCAGCTCTTCTCCTTCAATTTGAAAGTAGTGTTTTCCCTCAGCAAACCGGGACTTGTTACGGTTGAAGTTCTGACGAATGCGATCAACGGTTGTACCGTAACCTGCCGCCATCTGTTCAGTAGTCACAACACGCTGACCGCGATATTCTACGATCTCACTGAGACAACATTAAATTCAAGATTAAATCATTATTTATCAATTGGTTATTATTTGTTTGCAGAGTAAAAAGCAAAACTGAGACAACATAAAATAGGGTAAGTTGTCTCAATTTTTAGAGATTAGTCATTATAAAACAACATGTTAAATAAATTGAGACAACCGAGACAACTGAGACAACACTTTTTTATTAATGTATATATTCAGGGAAAATAAAATTATGGTTATACATGGAAATGAGTTTGGTGTTCTTGGCACAAAAATGTGAGTTATGACTGACGACGAAATTCGTCGTAACCAGTGATAAGAATTTCTGTGTGGCGGCGGTCGAGCAAAAACTCAGAGATATAGCCGCGGTTATCAATAACGGCAATTAAGCCATCAACTACACTAACATGCTGATTTTTATGATGGTTGAAATTCCAACCATCTTCAAAGTGTGACACTCCACCTTGGGTATGGTGATTTCCACCATACCTTTTGCTTATGTACATGCGGGATTATCCCGTATTGTAACTCAGGGACTAACTGTCAGCCTGATAGCAGAGCAAAGCCCGAATTCGGGCTTAGATGATAACTCATTGATAAATATCCAGACGCCAGATTTGGCGTTTGGTCATAGTTTAGGCTCCCCAATTATTTTGGGTTGCCTGCCTCATTGCATGGAGCAAGAACTGCCCCTCTTTAAGAGGTTCAGTTTGAGTACCGAAAATATCGGTATGCAAAATCCAATGTCCGATAATCGGACTTTGTGCGTAACTATTAGTTACTCGCAAATGACGTTGTGCATAAATAATATTTACTCACAATTTGAGCGTCAGTGATACTGACTCACAAATTTGCACAACTCTTTAAGAGGTGCGCAAAAGAGTGAGATAGGGCAATGTATTACCCTCCATTGGATTATCACAATGAAGGTAGGCTTGAGTTTAAGCCGTCCAGCACAAGGTTACTAAATGTAACTGAGTACGTATTACGTTCGTAGTGGTTTAACTTATTGATTATTATAATGATTGAAAAAACCAACCATATACAGGCGGTGGAAAATGGCACGAAGACAAAAGAAGAACGCACAATCGACAGCTGCCAGAGTCACAGGCAAGATCACCGTGACACTATCGGTGATGTTATTGCACAAAAGGCCAGACGATTACAGTCGCGGGAAGGCTTCTTACTGGCAGGGCTATCAGTTGGCTGCTTCCTCAATCGCTCCATAGGTTCCGACGAAATTCGTCGTCACCCTTCACAAGGTTGGGACGTAAAAAGTACTGACCTCGTTTTATTGAGTGTGGAAATACCAGATCACGGACTAAAAACACATCAGCTATACAATTAAGCTGGTGAGATGCCTTAGTATAATGTAAGTTGTATAGAAATTTGTATAGGACTAAAAATAGAATTTAATTAATTATTTAATATCATTATGTTAAGTATTATGTATTGCTCCCTCCTCCAAAACAATAAACCCAAGTCTCCTAATATCTCCTAACGTCTCCTGAAAGCGACATGAAATTGTGTATAGTTTTGTGTATAGTTTTTCCTATACATATCTTCCTATACACATGGGTGAAATGATGAAGCTAACAGACGTGGCAATTAAGAGAGCCAAGCCAGAAGCAAAGTCTTATACGCTATCTGACGGAAATGGGCTTTGGTTGTTGATAGAACCAATGGATTTAGAGGTTGGCGATTCCGTTATCGTTTTGACGGTAAACAGAAGATGATTTCTTTAGGTACTTACCCTGAGGTATCTTTAGCGGAAGCAAGGAAGAGAACCGCAGAGTGCCGCTCTATGATTGCTGATGGCGTTAATCCTTCTGAAGATAGAAAGCAGAAGAAGCGAGAAAGCGCTATCATGTCTGAAAATACTTTTGAAAAAATTACTCTTGAATGGTACGAAAAACGCAAAGATAGGTGGTCGGCAGGGTATCGCGCTGACATGATGAGTGCTTTTGAAAATGACGTCTTTCCTTATATTGGCAATAGACCAATAGCAGATATAAAGCCCTTGGAATTACTGGATGTTCTTTCGAGAATGGAAAAACGTGGGGCGACTGAGAAGTTAAAAAAAGTCCGTCAACGTTGTGGCGAAGTTTGGAAATACGCAATTATCACCGGTCGAGCTGAGTATAATCCAGCCCCCGATCTTGCCAGTGCTTTTATTCCCCACAAAAGAGAGCACTACCCTCACCTTGATGTTGATGAGTTACCCGAATTCCTAAAATCCATTGATAAGCACATGGGCAGTCAGGTTGTTAGACATGCACTGAGAATTTTAATTATTACCGGATTGCGCCCTGGTGAATTAAGAAAATTAGAGTGGAGTGAAGTTGATTTAGAAAAGAAGGTTATTCAAATCCCTGCGGAAAGAATGAAGATGCGTAGGCCGCACAGCGTACCTTTGTCAGATCAGGTGGTGACTTTGTTTCAGCAATTAATCCCAATTAGTGGTGAATACCAATATGTATTCCCTAGTCGAACTGATTATAAAAAACCTCTCAGTGAAATGGCTATGAATACCATGATGATGAAGCGTATGGGGTATGGCGGTAGAGCTACGGGGCATGGAATAGCCTGTGAATTTAAGTGGTATCACATTAATTAACGACGACTCGCTGAGATTTATCAAAACGTTACCGGACAACTGCATCGACTTAATCGCTACTGACCCGCCGTACTTTCGCGTGAAAGACTGTCGCTGGGATAACCAGTGGCACGATGTGACGGCTTACCTTGCATGGCTGGATGAACTCCTGGCCGAGTTCTGGCGGGTACTGAAACCCAACGGCAGCTTGTATATGTTCTGCGGTTCCCGTCTGGCTTCAGATACGGAACTCCTCGTTCGTGAACGATTCAATGTGTTGAACCATATCATTTGGGCGAAACCGTCTGGCCCGTGGCGCAGGCAGAACAAAGAAAGTTTAAGAGCCTACTTTCCGGCAACCGAGCGGATCATCTTTGCTGAACATTACCAAGGGCCTTATCACCCGAAAGGGGACGGTTATTCCCGTCAGTGCCGCGAACTGAAACAGTCAGTGTTTAAGCCGCTGGTGGATTATTTTCGTGATGCCCGGAAAGTATTAGGTGTCACGGCGAAAGAAATTAATACCGCAACCGGTAAGCAGATGGCCAGTCATTGGTTCAGCGACAGCCAATGGCAATTACCCACTGAAACAGATTACCAAAAGTTACAGGCACTGTTTGAGCGTATCGCTAACGAGAAGCATCAACGGGGCGAACTGAACACTCCTTATCCTGAGCTGGTGGAATCCCACTTAACCCTGTCGCGTCAATATGACGAATTGCGGCAGGAATATGGCTTAATGCGCCGTTCGTTTACTGTTACCGCCGCCGTACCTTATACCGACGTCTGGCAATTTGCGCCGGTGCAATATTATCCGGGCAAACATCCCTGCGAAAAACCTGCTGATCTAATGACGCATATTATCCAGTCCAGTAGCCGGGAGGGGGAGCTGGTGGCGGATTTCTTTATGGGTTCTGGTGCAACCCTGAAAGCAGCGTTAAAACTCAATCGTCGCGTACTAGGTGTGGAGCTGGAAGAAGCGCGGTTTCAGCAGACGGAACAAGAGATTAACGATCAGTTGTCAACATAATTTTTGGTCACGTATTCAATTTGTTGTTTCTCATGTATACTCCTCACTTTTTCAGGAAATCAGATGGCAACGGTAGAAGTGAAATGTCGATTTTGTCAACAAACCGAATCGGTAAGAAAACATGGCACGGGTCAAGGTGAACGTCAGCGTTATCGTTGCCTGTCTTGTCGCCGTACTTTTCAGCTTGAATATGCTTATCGTGCTTGCCGGACGGGCATAAAAGAACAAGTTGTGGATCTTGCCATGAATAATGCCGGTATCCGTGACACTGCACGGGCACTACATATCAGTATTAATGCTGTCGTTCGCACTTTAAAAAATTGTCCCCACGATGTGTAACCACATTACCGCTGGAACAGGTGGAAATTGAGCTCATCTGTGAAGTCGATGAGATGTGGTCATTTGTTGGGAATAAAAAGCAACAACGTTGGTTATGGTATGCTTGGGAGCCTCGTCTGAAGCGTATTATTGCCCATACTTTCGGCCGACGAAGCAAAAAGACGTTGAAGAAACTGCTCAAAAAATTATCGCATTTTAACGTCGCTTTTTGGTGTACCGATAAATTCAAGGCTTACACCTTGTTGCCCACGGATAAACACCTCATCGGAAAAAGTTTTACGCAGCGTATTGAACGTGAAAACCTCACCCTTAGAAACCGAATTAAGCGGCTGAATCGTAAAACATTAGGCTATTCAAAATCACCGGAAATGCATGACAAAGTCATCGGGACTTTTATCGAAAGAGAATATTATATTTAAGACCAATCAACATTTTGAATACGTGACCGGATAATTGTCAACATGACATTACTTGCCTGAACTGAACGAAAGAACGTGGCGGCGGTAATAGTGACGGGAAAGATTTAATGATTCTATCATAAAAATGGAACAGGCAACTAAATATGTGAATCTGACAAATACCAAAGTTGAGAAGATTCTTTACTCTTGGCATCGCAAGGGGTGAGTAAGTTTTTTACGATTTTTACATGCTATTTAATATGAAATGAATATTTTTTGTTATTTGGTTTTTTAAACGGAATAGTATGCTGCTCAGCAGGAGCATCATATTTATTTTATGGCTTGAAATTATAAATATGAGAAACGAATGGAGTGGTGGTTTAATAATGAATAGATTTTATAATTAATTAGAGGTTCATTATGGGACTTAGAAGAGTAACTATTGCATTACAAGCAGATAATGGTCTTTATTTAAGTCGAATTAATAGGAATGGAATTCAATATATTGAAGCGGCAAAATCTGGTATAGATGAATATTGTCGTTTTACTGTTGTCTATCTTGATCCAGATAATCCTAATAAAATAGCACTTTATGGAGATAACAAGCTTTATCTCAGCCGAATAGCTGAATCAAATGGTAATTTTATCGAAGCTATTAAACCAACGGCGGATATTTACTCTGTTTTCACTGTCGTGGATGTCGGTTGTAATATAATTGCATTGAAAGCTGACACGGGTAACTATCTTAGCCGAATTACAATAAATAATGTTGATTATATCAAACCTGATAAAGTTGTTTTGGATGTCTATTGTCAATTTCGAGTAGTAACTTTGGTTGAATAGTGAAGATAATTATTATTTTTCTTGTTAACTGGAACGAATAAGTTTATATATTTAGTTTAGTGGCCGCATAATGGGGCCACTTTTCTGTTTATCCAGCGAAGCAGACAAACTTGTCAGATGCTGTTCATTAGAAAAAAAGCGAAAATTCATAAAAAAAGTGCAACAAAATATATACAGTAATACTATTTTATACTTTTAACAGTTCTGATAATGTGTAAATTTCGAAGTTTATTTCAGTTAAGCGGGTTTTTATTGCTTTTTAGCTGATTCCTATCCAACCAAGGAGTAAATATGTATTCAGAGAATGAATGTAGACAGCACACTGAAACATTAATAAGCTTGATAGCAAAGGCTGATAAAGCTATTACTGAGGAAGATTTTGATTTTCTAATGGATTTTTATACAGAAAATGGTTCGTTAGTTGTTCGAGATGGTTTCACTGTATCTGGAAAGCCCGCTTTACATAAAGCATTTTTGACTATTGCACAATATTTTAATCACTCATTAAAAGTATCTCAGGGTAAAATTAAAGTCATTTTTGGTGAAGATTGTGCTCTGGTATTAGCAGAAACGATTTTATCTTCTAAATTAGAAAACGAAGCTTCATTTGATACGATAAGAAAAGCAACATATGTATTTAAATTGGTCAATGGTAACTGGTTGTGCGCCATAGATAATTCTTATGGAACGGATTTATTATGTGAAGGAAGATAGCGATGTTAAAGTTCATTTTTATTGAGTAAAAACCCGTAGTTCGCAACATTGTAGCCTGACCAGATAACTCAGGGTTACACTGTGTTGAAAGAAAATCAGCTAAATCAGTATTAGAAAGCCGTATAATCAGCTTGATAAAAGCGGGAAATACAGTAAAACTTGATTTCCCTGCTAATATACGCAGGTAACATAGGGGTTAAAAGGAATATCGTATTTAGTTAATGAAAAACTATCTATAAAGTACCCCCGTAATTTAAGACTACAGGATAACCCATATATGAGTACCCTCAAAATGCACATAACAGATAGATAAGCCGCAGCAATCACAGTTTTTTCGGTTGTTGCGGCGTTCTCAAGAAGCATTTAATTCTATAAGAATGCCGCCAAATCCTTAACTTTAGGAGATGGATTCGTGCACTCAAAAGATTTTTTCTGGCAATATTCTCTTGCCGTCACAATATTATTGTTATCCCCATTCAACTTATTGGCATCACTGGCTATGGATATGTATCTGCCCGTAATGCCTTTCATCGCTGATGAACTTGGGGCTGGAGCGGGAGCGATCCAGCTAACGCTGACTGTATATATGATCCTGTTAGGCGTCGGCCAGCTTCTATTTGGCCCGCTGTCAGATCGGTTAGGTCGCCGTCCTGTTTTGCTTAGCGGTGGAATTGCTTATACGGTTGCTTCATTCGGCCTTGCCATTACTTCATCACCAGAAGCTTTTTTGGGTTTTCGCATTATTCAAGCTTGTGGAGCTTCAGCATGTCTCGTAGCCATGTTCGCGGCTGTACGTGATATCTATTCGGGCCGTAAAGAAATCAACGTAATCTATGGCTTGCTCGGTTCTATGCTTGCTATGGTTCCGGCAGTAGCTCCTTTGCTCGGAACGATGATTGATATTTGGTTGGGGTGGCGCGCAATCTTTGCTCTATTAGGCTGTGCGATGGCGGTTACGGTTATTGTGGTCTGGAAATTCTGTCCAGAAACCAGACGGCAACCGACAGCAGACTTACAGTGGTCGCAATTACTTCTTCCTGTAAGATGCCGGAATTTCTGGATGTATACACTCTGCTATAGTGCAGGGCTGGGAAGCTTCTTCGTCTTCTTTTCAACGGCCCCTTGGATAATGATGAATCGACAAGGATTATCACAAATTACTTTCAGTTTGCTATTTGCAACTGTGGCTATCGCAATGATGGTGACTGCGAAAAGTGTGGGTAGTTTGATTACCCGCTGGGGGCTTCTAAATACGTTGCGGGTAGGAATGTTTTGCCTGATGGCAGGAGCGTTGCTGCTATCTGTTGGGGAAACGTTCATACCTGAGTCGGTGGTTGGCTTTATTGTTCCAATGTGGCTTGTTGGTGTTGGGATCTCTATGGCGATTTCAGTAGCACCTAATGGCGCACTACAAGGTTTTGATCATATGGCCGGAACAGCAACGGCATTCTACTCCTGTTTGGGTGGGGTATTGTTGGGAATAGGTGGAACGCTCACCATTACACTTTTATCCAATGCTACTACCTGGCCGATTATTGCTTATTGTCTGGTTCTGGCAATAGTCGTACTTTGCCTGTCCTGCTTTATTGACCATGGAAGGCAAAAACAGTTGGATCAAAGTTGTTAAGTGGATTGACTTGCGAATACCGTGACAGGATTATAAGCCTCGCGTTTGCGCTGTCTCTTGATCACATCTCTAGCTCAAGAGACTGTACAAGCAGGTAACCTTCCAGGATGGTTTGTAATATGAACCATCCTTCCCATAATCTTTCCCATCCTACTCGACCATTACGTTTTGAATCGTACCAACCTGCAAGCTTGCCGAGGTTAATATAGGCCCAGTAGAGGCTTGGGGCTTTCTTCGGTGGCTTCGATTTGTTTTGCTTTGACCACAGTAATTTCCACGCTAGCGGACTCAGGAGCATTTCACAGCTCTGCTTTTCTGCTTCCTCTTTATTGAGCCCCAGGTAACGCAGTTGATGAAGACGGACTGCAATAAACGCGAGTATCACCACCATGCGTTCCAGGTTCTCTTTGCTCTGCATGCGTAACTCTTCAACCTGAGTTCCGCCGCTTTTCCATGCTTTGTGAAATTCTTCGATCAGCCACCGTTTTTCGTAGTAATCGAGAATACGCTTAGCATCTTCTTTTGTTTTCACTGGCTCTGAGGTCAGAATGTGCCAGCTCAAGCCACCATGATTTCCCGTTTCTTGACAACCGACATAGTACAGTGGGACGGCGTCACCGGTTTTATTTGCCGGGATTTTTACGGTCACCGCCGCATAACGAACTTCGCAGTGGGCATCACGTGCTTTTCGCCCACCTTTTTGCTTCACTTGAACCGTTCTCGTATCCGCATACACCAAGGCGCCACTGTAATGATAAAGCTTGTCGGGACTTTCTTCTATGCAACGGCTTTGCATAGAGCGAACGACAAAGCGCTGATGATTTGAGACCTTGTAGGTCAGATACTCAATAATATCCGCTTCTCGGTCACAGACAGAGATAACTTTCCGCATGTCAGCACCGAGGCGGGTTTCCATTGCGCGTGAAGCCCGTTCCCATTTATAGCTTTCTTTGTCTTTGTAAGCTCTGCTCGCATGATGTTGATTTTGCCCGTAAGCTTGGAGGTCTCTGGTCCAACGAGTCTGCTCAATCAGCCCAACGACCTGTTGCTTATCAGGAGCAAAGAGCAGAACGGAATGCGCATGCATACCTCTGGAACGCTTATTGGATGTGGTGTGCCCCATCTCATCTCGAACCGTAGGGTGGGTAAATTCCAGCGAGGTCGTATCTTCAAGCGCGAGGAGGCAATCATAGTGCTTAACCTGCTCAGCGGTGGCGACAAAGCCAGCTTCTGCGATAGCGCGAGGATTAATGGCTTGATTGCGAGCGAAACGATAAGCAGCTTCGATATCCGCAGGTGATTTTAAAGATTGCACGAGAGACAGTCCTAAATGATTTGCAAGAGAAGAAGTCAGTTTGATCAGGCGCTTAGTGCGGCGACTATCCCCTAAATCAGCATATTGAAAAGTTTCTTTTGCCCATTGCTCAGCATCTGTTGAAAACATCATACGTTACCTCAACGTCGTATTTCTTATTGAGATCAGCTAGGTAGAAAAAGGTTCAAAAAAATCCCTCGATTCAATCGAGGGATTTGTGTAGAAGAGACAGGCGTTTGCGGGGCTTTTTAATTTTATTAAATTGATATCCCAGAGAATGACATAAATCCAGGGCGAGATCTCACATTTTTAGCAAGGTTATTGAGGTTAAATAAAGACCAGAATATGACTTTTTATAGCTATTTCTCCCATGAAAACGCTAAGATCACGCTATTCCATAAAAATAGCGATCATAACAATGAGTATTTTTTATTTTATCAGCAAGATAGATGACCCACGTTCTGACATCAATAAAAAACATGAATTGATGGATGTGATTTTTTTGGCTTTTGCAGCCGTGTTATGTGGTGCATCAGGTTGGAAATCGATTCAAGAATTTGGTGAGATACAAATCGAGTGGCTTAAAAAATATACGCGCTTTACTCATGGTATTCCTCGTCGTCACTGTATTGCCAATATTATCAAAATGATAGAACAAGATGCCCTGGTTGAAGCCTTTTATAGCTGGGTAAATCAGCGCCGGCTCAAAGCAGGAAAAAGCCTTATCGCTATTGATGGAAAAACGATGAAAGGGACGTGTAAAGGGACTCTGTTTGAAGCCCTGCATATAGTCAGTGCTTATGATGTGGACTCCGGTGTTGCCCTGTATCATCGGACAGCCGAAAGTAAAGGCAAAGAAGGTCCGGTTGCAAGACAACTGATTGAATTATTGGCGCTTGATGATACGATCGTCACGATGGATGCGCTGCATTGCCAGAAAGAAACGCTTGAGTTAATTACTCAGCGGGGGGGCGACTTTATTGTTGCCGTTAAAGGTAATCAGAAAAGTCTGGCTGAGTTTGTTAAATCCCATTTTGCTGCGCATTATGAAAGTCATGAGCTTGTTGAATTTACAGAGAAAAGTAGAGGTCATGGGCGAGAAGAACTCCGTCATGTTATGCAAATTCCTGTGGCATTACCCGAAGGGCTTCAGGAAAAATGGCCTTCAATACAATCGGTTATAGAAGTAGTCAGTGAACGCAAAGTGAAAGGCCAAGCCCCCCATCGTGACTCACGCTGGTATGTCAGTTCATTGCCTTTAGATGCGGAACTGGCGGCCACAGCAATAAGAAGACACTGGTCGGTGGAAAATGAGCTGCATTGGGTTTTGGATGTCACCTTTAGGGAAGATGCTATTTCGCTTAAAGATCCTGATGGTGCGGCACAAATGGCGCTTTTTAATCGTATAGCACTCAATGTGATTAAACAAAATACCAGTATAAAAGATAGTCAAGTGGCTAAACGTCGAAGAGCAACGTGGTCAGCAGAATTCCGTAGTCAGCTTATCTTTGATTAAATTAAATACAAAGTGGAATCCCGCCCTGGACATAAATCCAAGTGACATAAGGCCGACAGTGATAAAAGTAATGCCTAATCCCTTTAATCCTTTGGGTATATTGGAATATTTCATTTTTTCTCGTAACCCGGCTAGGGCAATAATCGCGAGCATCCAGCCAATACCACATAAATTAAAAAATAATACCCTGTTCATTATGGCCAATGCTGTTTTTATAACTGGTCGTGTCATTTGATAACGGGTAAGTCTAGTTCATTATTTTTAAGGTAATTTCCCAACCCTCGCTTCCACAACCACGCCAATAATATGTACTTGATTACTAAGAGAAATCATATTGTATTGGGGATTTAATGGCTTTAAAAATGTATCATATCCTTCTGTAATCAGTTGCTTGAAAGTCAGTTCCTTCTCTCCATCGAGTTTTGCTACGACTAAATTGTTCGGAGTCGGCTTAACTTCTGGATCAACTAAAATGATCATGCCTTGCGGTATGCTTAGTCCATTCGGCGATACCATTGAATCACCTTTTACTTCCAGCCAAAAAGCATGTTGTGAACATTCAATGCAGGTTTCATATGCCTTTGCAGTGCGGCTTGTTTGGTATTTTGGTGCGGGATCTTCGCACCAATGACCTGCATTTACCCAGTCGAGTAATGGATATTGCCTATGCAGGAGCAGATGACCGGCAAATGCAGCATTATCACCATAGAGAACAGAGACAAGTTTTCTTGCTTGTTTATCCAGCGATGGACTGAAATCTGCAATTTTGACTTCCAGTTTTTGGGCAAAATAGGCCGCCATCTCCAAGTTAAGGGCGTTTATCCCGTTGAGATAGTGTGAAATTGCACTTTGTGTCTTGTCGATGTCTTCTGCAAGCGTTTCCTGAGAGATGCCGAGCTGCTTTTTCTTGGATTCAAATATCTCTTTTAAACGTGCTGAATCTGCAACTTGTTCTGCTGTAAGTTTCTTTTTCATGGACTCATTTTAATACCAACGCTATTGAAATGATAAGTACTAAAAGTATTGAAATATTTAGTACTTTAGATATTATTTTGAGAGAAGGAGAAATCGTTATGAAAAAAATCCCATTATCAGAGTATGTAAAGTTGAATGGCCAAGTTAAAGCAGCACGTTTAGTCGGTGTTCATCAAACAGCGATCAGTAAGGCATTGCGTTCAGGCCGGAAAATATTTTTGATTCGTCAAGAAGATGGAACCTACAAAGCTGAAGAATGCCGTCCGTTCCCTAGCCAAAAGCAAGGTGTATTGTGAATAACGAAGATATCAGAAGTACGATTAATTCATCTTTATTATAGGTTGAACTTAATTATCTCACTGATTTTATTAAAGTGTTTTTTGTGTATATTGTCGGGGGAGAAAACGTGAACTTTAACATTGGTCATTACTTCAGAGCGATAGGGAGCATTCTTGATATTATGCCCGTAAATGATTACCACAACGCTTTAGATGCTGATTCGTCAGATGAATATTTACTCGAAAATAAAGAGATATCTCATTGTCTTGATTCGTTTCCATCCCCTGAAGTATTGAAGAGTTATGAAACAATTTTACCAGGTTACGCCGAAAGAGTATTTACTCTCAGAGAAAAAGAGCAGGTTTTTCAACATGAAAAGCAGAATAAAGCATTGAATGGGGTGATAAACAGAGATCGACGAGGGCAATGGATGGGCTTTTTCATTACCATATTTATCTTAATCATTGCGACTGTTTTTGCTTTTAGAGGCGAAATATTATTTGCTGGTACTTTAATCACTATAGATTTGGTGGGATTGGTTTCTGTATTTGCCATTGGTCGTAAATTGAATATTAAATAATTTCAGAATAATATGAAGGTTTATTCAAAAAATATGTGATTATTCTTACTTTCTATCTTTTACATTAGTTATTTTTTATTTTTTTAGTTTTTTTTATGTTACATTAGTTAAACTAATGTGATATGCATCGACAAACATAAAATAACTTGTATGATAGGGAATATTTATGTATTAAAGCTAAATTAGCATGTTATAGAGAGTTAATATGGATATTAAAACCTTATGTGATTTGCACCAGACAGGAAAAAAACTGAAATATCTTTATTTCTGGGGGCATAAAACCAATCATTCCAACCACATAACTAAAGCTTGTTTAAGTCAGTGGTATCCAGCTCCATTTATTGTTGATAACATAAACTATGTCAGTGCGGAACATTATATGATGGCAGGTAAAGCTCGTTTGTTTAATGATCACGAAGTGCTGAAAAAAATTATCAATGCTAAAAACCCAGGGGCGGCAAAAGCATATGGGCGTGAAATATGTGGGTTTAATCAGTCGATTTGGGATGAACATCGGTTAAATATAGTGGTTAAAGGAAACTTAGCTAAGTTTTCTCAAAACAAGTCCTTGGCCGAGTTTTTATTGAATACTGGGGATAAAATATTAGTTGAGGCTAGTCCCGTTGACCGGATTTGGGGGATTGGATTATCAGAAGACACTGCTAACATTAATAATCCTTTGATGTGGGATGGCCTCAACTTACTCGGGTTTGCATTAATGGCTGTGCGCGATAAATTAAAGATATAAATTTAAGTATAGAGTCTAATCTGATAGGTTCTATACTAACTTTCTATTGTAATCATCACGTTATCTATGTCTTAGGCATTTACTGATTTTCTTTTGCTTTGTACGTAATCGCATCAAATCTAACATTATGAGTTAATTAATAATTATAAAATAATCAATTTTTTCTGTTATAGAAAAAGAAATAAATAGTTATTATTCTTTCCCTAATGAATATTTTTCAAAGTTATTTATAATCAATCGATTTTAAGTTACAGTTGTAAACAACAAAGCAACAGCTTGAAGAATTCATGGGATATTTCTTAATCTGCTCAATGAAAAATGATCTCATTTTATTGAATTCTTTGTCTTTATTACCGAAAGTAAAGTTGAATATCCCCGCTTATGTGATAGGAGGAGATCGGGATAATAGAGTTCCTGTTTCTCGTTTGGCGGAATGGTGGCGAGTGTTAACTGCGCCAATAGAACAACAAATTTTCACAGGAGGGCATTTTTACATGTTCAATAATCATGCGGTGGTTTCTTGGCTCGAAAAACAGGCCAGAGAGCTGGCAGGATAAGACTAAGGTCATGTACACTATTATTGACTTATCTCAGTTTCAAGCTCTTAATGATTAGATGGTTGACTCCATAAATAGATAAATTATTAAATAGGAGGAAATGAGTGATATCAGAAAGAATAAGTGGTCAGGGGCGGTTTTCTGGCAAAAAAATAATTATTGTTCATGGATATACAGCTTCGCCTTCATCACATTGGTTCCCTTGGTTAAAAGAGAAACTTATTGCACAGGGTGCGGAAGTTATCATACCTACAATGCCTGATACATCATCTCCTAAACCAGAAGCCTGGGCTAAGATGTTGATGGATATCGTGCCTGAGGCAGATAAAGACTCAATTTTTGTTGGTCATAGTCTCGGTTGTATCACGTTATTGCGACATTTAGCATTGATGCGTTCTCAGCATCTTCGTATTGGTGGATATATTTTGGTTTCTGGATTTGGCTCTCCTCAAATTACTTTACCAGAATTGGATTCTTTTACTGTTGAGCCGTTAGATTATGCTTTCTTGCGTGAGGTAACCGAACACCGTTTTTCACTTATTTCATCTAATGATGAAATTGTTTCTCCACAGTTCTCCCTGGCTCTGGCTCATTCTTTGCAAACGGAAGTGATTAATATTGATAATGGTGGACATTTCCTTGATAGGGATGGCTTCAATCGTTTGTTACCTGTTTATGATATTCTGGAAAATATGCTATCAGAATGAATATAGAAAATGGTTTTTTTTAACCCCCCATTTTTTTCTTTTTTTTCTGGGGGGAAATTTTTATTTAAAAAGGCCCGGTGGGTTTTTTAAATTTTATTTGTCCGTTATTAGGGTTGACTATCATTTTTCTCAGGCCCTAAAACGGTTTCCCTTTTAACTTTTGGGGGATAAAATACTCTTTCCGGGTTGAATGCCTTTTTTTTGGGATCACCAACGCAGAAGGCCAGATTATGAAAAAGACAATTTTACCAATGCTAGGCTGTGGGGTTGCGGCTGTCATGGCCTTGATTCTGGTATCTTAAAAATGTGCGAATAACTTTTCAACATTAGGGTAGGTATTATGATTATTTCCGCTTCAACTGATTATCGGGATGCAGCTCAAGCTAAGTTACCGCCTTTTCTGTTCCACTATATTGATGGTGGAGCCTACGCAGAGCATACCCTTAAACGTAATACTGCCGATTTATCCAATATTGAGTTACGCCAGCGTGTGTTGAAGGATATGTCTGAGTTAAGTCTGGAAACCCGCTTATTTGGCGAGAAAATGTCAATGCCGGTAGCACTTGGTCCTGTTGGACTGACAGGAATGTATGCGCGCCGTGGTGAAGTGCAAGCTGCACGTGCCGCAGCTAAAAAGGGGATCTCATTTACTTTGTCGACGGTATCAGTATGTCCGATTGAAGAAGTCGCTCCTGCAATCGATCGCCCAATCTGGTTTCAGCTCTATGTGCTAAAAGATCGTGGTTTTATGCGCAATGTATTGGAAAGGGCACAGGCTGCGGGAGTCAAAAATCTGGTATTTACCGTTGATATGCCGGTTCCTGGAGCGCGTTATCGTGATGCCCGTTCCGGTATGAGTGGTCCGAATGCGGCCATGCGCCGTGTTTTGCAGGCGATGACTCATCCTCAATGGGCATGGGATGTAGGATTATGGGGTAAGCCACACGATCTGGGCAATATTTCTGTGTATCGTGGCAAACCGACTAAATTGGGAGACTATATTGGCTGGTTGGGAAGTAATTTTGATCCATCCATTTCATGGAAAGATTTGGAATGGATCCGTGATTTCTGGAAAGGGCCGATGATTATCAAAGGCATCCTTGATCCAGAAGATGCTAAAGATGCTGTCCGTTTTGGCGCTGATGGTATTGTGGTTTCAAATCATGGCGGCCGTCAGCTTGATGGTGTTTTATCAACGGCACGAGCTTTACCTGCGATTGCAGATGCAGTCAAAAACGACATTACCATTCTTACTGATTCCGGTATCAGGACAGGATTAGATGTGGTGAGAATGCTTGCCTTGGGCGCAGATAGTGTTTTACTGGGGCGAGCGTTTGTTTATGCGTTGGCAGCGGCAGGTGAAGCGGGCGTTTCTAATTTGCTGGATCTGATTGAGAAAGAGATGCGGGTAGCGATGACCTTGACCGGAGCGAGATCAATCTCGGAGATTAATTCAGATTTGTTGGCACTTAATCAAGGTTAGTGGTAGATGGCGCTATGTTGGTCAGCAGAATTAATCCTGCTGACCATATTTAGTTAATCTTTTAAATACCAATAGGATGATATCCCTGCCATGCAGGTTTATCCGGCTGACCGTGAGGATTTTCAGCTAACATGTATAATTGAGGCATTTTTTCCTATTTATCAAAAATAAAGGATTATATATTCTCAAGCAGTATCTCACCGTGTGAAAAGAGTCTTGCTTTACCTGTCAGATAAATACGATCTCCATCTATTCGACAAAACAGCTCCCCGCCTCGTTCTGATAATTGACGGGCATGAAGCTCAGTTTTATTGAGCCGCTTTCCCCAAAAAGGAGCAAGAACACAATGGCTGGAGCCTGTAACAGGATCTTCATTGACACCTTTAGCTGGTGCAAAATAACGAGAAACGAAATCAGCGGACGAATCACCGCGAGCGGTAATGGTAAGTCCTGGCAAGGGCAGGGCCGCAATCTTATTAAAATCGGGGTGGGTATTGATGATTTGTTCTACGGAATCTAAAACACAAATATAACGATCATGTGAAGCTAATACTGCGGAAACATTTTGTCCCAGGGCGTCTTGTATGACAGGGATGAGGTCATTTTCTTCATGGCAATCGGCGACAGGGAAATCCAATGTAAAAACACCATCTTGATGAAAAACTCGGAGTTCACCGGAGCGACTTTTGAATGTGAGTAATTTCTCTTGGATGTTGCGGTGGGTTATGAGGACAAACGCGGTCGCCAGCGTTGCATGTCCACATAAATCGACTTCGACTTTAGGTGTAAACCAGCGTAGATGATTTTTTACTAAAAAAGCGGTCTCCGGCAGGCCAATTTCAGCAGCGATAGCAATCAGCGTTTCATCTGTTGGCCATTTATCCAGCAATACAACCGCAGCGGGATTGCCAGAAAATAATTTTTCCGTAAAGGCATCGACATGATAAATAGGGTATGAATGCATCAGAAGCTCACTTAATTTTTATAATAAAAAGAAAAATATAGAATGTTGAAAACTCATTGATTTGTAAATAGTTATTTTGTTTGATTGCAAAATACACAGAAATTGTAGTGTTGACCTTAGGTGATAATGGTTATTAAATAATGATTCGTTGTTATAGTCCCAATAAGGACAGATATGAAAATCAAAGGATCCTATTGCCTATTTTTACTTTTGTCGGTGTGGTTTTCTCAAGCACTGGCTTTGGATTTAAGCTACCAAAATGATATCCCCGCAGATAACAGACTTTCAGAAGAATACCTGAAAAAGAGGCTCAACCTGGGCAATTCGGGCTACGGAAATTGGGACATTAAGGAACTAGCTAAAGGTAATACCTTAGCTGAGAAGAGGGAGAAGGAACTGAAAGAATACAATGATAGATTTGGGACAAAGAACCTGAGCTTTCCTCATGATTGGTATCCGCAGGGTTCTTATATTCTCCCATATGCAGCAGCAGACCTTTAGTCGAGAGATACAACGCTTCAGGATGCAGTGCTGACGTTTTCAGAACTAAACGTCATTGTTATATTCCCATTAAGGAAAGATATGAAAATCAAAGGATCCCATTGCCTATTTTTAATTTTGTCAGTGTGGTTTTTTCAAGCTCTGGCATTGGATTTAAACTACCAAAGTGGTATCCCCGCGGATAATAAACCTTCAGAAGAGTACCTGAAAAAGAGGGACACACTGCATGATGGGAATTGGAACACGGAAAAACTGGCTAAAGACAATGCCTTAGTCGAGAAGCAGGAAAATGAACTTAAAGAATATAATGTATTTACAACAACACTTTCCCATTTATGATTATCCTCCCAATGCACAAGACCTTTAGCGAGAGATACAACGCTTCAGGATGCAGTCTGAACGTTTTCAGAGAGCAAACTAAACGTCATTGTTATATTCCCATTAAGGAAAGATATGAAAATCAAAGGATCCCATTGCCTATTTTTAATTTTGTCAGTGTGGTTTTTTCAAGCTCTGGCATTGGATTTAAACTACCAAAGTGGTATCCCCGCGGATAATAAACCTTCAGAAGAGTACCTGAAAAAGAGGGACACACTGGATCGTGGGAATTGGAACACGGAAAAACTGGCTAAAGACAATGCGTTAGTCGAGAAGCAGGAAAATGAACTTAAAGAATATAATGATAGAGTTAACAAGCATCACAATGGACTTGATAAAGAGAGCTGGAAGCTTTCTTATGATTGGAGTGAGCAACAGCTTAAGTTCTCTCATAAGCCACAAGACAACTTTATGCATCATTTCAGAGAGCAGAATAAACGTCGTTGCTATAGGGAAACAAAGCAGAAATTAGAGAAAGAGCAGGGGAATGGTTATTCCTATGCTGATATTGCCGATGCCTGTCGTTCTTACTATTAATTGAGATTAATTGAAATTAATTGAGTTAACTGCCAGTTAACACAGGTTTAAAACTGCCTCATAAATGTAACAAAAGCTGCGAAATAGTGTGCAAGGATGCTAAAAATAGCGAAAGGATTCGCAAATTTAGCAGCAACTGATATTAACCAACATATCATCAAGAATGTGAGGCTGACACAAAAGGTATTAAACGATGGGTAGATGCTGATCAATACATAAATTAATGGCTAATGCTATAAATATCAAACTGGTAATTCTATTAAGAATAGTTTGTACTGATGGTTTACTGGATATCATTTTATTTTAAAAAGCCGGACAAATAGGATATGATCGTAAATACAATAAAAGCAATTACGACAAATATTAAACCTAGATATAATAATTGAAGAGATACTGGAATAGCGATTGTATTGTCAGTAGTAAACTGAGGCAGAAAAGCCAAAAAGAAAATAATTACTTTTGGATTTGATAAATTCATAAACAAACCTTTTTTAATGAGTTTTTTTGCATCATTAAAACTGTTGGTATTGTTTTTGAGATGAATAGGTTTTGCCTTAAAGGCTCCCCAAGCCAGATAGCTTAAATAACACACACCAAATAACCTGATAATTTCAAAGGCCACCGTATTAGCTTGTATTATTGCTGCAATGCCTAATGAAACTAAAGAGGTATGCATTACTAATCCAATACATAGGCCAATGGTAATTAATATGCCTGATTTGCATCCATTTATTGCAGACTGACTTAAAACTAAAAGATTATCAGGGCCTGGTAAGAAACATAGGAAAGTTGAAATACTGATAAATGTAACAAGTGTTTCTATAGAAAGCATATTTATTACCATTATAAAATTTAAAATAACCGATGTTACCATCTATATGAAAAAGTGTTGATTATATTAATGTAACAAGGTCATCTATAAAAGACGAAAAATCTACTTGTAGGTATGAATTAATTTCATACCATGTTCGATAGTTCTTTCAAGATGAGCTTTGATCAGAGGAAAACAGATATCCCTAAACCATCTATGTTCTGGATCTTGGTGATGTTTCGCATGCCATAGCAAGTAGTATTGTTGTGCTTTAATATCAATAGGTAAGCGTCTTATTTGTAAATCATAGTCTTGAGCAAAATCAGCAGCAATATGCAGTGGTATAGTTAGCATGGTGTCTGTTTTTAACAATAACTCAATGGCCGCCTGGAAAAAGGGAACAGTAGTGTAAATGTGACGATTTAGGTTCATCTTTGCCAACATGTGATCGACAAAACTGTCTTTATCTCCGCCGCCACTAATCAAAATATGTCGGCCTTCTATATAGTCGTTAAGAGTCATATCGCTATTAGCTTTGGCATGTATATTTCTAAATGCAACGGCAAGTTGATCTTCAGCCATCATTTTACCGTATAAGTTATCAGGTATCGTATCGGCAATGGTTGCGACTAAATCAATATTTTGTTCAGCAAACTTATTCAAATTGTCTTTATGCCACAATTTATATTCAATACTCACATTAGGAGCATCAACTTCAATATTATAAATTATAGATGGCAAGATGGC
Source organism: Xenorhabdus sp. SGI 60 (assembly GCF_056632175.1). Taxonomy (NCBI): domain Bacteria; kingdom Pseudomonadati; phylum Pseudomonadota; class Gammaproteobacteria; order Enterobacterales; family Morganellaceae; genus Xenorhabdus; species Xenorhabdus sp. SGI 60. Next base: position 2,479,900 of record NZ_CP196860.1, on the reverse strand, counting down.
CTGGGCGACATAATCACTGGATGCTAAGGTGAATTTTCTCTTACAAAGGTCTGGTTCCATTATTTCTGGTGTATAGAGGTTATCTAATTGTTGCATCAATGCTGGAAGCTTTTCTTTCAGTTTTTCACCTTTTGGGGTGAGCATAAATTGATTTGTCTCTCTCACAATAATTTTGTCATGAAAATCTTCACGCAGCTGATGTAATATTTTACTCATTGCTGATTGTGTAACACCTAATTGCTTTGAAGACTCAGTTAGGTTAAGGGTTTGCAATATTGATACTAAAGCTGGTAATAACTTGTAATTATTCAAGATGTGTTTTCCATGGAATGAATCATCCAATGATTATACCAATCCAATTTCAAAATGCGTGTTATATTTCCCCACGTCGTCTTGCAGGTTGCAACTTGAAGTTTATCGAGTATATAATAATTTTGTGTCACTAATGTGAATCCTGGACAAAATACCACTAAATATTCCTGACTCAGACAAGGGGAAGATATTGGCTGTTACTTAGGAAATAACAGCCAGATGATGTTTATCAGTGAATATTATCGTTGTCACCATACAAAGATGGCATACCTTTAGGGCGAGTTTTGAAACGGCGATGCAACCACATATATTGATCGGGTGCCTGCATAATTTCCTTTTCGATCACCTTATTCATGAATGTTGCTGCTTCTGTTTCATCTTGCAGAGGAAAATTTTCTATCGCGGGCTGAATAATTAACTCATAACCCTTTCCATTGGGTAACCTTCGCGGAGTAAAAGGGATTAGCGCAGGTTTGGCCAAACGGACAAGAATGGAGGTTCCGGTCGTAGTTGCAGCGTGTTCAACAGCGAATAATGGGGCAAATACACTGTTACGGGGGCCATAATCGTGATCAGGGGCGTACCAGACAATTTCACCATTTTTTAGGCATCGGATCATGCCCTTAACATCTTTTCTGTCCAGCATGTATTTATTGGAACGGAGACGCCCCCAAGTTTGTAGCCAATCCATGACAAAATTGTCATTTGGACGATAAACACCAATACCTGGGTTCAGCATACCAAAAATACGTGCTCCCAATTCCAGTGTTAAAAAATGGATACCAATGACAATAATCCCCTGTCCTGTGGATTGCACTTGTTGGATATGCTCCTTTCCGGTGACCTTGAACCAACGCTTGATGCGCCAGTCAGGCCAAAACCAGGCCATTCCTGTCTCAAACAGGCCCATGCCAACAGATTCGAAATTTCTGACTAGCCATTCCTGTCGTTTCTCTGCTGGCATATCAGGGAAACAGAGTGCCAGATTGCGCTCTGCAACGTTGGCTCGTTTTTTTAAGAAACGTAGTGAAAGTCGTCCAAGCCGGGTTCCCATCCAATAAATCGCTGGATAAGGTAGCAAAACCAGTAAATAAAGTATGCCAATACCTAGCCAAGTCAGCCAGTAACGGGGATGTAAAAGCGAACGACAAAAAGGAGGTGCTTGTATCATGTGTTTTCTGTATGTTATTTGTTATTTTGAATCGGTTTCAATTTGTCTGAATTATAGATGCCTAAGATAGACTCTAAAAATCGTATTGGTGTATTGTGACATTTTTTAGTGGAATATCGAAATTTTGCGGCACTAAATATTGAATCTGGTAATAACTCGTTTGCCAGATTTACTGTCTGGCAAGGTTTTGCTGCCTCTGATCATCGTAGCCACCATCTCATTGTATCGGCGTGATGGAAAAGCATAAATCACTATCCGCTAACGGCCATTTTCGTTATGATATCCCGCCATCAATGGAACGACCATTGAAGTTTTCATTTTTTAATCGAAATTCAGGAAAGTACACCATGCCAGTGTTACATAACCGTATTTCTAATAAAGAGTTGAAAGAGCGCATGTTGGCTGAAATTGAGCCGCGCACTACTATCTCTTTTTATAAATATTTCACCATTTCCGCACCACAGACTTTTCGCGATAGCCTGTATCAAAAGTTTACCGAGTTATCTGTCTTTGGGCGGGTTTATATCGCCAAAGAAGGTATCAATGCACAAATTAGTGTGCCTTCCAAGAATGTCGATGCGTTGAAGGCATTATTGGATGAAACCGATCCGGTATTATATAATCTGCGTCTTAACATTGCCTTAGAAGATGATGGTAAATCATTCTGGGTCCTGCGCATGAAAGTGCGTGAGCGCGTTGTTGCAGATGGTATTGAAGATGAAACTTTTGATTCATCTAAAACAGGCGAATATCTGAAAGCGGAGCAGGTTAACCAAATGCTGGATGATCCTGATACCGTCTTTGTCGATATGCGTAACCATTACGAATATGAAGTTGGGCATTTCGAAAACGCGATTGAAGTTCCATCAGATACGTTTCGTGAACAGCTGCCAATGGCTGTAGAAATGCTGAAGGATAATAAAGATAAAAATATTGTTATGTACTGTACTGGCGGAATTCGTTGCGAAAAAGCAAGTGCTTATATGTTGCATAACGGTTTTAGCAAAGTTTACCACGTAGAAGGTGGCATTATTGAGTATGCCCGCAAAGCGAAAGAACAAGAATTGCCAGTGCGTTTTGTTGGTAAGAACTTTGTCTTTGATGAGCGTATGGGTGAGCGTATTACTGAAGATGTTATTGCTCACTGTCACCAATGCGGAGCGACGTGTGATAGCCATACCAACTGTAAGAACGATGGTTGCCATTTGTTATTTATCCAGTGCCCATCTTGTGCAGCACGTTTCGAAGGCTGTTGCAGCGATGCTTGCCGTGAAGAGATGAAACTACCAGAAGAAGAGCAGCGTACCCGTCGTGCAGGAAGAGAGAATGGCGCTAAGATTTTTAATAAGTCCCGCTATCGATTAAATGATGGTTTGAATATTACATCACTGCAATCTATTAAATAGTCGTACTTTAAGTCGTTGTTCCCACCCTTTCAAATTGTAGCTTTATTCTCTGTGCTTACTTATCCCATTCACATAATTTAATTTGTTATGTGAATGGGAATTTTATACTAAAATAGGTTTTTCAAAAAGCTAACAAAAATACTTGAAGATATTGTAAATAAAAAGTAACTCTATTTTGTTGGATACGCCTATTTTTTTATAATATGCCTCTTATGGGAATAAACTGTACTAATGCTAATTTTTAATTTTTTGGCAATTTTATGAGTATCCATTTCTAACATCCAATAATAGATGATACGATCTTCCTGATGACTAAAAATAGAACCATGAGTATTAAAATTAGAGAAATAACATTGAATATCATATGATGCCATTTCTTTTAGGTGTTCAAATAATATCAGTAGATCTTTCTTTGATAGTATAAAATTATTATTTTTCAACTAGATAGAAGGAGGGTGAAATATTTATGGTATCACGTATTGATGCAGTGTCTAAAGAGAGGATATCTGTATTTTCTTTTAGGGGTTCAATAATTCCCAGACGTGTATAATAGCATTCATCAATGACTAACAGTTTCATTACTTGAACATCCTTGTTCTGCTGTGGTTATATTTAAATAATCAGTTTAATAGCTAAACATTAGGCGGGTGAACACGGGCGTATAAGACAATATTTGAAGGATAATAAACCATATGGATAATTTTATTGGTTGATATGTGTTCAGTTGTTCATTTGGGACACTCAATATATTGAGTGTCCCAATGTGTTGGAGGTGTTAAATTTAGTTATTGTTAATGTTTAATATGATCAAGTTGGCTGTATTCTGAGGATTCTATTTTTTCAATCCCGGCTTGTAAAATGAGGATAAGCTGTTTGGCTACGCCTGTTGTTAACCATAACGTTTTGTCAACACTGACATTTTCTGTTGTTTGATCTTGGGTGGATGAGTAATGAAGGCGTATCATCATGGCGTCATAGGCATCGACAATGCTGATATCCCAGCCTACAACAGGATGTGTTTGAATTATTTCATTTTCTTTTCCCATATAACCTCCTAATCAGACTACAGAATCATTATTGATATAATTGACTAAGAGCAGAAGGCCTCGTCTAAGACAAGCCTTTAGCAGTATAAACCTTTTTGGCAATCTAAGAAGTGAAAAAAGCAGGATTTTTTGCATCAGCACTGAGAAGAACCATGATGAGTTATTTCTGCTTTTTATCAGGCACAGAATTGTGCGGAAATAAAGAACAATTTCCGCACGAAAGAGCGTGCTAAAGTTACTCACATACCCTTACATCCCATCTTGCATCTTCCCCTGCAAGGAATGGAATTAACTTTTCGTCACCACACTCAATGTATTCAACAACGGGGGTTGGTTTGCGGGTGAGTTCGATAAAGCCATCATTAGCTGGCAAACCGTAAAATGCAGGGCCATTCAGGGAGCAGAAGGACTCAAAATATTCCATTGCACCCATTTCTTCAAAAACAGTAGCATAAGCCGCCAGGGCGGTTGGAGCATTGAAAACGCCCGCACAGCCACAAGAAGATTCTTTGCGGTGCAGTACATGAGGAGCGGAATCCGTGCCTAAGAAAAAGCGGTTACAACCACTGGCAACTGCTGCTCGGAGGGCTTCTTGATGAATGTTGCGTTTTAGTACAGGCAAGCAGTAAAGGTGAGGACGAATACCACCAACCAGCATATGGTTGCGATTGAACATTAAGTGCTGTGGTGTCAATGTCGCGCCTAATTTATCGTTGCCTTCTAGAACATATTCTGCGGCTTCTTTGGTTGTAATATGCTCGAAAACAATTTTTAATTCAGGAAATTGCTGACGTAATGGTTCCATTACCTGTTCGATAAAGCGCGCTTCACGGTCAAAAATATCAATATGAGAAGCGGTAACTTCCCCGTGGATCAGCAATGGCATACCTATTTTTTCCATGGTTTCCAATAATGGGTAAATCTTTTTGATATCGGAAACACCATGGCTAGAATTTGTTGTTGCGTTGGCGGGGTAAAGTTTGCAGGCGGTAAAGATGCCTTCTTTATGGCCAACCTCAATTTGATTGCTGTCTGTTGAATCTGTCAGATAACAAGTCATAAGAGGTTGGAAATGATGATCTGACGGTGTTGCTGCAATTATTCTCTCTTTATAGGCTTTGGCGCTGGCAACATCTGTCACTGGAGGGACGAGGTTTGGCATGACGATAGCTCGGCCAAAAAAACGGCTGGTATGGGGTACAATGGTTTTTAGCATATCACCATCACGAAAATGAACATGCCAGTCGTCAGGGCGGCGGATTTTAATTGTATATGATTTAGTGGTCATGGAACCGGCTCCAGAATAATAAGTGAAAAATGATGGATGCTGATTCAGCAATCCTTAAGCCGGAGGAGAATGATAAAGTGAAAATAGCTAAATAGCTATTATTGAATGATAATATTCTCTAAATTTTGAAAAATTAGAATTTTAAGTTTATTCGGGATGAGGGTACGTAGAGGAAATTATCATATCAAAAAAGGAAAAAATAGAAGTAACAACACGAGGGTGAATTGAATTTGGCTCCTCCAGCTGGACTCGAACCAGCGACATACGGATTAACAGTCCGCCGTTCTACCGACTGAACTATGGAGGAACTCCTTCAAGACGGGGCGAATATTAACGGCATTTTTTGCGTTTGTCAAAGCAGAAAATAGTAACAACTGTTTGATTGCTGAGAATCTGTGCGTTATGTGTGTTTTTTGACTAAAACTGACGGGTGATAGTAAATCGGGAGCAGAAATGGGGCATAGGAGTAAGTAACCGAAGAGGAAAACAAGAAGAAGGATCCCTGAAAAATGGAGATACTAAAGAGAAGAAGGATAAAAAACAGGAGACCAGAAAGCAAAAAACCTGATTAGTTTAACTAATCAGGTTCTTCAAAATATTTGGCTCCTCCAACTGGACTCGAACCAGTGACATACGGATTAACAGTCCGCCGTTCTACCGACTGAACTATGGAGGAACTCCTTCAAGACGGGGCGAATATTAACGGCATTTTTTGCGTTTGTCAAAGCAGAAAATAACAATAAGTGTTTGATTGCTCGTAATATGCGCTTGTTGGGCTGTTTTTGATCTTTTGGTGTTTTTAGCATAGGTAATCACGTCGGCAAGGCTATTTGAGAGAAGAAACGGGAAATAAAGAGATGGAGATAAAAGGGGATGGATAACAGTGTGCTCAAAAGTAAAAATCCCGACCAGCAAAGCTAATCGGGATTTCCAGAAATTTGGCTCCTCCAGCTGGACTCGAACCAGCGACATACGGATTAACAGTCCGCCGTTCTACCGACTGAACTATGGAGGAATTGAGTTGTTCCTGAGAACGGAGCGGATAATACAGTGAATGGTTTAATGTTGTAAAGTAAAAAAATTAAAAATAAAACCAATTGATTTGTTTTTCGCCAAAATGGCTTTTTTTGCTGTTTTTTGCTTAAAAAATATCTAATAATTTGAGTTTTTATTGATTTTAATATCTTTATTGTTTTTTGTTTATCTTGGAAAAATTCAACTTACTTTATATTCGTTGCTTTTATCTCTGTTTTATTGAATTCTAAGTAGAAAATACAAGATATTACAAAGTAGATATGTGCTGGATTGGTTTTTAATAGATGCTGGCAACAAGTGCAGACGGCAGGGTAAAAAAAACGGCTCCCCGATTGGGAAGCCGCTTGAAAAGGCTTAGGCTAAGTTACTTTTCTCAACCTTAACATCACGCCGACTTGTCTAGCGAGATATTTGAATCTGGCTCCTCCAGCTGGACTCGAACCAGCGACATACGGATTAACAGTCCGCCGTTCTACCGACTGAACTATGGAGGAATCGGGTTGTTCTTGAGAACGGGGCGAATGTTAGCGATGAACTGGAATAGTGTCAACGCAAAAATTCTTTTTTCTTACTGTTTGCTCATCATATGAACTTCTTGGTTTATCATTGTACTATTTTATTGAATCTATTAGATTTATGCACTTTTATTAACCATGTTAATAGATTGAGCATAGGGTGATTGTTCCGAACAAGCGAGCATAAACACATCATAAAAACAAACCCCCTGTTTCTTCTGCATGATATATTTGATGTCATCTTTGATTATATTTGGCACTTGGGGATGAGTAAGTATCTTATTGATCGCTTTCTTAGAAACTTGCTCGTTGACAAACCATTCACCGTTATAGCATACCCGTAAATCAAGTACGTCAATATCTTCGAAATGATAGACTGGCTTGATATCAAACAGCAAAACGCCTGCCATAGCAATAAAGGCTAGAGTAAATGCAAAAAGAGACCAGATGCCGAAATAGGGTGCGTACCACATGAGCACAGCAAGAAAAGCATAGGCAATGACCATCGCCAGACACAAGTAGGGATGATGGCGAATAAAAATGCTGTTGAAATGTACTTTACCATCACGATGCTCTTTAAGATTGATCCGCTCAAGATCCTGAATCAATATCTGTTTTATGATTTTCATAATACTAACCCACTCATTTGTAGAAATTGTGTCGTAAAAAATGCTGTAAAAATCGTGATCGAATTGAAAGTTATGGCATTTTCAAGGTTAGCATGTCCTGAACCGATATCTGTATAGCAATTGCTTTAATTTATTTGGCAAATTGTTATTGTTGGTAAGCAATATCTTGTATTTTTCTTGCTAAGAAAAAGTTGAATAAATCAAATAAAATTATAAAAAAACCTGTTTATTATATTATTCTGTTCTAATATTGAGCGCCTGAGTTTTTTTTAAAACGATAATACATAAAAAGGTTGATATTCGTGTGCGGTCATGCGTTAATGCGTTTGGCCTGATTAACAGACCTACTTTATGTACGACATATTGAGTTAATGCGTTATGTGTAAGTGCTATCCCTCTGGTAGCCTTTGTTGACCGTTTCCTTCTTAGTGCCTCCATAAGTAATAGCTGATACTGGCCAACACATGCCCGAGGTGGCGAGTTTTTTTTGATATATAGGAAAGTCAAATGTCTGACAAAATGAAAGGTCAAGTGAAGTGGTTCAACGAATCTAAAGGCTTTGGTTTCATCACTCCAGCTGATGGTAGCAAAGACGTATTCGTACATTTCTCTGCCATTCAAGGTAACGGTTTCAAAACCTTAACAGAAGGCCAGAACGTAGAATTCACCATTGAAAATGGTGCCAAAGGCCCAGCAGCAGCAAACGTGACTGCTATCTAATTTCTGCCTTTATGCCTTATTTAAGCTCGCCAGTGCAAATGCCGTGGCGGGCTTTTTGTTTTCCTGCACCTGTGTTTTCTATACCATAAAATTTATTTCACGAATCTCATTTTATATGTTCAATCCTAAAATTTCCGCGGTTTATTTGTTTAGTTGATAAAAAATCACATAATGAAAGTAACTTGGGGGAAAAACAAGAAGCCATTTCTGTCTTGTAGAACAATCTGCTTGTTTAAGGCCTTTACTTGTTAATTTTAACTGTTTATACTCCCCCGAAAATCCTATTGGAGAACAATTAATTGGACAGTCAAAGTTTTTGGTTAAATAAAAAATAATCTGGTAAGTTGTTCATATCCTTTCGATTTGCTGCTTACCTGTGAATGGTGGGCGGTGCTACTTTAACTTCATGAGTTGTACCCACCTGAAGAAAAATCATCCGATATTAAGGATCTACTGAGTTGGAATTCTTAGTAAGGTATTAACTGAAGGTATATCGGGGTATACATGATGTGGTCATATATTCACTCCTTATTCCCTCCGGGAACATTCGAATAATCGATTAAAGACTTGTTGTCAGAATATTCTATGTACGATGAAGAGATGATCTCTTCAGGCTATTTTTTGCGTATTAGTTTTAAACGAATTAAAAAACTCAACCAATAAAAAGCTCAGCAAATAAAATTAAATGAGCCAGCCTTTATGTACATGATTTTCTGCACCTAACAGGTTTCAAGTTTGCACTAATCAATCAAGTTCACAATCAACAACTTGAGAGACTTAGAGTATTTTTATCCATTTGATGTTATGGAGAATGCCATGTTGTTAACATCTATTGCAATGCACTTATTATCTGCGCTGTGTTTTGGGGCTTTGATTGGGGCCGAACGCCAATGGCGTCAACGTATGGCGGGATTAAGAACCAACGCTTTGGTATCAACAGGTGCTGCACTTTTCATGGTTACTGCAATGAACGCTTCTGAGGGAAATCCTGATCGTATTGCTGCACAAATTATCTCTGGAGTTGGTTTTCTTGGTGCTGGTGTGATTATGCGTCAGGGAATGAGCATTCGTGGTTTAAATACAGCAGCGACATTATGGTGTTCAGCGGGAATAGGGGAGTTATGTGGTATGGGGCTATACTGGGCAGCTGGGATTGCTACAGCAATTATTCTCTGTGCGAACATTTTATTGCGGGAGATCGCACAACGAATTAATACTCAGCCTCACCAGCACGCTTTAGATTTAGAACAGCGTTATAAGATCCATATTATTTGCGACATAAATGATGAAATTCTGGTAAGAACTTTGATTTTACAAGCCCTCAATGGCTTAGATGTCAGATTGCAGTCATTGAGCAGTGCGGATGCTATTCAGCCTGACAGGCTTGAGGTTTGTGCGGAAATATTAGCAACACCTGCGGAGCAAAAAGAAATCGAATCGATTGTTTGTCGAGTAAGTTTGGAGAAAAGCGTCACTTCAGTTAATTGGAAAATTGCGGCTGAATTGCCAGCTTAGAATATTTTTTTATTTTTAATTCCATAATATTATATCAATAAGGAGTCAATATGGACGATGCCCCTCCCCCTACACTAAATGAGATGTTGCCTATGGAGTAAGTCATTTTGTTTCTCAGATAGGCAACGCATAAAAGCTTTATATGGAAATTATCCCTTGCGAAAAGGAATGATAGCTATTGTAAATTGAATATAGAGAAAGCGTTATGACTGAGAAATACACCAATAAACCCGCCAATTTTTTCAAGGAAAAAGCATTTATCGTCGCGAAACGAGCTAATCAAAGCCTTGAACATATTCTTACTGATCTCAACGGCAGTACATTGGGTTTAACTGATGATGATGCCGTAGAACGTTTAGGACAGTATGGTATTAATGAAGTTGCACATGAAAAAACACCTCGTGCCTTGATACAACTTATTACCGCTTTCCACAATCCATTTATCTATGTATTGCTATTATTAACTGCTATCAGTTTTTGTACTGAATATTTGTTGCCCTCACTCAACGGAGAAGAAACAGAGCTTACGGGTGTCATTATTATTCTAATAATGGTTACATTAAGTGGATTACTTCGGTTTTAGCAGGAATATCGAACAAATAAGGCATCGGAAGCCTTGACATCGATGGTGAATACAACAGCAACCGTTTTGAGACGCCCTTCGGATAATACTAAATCACAGAAAAAAGAAATTCCAACCAGGCATCTGGTTCCGGGAGATATTGTTTATTTATCAGCCAGGCAATTTTGACGGGGGAAGCGATCCCTGTCGAAAAATATGACACGATGGCTCATGTGAGAGCCAAGACAGCTCGTCCTGATAATGTATCTGAAACAGCGTTACTTGAATTTTTTAATGTCAGCTTAATGGGAACCAATGTAACCAGTGGTACTGCGACTGCGGTGGTTGTAGCGACAGGAAAGCAAACTTACTTTGGTTCATTGGCAAAAGCTATCGTAGGAACACGAGCACAAACCGCATTTGATTACGGTGTTAATAGTGTTAGCTGGCTATTGATCCGTTTTATGTTGGTTATGGTGCCGATTGTATTGTTAATCAATGGATTAACAAAAGGAGATTGGCTTGATGCGGCGTTGTTTACACTGGCGGTTGCTGTAGGTTTAACACCTGAAATGCTGCCCATGATTGTCAATTCCAATTTGGCGAAAGGGGCTATTGCTATGTCAAAGAAAAAGGTCATTGTCAAACGACTCAATGCAATCCAGAACTTTGGTGCAATGGACATATTATGTACGGACAAGACAGGAACGCTAACGCAAGATAAAATTATTCTCCAGCACTATTTAGATACAGAAGGCAAGGAAGATGCTTCTGTACTCCACTGGGCTTGGTTAAACAGTTTTCATCAAAGTGGCACCAAAAACGTAATGGATCAAGCCATTGTTAGGTATGGATGCGATAATTCAGACTTTGATTTCCTCCGCAGCTACAGAAAAATTGATGAGTTACCTTTTGATTTTGTTAGACGCAGATTGTCAATTTCTATACAGAATTTGTCTAATAATTATCAATTAGTTTGCAAAGGCGCCGCAGAGGAAATGCTATCAGTTTGCTCCTATATAAGGATAAAAGAGAAAATTATTTCTCTAACTGAAGAAAGCCGCAACAATGTAATGGAATTAGTTAGCAGTTATAACGAACAAGGTTTCAGAGTGTTAATCTTAGCGACTCGGGAGTTAAGTCACGATAAAGTGAAACACCCTCTTTCTGTTGCAGATGAACAGGAGATGGTGCTACAAGGTTTATTAACATTTTTAGATCCACCAAAAGAAAGTGCGGCAATGGCAATTGCGGCATTAAGGGAAAATGGTGTTTCGATTAAGGTGCTTACCGGAGATAATCCTGTTGTTACGGCTAAAATTTGCCGAGATGTGGATTTAGATTCTGGAAATATTCTTATTGGCCCTGATATTGAACTCATGAGTGATGAAAACCTTTCAAAAGAAGTGGAGTTAAGGTCAGTCTTTTGTAAGTTAACCCCTCTGCAAAAATCACGCATTTTAAAATCATTGCAAAATAATGGGCATACTGTTGGTTTTCTTGGTGATGGAATAAATGATGCGCTAGCATTACGGGATGCCGATGTTGGAATTTCAGTTGATACAGGGACTGATATCGCAAAAGAATCAGCAGATATCATCCTGCTTGAGAAGAATTTGATGGTTTTAGAAGAGGGAGTAATTAAGGGAAGAGAAACGTTTGGGAATATTATCAAGTATTTAAATATGACGGCTGGTTCAAATTTTGGAAATGTATTTTCTGTATTAGTTGCCAGTGCATTTATTCCATTTTTACCGATGTTAGCCATTCATTTGCTTGTACAAAACCTAATGTACGATATTTCTCAACTGTCTTTGCCGTGGGACAAAATGGATAAGGAGTTTCTGAAAAAACCATCGTAAATGGGATACAAAGAATATAGGGCGTTTTATGCTCTGGATTGGTCTTACGTCATCTATCTTCGACATCACGACTTACGCTGTGATGTGGTATGTATTTGCAGCTAACAGTATAGAACATCAAACATTATTTCAATCGGGGTGGTTTGTGGAAGGATTGCTATCACAGACCTTGGTTGTACATATGTTGCGCACACAAAAAATTCCTTTTGTGCAAAGTACGGCAGCGCTCCCTGTTTTATTAACGACACTAATAATAATGGTACTTGGTGTTTACATTCCATTCTCCGCATTTGGTAACCTAATTGGGTTACAACCACTACCGTGGGAATATTTTCCATGGTTAATTGGGACATTAATAAGCTACTGTATCATTGCTCAAATGATGAAGTGGTTTTACATTCATCGATTTGGTGGATAGTTGTAAATAATTCTCATTAAATAAGATCTTATTCTGTGTGGGTTAAGGAAATAATTCATACGGAATATATGACATTATGACTCTCATCATGACGAACTTTTTACAGGTATTTAGAATAGGTCTTGATGTTATTCTTTAAAAACGAACTGCCTATCACAACACAAATGAATTTAAGGAAAAAATAGCGTTACATTTACCTGTTATTTTTTTTATTTGAAACGCCAAATTAATCTATCTATTACTATTTATTTCCAAAGTTAAATAGGAAAAATTACCTTTTTATATCTGTTTTTACATCTGGTTTTATTTATGTTTATTCTAATTCTTTATTCGTCTTTTAATTAGGTTTTATGTGATAATATGCTGTTGCCAAATTTGCATTTGGGGATTATTTTATATTTATATTTTTTGTTATTTAAGCAAATTAATTTTTGGTCAATAAGCTACCTTGTTTGAGAATTTAACTGCTGATTTGCCCGCGTTGAAAATCCTTATAAAACATTTATCATTCTTATCATTTGCGCTGTGGATGTGAAAATTATTGATTAATTTTTATTATTATTTTGGCGTATGAGCTGGCTAAAGAGGGGGAATAATCAACAAGGGACTCTTGGTTAAATTTATGTCACAAGCAGGCGGTATATGTATTTATTTGGTTTAGAAAAATTTATTGATTATGATGGTAAAAAATATCCTTGATAGATTGCAGAGGGAATTGAATTTTGTTTAATTAGCGAAGCTTTGCTAGTTGAGTTTACAGGGGGTGAAGATACAGATGTTTTTTTATTTCAATATCATACTGTATTTTATCTTATTTTTGTGATCTGTGTGATGTTTGTGCTAAAAGTGAGAGAGTGTGCATTTTTTCTTCTGTTTGAAAATGGTACGACCATAAACTAAAAATGATCATACTGATAGCTTTTTAATAACTAGTATTCACATTTAATTAATAAATTTGGCATGACTATGATCTAAATCAAGTTATAGTGGAAGATGAGTGCCTACCTGCATTATCAAGAAGCAAATTTTATTAGAATATTGTTAATTTAACTAAAGGGAAGATTTTTTATCGTTATTTTGGATTTATAAGTTTAATAGATCGTATAAAACCAAAAACGCTCTCTAATATTTTTATTTAAATAATTTAACTTATTAATTGTAGACTATTTCTCGTTTTTTTTTCTTGAATAGTTAATGAGCTAGAATCATAATAAAAAGCACCAGTTTTGTGATCAAGATCACATAGTATTTAAAATGACATATATTCTCCGTTGTATAAGTTGATGATTCAGGAGTAAAGTTAATTAGCATTAAGAATATTCTTAATCAATTGTGGCAAGTGCATTACCCAGATGACGCAATAATACTTTTACAACCCATTACCGAAATATTTTAGAAATTGGGCGATCCCAAGAGTAATACAAAGGACAGTTACTGCTCTGGCTAAAGATGTATATTTCAGTTATGTCGGAGATTATTGAATCTCATGCTACTGGTAATTTTGTCGTGAGTGATTCTTTGATCACTTAATTTGATTTTTTCATGTAATCGGACGGGATATATAGAAATGAGTACGGTTGAATTGCTCAAACATATTTATGACATAAATTTATCGTATTTGCTTTTGGCACAACGGCTAATTAACCATGAGAAAGCATCTGCGATGTTCCGTTTAGGTATTAGTGAATCGATGGCTGATACGTTGTCCGAACTGACATTGCCTCAGTTAGTAAAATTAGCTGAAACAAACCAACTGATTTGCCATTTTCGGTTTGAAGACCACGAAACCGTACAGCAGTTAACGAAAGAATCGCGGGTGGACGATCTGCAACAAATTCATACAGGTATCTTACTGTCTACTCATCTTTTTCAGCAGTTATCCGCCCAGGATGACACCTCAATCAAGAAAAGAGCGTAAAGATGGTTGAAAAAAGTATTGTTCAGGAAGCGAAAGATATTCAGCTGGCAATGGAACTCATCACTTTAGGCGCGCGATTGCAAATGCTTGAAAGTGAAACACAACTAAGTAGAGGCCGATTGATCCGGTTGTATAAAGAGTTGCGGGGAAGCCCTCCGCCCAAAGGGATGCTCCCCTTTTCGACGGATTGGTTTATGACTTGGGAACAGAATATTCATTCGTCAATGTTCTACAATGCTTACCGTTTTCTGTTGAAAAGTGGACATTGTGAAGGCGTCGAGGCTGTTGTCAAAGCTTATCGTTTATATCTTGAGCAATGTCCTCCGGCGAGTGAAGAAGGGCCTGTTCTGGCATTAACCAGAGCTTGGACATTGGTTCGTTTTGTTGACAGCGGGATGTTACAGCCAACACAATGTCGCTGCTGTGGTGGAACTTTTATCACACACGCTCACCAGCCGGTAAATAGCTTTGTTTGTAGTCTTTGTCAGCCCCCTTCACGGGCAGTAAAAAAACGTAAACTTTCCTCTCAACCTGCCGATACTAATTCACAACTGCTGGATGGATTTGCTCAGCAAGCTGTGTGAATTTAAATGGGAAAGTAAAATTCAGGTTACAGGTTTGATTATAAACGCTGTAACCTGTCGTCACACTCTCTTCATTTATCGATTCTCTCTGTTCAGATCCCATCTGCTCACCAACTTAGCTAAAGGATATCGCGTGTTAGTACTTTTAGGATATATCGTGGTTTTTGGTGCGGTAATTGGTGGCTACCTACTTGTCGGTGGTCACATGGGCGCACTTTATCAGCCAGCGGAATTTTTGATTATTGCAGGTGCTGGAATTGGCGCTTTTATTGTGGGCAATAATGGTAAGGCGATAAAGGCAACACTGCGTGTTTTACCAAAAATATTACGCAGATCAAAATACAACAAGGCGATGTATATGGACCTTATGGCATTGCAGTTTCGTCTGTTGTCCAAATCTCGCCAGAATGGGCTGCTGGCTTTGGAGCGAGATATTGAAAATCCACACCAAAGCGACATTTTCACCCAGTATCCTCGTTTGTTAAAAGATCAGTATTTGATGGATTTTATTACTGATTATATGCGCCTGATTATCAGCGGTAACATGAATCCTCATGAAATTGAAGCCTTGATGGATGAAGAAATTGAGACTTATGAACAAGAAAGTGAAGTACCTGCGACCAGTTTGGCATTAGTCGGAGATTCGCTGCCTGCATTCGGAATTGTCGCGGCCGTCATGGGTGTTGTTCACGCACTGGGAGCAGCGGATCGTCCGGCAGGAGAATTGGGCGCGTTGATCGCACATGCGATGGTGGGAACATTCCTTGGGATTTTATTGTCTTATGGTTTCGTTTCTCCTCTGGCAACACTCCTTCGTCAACGCAGCAGTGAGCAGGTCAAAATGATGCAATGCATCAAGGTGACACTGCTTTCCAGTTTGCATGGTTATGCACCACAAATTGCAGTTGAATTCGGTCGTAAAACGTTATTCCTCACAGATCGTCCTTCATTCACAGAACTGGAAGAACATGTTCGTCGGGTTAAATCCCCTGTACAACAAGAAGTTGAAGAATAATTATGAGAGCGAATAATGTTTCCGTCATCAGAATAAAGCAGCGTAAAAAACATGATGCGAACCATGTCGGTGGATCATGGAAGATTGCTTATGCTGATTTTATGACGGCAATGATGGCATTCTTTCTGGTTATGTGGTTGATATCGATAGCCAGTCCGCAGGAATTAACCAGCATTGCTGAGTATTTCCGTACTCCTTTAAAGGTAGCGATTAATCAGGGACAGAAAAGCAGCGATAGCACCAACCCGATCCCCGGGGGAGGGGATGATATCTTCCAACAAGATGGGGACGTTTTCCGTCAATCTAATATAGTTGAAGCTAAAGAAGAAACTCGTCGCTTAAATCGATTACGCCAGCAACTTGATCAATTGATTATTACCGATCCTCGCCTTAAAGAGCTGCGTCCTCATCTATTGATTGACATGATGGATGAAGGTTTACGTATTCAGATTATCGATCGAGAAAATCGCCCGATGTTCATGATTGGCAGTTCGAAAGTCGAAAGTTACATGAGTGATATCTTACGGGCAATTGCGCCGATCTTGAACGATATTCCAAACAAAATCAGTCTTTCTGGTCATACCGATAATTTACAGTATGCTAACGGTTTGCGGGGTTACAGTAACTGGGAGCTTTCTTCCGATCGCGCCAATGCATCAAGGCGTGAATTGCTGATAGGTGGTCTGGATGGAGCCAAAGTTCTGCGAGTTGTGGGTATGGCATCGACTGTTAGTATGCAGAAAGATATCGATCCTAATGCGCCAGTTAACCGTCGTATCAGCATTATTGTACTCAATAAAGATGCAGAAAAAAGGATTGAGCAGGAAAACAGTGGCGGTAACGCCATGACCGCTAACAATAGTATGGATATGCAAGAAGTCATCAGAATGGATTCAAATGAGGGAGCGGCTGCTCAGCAACCCACCGAACAATCCCATGTGATCATAAAACATGAAATCACAAAATCGGAACAGCCATCGGCTGAACCGCTGAATGATAATAAGATGACAGAGTAAGTAACGATGGATATTACCGCGTTTTATCAAACTTTCTTTGATGAAGCAGATGAACTATTGGCTGATATGGAGCAGCACTTATTGCTACTCGATGCCGATGAGCCTGATCATGAGCAGTTAAATGCAATATTTCGCAGCGCCCACTCCATTAAGGGGGGCGCTGCGACTTTTGGTTTTACCAAGCTGCAACAGACCACGCATGTTTTGGAAAATCTGCTCGATAGCGCCAGACGTGATGAAATACGTTTGACCACTGACATTATCAACCTGTTTTTAGAAGCGAAAGATATTATGCAGCAACAATTGGATGCCTATAAAAGTTCTCAGGAGCCGGATGAAGACACATTCAATTATATCTGCGAGACACTGCGTCAGCTTGCATTAGAACTACAGCAAGGGCAGCAGGAAAAAGAATTTTTTGCAGCAACACCTGAGATTCAGTCTGAACTTGTCACGGAAAACGTTGTAAATGAAATTGAGGAAAAACAGGCAGTAGCATCGGTTCAGTCCGAAGAAAATCAGCCAGAAGAGAGGCATACTTCAGCAGACAAACCCAATCATGGACAGATCCGTGTTCATTTATCTGGATTGAAAGAACGCGAAGTCAGTTTAATGAAGGATGAATTGAGGCATCTTGGTGAGATTTATGATATAGAACAGACTACCAATAGCCTTGAAGCCTCATTGATCACATCTGCGACAGAAGATGATATTACGGCTGTATTGTGTTTTGTGATTGAGCCTGAGCAAATCACTTTTTTACCAACAAATGAGTTTCAGTCTGAAGGCGCGGACATTGAAACAAAACAAGATGCAGCAGTCGTAAAAGGTGATGCTGTAGATGCCATAGTAAAAACGGATACGGTAAAAACTGCGGCAGAAAATAGTACAACAGACAGCAATACAGTAAAAGAGACTCCCACAACAACAAATACGACAATTACAAATAATCCACAGCCGGCTGATGCTCCGAAAAAAACAGATGTACGTGAAGTTGGGCGTCCGGCGCCACGCCCGGCAGCGGGATCGCCACGCCAACGTGCCGAATCATCCAGTATTCGTGTTGCCGTAGAAAAAGTTGATCAGCTTATCAATTTAGTGGGTGAATTGGTTATTACCCAATCTATGCTTGCCCAACATTGTAACGGTCTGGAACCGACCAAACACAGTGAATTGTTGAGTTGTATGGCCCAATTACAGCGAAATTCCCGTGACTTGCAAGAATCTGTCATGTCAATTCGCATGATGCCGATGGAATACGTTTTTAGCCGTTATCCGCGTTTGGTGCGGGATTTGGCTGGAAAACTCAATAAAAAAGTGGAATTGACACTCATTGGCAGTTCGACAGAACTGGATAAGAGTTTAATTGAACGGATTATCGATCCTCTCACCCACCTGGTACGAAACAGTCTTGATCATGGCATTGAAAGCCCGGAAAAACGTCTTGCAGCGGGTAAACCTGAAACGGGTAATTTGACTCTGGCGGCTGAACATCAAGGTGGAAATATCTGTATTGAAGTTATTGATGATGGTGCGGGTCTGAACCGTGAAAAGATCTTAGCAAAAGCACAATCTCAGGGCTTAAGCGTCAGTGAAAATATGAGCAACGAAGAAGTGGCTATGCTGATTTTTGCTCCCGGCTTCTCTACCGCAGAAGTAGTCACTGATGTTTCTGGTCGTGGTGTTGGCATGGATGTGGTCAAACGCAATATTCAGGATATGGGCGGGCAAATTCAGATTAACTTCCAGTCAGGAAAGGGAACTGTCATTCGCATTTTGCTACCACTGACATTAGCGATACTGGATGGCATGTCGGTCAGAGTCAATGAGGAAGTTTTCATCCTGCCACTGAGTGCTGTAGTGAGTTCATTGCAACCACAAGAGGAAGATATTTATCCATTGGCGGGTGATGAAAAACTATTGCTGGTACGTGGGGAATATTTACCTCTGCTTGAACTGTATCGGATATTCGATATCCCTAATGGAATTTCTGATCCAACGAAAGGCATTGCTGTTATTGTGCAGAGTGCCGGACGTCGTTATGCCTTGCTGGTGGATAAACTGGTGGGGCAACATCAAGTTGTTGTTAAAAATATTGAGAGCAATTACCGCAAAGTACCGGGTATTTCGGCGGCCACCATTATGGGGGATGGTAGCGTTGCGCTTATCATCGATATTCCTGCTTTGCAAAAACTTAATCACGAACAATTGGCACAGCGCAAAACGTTTCACACTAAAAGGTAACATCATGTCGGCCATAGAAGAATTTAATAAATTATCGGGGGAAACGACCGGAAAGGAATATCTGGTTTTCACCTTGGGTGATGAAGAGTATGGAATTGAGATATTAAAGGTGCAGGAAATTCGCGGCTATGACCAGGTTACCCGCATTGCAAATACACCTGCTTTTATAAAGGGGATCACTAACCTGCGTGGGGTGATCGTTCCTATCCTCGATTTGAGGATCAAATTCTCACAGGAAGATGTCACCTATAACGACAACACTGTTGTGATTGTCCTGAATTTGCTTAACCGTGTTGTTGGGATTGTGGTTGATGGTGTGTCTGACGTGCTGTCCCTGAAAGAAGATCAAATTTGTCCTGCGCCAGAATTTGCGGTCACTTTATCAACAGAGTATCTGACGGGGCTGGGTTCTATTGATGAACGGATGCTGATTCTGGTTGATATCGAAAAGCTTCTCAATAGTGAAGAAATGGCATTGGTTGATTCAGTCGCCAAAAGTTGATGTAAAGATTGATGTTTTGGGGCTACTGCAATAAAAAACAGCAGCCCCTTTGTTTTAGATCAAAAAAATACCGTAAAAAATCAATTTTTAGAATTATACGTAAAGTTCCCTTTAAGTGTGCCGATAACTATCTGTAATTCTAAAAATCGGCATAGAAATTTAGTAAAAAAGGGAAGTTATGTTTAACCGAATGAAAATAGTGACGGGATTAATCTCAGTCATCATATTGTTTGGTGCTTTGCAACTTATCTCCGGGGGACTGTTCTTCAAAGGGTTGAAGAATGATATAAAAGCCTTTGATTTAATAGATAAAATGCGAGAGCAGCAAATCTATTTAGATGAGAGCTGGGTTAACCTGCTGCAAGCCCGCAATAACCTTAACCGTGTTGGCATCATGTACATGATGAAAAATCGCGGTGTTGAAGGTAGTTATAAAATGGATGACGCTTTGGCAGAAGCCAAGGCTAATATTGCCCGTGCTGAACGGCTCTTCGAAAAATATGAACAGACTGAAAAATTGTCTTTTTATGATCCAGAACATCTTCAACGTCTAAAACAGACTCACAATGACTATCTTAATGCGCTGAAAGAGTTAGACAACATGCTAGCGCATGACAAGTTTGAAGCGTTTTTTCTCCATAAAACGACAGATTATCAGAACGCGTTTAATGTGGAATTTAACTTTTATCTTTCCCAAAGCACAATATTTTATGACCAGGTGGCAGAAGAAGCTGACCAAACTTACAGCAATGTTGTTGCTTCGTTGATCTTTGTGATGGCGCTGCTGGTTGTAGTCATGGGAATAAGCTGGATTGGCTTACGTAAGGCATTGATCGATCCGCTACACAAGCTGCTGGATAATATCAAGGCCTTCTCAAGAGGGGACTTGACTCAGGCGATCACGGTAACTGGCAATAATGAAATGGGCATGTTAGCCGTTGGCTTGAGACACATGCAGGAAGAACTGATCAATACGGTCAGAAGTGTTCATCAAAGTACCGAAACCATTTATACCGGCACCAGCGAAATTGCCGCGGGCAACAACGATCTTTCTTCCCGTACTGAACAGCAAGTGGCTTCGTTAGAAGAAACGGCTGCCAGTATGGAACAGTTGACTGCGACAGTAAAACAGAATGCTGATAATGCCCGTCAAGCCAGTAACTTGGCTGACAACGCCTCTGAAATCGCCCGTCAGGGCGGTAAAGTGGTGGCCAATGTCGTTCAGACCATGCATGAAATTGCGGACAGTTCTCGCAAGATCTCTGATATCACTGGCGTCATTGATGCCATTGCTTTCCAAACCAATATTCTCGCCCTTAACGCTGCCGTGGAAGCTGCCCGTGCCGGTGAACATGGCCGTGGTTTTGCCGTGGTTGCTGGTGAAGTGCGCAATCTGGCACAGCGCAGTGCAGAAGCGGCTAAAGAGATCAAAGCGTTAATCGAAGACTCGGTAAATCGCACAGATACCGGTTCTATACAGGTAGAAAGTGCGGGCGAAACCATGAACAAAATTGTCGATTCTGTTACCCGTGTGACTGACATTATGGGAGAAATTGCATCGGCTTCTGATGAACAAAGTAGGGGGATCACACAAGTCGGTGTCGCTATTTCCGAAATGGACAGAGTTACACAGCAAAATGCGTCATTGGTTGAGCAATCCGCTGCTGCTGCCGCAGCATTGGAAGAGCAAGCCAGGATATTGACCAGAGCAGTTGCGATGTTCCAGTTACCGGAGCAGGCAGAAAGGAAGCAGCCTGAGAAAAGAAAACATGAAGTTTTATCGGCGCCAAAATCGTCGACTCCTCCAGCTAATAAGACAAATCTTCCCATGCTGAAGAAAGACAGCAATGTGGAAGACCCATCTAATTGGGAAACATTCTAAAAAAATAATAGCGATAACCACGGCTGCATTATGCAGCCGTTAAACGAGGTGATTACATGTTAGGCAAGCTTCGCATATCAACCAGTTTATATCTGTTACTGATGATGTTTTGTGTTATGCAAATTATTTCGAGTGGTTTGTCTCTGGGAATAATTTATACAGACCAGACATATATCGAAAGAATTGATCTGGGCACTCAACGGAGAGATACCCTTGGATTGAGTTGGTCGGCATTGTTGCAAACGCGTAATACTTTGAACAAAATCGCAATAGCCCAGAGAGTGGGGCAGCCACAAACGCAAATAGAGACAATGGAGGCGTTACTCAAAGGTTCAATGAATGACGCAGACCGGAATTTTGCCAAATTCAGTTCACTACCTCGGATGGAACAAACTGATCATGGTGCCGCTTTATTAACTGCGGTTGAACATTCTTATCAAGAATATATCAACGCATTAAAAGAGCTAAAAACTTATCTGTATGAAGGTAATTTTCAGGCCTTCCTTGATCAACCTACAGAAGATTACCAGCGTAAGATGGAAATTGCATTTAACAACTATATGCAGTTTCTCGGCGCTAACATTAACTCAGCAGTTTCTGAGGGAAAATTTTACTACAAAGTATCCATTGCCATGTTTTTTGGCGCCATCTTGATGGTATTTGTTGTTTCAATCGCCGCTAATTGGTGGATGAAACGTAACCTGCTCAGACCGTTTTCGAATATGAGAACTTGCTTCCAGGATGTAGCGGAAGGGCGTTTGGATAAGGAAATTTCCGTGTTCACCGATGATGAAATTGGTGATATTTTCCGCAAGCTGCGTGACATGCAGGCATCATTAGTCAAATCCATTGCTGCCGTGCGTGAGAATACCAACCAGATGTATTCTGGTATTCAAGAGATCACTCAGGGTAATACGGACTTATCTTCACGTACAGAGCAACAGGCCGCATCACTAGAAGAAACGGCTGCCAGTATGGAAGAGTTGACTGTTACCGTGAAACAGAACGCAGAAAATGCGCGTCAAGCCAGCGAACTGGCAATATCTGCTTCTCAGACTGCTTCAAAAGGTGGTGAGTTGACCACAAGTGTCGTGGCAACTATGGATGAAATTGCCAAAAGTTCGAAGAAAATCAGCGCCATTATCAGTGTTATTGATGGCATTGCTTTCCAGACCAATATCTTGGCTCTGAATGCTGCCGTTGAAGCGGCACGTGCCGGCGAACAGGGACGCGGATTCTCTGTCGTTGCCGGTGAAGTACGTGACTTGGCACAACGTAGTGCCGAAGCTGCGAAAGAAATCAAAACGTTAATTGATGAATCTGTCCATCGTGTTAACCAGGGTTCAGAATTGGTGAATAATGCGGGAGAAACGATGGATGAACTGGTTAGGTCGGTGAACCAGGTGACTGATTTAATGGCTGAAATTGCTGCTGCCTCTGATGAACAGAGCCGTGGCATTCATCAAGTTGCTCAAGCCGTTAGTCAGATGGATCAAGTCACACAGCAAAATGCTGCATTGGTGGAACAGTCTGCCGCTGCCGCTGCTGCCCTGGAAGACAAGGCGGACATGTTGGTAAAAACTGTTGCGCAATTTGAACTGCCCGACAATTTGGAAGATGAGTACGATCATCAAGCGACCGCTACATCAAACATGACTGATGAGCATGTTGTAAATCAACTACGCTGAGGTCAGATGAAAGCCAATTCAATAGCTTCAGATATTGAAGCTACTGCCCCGCTGAACTTTATGCTTCAGCGACATGCTTTGTCGGATGCGCAATTTGAGCGCATCTGCCAGTTTATCTATCAAAGGGCTGGCATAGTACTGGCAAAAAGTAAACGTGAGATGGTATACAACCGTTTAGTCAGGCGGCTTCGTCTATTAGGACTTAATGATTTTGGTCAATATCTGTCAATTCTGGAACAAGATAGTCACAGTAAAGAATGGGAATCTTTTATTAATGCATTGACCACCAATCTCACTGCATTTTTCAGGGAAGTTCATCATTTTCCTATTCTGGCAGCTCATGCCAGCGGGAAAAATGGCGGAACATACCGTGTTTGGAGTGCTGCCGCTTCAACGGGGGAGGAGCCATATTCTATTGCAATGACCTTGTGTGATGCGCTGGGGCATCGGTCAAATCGGATAAAAATTATTGGCAGCGATATTGATACCAGTGTGCTGGAAAAAGCCAGGCAGGGTATTTATCGACTGGAAGAATTACAGTATTTGAGTGAAAGCCAAAAGAAAAAATATTTTTTCAAAGGGGTTGGACGCTTTGAAGGATATGCACGGGTTCGTCCTTTATTGGCTGAAATGGTGAGCTTTCAGCATTTGAACCTGCTCGATTCTGATTGGGCACTCGAAGGTAAGTTTGATGCGATATTCTGCCGTAATGTCATGATTTATTTTGACAAAAAGACACAGGAAAGGATCTTGCGCCGTTTTGTCACTTTCTTAAAACCGGATGGTTTGCTCTTTGCAGGGCATTCCGAAAACGTCACTCAAATCAGCCGAGAGTTCTACTTGCAAGGACATACCGTTTATGGTGTCAATCGGGCAAGGAGGGGTCATGAATAAAATAACTGTTCTTTGTGTGGATGATTCGGCGTTAATGCGTCAAATCATGCGGGAAATTATCAATAGTCACCCTGATATGGAAGTTGTGGATTGTGCACCGGATCCATTCGTTGCCCGCGATTTAATCAAAAAGCACAATCCGCAGGTATTAACACTGGATGTTGAAATGCCACGTATGGATGGCATTGATTTTTTGGAAAAATTAATGCGGTTACGTCCTATGCCTGTTGTGATGGTTTCTTCTCTGACTGCAAAAGGTTCGGAAATTACATTAAAGGCACTGGAACTGGGGGCTGTGGACTTTGTGACTAAGCCACGGTTGGGTATCCGTGACGGTATGTTAGCTTATAGCGAACTGATTGCCGAAAAAATCCGTGCCGCAGCCCAGGCTAAAATCAGTCCTGTAGAACCGATATCTGTAAGTACCGTACCACTGAATTTCAAACCACTATTATCCAGTGAAAAACTCATTGCAGTAGGGGCATCGACAGGAGGAACAGAAGCAATCAAAAACCTGCTGCAACCCCTGCCGATCACCAGTCCGGCTTTATTAATTACTCAACATATGCCCCCGGGCTTTACCCGTTCTTTTGCACAAAGACTGAATAAACTGAGTCAGATCACAGTAAAAGAAGCTGAGGATGGAGAACGTGTCTTGCCAGGACATGCCTACATTGCGCCTGGCGATCGTCATATGGAACTTTGCCGTAGTGGTGCCAATTATCAAATCATGATAACTCATGCCCAGCCAGTTAATCGCCATCGTCCTTCTGTTGATGTTCTCTTTCGTTCCGTTGCTAAGTATGCCGGGCGCAATGCGGTAGGCGTTATTTTAACTGGCATGGGTAATGATGGTGCTGCGGGCCTGCTGGAAATGAAGCAGGCAGGGGCTTACACATTGGCACAAAGCGAAAAAAGTTGTGTCGTATTTGGCATGCCACGTGCCGCGATCCAGTTAGGGGCGGTGGATGAAGTCATGGATTTGCAAAAAATCAGTAAAACGATGCTGGCCAAAATCAGTGCGGGGCAATCAGTTCGTATTTAGTCGTTGTATTTGGTAGTTGTATTTGATGTTAATTTTTGCAGCGCTGTGCTGCTGGATAAGTGAAATTCCAAGGAGTTTTTATGGCAAGTAAGGATCTGAGATTTTTGGTCGTCGATGACTTTTCAACTATGCGTCGAATTGTGCGTAATCTACTGAAAGAGTTGGGGTTCAACAATGTAGATGAAGCACAGGATGGGGCAGAAGCGTTGACTAAACTCCGCACTGCCGAATTTGATTTTGTGATTTCTGACTGGAACATGCCAAATATTGATGGCCTTGAGTTGTTGAAAACGATTCGCAGTGAAGAAAAACTGGCAGCTTTACCTGTCCTGATGGTAACGGCGGAGGCAAAAAAAGAGAACATTATTGCAGCAGCACAAGCCGGCGCTAGCGGTTATGTTGTGAAACCGTTTACTGCGGCAATCTTGGAAGAGAAACTCAATAAAATATTTGAAAAATTGGGACTCTAAGGAGACAAAATGAGTGAAAATCCAGTCATGCCGAGAAGTGAGGCGATTTCAACCAGTGAGATAATCAGCCGGATTGGGCAGTTAACCAGAATGCTGCGCGATAGTTTACGTGAGCTGGGATTGGATCAAACTATCGCTCAGGCGGCTGAGGCGATCCCAGATGCGAGAGAGCGATTAAATTACGTTGTCCAAATGACAGCACAAGCGGCTGAAAGGGTGTTGAACTGTGTTGAAGTCGCACAGCCTCGTCAGAACGAATTGGAATCGTCTGCAAAAGCCTTGAGCCAACGTTGGGATGAATGGTTTGCAAATCCGAAAAATTTAGCGCTGCCCGATGCCCGCTCACTGGTAACGGACACGAGAAACTATCTGAATCTCGTCCCTGATCATACTTCATTTACCAACACCCAATTGCTTGAGATTATGATGGCGCAAGACTTTCAGGATCTTACCGGGCAGGTAATTAAACGGATGATGGAAGTCATTCAGGAGCTGGAAAAACAGTTGGTCATGGTATTAATGGAAAATATGCCTTCTGACCAGATGGCTAAAGCGAAAAAAGAGAACGATAGTCTTCTTAACGGTCCTCAAGTTAACCAGAATGGTGCTGGCGTTATTACCAATCAGGAACAGGTTGATGATTTGTTAGATAGTTTAGGTTTTTGATAACGAGTGTCATTGTTTTAACAACGAACAGAACTTTATATTTTGGTGCGCTTGGGTGAGCCGGATGGCTGGCCCAAACGCCTGCTCCGACGGCATTAATTCAGGTTATGCAGAGGAAATGGCTTGATAGATAGATTCATAAAGTAAATAGATTTAATTTTTCATCTGTTAAAGACAGAAAATAAATACCAAAAAAAACAAAAAAAAAAATTTCTCTATGCCATACATAAAATAGCGAAGATTATATTTCTAGAGAGAAATAATAATATTTTTTAAGAGCGTACCGAAATGTTATATAATTTTGTATGAGGTGATATGTTAATTTTAAATCTAGATATAGAAATTTTCGTTAATTTTTATCTAGAACCTCTTCTATTTTGATATAATGTAGTTATTTATCTTTTTGTTTTTTTGTGTGTTTTTCTGTGTGCGTTGTTGGTGCCGTTGTAGCAGCAGAAGAAGCAAAAGACCAAAATTACATATTTCTTTTTTTTAACTTGGCCACGAAAGCTATACCCCCACAAACAACTTTTATTTTAACCCTTTTTTACTTTTTAATTTATTTTTTATCTCATAGGAATGCCTTTCCCTTTAACAACACTTTAAATTTCTTATTTATCTTATTTCTTGGACATTTAACTATAGAGTGTATTCCCTCTCAACGCAAACAGAAAAAGATATAAAAACTTATTGCTTTGGGATTAAAAACATATATAAAAAGGTATTTTTTCTAAATAAATTAAAGACACACTGGTTTTTGGATTAAACAGTGATACATTGATCCCGCCTTATCTGGTACGTGAAGTTAATAAAAATATTGATAACAGTACATAAAAAGAGATTAACAGTGGTCACGCAGTACACATTGAGAAGTAAACAGAGTGGGTGGGTTTGATAAAAGATTTTATAAACTAATTCACCACGTTACCTACAGGTAAATACTTATAAATTGTTGACAACGAGACATTGTAAATAATCGACAACTGCTTTCGACTGTGCCCTTTATTGAGTAATCTGGCGGCTTGTTGTCGATTCTCCTCGGTAAATACCACCGGTCGTCCACCAATTCGCCCCTGTTCCCGTGCTGCGGCTAGACCTGCATTGGTTCTTTCCACTATCAGTTCACGTTCCATTTCTGCCAGTGCACTCATCACATGGAAGAAAAACCGTCCCATTGCTGTACTGGTATCAATACTGTCGGTCAGGCTTTGAAAATGAATGCCACGTTCATGCAATTCTGAAATCAATGTGACCAGATTCTTCACACTACGCCCTAACCGATCCAACTTCCAAACCACCAGCGTATCGCCAGACTTGAGATGCTTTAAGGCGCGTTTTAGCCCCGGACGATTAGCCGTCTTCCCGCTGATCTTGTCTTCAAAAATCAGCTCACAGTGAATACTGACTAACGCATTTCTTTGCAAATCGCTATTTTGGTCATTTGTTGACACTCTGATGTAACCCACTCTTGCCACAGATAGTCCTTTAGTTATCCTGAAAACTATTTTGAAGAAAATAATACCCATTTATTTACTATAAAAAACCTTTAATTTATTTAATGTCGAGATAAAAATTTAATTATGATGGGGAGATATCAGAATCAATGATGTAAGAAGAATTATTATCAATAAGATTGATAAAGAATAACCATAACGAGTGACTCAACTCACAGTATCAATTTTTTCTTGCCAAAGAGACTCAATTAATCCTCGCTTATTTTCCCAAAATGTTCTTTATTTAATTGAAATTATTTTGTTGCTAACTTGTTAAGTTAAATGCCGAGGGTGTATATGGAATTGATTACACAATGGTTAAGTGCGCTAAACGGGGTAGTATGGGGCGTTCCCATGCTAATAGGGCTTTTGGGGATTGGTATCTTCATGCAAATCCGCTTGTCCTTCCTGCCGATCCGTAAGCTAGGCACGGGATTCAAATTACTCTTTCAAAAAAATGAACAACGGGGTGAAGGTCAAATCTCACCTTTTAACGCACTCATGACAGCATTGTCAGCGACAATCGGAACCGGAAATATCGCAGGTGTGGCGACAGCCATTGTGATGGGCGGACCGGGAGCTATGTTCTGGATGTGGATGACCGCATTGGTGGGCATGGCAACGAAATATTCAGAAGCGGTATTGGCGGTACGTTTCCGTGAAACCGATAAAAACGGTAATTACGTTGGCGGCCCGATGTATTACATCAAAAATGGCTTGGGGAAAAAATGGATTTGGCTGGGAACTCTCTTTGCCTTCTTTGGCAGTATTGCGGGTTTTGGTATCGGCAATACGGTACAAGCCAACTCTGTCGCTGACGTATTACAAAGTAACTTTGGGATTGAAAAAACCATAACGGCCGGTATTTTGGTCGTTTTGGTTGGTGCCGTGTTAATCGGCGGTATCAAACGCATTTCTGATGTGGCAGGTAAATTAGTGCCTGTTATGACGGTTGGTTATTTTGGGGCTGGGGTTATTGTTTTGGCACTCAATTTTACCGCTATTCCCGATGCATTTGCTTTAATCATTAAATCCGCTTTTACGCCCGTTGCGGCGCAGGGGGGATTTGCTGGTGCAGTAGTTTGGGCGGCGATCCGTTTTGGTATTGCCCGTGGTGTATTCTCTAACGAAGCGGGCATGGGAAGTGCCCCTATCGCCCACGCAGCGGCAAAAACCCAAAACCCCATTCGTCAGGGTTTGATTGCCATGCTGGGAACCTTTATTGATACGATCATCGTCTGCTCCGTGACGGGCTTGACCATTATTATTACCGGTGGCTGGCTGACAGGTCAAACAGGCGCAACACTGACCGCCGCTTCCTTCTCAGCCGTGCTCCCGGGAGGCAACTATATCGTTGCTGTTGCCTTGGCTGTTTTCGCCTTTACAACCATCTTGGGGTGGAGTTTTTACGGTGAGAAATGTATCCAATATTTATTGGGTCCAAAAGCGATAGTGCCTTTTCGTATCGCCTGGATTATCGCGTTGCCGATTGGTGCTACTCAGTCGTTAACCTTTGTCTGGTTGCTGGCGGATACCCTTAATGCCATGATGGCGATCCCCAACCTGATAGCAATTGCCTTTCTCAGTCCGGTTGTTTATCGTCTGACGAAAGATCATATTCGTGATGTTAATGCCGATAGTATTGATATCAAGGCACCAGTTAAAACGGATTGAAAAACGCTTTGAGATGGCGGATAACAGCCATCTCAATTCAAGACCATTATCATAATGCCCCAAATACCCCCGCAAATTTTGCAGTGTTCCCGCCATTGAATTTCTGGGCTTTTGTCATGCTTAACACAATTTTATTTGCCCTCGCCTAAAGGCAAATTTTCTGCATGTAATCATGAATGCTCACCAAGGAAAGCTGTGGCTGAAGATAGCGATCTCGAAAAAACCGAAGAACCCACGCCCCATAAACGGGAAAAAGCTCGCAAAGAGGGGCAAATTGCGCGTTCTAAGGAACTCACTTCAATCCTGATGTTAGCGGGAGGGGTAAGCCTGCTCTGGATGAGTGGACTATCGATTACCCATGAACTTTCCCTGATGGTGTTTGAAGGATTCAATTTCGACCATAACATGGTCAGTAACGACAAACAGATGGTGCAACAAGTCGGCCGATTACTGAAACAAGCGGTCTGGGCGCTGCTGCCGGTTTTTATCGGATTGGTATTGGTTGCTCTCAGTGCACCAGCATTGATGGGAGGGCTGCTATTCAGCTCAAAATCCATCAAATTTGACTTGGCTAAACTGAATCCTATCTCTGGTTTGAAGAAAATCTTTTCCATGAATGCACTGGCTGAATTATTCAAAGCCATTTTGAAGGCATCGCTGGTGGGAGGTGGTGCAGCTCTGTTTATCTGGCTTAACTGGCCTACTATGCTCAATTTGGCTGCCCAGCATCCGCTGATAGCCTTGAGCGATGCCATGATGATGCTGATTTTTGCCAGTTATATTGTCTTATTTATGTTGATCCCTATGGTGGCGTTTGATGTGCTTTATCAGATCCGTAGTCACCTGAAAAAATTGAGAATGACCCGTCAGGAGATCAAGGATGAATTTAAGGAGCAAGAAGGGGATCCACATGTAAAGGCAAGAATTCGTCAACAACAGCGAGCGGCTGCACGTAAGCGCATGATGGCGGATGTGCCGAAGGCGGATGTCATTGTCACCAACCCGACTCATTACGCCGTTGCCTTGCAGTATGACAGCAAAAAAATGAGCGCCCCCAAAGTATTGGCAAAAGGAGCAGGACTCATTGCCTTGCGTATTAAAGAAATTGGTGCGGAAAATCGCATCCCATTACTGGAAGCTCCCCCCTTGGCACGGGCGTTGTTTCGCCATGCTGAGGTTGGAGGCTTTATTCCTGCGGCGTTATATGCTGCTGTCGCAGAAGTGCTTGCCTGGGTTTACCAATTGAAACGTTGGAAACAGGAAGGTGGCCTGAAACCGAAAAAACCTGAAAATCTGCCAGTGCCGCCAGCACTGGATTTTGCTGGAGAAAATAATCGTCATGGCTAATCTGGCCTCATTACTACGTTTATCAGGAACCGGGGAATATAAAAGGCTCCCAGTGGCAAATGCTTGCGGGGCCTGTTCTGATCCTCATGATCTTGTCGATGATGGTACTGCCGTTACCACCATTCCTTCTTGATCTGCTATTCACTTTCAACATCGCGCTTTCCATTATGGTCCTGCTGGTGGCAATGTTTACCCGTCGGACGCTGGATTTTGCCGCATTTCCGACCATTTTGTTGTTCTCAACCTTACTGCGTCTATCACTTAACGTCGCTTCTACGCGAATTATCCTGCTGGAAGGACACACGGGATCTGCCGCAGCAGGGCAAGTCGTAGAAGCCTTTGGTCACTTTCTGGTCGGTGGTAACTTTGCCATTGGTATCGTCGTTTTCGTTATCTTGATCCTGATTAACTTTATGGTTATTACCAAAGGTGCAGGGCGTATTGCAGAAGTTGGTGCGCGTTTTGTATTGGATGGAATGCCGGGTAAACAGATGGCGATAGATGCTGATTTGAACGCTGGATTGATCGGCGAAGATGAAGCCAAAAAACGTCGGGCCGACGTTACGCAGGAAGCGGATTTTTACGGTTCAATGGACGGTGCGAGCAAATTCGTACGTGGCGATGCGATTGCCGGATTGATGATATTGGTGATTAACATCATTGGTGGCTTGATCGTTGGTGTTGCTCAACACGGTTTGTCTTTGGGGGATGCCGCAGAAGCCTATACCTTGCTGACCATTGGTGATGGATTGGTTGCCCAGTTGCCTGCATTAATTATCTCCACAGCGGCAGGTGTTATCGTAACGCGCGTAGCGACGGATGAAGATGTTGGTCAGCAAATGGTGACCCAGCTTTTCAACAATCCCAAAGTCTTGATGTTGAGTGCGGGTGTACTCGGTCTGCTTGGGTTGGTGCCGGGAATGCCTAATTTCGTTTTTTTGTTATTTACGGCAGCTTTGGCAGGCGTGGGTTATTTCCTCTTGCGTAAGGACAAAAATCCGCTTGTGGCACAACATGAAGAGATGAAAGCGGTGGAAGAGCAGCAACAAACCGCAGAAGCCTCATGGTCGGATGTGCAACTGGAAGATCCACTGGGTATGGAAGTGGGTTATCGTTTGATCCCAATGGTGGACTTTCGCCAAAACGGCGAATTGCTGGGTCGTATTAGCAGTATTCGCAAAAAATTCGCGCAAGAAGTGGGATATCTGCCACCCGTTGTGCATATTCGTGACAACCTTGAATTGGCGCCAGCCAGCTACCGTATCATGATGAAAGGCGTAGAAATTGGGCGTGGCGAAGCCCATCCGGGACGATGGTTGGCGATTAATCCGGGCGGTGCTGTGGGCGAATTGCAAGGTGACTTGACGACAGATCCAGCCTTTGGCCTGGCTGCTGTCTGGATTGATGACAGTCTAAGGGAACAGGCGCAAGTGCAGGGCTATACTGTTGTGGCGGCCAGCACGGTTGTTGCAACTCACCTAAACCATTTACTATCCCAGCATTCCAGTGAGCTATTTGGAAGGCAGGAAGCGCAGCAATTGTTTGAGCGTGTCAGTCAGGAAATGCCAAAACTGACAGAGGATTTCATTCCTGATGTAGTAAGCCTGACAACTTTGCATAAAGTTTTGCAAAACTTGTTGGCGGAACAAGTGCCGATCCGCGATATGCGTACTATTGTTGAAACACTGGCAGAACATGCTCCGGTACAGAAAGATCCTTATGAATTGACTGCCATGATTCGAATCGCACTTGGCAGGGCGATTGCCCAGAAATGGTTCCCAGGTGCGGATGAAATCAAAGTCATTGGTTTGGATACCGGATTGGAAAGATTGCTGCTGCAGGCACTGCAAAATGGTGGTGGATTGGAGCCTGGTCTGGCTGAGAGTTTGGAACGTCAGGCGGCAGAGGCATTGGAGCGCCAGGAAATGTTGGGAGCGCCATCTGTATTATTGGTCAACCATGCGCTTCGTCCGCTGCTGTCTCGCTTCTTGCGTCGTGTACTGCCTAGATTGGTTGTACTGTCTAACCTTGAAATCACCGACAATCGTCAAATCAGAATGACGGCAACGATTGGGGGGGCGAGGTAGTATAACGCGATGCTCGACTTTCGTGGTGAGTTGAAATGACATAGCCGCTCGTTTATAACTTTAAGTCGCCAAACTGGAGAAAATAAAGGAACAAAGGCTATGTCACAGGCGAGATTTTTATCATTTGGGTGTTTTGTTGGGTCCTTGATAATTTAACAGCGTTACAAAGACACACGATTGAGGAGCCGGGGGATCCCACCTAAGCTGAGTGATGCGGAAGTTATCACGATGGAAGTGATTGGTGAATTCTTAGAGTTTTCAACAGATAAAGGAATTTGGACGTATTTTTGTGACCACTGGCGTGAGTGGTTTCCAGGACTCGGTACCACATGCAGATTTTGCTAAACAGGCTTCAACTCTTTCGGGTTGTTAAACAAAATTGCAAGAAAGCTGGCGAGATTATTAGGTGGATTAGACAGCCAGTACATATCATCGACGGATTTCCGCTGCCCGTCTCGTAGATTCAAAAGAGCGAAAGGCAGTGCCAATTTTAAAGGACAAGCCGATTATCGATATTGTGCCGCCAAGAACAAAACTTACTACGGCTTTAAAGGACATCTCATGATAGATGAAATCGGCGTGGTAACGGGATTCACGTTGACACCTGCTAATGTCAGTGAGCGTGAAAAAGCGACCTGGGATGTGGTCGGTCCGATCAAAGGCTATTTGCTCGGTGACGGAAAGGATATTTAGGCGTTCGAATTTAAAAAGGGAAATGAAGAAATCGGGTATTGAAATGATTACGCCATGCGTGCCAATATGGCTAATCCCGTCCCAAAGCGACGAGAAAGTGTATTAATGCCAAACGCCGTCTAATTGAAACCGTGATTGGCCAACTTGCCGGACAATTTGCTATGAGAAGTGCTGGGCGCGGGAATCTGTGGCACTTGAGTAATCGGATTAGCCAGAAAACTGCTTTCTCATACGTTGGGCATTTTTGCTAATTTTAAACAAGGTAAAAGTCAACGCGACTGGCTTCAACAAGCTAACGTTATTTTTTGATAAGAAAATAATGAAGATAAGGTGATCGTTTAAATGATCACCTTATTATGGAGTAATCTGCACTAATACAAGCTCATTACTTATAATCGACAGTGAAGGTGGCTGTGGCATTAACGCTACCGGCAATGACGATATCACTGGTTTGATAATACTTTGCCTTATATGACAATGTCTTCAAAGAATTTATCGTGCCAAGAGCTTGCTGTTCACCAAACCTCACAGGATTGTCCCTGTCATCTAATATCTGAATGCCGATCCCTGTTGCTGATGAGGTTGAATCAGCATTTATCACGCCATTTGTATTAGTCTTTCCCGGCTCCCAGGTAATATTCGCGTTCGGGGATCCTTTGCACTGCACATTAATCTCGAAAGAACGTCCACCGGCGGTATCGCCTATGTTTTTAAAGTGATTTTTTGATACGGCTCCCATCGGAACATTAATAATCGGCGTGGTTATTGCACAAGATCTTGCCGTGACGTTAAAAGAAGGGATTTTATAAGTGAAAATCGTATCATGATTTGTAGTATCAGCCATCGTTATTATTATTTCATTGACTGTTCCTGATTGAACATCATTATTGATCTCTATATAAAATTTACCGTTCAATGTTCTGCGTGCTTTGCCGATCCCTCTTGAACTGCCCACGACCATAACCTGACTCACTACCTTATTAGGTTGGAGTTCCCATTTAAATCTGACACCAGGAAGACTGGTTTCATAAGAGTTATTTTTGAGGGAACCTACAATGACTCCAGCAATGGATTTTACGTGTATTTTCTGACCGGATATACTGCATGTTACCGCCATTTCGTTATTGGAGGCGTGTTTTATGTATGGCAAATTTTTATAGTCAACAGAAATATCATCAAATTTGACTATTTTTTGTATACTATTAGCCTCACATACTGCGGCTGCTATAACCCGTGTTGAATAACTTCCCGCGACAATAACAATTAATAATCCCAATAAAAAGTTATTAGCTTTAATTTGAAAGTGATTATTACGTTCAAAATTAAACATGATAAATTCCTTTTAGTTGCGGCAATCAGCAATCAGACGTAATACGCCTGACTTTTCGGGCAGCATTGATAAATCTGTTTTTGCACGACATTGTTGATCCTTATTTTTTCCCCATTGTACTTTTATTTCTGCCTGCTCGGGGACAGCATTCAAATACAACTCACCGTCATCACCAACAATCCCGCTACTGTCACTGTTTGTTAACGCTGCACTGGCACCGAAAGACACAGGTTTACCGTTGTAACGTAATGTCACCAATATACGGTGCCCTCGACGGACGTGAAAATCGGCAGCAACCACGGCACCGCGAGTCGGTACAATGTGTTGCACTGAATTGTCAAGGTCAACGCCATCTGCCAGCATTTCAGTATCCAGGGCAATCCGGTTGTAGGTATAAGGTTCGATCGACGGGATTACGGCATAGCCACGTGAATCCGTTTTAATTTCGCTGTGATTTAAAATTTTTGTTTCTGCTGCACCAGCCGCTTTGACCAGTGCTACGGTTTCACCCAATGCCTGGGAAAACGTAATGCCGTCTTGATGGGCGACAATACCGCCAGACAGCCCGTAGTTAAGCGATTGGCTATTATCACTGTAGCTGTAGCCCAGATTCACACGGCCAGAAGAATGGCTGTATTCCAGCGAAACACCACCGCTCGCTGCTTCCATATTATTGCTGTGCTCTCCGTGGATACTGTATGACAAAGCATGATCGTCCAATGCGCTGCCATTAATCATCAGTTGTTGGCCTCCTCGACTGTGGCCATTTCTATTCATGCTGTAAGTTACCCATCCATTAGACAGCCACTGACCCAGTGGAATAGAAACGTTAAACGATGCCTGTATATCCTTACTCTTCATGGAGTTATGATTGGCATCATAGGAAAGATTCAACCCATAACTGATCCCGGCAAGGTTAATGTTATAACCGGCAGATAATGATTGGTTGGTGCCTTGTTTTCCCCAGTAATCTTGCTGATAGGCAGACACATAAATATTGCCAAAATTCCCCATCCCTTGGTTTAGGGTTAGCTGCAATTGGCTACGCTTATTTTGTGCGCGGCTGGCTTCTTTTCTTACTGAATATTCATTCGTCTCTGCAAATGAATAATATTCTGGTGTGGAATAGCGATACCCAGCCAATGTCAGGGATGTCCCCGTTGTCTCGATACTTTTCATATATTGGATGCGATATGATTGCCCTTGTTTATGTTCATTTTCCTGCAACCAGGCATCTGCTTGTGTCATATCCAGAGAAATCGCCCCAAAATTACCTAAACCCACCCCCAGGCCGGCGTTAAACGCCAGGTAGTTTTCTGCTACCTGAATACCAGATAGCAAACTTAACCGATTGGAGAGTCCATAGATAAATGTCGCTTCGCTAAAATAAGGTTTATCAGCGTTGGCATTGGAATAACGGTAACGTCCCAGGGTAACCTGATATTTTAATTGTCCTTCTCGCTGCATCATGGGCACTGATGAAAATGGTTGCACAAATTTACGCTGCCGCCCGTCCTTTTCGGTGATCGTGATATCCAAATCACCGGAGCCAGAGGTTGAATAAAGATCAGTAATAACAAAAGGCCCTGGCGGAACATAGCTTTCGTAGATGACGTAATTATTTTGGCGAATCGTTACGCGCGCATTGGTTTGAGCAATACCACGGATAATTGGCGCAAATCCACGCTGGCTGCTGGGCAACATTAAACTATCGGATGCCATAGAAGCACCGATAAACGGCACGCTTTCAAATATATCTCCATCAGTAACGGTTTCACCAAGAATTATTTGGCTTTTTAGCTCTGGAATGTCCCGTTGGATGTAGCTGTTAATGGATGAAAAACGACTCTCATCTTTATTTTTTCCAGAATTATAGTTATAAACTGATTGATTCCTTATACGCCAGGCTCCAATATTTATTCCGCTTTGTAAATTTAAAAAATAGTTTTGTTTTTTTATGTTTTTATTATAATTTTCCGATCCACTAAAATTATAGCTCATTAAAAATGCTGTCTCTCCATGTTGCCATAAATGTGATGCCACAGTATCTCTGGCTTGATTATCCAATACTGCTTGTGGAATACTGATATCCAGACGTTGCTCATAGAAATCAAATGAAGTTGATGCCTGTAGAATATATTCGCTAATATCATCAATAACTTGCTCAGGAGAGAGTTTCATCAGCGCAGGAAAAGCTGACATTTTCACGCCAAACTGTTTTAAGTCATCGACCGTTAGTTGTGGAGACAGTTTCCCGTTTTTTAGTTTAATAAAATTAACCTGTTTTGTTTCTTTCTCTTTCCCGTTAAGAAATATGTTCACCTGATACTGACCTGGTAATTGACCACCGGGGGATGAAAATACGCTTAAATCAATCACCGATTGAGTATCATCTAATTCCAATGCTGATAATCGAAAATAATCCTGTGCCGTGACAGGTAATGATAACAATACGGAAAAACATAAAATAAAGACTGAAAGTAAACCTGTTGGCATAATTGTGCCGCCACTCGTTTTATATTTAACAAATATGATTTTTCGTCCCCTATATTTATCTTTTATCATCTTTTTGAGGCAGATTTTTACTTACCTCTTTGCTTATGCCACCATGACTGTTAATGCTATTCCAGCTGACTAAGCCTGATGATTCAGATGGCAGGACGAAATGCGCTACACCTTGTGGAGCGATCATGTCAGTACCCGTCAGGGTTTTCCCGGCTACTTTGAGCTGCCCGATGGTGACATAATAATTACTGGGGTTTCTGACCTCAAGTTGGTGACCAATGCGACAAAATGTCAGCGTCTTATAAGCTTCTTCAGAATCACCTTCAATGCCTTCAGGCCGATAAAACAATTTGATTCGGGTTTTCACCGCAATCAATAAAGTATTCTGTTCGTTTTCTTGTACGGAAGGGATAGACTTCACATTAAGGTAAAAAACCGATTCCCTATCATCAGGTAAATTACCGCCGATACGGACAATACGAAGAATACTTTCTTTGCCAGCATCCAAACGAAACAGCGGGGGGGTCACAATGAAAGGGGCTTTTTCTCCTTTTGAATCAGTGGTGATAAAAGACTGAATTAAATAAGGGCGGCTTTCGTCAGCGTTTTTCACTGAAATTGAAGTTTCTTTTTTATTTCCTTTATAAATAACACGGGTTCCACCAATAGTTACACCTGCCCAAGACGGAGATATAAAAAACAATAATAATATAAGCGTTATTTTTTTCGTTAACATATACGACGTAAATATTTTTTTTATTCTATCTTTCATTATTACATGACTACTTATGATATTAATGGCTTCTGACCGCAGCCATAAAAATACCGCTGCGGCCAGGGAATAAATATTTATAAATAAATAATTAATTTTTATCTGTAATTTATATTAAAATTAAGTGTGGCCTCGGCATTTCCGGCTGTAGGGGTATCTCCATTAGATACATAAGCTGCTTTTAAAGGTATTACCATATCAGGTGTATTGATTTTATCAGGAAATGAGTAAGTGGAAGATAAATTTATCTGTACATCACTTTCGTTATAAATACCAATGCCAATCCCTTTTGAACTTGAAGAGCTGTC
The DNA here is from genome assembly GCF_056632175.1 of Xenorhabdus sp. SGI 60. Classification (NCBI taxonomy): domain Bacteria; kingdom Pseudomonadati; phylum Pseudomonadota; class Gammaproteobacteria; order Enterobacterales; family Morganellaceae; genus Xenorhabdus; species Xenorhabdus sp. SGI 60. Next base: position 2,441,288 of record NZ_CP196860.1, on the reverse strand, counting down.
TAATGCCAATAATTTTGAATCTTTGACATCCTTATTATTCCCCGAAAATGTAACGTCCATCATAATAGGTACAGAATTATCAACAGGGCACCCCGTTAATTTGATCTAAAATTCTTTTCGCTTCCTGTAATTCTAATCCTGTTTTTATATCGCTTTTGAAATATGTCCCCATGTTCACAATCTTGTCAGTGTCACCACTAACAGCGCAAGTGGTTTCTATAATTCTCCCCGTGAATTTTACTTCCCCTTTGTTACCGGATCTGCAGCATAAGAAATATTACTTACTGAAACCAATATTGCAACAATAAAAGATGAAACTAAAACATTTTTCATTTACATATCCATAACAATCATAATATAAAACTACTTATTATGTATAACGCAAAATAATAAGGCGTTATAACAAAAAGATTTCGGGCACAGTTTTCTGTGCGCAGAAGAAAAATTTACCTTATGAATCAAAAAAGATCAACAAAACTATCGGTGTTCGCGATCAATTAACAATCTATTGATAGAATTTATCAATCAAGGAAAGGTAAAGAATTTGAGAAGACCATTGTTCGTTCAACTCTCAGATGAGCGTGATTTATAATCTTTTTAAATTATTTGATACTCATTTATGATGCTAAAACCACCTCTTGGGAGTGAAGTAATAATAGTTTTCAATAATATAATGAGAATTATTTTCTTTTTTTATCAGGAGTGGGAGAAATACAGATACACAGAAACAGACCCCTTATCATTGCCAATAAACCAAGAGGTCTGTAGAGCTTACTGCTTAGGCAGTAACCGAATGATCAAACGCTGATCTTGTGGCCTGATAGCGCTGAATGATGACGGGCCTGGCCGTCTGCACCATAAAGAGAAGGGCTGTGGTGAGTTTTCAGAAAAGCGATTGCTTGACTGTTCAACTCAATATGTTGTTCCAGTAAAAATCCGTTATGTGAATTTAAATCACAGATACGTTCAACAGATTGACTAATTTGACTCCATAATATGGCTAGCCCTTTATGGTTAGCATAAGGAGCATTTATTTTGAGCGTGTCATTTAACTGCTGGCGTTTTTGTTCAGCATGATCGAGTGCTGAAAGCAAAAATGTCTTTTGTTCCGTCACGCGATGTAAATGATTTACTTCAATAAAGCCTTCGCCCAATATGTGCTGTTCTTCTGCCATAGTTTGCGAAAGCGAATTTAAGTACGCGCTTTGCTGTTCAAGCAAGAGTTGAAGTTCTTCCATTTATGGCCCTTTAGATTTTAGTGTTTATTTATCATATTCCATGTCTTCAAGGGCCTCCCTAAATAGAGCATCAGCAATTTTACCGCTGTCCATCGTTAGGGTTCCCTTTGCAATGGCTTCTTTCAATTGTTGTACTTTTTGGATATTAATATCCTGACTGCTTGGCTGGACGAGCTTTTTCTGCGCTTCGCTCAACTTAACTTGTGTATCTGCGCTTTTTTCTGCAACAGCCACAATTCTGCGAGTGCTCTGAGCACCTTCATTGGCATTGCGTTGCTGTAAAGCAGCTATAGCCAGTAGAGGTTGAGTGCGTTCAATACTCATAATCGTAATCCTTTAATCAGGCATTATTTATTTGTCTTAGGTAGCAGGCGATATACCGCTGGCATGCCTGTAAATCATGGTCTGTTGGTTATATCGGCGTGAAAAAATAAAACTTTAGCCATTTATAACATCATTTTTACACTGCCATTTTCTTGAGCTTCACCAGTAATAACCTGTCCAGAGTTCAGGCGGACACGGATATTATCAAAACTCGCAGCGTTGTTAATCGCTTTTCCTTCGTAACGCACCTGAAAATGGTGTCCATCTACGGTGACAACTACATTTTGCCCGGCTTGAATTGCCCAGGGACGCCGGATCATATTACGTGTGATGAATTGTCCGGCTGGTACGTTGCGCAGTGCAATACCATTTTGTATGGCCTTGCTGTTACGGATTATGTCGTTTGGCAGCTTATCTAAGGAACCCGTTTTTACTTGAAAATCTTTTTCTGTCAGGACCGCATTGCGGTTAATGCCCCGCTTAGAGACCAAATAAGGGCCGATGACATTGACATAAACCTGAATAAAACGGCGTTGCTGACCACAAGTCACAGGAACGGAAAGGTTACCCCAATTTTTGTTGCTAAGTAGCGGTTGTATTTCAGGGTGTTCACAAGCTGGCCATTGTTGTTCAGGTGTTTTGATCTCTACTAAGACCTTATGATTCAATGGGCGATGAATCTGCCTGAAATAGTCTTCTATTAATTGCGGTAACTGGTTTTCCTGCGGTAAATGGTTTCCCCAAGCTAAAGAGCTGCCGAAAACAAAAAATAGATTAAGGAAAAAGGCATGCAACCCGATAAACTTTAATGCAGGCATTTCACCACCTTGAATCTTGTTAGCGAGCCATGATTTCAAAAAATATTCAGCACCTGTTGGATGTTAGTAGTGTAACCCGATTGATTATTCGTTAATGGGATAAATAGCAATTCAATTTGTTTCTATTCTTCGAATTACCTTTTTCTTCTCCGTTTATTCTGTTAGCTGCTTGGAGCTTATACCCAGCAGACACGAACGCCGAGGGAGGAATATGCTCGATAAATTAGATGCCGCCTTTCAATTTCGACAAGAAGCGCTGGCACTCCGCAACCAGCGGCAGGAAATTTTGTCTGCCAACATTGCCAATGCGGATACCCCTGGCTATCAGGCGCGTGATATCGATTTTGCTGCTCAACTAAAAAAAGTCATGGCACATGGTCGTGTAACCGGAAATGGCGTTGGGCTAACTCTGACTTCCGATCGACATATTCCCGTTCAGCCTCAAAAACGTCTGGAGATGGATCTGCTGTATCGGGTGCCATACCAGACAGCTATGGATGGAAATACCGTTGACATGGATATGGAACGCAGCAATTTCGCCGATAACAGTTTGAAATATCAGGCTGAACTTACGATGACGAATGCACAAATCAAAAGCATGATGTCAGTTCTACAGTCACAAGGATAATGGGAATGTCTCTACTCAGTATTTTTGATATTGCCAGCTCCGCGCTTTCTGCCCAGTCTCAGCGACTGAATGTCAGCGCCAGTAATATGGCGAATGCCGACAGTGTTGCGGGGCCGGATGGCGAGCCATATCGGGCCAAGCAAGTTGTATTCCGCGTTGCTGCACCAGCAGGCCAAGAGGTTGGCGGTGTTCGTGTTAGTGAAGTGGTGGATGATCCTTCACCTTTCCGTCTTGAATATCAGCCGGGCCATCCGCTGGCCGATGAAAAAGGTTATATACGTATGCCGAATGTGGATGTGGTCGGGGAAATGGTCAATACCATCTCGGCTTCCCGCAGCTATCAGGCGAACGTTGAAGTACTTAATACCACCAAATCCATCATGTTGAAAACGCTGACACTGGGCCAGTAACAGGAATATCGTTATGGGAATTACCGCTCCAATTAATGAATCATTGGATAATTCAGCAGTCAGTGAACTGTCTAAGTTGACCAACCAAAAAACGCAAAATAGTGGTGATATCAAAGATAATTTCTTGAATATCTTGGTTGCTCAGCTTAAGAACCAAGACCCAACCAACCCGATGGAAAACAGTGAATTGACTTCACAGATTGCGCAGATCAGCACTGTAGAGGGGATTGAAAAACTCAATAAGACGTTGGGTTCCATTGTCGGACAAATGGACAGTAACCACACGATGCAAACGGTGGCACTGATTGGCCGAGGTGTCATGGTGCCCGGCAATGAGATTTTGCTGGGTTCCAGCGCAGAAGAGGGCATCAGCACAACCCCAATCGGTTTTGAACTAGGCCGACCTGCCGACATTGTCAAAGTGACCATCAGAGATAAAAGTGGCGTAGTTGTTCGGGAGATGGAATTCAATAAATTAGATCCCAACACATCCGAATATTTGAAGGCGGGCGTACACAGCTTCATATGGGATGGTAAAAACACAGACGGCAATGTAGTGGAACAAGGCGCTTACAACTTCACCGTTTACGCAAGCCAACAAGATCAAGGGTTGGGGGTAACCTCCCTGAGACATGCCGAGGTTCAAGGCGTTGTGCGGCAGGAGAATAGCACGAAATTGGATTTAGGGCTGGTGGGTACGGTAAACATGGACGAAGTTCGTCAGATTCTTTAATTAAACGGAGGACATATGGCTTTTTCACAAGCGGTCAGTGGCTTGAATGCCGCAGCGAGCAACTTAGACGTTATTGGTAATAATATCGCAAACTCGGCAACATACGGATTTAAGTCCAGCTCTGCGGCTTTTTCGGATGTGTTTAGTGGCTCGGATGTCGGGTTGGGCGTCAAGGTTTCTGGCATGGTGCAGAACTTTAAGGATGGTTCAATCACCAAAACCAACGATCAATTAAATATGGCGATCACGCAGGGCGGTTTTTTCCGTATGCAGGATACCAACGGCAATATTTTTTATTCCCGTAATGGTCAGTTTAAAATGGATGCCGATCGTAATGTGATCGATATGCAGGGCATGAAATTGACCGGTTATCCAGCCATTCAGGGCAAAGATGGTCCTGAAATTCAACAGGGTGCCGCACCAGGGCCAATTTCGATTCCAACCGATATGCTGGCTGCCAAGGCGACGACAGAAGTCAAGATGAAGACTAACCTGAATTCGATGCATGACAAGATCGATACAGGAAATAAGCCATTTAAACCAGGCGATAAAGATACTTTTAGCTACAGCTCTGGTATTTCGGTATACGATAGCCTCGGCAATGAACATAACATCAATGTGTTCTTCATCAAAACAAATGATAATCAGTGGGATATTTATGCTCTGGATACTTCTGTTAAGAATTCAGTAGCTCAAAAATTGAACACAAACAGCGTTCAATTTAATGGCACTGGTCAGCTTGCGGCAGCAACGACGGCTGACAACGTATTTGCTTTCAATATGCCAGCCTTGAATGGTTCTAATCCGGCAGAAGTCAAATTCGATTTTAACGGTAGCCAACAGCAGAGAGTCAAAGAATCCTCCGTTTCTAACCAGAAGCAAGACGGTTATGCGGCAGGCCACTTCACCAACTACCAAGTTGACGGTGATGGCAAAATTTACGGCCTTTATTCTAACGAACAGAAACAGGTGTTAGGACAAGTCGTCTTGGCAAACTTCTCCAATCCGGCCGGTTTGGCTTCACAGGGTGATAACGTTTGGATAGAAACCGGTGCATCGGGTAGTCCGGTTGTGGGCACTGCGGGTTCCGGTAACTTCGGTAAGCTTATCAGTAGCTCATTGGAATCATCAAACGTTGATATGAGCCAGGAGCTGGTCAGCATGATCGTCGCCCAGCGTAATTACCAATCCAACGCCCAGACCATCAAAACGCAGGATCAAATTCTGCAAACGCTGGTCAGCATGCGTTAATAGTCTCAGGCGGATAGCTTTATGGATCACGTCATTTATACCGCAATGGGAGCTGCGCGCCAAACGCTGGAGCATCAGGCTGTCACCACCAACAATCTGGCTAATGCGTCAACGCCGGGCTTTAAGGCCCAGCTTGCTGCACTGCGTGCCGTCCCCATTGAAGGCGAAACTTTACCGACCCGCTCGCTGGTTGTTGCCTCTACCCCTGGCATGGATAGCCGTCAGGGTCCCATGAATTACACTTCCCGTCCGTTAGATGTGGCTGTTGGACAAGGTGGCTATTTGGCTGTCCAGCTTGAAGATGGGACAGAAGCCTATACCCGTAACGGCAGCATCCAAATTTCTCCCGAAGGGCAACTGATGGTGCAGGGGCGCATGTTGATGGGCGAAAACGGGCCGATTGATGTTCCGCCGCAGGCCGAATTGACTATTGCGACAGACGGCGCCATTTCTGCCTTAATTGCCAGCGATCCGCCCACGTTATTGGGGCAGATTGGCAAGCTGAAAATCGTCAAGCCGGAAGCCAACCAGGTGGTGCGTGGCGACGATGGCCTGTTCCATTTAACGCCACAGACGCGGGAACAGCAGGGCAATGAATTGGCGGTCAGTACCGAAGTGAAAGTGATGCCGGGTGTTCTGGAAGGCAGCAATGTTAACCCGGTGGAAAGCATGGTCAACATGATCGCCAACGCGCGTCGCTTTGAGATGCAGATGAAAGTCATACACAGTTCCGATGAAAATGCACAGCGGGCTAATCAAATTCTCGCTATGAGCTAATCGGGGGAGATAAATTCATGATCCGATCTTTATGGATTGCCAAGACGGGTTTGGATGCCCAGCAAACCAATATGGATGTTATTGCTAACAACCTGGCAAACGTCAACACCAATGGCTTTAAACGCCAGCGGGCAGTATTTGAAGATTTGCTCTACCAAACCGAGCGTCAGCCGGGGGCAATGTCATCTGAGCAGACTAATCTGCCATCAGGCTTGCAGATTGGTACGGGGGTACGTCCAGTCGCGACGGAACGGCTGCACAGTCAGGGTAATATAGTCAAAGCCAGTACTAATGATGTGGCAATTTCAGGGCGCGGCTTTTTCCAGATCCAGATGCCTGATGGAACTACGGCTTATACCCGTGATGGTTCATTTCAGAAAGACCAGAACGGCCAGTTGGTCACTGCCGGGGGTTTTCAGGTCGTGCCAGCCATCATCATTCCAGACAACACCACCAATCTCAGTATTGCCGGTGATGGGATTGTCAGCATAAAAGTGCAGGGACAAGCCGCTTTTCAACAAGTCGGGCAACTCACTCTGACTACGTTCATCAACGAGAGTGGTTTAGAAAGCATTGGTGAGAACCTGTATCTGGAAACCAATAGTTCCGGTGTACCGGTGGAAAACACGCCAGGTCTCAATGGAGCTGGAACGCTTCGTCAAGGCTTTGTCGAAACGTCTAACGTTAATGTGGCAGAAGAGTTGGTCAATATGATTCAGGTGCAGCGAGCCTATGAAATCAACAGCAAGGCAGTATCAACATCTGATCAAATGCTGCAAAAACTGTCCCAGCTATAACCTAACCATTAATGGTGGGGGAACACGTTCCTCCACTATTTCTACGATAAATTTAAGAGCATAGAAGATGGATACAATGCCTGTTGCCGAAAGCCATGCTAAAAACCATGTAGCTTATGGCTCCACTGGTTTACGGAAGAACCAGAGAAATAAGTGGCGTATCAGCATATCTGTGGCGGCACTCGCATTGTCGGCACTGACATTGGGGGGTTGTGCTTATATGCCGCACAAGCCACTGGTGAAAGGACAAACAACCGCAAACCCCACCGAAGCACCTGCTCCAACGCCAAATGGTTCTATTTTCCAAACGGTCCAACCGGTTTATTACGGCTATCAACCGCTGTTTGAAGACCGCCGTCCACGCAATATCGGTGATACGCTGATGATTATCTTGCAAGAGAACGTCAGTGCGAGCAAAAACTCTTCTGCCAATGCCAGCCGCAATGGAAAAACCAGTTTCGCTGCGGCCTTGACCCCTCGCTTTCTACAGGGATTGATGGGAGGAGGAAAAACCGATTTAGGCATGGAAGGAAATAACGAATTTGGCGGCAAGGGCGGTGCGAATGCCAACAATACCTTCAGGGGCACCATTACGGTGACCGTAGACAGGCTGCTGGCCAATGGCAACCTGCATGTCGTGGGGGAAAAACAGATCGCCATTAATCAGGGCACGGAGTTCATCCGTTTCTCTGGCGTTGTTAACCCGCGCACCATTACGGGCAACAATACGGTGAGTTCCAACCAGGTTGCTGATGCCCGTATTGAATATGTTGGTGATGGCTATATCAACGAAGCGCAGCACATGGGATGGTTGCAACGTTTCTTTATGAATATCTCACCGTTTTAAAACAGGATGGTCAGGATGAGAAAATTAGTCACCAGCCTTTTTACGCTATTGTTGGTGCTGTTCGGTACGTTCACCTCTGCCAGTGTTTTTGCGGAACGTATTCGTGATTTGACGACGATTGAGGGAGTCAGGGATAACGCGCTGATTGGTTATGGTCTGGTAGTCGGATTGGATGGAACAGGTGACCAGACCATGCAGACGCCTTTTACCACCCAAAGCCTGAGCAATATGTTGTCGCAGTTAGGCATCACCGTACCTGCCGGTACGAATATGCAGCTTAAAAACGTCGCGGCCGTGATGGTGACAGCAAAACTGCCACCTTTTGCGCGTGTAGGGCAGAACATTGATATTGTCGTTTCCTCACTGGGTAATGCCAAGAGTTTGCGTGGCGGTACATTGCTGATGACGCCGTTAAAAGGGGTAGATAACCAGGTCTATGCTTTGGCTCAGGGCAATATTCTGGTGGGCGGTGCAGGTGCGAGTGCCGGTGGTAGCAGTATCAAAGTCAACCAGCTTGCCGGCGGCCGGATCTCCAATGGTGCCGTGATTGAGCGTGAATTACCAACCCAGTTTGGTCAGAAAGGCACGCTGAATCTGCAACTGAATGATGATGATTTCGGGCTGGCCCAGAAAATCAGTGAGGTGATCAACCGATTGAAAGGAACGGGGACGGCGACACCGTTGGATTCCCGCACTGTCCAGTTGCGTTTGCCGATTGAGAACAGCGAACAGGTGAAGTTTCTGGCGCAAGTACAGAACTTGTCTATTCGTGTAGATGCCGGTGATGCCAAAGTGATTTTCAACTCCCGAACAGGCTCCGTGGTGATGAACCGCAATGTAACCTTGGACAGTTGTGCGATTGCTCATGGTAGTTTGTCTGTGACCGTTGAACGTCAGATCGTGGTCAGTCAACCCAATACGCCATTGGCGGGAGGCAGTACCGTCGTGACCCGCAACACGGGCGTTGGTATTCAGGAGCAGGGTGGGGCATTGCAGCAACTCAGTGCCAGTGCGAATCTGACCCAAGTTGTGCGAGCATTGAATGCATTGGGGGCAACGCCAACCGATTTAATGTCGATCTTGCAGGCAATGGAGAGTGCAGGCTGTCTGCGCGCGAAATTGGAGATTATTTGATGAATGACTTTCTGACGATGCCCACTGCCGCTTACGATGTTAACTCCTTGCATTCATTGAAAGCTAAACTGTCACAGGAACCACAACAAGGGCTACGGCAAGTAGCCCAACAACTGGAAGGCGTCTTCGTCCAGATGATGCTGAAAAGTATGCGTTCTTCGTTGCCGCAGGATGGTATTTTAAGCAGTGAGCAGACTCGTTTTTATACTTCGATGTACGATCAGCAAATTGCCCAAGATCTTTCCCAAAAGGGATTGGGATTTGCTGACATGATCGTGAAGCAATTCTCTAACGCAAATAATGTGCCCGATGGGTTAGCTGACAACGTGCCGCTGCCGCTGGATAATGAAATCCTGCAAACATTACCGAAGCAAGCATTGGAACAATTTATGCGTCGGGCTATGCCGGCTTCTGGTGGTATACCTGACTACACGTCTAACAATTCCTCTTCGGCTTTCGCCAATGGTTCGGCTAAGCCAAAATCATTGCCAATGCACAGCGCCAGTTTTGTTTCCATGCTTTCCTTGCCAGCAAAGTTGGCAAGCCAGCAAAGCGGTATTCCTCATTTATTGATTATTGCCCAGGCAGCGCTGGAATCCGGTTGGGGACAGCGAGAAATTCTGACCGCAGAAGGCAAGCCGAGTTATAACTTGTTTGGCATCAAGGCAGGGAAACACTGGGAAGGACCCGTCACCAATATCATGACGACGGAATACGTTGATGGTGAGCCGAAGAAAATGCAGGACAGTTTCCGCGTCTATGGCTCTTATAGGGAAGCGATAACCGATTACGTTAAATTGCTGACGGAAAATCCCCGTTACGCCAAGGTCGCACAATCAACAACGGCGGAGCAGGGGGCGCATTCCTTACAAGAGGCGGGATATGCCACCGATCCCAGCTACGCCCAAAAATTAGTGTCATTGATCCAGCAGTTAAAAAGTACCGGCAATCAAATGGCAAAAGCCTATACCGATGATTTCGATAACCTGTTTTAACGGGATGAATGTCACTCAAGAATCAGGGTATTTTGCCGATAACTGTAGCAGTGCATTACCTCCCACGATGGAGGCATAACGAAAACGTAAAAGGATCTACACATGTCCAATAGTCTTATCAATACTGCCATGAGTGGTATTAATGCTGCGCAGGTGGCAATGGGTGTAGTGGGTAATAACATTACCAACTCTAAGGTCGAAGGATATCACCGACAGACAACGGTAATGTTGCCGGATAGTGGCAGCATGTCACCGGTTGGTTTTATTGGCAATGGTGTGAATGTTAATTCTATTAACCGCCAATACGATGCGTTTATTAATCAGCGATATAACGCTGCACAAACCAAACATGACGCATTAAAGATATACAAGGAGCAGGTCACCCAAATTGACAATCTACTGGCGGATAAGGCAACCAGCCTTTCCAGCTCGATGGAAGACTTTTTTAACAGCCTGAGCACGCTTGAAAATAACGCAGATAATAGTGCGGCAAGAACGACAGTGCGAGGTAAAGCTGAAGGTTTAGTTAACCGATTTAAAGAAGCTGATCAAACTCTCCGTAAGTTGGGCAGTGGTATCAATAACCAAATTGAACAGAATGTTAAAGAAATCAATAAACACGCGGAAGAAATTGCCTTTCTGAACGATGAAGTTTCTCGCATGCGTGGCGCAGGGCACGGTGAGCCGCTGGCTTTACTGGATAAACGTGATCGTGCGCTGTATGAGTTAAATCAGCTTGTTGACGTAGAAATGACTCAGCAAGACGGTGGCGTTTACAACGTCTCATTTAGCGGTGGCATGTCGTTGGTATCGGGTAGCAAATCCTATCGGTTAGAAGCGCTCCCATCCAGTGCAGATAGCAGCCGTATTACGCTGGGCTATGATAATGGTACAGGGACCAGAGAGATTGATGAACGCTTTATCTCGCAAGGAAAGTTGGGTGGTGCATTACGTGTACGTAGTGAAGTGATCGATCCAACCCGCAATCAATTAAACCAGTTGGGATTAGTGATGACGGATCGATTCAATCAGGTTCAGCGCGGTGGCTACGATCTGGAAGGTAAACCAGGTATTAATTTCTTCAATTTTGCGCAGCCAGCAACTATTGCTAACAGCAATAACAAAGGTACGGCTGAAATTAAAGTGGAATATGCAGATACCACGAAAGTAAAAGACAGTGACTACACCATCAAGTACGAAGACGGGGATTGGAAAGTACAGCGTGTTGCTGACAGGGAAATGATCTCTGTAACTAAAAATGGTAATACGCTGGAATTTGACGGTCTGAAAGTCGGGATTGATGCGACTCATCCACAGGATAATGATCGGTACACACTGAAAACGGTCAGTGGTGTAATAACGACACTTGAAGTCAATATTCAGGATTCTGCTCGATTAGCAACTGCTGGCAAAGGAAACAATGGTCCAAGTGATAACGACAATGCGAAGAAATTCACTCTCCTGCAAAAAGAAAAGCTAATTAATGGTAAAAATACCTTGACTGATGCTTATGCTTCATTGGTCAGTACGGTGGGTAGCAAAACCAATAGTGCTAAGCGCAGTCTGGAAGCTCAAGAGATTAGCTTAGAGGCGTGTTTTACAGCCCGTGAGCGGCTATCTGGCGTCAATATGGACGAAGAATACGGCGACCTGCAACGTTTGCAGCAATACTACTTGGCAAATGCTCGTGTTATCCAGACAGCATCAACACTGTTTAATGCCATTTTAGATATTCGTTAATCACTCGTGGCGAAAGAGAAAAAGGAACTGATATTGTGCGTGTAAGTACGAATCTTTTATACAGCCAAAAAATGAATGGGGTTTTTGGCGCCCAGTCTAAATGGATGCGGTATGGTGAACAGTTATCCAGTGGGAAACGTGTTATCAACCCATCTGATGATCCATTGGCGGCTTCCCAGAATATTGTGACTTCCCAATCTGAATCGCAGAACCAGCAATTTGCGATGGCGCGAATCTTTGCCAAAAACACAATGTCGACCCAATTGAGCACTATCTCCAGTGTTGTATCGGCGACACATAGTGTTCTGGAAACATTAGTCGCGGCGGCTGATGAACAGAGCGACCACGATCGTGCATCTTATGCTCAGCAGTTAGATGGGCTTAAACAGCAATTGCTGAATCTCAGCAATAAAACCGATGGCGATGGCCGTTATATTTTTGCTGGTTATAAAACGGATAAACCCCCTTTCAAAGCTGATAGTAACGGGAAAGTTACCTATGAAGGCGGAGATCAGGCTATAAGCCAAAGGGTAGATGACAACCGTTCCATGATTATCGCCCATACAGGAAAAGACGTCTTTTTATCGGCAACCTCCAACCCGATTAAAGAACCTGATGGTAAAGCAAGTGAATCAAATATTTTTTCTTCCATTGATTACGCGATCGAAGCGCTTAGAAAGCCATTCACGGATGCCAGCCAAGCAGAAAAAGATGCAGCACTGGAGCAGATTAACAAGGCTAACCGAGGTGTGCGTAATAGCCTGAACAACTTGTCTTCGGCAGAGGCTGTGCTAGGGCTGCAACTTCAGGAAATGGACAAATTAGATGACTTATCTCGTGAACGCAGTATGGCCAATAAAGTTCGCATGGGGGAATTGGTTGATGTAGATTGGCTCTCCACCATTTCCAATTATTACCAGGAACAGGCATCACTACAGGCTTCTTATAAGGCTTTTGCTGATTTAAAAGGCATGTCGTTGTTTGAGGTGTATCGCTAATTAAGATTGGTATACTTCCAAATTTTCAGGTTGCAATTTTATTTTCTTATCCCAGTTATACAGCCCTTGCTTTTTCATTAAATTAGGAAAAATAAGGGCTTCTTTAAGTTATGTTTCCAGTGGTAATAAATCTCTGTAAAACATGATACATTGAGGAATGAAAAGGCGGCAAAAATCATCGACATCGCAGAAAATTGCAACTAACTTGTTCATAGCTTGTTCCTCCCCGGAGCTGTTTCGACGTGCACCAAAACAATGCTCCTGGAACAGGCTTCACGTCAATTTCTTATCCAGAATTCGGGTTTCCTTCCTTCACGTTCAATGAAAGTCCCTATGACTTTGTCGCTGTCATGCATCTCTTCTGATTTGGAATAACTTATTGTTTTTCTATTCAACCTGTTGCTCTGTTCCACCGTAACCGCGCAATTAACCCCACATACCCAGCGCATTAATCTTTTGTCATAGTGTGTTTTCTCTTATTAAAGGAAAACCACCATGACACTGACTGAAAAACAGCAACATTGGGCAGCGGTGATTGATTCCCAGAAGCAGAGCGGACTGACGGTGACCGCGTTTTGCCAGCACCATGAGATTAATCTCGCCACCTTTTACTATTGGTCCAAAAAACTTCGGCAACAGTCTGAACCGCAGCGCCTGCATCCCGTTGTGCTTGATGAGTTCCCGATACCGGACATCCCGTCATACTCTGCCTGCCCTCGATCGGTTTGAGTTCCCCTGCGTCTCTACTCCACAGATACGCCACTGGGTTGAGGCGCTGCAATGATACCGGTTGGCAACATCTATCTGGTGTCTGGCCAGACTGACATGCCAAAACCATCCACGGGCTGGCCAGTGTGGTTGATGCGCTGGGGTTATTGCTCAGTGAAGCCGGATTTATTTTCTGTAATCGCCAGCGCGATAAACTCATATTCTGTTCTGGACACCAATGGCTTCTGGCTTTACTATCGCCGGCTGGAAAAAGGTCGCTTCCAGTGGCCTCTCCTTCTTCCTTCATTCCCCTCGCCTCTTCTCTCTCCCTCCCCTCTTTTCTCCCGCCTTCTTCTTTCTTCCCTGGCTTCCCTCATTTTCCCTGGGCCTGGTCATGCTCCTCCTTTTTTTTTCCTCTTTCGAGTCTCCATCCCATCTGCTCGCAGCTCCCTCGCTCCGCTTTCTTCCCCCCCCCCCCCTTCCCCCTCCTCTCCTTGCGCCCCTCTTTTTCCCGGTATCAGTGAGTCAGATTGGCTTCTCTCGTTCAGTGAATAAACTTAATCTTCAATGCATTGATCATGCATCTCTTCTGATTTGGAATAACTTATTGTTTTTCTATTCAACCTGTTGACTCGTATACAGTGAGTCAGATTGGCTCTTTCTATTCGTTGAGTGAATAAACTTAATGCTTCAACATTGAGTAAGGTGATAAGAAAATATTCTATTTATTTTTAAAATTAAAAACCCCGCTGTAATATCTTATATTCATATTCTTGAGCATTAAGCTGCGTTTGTAGCTGCATCATAAATGTATCTTGATGTTTAAATTCATTGCAAACGAATAAATCAAGAGCAGCATACTGATATTCAGGCCATGTGTGAATAGTAAAATGTGACTCTGCTAATATTAGTGCACCACTGACACCCCATGATTGAAATTGATGGAAATTATAAGTAACAACATTCAGCTCACATTGCTGGGTAATATCAAGCATGATTTTTTCAATGGCTGATACAGATTTCAGTACCTCTGCATCACAATCTTTCATCTCTATGATAATGTGAGTACCTAGTTGTCGTGTATTATCCGATGAACTGACTTTTTCCTGACCTCGATATTGAAATTTAGTGCCATGACACTTATTACAAGTTGCCTCTATGAGTTGTTCTATCGTTAATATATTTTTTCCGTGTCCAATGGTTATCATGTTATGACATGATTTACATTGGTAAAATTTTATACGAGGGTTAATTTCTCCAGTATAGATTTTATCTGAATAATTATTTCCCCCTGAGATTGTCGGGTATGTTTGAGGTGTAACAGAAAGAACATAGAGATCGCTGACATTACTGATAATACTTCCGCCATGATATTTATTGAATTGTAGATAAATGTTTTTTATAAGAAGATTCTGATTGTTGAATAACCTTTGAACTTCTTGGTTTTCCATTGGTTTTTTTTGACCAAAGGAGAGTAAAATCTCACTATTATCATTTTTAGTGAAACTAATAGCGCGTGATAAAAATAGTTTTAATCCGCTTAATGTATAAGGTGGATCTGTCAAAACGATGTCAAAATTTTTAGTGTATACATTAGCGAGTTTTAGGTCTAAATATTCAGTATTAATGACAAAATCATTTTTCTTTGCGACATCTCGAATAAAGGTTAGTAGATCTTGATCGATATCCTTGACAAAAATATTTGTTGAGCAATCGTAGCCGAGTTGTTTAAATGCCATCATCAGGGCTAAGGAAGTCAAATCATCATCACCTAAAAATAAAATATTTTGTTTAAATACTCTTGGATTATTAAGTAATAACATTACCCGGCGTATTGATGTCTCTAATGTCGCATGTGCTTGATCTAACAAAACATTGACTTGAGGTCTGCTGTTATATATAGGCTCCAATAACACGGAAAGCGCTTTCTCAAACTCTTCTCGTTTTTCTTCTGATGACAGCAAGTTATATTTATTTATATCAACTGATCGGTATCCCAGTTCATTTTTTACATATTTTATGCCCATGGAATTTAATTTAAAAACACCTTTGTTTTCAGCGTAATCATATTTTATTAATTCTTTTTTAAATGCGGAAATGATAGGGATAGGTAAACCGCTTTTTAATGAAATGTCTTTATTTGATGTGCTGTCACATAAATACAAGCGTATTAATAATGTCTCTAGCACTTCAACTGGGTGTGACAATTCCATATTATTTTTTATAACATTCAGCGTGTTCATGGCTATCTCTTTTTACGTGATTTATTAATTTTAAAAAAAAAGAGGAGGGGGGTTGTTTTTTTTTTTTTTCTTTTTTTCATCCTGGGGGTTGTGTTTTTCCCCACAATTTTAACAAATATCCTCAATTTTTAGTGTTTTTCTCAGTTTGTTTGGGGGGGGAACCATCACATTTTTTAAAACTAATAATAACCCATATTTTATTTTTACTAAATTATCTTAATAATAACTAAGAATAATTATTCTGTGGAAAAATAACACTAATATGCTACCATTTTTTTTTCTGAATATATGCGATTTGTTGTCCTCTCGTAGAGTTTGGGGTTAATGCACTTAATACTTTTCAAATACCTATTGATAATAAGTAATGACATGATTAATTTCTTTTTTATTGCACAGAATAATAACGAATAAAACAATTAATCCTTATCAATAGTAAGAAACCAACTCGATATCAATCCCGAATAGGTTTGTTTGTTTTTTTTTTTTTTGTGTTCTTTTTGATTTGGGCTGGGGGCTGAGGGCTGGTAGATTTTGTGGCTTTGGGCCGTGCATAGTTAGGTGGCGAGATTATTCTTTCTTTTGTTTTGTGGGCCGCGGTTGAAAACCGGGTTGGAAGGTTCTCGCGAGTTAGTTCGTTATTCGCAGCTGACTTTTTTTTTTTAGTGTGTTGAGAAGCGTGTAGGGGAGGACGAAAAGGGCCTTGTCTTTTTGGTGTTGTGTTGTGGCTACCGCCCGGCAATAAGAAAAGAAGTAGGTTTGTTGGTGGCGGCCGCTTTTGTTTGGGGGTGGTGGTGGTGTGGCGAGAAAGGAAGGCCCAGAAAGTGGGGAAAGCGAGTTTTGGTCAAGTTGGTTAGACCCCTTTTATTTTGAAGGTTCTTATGGTGCGTGGCGTTCTTTGTTTGCGAGGCCCAAGCGGTGGGAACGCCGAGAAAAGAAAGCGCGTGTGTGTTTTCGTGTGGGTAGATTAAGCAGCGTCTTTTGAGGGAGGCCGTTCGGCGTTTTTCTGTCGGGTTTGTTGGGGGGGGGTAAGATATATTTAGGAAGAAATAAAGAAGGGGCTGGTTGGCGGGGGGGGCGGGGTGTCTTTCTTTTAAAAGGAAAACCCCCAAAAGTAGCTGGTAATTGGGCGGCCAACAGCCGGATTTTTGCCGGTGGAGGACCCCGGAAGAAAAAAGGGGGAGGAAGGGTGGAGACCTCCTTTTGTGGTTTTCTCGCCAAGCATAAATTATTGGGGTATACATTCGCCAACACTGGCGGATTGAAAATAGTCAGCACTATATCCTTGATGTTGTTTTTAAAGAAGATGATTATTGTTCTCTGGATTGAGCCGTTGAGTCTGGCTTTATTTCGACGTATCGTGCTGAATATGTTAAACAGTGCCTACGGAAATTGAAGCTAATCGAGTTGTTATGTTGGTACACTGAGACAATGTAATATTGCATGGCGTTAGCATGATGAGCAATATGATCTTCAATAAAGCTGGCGATAAAGTAGTAGCTATGATCATACTCTGGTCGGAAATTTATAGTCACGGGATAACCGGTTTCATCGCAAATATCTTGCAATAAATCAGGGCGTAACTGTTCATCCAAAAAGTCGTCATTGAGACCTTGATCAATCAAAATAGGAAGCTGTTCTTTCGCATTCTTGATCAGTTCTACAGTGTCATATTGTTTCCAATCCGATATATCTTCACCAAGATAGGCTGAAAATGCTTTTATTCCCCATGAAACCTGACCAGGGGCTACAATAGGTGAGAATGCCGAAACACTGTGATAACGTCCTGGATTTTTCAATGCAATAGTCATTGCACCATGACCTCCCATTGAATGTCCACTGATTGCTCGTATATTCGTGACTGCAAAGTGTGTTTCAATCAAATTGGGGAGTTCTGAAACAACATAATCATACATACGATAGTGTAAAGCCCAAGGTTGTCTTGATGCATTGAGATAAAAGCCAGCACCTTTTCCAAGATCATAGGCGGGATCGTCAGCGACATCATCGCCTCGTGGGCTGGTATCTGGAGCCACAATAACGATACCCTGTTCAGCAGCATAACGTTGAGCACCTGATTTTGTGATGAAATTTTGCTCGGTGCAGGTCAGACCAGAAAGCCAGTAAAGGACGGGTAATCTTCTTTCTTTAATCTGAGGAGGCAAGAAAATTGCAAAACGCATCTGGCAACCCAAAACTTTTGATTCATGTTGATAGACATCCTGCCATCCACCAAAACAAGCGTGATGTTCGATTCTTTCCATTACTTCCTCTCTAACGTCATTTGTTGCAGTGATATTTTATGATTTGTCAGATACCGTGTTGGCTTGCAACACGGTTTTCTGTCAACGATCCAGAGTTAGTCAGTAGTAAATAACTGTTCGGATCGATTTACCTCCATGCATCAGGTCGAAAGCCTCATTAATGGATTCCAGAGGCATCGTATGGCTAACGAAAGGTGCAAGTTCTATTTCACCTTTCATCGCCTTTTCCACCATTCCCGGCAACTGGCTGCGTCCTTTTACGCCGCCGAAAGCTGTGCCTTTCCATGTACGCCCGGTAATAAGTTGGAATGGCCGGGTGGAAATCTCTTGTCCAGCGCCGGCTACACCAATGATGACTGATTGTCCCCATCCCCGGTGCGCGCTTTCCAGGGCGGCACGCATGACATTGACATTACCGATACATTCGAAAGTATGATCAACACCCCATTTAGTCATTTCCAGAATGACCTGTTGGATAGGTTTATCGTAGTCATTGGGATTGAGGCAATCAGTGGCGCCAAATTGTCTGGCAAGTTCAAATTTAGTTGGATTGGTATCAATGGCAATAATGCGTCCCGCCTTTGCCTGGCGAGCGCCCTGAACAACGGCCAGACCAATCCCACCCAGTCCGAAAACGGCAACAGAATCTCCCGGCTGTACTTTGGCTGTATTATGTACGGCACCAAGACCAGTAGTGACACCACAGCCCAATAGGCAAACTTGTTCATGGTTTGCCGTTGGATTTATTTTTGCCACGGATACTTCAGCAACGACCGTGTATTCACTGAATGTGGAACACCCCATGTAATGATAGATAGGTTGTCCATTGTAAGAAAAGCGAGTTGTGCCATCTGGCATGAGGCCCTTACCTTGCGTTTCACGGACTGCGATGCAAAGGTTAGTTTTCCCAGACTGACAGAACTCACATTTGCCACATTCCGCCGCATATAATGGAATGACATGGTCACCTGGTTTTACACTTGTGACACCGTCACCTACTTCGACCACGATACCGGCTCCTTCATGCCCCAGAATAACAGGGAATATTCCTTCGGGATCGTTCCCTGAAAGGGTAAAGGCATCTGTATGGCAGACACCTGTATGGCTGATTTTTATCATGACTTCACCTGCTTTTGGTGGAGCAACGTCAATTTCGATAATTTCGAGTGGTTTATTTGGCCCAAAGGCAACGGCAGCACGTGATTTCATATAATCCCTCTTTGATTTTTGCACAGAATATTTTAATACTTCTATTTGTCTGGATATTATCCGTATAGTTTGCTTTTATTTTTGAGCTATGGCCAATCAATCAATAAAAAATATTTATACTCATCAATATCACCATCATTATGCAATATCGCCGGATACCAGAATTAATTCAATCTTAATAAGATTAGATAGTCTGTGTATAAGAATATTTTTCTAATCTTATTTCTTATATCTATAGAGATTTTTATAAAAGACCCCATAACCATAGCATTGTCAATTGACTTTAAACTGATAAATAGTGTCTTTTGTAAATTATTTAAAATAAAATAATAAATGATGGATTTTATTGAGGCTTGTCAATAATATGTCTCATCGATTAACTAATTTTATATCGTTCTATAAAAATCATTGAAGATAATAAACGCCCTTACCGAGTAGTTATATATTCTGATTTCAAATCATGGAGGTTTAATGGCTGACTTCAATTCTCAACCCATTAAATTTGCTTATTGGGTGCCTAATGTTTCAGGTGGATTGGTGATAAGTAAAATCCAGCAACGTACCAACTGGGATCATACTTATAATCGTAGTCTGGCCCAAATCGCCGAAAGTGTAGGTTTTGACTATGCATTGACTCAAATTAGATTTACTGCTGGATATGGTGCTGAAAACCAGCATGAATCGATGACTTTTTCGCAAGATCTGCTTTCAGTGACCAATAAATTGAAAATCATTGCCGCCCTTTTACCCGGGCCTTGGAAACCCGTGTTGGCCGCTAAACAGATAGCAACAATCAGTCAGCTTTATGGTGCCCGTATTGCGGTTAATATTGTTAGTGGTTGGTTTCGCGGTGAGTTTAAAGCGATTGGTGAACCGTGGTTGGATCATGAAGAACGCTATTTACGTTCTGAAGAATTTATCCGTTGCTTGCAAGGGATCTGGTCGCAACCCGCTTTCAGTTTTTCTGGTGATTTTTATCGTTTTCATGATTATGTTTTAAACCCCAAGCCACAGTCACCATTACCGGAAATTTTTCAAGGAGGCAGTTCCAGAGCCGCCAGAGACATGGCTGCACGCGTTTCTGATTGGTATTTTACTAATGGCGGCAGTGTGGAATATATTCACAAACAAATTGAAGATATTAAAGCTAAAGCGTTATTAAATCATCATCAGGTAAAAATCGGCGTTAATGGTTTTGCTATCGCCCGTGATGATGAGAAAGAGGCTCGCGCAGTATTACAGGATATTTTAGATAATAGTGATTTTGAAGCGGTGAAAAGTTTCCATCATGAAGTGCAAAATGCGGGAAATGCATCACCGGAAAAAGAAGGAAACTGGGCAAAATCAACTTTCGAAGATCTTGTACAGTATAATGACGGCTTTAAAACCAACCTTATTGGCACACCATTACAAATAGCCCAACGAATTATTGAATATAAAAAGGTTGGTGTGAACCTGATATTGCTTGGATTTTTGCATATGCAGGAAGAGTTAGAGTATTTTGGTAGAAACGTGATCCCACTTGTCAGAGAATTGGAACAACAAGCCGATTGAATAACCATTTATTGATTTTAAACGACGTGTTATCCGCGTATTCGTAAAGAAACAATA
Source organism: Xenorhabdus sp. SGI 60 (assembly GCF_056632175.1). Taxonomy (NCBI): domain Bacteria; kingdom Pseudomonadati; phylum Pseudomonadota; class Gammaproteobacteria; order Enterobacterales; family Morganellaceae; genus Xenorhabdus; species Xenorhabdus sp. SGI 60. The sequence continues at coordinate 2,420,566 of NZ_CP196860.1, read as the reverse complement.
GATTTCATGATGCTTGAAATTATTGGGTATATCAAAAATTGATATCAGATCATCCACCCAATGAACTAAATTTCTCGATATCCTGCCATAGGCTGGTTACCCATTGTCCGACATGGGGGGCGGACAGCATAGTCATGTGATTGCCGGGCACAACTCTGGTATTGAGTTCAGCCGCGTGAAGACGCCATTGGGTTTCGCGAGTTCTCCTTTCATCTTTTTTATCGCCTTCCGCGTTAACCAAATGGACAAGCCCCTCATAACGGGTACGAGGTCTATAACTGGTGTTCAGATTAGCCTGCATGACGCGAACAATCCCTTGCAACAGTGATATAGGTGTTTTTGCCGGGAAAAGCCCAACCTTAACCAGAACACTGTGCAGATGCTGGATTTGTTCATCTGCGGCCAGGCCAGCAAAATCTTGTCTGGCGAGCGGAAGAGGCTGGTTTAATATCATATTATAGATATCGATCAACTCCATGATTGTTTCAATACGGTTGACTGACTTGAGGGCACTCCCTGGCTGATCAGGTTCATCGGTATCAATCAGAATAAGATCGGAGACCTGTTCTCCATCGGCCTGCAATTGCAAGGCTATTTCAAAGGCAATCCAGCCTCCAAAAGAGTGACCGAGCAGGTGATAAGGGCCATGCGGTTGGATCTGGCGGATATTCTGGATATAGGCACGAGCTGCTCCTTCAACACTGCTGTAAGGGAAATGATGCTCAATCGTGAACCCACGTGCCTGTAAAGCGTATACCGGAAGTTGCTGTGGGAATGATAGTGCCAGTTCGAGCAGACTGGACGGGCTGGCACCGGCACCTGGCAGGCAAAATAGCGGCGATACGGCTGGAGAGCCTTGCTGAATAATAACCAGTGGGTCGAAGGAAGGCACATCCCGTAAGTTTTCAGTGATTGAATCCACGATTTGGTTTAGCAAAGGAGGCTGCATAATGGAGAAATGTGTCCCGCCGATAGGATGGAGCACCGAATCGTGACCGACAATGTCATGCCAGCCGTGCCAACTGTCGCCGTTGACTAACTCCTCCGCAGTATAGAGGTAGACCGGTAAGGCGGATTTTTGCGCGATGTACCCTTGACCAAGCTGTGAAATCATCTCGGCGGTATAGACACGCAGGAGAATATCTTCGCGTGTGATCCCCGCCGGCAACCACTGGTGTTCAGTAAAGTGATCAAGCACCTGTTCCACGTTACTGAGGTTGTACAGTTCTGCCAAATCCTTTTTATCATCAATAATCTTTTGGGCACGCAGTGCGTTAATGACGAATCCAATTCGTTTTGCTTCTTCGCTTACAGAGGGGGCGATAGTTGTTAAGGCGTCACTATTATCTTTATGGGCATGATAATAGGAATCGATCATACCGAGAAACTCGACTGTCTCACCGTCACTAGTTAATTGTTGGGCTATCTCGTAGGCAATTAAACCCCCAATCGACCAGCCCATCAGACGATAAGGCCCTTGTGGTTGGATACGGCGAATGGCCTGAATATGGCAGGCGGCAAGTGCTTCAATTGACACCGGAGGATGCGTCAGTGTATGGATACCAAGCGCCTGCAAGGCATAGACCGGAAGTTCAGGGGGCAACCGGGTAGCCAAGGAAGAATACACCAGGGGATCACCGAATGTTTCGTGGACCAAGAATAAAGGTAGCAAAGTGCCTGCCGGACTGAGCGGTACAGGATTTTCGTCAAATGGGGATACGGGCATGACGAACTGTTCCTTAACAGCCAGGGCCAGATCACATAAGGTTGGATGGGTGAACAGAGTGGCCAGTGAAACCTGCATATTTTGTTCGCGCATGTGATTCAACAACTGTACCGCAAGCAGCGAGTGTCCGCCAAGCTCAAAGAAATGGTCATGGCGGCTAATCCTTTCCAGTCCCAGTAAATCTTGCCAGATCTGGGCCAAAGTGGTTTCTGTTTTATCGATGGGAGATTCATAGCCCCGCACCACGAAAGCGGACAGTTCGGGGGCAGGTAACGCCTGTCGGTCGAGTTTGCCGTTAGGGGTTAACGGGAAAGTCGCTAACGTGACAAAGGCACTGGGCAGCATATAGTCGGCAAGGTGTTGAACAAGTTGCTGGCGCAGTTCAGCGGGCACCAATTCAACCCCTTCCTGCGGTAACAGGTAGGCGACCAGCCGTTTCTGGCCTGGCTCATCTTCGCGAGCAATCACTGCCGCTTCACGTACGCCGTCACATTGGATGAGCCTGGCTTCGATTTCCCCCAATTCAATGCGGAAACCACGCAGCTTGACCTGAAAATCATTGCGACCAAGGTAATCGATATTGCCATCGGGCAGCCAGCGGCCGAGGTCACCGGTTTTGTACATGCGGGTATCAGGTGTGGCTGAAAGGGATCGGGAACAAAACGTTCCGCTGTCAACTCAGGGCGGTTGAGATAGCCTCGGGCCACATTGGTGCCACCAATATAAATCTCACCAGTAACACCAAGAGGCAGCAACTGGCCTTGGGTATCCAGAATATAATCCTCCACCTACACAATCACCACCACATCGGTAGGAAATATCGGATACCGAGGTATCAAAGGCGATGGTCGCAAATTGCAGATCGATCCCCAAATTGTCGCTGGTCTGGTGCTGGGCATGGATAAAGTTCACCACATTGCGGTGCTCCAGCATCACGCCTTTGGGCTGTCCGGTGGAGCCGGAAGTATAGATGATATAGGCCAGATGATGGGGTTGAAGTTGCACAGCAGGATTATGGGCTGGCTGTTTTGCCACGTTATTTCGGTGGCTTCATTATCCGCACCAGACGGGGATGTCTATATTGGCAACAGTTCCTGCAAATGTTGCTGGGTCAGCAATAACACCGGCTGGCTGTCCGATACTGGTAGGCCACGTTCAGCAGGGTATTCGGATCGAGCGGATATAGCCCCCCCGCTCACCCCCCCCCCAGCGAGTGTCCGCCAAGCTCAAAGAAATGGTCATGGCGGCTAATCTTTCCAGTCCCAGTAAATCTTGCCAATCTGGGCCAAAGTGGTTTCTGTTTTATCGATGGGAATTCATAGCCCACCACGAAAGCGGACAGTTCGGGGGCAGGTAACGCCTGTCGGTCGAGTTTGCCGTTAGGGGTTAACGGGAAAGTCGCTAACGTGACAAAGGCACTGGGCAGCATATAGTCGGCAAGGTGTTGAACAGTTGCTGGCGCAGTTCCGGGGCACCAATTCAACCCCTTCCTGCGGTAACAGGTAGGCGACCAGCCGTTTCTGGCCTGGCTCATCTTCGCGAGCAATCACTGCCGCTTCACGTACGCCGTCACATTGGATGAGCCTGGCTTCGATTTCCCCCAATTCAATGCGGAAACCACGCAGCTTGACCTGAAAATCATTGCGACCAAGGTAATCGATATTGCCATCGGGCAGCCAGCGGCCGAGGTCACCGGTTTTGTACATGCGGGTATCAGGTGTGGCTGAGAAGGGATCGGGAACAAAACGTTCCGCTGTCAACTCAGGGCGGTTGAGATAGCCTCGGGCCACATTGGTGCCACCAATATAAATCTCACCAGTAACACCAAGAGGCAGCAACTGGCCTTGGGTATCCAGAATATAGATCTGGGTGTTAGCAATTGGTCGACCGATGCTGGGCTGTGACAATGTTAAATCAACCGGACAGAGGGTGGCGTCTACCGTACATTCTGTTGGTCCGTAAACATTGATAAAGCGGGTCGTTTCTATTGCTTGCAGTCTGGACCACATTGAAGGAGGAATACTGTCACCACCAACCAGCGCCAACTTGGGTTGATAACCGACACGGGTTCCCAGTCCGGCCTCTAACAGCCATTGTAATTGCACTGGCGTACAGTCGAACATGTCCACAAGGTGGTGTGCAAAATAGCGCCAGAGTTGCTGGCTGTCGGCACGGATCTCTTCAGGCACGATGATCAATGTATGACCGGAAAGTAACTGAAGCCAGATTTTCACTGAGGCATCGAACACAATACTGGCATTCATAGCTACGCGGCACGGCGGGCTGAGGTCGAGCGCTGCATTCAAACCGGTATGAAGATTGATGACATTTCTGTGTGTCACCATCACTCCTTTGGGCTGTCCCGTAGAACCGGAGGTGTAAATCACGTAGGCCAGATGGTGTGGTGTGAGTCCCAGCGTTTGAGCATCGGGATTGTTTTCAGATCCTTTGTAAAGAGAGAGTGTGACTGAGTATCGAGTAAAATGCTGGGCAGGGTGCAGTTCAGCATGTCGATGAACGCAGATTGGGTAAGCAGGGCTACCGGGGCAGCATCATCTATCATGTAAGTCAGTCGCTCGGCCGGATAGGTCGGGTCCAGTGGTACATAGGCCCCACCGGCTTTGAGGATAGCCAGCAGTCCCACCATCATCTCCAGACTACGTTCAACACAGATAGCCACACGATCATCAGGACGTACCCCCATGGCAATCAGATGATGCGCCAGGCAATTGGCACGCCGGTTCAGTTCTCTGTAACTGAAAGACCGATCTCCGAAGACGACGGCGGTGGCGTCAGGTGTGCGGGCGGCTTGTTGCTCAAACAATTCATGGATCAGGATGTTTTGCGGGAAGTCAATCCCTGTGGTGTTGAACTCGGTCAGTAACTGTTGGCGTTCCGTGGCAGGCAGGATTGACAGATCCAAAACCGGCCGCCGAGGTTCGTTCATTAGGGCTTCGGTCAGGTTGCTAATGGCAGTGACCAAATAATCAGCTACCCGGGCAGGATCAATTGTGGCGACGGCCTTGACTGATATGCTGAACGCTTCCCCAAGGTCATCCACTGAGAGGGTCAACGGGTAGTTAGTTCGCTCCCCTGCGGTCAAAATACGTATGCCCGCCCAGTGGTAACAGTCTCACGTTTCGTTTTTCATAGCGCTGTGACGATAATTGAACAAGGTGCTGAACAGCGGCATGGGTTGCTCCACACCACTGCACCGTTGTGCCAGCACTAATGGAGCCTGCTCATGTTCCAGCAAAGCGGTCAGGTTGTGATAGGTCTCCTGCACGATGTCTTGTACCGAGCGTCCGTTCAGAGAGATGCGCAGGGGCAGCGTGTTAATAAACATGCCCAGCATTTGATCAGCCCCCGCGCCGCCTTGCAAACGGCCCAGTAGCACGGAGCCAAACACCACATCATTGCGGCCGCTGGTGTGGGCCAGCACCTGTGCCCATGCGACATGGAACAACACACTTGGGCTGACACCGAAACGACGCGCTTGAGTGCGGATGGCTTTGACCCGGATCAGGCGGATAGACAGATGGGCTTTAATAACAAGGTCGTTACCAATTTTTACGTTAACTACCCCAAATGGCGCGGTGGGTTCGTCAATGTCCGCTAATTGGGCGCGGAAATAAGCTTCATGCTCGGCGGTTGATGTATGTAAGGTTTGAGCGATAAAGTTGCGATAGGGCAATACCGCTGGCAGCTTTTCCGTCTTTGCCTGCAAGATGAGCGCAATTTCTGTAAAAATCAGCTCCAGTGTCATATGGTCACTGACCAGATGATGGAAGCGCAGCGCCAGCAACCATTCATCTTGTGCCGGATTTTGGGCGATATCGGCAGTAAACAGTGGGGCGATATTCAGATTGATACGGTGCTGGCGTGGATCGGTGTGAGCCAGCAATTGCGCCGGAATATCGTCTGTCTGTCATGGCAGGAGTGAATTCACGGACAGTCAGCGTTGCCTGACGCCAGACCACCTGTACCGGCTGTGCCAGTCCTTGCCAGTAAGCGGCTGTGCGCAGGATATCGTGGCGGTTGATAACCTGTTGCAAAGCATTCAGAAAGTTATCGAGACGATCACGGCTATCGAAAGCGAGCAAGCTTTGCAGCAGATAATTATCCCCTTGGGTCTGTAACAGATGATGGAACAATATGCCTTCCTGTAAGGGGGCCAGTGGATAAATATCCTGTACATTATTTGTCCCGCCGGGGATCTGCTCAACGATAGCATCAATCTCAGATTGGGAAAGCGAAACCAGTGGCAACATATCGGGCGTAATGACCGCACAATCTTCGGGGATACGGTTGGGGGGCACAACAAAGGTGCTGACCCCATGCTGGATAGCCTGGGCCATATCGGTGAGGACCGGTGAGGCGAATACACTGCGAACCTCTAGCTGACGGCCCAGATTACGTAGCTCTTCGACCAGACTGACAATCATCAGCGAATGACCGCCAAGCTCAAAGAAATGGTCATGGCGACTGACCTGTTTGAGTCTCAGGAGTTTTTGCCAAATCTGCGCCAGAGCGATTTCTGTCTCACCGACGGGGGCTTCATAACCGCGAGCGACAACCGCCGATAAATCGGGGGCTGGCAGGGCCTGACGGTCGAGTTTACCATTAGGGGTGAGCGGGAAAGTGTCTAAGATGACAAAGGCGCTGGGCAGCATATAGTCGGCAAGATGCTGAGTCAGTTGCTGACGCAATTCAGCCAGCACCAATTCAGCGCCCTCTAACGGACGCAAATAGGCAACCAGTCGTTTCTGTCCCGGCTCATCTTCGCGGGCCAGTACCACGGCTTCGCGCACGCCGTCACATTGGTTGAGTTTGGCTTCGATTTCCCCCAACTCGATACGGAAGCCCCGCAACTTGACCTGAAAGTCATTACGGCCAAGGTATTCGATATTACCATCGGGCAGCCAACGACCGAGGTCACCGGTTTTATACAGGCGAGCATCGGGATGTGAAGAGAATGGATCATTCAGGAAGCGTTCAGCGGTGAGTTCAGGGCGATTCAGATAACCACGGGCGACACCTACTCCTCCGATATAAATTTCTCCCGCCACACCACGAGGAACGAGTTCCCCGTGTGCATCCAGAATATAAATCTGGATATTGGCTATAGGGCGGCCAATCGGCGGCGGATTATCCTCTGCGAAGGAAGTACAGGCATAGAGTGTGGCACAGACCGTGATCTCTGTCGGCCCATACGCATTAATCATTTGCCGGCCTGGTGACCAGCGTTTGACTAAGGTTGATGGACAGGCCTCTCCCCCACCAGCAAGGTTTGCACGGTATCGGGCAGGGAATCCATTACGGCTAACGTGGTCGGTGACAAGGTAACATGGCTGATGGCATGGTCAGCTAAGTAGCCAGACAGTATGTTGCCGGGCAACAGGCTGGCCCGCTGGGCGAGATACAGACGCCCACCCGTCATTAAAGCCATGAAATATTCCCAAATACTGGCATCAAAGCTATTGGAGGCGAATTGTAAGACGCGACTGTCGGCAGTGAGTGTCAACGCATGTTGCTGGGCGGTTACTAAATTGCACAGGCTATGATGTTGATTCATTACCCCTTTGGGTTGACCGGTCGAACCAGAAGTATAAATGACATAAGCCAGATGGCGCGCGTCACCCCACGCTTGGCGCTGGATTGTGTCGGTTGTGTTGCCAGATACGGTCTTGGTTATCCAGCAAGACCGTTGGCAAGGCGTTCTGTCGAGCCCTCTGTCCCGCCACGCTGTTTGGGTCAGTAAAGCCACCGGTGCCGCATCTTCCAGCATATAGGCCAGCCGTTCGGCCGGGTAGGCGGCATTGAGTGGCACATAAGCCCCGCCTGCTTTGAGGATAGCCAGTAAGCCCACCACCATCTCCAGACTGCGTTCGACACAAATAGCATCCGATCATCCGGATGCACTCCCTGCGCAATCAGATGATGAGCCAACTGGTTAGCGTGGTGTTTAATTCTCATAGCTCAGTGTTTGTCTCCACAATGACGCTCTTGCATTGTGCGTTTTGCTTCTCCGACATTGGTGGATCATGCCTCTTGCGGGAATCTTTTTTTTTTCTTGCCGATATTGACTTGGCCTGCGGCCGTTTCCCTATCTCCACTGGGGTGTAGTTTCGTCTCTGCGGTCAAAATACGTATGCCCGCCCAGGTGGTGTCAACGGTCTCAGTTTCACCCATTTCCGTTTCATTCGAAGCGCTGTGACGATAATTGAACAAGGTGCTGAACAGCGGCATGGGTTGCTCCACACCACTGCACCGTTGTGCCAGCACTAATGGAGCCTGCTCATGTTCCAGCAAAGCGGTCAGGTTGTGATAGGTCTCCTGCACGATGTCTTGTACCGAGCGTCCGTTCAGAGAGATGCGCAGGGGCAGCGTGTTAATAAACATGCCCAGCATTTGATCAGCCCCCGCGCCGCCTTGCAAACGGCCCAGTAGCACGGAGCCAAACACCACATCATTGCGGCCGCTGGTGTGGGCCAGCACCTGTGCCCATGCGACATGGAACAACACACTTGGGCTGACACCGAAACGACGCGCTTGAGTGCGGATGGCTTTGACCCGATCAGGCGCGATAGAGAGATGGGCTTCAGTAACAAGGTCGTTACCAATTTTTACGTTAACTACCCCAAATGGCGCGGTGGGTTCGTCAATGTCCGCTAATTGGGCGCGGAAATAAGCTTCATGCTCGGCGGTTGATGTATGTAAGGTTTGAGCGATAAAGTTGCGATAGGGCAATACCGCTGGCAGCTTTTCCGTCTTTGCCTGCAAGATGAGCGCAATTTCTGTAAAAATCAGCTCCAGTGTCATATGGTCACTGACCAGATGATGGAAGCGCAGCGCCAGCAACCATTCATCTTGTGCCGGATTTGGGGCGATATCGGCAGTAAACAGTGGGGCGATATTCAGATTGATACGGTGCTGGCGTGGATCGGTGTGAGCCAGCAATTGCGCCGGAATATCGTCTGTCATGGCAGGAGTGAATTCACGGACAGTCAGCGTTGCCTGACGCCAGACCACCTGTACCGGCTGTGCCAGTCCTTGCCAGTAAGCGGCTGTGCGCAGGATATCGTGGCGGTTGATAACCTGTTGCAAAGCATTCAGAAAGTTATCGAGACGATCACGGCTATCGAAAGCGAGCAAGCTTTGCAGCAGATAATTATCCCCTTGGGTCTGTAACAGATGATGGAACAATATGCCTTCCTGTAAGGGGGCCAGTGGATAAATATCCTGTACATTATTTGTCCCGCCGGGGATCTGCTCAACGATAGCATCAATCTCAGATTGGGAAAGCGAAACCAGTGGCAACATATCGGGCGTAATGACCGCACAATCTTCGGGGATACGGTTGGGGGGCACAACAAAGGTGCTGACCCCATGCTGGATAGCCTGGGCCATATCGGTGAGGACCGGTGAGGCGAATACACTGCGAACCTCTAGCTGACGGCCCAGATTACGTAGCTCTTCGACCAGACTGACAATCATCAGCGAATGACCGCCAAGCTCAAAGAAATGGTCATGGCGACTGACCTGTTTGAGTCTCAGGAGTTTTTGCCAAATCTGCGCCAGAGCGATTTCTGTCTCACCGACGGGGGCTTCATAACCGCGAGCGACAACCGCCGATAAATCGGGGGCTGGCAGGGCCTGACGGTCGAGTTTACCATTAGGGGTGAGCGGGAAAGTGTCTAAGATGACAAAGGCGCTGGGCAGCATATAGTCGGCAAGATGCTGAGTCAGTTGCTGACGCAATTCAGCCAGCACCAATTCAGCGCCCTCTAACGGACGCAAATAGGCAACCAGTCGTTTCTGTCCCGGCTCATCTTCGCGGGCCAGTACCACGGCTTCGCGCACGCCGTCACATTGGTTGAGTTTGGCCTCGATTTCCCCCAACTCGATACGGAAGCCCCGCAACTTGACCTGAAAGTCATTACGGCCAAGGTATTCGATATTACCATCGGGCAGCCAACGACCGAGGTCACCGGTTTTATACAGGCGAGCATCGGGATCCGAAGAGAATGGATCGGTCAGGAAGCGTTCAGCGGTGAGTTCAGGGCGATTCAGATAGCCACGGGCGACACCTACTCCGCCGATATAAATTTCCCCCGCCACACCAATGGGAACGGCCTCCCCATGGGCATCAAGAATATAGATTTGGATATTGGCCATAGGCTGCCCAATCAGACTGCCAGGCCGTGAATAAATAGCGGCCTCGGTGAGACCGTGATAGATTGATGACGGTAATCTCTGTGAGGCCGTATAAAGTGACAGACGGTTTTGTGCCGTCGGGTTGCGGGCCACCCACGGGACCAGTGTATGTAATTCCAGCGCTTCACTGCCAAAAATCATGGACGCAGGGAAAGGGCAGCCGCAACATCCAGAACCTGAGCGGAAATCAGTGCAACTGGAAGGCACAAAATGGATCGTCTGGTAGATAGTGACGGTTTTCTATGGCTCATACCAATAGAATAGTGCGGTTGACCGGGGCGACATTCGGCTGAAATAGCGACCAACCAACCGCCGTAAGCTAAAGCCCCCCAAAATTCCCACACGGAAACATCGAAACTAAACGACGTTTTTTGTAAAAGCGACCAGACATCTTTATTATAAAACTGATAAGGGTTTCATTTGCGCAAAGCAAACGGTTAACACCGCGGTGCTCATTCATCACGCCTTTGGGTAATCCGGTTGAGCCAGAGGTGTAGAGTACATAGGCCAGATGACGCGATGTCAGCCCCAGCGTCTGGGCGTCTGGATTGTCAGTCGGTTGTGCTGTCAGAAACGATTCATGGCGATCAAAGATCTTATCCAGCAAGACCGCAGGCAAGGTGCTGTCAAGTTTGTCGCGTAACGTGGTTTGCGTCAGTAAAACCACCGGTGCCGCATCTTCCAGCATATAGGCCAACCGTTCGGTTGGGTAGGCCGGATCGAGCGGGACATAAGCACCACCTGCTTTAAGAATGGCGAGTAACCCCACCACCATCTCCAGACTGCGTTCGACACAAATCGCTATCCGATCGTCAGGATGAACCCCCAGCGCAATCAGATGATGTGCCAGACGATTAGCATGGCGATTCAATTTCTCATAGCTGAGAGCGTGAGCGCCACAAATGACGGCGGTTGCATTGGGCGTTTTTGCCGCTTGTGCTTCGACTAATTGGTGGATCAGTGCCTCTTGTGGGAAATCAACTTGAGTGGCGTTAAAATCGGTCAGCACTTGTTGCCGCTCTGCCGCCGGTAAGATGGGGATATCCCGGATTGTTTGTTGCGGATTGTGAACCAGAGCATCGATCAAACCGCTGATAGCTGTCGCCAGATAGGTGTTGATTCGTTCGGGGGCGATTTCGGTGACAGTCAGGGCCGTTAGCTGGAAGCCGTTCCCTAAATCATCCACTGACAGGGTGATGGGATAGCTAGTACGCTCCTCAGCAGATAAAGTACGTATGCCTGCCCAAATGGTATCAACCCCCTCGGTTTCACCCACTTTCGTTTCACCCGAAGCGCTATGGCGATAATTGAGCAAAGTGCTAAACAGCGGCATGGGTTGCTCCACGCCACTGCATCGTTGTGCCAGCACTAACGGTGCCTGCTCATGCTCCAGCAAGGTGGTCAGATTGTGATAGGTGTCCTGCACGATTTCTTGTACAGTGCGTCCATCCAGAGAGATACGCAGGGGCAGGGTGTTGATAAACATGCCCAGTATGCGATTAGCCCCCGCACCGCCTTGCAAACGACCCAGCAGCACGGAGCCAAAAACCACATCATCGCGGCCGCAGGTTTGGGCCAATACCTGCGCCCAGGCCACATGGAACAGGACACCGGGACTGACGCCCAGCCGACGCGCCTGAGAGCGAATGGCCTTCGCCAACGTAGAGTCAAGTGGAAGACGGTGTTCGTTGATAACACTATTATCGCTGGGTACGCTGAGTATCCCGAAGGGAGCGGTGGGTTCATCAATATCTGCCAGTTGGCTACGGAAATAGGCTTCATGTTCTGCCACGGGCACACTTAATGTCTGGGCAATAAAGTTGCGGTAGGGCAACATCGAGGGCAGTGTTTTTGCATTGCCCCGTAGTATCTGGGCAATTTCCGCTAAAATCAGCTCCAGTGTCATATGGTCACTGACCAGATGGTGGAAACGTAAAGCCAGCAGCCACTCATTCTGTAGCGGATCGTGGACGATATCGGCAGCAAAGAGAGGGGCGCGGTTCAAATTGATCCGATGCTGACGCGGATCAGTGTGAGCCTGTAACTGAGCCGGAATATCGCCTGTCGTGGCCGGGATGAATTCATGGATAGTCAGCGGTGCCTGACGCCAGACCACCTGAACCGGCTGTGCCAGTCCTTGCCAATAAACTGCCGTACGCAGGATATCGTGGCGGTTGATAACCTGTTGCAAGGCATTCAGGAAGCTATCGAGACGATCGCGAGAATTGAACGCGAGCAGGCTCTGCAACAGATAGGTATCCCCCTGTGTCTGTAACAGATGATGGAACAGGATACCTTCCTGCAACGGGGCCAGTGGATAGATATCCTGTACATTACCTGCTCCGCCCGGGATCTGCTCAACGATAGCATCAATCTCAGATTGGGAAAGCGAAACCAGTGGCAACATATCAGGGGTGATAGCCGTACAATCTTCGGGGATACGGTTGGGGGGCACGACAAAGGTGTTGACCCCATGCTGGGTAGCCTGAGCCATATCGGCGAGGACAGGTGAGGCGAATACATTGCGAACGTCGAGCTGCCAGCCTAAATTGCGCAGTTCTTCCACCAGACTGACAATCATCAACGAATGGCCGCCGAGTTCAAAGAAATGGTCATGGCGACTGACTTGTTTGAGTCCCAGGAGTTTTTGCCAAATCTGCGCCAGAGCGATTTCTCTCTCGCCGACGGGGGCTGCATAGCTGCGGGCCACAACCGCTGATAAGTCCGGGGCCGGCAGCGCCTGACGGTTAAGTTTACCATTGGGCGTGAGCGGGAAAGTCCCTAACATGACAAAAGCACCGGGCAGCATATAGTCAGCCAGATGCTGAGCGAGTTGCTGGCGCAGTTCAGCGGGCGCCAGTTCAACCCCTTCCAGTGGTAACAGGTAGGCCACCAGCCGTTTCTGTCCCGGCTCATCTTCGCGAGCCAACACAACCGCTTCACGTACCCCGTCACATTGGGTCAGTCTTGCCTCAATTTCTCCCAACTCGATACGGAAACCGCGCAGTTTGACCTGAAAATCATTGCGGCCGAGGTAGTCGATATTGCCATCGGGCAGCCAGCGGGCAAGGTCGCCGGTTTTGTACATACGGGCGTTTGGCTGCGAAGAGAAGGGATCGGGCAGGAAGCGTTCAGCGGTGAGTTCAGGCCGATTCAGGTAACCGCGAGCCACACCGTCACCGGCAATATGAATTTCACCCGCCACCCCGACGGGAACAGGTTGACCCTGCGTATCCAGAATATAAATTTGGGTATTAGCGATGGGGTGGCCGATAGGGATTTTTCTGTTTCACGTCTTCGTCTTCCATGGCCGGGATTTCATAGGCACTGGCAAACGTGGTGGTCTCCGTTGGCCCATACACATGCAGTAAGTGTTTGGGTGGGTGATCTTCGTTTGAGACGAATAGCAGGGCGGTTATCCGCCTGTTCACCGCGGAAAGGGAATCCATAGCGTAAACCAGCGAGTGATGGCCCAATTAGATATATTGGTTAAACAGGGCTGTTGGTTAGAAGAGGGCAGTTGACCCCTTGCGATGACAGACACTGAACAAAATGAGTGATATTTTCCGGGATGAGAGAAACGCGCCCATGAACTAAGCCCGCCCACACTTCCCAGGTGGCGGCGTCAAATGAATTGGCGCAATGGGCAATACAATCGTCAGAGCCAACATCAGCAAAGCCACTGTTAATGATGAGCCGAAGTACACTTACGATGTTCGACCATTACGCCTTTGGACTGCCCCGTCGAGCCGGAGGTATAAATCACATAAGCCAGATGGCGTGATGTCAGCCCCAATGTATGGGCTTGCGGATTATGAGTCGGTTGTGTTTCCAGTAACGTTTTCTGGGCCAAGCACTATGACGTTGCCGGGATGCTGTCGTGCAGTCTGTCGTATTGTGCTGTCTGGGTCAGTAACACCACCGGAGTGGCATCTTCGAGCATATAAGCCAGCCGTTCGGTAGGATAGGACGGATCGAGCGGGACATAAGCCCCGCCAGCCTTGAGGATGGCAAGCAAGCCCACGATGGTGTCCAGACTGCGTTCAGCACAAATCGCCACCCGATCATCTGGATGCACCCCCAGCGCAATCAGGTAATGGGCCAACTGATTGGCTTGGCGATTAAGCTCGCCATAGCTGAGGGTTTGCTCCTCAAATACGACGGCGATAGTATCGGGATTCTGTGTTGCTTGAGCCTCAAAAAGCAGGTGGATCAACGCGTCTTGCGGGAAATCGGCCTGAGTGGTATTAAAATCCACCAGCAGTTGTTGCCGTTCTGAGGCGGGCAGTAACGGCAAAGTGGCAATATGTTGGGTTTCATCCGCTACCATGGCGGTCAGCACATTGTTGAAATAACCGACTATCCGCTCAACGGTGGTGGTGTCGAATAAATCGGTGGCATATTCCAACTCACCGACCAGACCGGCCTCGGTTTCACTCAGTGACAAGGTCAAATCAAAATGTGCACTACGATGTGCCTGGTCAATCGTAGTCAGTTGCAACCCCGGCAGGGTCAACGCTTGGGCTGGGGTGTTATTTAAGGCCAGCATCACCTGAAAAAGGGGGTTGTAGCTTAAGCTACGTTCAGGCTGGAGTGCTTCTACCACCTGTTCGAAGGGCAGATCCTGACGGGTATAGGCGGCCAGTGCCCGCTCCCGAACCTGGGCCAGCAGATCCGCCACACTGAGATCATCATTGAAGGTAATGCGTAAAGCCAGTGTGTTAACAAAGAAACCGATTAACCCTTCCAGTTCACGGTGTGGACGGTTGGCAACCGGGGTGCCGATAACGATATCATCCTGTCCACTGAGCCGAGCCAATACGAGACTCCAGGCACTGAGTACCGTCATAAATAAGGTGGTGTGATGGCGCTGTCCAAGTTCCTTTAGTGAAGCCAATAAGTTTGCGTCAACGTGCACAGGCACTTGGTTGCCCACATAGGTTTGTACCGCCGGGCGTGGCCGGTCGGTTGGGAGAGTGAGTAAGGCGGGCGCGCCAGCAAGCTGGGCACACCAGAAATCACGTTGTTCAGTGAAGACTGTGCCTTGTAACTGCTCCTGTTGCCAGACCGTATAATCAGCATACTGAATTGGCAGGGAGGGCAAAGGGTCATCATGATGACCGTCAAGGGCCGCACGGTAAAAAGTGCCAGTTCTTGCACCAGCACACCGATGGACCAGCCATCAGTGATGATGTGATGCAGGGTCAGTAACAGCACATGCTCTTCGTCTGCCAGTTGTAGCAATTGCCCACGGATCAGCGGCCCCCGGGCAAAATCGAAGGGCGTTTGCGCCTCAATATCAGCGAGTTCAGTGACACGCTGGGTACGTAAGGCCGGATCAAGCGGGCGCAGGTCGTGACAGGACAGAGCAAAACCGATATCAGCCGGATCGATATGCTGGCAGGGTTGACCTTCTGCCAGGATAAAGCGGGTACGCAGACTTTCATGGCGGGCAATCAGGCGGTCAAGTGATGTTTTCAGCGCATGGGAGTTGAGCTGGCCTGTGAGGCGTAAGGTCACTGGCAGATGATAAGCCTGACTGGCCGCCGGATCGAGCTGGTTGATAAACCATAACCGCTGCTGGGCAAAAGAAAGAGGCAGAGAGTGATGTCTGTCCGCGGGTTTAATCAATGCCGGTTGCTGTTGTTCTCTGCGGGCTTTCAGCTGTTCTGCAAGTCTTTTCTCCAGAACCGCCTGTTTCAAGTCATCGATATTCATATTGATCTTTGTCATTATCTACTGCCTCCGCGGGGCTCTTTCCCGCCTAAAATGGCCATCAATTCTTCTGCTGACAGTGAGTCAAGATCGTCCTGAATTGACTCAAGTTCGTTTTCCCCTACTACACTCTTTTGGGCTGAGAGAATGACAGTGGCCTGCTCTGTCAATGTGGGCGAAGCAAATAACGAAGTCAGAGGGATACTGACCAGGAATTTGTCTTGTATGCGGGTTATCAGTCTGACGACCATCAGCGAGTGACCGCCGAGTTCAAAGAAGTGGTCGTGGCGACTGATACGCTCCAGTCCTAATAGATCCTGCCAGATTTGCGCCAACGCGGTTTCTATCCTGCCTTGTGGCGGTTCATAACCCTGAGTCACCACGGCAGCCAGATCCGGCGCCGGCAGGGCCTGACGGTCAAGTTTGCCATTGGGCGTCAGGGGGAAGGATGTCAGCGTGACAAAGGCACTGGGCAACATATAATCAGCGAGGTGCTGGGCGAGTTGCTGGCGCAGTTCAGCGGGCGCCAATTCAACATCTTTCTGTGGTAACAGGTAGGCCACCAGTCGCTTTTGCCCGAATTCATCTTCGCGAGCAATCACCACCGCCTCACGTACCCCGTCACATTGGGTCAGTCCTGCCTCAATTTCTCCCAACTCGATACGGAAACCGCGCAGTTTGACCTGAAAATCATTGCGGCCGAGGTAGTCGATATTGCCATCGGGCCGCCAGCGACCGAGATCGCCGGTTTTGTACATCCGCGCATTGGGGGTGGAAGAGAACGGATCGGTCAGGAAGCGTTCAGCGGTGAGTTCAGGCCGATTCAGATAGCCACGGGCGACACCATCACCCGCGATATGGATTTCACCCGCTACCCCGAGGGGAACAGGCTGACCACACGTATCCAGAATATAAATTTGGGTATTGGCAATTGGACGGCCGATAGGAATGGAATGGGTGACATCAACCGGGGACGTCATCGCATAGGTGGCGGCAAATGTTGTGGTTTCTGTTGGACCATATCCATTTATCAGATGCGCGGGCTGGGACAGAGCCAACATGCACTGTTGATGAACAGGAATCCCCGCCGACAAGCAGGTACGTACTGCCCAAACGGGAAGGAGATTATCCAAGTTTCGGTAAATAACGGCTGTTAACAAATAAGTGGCTGATGACCTGGTCCTAAGTAACCAGTACAGTAAGGCACCCGGATTAAGCAGGACCGATTAGCCACATGCAAACGCGCACCGACCATTAAGGTCAGACAATTTCCCAGGTCGAGGCATCGAAACCATGTTGGCGAACAATGGGCGACACAGTCATTTGGCGCAAATATCAGCAAATGCCCGCTATTAACGATAAGACGGAGGACATTGCGGTGTTCGACCATTACCCCCTTCGGTTGCCCCGTCGAACCTGACGTGTAAATAACATAGGCCAAATGACGTGATGTCAGTCCCAGTGCTTGTGATGTCGGGGTTATCCGTTGACTGTGATACCCACTTCGGTTCTTGGTTGTCAAGTAAACTACCAGCAGGGTGTTAAACTGGACGAGCCATTGTGACTTGTGCCGCTCTGGGTTAGCACCACCACGGGGGCGGCATCTTCGAGCATATAGGCCAGCCGTTCGGTAGGATAGGACGGATCGAGTGGGACATAAGCCCCACCAGCCTTGAGGATGGCAAGCAAACCCACAATGGTGTCCAGACTGCGTTCAGCACAAATCGCCACCCGATCATCTGGATGCACCCCCAGCGCAATCAGGTAATGGGCCAACTGATTGGCTTGGCGATTAAGCTCGCCATAGCTGAGGGTTTGCTCCTCAAATACGACGGCGATAGTATCGGGATTCTGTGTTGCTTGCGCCTCAAAAAGCAGGTGGATCAACGCGTCTTGCGGGAAATCGGCCTGAGTGGTATTGAAATCTGCCAACACTTGTTGCCGCTCTGCCGCCGGTAAGATGGGGATAGCCCGGATCGTTTGTTGCGGATTGTGAACCAGAGCATCGATCAAACCGCTGATAGCCGTCGCCAGATAGGCGTTGATTTGTTCTGGTGCAATTTCGCTGACAGTCAGAGCCGTTAATTGGAAACTGTCTCCTAAGTCATCGACTGACAAGGTGATGGGATAGTTAGTACGCTCTTCTGCGGCCAAAACACGTATACCTGTCCAGGAGGTATCAACCGCCTCCGTTTCCTCCACTTCCGTTTCATTCGAAGCGCTGTGACGATAATTGAACAAAGTGCTGAACAGTGGCATGGGTTGCTCCACGCCACTGCATTGTTGTGCCAGCACTAATGGAGCCTGCTCATGTTCCAGCAACGTGGTCAGGTTGTGATAGGTGTCCTGCACGATGTCTTGTACCGAGCGTCCGCTCAGAGAGATGCGCAGGGGCAGCGTGTTAATAAACATGCCCAGTATTTGATCAGCCCCTGCGCCGCCTTGCAGACGTCCCGATAGCACGGAGCCAAACACCACATCATCGCGGCCGCTGGTGAGTGCCAGCACCTGTGCCCAGGCGACATGGAACAGGACACTTGGGCTGACACCGAAACGACGCGCTTGAGTGCGGATGGCTTTGGCCAGATCAGGCGCGACAGGGAGATGGGCTTTAGTGACAAGGTCGTTGTCAGTTTGTACATTAAGCAACCCAAATGGCGCGGTGGGTTCATCAATGTCCGCTAATTGGGCGCGGAAATAAGCTTCATGCTCGGCGGTTGATGTATGTAAGGTTTGAGCGATAAAGTTGCGATAGGGCAATACCGCTGGCAGCTTCTCCGTCTTTGCCTGCAAGATGAGCGCAATTTCTGTAAAAATCAGCTCCAGCGTCATATGGTCACTGACCAGATGATGGAAGCGCAGCGCCAGCAACCATTCATCTTGTACCGGATCATGGGCGATATCGGTGGCAAAGAGGGGGGCCTGGTTCAAATTGATACGGTGCTGACGCGGATCAGTGTGAGCCAGTAATTGCGCCGGAATATCGTCTGTCACGGCAGGAGTGAATTCATAGCCAGTCAGCGTTGCCTGACGCCAGACCACCTGCACCGGCTGTGCCAGTCCTTGCCAATAAATTGCGGTGCGCAGGATATCATGGCGGTTGATAACCTGTTGCAAGGCATTCAGGAAGCTATCGAGACGATCACGGGTATCGAAAGCGAGTAAGCTTTGTTGCAGATAATTATCCCCTTGGGTCTGTATCAGATGATGGAACAGGATGCCTTCCTGCAACGGGGCCAGTGGATAGATATCCTGTACATTAATTGCTCCGTCCGGGGTCTGCTCAACGAGGGTATCAATCTCAGCCTGAGAAAGAGAAACTAAAGGCAGCATATCGGGCGTGATAGCCGTACAATCTGCGGGGATACGATTAGGGGGCACGACAAAGGTGCAGACTTCACGCTGGATAGTCTGCGCCATATCAGTGAGGAGCGGCGCAACAAATACGCTGCGAACATCAAGTTGCCAACCCAGATTGCGCAGCTCTTCGATCAGACTGACAATCATCAGTGAATGGCCGCCAAGCTCAAAGAAGTGATCGTGGCGACCGACCTGTTTGAGTCCCAGGAGTTTTTGCCAAATTTGTGCCAGAGCGATTTCTGTCTCACCGACGGGGGCTGCATAACCGCGAGCGACAACCGCTGATAAATCGGGGGCTGGTAGCGCCTGACGGTCGAGTTTACCGTTAGGGGTGAGCGGGAAAGTCTCTAAAGTGACGAAGGCGCTGGGCAGCATATAGTCGGCAAGATGCTGCGTCAGTTGCTGACGCAATTCAGCCAGTACCAATTCAGCGCCCTCTAACGGACGCAAATAGGCCACCAGTCGTTTCTGTCCCGGCTCATCTTCACGAGCCAGTACCACGGCTTCGCGCACGCCGTCACATTGCATGAGTCGTGCCTCGATTTCCCCCAGTTCGATACGGAAGCCACGCAACTTGACCTGAAAATCATTGCGGCCGAGGTATTCAATATTGCCATCGGGCAGCCAACGACCGAGGTCGCCGGTTTTGTACATCCGCGCCTCGGGCTGCGAAGAGAACGGATCGGTCAGGAAACGTTCAGCGGTGAGTTCAGGGCGGTTCAGATAGCCACGGGCGACACCTACTCCGCCGATATAAATTTCTCCCGCCACACCAAGAGGAACGGGTTGACCTTGTGTATCCAGAATATAAATTTGCGTATTCGCGATAGGTCGGCCTATCGGTGGTACTCTTTCATTCTGGGTATCACAGGGGGCGAAAGTTGCACAAACAGTAGATTCCGTCGGTCCATAAGCATTGATGATGATCCGTTGGTCTGTTGCCCAACGTTTGATCAACGACGATGAGCAAGCTTCACCGGCCAGCACCAGAATGGTCAGGTCGGGTAATTCAGCATCCGGCGTTAAGGCACTGGCTGCAACGGGCGGTAGAGTTACATGAGTGATCGCCTGAGTTTTCAATGTATTAATCAGAGCCTCACCGGGTAATAGCGCTTCACGGGATGCCAGAACAAGGCAGGCTCCTTGGCACAGTGTAGGAGCAATTTCAGAGATGCAGGCATCAAAACTGAAAGAAGCAAATTGCAATAGCCGGGTGCTGGCTGTGATATGGAATGCTTCAATTAGTGCTTGAATCAGGTTGTACAGACCACGATGCTCAATCATCACGCCTTTGGGCTGACCCGTGGAACCAGAGGTGTAGATCACATAGGCCAGATGGTGTGAAGTTAACCCCAGTGCACAAGCATCAGGATTACTTATTGCGCAGGTATCGAGGGCCACGGTGTCAAGCAGTACGGTAGGTTGGTCGCTGCTCAGTGTTTCAACTAACGATTCTTGGGTCAGTAAGGCCACAGGGGCGGCATCATCCAGCATATAGGTCAGCCGTTCAGCCGGATAAGCCGGATCGAGCGGCACATAGGCGGCTCCTGCTTTGAGGATAGCCAGTAACCCTACTACCAGTTCCAGACTGCGTTCGACACAGATGGCGACCCGATCATCTGGACGCACCCCCAGCGCAATCAGGTAATGGGCTAACTGATTGGCGCGGTGGTTTAATTCACCATAGTTCAGTGTCTGGTCTTCATAGACGACAGCAATGCTATCGGGATGCTGGGCGGCTTGTGCTTCAAACAGTTGGTGGATCAACACGTCTTGCGGGAAATCTACCTGAGTGGCATTGAAATCCACCAGTAGTTGCTGCCGTTCCGATGCTGGCAGCATGGGCAAAGCGGCAATCCGCTGGGTTTCATCCGTCACCATGGCGGTCAGCACATTGTTGAAATAACCGGCTATTCGCTCAACGGTGACGGTGTCGAATAGATCGGTGACATATTCCAGTTCACCGATCAAACCCGCCTCGGTTTCGGCCAATGACAAAGTTAAATCAAAGTGGGCGCTGGGATATATTTGCTCAATGGGTGAACACTGAATATTGGGAAATGCCAGCGCCTGCGAGGGGGTATTGTCTAAAGCCAGCATCACCTGAAAAATCGGGCTGTAGCTGAGATTTCGTTCGGGCTGGAGCGCTTCTACCACTTGCTCAAAGGGTAAATCTTGATGGGCATAAGCGGCCAGTGCCCGCTCCCGAACCAGAGCCAGCAGATCGGCCACACTGAGATCATCATTGAAGGTGATACGTAATGCCAGCGTGTTAACGAAGAAACCGATTAACCCTTCCAGTTCATGATGCGGGCGGTTAGCTACCGGCGTACCGATAACAATATCATCCTGCCCGCTAAGCCGGGCCAGCACGAGACTCCAGGCACTGAGCACTGTCATAAACAACGTGGTGTGATGGCGCAGTCCTAGCTTTTTCAGTGAGTCCAGTAAATCGGCATCAATGTGCACAGGGACTCGGTTGCCAACAAAGGATTGTACTGCCGGGCGCGGTCGGTCGGTCGGGAGCGTCAGTAAGGCTGGCGCCCCAGTAAGCTGGGTGCACCAGAAATCACGTTGTGTCGTGAGCGTGGCCTCTTGCAGCCAATGACGCTGCCAGACGGCATAGTCGGCATACTGAATGGGTAATGGCGATAAAGGCGTATCTTGACCATCAAGGATGGCGCGATAAAGAACACTGAGTTCATGTAGCATGACACCAGTGGACCAGCCATCCGAGACAATATGGTGTAGTGTAAATAACAAGACATGCTCTTCGTCTGCCAGTTGCAGCAAGTGGCCGCGGAGCAGCGGGCCTTGAGTAAAGTCAAAAGGCGTTTGTGCTTCGAGTGCCGTTAATTCCGCAATACGGTGGCTATGTGTTTCAGATGGTAATGAGCGCAGATCCTGGTAAGTCAGGACAAAGCCAATATCAGCCGAATCAATGTGCTGGCAAGGTTGGCCGGAAACCAGCACAAAGCGGGTACGCAAGCTTTCATGGCGGGCAAGCAGCTGGTCGAATGCATGGGTTAAGGCAGGGCGATTAAGCTGACCCGTCAGGCGCAATGCCACAGGGATATGATAAGCCAGGTTGGCCGCCGGATCGAATTGACCCAGGAACCATAAACGCTGTTGGGCAAAGGACAGGGGCAACGGCTGGTTGCGGTCAGCCACAGGGATCACTATCTGAGCCATTGTCGAAGCATCTGTGAGCGTCTGGGCCAGATGCATCAAAACAGGTTGATCAAAGAGTTGCTGTAGTGACAAATCCCGTGCCAACTTTTGGTGTACATGTGCGACGAGTTGGACAGCAAGCAGGGAATGGCCACCGAGTTCGAAGAAATTATCGTGACGACCCACTTGTTCTAAACCTAGCAAGTCTTGCCAAATCTGGGCTAAGGCGATTTCTATTTCGCCCTCGGGGGCGGCATAATCTTGCACCACCACGGCCGATAAATCCGGGGCTGGCAGGGCCTTGCGATCCAGTTTGGCATTGGGGGTCAGGGGGAAGGATGCCAGCGTGACAAAGGCACTGGGCAGCATGTGTTTCATCAAATTGGAACTCAATTGTTCACGCAGACAGGCGGGGTTGAGAGTGACTCCCGGTTGTGGAATGAGGTAAGCAACCAGACGCTTACCACCATTTTCCTCTTCGCGGGCGATCACCACCGCCTCCCTGACGCCTTCACAAGCAACCAGCCGGGTTTCAATTTCTCCTAATTCAATGCGGAAACCCCGTATCTTGACCTGAAAATCATTGCGACCGAGATACTCAATATTGCCATCCGGTCGCCAGCGACCGAGGTCGCCGGTTTTGTACAAACGAGCATTTGGCGTTGTCGAAAATGGATCGGGAATAAAACGTTCTGCCGTGAGTTCCGGGCGATTGAGGTAACCGCGGGACACACCTGTCCCGCCAATATAAATTTCACCGCTCACCCCAAGGGGCACTGGCTGGCTCTGGGCATCCAGGATATAAATCTGGGTATTAGCGATCGGTTTTCCGATGGGAATCATGTTGTCAACGATACTCTCCTGATGATGAGTATCAAACGTGATGCAACCCACCACCGTTTCGGTTGGGCCATATTCGTTGATAATGCGTGATCCCGGTGACAGATCGCGCCAAAGTGCGATGACGGATTGAGGAGTGCCTGCCCACCAACGATAAAACAATGGGCAGGACAAGTCCGTTTTTCCGCCATTAATCCCTTACCAATTGCAGCGAAATGAGTCGGGGTGATATTAACCAGCGTAGTAGGTGCCGTAGAGAGGGATAATAGTGCGGGTACCAGCTCAGTAAGCGCCTGACCTTCATGGATAAGGTGTATTTTGCCGCCACAAAGCAGAGGCAAGTAAATACTGGAGACGGTGGCATCAAAAGCAAAAGGTGATGACACGATGCTGTCTGTCTGCTTGGCCGTTACATAATAACTTAGCCCCCATTGTAAGTAATTTCTGAATCCGGCGTGTTCAACCATCACCCCTTTGGGTTGGCCGGTCGAGCCAGAGGTATAGATGACATACGCCAGATGATGCGAGGTCAGCCCCAATACTTGGGGATCAGGATTATTTTCCGCGTCATTGTCGAAAACAGAGGCATCAAGTAGCACGATAGACAGGCTGGTGCCTAGCTTGTCAATGAGTGACGTCTGGGTCAGTAATACTACTGGTGCCGCATCGTCCAGCATATAAGCCAGCCGTTCGAGTGGATAAGTTGAGTCGAGTGGCACATAAGCGGCACCGGCCTTGAGAGTACCCAATAATCCCACCACCAT
This sequence comes from Xenorhabdus sp. SGI 60, assembly GCF_056632175.1. Classification (NCBI taxonomy): domain Bacteria; kingdom Pseudomonadati; phylum Pseudomonadota; class Gammaproteobacteria; order Enterobacterales; family Morganellaceae; genus Xenorhabdus; species Xenorhabdus sp. SGI 60. The sequence goes on along the minus strand of NZ_CP196860.1, from coordinate 2,396,773 downwards.
CTCCGGGCTGCGTTCGACACAAATGGCGACTCGGTCATCGGGTTGTACACCCAGCGCCAGCAGATGGTGCGCCAGCTGATTGGCGCGGCGGTTTAATTCACCATAACTCAGTGTCTGGTCTTCATAGACGACAGCAATGCTATCGGGATGCTGTGCAACCTGTGCCTCAAACAGCTGGTGGATCAACACGTCTTGGGGGAAATCGGTGTGAGTGGCATTGAAATCGGCCAGCAGTTGTTGCCGCTCTGCCGCCGGTAAGATGGGGATATCCCGTATCGATTGTTGCGGGTGATGAACTAAAGAATCGACTAAACCGTTGATGGCCGTCTCCAGATAGGCGTTGATTCGTTCTGGCGCAATGTCGGTGACGGTCAAGGTAGTGAGTAGGAAGCCGTCCCCTAAATCGTCGACCGATAAGGAAAGAGGATAGTTAGTACGCTCCTCTGCGGTCAAAATACGGATGCCTGCCCAGGTGGTATCAACCGCCTCGGTTTCACTCACTTCCGTTCCATTCGAAGCGCTGTGACGATAATTCAGTAAGCTACTGAACAGCGGCATTGGTTGGGCTACGCCACTACACCGTTGTGCCAGTACCAATGGGGCCTGCTCATGCTCTAGCAAGGCAGTCAGGTTATGATAGGTTTCCTGCACGATATCTTGTACCGTGAACCCGCTCAGGGAGATGCGCAGGGGCAGCGTATTAATAAACATGCCCAGTATTTGATCAGCCCCTGCGCCGCCTTGCAGACGTCCCGATAGCACGGAGCCAAAGACGACGTCATCGCGCCCGCTGGTGTGTGCCAGCACCTGAGCCCAGGCGACATGGAACAGCACACTCGGACTGACCCCTAAACGACGCGCCTGAGTGCGGATGGCTTTGGCCAAATTAGGGGCGATAGGAAGACGGGACTCAGTCACGCAGTTATTGTCAGGGTGTACCTTGAGTACCCCAAAGGGGGCCGTGGGTTCATCAATATCCGCCAGTCGGGTACGGAAATAGGCTTCATGTTCTGCCACGGGCACACTTAATGTTTGGGCAATAAAGTTGCGATAAGGCAGTACCACTGGCAGCCTCTCCGTTTTACCTTGCAAGATAAGCGCGATTTCCGCCAGAATCAGCTCCAGTGTCATATGGTCACTGACCAGATGATGAAAGCGCAGCGCCAGCAACCATTCATCTTGTGCCGGATCATAGGCGATATCGGTGGCAAAGAGGGGGGCCTGATTTAAATTGATACGATGCTGGTGTGGATCGGTATGATGCTTGAGTTGAGTGACAACGTCACCCGTTGTAGCGGGGTTGAAAATGTTAACCGCCAGCGGTGCCTGACGCCAGACCACTTGTACCGGTTGTGCCAGCGTCTGCCAGCAAACGGCGGTGCGCAGGATATCATGGCGGTCGATGACCTGTTGCAGTGCCGCTAAAAAGGCATTGAGGTGCTCACGGGTATCGAACGCGAGCAAGCTTTGCAGCAGATAATTATCTCCTTGTGCCTGTAACAGATGATGGAACAGGATACCTTCCTGTAATGGAGCCAGCGGATAGATATCCTGCACATTGGTGACGCCGCCCGGAACAGTGGTAGCGATGGCATCAATTTCAGTTTGGGACAGGACAACCAAAGGCAACATATCGGGCGTAATATTTGTGCAATCTTCGGGAATACGGTTGGGGGGCACGACAAAAGTGCTGACCTCACGCCGTATAGTCCGAGCCATATCAATGAGGACCGGCGCGACAAACACGCTGCGAACATCAAGTTGCCAACCCAGATTGCGCAGCTCTTCGATCAGACTGACAATCATCAGCGAATGGCCGCCAAGCTCAAAGAAGTGGTCATGGCGGCTGACCTGTTTCAACCTCAGGAGTTTTTGCCAGATTTGGGCTAAGGCGATTTCTGTCTCACCGATGGGGGCTTCATAGCTGCGCGTGACTACCGCGGATAAATCAGGAGCAGGCAGAGCCTGACGGTTGAGTTTACCGTTAGGGGTGAGCGGGAAAGTGTCCAATGTCACAAAAGCGCTGGGTAACATATATTCGGCAAGGTGTTGGGCGAGTTGCTGGCGCAGTTCAGCCGGTAACAGCTCAACGCCCTCCAGTGGCCGCAGATAGGCGACCAGCCGTTTCTGCCCCGGCTCATCTTCGCGTGCCAGCACCACTGCCTCACGCACCCCGTCACATTGGCTGAGTCGGGCCTCGATTTCCCCCAGCTCAATGCGGAATCCACGCAACTTGACCTGAAAATCATTGCGGCCGAGGTATTCATAGAGACCATCGGGTAGCCAGCGTCCCAGTCACCGGTCTTGTACAGGCGGGCAGCCGAGTCTGGGAAAAACGGATCGGTCAGGAAGCGATCGGCCGTCAGTTCAGGCCGGTTCAGGTAGCCGCGCGCGACCCCGTCACCGGCGATATAGATTTCCCCCGCCACACCGAATGGCACCGGTTGGCTGTGGGTATCGAGGATATAGATCTGGGTATTAGCGATCGGTTTTCCGATGGGAATCATGTTGTCAACGATACTCTCCTGATGATGAGTATCAAACGTGATGCAACCCACCACCGTTTCGGTTGGGCCATATTCGTTGATAATGCGTGATCCCGGTGACAATGGCGCCAAAGTGCGATGACGGATTGAGAAGTGCCTCCCCACCAACGATAAAACAATGGGCAGGACAAGTCCGTTTTTCCGCCATTAATCCCTTACCAATTGCAGCGAAATGAGTCGGGGTATATTAACCAGCGTAGTAGGTGCCGTAGAGAGATAATAGTGCGGTCACCACTCAGTAAGTGCTACCTTCATGGATAAGGTTATTTTGCCGCCACAAAGCAGAGGCAAGTAAATACTGGAGACGCTGTCATCTAAAGCAAAAGGTGATGACACGATGCTGTTGCTCTGCTGGCCGTTACATAATAACTTAGCCCCCATTGCAGGTAATTTCTAAATCCGGCGTGTTCAACCATGACGCCTTTGGGTTGACCCGTTGAGCCAGAGGTATAAATCACATAGGCCAGGTGATGTGAAGTCAGCCCCAGCGTTTGTGGATCAGGGTTATCTGCTGTACCCTTGTCGAAAACCAGAGCATCAAGTAACACATGTGGCAGGCGGGTGCCTAGCCTGTCAACCAGTGACGTCTGGGTCAGTAAAGCCACCGGAGTGGCATCTTCCAGTATATAAGCCAGCCGTTCGGCGGGGTAGGCCGAATGAGCGGCACATAGGCGGCGCCTGCCTTGAGGATAGCCAGTAAGCCGACCACCATCTCTGGACAACGTTCAACACAGATGGCAATCCGGTCATCGGGTTGTACGCCCAGCGCAATCAAATGATGAGCCAACTGGTTAGCGCGGTGGTTTAATTCAGCATAGCTCAGTGTTTGGTCTTCATAGACGACAGCAATACTATCGGGATGCTGTGCGACCTGTGCTTCAAACAATTGGTGGATTAACGCGTCTTGCGGGAAATCTGTCTGGGCAGCATTGAAGTCCACTAACAGTTGTTGCCGCTCCGATACCGTCAGCATGGGCAGGGCGGTAATCAGTTGGGTTTCATCGGCTACCATGGCAGTCAGCACATTCGTTAAATAACCGACCATGCGCTCAATGGTTGTGGCGTCGAATAAATCCACGGTATAAGCCAGTTCACCGACCAGACCGGCTTCGGTTTCGGTCAGGGAGAAGGTTAAATCAAAGTGTGCACGCTGGTATTCCTGCGCAACGTGTGAGAGTTGCAGATCAGGTAACGCGGCCGCTTGGAGTGATAAGTGCTGCGGCGTGTTGTTTAAGGCCAGCATCACTTGGAAGATTGGGCTGTAACCCAGACTGCGTTCGGGCTGGAGGAGTTCCACCACCTGTTCAAAGGGTAGATCCTGATGAGCGTAGGCCGCGAAAGCGTGTTCCCGCACTTGGGCGAGCAAGTCAGCAACACTGGTGGCATCATCCAGCGTGATACGCAAAGCCAGCGTATTGACGAAGAATCCGATTAATCCTTCCAGTTCATGATGCGGGCGGTTAGCTACCGGTGTACCGATAACAATATCCTCCTGCCCACTGAGCCGGGCGAGGACGATGCTCCAGGCACTGAGTACCGTCATAAATAAGGTGGTGTGATGGCGCTGTCCCAGTTCTTTAAGCGAAGCCAGTAATGCTGCATCAATGTGGACTGGGATCTGGCTGCCCGCATAAGTTTGTACCGCAGGACGGGGCCGGTCGGTGGGTAATGTCAGTAAGGCCGGTGCGCCAGCCAGCCGGTTGCTCCAGAAATCACGTTGTTCAGTAATAACGGCGTCTTGTAACCATGTTCGCTGCCAGACGGTATAGTCGGCATACTGAATGGGTAATGGCGGTAAAGGTGTATCTTGCCCGTCAAGGATGGCGCGATAAAGGGTACTGAGTTCATGCAGCAGTACACCGATGGACCAGCCATCCGAGATAATATGATGTTGGGTAAGCAGCAGGAGATGCTCATCATCGGTCAGTTGCAGCAAGTGACCCCGCAGCAACGGATCTTGAGCCAGGTCAAATGGCGTCTGCGCGTCAAGTGCCGTGACTTCGGTAATACGGTTGTTACGGGCGTCTGGCGTTAATGCCCGCAGATCCTGATAAGACAGGGCAAAGCCGATATCTGCCGGATCGATATATTGGCAAGGTTGACCGGAAATCAGCACAAAACGGGTACGCAAGCTTTCATGGCGGGCGACCAGATGGTCAAGAGCGCGGGTCAGAGCTGGGCGATGAAGCTGACCGGTCAGGCGCAACGCCATCGGAATATGATAGGCCAGGCTGGCCGCCGGATCGAGTTGAGCGAGGAACCATAAACGCTGTTGAGCAAAGGACAGGGGCAACGGCTGGTTGCGATCAGCCACGGGGATGTTTACCCGAGAGGTGGTTGCCGTATCAGTCAGCGCGTGAGCCAGATCGATCAAAAGCGGTTGGTCAAAGAGTTGCTGTAATGGCAACTCGCGAGCCAGTTGTTGACGAATGCGAGCCGCCAACTGGACAGCCAGCAGGGAATGGCCCCCGAGTTCGAAGAAATTATCATGACGTCCCACCTGTTCTAAGCCTAGCAAGTCTTGCCAAATCTCGACCAGAGCGATTTCTGTTTCGCCTACGGGGGCTTCATAATCTCGGTCACCACGGCCGCTACATCTGGCGCAGGCAAGGCCCGACGATCCAGTTTGCCGTTAGGCGTGAGCGGGAAGGCATCCAGCGAGATAAAGGCGCTGGGCAACATATAGTCAGCCAGATGTTGGACCAGTTGCTGGCGCAGTTCAGCGGGCACCAGTTCAACCCCTTCCTGTGGAAGCAGGTAAGCCACCAGCCGCTTCTGCCCGGGTTCATCTTCGCGAGCCAGCCACCACCGCCTCACGCACGCCGTCACATTGGTTGAGTCTGGCTTCAATTTCTCCCAACTCGATACGGAAACCCCGCAATTTGACCTGAAAGTCATTGCGGCCGAGGTATTCGATATTACCATCGGGCAGCCAACGACCGAGGTCGCCGGTCTTGTACATGCGAGCATCAGGGTTCGAAGAGAACGGATCAGTCAGGAAGCGTTCAGCGGTCAGTTCAGGCCGATTCAGATAGCCACGGGCGACACCATCACCCGCGATATGGATTTCACCCGCCACACCGCAAGGAACGGGCTGACCCCACGCATCCAGAATATAAATCTGGGTATTGGCGATGGGGTGGCCGATAGGGATGGAATGGGTGACATCAACCGTGGACGTCATCGCATAGGTGGCGGCAAACGTGGTGGTTTCCGTTGGCCCATACACATGTATCAAATGCGCGGGCTGGGACAGAGCCAACTGCACCTGTTGTATCTTTCTCGGATCAAGGACATCCCCGCCGAAAAGCAGATAACGTAAGCCCAAAGAGGGGAGTGAGATTATCCAGATATTCGTTAAATAAACCGGCTGTTAAGCAAAGTGCAGTGACCGTCCTTTTACCAGTACATTGAAGAAATGCACCGGATTAAGCAGCATCGATGGTGGAATGACATGCAAGCGCGCGCCATTGAACAAGACAGACCAAATTTCCCAGGTCGAGGCGTCAAACGAGATATTGGCACAATGGGCGACACAGTCATTAGGCGCAATATCAGCAAAGCCGCTATTAACGATAAGACGGAGGACATTACGATGTTCGACCATCACCCCCTTGGGTTGGCCCGTCGAGCCTGAGGTGTAGATAACATAGGCCAGATGACGTGATGTCAGTCCCAGTGCTTGTATGTCGGGATTATCCGTTGACTGTGATACTATTTTCGGTTCTTGATTGTCAAATAAACGGTCAAGTAAAACGATAGGCACTGTGTTGGGCAGCTTGTTGATTGTGACGTCTGGGTTAGTACTACCACCGGGGTGGCATCTTCCAGCATATAGGCCAGCCGTTCGGTGGATAAGTTGGGTCGAGTGGCACATAAGCGGCACCGGCCTTGAGAATAGCCAATAATCCCACCACCATCTCCAGACTGCGTTCAACACAAATGGCGATCCGGTCATCGGGTTGTACGCCCAGCGCAAGCAGATGGTGCGCCAGTTGATTGGCGCGGCGGTTTAATTCACCATAGCTCAGTGTCTGGTCTTCATAGACGACAGCAATGCTATCGGGATGCAGGGCGGCTTGTGCCTCAAACAGCTGGTGGATCAATGCGTCTTGCGGGAAGTCGGTCTGAGTGGCATTGAAATCGGTCAGCAGTTGTTGCCGCTCTGCCGCCGGTAAGATGGGGATAGTCTGGATCGCTTGTTGTGGGTTGTGAACCAGGGCATCGATCAAACCGCTGATGGCCGTCGTCAGATAGGTATTGATGCGTTCGGGCGCAATGTCGGTGACGGTCAGGGCTGTCAGCTGGAAATCATCCCCAAAGTCATCCACAGACAGGGTAATGGGATAATTGGTCTGTTCCTCAGCCGTGACCAGGCGCATTTCTGTCCATATGGTGTCTATGGATTCATCCTTGTCAGCCTGGCTATGGCGATAATTGAGCAGGGTACTGAACAGCGGTAGCGGTGGAGTCACGCTACTGCCCCGTTGTGCCAGTGCCAATGGGGCTTGCTCATGCTCCAGCAAGGTACTTAAATTGTGATAGGCCTCCTGCACGATTTCCTGTACTGTGCGCCCATCCAGAGAGATACGCAGGGGTAGCGTATTGATAAACATCCCCAGTATGCGATCCGCCCCTGCGCCGCCTTGCAAACGACCCAGCAGCACGGAGCCAAACACCACATCATCGCGGCCGCTGGTTTGGGCCAATACCTGCGCCCAGGCCACATGGAACAGGACTCCGGGGCTGACGCCCAGCCGACGCGCCTGAGTGCGGATGGCCTGTGCCAACGTGGAGTCAAGCAGAAGGCTATTTTCATTGATAGCACTATTATTGCTGGGTACGCTGAGTATCCCAAAGGGGGCGGTGGGTTCATCAATATCCGCCAGTCGGCTACGGAAATAGGCTTCATGCTCTGCCACGGGCACACTTAATGTTTGGGCAATAAAGTTGCGGTAGGGTAGCATGGGGGGCAATGTTTTGGCATTGCCCTGTAGTATCTGGGCAATCTCGGCGAAAATCAGATCTGAGGTCATATGGTCACTGACCAGATGATGGAAGCGCAGCACCAGCAACCACTCATTTTGTGTGGGATCACAGGCGATATCAGCGGCAAAGAGGGGCGCCTGGTTCAAATTAATACGATGCTGATGTGGATCAGTGTGAGCCAGTAACTGCGCTAGAATATCGTCCGTCTGGGCAGGGGTGAATTCACAGATAGTCAGCGATGCCTGACGCCAGACCACCTGTACCGGCTGCTCCAGCCCTTGCCAATAAACCGCTGTGCGCAGGATGTCATGACGATCAATAAGTTGTTGTAAAGCTGCCAGAAAGGCATCAAGATATTCGCGAGTGTCACAGGCAAATACGATCCGTAATAAATAGGCATCACCTTGTGTCTGTAACAGATGATGGAACAGGATGCCTTCCTGCAACGGAGCCAGTGGATAGATATCCTGTACATTACTCGCTCCGCCGGAAACGGTATCAATGATGGCATCAATTTCGGATTGGGAAAGCGAAACCAGTGGCAGCATATCGGGGGTAATGGCCGTACAGTTCTCAGGAATAAGGTTGGGTGGCACGACAAAGGTATTGGCATCACGCTGGATAGCCTGAGCCATATCGGTCAGAATGGGGGCGGCGAAGACACTGCGAGCATGGAGTTGCCAGCCAAGATTTCGCAACTCTTCGATCAGGCTGACAATCATCAGCGAATGGCCGCCGAGTTCAAAGAAATGGTCATGGCGACTGACCTGTTCGAGTCCCAGGAGTTTTTGCCAAATCTGCGCCAGAGCGGTTTCTCTCTCACCGACGGGGGCTTCATAGTTGCGAGCGACAACCGCCGATAAATCGGGGGCTGGCAGCGCCTGACGGTCGAGTTTTCCGTTTGGCGTGAGAGGGAAGGTGTCCAGTGTGACAAAGGCACTGGGCAACATATAATCAGCGAGGTGCTGGGCGAGTTGCTGGCGCAGTTCAGCGGGCGCCAATTCAACATCTTTCTGTGGTAACAGGTAGGCCACCAGTCGCTTTTGCCCGAATTCATCTTCGCGAGCAATCACCACCGCCTCACGTACCCCGTCACATTGGGTCAGTCCTGCCTCAATTTCTCCCAACTCGATACGGAAACCGCGCAGTTTGACCTGAAAATCATTGCGGCCGAGGTAGTCGATATTGCCATCGGGCCGCCAGCGACCGAGATCGCCGGTTTTGTACATCCGCGCATTGGGGGTGGAAGAGAACGGATCGGTCAGGAAGCGTTCAACGGTGAGTTCAGGCCGATTCAGATAGCCACGGGCGACACCATCACCCGCGATATGGATTTCACCCGCTACCCCGAGGGGAACAGGCTGACCACACGTATCCAGAATATAAATTTGGGTATTGGCAATTGGACGGCCGATAGGAATGGAATGGGTGACATCAACGGGGACGTCATCATCGTTCATAGGTGGCGGCAAATGTTGTGGTTTCTGTTGGACCATATACATTTATCAGATGCGCGGGTATTCATTCTGGGACAGAGCCAGCACCTGTTGTATCTTTCTGTTCAGCCGAAAAGCAGATAACGTAACTGCCCAAACAGGGGGCCAAGGAGATTATCCAGATATTCGTTAAATAAACCGGCTGTTAACCAAAGTGCCGTGACCTGTCCTTTTACCAGTACATTGAAGAACCGCACCGGATTAAGCAGCACCGATGGTGGGAAACCACAGAAGCGTGCCCCATTGAGCAGGGCAGACCAAATTTCCCAGGTCGAGGCATCAAACGCGATATTGGCACAATGGGCGACACAGTCATTTGGCGCAATATCAGCAAACCCGCTATTAACGATAAGACGGAGGACATTGCGGTGTTCGACCATCACCCCCTTCGGTTGCCCCGTCGAGCCTGACGTGTAAATAACATAGGCCAAATGACGTGATGTCAGTCCCAGTGCTTGTCTGTCGGGGTTATCCGTTGACTGTGATACCCACTTCGGTTCTTGATTGTCAAATAAACGGTCAAGTAAAACTACCGGCACGGTGTTGGGCAGCTTGTGGACTTGTGCCGTCTGGGTTAGCACCACCACGGGGGCGGCATCTTCGAGCATATAGGCCAGCCGTTCGGTAGGATAGGACGGATCGAGTGGGACATAAGCCCCACCAGCCTTGAGGATGCCAAGCAAGCCCACGATGGTGTCCAGACTGCGTTCAGCACAAATCGCCACCCGATCATCTGGATGCACCCCCAGCGCAATCAGGTAATGGGCCAACTGATTGGCTCGGCGATTAAGCTCGCCATAGCTGAGGGTTTGCTCCTCAAATACGACGGCGATAGTATCGGGATTCTGTGTTGCTTGCGCCTCAAAAAGCAGGTGGATCAACGCGTCTTGCGGGAAATCGGCCTGAGTGGTATTAAAATCCACCAGCAGTTGTTGCCGTTCTGAGGCGGGCAGTAACGGCAAAGTGGCAATATGTTGGGTTTCATCCGCTACCATGGCGGTCAGCACATTGTTGAAATAACCGACTATCCGCTCAGCGGTGGTGGTGTCGAATAAATCGGTGACATATTCCAGTTCACCGACCAGACCGGCCTCGGTTTCACTCAGTGACAAGGTCAAATCAAAATGAGCACTGGTCTGAATTTGCTCAATGGGCGTGCATTGGACATCAGGAAATGCCAGTGTCTGGGCGGGGGTGTTATTTAAGGCCAGCATCACCTGAAAGATCGGGCTATAGCTGAGATTGCGTTCGGGCTGGAGCGCTTCTACCACTTGCTCAAAGGGTAAATCTTGATGGGCATAAGCCGCCAGTGCCCGCTCCCGAATCTGGGCAAGCAGATCGGCCACACTGAGATCATCATTGAAGGTAATGCGTAAAGCCAGCGTGTTAACGAAGAAACCGACTAACTCTTCCAGTTCATGATGCGGACGGTTAGCTACCGGCGTACCGATAACAATATCATCCTGCCCGCTAAGCCTGGACAATACGAGACTCCAGGCACTGAGCACCGTCATAAACAACGTGGTGTGATGGCGCAATCCCAGTTTTTTCAGTGAGGCCAATAAGTCTGCATCAACGTGCACAGGGACTCGGCTGCCAATAAAGGATTGTACTGCCGGGCGCGGTCGATCGGTCGGGAGTGTCAGTAAGGCAGGGGCGCCTGTAAGCTGGGAGCACCAGAAATCACGTTGTGCCGTGAGCGTGGCCTTTTCCTCTTGCAGCCAGTGACGCTGCCAGACGGCATAGTCGGCATACTGAATCGGCAGGGGCGGTAAAGGCGCGTCTTGACCATCAAGGATGGCGCGGTAAAAAACACTGAGTTCATGCATCAGCACACCGACGGACCAGCCATCAGTAATAATATGATGCTGGGTGAGCAGTAAGACATGCTCTTCGTCTGTCAGTTGAAGTAAGTGTCCACGCAGCAGCGGACCTTGGGTAAAGTCAAAAGGCGTCTGAGCTTCGAGTGCCGTTAATTCCGCAATAAAATTGTGATGTGCTTCAGATGGTAATAAACGCAGATCCTGGTAAGGCAGGGCAAAACTGATATCAGCCGCATCGATGTGCTGGCAAGGTTGACCGGAAACCAGTACAAAGCGGGTACGCAAACTTTCATGACGGGCGACCAAATGGTCAAATGCACGGGTCAAGGCAGGGCGATTAAGCTGCCCCGTCAGGCGCAATGCTACAGGAATATGGTATGCCAGGCTGGCCGCCGGATCGAGTTGCCCCAGGAACCACAGTCTTTGTTGAGCAAAGGACAGGGGTAACGACTGGCTGCGGTCAGCGACAGGGATCACTAACTGAGCCATTGTTGAAGCATTTGTGAGCGTCTGAGCCAAATGCATCAAAACAGGTTGCTCAAAGAGTTGCTGTAATGGCAATTCTCGCGCTAACCGTTGGCGGACTCGTGCTACCAGTTGGGTAGCAAGCAGGGAATGACCACCGAGTTCGAAGAAATGATCGTGACGACCCACTTGTTCCAAACCTAACAACGCTTGCCAAATTTGGGCCAGGGTGATTTCTATTTCGCCCTCGGGGGCGGCATAATCTCTAACTATCACGGCCGATAAATCGGGGGCAGGCAAGGCTTTGCTATCTAGCTTGCCATTGGGGGTCAACGGGAAGGATGTCAGCGTGACAAAAGCACTGGGCAGCATATAGTCAGCCAGATGCTGGGCGAGTTGCTGGCGTAGTTCAGCCGGCACCAATTCAACATCTTTCTGTGGTAACAGGTAGGCCACCAGTCGCTTTTGCCCGGGTTCATCTTCGCGAGCAATCACCACCGCTTCGCGTACCCCGTCACATTGGGTCAGTCTGGCTTCTATTTCCCCCAACTCAATGCGGAAACCGCGTAGTTTGACCTGAAAATCATTGCGGCCGAGGTATTCGATATTGCCATCGGGCAGCCAGCGACCGAGGTCGCCAGTCTTGTACATCCGCGCATTGGGGGTGGAAGAGAACGGGTCAGCGAGGAAACGTTCGGCGGTGAGTTCAGGGCGATTCAGGTAACCGCGAGCCACGCCGACACCTGCAATATAAATTTCTCCCGCCACACCGCGAGGAACAAGTTGGCCGTGTGCATCCAGAATATAAATCCGGGTATTGGCTATCGGGCGGCCAATCGGGGGCGGATTATCCTCTGCGAAGGAAGTACAGGCATAGAGTGTGGCACAGACCGTGATCTCTGTCGGCCCATACGCATTGATCATCTGCCGGCCTGGTGACCAGCGTTTGACTAAGGTTGATGGACAGGCCTCTCCCCCCACCAGCAAGGTTTGCACGGTATCGGGCAGGGAATCCATTACGGCTAACGTGGTCGGTGACAAGGTAACATGGCTGATGGCATGGTCAGCTAAGTAGCCAGACAGTATGTCGCCGGGCAACAGGCTGGCCCGCTGGGCGAGATAGAGACGCCCACCCGTCATTAAAGCCATGACATATTCCCAAATACTGGCATCAAAGCTATTGGAGGCGAATTGTAAGACGCGACTGTCGGCAGTGAGTGTCAGGGCATGTTGCTGGGCGGTTACTAAATTGCACAGGCTATGATGTTCGATCATTACCCCTTTCGGTTGACCGGTCGAACCGGAAGTATAAATGACATAAGCCAGATGGCGGGGCGTCAACCCCAAGGCTTGAGGCGCTGGATTATCAGTAGGTTGTGTTGCCAGATACGGTTCTTGGTTATCCAGCAAGACCGTTGGCAAGGCGTTAAACTGAGCGAGCCACTCTGACCGGGCCAGCACTGATTGGGTCAGTAAAGCCACCGGGGCGGCATCTTCCAGCATATAGGCCAGTCGTTCGGCCGGATAAGTGGGATCAATCGGCACATAAGCCCCGCCAGATTTGAGGATAGCCAGAAAGCCGACTATCATCTCCAGACTGCGTTCGACACAAATAGCGACCCGATCATCCGGCCGCACTCCCTGCGCAATCAGGTAATGAGCCAGTTGGTTGGCTCGGCGGTTAAGCTCGTCATAGCTCAGGGATTGCTCGGCAAACACGACGGCTGTTGCGTTGGGTGTTTTTGCCGTTTGTGCTTCGAACAATTGATGGATCAGGGTCTCTTGTGGGAAATCTATCTGTGTGGCATTGAAATCCACCAGTAATTGTTGCTGCTCTGTTAGCGATAATAGAGGTAAGCATCGGATCTGGGTTTTTGGAGACGTCAGGGCGGCTTCTATCAACACCATGAGACGGGACTGGAGTGCTGTCACTTCAGCACGACTCAGGTAATTGGGCGAAAAATTAAACTCAAGGGTGACCGGTTTCTGTGCATCCTCACTGTTAGCAAAGGCATATTGGTGGACTGCGATAGTCAGAGGAAACGCTGCACCACGTTGTATTTTTGAGTATTTGAGTGTGGCGTCGGGTATATCGGCGTTCACTCCTATCCGCTCAAATGACAGCATGATATCGAATAACTGGGTGCGTCCGGTCTGCTGCTGGATTTGTGTGAGACGATTGATTTCTGTGAGGGGAAGGACGCTGATGTTTGTAGCAACGCCGCAATTCTGTTGCAGTTTTGCTCATCACATCAAGGAAAGTATCATGGGGCGAAACAGTTATACCGACCGGAATCACCGATGAAAACATCCCCACCGTGCGTTTTTGTTTGCTGTTTTTACGGTTATCTACGGGAATACCAATAACAATATCTTCATCTTCGGTACGGTTTGTCAGCGAATAAGCAGTACGTGAAAAATAGCAAGCCAGCGCGGCATACATAAAATGCAGGACAGACAATCCATGTGCAGCGACAATCTCTTCGATTCGCTGGAAGAGCGTTTTATCCAGTGGCCAAATTAAAGGTTCGGTATGTTCGCTATCTGTTGTTTTCTCTAAATTTGATGGCTGAATTAAGGCAGGCGGTAAATTTTTATAGCGCTCTGACCAGAATTGCTGGTCTTGTCGATAGCGCTGTGAGTTTAAATAGGCATTATCTTCATTAATTAAGTCGAGATAAGAGGGCGCCGCTTTTGTCGATTTCTTTCCTCTGCTTAACCGAGTATACGTATTGGCTATTTCTTCGGAAATAAGTCTTAAAGTCGTCGTATCGCCAATAAGATGATGACAGCAAAACTGGAAGTACCAACGGTTATCACTTACCCGTAACAGTGCAAAACGCCATAGTTCATTGTACAAATCAAACGGGCGTATGAAGGCAGTACGGATATATTGTTCAGCTTGTTCTTCAGCATCAGCATAACCTGAGAAATCGTGGATTGTCACGGATACAGACAAGGCCTCGGTGAGTTCTTGCCGTGGTAATTCCTGAGTTTTAACAAGTCGTAAACGCAATGCATCATGACGATAAACAACGGTCTCAACAGCGCGTACTAACAGCGCGTCATCCAATTTTCCCTCAACAAGAATCACTGAACCTAAGTTATAGCAGGTGCTATGAGGACGGAAGATCTGGTCGAGCCAGACGACTTGCTGGGGAGAACTGAGTGGGAATTTAATATTATTGTTACTATTACGTGGCATAGGCATTGCTTAACTCCTGCTCGTGATAATAATTAGTCATGCTAATAAATTAAATTTGAGTTATGTAACAGTGCTGCACGCTAGAATATGATTGGCTAACTAACGCTTTCATAAACGGATGCTTTGTTTTTTTGATTTTTGTTATAAGGGAATGAGTTTGTGTATTTTTTGATTATTTGTATAAAAAATACTGATATAAATATGGTGATAGGGCGTTTGCCATTTACAACACGATATGAAACCTGATATCTCCCCGCTTCGTGGGGAGATATCACACGCATCTTGAAGTGAGATTGGTATATTCAACAGATTAAGTTGTGTAGCGTTTGCCAAAACGGGCTTTGTTGTGCTAGCTGACGCTGCTCTTCAAGCATATTTTCGAGTATTGCCAACGTGGTCAGAGGATTTGCCAGCACGACACGCAAAACGGTTGTGGGTTGTCGATCCCATTGCACGGGTTTGAGACTGGTATGTGAGACAAAAGATTTTCCGGCGGACCACTGCACCGCTTGGATATTCTGGTTCAGTGCATTAATTGCTTCATGCAATTGCTGTTTCATCTGGTCTGAACTCTCCCGTAGTGCCTGTAATACCTTTGGCGGCACGTATCGGTAGGTCAACAGGCAAAGCTGTGGTTCACTGATCAACTCGAAATCTTCTTGCTGGCGGATGAGATTGGCGAATTGTTGTGCTTTCTCGATGCTTGCATCGATCAGGCCAGCCAATCTTTGGCGGCCAAGCAAATGGAAGTTACTGTGTAACATCAACGACATTGCACTGCGTGAACCTTCCAAAGTATGGCGCCCCAGATCCTTTGACCCCTTGCGTACAATATAATTAGCATGCTGGGCGATGGCGTTGGTCAGGGTAGGCTGACGGAACAACACCATACCTGCTCCCATAGGGACATACATTTGTTTATGTGCATCGATCGTGACGGTATCAGCACGTTCGATACCCGTAAATAAGTGTCGGTAGCGTTCGGACAGCAAACTCGCTCCGCCCCAGGCGGCATCGACATGAAAATGACACTGTTCTTGTTCAGCGATATCCGCCAGAAGATCCAGCGGGTCAATGGCACCGGTTTCTGTGGTGCCAGCTATTCCGACAATCGCCATAGGCTTGATATTGCGCTGGCGCAGTTTTTGCAATTGTGTGAGCAGAGCATCAATGCTGATCCGCCCCTCTCTGTCGGCATCCACTTTTATCAGGGCATCCTGCCCTAATCCAAGAATATCCACCGCTTTTTTCAGCGAATAGTGTCCGAGTTCCGATACCAAAATAGCTAAGCCACTATAGCCATAATGCATCATCCCCCTGGCTAATCCCTCACGTGCAAGACCAGCAAACTCTCCGTCGGCGGGCATAAGCTTGTTTCGGCACGCCCACATGGCGGTTAAATTAGCCACGGTTCCACCAGAACAGAAGGTCGCCAGCGCATGATCACTGTTGTGCAGCCACTGTTTATAGAAAGTTTCATCACCGCGATACACCAGCTTGTGCATCATACCCAGAACCTGCCGTTCCAGCGCAGTTAAAATATGCGATGTTTCCAGTTTGACCAGATTCTGATTCAGGGCTGTTACTATCTTGCCAAGAGCAGGCAAATGTCTGGGGAGAGCCGATGTCATGTGACCGACAAAGGCCGGTGATGATACAGGCACAACTTGATTGAGGATATTTTCGCTCAGATACTGGGTATATGCCCCAGCATCAACCGGAGATTCTGGGATAATCACGGAGGAGAACTGACTTTCAATTTCCGTTAGTTCGCGTATGGGTTTGTTTAATTCGCGCAGACAATAAGCGACAGGGTCACTAGCAATTTCCGTTTCCAGTCCGGCCAGATCTTCGTCACCGACAGCGGAAATAAACTGGTTGAGCAGTGCTTGCCATTCTTGCTCATCCAGACAGTGCGTGTTAAGCGTTTTTTTATCCGTTTCGTCGTGATCCAGGCTGTCAGGAAAATACAGCATAGTTTGCCTCTTTAGAGTCATTAATAATATCGGTCATGTTTTTCTCTCACTTCTGCCATAGGCGGGTTACCCATTGCCCGACATGGGGGGTGGATAACAGGGTCATATGATTGCCGGGCACAACTATCGTATTGAGTTCTGCCACCAGAAGACGCCATTGGGTTTCGCGACTCCTCCTTTCATTCTTATCGCCTTCCTCAGCGTTAACCAGATGGACAAGTCCCTTATAACGGGCACGAGGAATATAACTGGTGTTCAGATTAGCCTGCATAACGCGAATAATCCCTTGCAACAGCGATATTGGTGTTTTGGCCGGGAAAAGGCCGGCCTTAACCAAGGCACTGTGCAGGTGCTGAATTTGTTCATCCGCGGCCAGGTTAGCAAAATCTTGCCGGGCGAGCGGAAGCGGCTGATTTAATATCATATTATAGATATCGATTAACTCCATGATTGTCTCAATACGGTTGACTGACTTGAGAGCTTTTCCTTGCTGGTCAGGTTCATCGGTATCGATAAGAATCAGCTTGGAGACCTGTTCTCCATCGGCCTGCAATTGCAAGGCTATTTCAAAGGCAATCCAGCCAGCCTCCAAAAGAGTGACCGAGCAGGTGATAGGGTGGATGCGGTTGGATTTGGCGGATAATTCCGGATATAGGCACGAGCTGCTCCTTCAACACTGCTGTAAGGGAAATGATGCTCAATCGTGAACCCACGTGCCTGTAAAGCGTATACCGGAAGTTGTCTGTGGACGATAGCGCCAGTTCGAGAATACTGGACGGGCTGGCACCGGCACCTGGCAGGCAAAATAGCGGCGATACGGCTGGAGAGCCTTGCTGAATAATAACCAGTGGCTCTGAAGGAAGGCACATCCCGTAAGTTTTCAGTGATTGAATCCACGATTTGGTTTAGCAAAGGAGGCTGCATAATGGAAACGGCGTCCCGCCGATAGGATGGAGCACCGAATCGTGACCGACAATGTCATGCCAGCCGTGCCAACTGTCGCCGTTGACTAACTCCTCCGCAGTATAGAGGTAGACAGGTAAGGTGGATTTTTGCGCGATATATCCCTGACCAAGCTGTGTAATCATCTCGGCGGTATAGAAACGCAGAAGAATATCTTCGCGCGTGATGCCCGCCGACAGCCATTGGCGTTCGATACAGTGATCAAGCACTTGCTCCAGATCACTGAGGCTGTGCAGCTCTGCTAACGCTTCCTCATCGCCAATCATTTTTTGAGTACGCAGTGCGTTAATGATTAATTCTATTCGCCTTGCTTCTTCGTCTATAGAGAAGTCATCACTGTCTTTATGGGTGTGATAATAGGAATCGATCATACCAAGAAACGCGACTGTCTCACCCTCACAGGTTAATTGTTGGGCTATTTCATAGGCAATCAACCCGCCAATCGACCAGCCCATCAGACGATAAGGTCCTTGGGGTTGGAGGCGGCGAATGGCCTGAATATGGCAGGCGGCAAGTGCTTCAATCGACATCGGAGGGTGTGCCAATGTATGGATGCCAAGCGCCTGTAAAGCATAGACGGGAAGTTCAGGGGGTAGTAAGGCAGCCAGGGGAGAATACACCAGGGGATCGCCGGAAGTTTCGTGCACTAAGAATAAAGGGAGCAAGGAACCTGCCGGGCTGAGTGGGACAGGGTTTGCATCAAATGGGGATACAGGCATGACGAAGTGCTCCTTAGTAGCCAGGGCCAGATCACATAAGGTTGGATGGGCGAACAGGGTGGTCAGTGAAACCTGCATATTTTGTTCACGCATACGATTCAACAACTGTATAGCGAGCAGCGAGTGCCCGCCAAGCTCAAAGAAATGATTATGACGACTGATTTTTTCCAGTCCTAACAAATCCTGCCAGATTTGGGCCAGAGCGGTTTCTGTCTTGCCGATAGGCGATTCATAGCCACGCACCACGAAAGCGGACTGATCGGGAACAGGTAACGCCTGTCGGTCGAGTTTGCCGTTAGGGGTTAGCGGAAAAGTCGTTAACGAGACAAAGGCACTGGGCAGCATATAGTCGGCAAGATATTGGGCAAGTTGCTGGCGCAGTGTGGTTGGCAGCAACTCAATTCTTTCCTGCGGCCGTAAATAGGCGACCAGTCGTTTTTGACCGGGCGTATCTTCACGAACCAGCACCACCGCTTCGCGTACCCCGTCACATTGGCTGAGTCTGGCTTCGATTTCTTCCAGTTCAATGCGGAAGCCACGCAGCTTGATCTGAAAATCAGTGCGGCCGAGGTATTCAATATTGCCATCGGGCAGCCAGCGGCCGAGATCGCCGGTTTTGTACATGCGGGCGTCTGGCTCCGCAGAGAACGGATTAGTGAGAAAACGTTCGGCCGTCAGTTCAGGGCGATTCAAATAACCGCGGGCCACGCCAGCGCCTGCGATATGGATTTCACCAGTAACACCGATGGGAACGGGTTGACTATGTGCATCCAGAATATAAATCTGGGTATTGGCAATCGGGCGGCCTATAGGAATAGAACGGGTTGCATCAATAAGAGCAGTCATTTCGTAGGTTGCAGCAAACGTCGTGGTTTCCGTTGGACCATAGCCATTAATGAAATGTACAGGTTGGGACTTAGCCAATTGCACCTGCTGTATCCTCCTGGGATCGAGCACATCGCCGCCAATAAGCAGGTAGCGCAATTGCCCTAACAGGGGCTTGAGGCTATCGAAATAGGCGTTGAACAAGCCCACCGTTAACCAAAGGGCGGTAACGTGCCCCTTCATTAGGGAAGTGCAGAAATGAGCCGGATCGAGTAGTACAGATTGTGGAACGATGTACAGACATCCTCCATTGAGCAGGGCAGACCAGATTTCCCAGGTTGAGGCGTCAAAAGCGATATTGGCACAATGAGCGACACAGTCGTGCGCACCGATATCTGCGTAAGCATTATTAATCACCAGCCGATTGATACTGCGGTGCTCGACCATCACTCCTTTCGGCTGGCCGGTTGAGCCAGACGTATAGATCACATAGGCCAGATGGCGTGACGTGAGTCCCAGTGTATGTGCTTGCGGGTTGTGGGTCGGTTGCGTTGCCAAACATGGATCTGGTGCATCAAGCAATACTTTGGGTATGGTGTTGTCCAGTCGGTTAACCTGTGTTGTTTGCGTTAGCAAGGCCACGGGTCTTGCATCCTCAAGCATATAGATCAGCCGCTCAGTCGGATAGTTTGGGTCGATAGGGACGTAAGCCCCGCCAGCCTTAAGGATACCCAGTAAGCCGACGATTGTGTCTAAACTGCGTTCAGCACAAATCGCTACCCGATCATCCGGGCGCACACCCAGCGTGATCAAATAATGGGCCAGCCGATTGGCGCGGCGGTTGAGTTCACCATAGCTCAGTGTCTGGCCTTCATAGACAATAGCAAGAGTATCAGGATGCTGTTCTGCATGAGTTTCAAACAGTTGGTGGATCAGGGCATCTTGCGGAAAATCCGTTTGAGTGGCGTTGAAATTTATCAATAGCTGTTGCTGTTCTGATTCCGGCAGCATCGGCAAGGCAGCAATGCGTTGTGTTTCATCTGCCACTATCGCCATCAGTATATTGGTTAAGTAACTGATCATACGCTCAACAGTTGCAGCATCGAACAGCGCGGTAGCATAGGACAAGGCGCCGGTTAAACCTGCTTCAGTTTCTGCCAGTGATAATGTCAAATCAAAATGAGTGGTGTGATACGTCTGTTCAAATGGTGTGAGCCGTAGTTCAGGCAAGATGAGAGTTTGGGCTGGCGTATTATTTAAGGCCAGCATCACCTGGAAGAGCGGGCTGTGGCCCAGACTACGTTCAGGTTGGAGGGCTTCTACCACCTGCTCGAAAGGCAGATCCTGATGGGCGTAGGCGGCCAGCGCCCGTTCGCGAACTTGTGCAAGCAGATCAGCCACACTGAGTTCATCATTGAATGTAACGCGCAAGGCTAGCGTATTGACGAAGAACCCTATCAACCCTTCAAGCTCATGATGCGGGCGGTTAGCGACTGGAGTACCAATAACGATATCATCTTGTCCACTGAGTCGGGCCAGCACGATACTCCAGGCACTCAATAGGGTCATAAACAGCGTAGTGTTATGGCGCTGTCCAAGTTCCTTCAGTGACGTCAATAAGGTGGTATCAAGCTGGAAAGAGATTTGGCCACCGATATAGGTTTGTATGGCTGGGCGTGGCCGATCGGTGGGTAACGTCAGTAAGGCCGGTACGCCTTCAAGCTGAGTACACCAGAAATCACGTTGTGCAGCGAGGGTGGTTGCTTTTAACTGTTCATGTTGCCAGACCGCATAATCAGCATATTGAATGGGTAGTGGTGGTAAAGGATCTTCATTGCCATCAAGTGCCGCACAGTAGAAAATCCCCAATTCTCGTACCAGCACGCCAATAGACCAACCGTCGGTAATAATATGGTGTTGTGTGAGTAGCAACACGTGTTCCTTATCCGCCAGTTGCAGCAGTTGACCGCGGATCAGGGGGCCTTGAGCAAAATCGAAGGGAGTCTGGGCTTCAAGGGTCGCGAGTTCAGTTACCCGCTTGATATGCAAAGTGGGATCGAGCTGACGCAAGTCCTGACAGGACAGGGCAAAACCGATATCCGCCGGGGCGATTTGCTGGCTGGGTTGGCCTGCAACCAGCACGAAACGTGTCCGCAGACTTTCATGCCGAGCCACCAGACGATCAAACGCCGTCATCAGGGCATGGCGATTGAGTGAACCGGACAAGCGTAGCGCCGCAGGGAGATGGTAGGCTTGACTCGCTGCCGGATCGAGCTGACCGAGGAACCATAACCGCTGTTGAGCAAAGGATAAAGGCAAGGGCTGGCTGCGATCAGCTGGGGAGATCACGGTTTGTGTGAGAGTGGCCGTTTCTGTCAGCGTCTGGGCCTGCGCCAGCAGGACGGGTTGAGCAAACAGGGTTTGTAACGGTAATTCCCGCGCCAGTCGCTGACGGATACGGGCGACAAGCTGGACGGCAAGCAAAGAATGCCCGCCCAGCTCAAAGAAATGATCATGGCGGCCAACCCGTTCCAGCCCCAGCAAGTCTTGCCAGATTTGGGCCAGTGCGGTTTCTGTGTCACCGGCTGGCGCTTCATAGCGGCGCGTTGCCACGGCCGACGCATCCGGTGCAGGCAGGGCCTGACGGTTGAGTTTGCCATTGGGCGTGAGTGGAAAAGTTTCCAGTATCACAAAAGCACTGGGTAACATATAGTCGGCCAGGTGTCGGGCGAGTTGTTGACGCAGTTCAGCCGGCATGAGTTTAGCGCCCGCCAGCGGCCGCAGATAGGCCACCAGCCGTTTCTCGCCAGGCTCCTCTTCGCGGGCAATCACCACGGCTTCGCGCACCCCGTGACATTGCATCAGCTGTGTTTCGATTTCCCCCAGTTCAATGCGGAACCCCCGCAGTTTGACCTGAAAATCATTGCGGCCGAGGTATTCGATATTGCCATCGGGCCGCCAGCGGCCGAGGTCGCCGGTTTTGTACATGCGGTCATTGGGATTTGGGGAAAACGGGTCAACAAGGAAACGTTCAGCGGTCAGTTCCGGCCGGTTTCGATACCCACGGGCCACCCCAGCGCCGGCGATATAGATTTCTCCGGTCACGCCCAAAGGTACGGGCTGGCCGCTGCCATCAAGGATATAAATACGGTTGTTGGCAATCGGGCGACCGATGGGGGGCAGTGTTGGCCATTGCGCTATCTCCTTATCTAATGAATATGCCGTGACAACGTGGCTTTCTGTCGGGCCATAGTGATTATGTAACCGGCAATCAGCCCGTTGCAGGAAACGTTCAATGGCCGGCGTAATACGCAATTGCTCGCCGGCGGTGATGATATGCGCCAGACAGGAAAAATCCTCTTCGCTGTCACTGGCGGCTTCAGCCAGATGCTGGAGCGCAATATAGGGCAGAAAAATGCGGTCAATCTGTTGTTGCTGGATCAGCCGGAGAAACTGTTGCGGCACCCGCCGTCGGGTTTCATTAACCAGAACCAGACAGCCGCCTTCACTCAGGGTGGTAAAGATTTCCTGAAAAGCGACATCAAATCCCAGCGCGGCAAATTGCAGGGTTTTGCCCGTGCCGGCGGGGTGTGAAGGGGCGTGCCGGTGCCATTGCAGTAAGTTTGATAAGGCGGCCAGCGGCATTTCTACGCCCTTGGGTAATCCGGTGGAGCCAGACGTGTAAATCACATAGGCCAGATGGTGGGGTGTCAGCCCCAAATTCTGCGTGTCTGGATTGTCAGTCGGTTGTTCTGCGAGAGACATTGCCGGCGCATCAAGCAGCAGGGTGAGATAACCGGTGTCTGTCCTGTTCAGGGTGTTAGCTAACGTGCTCTGGGTCAGCAGGACCACGGGCGCCGCATCGTTGAGCATATAGGTTAGCCGTTCAGTCGGGTAGGCCGGATCGAGCGGGACATAGGCTCCGCCAGCCTTAAGGATAGCCAGTAAGCCGACCACCATATCCAGACTGCGCTCGACACAAATCGCCACGCGCTTGTCTGGACGGACGCCCCGCGCAATCAAATAATGGGCCAGCTGATTAGCGCGACGGTTCAGTTCGCCATAACTCATCGTTTGTTCTTCAAATACCACGGCGGGCGCATTGGGTTGTTGCGCGGCCAGTGCTTCAAACGGGGGATGGATTAAGATTTCTGACGGGAAATCCATCTGTGTGGCATTGAAATTTGTCAGCAATTGCTGTTCCGATTTTGGCATTATCGGCAGAGTGGCAATGCATTGTGTTTCATCAGTAACCATGGCCGCCAATATATTCTTCAGGTAGTCAACCATCCGTTCAACCGTGGTTGAATCGAATAAATCAGCAGCATAGGTTATAGCGCCGGCTAAACCTGATTCGGTTTCAGTGAGTGATAATGTGATGTCAAAATAGGCACCATGGTGAGCCTGCTCAATTGAGATGAGCTGCAAATCAGGTAATACCAGATTCTGGGCGGGTGTGTTATTCAAGGTCAGCATTACCTGAAAAATGGGACTGTAGCTTAAGTTACGTTCAGGCTGGAGTGCCTCCACCATCTGTTCGAAAGGCAGATCCTGATGAGCATAGGCGGCAAGTGATCGTTCGCGAACTTGTGCGAGCAGCTCCGTGACATTGAGGCCATCATTAAATGTGACACGTAAGGCCAGCGTATTGACAAAGAAACCTATCACGCCTTCAAGTTCATGGTGTGGGCGATTGGCGACTGGGGTGCCGATAACGATATCGCTCTGACCACTGAGTCGGGCCAATACGATACTCCAGGCACTCAATAGGGTCATAAACAAGGTGCAGTTATGGCGTTGTCCAAGTTCTTTAAGTGATACCAATAACGCGGTATCAAACTGGAAAGAGATCTGGTCACCCGCATAGGTTTGTATGGCTGGACGCGGCCGATCGGTGGGTAATGTCAGTAAGGCTGGCGCGTCTTTAAGCTGGGTACACCAGAAATCACGTTGTGTTTCCAGAGGCGTTTCTTTTTGCTGAGCATGTTGCCAGACCGCATAATCCGCATACTGGATGGGGAGTGGTGGTAAAGGATTTTCTTCGCTCTCAAGCGCTGCACGGTAGAAAACACCCAGTTCTCGTACCAGCACACCAAGCGACCAGCCGTCAGTGATAATATGATGCAGGGTCAGCAGCAAGATATGTTCTTCGTCTGCCAGTTGCAGCAGTTGACCACGAATAAGTGGCCCTTGGACGAAATCAAAAGGTGTTTGGGATTCGCGTTCGATAAGCTCGGTAACACGGCGGGTATGCAAGGCCGGATCAAGCTGGCACAGGTTGTGGCAGGACAAGGTAAAACCGAGGTCAGCAGGTTCAATGTGTTGGTAGGGTTGTCCTTCAATCAATATAAAGCGAGTGCGCAGGCTTTCATGGCGAGCAACCAGACGGTCAAGGGCAATCACTAACGCATGACGATCCAGTGAACCGCTCAGGCGTAGTGCCGCAGGTAAATGGTAGGCTTGACTCGCCGCCGGATCGAGCTGACCGAGGAACCATAAACGTTGTTGCGCAAAGGAGAGAGGCAGTGGCTGGTTGCGATCCGCAATGGGAATAACGGTATGAGTCGTTGTAGCCATGTTAGTTAACGTATGCGCTAATGCCATTAGAATCGGTTGGTCAAAGAGCGTCTGTAACGGTAACTCCCGTGCCAGCACCTGACGGATACGCGCAACAAGTTGGACGGCAAGCAGAGAGTGTCCACCCAGCTCAAAGAAATGATCATGACGGCCAACCTGTTCCAGCCCCAGTAAGTCTCGCCAAATTTGGGCCAACGCAGTTTCTATTTCACCGACGGGGGCTTCATAGCTGCGCGTCACGACGGCAGCAGCATCCGGCACAGGGAGCGCCTGCCGGTTGAGTTTGCCGTTAGGCGTTAACGGAAAAGTCGCTAACGTGACAAAAGCACTCGGCAGCATATAGTCGGCAAGGTGTTGAGCGAGTTGCTGACGCAATTCAGCGGGCAGTAGTTCAGCACCATTTCGTGGACGCAGATAGGCAACCAACTGTTTTTGCCCTGCTTCATCTTCGCGGGCGATCACAACCGCTTCGCGCACCCCATCACACTGCATCAGTTGTGTCTCGATTTCGCCCAATTCAATGCGAAAGCCCCGCAGCTTGACCTGAAAATCATTGCGGCCGAGGTATTCGATATTACCATCGGGCAGCCAGCGGCCAAGGTCACCGGTTTTATACATACGTGCGTCTGGCTCTGAAGAGAATGGATCGGCAAGAAAACGTTCGGTAGTCAGTTCCGGTTGGTTGAGATAACCGCGGGCCAGGCTGACGCCCGCGATATAGATTTCCCCTGTGACACCAAGGGGGACGAGTTGTCCGTGAGGGTCCAGAATATAACTTTGGCTATTGGCGATCGGGCGACCAATAACGGAAACTTCCGGTACACCTGCCTGAGCAGAATATTCATACCAAGTGGCATCACCATTGATTTCAGATGAACCATAAAAATTCAGGAGACGGAGCCAGGGGTAATCTGTCACTACCTGTCGGGCTAACTCAGGTGCAAGCCGTTCTCCGCTGCAAATCAACGTCCTGACTGATTTGAGATGAATTCGATTATCATGATCCTGTATTAAAAGTTTTAATAGTGAAGGTACAACGACCAGATAGTTAACATTAAAACGCTGCAAACCTGCACTGAACTGGCTGGGATCTTTCACTTCATAGTTATTGAAAACCACCAGTTTGCCACCTGCCAGCAGTACACCCAACGTTTCAGTGATTGAATCAACAAAGCTGATACTGGTTTTCAGCGCCCCGATTAATGGCGGAATCGCGATGTCTCGGACGAACCACAAGAGCCGATTGCATAGGGCTAGATGACTACTCATGACTCCTTTGGGCAGGCCAGTGGAGCCAGAAGTATAAACAACATAGGCCAGATGACGGGGAGTCAGGCCAGATACTTCTGGGTTGTGATCTGGCTGCATTTCCATGCTGTCATCTTGGATATCAAGCAGGAGGAGAGGAACAGCATCGGTTGACTCAGTACCTGTAAAAATATCAAGCCAGGCTAGTTGGGTCAGTATCGCTACCGGTGCTGAATCCTCAAGCATATAGGCCAGCCGTTCGGCCGGGTAAGCCGGATCAAGCGGCACATAAGCCCCTCCCGCTTTCAGGATAGCCAGTAAACCGACCACCATCTCTGGGCTGCGTTCGACACACATAGCGACACGATCGTCTGGGCGTACACCCAACATGATTAAATGATGCGCCAGACGATTGGCACGGCGATTCAGTTCACCATAGCTGAGTGACTGTTCACCGTATACTACGGCGATATCAGCGGGGTGCTGTACTGCTTCGATTTCAAACAGTTGGTGGATCAGGACATCCTGCGGAAAATCGGCTTGTGTGGCATTGAAGTCTGTCAGCAGTTGTCGTTGCTCCAGAGCAGGCAGGATCGGCACGTGCAGAATGGGTTGCTGCGGATTATGGATAAGTGCATCAATAAGACCACTGATAGCAGTGACCAGATAATGAGTTATACGTGCCGGATCAATATTCGTCACAGTTTGGGCAGTTAAATGGAAACCAACGCCCATATCATCTACCGATAGCGTGATTGGATAGTTGGTTCGCTCTTCCGCTGCCAGGATGCGGATACCCGCCCAGACCGAACTGGCTGTTTCTATCTCACCCGATTGACTATGACGATAATTCAATAACGCACTGAACAGCGGCATTGGTTGGGGTACGCCACTGCATCGTTGTGCCAGCGATAACGGTGCCTGTTCATGTTCTAATAACCGAGTCAGATTGTGGTAGGTAGCCTGTACCACTTCTTGCACGCTAAATCCGGTCAGCGTAATCCGTATCGGCAGCGTGTTGATAAACATGCCCAATATTCGGTTGGCTCCTGTGATCCCTTGCAAACGTCCCAATAATACTGAGCCAAAGACCACATCGTGGTGACCACTGGTTTGAGCCAACACTTGCGCCCACGCGACATGAAACAGGACGCCAGGACTGATACCTAAACGGCGAGCCTGAGAACGAATCGCCTTTGCCAGCGTGGGATCAAGCGACAGGCTGTGTTCGTTGAGAGTCCGATTATCGCTTGCTACGCTGAGTACCCCGTAAGGAGCGGTTGGCTCAGCAATATCAGCCAGCTGGTCACGGAAATAGGTTTCATGCTCTGCTACTGGCACACTTAATGTCCGGGCAATAAAGTTACGATAGGGCAGAGCAGTAGGCAGCATGGCGGCATTTCCCTGCAACACGTGGGCAATCTCAGCGAAAATCAGCTCCAGTGTCATATGGTCACTGACCAGATGATGAAAACGCAAAGATAACAACCATTCATCGTGTACGGGATCATGGGCGATATCTGCGGCAAACAGCGGCGCACGGCTTAAATCGAGGCGATACTGGCGTGGATCTGTGTAGTTACGTAATTGTAATGGCATTGGTTGGGATAATACGTCGTCTTCCGTGGACGGGGTGAAGACATTGATATGCAGCGATGCCTGACGCCAAACTACCTGAACGGGCTGGGCCAGATCTTGCCAATAGGCGGCAGTTCGCAGAATATCATGGCGATCGATAATGTGTTGCAGCGCGGCTAAAAAGGCATCAAGCCGTTCGCGGGTATCGAAAGCGAGCAGGCTTTGCAGCAGATAATCATCACCTTGTGTCTGTAATAAGTGCTGGAAAAGAATGCCTTCCTGTAACGGCGCCAGAGGATAGATATCCTGCACATTGGCGACCCCTCCTGACACAGTCGCGACAATGGCATCAATCTCGTCCTGGGACAACGAAACCAGTGGCAGCATATCTGGCGTAATGGAAGTACAGCCTTCGGGGATAAGCTGGGGTGGCGTTTCAAAAGCGCAGGGATTGTCTTGAGATGTCAGAATGGCTTGCGCCAGCTCACTTAAGATTGGGGTCGCAAACACACTGCGCACGTCAAGTCGCCAACCAAGGTTATGCAGTTGTTCAATCAGGTTGACTATCAGCAATGAGTGTCCGCCGAGTTCAAAGAAATGTTCATGACGACCGACCTGTTCCAGTCCCAGCAAATCTTGCCAGATCCGGGCTAAAGCCGTTTCTATCTCTCCGACCGGCGTTGCATAGCCGCGAGTGATCACCGCAGATGTATCGGGGACAGGCAGGGCCTGCCGGTCGAGCTTGCCATTAGCATTCAGTGGGAAGGTGTCCAATGTCACAAAAGCGCTGGGTAACATATATTCGGCCAGGTGTTGGGCGAGTTGCTGGCGTAATTCGGCCGGTATCAGTTCGGCACCCGCCAGCGATCGCAGATAAGCCACCAGCCGTTTCTGCCCTGGCTCATCTTCACGGGCAATAACCACCGCTTCACGTACACCGTGACATTGCATCAGTTGTGCCTCGATTTCCCCTAATTCAATGCGAAATCCACGCAACTTGACCTGAAAATCATTGCGGCCGAGGTATTCGATATTGCCATCAGGCAGCCAACGGCCGAGATCACCGGTTTTGTACATACGTGCGTTCGGTTCTGAAGCGAAGGGATCGCTTAAGAAGCGCTCGGCAGTGAGTTCAGGCCGATTCAGGTAACCGCGGGCCACACCGGCACCGGCGATATAAATTTCGCCGGTAACTCCAAGGGGAACAAGTTGTCTGGCCGCGTCAAGGATATAGATGCGGGTATTGGCGATGGGACGACCAATATGAGAAACAACATTTGTTGTCCGATTCATGCGGGTCCAGGTCGAATACGTTGTCGTCTCCGAAGGGCCATAGAGATTGCAGATATCCTCTACACCAGAATGGGTAAACAGATGTTCGACAATATGGGGTTTCAGCGCTTCCCCCGCCAGATTAATGGCTTTAACGGTGGGGGGAATGGCATTTGTCTCGCTCAAATGCGCGATGGCCGATGGCACCGTATTAATCAGGCTGATCGCCTGTTCTGTAGCAGCAGATTTGGCAGCGATTAACGACAGGGTATCAGCAACAATATGAACCGTACCGCCAGAAATCAGTGGCGCAAAACATTCGTACACGGACAAATCAAAATTAAACGAAGTCGCAAACAGAGTATGAGCCAATACTTCGGGGCGAAAAGCCCGTTGGGCCCAGGTCAGGAAATTCACGGTATTGCGATGCGCAATGGCAACCCCTTTGGGTGATCCGGTCGAACCTGAGGTGTAGATCACATAAGCCAAATGATTTGATGTTAAACCCAGTGCCTGAGCGTCGGGATTGGCTATCGATTGACTTAAGCGGTATTGATTGTCACTGCTGAGTAGATTGTCGATAAAGACCGTAGCGGCGGAACTGGTCAGTCTGTCGGTGAATTTTTTCTGCGTGATGACTACGACGGGAGTCGCATCCTCAAGCATATAGGCCAATCGGCTGGTTGGGTAAGCGGGATCGAGCGGGACATAAGCACCCCCCGCTTTAAGAATAGCCAGTAACCCCACCACCATTTCTAAACTGCGTTCGACACAGATAGCGACTCGATCATCTGGATTTACCCCTAATGTAATCAAATGATAAGCCAGATGATTGGCATAGTGGTTCAATTCCCCATAGCTAAGAGACTGATCGCCACATACTACCGCTGTTGCATTGGGCGTTTGTGCAGTTTGCATTTCGACCAATTGATGGATCAGGGCGTCCTGGGGGAAATCGGCTTGAGTGGCGTTGAATTCCACCAACAATTGGTGCCGCTCCGAGGCTGACAATATTGGCAGGCTGGCAATAGTCTGTTCGGTTTCGCTTGTCATTGCCACCAGTACCCGTTTCAAATAGCTGACCATCCGTTCTATCGTCGAGGAATCAAACAGATCAACGGCATATTCCAGCTCGCCAAACAAACCAGATTCTGTTTCGGTCAGCGATAAGGTCATATCGAAGTGGGTACTGTGGCGTGCTTGTTCAATTTGGCTGAGTTGCAAGCCAGGTAACGTCAGGGTCTTGGCGGGCGTATTGTTTAGAGCCAACATCACCTGAAAGATCGGGCTGTAGCTTAGGCTACGTTCAGGCTGGAGTGCTTCCACGACCTGTTCAAACGGCAGATCCTGATGGGCGTAGGCAGCAAGTGCCCGTTCCCGCACCTGGTCAAGCAGATCCGTTACATTAAGGTCATCATTGAGAGTGACACGTAAGGCCAGCGTATTGACAAAGAAACCAACCAGCCCCTCAAGCTCACGGTGTGGACGGTTAGCAACTGGCGTACCGATGACGATATCATCCTGTCCACTGAGTCGGGCGAGTACAATACTCCAGGCTGCCAGTATAGTCATAAACAGAGTCGTGTGATGCCGTTGTCCAAATGACTTAAGTGATGCCAGCAAGGTCGCATCAAACTGAACAGGCACCTGTTTACCTGCATAAGTGGGTACGGAAGGTCGTGGCCGATCGGTGGGTAATGTCAGCAAGGCTGGGGCGCCCTTAAGTTGCGTACACCAAAAATCGCGTTGTTTAGCAAGGACAGTGTCTTGTAACCACTCACGTTGCCAGACGGCATAGTCAACATACTGAATGGGGAGTGGCGGCAGCGGATCATCCTGGTTGTCAAGAGCCGCACGATAGAGTGCGCCTAGTTCGTGCACCAGTACCCCGATAGACCAGCCGTCAGAGATGATGTGATGCTGGGTCAGCAATAACACATGTTCTTCATCCGTGAGTTGTAACAGTTGGCCGCGGATCAGCGGGCCTTGAGTTAGGTCGAAAGGCGCCTGTGTTGCAAGGGCAGTCAGTTCGGCGAGACGGCTAGCCCGCGTTTTGGTGTCTAATCGACGTAGATCATGGCAGGACAGGGCAAAACCGCTGTCAGCCGGATCGATATGCTGACAGGGTTGGCCTTCGTTCAGAACAAAGCGGGTACGCAGACTTTCATGACGTGCAACCAGATGATTGAGTGCGTTAGTCAGGGAGTCACGGTTAAGTTGGCCTGTCAGGCGCAGCGCTATTGGAAGATGATAGGCCAGACTAGCGGCAGGATCGAGTTGGTTAAGGAACCACAGCCGCTGTTGGGCGAAGGACAATGGCAGAGGACGCGCACGGACGGCTTGTTTGATGGGTGGCCGCTTCTGATGATGCTTGTTATGTTGTAATTGTTCTTTAATTTTCTTTTGTAAAACAGCACGTTTCAGATTATCGCGGTTCATGTTATGCCTTATCATTTGTTGTTGTCTCCGCCTAAAATTGCCATTAATTCTTCGGTTGACATTAAATCCAGCTCGTCCTCAAGTAATTCAATATTGCTGTTCCCTATAGCATCCAATTGGGTAGTAAGGATGATGTCGGCCTGCTCTGCCAATTGAGGAGAAAGAAACAACGAGGAGATAGGGATATCGACCAGAAATTCATCTTGTATGCGTGTTGCTAATTGCGCGATCAGCAATGAGTGGCCGCCAAGTTCAAAAAAGTCATCGTGGCGACCAATTCGTGCTAATCCCAGCAAGTCTTGCCAGATTTGGGCCAGCATGATTTCTTCTGCATTGATCGGTGCTTCATAGTGGCGTGCGACCATAGCGGATGCATCAGGGGCAGGAAGTGCCTGACGGTCGAGTTTGCCATTGGGGGTCAGCGGGAAAGTCTCCAATATGACAAAGGCGCCAGGCAGCATATAGCCAGCGAGATGCTGGGCCAGTTGCTGATGCAGTTCTGTCGGCACCAGTTCAACACCGGTTTGGGGGATCAGGTAGGCGACCAGACGTCTCTGGCTCCCCGTGTTGTCGAGAAGCGTATCTTCGCGCATAAGAACGATGGCTTCGTGCACGCCATCACATTGCATTAACTTAGCTTCAATCTCGCCGGGTTCAATGCGAAAACCACGCAACTTGACCTGAAAATCATTGCGACCAAGATATTCGATATTGCCATCAGGCAGCCAACGCCCGATATCACCGGTTTTGTACATACGGGCATCGGGGTTCTGGGAGAACGGATCGGCAAGGAAGCGTTCGGCAGTCAGTTCAGGCCGGTTCAGGTAACCGCGAGCCACGCCGTCACCGGCAATATGGATTTCACCTGCTACCCCGATGGGAACGGGTTGACCACGCGTATCCAGAATATAAATCCGGGTATTGGCAATTGGGCGGCCAATAGGGATGGAGCGGGTTACATCCACGGGGGAAGTGATCTCGTAGGTGGAGGCAAATGTTGTCGTTTCCGTTGGGCCATAGCCGTTAATCAGGTGGACGGGTTGAGACGCAGCCCGTTGTACCTGTTGTATTTTCCTCGGATCGAGCACATCACCACCGGTAAGCAGGTAACGTAACTGACCAAATAAGGGTTTGAGACTATCGAGATATTCGTTGAACAAACCCACCGTTAACCAAAGGGCGGTGACTCGCCCCTTGATCAATGAATCGCAGAAACGTTCTGGATCGAGCAGCACGGATTGCGGAATGATATGCAGGCGTGCCCCGTTGAGCAGGGCAGACCAAATTTCCCAGGTCGAGGCATCAAAAGCGATATTGGCACAATGAGCAACGCAGTCGGATGTACCGATATCTGCATAAGCACTATTGATAACCAGCCGATTGACACTGCGGTGTTCGACCATCACCCCTTTGGGTTGCCCCGTAGAGCCAGAGGTGTAGATCACATAGGCTAGATTTTGTGATGTCAGGTTCAGTACCCGTGGATTAGGGGAGGAAATCGGATGTATCTCTTGGCTATCAAGCACGATGATAGGCACTGTCGCAGATACATTGCGGTGTAACCTGTCGAATTGTGCTGTCTGGGTCAGTAAAACCACCGGTGCCGCATCTTCCAGCATATAGGCCAACCGTTCGGTACGGTAAGGCGGGATAGAGCGGGACATGAGCACCACCTGCTTTAAGAATGGCGAGTAACCCCACCACCATCTCCAGACTGCGTTCGACACAAATCGCTATCCGATGAGTCAGGATGAACCCCAGCGCAATGAGGTGATTTGCCAAACAGTCACGTGGCGATACAATTTCTCATAGCTGAGAGCGTGAGCGCCACAAATGACGGCGGTTGCATTGGCATTTTGCCCGCTTGTGCTTCGACTAATTGGTCATCAGTCCCTCTTGTGGGAAATCAACTTGAGTGGCGTTAAAATGGTCAGCACTTGTTGCCGCTCTGCCGCCGGTAAGATCGGGGGGATATGCCGGATTTGTTTTGCCAGTTGTGTCAACCAGAGCATCAATAGAACCGCTGATAGCTGTCGCCAGATAAGGTGTTGATTCGTTCGGGGGCGATTTCGGTGACGGTCAGGGCCGTAAGCTGGAAGCCGTTCCCTAAATCATCCACTGACCGGGTAATGGGATAGCTAGTACGCTCCTACGAGCAGATAAAGTACGTATGCCTGGCCAAATGGTATCAACCCCCTCGTTTTCACCCACTTTCGTTTCACCCGAATGGCGATAATTGACGAAAGTGCTAAACAGCGGCATGGGTTGCTCCACGCCACTGCATCGTTGTGCCAGCACTAACGGTGCCTGCTCATGCTCCAGCAAGGTGGTCAGATTGTGATAGGTGTCCTGCACGATTTCTTGTACAGTTCGTCCATTCAGAGAGATACGCAGGGGCAGGGTGTTGATAAACATGCCCAGTATGCGATTAGCCTCCCGCACCGCCTTGCAAACGACCCAGCAGCACGGAGCCAAAAACCACATCATCGCGGCCGCAGGTTTGGGCCAATACCTGCGCCCAGGCCACATGGAACAGGACACCGGGACTGACGCCCAACCGACGCGCCTGAGAGCGAATGGCCTTCGCCAACGTAGAGTCAAGTGGAAGACGGTGTTCGTTGATAACACTATTATCGCTGGGTACGCTGAAGTATCCCGAAGGGAGCGGTGGGTTCATCAATATCTGCCAGTTGGCTACGGAAATAGGCTTCATGTTCTGCCACGGGCACACTTAATGTCTGGGCAATAAAGTTGCGGTAGGGCAACATCGAGGGCAGTGTTTTTGCATTGCCCCGTAGTATCTGGGCAATTTCCGCTAAAATCAGCTCCAGTGTCATATGGTCACTGACCAGATGGTGGAAACGTAAAGCCAGCAGCCACTCATTCTGTAGCGGATCGTGGACGATATCGGCAGCAAAGAGAGGGGCGCGGTTCAAATTGATCCGATGCTGACGCGGATCAGTGTGAGCCTGTAACTGAGCCGGAATATCGCCTGTCGTGGCCGGGATGAATTCATGGATAGTCAGCGGTGCCTGACGCCAGACCACCTGAACCGGCTGTGCCAGTCCTTGCCAATAAACTGCCGTACGCAGGATATCGTGGCGGTTGATAACCTGTTGCAAGGCATTCAGGAAGCTATCGAGACGATCGCGAGAATTGAACGCGAGCAGGCTCTGCAACAGATAGGTATCCCCCTGTGTCTGTAACAGATGATGGAACAGGATACCTTCCTGCAACGGGGCCAGTGGATAGATATCCTGTACATTACCTGCTCCGCCGGGATCTGCTCAACGATAGCATCAATCTCAGATTGGGAAAGCGAAACCAGTGGCAACATATCAGGGGTGATAGCCGTACAATCTTCGGGGATACGGTTGGGGGGCACGACAAAGGTGTTGACCCCATGCTGGGTAGCCTGAGCCATATCGGCGAGGACAGGTGAGGCGAATACATTGCGAACGTCGAGCTGCCAGCCTAAATTGCGCAGTTCTTCCACCAGACTGACAATCATCAACGAATGGCCGCCGAGTTCAAAGAAATGGTCATGGCGACTGACTTGTTTGAGTCCCAGGAGTTTTTGCCAAATCTGCGCCAGAGCGATTTCTCTCTCGCCGACGGGGGCTGCATAGCTGCGGGCCACAACCGCTGATAAGTCCGGGGCCGGCAGCGCCTGACGGTTAAGTTTACCATTGGGCGTGAGCGGGAAAGTCTCTAACATGACAAAAGCACCGGGCAGCATATAGTCAGCCAGATGCTGAGCGAGTTGCTGGCGCAGTTCAGCGGGCGCCAGTTCAACCCCTTCCAGTGGTAACAGGTAGGCCACCAGCCGTTTCTGTCCCGGCTCATCTTCGCGAGCCAACACAACCGCTTCACGTACCCCGTCACATTGGGTCAGTCTTGCCTCAATTTCTCCCAACTCGATACGGAAACCGCGCAGTTTGACCTGAAAATCATTGCGGCCGAGGTAGTCGATATTGCCATCGGGCAGCCAGCGGGCAAGGTCGCCGGTTTTGTACATACGGGCGTTTGGCTGCGAAGAGAAGGGATCGGGCAGGAAGCGTTCAGCGGTGAGTTCAGGCCGATTCAGGTAACCGCGAGCCACACCGTCACCGGCAATATGAATTTCACCCGCCACCCCGACGGGAACAGGTTGACCCTGCGTATCCAGAA
The DNA here is from genome assembly GCF_056632175.1 of Xenorhabdus sp. SGI 60. Taxonomy (NCBI): domain Bacteria; kingdom Pseudomonadati; phylum Pseudomonadota; class Gammaproteobacteria; order Enterobacterales; family Morganellaceae; genus Xenorhabdus; species Xenorhabdus sp. SGI 60. Next base: position 2,361,482 of record NZ_CP196860.1, on the reverse strand, counting down.
TATAAATTTGGGTATTAGCGATGGGGTGGCCGATAGGGATTTTTCTGCCTTTACCTTCAACGTCTTCGTCTTCCATGGCCGGGATTTCATAGGCACTGGCAAACGTGGTGGTCTCCGTTGGCCCATACACATGCAGTAAGTGTTTGGGGGGATATTCGGTTCTGAGACGAATAGCAGGGCGGTTATCCGCCTGTTCACCGCCGAAAGGACATAGCGTAAACCAGCGAGTGATGGCCCAATTAGATTCGCATATTGGTTAAACAGGGCTGTGGTCAGGAAGAGGGCAGTGACCCCTTGCGATGACAGACACTGACCAAAATGAGTGGGCTGTAGCAGGGTCTTTTCCGGGATGAGCAGAATACGCGCCCCATGAACTAAGCCCGCCCACACTTCCCAGGTGGCGGCGTCAAATGAGACATTGGCGCAATGGGCAATACAATCGTCAGAGCCAACATCAGCAAAGCCACTGTTAATGATGAGCCGAAGTACATTACGATGTTCGACCATTACGCCTTTGGACTGCCCCGTCGAGCCGGAGGTATAAATCACATAAGCCAGATGGCGTGATGTCAGCCCCAATGTATGGGCTTGCGGATTATGAGTCGGTTGTGTTTCCAGTAACGTTTTCTGGGCCTCAAGCACGATGACAGGCACCGTTGCCGGGATGCTGTCGTGCAGTCTGTCGTATTGTGCTGTCTGGGTCAGTAACACCACCGGAGTGGCATCTTCGAGCATATAAGCCAGCCGTTCGGTAGGATAGGACGGATCGAGCGGGACATAAGCCCCGCCAGCCTTGAGGATGGCAAGCAAGCCCACGATGGTGTCCAGACTGCGTTCAGCACAAATCGCCACCCGATCATCTGGATGCACCCCCAGCGCAATCAGGTAATGGGCCAACTGATTGGCTCGGCGATTAAGCTCGCCATAGCTGAGGGTTTGCTCCTCAAATACGACGGCGATAGTATCGGGATTCTGTGTTGCTTGAGCCTCAAAAAGCAGGTGGATCAACGCGTCTTGCGGGAAATCGGCCTGAGTGGTATTAAAATCCACCAGCAGTTGTTGCCGTTCTGAGGCGGGCAGTAACGGCAAAGTGGCAATATGTTGGGTTTCATCCGCTACCATGGCGGTCAGCACATTGTTGAAATAACCGACTATCCGCTCAACGGTGGTGGTGTCGAATAAATCGGTGGCATATTCCAACTCACCGACCAGACCGGCCTCGGTTTCACTCAGTGACAAGGTCAAATCAAAATGTGCACTACGATGTGCCTGGTCAATCGTAGTCAGTTGCAACCCCGGCAGGGTCAACGCTTGGGCTGGGGTGTTATTTAAGGCCAGCATCACCTGAAAAAGGGGGTTGTAGCTTAAGCTACGTTCAGGCTGGAGTGCTTCTACCACCTGTTCGAAGGGCAGATCCTGACGGGTATAGGCGGCCAGTGCCCGCTCCCGAACCTGGGCCAGCAGATCCGCCACACTGAGATCATCATTGAAGGTAATGCGTAAAGCCAGTGTGTTAACAAAGAAACCGATTAACCCTTCCAGTTCACGGTGTGGACGGTTGGCAACCGGGGTGCCGATAACGATATCATCCTGTCCACTGAGCCGAGCCAATACGAGACTCCAGGCACTGAGTACCGTCATAAATAAGGTGGTGTGATGGCGCTGTCCAAGTTCCTTTAGTGAAGCCAATAAGTTTGCGTCAACGTGCACAGGCACTTGGTTGCCCACATAGGTTTGTACCGCCGGGCGTGGCCGGTCGGTTGGGAGAGTGAGTAAGGCGGGCGCGCCAGCAAGCTGGGCACACCAGAAATCACGTTGTTCAGTGAAGACTGTGCCTTGTAACTGCTCCTGTTGCCAGACCGTATAATCAGCATACTGAATTGGCAGGGAGGGCAAAGGGTCATCATGATGACCGTCAAGGGCCGCACGGTAAAAAGTGCCCAGTTCTTGCACCAGCACACCGATGGACCAGCCATCAGTGATGATGTGATGCAGGGTCAGTAACAGCACATGCTCTTCGTCTGCCAGTTGTAGCAATTGCCCACGGATCAGCGGCCCCCGGGCAAAATCGAAGGGCGTTTGCGCCTCAATATCAGCGAGTTCAGTGACACGCTGGGTACGTAAGGCCGGATCAAGCGGGCGCAGGTCGTGACAGGACAGAGCAAAACCGATATCAGCCGGATCGATATGCTGGCAGGGTTGACCTTCTGCCAGGATAAAGCGGGTACGCAGACTTTCATGGCGGGCAATCAGGCGGTCAAGTGATGTTTTCAGCGCATGGGAGTTGAGCTGGCCTGTGAGGCGTAAGGTCACTGGCAGATGATAAGCCTGACTGGCCGCCGGATCGAGCTGGTTGATAAACCATAACCGCTGCTGGGCAAAAGAAAGAGGCAGAGAGTGATGTCTGTCCGCGGGTTTAATCAATGCCGGTTGCTGTTGTTCTCTGCGGGCTTTCAGCTGTTCTGCAAGTCTTTTCTCCAGAACCGCCTGTTTCAAGTCATCGATATTCATATTGATCTTTGTCATTATCTACTGCCTCCGCGGGGCTCTTTCCCGCCTAAAATGGCCATCAATTCTTCTGCTGACAGTGAGTCAAGATCGTCCTGAATTGACTCAAGTTCGTTTTCCCCTACTACACTCTTTTGGGCTGAGAGAATGACAGTGGCCTGCTCTGTCAATGTGGGCGAAGCAAATAACGAAGTCAGAGGGATACTGACCAGGAATTTGTCTTGTATGCGGGTTATCAGTCTGACGACCATCAGCGAGTGACCGCCAGTTCAAAGAAGTGGTCGTGGCGACTGATACGCTCAGTCCTAATAAATCCTGCCAGATTTGCGCCAACGCGGTTTCTATCCTGCCTTGTGGCGGTTCATAACCCTGAGTCACCACGGCAGCCAGATCCGGCGCCGGCAGGGCCTGACGGTCAAGTTTGCCATTGGGCGTCAGGGGAAGGATGTCAGCGTGACAAAGGCACTGGGCAACATATAATCAGCGAGGTGCTGGGCGAGTTGCTGGCGCAGTTCAGCGGGCGCCAATTCAACATCTTTCTGTGGTAACAGGTAGGCCACCAGTCGCTTTTGCCCGAATTCATCTTCGCGAGCGATCACCACCGCCTCACGTACCCCGTCACATTGGGTCAGTCCTGCCTCAATTTCTCCCAACTCGATACGGAAACCGCGCAGTTTGACCTGAAAATCATTGCGGCCGAGGTAGTCGATATTGCCATCGGGCCGCCAGCGACCGAGATCGCCGGTTTTGTACATCCGCGCATTGGGGGTGGAAGAGAACGGATCGGTCAGGAAGCGTTCAGCGGTGAGTTCAGGCCATTCAGATAGCCACGGGCGACACCATCACCCGCGATATGGATTTCACCCGCTACCCGAGGGGAACAGGCTGACCACACGTATCCAGAATATAAATTTGGGTATTGGCAATTGGACGGCCGATAGGAATGGAATGGGTGACATCAACCGGGGACGTCATCGCATAGGTGGCGGCAAATGTTGTGGTTTCTGTTGGACCATATCCATTTATCAGATGCGCGGGCTGGGACAGAGCCAACTGCACCTGTTGTATCTTTCTCGGATCGAGGACATCCCGCCGACAAGCAGGTAACGTAACTGCCCAAACAGGGGAAGGAGATTATCCAGATATTCGTTAAATAAACCGGCTGTTAACCAAAGTGCCGTGACCTGTCCTTTTACCAGTACATTGAAGAACCACCGGATTAGCAGCACCGATGGTGGAACCACATGCAAGCGTGCCCCATTGAGCAGGGCAGACCAAATTTCCCAGGTCGAGGCATCAAACGCGATATTGGCACAATGGGCGACACAGTCATTTGGCGCAATATCAGCAAACCCGCTATTAACGATAAGACGGGAGGACATTGCGGTGTTCGACCATTACCCCCTTCGGTTGCCCCGTCGAACCTGACGTGTAAATAACATAGGCCAAATGACGTGATGTCAGTCCCAGTGCTTGTATGTCGGGGTTATCCGTTGACTGTGATACCCACTTCGGTTCTTGGTTGTCAAATAAACGGTCAGTAAAACTACCGGCACGGGTCTGTTTTCTGGGCAGCTTGTGGACTTGTGCCTCTTGGGTTAGCACCACCACGGGGGCGGCATCTTCGAGCATATAGGCCAGCCGTTCGGTAGGATAGGACGGATTGAGTGGGACATAAGCCCCACCAGCCTTGAGGATGGCAAGCAAACCCACAATGGTGTCCAGACTGCGTTCAGCACAAATCGCCACCCATTATCTGGATGCACCCCCAGCGCAATCAGGTAATTGGCCAACGGATTGGCTTGGCGATTAAGCTCGCCATAGCTGAGGGTTTGCTCCCTCAAATACGACGGCGATAGTATCGGGATTCTGTGTTGCTTGCGCCTCAAAAAAGCAGGTGGATCAAACGCGTCTTGCGGGAAATCGGCCTGAGTGGTATTGAAATCTGCCAACACTTGTTGCCGCTCTGCCGCCGGTAAGATGGGGATAGCCCGAACTAACCGTTGTGGATCATGAACCAGAGCATCGATTAAGCCACTGATGGCGGTGACCAGATAGTTGGTTACGCGGGTTGGGTCGATACCGGCTACTGTCTGGGCGATGAGCTGGAAATTGACGCCTAAATCATCTACTGACAGGGTGACAGGATAGTTAGTGCGCTCTTCTGCGGCTAAAGTACGTATACCCGCCCAGATAGTATCAAGCCCTCCGGTTTCAGCAGATTGACCATGACGATAATTCAGTAAGCTACTGAACAGCGGCATTGGTTGGGCTACGCCACTACACCGTTGTGCCAGTACCAATGGGGCTTGCTGATGCTCAAGCAAGGCAGTCAGGTTATGATAGGTTTCCTGCACGATATCTTGTACCGTGAACCCGCTCAGGGAGATGCGCAGGGGCAGCGTATTAATAAACATGCATCTTCCGATCAGCCCCTGCGCCACCTGCCAGACGTCCCGATAGCACGGAGCCAAAGACGACGTCATCGCGCCCGCTGGTGTGTGCCAGCACCTGAGCCCAGGCGACATGGAACAGCACACTCGGACTGACCCCTAAACAAGCGCGCCTGAGTGCGGATGGCTTTGGCCAAATTAGGGGCGATAGGAAGACGGGACTCAGTCACGCAGTTATTGTCAGGGTGTACCTTGAGTATCCCAAAGGGGGCCGTGGGTTCATCAATATCCGCCAGTCGGGTACGGAAATAGGCTTCATGTTCTGCCACGGGCACACTTAATGTTTGGGCAATAAAGTTGCGATAAGGCAGTACCACTGGCAGCCTCTCCGTTTTACCTTGCAAGATAAGCGCGATTTCCGCCAGAATCAGCTCCAGTGTCATATGGTCACTGACCAGATGATGAAAGCGCAGCGCCAGCAACCATTCATCTTGTGCCGGATCATAGGCGATATCGGTGGCAAAGAGGGGGGCCTGATTTAAATTGATACGATGCTGGTGTGGATCGGTATGATGCTTGAGTTGAGTGACAACGTCACCCGTTGTAGCGGGGTTGAAAATGTTAACCGCCAGCGGTGCCTGACGCCAGACCACTTGTACCGGTTGTGCCAGCGTCTGCCAGCAAACGGCGGTGCGCAGGATATCATGGCGGTCGATGACCTGTTGCAGTGCCGCTAAAAAGGCATTGAGGTGCTCACGGGTATCGAACGCGAGCAAGCTTTGCAGCAGATAATTATCTCCTTGTGCCTGTAACAGATGATGGAACAGGATACCTTCCTGTAATGGAGCCAGCGGATAGATATCCTGCACATTGGTGACGCCGCCCGGAACAGTGGTAGCGATGGCATCAATTTCAGTTTGGGACAGGACAACCAAAGGCAACATATCGGGCGTAATATTTGTGCAATCTTCGGGAATACGGTTGGGGGGCACGACAAAAGTGCTGACCTCACGCCGTATAGTCCGAGCCATATCAATGAGGACCGGCGCGACAAACACGCTGCGAACATCAAGTTGCCAACCCAGATTGCGCAGCTCTTCGATCAGACTGACAATCATCAGCGAATGGCCGCCAAGCTCAAAGAAGTGGTCATGGCGGCTGACCTGTTTCAACCTCAGGAGTTTTTGCCAGATTTGGGCTAAGGCGATTTCTGTCTCACCGATGGGGGCTTCATAGCTGCGCGTGACTACCGCGGATAAATCAGGAGCAGGCAGAGCCTGACGGTTGAGTTTACCGTTAGGGGTGAGCGGGAAAGTGTCCAATGTCACAAAAGCGCTGGGTAACATATATTCGGCAAGGTGTTGGGCGAGTTGCTGGCGCAGTTCAGCCGGTAACAGCTCAACGCCCTCCAGTGGCCGCAGATAGGCGACCAGCCGTTTCTGCCCCGGCTCATCTTCGCGTGCCAGCACCACTGCCTCACGCACCCCGTCACATTGGCTGAGTCGGGCCTCGATTTCCCCCAGCTCAATGCGGAATCCACGCAACTTGACCTGAAAATCATTGCGGCCGAGGTATTCAATCGAACCATCGGGTAGCCAGCGTCCCAGTCACCGGTCTTGTACAGGCGGGCAGCCGAGTCTGGGAAAAACGGATCGGTCAGGAAGCGATCGGCCGTCAGTTCAGGCCGGTTCAGGTAGCCGCGCGCGACCCCGTCACCGGCGATATAGATTTCCCCCGCCACACCGAATGGCACCGGTTGGCTGTGGGTATCGAGGATATAGATCCGCAGATCCGCCAGAGGCTGACCAATCAAACTGCCGCGCCCTGAGTGAATATCGGCTTCGGTGAGTTCACGGTAGGTAGCATGAACGGTGATTTCGGTGATGCCGTACATATTGACCAGACGGGTTTGCGCCGTCGGGTTGCGCTCTACCCACGGTGCCAGAGTATGTAATTCCAGCGCTTCGCCGCCAAAAATGATGCACCGCAGGGAATGCGCAGTCGCATCCTGAGCGGCAATCAGAGGACGGAAAGCACTGGGGGTCTGGTTCAGGATCGTGACGTGTTCACGGCACAGGAGTGAATAGAACCGGTGCGGTGAACGGGAACATTCTGCTGAGACAATGACCAGCCGGCCACCGTAAGCCAGCGCCCCCCACAATTCCCAGACGGAGAAATCGAAAGCAAACGAGTGGAAGAGCGTCCAGACATCTTGATCATCAAACTGGAAACGGGCTTGCGTGGCGGCTAACAGGCGAGTGACATTGGCGTGTTCGACCATCACCCCTTTCGGCTGGCCGGTCGAACCCGACGTGTAAATCACGTAGGCCAGATGACGGGATGTCAGACCCCGCGCGCGTACATCGGGATTATCCGTCGGCCGGGCTGTCAGGCGCTCCGGCTATCCGGGCTATCCAGCAAGACCACAGGTAAGGGGCTGTTCAGTTTGTCACATAATATGGTTTGGGTCAGTAAAGCCACCGGAGTGGCATCTTCCAGTATATAAGCCAGCCGTTCGGCGGGGTAGGCCGAATCGAGCGGCACATAGGCGGCGCCTGCCTTGAGGATAGCCAGTAAGCCGACCACCATCTCTGGACAACGTTCAACACAGATGGCAATCCGGTCATCGGGTTGTACGCCCAGCGCAATCAAATGATGAGCCAACTGGTTAGCGCGGTGGTTTAATTCAGCATAGCTCAGTGTTTGGTCTTCATAGACGACAGCAATACTATCGGGATGCTGTGCGACCTGTGCTTCAAACAATTGGTGGATTAACGCGTCTTGCGGGAAATCTGTCTGGGCAGCATTGAAGTCCACTAACAGTTGTTGCCGCTCCGATACCGTCAGCATGGGCAGGGCGGTAATCAGTTGGGTTTCATCGGCTACCATGGCAGTCAGCACATTCGTTAAATAACCGACCATGCGCTCAATGGTTGTGGCGTCGAATAAATCCACGGTATAAGCCAGTTCACCGACCAGACCGGCTTCGGTTTCGGTCAGGGAGAAGGTTAAATCAAAGTGTGCACGCTGGTATTCCTGCGCAACGTGTGAGAGTTGCAGATCAGGTAACGCGGCCGCTTGGAGTGATAAGTGCTGCGGCGTGTTGTTTAAGGCCAGCATCACTTGGAAGATTGGGCTGTAACCCAGACTGCGTTCGGGCTGGAGGAGTTCCACCACCTGTTCAAAGGGTAGATCCTGATGAGCGTAGGCCGCGAAAGCGTGTTCCCGCACTTGGGCGAGCAAGTCAGCAACACTGGTGGCATCATCCAGCGTGATACGCAAAGCCAGCGTATTGACGAAGAATCCGATTAATCCTTCCAGTTCATGATGCGGGCGGTTAGCTACCGGTGTACCGATAACAATATCCTCCTGCCCACTGAGCCGGGCGAGGACGATGCTCCAGGCACTGAGTACCGTCATAAATAAGGTGGTGTGATGGCGCTGTCCCAGTTCTTTAAGCGAAGCCAGTAATGCTGCATCAATGTGGACTGGGATCTGGCTGCCCGCATAAGTTTGTACCGCAGGACGGGGCCGGTCGGTGGGTAATGTCAGTAAGGCCGGTGCGCCAGCCAGCCGGTTGCTCCAGAAATCACGTTGTTCAGTAATAACGGCGTCTTGTAACCATGTTCGCTGCCAGACGGTATAGTCGGCATACTGAATGGGTAATGGCGGTAAAGGTGTATCTTGCCCGTCAAGGATGGCGCGATAAAGGGTACTGAGTTCATGCAGCAGTACACCGATGGACCAGCCATCCGAGATAATATGATGTTGGGTAAGCAGCAGGAGATGCTCATCATCGGTCAGTTGCAGCAAGTGACCCCGCAGCAACGGATCTTGAGCCAGGTCAAATGGCGTCTGCGCGTCAAGTGCCGTGACTTCGGTAATACGGTTGTTACGGGCGTCTGGCGTTAATGCCCGCAGATCCTGATAAGACAGGGCAAAGCCGATATCTGCCGGATCGATATATTGGCAAGGTTGACCGGAAATCAGCACAAAACGGGTACGCAAGCTTTCATGGCGGGCGACCAGATGGTCAAGAGCGCGGGTCAGAGCTGGGCGATGAAGCTGACCGGTCAGGCGCAACGCCATCGGAATATGATAGGCCAGGCTGGCCGCCGGATCGAGTTGAGCGAGGAACCATAAACGCTGTTGAGCAAAGGACAGGGGCAACGGCTGGTTGCGATCAGCCACGGGGATGTTTACCCGAGAGGTGGTTGCCGTATCAGTCAGCGCGTGAGCCAGATCGATCAAAAGCGGTTGGTCAAAGAGTTGCTGTAATGGCAACTCGCGAGCCAGTTGTTGACGAATGCGAGCCGCCAACTGGACAGCCAGCAGGGAATGGCCCCCGAGTTCGAAGAAATTATCATGACGTCCCACCTGTTCTAAGCCTAGCAAGTCTTGCCAAATCTCGACCAGAGCGATTTCTGTTTCGCCTACGGGGGCGGCATAATCTCGGGTCACCACGGCCGCTACATCTGGCGCAGGCAAGGCACGACGATCCAGCTTGCCGTTAGGCGTGAGCGGGAAGGCGTCCAGCGAGATAAAGGCGCTGGGCAACATATAGTCAGCCAGATGTTGAACCAGTTGCTGGCGCAGTTCAGCGGGCACCAGTTCAACCCCTTCCTGTGGAAGCAGGTAAGCGACCAGCCGTTTCTGCCCGGGTTCATCTTCGCGAACCAGCACCACCGCCTCACGCACGCCGTCACATTGGTTGAGTTTGGCTTCGATTTCTCCCAACTCGATACGGAAGCCCCGCAACTTGACCTGAAAGTCATTGCGGCCAAGGTATTCGATATTACCATCGGGCAGCCAACGACCGAGGTCGCCGGTCTTGTACATGCGAGCATCAGGTTTCGAAGAGAACGGATCAGCCAGGAAGCGTTCAGCGGTCAGTTCAGGCCGGTTCAGGTAGCCGCGGGCGACCCCGTCACCGGCGATATGGATTTCCCCCGCCACACCGCAAGGAACGGGCTGACCCTGCGCGTCCAGAATATAAATCTGGGTATTAGCGATGGGGTGGCCGATAGGGATCTACCGTCAACTTCCTGATCTGCCATGGCCGGGATCTCATAGGCGGTGGCAAACGTGGTGGTCTCCGTTGGCCCATACACATGCAATAAATGTTTGGGAGGGAATTCGGTTCTGAGATGAATAGCAGGGCGGTTATCCGCCTGTTCACCGCCGAAAAGGACATAGCGTAAGCCAGAGAGTGATAGTCCAATTAGATTCGCATATTGGTTAAACAGGGCCGTAGTCAGGAAGAGGGCAGTGACCCCTTGCGATGACAGACACTGACCAAAATGAGTGGGCTGTAGCAGGGTCTTTTCCGGGATGAGCAAAATGCGCGCGCCATGAACCAGACCAGCCCACACTTCCCAGGTGGCGGCGTCAAATGAGACATTGGCGCAATGGGCAATACAGTCGTCAGGTCCCATATCGGCAAAGCCATTATTGATGATCAGGCTAACGACATTACGATGTTCAACCATCACCCCTTTGGGCTGGCCGGTTGAGCCAGAGGTATAGATGACATACGCCAGATGATGTGAGGTCAGCCCCAGTGCTTGGGGATCAGGATTATTTTCCGCGTTTGCCGAAAACAGGGGTCATTGTCAAAAACAGAGTCAAGCACGATAGGCAGGCTGGTGCCTGTCCTTGTCAATGAGTGACGTTTGGGTCAGTAATACCACCGGTGCCGCATCGTCCAGCATATAAGCCAGCCGTTCGAGTGGATAAGTTGGGTCGAGTGGCACATAAGCGGCACCGGCCTTGAGAATACCCAATAATCCCACCACCATCTCCAGACTGCGTTCAACACAAATGGCGATCCGGTCATCGGGTTGTACGCCCAGCGCCAGCAGATGGTGCGCCAGTTGATTGGCGCGGCGGTTTAATTCACCATAGCTCAGTGTCTGGTCTTCATAGACGACAGCAATCGGGATGCAGGGCGCCGCCTGTGCCTCAAACAGCTGGTGGATCAACGCGTCTTGCGGGAAATCGGTCTGAGTGGCATTGAAATCGGTCAGCAGTTGTTGCCGCTCTGCCGCCGGTAAGATGGGGATATCCCGGATCGCTTGTTGTGGGTTGTGAACCAGGGCATCGATTAAACCGCTGATGGCCGTCGTCAGATAGGTATTGATGCGTTCTGGCGCAATGTCGGTGACGGTCAGGGCTGTGAGTAGGAAATCATCCCCAAAGTCATCCACAGACAGGGTAATGGGATAATTGGTCTGTTCCTCAGCCGCGACAGTACGCATTTCTGTCCATATGGTGTCTATGGATTCATACTTGTCAGCCTGGCTATGGCGATAATTGAGTAGGGTACTGAACAGCGGTAGCGGTGGAGCTACGCTACTGCACCGTTGTGCCAGTGCCAATGGGGCTTGCTCATGCTCCAGCAAGGTACTTAGATTATGATAGGCCTCCTGCACGATTTCCTGTACTGTGGCGCCCATCCAGAGAGATACGCAGGGGCAGCGTATTGATAAACATCCCCAGTATGCGATCAGCCCCTGCGCCGCCTTGCAAACGACCCAGTAGCACGGAGCCAAACACCACATCATCGCGGCCGCTGGTTTGGGCCAATACCTGCGCCCAGGCCACATGGAACAGGACTCCCGGGCTGACGCCCAAACGACGCGCCTGAGTGCGGATGGCTTTGGCCAAATTAGGGGCGATAGGAAGCGGGATCAGCCACAGTGACAGCATTATTATCACTGGCACGTTATTTCGGTATCCTGAGTACCCCAAAGGGGGCCGTGGGTTCATCAATATCCGCCAGTGTCGGAAATAGGCTTCATGTTCTGCCACGGGCACACTTAATGTTTGGGCAATAAAGTTGCGATAAGGCAGTACCATGGCAGCCTCTCCGTTTTACCTTGCAAGATAAGCGCGATTTCCGCCAGAATCAGCTCCAGTGTCATATGGTCACTGACCAGATGATGAAAGCGCAGCGCCAGCAACCATTCATCTTGTGCCGGATCATAGGCGATATCAGTGGCAAAGAGGGGGGCCTGATTTAAATTGATACGATGCTGGTGTGGATCGGTATGATGCTTGAGTTGAGTAACAACGTCACCGTTGTAGCGGGGTTGAAAATGTTAACCGCCAGTCGGTGCCTGACGCCAGACCACTTGTACCGGTTGTGCCAGCGTCTGCCAGCAAACGGCGGTGCGCAGGATATCATGGCGGTCGATAACCTGTTGCAGTGCCGCTAAAAAGGCATTGAGGTGCTCACGGGTATCGAACGCGAGCAAGCTTTGCAGCAGATAATTATCTCCTTGTGCCTGTAACAGATGATGGAACAGGATACCTTCCTGTAATGGAGCCAGCGGATAGATATCCTGCACATTGGTGACGCCGCCCGGAACAGTGGTAGCGATGGCATCAATTTCAGTTTGGGACAGGACAACCAAAGGCAACATATCGGGCGTAATATTTGTGCAATCTTCGGGAATACGGTTGGGGGGCACGACAAAAGTGCTGACCTCACGCCGTATAGTCCGAGCCATATCAATGAGGACCGGCGCGACAAACACGCTGCGAACATCAAGTTGCCAACCCAGATTGCGCAGCTCTTCTATCAGGCTGACAATCATCAGCGAATGGCCGCCAAGCTCAAAGAAGTGGTCATGGCGGCTGACCTGTTTCAACCTCAGGAGTTTTTGCCAGATTTGGGCTAAGGCGATTTCTGTCTCACCGATGGGGGCTTCATAGCTGCGCGTGACTACCGCGGATAAATCAGGAGCAGGCAGAGCCTGACGGTTGAGTTTACCGTTAGGGGTGAGCGGGAAAGTGTTGCCAATGTCACAAAAGCGCTGGGTAACATATATTGGGCAAGGTGTTGGGCGAGTTGCTGGCGCAGTTCAGCCGGTAACAGCTCAACGCCCTCCAGTGGCCGCAGATAGGCGACCAGCCGTTCTCGCCCCCCGGCCATCTTCGCGTGCCAGCACCACTGCCTCACGCACCGTCACATTGGCTGAGTCGGGCCTCGATTTCCCCCAGCTCAATGCGGAATCCACGCAACTTGACCTGAAAATCATTGCGGCCGAGGTATTCAATCGAACCATCGGGTAGCCAGCGTCCCGAGTCACCGGTCTTGTACAGGCGGGCAGCCGAGTCTGGGAAAAACGGATCGGTCAGGAAGCGATCGGCCGTCAGTTCAGGCCGGTTCAGGTAGCCGCGCGCGACCCCGTCACCGGCGATATAGATTTCCCCCGCCACACCGAATGGCACCGGTTGGCTGTGGGTATCGAGGATATAGAGCTGCAGATCCGCCAGAGGCTGACCAATCACAACGCCCTGGTCAATTGAGTGAACTATCGGTGCGTCTGTAGGTAGGCGTAGAATGAACGGTGATTTCGGTGATGCCGTACATATTGACACGGGTTTGCCGTCCGGGTTGCGCTCTACCCACGGTGCCAGAGTATGTAATTCCAGCGCTTCGCCGCCAAAAATGATGCACCGCAGGGAATGCGCAGTCGCATCCTGAGCGGCAATCAGAGGACGGAAAGCACTGGGGGTGTGACGGTTCAGTCACAGGACAGAATAAAACCGGTGCGGTGAACGGGAACATTCTGCTGAGACAATGACCAGCCGGCCACCGTAAGCCAGCAACAATTCCCAGACGGAGAAATCGAAACAAACGAGAAAAACGAGGGAAGACGTCTTGACATCACTGAGGATACCGTCAAGCGGCTATCGGCGAGCTGAAAGTGACATTGGCGTGTTCGACCATCACCCCTTTCGGTTGGCCGGTCGAACCCGACGTGTAAATCACGTAGGCCAGATGACGGGATGTCAGACCCCGCGCGCGTACATCGGGATTATCCGTCGGCCGGGCTGTCAGGCTCAGTTCCGGGCTATCCAGCAAGACCACAGGTAAGGGGCTGTTAGATTCACAATAAATCTTTGGGTCAGTAAAGCCACCGGAGTGGCATCTTCCAGTATATAAGCCAGCCGTTCGGCGGGGTAGGCCGAATCGAGCGGCACATAGGCGGCGCCTGCCTTGAGGATAGCCAGTAAGCCGACCACCATCTCTGGACAACGTTCAACACAGATGGCAATCCGGTCATCGGGTTGTACGCCCAGCGCAATCAAATGATGAGCCAACTGGTTAGCGCGGTGGTTTAATTCAGCATAGCTCAGTGTTTGGTCTTCATAGACGACAGCAATACTATCGGGATGCTGTGCGCCCTGTGCTTCAAACAATTGGTGGATTAACGCGTCTTGCGGGAAATCTGTCTGGGCAGCATTGAAGTCCACTAACAGTTGTTGCCGCTCCGATACCGTCAGCATGGGCAGGGCGGTAATCAGTTGGGTTTCATCGGCTACCATGGCAGTCAGCACATTCGTTAAATAACCGACCATGCGCTCAATGGTTGTGGCGTCGAATAAATCCACGGTATAAGCCAGTTCACCGACCAGACCGGCTTCGGTTTCGGTCAGGGAGAAGGTTAAATCAAAGTGTGCACGCTGGTATTCCTGCGCAACGTGTGAGAGTTGCAGATCAGGTAACGCGGCCGCTGGCATGATAAGTGCTGCGGCGTGTTGTTTAAGGCCAGCATCACTTGGAAGATTGGGCTGTAACCCAGACTGCGTTCGGGCTGGAGGAGTTCCACCACCTGTTCAAAGGGTATATTCTGATGAGCGTAGGCCGCGAAAGCGTGTTCCCGCACTTGGGCGAGCAAGTCAGCAACACTGGTGGCATCATCCAGCGTGATACGCAAAGCCAGCGTATTGACGAAGAATCCGATTAATCCTTCCAGTTCATGATGCGGGTGGTTAGCTACCGGTGTACCGATAACAATATCCTCCTGCCCACTGAGCCGGGCGAGGACGATGCTCCAGGCACTGAGTACCGTCATAAATAAGGTGGTGTGATGGCGCTGTCCCAGTTCTTTAAGCGAAGCCAGTAATGCTGCATCAATGTGGACTGGGATCGGCTGCCCGCATAAGTTTGTACCGCAGGACGGGGCCGGTCGGTGGGTAATGTCAGTAAGGCCGGTGCGCCAGCCAGCCGGTTGCTCCAGAAATCACGTTGTTCAGTAATAACGGCGTCTTGTAACCATGTTCGCTGCCAGACGGTATAGTCGGCATACTGAATGGGTAATGGCGGTAAAGGTGTATCTTGCCCGTCAAGGATGGCGCGATAAAGGGTACTGAGTTCATGCAGCAGTACACCGATGGACCAGCCATCCGAGATAATATGATGTTGGGTAAGCAGCAGGAGATGCTCATCATCGGTCAGTTGCAGCAAGTGACCCCGCAGCAACGGATCTTGGCCAGGTCAAATGGCGTCTGCGCGTCAAGTGCCGTGACTTCGGTAATACGGTTGTTACGGGCGTCTGGTGAGCCCGAAGATCCTGATAAGACAGGGCAAAGCCGATATCTGCCGGATCGATATATTGGCAAGGTTGACCGGAAATCAGCACAAAACGGGTACGCAAGCTTTCATGGCGGGCGACCAGATGGTCAAGAGCGCGGGTCAGAGCTGGGCGATGAAGCTGACCGGTCAGGCGCAACGCCATCGGAATATGATAGGCCAGGCTGGCCGCCGGATCGAGTTGAGCGAGGAACCATAAACGCTGTTGAGCAAAGGACAGGGGCAACGGCTGGTTGCGATCAGCCACGGGGATGTTTACCCGAGAGGTGGTTGCCGTATCAGTCAGCGCGTGAGCCAGATCGATCAAAAGCGGTTGGTCAAAGAGTTGCTGTAATGGCAACTCGCGAGCCAGTTGTTGACGAATGCGAGCCGCCAACTGGACAGCCAGCAGGGAATGGCCCCCCAGTTCGAAGAAATTATCATGACGTCCCACCTGTTCTAAGCCTAGCAAGTCTTGCCAAATCTCGACCAGAGCGATTTCTGTTTCGCCTACGGGGGCGGCATAATCTCGGGTCACCACGGCCGCTACATCTGGCGCAGGCAAGGCACGACGATCCAGCTTGCCGTTAGGCGTGAGCGGGAAGGCGTCCAGCGAGATAAAGGCGCTGGGCAACATATAGTCAGCCAGATGTTGAACCAGTTGCTGGCGCAGTTCAGCGGGCACCAGTTCAACCCCTTCCTGTGGAAGCAGGTAAGCGACCAGCCGTTTCTGCCCGGGTTCATCTTCGCGAACCAGCACCACCGCCTCACGCACGCCGTCACATTGGTTGAGTTTGGCTTCGATTTCTCCCAACTCAATACGGAAGCCCCGCAACTTGACCTGAAAGTCATTGCGGCCAAGGTATTCGATATTACCATCGGGCAGCCAACGACCGAGGTCGCCGGTCTTGTACATGCGAGCATTAGGTTTCGAAGAGAATGGATCAGCCAGGAAGCGTTCAGCGGTCAGTTCAGGCCGGTTCAGGTAGCCGCGGGCGACCCCGTCACCGGCGATATGGATTTCCCCCGCCACACCGCAAGGAACGGGCTGACCCTGCGCGTCCAGAATATAAATCTGGGTATTAGCGATGGGGTGGCCGATAGGGATCTTACCGTCAACTTCCTGATCTGCCATGGCCGGGATCTCATAGGCGGTGGCAAACGTGGTGGTCTCCGTTGGCCCATACACATGCAATAAATGTTTGGGAGGGAATTCGGTTCTGAGATGAATAGCAGGGCGGTTATCCGCCTGTTCACCGCCGAAAAGGACATAGCGTAAGCCAGAGAGTGATAGTCCAATTAGATTCGCATATTGGTTAAACGGGTAGTCAGTAAGAGGGCAGTGACCCCTTGCGATGACAGACACTGACCAAAATGAGTGGGCTGTAGCAGGGTCTTTTCCGGGATGAGCAAAATGCGCGCGCCATGAACCAGACCAGCCCACACTTCCCAGGTGGCGGCGTCAAATGAGACATTGGCGCAATGGGCAATACAGTCGTCAGGTCCCATATCGGCAAAGCCATTATTGATGATCAGGCGAACGACATTACGATGTTCAACCATCACCCCTTTGGGCTGGCCGGTTGAGCCAGAGGTATAGATGACATACGCCAGATGATGTGAGGTCAGCCCCAGTGCTTGGGGATAGGATTATTTTCCGCGTGATAGCCGAAAACAGGGGCATCAAGTAGCACGATAGGCAGGCTGGTGCCTGTCTTGTCAATGAGTGACGTTTGGGTCAGTAATACCACCGGTGCCGCATCGTCCAGCATATAAGCCAGCCGTTCGAGTGGATAAGTTGGGTCGAGTGGCACATAAGCGGCCGGCCTTGAGAATACCCAGAATCCCACCACCATCTCCAGACTGCGTTCAACACAAATGGCGATCCGGTCATCGGGTTGTACGCCCAGCGCCAGCAGATGGTGCGCCAGTTGATTGGCGCGGCGGTTTAATTCACCATAGCTCAGTGTCTGGTCTTCATAGACGACAGCAATGCTATCGGGATGCAGGGCGGCTTGTGCCTCAAACAGCTGGTGGATCAATGCGTCTTGCGGGAAGTCGGTCTGAGTGGCATTGAAATCGGTCAGCAGTTGTTGCCGCTCTGCCGCCGGTAAGATGGGGATAGTCTGGATCGCTTGTTGTGGGTTGTGAACCAGGGCATCGATTAAACCGCTGATGGCCGTCGTCAGATAGGTATTGATGCGTTCGGGCGCAATGTCGGTGACGGTCAGGGCTGTCAGCTGGAAATCATCCCCAAAGTCATCCACAGACAGGGTAATGGGATAATTGGTCTGTTCCTCAGCCGTGACCAGGCGCATTTCTGTCCATATGGGGTGTCTATGATTATCCTTGTCAGCCTGGCTATGGCGATAATTGAGCAGGGTACTGAACAGCGGTAGCGGTGGAGTCACGCTACTGCCCCGTTGTGCCAGTGCCAATGGGGCTTGCTCATGCTCCAGCAAGGTACTTAAATTGTGATAGGCCTCCTGCACGATTTCCTGTACTGTGCGCCCATCCAGAGAGATACGCAGGGGTAGCGTATTGATAAACATCCCCAGTATGCGAATGCCCTGCGCCGCCTTGCAAACGACCCAGTAGCACGGAGCCAAACACCACATCATCGCGGCCGCTGGTTTGGGCCAATACCTGCGCCCAGGCCACATGGAACAGGACTCCGGGGCTGACGCCCAGCCGACGCGCCTGAGTGCGGATGGCCTGTGCCAACGTGGAGTCAAGCAGAAGGCTATTTTCATTGATAGCACTATTATTGCTGGGTACGCTGAGTATCCCAAAGGGGGCGGTGGGTTCATCAATATCCGCCAGTCGGCTACGGAAATAGGCTTCATGCTCTGCCACGGGCACACTTAATGTTTGGGCAATAAAGTTGCGGTAGGGTAGCATGGGGGGCAATGTTTTGGCATTGCCCTGTAGTATCTGGGCAATCTCGGCGAAAATCAGATCTGAGGTCATATGGTCACTGACCAGATGATGGAAGCGCAGCACCAGCAACCACTCATTTTGTGTGGGATCACAGGCGATATCAGCGGCAAAGAGGGGCGCCTGGTTCAAATTAATACGATGCTGATGTGGATCAGTGTGAGCCAGTAACTGCGCTAGAATATCGTCCGTCTGGGCAGGGGTGAATTCACAGATAGTCAGCGATGCCTGACGCCAGACCACCTGAACTGGCTGCTCCAGCCCTTGCCAATAAACCGCTGTGCGCAGGATGTCATGACGATCAATAAGTTGTTGTAAAGCTGCCAGAAAGGCATCAAGATATTCGCGAGTGTCACAGGCAAATACGATCCGTAATAAATAGGCATCACCTTGTGTCTGTAACAGATGATGGAACAGGATGCCTTCCTGCAACGGAGCCAGTGGATAGATATCCTGTACATTACTCGCTCCGCCGGAAACGGTATCAATGATGGCATCAATTTCGGATTGGGAAAGCGAAACCAGTGGCAGCATATCGGGGGTAATGGCCGTACAGTTCTCAGGAATAAGGTTGGGTGGCACGACAAAGGTATTGGCATCACGCTGGATAGCCTGAGCCATATCGGTCAGAATGGGGGCGGCGAAGACACTGCGAGCATGGAGTTGCCAGCCAAGATTTTGCAACTCTTCGATCAGGCTGACAATCATCAGCGAATGGCCGCCGAGTTCAAAGAAATGGTCATGGCGACTGACCTGTTCGAGTCCCAGGAGTTTTTGCCAAATCTGCGCCAGAGCGGTTTCTCTCTCACCGACGGGGGCTTCATAGTTGCGAGCGACAACCGCCGATAAATCGGGGGCTGGCAGCGCCTGACGGTCGAGTTTTCCGTTTGGCGTGAGAGGGAAGGTGTCCAGTGTGACAAAGGCACTGGGCAACATATAATCAGCGAGGTGCTGGGCGAGTTGCTGGCGCAGTTCAGCGGGCGCCAATTCAACATCTTTCTGTGGTAACAGGTAGGCCACCAGTCGCTTTTGCCCGAATTCATCTTCGCGAGCAATCACCACCGCCTCACGTACCCCGTCACATTGGGTCAGTCCTGCCTCAATTTCTCCCAACTCGATACGGAAACCGCGCAGTTTGACCTGAAAATCATTGCGGCCGAGGTAGTCGATATTGCCATCGGGCCGCCAGCGACCGAGATCGCCGGTTTTGTACATCCGCGCATTGGGGGTGGAAGAGAACGGATCGGTCAGGAAGCGTTCAACGGTGAGTTCAGGCCGATTCAGATAGCCACGGGCGACACCATCACCCGCGATATGGATTTCACCCGCTACCCCAGGGGGAACAGGCTGACCACACGTATCCAGAATATAAATTTGGGTATTGGCAATTGGACGGCCGATAGGAATGGAATGGGTGACATCAACCGGGGACGTCATCGCATAGGTGGCGGCAAATGTTGTGGTTTCTGTTGGACCATATCCATTTATCAGATGCGCGGGCTGGGCGACAAAATAAATGCACCTGTTGTATCTTTCTCGGATCAAGTCACCGCCGACAAGCAGGTAACGTAACTGCCCAAACAGGGGAAGGAGATTATCCAGATATTCGTTAAATAAACCGGCTGTTAACCAAAGTGCCGCGTTGACCTGTCCTTGCCTTACCAGTACATTGAAGAACCGCACCGGATTAAGCAGCACCGATGGTGGAACCACATGCAAGCGTGCCCCATTGAGCAGGGCAGACCAAATTTCCCAGGTCGAGGCATCAAAAGCGATATTGGCACAATGGGCGACACAGTCATTTGGCGCAATATCAGCAAACCCGCTATTAACGATAAGACGGAGGACATTGCGGTGTTCGACCATCACCCCCTTCGGTTGCCCCGTCGAGCCTGACGTGTAAATAACATAGGCCAAATGACGTGATGTCAGTCCCAGTGCTTGTATGTCGGGGTTATCCGTTGACTGTGATACCCACTTCGGTTCTTGATTGTCAAATAAACGGTCAAGTAAAACTACCGGCACGGTGTTGGGCAGCTTGTGGACTTGTGCCGTCTGGGTTAGCACCACCACGGGGGCGGCATCTTCGAGCATATAGGCCAGCCGTTCGGTAGGATAGGACGGATCGAGTGGGACATAAGCCCCACCAGCCTTGAGGATGCCAAGCAAGCCCACGATGGTGTCCAGACTGCGTTCAGCACAAATCGCCACCCGATCATCTGGATGCACCCCCAGCGCAATCAGGTAATGGGCCAACTGATTGGCTTGGCGATTAAGCTCGCCATAGCTGAGGGTTTGCTCCTCAAATACGCGGTAGTATGGGATTCTGTGTTGCTTGCGCCTCAAAAAGCAGGTGGATCAACGCGTCTTGCGGGAAATCGGCCTGAGTGGTATTAAAATCCACCAGCAGTTGTTGCCGTTCTGAGGCGGGCAGTAACGGCAAAGTGGCAATATGTTGGGTTTCATCCGCTACCATGGCGGTCAGCACATTGTTGAAATAACCGACTATCCGCTCAGCGGTGGTGGTGTCGAATAAATCGGTGACATATTCCAGTTCACCGACCAGACCGGCCTCGGTTTCACTCAGTGACAAGGTCAAATCAAAATGAGCACTGGTCTGAATTTGCTCAATGGGGTGATTGGACATCAGGAAATGCCAGTGTCTGGCTGGGCGGGGGTGTTATTTAAGGCCAGCATCACCTGAAAGATCGGGCTATAGCTGAGATTGCGTTCGGGCTGGAGCGCTTCTACCACTTGCTCAAAGGGTAAATCTTGATGGGCATAAGCCGCCAGTGCCCGCTCCCGAATCTGGGCAAGCAGATCGGCCACACTGAGATCATCATTGAAGGTAATGCGTAAAGCCAGCGTGTTAACGAAGAAACCGACTAACTCTTCCAGTTCATGATGCGGACGGTTAGCTACCGGCGTACCGATAACAATATCATCCTGCCCGCTAAGCCTGGACAATACGAGACTCCAGGCACTGAGCACCGTCATAAACAACGTGGTGTGATGGCGCAATCCCAGTTTTTTCAGTGAGGCCAATAAGTCTGCATCAACGTGCACAGGGACTCGGCTGCCAATAAAGGATTGTACTGCCGGGCGCGGTCGATCGGTCGGGAGTGTCAGTAAGGCAGGGGCGCCTGTAAGCTGGGAGCACCAGAAATCACGTTGTGCCGTGAGCGTGGCCTTTTCCTCTTGCAGCCAGTGACGCTGCCAGACGGCATAGTCGGCATACTGAATCGGCAGGGGCGGTAAAGGCGCGTCTTGACCATCAAGGATGGCGCGGTAAAAAACACTGAGTTCATGCATCAGCACACCGACGGACCAGCCATCAGTAATAATATGATGCTGGGTGAGCAGTAAGACATGCTCTTCGTCTGTCAGTTGAAGTAAGTGTCCACGCAGCAGCGGACCTTGGGTAAAGTCAAAAGGCGTCTGAGCTTCGAGTGCCGTTAATTCCGCAATAAAATTGTGATGTGCTTCAGATGGTAATAAACGCAGATCCTGGTAAGGCAGGGCAAAACTGATATCAGCCGCATCGATGTGCTGGCAAGGTTGACCGGAAACCAGTACAAAGCGGGTACGCAAACTTTCATGACGGGCGACCAAATGGTCAAATGCACGGGTCAAGGCAGGGCGATTAAGCTGCCCCGTCAGGCGCAATGCTACAGGAATATGGTATGCCAGGCTGGCCGCCGGATCGAGTTGCCCCAGGAACCACAGTCTTTGTTGAGCAAAGGACAGGGGTAACGACTGGCTGCGGTCAGCGACAGGGATCACTACTTGAGCCATAGTTGAAGTATTTGTGAGCGTCTGAGCCAAATGCATCAAAACAGGTTGCTCAAAGAGTTGCTGTAATGGCAATTCTCGCGCTAACCGTTGGCGGATCGTGCTACCAGTTGGGTAGCAAGCAGGGAATGACCACCGAGTTCGAAGAAATGATCGTGACGACCCACTTGTTCCAAACCTAACAACGCTTGCCAAATTTGGGCCAGGGTGATTTCTATTTCGCCCTCGGGGGCGGCATAATCTCTAACTATCACGGCCGATAAATCGGGCAGGCAGGGCTTTGCTATCTAGCTTGCCATTGGGGGTCAACGGGAAGGATGTCAGCGTGACAAAAGCACTGGGCAGCATATAGTCAGCCAGATGCTGGGCGAGTTGCTGGCGTAGTTCAGCCGGCACCAATTCAACATCTTTCTGTGGTAACAGGTAGGCCACCAGTCGCTTTTGGCCGGGTTCATCTTCGCGAGCAATCACCACCGCTTCGCGTACCCCGTCACATTGGGTCAGTCTGGCTTCTATTTCCCCCAACTCAATGCGGAAACCGCGTAGTTTGACCTGAAAATCATTGCGGCCGAGGTATTCGATATTGCCATCGGGCAGCCAGCGACCGAGGTCGCCAGTCTTGTACATCCGCGCATTGGGGGTGGAAGAGAACGGGTCAGCGAGGAAACGTTCGGCGGTGAGTTCAGGGCGATTCAGGTAACCGCGAGCCACGCCGACACCTGCAATATAAATTTCTCCCGCCACACCGCGAGGAACAAGTTGGCCGTGTGCATCCAGAATATAAATCCGGGTATTGGCTATCGGGCGGCCAATCGGGGGCGGATTATTTTGCGATGGAATCAGCGAAGGAATAGACTGTGACAACGTGAATCTCTGTCGGCCCATAGTGATTATCTGACCGGCCGACCAGCCTGTTTGACTAAGCGGGTTATGGACAGTCTGATACGCAATTGCCCGCCAGCAAGGTTTGCACGATATGCGCCAGACAGGCAAAGTCGTCATCACTGTAACTGGCGGTTACAGGTCAGATGCTGAAGCGAAATAAGGTCAGAAAAATGCGGTCATACAGTATGTCGCTGGATCAGCTAGAGAGCTGTCGCCGGACACCCGCCGCGGGTCATTAACGAGATAGAGACGCCCACCCGTCATTAAAGCCATGGACATATTCCCGAAATACTGGCATCAAAGCTATTGGAGGCGAATTGTAAGACGCGACTGTCGGCAGTGAGTGTCAGGGCATGTTGCTGGGCGGTTACTAAATTGCACAGGCTATGATGTTTGATTATTACCCCTTTCGGTTGACCGGTCGAACCGGAAGTATAAATGACATAAGCCAGATGGCGGGGCGTCAACCCCAAGGCTTGAGGCGCTGGATTATCAGTAGGTTGTGTTGCCAGATACGGTTCTTGGTTATCCAGCAAGACCGTTGGCAAGGCGTTAAACTGAGCGAGCCACTCTGACCGGGCCAGCACTGATTGGGTCAGTAAAGCCACCGGGGCGGCATCTTCCAGCATATAGGCCAGTCGTTCGGCCGGATAAGTGGGATCAATCGGCACATAAGCCCCGCCAGATTTGAGGATAGCCAGAAAGCCGACTATCATCTCCAGACTGCGTTCGACACAAATAGCGACCCGATCATCCGGCCGCACTCCCTGCGCAATCAGGTAATGAGCCAGTTGGTTGGCTCGGCGGTTAAGCTCGTCATAGCTCAGGGATTGCTCGGCAAACACGACGGCTGTTGCGTTGGGTGTTTTTGCCGTTTGTGCTTCGAACAATTGATGGATCAGGGTCTCTTGTGGGAAATCTATCTGTGTGGCATTGAAATCCACCAGTAATTGTTGCTGCTCTGTTAGCGATAATAGAGGTAAGCATCGGATCTGGGTTTTTGGAGACGTCAGGGCGGCTTCTATCAACACCATGAGACGGGACTGGAGTGCTGTCACTTCAGCACGACTCAGGTAATTGGGCGAAAAATTAAACTCAAGGGTGACCGGTTTCTGTGCATCCTCACTGTTAGCAAAGGCATATTGGTGGACTGCGATAGTCAGAGGAAACGCTGCACCACGTTGTATTTTTGAGTATTTGAGTGTGGCGTCGGGTATATCGGCGTTCACTCCTATCCGCTCAAATGACAGCATGATATCGAATAACTGGGTGCGTCCGGTCTGCTGCTGGATTTGTGTGAGACGATTGATTTCTGTGAGGGGAAGACGCTGATGTTTGTAGCAACGCCGCAATTCTGTTGCAGTTTTGCTCATCACATCAAGGAAAGTATCATGGGGCGAAACAGTTATACCGACCGGAATCACCGATGAAAACATCCCCACCGTGCGTTTTTGTTTGCTGTTTTTACGGTTATCTACGGGAATACCAATAACAATATCTTCATCTTCGGTACGGTTTGTCAGCGAATAAGCAGTACGTGAAAAATAGCAAGCCAGCGCGGCATACATAAAATGCAGGACAGACAATCCATGTGCAGCGACAATCTCTTCGATTCGCTGGAAGAGCGTTTTATCCAGTGGCCAAATTAAAGGTTCGGTATGTTCGCTATCTGTTGTTTTCTCTAAATTTGATGGCTGAATTAAGGCAGGCGGTAAATTTTTATAGCGCTCTGACCAGAATTGCTGGTCTTGTCGATAGCGCTGTGAGTTTAAATAGGCATTATCTTCATTAATTAAGTCGAGATAAGAGGGCGCCGCTTTTGTCGATTTCTTTCCTCTGCTTAACCGAGTATACGTATTGGCTATTTCTTCGGAAATAAGTCTTAAAGTCGTCGTATCGCCAATAAGATGATGACAGCAAAACTGGAAGTACCAACGGTTATCACTTACCCGTAACAGTGCAAAACGCCATAGTTCATTGTACAAATCAAACGGGCGTATGAAGGCAGTACGGATATATTGTTCAGCTTGTTCTTCAGCATCAGCATAACCTGAGAAATCGTGGATTGTCACGGATACAGACAAGGCCTCGGTGAGTCTTGCCGTGGTAATTCCTGAGTTTTAACAAGTCGTAAACGCAATGCATCATGACGATAAACAACGGTCTCAACAGCGCGTACTAACAGCGCGTCATCCAATTTTCCCTCAACAAGAATCACTGAACCTAAGTTATAGCAGGTGCTATGAGGACGGAAGATCTGGTCGAGCCAGACGACTTGCTGGGGAGAACTGAGTGGGAATTTAATATTATTGTTACTATTACGTGGCATAGGCATTGCTTAACTCCTGCTCGTGATAATAATTAGTCATGCTAATAAATTAAATTTGAGTTATGTAACAGTGCTGCACGCTAGAATATGATTGGCTAACTAACGCTTTCATAAACGGATGCTTTGTTTTTTTGATTTTTGTTATAAGGGAATGAGTTTGTGTATTTTTTGATTATTTGTATAAAAAATACTGATATAAGTGTCGTTTGGGGAATTTTTGAATAGAGTCAGAGATTAAAGTTAGATATAAGGAGTTTTGAAAATGCTGATGGCGTGCCTATGGGGTTATCATATAAGACTCTTAAGAATCAAATCTCCAAATCCCTATATATAGTGTTTTGTTCTTATATAATCTTTTTGGCGGTATATTGAAGGCATCTGGCATAAATATCCCCTCGCCAGAAAAAGGATTAACTAGCACGGGAACACTGGAGGGATGTTTCAGAAACCGGTCTGGTTTTATCCATACCGGCAACTGAAAATATTCTGACATCCCGTCACTCTGTCTACTCAAGCCTGAGGCCGTCTTCGTTATCGCAGAGGAAGGGATTCAGGGAATATTTTACGCTGTAGGCACAACGTTTGCTGCTGCTGGGCCTTTGGCACCTTTCTCGATGGAGAACTCGACCTTCTGGCCTTCGAACAGAGTACGGTAGTCGTTACTCTGAATTGCGGAGAAGTGTACGAATACGTCTTTGCTTCCATCGGCAGGGGAGATAAAACCAAAACCTTTATCCGCATTAAACCATTTTACTAAACCAGTCATTTTATTAGACATGTGATATTTCCTTTAATTGAGCCTTTTTAGGCGAATATGGCTTGTTTTACAGAAACTACTTAGCGCTTAACGTAGAAACTCAAAAAGAAGGGATATCTGGGATAACGCCTGAGGATGAGAACTGCTTTAATAAACTGCTTTGTATGAGGTCTGTCTTTCAAACCGACTCCGCTATTAACGCATGATCTCGAATATTAAGCAAGTTATATTTTAGCGGATTTTTATAATTGCGGGTAAGA
The DNA here is from genome assembly GCF_056632175.1 of Xenorhabdus sp. SGI 60. Taxonomy (NCBI): domain Bacteria; kingdom Pseudomonadati; phylum Pseudomonadota; class Gammaproteobacteria; order Enterobacterales; family Morganellaceae; genus Xenorhabdus; species Xenorhabdus sp. SGI 60. The sequence continues at coordinate 2,335,258 of NZ_CP196860.1, read as the reverse complement.
GGGATACAATACTGTTGAAAATCACCGCCTACTGGCGGTGATTAGAACTTATAACAATTCAAATGCTCGCTTAAACACCTCATCGGGATAAGGCTGTTGGCCGTTTTCCATTTGAATGATCGCTTTAACCAGTCGGCTCATCGTGGCGACATTTTCTACATCCACCACGGCACTGCTAGCTATGCCAACTGATTTACAGACATAAGCGATATAACTCTCGGTATTATTTTCATTCGGTGGTGCCCAGCGGGAAATAAACTGGCGAATAGTATTGTCCCCGTATTTGCGTTCGTAGTTGCGCAGAATTTTTAGCATCGCCCGTATGCCATATTCTGGTGCCACAAATTGACAAAATGATTTGTCTGTCTGGATATCACGCAAACCCTGCCATTTGTCTCTATGACGGATATTGCCAGGGTTGTGGTTACGAATCCCTCTTGTCATTGTTATCTCCTAAACGTTTATTGATGGCACGAATGGCAAACTCTCGTATTTTCTCTACGCCCATAAAACCAACGGCACCGCCGAGGGCAGGTGAAATGCTGTTTGGAATACCAAATAGTTCCAGTCCACTGGAAAATCCCCACGACAGCGCTCCACATAGTAGCGGCTCGACCCAGCGATTTTTCCGCTCCACACCGTCATAAATAAGCCGGCCGTAACAGATCATGACGGCCAAAATAGAACCAGAAATTTGCGGCCAAGCGTTTCTTAGGCCGTTTAATAAATCGGCCCATAAATCAGGATGTTCTTTCATTATTGTTCCCATAATTTAGTGATAGGCATCATCAACACTGACTTAATGACGTCCCGTACCCTTTCATAGTAACGCTGGTAAAGAAAATCCACATGGTTACGCTATTGTGCTCTGGCTCTTACTAAACCCATAAACGCCAAATTTTAGAGATAGACAAAAAACAAATGAATTGCACAAATTCAAATAGACACTATATTAATCAATGTGATTTTTAATAGTAAAATTATATTTTAACAAATAGTTAACTTAAACAATTATATTGTTGGTGATTTTTTCTGTAGCTCATTTTAGCATCATAAAATTTCCTTGATCGTATCAACTATTCGATGGTCATTGCCAAGTAACACTGAATTTATCCTGTCAGTTCAAGTAGAGATAGAGTAAGGAATAATGCCATGAAAGTATTGATAGCAAAAAATGAAGTGGGTACACGGTATCATAGTCACTATGTTGAAAATGCTGTGCATAGGTTGGCAGATAAATTAATCGAGAAAGATGTTGATGTTGTTATTGCTGATTCTTTTGATGATAGCTATACAATAATTTCTGCCAATGAGCCGTTTGATTGTTTAATGATAAGTTGTGCACTCATGGATGATGATTTATATCTTCAAGTACAGAGAATATTAAATAAATTATTTGAACGACAGGAAAATGTTCCGGTCTTTTTGTTAAGTGATCGGGAAAAAACGGTATTTTTGCTAAATCATGAATTATTGGAACAGTTAACTGAATTTGCCTGGATATTAGAAGATTCAGCGGCTTTTATCGCGGGTCGGGCTATTGCTGCCATGCAGCGTTATCGTCAACAATTATTTCCTCCTTTAATGTCAGCGTTGATGAAATACAGCCGAACCTATGAATACTCCTGGGCGGCGCCTGGGCATCAAGGGGGAGTCGGATTTAATAAAACACCGGTTGGCCGCTTTTATCATGACTATTATGGGGAGAATCTTTTCCGTACCGATATGGGAATTGAACGAGCCTCATTGGGTTCGCTATTAGATCATTCCGGTGCATTTGGTGAAAGTGAAAAAAACGCCGCCAGAGTGTTTGGCGCAGACCATTCTTATTCTGTCGTGGTGGGGACGTCAGGCTCTAACCGCACGATTATGCAAGCGTGCATGACCGAAGATGACGTGGTGATCATTGACCGAAATTGCCATAAATCCATTGAGCAAGGGCTGATACTGACAGGCGCCAAACCGGTTTATATGCTGCCGAGTCGTAACCGCTATGGCATCATCGGGCCTATCTATCCACAAGAAATGCAGGTTAAAACATTACAGAAAAAACTGAAACAAAATCCACTGATTCAGGGCATAGCGAGCCAGAAACCCGTTTATAGCGTAGTGACAAACTGTACCTATGATGGTGTCTGTTATAACGTCAAACATGTACAGGAGTTATTGGATAAAAGCGTCGATAGAATACATTTTGATGAAGCGTGGTATGGCTATGCGCGGTTTAACCCAATCTATCACGATCATTTTGCCATGCGTGGAGATCCAAAAAACCACTCCGGGCCGACAGTCTTTGCTACCCATTCATCTCACAAGTTGTTGAATGCACTATCTCAAGCCTCTTTTATCCACGTACGGGACGGACGCAAACCTGTGGATTTTTCAAGGTTTAACCAAGCTTATATGATGCATGCAACAACTTCTCCTCTGTATGCGATTTGCGCTTCAAACGATATTGCCGTTTCGATGATGGATGGCAACAGCGGTTACTCATTAACGCAGGAAGTCATTGAGGAAGCCATTGATTTTCGTCAGGCATTAGCACGCTTGAATCGAGATTTCAATAAGAAGGGAGATTGGTTTTTTAAACCCTGGAATCAGGAAAAAGTGACAGATCCTGCAACCGGTAAGAAAATTGCCTTTGAGGATGCGCCAAAGGAATTACTGGCGAAAGAACAAAGTTGTTGGGTAATGCGTCCGGGAGACAGTTGGCACGGATTTGAAGATTTGCCGGATAACTGGAGTATGCTTGATCCGATTAAAGTCAGCATATTGGCTCCGGGCATGGGAGATAATGGTAAGTTGAAAAAACAGGGCGTGCCGGCCGCATTAGTCACCGCATGGTTAAGCCAGCACGGTATCGTACCGACCCGCACGACAGACTTCCAAATTATGTTCCTGTTTTCAATGGGGATCACCAAAGGAAAATGGGGAACATTGCTTAACACCTTGTTGTCTTTCAAACATCATTATGATGCTAATACGCCCTTGAATAAGGTGTTGCCAGATTTGGTAGAGCAGCGCCCGGAAGTGTATGAGCAATTAGGATTGAAAGAGTTAGGCGATAAAATGTTCGATTATTTGCGACAGAATAATCCGGGTGAAAAACTGAATCGGGCATATGCTGGTTTACCCAAAATGGAAATGACTCCGCGAGCCGCTTATCAGGCCATTGTGACCAATAATGTGGAAATGGTGGCCCTGGACGATTTACCTCATCGCATTGCGGCGAACGCTATCATTCCATATCCGCCCGGTATTCCCATGCTGCTTTCAGGCGAAAACTTTGGTGATAAAACCAGTCCCCAAATTGGATATTTGCATGCGTTACAAAAGTGGGATCATGAATTTCCTGGTTTTGAGCATGAAACGGAAGGCACAGAGATTATCAACGGCATTTATCACGTTATGTGTATAAAAAAGTGAAAATGGGAAGATAGATTATGGCTATTGTTTCAGAGGCAAATGTTTCAGAGGCAAAAAAAGTCGGATTGATCCCCGTTACTCTGATGGTTGCGGGTAACATCATGGGATCGGGCGTTTTTTTGCTGCCTGCCAGCCTGGCTTCAACAGGCGGTATTGCGATCCTTGGATGGCTGGTGACTATTATTGGTGCCGTGGGGTTATCAATCGTCTATGCGAAAATCTCCTCACTGGATGACAGCCCGGGGGGGTCTTATGCCTATGCACGACGGGCCTTTGGTCCTTTTTTAGGTTATCAGACGAATATTTTGTATTGGCTGGCGTGTTGGATCGGTAATATCGCTATGGTTGTGATTGGCGTGGGTTACCTGAGCTATTTTTTCCCTGTCCTGAAAGATCCCATTATTTTAACCATCACTTGTACAGTCATACTGTGGATATTTGTCATTTTGAACATTATCGGGCCACATGTTATTACCCGAGTGCAAGCGGTAGCGACCACTTTAGCATTGATTCCGATTGTAGCAACCGCCGTATTGGGTTGGTTCTGGTTCAACGGTAAGACCTATATGGATGCGTGGAACGTCAGTGGATTGAATACCTTTGGCGCGATTCAAAGTATTTTAAACGTCACATTATGGTCTTTTATTGGCGTTGAAAGTGCTTCTGTTGCGGCTGGTGTGGTCAAAAATCCTAAACGTAACGTGCCGATCGCGACTATTGGTGGTGTGCTGATTGCTGCCGTCTGTTATGTGCTGTCCAGCAGCGTGATTATGGGCATGATCCCTAACGCGGCGTTGAAAATCTCCTCTTCACCTTTTGGCGATGCTGCCCGATTGGCGTTGGGCGATACCGCAGGAGCAGTAGTTGCCTTTTGTGCGGCGGCCGGCTGTTTGGGATCATTGGGCGGCTGGACATTGCTCGCAGGGCAAACTGCCAAAGCTGCCGCAGATGATGGGCTGTTTCCTTCAATCTTTGCCAAAGTGAACAAAGCCGGAACGCCAGTTGCGGGTTTGTTGATATTGGGTGTTTTAATGACGCTTTTCCAACTCAGTAGTATTTCGCCAAATGCCGCGAAAGAATTTGGCTTGGTTTCTTCCGTCTCTGTGATTTTTACCTTGATACCTTACCTGTATACCTGTGCAGCGTTGCTGTTAATTGGTCATGGTCATCTTGGGCAAGAGAAAACGCGATATATCATCATTACGTTTATTGCCTTCATTTATTGCATCTGGGCAGTTTTGGGAACCGGAGCAAAAGAAGTGGTATGGACACTCGTTGTCATGATGGTCATAACAGCAATGTATACCTTTAACTACAACACGAAACATCCTGTCCCTTTTCCGTTAGATAAAAAAGAATAACTTCAATTTTGGGGTGTCACATATTTTGGTGCTGTTATTTCAGCACCTTTTTTTAACGTAACCGCGCAATTAACCCCACATACCCAGCGCATTAATCTTTTGTCATAGTGTGTTTTCTCTTATTGATAAGGAAAACCACCATGACACTGACTGAAAAACAGCAACATTGGGCAGCGGTGATTGATTCCCAGAAGCAGAGCGGACTGACGGTGACCGCGTTTTGCCAGCACCATGAGATTAATCTCGCCACCTTTTACTATTGGTCCAAAAAACTTCGGCAACAGTCTGAACCGCAGCGCCTGCATCCCGTTGTGCTTGATGAGTTCCCGGATACCGGACATCCCGTCATACTCTGCCTGCCTAACGGGATCCGGGTTGAGTTACCCGCGGCGTTATCCACTGTACAGATCCGCCACTGGGTTGAGGCGCTGCAATGATACCGGTTGGCAACATCTATCTGGTGTCTGGCCAGACTGACATGCGAAAATCCATCGACGGGCTGGCCAGTGTGGTTGATGCGCTGGGGTTAGATCCGCTCAGTGAAGCCGGATTTATTTTCTGTAATCGCCAGCGCGATAAACTCAAGATCCTGTTCTGGGACACCAATGGCTTCTGGCTTTACTATCGCCGGCTGGAAAAAGGTCGCTTCCAGTGGCCGTCTCCGGTGTCGGATGGCACCGGTGCACATCCTTCGTCAGCAACTGAACTGGCTGCTTTCCGGGCTGACCTTATCCCATTCCCGCGCTCATCAGCCCTTGCGGGAATTAAAAGTGTGACCGGTGACACTGCATCCTTCATTTGCTCATTTGCATGATCCCCGTGGCGCTGTCACACTCAGATTTTCCTTCTGAGAGCCTGAGTCATGACTGACCTGCCTGATGATATTGACCAACTAAAAAGCCCTGATTTATCAGCTTCAGGCCGATATTCAGGAAAAAGATCATCAAATTCAGACATCTGCTCGAACAGCTTAACCTCAGCAAATTAAAACGCTTTGGTAAACAGAGCGAAAAGGCCGACAAAGGGACGTTCAACGAAAGCGGAACAGCAGGAGAGCCTGCCGAAACCGGCCCCGGCGCATCACAAAAAAGGCCGTCAGCCGTTGCCGGCCGGGCTGGCGCGGGAAGTGCTGCGTCATACGCTGAATGCGCCGCACTGCGATTGTTGCGGTGAACCATTGCATGCCTGCGGCACCGAAACGTCAGAAACGCTGAAAATCATCCCGCAAAAAGTGAGCGTCATTCGTCACGAACGCACCAAATACGCCTGCCGGCAGTGTGACAAAACCGAAGCCCACAGCAACATCATCACGGCACCGGTTCCGCCCAGCCTGTTACCCCGGACCATCGCCAGCCCGGACACGCAGGCCGCGATAGTCACGGCGAAATATGTCGATGCGCTGCCCCTGTATCGGCAGGCCGATATTTTAGCCCGCTCCGGGATTGAAATCAGCCGCAGTACCTTGGCGAACTGGTGTGTCCAGCTCGGGCGCAAAGTGCATGTGCTGGTTGACCTGATGCGGACTCACTTGCTCAGTGAACCGTTGATTTGTGCGGATGAAACGCCGGTGCAGGTGCTTCGCGAAGTCGATCGCCTGGCGCAAAGCAAATCCTACATGTGGGTGTATCGCAGTGGTGAATTTGCGGCGCATCCGGCGGTGATTTTTGACTATCAGCCAAGCCGCAGTAGTCGCTGTGTCGCGGATTTTTTGGGTGATTATGCGGGGTATCTGCTGACGGATGGCTATGCCGCTTATGATACCCTGAAATCCGTTAAACACGCGGGCTGCATGGCCCATGCCCGGCGTAAATTTACCGATGCCCAGAAAGTACAGGCCGGTAAAAAAGCCGGCCGCGCTGAGCAGGCACTGACGTTTATCGCCAAACTGTACGGCATTGAACGGGAAGCGCGATTACTCAGCCCCGATGAACGACGACGGTTACGGCAGGAAAAAGCCTGTCCTCTGCTGAAAAACTTTCACGACTGGCTGACGGAGGCGAGTCAGACGGTGTTGCCGAAAAGTGCTATCGGCACGGCGATCACCTATGCGCTGAATCAGTGGCCGAAACTAATAATGTATCTGGAAGACGGGCATATCAGCATTGACAATAATATTACCGAGCGGGATATCCGTCCGTTCACCACCGGGCGCAAAAACTGGATTTTTTCGACTTCAGCAGCAGGCGCATTTGCCAGCGCGAATTTATACAGTCTGGTGATGACCTGCCGGGCCAATGACATCAATCCGTATTTTTACTTCCGGCATATTTTCACCGAACTCCCCAAACGCCAATCCGGTGATCCCCTGCACGATCTGCTCCCGTGGAATGTGAATATCAGCGAGATTATGTGAATTGCACGGGTTAATTGAGCGTTTACGTTCATGGCAGGGCGCGAGCATACTCTGATGGATTTTCATCCAAAGAAAACTCTTGCACGATAATCATCACTCCAACTCGCTTTTTTTAAGCTTGTTTCTTTGGCTGGGGGCCCCGCAATCGCACTGTTTGACCCTATTCAAAACGAGACGCCGGAATAAGGCCAAATTCTCAACCGCCCCCTCCAGAACAATCCGTGAATCATCTTCTTTAAAAACCACATCAAGAATATAGTGCTGGATAGCAGAGAGTCAATCTCAATTAGAGTGGCTGCCCGCTTATAGTCCGGACTTGAATCCCATAGAACACAAATGGGGTGGGGCAAAAGCGATAAGAAGACAAAAAAGATGTTCAGTTGATGAGTTGTTCACCGAGCACATCGAATGTGTCAGGTTATGTTGATTCTGCTATAGGTTTGCTTTTTCTGCAACAGGCATCATGACCAGATTTACCGCATGAGACGAGACGATGGATACTGTAACCGCCGTGAAGATCATGAAATCAGTATGCTGGCACTGCACCTGCTCCAAAACTGCATGATTTACATCAACACGCTGATGATTCAGGAAGTATTGTCCCAACCTCATTGGGAAAGGAAATTTACGCTCCGAGATTATGCTGCTTTGACGCCATTGATATGGGAACACGTCAATCCCTATGGACGTTTCGACCTTGATATGAATGCCCGTCTTAACCTTCCATAATCGAAATGGCGGCTGGTGACACGACTGTTGGGTCTACCCCCGGTGGTAACCCGCACTATCCAAAATAATATGGATTTTTTGCGAAAGCGAGTAAGTTTCCCGGAGCGCGCCGAAGAAATACGCGATGTTTTCGGCATTGATTCCTCGGATATTCCCGGATTACTGGTGTCTTCAATTCGTTGTAAATTGAGGGCACCAGAATATTGAGACGGGTACTACTGCCTTGGTCTTGACTAACTATACCTGATTTTTTCCTGCTTTCATCCAGCCATTCTGACCCGCTCCGTCTTTCAGAGACTGGTCGTCATCAATAAATTGTTACTGTTTATTCGCATCGAATTTATGAGGCACTCCCTTTGGTTTTTTGTAGCTGAAACCTTGGCGGTGAAGCCATTTCGTCATTCCGCCCACGCTGAAAGAAACCGACCAACGTGTTCGGACATAGGCCATAATTTGAGCGGTGGTATGCAGCAAATTTGCCGTCAAATAGTCAATCAGGTCGGCGGATTGTTCGGCAGAGAGATGGCTTTCAGAGCCGCCATTTTCCGGGGTGAGCTTTCCTGCGCGATGAAATCTTTTAGGTGACGGCTTACCGTACTTTCATGAATACGCAAGGCCTGTGCAATCATCTGGACAGTCCAGCCCTCTGACGCCAAAAGCACGGCCTTGATGCGATCACTGACTCGACTGTCACGAGTTGTATCATGCATCAATTCGAGGGCACGTTTTTGTTCTGGTGTCAGATGAATTTTCATGGTTGTCTAAGCCAAAAAGCGACGGCCACGAAAAATGGAGAGATCCGTATCGTCCAACAGATGTTGGAACTCCTTAATCTGAAAGGCAGTATCGTGACGCTGGATGCCTTGCATTGTCAGCGCCAAACGCTGGAAAAGCTCAGTGAAAAAAAGGCGCATGTCGTTGTTCAGGTGAAGAAAAATCAGCCTCATCTATGGGAGGCTGTCCGGTCTCAATTTCAGGCAGTGTTTGATGCGGGTAAAGAAAAAATTATCACGGAAATAAAGCAAGAAGCGCATGGTCGACGGGAAGAGCGCTATGTCTTTCAGTTAAAGGCAAAACTGCCACCAGAACTGGCAGATAAGTGGCCGACAATCCGCAGTATTATTGCCGTTGAACGCCACCGGACACAAAAGGGCAAAGGAACGGTAGAGACCTCGTATTATGTGAGTTCTCTCTCGCCCAAGCATAAATTATTGGGGTACTACATTCGCCAACACTGGCGGATTGAAAATAGTCAGCACTATATCCTTGATGTTGTTTTTAAAGAAGATGATTCACGGATTGTTCTGGATGGAGCCGTTGAGAATCTGGCTTTATTTCGACGTATCGTGCTGAATATGGTTAAACAGTGCGATTGCGGTGCACCCAGCCAAAGAAATAAGCTTAAAAAAGCGAGTTGGTGTGATGATTATCGGGCAAGCGTTTTCTTTGGGTGAAAATTAATCAGAGTATGCTCGCGCCCTGACTATGGTCATTTTTGATCAAAAAACATTCGCAATTTGTGATCTTGTCCTGATATTGGCGCTTCTGTGTGTAGTATTCAAATAACAAAGGAAATGATTTTATGCTTGATTTGGATGGTAAGGCTTTGCCTTGCAGATGATTATCTTTCTTTGGGGAATAAATATTATGAAAAAATATAAATTATTCATATCGATAATGATAGCGCTGAGTTGTTCGGCTTGCTCAAATGGTACGAAACTAACTAGAACAACACATTTTTTAAACCCTAACCCTATTGATCGTAAGACACAAGTCTTCAAGATCGGCACGGCCATGATGGAATGTGGAAGAGGTTATGTGGTCGGGGTATGGTCAAATGCTAATGGCTGGGATCAGTGGGCAGTTTGGTTATCAAAAAAAGGGCGGAGTTGGAATAATGATGATGTCCAAATTTATTGGGCTTACAGTAAGTTAGAAAGTGACTATGATAGTGGAAAAAACGCTTACGCAACTATTCTGGCAGCCCAAGCCAGTGGACAGATGGTGGCACTTTTGGATGATCAGACTGGATTTCGATGTAACAAATGGGGTTCTGGTTCATATAACGGCCCGCAATTCAATTCAGTACAAGCTTGGTTTCCATAATCTTGAATCATTTTTCTGGTTTTTCTGAAAATTGATAAAATTTTAAGGGAGGAACATTTAATGAGAATTTCAAAACTCCTTTATTTATTATGCGTTTTATTTTTATACACAGCGCTATCCTATGCTCAGTCACCAGTTACCAGAGTTTACCGAATGGATTCGCGCTCTCCAGAAATAATTTTCCGTTCAGCAGGGGGAGGATTTTCTCCTCCGGGAACGAATGACGATATTGTGGAACATATTCAGGAACGCGATGAAAGCAGGGAATGAGCAACTACAATCCCTTCAGCATTTGTCGCAACGACAGCTAATCGAGAGGTTGCTATTGAGTGGGGCGTAAATTCCAGGATGAACAACCATTCTATGTCTATGATATACGGCCAACCTTTAATTTTTATAGTGTGGTTTTATCATTGCAGCAGCTTTATGCTCAGACAGGTAACAGGAACTATCTGACTCTGATTGAAATTTATGAAGACCAGGCTGAATATTTGGCAATCCGAGGTATTGCTGTCACACAAATTCGTGGAGTTCAGGAGTTTCTGTATGATGTGAATGATGGTAGTTACGTTGAAGGTGATTATAGACTTAACAGGTGGTATCAGGATGCTGAAACAACCGCAAATACAGGTAATTATGTACAGCGTTCCCCATCACAAAATGAAATAATCGCGCCTGAAACTTATTGTGCTCTCAATCTGTCTTTGCCACGTTATTCCTCTCGTCTTGCAGCCCGTACTCCCGACAAATATCCCTTTCTAAAAAAATTAAAGAAATGCCATGACAGTTTATTGACAATCGCTTTTTTAAACGCCAGTTTTTTGTAATCGTGTTCAATTTAACTTCACTCCACCTTTGAACAGGTGGAGTGATAATCAATCAGGGGTCGCGAGATAAAGGGGCAATGTATTCAGAGTGTTGATTGGCTTTAAACATAATATTTTCTTTCGCTGAAGTACTATAAACAACGCCTCGAATACATGACCTTATCGGGCTAATCCCTATCCATGAATCTGAATAGGCGCTAACATGTTTTAGGTGTTAGATAACTCACAGTAAGTTATCCACATTTCAATATACTAAAAGAAATCAGGATAACTAGGTATTTCGATAAGTAGGAGCGTGCATATGTACAAAACTATTTTAGTACCAGTCGATATTTCAGAAGAAGATCTAACCAACAAGGCAGTTGACTGTGCGCTTAAAATCGCCAGGGAAACAGGGGCCAAACTCCATTTTTTACATGTATTACCCATTTCATCGGCGATTATTAATGCTTATGCACTAGGCTATATGGAAATTAAGGACAAGGCGACTATCAAGGCAGAACAGGACTTGAAAAAGCGGGTTGATTCCATTGGATTACCAAATCGTCAGATCTCCTATTCGATTGCATTTGGTTCACCAAGAGACGAAATTACTGCTACAGCGGATGAAATTGGCGCTGATTTGATTGTTATCGGTTCAAGACGGCCTAATATCACGACGCATTTGTTGGGTTCCAACTCTGCTGGAGTTGTCAGATATGCAAAAACATCTGTATTAGTAGTGCGATAATTATTGGTAGTGAGAATGCTAATTTATTGATTTTAATTGATGCTCAATAGCTAGTGGTTATATCCGATTACAGGGGGAATATGTATGTATAACACGATTTTAGTTCCAATTGATATTGCGGAAGATATATTAACTGATAATGCAATCAAACATGCTGAATATTTGGCAAAAATATCTAATGCAAAGTCCATCTTTTTCACTCTGTGCCAGATATTTCCCGATTTTCCGTGAATTATAGTTACCACTATGATTTATTGAGTGCTTTTGCTAAAAAAGCAATAGCGAATTCTGAAGAGGAACTGAAAAAAGTCGTAGAACGAATTGATGTACCTAAAGACAGGGTATCATTCTCTGTTGCCTTCGGCTCTCCACGGGATAAGGTGTTGTCTACAGCGCGTGAGATTAATGCAGATTTGATTATTGTCGGATCCCGTCGGCCAGATATCTCAACTCACTTGCTGGGTTCAAATGCATCGGGTATTGTAGGATATGCCAACATTGCTGTTTTAGTTGTGAGATAACCGACTGCATCTGGATAAAGTGGATTATTATCTATAAAAACCGTGCCTGAACATAGCACGGTTGTTTTCAGTTAGTAACTTGTTTTTTCTCCCTGAGCTTATTGTATAAATCATATTACTATCAATTAATTCAAATAATGCATTGACGTTTTCCTAATCGTTAAAGGGAAATCGACGAATAATATTTGTCATTTTAGCGTGTTGTCAGGCAGGATAATAGATGGATGTTATGCACAATAAGTAAATAGGTATTATTTTGAATAGTAAAATAGGTCAGTTGGCACGTTATCTTTTGGTTTTTGGATTAACCCTCTCTTTTCATGCATGGAGTGCACCGACCAGCTTCGAACAAGCTAAAGTTGAATCAAGAAAAAATGTTTATAATGGACAAACAAAATCAGGCATAGGCACACTATATTGTGGATGTGATTGGCAATGGGTTGGCAAAAGTGGTGGGCGTGTTGATCTGGCTTCTTGCGGTTATCACGTCAGATCACAGCAAACAAGGGCTGCACGCATTGAATGGGAACATATGGTGCCAGCCTGGGTATTTGGGCATCAGCGTCAATGTTGGCAAAATGGTGGGCGGAAAAACTGCGTTGAAACCGATCCTGTATTTCGCATGATCGAATCAGACATGCATAATCTGGCGCCATCAATCGGTGAAGTTAACGGTGATCGCAGTAATTTTGGTTACGGAATGCTCGCCAGAAACACACCTAATATGTATGGTTCATGTAGCAGTAAGGTGGATTTTAAATCACATTTGTTTGAACCACGCGATAGAGTAAAAGGTATGGTTGCCAGAGTCTATTTCTATATGCATGACCGCTATAATCTGACTATGTCACGCCAACAGCAACAATTGATGATGGCATGGGATCGCCAGTATCCAGTGAATGCCTGGGAGCGTGAAAGAGATAACCGAATCGCCAAGATTATGGGGCACCATAACCCATTTGTGACTGGCAGCAAAAAGTGGGAATTGGGACATAAAAATTCAGGCCAGAGTTTAATATCGCAGCAAAGATTGATGGCGCAAAATGAGATAATTAAGGGGAATAAAAATAGCCAGATTTATCATTTTGTACACTGTGCTGGCTATAAAACGCTGGCAGATAAAAACGCAATTTACTTCCGCTCAGAAGCAGAAGCTAAAAAAGCGGGATATCGCTTGGCAGGTAATTGTAAAACTTAACCATTGAGCTTGTCATAAATAAAAAACTGTCATTATACTGACATCATAGTCCGTTAGATTACACCAAAGAAAACGGAAAGATGCGAGGAATGCTAATGACAGATACTAAAACTGCATTCTCGGTTAGGAGCCGGCGCTTAAGATCATGTCACTGATAAAAAGTGACGATCTTAGCGTCGGTTTTTTTATGGGCCTTTAATGAGCTTAAAAGGGAGCTCCTATCTATAAATAACATCGATGTTAAGACACCGTAAAGTGAGGCTAACAATAAGGTGTGCAACTATGGGTAGACAGAAAGCAGTGATGAAATCTCGCCGTGAAGTCAGAAGAATGTTAAAAAGGGAATCACGTTATCGGGATAACGATAATGTCACTTCACTGGTGCAGCTAGGAGGTGTGGAGGCTATCGGAATGGCGCGTGAAAGCAGGGATACTTCAGAAATTATGCCGCGCAGCGAAGTGCAGTATCGTTATATGCGGGCGATCAATAACAAGCAATTGATTATTGCTAATGGTGAGGCGGGTTGTGGCAAAACTTACGTTAGTGCCGTAATGGCGGCCGATGCCTTAATCAATAAAGAGGTTGATAAAATTATTGTGACGCGTCCGGTATTACAGGCAGAAGAAGATCTTGGTTTTCTGCCAGGAGATATGGCAGAGAAATTTGCCCCTTATTTCCGTCCGGTTTATGACGTGTTATTAAAACGTATGGGAACTTCATTTTTGCAATATTGTTTGCGTCCTGAAATTGGCAAAGTAGAAATTGCCCCTTTTGCCTATATGCGAGGAAGAACATTTGAAAATGCATTTGTGATCCTTGACGAAGCGCAAAATGTTACCGTTAATCAAATGAAAATGTTTTTAACGCGGTTAGGAGAAAATGTAACCGTGATTGTAAATGGTGATGTTAGCCAGTGTGATTTGCCAACAAATATCACATCAGGATTGGTGGATGCATTAAAGCGGTTTTCTGATGACGAAGCTATCAGTGTGATCCATTTCTCCCAACAAGATTGTATTCGCTCGAAATTATGTCAGAAAGCATTGATGGCTTATGGTTGATAACCAATAAATTCCAAATTGTGGCTTGCAAATCAATGTAATTGTTTATATCTCCCCGCGAAGCGGGGAGAAACAATGAGTTATGTTGTCTTATAATGAGCAACTTGAAAGGTAATGCGTATAAACGTTATTTGCTGATCGGGAACCCATTTTATTTTGCTGTTATTCAGCCTAATAATAGAAATGGCTCACTGAGGCCGAGGGGTTTTTTAGGTTCATCAGGCGCGGAACTCATCGTGGCGCGGGCATCCTTGCCCATAGAGACACAGGATAGATTTAAGCAAGCCCATCAAAGGTTAAAAATCAGTGTTGCAAAAATGGGGTGATCATAGTTTTCCTATTTTATAGCCATAAAATTTATCAAATAAGTTTCACATCTATACGGTGTTACCCTTGACCAGATACGTGACCGTATCAGATGCGGGACAGATTGTCATGGAAATGCTGCCTGAGTAATAAGTTATCAGCCGATAAGTACAGAAGAAGCCCATACAGCGATCTGAAGCGGGCATTTAACCCGCTTTTTCACACAGCCAGGAGGATGCCAATCAACTCGGTTTAAATGCGACTAAATCAATCAAAGCAGATATACCAGAATGACCTGTCCCTTCTTGGAGTTCAGTATCATATTCATCTAATTTGATTATGTTGAAATCCCCAAACATTTCTTCCAGTAACGCCCGTGTGTAACAATATTCAGGTTCCCTCGGCCCACCAGTTCCATATTCTATCTGCTCTGGTCTGTAACCCTGCATCAGTATCACCCCGCCTGGGCGCAGCGTCGTTTTCATTCCTTCGAAGATTCTCCTGCGCATAGCAGGTGGTGCGAACTGAATAAAAATGGCAACAACAATATCAAACTGTTCCGGAATCCAGCGCCAATTTTCTATGTCAGAGAGTTTGAAATTAACCGACACATCCTTAAGCGTAGCTAGTTTTTTCGCTTTGTTCAGACCTTCTGCGGACACATCGAAAGCCGTCACATTCAGCCCCTGCGAAGCGAGCCAGATGCTGTTTCGGCCTTCGCCATCCGCGACAGATAACACTGATTTCCCCGGTGATAGCAGGTGCTTACAAGAGGTAAGAAAGATGTTCGGTTCGGTACCGAAGATGTAATCAGAGCATGAATACCTTTCGTTCCACATCAGTAATTTAACCTTATATTTGAAAATTACTAACAAATAACCCCGCCTCAAGCAGCAAATGATTTAAGTTTATATGTCGCAAGCAACGGAGAATTCAACCCAAAGAGATTAAACACGATATCCGGTAGATTTGTTTTTTGTCATACCCCCCATATTTACCATAACGTCCGGTTAAAAAATTTATACTCCCCGCTATGCGGGGAGATATAAGACGCATCAATTCAGATACCGTCTCAGCCATTAAAAAAAGAGAGTTATCATTTGACTTTCATTCCCGCCATTGTCATTAGAGTACGAAATAACGTAGATACGGCGTATAAAGCCAATACACTGCAAAACCAAATTGCTACCATCCAGCTCAAGCGCTTCCATAATGATGGACGCTGTGGTACTGGTTTAATGGTAGCCTTGTTCATGGGTGATTTTTCCTCGGAAGACATAATAACTCCAAAAGGTATAAGTCAAAATTATCGGAATAATGAACAGGGCACCAACCAGCATAAAGCCCAATGATTGAGGAGGGGAGGCAGCTCCTTCATAGCTAATAGAGGGAGGGATAAGGTTCGGCCAAATGCTGATCCCCAATCCAGTAAAGCCCATGAAAATCAATAATAGTGCTGTCAAAAACGGGGTGTAATGGCTTGAGTTTGGGTTAGATTTCAATAGCTGCCAGCTTGACCACAGCACCAATAATGGTACGGGCATGAAGAAAAATAGATTCGGTAAACTGAACCAACGTTCAGCAATCGTTGGGTGAGCGAGTGGTGTCCAAATACTGATAATGGTAATAATGACCAGCATCAGCAATGTCAAAGGGCGCAGGACACGGTACATTTGTTGTTGCAGATGACCTTCTGTTTTCATCACTAGCCAGCCACATCCTAATAAGGCATAAGCGATGACGAGTCCAATTCCACAAAACAGAGGAAAAGGGGCCAGCCAATCAAAATAGCTGCCGATATAAACACGATTTTCGACAGGAAAACCGGTAATAACTGCGCCAACGACGACACCTTGCATAAAAGTGGCGAGAATTGAACCGACAATAAATGCCTTATCCCAGAGGTGTTGGTGCCTTGGCGTGGCTTTGAACCGAAATTCAAAGGCTACGCCACGAAATATCAGGCCTAATAACATAATGGTTAATGGAATTGCCAGTGCATCCAAAACGACTGCATAAGCCAGTGGAAACGCACCAAATAACCCGGCGCCGCCCAGCACCAGCCAGGTTTCATTGCCATCCCAGACGGGAGCAACAGAATTCATCATCAAATCACGATCGGATTGCGCTTTAATCACTGGATATAAGATACCGATGCCAAGATCAAAACCATCCATCACGATATACATCATGGTGCTAAATATAATGATCAGGAACCAAATGAGAGGAAGATCAATACCCATTTACTGACTCCTTATTGGGGGCTTGTGGAAGGCCTTTACGGATGAGTTTCATCATATAGGCGTAACCCACCCCGAAGACGGCGGCATAGACGACAAAGAAAATAAGCAAGCTGATGCTCATGTGGATTTCACCGTGTGCTGATACTGCATCTTTGGTGCGCATTAAGCCGTAGACGACCCACGGTTGACGGCCAATTTCTGTGGTGAACCAGCCCGCCAGAATTGCGATAAGGCCAGAAGGTGCCATCAAGAGCATAAAGCGGAGAAAGAGCGGGTTTTCATACAGGCGCTTTTTATGACGCAACCATAGCGCCCAAATGCCAGCAAAAATCATCAAAATCCCTAATCCCACCATAATGCGAAATGCCCAAAACACCATAAAAGTATTTGGGCGATCTTCTGGGGCAAATTCTTTTAGTGCTGGAACTTGTTTGTCCAGACTGTGTGTCAGAATCAGGCTGGCAAGATAGGGGATCTTGATTGCATAACGTGTCTCTTCCGCTTCCTGGTTGGGTATACCAAATAGAATCAATGGGGTAGCTTCACCAGGATGATTTTCCCAATGACCTTCCATGGCAGCGACTTTAGCCGGTTGATGTTTTAATGTATTCAACCCGTGCATATCGCCAATGATGGCTTGCAATGGGGCAATAATCAGGATCATCCACATCGCCATTGACAACATTTTTCTCATGGCGGATGAATCATTGCCTTTCAGCAAATGCCAGGCAGCAGAAGCCGCAATGAAAAATGCAGAGGCCAGGAATGCCGCTGTTCCCATATGCAGCAGACGATAGGGGAAAGAGGGATTGAAAATCACTGCGAACCAATCAACAGGAACAACCTGATTATCTATAATTTCATGGCCTTGTGGTGTCTGCATCCAGCTATTAGAGGCCAATATCCAGAATGTCGAAATAATCGTGCCGAGCGCCACCATACAGGTTGAGAAAAAATGTAGCTTTTCTCCGACCCGATGCCAGCCAAACAGCATAACGCCGAGGAATCCAGCCTCAAGGAAAAATGCGGTCAGCACCTCATAGACCAACAGCGGGCCGGTAATAGAGCCGGCAAAATCAGAAAAGAAACTCCAGTTGGTGCCAAACTGATAAGCCATCACCAAACCAGAAACCACGCCCATACCGAAATTAACCGCGAAAATTTTTGACCAGAAGTGATATAACGTTTTGTAGTCCGTATTACGTGTTTTAAGCCATAAACCTTCCAATACCGCCAGAAAGCTCGCCAAGCCTATCGTAATGGCAGGAAAGATAAT
Source organism: Xenorhabdus sp. SGI 60 (assembly GCF_056632175.1). NCBI lineage: Bacteria > Pseudomonadati > Pseudomonadota > Gammaproteobacteria > Enterobacterales > Morganellaceae > Xenorhabdus > Xenorhabdus sp. SGI 60. The sequence goes on along the minus strand of NZ_CP196860.1, from coordinate 2,317,120 downwards.
GTGAAAAGAAACCGTAAATGCAAATTGTATCCTTGCGAGTTCAAGGGCATTCAACCCTAGCATAGTGACCTCTTATTGAAATCTTTGGATATATGGATAAACGAAGTTAGAAGATGCAGACAAGTAGAACACAAGGAATTGAGGTATAATAGTGACAATTTTTTGTATATTGACTATAACAGTTTTGAGTGAAGATCAGCCATATGATGTGTTGTGGGCAATGGATACTGTTTGAAAAACAGAACATACTTATCATAATATTACCATTAGTGGAGGAGGGTAGATGTAAATAAATGTTTTATTCATTAATAAAACTAGTAACTATACGCGTTACCTTTCAAGTTGCTCATTAGTAAGACAACATAACTCATTGTTTCTTGAAGTGAGATGGGTATAAATAGCGTTTCAAAATGATAGGAATTCCAACATCTGATACTCTCAGTATTATGAAAACCTATTTAGCTTTTAGAATTATAAATATCAATTATGTAGAAACTGATAAAACACCGTTGTGTTAGCTTTGTGTCAATCGAATATGGAGGCTGTAGAAAATGGTGTAACTTATTATAACATAAAATCTTTATGGGTTAGACCATGCATATAATGAATTTAATAAAGCTTGCGCTGAAAAATGATGGCAGCGGAAGATGAATATTTGCAATCCCAAGGTAAACTGCCAAATGTAAGAACATTATATTTCAAAAAATCAAAGGAAATTAAATATATGAAATTTTTTTTGAAACGATTACAGACGATATTTCTTCTAAGTTTTACACTGCCTGCTTCAGCGGTGCAAAGCTATGCCACATTTAATGAAAATGATCCAGTCAATAACCGTGTTGCATTTTTTATTAAACAAAACCAAATAAATATACAAAAACAACCTTCTTCTTATTCTGTTCCATATAATTATAATTGCGGAGAGCAGATAAATTATGGCGTATTTGATCCAAATGGCTCCTTTCGTTATCGAATACTAAAAAACGATGCTCAGATAGACTCAGCGGCTAACTCCCTTAATCCACTTATTTTGATGCGTTCTAATGCAATACAAGACTTACAAAATATTTATGAATACAGTAGTGATAATGATCCTTATGCCAATATTTTTATTGACAGGTACATGATGCGCTTATTTGATGATGAGCGAAGACCGATTCAAGCTATGGTTAATTATGGGCATGGTCATTCCACTCCGTTATCGCATAAAGAGGAAAGTTTGAGTAGTTTACAATGCAATAACTTTATTATTGCCTATCCCCTGGCAAAAAGTCTAGTTCCAATTACTAATATATTGCTAGCTGGCTCTGAGCCTAAGATAAAAAAATGCGAGGTCGAGTTAAATACAACAAAAACTTGGGCTTTAAGTTCATGGTATAGTATCTTTACTCGTAAGGATAATTGTCAGATTAATCTTAAGTTAATTTGTGATGGAAGTGAAAACGCGTGTTCCTCTTCTACGGGAGATTATTCCACAAGAAATAAATTTCAATTAATTATATATGATGATGAAAAAAATGATAAGCAAGAGTTTATTGAACGTGTTCAAAACACAGAAAAAATTAACGTACCTCACCGTTCGAGTAATCTAGAGTCAACCGATAATATGAAATTTGAAAATAAAGGCAGCGGCACGGCAAAAATTTCATATGTTACTTCTAGTTGTTACTCTGATACCGGCCCAAGTACATTTGAAATTAAACCAAACTTAGATCGTGCTTTTACCATAAAAACTAAAAACACGCTTAGTGTATCTTGGTGGAATTGTTATAACCAAGACAAAAAGATCAGTTGGAAAATTGAATATACTACATATGAATAAATACGTTAAAAAGAGGATAAATAAGATGAAAAAGTTTTCCATACTTGCTTTATTTTTAGGTTTAATGAGCAACGTAGCAGTTGCTACAACACCTGTAGATACTACAAATAATACACAACCTAAATTAAATATCGTTGATCCAATAAGTAATCTGAGTTCTGCACAAGACTGTTCTATCAACCAGGGTTATCTTATTTCTGTATCTGTAGGATATAATGATAATAAAAACTGGGCAGCTTATACAGTAAAAAATGTAAAAGGTGGCCAAGCTTGGTATTGGGGGGCTGATCATGTTGATACCCCGGCAGGGAAAGCTATCCTTGCAACGGCAATTTATGCTGCAGCTAGTGGACAAAAAGTTCTTATTCAATGTGACAGCAATAATTATATTAAATCTTTATGGGTTGGACCTGATGCTTATTAACTCATTTAGTTGCACATGTATTATGTAGAAAACAAATATTGATATTCAGAAAATGCACTCTTTGTGATAAGCCTTGCCGCCACTATGGCACATATATACCAATCTAACTTCAAGATGCATGTGATTTCTCCCTGCGACGCGGGGAGAAATCATGTTTCATATCGTGCTGTAAATTACAACTTGAAGTTTAATGCGTATAAAAATTCAGGGTAGTTAGATCACTTCGAAAAAGTCGTGTTCGACTTCAATCAATGTATCTATCACTTTGTCGTGCATCTCTTCTGATTTGGAATAGCCTATCGTTTTTCTGTTAAGGCCGTTTTAAACGGGAGTGAAGTATCAGGGGGGTGAAAGAGGATCAAAATCGTCATGATTTCACTGACCTTGCCTACGACGCCAGGCGGTATCCGTTATCAAGGCAAAACTGCTCCCATTGAGGGATGAAAAGACGACAAAAATCGTCGACATCGCAGAAAATTTCAACTAACTTGTTCATGGCCTGTTCCACCTCGGAGCTGTTTTTGGTGTGCACCAAAACTTGGCTCCCGGAACAGGCCTCACGTCAATTTCTTATCCAGAATTAATGAAATATCATATTACATATTATGAAAATTAACTATCACATAAGAGGTCAATATAAAAAATAGTTTAAAACTAGCAATTAGCTTTTATAACTATAAATATCACTTATGTGGAAACTGACAAAACACCGCTGTGTTAGTTTTGTTGCAATCGAATATGGAGGCGGCAGGAAATCGTGGAACTCATTACAACATAAAATCTTTATGGGTTAGACCAGACACATTGGTAATGTAGGGATGCATATCATGAATTTAACCAAGGCTTGCGCTGAAAAATGATAGTAGCGGAAGATGAATGTTTGCAATCCCAAAGTAAACTGCCAAATGTAAAAAACATTATATTTCAAAAAATAAAAGGAAATTAAATATATGAAATTTTTTTTGAGACGATCACAGGCGATATTTCTTATCAGTTTGACACTGTCTGCTTTGTCGGTGCAAAGCTACGCCACATTTAATGAAAGTGATCCAGTTAACAACCGTGTTGCATTTTTTATTCTACAAAACCATATAAATACACAAAGACAACCTTTTCCTTATTCTGCTCCATATAATTATAATTGTAGAGAGCAGATAAATTATGGCGTATTTGATCCAAATAGCTTCTCCCGTTATCAAATACTAAAAAACGATGCTCAGATGGACTCAGTGACTAACTCCCTTAATCCACCTATTTTTATGCGTTCTAATGCAATACAAGACTTACAAAATATTTATGAATACAGCAATGCTAATGATCCTTATGCCAATATCTTTGTTGACAGGTACATGATGCGCTTATCTGATGATGAGCAAACGCCGACTCTCGCTATGGCTAATTATAGGCGTGACAATTCTCCTCCATTATCGCATACAGAGAAAAATTCGAGTAACTTACAATGCAATGACTTTATTATTGTCTATCCCCTGGCAGAAAATCTAATTCCAATTATCAATATATTGCTCACTGACTCTAAACCTAAGATAAAAGAATGCGAGGTTGAATTAAAAACAACAAAGACTTGGACTTTCAGTTCATGGTATAGCACCTTTACTCGTAAAGATGGTTGTCAGATTAAGCTTAGGTTAATTTGTGATGGAAGTGAAAGCGCCTGTTCCCCTTCTGTTGGAGATTATTCCAAAAAAAATAAATTTCAATTAATTATATATGATGGTGAAAAAAATGATAAGCAAGAGTCTATTGAGCGTGTTCAAAATACAGAAAAAATTAACGTATCTCACCATTCGATCAATCTATTATCAATCAACAACATGAAGTTTGAAAATAAAGGTAGCGGAACTGCAAAAATTTCATATATTACTTCTAGTTGTTACTACGATACCGGCCCAGGCTCATTTGAAATTAAACCAAACTTAGATCGCTCTTTTACCATAAAAACTAAAAATACCATTAGTATATCTTGGTTAAATTGTTATAATCGAGACAAAATAATCAGTTGGAAAATTGAATATACTACATATGAATAAATACGTTAAAAAATAGGTTAAATAAGATGAAAATATTTTCTATACTTGCTTTGTTTTTGGGTGCAATTAGCAATATAGCAATTGCTATAACACCTAAAGATACTACAAATAATATACAACCTAAATCAAATATCGTTGACCCAGTAAGTAAGCTGGGTTCTGCACAAAACTGCTCTGTCAACCAGGGTTATCTTATTTCTTTATCTGTAGGATATGATGATAATACAAACTGGGCAACTTATACAATTAAAAATGAAAAAGGTGCCAAGGCTTGGTATTGGGGAGCTTATCAAGTTGATACCCCGATAGGGAAAGCCACCCTTGCAACGGCAATTTATGCCGCATCTAGTGGACAAAAAGTTGTTATTCAATGTGACTCCAATAATTATATTAAATCTTTGTGGGTTGGACCTGATGCTTACTAACTTATTTAGTTGCAAATTTATTATGTAGAAAACAGATGTTGACATTCAACAAATGCATACTTTGTAATGAGTTTTGTCGTCACTACGGAAGATATGATTGTTGAAATATTTAAGGTGCTAATGATTAAAGCAGATTTCATCATTTTACTTTTTAAATGTGTATAAATATTTATTTATTTTTCTATAGCAATCTTACTTCAAGATGAGTGTGATCTCTCCCCGCGAAGCGGGGAGAGATCAGGTTTCATATCGTGTTGTAAATTGCAACTTGAAGTTTAATGCGTATATATGAAAGGTTAAAACCGGCTTTAGTAGTCGGCCAGCGTTAACTGAGAAATTGTGTTGCACGAGAGGTGCAATGTGGATCAAATATGACAGCTCCAAGTTTTCAGTCCGTTAATAACTCACCCACCGACTTGAGTGGGTGGGTGAGTTATTTATGCTTGTATTAAAATTAAAAACCTTTCACAATTTTATTTAGGCTTGGGAATTTACTGGAAGTGGTATGCGATGGTTTCGCCACTGATCCCTAATCTAACGGGGAGTGCTGATCATTGATTTTTAGTCTTTATTTCTAACCGATAGTATCACGTTAATACATAGCATTAGATTTCAACACATAAACCTGTCATATCAAGCTGTTCTATGGGTATATTTCCGATTGAGAAAAACAAATTTAGTGAGGAATGGGGGGTGGATCATACCTACGAGTACAAGAAACCATGCCCTGGATCCAAAGCCTTTCGCCATCTGATAAATGGATCATATGTCTTGCAAGATGTTGATATTGCGGTTGATTATAAAGATAAAGCGCTTGCAAATACTCAAATTGAAAATTTTCCATAAGACCTGGCTGTGGCCTATCTTGTAAAGGTTCAAGAGAGGCAACACCCAGTTCATCATAAACATGCCATCTTTCTCTTGGTGGTGGATAATACTCAATTGCATCTCTGCTTGTTCTTGGATGAGAAAGCCCTACTGCATGTCCAAATTCATGGAGAATAAGTGTATAAGTGAGATTTTCTAGTAGAACTCTCCTATCGTTGGTTCCAAAGTTAGTCTCTAATTGTTGTAAATCTTCGTTAGTTATTTCATCACTTTCGCGAAGGTATATTCCAGCTGATGTAATAAAAGGATATCGTCTATTAAGTTCTCTTAATTCTCTATAACCTGCTTCATATGTCGTTGCCATAGATTCTGGCGTATGCAAAACATCGCTAAAATAAGAATTTGGAACTGTTCGTATAATAAAATTTGGAATGCCACCACCTGCTGGAAGTGGTGCTATAGTGAGTCCTTGATCCCTAAGAATTTCATTCCAATATGTTGCTGCTTCATCAACAAGAGGCTGTAAAAGAATATCTTCACTCCCACCACCTTCTATATTAAAACGAATTGTCATTTGTGGGTTTTCTATATAGTAACGCATAAAAGGTCCATAATTGTGGACTGCTGAATATGGCAGAGGTCTAATAGTGTGCAGTGTTTCATCTTCTATTAAGAAGCCAACATGATTATAAGCTGGATCAGATGGGTCAAAATGAGAAGGTCGAGGTTGAGCATGAACCTGAGTCGTTGTTGTAAATAAAATAAAACTTAATAAAGAAAATACTTTTAATGATTTGAAAAATTTTTTATACATATAGTTTCCCCTTTTATATTATGATCATGTAGTGTTGAAAATGCATTCTAAAGTAGAGTGTTCAACACGTTCCTCGTTTCAGGCTGAATTTATGGGGTTAAAAATGATATGTTTATAAAACACATCTTTATTTGGGGCAAAAGAAGATCGATTTATAATAGATGAAAGCTTTCGATTTCATGTCATTATGTTACGCTTCATTTTCTTATGACCATCTCACCATCACTTTACAGTCTGGCGCTGAATTAATATATTAATGGCAACAGGTTATATTGACTATTATTTTTCCCATAGGGCAATAAGGACAGCATAAAAATTTGGAGATGATGGTTATCATTGCCTTTGATGATTATAGACTATCTACTAGAAGCTACAATACGCTCCCTACTTTATAGAGTCAATTAATGTATATGCTAATAAAGCAGACTCAGTATCATTGAATCTGCTTATGCCTATTAAGCAAAACAAATTTTTGCCCAGCGTGCCAGGCCTGTCGTTACTGAACCGAAGTAATTCCCGCCAACCAACGGGATACTTGGCAATTTTTGTTCAACTTCCTGACGCAGAATAGGGGAGCTGGCTGAGCCTCCTGTCATAAATATCACATCTGGTTGGGTTCCACTTTGTGCCACGGCTTCACTCACCAATTTTGCCATTTTCTCTTTAGTGGATTCGATGGCCGCAATCATCTGATCACGCTGAATATTAACTTCAATAATCTCTGTTAATAAATTAAGTTTAACGCCATACTCAGACAGTTCTGAAAGCGCAATTTTGGCTTCCTCTGCGCTGCGAACCAGGCTGTATCCTAACGTCTCTTGGTGCACTTTCAATAAACGGGCGAGTTTTTCTGGCTCTTGGGCATCTCTGTGCAAGGATTTTAATGTCGTTAAATTCTGGCGAGAGTAGAATGCTTTTTGGGCCTGTATGTCATTGATGGCAATCGGGTTCCAGAATTGCGTCAGGGGCATATCAATACCTGAAGAGACTTTGCTGCCTAATCCAAAAGGGTGCATAAGTTGTTTAAAGGTGAGATTAATATCTAAATCATTTCCCCCGATGCGTTGACCTGTGTGCGCCAGTAAGCTGTCATTGCGCTCAGATAGGTTTTTCCAGCTTGGCCCCATTTGGATAACTGAGCAATCTGTGGTTCCGCCACCAATATCGACAACTAATACCGTTTTATCTTCTGTTAATGTGGCTTCATATTCCAAGCCCGCTGCCACGGGTTCAAATTGGAATTCAATGTTGCGGAAACCTGCCCGTTTGGCTGCATTAAGTAAGATTTCTTCAGCTTGTTGATTCGATTTATCACCACCACGCCCATGAAAATTGATTGGGCGCCCAATGACGACATCTGTGATAACTTGCTGTTTATTGGCTTCTACTTGTTGTTTGATATTCGCCATCATGGCACAAACCAGATCCTCAAAAAAACTGATTTGAGTATCTCTTAATCCCATTGCACCCAGAAAAGATTTTGGCGATTTAACGTAATAAACCTCTTGAGGATCTTCTAAATATTGAGCAAGTGCCTTTTGCCCAAAGACGATATCACCTGGCAAAAGTTCAATACCTTCCTCTCTGTTTGCCGTGATCGCGCTACGAAGTAATTGCTCACCTGTTTGATTACTGGGTTTGATGTTCCAGTGGCGAAACAAGTGCTCAGAAACAGACTCTCTGGTCGGTGCCGCCAGAGCTGAAGGCATGTAGAAGCTATCATTCTCAATAGCAATAAGCTGTGGTGTATCTCCGATCATTTCTGCTACTGCGCAATTTGATGTGCCATAGTCAAAACCGATGAACATAGGTTTCCTCATATTTAATCGTAGAAAATGTTAAAAAGGGCACAGATGCTATCCTAAATTAGTGCTGAATAATAGATAGGGCAATCATAAAGACTAAAATAATCCATTATCTTTCTTTTAGAATGTATTAAGGGAGAAGTATTGCATTAATAATAAATTTATTATTAACCGTATTGAAAAGATTATTAATTAATACACATTGTTTATACCTATCACCTTTCAAGATGCGCCTTAATATCGTGTTGTCAATTGCAACTTGAAGTTTAATGCGTATATGGGAATTATCTTTTTCAGGGCATTCATTCATTCTAATCATAGAGTGATTTCTGTTTCAGAAAACACCAGGTATAATACTGAGAATTTTGTATTCTATACCTATAACAGTTTAGACAAAGGCCAGGCGTATGACGCGTTACGAACAATTGGCTGGCGTGATCCGCCAACAAATAGAAGATGATATTTGGCAAGTAGGTGATAGATTGCCATCATTGCGGGAATCAGTGAAATCGTCGGGTTTGAGTTTGATGACGGTGCTACAAGCTTACCAGTTGCTGGAAAGCCAGGGTTGGATCGTGGCACGTCCACAATCAGGGTATTATGTTGCCACTCGGTTAAAACCCTTTGCGGCGGCAAAAGGGGGGAAGGGACTCAACTTAAGTGAAAATGTGGAGATCAGTGCGTCCATATTTGATGTACTACAGGCATGTAAAGATCCGCAAATTATTCCTTTCGGTTCGGCATTTCCCGATCCTTCTTTATTGGTCGAACCCAAATTATCAAAAATGCTGGCTTCAGTCGCTCGCCGTTTCGTGCCACACAGTTCGCTGGCAAATTTGCCGCCAGGCAATGAAAAGTTACGGCGTAATATTTCTCGTCGCTATGCTTCCCACGGTATCCATGTTTCTCCTGAGGAAATTGTGATTTCTGCCGGAGCAATGGAATCATTAAGTTTCAGTTTGCAATCTGTCACTTCGCCAGGGGATTGGGTGGTGATTGAATCGCCGGCTTTTTATGGCGCGTTGCAGGCGATAGAACGGTTACGATTGAAAGCTATTGCTATTAAGACAGATCCCCATACAGGCATTGATTTGGATACTTTGAAAGACGTTGTGCAGAAATATCCAATAAAAGCTTGCTGGCTGATGTCGCGTTTTCAAAACCCACTGTGCAGCACAATGCCCCCTGAAAATAAACAGCGATTGGTAGCGATTTTGAACCAAAACCAGATCGCCCTGATTGAAGATGATGTATATGGTGAATTGTATTTTGAGCAGGAACCACCGGCGCCAATCAAAGCATGGGATACCGAAAATAATTTCATGCACTGTTCATCATTTTCAAAATGTCTTGCGCCCGGTTATCGGGTAGGTTGGGTTGCAGCAGGCAAACATGCGAAGAAAATTCAGCAATTACAGATGATGAGTACGGTATCTGCCAGCACGCCAACCCAGTTGGCGATTGCAGACTATCTGGCGCAGGGAGGATATGACAATCATCTGCGTCGATTGAGGCGGCAGTTGGAGCAACGGCAAAATCGGATGTTATGGGCAATCAGTGAATACTTTCCCCAATCTGTGAAAGTAAACAGTGCACGTGGTGGTTATTTTCTCTGGCTGGAGTTTGAACCCCCTTTTAATGCCAACCGACTTTATCAACTGGCATTGGCAAAGAATATCAGTATCGCACCAGGTAGCATGTTTTCCACGAGTACCCAGTTTGATCATGCCTTTCGCTTGAATACTTCATTTGCCTGGAATGAAACACAGGCCTTGGCAATGAAAGAATTGGGGAATATGTGCCACATGCTCTTAAAAGAATGCGGGTAATCAATCACATTTCAACTATCTCAATATTGTCGTAAGGGAAATTATTTGCCAATGTTTCTGTTAACAAGTTGACACTGGTTATCTTTTAGTTCTGTAAACAAAATTTAAAAGCGGTGAGGGAGTGGCATGAAAATGAAATGTTTCGATTATGCAACATTACCAAGAGTGCAATGGTCTGGAGGGGAAGGCGAAACAAGGGATATTGTTTGCTGGCCTGTGTCTGATGATTTCGCCTGGAGAGCGTGTTTTTCGACTGTCCATCAAAGTGGGATATTAGGGCAATTCCCTGATATTGAATGCTCAGTCATTTTATTAAAAGGAAAGGGCGTCCGCTTGACCAGTCCGGGTTTTTTGGAACACGAATTGGTGAAAAAGATGACGCCATTTAATTTTTCAGGTGATATTTTGGTCCATGCGGAATTAATGGATGGTCCTGTTCAGTGTTTCAATATCATGACTCGCCGTTCATGTTGGACTTCTGAGATTTCAGTTATTTCTGATGAACGTTTACTGCCAACATCACACAGTGGTGTACTTTATGTTTTAAAAGGGCGTTGGGAAATGACAGGGGCGAATTGTGTCCAGCTTGCTTTTGGTCAAGGTGCATGGTGGTTACCGGATATACGAGAAGGGGTAATTAAACCATTGATTGCGGATAGCAAGCTTTTGTGGGTTGATTTACGCCCGATTGGGTGAATGGGATACTTATTGAAAATTAATACAATAAGCGGCCTGCTTTATAGCAGGTCGTTGAGTTTTATGTGATTAAATCCAATAATTTCAAATTTTAGTTAAAAAAACCTTACCTAATAAATGAAAAATAGCTAAAAGAGTATAATCTTAAACTATAGGCATACAACGATAAAAGTAATATACCCAAGATGAATCGCCATCAAGGTAACTGAAATGATGAAAACTTAAATTATACTCTGGTAAGGTTATTAATAATTATGAAAAAAATCTTGATAGCTACTCCATTATTGACTTTTTCTTTTGGGATTATGGCAGTGTCTGCTCCACCACAATTGGATTGGTACGATGGCAGTGTATCTTTTGCGCTTGGACTTGGTTGGCTAAAAGGAGAATCTAACGAACATCTCTATGGGGATCCCCAAGATCCAAAATACAAAAGCAGCCAATTGAATTGGAAAATGAGCGATACCAATGAATTTGATTTAAATGCCGCAGGTTGGTTGATTAAACAATCTAATTATAAATTGGGGGCGGTATTGGGTTATCAGGAAACGCGTTTCAGTTGGACGGCTTATGGCGATAATTATGTCTATGATAATGGTGCTAATATCGGAGAATTTCCTGCCGGCGCTGACTATAAACAAAAATATAGCCTGCCTTATATTGGATTAACCGGACAATACCGTTATCAGGATTTTGAATTTAACCTTTTACTAAAATATAGCTCGTGGGTAAAAGCCTGGGGCAACGACGAGCGCTATATGCGTCGTTTAACCCTCCCTCAGCGATCTGATAATGTGCGTTACTTTGGTGCCAGTATAGATGCCGGTTATTATTTAACTCAAAATACAAAGGTATATACGGCGTTTATCTGGAATAAATATCGCGAAGGTAAAGGTCAAGCGAGGCTCATCTACTATGATGCTGGCTACACCGAAGATTTAGGTGACAATGCTGTCGGAATTGAAAACCGAAACTACAGTATCGATCTTGGATTACAGTACCATTTTTAGTTTTCTTATCATTATTTCACTGACAGATACCGAAAAAACGGTAACTGTCAGTTTAAACCATACCAATCCTTACAGTTCAGTAAAATATCGCCTCACAATCTCCCTGCCAATCTCCATCGAAGCCGTGGCGGCCGGTGAGGGGGCATTACAGACATGCAGTGAACGACGGCCTTTCACAAAGTGAAAATCATCCACCAATTTACCATCGGCGGTGAGTGCTTGAGCGCGCACGCCGGCTGGCCCTGATGTGATATCCTCCGGCTGCAAATCAGGAATAAGCTGGCGGGCATTTTCAGTAAAAAGCTGGCGAGAAAAAGACCGTCGCATTTCTGCCATGCCTTCACAGAAATAACGTGTGGCGATATTCCAAAATCCTTTGTATGTCAGTACTTCTGCTAAATCCCGTAAATTGAAATCTGTTTTGCTATATCCCTCACGCTTAAATGCTAATACTGCATTCGGGCCAACATCGCGTTTGCCGTTATGCATCCGCGTAAAATGAACGCCGAGGAAAGGAAAATCAGGGTTAGGTACGGGGTAAATCAGATGATTAACCAGATAATTTTTACTGCTGTCCAGAACATAATACTCACCGCGGAAAGGAACGATCTTCATACCTGTCTTATAGCCTGCTAACCTGGCAATTCTGTCACTATGTAATCCGGCACAATTCACCAGCCATTTTGCTTGATAACGGGTTTGCTGAGTTTGTACTTCAACATAATCACTATATTCACGAATACCCTGGGTTTGCTGTTGATAATAAATATTGCCACCCCGGGTTTGAATGATTTCAGCCAGTTTAGCCGCAATTTCTGGGTAATTCACGATCCCAGCATCCGGCACCAATATTGCCTCAAGGCCGTTGACATAAGGTTCGCGATCTTTCAATTGGTCTTGCGAAAGCAGGCTGACTTCAAGGCCGTTTTTCAATCCTCGCTGGTAGATATTTTCCAGCAAGGGAAGCTCCTTGAGTTGGGTAGCGACAATCACTTTACCACAACGGTCGTAATATAATCCGTGCTGCTGACAGAATTCATATATCGTGCGGTTTCCTTGTTTCGCCAGTCGTGCTTTTAAACTGCCAGGTGTGTAATAAATGCCGGAGTGCACAACGTTACTATTATGGCCGCTCTGGTGTACAGCTACGCCATTTTCTTTATCTAATATCAGCAAGTGTAAGTGCGGATGCTGTTCCTGCAAGGCATTGGCGGTGCCAAGTCCGACCAATCCCGCACCAATAATAATCACGTCATACATTTTTAGAGGGTTCCTCATTATGTTTATTTTTTACACGTTCCAATTTATTGCGTAAGAAATGCAGGGTTCCTGCCACGATAATCACTACTGTTCCGGCCAGGTCTGTGAGCATTCCCGGTTTGATTAACAGGATCGCGGCAATAGCAAAGAGAATTCTTTCTAGCCAATGAGTTTTGTACATCCAGAAATTAGCGCTGGCAACAGAAAGCGAATAGATGCCAATCAGCGCAGTCAGGATCATATAACTAATGGATAGGACGTTTAAGTCATCACCCTGCATCAATAATGCCGGGTTGTACACCAAAATAAAGGGAATGATAAAACCGGGCAGAGCCAGATAGACCGCGTTCCATGAAGTCTGTATTGGATCAGCGCGAGCAATGCTGGCAGCCGTGTAACTGGCGAGTGCGACAGGTGGTGTGATATTGGAAAGTGCGCCAAACCAAAAAACAAAGAAGTGGGCAGCTAAGGGTAAAACACCTGCTTTGATTAATATAGGTGACACCGTCACGGCAACAACAATATACAAAGCGGTCGAAGGCAGCCCCATACTGAGAACGATACAAACTATCATGACAACCAACAGGATCATCCACAGGGTATTGTTGGTCAGGGATACGATATTGAAAGCGAGGGTCGATCCAATGCCTGTCATGGTGACAACACAGATAATAACGCCAATGGCCGCACAGGCGACAGTGACCTGAATGGCTCCCTGGGCAGCTTCATTCAGGGCCGCAGCGATTTTTTTTGGAGTCATGCGCACGGAAGTATCTGGTGTGATCCAACTTGCGATAATAATCGCAATAATACCGAGGAAACCAGCATAAATCGGTGTTTTTCCAGTCAATAAAGTCCCAATCACGATAAAGAGTGGTAGTAATAGTAGGCCACGGGATTTGAGTACCGTTTTGACTTGGGGAATATTTTCCTTGCTGATGCCTTTCAATCCTTGTTTCTTGGCTTCCAGATCAATGGCGATAATCAGGGCTGCGTAATAGAGCAGGGCTGGAACAATGGCGGCAATGACAATGGTGGTGTAAGAAATGCCCAAGAAACCTGCCATGATAAATGCGGCTGCTCCCATAATCGGTGGCATGATCATGCCGCCCGTTGATGCCGCCGCTTCGACAGCACCGGCAAAACGGGGAGACAGGCCGATGTTTTTCATCAGGGGAATGGTGAAAGTTCCGGTGGTGGCAACGTTGGCAACAGCACTGCCACTCAGTGAACCTGTCAGGGCAGAGGAGATGACCGCAACCTGGGCCGGGCCACCACGACGACGTCCGGCCATTGCCATTGCAAGATCATTGAACAATGCCGTCGCGCCGCTGACACTTAAGAATGCACCAAACAGGATAAAAACAATAATTGCCGTTGATGCCGTGGATAGGGTAATACCGAAAATCCCTTCGCTGGTCATAAATAAGCGGAATAGCAGACGCTCAAGTGAAAATCCGGCATGACCGAAGAGTCCCATGAAATAGTTGCCGAATAAAGCATAGATGATGGCAAAAAGGGATAAACCTGGTATGAAATAGCCTGTTGTACGTCTCGCTGCCTCAAATAATACAGCGATACCCATGACAGACATCACATAATCCGTGGTATTGGGAATGCTGTTGCGTACAACATGCAAGTCAATGTAAGTAAAATAAAAATAGCCATAGCTAATCAAGGTAAGCAGAATAAAAAAGTAATCCCAATAATTAAATTTGGCGGTTGAATAGCGTTGGGAAATTGGAAACAGAATAAAACCCAAAACCAGAATGCCAGCGAGAAATGTTGCATTGCGATAAAATTCCTGCGTATTGGATAACGCATTGGAATAGATAGCATAAAGGGAAATAGCGATAGCAAGTATCTTTGTGAGCTGCAAATAGAAACCACTTAATTGGCGGCTGCCTGATCCGGTTTCTTTATCCAGCTCCATCGTGGATGGTGTGACATTATCAGTGTTCATGCTGACTCCATAATATTATGGTTAATAACATGATGGGAAAATCAAATGGAAACTTAGGGTTTCAGGTTAAAAGTTATTGTTAGTTATCCGTAGATTTAAGTTCTGGTGGTACAAGATAGTCAGGAATATCAAGGCCAATTTCGCGATAATATCGATAGGCACCAAGGTGTAATGGTACGGAGACACCTTTCAACGCGTTTTCGGGCTGAATGTATTTTGCGGAGCTGTGGATCTGGTGGACTTCTTTCTGGTTTTCAAACATCACTTTTGTTAATTCATAGATGGTTTTTTCATCTATTTTACGGGTTGTCATCAGAATATTGGGTTGAGCAATTGTTTGGATAGGCTGTTTTTGGCGTGGATAGGTTTCAGGTTTAATGACAAACCGGAACCATGAGTTAGCAATCGCGTTAATCTTTTTCAATTGTTCATCTGTCACATTTAGAATGCGAGCAGGGACACCACTGGCATACATATCTGTGACTGCCGAAGCGGGTACACCCGCAGGTAAGGCGCCGCCATCAAGACGACCGTCCCGCATGGCTGAAACGGTATCGCCATAGCCAAGATATTCTGGGTGAATATCTTGTTTGCTGAGATTGACACCTTGCAGAATAATCTGGGTAGATTGTTCGGTTCCACTCGCTTGTGGTCCAACCGAAAAACGTGTTCCGGCAATATCGTTTAGCGTGCCATCTTTGACCTTATCGTCTGCTAAAACAAAGTGTTCAACATTTGGCCACAGAACGGAGATAGACCGCAGATCCTGATAGGGGTGATTTTTGAAATTTCGGACACCTTGATAGGCTTCGACGGCGAGCAAGCTCTGTAAAATAGCGAGCTGGGCTTCATTTTTTTGGAGCAGATCAATATTTTCAATCGAACCGGCTGAAGATTGTCCCGTAACCTGAATATTTTCTTGTTTCAGATGGTTACTCCAGACATTGGCCAGACCCACTCCCATGGGATAATAAGTGCCGCCTGTAGAAGCGGTAGCAACGGAGAGAAAACGCTTATTGGCATTTTCCATTTTTCCTGTCACGGCCATAATGACCAGAGCGATGGCGACAATAGCTGTTAACAGGAGCTTTACTTTTGAGGAAGCCATATTTTTTATAGTCATAATGTAGTTACCAGATGATGTTGTGTAATAAATGTTAAATGTTTGCATTCACTTGTATACAACATTACTGATTTAGTTCAGAGTTTGATGTTGAAAATTTGTGATAGGTGTTTTGTATACCTAAAAAATAGGTGAGGAATATGCAGTCACTGATAGATTTTAAATGAGAGAAGGGCACTAAACCCCCCCCAGGGGAAAAAAAAAAGGGTTTTTAAAAAAAAATCCTTTTTAATGTTAACCAACCCCCCTTAAGGTATATCAGTAGAAATTTCTAACATTTCCTTAAACCAATCTGTTATTGACTCTTGAGGAGATAAATAATGATTACTACACATCATAATATTCATCACTATAATATCCGAACTCGTTATGCAAATATATCGGTCATCGATACGGGCGGAAATGGATTGCCCGTTTTGTTAATTCATGGCAATTCAAGTTGTAAAGAAATATTTCGTCATCAAATTAACCAGTTAAAAGGAAAGTATCGGGTTTTGGCGTTAGATTTGCCAGGGCATGGTTCATCATCAAATGCCAGTGAACCACGTCAGGCCTATTCAATGCCGGGTTATGCACATACGGTCATTGAGGTACTGGCAAAAATAGGCATTAACAGAGTGGTGGTGTTTGGTTGGTCATTAGGTGGTCATATTGGGTTGGAAATGTTGGCGTTGTTTCCTAAGATGATTGGTTTAATGATTTGCGGTACGCCGCCGGTATCCGTCGGTGCAGATAACGTGGCTCTGGGTTTTCGTCCTGGTTTGGGGCTTGCCGGCAAGGTGGAATTTACTGGGGAAGATATCAAAATTTTTGTATCTGATACCTATGGTGTTAATGCTCCTCATGAGCCTTTTATTGTTGAAGCGGTGGTAAGAACAGAGGGATTGGCACGGCAATATATGTTTGAGGCTTTTCTTTCTTCTCAGGCAACGGATCAAAAACTATTGGCCGAATCCAGTGAAATACCGTTGGCGATTGTTAATGGGGCAGATGATCCCTATCTTAATTTTGATTATATTAATGGTCTGAGTTACCTAACTCTTTGGAAAGGCAAAGTATTTAATTTGTCTGGCGTTGGCCATGCCCCATTCTGGGAGGCCCCGGAATTATTTAATCCTATCCTGGTCAAATTTCTTAAGGATTTTCAATGAAATTAAGTGTAATAATCCATTGATTATGATAAATAATAGCGGGAGGCTTTTATTGGAGACTTTTATTGCATGTTTATTTAGTAAAACACTTAAAAGCGCCCCCACTATTATATTTTAAGGTATCATAACTTCAATGTTATCTCTATTCTGGCTTCATATTTTTACTGTAACAGTAGAATTCAGGTTAGAATATCAATAAATAAAGACAAGAATATCTTTGTTTTTCGTACAGTGTTATAACTAAGTTATAGTTATAAGCAAATGGCTTTAGTGATTTTAAGACCAGTACCACCGTCAGGTATTAGATTACACAAGTTGTCGCATGATTCCCGTATATCTGGATTAAATGCCTTACATAAGAACGCATTTGCGTTAGTTGTGATGATTGTTCCTACGAGTAATGAAAGCATACAAGCAGCTAATTTTCTTTTCATGATCTGTACCTCATAGAGTTAGGGATTAACATGAATAAAAGCATAACGATAAATTATGTAGAAACGAAGTTGACGTTAGAACGAGTATTAACGTCAACATACTCATTTTTACAAGTGCTCTGTGTTTTTTGCTATTGATTTTTTTATTGTATTGATGTTTTGTTTACAGTTTTTTAATCATTTTTTATTATTATTTTATAGAAAAAATGATTACAAAATAGATAAAAAATATTTTGAATGAATTTATTATTTTAAATAACGTTAAGGGAATATTTTATTTCATATGTGATAATTATTAGGGTTATTTTTTGTATTCTCAGCCAGTTTTGGTATTGTAATTGGTTCATAGAAGTAACAGCCTTCCATACTTATTTTCACTGTGTCCTTACGAGTTTCTTTGTAGCATGATAAAAATTAAAATCCACGCAATCGCGTGGATTTTATATGGTTTCTTGTCTGCGTCTTCAGTGAATCATCATGAGAGCTTGAACTACAGAAGCTATTTAGACGTTGAACAAGAAGTTCATCACATCGCCATCTTTAACGATATAGTCTTTCCCTTCCGCACGCATTTTGCCCGTTTCTTTCGCGCCTTGTTCACCTTTGTAAGTGATAAAGTCTTCAAACGAAATAGTCTGAGCACGGATAAAACCCTTTTCAAAATCAGTATGGATTTTACCCGCTGCTTGTGGGGCGGTAGCACCAACCGGGATCGTCCAGGCACGGACTTCTTTCACACCTGCGGTAAAGTAGGTTTGCAGATTCAGCAACTGGTAACCAGCCCGAATGACACGGTTCAAACCCGGCTCTTCCAGACCTAACTCTGCCATAAATTCTTCGCGGTCAGCATCTTCCAACTCTGCGATATCGGCTTCAATCGCTGCACAAACAGGAACAACAACGGAACCTTCTTTTTCAGCAATGGCGCGGACGGTATTAAGGTGTGGATTATTTTCGAAACCATCTTCATTGACGTTGGCAATGTACATGGTCGGTTTCAAAGTCAGGAAACTCAGATAGCGAATAATCGCTTTTTCTTCCGCACTCAGATTTAAAGCGCGCAGCATACCTGCTTGTTCAAGGTGTGGAAGGCATTTTTCTAAGACTTCCAGTTCTGCTTTAGCGTCCTTATCGCCACCCTTGGCTTTCTTTTGGATACGATGGATAGCGCGCTCGCAGGTATCCAAATCCGACAGTGCCAGTTCTGTATTGATAACTTCAATATCAGAGGCAGGGTCAACCTGACCAGAAACGTGGATAATGTTGTCGTTTTCAAAGCAACGCACCACATGGCCAATTGCTTCTGTTTCACGGATGTTGGTCAGGAATTGGTTGCCTAAACCTTCACCTTTTGATGCACCTTTTACCAGACCGGCAATATCTACAAATTCCATCGTAGTTGGCAGAATGCGTTGTGGTTTCACAATCTCAGCCAACTGCTCGAGACGTGGATCTGGCATCGGTACAACACCTGTGTTTGGCTCGATAGTGCAGAACGGGAAATTTGCTGCTTCGATACCTGCTTTGGTCAGCGCATTGAATAATGTAGATTTCCCAACGTTAGGCAGGCCAACGATACCGCATTTGAATCCCATATATTTATCACCTTAAATCACTTATAAACCAACAAGCAACAGGCTTGTCGGTGAGTTTACAAAATTGGCGCTATTATACACGCAATAGCCCGATGCGCCATGCACTCCCAGTTAAGCGCTGGCTTTAAAGGCATGCAGGCGATTAATTGCCTGGTTCATGCCATCTTTAATCAAGATGTCAGTACAGCGCAACGCTTCATCTATGGCATCGTCAATCAGTTTTTGTTCGCTGGCAGGAGGCTTGCCAAGGACAAAACCGATGACTTTGTTTTTATCGCCTGGATGACCAATACCGATACGCAGACGGTGGAAGTTAGGATTATTACCGAGTTTGTTCTGAATGTCTTTTAAGCCATTATGACCGCCATTGCTGCCACCGAGTTTCATTTTTGCCACACCAGGCGGGAGATCCAGCTCGTCATGGGCCACCAGGATTTCATCCGGCAGAATACGATAAAATCCAGCAAGGGCAAGGACGGATTTACCGCTTAGATTCATGAAAGTGGAGGGAACCAGTAAACGAATATCCTGCCCATTAACGTTGATACGGGCGGTATAGCCAAAAAATTTACTCTCTTCTTTCAGGGATTGGTTATAGCGTTGTGCTAACAAATCAACAAACCATGCTCCGGCATTATGTCTGGTCTGTGCATATTCGGCTCCAGGGTTTGCCAGACCAACGATTAATTTTATGTTACTCACGGTTTAATTTCGCTTATTGGCAATAGAACAAAAAGGAGATTAGTTTACCTATCTTAAGGCTTGAGTACAAAACTGATTTAACAAAGATTATTCTGATGGAATGTAAAAAATTAGGCTTAAATCTGTACAGCTTGTGATCGCCACCGCAATAACCTTTCATATAATATGTCTATAATTAATTTTGAAGAAGATATCTACTTTCGTGCTTTTGCGTTCGTTGTATTTGCAAATTAGCGTTCACAAAAAGTATTGGAGGTTGGTTATGAGACGTAAAAAGGCGTTTATTTTTGGCAATATTCTCATGAGCGCGGGAATGGCGGCAATGTTTATTAGTTTAGCTTATGTATTGCTTAGTCATATCTTTAATTTTGGTCTTTCGGAGTTTTTGACAAGCCTCTCATTAATGGGATTGTTTGTTGGGGCATTTATTTGGCTGGTAGGAGCCAGTATTGGCGGCCGAGAACAGGTTACTGATAAATACTGGTGGCTAAAGAATTACGATGAACGTTATTGCCGTAAAAAACAGCGACATTCGTGATTATTTTGGATAAGGCGGTCATGGTTACCGCCTTATCCTTATTTGTTAAATGTTCAGTATATTAAAAGCTGACATTGAAGCCGAGGTTGAAATAGTAGTCATGATTCGGTTCATTATCATTTTTTTCATGTGATACGGCGGCAAATGCGCGAAAGTCGTTGGTCAGATTGGCATTAACACCGACCGTATATTGGACATGATCTCTCTTCTGTTTCTCTCCCTGTTGGACGAAACTTGTTTTGGTCGCATTGATCGCGCTGCGAAGAGCATAGCGTTCATCATCAAATTGATGGTTGAACAGAATGGAGGCATAAGGATTGAAACGGCCCAGTTTAGTATCTACGCGCCAACCCACCGAGCCAACTTTGGAGTGATAGCTTTGATCTGCAAAATGCATGGAGGTGCTGTTGTTACCTGTTTCACGATAGCCATCAACATCCCCTTTATCCCATGCATATTGGATGATCGGGCTGGTAGTCAGGTAACGAGTGACTGGAATATCCCAGCCTGCTGTAATCCGCCAACCCCACTGTGTACCCATCGTTGAACCTGATTCCCTGCGAGTGGCTTGACCAAGCTGAATGGAGCGTGACAGATTGTCGTAATTGGTACGTGAATAATGGACATCACCGTTCAGCCATCCGCTGCCATAGTAGTTCCATAGTGTGTAAGCGGTTATGACATGACCAGTAGCAGCATAGTTGAAATCAGGTGTTGCATTTTGTTCATCTTTATAACGTGAAATTGTTGCGCCTAATAGTAAATTATTCGTCAGTTGATAATCGCTGCCCAATGAGAGGGTATTATTGCGATTGCCTGTGTAACCCCCGAATACGCCAACTTTACCTTTGGCCTGATGATTATTGTGAAGTTGTTGCAGGTGACCATCAAGTGAGCTTAACGCGGTAGTCGTTGGGACTCGGTTGATATGATTCAATGCCATCACTTGTAAAGGTGCGTTGTAGATAGACGTGATGTACTGGCCGATGACTTCGTGTGCGTAAGGGGTTGGGTGGAAGCTATCGGAAAACAAGTATGACTGGCTTTTATCAAAATCAGGATTGGAAGAAGAACAATCCGACGCTAACGAGCCTTGTGGACAGGCATAGCCAAGGGTATTAGAAATACCATAAATGGTCGGATTTTCAATGACTTCATGTAAGAGATGATTGACATCGGCAAAAAGGATATTGCCGTCAAGGAGTTGATTTTCTTCGTTTTGGTTAAATTCGTTGGAAAATTGGGAAGCAGTTTTGCTGGTATTATCATAAGCCTCAAGCAATTGATGATAAATTTCGTTTGCTTTATCTGGATCTTGGGGAGAAGCACCTTCAGCAATTTTTTTCAATACCCCCTGAATGATCCCATTCCTGATTTCCGTATTCGGTGTAGGGTACTTGTTGATAGCTTCATGAGTCTGTTTCAGAATTTTGTCGATTTCGCCCTGGGGTATTTTGCTTTTTTTTAATGCGCCTTTAAGCACGGCTTCCATAATTTTAGGGGTCGTACCAATATCGGGAACATTAGGTACAATAATTAAACCCGCTCCAGCCTTAATGAGTTGATTAATCTGCGATGCGGCGGATGCAGAACTGTCCTTGATACGCTGTTGTGCTGTTTTTTCGTCGCCTTGCGTCGAGTCTTGCAGAGCCTGAGCTATATCATTGCCTCCCACCCAATGTATGTATAAACCGTTCGGATCAGCTCGCCCAGAGTGCGCTTGCAAATAGTCATCAAGCTGTTTTTGTGTTGAGTGGACAAAACTATCCCAGAATGGATCCCCTGTATCACTGGCTGTTGCTCCCCCATAGGCATAATTGGTTCCCTCTTTCTTTGAGGATATCAATTTCTTGCCAGTGAGGTTTCGGGCTATATATTCATCATAGAGTTCAGCGTCTTTTCCATCTGTTGTAAATCTGCCGTTATTCCCACCATCACTTAAACTATCCCCAAAAACATACACATTGTTATAGGCATAAGCATTTGTTATGAGGTTAACTAGCAGTGCGGTCGTGGCTGATACTAAAAAGAGTGCTTTTTTCATATCGTTCTCCTGAAAAAACAGCGCATTATTTTCATGTCAGCCAAAATACCTTGATTTAAAAGGGTATTTACCCATTCTCCTCCGATTGATGGCTGATTTTCTGATTGTTTCAGTTCGATACTACTTCCATTTGCATATACGAAAATCAAACAAAGTGTTAACGAATGATACAAATGTTGAACGATAATGAAATAAAAATGCGAGGCCATAATATTCATGGCCTCGCGTCCCAGAGTAAGTACTTTCTTAGAAACTCGCGTTGATACCCAAGCTGAAATGGTAGCTAGGATCTTGGCTATTGCCGTCATTACGGGTGACGGAAGCAAATCCGCGCAGGTTATTGATCAGGTTTGCGTTCACGCCGACAATATATTGACGCCAGTTCGTGCTCTGTTTGCCACTTTCCTGTACAAAAGATATTTCGGTGGAATTAATGGCACTGCTCAGTTTGTAGTGTGTATCCCCAAATTGGTGATTAAACTGAACAGAAGCGTAAGGATTGAAACGGCCTAGTTTAGTATCTACGCGCCAACCCAGGGTGCCAACTTTAGAGGTATAATCCTGATCACTAAAATGCATAGAAGTGCTATTGTTGTCGGATTCACGATAGCCATTGACTTCACCTTTATCCCAGACATATTGGATGATTGGGCTGGTGGTCAGATAGTGAGTAACAGGGATATCCCAACCTGCGGTAATGCGTGCTCCCCATTGTTTACCCGTGGTAGAACCGGTTTCCCTGCGTGTCGCTTCTCCAAGCTGGATGGTACGGGTCAGACTGTCATAATCGGTGCGCGAATAATGGAAGTCACCACTTAACCAACCATTGTTGTAATAGTTCCACAATGTATACGCCGTCAAAACATGACCACGGCCTTCATAAGAAAAGTCAGCAATCGGTGAGCGTTCCTCTTTATAGTTAGAGTACATAGCGCCCAGCAGCAGGTTATCTATCAGCTGATAATCGCTACCCAGTGTAAAGGTTTTATCTCGGTTGCCCGTGTAGCCGCTAAAGACACCGACTTTGCCCTGTTCGTTGCCACCGTTACGCAGTTGTTGCAGGTGACCATCAAGAGAGGAGAGGGCGCTTTTAACGGAGGCACGGTTGACTTGAGTCAGGGTCATTACCTGTGATGACGCTTTATAAATAGAGAAAATGTACTGGCCCATGATCTTCTGTCCCAACGGGGTTGGGTGGAAAGAATCAGAGAATAAAAATTCTTTGTCTTTAGTAAATTCTGGGTCGTTGGAGGAGCATTTATTTGCGTCCGCATAGTTCATTATTGGCGCCCATAGTAAGTGGACAGGGATAGCCTAATGTATTCTGAATGCCATAAATCAGAGGATTGGCCATTACTTCATGCAGCAAGCCATTGATATCGGCCCGCAAAATATTGCTATTTTTTTTGTTGATTTTTTCTTCTATTAGATCGTTATAGTGAGTTCTGTCGCATCTTTACTGGCTTTTTCATAGCCCTTTGTCAGTTTTTCTTCAATTTCATTCAGCAGAAACACCTTTAATTAGATTTGCACCTTATTTGTGCTAATCCATGAAACACTTTTTTTAGAGCAATATCACGAGCCTGAGCATTGGGAATTTCATGTTTATTAATTGTTCTGCATGAACTTCTTGTAGAAAACAGATTAATATCTTTAGGAACCTTTACCGGTCCAAACCTGTCTTTATTGTATCTAAAAGCTTAGGAGTAGTACCAACATCAGGAACTGTAGGTACGATAACAAGTCCCGCCCCTTTTTCGACAAGTTGATTGATTTGATTTGCAGCTGCGGTAGCGCTGGTGATGACAATGTCAGCGGCAACTTTTTGCCCTTTTATTGGATCTTTTTCTTTTCAGTTTCTATTTGGCCATCTTCCAAAGCCTTGGCAAGGTCGTTACCCCCTACCCAGTGAATATAGATGCCGTTAGGATCTGCTTTTCCATTATGGGCATTGAGATATTTATTTACCTGCCCTTGCGTATCAAAGTCGTATTTACTGTATTGTTTAAGAGCCGTAGCACCACCTTGGGCATAATTGGTTCCCCCTGCGTCAGAGTTAGTTAGGTTAATCTCCGCAATGTATTGAGCTATATACTCATTATATAACTGGCTTGTCGCTCCATTCGTTGTAAAACGTCCGTTATTTCCACCATCACTCAAGCTATCCCCAAAGACATAGACGCGATCATATGCATGAGCATTAGAAATAGCATTGATTGAAAGCGCTAGCAGTGCAGGTGTAAATAAAAATGCCTTTTTCATTGGCACTCTCCTTAAAAAGTCGTTTTTGTTATTCACCCACATCTCGCCTTTGGAAAAGCTTGTTTTTGGACAAAAAGCATCCTGCAACTCTTCCTCAGCAGGTTAGAGATGTCGATATGTTTAATATTGAAATAAATCCATATAAGACAGCTAACTTGTTGGTAACGGCTGCCTACGATTAATTATGGTTTCCGGTTATTGAACTGCCATGTTGCTTTGCATTTTTTATGGATAAGGTGAGCTTAAAAAGTTCAGCGCTTAAACATGAATATAAAATAACCAGTCGAAAATTATTCTTTTCGTTCCTGGATATTGATAGCTTATACATTAGAATAGTTTATTTTTTAGATAAGAAATAATACCTGTTTTTCAATACTGTTGTGTGATGTAAGGAAATAAAACCACCGCCATCAAGCGTGCGACAGGTTAGCAGCAACTATTCAATGACACCAGTATTGTGAGAATATTTGGAACTGGACGTACCAGATGGATTGGAATACTTGTGGGACATTAATATTAGATTGTATGTCAATTTAATCGTTTTATTTCATTGGATGAAATTTACAACAATCAGGTAACTTTTTGGAAAAATTAACTATTTTCAATATAAAACTATTAATAATGATTATCAATTCATGGCAAAAACATTAGCTAAATATATCAAATAAACAGAAAACCCCGCTGCTGCAAATACAACAACGGGGTTTTTCAAGCAATGGTTTATTTAATCACTTGAATAAGTTTTAGCTTAATATTTAAGCTAAAAACTTAAACATTAGTGCTCAAACATCGCAGAGATTGACTCTTCATTACTGATACGGCGGATAGCTTCAGCAAGCATGCCAGACAGTGTCAAAGTGCGAACTTTGTTCAACGCCTTAATCTCATCAGACAGAGGAATGGTGTCACAGACCACAAATTCATCGATCACTGAGTTCTTGATGTTTTCCACTGCATTGCCAGAGAAAATAGGGTGGGTTGCATAAGCAAATACCCGTTTCGCTCCGCGCTCTTTCAATGCCTCAGCTGCTTTGCACAGTGTGCCACCTGTATCGATCATGTCATCAACCAGAACGCAATCACGGCCGGCAACGTCACCAATAATATGCATGACCTGAGAAACGTTTGCACGTGGGCGACGTTTATCGATGATAGCCATATCTGTATCATTCAGTAGTTTGGCAATCGCACGGGCGCGAACAACACCGCCGATATCTGGGGAGACAACAATCGGGTTTTCCAGCTCTTTCTGGAGCATATCTTCCAGAAGGATTGGGCTACCAAATACATTATCAACTGGAACATCAAAGAAACCTTGGATCTGTTCGGCGTGTAGGTCAACAGTGAGAACACGGTCTACACCAACGCTGGACAGAAAATCAGCAACAACTTTTGCAGTGATAGGTACACGTGCCGAACGGACACGGCGATCCTGACGGGCATAACCGAAGTAAGGAATAACAGCGGTAATACGACCAGCAGAAGCACGACGTAGCGCATCGACCATAACAACTAATTCCATCAGGTTATCATTGGTAGGTGCACAGGTGGACTGAATGATAAAAACATCACCACCACGTACATTTTCATTGATTTGAACACTGACTTCACCGTCGCTGAAACGACCGACAGCAGCGTCTCCCAGATTAGTGTACAGACGGTTGGCAACACGTTGTGCTAGTTCAGGTGTGGCATTACCAGCAAAAAGCTTCATATCGGGCACGAGAAAAACCTCAGGCTTGCGTCCAGAGAGATATTGTTGACCAATCAAACAAACTCATTGGTTCAATAACACGGGTATCCCAGAGCGGAATGTATGCAATGGGGAAATGTTAACGCCCCGCGCAACAAAACCCTGCATCCACTCTGGAGTTTCATTTAACACCTTACGGGCCGATGCTTCTGATTCGAACTCGCCGAAAACACATGCACCGGTTCCGGTCAGGCGTGACGGTGCGTATTCTAACAGCCATAAAAGAAGCTGTTCAACCTCACGAAAACGTTTTCTTGCGATTGGTTCACAATCATTGGCAAATGGTGCCTGTAATAATGCGGGTAGAGAGCGAATCGGAGAATTTCTTTTTAATTCAGGATCTGTGAAGATTGTCGGAGTCGATATTTCAATTCCAGGGTGAGCAACCAAAAACCATTTTTCTTCCGGTGAAGCAGGCTGGAGTTTTTCCCCAATACCTTCGGCAAAAGCGGCATGGCCTTTGACAAATACGGGAACGTCTGCCCCAAGGCATACGCCAAGCTGTGCCAATTCATCATCGGGCAGATTGGCTTGCCAATGGTGATTGAGGGCAATCAATATCGTTGCAGCATTGGAAGAGCCGCCTCCCAAACCTCCGCCCATTGGCAGACATTTATCAACGCAAATATCGGCTCCCAAATGTTCGGTGACAGATTGCTCGGTGCCGAATTGAGTGTTTGCATTGTGATGCTGTAATGTGCGTTTTTGTAATAGATGGTTCTGCAATAATCGGGCTGCCCGCACGATCAAATTGTCATCATGGGCTACGCCCGCAACCGGAGTGAGTAAGCGGATTTGATTATCTTGACGCGGTGAAATAGTGATTTCATCGCCATAATCTAAAAATTGAAACAGTGTTTGCAGTTCGTGGTAGCCATCAGACCGCTGCCCTGTGATATACAAAAATAAATTCAATTTTGCCGGAGAAGGCCAGGTTAACGTCATTATTGAATCGTCCAGTTATCCATCTTTAATTTTATGCGGTTGTTTCCTTGCGTCAGCTCCAGTCGGGTAGGTAATGCCGGCGTGATCTCTGTATCGTATCCTTGATAATTCACTCGCCAAATCTCACCATTTTTTTTGTCACTGACGGATTTAAGCAGGTAGTTTGCATCCAACTGAAAATCTTTAGCACTACCGGGCAGTCCAATGATCCAGTTTCGTAGATTATTCAGAGGAATATTCATATTGGTAAGTTGGTAAATTAAAGATTCGGGTTTATCACTGAGATATTTTTTACCATTATTATCCGTGACCTGAATCATATTCGGTTCGACGAATAATTCCAATTCTGTTGTACCCAGTGGATTGAGCAACAGTAACTTATAATTGTCAGGCGAATATTGTTGCCAGAAAAATCGGGCGTACACTTTTTTTTCATTTGTCAGATAAGCGAAAGAACCTCGGGTTTGGTAATGCCCTAATTTTTGCAATTGCTGTTCACGGGTGTGCCATTGTGGTGTATCCGCTGATCCCGTGCCCATAGGGGGTTGCGTGACTGTACAGGCAGTCAGTAAAACGCCGGAGAGGGGAAGTAAGCGAAAAAAAACAGACATTTTCATACGGTAACCCTTGGTAGTAAGAGAGCTTGGCATTTTGTCGATTATAAATATGGCAATATTTATATAACAACTTAAAGTATGCTCTCCAAGCCTATAATCATAGAAGGTAATTTAGCGAAAGTTCGCTGAGAATTCTCAAATAAAATTATCGCATAATCACCTGATTGACTTTTATTGCACTGATGCATCAAGTAGAATGCTCGACCAATGAGAGTCCTTATGAAGGGTGTGAGTTTATGAGAATAATTATCGATATCATCATAACCTTGCCTCCTATGATAACTCAATGCAGTTAAGATGACTTTATTAGCACTCGGTATTAACCATAAAACAGCGCCTGTTTCTTTACGTGAGCGGGTGTCTTTTTCTCCTGACACGATAGGATTAGCGCTTGATGACTTGCTCCAGCAACCACTGGTGCGAGGCGGCGTTGTGCTGTCCACCTGCAACCGTACAGAGTTGTACCTCAGTGTTGAACAGCAGGGTAATTTTGAAGAACAGCTAATTAATTGGCTATGCAAATATCATCAACTTAACCCTGGTGATCTGACAGGAAGCCTCTACTGGCATTTAGACAATGCGGCCGTCAGCCATTTAATGCGGGTTGCGAGTGGCCTGGATTCCCTTGTATTGGGGGAACCGCAGATTTTGGGACAGGTGAAAAAGGCTTTCGCTGAGTCGCAAAATTATCAATCGCTGTCGAGTGAACTGGAACGCTTATTCCAAAAATCTTTCTCGGTGGCGAAGCGGATCAGAACAGAAACAGAAATTGGCGCCAATGCCGTTTCCGTCGCATTTGCTGCCTGTACACTTGCGCGGCAAATTTTCGAATCCCTTTCCCAACTGAATATCCTGCTGGTGGGAGCGGGGGAAACGATCGAATTGGTTGCCCGTCATCTAAAAGAGCATGGTGTGAATCGCATGATGATCGCCAACCGGACAAAAGAACGGGCACAGATGCTTGCCAGTGAAGTCAATGCAGAAGTCATTTCCCTGCCAGATATCGATACCCGATTGGCTGAAGCGGATATTGTTATTAGCTCCACCGCCAGCCCATTGCCAATCATTGGCAAAGGCATGGTCGAAAGGGCGTTGAAATTACGTCGTAACCAACCCATGTTGCTGATTGACATTGCCGTTCCTCGCGATATTGAACCGGATGTGGAAAAATTGAGTGATGTTTACCTGTACAGTGTGGATGATTTACAGGCTATCATTCAGCAAAATCTTGCCCAACGTAAAGCTGCGGCAGTTGTTGCAGAAGGGATTGTGCAACAAGAAAGCAGCTATTTCATGGATTGGTTGCGTTCTCAAGGCGCGGTTAATACAATTCGCGAATATCGAGAACAGGCAGAGAAAATCAGGGCTGAGATGACGGCAAAGGCATTGATGTCCATTCGGCAGGGTGCTGATGCCGAACAGATCATTAACCAATTGACCCACCAATTGACGAATCGTCTGATCCATACACCGACTAAATCTCTCCAACAGGCTGCCAGCGATGGCGATTTGGAACGCCTGAATCTATTACGGGACAGCCTTGGGCTGGATCATAACTAACCTAACCCTATTCTAAATAAGGTCTGATATTACGAATGAAGCCTTCTATTGTCGCTAAATTGGAAGCATTACAAGAACGCCATGAAGAAGTTTTGGCTCACCTCGGTGATGCAGAAGTCATTTCTGATCAAGAACGTTTTCGCGCGTTATCAAAGGAATATGCCCAACTGACCGATGTGACTAACTGTTTTAAAGCCTGGAAAAGCGTTCAGGATGATATTGAAACAGCCGAAATGATGCTTGATGATCCCGAAATGCGGGAAATGGCACAGGAAGAACTCAAAAGCGCAAAAATTCGTAATGAAGAGTTGGAACAGCAACTGCAATTGCTGTTATTGCCGAAAGATCCGGATGATGAGCGTAACTGTTTCCTTGAAGTTCGTGCCGGAACCGGTGGTGATGAAGCGGCGATATTTGCCGGCGATTTATTCCGTATGTATAGCCGTTATGCAGAATCCCGTCGTTGGAAAGTGGAGCTTATGAGTGCCAATGAAGGTGAGCATGGTGGATATAAGGAAGTGATTGCCAAAATTTCGGGCGAGCAAGTTTATGGTCACCTGAAATTTGAGTCTGGTGGGCATCGTGTTCAGCGTGTGCCGGAAACAGAGTCACAGGGGCGAATTCACACTTCTGCTTGTACTGTGGCTGTTCTGCCAGAAATTCCAGAAGCGGAATTACCGGAAATCAATCCGGGCGATCTGAAAATTGATACTTATCGTTCTTCCGGTGCGGGCGGACAGCACGTCAACACCACGGATTCTGCAATTAGGATTACCCACTTACCAACGGGGATTGTCGTCGAGTGCCAGGATGAGCGCTCCCAGCATAAGAACAAAGCAAAAGCGATGTCTGTGCTTGGTGCGCGTATTCGTGCCGCTGAAATGCGGAAACGCCAAGAAGCTGAGGCTTGCGAACGCCGTAATTTGCTCGGCTCCGGTGACCGTTCAGATCGCAACCGTACCTATAACTTCCCACAAGGGCGGGTTACCGATCACCGTATCAACCTGACGTTATACCGCCTTGAGGAAGTGATGGAAGGCAAACTGGATATGCTTATCCAGCCTATTGTTACTGAATATCAGGCAGACCAACTGTCCGCATTGTCAGAGCAGGATTGATGAATTATCAACATTGGCTCCAGCATGCGGCTGCGCAGTTGATTGAAAGTGATAGCCCGAAGCGTGATGCAGAAATCCTGTTGCAACATGTGACAGGGCGTTCCCGTACTTATTTAATTGCATTCAATGAAACGCCTGTTTCCCCAGAGGAAGCGAGCCAGCTTGATATTTTGCTGGCTCGTCGCATTCAGGGAGAGCCGATTGCTTATATTGTGGGAGAGCGTGAATTTTGGTCGCTGCCTCTTACGGTATCACCAGCAACGTTAATCCCACGTCCTGATACGGAATGCCTGGTTGAAAAAGCTTTGGAACTATTGCCCGAATCATCGGCACAGATCCTGGATCTCGGCACGGGAACCGGAGCAATTGCATTGGCGCTGGCAAGTGAGCGGCAGGATTGCTGTGTCATCGGGTTGGATATCAATCCTGATGCAGTAGCATTGGCAAAACATAATGCTGCAAGAAACACGGGAAAATTGTCTGTTCACAATGTGAATTTTCTGCAAAGTGAGTGGTTTTCTGCGGTTGGTGAAAGACAATTTGATATGATTGTCAGTAATCCTCCATATATTGATGAGCTTGACCCTCATTTGCGCGAAGGAGATGTCAGGTTTGAACCAGCCACTGCATTGATCGCTGCACAAAATGGCATAGCAGATTTGCAGACAATTATAGAGCAGGCTCGCCACTTCCTGTTACCAAACGGATGGCTATTATTGGAACATGGCTGGAAACAGGGAATCGTTGTCAGAAACCTATTTTTGGAAAAAGGTTATCAACAGATAGCAACTTTTCAGGATTATGGTGGTAACGAACGTATCACGGTAGGTCAATGGAATAAAGATGAAAACCATAGTTAATTATGAATTCAATAATGCTTCCCTGATAGATGGTATTATTCTGGTAACACGGGCCATTCGTCCTGATTTCCACCACACAATGGTGACTGAGCAGTTAACTGTATTGGTTGAAGAAGCACGACAAAAACTTTCCTCTATTACTGACACCAAAGCAAAATTACAAGTACTATTGACGCTTTTCTATCGAGAATGGAAATTTGGCGGAGCGAATGGGGTGTATTGTTTATCTGATACCCTGTGGTTGGATAATGTATTGCGTTCACGCCAAGGCGCTCCCGTAACATTGGGGACGATATTTGCCCATATTGCTCAGGCGCTGGCATTGCCCGTACAGCCTGTTATATTCCCGACACAGTTAATCTTGCGACTTGATTTGGCTGATGAGCCGACATGGTTTATTAACCCGATGAATGGCGATACGCTCAACGAACATATCCTTGATGTCTGGTTGAAAGGTAATATTGGCCCGATGATTCGTTTGGAAAATAAGGATTTACAGGAAGCCGATAATAACAGCATTGTGCGAAAAGTTACCGATATTATCAAAATTTCCTTAATGGAAGAGAAAAAGATGGAGTTGGCGTTAAAAGCCAGCGAAGTCGTGCTGATGTTCGATCCCGATGATCCATATGAAATTCGCGACCGAGGGTTGATTTATGCGCAGCTCGATTGTAATCACATTGCTGTTTCAGATTTGAGTTATTTCGTGGAGCATTGCCCTGAGGACCCGATCTCAGAAATGATAAAAATGCAGATTAACTCTATTGATCAGAGAGCGCTCACCCTCCATTAAAGGCGTTATAAGGCAGCATTTCTTTGCCCTTTATTTATTTTTATGGATACAGCAAATTTATTTGCCCTTAACAAGAGAAGGTATAAACATGCAACAGAAAGTGGTTAATATTGGTGACATCAAGGTCGCAAATGATCTGCCTTTTGTACTGTTTGGTGGTATGAATGTCCTTGAGTCACGGGATTTGGCCATGCGCATTTGTGAACATTATGTGACTGTAACGCAAAAACTGGGCATTCCTTATGTTTTTAAGGCGTCTTTTGATAAGGCTAACCGTTCTTCTATTCATTCCTATCGCGGACCTGGTTTGGAAGAGGGCATGAGAATTTTTCAGGAGCTGAAACAAACTTTTGGCGTGAAAATCATCACTGATATACATGAACCCGCGCAAGCCCAGCCTGTTGCAGATGTGGTTGATGTCATCCAGCTTCCCGCTTTCCTTGCCCGCCAGACTGATCTGGTTGAAGCGATGGCAAAAACTGGTGCAGTGATCAATGTCAAAAAACCTCAGTTTGTTAGCCCGGGCCAGATGGGGAATATCGTTGACAAATTTAAAGAAGGTGGCAACGATCAGGTAATACTGTGTGACCGTGGCAGTAATTTTGGTTACGACAATCTGGTCGTCGATATGTTGGGCTTTGGTGTCATGAAGCAGGCAACCAATGGCTCACCAGTGATTTTTGATGTCACTCACTCATTGCAATGCCGTGATCCATTTGGTTCAGCTTCCGGCGGTCGTCGTGCGCAAGTGTCAGAATTGGCTCGTGCGGGTATGGCGGTCGGAATTGCCGGTTTGTTCCTTGAAGCCCATCCTGATCCAGAAAATGCAAAATGTGATGGTCCGTCAGCACTGCCGCTGGCAAAACTGGAGCCATTCCTGATGCAGATAAAAGCCATTGATGATGTGGTGAAAAATTTCCCAGAGCTGGATACCAGCGAATAATCATTTGAGCTTTCGAATTTTTTGAGAATGCGGTTACAGATACTTTACTCTGTAACCGCTGATTTTTTACGTATTATTTTTAATAAATCGTCTCTTTCAGCAGCCAGCTGCAATGGAATCTGTAACAAACATGAGTTTATTTTGAGACTGATTCAAGAAGAATATTAGACCCCTAAAACATCTAATATTCTTATCTGGAGATTCAGGCTAATCTATTTCTTGCAGCGCTTTGGATAAAGTGGCATAAAAACTCAATTGCCCTTTAATCGGCTCGACTTTAGCTCTTGCCAGCGTTTTCAAGGGCTGGAAGGAGATATCACACACAACGAGATGTTTCTCTCTTTTCCCATCTCCCGAACGAATCCCTGAAAAGCATGTAGCCCACCCGCATCCAGAACCGGAACAGCATCCCACTGCATAATAATGGTGTGATAATCGGTTCCTTGTTCTTTCAGTTCAGCAAAAATACGCTCGGCGGCTGCGAAAAACAGAGGACCATTAATTCGCACAACCAACAAACCTGTATCCTGATTTGTTACAGGAGAAATGCTGATTCGGGTCATATTGGCAATTTTGCGCATAAACAGCAGTGAAGCCAGCACAATGCCTATTGTGATTGCCACTACCATATCAAACAGAACAGTTAATGACATACACAGCAACATCACGATGATATCGTCTTTGGGAGCACGGCGGATGAGATCTACCACCTTATGGGCTTCGCTCATGTTCCACGCCACAATCAACAAAATGGCTGACATGGCGGCAAGCGGTAAATAAGAAAGCATTGGGGCAAGAACCAGCAGCGCCAATAATACCAGCAGGGAGTGAACAATAGCGGCAATTGGTGAGGTTGCCCCTGCCCGCACATTGGCGGCTGAACGCGCAATAGCCGCAGTTGCGGTGATCCCGCCAAAGAAGGGGGCGACAATATTCCCCATTCCCTGACCGATTAATTCACTGTTGGAATGATGTTTTTTTCCAGTCATACCATCCAAAATAACGGCGCACAGCAGGGATTCAATTGCTCCTAACATTGCCATAGAAAATGCAGCGGGCAGTAATGCTGATACTGTATTCCAGCTAATATCAAAAGCGTGAGTATCAGGTAATTGCCACGGCAGGACAAATTGAGGAAGAATAGGGGGAATACCTTGTCCTTGTGTACCCCCTTCCAGCGTATAGCTAAATGATGAACCAATCGTTGCCACATCGTGGCCTAACAGATGCATGATCCCCATGATACCCGTACCTGCCATCAAAGCCGGAAGGTGACCCGGTAACTTTAACCCAAGCTTTGGCCAAAAAATCAATACCAGCAGGGTTGTTAAACCAATGAGGGTATCGCTGAGTTGTAATGAAGAAAACGCTTGGGAAAGGGCAATCACCTTATTAATATAATTTTCCGGTACATGGTCTAATTTCAGGCCGAAGAAATTCTGCACTTGCATGGTAGCGATAGTAATAGCAATACCAGAAGTGAATCCAAGCGTAACAGACAGTGGAATGTACTCAATCAGTCGGCCTAATCGCGCTAATCCCATGATAAGCAGAATAATACCTGACATGAGCGTGGCAATAAGCAAACCACTAAGACCAAATTGCTGTGATACAGGATAGAGTATAACCACAAAAGCTGCTGTAGGACCGGAAACGCTATAGCGCGATCCTCCGGTCACAGCAATAATCATGCCGGCAATGGCCGCAGTATACAGGCCGTATTGTGGTGCAACACCACTGCCGATTGCCAGCGCCATTGCCAGGGGGATAGCAATGATTCCCACGGTGATCCCGGCAATCAGGTCTTTAATAAAACGGTGAAAAGAGTAAGTTTCTTTCCAACAAGCGTCAATAAGCGCACTAAATGGACGTATTCCCTTAATTTTACGAGTATTCATTTAATTGAGAACCAAAAAATAAGATAGCAAGTGATGAGCTGAAAAAAGTCATGCCAGCATATCGCTTTTATCAGCTCAGAAAAGTGTTATATGTCAAAAAGTTAACTAATTTTACTTGTCCATTTTTGGAAAATGTTCTTTCTCAATCATTTTAGTACGAGTTTTATCGATAGGGAATTTTATTGAAGCTATTAAAAAGTCAGATAATTGTTGGATTACACTTATATTTGAGCTTTTCAAGTCTAAAACTAAGTGATAAAAATAAGGAGAAGAAAATATAACGTTTAACAAAAAATTATTAGGCATAATCTTTATGAAGAGACCATACCGATGGTTAAAATTTACCCATCTTATTTTTAGTTTTTTGCTCTTGGCGTGTGATGAAGACAATTACAGTTTTAAATTACGTGAAGATGATTATGTTGAAGCGCATAGTAAATTCAAAACTCAGATTGTTGATGACAGTTTTGTTGGTGATGGACAACCGGCTATGCCACCAAAAGATATTTTTTCGTTAATATATTATTCTGCTGAAGATGGAAACATGGCTGCCTTTCTTAGCCCCCCACCAGCCGATAAGACTAAAAAATATCCGGCGATAATTTGGTTAACAGGAGGATATGGTGGCATTGGTAATGATGACTTTTTCTGGTCTGAGCACTCTGCTGATAATGATCAATCAGCTTCATCATTTAGACGCGATGGATTGGTATTAATGATCCCTAGTTTTAGGGGAGAAAATGCCAACCCAGGGCGTTATGAAATGTTTTATGGCGAATTGCGTGACATTGACTCAGCGAGACAATATCTTGCCAAGTTACCCTATGTTGATCCAAATCGAATTTATTTGGCTGGACACAGTACTGGTGGGACTCGATCACTGTTAGCTAGCGAATATTCCAAAGGATTTAGAGCAGTTTTTTCATTAGGGGGTATTCCTGATTTACGTTTACGTATTAATTATGCCCCTATTCCTGTTACAGTGCCTTTTGATCAGAATGATCCTAAAGAATTTGAACTTCGTTCTCCCCGAACTTTTTTAAAATCTATAAAATCTCCCACTTTCTATTTTGAAGGAGAATATGCTTATTGGGATGAGTTTGATGAAGTCAAAGAGATTGCTTCAAAAAAAGGTATTCCTTTATATATTTATCGCATTAAAAATGGTGATCATTTTAATATTATTAGGCCATTAACCAGTCTTATTGTGGAAAAGATATTAAATGATAAGGGTGAAAAAGCAAACATTGAATTTAATGAAAACGACTTTCTAAAGATCCAATACAATATTTCGGTGTCAAACTAATCGGTTAATTTCTACGCCTCTGAGGGGGCGTTAACGATGATAAATTAATTCTCAATATGGACTTTCTTGGCGATTGATACAGTAAATATTTCATAGTTATCAGTTAATTGATATTTTTTCTTTTTCCGTGTCCACGGGCATCCCACGCGAACATTGCTACATCCGGCAGATCCAGCTCATTAACGACATGTTGGATTCGTCCCGAGTGTTCATGACCACGGTGAAAAATAATAATGGCTTTCTCAGCCCATGTTTGTGCAAAGAGATTACGATAGGACGTAAGAGATTCTGAAAGTGAGGTTTGAGAGTATAGATGGTCATCTTGTCCTAAATTTCCTTATAGGTCAAACTATCATCATTATAAATAAAGTAAAAAATGCAAAATAGCAATCAAATAAAGGTAATTGAAATCTATCGTGAGGAAGATGATGATGATTTTGATTACGATTTTTGTACGTGAAGTTGGTGAATTAGCGGTTAATGTTAAAGGATACGATAAATTGTCTAGAGCACAACGTTTGTTAACTCTGATGGAAATATTGCGTAGTTATCACTTTCCCGTACAGGGCAAGGTATTGGCGCAAAAGTTGAATATTAGTTTAAGAACTCTCTATCGGGATATTTTGACTTTGCAGGCTCAAGGGGCAAATATTGAGGGAGAAACGGGTATTGGTTATGTTTTACGGCCGGGGTTTGTTTTACCCCCATTGATGTTAACGCAAAATGAGATAGAAGCTTTGGCATTAGGGGCTAGTTGGGTGGCTAGACGCGCTGATTCACAATTAAAAGCCTCTGCCAATAGTGCAATCAATAAAATTGCCTCAGTTATCCCAACAGAACTCAGACAATATCTTGAGACGAACGCATTATTAATTGGGCCTGCGGCTGCGAAAATTGAACCCTCCGTTGATATTCCGCAAATACGGCAAGCGATCAGTCAGCGGCATAAAATCACTTTCATTTATTTAGATCTGAAAAACAATCAATCGACAAGAACAATATGGCCATTTGCATTGGGATATTTTGAGAATATCAGTATTGTTATTGGTTGGTGTGAATTAAGAAAATCATTTCGCCATTTCAGATCGGATAGAATGAGCCATTTGAAGATAGAACAACAGTGTTATCCCCGTTCAAGGCAGTCTTTACTTAAAGAATGGCGGGAAATGGAAAAAATATCGCGTTAACTACTGACAAAAACTGTCACACGGGGTTGTTACCTTGAAGGTTCTTAATGTACTGAACCCGCTATCTGATTGTTGGAGTTTTTTTATGTTAACCCTAACTTTTTCTACATCGGTAAATGCAAAGCCATCTCATATTTGGTCCCATTATGTCGATTCTGATTTACGAAAAAAATGGGAAGTGGATCTTGAATATTTTGAATTTGAAAGTGAAGTGAAAACAGGGCAATACGGCAAAATGGTATTGAGTGGTATGCCGGAAATTCGTTTCTATCTTGCAAATATTGAAATCAATAAAGAATTCACTGACCAAGTCAATCTGCCACAGATGGGAGAGTTAACTTTCTGTCACCAAATTTTGACCGACGAAAGTAACATGGCAAATGGCATTCAGGTGCGTGTTTCTTTTGAGCCTGAAAAGCACCTGCCTGATTCCCAGGCAGTCCGTTTTTTTAAGCAAGTGACGCAAGACTTGGTAGAAACACTCTCAAGGCTTAAAGCTGTGGTTGAAAAAAACGAGACAGAAAAACTCATTTCTGTTGTTAAACCCAATCTTCAACTGATTTATGTCTCTGATATCGAACGTTCTACGGCCTTTTATTCAACTATTTTTAATGCTGAACCGGTTTTTTCCAGCCCGCGTTATGTCGCATTTACTGTAGGTAAAGAAGCTATCTTTGCTATTTGGAGTGGTGGGGCGAAGCCAGACAACACAGTGCCGCGGTTTTCAGAAATTGGTATTATGTTACCTACTTGCGAAGAGGTTGATCAACTCTTTGAAAAATGGCAACGAAATCCAAATATTGACATTCAGCAGGAACCCTACACTGACGTTTTTGGCCGCACTTTTCTCGCGAAAGATCCCGATGGTCATATGATTCGGGTTTGTCCTTTGGATTAAGGGAAATGAAGATAGGTTGGGTGAAAATCTTCGACAAACTTCACAGATGAGCTGAACTTCGACCTTATCCAGCGGGAGTATCGTTACGCATCGCGGCTGGAGTTTTTTTAAAGTGCAGACAACGGCATTAATGCTGATATGTAGCGCCCGGGCAGTATCACGAATGCCCGGCGTTGTTCATGACAGATCAACAATTTGTTGCTTTGATACCGTTGGCACGCGCGGTAGGTGTATTCAAGTTGAAAGGTTGGGTTACCGAGAACGGCGATCTTTATAGATTCTGATTCATGGATTTCATGAAAATGAAAGCAAGGGAGAAAAGGGGGTGGGCGCTTTCATGTCTTATATCTTTACTATTGATTATTCCTAAAAATGTCACTGCTTATCCCCTATGTTGTGGTTAAAAGTAAGAGGTTATTATTGAGTAAGTTTTTATTTGTCATAAGGTTACTGATAATGTAAATCAAAGTGCAATTGGTTTATCTTTGGTATTGTTTCCATTT
This sequence comes from Xenorhabdus sp. SGI 60, assembly GCF_056632175.1. NCBI lineage: Bacteria > Pseudomonadati > Pseudomonadota > Gammaproteobacteria > Enterobacterales > Morganellaceae > Xenorhabdus > Xenorhabdus sp. SGI 60. The sequence continues at coordinate 2,277,966 of NZ_CP196860.1, read as the reverse complement.
GTTACTTTTAACCTTGCATGTTATCAGTAACTGATACTGACATAACGATTTTGTCCATATCATATTAAGAATTAACAGTTTAATGATGAATAAATATGAAGAGTGGACTATTTTATTTAAAATGTAAAGGGCTTAATGCTCAATGTAAGAAGGGTGAGTAATATGTCAATTTTGGCCATTATTAAAGGTACTCCTATCTGGGTTTGGATTTTATTTGTTTTTCTGATTAAACGGGGTATCAATGCGTTATATGACAGAGAAATGCGTATTGATCGACTTTTTTTTATGCCGGTTTTGTTTTTAATATGGGCTGTTTACAGTGTATTAAATGAAACGACATTTCCAAATTCGGCATTCCTGGCGCTTATTGTCGGTATTGTTGTGGGAGGGGGTATCGGATGGGGCTTATGGCGTAGTCAACCAAGATTAAGAAAGGGTAATGAAGATGGCTCAATCATTCGTTCAGGAACTCCTTTGACTTTGAGTCTGATTCTTACTGTTTTTATAGTGAAATTTATTATTTCTTCCATGATGAGTATTAACTCTAATTTGTTATATTCCTTCAATTTTAATTTACTGTTTGGTTTTATCTGTGGTCTATCGGATGGTGTCTTTTGGGGAGGAACGCTTAATTTATTTATTCACTATAAAAATAATAAAAAGGAATAAGTTGAAATTATTTTATATTTTTTTAATAAAAATGGCTGTCCGATAGTAACACCTATAATAAAAAGAAGATAGATAAAAATAAATCAAGCGCCTAATGGACGTGGTGCAGATGTGATTGTTGCGATCTTATTGCTGGTGATTATGCTGGTGGTATAGGCGATTTTATTGGGTATTTGGTATGCAAAAGAGCCTAAACTGATATTCAGGCTCTTTCATAGAAAATGGCGGTGAGGGAGGGATTCGAACCCTCGATACGTTCTCACGTATACACACTTTCCAGGCGTGCTCCTTCAGCCGCTCGGACACCTCACCGAATTTTGTTTTGTTGCATTTAATAAGAATGCACTATTGTAACCGCATTACTAATGAACCTAACTGTTTATGGTTATTTTGTCAGGCATTAAAAAAAGCCTGCGTATTCTGTTCAGGCTCTTTCATAGAAAATGGCGGTGAGGGAGGGATTCGAACCCTCGATACGTTTTCACGTATACACACTTTCCAGGCGTGCTCCTTCAGCCTCTCGGACACCTCACCATATTTATATTGCAGTGATTTCTCTTGAGTTCATCGTTGCAACGGGGCGCTACTATAGGGAAAAGCAGGGCAGGCGTCAACAGGCTTATGACGATTTTTTTCAGGCTTTTTGACCGATTAGACAAATAAAAAACAATTTGTGTGGCTGGTAGCCAATTACGGGAGTAAAAATGCTTTTTTTGTTGCAACGCGTCATGGCAAATTTGTTAACCAGATAACATTATCAATATTTTCATTCCTCTCTTCCTAATTGGAGGCTTGCAACCTTTCAGCAATAAGTTAACCCTACTAGAAAAACAAAAAGGAATGAGATTTTATGAACATCATTTTCTTTCACTCTTCTGCTCCTCATTTTAATTGCGATAAATGGTTTCAGGGCATACAAGCTAGGTTACCTGAGGCTAACATCCGGCAATGGGTGAGGGGTGATAATGCTCCTGCTGATTATGCTTTAGTTTGGTTGCCTCCCCATGAAATGTTATCTAACCGCCAGGATATCAAAGGGATATTTTCGCTTGGGGCTGGAGTGGATACCATCCTTCAACAAGAGTTAGAAAATCCGGGAACATTACCTAAAGGGATCCCGTTAATACGTCTCGAAGATACAGGTATGGCACAGCAAATGCAGGAATATGCGGTTTCCTCCGTTTTATATTATTTCCGCCGCATGGATGAATATAAACAATATCAAGCACAGCGTCTCTGGAACCCCATGCCTGCCCATAATCGAAAAGAGTTTGTTATTGGCGTCTTGGGGGCAGGCATTTTGGGGCGTAGCGTTATTGAAAAATTGAAAGAATTTGGTTTCAACGTTCGTAGTTGGAGCCGAACGCCAAAACAAATAGATCATGTCGAGAATTTCTATGGGAAAGCACAGCTAGATGACTTTCTTTCTGAATGTAAGGTATTGATTAATATCCTGCCGGATACGCCAGAAACTCGTGGTCTCTTAAATCTTTCATTATTCAGGCAGTTAAAATCTGGCTCCTATGTGATCAATATTGCACGAGGCGCCCAATTGGTAGAGCAAGATCTGCTGACAGCCATTGATAAAGGTTATGTGGCTGGTGCGACCCTTGATGTATTTGTTGAAGAGCCACTATCAAATTTTCACCCTTTCTGGACTCACCCACGCATTAATATCACTCCACATATCGCGGCTAAGACTATTCCTGATGAAGCTATGGATATGATTTGTGACAATATCAGACGAATGGAAAAAGGTGAATTACCCATTGGCCTCGTTGATATGAGCCTTGGTTATTGACAAGTTGCTTTACAGAAAGGCAGACGATTAGGGACAATAACAGATATCTATTATTTAGGTAAGTTATTGGGAGGTAAATTAAACTATGAACGAATTTTCTATTGTCTGCCGCATATTGGGAACATTGTTTAACCGGGCACCACAAGATCCTGTTTTGCAACCTATAATCACCATGATTGCTGAGGGAAAATTGAAACCATTGTGGCCTTTGGATCAGGATGAGTTATTGGATAGGTTACAGAAAAACAGTGAGTTATCGGTGGTTGAAGCCGATTATCATGCCTTGTTTACCGGAGCGTCAGCGGGCGTTGCAGTCTGCCGCTCTGATTATACTGATCAGGATGAAAGTGAAGTACGCCAGTTTTTGGTGGAACGAGGCATGCCTTTGTCTGATACTCCTGCCGATCAATTTGGCTCTTTATTGTTAGCTGCATCATGGTTGGAAGATCAGGCCGCAGAGGATGAAATCCTGGCCCAGATTAAGTTGTTTGATGAATATTTGTTGCCTTGGTGTGGGCAATTTCTTGGTAAAGTTGAAGCCCATGCGACCAGCGGTTTTTATCGAACGTTGGCGATGATGACCCGAGAGGCGTTGCAAGCGTTACGTGAAGATCTGGAAGTAGATACAGATAAGTCAATCGGTAAATAGCGACAATAAGTAAAGGCGGGTTGTTAAATGACCCGCCTTTACTATTTTATCGATAATGAAAATTATTTATCACCCAAATCAATAACCAATTTACCGGGTTGAATTTTCAAGCCTTTGGCTAATTTTAAAGCAGCGGCTTCAGACTTGCTTTTTTCTGGATTTAAGACATAAACCGGATGAGCATCAAAAAACTCATTTAAAGACACATTCAAATAAGGGAGTAACGTTTTAATTGGCGTGGCGACTTTCTCTGGTGTGGTTTGGTAGTCTACGATTTCCAATCCCTTAATGAAAATAGCGCCTTTTTTCGCATCGAATAGCGGTTTAGCCCTGATAGTCAGTTTCATATCAGCATGAACCGTTCCCAGCAAGGTCACTAATTGAACTTTTGCCAGAGTTGATAATTCAATTTTTTCTGGATCTTGGCGGCCGATTTGACTGGTCAAATCTCCCAGTGTGATATTGGCTTTGGTAGCTGCGGGCAGGCTAATTTGCTTTTGATAATGAACTCTTTTTAATAAATAATCATTCAGCAAACCTTCGTTAATACTGACTTCCTTGAATTGATCACAGCCGCTGATTAATCCTGCCAATACCAATACCGCCCCTAAGAAAAACCTTCTCATTGTTGTCTCCTTTCGTTTTCAATGAGCAGATCTTACACTAATTATGACTTAATTAGCTCATCATATGATTAATGCTTGCTGATAATGACAGGTTCAATTTTCTTCTGGTTGAATTGATGGTGCAGGGCATAAATGGTAACTAAGCCCACCAATCCCAGCAGGAGCCACGGTAATTGTGGTATATTCAAGGCATGGCCTGCATCATAGAGCCACCCGCCGCCGGTATAGCCTAAAGCGCCTCCTAATGCCAGCCCCAGTCGGCTGAATCCCATATAACTACCGCGTGCCCGTGGATCAGCCAGTGAAGCACTCAGCGTTTCACGTGCCGGCTCAGCTGTCACCATGCCCAGATAGAACAGACAAATCAGGCCAAATATGAGGTGCAGTTGATTGACCCAACCTATTGGGAACATGCAAAGACTCATTAAAAACAGACCTGCCATCAAGCGTTGTTCTTGGCGAAAATATTTCTCACTCCAGCGGGCGATGGGGTAGAGCAGTGTCAGGGAAATCACGGCTTCAATGGCATACATCCACTTAACGGCGGTAGCTGTACCGGAAATTTCATGGATTATGATAGGAAACATCAACATAACTTGCACTGATAGGACAAAATAACCGGCTAATGTCAGTACGTAGTAAAAAAAACGCCGATCTTTAATCACACGCCCCATACCTTCCTTGATTGGTGTGCGAATTGTTGAGATACGGTATGCCGGCAGAAACAAAGCGTTAAATAGAGCGGCCAGTACAAAAATTGTTGCGCCAATCCAGCAGACAATATTGAAATTATATTGCAGCAACCAGCTTCCTATCAGCGCACCAATGACGGCACCCGCGCTATCTTGCATCAATAAAAGCGAATAGAAACGGTTACGTTCATGAGGGCGGGTTAATTTTATGACCAATGCAGCCCTTGGCGGATCGAACAATGTTCCGCCCAAACCAGATAAAATGCAGGAAAGGAGTAATATCCAAGGCTCAAATGCCAGGGCCATCAAGGCAAAACCCACAGCCCTCAGTAACATACCTATAACAATCATTGGCTTGGCACCGAACCTATCCGCTATAGCCCCCCCAAAGATACCCAGCCCTTGTTGTACCAGTTGACGCAAACCGAGTGCAAAACCGACAATAACGGCAGCCCAGCCAAGTTGTTCGACGAAGCGAATAGAAATTAGGGGAAAAACAACAAAAAATCCTAAAACAACTAACAGATTATCAAATAAAAGAAAATATTTACCCAAGCTACGTGCTTGTGAAACTAATGACATTTTGCACCATTGGAATATGAAAAGATAAATGTGAATACTTTGTTATTTTGGACTTAATTTATGTATTAAGGTAGAGGAATATATATGATATTTTTTTATCGTCGGATGGTGATTAAAAATACCGTAAGCGCTAAATTACTTAATAAATTTTCCAAGGTAAATATCAGGAGAAAACATGTTTGGTTATCGTTCTGCATCTCCCAAGATTCGCTTTATTACGCATAGAATGGTTGTTCGTGTGGTGTATGAACGGGATACCTATAGATTGGCTGAATATTATGCAGAAAATAAAGATTTTCTTAAGACATGGGAACCAACAAGAGATAGTAGTTTTTATCAACCTTCTGGATGGACAAATAGGCTGAATTATATTGCGGAATTACAGCGGCAGGGATCGGCATTTAATTTCTTGTTATTAGATCTTAATGAAAATGAAGTAATGGGGATTGCTAATTTCACTAATGTTGTACGGGGGGCATTCTATTCCTGTTATCTTGGTTATTCTTTAGGCGAAAAATGGCAAGGTCAAGGGTTAATGTATGAAGCTTTGCAACCGACGATCCGTTATATGCAACACCACCAAAAAATGCACCGGATTATGGCTAATTACATGCCACATAATCATCGCAGTGGAAATTTACTTAAGAGGTTAGGTTTTGAACGAGAAGGTTATGCCAGGAACTATTTAATGATTGACGGAGTTTGGCAGGATCATGTGTTGACATCACTGATTGATGATGCATGGCGATAAATTTGTTGAAAAAATAGCAATGAATTCGGATATAGACAGTGGCCGTCTTGAGGGCTTTATTGCCAGGGCAGAGTCAATGGCATGCAGAAACGGTAAGGAATATCCCGCAGGACGCAGTTTGACCAGCGGCTGATAATTATCTTCAAGATTGCGCACGATGCTGACAGGAGGGGATTTACCCACAATCAAAGTATAGAGTACTGCTCCCAACGCATAGAGATCTGTCCAGGGTCCATGTTGGTTTTCTTCATTGGCAGTGTATTGCTCAACGGGAGTAAAGCCGGAGCGGATGGTTATTTCTGTATCATCAGACAAGCGTGTTGTTGTTTGGCGGGTAGATCCTAAATCCAGCAATATGGGTGATTGATTCTCTTGGATCAAAATATTGTCCAAGGAAATATCACAATGTAAATAATTTCTTTGATGGAGCGTATCAAGGACATTTAACAAGGGAAACAGTATCTGACGAAGCCAATTTTCATTGATGAAATGTGGATGTTTTATCCTCAATTTATTTAATGTCATCCCCTTATAGAAGGAAGCTGCTATATATGCTGTGCAGTTTTGTTGCCAAAAACGCAGAAAACGGGGGAGACAGGGGTGTTTGAAACAGGACATCAAGTGGGCTTCACGGATAAAGTTTTGCAACCCAGCATAAAATTGTTCCTCTAATTTTTTTCCTCGTAAGTTGAGTTTCATATCTTGACGGCGTATAGCAAAAGAGTGGGGCGTATATTCTTTGATAGCAATAGATTGCTTGAGATGGTGATCCCAAACACGATACACAATACTGCTGCGGCTTTTGCCAATGACTTCTTCGATTTCAAATTCATTGAGGCAGTATCCGATTGGAAGAGGGGGAGTAAAGCCAATGCTACCACCGATATGTATCCTGTGAAAATTTTGCAAATGGGCAATCTCTTGTTATCTGCTTATTCCATGAATTTACACTGAAACTCACCTTGCTCAAGAGAAACCTGAAGCTGATGATATTGTTCATCATGTGCACTAGCGGAAAGCAGTTGCTGGCTGATTTGCGGTAGCAGGGTATTTGTCAGAATAGCATCAACCATGCGTCCACCTGATTCAATTTCTGTACATCGACTGACGATATGCTCGACCATGACATCATCGAATGTTGCTGTAATTCCGTGGTTTTCCAACAGACGTTTTTTAATCCTCTCCAATTGTAAGTGCACAATATTTATCATCACTTCATGACCTAATGGGGAGTAAGGAATGACCAGTAATCGTCCTAACAGGGCGGCAGGAAACACATTCAATAACGGCTTACGCAATGCAGCAGTGAGTTCTTCTGGTTCCGGTAAGGTATCTTGTTGGCTGTACAATGAACTGATCAAATCAGCACCGATATTAGATGTCAGGATAATAATCGTATTTCGAAAGTCGATGTGGCGCCCTTCGCCATCTTCCATCCAGCCCTTGTCGAAGACCTGGAAGAAAATTTCATGTACATCGGGGTGGGCTTTCTCTACTTCATCCAACAAGACTACACTATAAGGGCGGCGTCGGACAGCTTCCGTCAGTACGCCACCTTCACCATAACCAACATAGCCAGGAGGCGCTCCTTTTAACGTTGATACCGTATGTGCCTCCTGAAATTCGCTCATATTGATAGTAATAAGATTTTGTTCTCCGCCATATAATGTTTCGGCAAGGGCGAGAGCTGTTTCCGTTTTACCCACACCAGATGGGCCACACAACATGAAAACACCAACAGGTTTATTGGGATCATCTAGTTTAGCGCGTGAAGTGCGTATGCGTTTTGCAATTAACTCTAATCCATGATACTGACCGATAACACGTTGACTAAGGATATCAGCCAATTGTAATACGGCATCGATTTCGTCTTTTACCATACGATTGAGTGGAATGCCTGTCCAGTCTGAAACAACGGAAGAAATAATATTGCTGTCTACAGCAGCAAAGATAAGAGGTTCTTCACCTTGTAAGGTTTTCAATTGTTGCTGTAACTCTGACAATTCGGCATGTTTTGCTGCAAAGTTGTCATCCTGGTCGGTGTGTAATTGCGTTCGCAGAGAAATAATTTTATCGATCAAGGACAGTTCTTGTTCCCAACGTTCTTGTAATTGTTTTTTTTGAGCTTCCAGCGTAGATAGTTCGTTCAGAATAGTGGCCGGACGTTGTTTATCACCGATGCCTACTTTAAATTCCCGTTCGGCAATCTCCAGCTCAATTTTCAATGCATCTATGTGATGACGGCAATTTTCCAGTTGGGGTGGTTCTGCATATTGGCTGATTGCAACCCTGGCACAGGCGGTATCCAATAGGGCCACAGCTTTGTCCGGTAATTGACGGGCGGGAATATAGCGATGTGAAAGGCGTACAGCGGCTTCAATGGCTTCATCCAGCAAAAGCACATGGTGATGTTGCTCCAGTGCCTTGGCCAGACTGCGTAGCATGATCAGCGCTTTATTTTCATTGGGTTCATGAATTTGAACGACTTGAAAACGGCGGGTAAGTGCGGGATCTTTTTCGATATATTTTTTGTACTCCGACCAGGTTGTGGCGCCAAGAGTACGTAATTGCCCGCGTGCCAATGCCGGTTTTAACAGGTTGGCAGCATCACCGGTTCCCTGTTGTCCACCTGCCCCAATCAAGGTATGAATTTCGTCAATAAACAGAATGATTGGGGTAGGGCTAGATTGTACTTCATCGATCACTTGGCGTAGACGTGACTCAAATTCGCCTTTGGCTCCTGCACCGGCTTGTAGCATACCGATATCCAATAACCAAAGCTGGACATCCAGCAAAGGTGGGGGCACTTCTTTCGCCACAATCTTCAATGCCAGCCCTTCAATGACGGCGGTTTTACCGACACCGGCTTCGCCAGTCAGTAGTGGATTATTTTGGCGACGACGCATCAGAATATCAATAATCTGACGAATTTCTTCATCACGCCCTGATACTGGATCAATTTCACCATTGCGCGCGCGCGCAGTCAGTTCTTGTCCATATTGTTGCAGAGAAGACGGTTGTAGAGAGGATGATTGTGGGGAAGGGCTTGCCGCACTCTGTGGTGCATTTGATTGGGATTCATCGCTATCGTTGCAGATGCTGTTGAAATTGTCGAGTAGAGTATCTGCATTCACATGGTCAAACTGGGGGGAAATGGATTTCAGCGCATTGCGTAAGTTAAAGGTTTTCAGTATGCCTATCAGCAAGTGGGCACTGCGAATTTCATTGACACCAAATTTCAGCGATCCATATACCCAAGCGCGTTCTACGGCATTATCAATATGTTCGGCAAGATCAGAGATGGCACTGGCTCCCCGTGGCAAGCGATCAAGTGCTGTAACAATGTCTTTAGCCAACGCAGATTCGTCCAGTGAAAAGTGGCGGATAATTTGCTGTAAGTCGCTGTTTTGTTGCTGCATGAGTTGATGCAGCCAGTGAACTAATTCAACATAAGGGTTGCCGCGTAGTTTACAAAAAGTGGTGGCACTTTCTAAGGAAGTGAACAGGGTGCGGTTAAGTTTGCCGAAGAGTACAGAACGACTGATTTCTGACATAGTGTATAACCCGTAGTATTGTTGACAGTGATTGAGTTTTGCAGGCAAGAGCGGGGGATCATTCCGGCTTGTAAATTAAATCCCCGCGATGGGTTGGTTGTTTATTTTTATCCCGCTCAATTTTTCCAAGCCAACTGCTGAGTCCTAATTTTATCGGTTCAGACAGACAAATCCCTTTTACATCTGACTGGTGGAGAATTAACTGGATATCCCATGCGTATTCAATCCCCAAATATTGATAAACCCAGTCACGCAACTGCCTTGATTTGGCTCCTTCCGGCAAGAACATCTGGTATTCAGCCAGTTTTAGCGGACCTAATTTAATGCGAAATTTATGTTGAATATCGTAGTGTGCAATGCCTAAAAAAGCCGATTTACCCAAACGTGGCATGTTACGTCCTGTTTTTAATTGGGCCTGATCCTGTACTTCGACTTCCAGCCATTGGGGAATATTTTGCACAATTTTGAGTGGGACATGGAAATAACAGGACAGTATTTTTTCTAACCCTTCTGAGTTATGCCCTTGACGGGATAAATGGCCAGATAAAAAATAACGCGCGTGATCATTGATGGTGTCTGGTTGTTGTTGAGCAGGCAAACCCATACCCACCAAACAGGAGAAATAATGGCAAAAGCGTTGATTATCCTGACGATCGAGTGATACGGTTGGTTGAGTATTGGCCCAGGCTCGATAGAACAACAGGATTAATCTATGATGGAATAGGTTAGCGAAAGCATTCAGGGTTGGATCTTGATAATTATATTGTCGTGTATAGGCATATTCGGTCATATGCAGTGGTAATGGGCCATTGGGACCGAACAAACCAAAACTGTAAATGAGTATGTCATACAGTGTCGAGTTTTCTCGTTGCCTGACTTCAGCAATAGTAGAAGGGGCGAAAATCATGGACGCTTTTTGTCCCAACCGCAGTAGCTCATATTTCGGCAATGGGGCAGAACCGAGCATATAATCTGCTCCAGATTGGGCATCGATCCGGCGCAGGGTTTGAAATAAGTCGAATTGCCAGGGAGTTTGGCTGAGTTGCTGCCAAAAGTTATCCGGTAAACGACATAGGTGATGAATAGAAATGGAATTTTTTTGCATCATATTCATTTCTTGTCTGTTATAGCAAATTCTTGTTGCCCATACGGGCAGGCCAAAATCCGATGTTGCCGCGTTGTTGGCTATATAATGTCATTTCAGTAAAGGAGTTCATGGTGACCAGTCGTGAAAAGAGCTTTTCCAATACGCTGCCCAACAACCAGGGACTGGTTCCGGCAAATTCTTGTTCATCCACTTCAATCCTAATACTAACACCACGAGCAAAGACGATCGGGCCAGGTTCAGGAACCCGCCGATAAATCGTTTTTAATGAACTGTGGCGGATACCATTAATCTGGCGCATGACGGCTGGCTCTGCAAGGTTGGCGTATAAGCTCAACAATTGTCGTAATGCCTGGGTACCTTGCTCGTCATCTTTATCCATGAGGTTTAGATAATTAAGTTGAAGCTGGCTAATTAGTTTCCAAGAGGTTGAACCTTGTGCTAAGGCAGGGCGTGGAATGGTGGGCCTTTTTAGAAATACAATTTGGTTAATTGGAATCGAATCTAACATGACAAAACTGTTGAGATCCTGTTGGCGCAACATCACTGATAAGTCACGATTAGTGCACATGACATCAGCGGTCAGGAATTTTAACTCATTGAGCCACGGGGAGTTTTGTTCATCAACAATAGAGACAAAGGATTCTGTTCCAACATAACTGGTTCGGGTTCCGTAGTGACGGGTATGTTCAGATAAGATACGGGGTTCACGGCGCACAGAAAAGTAAGAGCCGTAATTATCCTGGTCGTCACTGAAAGTAGACCAAAATGGCCTGAATATTTGTGTTTCTTTACGTTTGATGTTTGCACCGTGCAGACGTTGTACTGAAAAAATTTCGTAATCCAGAGGACGAATGTTATCGACCACTAAGTGGTATTCATTGGCACTTTCTTCCACTGAGATCCGTTCCGTGATTTTAGGGAATAAATTAATGACTGGTGTACTGTTCAAGGCCAGATAAGAGGCATCTACCAGACGTTCCAGTTCGGAGTCGGTTTGATCCAAAAGCAGTATCAACTCAAATTCATTCTTTTCCTGAGTTTGTTGTAGTAAAGATTCCATACTGCTGATACTGAAGAATTGAAAGCGTGCCGGAAAAGCAAAATATTCCTGAAGTTGACGATAACCACTGAAATTACGCGAATCATTGGGGAGTAATGACTGATCATCATCAAATCCTTCATGATGCGGGAAGATATCGGGCAAGACCTGATATTGGGGAGTATCACCCAGCGTCTGACATACTATGCCAACAGAATGTTCCATAATCAGTTCCAACAACCGTTGGGATTGAATATCTGGCCCGGAAAGAAAGAATACCAGCTTCTTGAGATTCAGTTCATTGAGGAAGAATTTTCCTTGACAGCCAAGATGAATGCGTAGTGCACTGACGGCGCCATATTGATGAAGGTTCAGTGCCACGAGCGGGAGGTTAGCGGGGATCCTGCCAAGTTCAACGTTTTTTAGATGCAGCGGCTGTAAGGTGACATCTTGTGTGGTGCTGTAGTAGAAATTGATCCCATCCTTTTTCAATGTTTGGCAGTGCATGATTGTGCCACGCGGCACTAAAAATCCATGGCTGATATCCCCCTTACTGGTATCTGGCTTGAGTTCGATGATTGCCATTGAAGGTGTAGGAGATAAATAGTTAGGGTACAGGACCTCCAGTAATTGCTCGGAAAAGTGAGGGAATTCCGCATCCATTTTCAATTGGATGCGGGAAGTCAGAAAAGCAAAACCTTCCATCAAGCGTTCAACATAGGGATCAACAACGTCAATGCCATGCATTCCTAAACGATTGGCAACTTTAGGATAGAGTTTGGCAAATTCTTTACCCATTTCCCGTAAATACATTAATTCACGGTTATAATATTCAAGTAATTTATTATCCATACTCCCTATATGAACGCATCCCGTTTGCAAGACAAAAATCACTTTGACATCGTTATTCTTGCCTCGGCAATCTTTCTGCATTCACCCTTGTGGTTAAAAGTTAAAGGAATCGCTACACAGGCCGATTGGCATTTTTTCAGCACCGTCCACCTATGGCGATTATGCAGTCTCTTTTATAGTGAAGTAACCGTTTTCAAGATCGATATCACTGCGGAACAGGAACTCTAGTGGCCAAGGAACGCACCACAACAAGCCCTTTATCTCTATGGATAAGGTGTTGTATAGGGGTAATGTATGGGGATCGGATACACAGTTGACTTCAAGCCCATCGGGAATGATACGTGGTTCGAATATATGAATTGCTGTAATGATTCTGTTCTGGATATTTCCCCATTCTATTTCAGATATGCATTCACCCGCTAAGGAAGGTAAACCAAAGTTATACACAGAATGACGAATTTCTGGAAATGGGGTGAGATCTTCCAAAAATTCGTTGTTGATGTTATTGAGCAGCCATTGCAAATCTCTTAGGACATTCTGCCTTAGGGCTGTGTGCGACAACATGTAATTGTTGATTGTTTCTTGTTTTTTATCAGGTTCATGATCGGTGAGTCTGTCGAATAAAGAAGGTAACATCCTATCTCTGGCAGTGATGCGCGTAGCGTTATTCCGGCTATGATAACCACCATGTAATAAAGTTATATTCTCGTTCATGATTCACCTATTCGCCATTACATTGGGAGTTTTTATATCGGTTAACTTCTGCTTCATAGGCTTGCAGGAATTTTTCATCAAACAGGAAAGGATCTTGTTTAAACGCTTTCTCTGTTTTTTGGTAATGTTTGATGAGGTACTCCCACATTGCGGCTTTGTTGTTAGACAATGACAAAGGAAAACGCGATAATTCATTGTTTTCGCGTACTTTGCGTTCAAGGGTCGCGGGATGGAATAGATGCAATATATCTGTCGTAATAGCACGCATTCCCGCAATCATTCCCATTTGGTGTGCTTGCAACTCAATCAAAATGTCACGGGTTGCCATTTCAAGTGGCATAAACCCTGGTACATGATGACAAAGCATCAGCACCAAAATAGACTGACCAGTAGGCAGAAGTTTAAATGGGTTATTGGCGTTAGATTGAGGTTGAGACAGAGACATGGCTGCTTTTGTTTCGTGTTTCAGTTGGGTACGTAAAGTGTTGAGAGTAACGATACCCTGAGTTAACTGACTGACGAATCGTCCTAATTGATACATCTTTTGTTCATCAAATTGCAGGTTGTTGATCTCTTTCAGTCCCATACCCTCTAATAACGCCGCCAGTAATTTTCCTTCCAATTTGATGCTATTTTTGACGTTATTGTCTTGATTTTGGTGTGCATCTTGATCTGTTTCTTCTAAGTTAATTGATTCCTTTAGGATTTTTTCTTCAAATAACTCGGATGATGGCTGAGAAAAAAGTTGAGATGCTGAAGTAGTCGCGTCATCGACCGCATTCAATGGTATGGCCTCATCCAATATTTGATTCAACAGATCATCATTTTTGGTTGATTGTGCAACCTTAATGTGTTTGTCGGAAAACAGTGCCAGTGGATCAACCTGCTGCTTATCATCATCTTGCTCATTCTCATCATGTGACAATAACGTGGTAGGTGTATGGTCATCCAATATGTTTTCTTGTTGAAAAGTGGTATCTGCATTGAACATGGCGATCGGATCTGTTGTGCGCAATTGTAGGGCGTCAAAATCGATTGTTGGCTCAATTTCTGCCAATGGATCAATTGGATTGCGTTCTTTATCGTATTGGTTTGTTACCAGAGGATTATTGTCGTTTATTTCTGGTTTAGCTTGGGGCGAATCAGAAGAAGATAAGGTATCAGAGGAGGTTAAAATACGCTCAAGATCGTCCCAAATTTCACTGGCAGTTAGCGAGTGCTCGGCATTGATCCCGTGTTGTGATGGGTTCTTTTTGATATCAATAACTTGGATCTGATAATTGCCAATATTCAGCATATCACCATCACGAATTTCAACTTGGCGATTGGGCGCCAAGGGGATCATGTTCAATAAAACTTCAGAGGCAGAGCCTTGATTATTTATCTGGCATTCTCCGTCAGCAGAAATAGACACAATGGCCTGCAGTCTGGCAATTGTTTGTCCGTCATCGGGCAAATACCAGTTATTTTCCGTACTGCGACCGATTGTGCCGCCAGGAGGAGAAAAATCATGACTCAGTTGTGGGGGTTGGCTGGAGCCAGAGTGATTAACAATGGTGAATCTCATAAGTATGGATACCTATTGTTATATAGCAATCTAACTTCAAGGTGCGTGTGATTTCTCCCCCGCGAAGTGGGGGAGAAATCAGGTTCCATGTCGTGTTGTCAATGGCAACTTGAAGTTTAATGCGTATAGATAACGATGAATGAGAAAATAATGACGTTTTGAAATAATGAAATTGAAAAGACGGCCTTCCTGTGAGTATCCACAGGAAGGCTATTATATGTGTGATTAACCGCCTTTATTGGCGTAAGAATCCCATTCATAGCTAACTTCAGCACCTTTAGCGCCTGAGCCATATTCTTGAGAGAAATAGCTTTCTTTATGTTTTTGGAAGGCGAGGAGGATAGAAGAATAAAAACCACCATCCCCGTATGCCAGGCTGGATCTCGCGACTAAAGCGTTTGTCAAAACCAATGTATACCAAGGCTCTTGTTTACCTCCTTGTCTACGTACTTTAAGTTGCACTTCTTTAATATGTGTCCCTTTAACGAGGTATTGGCGCAAGGTTATGGCAGACTTGTCAAACAAAATATCCAAAGACAAACCGGAAACTGTCACGATACCTGCACCGAGTCCAGAACCCTGAGCATGTGAATTAACATTGTTCATTACTTCAAGTGCAAACGATTGGACAGCCGTCCACTCTTTGAATTCGTTATCGCCTGATTCTCCTTTAACATCAGTAAATTTAATATATGCATCAATGCCTGGAGTAGACATAATTTTCTCCTTAATATAGAGAGTTGAATGAAACTAACAAGTGCAGCCAATAACTACCTATTGGTGCTAGACATAAGGGTATATATGTATTGAAATTCAAAGATGAATAAATAGGTTTTGGACAGATAGACGTTTTATAAGTAAAAAAGTATTCTTTAATTTTTTAATATTAGGCTCCTTTTAGTGAAGGGAGTTTTGAAACTAAGCGTAGGGAAACGGTCAAACCTTCCAGTTGGTAGTGGGGACGCAAGAAAAATTTAGCCTGATAGTAGCCTGGGTTGCCTTCCACTTCTTCCACCGTAACCTCTGCAGCAGCTAGCGGTTTTCGCGCTTTAGTCCCTTGTGATGAGTTAATGGGATCGCCATCAACATAATTTATAATCCAATCATTCAGCCAACGTTCCATATCTGAACGTTCCTGAAAAGTCCCGATCTTATCGCGCACGATACATTTCAGGTAATGGGCAAAACGACAGCAGGCAAATAAGTAGGGCAAACGGGCTGCAAGGTTGGCATTGGCAGTCGCATCAGGATCATAGTATTCTGCGGGTTTTTGCAGGGATTGGGCACCAATAAAGGCGGCAACATCCGTGTTCTTGCGATGCAATAATGGAATGAACCCATTTTTTGCTAATTCTGCTTCACGGCGATCGCTAATGGCGATTTCCGTTGGGCACTTCATATCTACCCCTCCATCATCAGAAGGGAAGGTGTAGCAAGGCAGGTTTTCTACAATACCGCCGGATTCTACACCACGGATAGAAGTACACCAGCCATACAGTTTAAAAGAACGATTAATATTAACTGCCATAGCATAAGCGGCATTTGCCCAAGTGTAGTTATTGTGCGTTGGGCCTTCTGTATTCTCCTCAAAATTGAAACTATCAACGGGATTAGTGAGGGCACCATAGGGGAGACGGGAGAGGAAACGCGGTAGTGCCAACCCGATGTAACGCACGTCTTCTGATTCACGTAAGCTGCGCCAGGGCGCATATTCGGTGTTTTGGAAAATTTTGGAGAGATCCCGTGGATTAGCTAATTCCTGCCAGGATTCCATTTGCATAACACTTGGTGATGCACCTGAAATAAATGGACAGTGTGCTGCTGCACTGATTTGTGCTATCTGGCGTAAAAGTTCAACATCTGGTGCGGTATGGTCGAAATAGTAATCCCCCACCAGACAGCCAAACGGCTCGCCACCAAATTGACCATATTCCGCTTCATAGATCTTTTTGAAAATGGGGCTTTGATCCCAACTCACGCCTTTGAAACGTTTTAATATTTTGCCCAACTCCTTTTTGGAAATGCACATCACACGGATTTTTAGCATTTCATCGGTTTCTGTGTTGTTTACCAGATGATGCAAGCCACGCCAAGCGCCTTCCAGGGCCTGGAATTCTTCGTGGTGCAGAATATGGTTCACTTGTTGTGATATCTTGGTATCGATTTCAGCAATCAATGATTGGATAGTACGGTAAGTATCGCCAGAAATAGTGACCGTGTTTTCCAACGCCTGTTGTGCCAGTGTCTTCACCGCATTTTCAACGGCACTACGGGTATGATCACTTTGCGGACGAAACTCCTTATTCAGCAATGTACTTAGTTCATCAGGGGTATATTCTTTTGCTCCCTGTGCGTGTTGAATCTGGGTTTCTTGGTCAATTTGGCTCATCAATTACTCCTTATCTTCATTAACTTCTGCTGGAGCACCCTCTGTAAGATTTGGTGCTTCAGCCAAGGATTTGAGCAGAGCGGGGTTTTGCAATATCTCGGCAATCAGTTTTTCTGCGCCATTTTTGCCATCCATATAGGAAAGCAGGTTTGCCAGTTGGGTGCGTGCTTCCAGCAATTGCGCCAATGGCTCGACCTTTTTGGCGATGGCGTCAGGTTGAAAATCTTCCATAGTTTCAAATGTTAAATCGACATTCAGCTTACCCTCACCAGTCAGGGTATTTTCAACCTGAAAGGCTGCTCGCGGTTTGATTGAACCCATCCGTTCATCAAAGTTGTCAATGTCAATTTCCAAAAATTTACGATCATTAACGTCTGGCAAGGCTTCTACCGGTTTTCCTGCTAAATCAGCCATAACTCCCATAACAAAGGGTAATTGAACCGCTTTCTCCGAACCGTAAAGCTCGATATCATATTCAATCTGTACACGAGGAGGGCGATTCCGTGCGATAAATTTTTGTCCACTGGATTTCATAACACATTCTCCGTTATTGTCTGGATAACTAAGTTAATACCCTTTTAGCTTTAAGCCGCTGGTAAGTGACGTACATGTATTCCGACTAATAGCTATAGCGTTTAGCTATGTGTTCAGGGAGCTGCTCCTGTTGTCATCAGGTTGCAACTAGAAAATGATTGTTATACCAATCTAACTTCAAGATGCGTGTGATTTCATATCGTGTTGTCAATGGCAACTTGAAGTTTAATGGGTATAAAGGGATTCGCGGATAACTAATTTAATTGGTTAAAACAATAAGTTACTGATCCGTTTCAGGGGTATTGGAGCGACCAAAAACGCTCTCAAGCTGACTTAACCCTTCGGGAACAAGATCGTGGATAATATTAATAAAATCACTGTCAATCAGCCGTAGAATACGGTCAATCATTATAGGCGCTGGATGGCTTGGCTCATGTTGAAGAAAATAAGTTTTGGCTTTTTCTAATAAAATGCGTGCATCGTCTCGGTTACTGACTTCGATTTCTCGCCAATGAGTAAATTCACTCTTTTCAAGGGACTCAAGGATTGTTGCTGATGAAGTTATTTGCTCCGCTGCACTGTTTTGTTGCATAGGTTCGGATGCAAATGTTTTTGCGCTGTCAGAATATTCCTGAATATCTGTTCCTGGTTTATGCATGGGAAAAAATTTAATGATGGTATCCAACTGTTTTAAAAACTGCGTCAATTCGGGAAGGTAATTGTTGGGTAAATGATGGCGAATAATTTCAATCAAGGCAGTGAGTTGCTCGTGAATGGCAATGACTGCCTTGATCTCAGGGCTATTAGATTGTTGGTGTAATTCATTAATTAATCTTGTGCGTCCGCCAGTATAACCTTTGATTTCGGTTACCGTACCATTAAGCAGTGAACAAATTTCCTGTAATGACAATTCCGTTGAAACACTCCTGAGCACAATCGAGTTCTGGGCTTTTATCGTACAGGGTGAACCATCTTCAATGATGGCTAGCGTGTTGAGGCGGAATAAGGGATCATATTCACCATTAAATTCCAATTTTGGCCATACATCTTCCCAATAACGTTCCAGGGTTTGGCGTAGTAAATTCAGTCCATCGGCATACCCACATACTCCCCGAATATTTAACCATGCTTGCATCAGGGCGATGATGACACGCAGATCTTTGGAACGGGACAGTAGGTGAGTGGCTTTTTTTTCCACCTCTATCCAGTTTGGTGGTTCAGCAGGGATGAGTACATCACCAAATTGCTGTTCAGGTTTCTCGATTAGGTTTCGCTCTAATGTCAGAAATTCATCATCGTATTCGAGGTCTTCCCCGCACGGAAACGCTACACTGATTGGAGTGAGTAAGGTATCAATATTCATGGTATTTTCAGCTTATATTCAGTTCACAAGTCCACAGTAAGGATATCGATCATGCTGTTTGAAGCCGTTTTGGATTTGGGCATGAGAAAGCAGGGAGATTAAACGGGCTGAAAATGCTGTTCGGGGTAAATGCTAGCAAGACAGTATGACCACTGATATTAAACCTTGCCCATAAGCTCATATCACCATTATTGGTTGACTCCCCTGTTTTACCGCGCCAGATACGTTTGGCATGATCCAGCAAGCGGTTTAGTGCCCAGAAACCTGACGTTGATAAGTTTGCCGTTGTACCATCCGTGAGATTTAATTGAATGCGAACCAGATTGATATTGGCAGGGCCAGGCCAGCTAATCAGTTGTGAAAGTTGCGGGCCGTGACTGTATTCTACTATCTGTCCATCAACATCCAGCACCATACTCAATATATCGTTACTCATATTGATTGGACGAACCATGACGCGAAATGATGGTGTTGGAGTTCCGTTGGTAAATAGCGTATTGCGGATAATCTGGGCCTGTTGGAAAGGTTTGAGCAGATTTCCCCCCCCTGGCAAGGGCTTGCCATTCACACCTGGCATAAATTGCCATTTTGGCAGAGTCGTATCTACTTTACCCACTAAATTTTTCTGGAAGAAACTGTCCATTAAGCCGGTTTCTGGCGCAAACATTCGTGCCATGTCATCGGGCTTAATATCCTGCTTTGCGTTAGGGTTTAACGGATAGCGATTGGCAATCGCCTGGTTGCAAAACCCGCCGATTTCTGTACTGAGATGCTTACCGACATTTTTCATATCACTAAGCTGAGTATCGCTACTGGCTCCCACTGCGAGTGACGAAACTATGCTTCTGAACGGTATAGGCAGGAGAGCAGATGTTGTTTGTAGCTGCGTGACAATCTGACCAGGGGGCAAGGGCATTCCTGCATTGGTTGCATTTTGTACTGAGGTTAAATACAGGTATAACTCGCTAATTTCTTTTAAGGTCTTATCAAAAGGGATACTTTGGGTGTTTTTATTTGGCCTTTTTGCTAACGCAATAATTGAGGCAAAAGATTCTTCTAATGCCCGCTCTGGTGTAGGTTGATTATTAACTGGCATTATTTGTTTGGGCACTAATTTCGTTAATTTATTTGATTGACTCTTCACAATACGGCTATTCTCAATATCGTTGAGTTGTTTGATATTATTGCTATTTTCATTCAGTATGACGTTTTTACTGATATTAATTAAAAGGTTACGCATAGGTGAATCAGAAGAAGACAACAGGCGTGAAGTGTTGATCCGTTGTTCCAGGGTATCGATATTTATCAAACCAATATCCGCCAGAAACTCGTTCCATTGATATATATAGTCGTTAATATAAAATTGCTTAACAGCGGATTTTATTTCCTTATCGGTCTGCTTTTTTGCATAGCTACCGAGTACCCAACTGTCTTGTGAATATAAGGTTGTTAGAAAAGTGTTGAGGTTTTTCTCAATACCTTGCTGATAACCCGCTGGGGTGAACATCCCTGATATGCCATCTGTAATGGGCGCACCACTGATACGTGAGAAAGCCAATTCAGCCTGCGGACCTGCGAGTGATTCCAGATTTACGGGGGCTAAACTGGGATCATTGATTAATTTTTCCTTCATATAGTTATAAGCACGTTGTGCTGGTGGAATATTGCTAATTAATTGCTGTTTTTTTTTGATCAGCGCGTCATCGCGAATGAAAGGAGATGTGACAACTTGGTTATCTAACAATTGGCCGATGTGTTCCGAGATTTGTTGCAAATGCTGCTGGGTTGTGTCTGTGTTTAATTGGGTTTTCAAATATTGCATGATCCAATTATGCAGAAACTTACCATCATAATGCTTAGGCTGGTATAACATTTGATAAGCCTTGAGCGTATTGTAGGTGTTCTCTATGTCATCGTTGTTGTCATCATACAGCTGGTTAGTGATGATAGTTGCTATCTGGGGCAACAATAATGTTTTTAGGGCCTTTCTATATAGAAAACGGCTGGCATCACTGATTTGTTCACCACAATACAATCCCATTCGATAGGATAAGGGGGGATCATTTAAGGAAAAACGTTGGCTTTTATCTAAATGAGCCAAACTATTTAAAATCGGCAGCAAGGCATAAATATCATTGGCATTCTTCTTTAAGTGAGCGCTTTGTTTTGCAATGGTCGGAAATCTGGCTTGTACTTCCATCAGGTAATCTTGGTTATTGTTGTAGCTTATCAAAAGTAAATTGGCTACCAATGCCAGTATTGCCACTGAAACAACATATTCCAATCCGCCCAGCAAGCGTCTGCGGTATATCCACCAGCGGTTATAACCGGCAATTCCTGCTTCATTAAAGATATTTTCCAGTAAATTTTTTATAAAGTAAGCCTGGCTGGCCGGAGCAGGATGAACACTTTCTTTATTATTCTCCCATGACATGGCTTCACTATTGTTATTGGTTGGTAACTGAAAATTGCGGTTAAATTTCTCCATGACATTGTCAAAGGAAAATCCTGTTTGTGTTCCACTGGTGAAATAGAGCCCACGTGGATAATAGGGTATTTCAAAGCCCGACTTTGCGAATACAATTTCAAGATATTGTGCGATCAGGGGGCGCAGGGATGCAAATTCTTGTGGGAATAAATAACTTTCGGCACATTGTTGTGAATTGTGTCCGTTTAAGAGAATAGAAGGTAATTCAGCATCTAACCGCAATACTAATTGGTTATACTGTTGATTAAGAATGTCATGCAAATCAAAATCAAGACCTTTATTCCGTTTTCCCCGTGAAGTGTTACTCCATGGGAAATTAAATCCCCAAATTTGTTCACGGGATTTTTTGTCAAAATGGGAGAAATAAGCACTAAATCCTTTTAATAAATCCGTCTTAGTGATCATGATATAAATAGGGAACTGTATTTTAAGTTGTTCATGTAGCTCTGACAGGCGCTTACGCAGCATATAAGCCTGCTGCTCCCGTTTTTCAGTAGATAGATTGAGCAAATCTTCCACACTAATAGTAATAATAATTCCATTCAGTGGTTGGCTTATCCGATATTTTTTCAACAGTCGGATGAAGTTTTTCCATTCATCAGCATCCTGTTGGTGAAAACTATCCTGTGTGACATAGCGACCTGTAGTATCTAGCAGAACGGCTTTATTGGTGAACCACCAGCTACAGCTATTCATGTCTTGTGTACTGTGCAGTGCCGATTTACCCAGGTAGTCCGACAGAGGAAAATGTAGACCAGAGTTTGTCAGTGCTGTCGTTTTGCCTGAACTGGGGGCACCGATAACCAGATACCAGGGTAATTGATATATATATCGGCGACTGAGAAAGTGTATCCAGCTTGGTTTATTTTTATTATACCAACCAGAAAAATAGGCTTTTTTCAATAACTTTGCAGCATCAGAGAAACGCTCTGCTAATGTAATATATTGTTCATTCTGCTTCTTTTCTTCGTTTTCATTTTTAGTGATGTTCAATTCCTTGGTCAGCTTTTGGTTAAGCCATGATTGGTATAACCGCGGCATTACTTTGATGAAAAACCAGATCAAGAAGAGAGAAATAATGGTAATGATCCGTGTTGTATTTGTTTCAAAAGGGAACTTGTTACCAACAGAAATAATGGGACCAATGAACCAGATAAAAAAAGAGACTGCCGTTACACTAAGAAAACTCCATGTCAACGGGCTGGTGATGATAGAAAAAAGTGCATTCAGCATGTCTTAATTTCCTTACATCGTTTGGCTTACAGGAGAAGCAAACAGTGTGATTTCAACTCGTCTGTTTTTGGCTCGATTACTGGCAGTATTATTGGGAACTAAAGGATTTTGGGCACCTTTTCCCTCTGCTTTGACTCTTTCTGGTTGGTTCAGATAACGTTGAAGTTCTTTTTGTACAGACTTGGCTCTCGCGAGTGATAAAGCATCATTGGATGAAAAACGGGAAAAACGGGTATTAATGGGAATATTATCGGTATACCCAACAACCAGAATTTCGCCGTTAAAATGGTTTAATACCTCAGCAACCCGCCTGATGACATCCAAATAGCCGCTTTTGATCTGAATGGCACTGGTGTTGAATAAACCAGCGCCTTTTAGCGTGATCACGCTTCTATCAGGTAAGTCAGTGACGTCCAATGATCCTGTGGCTATTTCATCCTGTAGCCTGTTTTGCAGGTTCAGAGTGCGTGGAAATCTTCTATCGCTGACGGTGATATTAGGCAAATTAGTCTGGTAGATTTTAGCCAAAATGGGATTAACCTTATCATTCAACTTCCAGTTCAGGTTTATATACAAGAGACATACCAGAAAACTTAATATTGCTATAGATATCCATACTGGTAAGGAAATATATTGAGGTTTATTCGGTAAGGTAATGGCTCGTGTTTTTTTTGATAACTCAATGGGATAACTACCTCTAATCGAACTTATTAACTGGAATAAACGTTGCTTCACGGTTTCCAATTGGGTACGGCCGTTATCGATGACACGATAGCGCCCTTCGAATCCAAGCAGGAGACAAAAGTGCATGAGTTCTAACAGGAACAAGTTGTCCTTGGGATTTTGCGACAACTTGGCTAATAGTTGGAAAAATTTTTCGCCCCCCCAAGTTTCATTATGAAAAGTGACGAGCAGGCCACTGCCAGACCAAACACTGCGCAACCCCCAAGGCGTGAGTGCTGCGGCCTCATCCAATGCGGTGCATAGACAGTAGCGGGCGCCAATGATCACGTTATAGGGTAGTTTGACTTGTTGGCATTCCACTTCAAAACGCCGGATTTCATTAATCAGTTGCTGGCGTAAATGGGTTGGATCAGGGTGAACAATTGAATGCCGGATCTGGGGGATCGTATTTAACAATGGATTTGCGGAAGAAACCAACGGGTTACGATTGGTATCATCAGAAAACACCTGATGTTCAGTTATCTGTTTTTCCTGCGTCATAGGCTTCATTACCTCGATTTTTCCTGATTACGGACAGCCCAAAACTCGATGATCAAGCCAGGGAACTCACCGGCCAGATGTAAGGCAAAACCGCTGGATTTCTCCATCTGTTTCCATAAGTCTCCCTCTTTTTCTAATTCAAAATAGACATAACCTGAATGCCAGGGAATTTGTCTGGGTACAGAGGGCATGGCGCGTAGTGAGAGACCGGGTAATTGCAATTGAACCAATTCACGTATACGGCCAACGGGGGCAATTTTCATTTGGGCAGGAAATTTGCTCATAAGCATATCATTTGCAACATCAGCATGGACGGCCAGAATAAAGCTGAACGTATGTATCATATCGGCGTTGGGTAATGTGGCGATATTCAAGCCATGAGAGTATTCCGTTAATGGCAACTGAATGGCATGTTCTTCAAGTATGATTGATAACCCTTGGCGTAGTTGGAACATAAGTTGGTTGAAGCACTGCGTTAAATTATCATGATCATAGAGAGGTAAATTTTCTTCCGGTACACGGTGTTGAGAAAATGTCGCCAATTCAGTGGCAAATTGTAGCCATTCGCTGAATAACCGTTCTGGATGCAATAGTGACAGGTTCTGCAGATGGTTCATCTGGCCACTATAGCGATTCAAAAGTGACAGCAAGAGAAAATCCATAATCTCAGAATCATTGTATCGCCCCAACTGTAACAGACGCTGGCTAATTTGTTGGCGGCGCTGTTCTAGTAAGTCTTGTATTTGATTAATAAAACTTCCTATTTGTGGATTCGCATGGCAGTTGAGCAGGGGCGGAATAAATTGCGAGTCAAGATAGAGTTTCTTGTCATTTGTTTTATTCATGACATATACAAGACCCAATGCGGTCCATTCGGGTGTTAAATCAGAGGCCAACATCAGACGCAAACGCATTTTGCCAAATTGTATTGCAGCATTGCCAACAGACATGGCATTAAAGTCGTTGACTTCAGCTTCAAAGCTAATAAAGCGTGCCAGCGAATCGCTTTTTTCACTGAAAATAACCTCTTCTTTTCCTCGCCGACAAGCCGGTACAGCCAGAACAACATGGTTATCAGACGGGTTTTCACCAAGCTGTAAGGGGGTGGGGGCATTGGCGGCATCAAAACTAAAAGGGGTTCCGTCAGGGAAAATACCACTGGCTGTGAAAAGGCTGACTTTACCCTGATTAAGCAGTTCCTGATCCAATTCGAGCGTTAAAAACCCCCAGTAGTAAGGGTGTTGTGTGATACCCCAGTCACGAACATAGGCTTCCAGGTAGTTTTCAGCCTGCTGGAAGTGGTGGGGACGTAAAAACATGCCTTCTGTCCAGATAACTTTTTCTGGTTTATTCATTATCTTATTTATCTCCTGTCACACAACTCAAGTTACATTCTTTAATGAGACTTAAGCCATTGTTAGTGACCTTTACGCATAGACGTAATTCTTCAGAAGGAGTGCGCCAAAATTCGTAAAAAGAGGGCTTTTCAGGTACAGGAACGGGAAATGAAATGCGCCATTTCTTGCCGTTCAAGTTTTTATACTCAGCGATGAGGCCGATGTAGTTAGCTTCCGGTTGGTTTTTTTCCAACAGGCAATGCGTAGATTGGGAAGGGAGTATAAACAATGGATCTTTATTAACCAGTTTATCGCCTAACGTATTCTGCGCTTTATTTTGCAGGGAAAAAAAATCGGCAGACATAAACTTTTCATTCGATTTTAGTAAAAAGACATCGATTTTCACGGGAGCGGAATCATTTACATTAGATTCTGTATTGAAAATGAGTTTATAGGGCGGCAAATTTGCTTTTGATGAACAACCCGTTATGACTATCAATGCTGTAGTTATCGATATGATAAGTCCTCTTTCTGCCATCTTTTTACTGAGTGAAAGAGACATTGTCATCATGTTTGTTAAAGCATATTGAGGCATAATGCACTGTTAATAAATAAAAAAGTCAAGCAGCCGTGATAAGAACTTTAGTTTGGCTGGGTACAAGGCGTGAACCCATGGCATTGGTCGAATTTTGCATAGTCGAACTGGAAAGTCGGGTTGCCGGAGAGCCTTTGATCAAGACGGAATTGGCCCCCATAACATGGCGGGCGCTACCCATCACGGTGCCGGAAGCTACACCACCATTAACGCCGGAGTTATCTCCTGTCGTCATGGGTATGGTTGTTGTCAAATTATGGGCTGGACAACCCATAAATAAGATATTGGTGGCATTGCTTATACCGGTAGTGCCTTGTGCCATATTGGGATAAGGCACAGGTACAGGTGTAAACATTGGCGTCAGGCAGACATCAGGAACGGCTATATCCATTCCACCACTTTGTGTGTTAGCAAACATAGTTTTATCCTTAGCCGATATGAATTTGTTCAGCGTCGATTTTGGTTATGGCTTTTGCCGAGACAATAGCCTGCTGAGCATGTAAGCGGGCATAATTTTCAGCCTGCATATCTAATTGACCTGCACGAACCTGCTCTGTTTGGGTGGTATGACGAAATAGACGATGACTCAGTTGTGTAACTGTTTTCCAAAGAGATTCGAACTGATTACCAACCAGACGAGTGATTGAGATCCATGCCGACAGGGATTCCCCGCTATATTGCATTTCATTGATATGACAGTTGCCATTATTGGCGGTGATAGCGAATCCGTTGCTGTGCATGCTTAGGTTCCCTTGCGCGGTGATGGTAAGATCACCTGGGACGCTGATTTCAGCAATGTGCTGTTGTTCCGCCCGTTCCAATATGGCTAATATCCAGAGTTGGTTGTTGGTTTTCGTCATTAACACCATATCCCCCATGCTGGGTATCAATAAACAACTGGCGGCTTGTCGGCAATGCCAGCCACGGTTGTTATGGCTTTCCACCATAAAACTGCCATCTGGAAGAACGTTAACAATCTGGCCGGTAATCTGCTGTAATGGCTCAGTATTAAGAGTGAATGAAGAAAGTGCATAAGCGGATTTCGTCATTTTGATTCTCCTGATGAAAGCTTGTTATGTCGTATATTCCACTCTTCAGCGGCAAATAGTTCAGGATCATTTTCCAGAATACCTTGACGGTCAGAAAATAGAGTTCCAATTTGTTGAGCACGATGAAAAAGTGTTCTCATAAATTGAGCAGTGCGAAAATCACTATTGTTGACGTTTGCATAGGAAAAATCGGTGTAACGCATATTACAGCCTGTAAATTGTGCGTTCATTGCCTGTACTTTGTGCATAACCGCCAATGCCAGGTTACTATGCCGAAAATCGGCAAATTCAAGGGATGCTTGAATAAAAAGGGCTTGTTCAAATAGGCTATTTTGGCAACGGGCTTGGGTTAAATCAGCTTCAGTAAATAATGCCTGGGTTGCATTGACATTTGATAGTAAGGCGTCTTTTAAAATGGCACCTTTGAAATTGCAATTAGTCAGTATGGCGTGATTAAAATTGACGGATTCAAGCTGACTATCCATAAATTGGCACATTTTAAAGATTTGTTTATGGAAATTTTGCTTACGCAGATCGCATTCGAAAAAAACGGTTTTATTAAATTCACTGGCAGAAAAAT
The DNA here is from genome assembly GCF_056632175.1 of Xenorhabdus sp. SGI 60. NCBI lineage: Bacteria > Pseudomonadati > Pseudomonadota > Gammaproteobacteria > Enterobacterales > Morganellaceae > Xenorhabdus > Xenorhabdus sp. SGI 60. Next base: position 2,250,570 of record NZ_CP196860.1, on the reverse strand, counting down.
GGCTTGTTCGTAAATCCTGCCGAAAATAAGTGACCAAAAAAAAGTGACCGTGGCTAAACCTTGTTTGATCCATTGATGATGCAAAAAATATGATTCGTTCGAAGTCACTGTGGCTGAAATCAGCATGTTGCAGTGAACAAGATGCAAACTGGTTATTTTTCTGTTTTGTCGTTGTAAATTGGGTTTTTTCTAAAACAGATTTATGGAATACATTGCCGGTTAATGTGCTGTTATTAAAGACCGCGAGCTTCAGATTACACTGTTCAAACGTGCTTTGCTCAAGTACAGCCGAGTCAAAAATAGCGCCTTGTGCCTGACACTCGGTAAAATTCGTTTCTTTTATTAAAGTTCGAGAAAAATCAGCACCTGAAAAATCGACTTCTTTAAAAATGCCGCCAGATAAGTCACGTCCAGTCAGGGAAATATTCTGCAAACTGATTTTTTCAATAACCTCACCTTGCTTGATTTTGTCTACTAATTCATCGGCTGTCAGTGAACTCATATCACATCCTTATCCCGTTTGGGCAAGGTCTTGGTGCGCTTAATATAAGCATCTGTAATTGAGGTTGAATCGCTGATAATTGATTGGGACATATCAGTGCGGAATAGGTTGGCACCCTGTAAGTCGGCATTATTGAAGTTGCATTTCTGCATAAATGCGCTCATCAGGTTAGCGTTATTCAGTAAGGCACCCCGGAAATCTGTCCTAATAAACAGGCATTTTTCGGCATTAAGGTACTGCATATCAACTGACTGGCAGTTGGATTCACTGAGATCGGTATTACTCAAGGTTGTGGCATAGAATTTCGCCCCGACTAACGGCAATTGGCGCAAATTACATTCTGTCAATGTTGCATGGCTGAAATCGGCTTGATTAAGCTCACTGTCCATGGCAAATGCGCAGGTCAACAATTTGGCTGACTGAAACCGGATACCGTTTGCTTTAGTTTCCACCCATGAACAACTTTCCAGTTTTGCGTAATCAAAAATTGCTTGTGTTAGCGTGCACTTAATAAACGAAACTTTATTCAGGTTTGTGTGATTGAAGCTAAGAGCAGGAAGTTCAAGCCCTATAAATGTACAGTTTTTCCACTGTGAATATTGGAATTGGCAATGCGTAATAAATATTTTTTGCAGAAATAGCCCTGTAAACAGGGTATGGTCAAAGTGACAATGGTCAAATCGCGTTTCTTGCAGCTGGGTTTTAGTGAAACTTGCAGAAGAAAAGTCACTCTGTTCACATTTAGCCAGCGACAGGCTGGCATGATCTAATTTGGCGCCACGTAATGAGGCGTTGCAAATTTCAGTCCTCGCCAGCATAGCTTCGTTGAAATTTGCTTCGTCCAACTGACAATGGTTTAAACATGCGCTTTCCAATAAAGTGCGAGTGAAATTAGCTCCCCGTAGATCCATGCCTGACAAATCCGCGCCAGTAAAATCCATGCCAGTGAAATTTCCCCCTTGCAGCATGATTTTTTGTACTCTTTTACGAATGATCTGTGACAGGCTACCTGTTAAGCGCAGGGCAGGGCTTTGTGCCTGTACTGAAGACAGATACATTGAGTGTAGTGTTTGCTCGATTTGTGCCAGCTCTTTATCATTGAAGTCTAATGGGTGCTTTTGTAACATATCCCGCATCTGATGCAGATTTTCTGGCCCCTTGGGTTCTGACTTTGCCGTTATTTTTTCAATATCAATGCCGTGTTCTTTGGCTAAAGCCATTGCTTTTTCTTTCTGTAATTCAGCCTCAGCCTTTTTTTCGGTGGTATATTGTTCGATTTTTTCCATGAACTCTGGTAACTCAGCCAGTTTTGGAGCAGGAGGGGGAGGTTCTGTATCAACAGGCAGTATCGTATTGATATCGTAGCCATATTCAGACAAGCGTTCTTGTTGCTGTTCACGCAGGCGTTTTTCACGATTTTGCAAGTTTTGTCGCAATGGTGAACTATTTTCTGGTTGTTCTGTATCTAGCCACGGGCCAATCATCTCTTCGGCGATAAGATCTTTTTCCCGAAAAGCGTATAGGGCGCCTTTTTCTTTATCCAATCGTTGTTCAAGGACATGCAGGTAATGTTCCGGCGGACGAGGATTATCGCTTAATTCTAATGCCGATATCATTTGCAAGACATCCCTGGCATCATCTTCATTAATTTGTGCGCTGCCATGCCAAACCAGAACCATTTTTTCCAGGTGAGGAAAGAACCATACCGTTGTGTTGCGCATGACGACTTCTTCAAAAATCTCCTCATCAAGACGCAACCGTTTGATAAAACAACGTGCGTTCCATGCAGGCAGAATGCCTTCCTGAACAGGTTGTTCTGGATGCATATTCCAAATGCGCCACGCCGCTTTCTCTGGCAGTGTGGTGTTTTCTTCCCACCATTGATCTTCGGGGGCAGCATTAAATATCCGCCAGTCAATGTCATTGGCAAAACCGGGGAATTCATTTTCCAGCCAGGCTTTGTCGTATTTTTTTCCAATACGGGTAAAACGACGCGGCCATACAAAATCTAAAGGGCAAAAGCTGGCCGGAATGGGAATTTCCTGTTGTGATGCCAATTGCCGTTGTGATGTTAAGCGATGGTGCAGGGCTTCAATATTGGGCAGACGATGAATTTTCAGCTTATTATCCCGTTCTTCTGGGGTGAAACCAATTCCGTATGGGTTTTCTTCACAGCCCTCCCCCCCAAACGCTCGACTCCAGTCTAATCGCATTTGTGTAAAGGGTTGGGGTTTTGAAGGAGAATCATCAATCCAATAGCGATCACCAAACGCAACTAATGTCTTGTCCAACTGCCCAATCTGAATACGTGCAGCACAGGTGGTTTTATCAGCTTGGTGGTGGGTATAGGCATATCCTGTCGCCAAAAATTCAGCACACGACTTCGGCATAGCGAGATCGATAACACCATTACAGGTTTGCAACTCATTTTCTGCAAGTTGCCAAAGTTCTATTTCCGGGCGTAAGCGTGGGCTCGCTCCCATATCTGCCAGTGCCATAATGGAAATTCCGAGGTAGTTGTTTTGTAACCAACGATAAGGCCGATAAAGTACACTCAGGCGCAACGGTTTGATGATTTTCATAACAACCCTGGAGGTATTGGCAATTATTCATGGGGATAGTTATTAGAAGATAGTCATTAGTTGAGGATATGTAAGCTGCTATTTGAAATATTGGCGCTTGAATTCTCAATTGAAACCTCTGACTCCTCCAATGTTATCTCCGCTGTTTGTATACCAACTTCTGTTTGTTTTTTGGATATCCCTGTCTTACTGATGCTACAGCCAGTAAATGATATGTCTAGACCTTTTACATTCAGCGACTCTGCACCGGCACTGTATGACTGCTCGGTAGCATTGAATGTTATTACGGCCGCACTCATTGAGAAATGTGTTGTGGTTATAGAAGCATATTTCGTTGTAATAATAGATTGCGGACAATCTATTATTACATTGGTATCGCTTTTTATCGTAATGAGGTTGGGGCTTGAGATTGCCGTCACTCCTGTAATGTTCTGCACCCAATTCCCCTCAATTTTTGCGTTTAAATTCCCATTAAGTGTGTAAGTATCACCACCATTAATCTCGGTTTTTCGTCCATTTTTGATGGTTTCTTGCTGACCATTGTTGATCGTTAATGTATCTTTGCCTTGAATGGTTGTTTCATGGTTTGCCTTATAGGTAAAGTTAGCATTTCCAGTCACAGTATCTTTTTGCTGTTTTTTTATTTCAGTCGTACGGTTTCCATCAATAGTGACATTTTTATCTTTTTCTACCGAGATATTCATGTTCCTTTCTGCATGTAGATCAAATAATTCCTTATCCGGTTCATCATCTAAAAAGAGATAATTTGCCTGATCATGCTTACCTCCCTTGGTATTCGACATAATACCAACACGAGTTTCATGTTTAGGTAGTTCCCATGGAGGCATATTCTCATTGTTATAAGTGCTGCCAATCACTAAAGGTTTATCAGGATCACCATTGACGAAACTGATAACCACTTCTTCGCCCACACGAGGGACACATATATTGCCATAACGCCAGCCAGCCCAATGGCTCGCAACACGTACCCAGCAAGAGCGGGTATCATCTTTTTTGCGATCCTTATCCCAACGGAATTTCACTTTTATACGGCCGTATTTGTCAGTCCATATTTGTTTATCTTTGGGGCCGGTAACAACAGCAGTTTCAAGACCGGTCACTTTTGGCCACGGTGTCACTGCCAGCGGTTTCCAATGAGTGTTGGCAGGAATTGCTTCAAATTGAATCGTGTTTTTGTTTTTATCTGCGTCTGAATTAAACAGGTCGCCAGTGAGTGTATTAAAGATATCATCAACAACGATATCAAAAACATCGTCAGAAGAACTGGCTATGTAAGGTTTTTCATAAAGAAAGTAGTGTGCGCCTATAATTAAATAGTCACCATGATCATCGCCTTTGATGTCATTGGGGAGTGATAGTGTGAAAGTACTTCCCGGAGCGATTCCCAGCACATTGCCTTTGCTATTAACCAGTTCACTTTTTGCTTCGGCAGCTTGCTGGCGAACTCGGGCATAAAATTGCCCTTGTTCATTTTCTACATAGCGTCCGGGCCAAATGAATATTTCTGTGTTATCAATAGAGCTGATTGGGGTCTGAGTAGCGGTATATAACTCAGCCCGTGGTTTACGGAAATCGTAGTCATCAAGGCTGTATGTATTTGGTATAGTGATACTGTAAACATTCCAATTGTAGATATATTCTTTGATGTGTGCTCTTGGTGAATCACCCTTGTTGATATAGTAAATATTTTCATATCCAGGCATTGGCTCATGTGATTGAGGCGCATCAACCAGGATCATAGTATGGTTTCCCATTTCATGTTTGAAATAATAGTAAATTCCTTCATGTTCCATCAGGCGATGGATAAAATCAAAATCAGTTTCATTATGCTTGACGCAATATTCCCATGTGCGATATTTTTCAATAAGCTGATTTTCAAATAGAATGTTAGCCTTATTAAGAACTTCGGCGATAATATCGGGTACAGTATTATCTTGCCATATACTATAACCAAGATTTTGTTTTAATTCCCATAACTTAGGTTTGACAGTGGCCGTATATAAATAAAGCCTGTCATCATACTTATAGAATGGGGCATAGGATATCTTTTCTATATAACCACTTAGATATCTTGTTTGTGCTGTTTTATTCTTTATTTCTACCGTTAATATCGTCTTATGCAGCGCTATTGGGTCTGATAACCTCTTTTCGCTCAATAATTCAATCTCAAACTGATAGGCTTCAGATAGTCTTTCTATCCCTCTAAGGGATTTGAAATATAACGTATTATCAGATAATGAGGTATGTGCGATAAACTGTCTTTCCATAAGGATATCCTTGCTTTACTTAAAGCTACCGCATATTCCTTGCAGGGCTAAGGAACATACAGAAATGGGAATGTAGGGCGATAGTTTCTCTGATCTATGAGTTAAGCATAATGTTTAGTATTTGCAATCTACAGGTGCTATCTCGTTTATGAAATATATAGTTTTGTTTTTAGTTTAATTTGGTTGTTAGGTGTTTTTTTATATGTGTTTATTAAGTAAAGGGTTTTAATAAACACAAGGTCGTTTTTCGTTATAATTAACGTTAATCTTACAATTAAGAGAAAACTTCACCAATACCGCTCAGAAGCCGCAGTAGAGATAGTATGTGAAATGATTCAGCCGCAGAAGCCAGATAATGACAGATAGCGGAGAATACAATGACAGGAATGCATCCGTGTTTATACCAATCTAACTTCAGGTTGCCGCTGGCAAATCAATGTGATTTTTTATATCTCCCCGCTACGCGGGAAGATATAAGACGCATCTTGAAAGGAGATTGGTATATAGAAAATTAGTCCATAAAAAATTTTTAATTATACTTTGCAGATATTAAATGAATTATATACAAGTTTAATTAATTAAATTCTGGTTTATTTATTTTTTAATTTATAATCAAAGGTTATAAAAACAAAAATATAAAATATTAATTTATTTAATTATATGATTCACATAATAACTAAACCAATCTAACTTCAAGATGCGTGTGATTTCTCCCCGCAAAGCGGGGGAGAAATCAGGCTTCATACAGTGTTGTAAATTGCAACTTGAAGTTTAATGCGTATAACTTCAAGATGCGTGTGATTTCTCCCCGCAAAGCGGGGAAGAAATCAGGCTTCATACAGTGTTGTAAATTGCAACTTGAAGTTTAATGCGTATAACTTCAAGATGAGTGTGATTTCTTCCCGCGAAGCGGGGAGAAATCAGGTTTCATATTGTGTTGTAAATTGCAACTTGAAGTTTAATGCGTATATACTTTCAAAAGTGCTTGCATTTATATAATAAATTCACTCATGAAAGCCCTCTGAGTAGTCATCTTAAAAATGTCTTCTTTCAGGAGAAATTCATCTCTGAAAGTTGCGGTTCTAAAAGTCATTTCTCTGTCAAATAATGTGTTTGATTAATAGACAAGGCGGGATTTCGCTTTGCCTTTGATTTAATCAAAGATAAGTTGGCTGCGGAATCCCCTGATCAAGTGGCTCTTCAACGTTTAGCTGCCTGACGGCCCTTTTTACTGGTATTCTGTTCAACCTTGAAATGAATGGAAATTATTAATATTCAACAATATTATCTTGATTTCTTTGGCCTAATCGCTTTACATCTTTTATGCTCATTTCATAAAAATCAATCTTAGAAGATACCATGAATTTACTGAAATCACTGGCTGCGGTCAGCTCAATGACGATGTTCTCCCGCGTTCTGGGCTTTATCCGTGATGCCATCATTGCTCGTATATTTGGTGCAGGTGTGGCGACAGATGCCTTTTTCGTTGCCTTCAAACTCCCTAACTTATTGCGCCGTATTTTTGCTGAAGGCGCTTTTTCACAAGCGTTTGTTCCGATACTTGCTGAGTATAAAAATCAGCAGGGGGATGAGGCAACACGCACCTTTATTGCCTATGTATCAGGGATGTTGACGCTGATTTTGGCGATAGTTACGGTGATTGGGGTGATTGCCGCGCCTTGGGTCATCTATGTCACGGCGCCGGGTTTTACCGATACACCGGATAAATTCACTTTAACCCGTGATCTACTCAGAATTACCTTCCCTTACATTTTTTTGATATCTCTGGCTTCCTTAGCGGGAGCGGTTCTCAATACGTGGAATCGTTTTTCTGTGCCTGCCTTTGCACCAACATTGCTTAATATCAGCATGATTATTTTTTCGTTGTTTGTGGCACCTTACTGCAATCCACCTGTGATGGCATTAGGTTGGGCAGTGATCGCTGGTGGTATTTTGCAATTGGCTTATCAGCTTCCGCACCTGAAAAAAATAGGTATGCTGGTATTGCCACGAATTTCCTTTCGTGACAGCAGAGTATGGCGTGTTATTCGTCAGATGGGACCTGCTATTTTGGGGGTTTCAGTCAGTCAAATTTCATTGATCATCAATACCATTTTTGCTTCATTTCTGGTTTCTGGCTCTGTTTCGTGGATGTATTACGCCGATCGTTTAATGGAATTGCCTTCGGGAGTGTTGGGAGTGGCGTTAGGAACAATCCTTTTGCCTTCACTGGCAAAAAGTTTTTCCAATGGGGATCACCAGGAATATAGAAGGCTAATGGATTGGGGATTGCGCCTTTGCTTTTTGTTGGCTTTACCTTGCGCGGTGGCGTTGGGCATTTTGGCAAAGCCCTTAACCGTGTCACTCTTCCAGTACGGCAATTTTTCTGCCTTTGATGCAGAAATGACACAACGCGCATTAATTGCGTACTGCTTTGGCTTGATGGGATTGATTGTGGTTAAAGTCCTCGCTCCTGGTTTTTACTCCCGTCAGGATATTAAAACCCCAGTCAAGATTGCGATTGCAACCCTGATTTTGACTCAGTTAATGAATCTGGCTTTTATTGGTTCATTAAAACATGCAGGGTTGGCGCTTTCTATTGGTTTGGCTGCTTGCTTCAATGCCAGTATGCTTTATTGGCAATTGCGCAAGCGTGAGATTTTTAAGCCGCTGGCAGGATGGGGCATTTTCCTGTTGAAACTGGTGGTGGCCATTGCGGTCATGGTCGGGGTATTGTTGACGATATTGTGGTTTATGCCTGCCTGGGATGAGGGCAATATGGCATTGCGCCTGTTACGGTTGATGGGGGTCGTGGTGGCCGGTGCGGGGAGTTATTTTGCCGCATTGGCTGTAATGGGGTTTCGATTGAAGGATTTTGCTCAACGGGGATTGCAGTAACTTCTTCCCCCTCGAATCGAAAAACAAAATCCTACGTTGTAAATTTAAACACCTTCCAGCTCAAAAATGTACACATGCACTCCAGAATAACCTGCTAATAGAAAGACACTGAAAATAACTCGCTCGAAACTAACCCCTACGAAACAAACAATGTTGTTCTTTTCCCAAGTATAACAAAATACCGAAAACCCTGAATCTCGGTTAGGTGGCCGCTATTTTAATCAGACTGATGTATGGCTTAAATACTATTATGATGGTCACTTTACTGAAAAAACCAACATTGGACTGCAAGTTTGGGCGACTAATTAAACTTTCCGCTAAACCTATATCGTTTAAGTGACTGCAAAAATCACGAAACTTCAGTTATTATGAACGCCCCGCCAATGGTTAGACATTAATGGAGAATTTTTCTTGCCGGCTACCCCAATTGGGAATAAAACTGACCTATGAGCAAATTTTGGTGATAACGTTTCTTTATCAACCGTGAACTAAACAGAAAAACCCTAGCCTCCAAATTAGCCTACATAACCCCAACCACTAGTTACTATGGGCGTTGACTAAAGCAGGGAAATGGCCACACTAAACACAGTTTTGGCAAACTTAAATTATAAATTTGGGGTTCCCTTAGTATTCAATTGTCACCCACTAATTGCTCCCACAACATACCGTTACATTGTCAAAGAAAAATCATATCGATTGATTAATTGCGTTTGATTTTAATTGGACTGTTTGTATTAAATGGACTAAAAACTGGCATGATTTGTCCATGCCAGTTTCAGACAAGGTGATTACATCCGTTCTACCGTCTCAATACCCAGGGTATCCAGACCCAGCTTCAACGTTTTTGCCGTCAGCAGTGCTAATTTCAGGCGGCTCTGACGCACTTCTTCGCTATCCGCATTCAGGATTGGGCAATGTTCGTAGAAACCAGAGAACAGGCCAGCCAGATCATAGAGGTAAGCACACATTACGTGAGGAGTGCCTTCTCGGGCAACGGTTGTGATGGTTTCTTCAAATTGTAACAGGCGCGTTGCCAGCGCTTGTTCACGTTCTTCGTTCAGAAGAATAGGGTGGATCAGGCTGTTTTCATCGATTTGTGCACGTTTGAAAATAGAATTTACGCGGGTATATGCATATTGCATATAAGGTGCGGTATTACCTTCAAAGGCGAGCATGTTATCCCAGTCAAATACATAGTCGGTAGTCCGGTTTTTGGAGAGATCGGCATACTTCACCGCGCCAATACCTACGGCGTTGACAACTTTTTTCAGTTCGTCTTCCGACATATCTGGTTTTTTCTCACGGATCAGAGTGTCTGCACGTTCGATCGCTTCATCCAGCAAATCAGACAGTCTTACTGTACCACCTGCACGGGTTTTGAATGGTTTGCCATCTTTGCCCAACATCATGCCGAACATATGGTGTTCGAGCGACATGGATTCAGGAATGTAACCGGCCTTGCGTACGATTGTCCAGGCTTGCATCAGGTGTTGATGTTGGCGTGAATCGGTGTAGTAAAGAACCCGGTCAGCATGCAGGATTTCATGACGGTACTTAGCACAAGCGATATCCGTGGTGGTATAAAGATAGCCCCCATCTTTTTTCTGGATGATAACCCCCATTGGTTCGCCTTCTTTGTTCTTATACTCATCAAAGTAAACCACGATAGCACCATCACTCTCAACGGCAAGCCCACGTTGTTTCAGGTCGGCAACAACGCCAGGCAGCATATCGTTATACAGGCTTTCACCCATAACATCGTTTTTTGTCAGCGTCACATTCAGGCGATCATAGGTTTCCTGATTCTGTGACATGGTGATATCAACCAGTTTGCTCCACATCGTCCGGCAATATTCATCTCCGCCTTGCAGTTTTACTACGTAGCTACGGGCGCGAACAGCGAACTCTTCATCTTCGTCGTAAGTTTTCTTCGCTTCACGATAGAAGGCTTCCAAATCGGCTAATGCCATATCACCGGCATCTTCATTCTGGACTTTTTCCAGATAGGCAATCAGCATCCCGAACTGAGTACCCCAGTCACCAACGTGATTGGCTCGAATGACTTTATGCCCCAAAAACTCAAGGGTACGTGCTGCGGCATCGCCAATAATCGTGGAACGAATGTGCCCAATGTGCATTTGCTTTGCCACATTCGGCGCAGAATAGTCGATAACGATGGTTTGCGGTGCTACTGGCGTGATGCCCAGTTTTTCATCTTTCAGCGCTGTTTCAACATTGGCAGCATCCACGTTTTATCCAGAAAGATATTGATAAAGCCAGGGCCTGCAATCTCAACTTTGCTGGCAATTCCTTGCAGATCCAGTAAACAGACGACTTTTTCTGCCAATTGTCGGGGTGGCATGCCCACTTTTTTCGCTGCCGCCATGACACCATTTGCCTGGTAGTCACCAAATTGAGCTTTTGCAGATTGACGAACGTGAGCTTCACTGTCGGCTGGAGCACCAGCAGCAATCAGCGCATGGCTGATTTTTTCTGAAAGAATGGCCTGAATATTCACCGAGTTACCTTAAATTACGCACAAAAGCCCCTGCATTTGAACTGTGCAAATACTTTCAAGCGTGTGGGTTAGACAAAATAACGGGTTTTATACCATATTCAGCATCCTGCATGCTACCATCAGCCGCCGCTTGCGGTATGACTTTTTGTTTTCAGCTCGCCTTTCAGGCGATAGTTTTTTGCTGGGGGAAAGATGACACACTTTTCAACAATTTCTGAATTACAGGATTTGGTGACTGATTTATATAAGTTTGAGCAAAAGTTAAAGCAGTTTGGTGAACATTTGGGCTTGGAACTTACGCAATATGCAGCGGATCATATTTCCCTGCGTTGTAATGCTATTTCAATTGCTGATCGCTGGCGTCAAGGTTTTCTACAATGTGGTCAATTGTTGTCTGAAAGCAGGATCAATGGCCGGCCGATCTGCTTATTTGAGTTAGAACAGCCAATCACTTTACTTGGCTGGCAAATTGATTGTGTCGAATTACCTTATCCGGGTAAAAAGCAATATATTCACGAAGGTTGGGAACATGTCGAATTTGTCCTGCCTGTGCCACCAGAACAACTGATACTCGAAGCCTATAAATTACTGCCTGATCCGTTGCCCGTTGTTTTTCGTACAAAAGAGAGCTATCCGAAAGGTGACAATGAAAGGTTACCAAATCCAACGTTAGCCGTGACAAAAGATGATGTCACAATCAAATTTCACCCTTTTTCTCTCAAAGAAATTATCAAAAATTAAACATGCAGTGTTCTTTTTGTGATCTTTATCGTAGTACTGCAACTCAGCGTAGCGATAAGCTCGATTCAGTGAGCGATATTTGAACGAATCTGGATGGGCGATTAAGACACTCCAGGAAAAGAAGGCGCTGTTTGATACGGTACGGCATCAAGGCGGGAATGCCGCAGAAACAGACGGCCTTTGTCATGATTGCCAGTTCAGCACGAAGGCTTAAGGAAATCACATGACAGCGCGCTACATCACGATTGATTGGGGATCGACCAATTTACGAGCCTGGCTATATCAGGGTGATGAATGTCTGGAAAGCAGGCAATCCGCAGCGGGAGTCACCCGTTTCAATGGAAAATCCCCGCAGGTGGTGTTAGCAGAAATTACTCAAGGCTGGCGGGATGACCAAACACCGGTTGTTATGGCCGGTATGGTTGGTAGTAATGTGGGTTGGAAAATAGCCCCCTACCTGCCAGTTCCCATTTCGTTTTCTGCAATAGGAGAACAATTAACCCCCGTTGCAGACAATGTCTGGATTATTCCGGGATTGTGTGTTTCACGTGAAGATAATCACAACGTGATGCGAGGCGAAGAGACTCAATTATTAGGCGCTCATCAGCTTTTTCCTGCTTCTCTTTATGTCATGCCCGGCACTCACTGTAAATGGGTATTAGCTGACGACCAACAAATCCATGATTTTCGTACTGTGATGACCGGCGAACTCCACCATTTACTTTTGCATCATTCACTGGTGGGAGCAGGGTTGCCAGAACAGGTTGCCTGCCCAGAGGCTTTTAATGCGGGGCTTAAACGGGGAATAGATTCTCCTGTGCTTTTGCCATTTTTATTCGAAGTTCGCGCCTCACCTATATTAGGTGTTCTGCCGCGTGAACATGTCAGTGAATTTTTATCCGGCCTGTTGATTGGCGCAGAAGTTGCGAGCATGAGTCACTATTTTGTTGATCAACCGGCTATCACTCTTGTCGCCGGACTTTCGTTAGCGGCTCGTTATAAGCAGGCGTTCAGCGCTATCGGACGAAATATCGCTCTGGCAGACGGTGATACCGTTTTTCAGGTAGGTATAAGGAGTATCGCAAATGTTGTGGCAAACCAATCTTCCGCTTATCGCTATTCTTCGCGGTATTAAACCGGACGAAACGCTTGAACACATCGCGGCGGTCATTGACGCTGGGTTCGACACAGTGGAGATCCCACTTAACTCTCCGCAGTGGGAACAGAGTATTCCGGCCATTGTGAAAGCGTTTGGCAGTAAGGCATTGATTGGGGCGGGAACTGTACTCAAACCAGAACAGGTAGATGTGTTGGCGGAAATGGGTTGCGAACTGATTGTCACGCCTAATATCCGCAGTGAAGTGATCCGCAGAGCGGTCGCTTATGGTATGACAGTATGTCCAGGTTGTGCGACGGCCACAGAAGCTTTTACCGCGCTGGAAGCGGGTGCACAGTCATTAAAAATTTTTCCCTCATCGGCATTTGGTCCGGCTTATATCAAAGCGCTAAAAGCTGTTTTGCCGCCAGACGTGCCTGTTTTCGCAGTAGGCGGTGTAACGCCAGATAATCTGTCTCAATGGATTAACGCAGGTTGCATAGGAGCCGGTTTAGGCAGTGATCTTTATCGTGCCGGTCAATCGGTTGATCGTACCGCACGGCAAGCAGTCCTATTTGTTAATGCGTATCGAGAGGCTGTGCAATGAAAATAATTAAATTCACGACTTATCGTTTACCTCCACGCTGGATGTTCCTAAAAATTGAAACAGATGAAGGTGTTGTAGGCTGGGGGGAACCGGTGATTGAAGGCCGTGCCCGCACAGTGGAAACGGCAGTGCACGAGCTAGGTGAATATTTGGTTGGACAAGATCCTGCCCGCATTAATGACTTATGGCAGGTGATGTATCGTGCCGGCTTTTACCGTGGCGGCCCCATTCTGATGAGTGCCATAGCGGGAATCGATCAGGCTTTATGGGATATCAAAGGTAAAGTCTTGAATGCGCCCGTGTGGCAACTGATGGGTGGATTGGTGCGCGATATGATCAAAGCTTATAGCTGGGTGGGAGGCGATCGTCCGTCGGAGGTGATTGATGGTATTAAAACCTTACGAAAGATCGGTTTTGATACATTCAAATTAAATGGTTGTGAAGAACTGAGTATCATTGATGATTCGCGAAAAATCGATACTGCCGTCAATACGGTAGCGCAGATCAGAGAAGTGTTCGGTAATGAAATTGAATTTGGGCTTGATTTTCACGGTCGTGTTAGCGTACCCATGGCGAAGGTATTAATTAAGGCGTTAGAGCCATATCGTCCTTTATTTATTGAAGAACCCGTGCTGGCGGAACAGGCGGAATATTATCCACGTCTGGCGGCGCAAACCTATATTCCAATTGCGGCAGGTGAGCGTATGTTTTCCCGTTTTGAATTTAAACGTGTACTGGAAACGGGCGGTCTGGCCATTCTCCAGCCAGACTTATCGCATGCGGGAGGCATTACCGAATGCTACAAAATTGCGGGCATGGCTGAAGCTTATGATGTAGCACTGGCACCACATTGCCCACTGGGACCGATTGCGCTGGCCGCTTGCTTGCACATCGATTTCATATCACGTAATGCGGTATTCCAGGAACAGAGTATGGGCATTCATTACAATAAAGGAACAGAATTACTTGATCTTGTGAAAAATAAAGAAGATTTCAGTATGGATGGGGGGGTCTTTAAACCCTTAATGAAACCGGGTCTTGGTGTTGAAATTGACGAAGCACAGGTCATTGAGCGCAGCAAAAATGTACCAGACTGGCGAAATCCAATGTGGCGACACAAAGATGGTTCCGTTGCTGAATGGTAATCATGCCCGTTATTAAATAATTAAATCAATGTGTTCTTTTACACACTCTGTTAACTATAGGGCAGGGTGAACGGTTTCACTGTGCCCAAAATCTGGAGACAGATTGAGATGAAGATTTCAGTAACAACTGCGAAAATTGGGCGGCGGCGCTATCTGACGTTGATAATGATCTTTATTACGGTCGTTATTTGTTATGTTGATCGAGCCAACCTTGCTGTTGCATCAGCAAATATCCAGAAAGAGTTTGCTATCACGAAAACGGAAATGGGTTATATCTTTTCTGCTTTTTCCTGGTTTTATACCTTATGTCAAATTCCCGGCGGTTGGTTCCTGGATCGCGTTGGCTCACGCTTGACCTATTTTATTGCCATTTTGGGCTGGTCGGTGGCGACTCTATTACAGGGCTTTGCAATCGGGCTGATGTCACTCATTGGATTACGTTCCATTATTGGTATTTTTGAAGCACCGACATTTCCCACCAATAACCGCATGGTGACAAGCTGGTTCCCTGAACATGAACGAGCCTCTGCCGTTGGTTTTTACACATCAGGGCAGTTTGTCGGGCTTGCTTTTCTGACGCCATTTCTAATAGGATCCAGGAATTGATTAGCTGGCACTGGGTTTTTTTCCTGACCGGGGGTATCGGAATTATTTGGTCATTAATCTGGATTAACGTTTATCGGCGGCCACGGTTAACAAAAAACATGAGTCAGGCGGAGCTTGAATATATCCGCATGGGAGGAGGATTAGTCGATGATGACTCGCCAGCTAAGAAAATGGCACGACAGTCTCTTACTATCGCTGACTGGAAGCTGGTGTTCCACCATAAGCTGGTGGGGGTCTATCTGGGGCAATTTGCCGTCGCTTCAACGTTGTGGTTCTTTTTAACCTGGTTCCCGAGTTATTTGACTCAAGAGAAGGGGATTACCGCTCTAAAAGTCGGTTTCATGACTACAGTTCCGTTTCTGGCTGCATTTCTCGGTGTGCTGCTCTCTGGCTGGTTGGCAGATAAAATGGTACGTAAAGGTTTCTCTTTGGGAGCGGCGCGTAAGACCCCGATTATTTGTGGTTTGATAATTTCCGCCTGTATTATGGGAGCCAATTACACTAACAATCCGATATGGATCATGGTGCTAATGGCACTGGCTTTCTTTGGTAACGGCTTTGCATCCATTACCTGGTCACTGGTTTCTTCACTGGCACCGATGCATTTGATTGGTTTGACCGGCGGTATTTTTAATTTTGTCGGCGGGTTGGGGGGGATCTCTGTACCACTTGTGATTGGCTATTTGGCGCAGAGTTACGGTTTTTCTCCAGCACTGGTTTACATTTCTGTCGTCACATTGATTGGCGCACTCTCCTATATTTTTCTTGTGGGAGATGTGAAACGTGTCGGCTAATTGGGCGTTTATATCCGAGGGGCTTTGAATGATAAAGCTGGAAATTTGTTGTTATAGCGTAAACTGTGCTTTGGTTGCACAAAAGGCAGGCGCTGATCGCATTGAATTGTGTGCAAGCCCGTTGGAAGGCGGGGTAACACCCAGCATCGGAGCATTGCAGCATGCGCGACAGAGTTTATCAATTGCAGTGCATCCTATTGTACGGCCAAGAGCAGGAGACTTCTGTTACAGCAACCCTGATTTTGAAGTGATGAAAAATGATGTTGCTCGTATCCGTGATATGGGATTTCCCGGCGTCGTTTTCGGCGTGCTAAACGAAGAAGGTCATATCGACAGGCTTCGTATGCGGCAATTGATGTCATTGTCAGGGAATATGGCAATCACTTTTCATCGCGCCTTTGATATGTGTTTTAATCCACATGTTGCGTTGGAACAACTGACAGAGCTTGGTGTGCAGCGTATTTTAACTTCGGGCCAGCAACAAAGTGCTGAGTTGGGATTACCTTTGTTAAAAGAGTTGTTACAGGCTAGCCAGGGACCGATTATTATGCCTGGGGCGGGAGTCAGAATGAGTAATATCAGTAAGTTCCTGGAAATTGGCATAACAGAAGTCCACAGTTCAGCAGGTAAGATCGTGCCTTCTGCCATGAAATACCGGAAAGCTGGCGTAAAAATGAGTTCTGATGACAGTGATGTAGATGAATATGCTTATCACTGTGTTGATGGTCAGTTAGTTGAATCGATGAAGGGCGTGATTAGTTTGGTTCAACGGAAAAAATAGAACACGCTATATTTCATATAAATTCCCAGTGACATTGTCAAGGATGTCACTGGGGTAATCAGCCAGCAAAATAATAATCTAAAAGATGAAGTAAAAGATTATGGCTTGCGGGCAATAAGCACTGCCCGCAGTGGTGCGGGGTAGCCTTCTGTCGTTTTACTCTGGTCGGTTGGATCAAGAAAATCGATCAGCGATTCAGTCTTCATCCATTCTGTCTGGCGCTGTTCATCCAAAGTCGTAATTGCATGATCAACGATTCTAACATCAATAAAACCACATTTGTCTAGCCAGACTTTCAGCATTTTGGCAGACGGAATAAAGTAGACATTCCGCATTTGAGCATAACGCTCACCCGGAATGAGGCATTGATGTTCGTCCCCCTCAATCACCAGGCTTTCCAAAACTAATTCGCCGCCGGAAACTAACTGGTTTTTCAGTTGCCATAAGTGGTCGAGGGGGGAGCGGCGATGGTAAAGCACGCCCATTGAAAACACCGTATCAAAGGCTTTTAGTTCTGGTAATTGTTCAATGCCCAAAGGCAGAAGATGGGCGCGTTGATCGTTACCCAGTAACTTTCTGGTGGCTTCAAATTGGCAAAGGAAAAGCTGGGTTGGGTCAATACCGACAACTAAATGGGCACCTTCCCCCACCATGCGCCACATGTGGTAACCACTGCCACAGCCGACATCAAGGACGGTTCTGCCTGCTAAAGAAGAAATATGGGGAAGGACGCGATCCCATTTCCAGTCAGAACGCCACTCGGTATCAATCTCCACACCATACAGTGAAAAAGGTCCTTTACGCCACGGCATCAATAGCTTTAGGATATTTTGAATACGGGCTTTTTCACCGTTTGATAGCTCTGGTTCATGGTTCGTAATGACACCATTTTTCAGATCAAGTTGGGTGGGGTTAATTTCAGGCAGTTTCTCCAGAATTTTTACCCATGAACTGAACTGACCATGCAATGAGGCTTGTTGCCAGTGGCATAATTGTGCAGGCAGGCATTCCAACCAGTGACTTAAGTGATTTTTGGCGATCAATTGATAAAAGTTACCGAAATCAATCATTGTTCAGCTCCTTTTATTGCTAATAATGAGCCAAAGTTAAAACATTGAAACCAGACTTCCACATGCTGGAATCCTGCTTGTTTGAGGCGTGACTTGTGAGTTTCAACAGGATCTGTCTGCATGACATTCTCCAGCATACTGCGTTTTTGGCTGATCTCCAGTTCACTGTAACCATTGGCTCGCTTGAAATCATAGTGCATGTTGAATAGCAACTCGCCAATCTGCTCATCATCAAAATTGAATTTTTCAGATAGCACCAAAACGCCTCCGGGTTTTAGTCCGGCATAGATTTTATCCAGCATTTTCTGGCGATCATCAGGGTGCAGGAACTGTAATGTGAAATTCAAAACGACCATTGATGCATTTTGAATGTCGGTATCAAGAATATCCTGTTCGATGACTTCAACGGGGATGTTGGCTTTGAAAGAGTCAATATGGCGGCGGCAGCGTTCGATCATTGCCGGTGAGTTATCGACGGCAATAATACGGCAACCTTCTGTATGGGAATGGGTACTATTATCTTCGGAACTAATAGCACGACGGATTGACAGCGTGGCTGCGCCAAGGGAACAGCCGAGATCATAGATTTGACTGTCTGGCGTTACAAAACGCTCTGCCAGCATACCTATCATGGAAATGATATTGAAATAACCGGGAATTGAGCGTTTCACCATATCAGGAAAAACTTCTGCAACCCGTTCATCGAAACTCCAGTCACCTAAATTGGCGATGGGGGCAGAGAACAGGCTATCCCGTTGATTATGAGATTCTTGATTTGACATAACAGCATTGATTTTGGAAACAATAAGAAGCGGTTATTCTAACAGAATGCAGGAAAAGGCAGAAAGGGGGATAATCAATAGATAGACCCTCAGGCGGCAGCACACCGCCTTGGGTATCACTCTAATCATCCATGCTTTGCCATTGAACTACAACACAAAATATGCAGAATTTATAGAGGGAATAGATTATGTATAGAGAGAAAAGATCTGCTCCCACGGTAAATAGTAGATGTTGTTGAGAATCATTATTATCATTGAGATATAGGTTGCTGCCATGCCCATACGTCGCCAGCGTATTTCTCGATGACGCAAGCCAAAGTAGTGTAGTATTCTGCCTGATAGTAATACCAATCCACAAATATGCAGCATCCAAACGGGGGCACCATTCATCTCCATCACAATCAATAACAACATTGAAATTGGAATGTATTCAACTGCATTACCATGAACCCGAATGGCTGTTTGTAATTCATAAAAACCGCCATCGCCATAAGCTACCCGATATTGGGTTCTTAATTTGACTACATCCAGAGACAGCTTAATTAACAGTAGTGCGCCCAGTACGATATAAAGCGAGCTAACCATTTTTTAACTCCAATTGCCTAACCAAAAAACGGCCGAATGATGATAAACCGCAAAAAGAAAACTGTCGCTATAAATCATAGTATTTAATAATAAATTCTATGAATGTTAGCGGATAGCAAAAAATTGTCTTGCCAAGAACGGCGTTATGACCTTATCTCCGGTCAGAATTTCCAGTATAATAGTGACCTTTTTTTGCAATTCTTCCTAAAACGAATAATGCTAAAATTTCCGCAGCAGAAAGCATAACGAGCTGAGTAAAAGGATATTGTATGCGTACTAATTATTGTGGGCAGTTGAACCTGGCCCATGAAGGCCAGAAAGTGACTCTTTGTGGGTGGGTAAATCGTCGCCGTGATTTAGGTGGCTTGATCTTTATTGATATGCGAGATCGCGAGGGTATCGTTCAGGTATTTTTTGACCCAGACCAGAAAGAGGTCTTTGCTCAGGCTTCTGAACTGCGTAATGAATTTTGTATTCAAATCACAGGGATTGCGCGCGCGCGCCCTGATAACCAAATCAATAAAGATATGGCAACCGGCGAAATTGAAGTTTTCGCAGAAAGCCTGATGGTTTTCAACCGCTCGGAGCCATTGCCTCTGGACAGCAACCAGAATAACAGTGAAGAGCAGCGCCTGAAATTCCGCTATCTTGATCTGCGTCGCTCTGAGATGTCGCAGCGTCTGAAAACCCGTGCAAAGATCACCAGTTTTGTGCGTCGTTTTATGGATACTGCGGGTTTCATTGATGTTGAAACACCAATGCTGACTAAGGCAACACCAGAAGGTGCGCGTGACTATTTAGTGCCAAGCCGCGTACATAAAGGTGAATTTTATGCACTGCCGCAGTCTCCGCAGCTTTTCAAACAGTTGTTGATGATGTCTGGCTTCGACCGTTATTACCAGATTGTGAAGTGCTTCCGCGATGAAGACCTGCGTGCCGATCGTCAACCAGAGTTTACCCAGATCGACGTTGAAACCTCGTTTATGACCGCTGAACAAGTTCGCGAAATCATGGAAAAAATGATCCGTGAACTGTGGCTGGATGTGAAAGATGTCGATTTGGGCAGCTTCCCAATTATGACATTTGAAGAAGCCATGCGCCGTTTTGGTTCAGATAAACCAGATTTGCGTAACCCTCTGGAATTGGTGGATATCGCCGATCTGGTTAAAGACGTGGAATTCTCTGTTTTTGCCGAACCGGCAAACAATCCAAAAGGCCGTGTTGCGGCTATTCGCGTGCCCGGCGGGGCAGAGCTAAGTCGCAAGCAAATTGATGAGTACGGTAAATTTGTTGGCATTTATGGCGCGAAGGGTTTGGCATGGATGAAAGTGAATAACCGTGCTGCTGGCCTGGAAGGCGTGCAAAGCCCGATAGCTAAGTTCCTGTCTGTAGAGGTGGTTGAAGGTTTGCTGTCCCGCTCCAACGCACAAGATGGCGATATCCTGTTCTTCGGCGCTGACCAGAAAAACATTGTCACTGATGCCATGGGAGCGCTGCGTCTGAAACTGGGCCGCGATTTGAACATCATCGATCTGGCAAGCTGGAAACCACTTTGGGTTATTGATTTCCCAATGTTTGAAGGCAACGGAGAAGGTGGCCTGACAGCAATGCACCATCCGTTTACTTCTCCGCGTGATATGTCGGCGGCTGAATTGGAAAGTCATCCAGAATCCGCTATTGCGAATGCTTATGACATGGTTATCAATGGCTATGAAGTGGGTGGTGGTTCTGTCCGTATCCATCGCAATGAAATGCAGCAGACGGTATTCCGCATTTTAGGTATCAATGAGCAGGAACAGCAGGAAAAATTTGGTTTCTTGCTGAACGCCCTGAAATACGGCACACCGCCACATGCCGGTTTAGCTTTCGGTTTGGATCGCCTGGTCATGTTGCTGACTGATACCGATAATATTCGTGATGTGATCGCTTTCCCGAAAACAACGGCAGCGGCGTGTTTGATGACGGATGCACCAAGCCCAGCGAGTTCAGCAGCGTTGGAAGAACTGGCTATTTCAGTCGTTAAAAAAGAGAACGAATAATGGCTTATAAGCGCCCTGAATCTGTACTGGTTATGATTTACGCCGTTGACAGCAAAAGGGTGCTGATGCTACAGCGCCGGGACGATCCTGAATTTTGGCAATCTGTGACAGGTAGCCTTGAAGAGGACGAAAAACCGTGGGAGGCGGCGTTACGTGAAGTACAGGAAGAGACAGGCATTGATATTATCAATGAAAATCTTGAACTGAAAGATTGTCAACGCTGTCTTTATTATGAGATTTTCTCTCACCTACGATATCGGTATGCTCCGGGGATAACGCGCAATAAAGAACATTGGTTCTCTCTGGCGTTACCTGAGGAGCGAGAAATTTTGCTGACCGAACATCTGGCTTATCAATGGCTGGCTGCGGAAGAAGCGGCCAGATTGACGAAGTCGTGGAGCAATCGGCAAGCAATTGAAGAATTTGTCATTTAGTCTACAAGATGTTTTATCGGAGATATTTGCATGGCAGGTCATAGTAAATGGGCCAATACGAAACACCGCAAAGCTGCACAGGATGCAAAACGCGGTAAGATTTTCACAAAAATTATCCGTGAATTAGTCACGGCGGCGCGATTGGGCGGTGGTGATCCAGATTCCAACCCACGTCTGCGAGCTGCCGTCGATAAAGCGCTGTCCAACAATATGACTCGTGATACGTTGAATCGTGCAATTGCCCGTGGTGTTGGCAGCGACGAATCAGACAATATGGAAACCATCATTTATGAAGGCTACGGCCCTGGTGGTACGGCAGTGATGGTTGAATGCCTGAGTGATAACCGTAACCGCACGGTTTCCGAAGTTCGTCATGCGTTCACCAAAACAGGTGGTAACTTAGGAACTGACGGTTCTGTTGCTTATCTGTTCACCAAGAAAGGGGTTATTTCCTACGCACCAGGCCTGGACGAAGATGCGGTGATGGAAGCAGCATTGGAAGCGGGTGCTGACGATGTTGAAACTTATGATGATGGTGCGATTGACGTCTATACTACTCCAGAGTCTTTTGGCGAAGTTAAAGATGCACTGGATGCAGCAGGCTTCAAGGCAGATTCCGCGGAAGTTTCTATGATCCCATCCACGAAAGCGGAACTGGATGCAGAAACTGCACCTAAATTACTGCGTCTGATCGATATGCTTGAAGATTCTGACGATGTGCAGGAAGTTTATCATAATGGTGAAATCTCTGATGAGGTTGCAGCACTGCTGTAATTAGCATTAGGGTTCACAGCGTAGAGAAAGTGTTCCTCAAATCAGGGCACTTTCTCTAACGTTTTTATCCCATATCACAAGCAAACCGATTTAAGCGAATAATTCGATATGGCGATTATTCTTGGTATTGACCCTGGCTCCAGAGTCACGGGATATGGCGTTATTCGCCAGCAGGGACGACAACTTATCTATCTCGGTAGCGGTTGTATTCGAACAAAAGTGGATGACTTACCCGGTCGTTTGCAGAAGATTTACGCCGGAATTACTGAAATTATCACTCAATTCCAGCCCACAGTTTTTGCCATAGAGCAAGTTTTCATGGCAAAAAATGCAGACTCTGCCTTGAAATTAGGGCAGGCGCGAGGTGTAGCAATTGTTGCGGCTTCTAACCAATCCATACCGGTATTTGAATATGCCGCCCGTCAGGTTAAACAGACTGTAGTCGGTACGGGAGCGGCTGAAAAAAGCCAGATACAGCACATGGTTCGTTCGATGTTGAAACTGTCTGCTAATCCGCAGGCCGATGCTGCCGATGCTCTGGCTGTTGCGATTACACATTGTCATCTCAGTCAAAATTTACTTCGGGTAGGTAATGCGCGGTTAAATTTAACGCGAGGCCGTCTGAAATAGATGATGCTGGATATACGTCCAGCTTTTTTTGTGCTATAAGCTAGCGAAACGATTTATTTTATTTTCAGGGGGTAAGCAGTGATAGGGCGTTTGAGAGGAATCGTGTTGGAAAAACAGCCACCGTTGGTTTTGTTGGAAACTCATGGTGTCGGTTATGAAGTTCATATGCCAATGACCTGTTTTTATGAACTGCCTGAAATTGGTCAGGAAGCTATCTTATTTACACAATTTATTGTGCGTGAAGATGCCCAGCTATTATACGGTTTTAATGATAAACAAGAGCGTGCACTGTTCCGTGAACTGATTAAAGTCAATGGCGTTGGGCCTAAATTAGCGCTGGCGATCCTTTCTGGTATGTCTGCTCAGCAATTCGTCACTGCTATAGAACAAGAAGCGATTGCTTCACTGGTTAAGTTGCCGGGTGTTGGCAAAAAAACGGCTGAAAGGCTGGTGGTAGAGATGAAAGATCGCTTTAAGGGGCTTAATGGCGATCTATTTAACCAAAGTAGTGATGTTAATTTGCCTGCTGTCAGCAAACAAGCGAATTCCGCTGCCGATATTGAAGCAGAAGCCGCAGCGGCACTGGTTTCTCTAGGATATAAACCACAGGAAGCCAGCCGGATGGTAAACAAAGTTGCTAAACCGGGTGCCGATTGTGAAACCCTTATTCGAGAAGCGCTTCGAGCGGCTCTGTAATCACAGGAGTTAAGTGATGATTGAAGCTGACCGTCTGGTTTCAGCAGAAGTTCTGCAAGATGATGAAGCCATTGATCGTGCCATTCGGCCGAAGTTTCTGTCTGAATATGTTGGGCAGCCCCATGTTTGTGAGCAAATGGAAATTTTTATTCAGGCGGCACGTCAGCGTGGTGATGCACTGGATCACTTATTGATTTTTGGTCCCCCTGGATTAGGAAAGACCACGCTGGCAAATATTGTTGCCAATGAAATGGGGGTTAATCTTCGTACCACATCTGGGCCGGTATTGGAAAAGGCAGGGGATCTTGCCGCTATGCTTACTAATCTGGAACCGCATGATGTCCTGTTTATTGATGAAATCCACCGCTTATCGCCGGTTGTGGAAGAGATCCTTTATCCGGCAATGGAAGATTATCAACTGGATATCATGATTGGCGAAGGGCCAGCCGCCCGCTCTATCAAGATTGATCTTCCCCCATTTACATTGATTGGTGCGACCACTCGTGCAGGTTCTTTAACTTCGCCATTGCGTGATCGATTCGGTATCGTACAGCGCCTTGAATTTTACAATGTTGATGATTTGCAAAGCATTGTTTCCCGTAGTGCACGCTATATGGGATTAGACATTTCAGATGAGGGGGCAAGGCAAATCGCGATGCGTTCCCGTGGCACTCCCCGTATTACCAATCGATTATTGCGTCGTGTACGTGATTTTGCGCAAGTGAAAGGTGATGGCACAGTTGATAATCATATTGCCTCCCAGGCCCTGGATATGCTGAATGTGGATTCAGCCGGATTTGATTACCTTGATCGTAAGTTGCTGGTTGCCATTATTGATAAATTTATGGGTGGTCCCGTAGGCTTGGATAACTTGGCAGCGGCGATTGGTGAAGAACGAGAAACGATCGAAGATGTGCTGGAACCTTTCCTGATCCAACAAGGATTTATTCAACGAACGCCACGCGGGCGTATTGCAACCCATCATGCTTATCGGCATTTTGGATTGAGCAAGGAAGGCGAATAAAGGATTATAACTTATCTAAATTATAACCCTTGTCACTTGTATTTGTATTACTGCTAAAAAGCAGCGAATTGAAAGACTGAGGGGATAAATATCAGTTTCTTGCCTTGATCGTTAAACTCAATGCAAATAACATTGCCGAACAAAGTACAACGGAAGGCCCCGCGGGTGTGTTATAAAACGCCGATAACGTTAATCCTCCCGTAACAGAAAGCATACCGACAACAATTGCAAAAACGGCCATTTGCTCAGGCGTGCGGGAGAAACGACGGGAGGTAGCGGCAGGGATAATCAGCAGGGAGGTGATAATTAACGCCCCGACGAATTTCATTGCCAACCCAATAGTTAATGCTGTCACTAACATTAGCAGGACACGCAGACGTTGAATTTTAATGCCATCGACAAAAGCCAGATCCTGGCTGACTGTCATTGATAGCAGGGCGCGCCATTGCCATGTCAGTAATCCGGTAACAATCACGACACCGGCCGCAATCAAGCAGAGATCTTCATAAGTTACAGACAATAAATCGCCAAATAAATAAGCCATTAGATCGACCCTTACATTGGTCATAAAACTAACGACGACTAAGCCCAACGACAAGGCACTGTGAGCCAGAATGCCTAATAATGTATCAACTGCCAATTGCGGGCGTTTTTCCAGCCAAACTAAAATAGTGGCCAGGATAAGTGTAACCGCAATAACCGCATAAAAGGGATTCACATTCAGTAAGAAACCGAATGCAACACCGAGCAGTGATGCGTGTGCCAGTGTATCGCCAAAATAGGACATTCTGCGCCAGACGACAAAAGAACCAAGAGGTCCTGCGGCAATTGCCAAAAAAATACCGGCGAGCCAGCCGGGAAGCAATAATTCAATCATCGATGTGATTCCCCAACATTTTTCAAAATAATTTTCCCTCTAAGATCATGATGATGATTGTGGTGATGGCGGTAAACTGCCAGTTGCTCTGCGCCATGATGCCCAAACATTGCAATAAACTCTGGGTGCATTGACACCACTTCCGGTGTGCCAGAACAACAAATGTGTTGATTAAGGCATAAAACTTCGTCTGTTTTCGCCATCACTAAGTGCAGGTCATGGGATACCATAAGTACCGCGCAATTAAGTTCTGTCCTGATTTGATTGATCAGATCGTAAAGTGCCAGTTGTCCATTGACATCGACACCTTGTGTTGGTTCGTCAAGAACCAAAATCTGAGGTTGATTAAGTAAGGCTCTGGCAAGTAGCACTCGCTGAGTTTCACCACCAGATAGCTTTTGCATTGGTTGCTCCAGTAAATGAGCAGCCTTGACCCGATTTAATACCGGTAAGATATCCGCTTGTTTCACGTTGGGTCTCAGCATCATAAAACGCTTAACGGTTAAGGGCAGAGTGGGATCAAGGTTTAGTTTTTGCGGAACATAACCAATTCTCAACGTAGGGTTTTGTTCGATAGTGCCCGAAGTGGGGGGGATTAATCCAAGAACGACGCGAACCAGAGTTGATTTCCCCGCACCATTTGGGCCGATCAGGGTCAGAATTTTCCCTTGTTTGAGATTGAATGAGATATTGTTTAATACCTTGCGGTTACCAAATTCAACCGTAATGTTTTTTAGGGTGATCATAGTTGACGAGTTAAAAGTATCTTGCAGAATCATTGAAATGTTATAATATAACAAAATTCAATTTTCTGCATGGAATATTCATATTATGTTACACAACTCACAGAAATACGCGCATAAACTTTTTCATAAAATCGCATTAGCTGCTGTGTTAGTGGCAGGAGTGAATGGCTCTGCGCAGGCAGATGTTGTCACATCCATTCGCCCATTGGGCTTTATTGCTGCTGCCATTGCTGATGGTGTAACAAATACTCAGGTACTTCTGCCCGATGGTGCTTCTCCACATGATTATGCGTTACGGCCTCTGGATGTACGGAAAATTAATCAAGCCGATTTGGTTGTTTGGATTGGCCCAGATATGGAAACCTTTTTGGCGAAACCGATAGCTAAAATTGAGCAGAATAAACAACTGGCACTGGCTGAATTATCTACCATTAAGCCATTATTATTGAAAAATAGTGAAGATGGTAATGATTCTGATGCTGAATCATATCAGCATGAACATGAGGAAGATCACGAACATCATCACGGTGAATATAATATGCATCTTTGGCTTTCTCCAGAGATTGCGGGAAAAGCCGCTCAGGCAATATATGATCAGCTTATTGAGCAATATCCTCAACAAAAACAGCAATTAGAAGTAAACCTACGTAAATTCAATGGACAGCTTGCACAAACTGATAAGAATATTACTCATGTTTTAAAGCCTATACAAAATCAGGGTTATTTTGTTTTTCATGACGCGTACGGTTATTTTGAAAAACATTACCAATTGGCTCCGCTAGGTGTTTTCACGGTCAATCCTGAAATACAACCTGGTGCGCAAAGATTACACAAAATACGAACACAATTGGTTGAGCAGAAAGCAAGATGTATTTTTGCTGAACCTCAATTCAGGCCAGCCGTTATTCATGCCGTAGCAAAAGGTACTGATGTACGTATTGGAATACTTGACCCTTTAGGGAGCGGCATTGTATTGGATAAAGATAGCTACATGAAATTTATAACTCAACTATCAAAACAATACGCGAGCTGCCTGAATTAGTACAATAAGGAATTTTATTAGTGCAAGTGCAGCAGATAGCTAAAACTATCGTTCTGGTATACAACAACCTGCCCAAACCACACAAGATCATGCTTGGATCTCTAACGCTGGTCACTTTGGCTATCGCGATATGGCGGCCTGTTGTTTATCATGAACAAGAAGAACGGACAGGTAGTATTATTCTCAGTACTCCCGATAGCATTCCAGAAGCAACGGATGATGTCGCTGGGGATGCTAATGAACAACTCCCCAATGAGGGCATTGGGGATGATGATGGCAGTTCTGTTGATACAGCAGTAAATGTTCCGCACCAATATGTTGTCTCCAGTGGTGATACCCTGAGTTCGATTTTGACTCAGTTCGGAATTGATTCCTCTGATGTTGCTTTGTTAGCAAATCAATATAAATCATTGCGTAATTTAGGTATTGGTCAGTCATTATCGTGGACTACTGATGATAATGGGAATTTAAAAACGCTGACCTGGGATATATCACGTCGTGAAACTCGCGTTTATACTCGCGAAGGAGATACTTTTAACGAAACGCAAGAGTTTCAGAAGGGAGAATGGAAAAATAGTGTCATCACAGGTACAGTTGATGGCAGTTTTAATAGTAGTGCCCTGATTGCTGGATTAACAAGCAGCGAGGCCAGAGAAGTGACAAAAGCGTTGCAATGGCAGATAGATTTCCGCAAATTGCGTAAAGGTGATCGTTTTTCTGTGCTGATGTCCCGTGAAATGCTTGATGGGAAAAGTGAACAGAGCCAATTGTTAGGCGTTCGCTTACAGAGTGGTGGCAATGATTATTATGCCTTCCGGGCCAATGATGGTCGTTTTTACGACAGCAATGCTTCCGGTCTTGAGCGTGGTTTCCTGCGCTTTCCTACAACTAAACAGTTCAGAGTATCTTCTTCTTTCAATCCACATCGCTTAAATCCGGTAACCGGCAGAATTACAGCTCACAAAGGGGTTGATTTTGCTATGCCAGTAGGAACACCTGTTTTGGCAGTCGGTGATGGTGAAGTCGTTGTCGCCAAATTTGATGGTGCGGCCGGTAATTTCATCGCCATACGGCACGGTCGTCAATATACAACTCGATACATGCACTTGAGAAAAATACTGGTAAAACCGGGTCAGAAAGTGAAACGGGGTGAACGTATTGCGCTATCAGGAAATACGGGGCGTTCAACAGGCCCCCACCTGCACTTTGAATTCTGGGATAACCAGAGGCCGGTTAACCCGCTCACTGCAAAATTGCCACGTTCTGGCGGGTTGAGTGGCAAAGAGCGTGCAGAATATGTAGCCATGGTTAAGGAAACTAAGCCTCAATTGTTGCTAGATTAAGAGCATCAACTTCCGATTATTGACAGAGATAAAAGCGGATGATGACTATCATCCGCTTTTATCTTATTTTTTGTTGTAAACTTTCGCCTTGAGAGCAAATATTGGGATCATCAGAGTTAGCTCATGAATAAAGAAAAAGATACAGATAGTAAATTGGGATATGTCCCTCGGTTTCATCGAGCTTATTTACATCCCCGTTATTGGGGCCTTTGGGCTGGCGTGGGGATATTGGCAGGATTGTCTTATGTCCCTGTAAAATGGCGTGATCCATTTCTGGCCAGGATAGGTATTTGGGCGGGAAGAAAAGTGAAAAGTGCTCGTCGCAGGGCGAAAATCAATTTAATTTACTGCTTTCCCGAATTAACGGAACAGCAGCACGAAGAGCTGATTGATCGCATGTTTGCTACCGCCCCTCAATCGTTTGTTATGCTGGCGGAGCTTTGTCTCAGGGGAGCAAAATCGACACTTGAGCGAACCCAATGGCATGGCGAAGACATTATTCAAGCCTTAAAAGCACAAGGCAAAAATGTGATTTTTATGGTTCCACATGGTTGGTCTGTTGATATTCCCGCGATGTTGTTGGCTGCCCGTGGCCAAAAAATGTCAGCGATGTTTCACCATCAAAGTAATCCCGTGGCTGATTACTTATGGAATAAAGCGCGTTGTCACTTTGGTGGTCGTTTGCATTCCCGTGATGCGGGAATTAAACCCTTTATCTCTACAGTGCGTGAAGGCTTTTGGGGATACTATTTGCCCGATCAGGATCATGGCGAAGAACACAGTGAATTTGTCGATTTTTTTGCCACTTACAAGGCTACGTTGCCTGCACTTGGGCGCTTAATGAAGGTTTGCCGCGCAGCCGTTGTTCCGTTATTTCCGGTTTATAATTGCCAAACTCATCAGTTGGACATTTATATCCGTCCACCCATGGAGGATATTGCAGGACAGGATGATACCTATATTGCTCGCCGAATGAATGAGGAATTGGAGGAATTGGTGAAGCCGAATCCTGAACAATACACTTGGATCTTAAAATTGCTTAAGACGCGGAAAAAAGGGGATATTGAGCCTTATAAAAGGGAAGACTTATGATTGATAAGGTGTAATTAAACTTGATTTGAATAATGGACGTGCTGTGATTGAGAGCAATTAATAAATGAGTATACTGACTCTTATACGCATGTAACGTAATATTGCAGCTTGCAAGTCAATGTGATCGTTTATATCTCCCCACTTCTCGGGTGAGAGCCTACGTTAAAACCGTACCATAAAAATGATGCCAGTGGTAATATATATAGCCTATTATTCCACTTCAAGTACGCGACAGGTATTGGTACTGCCAATAGTTCCCATCTGATCACCTTGGGTCACAAGTACCAAATCCCCAGAGATGAGATAACCTTTATCGCGCAGACGATTCACTGCTTCATTTGCCGCTGTGATCCCATCAGTATGCGAACTACAATAAACGGGTGTTACACCACGATACAGGGCGGTACGGTTTAAGGTTGATTCATGGCGAGACATAGAGAAGATAGGCAGGCCAGAACTGATGCGGGACATCATGCGAGCCGTGCGGCCAGATTCAGTCATGGCAATAATTGCCTTGACGCCTTTCAGATGGTTGGCTGCATACATGGTAGACATTGAAATCGCTTCTTCAATGCTATCAAATGTAATATCCAAGCGATGTTTGGAAACATTGACACTTGGCATTTTTTCCGCGCCAAGACAGACTTGTGCCATAGCGGCAACGGTTTCCGCAGGATATTGACCCGCGGCTGTTTCAGCAGAAAGCATAACCGCATCAGTACCATCCAGTACCGCATTGGCGACATCCATGACTTCAGCACGCGTCGGCATTGGATTGGTGATCATGGATTCCATCATTTGTGTGGCTGTAATCACAACACGATTCAGTTGGCGAGCGCGGCGGATCAGTTTCTTCTGTACACCAACCAGTTCGGGGTCACCAATTTCAACACCGAGATCACCACGAGCGACCATGACAACATCCGATGCCAGAATAATTTCATCAATAATTTCGTCACTACTAACAGCTTCCGCTCGCTCAACTTTTGCAACTATTTGAGTTTCGCAACCCGCATCTCGTGCGAGACGGCGCGCATAATTCAAATCTTCACCTGAACGAGGGAAAGAAATCGCAAGATAATCAACACCAATTTTGGCTGCTGTGATGATATCTTCCTTATCTTTTGTTGTCAGTGCTTCGGCTGATAACCCGCCGCCCAATTTATTGATGCCTTTATTGTTGGAAAGCGGGCCTCCTACAGTCACTTCCGTGAAGATTTTCATCCCCTGAACTTCCAGGACTTTCAATTGAACACGTCCATCATCCAATAGCAGGATATCACCAGCCGTTACATCAGATGGCAAACCTTTATAGTCAATACCGACTTTTTCTTTATCTCCCTCTCCCTTACTTAGATTGGCATCCAGCAGGAATTTATCCCCAATATTCAGGAAAATTTTTCCTTCTTTAAAGGTGGATATGCGTATTTTAGGCCCTTGAAGATCACCAAGGATGGCAACATGACAACCTAAACGGGCAGCAATTTCGCGCACTTTATTAGCACGTTGGATATGATCTTCCGCAATGCCATGAGAGAAATTAAGGCGGACGACGTTGGCCCCTGCTTGGATAACTTTTTCTAGATTGTCGTCACGATCTGTAGCTGGGCCAAGTGTAGTGACGATCTTTGTTCTTCTGAGCCGTCTGGACATGTATTACTCCGTTGACCTATGAAGTATACCTTTTGTTTTTCAAGTTACCGCACCGTTGGGTGGTCACTTGAAATCCATTGGGTATATGAGTTTTCGATTACCGTAGGATAACCATTTAATTTATTGATTATTAACCCCGCACTGCGAATATGCAGTGGGGAAAAGTCTACATATGCTATCAGTCTGGAGAGTTGATAAATAGTGAACAAAAACACAGTCTATTTTCTGGTTTATTCAGGCTTATCAAACCGTGAATTACGCAACGCTTCTTTGACCCTCTTCAAATTATCCCTGAATTTTGAGCCGCGGCGCAGTGTAAAACCCGTTGCCAGCACATCAATGATGGTTAATTGAGCTATTCTTGAGACCATCGGCATATAGATATCTGTATCTTCGGGGACATCCAACAGAATGGGGAGGGTAGCTTCGTGTGCTAATGGGGAGCCTGTTGAGGTAATGGCGATCACTGTTGCATCGTTTTCGCGGGCCAGTTTAGCAATTTCTACAAGGCTTTTTGTTCTTCCCGTATGGGAAATTAATACGACAACATCTCCTTCGGTACTGCTGATGCAGCTCATTCGTTGCATCACAATATCATCAAAATAGGTCACTGGAATATTGAAGCGAAAAAATTTGTTCATGGCATCATGGGCTACAGCGGCTGATGCTCCCAAACCAAAAAAAGAGAGTTTTCTGGCTTGTGTCAGAAGGTCGACTGCGCGGTTAATTGCTGCAATATCCAGATTACTTTTGACCGTTTCCAGATTTGCCATGACTGATTCGAAAATTTTGTTTGTATAAGAGGTGACGCTGTCACTTTCTTCCACGTTTCGGTTTACATAAGGTGTACCATTGGCGAGGCTCTGTGCCAGATGCAATTTAAAGTCAGGAAACCCCTTGGTGTTGAGGCGACGACAAAAACGATTAACCGTCGGTTCACTCACATTCGCCATTTTAGCCAGAGTGGCAATGCTTGAATGGATGGCAGTTTGTGGTGAAGCAAGGATGACCTGCGCAACCTTTTTCTCTGACTTACTCAAAACATCAAGACTATTTTGGAGCCGTTCCAGTGTGTTCATAAAACGAAGTTTAACCTCGGTTTTAACGATTTCATTAACAGGAGAAATCTATTTCATTTTCATGAAAATATACTACTTGTTATTGAAAGCTGGCAGTGGCAATAACCGGATAACATGGGATTTTTCATGAAAATATGACAGGTGTCTAATTTTCAATTTGGTAAGATTACTTCTTAATCGTTGTAAATTTTCAGTTTACAATCACTGCTCAGTATGAATTATGACCATACTGCCAGTGAATACAAAATTACCATGAATGTGAAAGAGTGTACAGGAAGCGGGTGTGTGGTTATTTAATAGCCTGTGTCCAATGGATTTCATTTTGTCACTAAATCCAGCAGCAACGTGAAATACGAAGAGCTATATCAATAATCCATGAATAATCAGTGTTTACTGCATATAACCAAAAGAGTACATTACCCACAGATTCTGTAAAAAAATTACAATATCCCGTAATTGAGGAGATGCAACATGGCGGTGACGTCTATAGCTCAGGCTTGTAATTTGGTAATTTTTGGGGCGAAAGGAGACTTAGCACGCCGGAAATTAATGCCTTCCCTTTACCAGTTGGAAAAAGCGGGTTATATCCATCCTGATACCCGAATTATCGGCGTCGGTCGAGCTGACTGGGATAAAAAAGCCTATACCAAAGTCGTTGAAGAAGCATTGGTGACGTTTATGTCCGAAAAACTAGATGCAGAATTGTGGAAGAAACTCTGTTCACGTCTGGAATTTTGTAATTTGGATGTAAATGAAACGGAGCATTTCAACGAATTGGCAAAAATAATTAATAAAGATGACTTACCCGCTATTCACTATTTTGCCATGCCTCCAAGTACATTTGGAGCAGTATGCCATGGGTTAGGCGCTGCGGAGCTGAATACGGAACCCAATCGTGTAGTGATGGAAAAACCGCTGGGAACCGATCTTGCTTCTTCCAGAGCGATTAATGATGAAGTTGCAAAATATTTCAATGAGAGCCAAATTTACCGTATTGACCATTATTTGGGGAAAGAAACGGTATTGAACTTGTTAGCGCTGCGTTTTGCCAACTCACTTTTCGTCAATAATTGGGATCATCGCACGATTGATCATGTGCAAATTACTGTTGCTGAAGAAGTTGGTATCGAAGGGCGTTGGGGCTATTTCGATCAGGCGGGGCAGATGCGCGATATGATCCAAAATCATCTTCTGCAAATTCTGACTATGATTGCTATGTCACCACCGGCTGACCTGACAGCAGATCGTATTCGTGATGAAAAAGTAAAAGTGTTGCGTTCTTTGCGTCGGATTAATCAGACTAATGTCAGGGAAAAAACGGTTCGCGGGCAATATACCGCAGGTTTTGTGCATGGTAAGAAAGTTCCGGGTTATCTGGAAGAAGAAGGGGCGAATAAAGCCAGTAAAACAGAAACTTTTGTGTCGATTCGTGTCGATATCGATGACTGGCGCTGGTCTGGAGTGCCTTTCTACCTGAGAACCGGAAAGCGGTTGCCGGCGAAGTGTTCTGAAGTTGTCGTCTATTTCAAAGAACCTTCCCTGAATCTGTTTGCTGAATCCTACCAGCAATTACCACAAAACAAATTGACCATTCGTTTGCAGCCAGATGAAGGCATTGATATTGAAGTGCTAAATAAAGCACCGGGGCTGGAACATAAACACCGTTTGCAAACGACCAAGTTGGATCTGAGTTTCTCTGAAACATTTAATCAGACACACCTTGCTGATGCTTATGAAAGGCTATTGTTGGAAGCAATGCGCGGTATTCAGGCATTGTTTGTCCGTCGTGATGAAGTGGAAGAAGCCTGGAAATGGGTGGATTCCATTATGGATGCATGGGCAGCGGATAATGAACCACCGAAACCTTATCAGGCAGGCACGTGGGGACCCGTGGCTTCTATCGCTTTGATTACACGTGATGGTCGTTCATGGAATGAGTTTGAATAAATGGTGTGTTTTTTAGTTTGCACTAAACAACTCATCGAAGTAATGGCCGGACTTAATGTCCGGCTGGGTTTTGTAAAAATAATTCAAAATTTGCTATCTGAATAATAAAATTTTAATAAAAATAGTCCATTACTCCACTTTTTTACTAAAAATGGAGACTAGCTAGCCAAATATAAATCATTGCTTTTTATTTGGTGCTATGATAGAAATGCATTATTACATTTTAATACGAGGGTTCTTAGTATATCACGCGGTAGTTATGTGTGATGAAAGAATAAAACATCATGAATAGCGCCAAAAGCGTCAACATTCAACATAGTAACAAAATTCAACGTTGTACCCATGTTTTTTTCCTCTCCACTATCTTATCCAGTGAGCACTACTGGTGCGGCGCCCTTTAGGGCCTTCTCCTGCTAACCGGTTCTTCACCGGCAATTTTCATTTGCCAAAATATTTCGCTAAAAAGTCAGTTTGATTCTGATGTTGCATAATCGCATTTGCAGCCGACTTTGTTGGCATTTATAGCTTGATATCTTGGCATGCTTATCAGTATGTTCAGGAGAAAAAAAATGTTTTATTGGGTATTTCTTGTACTGGCGATTATGACAGAAGTCATTGGTACTCTGTCAATGAAACACGCCAGCGTTTCAGGTGATTTTACAGGCATGATCGTGATGTATACCATGATCACAACTTCTTATATTTTGCTGGCAATCGCTGTGAAAAAAGTGTCATTGGGCGTGGCTTATGCACTTTGGGAAGGTATTGGGATCCTGTTTATTACCGCTTTTAGTGTAATGTGGTTTAACGAATCGCTGTCATTGATGAAAGTAAGTGGATTAGCATTGTTGATAGCCGGGATTGCTTTGATCAAGGTGGGGGAGAAAAAAACCAAAGACCATGCTTCAAACAATACATCAAAAAATACTCCATCAAGCTCACTAAACGGTGTTTTGAACAAGCAAATCAAGGAGGCATGATATGCTGACTCAATTTGAATGGTGGCATGGTGCGTTCCTGGTTTTGGCCGTTGTTTTGGAAATTGTGGCGAATATTTTATTGAAATTATCCAATGGATTTCAGCGCTTCTGGATGGGTATTTTGTCTCTGGTTGCTGTTTTGGGCGCATTCAGTGCGTTGGCTCAGGCAGTGAAAGGGATCGAACTTTCCATTGCTTATGCTTTATGGGGAGCATTCGGCATTATTGCTACCGTCGCCGCTGGCTGGATAATGTTTAACCAAAGACTGAATTTTAAGGGATGGAGTGGTATTGTGCTGCTGTTGATTGGCATGATTATTATTAAAATGGCCTAATTTCTACTCTCCATTCCTTAAATTTCATTTCTGACATGGCCTTGAATGAACAATAGCTCATTTAAGGCCATATTTGTTTGGTAGATACAAACTATGTAGATACAAACTATAAAGCAGCAATAATTTTGATTTCGACTTTATACTTAGGGTCCATCAATGCTGCTTGAACAGTACAGCGAACTGGCGCACTTCCGGCAATAACCCATGCGTCCCATGCGGCATTCATGCCTGCAAAATCGGCTTTATCAGCCAGAAAAATCGTAGCATCCAAAATCTTGCTCTTATCTGAACCAAGACGATGTAACAGGGTATCAATGGCTGCCAGAGTATCGGCGGTTTGCTCTGTAATATCACCGTCCAGTTGTTCTGGCACACTGGTATAATAGATAGTGTCATTGTGAACGACCGCTTCTGACCAACGGGTATCTGGATCAATGCGTTTAATAGTCATTAAATCTCCTGTTAATTTATCCAGTTTTTTGCTGAATTGAGTAGTTATTACAACTCAATATTGGCATAATTCTGCCACATTTTATTGAAAGAGACTGTTTGTGTCAGACGATTTTGCGAAAAATGGCATACTAGCCAAAGCCATACCAGGTTTCAAGCCACGCGATGCCCAGCGGGAAATGTCTTCGGCTATTACAGTTGCGATTAAAAAACAGCAACAATTGGTCGTAGAAGCAGGAACGGGAACCGGTAAAACATTTGCTTATTTAGTACCTGCTTTGCGCTCCGGTAAAAAAGTGATTATTTCTACGGGTTCTAAGGCATTACAGGATCAGCTCTACGATCGAGATCTACCCACTATCGTTGATGCGTTAGGTTTTACCGGCAAGCTGGCGCTATTAAAAGGGCGCTCAAATTATTTATGCCTTGAACGCCTTGAGCAGCAGACGATCGGCAATTCCCAGTTAGATGCTGAAATCTTGGCGGAAGTCATCAAATTGAAGCATTGGTCAGGCCATACAAAAGATGGTGATATCAGTACCTGTCATCAAGTGGCAGAAGATAGTACTGTTTGGCCATTGGTCACGAGTACTAATGACAATTGTCTTGGCAGTGATTGCCCATGCTATCAGGAATGTTTCGTTCTGAAAGCCCGTCGAAAAGCAATGGAAGCGGATGTGGTGATTGTTAACCATCATCTGTTTATGGCTGATATGATGGTTAAGGATACCGGTTTTGGTGAATTAATCCCGCAGGCTGATGTGATGATTTTCGATGAGGCGCACCAGATCCCTGATATTGCCAGCCAATATTTTGGCCAGCAATTAAGTAGCCGTCAATTGATGGACTTATCGCGTGATATCATCATGGCTTACCGTACAGAAGTGCGGGATCAGGCACAATTGCAAAAAAGTGCAGATCGTCTCAGCCAAAGTGCACAAGATTTTCGTTTGTCATTGGGGGAAAACAGCTATCGGGGTAACCTTCGTGAAGCCTTACAACAGCAGCAAGTTCGGCGCGCATTAGTGCGGTTGGATGATGCTCTTGAGCTTTGTTATGACGTGATGAAACTCTCTTTGGGGCGTTCAGCCATGTTGGATGCGGCTTTTGAACGGGCAACGGTGTATCGCAATCGTCTTAAGCGTCTGATTGATGTCAGCATACCTAATTACAGCTATTGGTTCGAAAGTTATGGGCGGCATTTTTTACTGGCTCTGACACCGTTATCTGTTGCCGACAAATTCAGTGAGATGCTCCGTGAACAATCAGGTAGTTGGATTTTTACATCGGCAACATTGTCGGTCAATGAACAGCTAAATCATTTCACTGAACGTTTAGGGCTAAAACAAGCCCAAACATTACTCTTGTCTAGTCCATTTGATTATCAACGTCAAATGTTATTGTGTGTTCCGCGTCATTTGCCATCACCTAACCAAAATGGTGGTGCAAAATGGTTGGCTAGTATGTTGAAACCATTAATTGAAAGCAATAAAGGGCGCTGTTTTTTTCTCTGTACTTCTCACCAAATGATGCGCAGTTTGGCGGAAGAGTTCCGTGCCAGTATGACATTGCCAGTATTAGTGCAGGGTGAGACGAGCAAGTCACAACTGTTGGCACAATTTATCTCTGCGGGTAATGCATTGCTGGTGGCGACCGGCAGCTTTTGGGAAGGGGTGGATGTCCGCGGTGATGCATTGTCCTGCGTTATTATTGATAAATTGCCGTTCACTGCGCCGGATGATCCTTTGCTTAAGGCCCGTATTGAGGATTGTCAACTTAAGGGCGGGGATGCTTTTCACGAAGTCCAGCTTCCCGATGCCGTGATTGATTTGAAGCAGGGCGTTGGGCGTCTGATCCGTGATATTGATGATTATGGCGTGGTGGTCATTTGTGATAATCGGCTGGTGATGCGTCCATACGGTGAGGTTTTTCTAAACAGCCTGCCTCCCGCTTCCCGTACCCGTGATTTATCAAAAGCAATTGCGTTTCTAAACTCACGCCCACCGCGGTCTGGGTAATAAAATGTCGGGGCGATGATGTTGAGGCTATGGTAGTATAGCCCCTTGTTTTGGATCCTATATCTTGCCGGAGTTAAGGCATGTCCACGCGAATTTTAGCTATTGATACTGCAACTGAAGCCTGTTCTGTTGCACTTTGGAATGAAGGTGCTATTGAAGCACAGTTTGAAATTTCCCCACGGGAGCACACGCAACGTATTTTACCGATGGTTCAAGCGGTTTTATCAAAAGGTGGAGTAAACCTGCAACAATTGGATGCGTTAGCGTTTGGTCGTGGACCGGGCAGTTTTACCGGTGTACGGATTGGTGTTGGCATCGCCCAAGGGCTGGCATTGGGCGCTGAATTACCGATGATTGGTGTTTCTTCGCTGAAAACAATGGCGCAAGGGGCTTTTCGCTTAACAGGAGCAACAAACGTTTTGGTTGCTATTGATGCGCGGATGGGGGAAGTTTACTGGGGGCAATACACTCGTAATTCACAAGGCGAATGGCAGGGCGATGAAACGGAAGCAGTTTTGAAACCTGAGCAAGTGCAAGAGATTATGAATTCCTTATCAGGCGAATGGGGAATTGCTGGAACGGGCTGGGAAGCCTATCCTCAATTATTGAACTGCCACTTAATGCTGACTACCAGCGATGTTACTTTACCCCATGCGGAAGATATGCTGCCACTGGCTATTCAGATGTGGAACGCGGGGGAGGCGACAGCGGTTGAACATGCTGAACCCGTTTACTTACGTAATGAAGTGACATGGAAAAAATTGCCGGGCCGTTAAGGCGCTTCTGCCTGGTGCAATAAAATTCATGCAACTTGTGGCAGAAAACGGTGTCCATGAAGTATAAAGGGTTAGAGTCTGACTAACCAGACGAGGGTTAGTCTAATAAGATTTTTCTGCGTTGGAGGCGTTATGCTCAATGGAATATACTATCGAAGCATACTGCAAGCGTTGGCATTATTGGGAACCCTGGTACTTGCGGGCTGCGTGTCAGTTCCTGATGTTATTAAAGGAACGACTAAAACACCAGTGGAAAACCTGCTTTCTGTCAAGAATATACCTGAGTTATACATTGGACATGAAGGGAGATTTGGCGGCAAAGTGCTTAGTGTCTTGAATGAAAAAAGCCAGACTCGATTAGAAATATCTGCCATGCCATTAGCAGGCAATGCTTCCCCTCGTTTGGATGCGCCTTCTTTGGGACGAGTTTATGCCTACGTGAATACTTTTTTAGAACCCAATGATTTTAAAGATCATTATGTGACTGTTGTAGGTTTGATTACTGGTCTTGAAAAAGGAAAAGTAGGCAATAGCCCGTACAATTATGTTGTGATGAATGCAACAGGAGTGAAACGTTGGTATGAATCTCAGAGAATGATTTTTTCTCCTGCTGTAGGAACGGGTCCATGGAGCTATTATGGCAACCCTTATGATCCGTTTTGGCTCGGTTATTCATCATTCCAGCCTGTATCAGTTGAAACAATTTTAACTGAATAAACCTCTTGCCAACCAAGGGGTATCTGGTGTGACATGAACTCCTGATAATTATCCTTTAACTGTCATGCCTTACTTATAACTGTTTGGAATAATAGTAAGACTCCAAGCCAAAAATTATTAAATCAGTGTATAATTAGTTAATTATAAATCCAAGTGCTAATAATTTAACTAATTTATTGATAAATAATAAAAAATACTCAGGCGGCAAAAGCTGCCTTATTTTTTTGCAGTAATTGATAGTATTAAATTAGTGATGTGTATCGCCAACCTGAACATTGTTGCTTTGCAAACTGGTACGCTGAGTTAATAATTTGTTAAATATACAGGTCAGGTTTGTTTTATGGTCAGTGGTTACATCGCAATTAGATTTCAGGAGTATTCAACTTGGAAAAAGTTTGGCTAAAACATTATCCGGCAGATGTTCCGGCAGAAATCGATCCCGATCGTTATTCGTCGTTGATTGAAATGTTTGAAAATGCTGTAGCGCGTTATGCCGATCAAGTCGCATTTATCAATATGGGCGAGGTAATGACTTTCCGTAAATTGGAAGAGCGTAGCCGTGCCTTTGCTGCCTACTTACAGGATGGCCTGGGGCTGAAACAAGGGGATCGCGTGGCATTGATGATGCCCAATTTACTGCAATACCCTGTGGCACTATTTGGTATTCTGCGTGCAGGTATGGTTGTTGTAAATGTGAACCCGCTCTATACCCCGCGTGAATTGGAACACCAGCTTAATGACAGTGGCACATCTGCCATTGTTATCGTTTCTAACTTTGCA
This sequence comes from Xenorhabdus sp. SGI 60, assembly GCF_056632175.1. Lineage (NCBI taxonomy): Bacteria > Pseudomonadati > Pseudomonadota > Gammaproteobacteria > Enterobacterales > Morganellaceae > Xenorhabdus > Xenorhabdus sp. SGI 60. The sequence goes on along the minus strand of NZ_CP196860.1, from coordinate 2,210,144 downwards.
CATACCTTAGAAAAGATTGTCTTTAATACGCAAGTCAAGAACGTTATTTTGACGCGTATGGGTGACCAACTTTCACGTCCTAAAGGGACTCTTGTTGATTTCGTCGTTAAATACATTAAGAGGCTCGTGCCTAAATATCACTTACCGGATGCTATTTCGTTCCGTAGTGCGATTCATAAAGGCTATCGCATGCAGTATGTCAAACCGGATGTGAAAAACGAGGACCTGGCTTTTTTGCAATATACAGGGGGCACCACAGGGGTTGCGAAAGGTGCAATGCTGACTCATCGTAATATGTTGGCAAACCTTGAACAGGCCAGAGCCTGTTATTCTCCGTTATTGAAGCCTGGGCAAGAGTTAGTGGTAACTGCATTGCCGTTGTACCATATCTTTGCTTTAACGATAAATTGCCTGTTCTTTATTGAATTGGGGGGGCAAAATTTGTTGATTACCAACCCTCGCGATGTAAACGGCACGGTCAAGGAGCTATCGCGTTATCATTTTACTGCACTATCGGGAGTTAACACGTTATTCAATGCCTGGCTGAATAATCAGGAATTCCAGAAGCTAAATTTTTCCTCATTACGTTTATCTGTTGGTGGCGGCATGGCCGTACAACGAGTGGTGGCTGAAAAATGGCAAAACTTGACAGGTTGTCATCTGTTGGAAGGTTATGGATTGACAGAATGTGCCCCTCTGGTTTCAGCTAACCCGCATAACTTGACCTACTACAGTGGCAGTATTGGCTTTCCCGTTGCTTCAACAGAAATCAAGTTGGTAGGGAATGATGGTAATGAAGTTTCACCGGGCGAAGCAGGTGAAATGTGGGTACGTGGGCCACAGGTAATGAAAGGTTACTGGGATCGCCCTGATGCGACTGATGAGGTGTTGAAAGATGGCTGGTTGGCAACTGGGGATATTGCCAGCGTAGATGAAAAAGGCTTTTTACACATTGTTGATCGGAAAAAAGACATGATCCTGGTTTCTGGATTTAATGTCTATCCAAATGAAGTAGAAGATGTTGTTTCTTCCCATCCTAAAGTGTTAGAGTCGGCAGCCGTGGGCGTTCCGAGTGAAAACTCAGGAGAAATTGTCAAAATATTTGTGGTACGCAAAGATCCCAGTTTGACAGAGGATGAACTTAAAACGCATTGCCGTCGTTACCTGACGGGATATAAGGTGCCGAAGCTCATTGAATTTCGCGTTGAATTACCAAAATCTAATGTCGGTAAAATTCTTCGCAGAGAACTTCGCAATGAAGAATTGGCAAAAATGGATAATGCTGCTACAAATTGAGCCTATTTATTGCCATATCCCATTGCACATCAACAGCGCCGGTTTTACCGGCGTTGTTGTGCATGTCTTATGAATGGTTAAGAGAATGATGTTTTGAATTATCAGTTGATTACTACCGATGCCCAATTGCAGTCAACCTGTGAGCAGGCAAAAAAACACGCAAGAATTGTACTGGATACTGAATTTGTACGTACACGGACGTATTATCCCCAATTAGGTTTGATACAACTGTTTGATGGTGAACAGCTTTCTCTGATTGATCCCCTCGAAATTTCGCAATGGCAGCCCTTTAGGGAGCTATTGACAGATCCGAACGTATTAAAATTTATCCATGCCGGCAGTGAAGATTTAGAAGTTTTTAGTAATAGTTTCCAGTGCTTGCCAGAACCCATGATTGATACTCAGGTACTGGCTGCATTTATTGGTCACCCCATGTCATGCGGCTTTGCAACATTAGTTGCTGAGTATTTGCATATTGAATTGGATAAGAGTGAATCCCGCACTGATTGGTTGGCTCGACCGTTGAGCGAAAAGCAATGTCAATATGCGGCGGCGGATGTCTACTATTTATTACCGCTGGCCGATATTTTGATGGAAAAAACAGGGCAGGCGGGATATTTGGATGCGGCAAAAGATGAAAGCAATCTGATAGCCGAACGCCGTAGAGAAGTATTGATGCCGGAATACGCTTATAAGGATATTGGTAATGCATGGCAATTGCGTCCAAGGCAATTGGCCTGTTTGAAAAAATTGGCTGCATGGCGTTTAAATCAGGCTCGTGAACGTGACTTGGCGGTCAATTTCGTGATCCGCGAAGAAAATTTATGGCAGGTTGCCCGTTATATGCCAACTTCTTTGGCTGAATTGGACGCTTTGGGATTGAGTGGGCAAGAAATTCGTTGTCATGGTCGTCGATTGTTGGCGATGGTTGCGGAGAGTAAGGATATTCCCGCAGAAGCGTGTCCGGCTCAAATTGTGAATTTGGTTGATTATCCTGGTTATCGTAAGGCATTTAAAGAAATTAAATCTTTGGTCACTCAGGTGGGGGATCCCATTATTTCAGTGCTGAACTGCTGGCTTCTCGCCGTCAAATTAATCAATTACTTTGTTGGCATTGGAAATTGAAAGCGCCGGAATATCAACCTGAGTTAATCAGGGGCTGGCGAGGCAAGTTGCTGGCTGAACCTATCGCTGAAATATTGGCAAATTATTCGCAGGAATAGCGTTAATCCAATCACCATTATGGTCTTATTTATGAGATGTAGTACTTAAGATGTCAATTTGATCCCCCCCTGCCTGATATATAGGCAGGGAAAATTATCTTTACTTCCTGATCTATTATTTAAATAACAAACTGTTTTACAAAAATCACCGCCTTAAATTAAATAGCGTCGTTTGATACGGCTATTTTGGCGATTCCTCAACCTCAGGTAATGTTACATTCAGTTCTAGTACAGAGATATCATCATTTTTTTGCTCAAACTGCACAGAAAGCATATCTGGATCGATTTGCACATACCTACAAATTACAGCCAGAATATCCCGTTTCATGTCGGGCAAATAGGCAGGCTCAGAGTCACCACGGCGCCGCTCTGCCACGATGATTTGTAGCCGCTCCTTGGCGATATTGGCCGTCGGTTTTTTTCTCGACAGGAAGAAATCTAACAAAGCCATGCGTTACCCCCCAAACAGGCGTTTTAAAAAGCCCTTTTTTTCTTCTTCGATGAAACGGAAAGGCCGTTTTTCACCGAGTAAACGTAAAATAGTGTCTTCGTATGCTTTACCCGCGTCAGAGTCTTTATCCAAAATGACGGGTTCCCCTTGGTTGGATGAACGGAGAACAGATTGATCTTCCGGGATAACACCGAGCAAAGGAATACACAGAATTTCCAGTACATCTTCCATGCTCAGCATATCACCGCGGTTCACACGTCCCGGATTATAGCGTGTCAGCAGAAGGTGCTCTTTGATAGGTTCATCCCCTTTCTCCGCACGGCGTGATTTGGATGCCAGGATACCTAAAATACGATCAGAGTCACGAACAGAAGATACTTCTGGGTTTGTCGTAATAATTGCTTCATCGGCAAAGTAGAGCGCCATCAATGCGCCGCTTTCAATACCAGCAGGTGAATCACAGATAATGAACTCAAATCCCTGTTGATCCAATTCATTCAGAATTTTCTCAACGCCATCTCGGGTGAGGGCTTCCTTATCGCGGGTCTGGGAAGCGGGCAGAATATAGAGATTATCTGTGCGCTTATCTTTGATAATTGCCTGATTCAAGCTGGCGTCACCTTGAATGACGTTCACGAAGTCAAAAACCACACGGCGTTCACAGCCCATAATTAGGTCGAGGTTCCGTAAACCGATATCAAAATCAATAACGACGGTTTTTTTTCCTCTTTGGGCGAGGCCGGTAGCAATGGCCGCGCTTGAAGTGGTTTTGCCAACGCCACCTTTACCAGATGTAACAACAATAATGCGTGCCATGAAGCGATTCCTTGTTATAAGGGCTAGACTAAAGTTTCAATAGTTAATTCATTGTTTACCAGACGTAATTTTGCTGCTTTACCAACAAAATTTTCTGGGATTTTCTCGCTGAGCCAATATTGACCTGCAATAGAGGTGAGCTCAGCGTTTAAATGGGTGCAGAAAATCTGGCTTTCTTGATCACCAGATGCGCCTGCCAATACTCGTCCACGCAGCACACCATATATATGAATATTTCCATCAGCGATTAATTCTGCACCAGCGCTCACATTATTTGTCACAATAAGATCACTGTTTGGTGCATAAATTCTTTGTCCTGAACGAACAGGTGTATTAATTATACGAGTTTTTTTGAAAATAGGTTCAGCCGGTTTATTTTCTTGAGTAAGAACTTTCTGACTTTTACCTTCTTTCAATAAAGGAAGTTCAGATTTTAGAACGACTTCTCGTTGTTCTTCGTTTTGACAACCGCTGATGCCGACGATGCGCAATCCAACTGACTCGATGGCTCGGTGGAGTGTGGGGAGATCTGCATCAACAGGGAGAGCAGATATATTGATAACAACGGGCGCATTTTTCAGGAATTCGGGCGCTTGCTCCATTTTTTCCTGCATAGCTTTATGAATAACTTCCGGCTGGTCATCATATAAATGAACGACCGAAAGCGTAAAATTACTGCCTTTTAGTTCAATTGGCGATTGTGACATCGATATTCTGACTCAGCAAGGTTAAGTTTCCCAAGGTCGTTTACACAAACATTTTCCTAAGCCTCTGGGAGACGATATTCTTAGATATAATAAGCATGTTATAGTTAGTGAATTATTCAAGCAAGTCACAGAGTTAATTTAAAAGAGTTTATAACAATGATTTGTGTAATCTACAGAAGCCCAAAACGTGACCAAACATATCTATATATTGAAGGAAAGGGGATTTTTCACGCGTTCCTGAAGATCTGTTAAAAGCATTTGGTGAACCTCAATATTCAATGATGATTTCATTATCTGGAAGAAAAACACTGGCTAATGCTGATATTGAAAAAGTAAAACTCGCGTTGAGTGAACAGGGTTTTTACCTGCAAGTACCACCGCCAATGGAAAGTTTGCTCAATGAACATCTGGCACCAAATAAGCCGCCTAAGCAATAAAAATCGCTGGTAACTGCCTGATCCTGAATTATTGATGAGGAGCCGATTTATGAAATTAATCACTGGGCTGACTTTATTGACAGCAACTTTGCTGACAGGGTGCAGTACATTAAGTGGTAAACAAATAAGTGCCAAACAATTGTACTCTCTATCCGTGTTGGCTTCACGATCTCAAGCCGAAGTCAGGGCATTGGAGCAGGATTTTCCATTGAACGCCCGTGAGCCATCACAATTTCCTGCTTATGTGGCCTTGCTAAAACAGCAAACCAGAGAGCAGGGGATCAGTGAAAAAACCTTGGATCGGGCATTTGCCAATATCCATTTTATTCCGCGCGTCATTAAAGCCGATCGTAACCAGCCAGAAAAAAAAGTGACTTTGGATGATTACCTGAACCGCGTCTTGCCAGCCCGGAAGATTGAACAGGGTGTCAAGGAATATGAAGATAATCATCTCCAGCTAGAAAGGATCAGCCACAAATACGGTGTACCCAAAGCCTATATTGTTGCATTGTGGGGATTAGAAAGCGGTTTTGGCAAATTTCAGGGAAAAGAAGATGTCATTTCGGCGTTATCCACGCTGGCTTTTGAGGGACGTCGAGAAGTATTTTTTATCAAACAGTTACTGGCAGCGTTAGAAATAATTGAAAATCAATATATTGATAAAGATCAGGTGCTGAAAGGCTCTTGGGCGGGAGCAATGGGCCAAAATCAATTTATGCCAACCTCTTACTTAACGTATGGTGCTGATGGCGATGATGATGGCCAAATTGATATTTGGAATAATAAAGCAGATGTTTTCGCCTCGACTGCCAATTATTTACATAAGGAAGGGTGGAGACAAGGTTTACCTTGGGGGTATGCGATTTCGTTACCTACAGGCTTTGATATCGCTTTAGAAGGCGTTAAACCTGAACAGGGAAAAACCATTGCACAGTGGCAGGCATTGGGAATTTCATCTCCTCATTTTGCTAAGTTGCCTGCAAATACCAAAGGTTGGATAGTCATCCCTGATGATTCGGCACAACGGGCATTTTGGGTGACACAAAATTTCCGCACTATCATGCACTGGAATCGTTCTTACTATTTTGCGCTCAGTGTTGGTATGATGGCAGACGGTATCATGCAACGTACTCATTTTTTCACTCGCTGAATCGCTGAAAATCAAATCCTGAAAACAAGCTAAAGGAACCATGTTATGTACCAACATCGAGATTGGCAGGGGGTATTGTTGGATTTTCCTGCTAATAAGGTTGTTTGTGTCGGCAGTAATTACGACAAGCATATGAAAGAAATGGGCTCTCAATCCACTGAAGAGCCAGTGATATTCATTAAACCTGAAACCGCGTTGTGTGATCTGCGCCAACCTGTTTTCATTCCACAGGAATTAGGTGCTGTGCACCATGAAATAGAATTGGCTGTTTTGATTGGTTCGGCACTTAAGAATGCCAATGAAGAGCGAGTCAGTCAGGCGATTGCAGGTTTTGCAGTTGCACTGGATTTGACATTACGTGATTTGCAACGTGAATTTAAACAATCGGGGCAACCGTGGGAAAAAAGTAAAGCATTTGATCGGTCATGCCCGATATCGGGATTTATTCCTGTCAATGCTTTTGGTGATCCACAAAATGCCGAACTTTCTTTGACAGTAAATGGCCAATTGCGCCAAAACGGCAATACGAGTGACATGCGAATGCCTATCATCCCGTTGATTAGCTACATGTCGCGTTTTTTTACCTTACGTCCGGGCGATATTATCTTGACGGGAACGCCTGAAGGCGTAGGGCCATTGCAATCTGGTGATGTGTTAGATGTTTCTCTCAATGAGCACGTTTTGACAACCAGAGTGATTTAACACGAGGAATGACAGAAATTATGTCTCAACCTTTCTGGCAGGTGAAAACCTTAGAACAAATGACAGATCAAGAGTGGGAAGCACTATGTGATGGCTGTGGTCAGTGCTGCCTGCATAAGTTGATGGATGAGGATACGGATGAAATTTATTTCACCAATGTTGCTTGCAATCAACTGAATATTAAAACCTGCCAGTGCAAGAATTATGAAGATCGTTTCAGATACGAGCCTGACTGTATCAAATTGACCCGTGAGAATATGAACACCTTTGAATGGTTGCCAAAGACGTGTGCTTATCGTCTGATTGGCGAGGGGGAAAGACTCCTTCCGTGGCACCCACTAGTTAGCGGTTCAAAATCGGCAATGCATGCGGAGCGTATTTCTGTCAGGCATATCGCTGTGTGTGAAGCGGATGTGGTGGATTGGGAAGATCATATTTTAAATACACCAATGTAATTGTTTTATTATTTGATATGAAAGGGATTTTATATCAAATACATATAATGTAAGTACCGGAATTGGCATTAATATCGGATTTTTATCCCGTTTTTCTGACTTTAAACAGTAAAGAAAAACTGATAACTTGTTTGGTCAAAAATCAAAAACAAGGAAAGAGAAATGGCAAGTTATTTGATTCGCGTAGAGCTTTATGGCACGGGTATTGAGGGTTATGAAAAATTACATAAAAGGATGACGGCGAATCAATTCAGCCAATCTATCCGCTTTCCTAATGGGAAATGGCATCGCCTGCCTGGTGGAACTTATATTGGTAATTCGACGATGGAATCCGTGCAGTTGGCGGAAAAAATCAAATCTATGGCTACGCCATTTTCAAACAAAGATCCGTCGATATTTGTTTGCACTTACAGTAACTGGAGTGCATCGTTATATCCCGAAAAACCACATACTGAATCCGGTTCAGGTGAATAATTCGTTAAAAACTACGTATTGTGGTTTTTTATGAGTTAACTCTCTTATTCTGGTCAGTTTTATTACCTGAGCATTGTCTTATTGCTATAACAACCTGGCTAATTTAATACCCTTTGTAATAAATATTAGTATGGAACTTATGCTGCATACCAAATATATATTAAATGCTGTTTATATTTTTTATGTCAGACAGTCAGGGCCACTACCGTGCAGCTATGGATGTTTGTTTGATAATGAGGGAAAGTAAAATGAAGAACAGATTGATGAGCTATGTAACGTTTGTAGGGGTTTGGATTACCGTAACATTGACGATTGGTATTATCTTGTCATAAGAAAATAAGAGAAATTAACCCTAAACCTCGCCTTGGCGGGGTTTTATTATTTGTGATTACCCAGTATCAACTGGGTAATCACAGTCCGTAGGCGCAGTTGTTAGTGATTATTGAACACTATTCAACAATATTTGGACAAACCTTTCCTGAAACTAATTGCTGAATATTTTGCAAGTTGTTTCACTGATACTGGTTAGGCTCTTCGGTTGATGCCTATGGCCGTGATGTACTTGCCGCAGTTGTTAGTGATTATTGAACACTATTCAACAATATTTGGACAAACCTTTCCTGAAACTAATTGCTGAATATTTTGCAAAGTTGTTTCACTGATACTGGTTAAGGCTTCTTCGGTTAAGAATGCCTGATGGCCGGTGAATAGTACATTATGGCAAGAAGACAAGCGGCGAAAAATATCGTCTTGGATAACGTCATTTGATTTATCTTCAAAGAATAAATCTCTTTCATTTTCATAAACATCCATACCTAATGCGCCAATTTTTTGTTGTTTCAGCGCGTTAATGGCAGCCACGGAATCAATGAGGGCACCTCGGCTGGTATTGATGATCATCACGCCATCTTTCATTTTGTTGAATGCTGTTTCATCCAATAAATGGTGGTTTTCCGGTGTCATGGGGCAATGCAGGGAGATCACATCCGATTCAGCATATAAAGTATCCAGTTCCACATATTCCACACCCATATTCAAGGCTTCAGGATTGGGATAGGGGTCATGTGCCAGTAAACGCATACCAAAGCCTTTCAAAATCCGCAAAATAGCAATACCGATTTTTCCTGTTCCGATAATGCCCGCAGTACGTTTATACATGTTAAAACCGGTTAACCCTTCAAGGGAAAAATTAGCATCGCGGGTGCGCTGGTAGGCGCGGTGGATACGTCGATTAAGACACAGCATCAATCCAACAGTATGTTCAGCAACGGATTCAGGAGAATAAGCAGGCACTCTGACAATCTGAATACCTAATTCTTTCGCTGCATCCAAATCGACATTGTTGAATCCGGCACAGCGTAGTGCCAGGATTTTGATATTCATCTCTGCCAGTTCTTGCAGCACTTCCCGTCCACCATCATCATTGACGAAAATACATATGGCATCCGCACCAACGGCATTTTTGGCAGTTTGTGGACTTAAAGGAAAATCAAAAAACTCGATATGATAATCAAAGCCAAGTTCTTGGTTGAGCATTTCAAAATGCTTACGGTCATACTGCTTTGTACTGTAAATAACCAGTTTCATAACAACATCTCCACTCTACAGCAACTATAGAATCATTCGAGCCATTCATTAAATTCACTTTGCTGCAAAAACTGCCTGCAATCATGACGTCTCCTGAAGGTTCTAAGCGTTATCTTTCGCTATACTCGAATAAATCGCCGGATAAGCTATTCATAGGGATAGCTTGTATAATAAATCGGCTCAGAGCCTGATATGAGATTATCATAACAGGAAGTTGTTCTCAGGTTGACAAGATGAGATAAGGATTTAATGGCAAAAATACTCAAAGTGCTTGCAGTGATGGGGATACTGCTGGCGTTATTGGTGTCGATGGGATGGTATACACTTCCACGCTGGTTACCATTGATTGCCAGTTATTGGTTGCCACAAGGAGTCACTTTTTCTTTGAGCCAACCTCAATGGAAGAACAGTGAATTGTGGTTAGATGAATTGTCATGGCAAGTAAAAGAGTGTGAATGGATCAAAGTCTCCGGGCTATCTGTGGAATATTTATCCGGGGAAAATAGTGAAAATCGCCGCTGGAACATTCATGCCGCCAATATTGACAGCCAGAGCCAATGCTTGGCGCAACTCCCTGTAGCAGAAGGGCAATCAGCCCCGTTATCAGTGCAAGAGCTATTATCTGCGATACCTTCGGTTAATCTTACTGTTGATCGGTTGGCTCTTATGCCCTGGCAGGAGTTTGCAGGCAAATTTCAATTTAGCTCATCATCTCAGGGGCAAATTTTCTCTTATCAAAGTGAAAAATTAAAACTCAATGCGCATATTGCAGATAAACAGGAACTCATTGTTCAACGTTTTATTGTGAAGTTGCCTGAACAGATGATGTCCTTGAATGGAAATATCGCATTACCCTTGAATACTGCAACGCTCCCAGAACAAGGCCGAATCATAGCGCACTTATCTCTGAGCCAATATCCCGATCCGTTGCAACTGGCATTGAATTGGCAGGAACAGAGTGGGTTGCTCACCGTTATTGAAGGAAAAAATCAGCAGGTATTGGCAGAATTACCCTGGTCATTTGACGAATCGCAGTTCCAGATTGTTAATGGAAAATGGCAATGGTTGGAGAGTAATCAAGCGTTGTCTGGAAGGGCGAATATTACGCTTGAACAATGGAAAAAAGGCTTGTCAGGTATGTTCGTCAGTGGACGGGTAAATCTGGTCACCCAAAATGAGCAGGGTAAAGGCAATGTTGTTCTTTCCGTGAAACCAACGCCAGTCAATATAACCAATGCTCATATTCCGTTTCAGTTTACCGGGCAAATGAATCGTGGTCGGATGGTCATGACCATGTCATTGCCTGCCATTATTACAGGGCCATTGGTTGATCCTAAAATTACTTTTCGTCCAGGTGCCCTGTTTCGGGCATGGGGGAAGGTCAGTGAAACATTTACGGTCAAGGAAGCCAGATTACCTTTGGCAGGTACTTATTTGACCCGTGATGGCTTTACTGGCCGTCTTCAAGCCATTGTGGTGGCACAAGACCGTTATTGGGGGAAATTTAAGCTACATCTGGAGGGGTGGGCAAAAGATTTTATACCCGATCAGGGAAATTGGCATTGGCGTTATTGGGGAAATGGGCATTTACCGCCATTACAAGCTAACTGGGATATCGCTGGCAGAGGAAGTTGGAATCAATCAAAGATAACAGTAGAGAAATTAAATACCGGCTTTGATCTTATCCAATATGGTCTTGTGAAGATGAAAGCACCGCGCTTACAACTGACAAATTCGTTAATTTGGGAGAGGGCGGCAGATCGCCCTAACTTAACGGGAAATTTACAATTGTCTGCTCAGAAAACAGAATTTCGTTCTGGTGGTTTTTTGCCTGCCTTTGATTTTAAGGCCACGCTTACAGGAGCATCTCCAGATAACTTTATGTTGAATGGCAAGCTGTACTCTAACGGTATTGGTCCAATTCCTTTTTATAGTCGTTGGGATGGAGAGCGATTGAGGGGAGAAGCCCGCTGGCCGAGGCAATCTTTATTAGCCTTTCAATCTCTAATTCCGTCAGATTTGGGTATTACCGTGCTTGGTGGAACTATTTATGCTCAGGCCGCTTTTTCCGCAGCAAAGGGGCAAGGATTGCGTGCAGGGGGACATTGGGTGGTCAAAAATGCGGGTATGTGGCTGAAAAATGGGGAAGTTAATGACCTGGATTTTGTTTTACCGTGGCGTTTACAGGGGCACACGTGGCAGTTAGGGTTGGGATCTCCCGTCCAGTTGCGGATCAAAGCCATTAAGGGGCTATTTGATATGCAAAATGTAACAGCTGATCTGCTGGGTTACTATCCAGCAACGGACGAACAACCATTGACGTTGACCAATGTGAATGTGGATATGCTGGATGGTAAATTGGCAATGGACCAATTACAGATCCCACAAAAAAAAGCCGCAGTATTACGGTTTAACAAACTGAATTTGAGTAAATTGTTTGGCGTATTAAAAGTCAAACAAATGGCGATGTCAGGAAAAATTAGTGGTGAATTACCCGTATTATTAAATGATAAACGTTGGATTATTCAACGGGGGTGGGTATCTAATGAGGATTATCTGACATTAAGGTTGGATAAGGATACAGTTGATTCTATAGGAAAAAATGACTTATCGGCAGGTATGGCAATGGATTGGCTGCGTTATTTAGAAATCGATCGTTCAAAAGCGTATGTTACGCTCGATAATTTGGGGATCTTGACATTGCATTCAGAAATTAGTGGTGTAAATCCCGTGATAGATAGAAAACGTGAAGTCAGGCTTAACTATCATCATGAGGAGAATATTTTTCAGTTATGGCGTAGCCTGCGTTTTGGCAGTAACTTGGAAAAATGGTTGCAGAAAAATATATCTGTAATGAGCAGGAGTGATAAATGATAATGAACATTGAATTCAAGTTGCCAACGGTCAGAATGGGGATAATATTGGCCTGTGTAGCCTTATTCAGTATGGCATTGGCGGGCTGCATCAGGCTGGAAATGGCAACACCGGATAAGCCTATCAACATCAACATGAACGTCAAAATTGAGCATGAGATCCATATTAAGGTTGACAGACAAATTGAAGATATGCTCAAAAACAACTCTAATTTATTCTAAGGGCTGGAATATGAAAAAAATAGGGGGGATATTTCTGTTGAGCCTGCTATTCAGCTCTTTTGCCATAGGCATGACATTGAATGAAGCAAAGCAACAAGGGCTGGTGGGAGAGACATTCAGTGGCTATCTGGCACCGATAAAAAATACCCAAGATGCTCAGTCAGTGGTGAAAAGAGTTAACAGTGAGCGACAAAAGAAATATGCGGAGATCGCAGTTCAAAACAACATGACACCAGAACAGGTTGCCAAAATAACGGGAGAAAAATTGGTAAACCGTGCAGCTTCTGGAGAATATGTGCTTGGTATTAATGGTAATTGGGTGCAGAAATAAGCAGCGCGCTGTTTGGCGCGCCATCTCACTTTTATTAAGAGATATTTTATTGAACGATATCAGACAACGATTTTTTCGGTTTGCTTTTGTCACATTTTCAATATGATACTATCTATCGTGTCACGGGCATCTTGATGTGTCTGGTTAGCGGATTCTGCCCCCATAGCCAAGCCTTCAGCAAAGACAAATTCCACATCTGTAAAACCGATAAATCCGAGGAAAGTACGTAAGTAGGGTGTCACCAAATCTGTTGGGTTGTTTTTGTGAATGCCGCCACGACTGGTCAAAATAACAACGCGTTTGCCTTTCAGTAACCCTTGTGGGCCTTTTTCAGTGTACTGGAAAGTCACTCCAGCACGGGCAATCAGATCAAAATAGGTTTTTAGTTGAACAGGAATAGCGAAGTTATACATTGGCGCAGTGATGACAATAACATCATGTGCTTTTAACTCTGCGATCAACTCATCTGATAGCGCCAATACGTTTTTTTGACGTTCTGTCAATTCCGCATCGCTTGGACGCAAGGCACTGACTAACTCTCCATCCAGTACTGGGACTGGGTTTTCAGCCAGATCACGTGTGGTAATGTTGCTCTCTGAATGGTCAGCCAACCACTTTTCAACAAAATAGTCAGCCAGTTTATTGCTTTGGGAATATTGTGCCAGGATGCTGGATTTCAGAACCAGTACTTTACTCATTCTCTACTTCCTCAGTTATCTACAACCCAAGTTATCTAAGATACTAATAACTTCATTGATAATATTGTTTGAGCATCATATTTTATATAGTGAATTGTTCAGTCAATAGCTCAATATTTTGAGATATTCATTCAAATTCATTGAATCAAACGATGAGTTGGTGTGGAGGAGTACGTGAGATCGCATAAGATATGTTACACTTCTAATATCATTATGTCATAAAAAATAATCCTCTTGGCCTGCAAAGACAGCGCTACTCAGTTAAAAAACGTCACAAGGATTTATCACGTGGAATCACCTTTGACAGCACCATTTGCTGAATTATTCGCTGAACTTGATCACACACCGTTGCGCGATCAGTTCCGTTTAAAAAAACGTCTGCATGGAGCAGCAAAAATTAAGAATCAAGTCTCCTTGCAGGCTGTAGTACAATCCATTGCGGCGGATATAGCGACTGCAAAACAGAAGATCATGAATCGCCAGGCTGCATGTCCTTCGGTTCAATATCCTGAAAACTTGCCGGTTAGCCAGAAGAAAGCCGATATCTATAAAGCCATTCGGGATAATCAGGTTGTTATCATTGCCGGAGAAACCGGTTCGGGTAAAACAACTCAGATCCCCAAAATCTGCCTTGAATTGGGAAGGGGAGTCAAAGGGCTGATCGGCCATACCCAACCTCGTCGTTTAGCAGCACGTGCGGTTGCTAACCGTATTGCGGATGAACTGAAAACGCCACTTGGCTCGACGGTCGGTTATAAAGTTCGTTTTAATGATCAGGTCAGTGAAAATACGTTGGTCAAATTGATGACTGACGGTATTCTGCTGGCAGAATTGCAGCAAGATCGTTTGTTATTGCAATATGATACGTTAATTATCGATGAAGCCCATGAACGCAGCTTGAATATCGATTTTATCCTCGGTTATCTGCGCCAATTACTGCCAAAACGCCCAGATCTGAAAGTCATCATTACCTCTGCAACTATCGATCCTGAACGCTTTTCCCGTCATTTTAACACAGCCCCGATTATCGAAGTATCTGGACGTACTTATCCGGTAGACGTGCGTTATCGTCCCGTGGCTGGTGATGATAGTGATCGCGACCAGCTTGAAGCCATTATTGACGCAGTGGATGAATTAGGGCGTGAAAGCTCAGGTGACATACTGGTATTCATGAGCGGTGAACGTGAAATTCGTGATACGGCGGATGCCCTCAACAAGCAAAATTTCCCACATACCGAAATCTTGCCACTTTTTGCACGGTTGTCTAACAGCGAACAGAACAGAATATTTCAGCCCCATGTCGGTCGCCGCATTATTTTGGCAACCAACGTGGCGGAAACGTCACTGACTGTACCAGGCATCAAATACGTGATCGATACCGGTTTTGCACGTATTAGCCGATACAGCTATCGCACCAAAGTACAACGCTTGCCGATAGAACCGATATCGCAGGCATCAGCCAATCAGCGAAAAGGGCGTTGTGGCCGTGTTTCGGACGGGATTTGTATTCGCCTTTATTCGGAAGAAGATTTTTTGTCACGCTCGGAATTCACTGATCCTGAAATTCTGCGTACCAATCTGGCCTCCGTTATTTTGCAAATGACCGCCATTGGCTTGGGAGATGTCAGCGCCTTCCCATTTGTTGAAGCACCGGATAAACGCAATATCCAGGATGGTGTTCGCCTGTTGGAAGAGTTGGGGGCTATTGATCCAGAGTCATTGTCAGAAGGGAGTTATCGACTGACCCCAATGGGACGACAATTGGCCCAGTTGCCTATCGATCCCCGTCTGGCGCGTATGGTACTGGAAGCTAAGGTACATGGTTGCGTTCGCGAAGTGATGGTGATTGCTTCCGCATTGTCAATTCAAGATCCACGGGAACGACCGTTGGAAAAGCAGCAGGCTTCTGATGAAAAACACCGTCGTTTTGTGGATAAGGATTCAGATTTCATCGCCTTCCTGAAGCTGTGGGATTTTCTGGTGGAACAGCAGAACGCGCTTTCCAGTTCCCAATTCCGTAAACTTTGTCGGCAGGATTATCTGAATTATCTCCGTGTTAGGGAATGGCAGGATATTTATACTCAGCTACGGCAAGTTGTGAAAGAAATCGGGTTGCCGATTAACAGTCAGGAAGCAGATTATCGTAGTATTCATGTTGCCTTGTTGGCAGGGTTGTTATCCCATATTGGCCAGAAAGATACGGATAAACAAGAATATACCGGTGCGCGCAATGCCCGTTTTTCTGTTTTTCCTGGCTCTGGACTATTTAAAAAACCCCCAAAATGGGCGATGGTGGCTGAATTGGTGGAAACCAGCCGCTTGTGGGGACGTATTGCCGCCCGCATCGAGCCAGAATGGGTAGAGCCATTGGCGGCCCATTTAATCAAAAAGCACTATAGTGAACCGCACTGGCAGAAGTCCCAGGGGGCGGTAATGGCAACGGAAAAAGTCACCTTATATGGTTTGCCAATTGTGACGGGCCGCCTGGTCAATTACAGCCGAATTGATCCTATGTTGTGCCGCGAATTATTTATCCGCCATGCACTGGTAGAAGGTGACTGGCAAACTCGTCATTCATTTTTCCGCGCTAATTTGAAATTACGTGAAGAAGTAGAAGAACTGGAACATAAATCTCGCCGACGAGATATTTTGGTGGATGATGAAACCTTGTTCATTTTCTATGATCAGCGCATTGGCAAAGACGTTGTTTCGTCGCGCCATTTTGATCAATGGTGGAAAGTCGCCAGCAAAGATCAGCCGGAATTGCTCAACTTTGAAAAGAGTATGTTAATCAAGGGAGATGCAAATAAAGTCAGTGCGCTGGATTATCCCAATTACTGGCATCAAGGTAACTTGAAATTCCGTTTGAGTTATCAATTTGAACCGGGAACCGATGCTGATGGTGTAACAGTGCATATTCCTTTACCGGTATTGAACCAAGTTAAAGATGAAGGATTTGATTGGCAAATTCCGGGAATTCGCCATGAATTGGTGGTTGCCTTGATTAAATCATTGCCAAAACCAATACGTCGTAATTTTGTTCCGGCACCTAACTATGCGCAGGCATTTCTGGAACGTGTGACACAACCTCAGGCTTCTTTGCTGGATAGCCTTGAGAAAGAGTTACGTCGCATGACGGGAGTGACGGTGTCACGTGATAACTGGCAGTTGGAACAAGTGCCTGATCATTTGAAGATCACATTCCGCATTATCGGAGAGAAGAAAACAGGTGAAAAAAATAAACCGCTAGCGGAAAGCAAAGATCTGTCAGCATTGAAACTGAAATTGAAAGAAAAAGTTCAGGAAACTCTTTCGGCAGTTGCAGATAATGGCATAGAACAAAATGGGTTACATATCTGGAGCTTTGGGACATTGCCATCATGTTATGAACAGAAGCGCGGAGGCTATTCTGTTAAGGCATTTCCGGCCTTGGTGGACGAAAAGGATAGCATCGGTATTAAACTGTTCGAAACCGAATCCGAACAGCAGAATGCAATGTGGAAAGGAACACGTCGCCTGTTATTGCTGAATATTCCATCGCCGATTAAATACTTGCATGAAAAATTACCGAACAAATCTAAACTGGGGCTGTACTTCAATCCATATGGAAAAGTGTTGGATTTGATTGATGATTGTATTTCCTGTGGTGTTGATAAATTGATCTCAGAAAATGGTGGACCAGCCTGGGATGAACAGGCATTTTCCAGTTTGCATGATAAAGTTCGAGCTAATTTGAATGACGCAGTGGTTGATATTGCCAAACAAGTCGAGCAGATCCTGACTGCGGTCTTTAATATCAACAAGCGCCTGAAAGGGCGGGTGGATATCTCTCTCGCGCTGGCGTTATCCGATATTAAAGAACAAATTTCCGGTCTGGCCTTTAATGGATTTGTGACTTCGCACGGCTGGAAACGCCTGGCAGATGTTTTGCGCTATTTGAATGGTATCGAACGTCGATTGGAAAAATTGGCGGTAGATCCTAATAAAGATAGGGCGCATATGAGCAGGGTTGAGCATATCCAGCGTCAATGGCAACAATGGTTGGCAAAACTGTCTGTTCAGCAGAAGCAGTTAGCGGAAGTCGAAGAAATTCGTTGGATGATTGAAGAACTTCGGATTAGCTTGTTTGCCCAACAACTGGGTACTGCGTATCCAATATCAGATAAGCGTATTTTACAGGCGATGGAAAATATCGCATCGTGATATGTTGGGGCAGTTGTAAACAACAACTGCCCAAAAACTTTTATAGAGGTTCAATTATTGTTTTTTAGTTACAACATACTTATTTAAACCACCAAATCCCCCACTTAATAACACTAATAATCAATACCAAGCAGGGGGCAATCTTCATCTATTGATATACAAAAGTAATTGTTGCTGTTGCATCTGCTTTGCCCGGCTTAATTTCCGTTTCCGTTTGGATATAACGGGCAACTAATGGAATGGTTATATTTCCACCAGATTGAGTGGAGCCAAATACAACTGGAGAACGCATTGTTACGGGGCGATTTTGATATAATATCTGTAAACCAACCCCTTTTGCCGTGACGTTGTCACTATAGTCCAATGCCCAGATATCTTGGGAATTCCAGTTTGCAGACCTGCCATCCAGCGCCAGTCCTACATTCACATTAGCATCGCAATTTATATTGATATCAAAATGTTGCATTCCCGCTGTACTATAAATACCGCGAAAATCACTTTTTTTAATATCTCCCATGTTGACTGAAATCATTTTTTGATTGAGAGAACAACCTTTGGTCATGATATATGTGTTCGATAAATTGAAAGTATGAACAGGGATATTGTGACCTAATGTAGCACGAGTCAGTTTCGCCGACTTGATAGCTCCTGAACCGGTTGTTGGTGCAATCTTAATTAACTGTACAGTTAAATAACCCCATGATTTACCGCAATATTGTTTTTTCCATTGAAATTGCGGCGGTGAAGGACAAGTGAATGGATAGGTCGCTGTTCTGGGCAGCCAATCAATACCATAATATGGTCCCCAGGTGTTAATACGGATACCCACTCCCGAAACACCGGATTCATAAATGGCATCCTGATTATAGCTTGCAGGTGTAAGATCAGGTTGTTCCCATATTGCAGGCAAGGAAGTATCGCAGAGGGCGATATTACCTTTTTCATCCACCTGATCCAAACGTATTTCTTTGATAGTTGTTCCGATAGGATGGTTTCGGGGAACTGTAATCGTACCAAAAGAAACTAGAGTCATGCCAGGCACAAAACCCGCAGAATATTGGCAATAGTTGTTCGCTAAACTGGAAAAACTACTCATCGTGCCGATGAGAAACGTACTTGCCAATAATAATTTTAATTTGTTGGCCATAGAATAATTTCCACTATTTTTATTATATATCATATAAATATATCGTCATTGTTATTTACAAGAGATTATTCACAAGAAGCTTCAACCATATACAAACCTGAAGCAGGCTCTTCACCAGAGAGTCGATAGTTGGCATAACACTCTTGTATTTCTTTATATCCCCATTTAACCCATATCCGACCAAATTTAGGAATACCACTGAGATAAACTTGCCCATCATTACTGACAATTGCGCTGTTGGGAACATCAGTATCATGCTGTTTTTCCAGTGTCGCAGTTGCACCAAATGGGATCTCTTTGCCTTGATAAGAAAGTGTCAGTAAAGCGCGATAACCAATACGAGTCTGGAAATTGGCCAGTACCAGTGAACCTTGGGTTGGAATAATAGTTTGCGTATTGATATCAATATCAACGTTGTTACCCATTGAATGCGTATCTAGCGCAATACGGTTTTTCCGATAGCTACTGACATAAGGCACAATGGCATAGCCTTTCCAGTCAGTTTTGATACCGGTATGGTTTTGCACTTTGATTTCTGAAGCACCATTGGCGCGTACTAATACCGATGTACCTCCCAACGGTTGGGAAAGGGTGATACCATAAGGATGAGCAACAATCCCGCCATTTAAACCATAAGTCAGTTGCTTGGCGTATTTGTCGTAATTGTAACCAGCGCTGACTTGGCCATATGTTCCTTTATATTCTGCGCTGATATTTCCGCCAACGCTTTGATTACGGTCAGTATAATTTTGCTGAATGCTATAAATCAGATTGTTATCTTCAAAAGCTGTACCATTTAAGCTAACTTGATGAGACGTATCACTGCTTTTGTTGCTGGTCATGTTATAGCTTACCCAGCTGTTTTTCAGCCAACGATCAAAGGGAACCTGCATGCTGAATGAAACAATTTGCTCACTGCGATTTGAACCGGGGAAAGCGCTGTGAGAATAATTCAAGCTATAATTAATTGAATTGTAACTTGTATTATAACCTGCGCTGATATTCCTTTCGTAACCTTTTTGATGCCAATAATCTTGTTGAAAAGCAGATAAATAAATGGTTCCCCAATCCCCAAGGGTTTGATTAATATGTAATTGCAATTTACTGCGTTTATTGCTGCTCCTTCCATCGATTGCAGTATTTAACTCATTCGCTTCTTTAAAATCATAAAAATTTTGTGTTGAGTAACGATAACCTGCGAGAGTGAGGTTAGTGCCTGTCTGGGATAGATCTTTGGCATATTGGAAACGGTACGATTGACCATAATTGTTGGAGTTCGGTATTAAATTGGTTTTGGCGTGAGTCACATCAAAAGAAAGGGAACCCCAGTCAGAGAGACTATAGCCTGTACCCAAAGCAATGGATTGGTAATCTTTTGCAATCGTACTTCCACCATAGGCAGTGACATGATTAGAAATACCATAAATCACCGTACCCTGCATGAAATAGGGTGTTTTTCCACGGTGAGAATTAGATTGGTATTTTCCCAAAGTCAGCGAATGTCGCAGGCTATTTTCC
Organism: Xenorhabdus sp. SGI 60; assembly: GCF_056632175.1. Lineage (NCBI taxonomy): Bacteria > Pseudomonadati > Pseudomonadota > Gammaproteobacteria > Enterobacterales > Morganellaceae > Xenorhabdus > Xenorhabdus sp. SGI 60. The sequence continues at coordinate 2,189,854 of NZ_CP196860.1, read as the reverse complement.
CGTAACATAATCGGCACAGTGGAAAAAGTTTGTACAGAACGATGTTCTTTCCCATCAGCTTCTTTAACAATGACTTCTATATCTCCGGTTGAACTTGTTGGATAGAGGTCATTAATGACAAAAGGCCCAGGAGAAACATAGGATTCATAGATAATGTAACCATTTTGTTTGATGGTGACTTGGGCATTGCTTTGGGCAATTCCTCTAATTATCGGTGCAAATCCTTTTAAGCTATCGGGCAACATATTGTCATCGGAAGACAATTGCATACCGCGAAACTGAAAGCTATCAAATATAAGTGAAGGTGTGTAACTGTCTCCAAATATTAATTGGCTTTTCAGTGCATGAATATCTCGCTGGAGGTATATATTGATATTCTGCCATTTTCTATTTTGACTACTGTAAGTGGAATAGTTGCGCAAACGCCATGCTTCCCAATTAACGCCCGTTCTCAGATTGAGAAAATGATTTTTTGTTGAACCTACTTGATCATCCTGCCAGGTCATGGAGCCACTATAGCTATAGTTGACTAACAGGGACGTTAATCCCTGATCCCACAAATGAGGGGGTACGTAGTCTCTCGCCTGACTCTTTAAGGCGGCTTGGGGAATACTGATATCCAGCCGCTGATGTTTGAAATCGAAAGATGTCGATGCGGATGGAATATATTGGCCAAGATCGGCAAGCCCCGTTTCTTGCGGCAAAGTAAGCAGCGTGGGAAATGACTCAATATTCACCCCCATTTCCCTGAGCTGTTGTATCTTAATTTCGGGAGATAACTTGTTATTGACGATAATAAAATCGACATTCCCCGTATCTACTTTTTCTCGATTAAGATAAATATCTACCCAATAACGCCCGGGAGGCTGTTGATCATCTTGAGTAAAGATAGAGAGATCAATATCTTCAAAACCTGAATGGATTTCCAGTGCATTGATGTTGAAATACTCTTCAGCGTAAGCCTCATTGTTATACATCCAAAGAGATGTGGTTAACAATGCACAAAGAGGCACCTTACAATATAGACAACGCAAGTTTAGCTTGATAAGTAATGTCCAATTATCAGGACTATTTTGTTGAAGATAATGACGATAGTTATTCATAATAATAAATTTTTAATTGTGATATACCTACTATCCTACAATTCACGTCTTTCTTCTGGTGTTACGCCACCAAAATCATTAATCGTTTTCCAGGTCACTCGATTGATATTTTTAATAGGAACATCCCAACTCTCTTGTTGAAAAGGTGGGATCATCCCCGCTGATTTAATCTCGTAATTTTCTACATTATTGCCGGTGGTCAACACAGAAAAAGAGATATAGTAGGGCGTTGGGTTTTCTGCAATGAGTTTGAGTCCATCGGTTTTAAATTTCAGAGCCTTATAAGCAATACCGGCATTATTGGCTAAATTGGCGGGGCGATAGAATAACTTAAATCGAGATTTTACCGTGATTTGCAATTGATTCTGTTCTGATTTAGTTGTGGCAGGAATAGATTTGATATTGAGCCAGAACAAAGATTCTTTGTCATCAGGTAATCCATTGCCAATTTTAACAATTCGTAAAACATTCTCATTCTCGGCTGTTAATTTAAAAAGAGGGGGAGTGATAATAAAAGGGACTTTAGTTTCATCATCTTCACCTTGAACCCACGATTGAATGAGGTAAGAGATATCAGCTTCTGGATTATTAATAGAAATAGAGGCTTCTTTCTGGTCACTAATATAAACAACACGTGTGCCGCCAATGACGACGCCCGCAAAAGAAGTATTAGTACTGAAAATATAAATAAGAGTGAAAATTAAAACACGAAAATATTTCAAAGCGGTCGCTCCAAACAATATTTAGACCAGAGTGATATTGTTTTGGCTTCCCTGCCATAACTTCCTTTGGTTACAGGTAGTTAGTTATAGATAATAGTGAAGTTAGCGACTGCATCACCCGTACCTGGGGTTACGGTTTTAGCTGTTGCAATGTATTTGGCAACAAATCTCAATTCTTCTGTTTTTCTATGTGAGAAATACTGGGGACGTGAATTTTCTGCCAGATTGATCATGGTATTACTGTCATCTTCATAAAGTGCAATTGCGACACCTTGAGCCGGACTCTCTCCGCCATTACCCGTTAACGCTAAAAATCGGCTACTAGCTCTGTCCGATTGGCCGTCAAATTTAACCTGTGCATGTTGGTAATCTTGTGGGCAGTCGGACAATTTAATACTAAAACGGGTAGGGGCAGAAGTACTATAAGCTCCAGCAAATGAACTTGAGCTGATAGTTCCCATATTTACGGTTTGGTTAGCCGAATTTGAATCGACTTTACACGCATTGGCGGTAATTTTTCCCGTAAATTTAATTTGTCCATCAGCAGCATGAGCCGCGGACATAAATACAGATGAAACAAGTAAAGATGAAATAATTAGCTTGGTTTTCATTTCTTAATTCTTAATGCATCTGCCTCTGACAAACTTATTCTACAGAGAAACAGATTATTGGGTTAATGTTAATGCCGTATATAAATACGACCACGAATTGCTTTAGTTTATTTCTGTAAAATAACACAGAAACAACAGTTCATATTTTCTCATCAACAGATGAGATAAAAAATATAGTAGCGAATAATTAACAAAGATCAAAATAATAACTTGACTAATCTCATAATTTGAAGTTTTAAGCTATTATGGAAGAATTAATAGAATTGTTATGCATAACATAGATTTTTTTCTGAACATAAATGAGTTTTTATTCTATTTTATAAGATTAATTATTAATTGATGACATTCTGTAAAAATAAAAATGATACAAGGCACATAATATATTTAAATTTTTCTTTTTTGTTAAAATTTTAACTATATATTATATAATTATTGTTTATTTGTAACGTGACTTTTATTTTTTAATTTTTATATCTGATTATTTTAATTATGTAAGAGCTAAAACCTACTTTTAGGCTAAATGAAAATCAATTGCATCTGATTAAAGCTAACTTTTTATTGATAAAATCTTTATGATAAATACTCTGTCATAGTTCAAGTTTTATCTATTTGAAGAATATATTGATATGGAAGCATAATTAATCATTATGATTTGGGTGCAAAATGATCTGTCGCTGCTTTTTTAGTTACAACATATTTATGAGTATCAAAAATTTATAAAAACACCATCTCAAAAAACAAAAATCATGACATATATCTATTAGGAATAGATGACAATACCACGTAAACTAAAAAAAAAGGGTTTTAAAATAAAAACGAATAACACAACAAAACAAAACCCAAAACCGGAAGGAAAAACAACCCCCTGTTGGGTTTTTTTAAAAAATAAGCCCTTTATTACCTTTTTTAAAAGCCAACCTACTAATAATAAAAGGTTGGTTTTTAAGCAAAAAATCTAATTAAAGACATGCACCTAACAGTATGGGCGACCACCATAATTTAGCTGCACAATTTTTCATGCAATCTCCACAGAAGAAAGGTGGGTTGTGCTTTACCCTTTGTTTGTTTCTTGTTCGCTCCCAATACTTCCCCCTCCATAAAAAGAGATAGGGAGTGTTAGTTATAGATAAGGCTCTCTTTTTTTTTTTTTTTTTTATATACAGGAATATAAATTTTTTTTCACATTACCTATTTTTTTATATAGGTTACGGATAGTGGGGAGCTTGTCACACACGTTTTTTGGTTGTTGGCTTGTGGAGTGTAGGGTAAGCGTGGGTGGTATTTTTTTTTTGCGGGGTGTGGGAGGGGGTTTATTTTTGCCAAAAATCTTCTTGCTTACAACAGCCGGTAAATGACCTCCCCTTTGGTTTGTATCCGAAATTGTCCTTTTACCTTTACAATACGGCTTATGGGGGTTGCCGCCAACTTCCTTTTTAACCCTTTTTTTTGGGAGGGGGGGGTAAGGGGGGTTTTTTCCCCTGTTGGCCATGTGGCAAACCTCCTTTAACCATTCCAATCTCCCAAAAATAAAAGAATAGAACAAAACTTTTTTGGCCATAGTCAGCCATTATTTTTTTTGGGAAGTTTCCTACAACGGAGGAGGAGGGGGGGGCCCCTACCCTAATTAACCGCATCACCCCAAAGATCAACAATGGGACATAAAAACCGGCACAAGGGCCGGATTCTTTGGAATAGTTGATTTTTTATATTAGTGCATTAATTGCCATGTAGACGGGAGCGCTATTAAGAACAAAACCACAATAGTCGATTTTTCTGTAACAGTTAACGGTACTCTTTCCTGATTTTGTCTGCGTGCGTACAGAAAAACCAGCAATCCAGGAACGTATAGTACTATCGAAAGTAAGAGGTTCATTAGCCCCGAAGCATAAAGTAACCATAACCCATAAATACAAGAACCCAGAGCAATAAAGAGTAAAGCACGGCTACCACGTTGAAAGGCCACTTTCGCTAAAAATGCACCGACAAGAAAGTAGGGAACAAGGATCATCTCAGAAGCGATAGAGAGTAATGTATTGTAATTACTGCCGCTTAACCAAATTACAACCAAAGAGAGTTGAACCGCGCCATTTGTGATCCAAAGTGATGATTCAGGGGCTTTTTGGCTGTTTTGTTTTTTGAATATTTTAGGGAATGAACCGTGTAAAGAAGCGATAAAGGGGACTTCTGCTGCCATGATTGTCCAGCTCAGATAAGCTCCACAAACAGAGATGATCAAGCCAGCAACAATCACAATTTCACCCGCAGAACCCATTAACCCGACCATTAAAGTTGCCATAGAAGGGTTACGCATAGCCGCTAATTCAGGTCTGGTGACCAACCCTAGTGAAAGCAGGGTTACCAGCACATATACCCCTAATGCTGAAATCACAGCTAGTACAGTTGCGATACCAATATCCTTGCGTCTTTTGGCTCTGGCTGAAACAACAACTGCACCTTCAACACCGATAAAAACCCACAGAGTAATTAACATCGCGTCTTTAACTTGCTGCCAAACAGGAACACCCATCTCAATGCCGCTGAAATCAAAAGAAAACACATCCATTTTGAAAGCAATGACAGCTAAGATAATAAATAGGGTCAATGGTAATAATTTTGCCAATGTTGCCAGCAGGTTAACTCCCGCAGCCGTTTGTACACCACGTAATACCAAGCAGTGAACAAACCAAAGTAAAATAGACTCACCGATTAACGATTGCCAAGTATTGCCCTCACCAAAAATTACTGAGTGTTCGGTATCAGTGAAAAAACTCAACGCGGCAAAGACAATAACTAAGTAAGAAACATTGGCAATAATGGCACAGAACCAATATCCCCATGCAGAACAGAATCCAACTAATTCCCCGAAACCTTCTCTTGCGTAAGTGAAAATACCGCTGTCCAAATCAGGGCGCAGTCGTGAAAGTAAAAGTAAGGAAGTGGCTACAAAGAGAATACCTATGCCTGTTATTCCCCAACCAATCATTAATGCAGCAGGACTGCCTATTTGCGCCATGTTTTGCGGTAAACTGAATACGCCGGCACCGACCATAGAACTGAGTACCAGTGCGGTCAGAGACGTAAGGCCTAATTTCTTTTCCAAAGATACGTTCCTAAAAAAATATAATCGACACGATTAGCCAGAACATTTGTTCTGAATATCGAACACATATTGGACATTTATTGCATCCATGCGATGGATTGCAGAACGGATTTAGTCGATAAATCTAAAAACAGGGCGATTCTACGGAGTGAAAGGATTGTATGCAATGGTTTACTATGCAAAAAAATATAAATTTTATGCATAAAATTATACAGAGGAGTAAGAAAACAAATTACGGATAATTTTTCTAATGTGTGTTATTGCCTTAATAAACATTGAGATGATCACAAGATAAGCACTTTGGATAATATTAGTTATATATTTTACTCTATTGAAACAAATAACAAACAATTATGTAAATGGTATCAATAAAAGAGAGGCTAAACAGGATAATCTGCGAATTATACCGCATTGTAACGTTATTGAATTGTTAATTCCCACGAGGTTATTGATGCAAACAAATAATAAAATACCAAAAAAACCGATGAAAAAGGCACAAAGAATATTTGTGCCTTTTTCATGAATTACTGAACTACAACACTATGATTATTTGAATAAATCTGCACTGATGGTAACGTTACCACCATTAGACTGCCATTCCCGTGTGATATGGTAGTATTTTGCGCCTTTCTCTGCTGCACGTTTAGCAACCTGATAAGAAACTTCAGGTGCGGTAGTGTAATAACCAGAAAAGGTGACGGAATCGAATGGAGCCATCAGAGCGGCGGAGGCTTTATTTAATTCTTGAATTTTTGTGCCATCAGGTAAAGTTACAGTGTAACGCCCACCTTTTGATGACTGGGTTTCAAAAAAGCGACCAACCACATTGCTTGTTGAAGTTGAAGAAGCAACACCTGGAATTTCAACTTTCTTAGCTTCCTCTCCGCCTTGAGCCAGAGCCTGGCGTCCTGCTTCAGAATCGGCTGGGATCATAGCCTCACTAGACTGAACCTTACGTTTGGGCGCATCTTCTTTATAAACATAGGCTGTGACTATTTGGTTTCCACCATTATTCGGTGCAATATCACGGACAATAAAGAAAGATGCAGCATCTTTCTTTTTAGCTGCCTTAGCGATAGCTTCTTTCAGGTCAGGATCAGTCGGGAAATAACCATTCACTGTGACAGTATCGAAAGGCTCTAAAGTAATGGCTTCAGTTTTAGGTAACTCTTTGATGCCACGGTAGATGCGATAGTTAGGTGTTTTATCTGCTTTTTCCGCATCTTTATGGTACAAATCGGCGACAACACGCAAATTACCTCGTCCATTAAGATCATCAAGACTTTGAATGTAAAAACTGTCAGCGCCTTTTTTATCGGCCTGACGGGAAACCGCATCCGCCGCTTCATAAATTGCATTAAAACGACCAGTAACTGAGATCCGCTCAAAAGGTTTAAGCTCTGCCGCTTGTTCTGGAGTTAACTCTTTAGCCGCATGTGCAGCGGTCATCGTGGTTAGTGAGAACACCGCAGTCGCGATGATCGTTGTCTTCAGCTTCATAAAAAATCCTTTCGCCTTGCGCATTAAAATATTTATAACGTGCTGAACATTGTTATGCATCACATAGAATGCAATTATTACATGTAATAATGCCAATTGTCGCAAGAAATTATGCCTTCTAAAGAAACGATTGCTAGATTTTAGTATATAACACTAAGAATTTTAATAAACATAGTAAGTTATGTACAAACCCCAAGTTGCAATCCGCAAGATGACGTGAGGCCTTATATTTCCCTGCGCAGCGGGGAAATATAACATGCATTTTGAAGTTGGATTAGTATTTGAGTCAAATAATTGTTTACATTAAAAGGTCATTTTGTTTTTCTGATTTTATGATAATTCGTTGACATTATTTTCATTAAGTTACTATTTGGTATTCTATTGATAGATTTTGCTGATAGCAGCAATAAAGTCAATCTAATCGTTAAATAGGCATCAACAAGGTAATAATCAGCAATATTTCATTCTTAAAGAAGGAAACATTATGCGTATTGGTGTACCAAAAGAGCGACTTTCCAATGAGGCGCGCGTTGCTGCCACACCATCAACCGTGGAGCAATTGCAGAAATTGGGGTTTAACGTCACAGTTGAGACAGGCGCAGGGCAACTTGCCAGTTTTGGTGATGTTGCTTACCAAAAAGCAGGAGCTGATATAGCGGAAATCCATCAAGTTTGGCAATCAGATATCATTTTAAAAGTAAATGCCCCTGAAGATGATGAAATTGCTTTAATGAAAGAAGGTGCTGCGCTGATTAGTTTTATTTGGCCAGCGCAAAATCCGGCATTAATGGCAAAATTAGCAGAACGTAAGGTAACTGTTTTTGCTATGGACGCAGTTCCTCGAATTTCCCGCGCACAATCTTTAGATGCTCTCAGCTCAATGGCAAATATTGCGGGTTATCGTGCCATTGTTGAATCTGCCCATGAATTTGGTCGTTTTTTCACGGGGCAAATTACAGCAGCGGGCAAAATACCACCAGCTAAGGTCATGATCATTGGCGCAGGGGTTGCCGGATTAGCAGCAATTGGTGCAGCCGGTAGCCTTGGTGCAATTGTCCGTGCTTTTGATACACGTCCAGAAGTGAAGGAACAAGTACAAAGCATGGGGGCTGAATTCTTGGAATTAAATTTCAAAGAAAAAGCGGGCAGTGGTGATGGTTATGCAAAAGTGATGTCAGAAGCTTTTATCAAAGCAGAAATGGCATTGTTTGCTGCACAAGCAAAAGAAGTCGATATTATCGTTACAACTGCATTGATTCCGGGGAAACCGGCACCACGACTTATCACAAAAGAAATGGTTGATTCCATGAAGCCTGGCAGCGTGATTGTCGATCTGGCTGCTCAAACTGGCGGCAACTGTGAATACACGCAAGCCAATCAACTTGTTGTGACAGCAAATGGGGTGAAAATTATCGGCTATACAGATTTACCCAGCCGATTGCCGACTCAATCATCACAACTTTATGGATCAAATCTGGTCAATTTGCTGAAACTACTGTGCAAAGAAAAAAATGGAGAAATCACCATTGATTTTGATGATGTCGTTGTTCGTGGTGTCACTGTCATTAAAGAAGGTGAAATCACATGGCCAGCTCCACCTATCCAAGTTTCAGCCCCACCAGCAACTGCCAAATCGACGCCAGTAAAGAAAGAGGAGAAACCAGCAGAAAAGCCTAAATCTCCGTGGCTAAAGTATGGTGCACTCGCACTAGTGATAATCCTGTATGGTTGGTTAGCACATGTTGCGCCAAAAGAATTCTTATCTCATTTTACTGTTTTTGCCTTGTCCTGTGTGGTGGGTTATTACGTTGTCTGGAATGTCAGTCACTCATTGCACACACCATTAATGTCCGTCACCAACGCGATTTCCGGGATCATTGTGGTTGGCGCCGTACTGCAAATTGGTGAAGGGGGATGGGTGAGTTTCTTCTCATTCATTGCGGTGTTAATTGCCAGCATCAATATTTTCGGTGGCTTTACTGTCACTCAACGTATGCTGAAAATGTTTCGTAAAGGATAAGGGGTAACTTATGTCGAACGGAGTAATATCGAACGGAATAGTGACAGCAGCCTATATTGTTGCCGCCATTTTGTTTATTTTCAGCCTTGCCGGACTTTCCCGCCACGAAAGCTCCAGACGCGGTAACATTTTTGGTATCGTTGGTATGGCGATTGCGCTGATTGCCACGATATTAGGACCTGATACTGGCAACATTGGCTGGATTATTTTAGCGATGGTCATCGGGGCGGTTATTGGTATTCGTCTTGCCAAAAAAGTGGAAATGACTGAAATGCCAGAATTGGTGGCTATCCTGCACAGTTTTGTCGGACTGGCGGCGGTTCTGGTTGGGTTCAATAGTTTTATCACTCATGATAATTTTGCCAGCTCCATTATGGAAAACATTCATCTGACAGAAGTTTTCCTTGGGGTATTTATTGGTGCTGTAACCTTTACTGGCTCAGTTGTCGCATTTGGTAAATTACGTGGAAAAATCTCTTCCAAGCCATTGATGTTGCCACACCGACACAAACTTAATCTGGCCGCCTTGATCGTCTCTTTGGTCTTAATGTTCACCTTTATTAAAACAGAAGCTGTTGGCCTGCAAGTTTTCACTTTACTGATGATGACAGTTATCGCTCTCGCTTTTGGCTGGCATTTAGTTGCCTCGATTGGCGGGGCAGACATGCCAGTTGTTATTTCCATGCTGAACTCATATTCAGGCTGGGCGGCTGCGGCAGCCGGTTTTATGCTGAGTAATGATTTGCTGATAGTCACAGGGGCTTTAGTGGGTTCTTCGGGGGCAATCCTTTCTTATATTATGTGTAAGGCGATGAACCGCTCCTTTATCAGCGTCATCGCGGGCGGTTTCGGTACAGATGGTCGTTCTTCAAGCGATGAACAGGAGCTGGGAGAATACCGAGAAACAACCGCGGAAGATGTCGCTGAACTGTTGAAAAGTTCCACCTCAGTCATCATTACTCCAGGCTACGGTATGGCAGTTGCTCAAGCACAGTATCCTGTGCATGACATTACAGCCAAATTACGAGAGAAGGGTATAAATGTTCGCTTTGGCATTCATCCTGTTGCGGGGCGGTTGCCGGGGCATATGAACGTATTACTTGCTGAAGCTAAAGTTCCTTACGATATTGTCTTAGAAATGGATGAAATTAATGACGATTTTGCTGAAACAGATACGGTTTTAGTTATAGGCGCCAATGACACGGTAAACCCAGCCGCTCAGGAAGATCCTTCAAGCCCTATTGCTGGCATGCCGATTTTGGAAGTCTGGAAAGCACAAAACGTCATTGTATTTAAACGTTCGATGAATACGGGATATGCTGGAGTGCAGAATCCATTGTTCTTTAAAGAGAATACACAAATGTTGTTTGGTGATGCGAAAGAAAGTGTCGGAGCCATCCTTCGAGCTTTATAACTGAAAGGATATAAGGCAACTTCAAGATCCTAAGAGCTTCGGGTTATAACCTGAAGCTCTTTTTTTAACAGAAAATTAATTGATTATGATCGGCATTGCGATATAATCATGTACTTATTTAATAACTTTACTAAATCTGAATCACCAATAAACGATATTGCAACTTCAAAATTTAGAAGCTGATTTTATTTTTATATTCTGATGATTAGAAATACTGGATTAATCACTATTCTCATTACTTAGAAATCTCATAATAGAGAAATAACCATTCATCATGTCATTATAATGAGTTATTATATTTCTATAAATTACAATTAATAATAAATTTATATTAAATACAGTAAATTATATCCTAAAAACAATTAAAGTGAGTTATATTAAGGGAAAATATATTTATTCAAAATCCATGATAAAGGTAGAAAAGCATAATTAAGAGGTAAACCGTTATTTTTAACGAGGTTTTTTTAGCGTGTGAAAATTCTGAAAATTCCAGCAGGGTTTTAATTACGACATTAAATGATAGTCACCGTTATTTAACGAGGTTTTTTAGTGTGAAAATTCTGAAATTTGTTACTAGGTTTTAGTTTTACCTTTATATTGGTTAGCATTATAGAAGCCCCAGAGTTCCATTATACGAACATTGGAATGAAGGACCTTGAAAATACCATTTAATGCCATCTCTTGTAAATGTATTAGCAAAAGCATTATGAGGATTAACTACATATCTCAAATACACTCGGCCATTATATGACTTATCCTGAGATGGGCATTTGGCAAGTGTTGCAGTACCTGCCGATGCAGACCCAATTCCTCCAGTTAATGCAATACCAGCAGCCAACGCCCCAACCGTCAATAATTTCTTAAACATAAACATTCTCCTGTAATCGTTTTTGGAATTTGAAACTTAAATATATTACTTATAAAGTCTTATTTGATAACGCACGCTAAATCTAAATCACCATCTGACGACGTTGCAATTTTAAAATTTAGAAGCTGACTATATTTTTATATTCTGGATTAGAAATACAACCTCTATTATCATAATTTATGAACAACAATGATTTAACTATTATTCACAGAGAGAAAATAATATATTTATAATTACAACGCAATTCACTATAACAATATTGATTTAAGGTTGGTAGATATTGAAAGATAGAAAAAAGAGGGATATTATAAAAATAATGGATATAATAAATTCGATTCATCCCACAATACCAATATCACCTGTTATCAATATGCAACGGTTAACCCGTATTTATCAACATGGCGAAAAGAATCCAATACCCGTTCTAAAAAATATCACCGCACAAATTTATGCCGGTCAGAGTTGCGCTATTGTCGGAACATCGGGTTCAGGTAAAAGTACATTATTAAATATCCTTGGCCTGCTGGATAAACCCACCTCTGGTGAGTATTTTCTTTGCGGTGTTGATATGTCAACAGCCGATGCTGATCTTCGTGCCAGAATGCGCAATAAAGAAATTGGCTTTGTTTTTCAAAGTTTCCATTTGTTAGCCGGAATAACAGCCACAGAGAACGTCGCTTTGCCACTTCTTTACCGCGGTATTTCTGCTTCGCTGGCCCATAAAATTGCCAAAGAAAAACTGCATTTGGTTGGCCTCTCACATCGTGCTACTCACTATCCGGCAGACTTATCTGGCGGGCAGAGACAACGAGTGGCGCTCGCCAGGGCATTGGCCGGAGAACCCTCGTTACTGTTGGCTGATGAACCCACCGGCAATCTGGATCGACAAACCGCAGAAGAAATTTTATTGCTACTTTCTTCTCTTCATACAGACAAAGCGATGACGCTGGTCGTAATAACCCATGACGCTATGGTTGCAAACCATATGCAGCGTGAATTACGTATCGTTGACGGCCAGTTACATGAAACCAGAGGGATGACAATCCATGCATGATGGCAACTATGGCATGTCGATATTCATGATCTGGCGAGAAGCCTGGCGGAATTTAATGGCAACAGGGAAAGTACATTGCTTGCTTTATCGGGCATTGCTATTGGTTGCACTTCGGTTGTGGCATTTGTTAATACCGGACATAACGCGACACTGGCTGCGTTGAAGATGTTCAGCGGGCTGGATATCAACGTCATTACAGTAGATTTGTATTCCTATGATCATGGGGTCGGTAGTGAGTCAATTACAATGGCCGATCTGACAACGGCGGTTCCGGGTTTATCTTCCGCAGCCCCCTGGATCTATTATCCTTCTTCTGGGCGCTATAACGGGAAAACAGAAACATTTACCATGATAGGTTCCTCTGCGGAACTTGAGAAAGTCATGCAATTGCGACTTCGTTATGGACGATTTATCACTGATTATGATCAGCACTCTCCTTATGTGGTCATTGGTAATGAAGTCGCTGTTACCCTTGGTGAAGGGGAGCCATCCCGTATACTTGGCAAGCAGATTCAGCTTGGCAACTATTTATACACCGTAATTGGTATTTTCGATATAAAAGGGCAAAACCCTATTTTTCCTTTTTCGCTGGATTCAGTGGTGATTGCGCCCATTAATGCCATGCGTAAAATCTCACCCAATACCGATTTAAATGGCATCATTGCTCGCACGATAACGAACGCAACTACAGAAACCGATGCGAAAGATTTATTGACGTTGCTCAAGCGCAAGTTTCCAGCGGTTGATATTGACGTTCGGGTAGCCCAGCAACTCCTGAAAGGACAGACAGAACAAAGCAAAACCTTTTCCTTTATGTTGATCGGATTGGCTGGTATTTCACTGCTTACCGGCGGTATTGCTATTTCAAATGTGATGCTGATGAACGTTTCCGCCCGACGAAAAGAGATCGGGTTACGTATGGCTTTAGGTGCAAGAACTCAGGATATCCGGCGCCTTTTTTTGTATGAAGCGGCGGCATTGACTTTGGCCGGCGCCATTCTTGGTACACTGGCAGGGGTTATCGTCTCCTTTCTTTTTGTCCTTTATTCTGGTTGGTCATTTTCTTTAGCCCCTTTGTCTATTCCTTTAGGGATAGGTAGTTCAATCATGGCGGGACTTATCTCCGGTTTTTATCCCGCACATAAAGCCTCTCAAATGGAACCCGTACAGGCATTACGTGATGATTAAAAAATATTTTCTTTATGGTTCTTTGAGCTTGTTTTTCCTTTTTCCTCAAACAGCGCTTCTTGCATCTGAACAGGAACGAGAACCTGATTACAGTCTGCATCGGGAAGCCTCAGAAGAGGCGATAGGCTTATCGTTGAGTGATGCAATATCGCTTGGTTTAAGAAATAACTACGCAATACGTAGTGTTTATCTGGATCGTATCGCCCAGAAATTTGATTTACGGGTAGCAGAAGATCGATTTACACCAAAGCTACAGCTAAGTGGGCGTTACATTGCGGGTAAAAATCAGGATGAAAATTTCAGGAAAACCAACCTTTCTCCGAATGCCACACTACTCACTCCGTTGGGAACGCGTTTCACTCTTTCCTGGACGCGTGAGAACACGAGATCTGGGGTAAATAATTTTCATAATGATGGTGCAAGTATTACTGTAGTACAGCCTCTCTTACGAGGAGCAGGAACTGATGTTAACAATGCCCCGATCTTATTGGCTAAACTCCAGGAACAAACCAATAGGTTGAATTTAAAAGCGACTATTTCCGATTCAATCACGCAAATAATTTTCGCATACCATGCATTACTCCGTGCTCAGGAGCAACAATCATTATCAGTTGCTTCCCTTAAGCGGATGCGGAAATTAGTCGAGATTAACAAAGAGTTGATTGATGCAGGCAGAATGGCCCAGACAGATATCATACAAACGCAGGCTGATCTGGCCATGCAGGAGCTTTCGGCAAAAGAGGCGGAAAACAATCTGCATTCCACAAGGCTGGCATTACTTAAGTTACTTGCCCTAAACCATAAAACCCCAATCTATGCTACAGATACGCTAAAAGGAACACATATCAGTCTGCATATTGAACAATCAATTGCCAAGGCACAAGCCCAGCAGCCTGACTACCTTATTCAATTACTTTCTGCAAAGACAGCCGATATTCAATTATTGCAGGCCCGAAATAACCGGCTCTGGGATTTATCACTGGTTGGCGGCGCATCTCAGAATCGCTCTACTTCTGAAACCCGAAACTGGGAAAATTTTGTGGGTATAAAATTGGATATTCCAATTGGTGATATGACTCAGAAACAAACAGAAGTTCAGGCGAAAGTCAATGTCCAGAAGCAAACCTTACGCTTGGAGGAGGAAAAAGCACATTTGGAACAAAAAGTCATTAATGCAATCCGTGATACAGAATCACGCTGGCAGGAATATCAATTAGCAATAAAAGCCAGTTCTCTTTCTCAAAAGAAACTCGACATTGAACAGGAAAAGTTACAAGCTGGCCGATCCAGCAACTTTCAGGTTCTGAGTTTTGAAACCGACCTAAGAAATGCCGAAAATGCCCGCCTGAATACGCTTATTCACTATCTCAATGCTCAGGCTGAACTGGATCAAATTCTTGGTACTACACTGGAAAGCTGGGAGATAACACTCAATGATTAAACGTTATCGATGGGCCATCGCTGGCATATTTATTGTGGTGGCTTGTTTTTTTACCTTTTTATCCTTAAAGCCATCGCCAGCTCAGGAGTCAGTACAATGGATTGAGGTAAAACAAACTGTTATAGAAAAACGGCTTGGCTTGGTCGGCCATCTACAATCTGCACGTCTTGAAACTATACCCGCGCCGTTTGATGCAATTATCAAACAAGTTTTGGCCAAAGAAGGGCAGTGGGTGAAAGCAGGTCAAACATTAGTTATGCTTGATACCCGAAAGATCGATATTGATCTTCGGCAAGCGCAAGTTGAGATGATCAAGGCTTCATCTGTCGTTGACCAATTGCATGATTGGGAAAACAGTCAGGAAGTTATCCGGGCCAGAAGAAACGTCGAAAATGCAAACCATATTGTTATGGAACTGAAAAATAATCTCGCCAAAACACAGGCTCTGTTTTCACGGGGCATCGTGCCAAAAATGGAAGTGGAAACTCTCCAGCAGCAACTTCGCCGACAACTGACGGAACTTGCTTCAGTACAGGACGATCTTGCATCCATTCGACAAAAAGGAAGCATTAATAACGTGCGTGTTGCAGAAATGGAGCTTCAAAATGCAACAAGCCGCTATATGGCGCTACAAGAACAATACCTACATAAAGAAATCAAAGCGCCATTTTCGGGGGTTGTGCTTAGGGCAACACAGGGAGAAAGTAAGAAGCTCTTAACGATTCAGACAGGAGTTCGGGTCACTGAAGGAACGCCTTTACTGGAAATTATGGACACAACCCAATATCAGGTACTGGCGCAGGTCGAAGAAACCGATCTCGCCAAACTCAAAGAAGGGCAGGCAGTAAAAATTAGTGGGGAGGGATTTTCTGAGCACCCTCTGGATGGAGAAATTGAAACCATTGCGATGCAAAGCGTGAGTACGGATAAACCAGGATCGGCGATTTATTATGATGTTGTGATTAAAGTGACTTCATCTATGAATCAAGGTTATCCCATCAGACCCGGAATGAGTGCCAAAGTCAATATTGTTATTTATCGCAATGAACAGGGAATAGTTGTACCAGAATCAGCACTAAAACGCGCCAACAATGGACAATTAACCGTAAACTGGCGCCCGGATTTAAAACATCAAGCTATATCCCGCCTGGTAACTGTCGGGGAAGCTATGCCGGAAGGTATAGAAGTCCATGGGCTGGAAGAGGGATTTATCGCATTGCCGCGTTGATTGTCCAGCCTTACGGTACGGTCTCGTCTTTGACAAGAAGTCGACCATTTTCCAGCTTGATACAATGATCAGCCAAGTGGAAAAAACGATCGTCGTGTGTAATAGCCAGTACTGCTTTACCGCGTGCGGCTAATTCGGGCAATAATTCCTGATAGAATACAGCTTTAAACAGCGGATCTTGATCGGCAGCCCATTCGTCAAACAGATAAAATGGCCGGTCTTCCAAATAAGCAACCACCAAGGCAAGACGTTTTCGTTGTCCCAGTGATAGATCTCGGGTCGAGAAACAACCGTGCTCAATCTTTACCTTGTGCTCTAAATGTAGTTTAGCGAGTAACGCGTTGGCACGTGCATCCAGTGTTGAATCTGAGTCACTCAAGCCCACCAAAGTTTCGAAAAGGTGGAAATCAGAAAAAATCGCTGAAAATAATTGTCGGTAGTTTGCTCTGTTGCTGTCAGTGATTACATGTCCATCAACGGTAATGACGCCACTTTCAGGTGCATAAAGGCCGACTAAAAGCTTGGCGAGTGTCGTCTTACCACTGCCATTACCACCGATCAGAAAAGTAATTTCTCCTCTTTTAAGTTCCATATCAATGGGACCGAGTTGGAATACTTCATCCTCTCTCTCCCGATAATAGCTGTGGGTAAGGCCAGACAGGCGTAGTGAGTGAACTTCACCAAATTCGTTAGCAGAGATTTGCTGACCAAAGTGATCTTGTTCATTCAATTCAGCAAGTACATTTCCAATGCGGTGCAGCGACACACGAGCGACATTCAATGTTGGAATACTGTTTAACAGTCCATCCAGGGGCATCAACATAAACAGAAAGATAATCAAATAGCCAGCCAAAGTCGCTGTTCCAAGAGACGGCATCACAGTCGGGGCGAATATCACTACACCTAAGAACACATAAAATAAGAAGAGGATCCAGCCAGTGCCAAAGGCATAAACACTAAAAGCACGAGTACGATGCTGGCGTACCGCATCAATCTCACTGCTAAGTGAGTGGGTAAAAAAAGACTGGGCGCGTGAGAAATGCAACTTCAACTCTTTTGCACCAGAAAATAAGGCGTTGAAGTGATGAAAAAGACGATCTTGTGCCTTGCCTGCTGCTTTGAATGAAGAGATCGCTCTGGAGCCGCCCAAGACTATAACCGAGTGAACCAATGATGACTACAGCCAATGCTAAAGAGAATACAGGCCAGGATAACCAGGCCAGATAACCGAGGCAACCTAGTACGATCGCTCCCTGCATGATGATATTGGGTAAGGTGAAGAATAATATTGATACATTAGTTGTATCATCAGTAATAATAGATTGACCTCGAGAAGTACCAAGTAGCTCAATCTGACGAAAGGGGGCACGAACAACGCGCTCTGAAATAAGTTGGCGCATCTTCGCTATTGTGTTCTGGCTTAATTTAGCGAAAATCACGCCACTCAATATGCGACAGGTAATAGCCAGCACCGCCAGGATACCGAAAGACCAAGCGAACGAAGAATAATTTTCGCTAGGGATTGTCACTGCTCTATTAATTAATGTAATCAAAGAGACACTGGAAATACCATTGGCGATACTGGCAAGGACAGCAATGGTAAGTGTCCAGCGTGAACGGAACAAAAGTGAGAATAAAATTTGATGGGCAGGTTGTTTTATTGTCGACATGTTCATTTATGGGTCCATAAATTATGTAGGTTACTAGCCAAAGCATTTATCCTTTCTGGCGAAGGCGCTTGTCCCGTAAGGCTGGCTAGGATAACGGCATTGTATCACCCTGTTTCATGATGTATCCTCAATGCACCTTAAATACATTATAATTATTAACATAACCCAAATTTCCCCAAAACTTACCAGATAAAAGAAGTGACAACGTCATAAAGCAAGTCAGTTGAAACCCTTTCCAGGGTAATCACTAATCATTTAAAGTAAATTTACAATAAATTCAAAGTGTTAAGGCATGACATATTTAGCGTATTTTTTATCGCAACTTATCTACTTATTAAAATATACATTTGAAAAAGTAAGATTTATTGAATAAGATGGTGTGGGTGATTAGACGTAATTTTTACAGAGCGTAACTACAAAAGCGCAGCTAAACTGCATAAAAAACAAACCAACAGGGTAGGAAAATGGAAATGTCTGTTCCGTTCGACTATGAAAATAACAGTGATAAACAATCATTGATTGTGCCGACGATCCTCAACAAAAACAGGGTATGCTGATGTCGCTATCAGCAACGGGAAAACAGATATATGACAATCCCGCAATTGCCTATCTTGTCAGTCTTGGATCAAAACGCAGTCGCCAAACCATGAAATCCTTTCTGGATATCGTGGCAAAAATGTTGGGATATCAAAATGTGCAAGACTGTACCTGGCATGCACTTCGTCGCCACCATGTTCAAGCCATTATGGAAATGCTTTCAGATTCGGGTAAAGCTCCCGCAACAATAAAT
Source organism: Xenorhabdus sp. SGI 60 (assembly GCF_056632175.1). Taxonomy (NCBI): domain Bacteria; kingdom Pseudomonadati; phylum Pseudomonadota; class Gammaproteobacteria; order Enterobacterales; family Morganellaceae; genus Xenorhabdus; species Xenorhabdus sp. SGI 60. The sequence continues at coordinate 2,171,145 of NZ_CP196860.1, read as the reverse complement.
ACTTATCTTTCTGCCTTGAAAGGTGTTGCATTGGAAGCATGGACAATGAAACAACTCGACACTGACAATTTTCAACATATAAAACAGGTGCGATCTGTCAGAGGAAATCGATTGCCAAAAGGCAGGGCACTTGAGCGTTATGAAATAAAAACTTTATTCTTTACCTGCGAAAATGATATCAGCACAAAAGGGTTACGTGACGCAGCTATCATTGGTGTGCTTGTGGGATGCGGTCTTCGTCGTTCAGAAATTGTTTCTCTCGATATGAAGCACATTATTCGTCGCGAGCAAGCATTAAGAGTGATGGGAAAAGGTAATAAAGAACGGTTGTCCTATATGCCGGAAGGAACATGGGAACGTTTAAATCGTTGGGTAAATGAAGTGCGCGGAGATCACCCCGGCCCGCTTTTTACCCGCATTCGTCGTCATGATGATGTCACTGATAACCGTTTATCAGATCAAGCCATCTATCACATCCTTGAGACACGCAGAATAGAAAGCGGATTGGAAAAATTTGCCCCGCATGATCTGCGCAGAACTTTTGCGTCAGCCATGCTGGACAATGGTGAAGATATCGTGACTGTCAAAGATGCAATGGGGCATTCAAGCATCACTACAACCCAAAAGTATGATCGGCGTGGAGATGAACGTCTAAGAAACGCCGCCAGAAATCTGAATTTTTGACAGGGAAGATGGCCGTTATCCTGCTCTATTTTTGCGATCAAATATTATTCGACAGATTTTTACCTTTCTTAAATAACGATGACAGGTGTATTTGTATGACCTCAAAAACAACACTTTGGAGTGCTTACGGTTCAACTTCTCTTTTCGTTTTATTATGGAGTAGTGGCGCAATCTTTTCTCGTTGGGGACTGGATCATAGTTCTTCTTTTGCTATTTTGACGGTGCGTTTTGCGATTGCATTTCTATTTTTGTTAGCACTCTGCATGTTCAAAAAACATTTCTTTCCAGCTTCTGGAAGCAGGAATAAAATTGCGGCGGTTGGGTTACTGATCATTGGAGGATATTCGATTTTTTATTTTCTGGCGTTAGAAAATGGAATAACCCCAGGCATCTTGGCTACGGTAATGGGAATTCAGCCAATTATTACACTTTGGGTGATGGAAAGAAATTTCACCGCTCGCCGTTTAATAGGATTGTCTCTGTCGTTCATCGGATTAATGCTTGTTGTATTTCAAGGGTTAGTTTTGACAAAGTTTTCTTTTTCAGGAACTTTTTTTGCTTTAGCGGCTCTGGCTTGTATGAGTATCGGAGCCATCTTTCAGAAACAAATCCAGCAAGCTCCCTCTGAAGTATTACCATTACAATATGGTGTCAGTTTATTGCTTTGCCTGTTATTTATACCTTTCAAACCTTTCCATATTGAACCTGTCATCGGTTTTATTATACCTGCATTATGGCTTGGCTTAGTGATTTCTGTAGTAGCTCAATTATTACTTTATAGACTTATCAGAGCTGGTAATTTAGTTAATGTCACTAGTTTGTTTTACCTTGTTCCAGGAGTAACAGCAATAATGGATTACTTATTTTTAGGTAATGCGTTATCTATTTTAAGTATCGTGGGTATGTTCGCGATAATAACCGGTTTGGCTATGGTTTTTCGTGAAAAAAAGATAAATAAAATTAATAATTTCAAATAAATTCAAATGGCTAAAATCATTGTGATTTATATGGATTATTATTTTGTAGTCTTACAATAATAAAATAACTAAAGATCAGCGGAGTTGCTAATTTTTAAAATCTGATTAATCTCAACAGGCGGGGATAATGAATAACATTAAATAATAAAATGGGGGCAACATGAAAAAATTATCTCATTTAGAATCACCTAAGTCACCCGTCAATGCATTTACCGAGTGGGATCCACTTGAAGAAGTGATTGTTGGTCTTGTTGATGGTGCCAGATTTCCTACATGGCATATGGCACTGGAACCTGTATTACCAGATGATCAGGTCATTAATTTCCAAAGAAATGCGGGTCGTTCTTTTCCTAAAGAACGTATAGAAGCAGCATCTAGAGAATTAGAAGAATTTGTTCATATTCTTACAAATGAAGGAGTCAAAGTTCGTCGTCCCGATACCCAAGATCAATCACAAGTATTCGGTGCACCAGGATGGGCAACTACAGGATTATATTGTGCCATGCCTAGAGATATACTTTTTGTTATTGGTGATAATATTATCGAATGCCCGCTGGCATGGCGTTCTCGTTATTTTGAAACGTCAGCCTATAAATCTTTACTGAAAGAATATTTTAAGGCTGGAGCTAAATGGAGCGCTGCCCCTAAACCGCAATTGACTGATGAACAATATAATTTTAATTGGGAGAAAGAGGGTATAGAACAACAGAAAGTTGTTCTTGCTGTAACAGAGTTTGAACCCACTTTTGACGCGGCTGATTTTTATCGTTGTGGCAGAGATATAATTGCTCAGAAAAGTCATGTAACAAATGATTTTGGAATTGAATGGCTAAGAAGACATATTGGAGATGAATATCGTATACATGTTTTTGAATTTGATGATCCAAACCCAATGCATATTGACGCAACTTTTGTTCCTATTGCACCAGGGAAGTTACTGATTAATCCTGAGAAAGTATCGGAAATTCCAGAGTTATTTAAAGGTTGGGATGTATTGCATGCACCAAAACCGATTATTCCAGATTCCCATCCTTTATATATGACCAGTAAATGGATTAATATGAATATACTAATGTTGGATGAAAATCGAGTGATCGTAGAAAAGCAAGATGAACCCATGATAGCCGCAATGAAACGTTGGGGGTTCACACCTATTCCATGTAATTTCAGGAATTTTAATAGCTTCGGTGGATCTTTCCATTGTGCAACTTTAGATGTCAGACGCCGAGGAAGTTTGCAATCTTATTTTTAATAAAAAATCATTAATAGTGAATATCTGGCAAGGCTAATCATTATATTTTACATAATGAAAATATTAACTTCAAAGTATATTTACTATTGAAATTTTAACAATGAGGTAAATATGAAAATATGGAAATATTCCACTAAAGATTCCATCATGTTTATTTTTAGCTTGTTAAATATTATTATAAGTATAATGCTATCGTCATATTGGAGTGGTTTTTCAATTTCAAATTGGCTATTTAATATGGCTATTCTTTCATTTATAGCCACATACAATGTTATAGTCATTTCACATTTCTTTAGTCATACTCCATGGTTTATATCGCCAACTATGAATGGTTTCGTTTCTATGCTCAACTCTATCAATATAGGGCAATCAATCCAAGCTTATCAATTTACACATGTCAGAAATCACCATAGATATCATAATGATAATGGTGATCCTATTAAGGATAGTTCGTCAACATTTTTGGGCGGTAAAGATGGGAAACATAATACATTATTGAATTATGCTTTTTTAGGCGGACTCAATACCCTTTATAAAATTATCCCTCATATGTTATGGGCAATATTTTCATGGAGAAAACCTTTCAGTCAATATGATCGTGGATTTGAAAAATTAATTTCAAAAATTGAGGCTAATAAGAAAAAAGAACTTATCCAACTGCGTTTGGATCGGCTTGCTATGTTTGTTGGACTGGTTTTTTTCTTTACCTTATCCTGGCAATGGACATTGCTTTGTTATTTACCATCATTATTAGTCGCTTTTATTTTGGTTAATATTCAAAACTATTATGAACATTATGGATCAAATCCAGAAAATCAATTCTCCAATTCAGTCAGTTATTATGGGAAATTGTACAATTTATTAACTTTTAATGATGGTCACCATCAAGAACACCATATTTCAGGTAGCACACACTGGAGTTTTCTGCCTAAATTGCGGGAAAGATATGCTTCTAAATTTAAAGAACAGGAGAGAATAGTAAGTCCCGTTCCTGCAATTGTAGGCTTTTTGCATAGGAAACGAAAAATGTTATATAAAACTCAAGATATAAAAGAAAGAATCCAAAAATAAATTAAACGAAATATGATTCAATATATTGAAGGAACAGTCATGACGCACAAAAATTTATCACTCACAGGAGTGAAGCTGGAAGAATCAGAATTTGTTATACATGAAACTGAAGGCCGCATAGAAAAAAGTGCTGTTGATGCTCTTCTGGATGGTCATCTTGCAGCATGTCGAATCCGTCATTTCTTATCGTGGGAGCAACGACAAAAAATCATTGATAATTTTTGGCTATCTACAGCAAGAAAACCCCGATATGGTGACGGGATAGATGGTATAGAAGGGTATTTCCTTGGTGCTTCTCACATAGAAAAAACAACGCTTGCGTATTTCAAAGAGGTTGAATATTTTCGTCCAGCAATTACTCAACTTTTTCAGGGGACGCTTAATCCTCAAGCATATTTTATAGCGCAATTAAATGATTCGCAGTCAGAAAACTTATTACAGATTCGTCCAGCCATGTATCAAGGAATGCCAGCTGGTGATGTCAAAGCAGTCTATTGGAATAATTCAGGAGAGTTTTTGTTATTACCTCACGATGATTTAGCTCAACTTAGCGATCCTCGACAAAATGATTTTGAGATTCAGGGTATCAAGCGTGTCATGGCGGTCAATTTTTATGCGGAAGTTCCACAAGGGAGCGGGCAATTGAAAGTGTGGAATATTGACCCTGATATGGAATCACGTTCTGCTCTTGGACTCACCCACAGTGGTTTTCCTTATCCTACAGATCTACTCGAAGAACATGAGAGTATGGTCATTGATATAGCGCCAGGGGATTTGATCCTACTCAATGGCAATTTGATACATGCAGTTTTAACTGGAAATGCCAATCAATTGCAGGAAAAGCGGCTACTCATTACATGCTTTATGGGACGTCACGAAGATGGCGATATTATTTGGTGGACATAAGTTCTGAAAAATATTGTTGATGATAAAACGTGAGATTGCCCGAAATGAAGGTCGGGCAATCTATATCAACGACTAAGCACGTTAGTCTACATCTATCTTGATTGGGCAAACGAAACCATCAGGCTTTATAGCCAACAAATCACATCTTAGTCGATCGATGACATGTTCGGCAGTATTGCCAAGAAACGCGGCTGATAACCCCGTTCGACCAAGAATACCTAAAACAACCACACCAGCATTGAGTTCATCACATATTTCAGGGATGACTTTTTCCGGTATACCCTCATGAACGTGAGTTTGCTGCTCATCAATATAGAATTTCTGTCTCAGCTCTTTCATGGCGATCAAATGTTGGCCGCGCAACGCCTGGTTATACACATTAGGGTCAAAGTCAGGTAATTCAGTTGCAATATTTAAAGGTGCGACTGGATAAGCGCTAACGAGATGGATCAGAGGGTCTTTTACAATTCGATTGGCAAGTTCTTGTGTCTCACGCACCAATTTCAGATTCAATTCATTATGGTAAGGTTCTTCATTAGATAAATTGACAGCAACAACAGCAGAACCATTTTCTGGCCATACTTGATCTTTTACCATCCAGACAGGGCAAGGGCACTTACGTAACAAATGCCAATCAAGTGGCGTAAAAATCATCGATTCCAATCGGGAATGTTGATGTGCCATTTTCAATAATAAGTCGTGATTTCCAGTAATAACTTCTTGAATGATGGCTTCATAAGGGCGATTATGCCAAACCACTTTGATCTCAATATCAATGCCTGATTCAAGGTAGTAATGGGCTTGCTGTTTTATCCAAGCGACTCGTTGGCCTATGACACCTTTTCGCATAGCATTTCTTTCTTCTGGAGAAAGTAAGGTGGTCATTTCATATGAAAAGTCATAAATAGGTAAAAACGCTTTAATCTGCCCACCACTGCGTTGCACGATATAGACGGCACGCCTTAATGCGGGCTGATCATCCTGATTAGGGTCAATTGCAACCAAGAGGTTTTGGTAGTTTGCCATATTGAGTTCCTCGCAGAGTCTGAATGCCTCTTTCGTACAGAAGATAAACCAATATAAACAACTATAACAAGATAAGAGTAAGCCAGATCAGCAAAATATAGTGATCTGACCTAAAATTTAACTAACGTTAGGACGCATTAGCTGGGGACTTGCCAGCCAACACGGTCAATTTATTCATATCTTCGATCGCAATATACTTACCTTTGACAGCTAAAATTCCATTTTTCTGGAAGCGGCCAAGTAGGCGACTAATTGTCTCAACAGTCAGGCCTAAGTAATTACCAATGTCACCGCGTGTCATAGTAAGGCGGAATTCACGCGGTGAGAAACCGCGTTGTGAAAAGCGGCGTGACAGGTTGTAGATAAAAGCGGCCAATCTCTCTTCTGCGTTCTTTTTGGAAAGCAACAGGATCATTTCTTGATCACCTTTGATTTCTCCACTCATCAAACGCATCATTTGCTGGCGGAGATTGGGCATTTTCCCAGAAAGGTCATCCAGCGTTTCAAATGGGATTTCACATACCATTGAAGTTTCCAAAGCCTGGGCAAAGCTTGGATGTTCAGTATTAATGATGGCATCAAATCCAACTAAATCACCCGCAAGGTGGAAACCTGTAATTTGTTCATCACCTTCTTCGGTAATGGTATAGCTTTTGATGGTCCCAGAGCGGATGGCGTAGAGTGATTTTAATGCATCACCGGCCTTAAATAACGTTTGCCCTTTCTGGATAGGTTTCTTACGCTCAATGATGTTATCAAGCTGATCAAGTTCATGTTCATTTAAGGTGAAAGGAATACAAAGCTGGCTAATGCTACAATCCTGACAGTGGATTGCACAACCACCAGATTGAATCCGACGAATAATACGTTTTTCCGGGATCATAGGAAATGCTCATTAGAATTGATTGATATGTGTAAATTTAACATATTTAGGTTGCTCTGATAAGGACAAAATATTGCCATTAATCGTAGTATTTATCATCACTAGTGGAAAAAATAAAATTTTTTTGTCTTAACGTTGAACTTGCGTAAAATTTTAGCTATTCAACATAATAGCTCAATCAAACTGAAATTGAATTAATAATATATGGATATAATACGCGTCGATGATGTTATTTGGTTACAGATAGATGGAATAGGGTTGTGACATGAGTGAATGGTCATTAATTGCATTTACAATGATAGTACAAAGCTCGGTGGGGCTTGTATTGATGAGCGGGCTTTATACTTACTGGATTAGGCATGAGTTAAACACATGGCAACATTCAGTGACTATTTTTGTGCAAAAAATATTACTAAGAACATTACTAGTCAGTAGTGCATTGGCAGGGATAGGATTGGCTGCTTCTTTGAACATTATAGAATACCCATTTAGTGTTTATCACACTTTGCAGAACATAATAAATGAATGGGTAAACATAGAAACAATTTTTTCTGTCATCTATTTTGGTTTGCTGGTCTTATACACACTTTTTTTTGCGATCACAAAACGCGCATATGTTTATATTATGCTGGTAATTGGGGTTATTGGTTTAATTGACCTTTATTATATGGCAATTATTTATGTTAATAGCGCCATGATTACCTGGGCAAACATTAACACCTATTTTTTATTTTATAGCGCAGTATTTACGTTAGGGCCTGCATTGGCGCTGTCATCTATTTCCTATCCATTAGGAAAATATCTTCGAGGAATATTGCCTATCAAATTAGTGATGGCTGCTTTGCTGGTTGTTTTCATTAGCGTTACCATGCGACTGATTGAGCAACCAGCCTATATGGAGTGGCTATCAGAAATCACAATTGTTAATGATAATGTTATTTTTCCACATCAAGCTGAATTCAATATCAAAAGCGCCTTTGGATTAAGAATCCTTTCATGGTGTTTGTATATTATTGCAATGGTAATCTGGACTTATTCACTATGGAAAATAAGAGATAACCAATTGATTAGTAACAACTATTATATTCTCATCGGAGCAGCTATCATGTTTGTTGCTGAAGTGATCAATCAATATACATTTTTTATTATGTGAAACCTATGATAGATAATTCATACTGTTTCAATTGATTATTCTAACTCTTTTCACTCTTCTCTCGACATAACGTAAACTGGGACCTTGTCACAGTTTACGTTATACATAAAAGTAACATTATTTATAATTTCAATAGAAATATTTTCAGTGAAATACTATGGGGTAATTATTTTCATTTCTTTGTGGTAGCGCACAAAATTAAAGTTAATTATTAACTTATTATTAATAATGCAAGAATTATTTTTCATCTCTATATAAAATAGATTTATTCGACATAATATTGCAGAGTGATTTTTATGCAATTACAGTGATTGAAAATCAAACAATTGTTTTCAGTTAGTGATTGTGGGGGTTTTATCACCTCCGCAAGACATTTGTCGTTAAAACAGAAAATAAAAAAATCTATTAATAATTTTATAAATATTTAATTTAAGACAAGACAAAAAGAATCAATTAAAAGGTTACATGATCATGACTAAACTATTTCATCCTAATTTAAATGTAGATGCATTATTTTTGGGACCAAAATCAGAAAACGCTGTTTTTTTTAGAGAGATGATGGATTATGCAGTGAGCGAACATTTACATTGGCGTTCAGGTTTTCATCCCGAAGATTCAACTTTAGTCACATCCGTTGCTCGCTATGAGCATAACTATAGAGAAACGCTTTACCGTACAGAAGGGATCTTAAATCAGCTGTCAGCAAAACTGAAAAACACATCTATTCCTTTCTTTTCTCCTCGTTACCTTGGTCATATCAGTAGTGATACCTTAATGGTTTCTAATCTTGCCTACGTTATGGCCATGATGTATAACCCGAATAACTGTAGTTATGAAGCATCCCCGACAACAACAGAATTAGAGCTTGAATCAGGATTAGATCTTTGCCGCATGTTTGGTTATGACCCGCAGAAATCCTGGGGGCATATTACTTCTGGTGGCACAGTAGCTAATTATGAAGGTTTATGGGTAGCCAGGAATTTAAAAACATTGCCTTTTGCTATATCTCAACATCCTAAAGCAAAAAGTCTCATCGAACATAAAACGTCCCGGCAATTGAAAAATATGCCAACCGCTGAACTTTTGGATCTTATTACCGAACTGCAAGAACGTGGACTGTTTGAAGAGATTCGCGATATGACATGCCGTGGTATGGGAGTTAAAGCAGAAATTCTAGGCAAATTACTGGTGCCACAATCCAAGCACTATTCTTGGATGAAAGCCGCAGATATTTTTGGTATTGGCCAAGAAAACATTATTCCATTACCTGTAAATGAGAACTATCAAACTGACATTGCTCAAATGCGGAAAATCACCTTTGAATTAATTGAACAAGGTGAACCAATCCTGGCAATGATTGCGGTGGTGGGAACAACGGAAGTGGGAGCCATTGATCGGATCGATGAAATCATTACATTGAGAAAAGAGTGTGAGGAGCGTTATGGCGAGTCATTCTATATTCACGTTGATGCTGCTTACGCAGGATATGCGTGTTCCTTGCTCCTGAATGAGCAGGGAGAATTTGTAGAATATGATGAACTGGCCAGTTACCACCGTTCGGTGGGGATCATGCCGGAAAATATCAGTTGGCCAAAACCGGAAGTTTACCAAAGCTTCAAGGCATTGAAAGAAGTAGATTCGATTACTGTGGATCCGCATAAAGTTGGCTTCATTCAATATGCAGCGGGCGCTATTTGCATGAAAGACAAGCGCATTCTCGAATTGATCTCTTCACATGCAGCATATGTGTTTGAAGACCATGATGATAAAACAAATACCATCAATCGGGGAATTCTTGGTTCATCCATCATGGAAGGTTCAAAATCGGGAGCAACAGCAGCGGCACTTTGGGCTGCTCATCGTCTGTTGCCTTTGAATATTCATGGATATGGAAAAATAATTGCGGCTGGTATCGTCACAGCACAAAGGTTGTTGAATAAACTGGCAAACTTACCGCCAATAGAAATCGGTAAACATCGATTTGAAGTACATATCTTTCCATCCCCTGATTTCCATATGATCAACTTTACGTTCAAAGAAATTGGTAGCGAAAGTCTGAGCAATCATAATGCGCTTAACAAGCGTCTATACGAGCTTTGCTCATACTCCACAGGGCGTGCTTATGCCAATGATTTTCTCACATCATCAACCATATTAGATTATAAAGAATATGGTGATACACCGTGGCACTATGCAAAGAAATGTGGTTTTAGCCGTAGTGAATGGGAGAAAGTACGCAATATCTATGTATTACGAGCCGCGGTAATGACTTATTGCTTACGCAATGAAGAGCACTTTGAAGAGTTTTGGCAGCAACTTCAAGCTATCTTTGTTAAGAAATTGAACCAGATTATTGATGAAGAAGAGAAAAAATCTCGGTCTAGATTAGAACTAGATGTACCATTTATTGGTTAATAAACCTAGATGTTCATCGGAATTGTTTAACTAATTGAAAAAAGAGCTTAGGTAAATATAAGCTCTTTTTTATTTCAAAATTCATATTTCTCTGCTATTCGAAATTGAGAAAGCCATATTTTTCAATATGTTAATAATTTAATCTCCGCTTATCCTTTATTCTATTCCTATCCATACAGTCCAAAAAATCTTCCTCAACGATATCCGTATCATTACCCAGCGATTTTTCAATATTCCTGTCTAGTTAAATCATCGTGGAAGAATGTTCGTAACTTCACAATTAACACCATTAGTTGTTTGATGTGAACCCATTATCATTTAATATCAATGTGATACATAATTTAGCTCTATTTAAAAAAGAGGAAGTTATATATATTTAGACATCGCCTTACTATCTAGTCTAGACAATAATTAAATGGCATATAAGGAGCCACTTTATGAAAAATGAAAGAAGACTTTTTCTGAAACAGGCAAGTATTACTGGTGCAGTATTCTCATTATTACCTCTGGTTCCAACAGGCGTTTTTGCCTCTTCACATAATCAATCAAAGAAAGAGGATAGTATTGATATCGGCGTTTGCGAAATGACCCCAGAGGAAATGTCAGGGCCATATTTTATAAATAACAAATTACTGAGAAGGAATATAACAGAGGATGAACCAGGAATACCTCTTTTATTGACAATGAAAGTCATTGATTCTGTAACCTGTAAACCTCTACATGATATCCTTATTGATATATGGCATTGTAATGCAATGGGAAAGTATTCAGGCTGGAAATACATCAACCCAGACCTTGAGGCTCCATCTAGTAATATAGGAACGATTTCGAGAACTGATGAAAGCACATTTCTTCGTGGAGCACAAAGGACAGACAAAGAAGGCATAGTCAGATTCACCACAATTTTCCCCGGTTTTTATGCTGGAAGAGCTATACATATTCATTTATCAGCAAGGAATGCGAATGTACAAAAAAGACAGGAAGATAAATTCTATTTTGTAGGCCAACTATATTTCCCGGAGGATATATCTAAAGAAGTCATGAGTAATGATATGTATTCTCCAAGGGATGTTAATAGGCTTAAAAATGAAGATGATTCCATCTTTTCTGGAGTTAAAAATAGGGCTGCAATTTTGACAATAAAAAAAATAGGTGATAATCCTTTGGATGGACTACATGGAAAGATAGTTTTATCTATTAATAAAGACAATGTGTCTAAGAAAATAACCCCTAAAGACTTGGCTAAATACACGGTGTAGGTGAATCTAAGTTTAGGAAAAATAACTTCATTAACCGGTGTACGCTTGGGAGAGGTCACGCCTAAACGTGTTATCGCACACGTTTTGGTAACCATAGTACAAATAAATCTTTCAGTGTTAACCCAATTGCCACGATAAAACAACTTCCCAGTAGCATCGTCGTTACCGCAGTGCCATATTGTGTTAGTGACAGAGTAGCTACTGGAAGTAAAAACAGAATGGTTAGATTATTCAGACTTTCTGAAATAGCCAATATTTGACCTTTATCCTGCTTTGCCCGATTTGCCAGAATTGAAGTACTTATTGGAGCAGCAAGGCCGAGTGTATATCCCCATAACATCAGACAAGCTAAACTAAAAAGCAAAGACAGGGGTAATAACATAAATACAGAACTGGTGATGAAAAGTAAAACTATTGCCAACAAAAGCGCACATTCATCTCTGATATTCAGGTGATTCACGATACTTACGGATAGGTTGCCCAAACCAAGCCCGATACCAAATACAGAAACAGAGATACCGACAGCTCCTGTTCCCATAGCGTAATGATGCCTTAAAACTTCTCCGGCTAATATAAAAGCAGATACTGCTGTACCATTCCAAAATCCTTTCGCAATCAGGGGGCGTATTACGTTTCCTTGGCATACAAATTGAAATAGTGATTGAAACGTCACCGTTTGGTGAACTTCTTTTAGGGTATTAATCTGGTTTGGAATGTATTTTTTGAAAGCTTTTTTACTTAGAATGTAGATCAAAAAACAACCTACCGCACTCACTAAAAATGGCACTTGCCAGTAAAATAACTCTGTCAAAACACCGGCAAAAATAGGGCCTCCTGCAATTCCAGCTGTCATACCAAGCATGACAATGCCCATCGCCGATGCCTGTTTATGAGATGGAAAAAGTTCTGCCACCAGCGCAAATATGGTTGGAATCAAAGCGGCGGAAGCAATGCCACCAAAAATACGTAACCCAATTGCAATCTCCAAGTTGGGGGCTATCGTTAGCGCTAATCCGTCAAGGAACAGAAACAGCAATGATGCCCGCAATAATTTGCTTCGATTGATCCGATCAGATAACCAACCGAAAATTGGTGCTGCAAGTGCGTAGGCGAGGGCATAACCAGAGACCAACCAAGTGGCCTTGTCTGTTGTTGTCCTAAATTCATCAGCCAAGGGCTTGAGCATGGGGGATAACATAAATTCCGTCGCACCAACGAAAAATACAATAAGTGAAAATATAAGTAGCATCATAGACAGAACAGTACGTGGCGGCATATTTAAGCCTCCTTAGATATAAGATATGGGATTGGTAACAGTAGAATTATTTGATAAAAAAAAGAAAAAGAAACAGGGGGAATCAGTATGATGATATTAAGTAAGATACTAGGGATTATTAAATATGGCAATTGATCGACTCTAGCCAAAAATGCACATGCTATTTTAGATCTGGGCTGTGGCACTGGAACGCTCACTAATAAAATTGCCCTAACTTATCCCGATAAAGTGGTATATAAGCAAGAATAAATGATAATTAAAATTAAACTCACTGCCAGCCATTCGACCGAACATGAGTTCATCCAGCCATCGTAGTTTTACTTTTTTACTTAGTAGTAGTTGCTTCTATATCAAGTACATTAATCGGGCCAGCATTTCCTGCCATATCTTCACCATATGCGCAAACACGCCATGGTGCTTCAGATTTTGCCAACATTGTTAGCCTCCAGGGATAGCTATAGCCTGTTTTGTCGTCACAATTCGTTGTTGCTTTAGGTCCATATTTAATTTGTATACTTGAGATATCATACGGACGAGCGTTAGCTGTTATACGCCAAGCATCCCCAAAATCATCCTTATTTAACACGGGTTTAATTGATGGTGGAGTATTATCAATTTCTCGCAACATGACAGAAGCATCTTTTGTCTTTTGCCATTGACCATCATTATCTTGGTGAATAACACAGAGTTTATAGATGCCTTCTTTGTCAGGAACCAGCATGTTTTGCAGCGGGCTTTGGCTTGCAGGAATAGCAGCACTGTATCCTGCTTCAGCTGAACAATCGACATCACTGATTAATCCTGTTTTATATCGGATATTCTTAACGTCAGCATTTTCCTTGATAACGATGTCCCATTTTGCTTTCACACCGTCAGCAGGATTAACGCTCTGAGTTATCCAACGTGACCATAGCGGACTTCTTTCCAAAATATTACCGCTGTTATTTTCAAGTTTAGACAGATCTAACTTGCTATCCTTTGTCAACGCATTAGCAATACTATCGACAGGAATAAAATAACTAACCCCTTCTTTTGAAATACCTTTATTATTTTCGATAGTACAAGGTCTGCCAAGTCCACAGCCAGTCATTCCTGGTGTGACTGTTGTGTTCAGTACACCAATCACATCTGTTTTATCTTTCTCAAAAACAGGGGAACCAGACGTTCCACCAGCGACACCATCACAATTCACGGAGAAAATCGGAGTCCAAATCCACGGAGAGCCACCTTCATATAAAACGGGTGATTTTCCAGTGATATTACACTCAGATTTTCTGAGATAAGCGTAATTGTAATCAACGTTATCGACAGGAATATGAGTCAACACAATAGGTTGATGTTTCATATCAAGGTTTTTCTTCAACTTCAAAGGATGGTAGCCTTTTTTCGCTAAATCACCATAAGTTGCATCCAATTGTAATACCGCAATATCTTCGTATTTCATCGTTGAATATAAAATACGGTTGACTTTTATTGGTGATAACTCATTTTTATTATCAATAAAGTAATCCGGGGTATATCGCCAAAATTCAGGCGCCGGCTGATCAACGATTACATCATTTGTGTCTACATTGCTATCGACACAATGCCCTGCGGTAAGTATCAACGCTGGTGTATCCTTATTCGGTGCATTCTCACCAGAAATCAGGGTTGCAGTGCAGTGTGAGGTTCCATTTAATTTACCAACAATTCTAAATTTTTCAGCGCCGGAATCAGTTGATTTCATCAACGGAGCACCATTATTATTTGAAGCTAAAGAACTTGCTGAAACAGAAAATAAACTGATTAATAGGATTTTACGATAAGTCACAATTTTCCTCCTTTGGATCGGTTTAATGACTTAAATCCATTATCTGATTTAATTATTTATCAGTGCTACCAAGGTGATTTGTACCAAAGCAGATACAAAAACCTAAAAATCTCACGGCATAAAAAAACTCACTGCCAGCTATTGCCAGCAGTGAGTTTTTGCTATCAAGAACATCTGTCATTTTTACTGACTAGAATTTCCAATTGGCATTCAGGAATACACCATTATCCTTATGACTGCCTGATAAAACACCGTTATACCCCAGTGACAGTTTAGTATTTTTATTAATTTCCAATTCCGTACCTGCCTTAATTACAGCAGCATCTCGTGCCGCTGAAATACTGTTGACAGTAAACGTAGCATCACTATTGTTAAAACTTAATTTAGTGCCTCGATCTACATTGCCAAACTGATGTTGCCAACCCAATTCACCATATGCTCCTACCGCGATGTCGTTTTCAGTTTGCCATTTTTGATCAACACGTAAACCTAATGTGGAGAAGGTGGCATTTTTCGATTGTTTCTTTCCGTTCAAAGCGGCTGCACCGCCATGTTCATTAATACTTTCATTACGGAAATTAACATAAGACAGGTTAGCGAAGGGTTCCAGATTCAGCCACGAAGTATTTATTCCGTAAGCGGCCTCAGTAAACAATTGACCGGTTTGAGCACCATATTTCGCTTTCAGATTGTCGGATTGATTACCAAAAGCAACCGAGCGTTTGGTATCAAAACGATGCCAACTGTAAGTAGCGCCGGCACGCAATGCCAAAGCATCAATCTGTTTGCTACTGTATAGCGCCAAATGGAAATTGTTACTGCGTGCTGAAGTGTTATATCCACCATTCAAAGAAGAGCGGGTATATCCGGTAGCGATACCGAGCCGCCAATCATCACCGAACTCTTTATCCGCGCCCAATAACACGCCATAGTTGGATACACGATAACCGTTGACTTCACTGTTACCATTAGCACGTTGCCAGTTACCTATGAGTTGTCCCCAAACACCGTTTCTATCAACTTTGATATTCTGTTCAATGGTTCCACCATTAGCCTGACGCAAACGGGTATTCAGTGTATCGCGCAGATGGTGGCTATTATTGATTTGTGCCGCAGCAACATCAGCATGGATCTGACCGGAAGAAAGTTGCTGGAATGCATGACGTGCTTGCGCTGCTGTATCAAACATCAAGATACTCTCATAAACCGGATGGCCCAAACTCAGCTTATCAGCAGCATTAGCTACAGCACGTTCATTAGCAGTTATTCCTAAACTGGCAAATGTGGTGGAATTACGTTTTATATCCAACATCACTCGATCAGTTTGGTAACTAAGCTCAGTGCCAACGAATAAATAGTTTGGCACTACGGTTGTAAACTTACCGTTGATACCACGGTTTGCTTGCAGAATATTATATTGCTGACCAAGCAAACTACGAACTTCTTGCTTCGATAACAAGTTACTACTATTTTCCAGCGTGACTTGAACTTCACCGCCCTTCAACATGGCCAGGCCATTGCTGACAATACGGTCACTATGACCCTGGCTATCTGGTACAACGTCTACCTGATAACGTGAGCCAGTTTGGAAAGTAATATCACGATCAACTTTCAGCGTACCGCTAGAACTTAGGTTAGAATTAGCATATAAGCTGCCGGGCACAATATTGGCACCAGCATTAGCCATGATTGAACCGACAGTACCATCCCCTCCAAGAATTGCGCCATCTTGCACAGTAACATCCGAAGTTATAGAACCACTAACCAGTAAACGACCTTGTTCAATCAAAGTGGGTCCTTTATAGAGACTATTTTTACCGGCCAGTTCGAGTGTACCGTTACCGATTTTCGTCAATCCGCCATGACCGGAGATATCATTACTCCAACTGTCATAAACGCATTCAATACTATTACAGATGCGTTCTACGGTAGTGCCTTTCTCAACTATGCCACCAATACCTGGAATATTGGCGATGAATTGCGTTTCAGAATAAGAGCCGGGTATATAGTATTTCTTCGGAATATCCTTTTCGGTGATGAACATCTTAGGACCATCAATAGCAACTTTCAGGTTCAGCATTCCCCAACCATACATGTCATCCAAGCCAGGCTTCCCTAAATCGGTTGCCGTGGTTTTGAGGACATCAGCGATCTGTCCGGCAGTCATGTAGGGAAAGCGTTGCATCAAGACGGCAGCGGCTCCAGCTACATGTGGTGATGCCATTGATGTACCCGTGTAAGCATCATAGGTGGGATCAATCGTCAGCTCACCATTTTGGAAAGCATCTTCGTCAATCTCTCCATCAACTTTAGAAACGAATTTTCCCGTGCTGCTGTAAATTTTTGTGCCTGGTGCCGACAAACAGTAACTGGCAGTATAACCACAACGCGTTGATGAAACGTTAATTTCGTTTTCCCTGGTCAGGTTGGCAACGCTGAGGTAGTTTTTCAGTGCATCAGGGAAGAAATAGGGCATACCCGCATGTAACCAGGTGATGTTATAGTTATTTGCATTCCCCGCAGCAAAAACAACTAATTTTCCATGACGCGCTGCACGCAATAGACCCGCAGTTCTCGTTGTATAGTCATCGAGCTCTGGAATTGGAGAGCGGCTTAACCTATCCAAGTTATCTTTAATTGGTGTGACATAATTAATGAGTTCTTGCAACGTAACTTGGTCATACTTGACTGTCCCATTTTCCCATCGTTTAGGCCTGCCATACTCATCAGTTTCATAAGAAGGGCGAACCCCCCAACTGTTATTAATAACACGTGCATTGCTTTGGATCAGGGCTTCTGTGCGGTTATAGGGAGTTTGTAAATATTTCCCAGTAATTAAACCTGCATCAAATGCTACACCGTGCATTTCCTTGCCATCCCGGTTTGCTGCAATGATCCCTGAAACATGGTTACCGTGAGCACCAAAACTGATAATCCCAGTGTAGGGGTTTTCATCGTAATTCCAAGTGTCGTCTGGGCTTAGAATTTTCAGTTTGCCTGCAAATTCGGGATGATTGATAACGGCTTCATCCAATACACCAACATTAATGCCTTTTCCTGTGTAACCACGAGCATAGGCATAATGAGCACCAATAGCAGCCAATCCCCACTGATGATTAAATTCATCTGATAACCAACTATCTGGTGAGTTTTTTCTACCCTGTTCCTGATATTCAGTAGCCATTGAAGCACTGACAGGCAATAATCCAAAAAATAATGTCATCCACAAAAAGATCAGTCGTGCCGAATTGTTTTTTTTCATAAAAGAGGTTCCATTTTTCAAAAAGTGGCAACTTTCAATTAGCTGTTTGGCATATTGCTCCTTGAAAAGTCATTATTAATAAAACCGATGATTGAATTGCAATAAGTGGGTTATAGTAAAATTTAACTGTATTTTTAAACAATGGCAGGACAATTCAGACCATAATACTCTCTACCCACAAGTAGCTATAAAATAATAATTAAACCTAAAACGCAAAGAAAAATATTAACTTTCTTATAACTATTTTATAACAATGGGTAAATCATATAAATAACACGTTAAATACAAAAATATTTAAAATCATAATCTTACGTTAAATATATTATTAAACCGACATTAAATGTTATTGGTGTGTTATTTTTTTTATTTTTGTATTTTAATACTTTTTAATATAATAAATATTATTATGAACCTTTATATGATTATTCACATAAAGGTTCATAGATTCATATCTATGCCACAGTATTTTCATTATTTTTGTATTTTAATACTTTTTAATATAATAAATATTATTATAAAGGAATTGCGAGTTGTGTTCTTTTATTAAACAAAAATGCCAGAAATACGATGAACTGTGTTTTTATACAGTTGTGATAATAATTTGTGACTTGTTCGATGAAATGACTCGATAGAAAAGGGAAATGCTCTCGGCTCAAATAGTTGAGCCGAGGTTATGCATAAAGAACTGGATATTGTTTATTTACATACCATACAGATAATTTCCGCTTTCTTCGCCAACATCTTCACGAACTTGCTCCAGTGCTTTAGCATAAGATTTAAGCAGTTTCAGCGTATAGTTAACACGGCTTTCAAATTTCTCATCGTTACAAATCAGATCTTTTGAAATCAAACTTTCACCCTGACGGAAGATTAAATGATCAGGCAGGAAACAAACATGATTATTTTTAAAACCAGTCATCCTTAATTCGCAAAGAGGATAAACACCGTTAATTCCACTTGATACACTCGCCAACAATGCTGGTTTATGGCCTAATTCTGCTATAGAACAATGTAGTAGAAGATTCTTCAACGCCGGAGTTGCCATTCCATGCCATTCTGGAGTAACAAAGATAAATGCTTCACTCTCTCTTAAATGTTGTGCAATTGGTTGCCAGGGATGAGATTCTGCTGATATATCTGTTGCATAACCATCATGTAATGGCAATTCTACATTGGAGAGTTCCAAAAGCTCTATCTCAGTAAATCCATATTCGCTACTTAATTTTTGCAAATAACGAGCTACACGTTGGCTGTGAGAATCTGGGCGTTGACTACCTGAAATTATAGTAAGCTTCATTGATTTTCCTGTTATTCATTAGGTTATAGAATTATCGGATTTTTTTGTCTGATCCTGTGGAATTGAAAGCCAAACAGCAATAATGATGGTGCATGCCCCAATCATTTGTAACAAGGAAAATGTTTGTTTTAGAAAAAAAATACCCTAAAATACAATCAGATAAAGAACTAAGAAATCCCAGGGAAGAGATTGTCACAACAGGTAACTTTTCAATTCCTCGAAACCAGATAATATAAGAAAACACCGCCCCGACCATGCATAAATAGCTGTAGCCGAGAATATTGGTTACGGTAAGATGTTGTGGTAATGCCCTTCTAATTTGTTCATTTTTTATCCTGCTTATCACTCTATCAACTCAAAGATATCAATAACAAAAGTATCTTTATATAAAGATAAATTAAAATAATGGCCTAATTAATTTTTATCAAGTATCTTTTCATCAAAATAAATGAATAGGGGAAAAGCATGAAGTACGATCACGTTGACCGATTACTGATACAGTGGGCACAACAGCGTCCAGACCTTGATCCGTCGTCTATGGGCGTCATTGGGCGGTTATGTCGCATAAACAAAATTATTGAACAACGCTTGCAACATGCTTTCAAAGAACACGGCCTAAGTGCCATAGAGTTTGATATCCTTGCGACACTACGACGTAACAACATACCAATTACACCTACTGAGCTATACCAATCCGTTATGCTAACGTCTGGAGCAATGAGCACTCGTATTGAACATATGGTGCAGCGAGGATTAATTGGGCGTATTGCTAACGAAGAAGACCGACGTAGCTGCAAGGTTTTTCTGACCTCAGAAGGAGAGGCATTGATAGACAAAGCAGTGGAAAGCCATTTGGAGAACCAAAAAGCCATTCTCGAACCACTGACAGAAACTCAACAAGAGCAACTTGCAACACTGTTACGGCATTGGTTGCTGGATAATGAATCAGCTAGTGATTCGCCCTGATTTATATCAGGGCGAGATAGGTCCAGGAATAGAAGTATTAGAACTTAATATTAACTCTGGCCCAATAAGTACGCCCAGGCTCGTTTACTGCCGTATTGCCGGAATAACCAAAGCCCTGATTCCCCGCTAAGTTAAGGTGTTCGCTATAGGTTTTATCAAAAATGTTATCAACACCAGCACTGACTTGAACATTTTGGGTCACCTTATAGGTTGCATTGGCAGATAGAATGGCGAAGTCTTTGCTACGATCAAAGTCTTTGCCTACAACGTTACCTTCATCGATTGCCACTCGGTGCTGGCTATTTACCAGACGCAGCAAACCGCTGCTCGTCCAGTCCCCATGTTCCCAGGTCAGGCCGAAACGAGCTTCCAAAGGTGGGATTTGCGGTAGTGGACGATGATTAGTGGTATTTTGCGCCCAGGAATACGCCAGGCTGGCATCGGTTTTCCAGTTTTCGTTAAACTGATAAGCAACCCCCGTTTCTCCCCCCATAATGGTGGCATTCACGTTACCGGCTATCGGATTCTTGTTGTTATAATCGAACAGGATAAAGTCATTTACTTTACCCACATACGCTGATATCCAACCTTTCAGACGGTTATCATTATATTGCGCCCCGATATCCAATTGGGTCGTTTTTTCGGGCTTGATATTAGTGAAAGCATTGTTGCCCGCTTTACCCGAAACCAGCTCCCAGTAATCAGGAAAACGCTCGGTATAACCAATGCCGGCATAGAGCATCACAGGAGACTCTTTCAGGTGATGTTCAAGCCGAATAAAGCCAGCAGGCAGGATTTCTTTACGTTCTTGTTGAGTAGTATATTTATACGCTATCGCACGATCTAATCGCGCACCACCGATAACTTTATTCTGTGCAGTGGCATCCCAGGTTAATTCACCAAAAATACCGTAATCACGGAAACGGACATTTTTCACCCAGCCATTTCTTTCAGCTTTAGCCATATTACGATCGGTATTGGTTCGGTGAATATTAGTTTGCATATCCACACCGCTCTGTAACTTGAAATCTTCCCATATCCAAGTTCCCATCATACGGCCACCCATTGTCAGGCGATCCGGTTCTGAGGCCATTTTCATTTTTGAATGACGCATGGAATAGTTATCCATCACATGGTCGGTGTAATTGTAATAAAAATTAGTTTCGAATTTATCAAACACCTCACCAATGTTAGATTTTTCAAAACGCACACCAAGACTTTTGCGTTTGAATTGAGAGCCGTCCATGCCTCGTGTGGCGTAACGAGCTTCACCATCACCTTGTCCAGCACTTAACTCCAGTAACGTATTTTCATCAGGTGTCCAACCTAAGGCGAGATCGGTATTCCATTTATCCCAGCGGGAAGGGACGCGATTGCCGTCACCATCTTTATAATCGTTGGAGCGGGATTTATTGCCGATCAAACGGATATAACCCAGTTCGTTGCCAATACTGAGATCAGCATTACCATCCCAACGACCATGAGAACCAATAACTGTGCTGACATTACCTTGAGCGCCAAGTTGTTCAAACTGAGGGCGAATACGCTCGAAACGAATAGTTCCCGCTGAATTACCCGGTCCCCAAAGTACGGTTTGTGGACCTTTGACTAAACTCAAAACATCATAACTTTCTGGTGAAATATAAGAACTTGGCGCATCCATACGTCCACCACAAGAGCCCAGTATTTCACTGTCATCAATTAACATTCTCAGACGGGAACCAAACATGCCACGGAATACAGGATCGCCGTTAGTGCCACCATTACGGATCTGTGAAAAACCCGGAATGGTTTTTAAGTAATCAGAACCATCACTAGCAGGGACTGGTTGGCGAGGGGCTTTTAATGAAGTGGCTACCTCAAGGGGTGAAATTGCCGGTGCAGTTACGGTGATCACAGTTTCATTATCGTGATCATGAGCAATGCGTTTTTCTTTTGTTTCTTTGGTATGTTCCATATTGGCAGCCCAGCCACTGGCTGGCATTGTGAGTGCGATAGTCAAAGCTGCTGTCAGTGGTGATATACGAAATAGTTGTGTAGTAAACATAAAAAAATCCCTTAATTAGTAACATTGCCATACAAATTGCGTAAGGTAAGGAAAATAAAATGGTTTATTTCAAGCAGACTGACTAATTAAGGGGTGGGGCGCGTGGTTGTGATTCGCCGTAAAACAGCCGAATGACGGGGCCAAAGAAGCACGATACTGGTGGTGCTCGGGACACGATTAATGTCAGTAGAATGAAAGAAACAAAACCGCTTGCTAATAATGGCAGATTAATCAGAAGCTGGCAGTAACCACAAGCGATATCATCCATCAATCCCATATGGACATGATCCACACCATGATGATTCATCGTGTGTGTCGATGGCATATCAGACATAGACATGCAGTGATTTGTTCTGCTTTTTATTTCTTCACAGTGGTGCTCCAGTGTTTTTGATACCACCGGTGCAATGAACAACATCAAAATCGCCAGTAAGGCAATAATGGCGGGTGTTCGGCTTTGTGAGAGGCGAAAAAGCGATAACAAGCTAATGATCCGGATCAATTTCTACGATTGAGGGCTAATCTTACTGCATTTGGGGTGGGGGTTGTTAAAGTATTTATCATTTACGTAAGTAAACTCATCATTAACGATTCGATAATTGAGGTTTAACTTGAGTATAGTTTCATTACAAACTCTTGGTTATAACCTTGTGCGAGGAGCTATAAAATGTCAGATAGAAATTTTTTCCGAAAATTGAACTTTAAAGCACATTGGATGCCGTTCAGCGCTAATCGTCATTTTCAACAAGATCCCCGTTTGATTGTCTCAGCAGAAGGAAACTGGCTACTTGATGATCAAGGTCGTCGAATTTATGACAGTTTATCAGGATTATGGACGTGTGGAGCAGGCCATTCACGCACTGAAATTCGTCAGGCTGTTTCAGATCAACTGGGAACTTTGGATTATTCCCCAGGTTTCCAATATGGACACCCTTTGTCATTTAAGTTGGCAGATAAAATTGCCAACCTTATGCCTGGTGATTTAAATCATGTATTTTTTACCAGTTCAGGTTCAGAAGCTGCCGATACCGCAGTAAAAATGGCTCGTGCTTACTGGCGGATCCAAGGACAACCCGCAAAAACTAAATTTATCGGTCGGGCGCGGGGTTATCATGGTGTCAATATCGCAGGAACCAGTCTTGGCGGTATTGGGGGTAATCGCAAAATGTTTGGTCAGTTTATGGATGTTGACCATCTTCCACATACATTACAACCTAATATGGCTTTTACTAAAGGGATGCCTGCGGCTGGTGGCCCTGAACTGGCAGATGAACTATTAAAAATCATTGAATTGCATGATGCCAGTAATATCGCTGCCGTTATTGTCGAACCCCTTTCTGGCTCTGCTGGCGCTATTATTCCACCACAAGGTTACTTACAACGTTTACGGGAAATCTGTACTCAATACGATATCTTGCTGATTTTTGATGAAGTAATTACCGGTTTCGGGCGTCTGGGATGCTGGAGTGGTGCTGAATATTTCGGTGTAACCCCAGATATTCTTAACTTTGCCAAACAAATTACCAACGGTGCAATTCCTTTGGGGGGGGTGATTGCGTCCAGCAAGATCTACGATGCCTTTATGTCACAATCTCTATCCGAACATATGATTGAATTCAGCCACGGTTATACTTATTCAGGTCACCCGGTTGCCTGTGCGGCAGGTTTGGCTTCATTGGAACTGCTGGAAAAAGAAAATCTGCCTCAACAAGCTGCGGAATTGGCACCACATTTTGAACAAAAATTACATGCACTAAGGCACTGCCCAAATGTTGTGGATATTCGTAACTGCGGGCTGGTGGGGGCCATACAAATTGCTCCACGGGATGGAGATGCAGTAGTCCGGCCTTTTGATGCTGGTATTGCATTATGGAAAGCGGGTTTTTATGTTCGTTTTGGTGGTGACACGTTGCAATTTGGTCCCATGTTCAATGCTAAAATTGATGATCTTGATCGTCTGTTCAATGTGGTGGGTGATGTTCTGTACCAAATTAAATAAAGGAAATCTTCATTAATGAGGGGGAATCTGTAAGATAACATGAAATCTATTGAAATTATGAAGTTAATTGAGAGCAAATATCCAAAAGCAGGGCATTGGGTATTTGGTGATTCTCCTTCCATTAATCATTCAAACCCACCCAGCATATAACGCCATTGAATTTTCATTCAGGAAATACATCACATAAAGACATAATAAGTTGTTTGAGATAAATTAACTCTTCCGACAATTACTTAAATTATATTTTCATGAAGTTATAATCTCATGTATTGATCGAATCATTATATCAATATAAAAAATAGGAAATGTTATGACTGATAATAGCACTAGAACCGATCTTTTCTCGCCGACCAAATTAGGGGATATTGAACTTGCTAATCGTATTGTTATGGCGCCTTTAACACGTGCTCGTATGAATGAGGATGGTGTCCCAAACGAACTTAATGTTACATATTATGCTCAACGCGTGAGCGCCGGTTTAATCATTTCAGAAGCAACTAATATTTCAGCACAGGGATGCGGTTATGCTATGACTCCTGGTATCTGGACAGAAGATCAGGTGGCAGGATGGAAAAAAGTCACAGATGTTATTCATGCTGCTGGTGGTAAAATTGTAATGCAATTGTGGCATGTCGGTCGTTTCTCACACGTTGATCTTCAACCAAATAAAGAAGCACCAGTAGCACCATCCGTTATTGAAACAGATGGTAATGTTTTTACCCGTCGTGGTATAGAGAAAGCGTCCATACCGCGTGCACTTAGAACCGACGAGCTCCCTGACATTATCAGGCAATATAGACATGCGGCAGAATGCGCTAAACGTGCAGGGTTCGATGGTGTAGAAATTCATGCTGCTAACAACTATCTATTGGAACAGTTTTTGCGTGATTCAACTAACCATCGCACCGATCAGTATGGTGGTTCAATTGAAAACCGTGCCAGATTGATTATCGAAGTTATTGACGCTGTAACCCATATTTGGGGTGGTGGGCGGGTTGGTATTAGGTTATCTCCAGTGACAACAGAAGTAGGAAACACTCCGCTTGATAGTAATGTGATGGCAACTTATGGCTATCTGATCCAGCAACTCAATAAATTCAAACTGGCTTATCTCCATTTTGTTGAAGGAACAACAGGAAAAAGCCGTGATATTCCCGCAGAGGTTGATTTGGATGAACTAAGATCGTTGTTCGATGGTGCTTATATCGGTAACAACAATTATGACCTTGAAATGGCGATTTCCCGTCGTGTGGAAGGTAAGGTGGATGCCGTTGCATTCGGTCGTCCGTTTATTTCTAATCCAGATTTGGTAGAACGTTTACGCTACGGGATTGAACTGACTGATCTCAATAATGATGCTTATTACGGTAATGGAGAAAAAGGATATACCGATTGGTTGAAAGCGAATTATTAATTTTATAGGCGTCTTTTTCAGCAAAATGCAGATATTGATTTGAGCAAAAAAAGTGGCAGGTACTGTAGAGCACTATTCACGGTTCTATGTTACCTGCTTTTTTAGATAAAACCGATGGTGACCTGTGATTATCAGAGAAACCAGGTGGCGTGACAGAGAAGAGTAGATGTAAGGACGTAATTATGAATAAAAATCCTGAGATCATTAAAGCACTTGATGAACTTTTAACATCATTTGATAAACATGCTCCCGGTGTTGTCTACATGGCCAAGTATGACAACGGATTAACCTACCAAGGCTCTATAGGATTGGCTTGTTTAGAATCACATAAACCGCTTTCAATAGAAAGCGTATTTAATATAGCTTCAGTTTCAAAACAGTTCACTGCATTTACGCTCTTATTGTTAGAAAATGACGGTTATTTGTCGTTAGATGATTCAATCACAAAGTTCCTGCCTGATTTAGGCAGCCATGCAAAACCTGTTACTCTGCGTCACTTAATCTATCATACAGGTGGACTCGTTGATTATATGGAACTGGCTGAATCGATTGGTATTAATGAACAAGATCCGTTGACAATTGAACAATCATTACATCACTTATATGCGCACTCTCAATCTGTATTTGCGCCAGGGACAACATTTGAGTACAGCAATACTGGATATTTTTTATTAGCGCAAGTGGCTGAAAAAGCCAGTGGGATAAAACTGAGTGAATTCAGTCAAGAACGTATTTTCAAACCTCTCGGGATGAAAAATACGTTCATTGTTGATGAATATCCAATCATTGTCGAATTTGCACGAGCATATAACCCAAAAGGTCAACTTTTTGAATCGCCATGGACACATACAGGTGATGGGGCGGTACACTCAACTGTTGGAGACCTCATGTTATGGGGTGAAAATTTATCTCACGGTAGGGTTGGTGGAATATCATTAGTCCAACGCATGACTCAAGCATTATCCAAAATAACATCTACTGGAGATATGGTTAAAAACTATGAAACTTATGCATTTGGCTTAGAACATCACAACCACTTGGCAGAGCCTAGTCTGGAACACTCTGGTGAATGGGCTGGTTACAGAGCCCATTTTATACGTTTGCCAAATTCATGTTTAACTATTGCTGCACTAAGTAATCAAGTGGCCATTGATACTCAAGAATTAAGTTATAAGGTTGCTGATATATTGCTAAAGGCAGCGTAACTTTTACGTCAAAATTGCCTGTCTTTTATGAAAAGAATCTCGCTAAAGTTTTGCAACGTTTGGGGGGCAGAGAGCAGGGCGTACTCATCATTAATGCGTTACCGGATTTATCAAATACGAAGATGGTAATGAATAAAATTAAATTCCATTTAACATAATATAGATTATGCGAACCTGTAGGACTTTTAAAAAAGTACTGAGGTTTGACCCTGAGTACCTTACGATCTTTCTCTAATCCCTCAACTCCAAAACCCCAAAACTCTATCTCAATTGGTCTTGTGTAAGAATATTAGAACATCAAAAATTATTTTCTGGTTTCTTTATAAATTCTTAGATTCTCATTGTCAACATATTTTAATTTTTTAGATTATGATAAACGTAGAATTTATATGGAGGTCAAAAAATGCCAACGAAGCACATCAACGACAACGTCTGGCGACTAGTCGAAAAAGAAACCGTAAAAGCGGTTATCGAACTTAAAGAACCGATCAAAGATACAACTGTCTTGGAATGGCTCATCAGAAAAGGACTAGAAACGATAAGCGATGAGGATTACAGGAAATTTTCAAGAAAAAATTAATTCTATGTGCCCTATCCACTAGCACAGTATATACATCACAGATAACATCACTACTTCAGGGCGAGAGCGTGAGTGCTTAAATTAAAAACAGCACAAACAATATCCAAACTATTTTGATGGAGGCATGTGTTAGATTGCTTTAAACTCAATCTCATTGAGAGTTATTTTTGCACTAATCGTGTTCATAAAACGTTCGGGCGCTCGCCCTGAGCACTACTTGATGTAAACATACCGCAAGTTACCTGTTACAGGTTGCAGGCAACTTGGTCATAATAAAAATAATAGTGAGCGGAGGCCACTAATGAGCAATACATCTACATTGAAAACTACCATTAAGTTAAAAAAATCAAAAAATATTGATTTACAAAATAAAAAATTTCAACTAATCAAAGGGACCATACTCGTTCAGTCTCACTTTTTTGTTAATGGAGAAAAATACCATGTGTTTATGCAAATATTGGAGCGACCACTTTCTGATAATGCAGGTTTTAAAAAACTCATGGGATATAAAGCGTCGTGGAAATCGCAGCTAAAGACTTAACATAAGTCATTATATAAAACATCAGGTGCAAGGCTGAAAACCCGAAAATAGCCTTAGACCACTTCTGCATGACACATTTACTAAGAGGATAATGTAATGAATATTCCAACAAACCCTAGAAATTTTTTAATATTCATAGTGATAGCATTCATTATATGGATTGTTTTCAGTAAATAATACATTTGTTTTGATATATATCCCCCCTAAATTTCTTTAAGGAAAATAAATTGAAAAAATGGAAAGTAGTTGGTTATTGCATAATAAGAGGATTTAATCGTGTATACATTTACAATGAAGAAACAAAAAAATGGCATGAAAATATAAAAAAAGTAAAAATATACAATTTAATAGAAGATGCTTCTTATGCATTATCAAAGATTGAAAAATACAAAAACACAGCCCAACTCCAAGAAGTTATAGATCATAATGATGGAACATTAGGTTTTATGAGACCAGGTGGATTAGAAGAACTACGAAATATAAAAAAGTTATTAGCTCCGAGCTAGAGACTATAAAAACATTTATAATCAATAAGTTACTATAATTTTAACACCTTAAACATGAGTGCTTAGTTCGTTAAAAATAAGCACTCATTCTATTAAACATGAGTACTTAGTTCGCCGTGTCCGCTGAATAGCCTTTTTTCTATCGACCGCTCTGCTTTCGTGAGTTTGATAATTCCGTGGTTCGCTTCGCTCACTGGCTTAGCAGGGTGAAGGGAAGGTTTCGTGTTCCCTGACTCAGTCCCCCCTTTGTATCGGCGGATTAGCCACTGTTATCCCATAACCTTTCGAGTACCGCCTTACATGCCCTAACGGGCATTTAATCCATTGAACTTAGCAACATTATGATAAAATAAACTTAAAATTATCAAAGCTCATCAAGACTTGAATCAAAAATAATTTTTTCTTGTCCATCTTCAAGGTGCTGGATTATCTGAAATTCCATTTCCTCATCGGAAGATTCTTCATACGCTGCTTTATACTCAGGATTTTTCATACACTCAGCATGTAATGCTGAATGTGTCTTCAACTTTTTCATAGGCCTTCCATTTTTACTAAAATATCGATATATAAGTATATGAGGTGATCAATATGTCAACAAACCAACTCAAATTACGCAATGCAGTTAAATTGTTAAAAGATTCAGGCATAAACGATGAGCAGGCAGAAAAGATCGTAGAAGTCATCACAGAACTATGTGATATCAATACCAAAACAAGCGTCGAATCAGAGAAACTAAAATCCAGAACAAATCTTAAATGGAATACATCATTACTTCTTATCTGGGGCACTATCGTGTTGATTGCCGTCATTAAATATATCATTTTCGGCTAATCTGTTACCTCCCGCTCTATAATCTGCTCCTATGATATGCATTGTCAGCGGCGATTTGTTCCTCCTGACTATCTCAGCCCTATACGCACTATTCCTGTGCCAGCCGTACATTTCTTTTGTCTCCGACCGTTCAGTTTTCAGGTCACTGATAACCCGCTAAAAGACGGCTTTGCAGGGTGAAGAAAGTGGCCGTGCTCCCCAATGAGTCCCCCCTTGTATCGGCGGATTGACAATGGTGTCCCCAATAACTCCAAAGAGCCGCCTTCCATGCCCGGAAGGGCATAAACCAAACAGGGGTAACAAATCGCCGTTTAAAATTTAGACGCTGGAACAGAGATCTTAATAACGTTTTCAAAATAGCTCATTCGGAAATTGAGTTTTTAGAACAGCATTCATCACTAACACCCCGAAAGTAAAGCTCTAAATCTTGTTTAGCCTCTTCATACGCTTTAATAAACTCAGGATTTTCTTCTCTCTTTTTCAATTCCAGTTTTTCACGGAAAGTCATTATCTTCTTCATTTACATTACCTTTTCGATAACAAATGATGATTTATTTTCTTTGATTTTACTGCATTGAAAGCGGCAATTTGTCATCCCTGACACCTCTTTACATCATAAAGATACCGTAAAGACAAATGAAACTAACGCCATTCAATAAAACCATGCAAAAGGTTTATTGTGTACCGGAAATGCCATTCCATCAGGATCGCTACCATTTAGTACCTTAGATAGAAGCTGTTTCACTTCCCGCCGTTCTGGTCTGGTCATCATCAGATTGCGATACCAAGACGGGGATTTATCAAACCATCTTTTACAACTTGCAAACCGTCTCCCTACCCGACGATAAGATTTTAATCTTCCATTAGGAAGACGATCACGACTCTGACTCTTTACAGACATAAAATATCCTCTAAGTAATTAATTACCTAGAAAATATCAAGTTGCTCATACCCTATAATTTGTTGCATATTTATCCCCTGTTATTTTCCAAAATTACAATTCCAATAAGACAAAAATAGACCTAAATTAAACCATATTCCGCTAAATTTAATCAATATAACGCTAAAAAGCTGTTCCGTTAGGATTCGCCTCCTCGCACGCTGTGGGGGCGAATCCTAACGTTTCACCTTTTTAGCTTGTAGAATGATAACTATATCGGTTTTTGTTTTCTCTTTACTGCTACTGGAAAACCACGATGGCATAAAAGATAAGCCTGTATTTACATCAGTATCTTTATTATCTGCCAATCCGCCAATCAAAATAATATCACCATCATTTACAGAAACAGACGTATGAATATTACGTTTAATCAAGGTTGGTGAGTTATTCACGCCTGTATGCGTCTTGGCAAAATTAGACAATTCCTGACTGATAGACAGATCAATCACATTCTGCCTGACCTCCGGCATAACATTGAAAATAACCCCCGAAGAACGATACTCAACAGACTGGACAGGTTTATCACCCGAATAACTGACATTACCCAGAACCGGCACATCTTCCCCGACAGAAAAAGAGGCTGACGTACCGGAACGGGCACGCAAAGACGGTGAACTCACCACGGTAAAGCGAGAGTCCGTATTGAACAACTCGACTAACGCATTCAAATTACCCGAAGAAAACTTGATAAAGTTATCCATACTCCCGCCTGTCGAGCCGCCAATCTGAATAGAAAAACGCTGGCTCAACAACTTAGCCGCTAAAGCCAGACCGGAACCGTTACGCTCTGTTGTCTGAACCTGATAAACATAACCGCCTACATAAACCTCGTCTGATATCGTATCAATTGAAGGTAACACCTGCTCTATACGTGAAATATCAGCCTTAGTCCCATAGAAAACCAACATATCCCCCGATGAGCCAAAAGAATTCGCCCCAGAGAAGTTATTGGGCGCTGTCGTTCCGCCCACATAAGCAGATTTAGAACCGCTATGACCGAAATTCCCCTGAACAATACTGGACAAAACAGATGTTAAGTAACTGACAGAACGATACTGAGGTTTATAGACAAAGGTATGTTGCGGGGCAACCGGTTCGACAATTTTTAGCTTATAAATGTAATCGACACCTGACTTCGTTGTCACACCGATACCCATATTCTTTAAGTAACGGACAAAGAAAGCCTTTTCGTCAAGGTCCGGTGTAATATGAAATGAAACCAATCTCGCATCTGTAATCACTTCTGGCGAAATCATAAAAGGCTTTTTAAACACCTGACTGTAAATAAAATTGACCGATTTTGGGATCGTGACACCATCAAGCGAAAAATTAACTCCTTTGGCAAAAGAAAAATAAGGAATAAAGAATAAAAAAACAATAGAAAAAATCCTGTTCATTTTGATACTCCACTAAAATAAGTGACTTTCTCCCCATCAACAAAACCGAACATCATAGTACCCTTACCATGAAAATCATTTTTATTAACCAGCCTTATATCACCAGAGGCATTTACTAAGGCTACATAGGTATAATTATCAACGCTTAAAACGCCAGAAATGCGCCATTTAGAATAAATGGGTTTTACTGCCTCTCTTTTATTCTCAGTTTTCATTTCATTAGGTAAAACTGAGAGGCCGTCCTGTAAATGAATGTTATTCCCCCCAATGCCGGATGCAACCGGATTATCGTTATCATAACTAGTAAAAAATGAATATATAACATAACCACTAACACAGAATAAAATCAGAAATCCAAATATAAATACCCATAATCTCGTTTGGCTAAAAATATTTTGACGAGAATCAACGACTAATTCTTTTCCTTTTCCACCATTCTGAGAGTGGTAAAGTTTAAATATATCCTTATCGTACTTATTTATATAATACGTCACCCGATTGGATTTAAAAAACTTAGCTTCATTATAAACATCTACACGATAACGATTTTTTGCACCCAGCGTAACCAATTTAGTCATCTTATAAGATGTTTCAATGCGCTCCCTTATAAATTTTGCCAAAGTACCTGTACTTTGATTCATCAAGACTAAATCACAAGTAACAGCAGTATCCGCATTTGAAAAATGACGATGTTCAGAGATAAAGGATTCATGCTCTTTGGTCAGATTTTTATCTGTTTTCCAAAATCTCCAAACTTCATCAAGACAAATCAAATCCCCTGCCTGACAAAAAGAACTATCACAGGAATAACCCTCTTGATCGTTACGCTTATAGGGAAAAAAACCATCCTGCATGACTTGTTCATCACTCACCTTGATGATTTCACCAAAAACCCCCTCCTTTCCTTTAGACAGCTTGATTGCATAATCACGAATAGCATCAGGGTTAATTCCATCAATATTGGTGACAATTCTACGGCCTTTCATGTAAGCCGGAAGAATAACGCTTTTAACACACTCGTGACTCTTACCAGAGCCAGGAACGCCAAAGTAAGCTGTGATAGACATAGCAATTACCCGATAAAAGGAAGTCGACGAATGATAAAACGGGTAAACCAAGCATCAATTAACAAATTAATCCCCATCACCCCTTGAAACAGATTAATGAAATACCAGACCGAATCAGGCAGTAAATCAAACAATGCCTGAAGATTCGAACTCTTAGGCAGCAATTCCACAATGACCGTCATGAATTCCTGTACAATAAAGTACAGGGAAAAGAAAATAATGAACTTAAGAACAGCCGCCCGGAAAAGATAGGCAAGTACTGTATTCAACGCAGAAAGCAGAAAACCGTACATAAAAACTCCCTTTAAGCATCCAGAACAATACGCAAAGCAAGAAAAGCCCAGACCAAAGACGTGATAAGCTCCATCAGCTTCCTATTTCTTTCTATCAGGTCGCAATGGCTATCAATCACCAAATCAAAATCAAACCCCATTAAAGAAAAAGTGGTATTTACCGTAGGACAAGCCGCTGACTTACCTGATATCTTAAAATCAGAAATAAAAGACATACCATCTATAATAGGCTGAGCAATTTCTCTTCCCGTTGGCGGTTTTTCCAAATCTGGAGCTTTAATTTTAGGATCAGTCCCTAAATCCACTTTAACATCAATATTACCACCGTTACCATTACCGCCGCCGTTATTATTAACCGTTGTTTCATGAGAAGATAAATCCAATTCAATATTCTGAATCGGCGAAAATAAATCAGCTGCGGTTAACTTATCATAACCTAACGACTTTAATGCATCACTGACCTCAGCCTCAGTGATATAATCACCATCATTGACATTAATCCCCTGATAATCATTTTGAGCGGCTGCATCATGTAATAAATCATTAATTAATTTGGCAATAATCGAATTATTTAAAGGTTCATCTTTCAAGATTGCCGTTAATTCATCGGCAGATACTATTTTCGCAGAAGAAGATTTATTTCTTTCATTAAAATAATTGCCATCATAATCATAATTTAATGAAGTAGAAACGTACACACTACTCTTCTCTGCACTGAAAAGATAATCTGACTCCTTTGGTGGTGTACATACCGTTTTGACCTCCATAGAGCCATCCTGATTAACAATGCGAGGATATTCACATGGATTATAAGAATTTTTTATTTCTTTCCTGTGAATCACAACAGGAACATAAGCACTAAAAGAAGTTATTGCATTAGGTAAAAATTTATGATCATCATCCCATTTAGAATCACTAACATTAGGTACAAAATCTAACACTTCCAAAGAATTAGACGAAAGAACGTAATCAAAACTCTCATTATCACCATTAACAGTATTGATAACAGGTTTTTTCCATGAATCACGTTCAAACTGCTTAACAACGGATATCAAAAACAACGCTTTCAAAGAACTCAATTTATCATCTTCAATATAAAAATAATCATCACTTGAACTTGGAATATTTGACGTATAAGCAGCTCGTTTATTATTAAGAAAATTAGACTGAACAACACCCGCAGGAACTGGATAAGATTCAACCCCATTAAGCGGAATGTTACTAACAAGAGAAGTACCTGACGAAGCTACCCTCCAATCAGAACCGACAGGTTTTGAATCATTACCATAAAGAATCACAGGGGAATTAGGCGATGGACGAAAATCAACAATCCGAGTTTGACCACCGATACGAACCTCATAATTACCGTTTTCCAGCTCAACACCATCGACAGCCACCTGCAAATTATCAGAACGAAAAGCATCAATCAGCTCAGAAGCTGTCATAATTCCCCCTGCAACAGTGACCCCTGCCCAAGTAACCTGTCCTGCTTTGCGTAAAGATGAATTCGCCGGAAAACTTGCCGCCCTGGATACTGCTGACCGAGACATTCCACTTACAGTTGCCGCTGATTGTCTTCTTATTGTTTCTTGCATAGCAGCCTCCGTTAACGGGTATTTTGTCACGGTCTGTTTTGCTGCTACCTGAATTGCCGTTCTCTTTGCCATCGTTTGTGCAATTACCCTTACCAATAATCCCGCCGCAAGAGCAGGATTAGCCTTAACAGGACTAGGCCAACCAACGAATAAAAATGAAAAGCAAAAAGAATAAACTATTAGCCTTTTAATCCTTGAATCACAGCCCAAGCGCATAATAGCCCCCAAACAAAAACAACCAAAGTTAATAAATCTGCGTGCATATAATAAAAAAAGGGGCTTTCACCCCTTACCTTATAAAATAAGCTAAATTAAGCACCTCTTACCATTTTCATTGCCCACTTAACACCTGCAATACCAGCAAGCAAAGTAATAATAGATGCACCAATTGACATAATAACAGGAAGCACATCGCCAGAAAGATTAATATTGCTTGTCAACGCAGAGTAATCCACAACGCCCGTTTTATTTATAGCCTCATCCGCAAAAGCAAATACAGGAGTTACAGCCAATGCAACAACTAAAGTTGCTTTTTTAGAAAAAAATTTACAAGAAGATAATACACCCATTTTTAATTTCCTATATTAAGCATGCCTTACCATGCGTATCATTTGACCTATACAAAAAGAAAAAAGATATAACATCATTACCGAACTAAACGCCAATCCCCATACCTTACCCAAATAAGGATAATCATAAGAGATTGGAATTTGGCTTGATATATCTAAAATTATCTTTTGACAATTATTGGATATATCACATATAGAACCATTTAAAGAGGTGCCACCCATAAAATAATCGCATTTTATTCTGATTTCCAATATTTATACAAACCATAAGAAAATATTAAAAAAGAGAAAACAAGTAATGAAAAAGAAAAACCAATGACAATATTTTGAGCATCAGAGCGAGGTTCATAAACATCTGACATATTTAAAGTCATCGAATAACAATCATCTTTAGATTTTAAATTACAAATAGTACCAGTAATATTTTTATCATTAGCCATAAACCCACCCTGAATAACAAAATAAGATGTTAGATACTTAACCGACAATTAAATCATCATCAAATTAAAAACCATTAGGCTTTTCTATAATTTAATCAAATTCTTCACTTTTTCCATAGGAACAAGAGAACGTTGTTATTTTTTATTACTCGTTAATGGCTTCCCATCAAAGCGTTGGATTGAACCTGAAACATATTGATACCAGACACCATTATTATCTCGTGATGTCGCCCATGCGCTCGGCAAAAATGAGACATATACGGGCTGCTCTGAAATATCTGCCTCAACAGATTTGAGGAAAATATAATCTTCTTTGGAGCAAACATACTTACGAAACTCAGTTGTTCGTACCTTTAACTTATGATCATCAAACGGCACGGCCAATACAAAACCAAATTTTTCTTTTTGCTTAAGCTCCTTCGTGCCATCGGAAGTCAAAATTTCTCTTTCTTCAATATCTGAAAGCACATGAGAAAAGTGCCCGCCTTGAACGGCCATTGCTTTAAATCCCTCAGGCATAGCATGCTTATACTGATAACGATCTACATAGTTCTGAATCATATTTTTTTCTCTCTCTATTTAGCGACAGTTATTGTCACGAGTCCAAGGAAAACAAAACAGTCTCAAGGTTCGTGACCTCACCTTGTGGCCGCTTTGTTTTCAAAAGACACAATGAAAAACATAAAAGACCATCTTCCGAGAACGAAAAACAAATAATTCTGACAGGCAATAACGATGCAGCATCCCTGCAACGTAATAAAGTATCCATTCGGGTATACAGCACACACAGAGAAAAACTCATCATGAGCGAGTACCGTCTAATAAACTTGGCAAGCGTCTCCCGTTCTCTGGCTCGTAATCATCTTCAAAATCATCAGAACCTTGTCCGAGACAATCAAGAAAGTCCTGATTTAAAGTTTTTTCATCTGCGCGCAAAAATGCCAACGCAAGGCGATCTGCTTCATTCATTCGTCTAACCTCACAATTTGTAAAACGAGTTATAAAAACATGGTGATGAAAGGTAAAACCATAAACGGCTTTACTCGCTGTTTCTTCGTAACAATTCTTTTTTTCTTCACCATCAATAATCTGAGTCAGGTAATAAGGCTGTGCCACAAAGTCCGAGAAAAAACCGCCGCTTAACTCGATATAACGCAAAAAATTGCCATCATCAGCGGCAAGGCGTAATTCTTCCAATTCGAATTTTTCATCATCAGTAAAATGCTCCAATGAAATATCTCCTTTTTTCAATGGATGGCGCAAACGCCGTAACTGACGATAAACGGTAACACTTGGGCAACCAAAGAACTGGAAAAGCCGAATTCCTGAAACACGTGACCAAACAGAAACACGCTGTACAGCATTCTGAAATGAAGTCCCTGAATATTTGTCGTTCAGCTCTGAAATGCCTTTAGCGTCCTCAAATCCTGCCATCTTGGTAATATATTTAATGATATAAGAGAAGCCATCCCCCTTTTCGGGATCGACCGCAGTCACTTTTATACGGTGCTGTTTTGCTCCCTTCTCATCTGGCGAATCCTTAAATACTTCTTCCTTAAAAATCGATAAAACTGTATCAAGATGCTCAGGCTGAGAATAAAACAATATATTCC
Source organism: Xenorhabdus sp. SGI 60 (assembly GCF_056632175.1). Taxonomy (NCBI): domain Bacteria; kingdom Pseudomonadati; phylum Pseudomonadota; class Gammaproteobacteria; order Enterobacterales; family Morganellaceae; genus Xenorhabdus; species Xenorhabdus sp. SGI 60. Next base: position 2,133,871 of record NZ_CP196860.1, on the reverse strand, counting down.
AGTGAACACAGCCATCTGCGTGTGGCTCAACTGTCCGCAATCCTGGAATAGTGATATCGTGTTTATCCAAGCGCTTACGGACACGAGTAAACGTGTCCAGTAACCATTGATGAGAATCACGAACAGTCGGCATTCCATTCTCAATCCATTGTGGGTTTTCAGTATGAAAAGCCTTACCTGTTTTACTGTTCTTCACCGTTCTGACCGAATGAAAACGAGAAGGACAAGTCAACACAATAAAGTAACCTGTCAAGCCCATATCTTCGGCTAGTGAACAAACCCCTTTTGCACGAACTATCAACTCGACAACTCGATTTTTGCGATTAGAAACAGAGGAATCAAACGCTTCTTTCAGGCTGCAAACCAATTTTTCATCAGCATCAAAAATCCCCATTGCCTCAAGAAAGCGCAACGTTTTAGCATCCTTGCGCTTATAGTGTGAAAGTAACCAATCAGAGGAATATGGCTTTAATGGCGAAAGCATCATTAAAATACGGGAGATCTCAAGCACTCTGGTAAGGCGTTGTCTGTCCAAAAAACGACGAACAAAGTAAGGATTCATAAAACGCAAAACGGCGCCTAACTCCTTATATGCATTAACCAAATTCAACACAGTATCAGCAGGGAAATTAAAATCCTGTTCAACTCGATTCGTAATGATTTGAATAAAGGCATGACAAAAAGTATCCCGATCACCAGAAGATTCAAACCAAGACCATAAAGGCGAATCAGATAGTGAGTGAACAAAATCATCGGCAACCAGTTGTAAGTCCTCATCTGAACAGAACAGGTTAATGCCTTTTCCTTTGCCGTCTGGGGTTGCAAACGCCAAAGAATAAGCCATTTCTAACCTTGTTACTGCTTTCTCGACACCTAATCCCTTCACTAAACTACAAACAGCTTGCGCCACAGAGATAGAAAAAGACCCGAATCCAGATGCTAAGTAAGCAACATACATACGCCAATCCAGAGAAAACTCAGGCAATGAATCAGCTTCAAACAAAAAAATGACTTGATGAACACGTGAATCAAGAGAAGGTAAGAATGCCTCTTCCTGTTCCCCAAATACTTGAATATAACGTTGCCGGGAAAACAAATAATGGCGTTTTGACTGGGAGAAGCGAGCGACACTCGTTTGGTATTCAGGTTGGGATTGTAAAGGCTGATATTGACGATGAAATGAATCAAAGTAACCGTGATAGGCATTCAAAAACTGAACACCCAATTCAGCACGATCTGAATTTGAATAAACAACGCTCATAATCCCTCTTGTACTAGTTTAGGGAGTCAAGGGGTATGAACGTTTTTTTGTGCGGGAGGACGGGATAGATCGGAGCCTGATTCGCATAATGCACGTTATGTGTAAATTGCTGGGCTGCTCTGCGATTTTAGCAGCCCGCAATTCAACATAACGCCGGAGATTATGCGAACCAACGTAACTTTCAAAAAAGTACTGAGGTTTGACCCTGAGTACTCGATCTTTCTTGCCCTAAAAACTCTCTCAATTGGCGTTGTATACAAATCACTAATAACATTCTATATAGATAGAAAACATATCACATGTTTCCTGTCAACATGTCGTAGGCAACTTGCACACAAATTTTATAGAATAAAAGATTATGGTGAACGGAGGCTTCTAATGAACACTGCATCTACATTGAAAACTACTATCAGATTGAAGAAATCGGAGGCTATCGATTTACAGGAAAAGGCATTTCACTTAACCAAGAAAAACATCATGAGCGGACGGCAAAAGATTTATAGCGAAGCTGATTTGGTTCATTACGCAATCGAACAAATGCTAACCATGATCGCACTTGATGAACATGGCCACCTGATTTTGAAAAAAGATAGTTAGAATTTGGTCAGGTTCACCTGAAAGCCCGAAGATAACCTTAGACTACCCCCGTAGTACAGTACGGGGGTTTAGGTGACATCAATAATAAAAACAGAAAGGAAAAAATGCTTGTTAATGACATTAAAGAGTCATGTACTCTTTGGCGGGCAAAAATTGTACAACAACTGAAAGAGAGAAAAAAAGAATGGACTTATTAAGGAAAACGTTCGGCGGTTTAAATGGTAGTTACTTCTTCAGACATCTGTTTTTTGGTATGGCAATTTCAGTATTCTTCATCTGGCTGTTCAGTAAAAATCCAAATGCAAACCTCATTCGCATGATGATTTTTTCCTTAATCAGCGGATTGCTTTATCCCTACGCCCGTTTTGTCTATGAACAAATCACGGGTTTTCTGATGGGTGAAAATGTCTTTTTCGGCAACGCAATATTCATGCTAGCAATAAAACTTATCACCATGATCTTATGCTGGGCATTTGCCATCTTTATTGCACCTGTCGGACTGACTTACCTGTATTTTCATCATACAAGGCAGGAAAAAATCAAGGAGTAATAATGAGCTTAGGAATGGGGATAGCAATAATAGGTGGGATGATTTTATTCTGCGCTTATTTCTTCGGTAATGGTAAGTAATAACGTCTAAATCAAAGAGATTAGTATAATCGCGTTATGTGTAAATGGGTGGCGGCGGTTTGTGATTATCGCCGCTCACCCATTCAACATAACGGCATATCACATTATGCGAACCCAAGTGCACTGAAAAAAATATAAGCAGTTCCATATCGTAACTATGAAAATTTTCAATGGAGTTCTTTAATTATGTATCGAAACTTTTATGAGCAAAATTCAGGCCAAAACGGGTATCACCATCAAAGCTATCATTACTCCCATTACCAAATTGGTGATGTGGTCAGCTTAAAATCTGAGAATAAAAAAATGACTGTTGCATACCATAGTCAAAATGTAGATGGAACAGGAAATTATCTAATTGGGTGCTGTTGGCTCGACAAAAATGACCAATGCCAATGGGCAGAATTTAGTTATTTTATGTTAGACAAAATAACAAATTAAAAGACTCGTATAAGATACGTTATGCTAACATTCTAATATTATTCAACTTTTTAAGTCTGCCTATGATTCCGTATACACACCAAAACAAACTATTTCATGCCAGCCGAACATTTCTTTTGTCTCCGACCGTCCGGCTTCCTCGTCGTTGAAAGTTCGCCAAAGGCAGGCTTAGCAGGGTGAAGGGAGGGTTCAGTAACCCCCAATGAGTCCCCATTTGTATCGGCGGATAAACTGGCGGTGTCCCCAGCAACTCCGAGGAGCCGCCTTCCATGCCCTAAAGGGCATAAACCAAACAGGGGTAACAAATCGCCGTTTAAAATATAGACGTTGGAACAGCGATCCTAGTAACGCTTTCAAAATGGCTTATTCGGAAATTGAGTTTTTAGAACAGCATTCATCTCATCACTAACACTCCGAAAGTAAGGCTCTAAATCTTGTTTAGCCTCTTCATACGCTTTAATAAACTCAGGATTTTCTTCTCTCTTTTTCAATTCCAGTTTTTCACGGAAAGTTATTATCTTTTTCATTTACATTACCTTTTCGATAAAAAATGATGATTTATTCTCTTTGATTTTACTGTATTGAAAGCGGCGATTTGTCATCCCTGACACCTCTTTACATCGTAAAGATGATGTAAAGACAGACGAAACTAACAACGTTCAATAAAACCATGCAAAAGGTTTATTGTGTACCGGAAATGCCATTCCATCCGGATCGCTACCGTTTAGTACTTCAGATAGAAGCTGTTTCACTTCCCGCCGTTCTGGTCTGGTCATCATCAGATTGCGATACCAAGACGGAGATTTATCAAACCATCTTTTGCAGCTTGCAAACCGTCTCCCTACCCGACGATAAGATTTTAATCTTCCATTAGGAAGACGATCACGACTCTGGTTTTTCACAGACATAAAAATATCCTCTAAATAATTAATTACCTAGAAAATATCAAGTTGCTCATACCCTATAATTTTTTGCATGTCTGTCCCCTGCTCTTTTCTAAAATTATAATCAATATGTAACAAAAAAGAACTGTTAAAATTTAGATTAATCAATAACACGCTGTTTATCCTGATAATAAAGGCCGATACAAATCAATCGCTATGATACGTGAAAAAAATCACGTAACGGTCACGTATTCAAAATGTTGATTGGTCTTAAATATAATATTCTCTTTCGATAAAAGTCCCGATGACTTTGTCATGCATTTCCGGTGATTTTGAATAGCCTAATGTTTTACGATTCAGCCGCTTAATTCGGTTTCTAAGGGTGAGGTTTTCACGTTCAATACGCTGCGTAAAACTTTTTCCGATGAGGTGTTTATCCGTGGGCAACAAGGTGTAAGCCTTGAATTTATCGGTACACCAAAAAGCGACGTTAAAATGCGATAATTTTTTGAGCAGTTTCTTCAACGTCTTTTTGCTTCGTCGGCCGAAAGTATGGGCAATAATACGCTTCAGACGAGGCTCCCAAGCATACCATAACCAACGTTGTTGCTTTTTATTCCCAACAAATGACCACATCTCATCGACTTCACAGATGAGCTCAATTTCCACCTGTTCCAGCGGTAATGTGGTTACACATCGTGGGGACAATTTTTTAAAGTGCGAACGACAGCATTAATACTGATATGTAGTGCCCGTGCAGTGTCACGGATACCGGCATTATTCATGGCAAGATCCACAACTTGTTCTTTTATGCCCGTCCGGCAAGCACGATAAGCATATTCAAGCTGAAAAGTACGGCGACAAGACAGGCAACGATAACGCTGACGTTCACCTTGACCCGTGCCATGTTTTCTTACCGATTCGGTTTGTTGACAAAATCGACATTTCACTTCTACCGTTGCCATCTGATTTCCTGAAAAAGTGAGGAGTATACATGAGAAACAACAAATTGAATACGTGACCTTTTTTTTCACTACCCCAATGCCCATATTACTCAGGTAACGAACAAAAAATTCTTTTTCGTCAAGATCTGGCGTAATATGAAATGAAACCAATCTTTCATCTATAATTACTTCTGGCGAAATCATAAACGGATTTTTAAAAACCTGACTATAAATAAAATTAACCGACTTAGGAATAGAAACGCCATCTAAAGAAAAATCGACACCTTTCGCAAAAGAAAAATAAGGGACAGAAGACAATAAAATAACAGAAAGTAATTTTTTCATTTTGATACACCGCTAAAATAAGTCACCTTTTCCCCATCAACAAAACCGAACATCATGACACCTTTACCATGAAATTCAGTTTTATTAACCAGTCGGATATCACCGGAAGCATTAACCAAAGTGACGTAATTATAATTATCCATACTTAAAAAGCCGGAAATACGCCACTTTGAAGAAACAGGCGGATCTACTCTTTTTTCTCTTTCAGTTCCTTGATTTCCGCTTCCAGTTCGCAAATTGATATCAGCATTGTTGCTCCCAAACTGGTCAACTTGTTTATCCAAACCAGTACCACTACCAGAGCCAGCCACGACAGAATTATCGTTAGCATAACCAGTAAAGAATGCGTAGATGAAATAGCCACTACAGCTAAGTAAGAGTAAGAACCCAAACATATATACCCATAATTTAGTCTGGCTAAACACGTTTTGACGAGAGTCAACAGTCGCTTCACTGCCCTTACCTCCATTGTAGGAATGATAAAGTTTAAAAATATTCTTATCGTACTTATTCTGATAACTGGTTATCTTATTAGTTTTATATAATTTAGCCTCGTTATAAACATCAACACGATAACGATTTTTAGCACCAATCGCTACCAACTTAGTCATCTTATAAGAGGTCTCAATTCGTCCCTTTATCATTTTAGCTATCGTATCAGGACTCTGATTCATCAAAACCAAATCACAACACAAGCCCGTATCTGGATCAGTAAAATGACGGTGTTCAGAAATAAAAGACTCATGCTCCGGTGTTAAATTTTTATCTGACTTCCAAAACCTCCAGACTTCATCAATACAAACCAAATCACCAGCCTTGCAAAAAGAGTCATAACAATCATAACCATCTTGATCAGCACGTTTATAAGGAAAAAATTTCGGCTCTTTAACCTTCTCATCAGTAACTTTAATTATCTCACCAAAAGCACATTCTTTTCCCTTAGATAACTTGCATATACCGGATCTTAAGAATTAAGCCTTTCAAAACACGCCTCCAATGTTTTGTTTTTACATGATTTTCTTTGCGGTGTTTTGAAAGCATTCCGGCATAAATATTCCCTCGCCTTTTCCAGTAAAAAACCGGTTTCCGACCACGCTCGTTGGATCAAATTTTCTATTATTGGCCGTAACCACATATCCGTATTTTTTGCTGCTTTTAGCAAAGAAGCGTCTGGAAATAGTCGTCTTGCCATTGTCCGCCTGACCAGCAACGCGAGCAAACTTGACCAGACAAGCCCAGTGACTAACGACGCTTTTCGGGTGGTAAATCCGTGCCAGTTTGTGTGTGATTTCAATTCCTTGAATAACAACTCGACCTGCCAGCGGCAACGATAAATGTCCATAATGTCATTCGCGGTAAATTCCTCTGGTGGTAAGTTTGTCAGCCAAATACAGAACCGCTTCTTTTCTGCAAACCAGCGACGGATGATCCGGAATTCATAGCCCTTTCTCCGACAGCACAGATCCAAGACTTCTGAACGGTTGGTTCTGCGGGTGACTTCTTTTAAGGTTTTTCCGGCCAGTTTCCGCAGCGGTTTCCCTTGTCCAGTGTGCGCGGTGATAATCTGAGAATTCAGCGATTGGCTTCCCCTGACAATAAATGCCGCGCCAAAATGGGAGAGTTGTTCAAAATAATCAAAAGCCGGATATCCTGCATCCGCAAGCAAGAGTTGCCCGCGTAATGTGGCCGGTGCAGGCAAATGAGCGCGTTCAGACGCGGTATCGGCCGTCACCGCCATTCCTGTTGGTGTCTGGCTCAATAACGACATCGTCATATGGCATTCAATGGCGGCAGAGGTTGTTTTGAATCGAGAGGGGAAAACTTCCGCGAGCGCAGGATGCACTTTAAATGAACTCCCATCTTGTAAAATAACATTTTGAAATTGAGCTAATTTTTTCGGTATCGCGACGTGTTTTTCAACCCACTGTGCCATGACAAACCTGACAATAATTTTCACAAATTCCTCAAAGGCCGGTTTACGTAATTGATTGTAAAAGGGTCGGTAACTGACTTGTTGCCGAATCTCAGGGCACAAGCCATTAAACTTCTGATGTAATTGGGCAATGGAGGTGATTTTATCTGTGCTGAGCGCCGTAATCAGGCTAAGCAGCAATGTGCGGGGTTCAATATTTCTAATGCGTTGAGTAAATCCGCAGCCAAACGCTATCTTTTGCAAAGAAACATCACTAAAAAATTGCATTAACTGGTGTTTTATAGCAATAATCGTCACAGGCTTCATCCGTGGTTTTGGTATTAGTTTGGCGACGATTATCAGATCATAAATGAAGCCTTTTTTCTATCTAAAATATACAGTTAATGCTTAAGATCCTGTATATGAGATAACTTGATAGCATACTCACGAATAGCATCAGGATTAATCCCATCAATATTGGTCACAATCCTACGACCTTTCATATAGGCCGGAAGAATGACACTTTTCACACACTCATGACTCTTACCAGAGCCGGGAACGCCAAAGTAAGCTGTAATAGACATGATAATTACCCAATAATTGGAATTCTTCGAATGATGAAACGCGTAAAAAAGGCCGTAACCACCAAACTCACGCCCAACGTTCCCTGAAGCAGATTGATAAAGTACCAAGCTGCATCAGGAAGCAAATCAAACAAAGATTGAATATTCGTGTTTTTAGGTAACAGCTCTACTACAACAGACATCAATTCTTTAACGACAAGATACAACGCACCAAAGACAATGAACTTAATAACAACAGTACGAAGAATATAACCAAGAACCGCATTCAAAGCTGAAAGTAAAATACCGTACATAGAATTCCCCCCTAAGCGCTTAAAAGCACACGCAAAGCCACTAAAGCCCAAATCAAAGACGCAATAAGCTCTATAAAAGTTCTGTTTTGTTCAATCAGCGGGCAATGAGTATCAATCACTAAATGAAAATCATGGCTCATTAAAGAGAAATGAGAATCTACAGTCGGACAAGTGGCGTTTTTGCCCGATAATTTAAAATCAGAAAGAAAAGGCATGCTATTTTTAATCGGGTCTATAATATCTCGTCCTGTTGGCAGCTCACCCAAATCAGGCGATTTAATATTCGGGTTTTCACCTAAATCAACTTTAGCTTCAACATTAATATCTGTTTTACCGTTGCCACTATTAATGGTTGTTTCATTATTTGTTAATTGATCTATTTCAATATTTTGATACGGGGAAAATAGATCCCGTGCTGTTAGTTTATCTTTTCCTAATTTTCTTAAAGCGTCTGCTATTTCAGATTCAGAAATATAATCATCATCAGAAACAGGAATACCTTGATAATCATCTTGCAAAGCAGCGTCATGTAATAAATCCGTCATTAAATCAGCAACAATAGCATTATCCACTGATTCATCATCAAGAATATCCGCCAATTCAGAAGAGGAAACAGATTTAACAGAGTTTAATTTGTTTTTATTTTTAAAGTAATTACTTTTGTAATCCGTGTTTAACGATAAATAAACTAAATTGCTTATTTTTTTATCATTAATAATATAATCACTATCCGTTGGGGGAGTACACATCCTCTTTCTTTCAGTTACGGGTTCACCATAAATATTAGTTTCACCTGTAGCCAATTCAACAATTTCACAAGGATTGAAACCGTTTTTTAATGTTCTCACATGAAGAACCGCCGGAACAGTAGCCTCATAACGAGTACTCGCACCGCCAATCTCTTCATATACTCCCGGATAAGAGGGGAAGGGACTACCCGCTTTAGATACGAAATCAAGAATATCTACACTGTAAGATGTATTAACATATTTAAAATTCCCATTATCACCCTCAGCATCATAAATAACAGGTTTATATTGGCGCTCAAATTCTTTCACTGAGGCATAAATCATCGCATTCTGAACTGAAGAGGGTTCATCATCTTCAATGAAATAATAATCACCAGAATCATCGCTAATATTAAAACTATAAGTGACCTTATAATTATCAAAAGACATTGATTTAAATACCCCTGAAGGAAGTTCTAAAGGTATATAGGAATTCAAACCATCACCATTAAGCAAATAACCACTCACCACAACAGGGCGTGACGGCGTAACAACCACACCTGTATCACCCCTGATAGCATTACCATAAAGAATAACCGGTTGATCATCCGATGGTTCAAAATCAACAATCTGAGTCCGCCCCCCTATCCTAACTTCATATTTGCCATTTCCTAACGCTACACCGTCCGTCGATACGGCTAAATCCCCTGAGCGGAAAGCACCGATAAGCTCCGATGTTGTCATAACACCACCTGCGATGTTCAACCCCGCCCAAGTGACTTTACCGCCAGAACGCAATGCCGAACGCGCTGGAACGGAAGCCGCTCTAGCCGCTGCGGCGCGAGACATTGCCGCCGCAGTTGATGCAGCTTCTGCCGCTGCTTGCCGTCTTATCGTTTCCTGAAGCGCTAATTCGGTTAAAGGATATTTAGAAACCGCCTGCCTTGCTGTCACATCAGCCACCGCTCTTGTAGCAGCTCTCTTTGTAACAGTCTGAGCAATCACCCTAACCAATAATACCGCAGCCGGATTAGCCCTAACCGGACTAGGATAAACAACAAATAAAAATAAAAAACAAAATGAATAAACTATTAGCCTTTGAATCCCTGAATGACAGCCCATGCGCATAATAGCCCCCAAATAAAAACAACAAGCGTTAATAAGTCAGCATTCATAAACAAAAAAAGGGGCTTTCACCCCTTTACCTATCAAAGTAAATTGAATTAAGCACCGCGAACCATTTTCAATACATGCTTAACACCTGCAATAGCAGCAAGCAAAGTAATAATAGAGCCAGCAATTGCCATAACAGCCACAATAACACCGGAGAAACTAATATTATTTGTTAATGCTGACAAATCAACATCACCCGCTTTACTAGATGCTTCATCAGCAAAAGAAAATACAGAAGAAGCCGCCAAAGTAACACCCAATACAACTTTATTACGAAGAGATTTAAAAGACATACTTTAATTTCCTATATTAAGCATGTTTAACCATGCGTATTATTTGACCCAATCCAAAAGAAAATAAATACAACGTAATTACAGAGCTAAATGCCAGCCCCCACACTTTACCCAAGTAAGGATAATCATAAGAAACTGGAATTTGATTTGATATATCCAATAATATCTTTTGACAATTATTAGACATATCACAAATAGAACCCGTTAAGGAGGACATTACTACTCCTTGTTAAAATGCAGTATTTCTACATTTTTATTAAGTGCTTCACTGTTTCCATAGGAACATAAGAAACATTCCACTGGTTAAACTCAAGTCGTGGCGGATTATCACCAAACGGCTTACCCGGATATAAGCTAGATCCGGAAATCAAATATTTCCCTTCTGGTAATGGATTTGGCTCTGACAAAGTGATAACGGTCTCTGACATTGAACGCGGTCCCATATGCGCAATGACACGCTGTGTATAATAAGGAGTAATTTCGCCCGTATTTTTATTGGTACGTGTTTTTTGCTCAACTTTTACATCAACCGCTGTGACTTCAATATAAAATGGAATTTTTTCTAAAACGGACATGTTGATACTCCTAATTTCTCATTTATTAATGTTTGGTATATTGGGGGCAAATCTAATTTCAGGTTTAAATCAGAAATATGTTCATCTCGAACAATCATAGACAGAACGGCCTGAGTGTCCCCCTCAAAGAAGTGAATAAGTTTTGCGATAGATTTAGAGCCTTGTTTCCTCAACCATCTGACTTTAGATTCAATAGCATCAATGGACTTTCGACCCAAAAGAACCGGAATTGCAGCAGGCTTTGTTGGATTAATAGAAGCCGCATAAGGACACAATCCTGTATAAGTTCCTTGAGTATTTAAAAGCACCTCAATTGGTACGCCTTTCAATTCAGCCTCAGAACGATACCAGGTACCGGAAACCTTTTGCTCAAGAGCTTTATTGTAAACACGCCAGTAAACGCGAGATTGTCGAGAACCTACGGTTACGATCTCTTTGGTATAGCACCCCGCTGCATCTATTTCATGTGCACTACCTAATTTTGGCTTTGGACCCATACCGCCATAAAAGGCATCATCTTTATAAGCGGATAACGCATTATGGCAAGTGAATACATCGTCATAATCATCAGTAGCAAGATCCAAGCGTTTTAATGACGTAATATCTAAATGTTTAAGCCACTTATAAATTTTTCCCGGTGTTGTGCCACTCATAACATGTGTACAACCCTTTCCGCCAATCTGAACGTAAAAAGTACCGTTATTACCGCCCCAGTAAATCATGCCGAAATGTTCATTCCCGCTATCCTCAGAATAAAGCACGGCTGAATCTTGATAGGCAAAACCGCCTGTTCCGCGAGCTGGACCAACAAATAACCCAAAAACAGCAGCAATAAAGCGTCTTAATCGTGAATGTAAACAGGACAACAATTCATTGTTATAGTGTTCTGCTCTACGGTTGATCTCTTCAATAGAAGAAGAAAAAACTTCATATGAGTCAGGCAATGTTTCATATTCATTACCTGATACCGTGTCAGCAAAGCGGCTGCATTGGTAATGCCGATAAGATGGCAAGAATTCATATTTACGCCATTCATGACCTTTTTCCTGAAAGGTATGAACTTCTTTCATACAGGATAGCGGCGCAGAAAAGGCAAGATAATCGATAAGAACGCTTCTATCAGTCATCATTTCAAAGATTCCTGATAGCCAGTGAAACTTCCTGATGTGGTCGCCGTGGAGACGAACACGACTTGATTGCCATAGAGAGAGGTACATTCGTACATCAACTCATCAACAGATGGGTAAAAATCCCACTCATCAGCAACAAGTGCATTGATGCCAAAGCCTGCGATGTAATCGAAGTAGATGATCTTCATAACTCCCTCTCTTGATTACCAAAAGAGGGAGTGAGTTAGGGGTGCTAGGCGGAAGATCGGCGTAGGATTCGCACAATGCACGTTATGTGTAAATTGCTGGGCTGCTCTGAAATTGTAACAGCCCGCAATTCAACATAACGTCGGAGATTATGCGAACCAATGTAGCACTAATATAGAAATGTCACCTGCGTCGGTGAGTTGATCCAAATTGACGGTTCCTCTCATGACTGGTTTGAAGGACGCGCCCCTAAAAACTTAGAGCCGTCAATCCGGTATTCACTAATCCCGATGAGTTTAGAGCAAGCCTGAGAATTCAGGCGTTGCTCTACGGGATTTTCAGTGCGCTACCTAAGCGATGTTACTGGTGTCAGTTGCACATACTCTTAATCTGTGACCATCAGGGTCTATTGCTACGAATGTGTAACCGAATTCAAGATCCGTTGGTTCGAGTTCAAATTCAATGCCAAGAGTTTTCCATTCCTGATACATCAAATCGACATCGTTGCGGGAAACATCAGACTGACATATTTCAAACCCACCAAAATGAGGTTGGGGTTTAGGGTCAATACCAGCCTTGGACTGGATACCTAAAATAAAGTCAGTACTGAGGGAGAAAACAGAGAATTCCTCATAGGTTTCTAAGGGTTCTGACTTCAGTATTTTTCTATAGAATTCAGTGCTTAGAGAGACATCATCGACATAGATAATTAAGCTATTTGGTCTAAACATGCCACGCCCTTATATCAGGTTTTAGTTGTACATATTATACGCCAATCCACTTTGATAGGTGACATTTCTACTTTGCGGAACAGGGTGACATTTTAAACTTGCAATAACAAGAGATAACACCAGTTAATGTTGATTGGGTATCCTTTCTGGGCGAAATTAATACCGCCTTCTATGAAGGCGGATTTTTACTATCAATAGATTACTTAATCTGAAATTAACCAAGACTACACTGAATAATCGCAGAAATAGATGCATATGAATCAATATGGACCGTGCTACCACGTATATTGCTCCACTGCGCTTTTATAATGGAAATGTTAGACGCAAGAGAACAACTGGCAACTAGTGTGAATGGCATACGGCCATAAGATTCTGGATTCTTATTACTGTAAGTAAAACCACCGAAGGCTAACTGTTCACCTTGACCGGTTGTAATAATAAAATTCCCTCCAGGAAAATTGTTACCTGAAGCATAGGGAGTTGGTATATTTAGGGTGATTAATGCGGTTAAACCTGGTGAGTTAGAATATCTTGATACATCAATTTCCAAACCAGGTATGTCAACATAATTGGTGCTTGATGTTTGTATGGGATTGTTATGTGGATTTATTGATGCAAATACAATTGCCATGATTAATACTCCTGGGCTAGTTATTTTCGTTTTTTATTTAAGTCCCTCAATAATTCTTATCCTAATTTTTAATTTATACAAATCACTACTACAACGGTAAATACATCATATAATTCAGAACACATTATCATAAATTTCTGTTAGTTAATCATTTAAAAATTAAAAAAACATTGCTATTTAATAGATGTTCACATGGTATCAATTTTTATTATATACCAATCGCCTTTCAAGGCGCGTCTTATATCTCCCGCTACGCGGGGAGATATAAACAATCACATTGATTTGCAAGCTGTAACTTGAAGTTGGATTGGTATATACATACAGGAAGCGGACGGTAGGAGGCACAGACATTTTCCTTCCGCTCCCCTGTGGGAAATGACTTAATGGTAGTAGTACATGATAATGGAATCCAACATTCAGAACGAAACCATATCTGCCGGATTAATCGTGCTTATTACTCCCAGAGCGCCTTTAATTAATGGGATAGCCACCGGAGAGAGATAGGAGCCTAGCGGAATCCTTGTGTGATCAATGCAGGTAAGCATAGCAAAGTCGCGGTTACGTCCGATGAGATCGTCGCTGATGGCTTTGCCAACACGTACCGTTTGTGCCACTCCATGTCCGCTCCAGCCATGCACCATATAGACAGGGATGTTGTCACCACTTTTGCGGGCATCGGTGGCACCGTTCAGGGTCAGATCGCTGATCCCACCCCAAGAGTATTCCAGTTCAGGTTTTTCCAAATACGGGAATACGGTTCTGATACGATCAAGCAAGTAGTTGTTCACATCGCGCGGTGACCAGGAGTTACCCGTGCCCTGTCCACCAAATAACAGACGATTGCCACGCACCGCGCGATAATAGTCTATCTGTAACTGTGTATCGTAGACCGGCAGATCTGACGGAATCAGTTTTTTGATATCCACCAACGGCGAGGTTACTGCCACATAGGTGAAAAAAGGCACTGTAGTAGAAGGACCGGAAATAAACTCATCCGTAGAGCCATGTACCCCCAGCACCACAGCTTTACTCGCTCTGATAAGTCCCCGCTCAGTTTCTATAACCGTGCTGCTGACATCCTGTCTAATGCCCTTCACCTTTGTACTGTCATAGACTCGTCCTCCCAGTCTGACAAAGCCATACACCAAGCCCCGCAGCAGCGCCAGAGGTTGAACCTGTCCACCGATGCTGTCGATATTGGCACCATGATAGATACTCGAACACACATACTCTTCCTGCAATTCGTGTGGCCCAATAACTTTCACTGCCCTATCCCCCAGCTGGCGTCGGGCATCAACATTAGCAACCAATGGCCCCATGTGACCTGGATGTATCGCCGCAGTAATGTGACCATATTTGCGGTCACATTCAAAGCCGTAACGTTCGCGGAGCTCATCCACAAGTTCCATTGCTTCAATCGATGCAAAACGCCATAAACGTTTAGCCTCATCAAGGGAAAATTTTTCCAGTATGGTTTCAGCTTCCCAGCGGGCAATGCCGGGTGTCATCTGTCCCCCATTACGGCCAGAGGCTCCCGAACCAATGTTATCCTTTTCAACCAGAATCACATCTATGCCCTTTTCAGCAAGATGCAGCGCAGTAGATGCTCCCAGTAACCCACCACCAATAACTGCAACCTCACAGCTCTGATCTCTGGAGAAGCTTCCAAAAGCTGGCCAATCAGCCAAAGATGCCTCATAGTAGTTGGCAGGCATGGCGTTGGTAGTCATGTCTCTATGCCAATTCCAGATGCGCGGATCCAAACCCAACCTGCTGGTTCTATACTGTGCATCCTGCAACAACGTCGGCCGGAATGGGTTAATATTGATGACCGGAGTATCAACCGCAGTTAATGCCTGAGCAAGCAGAGATGCAGAGGGAAGTATGGATGAAAGGACTCCCGCCCCTGCAAAAGTTGCGGCAGTAGAGATAAAATCTCTTCTGTTCATTGCCATTTCAGCTCTCCTTTAATGGAGTGAATCCGATTCTTTGAATCGTATTTATTACTACCCATCTGTCCTTTCAGAGCAGCGAGTATCAGTAAAATAACAGTGCCGACAAAGGGGATCAGATGTAACAATAGCCACCAGGCGCTACAATTAATATCGTGTAGACGGCGGGCATTTACCGCCAATGCTGGCAAAAATGTGGCCAGTAAATAGATAGCACTAAACCACCCCATATAAATTTCGGGGTTGGCAATAGCAAATAGCCTTTCCAGGAAGGAAATGATGAGAGCAGCAAGGAGCTGAAACAGAAAAAAATGCCAGAACTCCTTACGCTGAGCCCTCCCTCTGAAACAGGTATAATTCTTTAATACGTTTAGATACCAGTGCATTGTTGTCCTCTCTTATGAACCCGCTCAGGTACTCGCTGCCGTCACGTACAATTCCTCCTGGTTATCTCCGGTCAAACGGCAGATCTACAGTTCAGTTCGAGTAAGACAGATTTCAGGGTATTAAGTGCCTCGTCAAAAACATCATCTTGTATGGTCAGCGGTGGAAGGAAACGGATTACGTTGCCATGTATACCACACGTCAACAGAATTAGGCCACGTTCTAGCGCTTTCTGACGTACCGCGTTGGTAAAATTGGCATCAGGTTCTTGACTCTCCGCACGATTAAATTCCACCGCAATCATCAGCCCAAGCCCCCGCACATCAGCAATCTGTGGGACATGCGGGCGCAGTTTATGCAGATATTGTTTTAGCCGTTCTCCCAGCTGCATTGCACGCTCAGCCAGCTTTTCTTCTTCGATTACATCCAGTACCGCGTGACCAGCAGCAATCGCTACCGGGTTACCTCCATAGGTTCCCCCCAATCCCCCTGGCACTACAGCGTCCATCAACTCTGATCGTCCCGTTACAGCTGCCAGCGGAAACCCTCCCGCCAGCCCTTTTGCCATCGTAGTCAGATCGGCTGCAATCTGATGGTGTTCCATAGCAAACAGTTTTCCTGTACGCGCGAAACCCGTCTGAATTTCATCAGCAATGAGTACAATACCGTAGCGATCGGCAATTTCGCGTAGAGATTTGAGTAAGTTGGGAGGTGCAGGATAAAATCCGCCTTCACCCTGTATTGGCTCGATGATAATGGCAGCAACGCGCGTGGGTTCAATATCAGCTTTGAAGAGATTCTCTAGCGCGTTCAGTGTCTGCTCTACACTGATACCGTGTAACTCTACCGGAAATGGAACACGGTAAACGTCGCCGACTAGCGGGCCAAACCCCATCTTGTACGGTGCGACTTTGCCGGTTAATGCCATACCAAGGAAGGTACGTCCATGAAAAGCGCCGCTGAAAGCGACTACACCATTACGTCCGGTAGCAGCACGCGCGATCTTCACGGCATTTTCTACTGCCTCAGCCCCTGTGGTGACAAAAACGGTCTTTTTCACAAAATCACCCGGAACCAGATGGTTCAATCGCTCGGCTAGCGCTACATAATTTTCATAAGGCACTACTTGATGACAGGTGTGGGTAAATTGTTCCAACTGCTCTCTGGCCGCAGCAATGACGCGCGGGTGGCGATGGCCGGTATTCACTACGGCGATACCGGCGGCAAAATCAATATAGCGTTGTCCTTGGGAATCCCAGATTTCAGCATTTTCTGCGCGTTCAGCATAGACTTGTGTAGTCACGCCTACGCCTTTTGCGATAGCTGCCCTACGTCTTTTAGCTAACATAGATTCAGTCATAAACAAAAACTCCTGAGTAATTTTAATTAGTGGGGTTCAGCTGACAAACGCCCTGTGTGATGACGGTAGGATCACCAAGTGCAATGAAGGGACTTCTCGATTGGCCGAACGGTTAACGTCTTGGCCCTTCAATAGTGAACCTGACCGCACTCCTGGCACGGTTGAAGTCACGACACGCGCATCGTCATTAATAATTAATGCAGGCTTACCGATAGCACCAAGAACCGGCAGAAGTAACCGATCCAGCGTCGAAACCAGAATATCCACTGCCGCGACACCGGCAAACTCTTCACCGATAAGCACCGGATGGGCTATCGTAATCGTGTAGGCGCCATTACAGACATAATCCACATAAGGGCCATCGATGACGGGAAGATGACGGCTGGCTGGTTGCCGGAACCACTCAAACGATCGGAAATCCAAACGTCTGCATTGCTCTTGATTTTGTTCCAGCTGCGCATATTGAATGGTATTCCCTTCCTGACGCCACCATTCCAGCGTCCAGTAACCGCTCTCTTCCCTAACCGTATTTGGTATCGCATAGCTGGCAAATCCCGCCCCGTTACACCAAACGTGGTTACACTGCAGTACATCTTGGATATGTTTTTGCAATACGTCGCGCTGCTCCTGCTGCAAACGAACACCTTCCGTACGATATAACGGTAGTTCTAATAAAATACATGCTGTTTTATCCGCTAAAGTTGTAGTGGCCCGCTGCGCCGCAACCAGGATACCGTCCAGGATATTCTTGGCTCGTTCTACATATATGTTGTTGTACATATGCCCCCCTTCCAGGGATAAATGCCGCCACATTACTTGCGATCAGATCGCTGTAAGAATGATGCATCGGTATCCATACGCAATTTGTATTCAAGCAAGTGGTCAGTAATTCGGGTAATCATCTTCTGTGCCAGTTGGTAACAGGCGAAACCATCCCCTTTATACAAAGCGGCCAAGATTGTATGCCAGGCGGCAGCAACCTCGTTGTGAATAACTGCCTCTCGATATAGAAGTACCATCAAAGGCGCCCATTCAGCCTGTATCTCCAGCTCTTGATTGGCGAGCCTGGCTGATTGGGCCTGGGATGCCAGGGTTAACAGGCAGCGCATATCTGCCTGTATACGTGCATCTGGCTGCGTTGCGGTTGCAAAGCTGTCGATCAGTTGTCCAAGCTTTCTCAGTTCACCTTGTGTTGAACGTTGAGCCGCAAGCCTCGCACTGTGACCAATCACTGCACAGTGAAACTCGCTGAAATCCGCCAGTTCACCTGAAGCCATCAGCCGCAACGGGTGATATTTCTGCATTGTCTCAACGGAAACTTGGCACACAAAACTGCCGCCATGACGTCCGCGCCGAGTATCAATCAACTGCCTGGCACGTAGCGTGTTCAGGGCATCGCGAACAGTTACCGGTGACACACCCAGCAGCCGCGACAACTCGTTTTCGTTAGGCAACTGCTCATCAGTTTGTAATATCCCGGAGATGATCGCGTTACTTAAACGTTCCACAACCTGTTCGGTTCTGGTGGCCTGATCGAGTGGTGCGTAGACGATGGAATATGCCGTCATTTTCTAACAAAGATACCGTGGTGGTGTAGCGCTTGCGCATCCTCTGGTACTGGTGTGATAGCATCCCAAAGTTCAGCCACTTTGCCATTCTCGACGCGCCATAGTTCAAAATAACTGTGACGCACTCCGGCAATACTTCCCTCTGAATGGGTCAGAACAAACTGCCCGTCGGCTACTGTATGGTGGATTTTTGTATAATGCAGGCCCTGTCCTTCATCTTTCAGTTGCTTAAGGAATGCAATAACTGCAGCCGTACCATCGGAAATATCGGGGCTATGCTGGCGGAATGCCTTACCATTGGTGTAATGTTCAAACTCATCATAATGCCCTTCGATCAGGGTCCGCGTGAAAAAATCAACCACTAGTTCACGGTTTTTCTCTCTGTCACGGCTAGGGCCTGTTTCCGTTGGGCCATCTAATTGAGTTCGGCCACTGGCATTCGGCGCGGACTGCGGTACTAAACCATCCCAGTGTTCCACGATTAAGCCATCGGTAACCCGGTAAAGATCGAAACCAACCAACGGCTTATCGTCTAAGCCGGTGAAACGGCCGTGGATAGCAACCAGATCATCGTCTTGTAGTACGCGAAATGTTTCATGATGCAGTTCGGGATGTGACTGGACCAACTCACGCAGTCCGGTAAGACCGTTTTTGATTAGTGGAGAATGTTCAATGAAATTCGGCGCAAAATAACGCTCAAGCGCCCTCACATCACGGTCAGTAAACAGTTCATGGTGCGCACGTGATACCAGGTCGCGCAAAGATATTTTTTGATTCATTGTGGATATCCTTGTATCAATCATTGGAACTCATCACGTGTTTGATACGTGTGTATTCATCGAAACCATAGGCCGACAAATCTTTACCGTATCCAGATTGCTTAAAGCCACCATGTGGTGCTTCTGCCGTAAGAGGAATATGGGTGTTAATCCAGACAGTTCCAAAATCAAGCTCACGAGACAGGCGTAACGTACGGCCATGATCGCGAGTCCAGACACTGGAGGCTAATCCGTACTTCACATCGTTAGCTTTCTCGATAGCTTCCTGTTCTGTCAGGAATTTCTGCACTGTGATAACAGGACCAAAAATCTCAGTCTGAATCACTTCATCATACTGCTCCAGGCCAGTAATCACTGTAGGTTCAAAATAATATCCCGAACGACTGGCCTGACGCCCTCCTGTTTCGATACGGGCATGAGCGGGCAGACGCGCAATAAACCCTTTGACTTGTTCCAGTTGACGAACATTATTAAGTGGCCCATACAGCGCCTCTTTATCTTCTGGCTCGCCAAAACGGGTGGCTTTAGCTGCCGTCACCAATTTAGCGACGAAGGTATCGTGAACAGATTCATGCACCAACACACGTGAAGCCGCCGTGCAATCCTGACCTGCGTTGAAGAACCCTGCGGTAACGATGGTATCCACTGCCTTATCGATATCCGCATCAGCAAAAACGACTACCGGCGCTTTACCTCCCAGCTCAAGATGCGCTTTGGTGAGATTATCCGCCGCCGAAGAGGCAACCTGAAAACCTGCACGTGTGGAACCAGTAATAGAAACCATAGCAGGCGTTTTGTGTGAAACGACCAGAGCGCCCGCACTCGCATTACCCAATACCACGTTGAAGGCGCCAGCAGGGAAAAACGGCGCGGACAGTTCAGCCAGTAGCAAAGTGCTTTCCGGTGTGGTGTCACTTGGTTTAAGCACCACAGTATTACCTGCGGCCAGAGCAGGTGCTATCTTCCACACCGCCATCATCAACGGATAGTTCCATGGGGTAACCTGCCCCACCACGCCCAGCGGTTCACGCCGAATGCTGGTGGTCATATCAGGGAGATATTCTGCTGTAGCTTTGCCTTCCAAAAAACGGGCGGCACCAGCGAAAAAGCGGATATGATCCACAGATGTTGCAACCTCCTCGGAAGCAATCAGGTGTTTGAGCTGCCCTGTATTGCGGCTTTGTAATTCAATCAGGCGTTCAGCGTTTTTTTCTATCGTATCTGCCAGTGCTAATAACGCCCGTTGGCGCGCTGAGGGGGTACTGCGGCCCCATATCTTAAATGCCTCTTTAGCCGATGCGTAAGCATCATCAACATCCGCCGTGGTCGCGTTAGGAGAACGCGCATAAGATTCACCAGTGACCGGGCTTACCAGATCAAAATATTCGGAACCTTTAGTTTCAACATACTGACCATTAATGAAATGCCTAAGCGTTGGTATCGACATGGTTACTTCCTCTCCTTATGGATTAAACGGATAAAATATAACCTATGATTTAATATATTTAACGGTTGCATTTTAGTCAAATTTGTATAAAAAATGTAAAAACAAGAGGAAAGTTAGATACATATATGTAACTTTAAGGACTGTCGGCAGAAAAAAATCTTCAGATCTGTGAGAAAGATCGAAGATTTCATGTTTTGCGTGCTGGACAAGATGAAAGAATAGCAGGTTTATGTAATTTCAACTTTCAACTGACTATAAAACTTATGCATATATACCAATATAACTTCAAAATGCGTGTGATTTCATATAGGGTTGTCAATTGCAACTTGAAGTTTAATGCATATATTTGCGAATTATCTGAATTCTTAAGCAAATAATTTCTACATAATTGTTTAACCTGTTCTTCTAATTTATCGCGTAACAGCGAGCAATAAATTAAATAAAACATGTCATACAAATGTAATGATATTGGGTCACGTATTCAATTTGTTGTTTCTCATGTATACTCCTCACTTTTTCAGGAAATCAGATGGCAACGGTAGAAGTGAAATGTCGATTTTGTCAACAAACCGAATCGGTAAGAAAACATGGCACGGGTCAAGGTGAACGTCAGCGTTATCGTTGCCTGTCTTGTCGCCGTACTTTTCAGCTTGAATATGCTTATCGTGCTTGCCGGACGGGCATAAAAGAACAAGTTGTGGATCTTGCCATGAATAATGCCGGTATCCGTGACACTGCACGGGCACTACATATCAGTATTAATGCTGTCGTTCGCACTTTAAAAAATTGTCCCCACGATGTGTAACCACATTACCGCTGGAACAGGTGGAAATTGAGCTCATCTGTGAAGTCGATGAGATGTGGTCATTTGTTGGGAATAAAAAGCAACAACGTTGGTTATGGTATGCTTGGGAGCCTCGTCTGAAGCGTATTATTGCCCATACTTTCGGCCGACGAAGCAAAAAGACGTTGAAGAAACTGCTCAAAAAATTATCGCACTTTAACGTCGCTTTTTGGTGTACCGATAAATTCAAGGCTTACACCTTGTTGCCCACGGATAAACACCTCATCGGAAAAAGTTTTACGCAGCGTATTGAACGTGAAAACCTCACCCTTAGAAACCGAATTAAGCGGCTGAATCGTAAAACATTAGGCTATTCAAAATCACCGGAAATGCATGACAAAGTCATCGGGACTTTTATCGAAAGAGAATATTATATTTAAGACCAATCAACATTTTGAATACGTGACCTGATATTGTTTTTTTTGATGAATTATTTAACATTCAAATGTTCAAACATCAACCTATGAATTTATTTTAATTGACTTTAATGTTATATCAGCTCATAAAAATCTCCCTATTCTAACTGTTGAAATTGATTAAAAATCGACCTGAATACTTCGTTTAATTCAATTTTAATTAATTTTTTTGCCACATTTGTGATAAATGTCACTGACAGATATATATAATAAACTACCTTACTACCCATAATTTATATCATCAATATATTTATATTTAGTTGGCTATATATATCAGTCTAGTTAACTTAGGTGAAATTTTGTTTATTGACAATCAAAAAATAAACATACCCATAAAAAAAATAAAATTGAATCATTAATATTAGGCTGTAACATATCTCGCTGTAACTGTTTATATGATGTTGTTTTTTCTCTGTTTCATGTTCTAGTTGATGAACATTTTTAGAGGTAATAATGAGTAACAAAATGAACGAAGCCATTAAATCGATATTTAATGGACTCCCTGATCTTCCACCTGAAACTTATTTTCAGGAGGGTTTTTTCAGGGACCCAGCGAGAACAATCAATACAGATGATAGGTATTTTTTATCTCCTGCTGATGGGTTCGTTATCTATAGCGGAATAATAAACCCAGATGAAGCGATCACCGAAGTAAAAGGAAAAAAATATAGCATTCAGGATATCATCAGAGATAAAAATTATGATAAACGTTCGCTTGTCATTGGTATCTTCATGACATGCTATGACGTGCATATTAATAGAGTTCCTTACGATGGCATCCTGAGTTACGCGGAACATGAACCTCTGGAAACCAACAATCTACCAATGATTGATGTAGAGAATAATATTTTTTATAAAGAGAACATTGAATTAATTTATGACGACTATTTATATCTGAATCAACGAGTCGTTAATAAAGTCTACTCGCCTGGCATTAATCGAGAATACTATATGGTTCAAGTCGGTGATTATGATGTTGATACCATAACACCTTTCCATATACAACAAAATACTCCTGTATATCAAGGAGATAGATTTTCAATGATTCGGTATGGTTCACAAGTCGACTTAGTAATCCCTGTTACTGGTGATGATGAATTAACTTCATTGGTAACTGAAAAGGAACATGTCACTGGTGGTATAACTAAGTTAGTTAGAATCAACGATAACTCTCTATAAACAAATAAGATAAACTAAAATCGAGGTTTTAAGATGTTAAAGAATTCTCCCAATATCATTTCTGATCTGAAAATGCCAGTGTTTTTATTAGCTCCTCCATTTTCATTAAATACCAATGTAAGAAATAATATTTGGATGGAGGAACTGGATGAGTCCGCTATCAATGTTAACAGCAAAGTGGCTTTAAGACAGTTCTATAAGCTATATAGCTTTATGTCATCACAATCGTTGGTCTATTTGCTGCCATCCGATACACACCAGGAGCTACAAGATCAAGTCTATGTTGCTAACTTGGGAATTATTCTTGGTGATGAAGATCCAACGGCAATAGTTGCCAATTTTGCATCAGAAATCAGAAGATCAGAAACACCTATTGGGGTAAGTTTCTTTGAATCATTGGGCTATAAAACTGAAGTTGCTCCTTACTATTTTGAAGGTGAAGCTGAGTTAAAACATTTGCATGATAATGTACTGGTCGGTGGTTATGGTATAAGAAGTGATATTAAAACCTATGACTGGATGGAAGAAAAATTTGACCTCAAAATTGTAAAAGTGGAAGAAAGAGATCCTTATCTTTACCATTTGGATTGCAGCATATTCCCACTGGATAAAGAAAATACGCTCGTTTATACCGGCGGATTCAACAGCGACGAGTTGAAAGAGCTGGAAAAAGTAACCAACATTATCAGTATCAGTAAAGATATTGCATACAGTGGAATTTGTAACTCTGTCAGAGTCAATCAACATATTCTCTGTTCATCCAATATTAATGACCTGAAAGCAGGTACAGAGGAGTATATCTATGAAATGAACAAAAACCATGAGCTGGAAAAAATTTGCTCTAAATTGGCATTAACGCCAAAACTTTTCAATTTATCTGAATATATGAAGAGCGGCGCCCTGCTTTCCTGCATGGTTATGCATTTAAATAAATACTCTTATAAAATACAGGTAATTTAAAAATTGCGATAGTCATTCAATAATATTGTATATCTCCACATAATTTTACTCAAAATTATTGAGTTAGTTGCAATATAAATTGCATTTTATTTTCATAGGATAAATATATTCCAAGGATGGAGTTAGTCGCTTTTTTGTAGGATGATAAGTTTTAGCATGTTGTCTATACTAGTTAGATTGATAACTTAACAGTGATCAGTATATGAAATATATTATATTCCTTTATTCTTTTATACGTAAACAAAAAACAGCATTGGTGCTGGCTATTGTTTTTACGGTAGTGGCAGCTTTAGCGGAGGTCTTATTTCCATTTCTGGTTCAGGAATTGGTCAATACTCTATTGAAGGATAAGTTAATTCTTTCTTTCTCATTTAATGAATTAATTGCTTCTCTAATCGCAATATCATTATTGATTGTCATCAGTCACGCTATTATTATTTGGATGCAAACAATTAATGCATCAGAACTGAGTTATAACATGAGGAAATCTCTCGTCGATTCTTTCCTCTCTTTTCCCTATCATATCACTAGAAAATTTCATTCAGCGAATCTTGCATTCAGAATAAAAAATGATACTTACCTTGTATCAGATAGAGTTAGAGATTTATATAGCGAATTTCTCTATGATACGTTATCAACAATCGGCCCATTTATTGCTATGGCTCTGATTGATATTAAATTGGCTATTTTGGCATTTATGATGGTTTGTCTGACAACTTTAATCAGTAAGCCAATCACTAACCGAGTGGCTGTTTATGAAAGAATTCTGCAAATTTATAACTCACGATTAACCGGTGTCATCCAAGAATCTCTTTCTTGGATCAAATCTGTCAAGATTTTCAATTCTGAAGAGTCGGAGAAAAAGAGAATTAATGATGCCAATACCAAAGTGAAAAATGTTGAGAGGATCACCGGGCTGTTTATGTCCCTATCTATTCCTCTTGGCTTTTTTGCACAGTTAGCGTCGACAATTGCCGTGCTTTGGTATGGTGGTTTGCTATTGATGGATGGAACGATAAACCCTGGTAACTTTGTTGCTGCATTTACCTATGAACAATTAATGTCTGACTCCATTAAGAGATACAGTAATCATTTAAATAAATTTGCTTCACTCAAATCGTTGTTGGACAGAGTTTTCGAATTGTTGGGAGCCTATCAGCCAAACAATCGCAAACAGAGTAAACCAGTGGAAAATTGTAGTGCTAATGCTATTGATATCAACGTCAAGAAATTTTCCTATAACGACAGAGAAACTTTGTTCAGAGATATGAATATCTCTATACAAAAAGGAGAACGAGTTCTTATCGTCGGTGATAATGGTCAAGGTAAAAGTACAATATTTGATATCGTGACTGGTTTAACACCATTAAACGAAGGCTATGTTTCAATTTTTGGTGAGGTTCTGGATAACCCTGATTCTCAGCGTTGGTTGCAAAAATTTGGTGTAATGTCACAACAGACTCAGATTATAAAAGGCACGTTATACGATAATCTGCACATTGCCAATACAGAATCAACCAGGGAAGAGATGATTTCTGCATTGATTAAAGCTGGTGGTAATGAACTGTTGGGCAAATTAAAGGATGGCCTGGATTCATACATTGACGAAAAAGGTTCTTCCTTGTCGGGCGGTGAAAGGCAGATTATTGGGTTAGCGCGTTTGTACCTTAAAACGCCAGAAATACTGCTATTTGATGAACCTACTACCTATCTGGATAATAGTAAAATAAACAGCTTTGCCGAGTCATTGAACAATATCGTTCGTGGTAAAACTGTGCTCATGATAAGCCATGATCCGCGGGTATTCAAACTGGCTGAGCGAGTTATCCGAATCGACAAAGGGAAAATTGCATTTGATGGCTCTCTACAGGAATATATGGGACAGACAAGAACAAACTAATTACTGACCTTTCCTGGCCCGCATTTTGCGGGCCATATGCGTTTCATCCATAATTACACAAACCTACGTATAGTCTCTATATTCAAAATTCAAAACGGTCTCAGCAAATTCCCCTAGTTCGATCTCTGAATTTTCAAATTTCGGATGGTAATTTTTCCATAAATCGACATATCTTCTTTCTATCCAAGGTGGAGATACTGGCGAACCATCTAGCCAGAATTGTATGCAGGATTGAACCCTTGGATCTTTCCTGTTTCGGTATATCCATCTCAGTTCTTTGTTGGTATATGAGTCTTTTCCTTTGTTGATTTTTGGGTTGTTTTTTTTATTGATAGCATTCTCCATATCTATTCCATCTAAGATAAAATGGATACTTGCATGGTTTAGTGAGTGAGAAAACCAAGATAACCCAGCCTTACATTTTCGGCTTGTTATTCTTCTAGGGTAGTAAACGTTCCCATTATTATAATCAATATCATAGTTATCTTCTTGATTGAGTATGTCTTTGTATTTCCAGTGTTTCATTACCGCCGTTGTAAAGCTTTCTTGATTATGAGGAATCTGTTGTCCGTACATCTTACGTACCTTAATTTCATTTTGAGTAATTGAATATCTATCAAGGGTTGATATGTTATTAGAATCAAGAAACAGCTGAAATTCTGGGTATTTTTGAGCATATTGTTTTCTCTTATCATCTAACCAAAATATAAGATCCCCTGATTCAAAAGAAATTTTAAATGGTTGATAAAATGACATATTATCCTCTGATTTCTATTTCAGTGTAGATTATTTTACATACATTCATTGAATGGTGTGGCTAATTTCCTATAGAACTTTTTTGGCTAATTACTCGCATGCTATGAATAAGTAACTATATATACTAATTCAACTTCAAATTGCAGCTTGCAAATCAATGTGATTTTTTATATCTCCACGCGAAGCGGGGAAGATATAAGACGAATTTTGAAAGACGAGTGGTATATACCAATCTAACTTCAAGA
The DNA here is from genome assembly GCF_056632175.1 of Xenorhabdus sp. SGI 60. NCBI lineage: Bacteria > Pseudomonadati > Pseudomonadota > Gammaproteobacteria > Enterobacterales > Morganellaceae > Xenorhabdus > Xenorhabdus sp. SGI 60. Next base: position 2,106,746 of record NZ_CP196860.1, on the reverse strand, counting down.
TGTGTGTGCTTTCATATAGTGCTGTAAATTGCAACTTGAAGTTGCATGCATATATTAAAAAAATAAATTAAATGCAAATGAAAAAATTTAACCTTGACTAATGAGAAACAACTTTTTCTACTAATATGGACATTACGATAATAAATTGCAGATAAGAGGATAGTTATGATTGTTTTTGTGACAGGAGCAACTTCTGGTTTTGGTGAGGCAATTGCAAGAAAATTTATCAAACATGGCTCCATCGTTATTGCAACAGGACGCCGTAAGGATAGATTAGATCAGTTGAAAAATGAATTGGGTGAGAACTTCCACCCCATCCAACTTGATGTGAGAAATCGTACTGCAATCGAGCAAACTGTTCAACAATTACCAGATAGCCTACGTAATGTAGACGTTCTTGTGAATAATGCAGGACTTGCGTTAGGGTTAGAACCCGCTTACCAAGCTACCCCTGATGACTGGGAAACAATGATTGATACCAATACGAAAGGATTAGTGAACATGACGCGGGCTTTGTTGCCTAATATGGTACAAGCCAATCATGGACACATTATTAATATTGGTTCCACCGCAGCAAATTGGCCTTATGCCGGCGGTAACGTATATGGTGCTACTAAAGCCTTTGTCAAACAATTTAGTTTAGGGTTGAGAGCTGACTTACATGGAAAGAATATCCGAGTCACCGATATTGAACCTGGTCTGGTTGAAGGAACTGAATTTTCTCATGTTCGTTTTAAAGGCAATCAGGAAAAAGTTGATAAAACTTATGCAGGCACCGATGCATTGACAGCGGACGATATTGCAGAAGCGGTATTTTGGGTTGCTAACCTGCCTTCTCGCGTCAATATTAATATATTGGAAATGATGCCAGTTTGTCAGTCATTCACGGGTTTAAGTGTATATAGAGACTAATAGTTTTTTTAGCTGTTTCGTTAAATGGCTTAGTCTTATAGTTTAAGTAACATAGTAAAAGAGGTTCAAAAATGAACGTTCGTTCTTTGATTGTTAAAAGTGTTTCTGCTATTGCTCTGGTATTTTCTCTCTTTTGGCAGACGTCCGCATTCTCTACGCCATGTGCATCAGAAAGTACGTGTGTAACCATCAATGGTGGAGAAACTTCCTTGAGCAAAGAAATGGCTCGTCAAAGCAAAGAAGAATGGAATGAACAGAGAAAATTGCGCTATAAAGCGGACAAACGTAAAGAAAAAGAGTTTGATAAGTATGAAATGGAAGCTGATAATCGTGAAGCCTGTTTAAAAAGTGTCGATATTAATGCTTATTGGGAACCGAGCACAAAACGTTGTCTGGATATCAATACAGGTCACCCGATTAAACCTTAATAAAATCAACACCGACATCAAAATAAGGAGATGATGGTGAAAAAGATCCTACTGACCGGAGCTTTGTTTTTTGCGCTTTCTTCCTTTACAGTGCAAGCATCTCAGGCTTCGCAAAAGATAACATGTGAAAACTTGAAAGAAGAGATTGCGCAGAAGATCATTAAAAATGGTGTTTCAACAACGGATTTTAGACTTGACTTAGTTCCTAGTGATCAAGTTACTGAAAACAATACGACAAGTGGAAAAGTTGTTGGTCATTGTGATTATGGTAAACAAAAAATAGTCTATGTCCGTCTTTCTCATGATAAGAAAGGTCAAGAGTAATATTCTTTCTGACTTTCGGAAAAGGGAGCGTAATCAGCTCCCTTTTTATTCTCTTTTAATCATCAAATGCCGATATCGCAGAAATATCCAGATAGCAAGACAAGTCGCGTTCTTCGGGCCTTAAAAGATAAGGTATTTCCCCCAACTGTGGAGCGGGTATGTGACGCCGTAACCTTTCCAATACCTTGGCGTAGTGTGCTAATCCTGGATTGATGCGATTAGCAATCCAGCCAATCAGGGGTACACCATCATTCATGATAGATTGCGCCGTTAGAATAGCATGGCTAACACAACCTGCCTGAATACCAACTACCAAAATGACGGGGAGTTTCTCTTGCACTACCCAATCAGAATAAAACGTTTCATCTTCCAGCAACATACGCCAACCACCGTTACCTTCAATGATGACACGATCAGCTTTATAGCCTAAATTTCTCAGACCTTTTGTCATTTGAGTAAAATCAGCACGATTTTCTTCTTCATAATTGTTTTCCCAAACAACAGGATTGATTTCTTCATAATCCACTTGTACCGGTGAAGATTTATGTATGACTAATGCATCACGATTACGTATTCCCTCCGGGGTTTCATGTTTTTCTGTCGTAATAGGTTTATATCCTACTGCGGTTGTTCCTTCACGATTAAAGACTTGCAATAATGCGCGGGTAACAACTGTTTTACCGATGTTGGTATCCGTGCCTGTAACAAATAAGCGCGTTAACATAAATTCATTTTTCCGTAATAACAGAATAGATTGACCGGTTACTTACTCTCTTTAACGAGCAAGGTTAGAGTGTAGAGGATGTGTTTAAGATAGGGGTTGCGTTAGCTCAATGTTTTGCGTGATGGGGTTATCCTTGCTTACTTTCAGCCCAACAGCAGGACGTCTTCTAAAACTGAGAAATTTACGCTGCTAAAAAATTAATAATGGCGATTATTTCTCTGTTTAAACGAGAAGATATCCGTTTAAGGTAGAAATGTGATCTTTCACACGAACTTATCGTGAATATTACTTTTGGTGAACAATTTCATCTATTAACTTCATCCACAATGTTTGAAATCAGGAGATGAGTTAGCCGATCTGCCGCCGCGCTGTTATTGTAATTTTTATGTTTAACCAACCAAACTTCGGAGTAGGCAGGATTGTTTGCTAAAGGCAGATATTGAACTCCATCCAGTTTCATTCGGGTAAACGATTCCGTAATAATGCTTACTCCTAATCCCGCAGCGACTAATCCTAATATCGTCATGGCTTCCCCCGCTTCCTGAGAAATCGTTGGAACCACTCCCACATTAGCCAATAAGGAAATAATTTCATCATACAATGCCGTTCCTACATCACGCTCAAAAAACACCAGTGGATAATCAGATAGCATTTCCAAATTCACGCCCTCATTAGCGTACTTCAGCAGAGGATGATCATCGTATACGGCCAACATAAAGCGCTCGCGGAAGAGTAACTGATGTTCCAGGTTATCGGGCAATGACGTATTACGCATAATCCCTATATCGATTCTGCCTGTCTGCAAAGGCGCTATTTGCTGCTTAGTATTCATTTGATGCATATGGATGGCAACATCAGGATAACGTTCCCGGAATTGACGTAAACTCAGTGTTACTTTTTGCATAAAAGGTGTGGTGGATGTAAAGCCAATCGATATTTCCCCTAACTCCCCTTGCTGCATTCTGGCAGCTTTGGTTGCTGCCGCATCAACTTGGGAAATGATTTGATAGGCTTCCTGAAGAACATATGTCCGGCAGGTGTTAAATTAACATTTCTGTTATTACGCACCAGTAATTGGGCATTTATATTCGCTTCCAGTGCTTGGATCTGCTGGCTTAATGGTGGTTGTGAAATATTTAATCGTTCTGCTGCACGTCCAAAATGCAGCTCTTCTGCCACAGCAATGAAGTAACGTAGGTGTCTGAGTTCAATATTAGCAGTCATTATTTATTACCCCATTGATACTTTAAACATATCATTATGAATGATTAATATATTAGACAAAATATTCATGAATTTCTATCCTTGATCTACATCAAGTAATTAACGTTTGTTTTACATAGATAAGGAAGTAGCGTGAATACAATCCAAAGCGTCAGTGAAAAATCAGCAGTCTCTGGCGTCGAAAGAGATGTTGAAAACACGATTAATCAAGGATACAAAAGTAAACAGCCTTACATTCAACGTGAAGATGCTGTATACCTGCGAGTCACTCTCTCGTTCTTTGCCGTAGGGCTGGCAACATTTGCATTACTCTATTTTGTTCAACCCATTTTGCCAATTTTGTCAGATGAATTTGACATCTCGCCGGCCAGTAGTAGTTTGGCTTTATCCCTTTCCACCGGAATGTTATCCCTCGGTCTATTAATAACAGGTCCTTTATCCGATGCACTTGGCCGTAAACATGTCATGGTAGTATCACTTATTGCCGCCGCCATTTTTACTCTTTTAAGCTCTGTCGTAACAAGTTGGCACGGGATTTTGTTTATGCGCGCACTAGTGGGTTTATCATTAAGTGGTGTTGCCGCTGTTGCGATGACTTATTTAAGTGAAGAGATCCATCCCAGTTATGTAGCCTTATCTATCGGTCTCTATATCAGTGGTAATTCAATAGGGGGAATGAGTGGACGTTTGATTACTGGTGTGATTGCTGATCACTATTCATGGCGGATTGCCGTTATCTTACTTGGTACATTTGCTTTAATCTCCGCTATTGCGTTTTGGAAGATGTTACCGGAATCCAGGCACTTTAAATCCAGCTCATTAAAACCTAAATCATTACTTATCAATTTGAAGCTACACCTCCGTGATCAAGGTCTTCCCCTGCTATTTGCCGAAGCTTTTTTGCTTATGGGAAGTTTTGTCACTATGTTTAACTATATTGGTTATCGATTATTAGAAGCACCTTATCATTTAAGCCAGACTATTGTTGGTTTGTTATCTGTCGTCTACTTAACAGGAACTTACAGCGCAACTAAAGCCGGTGGATTAATAAGCAAGCATGGAAGAGGAAAAGTATTGTTGGCAGCTATTGGTATGATGCTAATTGGTTGCTTAATCACCCTATTTTCCCCTATCTGGGCAGTAATACTGGGAGTGATGATATTGACAACGGGCTTCTTTGCCGCTCATGCTGTTGCTAGTGGATGGATAGGACAGAGAGCCAAGCGCGCCAAAGCACAAGCTTCATCACTCTATTTATTCTGTTATTATTCTGGCTCCAGTATTGCAGGAACATTAGGTGGAGTATTCTGGTTCTATTTTGCATGGAACGGCGTTGCTGCATTTATTTCATTATTAATGATAATTGCTATTTTTTTAGGTTTAAGACTCAATAAATTACCAAAACAATAAAATATAGCGGCCGACATCAATTTGATTTAAATAATAAATGTCGGCTTTTTTAAGCAGGATATTTAAAATAATCTGAATTATTCACTGTTTATCTGATACCTGAAATATTATTTTTAATAATAGGATTCAATCGGTAACACTAAAACTTTTATTAAATATCCATCAATAATTTCAATGCATCCTTCTTTTTTTAGAGAGAATAACATTCGTTGTATACAACTGCGTGAAAGTGTGCATCTTTGTTCTATATATTTAATTGCCGTAATATTTTCTCTGAATTCTGTCGGTAAGGTCATCAGACGAGATAACAAACTACACACGACTTCCTTATTGCCATGACGGAAGAGGCTAATATCTCTGGCATATAAGAAAGATATTTTATAGGAAATTATTCTCATCCATTCTCTATAGAGATCATGCTTCTTTATGGCATTCAATGCACTAACCCGAGGAATTTGATAAAGTTTACAACTTTCCCCCAGTTCAATGGAATAATAGATTTCTGCTCCAGAATAGAAAGATAAACCGATAATATAGGGTGAAAAAAGTGTAGCAATGATTAAATTGTCGTTGATTCTGCGCATATTGATATATCCTTGCTCTAATAAAAAAAACTTAGCAAATTCACTGTCTATTTTAATCACTTTTTCTTGTGTTGATAAATCATCAGTGATCAAGTCGGAGTATGGTAACAATGCATCGATCACTTTCTTAAAGGAATTTATTGGTTTAATTAATCTTTTCATATTTAACGACCTTGGTGTATGACCTACTCTGTCAATCATCTAATTTTCAATTAACGTGTTATTGATTTTTTATCACAATGTTAAATTATTTCGCAATAGGCGTTTTCTTTTTTAATTGGCTTTTGGGGTGTTAGGTTGTAGATTGTTTGTGATTGGTTTTATATTAAATATATGTTGTAACTAAATAAGACTTTATATGCTTGAGAACAATCATGAATAAATATTTTTCAATAGAATCACTCACAACTTGCTTTAAAAAACAAGAAGAAAAGCTATCTGAACTGGTTGAATTGTTAATGAGTTATCGGCTGATTGATGCACGGGTATTTAAATTACCGAAAATTGAAAAAGGTGAAGAACATGAACAAATAACCGAAATTATGGTCAATCAGCTACAGGGAAATGAAGCGCTCAATATAGGTTTACACTTCTATCAGAAGCTATTCATACACCATAATAATCCTAATGTCAGCAGTAAAGCGGCGAGCCGCCTGCCTGGCGCCTTGTGTTTTGCTGTTAACCACCAGCAATATAAAGAAGCAATGGAAGTCATTAATGAAGTCAACCAATTAAAAATAGAGTTAGAAAATATCGTTACCAAAGAATCAGGTATCAGCAAAGAACAACGATTTGAATTTGTTCATGATCATTTGCGTGGTCTTATTACCCTGAATGCCTATCGCACTATCACTCCTCTATTAAACCCTGATTCCATTAATTTTGGGTGGGCTAATAAGAACATCATTAATAAAGTCACCAAACAACAAATTTTGGAAAGGCTGGAGAAAAGCTACAATGCGGGCAGAGCAGTCCCACCCTACTCCAGTGATCAATGGGCAGCATTGGTGGCATTGGAGATTACAGATATTAAAAAATTACCCGATGATGTGGTATTGAAAATCAAACGACCAGTAAAAGTGCAACCTATTACCCGTGTGTGGTATTCAGAAATACAAAAGCAAGTCCAGTATGCCTGCCCGGTTCCTGTAATTGTTTTCTACACAGAGGATAGTGAAATCAAACCCAAAATCGGCACCTTGTCCAACTACAATGCCAACGCAATTAAACATAAGTATAAACCCAAAGCGAAGCCACTTGAGTTGGTCATTCCCCGCTTACATCTCTACAAAGAAATCTGAGAAATAAAAAACCGGAGTAAATGCTCTCCGGTTTTTTTCATTTTTGCTTATATAGCAAGTTTACTTCATGCTGCCAACCATATCTTCTGGACGAACCCACGCATCAAATTCAGCTTCCGTTAAATATCCTAACTGGAGTGCTGACTGCTTCAGCGTCAGGCCTTCTTTATGTGCTTTTTTAGCAATTTCAGCAGCCTTATCGTAGCCAATATGAGTATTTAATGCTGTTACCAGCATCAGTGATTCATTCAGCAATTGGGTGATGCGATCACGATTAGGTTCAATACCAATAGCACAATGCTCATTGAAACTACGCATACCATCCGCCAGCAAGCGAACAGATTGCAAGAAGTTATGGATAACCATTGGGCGGAATACGTTCAATTCAAAGTTACCAGACGAACCACCAATGTTGATTGCCACATCGTTACCCATCACTTGGGCACATAACATGGTCATCGCTTCACACTGAGTTGGGTTCACTTTGCCTGGCATGATGGAGCTGCCTGGCTCATTTTCAGGAATGGCAATCTCACCAATACCACAGCGAGGGCCAGAAGCCAACCAACGAACATCGTTAGCAATCTTCATCAATGATGCAGACAAACCTTTCAATGCACCGTGTGAGTGAACCAGCGCGTCGCAAGTTGCCAGGGCTTCAAATTTATTTGGCGAAGTGACGAAAGGATGACCGGATAATTCAGCAATTTTCTGCGCAACACGAACGGCATACTCAGGATGTGTATTCAGACCCGTTCCTACCGCAGTACCTCCCAAAGCCAGTTCACACACATGAGGAATACTCTCTTCAATGTGCTTCAAGTTATGTGTCAACATGGCTGCCCAGCCGGAAATTTCCTGACCTAAGGTTAATGGAGTTGCATCTTGTAAGTGAGTACGGCCAATTTTTACAATGCCTTTAAATGCTTCCGCTTTATCTGCCAGGGTTTTTTGTAGTACTTTTAACTCTGGTAACAGATGTTCACGTAATGCAGTCACTGCTGCAACATGCATGGCCGTTGGAAAAACGTCATTAGAGCTTTGGCTCTTGTTAACATCATCATTAGGATGAATCAGACGTTCATTGCCCCTTTTACCACCAAGGATCTCACTACCACGGTTCGCCAACACTTCATTCATATTCATGTTGCTTTGAGTTCCCGAACCGGTCTGCCAGATAGCAAGAGGGAATTCTGTTGGGTGCTTGCCTTCCAACACCTCTTTCGCTGCAGCGATGACTGCTTCGCCACGTTCTTTAGGCAGAAGGCCCAGATCCATATTGACGCTAGCCGCAGCTTGTTTAGTCAATGCAAGCGCATGAATCAATGCAACAGGCATTTTTTCCTGAGAAATACGGAAATGCTCCAGTGAGCGCTGAGTTTGCGCTCCCCATAATTGGTCAGCAGGTACTTCAATAGGTCCCATTGAGTCTTTTTCAATGCGAGTGGCTGCCATTACTATCTCCTTAGCACACAGAATAATTGAATACGCCGGAACAAACTTTGCGGATAAATTAGTCGGCATTCGCTTATCATGCCATAAATTTATTATCGATAATGCGACCTAACCGTGTTTATTGTATTGTTGTCATAAAAATAAGTTACCTTTTATTATTATAGGAAATTCCGCCATGCTGAAAATGACCAACAAAATCCAACATTATGACTGGGGAAGTAAAACCGCTCTGACGGATATTTATGGTATCGAGAACTCGGATAATCAGCCAATGGCAGAATTATGGATGGGAGCACATCCAAAATGTAGTTCACTGGTAACGGACCCTCAAACGGGTGAAACTGGCGCCTTGAGTACTTTGATCGACCAAGAACCAGAGAAATACCTTGGAGGAAAAGTAGCCCAGCAATTCCAGCGCTTGCCTTTCTTGTTCAAAGTATTGTGTGCAGCTCAACCATTGTCTATTCAAGTGCATCCTGATAAGACATCCGCAGAAATAGGTTTTGCCAAAGAAAATGCACAAGGGATACCGTTAAACTCAGCACAACGCAACTACAAAGATGATAATCATAAACCTGAATTGGTCTATGCACTGACCTCGTTCAAGGCCATGAATGCTTTCAGACCTTTATCTGAGATCGCACAATTACTGAATAATGTTTCTGCCGCGCATCCAGATATTCAAACATTCCTCCAGCAACCGACTGAACAAAATCTGTCGTTTCTGTTTTCACAGTTATTGAATATGCAAGGCGAACAAAAACAGTTGGCGATGGCTGTCTTAAAGTCAGCATTAAACTGTCATCAGGGCGAACCGTGGGATACTATCAAACAAATAACCTTTTTCTATCCCGATGATAATGGATTGTTTGCACCACTCTTGCTCAATGTCGTTGAACTCGAACCTGGTCAGGCGATGTTTCTATATGCCCGCACTCCCCATGCCTATCTTGATGGCGTCGCCTTGGAGGTTATGGCCAATTCTGACAATGTGTTGCGTGCCGGTTTAACCAGTAAGCATATTGATATCCTTGAATTAATGGCTAATCTGGATTTTATTCCAAAAGCTGCCGATACTTTGCTAACCGAGCCAAGGCAGGAAAAAGGTGCGCTGAATTATCCTGTTCCTGTTAATGATTTTTGTTTTTCTGTTTATTCTGTTTCAGAACAACCAATCTCATTGGAAAATGATTCAGCATCGGTTCTATTTTGTGTTGAAGGGCAAGCAGTTATCAGCACTAATAAGCAGCAGTTAAAATTACTCTCAGGTGAATCAATCTTCTTGCCTGCTATTGAAAAAGCCGTAACTGTTTATGGTAAGGGGAGAATAGCCAGAGTATCTAATTAATTTTATTATATAAATATGGTTATGATTATTTTTATGGGTTATTAATCATATTTTTCAGTGAATTTTGACATAAATACAGAACGCATAACGCGTTAAAAGGATGGGATTTCCACATGAAAAAATCGTTAGTTGCAATAAGCGTTGTTGTTGCTATGGGTGCTGTATGGACAGGAGCATCATGGTATACAGGTAAGAAACTTGAAGATCGTTTAGATAGCTTCATAAAACAGGCAAACACTGAACTGGTGAAATCGCTTCCTGAAAGTGGCATAGAATGGCAAGCAAAAGATTTCAAACGAGGTATTTTCAGCTCCGATGTCCGTTTGATCCTAAACATCAAGAATGGTGTAAAAAATGCCGATATCCCGCCAAATGAAGAAATCATTTTCAAATCGAAAATTGATCATGGGCCATTTCCGATTTCTAACCTGAAGAAATTCAACCTGATACCCCAACTGGCCTCTGTCCACGCAGAACTGGAAAAAAATGATGCGTTGGAAAAACTATTTAATATCACAAATGAAAAATCACTGTTTAACTTAGATGCTAAGGTCAGTTATAGCCGCGTGCTCTCTGCTAACATTGAACTGATCCCGATTAATCATACGGAAACGGCTGAAAATGGTGACCAACGGGTTCTGTCATTTTCAGGCGCAAAAATCAGTGCCGACGTTAATCATGATCTAAGTGAATTTTCCTTCACAGTCAAAAGTGATGAATTGTCTTTTAGTGATCCTGCCAAAAAAGAGATAGTTTCACTTAAAGGTATTGATTTTAAAGGAAATAATGAAAAAGGTAAATTTGATATCTATACCGGAGATCAAAGCTACAATATTGGCGAATTCAGTATGAATGGAATTCCTAATGAGCCAAATATCGCTCTTAAGGGAATAAAAGTGACATCCAATTTAGGTGAGGACAAAGACAATCTGAACATCAAAATCGTTTATAGCATTGATGGTGTAAAAATTGAGAATATCGAGTTTGGCTCTGGTAAGTTAGCCCTGGGTATGGAAAAACTCGATGGTCAGTCTGTACGTAAATTTACCCAAGCCTATAATGATGCGGCAGAAGCCGCCTTGACTACAGATAAAATATCTTATGATACGACTTCCCTGACGGTACTCAGTAACTTACATCTCCTCCTGAATAACAATCCACAATTTAGCATTTCTCCTTTTAGCTGGAAAAACAGTAAAGGCGAGAGTTCAGTAGATTTCAAACTTTCCTTACAAAACATTCCTGAAGATAAAAGTGCATTGCAACTCATGGAGCCGGAAGAGATGGTTCGTACCCTGGTCCAAGAGTTGTCCTTGCACATTAATGTACCGAAAGCCATGTTGATAGAATCTATTACGCAGTCAGCGATGCTAGATGGTCAGGATAAAGCTGCCGCAGAAGCTCAAGCAGAACAACAAGTTAAAATGATCACTCAAAAAGGGGTTAAAGACAAAATTCTTACTGATAAAGACGATATCATTGGCCTCAACTTTCACTACACCAATAATAAAGTCAAATTAAACGACAAAGAGTCCAGCTTACATCAATTCCTGCTTGATAATGGCCTTGCAGGGTCCCATGATGATGCAGATGGTGAACAAAATCAGCATGATGATGCCAAAGCTGAACTTCCTGCCGTTGAATAAGTGTACAGTTAATTAACTGTCATAATAATAAATAACCAGAACCCGACTTTGGGGTTTTCCACAAGAAAGTAAATGGTTAGGTTTAAAAAACCTCCTCAGCTAAGACATCGCTAACATTAAGCTATCAATAGTGCTTTCACTTTCCTGCCAGTCAACACGTTGGCTGGCTTTTTTGTATATATAAAATTTGATAAGAAGGATAAGAAAATGATTGACATACAGCTTCCACTGACCGATCTACACCGTCACCTTGACGGTAATATCCGTCCCGAAACCATTTTGGATCTTGCTCGTCAACATAATATCCCACTCCCAGCTTATGAGCTGGATGCATTACGTCCCCATGTCCAAATCATTGAAAATGAACCTAACCTTGTCAGTTTCCTGCAAAAATTGGACTGGGGTGTGACTGTACTTGCCGATTTAGAAGCTTGCCGCAGGGTCGCTGTTGAAAACGTTGAAGATGCGGTCAATGCGGGTCTTGATTACGCTGAACTGCGTTTTTCCCCTTATTACATGGCTATGAAGCACCAACTTCCCGTTGAAGGTGTTGTGGAAGCAGTAATTGATGGTATTCACTCAGCAGGCCAGCAACATGATATTCAGATCCGTTTAATTGGTATTCTGAGTAGAACATTTGGGGAAAAAGCTTGCACCGAAGAACTCGCTGGACTTCTTGCTCATAAACACCATATCACCGCATTAGATCTGGCCGGTGATGAATTAGGATCCCCTGGCCATCTCTTTGAGCAACATTTTATCCAAGCGCGTGACGCTGGTTGGAATATTAGCGTACATGCAGGTGAAGCCGCAGGTGCGGAAAGCATCTGGCACGCTATTCGTAAATTGGGGGCAACTCGCATTGGTCACGGTGTCAAAGCAATCACTGATCCAGCCCTAATGGATTATTTGGTTGAATATGGCATCGGTATTGAATCCTGCCTGACATCAAACCTGCAAACCAGCACAGTCAGTTCTTTGCAAACTCATCCGCTGAAACAATTTCTTGAGCATGGGATTTCGGCATCAATTAATACCGATGATCCGGCAGTAGAAGGCATTGAAATTCGTCATGAGTATAACGTTGCTGCGCCGGCAGCGGGCTTGTCTCCAGCGCTGATCCGACAGGCGCAGATTAATGGCTTGGCAACTGCATTCCTTAGTGAAGCAGAAAAACAGGCACTGAAAGAAAAAGTCGCCAACCGCTAAGAAACATTATTTATGCTAAATTGTTCCAAAGGCAGAAAACTACTCTGCCTTTTTTGTTTTTAGGCGCTGCGCATAACGCTGTGCAAGGACAGCACAAACCATTAATTGGATCTGATGGAAAATCATCAGCGGTAACAGCATCACACCGACCATTGGCGCGGGAAATAATACATTTGCCATTGGCACACCATTCGCCAGGCTCTTCTTCGAACCACAAAACACAATAGTGATTTCGTCATCTTTACTAAACCCCAGCAGACGCGAGCTATATATGTTAATTATTAGTACGATAACTAATAAAACACAGCAGACGATCCCAATCATAAGAAGTGAATAAGCATCGATTTTATGCCAAATACCTTCCACCACCGCCTCACTAAATGCAACATAAACCACCAGCAAGATAGAAGAACGATCGGTCATATTGACCAATTTTTTATGTTTTTCCACCCAACCGGCAATCAGAGGACGCGATAAGTGTCCAGCAATAAAAGGCACCATCAACTGTAAGATAATATCTTTTATCGCTTGCCAGGTATCAGTTTGGGCAGCGCCTTCATGAGTTTGGATCAAAAAACCAACCAATAATGGAGACAGGAATACGCCTAATAGACTTGAGGCGGAAGCACTGCATATTGCCGCAGCAACATTTCCCCCGGCAACGGAGGTAAAAGCGATAGCCGATTGCACCGTGGCAGGTAAAGCACAAAGATAAAGAAAACCCATATAAACCGTTGGTGACATCCACTCTGGCACGATGAAACTTAATCCCATTCCCAGTATGGGAAACAAAATAAAAGTGCTAGTGAAAATCACCAAGTGCAACCGCCAATGCCCCATTCCTGCCAAAATGGCATTACGGGATAACTTCGCTCCATGCATAAAAAATAACAATGCAATAGCGGCCATTGTTAAGTACTGAAACCACTTTTTAGCTTCACCTTCACAAGGAAAAAACGATGCAATGATGACCACAGCAATCAATATAACTAAAAAAGGATCAATTCTTAATTTTTGCAACACGTTCATCAATATAAGCCCCCTTACCCCACCTGCCACCGTTTAATTAGTCAATTAAGATTGTGCGCCGCTCTTTTGCCGATTTTTCACCGGCTTCAATCAGCTTCATAATCAAAATAGCTTCGCTGGCAGTCACAGGGTTCGGTTTTCCAAACAAAATCGCATCACGAATAGCTGCATAATAATCACCATAATTGCCAGGTACAGTAGGAATAACTTTAGTAACCAAGTTATCATCTTGTGACAACGTCACATAACCATCCCGTGCGTCGTATCCCCAGTCTGCCCGTGGTGGTCTTTCCCCCGCCTTTAAGCGCTCTTCCTGAGTATCCAACCCATACTTAGTATAACTGCCAGCCATACCATGCAATGTATAAATAGGTGATTCTGCCGCTGCGAGCATAGTTGCATGTAATACAACTTTCAAATCAGGATAGGTAAGTTGGGCATGAAAATAATCCGCCGTCTCTGCATTCGGACGCATCATGCCCAAATCTGTTGTGATGGCTTGTGGTTTGCCAAAAAGTTGGACGGCCTGATCCAGTAAATGGGGAGCTAAATCATACCAAATACCACTCCCGACTCCGGCCGCTTCACGCCAGCGCTGACGAACAACGGGACGGTAACGATCAAAATGGGTTTCATAATATTTTAGTGCTCCCAATTTATTTTCTTTAATAATTGATTTCACCGTCAGAAAACCAGAATCCCAGCGACGATTATGAAATACAGATAGCAATAAATTGGCTTCTTCCGCTTGCTTTTTCAATGCTTGGGCTTGTTCTACCGTAATGGTAAAAGGCTTATCAACGATGACATGTTTACCTGCCGCCAATGCCTGTTGTGCCAATGGGTAATGAGTATCATTTGGAGTTGGGATCACAATAAGGTCAATGTTGGGATCACGGAAGAGTTCCTCCGGTGAAGAAACGACTGATATTGTTGGCCAGTCTTTTTTAACTTTATCTGCATCACTGCTGGAAATAGCAACCAATTCAATATTGGATGTTCCTGCAATCAATGGCGCATGGAACGTTTTACTTGCATAGCCATAACCTACCAAAGCAACTTTTAAAAAATCACTCATAACTGCCTCTAAAAAATGATCGTATATCGTAAATCAGGCATCAGAAAGTATCACCACCTCTCACACGTTAGCAAATAATCCTGATTCCACTATTACTCTCTTTTTCCTATAATCATTTTCCGAATATCAAAAACACTCATGATGGAGTGAAAACTTCTTATGTATCAGTCCAATGATTATTACCGTATTAATGGCTGGTTATTAGCGCCTGCTGCATATCTGATCATGACATTAATTGCTGCCAGTTTGATGTTACTGTTATATATAATGACGTTTATCCATAAAAATGAAGCTATTCATCAAATAGGGGGGAGTTTTACCGTGTTGTGGTATGCCTCAGTATTAACCACGGCAATGATGTGGTGTTTTACTGTATGGGTATTGAAACTACTTTTTATTCGTTCGAAACGATTCCCACGTATTTTTATTATGTGGCTGATGGTTTCTGTGCTGATAGCCATAAAAACTTTTGCCTTTTCTCCTATTTCTGATGAAATGGCAATACGTTCCCTATTATGGCCATTACTGGCGGCTGCCGTTTTCATTCCTTATATTAAACGCTCCCATCGGGTGAAAATGACTTTCACACAAGATCGATAACATACCCCACAATTGATTGTTATCATTGCCCCACTTCCCCACATTCAGGTGGGGAATTTCTACTCAAACTATGTAAGCAGTGTTCCATTTTCCAATATCTTATTTTCAGGTATAGCAATGACTGAATACCTTTTGTTATTTATTGGCACAGTCTTGGTCAATAACTTTGTTTTAGTAAAATTTTTGGGTCTGTGCCCATTTATGGGTGTGTCCAAAAAACTCGAAACCGCCATCGGTATGGGGCTGGCCACAACTTTTGTTCTTACCCTGGCCTCTATTTGTTCATGGCTGGTAAACACATTCATTCTTGTCCCGCTTGACTTGGCTTATTTGCGAACTCTGAGCTTTATTCTCGTTATTGCGGTTGTCGTTCAGTTTACTGAACTGGTCGTCCGCAAAACCAGCCCGACACTTTATCGCTTGTTAGGAATTTTCTTGCCACTGATTACAACTAACTGTGCTGTACTTGGTGTTGCATTACTGAATGTCAATCAATCCCACGATTTTTTACAATCTGCTGTATATGGCTTCAGCGCTGCCGCGGGTTTTTCGCTCGTCATGGTGCTATTTGCCGGCATTCGGGAACGCCTGGCCGTTGCCAACATTCCTCTCCCATTTCGTGGTTCATCAATAGGGCTTATTACAGCAGGGTTAATGTCCCTCGCATTTATGGGATTTAGTGGTTTGGTGAAATTCTAATGATGTCATTATGGGTTGCTATCGGCGTGTTAAGCATACTCGGATTAGCCTTTGGCCTAATCCTTGGTTTTGCTGCTCGTCGTTTTAAAGTAGAAGAAGATCCGATTGTTGAAAATATCGACAATCTATTACCCCAGAGTCAATGTGGACAGTGCGGTTACCCTGGTTGTCGCCCCTATGCTGAAGCGGTTGCCAATAATAGCGAGATGATCAATAAATGCGCCCCCGGTGGAGAGCAAGTTATGATCAAAATCTCTGAATTGCTGGGTGTTGATCCACAACCGTTGGATGGCGACGATAGCGTTCAAAATCCAGCCAGAAAAGTGGCTTTCATTGATGAAGAAAATTGCATAGGCTGTACAAAATGCATTCAGGCTTGCCCTGTAGATGCCATTATTGGTGCAAACCGTGCCATGCACACGGTTGTTGAAGATCTCTGCACAGGTTGTGACCTATGTGTCGCACCTTGCCCAACAGATTGCATTACGATGATCCCCGTTGCTACTACTACCTCAAATTGGAAATGGGATTTAAACACCATCCCAGTAAAAAATATTCCCGTGACACCAGAATCTACTTTGTTCACTTCTGTTAAGCCTGATGAGGTTAAAACCCATGTTTAATCTGCTCAACTTGCTTAACAAAAATAAAATCTGGGATTTTGCTGGTGGTATCCATCCACCAGAAATGAAACTGCAATCTAGCCGTACCCCATTACGCCATGCTCCATTGCCGAATGAATTAATCATCCCCTTACAGCAACATTTGGGGCCAGAAGGCGAACTGCGGGTTAAAGTGGGTGATAATGTGCTGAAAGGCCAAGCTTTAACGTTTGGAATGGGCAGAACAGTACCTGTTCATGCTTCCACATCCGGGGTAATTATTGCAATTGAGCCTTACGTTACGGCTCACCCTTCTGGGCTAAAAGAATTGTGTGTCCGGTTGCGTCCTGATGGTAAAGACCAATGGGGAGAACGTAACCCAGTCGCTGATTACACCACTCTGGATGTCAATGAAATATTGCAACGCATTCAACAAGCTGGTATTGCTGGCTTAGGTGGTGCTGGTTTTCCTACCGAAACAAAACTTAAAGGCGGACGACACAATCTCAAGACGTTGATCATCAATGCGGCTGAGTGTGAACCCTATATCACCGCTGATGACCGTTTAATGCAGGAACATGCGCAAGAGGTTATTGCGGGTATCCGTATTTTGATACATTTGCTTAATCCAAAGCAGGTGTTGATCGGTATTGAGGATAACAAACCCGAAGCAATTAATGCCTTAAACGCAGCACTTAATGGTGATAGGTCCATTATTGTGTGCGTCATTCCAACAAAATATCCTTCTGGTGGCGCCAAACAACTGACCAAGATCCTGACCGGAAAAGAAGTACCTTCTGGCGGTCGTTCTTCTGACATCGGCGTTCTTATGCAAAATGTGGGAACAGTCGTAGCGATAAAGCGAGCTATTATTGATGGCGAGCCGTTAATCGAACGTGTAGTTACGCTAACAGGCGAAGCTGTCACTTCTCCCGGTAATTTCTGGACTCGCCTCGGTACCCCCGTTCACTTCCTGTTACAACAAGCCGGATTTAACCCTGGATCAGAACAAATGGTCATTATGGGTGGACCATTAATGGGATTCACTTTACCTGATTTGAATGTCCCCATCGTCAAAATCAGTAACTGTATTCTTGCACCTTCGGTACAAGAGATGGAACCCAAAGTCATTGAAGAAGCATGCATCCGCTGCGGTTTATGCGTTGAAGCATGCCCTGCTGGATTGTTACCACAACAATTGTATTGGTTCAGCCGTGGGCAAGAACATGAAAAGGCCAAAAATCACCATTTATTCGACTGTATTGAATGCGGCGCCTGTGCTTATGTGTGCCCAAGTAATATTTCCTTGGTTCAATACTACCGACAGGAAAAAGCTGAAATATGGGCAATAGAAGCAGAAGCACGCCGCTCTACTGAAGCTAAGATGCGTTTTGAAGCCAAACAGGCACGTATGGAACGGGAAAAATTGGCGCGTGAAGAACGTCATAAGAAAGCGGCTGTTCAAGTAAATAGCAATGATAAAAGTGCTGTACAAGCCGCTCTCGCCCGTGCGAAGGAAAAACAGGGAAATACAGGCGAATCTATCATTGTGCAAGCAGGCCAATTACCTGACAATACGGCAGCAATTGCGGCACGTAAGGCCAGAAAAGAACAGTTGCGTACTCATCAGGCAGAAAAAATTACCACAAGCTTAAATGAAGAAGATACATCAATATCGGTTGAAGATAATGATCCGCGTAAAGCTGCCCTCGCCGCTGCAATAGCCAGGGCCAAAGCTAAAAAAGGAAAAGCAGCCGCACAAAGCCAACCTGAATCGACTCTCCCCCAAACGGGTTCCGAAGAACCGGAAGAAACCGATCCCCGTAAAGCGGCTGTCGCGGCAGCTATTGCGCGGGCCAACCTGAATCGCTCTCCCCCAACGGGTTCCGAGAACCGGAAGAACCGATCCCCGTAAAGCGGCTGTCGCGGCAGCTATTGCGCGGGCCAAAGCTAAAAAAGCCGCTCAAGCTCAAGAAAAAGTTACAACTGAATAGTGAAATTTATCGATGAAATTTAGGCCAGTAAAAACTGACAACAACCAACTAAAAGTCGCGAGTTCGCCTTTTACACACAATCAAAAAAGCACCAGCCAGATCATGCTTTGGGTGGTTTTAGCTGCCATACCCGGTATTGCTGTCCAGAGCTATTTCTTTGGCTCAGGAACCTTATTCCAGATCTTATTGGCTGTCATTACCGCATTATTAGCTGAATCTGCTGCTATCGCATTGAAAAAACAACTAATACTGCCCTATCTCAAAGATAACTCTGCTTTAGTCACAGGATTGCTTTTAGGTATTAGCTTGCCACCATTAGCACCATGGTGGCTAATCATACTAGGCACATTTTTTGCTATTATTATTGCTAAACATCTGTATGGCGGACTTGGGCAAAATCCGTTTAACCCTGCCATGATTGGCTATGTCGTTCTGTTGATCTCATTCCCTGTCCAAATGACCAGTTGGCTGCCCCCAGAATCTTTGCAGACATTCACTTTAACGCCATGGGATAGCTTGGTGGTCATTTTCACAGGACATACGCCAAATGGCTCTACTTTGTTACAACTGCAACAAGGCATTGATGGATTAAGTCAAGCAACACCGTTGGACAGTTTCAAAACTGGCAGGTTGACTCACCATATTGATGATGTATTGCAACAACCTATATTACAAGGAGTTTTAGCAGGCATTGGCTGGCAATGGGTTAACGTTGCTTATATGGTTGGCGGCCTGATTATGCTCAACCGAAAAATCATTAACTGGCAAATCCCAACTGCATTTATTTTGTCACTGGGCATTTGTGCATTGATTAGTTGGCTCTTTGAGCCTACTCGTTATTCACCACCTTTATTGCAACTCTTTTCCGGTGCAACCATGTTAGGTGCATTTTTCATTGCGACTGATCCCGTTAGCGCATCAACAACACCAAAAGGTCGTTTGATTTACGGGGCCATTATTGGGGGGCTTATTTGGATAATTCGTGTTTATGGTGGTTATCCTGATGCTGTTGCATTTGCGGTATTACTGGCAAACATATGTGTACCACTTATTGACCATTATACCCAGCCTCGTGCTTACGGCCATAAATAGGAAAAGGGAGAGTACTATGTTAGAAACTATGCGTCGTCACGGTATTACCCTTGCAATTTTCGCGGCTTGTACGACAGGGTTAACCGCAATTGTTTATTCATTAACAAAGGATCGGATCGCCGAACAGGTTGCTTTGCAGCATAAAGTATTGCTGGATCAAGTTGTTTCTCCTGCTTTATACGACAATGATCTGCAAAATGAATGCTATCTAGTGACAAACAATGCTTTAGGCAATGAACTGCCTCACCGTCTTTACCTCGCCCGTAAAAAAGACGTTCCGGTCGCCGCTGCGTTAGAAAGTACGGCCCCTGATGGCTATTCAGGGGCAATTCAATTACTGGTTGGCGCTGATTTTTCTGGTGGCGTACTAGGTGTTCGTGTCACTGAACACCATGAAACACCTGGTTTGGGCGACAAAATTGAGACCAGAATTTCCAATTGGATCTATGCTTTCTCTGGCAAAAAAATCATGTCAAAGGACGATCACAACTGGGCAGTCAAAAAAGATGGCGGAGAGTTTGACCAATTTACCGGTGCCACCATTACACCACGTGCTGTTGTCAATGCCGTTAAACGAACAGCGCTTTATCTGGAAACAGTGCCAACGCAACTTTCTTCCCTGCCAACTTGTGAAGAGAAATAATCATGAATGAAGCTAAAAATCTATTTATTCAGGGACTATGGAAAAATAACTCCGCATTGGTACAGCTTTTAGGGCTTTGCCCTTTATTGGCCGTTTCCTCCACGGCAACCAATGCTCTGGGATTAGGATTAGCGACAACACTGGTTTTAGTGAGTACCAATATGGCAGTGTCAGCCTTACGTCGCTGGGTTCCTCATGAAATCCGTATCCCAATTTATGTGATGATAATCGCGTCTGTCGTCAGCGCTGTCCAGATGTTAATCAATGCCTTTGCTTTCGGACTCTATGAATCATTGGGTATTTTTATTCCCCTGATTGTGACTAACTGTATCGTGATTGGCCGTGCCGAAGCCTACGCGTCAAAGAATTCGATCTACCATTCGACGATTGATGGCCTTTCAATGGGGCTGGGAGCCACTTTCGCCTTATTCGTATTGGGTTCCATGCGAGAAATTTTGGGGAACGGGACGATTTTTGATGGTGCGGATTTATTGCTGGGTAGTTGGGCCAAATCACTGCGTATTGAAATAATTCATCTGGACTCCCCTTTCCTACTCGCCATCTTGCCACCGGGGGCTTTTATTGGATTAGGTTTGATGCTGGCAGGAAAATATATCATCGATGAACGCATCAAAAATCGGACAGAAAATAAAGAACGCCAATATAACCTAGAAAAAGGCTGTGGAAGCCATATCACAAGAGGCTGAAAGTAACCAGATATGAATCAACAAAAACGGATTGAGATACTCACCCGTTTACGGGATAACAATCCACATCCAACTACTGAGCTGGTGTTCAATTCTCCATTTGAGTTGCTGATTTCTGTATTGCTATCTGCGCAGGCTACGGATGTCAGCGTAAATAAAGCAACGGCAAAACTATATCCCGTAGCTAATACTCCGCAGGCGATCCTTGATTTGGGCGTTGATGGTTTAAAGGAGTATATAAAAACCATTGGGTTATATAACACTAAAGCTGAAAACGTGATCAAAACCTGCCGGATATTGCTGGAAAAACACCAAGGAGAAGTACCGGAAGATCGCGTAGCGCTGGAAGCGTTACCAGGCGTCGGTCGAAAAACGGCTAACGTTGTTTTAAATACCGCTTTTGGCTGGCCAACCATTGCCGTTGATACACATATTTTTCGTGTCAGCAATCGAACCCAATTTGCCCCAGGAAAGAATGTTGATGAAGTTGAGAAGAACTTATTGAAAGTTGTGCCAGCCGAATTCAAGGTTGATTGTCACCATTGGTTGATTCTGCATGGTCGCTATACCTGCATTGCTCGTAAACCGCGCTGTGGATCTTGTATTATTGAGGATCTTTGTGAATATGCGGATAAAACTGAATAGTAAAAAATCTTAAATCTCCATTAGTCTGTCTCCTATTTAATCATTACAGGAGGCAGACTGAAAAACCATATCATTATTGTTTCTGTCTTATTGAAATTTATAGATAGGTTAAGATGGATTAGATTGTTTGGATAGTTTTAATAGTATGTTGTAACTAAATATCGTTTTTTCAAACGTTACCTAATACGGATTAGACTGTAATACAACTAACAACACTGTCGTATCAGTGGATGAGTAGAAATAGTTTTCCGCGCTTCGGGAAAACGGCTAATTTTTGGCCTTATACCACAGTTTTTCCTGTTTTGATAAGATGTTACTTGCTCCACACTCTCGATTCGCGTAAAACTGTTGTCCAAAATTATCAATAATAACTCCACATTCTCTTGATATTATGTTTCAAAATAATCCGCTGCTTGCGCAGCTAAAACAGCAACTTCACGCCCAGACCCTGCGTGTAGAAGGTTTAGTCAAAGGAACTGAGAAAGGTTTTGGATTTTTAGAAGTCGACGGACAAAAAAGTTATTTCATTCCACCTCCTCACATGAAAAAAGTCATGCACGGTGATCGGATTTCCGCGGCTATCCACATAGACAAAGAGAAAGAAATTGCCGAACCTGAGTCTCTGATTGAACCCTTCCTGACCCGTTTTGTAGGAAAGGTCCAGAAGAAAGAAAATGATAACCGACTATGGATTATTCCTGATCACCCATTATTAAAAGACACTATCCCTTGCCGCCCAGCAAACCACGTTGACCATACCTTTGAAAATGGCGATTGGGCCGTAGCTGAAATGCGCCGACATCCCCTGAAAGGCGATCGTGGTTTTCATGCCGAAATAACGGGTTATATTACGCAAGGTGATGACCATTACGCACCGTGGTGGGTAACATTAACTCGCCACGAACTGGAAAGCGAAGCGCCAGCAATGATGGATTGCCAGTTGGATGATAGTTCTATCGAACGCATCGATCTGACCGCTCTTGATTTTGTCACTATTGACAGTGCAACAACCGAAGATATGGATGATGCCCTGCACATCACCAAAAATGATGATGGCAGCCTGAAACTTTCTATTGCAATTGCCGATCCCACTGCTTATATCAAAGCGGGTAGCGAACTGGACAAAATTGCCTACCAGCGTAGTTTCACCAATTACCTGCCAGGTTTCAATATTCCAATGCTCCCTCGTGAGCTATCTGATGACTTATGTTCCCTGCGCCCTAACGTACGCCGTCCTGCCTTGGTTTGTCAGGTTTCTATTCTCGAAGATGGTCAATTGGGCGATGATATTCAATTCTTCTCTGCATGGGTTGAATCTAAATTTAAGCTGGTTTATGACGAAGTCTCAGACTGGTTAGAAGGCCAGGAAGGTTGGAAACCAGGATCAGACGCCGTAATTAGCCAAATCACCCTTCTGAAAGAGATGTGTGAACGTCGCAATAACTGGCGTCTGCAAAACGCCCTGGTTTTCAAGGAACGCCCGGACTATCGATTTATCCTTGATGAAAACGGCCATGTTGTTGATATCGTTATTGAACAGCGCCGTACAGCTAACCGTATTGTCGAAGAAGCCATGATCGCAGCAAACTTATGTGCAGCTAAAATTCTGCGTGATAAGTTAGGCTTTGGTATTTATAACGTCCACACTGGCTTTGAACCTACCCAGATTGAGCAAGTCGTTGAAGTTCTCAAGGAAAACGGCATTGAAGCTAATGCCGAAGCATTACTGAATCTGGAAGGGTTTTGTGAATTGCGCCGTGAATTGGATAAACAACCAACCCAATTCCTGGACAGTCGCATCCGCCGTTTCCAAACATTTGCTGAAATCAAAACAGAACCAGGCCCACACTTTGGTTTAGGATTTGATGCTTACGCGACTTGGACATCCCCTATCCGTAAATACAGCGATATTATCAACCACCGTTTGTTGAAAGCAATTATCCAGCAAGTGGAGATAGAAAAACCCACTGAAGATTTTTGCCTGCGATTGACAGAGCGTCGCCGAGCTAACCGCATGGCAGAGCGTGATGTTGGTGATTGGCTCTATGCCCGTTTCTTGCAGCCTCATGCTGGCACAGATAAAACATTCCCGGCAGAAATTATCGATATCACCCGTGGTGGCCTGCGAGTTCGACTGGTAGATAACGGAGCTATCGCTTTCGTCCCTGGACCATTTTTGCATGCTGTCCGTGATGAACTTCAATGTAGTCAAGAAACAGGTTCCGTGTTGATTAAGGGTGAAACAGTTCATCGCCTGAATGACATCATCAATGTCCGTATTGAAGAAGTCAGAATGGAAACCCGAAATATTGTGGCACGTCCTGTATAGACCAATCTTATAAATAATTTCTGTAAACATCTCTGCCGCCATTTATGGCGGCAGTTTTGCAATAACAATAAGATAATCCCTATGAGGACTTCCACATGCTATTTTCCTCAGTGAGCCGGATAGGTTTCACAACTGCCCTCGCTTCCTTACTTGGTGTACAATTCACTTTTCCAGCCAGTGCAACCGCTTATAACACTCAAATTTCTTACCCAAATAAAACATCATCTGCAATAAACCCACACAAGACAAATGAAATCATCCACCAACTTTCTATATTGGAGAAAAATGCCAATGGCCGACTTGGTGTAGTATTGATAGATACATCTGATCATTCCATCATCTCTTACCGTGAAAACGAGCGTTTTCCTCTATGCAGCACCAGTAAGTTGATGGCGGTATCCGCTATTTTGCAAAAAAACGAAACAAATGCCCGTCGGTTAAATCAACGCGTTCACTATCAACAATCAGATCTTGTCGAATATAGCCCTATGACGGAAAAACATCTCAAAGAGGGTATGACCTTAGAAGAGTTGAGCGCAGCAACGCTACAATATAGCGATAATACGGCTATGAATTTACTTCTTGACCAACTGAATGGTCCAAATGAAGTGACACGCTTTGCCCGTACTATCGGTGATAATTATTTTCGCCTCGATCGCCGTGAACCCGAATTAAATACTGCTATTCCAGATGATGAACGTGACACTTCCACACCACAAGCTATGGCAAAAAGTTTATATAATTTAGTGTTGGGCAATGCCTTAGCTACAACTCAACGTGAACAATTAACTGAGTGGATAAAAGGCAATACAACTGGCGGCACCAGCATTCGTGCAGGATTACCCAAGAATTGGATTGTAGGAGATAAAACCGGTCGCTGCGATTATGGTACAACAAATGATATCGCGGTAATTTGGCCTGTTCCAAAACGTGCACCATTAGTTTTGGTTACTTATTTTACCCAACCAGATAACAAAAAAGCCAACGCCCGCCCTGACGTATTAGCAGCGGCTGCCCGTATTGTGACTCAAAACGGGAAAAACGAAGCAAACAAGGAATAAGTTGTACCGTTAATTAGTTCTATTAACCAGCTATGCAGTTTATTTACTGCATAGCTGGTAATAACAAACTGGACTTAGCCTCCAGCCAGTTTTACCTTCATACCTTTTGTTTCCAGCAATTGCTTCAACAAGTCGCGTTTATCGCCTTGAATCTCAATTTCGCCCTCTTTGACAGAACCTCCACAGCCACATTTTTTCTTCAATTCGGCTGCTAACTTAGCCAAAGTTTGGTCATCAGCATCTATGCCTGTAATCACACAAACACCTTTCCCTTTACGGCCACTGGTTTGGCGCTGGATACGAACAATACCATCACCTTTCGAACGAGAAGGCTTTACTTTTTCCTCCTGGATGCGGCCACCATCCGTCGAATAAACCAAGCGAGAGTGATTATCCATGAACAATTCCAAGAGATTGGTTAATCTGCTGTAGCGCTAATGTCGGATTTTCTGCGCGGGTAATTGGACGCCCGATCACCATATAATCCACCCCAGCCTGAATCGCCTGAGGAGGTGTCATGATCCGGCGCTGATCTCCCGCTTCTGTCCCTTCAGGGCGAATACCAGGGGTAACAAGCTGGAATGCATGTCCACACACTGCTTTCAATTGCTGTGCTTCATGGGCTGAACACACTACACCATCTAAACCACACTGTTTTGTCAATAATGCCAAACGCTCCGCATGTTGCGCTGGAGTCATGTCAATGCCTGTACCTAATAAATCAGATTGCTCCATACTGGTCAGCACAGTCACACCAATCAACAAAGGTGCATCCTTACCGTAAGTGAGCAGCGCTTCTTTAGCTGCTGTCATCATTCTCGCACCACCACTGGCATGAACATTAACCATCCACACACCTAATTCTGCAGCAGCAACAACCGCCCTTGCCGTTGTATTGGGGATGTCGTGAAATTTAAGATCCAAAAACACATCAAAACCACGCTGATGCAGCGCCTGAACAAATTGTGGGCCATACAGTGTAAACATCTCTTTGCCCACTTTCAGACGACAGGATTGTGGATCAATCTTGTCGACAAATGCCAGCGCTGTATTCTGATTGTCATAATCCAGTGCAACAATAACAGGCGAGTCAATCTGTTTATCTAAAGTTTGAACTGTGTGGGAGATCATTTATTAGGCCCTTTGATTTACTAATTAAATTGAATTATTTATAAACTTTAATTACTAATGAGTAGCAGTATGATAGTGACAGTGTCACTGACCATCCAACCCTCGGATCGGTTTAATAGAGTCCCAAGAACGACATGATGGGCAATGCCAATATAACGAACGGGAAGTAAAACCACATTTATGGCATCGATAATCAGGTTTTGTGCGGATTTGCTCACCGACCATATTGCGCAAAAGAATCAGGCTTTCTTTAGCCCGCCCTTCTTCCGCTTCCGTCATATGGTAATCCATCAGACGATAAAATAATCTCATTGTTGGATGGCGTTCCAACTGACGGTTAATGAAGTTTTGGGCAACTTCACGCCCTTCTTTCTTCTCAAGGAGATCGGCCATATGAAGTTCAGCGATCGCACCACAATTTTCTTCTACACAACGCCGTACAAAAGCTTGCCACTCGTCCGGTTGAGACAAATGTTGGTAACATTCTTGCAGCATTGGTAAAGATTCACTGACCAATTGTTTATCCTGCTCAAGAATACGTTTCAACACATTGGTCGCTTTAAGATATTCTTCCTGAACCATATAAATACGACCAAACATAATAGAAACACGGGCACAATTTTTGTCTGCTTGAGCCGCTTTATTCAAATAACCGATCGCAGCAGTAAAATCATCACTGCCCATACATTGCAGAGCCAACTCACAGTAGAAATGGGCAATTTCTTCCCGAAAATAGTGTTTACCTAGTTTTACGAGTTTTTCAGCGATATCAATGGCTTTATTCCAATCACTGGTTGACTGGTAGAGGGTTAGCAAGGAATTAAAGGCATTTTCACGGAAATCAGTTTCGTCAACTAACTGAACGAACATGTTCTCTGCTCGATCATAGACTCCAGCAGCCATATAATCTTGCCCAAGCTGCTGGATCGCAAGCAAACGCTGTTCAAATGTCAGGGAAGCACTTTCCATCAGGGATTGATGAATACGAATGGCTCTTTCAACTTCACCACGGGAACGGAAGAGATTTCCCAATGTTAGGTGAGCCTCAAATGCAGAGCTATCCTCTTTCAGCATATCAAGAAATAAATCTACCGCCTTATCTTGCTGATTGGAAAGTAAAAAGTTAACACCATCAACATATTCACGCGAAAGGCGGTCAGCCGATTGTTGTTTATCTTGTTGAGCACTTCTGCGCCCCATATACCAGCCATAGGCGGCGGCAATGGGAAGCAACAGAAACAACAGCTCTAACATAGAGAATTATTCCTTGTTTAACGCTACGGTAGATACGACTTTTTTGGATGATTCAGATGGCTGTTCCACTTGAGTTTCCAGTCGCTTGATTTTGCGTTTCGCATGTCGCAAAGAAATACAGGCGCGTAAGTAAAAAAAACCGCAAATTCCCCAACCGAGGATAAAGCCAACAGCAAACAAGGCAGCCAGCAATGTGGATACAGAGTAATCACCCTTAGCAATCAAATAATTAAACGTCACTATCTGATTATTATTTGCTCCCAGCGTCACTGAGATAACAAAAACAACCAGTGCCAGTAATAAGATCAGAAAATATTTCACATTTCTTCCTGTTATCTATCGTTGCTGATTGGTTATGCCAAATAACAGACATAGTGGCGTGTTAAATTAGCATTTCTCGTCTACACACGTCTACGTAAAGGAAGCAATTTATTGCAATAAACGCTGATTTCCTTCTTTTTGTAATAAATACATCTGCAAAAATCTGCTTATAGTTTAGCATGTTAATATATTTATCATTAAAGGACCCGACGCTTTATATTCATGCGTATTAATAATTTCTGTTACAATGCGGCGGCGTGCATGCGTTGTAATCAGAGAAAATTTTTGCGTAGTTTTAGCTGATTTCTCAACCGGTATTGTTCTGATATCGCAATATTTATAACGAGTTAAATCAATATATGAATACAAAAATACAGCTAAAACGAGTAGCTGAAGCAAAATTACCTACACCATGGGGCGAGTTTTTAATGATTGGATTTGAAGAAATCAAAACAGGCCGCGATCATGTCGCTCTTGTTTTCGGCGATATTTCTGGTGATGAGCCTGTATTGTCGCGCATCCACTCAGAATGCCTCACTGGAGATGCTTTATTCAGCCTAAGATGCGACTGTGGTTTTCAATTAGAAGCTGCGCTTTCGCAAATTAGTCAGGAAGGCCGCGGTGTTTTGCTCTATCACCGCCAGGAAGGCCGTAATATTGGCCTGCTGAATAAAATTCGTGCCTATGCTTTACAGGATCAAGGTATTGATACTGTTGAGGCCAACCATCAATTAGGTTTTTCTGCCGATGAAAGAGATTTCACCCTGTGTTCAGACATGTATAAGATTTTGAATATTAATACAATCCGTCTTCTTACTAACAACCCTAAAAAAGTTGAAACCATGATAGAAGCAGGTATTAATATCACCGAACGTGTTCCATTGATTGTAGGACGTAATTCCCAAAATGCTCACTATTTGGATACCAAATCCAACCGAATGGGCCATTTGCTGTCCAAAACAAGCTAAGAGTTCTCTAATTACTTTCTGTAAAATATAAAAAACTGCGTCGGTGTGGGCGCAGTTTTTATTTCTAAATGTGATTTTTAAATTGATATTTTTCAGTTTCTTATCATTTCAGCATATGACGAATCACATAATGCAAAATACCATCATGATAGAAATAAGCCAGTTCTGTTCCCGTATCAATGCGGCAACGGGTATCAATCACAATTTCCTGACCATTGGCATAGGTAACTTTCACTGCAATTGTCTGCCCAGGTTGAATGTTAGATAATCCTGTAATATCAATCCGCTCCTCTCCCGTCAGGTTTAAGCTCTTGCGGCTAACGCCTTGAGGAAATTCCAATGGCAAGACACCCATACCAATCAAGTTAGAACGGTGAATGCGTTCAAAAGATTCTGCAATCACAACCCTGACCCCTAGTAATCTTGTTCCTTTTGCAGCCCAGTCACGGCTTGATCCTGAACCATATTCTTTCCCCGCAATAACGGCTAATGGTATTTTTTCCTCCTGATAACGCATAGCGGCATCATAAATAGCAAGTTGGGATTGTGAAGGGATATGCCGGGTATAACCTCCTTCAACCCCTGATACCATCTCATTACGAATACGAATGTTAGCAAACGTTCCTCGCATCATGACTTCATGATTGCCACGTCTTGAGCCATACGAATTAAAATCTTTTGGTGCAACACCATGTTCTTGCAAGTAACGTCCAGCGGGACTGTCAGCCTTGATGTTGCCCGCTGGGGAAATGTGATCCGTCGTGACTGAATCTCCCAATATCGCCAAAATGTGAGCCTGGTGTATGTCTGTAATCGGTTTAGGTTCAGCCGTCATATCACTGAAGAAAGGAGGATGGCGTATATAAGTAGAATCCGGTTGCCAGGCATAATTCGCTGAACTTTCGACACTCAGGGATTGCCAATTTTCGTCTCCTTCAAACACAGAATTATATTCTTTATGGAACATTTCGGTTCTGACTTTTTCAGTCGCTTCCATAACTTCTGTACTATCAGGCCAGATATCCTTCAAGTAAATATCATTGCCTTGTTGATCCTGTCCGATAGGTTCTCGCGTCAGATCCTTTTTCATGCTGCCAGAAAGCGCATAAGCCACCACCAACGGCGGTGATGCCAACCAGTTAGTTTTCACTAAAGGATGAATACGCCCTTCAAAATTTCGGTTACCGGAAAGCACCGCCCCAACGGTGAGATCAGATTGCTTGATCGCTGCTTCAATAGGATCAGGCAACGGCCCGGAATTGCCAATGCAGGTAGTGCAGCCATACCCTACCAAGTTAAAACCCAGTTTTTCCAGATATGGCATAAAACCTGCCAGTTCCAGGTAACTTGTCACGACTTTCGAACCGGGTGCCAGTGAAGTTTTAACCCACGGTTGACGCTGCAAACCTTTCTCAATCGCTTTTTTTGCAAGTAATCCCGCTGCCATCAATACGCTGGGATTAGAGGTGTTTGTGCAAGAGGTAATGGCAGCAATCACCACGGCACCATCTTGCAATGAAAAAGTTTGGTTATCTAAAGTCACTGATACCGCTGATGAGTGCTCTTGCGTTTTATGGATATCCAATTCCATGGCAGACTGAAAAGCCTGTGGTACATTTCCCAATGCAACCCGGTCTTGAGGACGTTTCGGCCCAGCTAAACTTGCTTCAACTCTCGACATGTCCAACTCTAGGGTGCTGGTAAAGACAGGCTCATCCCCCGTATTACGCCATAAGCCCTGAGTTCTGCAATAAGCTTCAACCAAAGCAATTTCTTCTTCATGACGCCCCGTTAAACGCATATAGTCTAATGTAATGTCATCAACAGGGAAGAAACCACAAGTTGCACCATATTCAGGGGACATATTGGCAATAGTTGCCCGATCTGCCAGCGGCAAATCAGATAATCCATCACCATAAAATTCAACAAATTTACCCACAACACCGTGCTTACGCAGCATTTGTGTCACCGTCAGTACAAGGTCAGTTGCTGTAATCCCTTCTTGCAATTTTCCGGTCAGTTTAAAACCAACAACATCTGGGATCAGCATGGAAACTGGCTGCCCCAGCATCGCCGCCTCCGCTTCAATTCCCCCTACGCCCCATCCCAGAACGCCCAACCCATTAATCATGGTTGTGTGAGAATCCGTTCCGACCAACGTATCAGGATAAGCAAAATCCTTACCATCCTGATTTTCATACCAGACGGCTTTACCCAGATATTCCAGGTTAACTTGATGGCAAATTCCCGTTCCTGGAGGAACAACGCGGAAACGATTAAAAGCTTTCTGTCCCCAACGCAAGAACAGATAACGTTCATAGTTACGTGCCATCTCTATCTGGACGTTTTCTGAAAATGCCTGTTCAGTGCCAAATTTATCAACCATCACTGAATGATCGATAACCAAATCAACAGGGGATAACGGATTAACCTGCTCTACATTTCCACCGAGTCTCAACACAGCTTCCCGCATCGCCGCCAAATCCACGACAGCCGGCACGCCTGTAAAATCCTGCATAAGTACGCGGGCGGGGCGATAAGCAATTTCTCGTTCTGCATGACCGGTTTTTTGCCATTCCACCAGCGCCTGCAAATCATCTTCCACAACGGATTCACCATCAACATTACGCAAGAGATTTTCGAGCAGAACTTTCAGAGACTTTGGCAGGCGGGATATATCGCCAACTTGTTCAGATAACAGAGGTAAACTGTAATAGTGATAGGTTTTACTGCCAGTGGATTTGCTTCCAATCGAGAGCGTTGAAGCACAGTCCGTTTTCAATTTAAACGACATAACTCCTCTCCTTTCTTATTATTAATGGTCAGCTAACATTAAACATAACATATAAGCAACTATTTGTTATTCCGTCACCACACATTTTACTAACTAGCTGTAAATACTCATTTATTGATAAATTTTAATGATGACACCTCTAAAGTAGATATGTTTTATTCACGCCATAAGAGTTTGATTGAATTGACTCTAAAGTTTCTACGCATTGCTGGCTAATCGGTTTCAAATTGAAATTTGCAAAATAAAGGTGTATTCAGGGTACTCAATACGTTTATTAGAGATTGGAGGTAAGATTATGGATACAGAAAAAAACAAAGAATACCAACATTACCTAAGCCATATACAACAAGCAGATCAGTTTTTTTCGGCTGGCATTAGAGATAAATTTTCCTTGGCGGATTATCAGCTTAGTGATACGGACGGCCTTGTCCAATTTATTATGACTTCAAATATTGTCGACAAAGGCAGTGTCATACATAAAATGAATGAAATCAAAAAAATACAGATCGCCCTTTCTTCAATAGCCGCCGATTATATTGCCAAATATACCAATACTCATAGCAAAGAATATAAGACTGACATTCAATTTTGGGGAAATATCATGGAAAAACTGCCATTGATGAGTATCATGAATGTCGAAAGTCAAACCTATCAGCATGAAATGAAAGGTGTTTCTATTGCAACAAATTTACTCCAACTCATCATGGATATTATTTTAAATGCAAACTCTCCAAGCCTGAAAAGCTTTTCCGATTTTTTGCAAAAACAAGGTGATGCTATAAGGCTGGGTTTAAAACGGAATGGAGATCATTATTCTACCCTCACATTAGCCAGTGTTATTGAAGCAATTGGAGTTGAAGATCGGGTTATGTATGTCCCTAAAATAAAACTCTATAAAATAGATTTTGACAGAACCAACTCAGAAATGACGTCAAACTGCGCTTCTAGCGAGAATATTAATGTTGAATTTACTTACTCCTCTTGTATTTCCTTATTTAATTATCAATCGTTAGAGAATCACGAAGTTAAAATAGCTTTCGATAATTTCATTCTCAAAAATCAAAAATCTTCGATCGAAAATTCTGACAATTTTTTCAGTGGTGAATTTAAGACAATGATCCCAAAGGGAACATAAAATAAAAGATCAACCACCTGCCTGCTGTTTGGAGGTGGTTTAATCTTCTTGACACTGTCTATCTTCTTTATATCTATTTTGCTGATATTAAATATCTTTTTACACTATCGGCAGTTCGATATCTTTGAACATTTCTTCAATTTCTTCATTGGAGCGTAACGCAATGGCTTTATCCACGACATCACGCGTCAAATGCGGCGCAAAACGCCAAATAAAATCATACATATAACTGCGCAGAAAACTACTGCGTCGGAAGCCTATCTTGGTCGTGCTGTAACCGAATTGCTCACGCATATCAATACGTACTAAATCACTGTCCTTAACGGGTTCTACAGCCATACTGGCAATCACACCAACCCCTAGCCCTAATCGCACATAAGTCTTAATCACATCAGCATCTGTTGCTGTAAATACGATTTTAGGTTTCAAACCAACCCGATCAAAAGCAACATCCAACTCAGAGCGCCCAGTAAAACCAAACGTATAGGTTACAATCGGATATTCAGCCAGCTCTTCAATCGTCACATTCTGTCTACTAGCAAGAGGGTGATCTTTCGTCACCACAATAGAACGGTTCCAATGATAACAAGGCAACATAATCAGATCGCTATAGAGATGCAGTGCTTCTGTTGCTATCGCAAAATCACTATTTCCTTTGCATACCTCTTCCGCAATTTGCGTTGGAGAACCTTGATGCATATGCAGTGATACATTGGGATAACGTTCAATAAAGCCCTTAATAACAGGAGGTAAAGCATATCTTGCTTGTGTATGGGTAGTCGCTATATATAAAGAACCACGATCAGGATAGGTGTGTTCACTGGCAACAGAACGAATTGCATCAATTTTTGACAGAACCTCACGTGAAATACGGACAATTTCTTCACCAGCCGGAGTCACGTGCGTCAAATGTTTACCACTACGAGCAAATATCTGAATCCCCAGCTCATCTTCGAGCATCCTGACTTGTTTGCTGATCCCCGGTTGAGAGGTATACAACCCTTCTGCTGTAGAAGATACATTTAGATTGTGGTTAACCACCTCTACAATATAACGCAACTGCTGTAGTTTCATATCAGCACTGTCCCTAATAATCAAATGTATGAACGTTTTGTAGTTTAACCAATTTCTATATTGCTAATGGTTACTCACTTATAACCATATAGAATATATATTTGTAAGAATATAACCACTATAACACTTACTATATATATATAACAAATAATTAAGTTGAGTAACTATTATCAAGCGCTTGTTGCAGATATATTGTGTTTTAATTTTGTTGAAATACAAAAAAAGCCAGTCCATAGAACTGGCTTTTTAGAAAGAAAAGTTACATTTCCCACAAAAAAAAGAAATATCTCTCTAAATATATTTCTATGAATTATACCCAATAAATGAAGATATAATGCACAAATTTATCTTAAAGATCGATTACTTTTCTTTCACAATCCAAACCCCTTCAACAAAAAATGCGGTCCATCCGGTCGCCTTGCCCTTTTTCTCTGACGAAACGTACTGCTGTTTAGTTTTACGGCTAAAACGAACAACAGTTTTATTCCCTTCAGGATCAGCAACAGGCGCTTGCGCTAAATAACGCAATTTTTCCGGCAAGCGATCTTTGAACCGAACAAGCTCTTCAACCAATGGTGCTCGCGTTTCGCGAGATTTAGGGAAGGTGTTGGCTGCTAAAAACACCCCTGCCGCACCATCACGCAGAACAAAGTAGGCATCCGATTTTTCACATGCCAGCTCCGGTAACGGAACCGGATCTTCTTTCGGTGGCGCCACTTCCCCATTACGCAAAATTTTACGGGTATTTTTACACCCTTCGTTTGTACAACCCATGTACTTGCCAAAACGCCCCATTTTCAGGTGCATTTCTGAACCGCACTTATCACACTCAACTATCGGACCATCATAACCCTTAATGCGGAATTCACCTTCTTCAACTTCATAACCATCACACTCTGGGTTATTACCGCATACGTGCAATTTACGCTGGTTATCAATCAAATAACTGTCCATCGCTGTACCACAATTTTTACAGCGACGACGAGCACGCAATGCATTGGTTTCAGCATCATCCCCTTCCAAGATATTTAGGATTTCATTTTCCGGGATAAGGTTAATCGTCTGCTTGCATCTCTCTTTAGGTGACAACACATAACCAGAGCAGCCAAGAAATACCCCTGTTGTCGCAGTACGAATTCCCATTGGACGGCTACAGGTCGGGCACCCAATCGAGGTAATTACCATAGGGTTCGGGCGCATTCCGCCTTCATTTGGTTCTTTACTGGCAACATCAAGCTGTTCACTGAAATTGGAGAAAAATTCGTCCAGAACGCCTTTCCAGTTTGCTTTATTGTTAGCTACATGATCGAGCTGGTCTTCCATTCTTGCCGTAAAATCATAGTTCATCAATTCGTTAAAATTTTCTTCCAAACGATCATTGACAATTTCACCCATTTTCTCTGCATAGAACCGCCGATTTTCAACGCAAACATAACCACGCTCTTGAATGGTTGAAATAATTGATGCATAAGTCGATGGGCGACCAATTCCGCGTTTTTCCAATTCCTTGACCAAGGACGCTTCACTGAAACGTGCGGGTGGTTTTGTAAAGTGCTGGCTTGGTATCAATTGTTGCAAATCAAGCTCTGTGCCCACTTCCATCACCGGCAACGTATTTTCTTCATCCCCTTTGCGCAAAATCGGCATTACTTTTGTCCAACCATCAAAACGCAGAGTACGGCCTTTGGCGCGTAACTCAAAATCGCCAGCCTGAACGGTCAGTGTCGTGGAATCATATTTCGCAGGTGTCATCTGACAGGCAATGAATTGACGCCATATCAGCTGATACAATTTTTGTGCATCAGTTTCCATATCTTTCAATTCTTCTGCCATGACACTAACATCAGAAGGTCGAATCGCCTCATGGGCTTCCTGAGAGTTTTCCTTGCTGCTGTAAACATTGACACTTTTCGGCAAGTATTTATCACCAAAATGGTTGCTGATATAACCGCGAACCATTTCCAACGCGTCCTGACTCAAGTTAGTCGAATCGGTACGCATATAAGTGATATAGCCAGCTTCATATAAGCGTTGCGCCATCATCATGGTTTTTTTAACCCCAAACCCAAGCCGTGTACTTGCAGCCTGTTGTAATGTTGAGGTAATGAATGGTGCACCTGGCTTACTCGATGTTGGACGATCTTCACGCTCAATCACTTTGTATCTCGCTTTTTCAAGCAGAGATACTGCTGACTGCGTTTGTTGCGCATTTACGGGTTTAAATGGTTTTCCCTTCTCATGGGTAACTTCCATATGGAGAAAGATATTGTCCTTAGCCATTAGATCCGCGTGCAGTTGCCAATATTCTTCCGGCACAAATGCCTTGATTTCACGTTCTCGCTCAACCACAAGACGAACTGCGACAGATTGCACCCGCCCAGCGGATAACCCTCTGGCAACTTTTTTCCACAGTAGCGGTGAAACCATGTAACCGACAACGCGATCCATAAAACGGCGCGCTTGCTGAGCATTCACACGGTCAATATTTAATTCACCGGGATTATCAAAAGCCTGTGTGATTGCATTTTTGGTAATTTCATTGAATACAACCCGGCTGAAACGGGATTCATCTCCACCAATCACTTCCCGCAGGTGCCATGCAATAGCCTCCCCTTCGCGGTCAAGGTCTGTTGCAAGATAGATATGATCAGCTTTTTCAGCCAGCGTTTTCAGCTCTGAAACAACTTTTTCTTTGCCTGGCAAAATTTGATAGTTCGCTTCCCAACCATGATAAGGATCAACGCCCATACGAATTATCAGCGCCGTTTTCTCATCCTTTTTTGCTTTCTTTTTATTCTTATCGGTAGATGAGCTTGAACTCTTTTGACTCACTGTTCCACTCGTCGGCAAATCACGGATATGACCTACACTGGATTTTACAACGTAGTCATTCCCCAGATATTTATTGATTGTTTTGGCTTTTGCCGGGGACTCCACTATAACAAGAGCTTTAGCCATAGTTACCTTTACCTAATTATCTTCTTTTCAGATGGCGAAAATCACGGCGTTATGTTGCGATATATAAAATAAAACCTCTTTTTATATTGCGATAGATTTGCAAGATATCAACTAATTTTTATCTTGTACTTTTGCTTAAGCGCAAAACCCTTTGAAATATTTAGGGTATTTTATATACCTACACAAACCATGCAATTCATGCAATTGTATGTTTTAACAGTTGTAAACAAAATCTTCCATCTGCATGACGAAAAGCCCACACTCTACCTGATAAAAAACGATGCGCAACAACTTATTTGTTGAAGGAGCACAATAAATGAAAACTGAAACCATGCCTATTAAGCGAGAACAGTTACTGAAAAAAGCAAATAAAATCATTAAGAAAACGCGAAGATTTTATACAAGGCATGTACGCAGAGAGCGCGGAACAAAGAGGTGGAGCATCACCCCTGACTGGTTAATAAATATGCGGACAATAAAGGATAGATAACTCTCTTCTATTTACCCGCATAATATCTGCGGTAGTTTTCGATAGCTGATTTTTCCGTTACAACAAAGGTTTTTCTCCCCTTTGCCACCAACGCATAAACAATTTGTCAACGTTCTCCATCGCGCTCCCCATAAAACGGTCTATGGCACGTTTGCGGCGATAATAATTGACGCTGATTACTTCACAATGTTCAATTTTTTCAATCAGAAAATCATCACTGACACCCACATCATCAATCAACCCATTCTCTTTTGCTTGTGTACCGTACCAATACTCACCAGTGGCTACGTTTTCCACATCCAAAGAGGGACGGTATTGATGGATAAATGATTTAAATAATTTATGCGTTTCGTTCAAATCTTCCTGAAATTTCTTGCGTCCCTGTTCAGTATTTTCTCCCAAAACAGTCAGGGTACGTTTATATTCACCAGCAGTATGCAATTCAACATCAATATCATTTTTCTTCAATAATCTATGAATATTGGGTAATTGAGCCACAACACCAATGGAACCGATAATGGCAAACGGTGCAGCAATAATGCGATCAGCCACACAAGCCATCATGTATCCACCGCTTGCTGCTACTTTATCTACGGCAATTGTCAGGCGTATCCCTTTTTGCCGCAAACGAACCAATTGAGATGCTGCCAGTCCATATCCATGAACCACACCACCAGGACTTTCCAGTCGCAGCAAAACTTCATCTTTTTTATCAGCCACAGCCAGTACCGCACTGATCTCTTCGCGGAGTGACTCCACCTCACGGGCATCCATGCTGCCGTTAAAGTCCAAAACATAAAGATTCGGCTTCTGTATACCTTTCTGACCCGTTTTGGCTTCCGCTTTTTTCTGTTTAGCGTCACTTTTTTGCTGTTTTTTTAATGCCTTTTGCCAAATTTTTTGTTCTGCCTCACTCATTCGAGCCTGCTGCATCTGACGCTGCCTTTCCTTATATGCCTTACCAAGATTGGTCAGCTTTAATTCCCCTTTATGCATTGTCTTACGTACACCTAATCCGATACAAACAACCGTCAGAATGGTGATTGCTAAGATCACCGTGAACACTTTGGCTAAGAACAATCCGTATAGAGACAAATATTCCACAGATCCACCTTTATTAATTTATAATGAACAATAATATGTTTCATTCTAACTAAAAACCGAACGCCTTGCCCTAACAGTTTGCTTAACCCTATCTCAATTGGAGTGACACTCTTTTACCCATTTTTCACTAAATGCAGGCAAATTTGACGGGAACCTTAAGTTTTGTTCTGATGATGACCTGTATGTGCCATCCTGAAATGGCAAGTCATAGATCCACAAGCAATATAGGAAGATTGTTCGATGTTTGATTACCAACCCAATAATCATCTGCTGCAACAAAAAATTATTTTAGTAACCGGTGCTGGCGATGGCATTGGACGTGAAGCCGCACTGACCTATGCCCGCCACGGTGCGCAGGTTATTTTACTGGGACGTACTACCGCGAAACTGGAAGCGGTCAGGCAGAAAATTGCAAACGATGGTGGTTTACCAGCTGACATTTATACGATGGATCTGCTGACAGTGACCGCAGAAGAATGCCAAATTTTCGCCAATGATCTGGCACAACGCTATTCACGTTTGGATGGAGTCTTGCACAACGCGGGGCTTCTTGGTGCTGTTTCCCCTATCGTAGAACAGCCTGTTCAGCTTTGGCATGAAGTGATGCAAGTGAATGTCAACGCTACTTTTATGCTGACTCAGGCATTGCTCCCTCTATTATTAAAATCCACCAGCGCTTCTTTGGTGTTCACCAGCTCCAGTGTCGGCCGTGAGGGCAGAAGTGGTTGGGGAGCATATGCTGTTTCCAAATTTGCTACAGAAGGCCTAATGCAAGTTTTGGCACAAGAATATCGGAATACTTCCCTGCGTATCAACTGCATCAATCCCGGCGGAACACGTACCAACATGCGAGCAAATGCTTTTCCTGATGAAAATTCCGCTAAG
The DNA here is from genome assembly GCF_056632175.1 of Xenorhabdus sp. SGI 60. Taxonomy (NCBI): domain Bacteria; kingdom Pseudomonadati; phylum Pseudomonadota; class Gammaproteobacteria; order Enterobacterales; family Morganellaceae; genus Xenorhabdus; species Xenorhabdus sp. SGI 60. The sequence goes on along the minus strand of NZ_CP196860.1, from coordinate 2,067,588 downwards.
TTAAAAACACCAGCGGATATTATGCCCGTCTATCTTTATGTAATGGGAGATGACAGCCGAAATGATTCCGGCATCAGTTTTGATGCTCAACCCGGACGCAAAGCGGGGCCTGCCGAATAATGACCAGAGATAACAGCCAGTACCAGAAAAGGCAACAACGCCTGAAAGAAAAAATCGATGCCCGCATTGAAGCAGCACAACAAGAACGAGGGGTTGTCATTGTGTTCACTGGAAACGGTAAAGGAAAAACGACCGCGGCACTTGGCACAGTTACTCGTGCAATTGGACATGGACAACGTGCTGGTGTTATCCAATTCATCAAAGGGACATGGGAAAGCGGTGAAAGGAACTTGCTGATACAGCAAGGTGTTGAATTTCATGTAATGGCAACAGGTTTCACATGGGAGACTCAAAATCGCGAATCAGACACAGCAGCCTGCCAAACGGCCTGGCAACATGCGGTGGCAATGTTATCTGATCCTTCATTACACCTTGTAGTGCTGGATGAATTAACTTATATGGTCAGTTATGGTTACTTAGAACTCACCGATGTTCTGGCTGCCCTTAAACAGCGTCCTGCTCATCAAAGTGTGATTATCACTGGCAGAGGATGCCATCGAGAATTACTGGAATATGCTGATACGATTACGGAAATGCGTCCGGCAAAACATGCGTTTAATGCCGGAATCAAGGCACAAAAAGGCATTGATTGGTAAATGAATCCGCTGTTTCTATCGTTTAGATAAATGTTGATATAAGCTGAAACAGCGGATTAAGCGTATTAACGACCTTTAGATGTCGTCTTCTTCCCTGCATTCTGACGAGAACTGCTTGCAGGACGTTTCCCTGCCGGACGGGATGCAACCTGAGTATGTCGTCTTACCGCACGACGGATCTGATTAGCCTTAACGCGACGTTGATCACGTCCAACAGCGACTTTGGTCACAATCTCTTCATCCAAATCAACCAACTGACGTAGATAGTTAGTCTGTTCCAACCCCAACTCAGTCCAGCCACCACGCGGCAAACCTTTCGGCAGATTGATATCGCCATAACGCACACGGATCAGGCGGCTAACTTGCACGCCAACGGCTTCCCATAAGCGTCTGACTTCGCGATTACGACCTTCTGTCAGAGTGACGTTGTACCACTGGTTGATACCTTCTCCACCTTTAAACGCAATGGTCTTAAATGAAGCCGGGCCATCTTCCAGTTGTACACCTTGTGTCAATTGACGGAGTTTTGCGTTATCGACTTCACCAAACACACGAACTGCATACTCACGCTCAACTTCGCGGCTTGGGTGCATTAAACGGTTAGCCAATTCCCCATCGGTAGTAAACAACAACAACCCGCTGGTATTGATATCCAAACGCCCTACCGCAATCCAGCGTGCGCCTTGCATTTTTGGCAGACGATCAAACACAGTCGGACGACCTTCAGGATCATGGCGGGTACACAATTCCCCTTCCGGTTTATAGTAAGCCAAAACACGGCAAACTGTTTTCTGTGGCTCTTTGATATTTAAGATCCGTCCGTCCAGACGAATTTTTATTGAGGACTTAACTTCAATTCGATCACCCAACGTTGCGAGCTTACCATCAATGCTAATGCGCCCTTGTTGGATATACCCCTCGATTTCGCGACGGGAACCATGACCAGAACGCGCGAGAACTTTTTGTAACTTTTCTGTTTTATCGCTCATTGAGCAACCTCTATTGTCGCCTTCACAGGCGTCGTGATACTAAATAAAAATTGAATCATATACTTAAAAAACGTACACTTTATAAAAAAGGTGTTATATCACCTTCACCTTCACGAAGAATGACTGGTGAATCCCCAGTTAAATCCACTACCGTCGTCGGTTGCTGCCCAAGATAACCACCGTGAATGATTAAATCAACTTGTTTACCCAAAGTATCCTTAATCTCTTCAGGATCAGATTCAGCAAAATCATTTCCAGGCAAAATCAAGCTACATGACATCAGTGGTTCACGCATCTTTTCCAGCAGTGCCAACGCAATAGGATTAGAAGGAACACGCAGGCCAATAGTCTTGCGTTTTTCGTTCATCAAGCGACGCGGTACTTCTTTTGTCGCCTGTAAAATAAAAGTGTAATTGCCTGGCGTGTTATTTTTGATCAACCTGAACGCCTGATTATCTACATGGGCATAAGTGGCAATTTCAGACAAATCACGACACATCACCGTAAAATTGTGGCGTCCTTCCAATTGGCGGATACGGCATATACGGGTCATAGCCTCCTTATTTTCAAGGCAACAACCAATGGCATAACCTGAATCAGTCGGATAGATGACAACTCCGCCCTTTTTCAGTACATCCACACTTTGGTCAATAAGACGAACTTGTGGATTGTCAGGGTGGATATAAAAAAACTGGCTCATACAAATAACCTCTATACTTCTATGCAGCCCCAAGCCGTGACCAGTCGTGCCATATCGGTACAACATCACCGGGTAACCACAAATTGCGCCCAAGTTCTATCCATGAACAAGGTTGGTGAAAATCCGATCCTAATGATACTTTCAACCCATATTCTCTTGCCAGTTGACCAAGTTGTTGTCTTTCATTAGGGGCTTGCTGGCACTGGGCAACTTCCATTGCATCACCACCATGTTGTTTAAACCAAACTACTAACCGTTTTAGCCACTTCGTCGACAAATTATACCTACCGGGATGAGCAATTATAGCTTGTCCCCCTGCCTGGTGAATGGTTTCAATAGCTTGCTCAATTGTACACCATTGCGGTGGGACATAACCGATTTTTCCCTTTACCAGATATTTTTTGAACACTTTCGGGATAGTCGGTACAACTCCCGCCTCTACCAAATAACGGGCAAAATGACCGCGAGTGACTTGTCCACCATTGGCTAATCTGGAGGCGCCTTCCCAGGCATCAGCAATACCTGCTTTGGCCAACCGTTGCCCCATTTCAATACCACGCTGTTGCCTTAAATCAACCTGATGCGCTAATAACTTCCTTAAGGAAATAGCGTTGATATCAATATGTAAGCCAACGATATGAATTTCCAGATTTTGCCATAATGTCGAAATTTCAACGCCGGATACCAAAGTTAATGGCAAATTATTTTGCTGAATATGGTTTAAAGCAGACGGAATACCCTCCGTCGTATCATGATCTGTGATGGCCAGTACATCAATACCCATAGCAATGGCTCTGTCCACGAGCTGCTCAGGTGATAAAACGCCATCTGAAGCGGTCGTATGGCTATGCAGATCATAGCGTTTTGTCGTTTCACTGGCGGCTTCAGTCATTGTTTTTTTACCTGTTTTTCGGGTGGGGAAAAAGGCACTATCGATTAAGTGATATGAAGCGCTATCAAGCGCAAAACGCTAATGATAACACAAGAGTAAAGTTTAAGAGGCGAGTTTGTTGAAACAATGATAATGAATGTGGTTTGCAAACATAAAAAATCATTGACAAGTAACCATCGAACTAGTTTACTAGTACACGGGTTAACTGAAACACTCTTTATTAAAAAACCTTTATTGAAAAACTATTGAACTGATGAGGCACTCGAAATGAGCGTATTTATGCAAACTAAGCAGTCAAAGCGTTGGTGGCACAACTTCCCAATCAGGGCGGTTGGCTCGCGCACATAAGTTAAGAATAGATACGCAAGTGCCAAAACCCGCCCTAAGAGGCGGGTTTTTTATGAATAAAGATTAGAAACGGGGTATGAAGATGACTGGCAAAGAATTTAATATCGCTATAAATCAGGTTGATACTCTCTATCAGACAGATCCAACACTGCTTTTTCATCAACTTTGTAGTAACCGCCCAGCAACGTTATTGCTGGATTCGGCTGAGATTCACAGTAAAAAGAAACTCAAAAGCATCCTGATCATTGATAGTGCCATGCGCATTACAGCCAACGGGCGTCAAGTTACTTTTGAAGCACTCACTGAAAATGGCCAAAATCTGATCCCGATACTCGCTGATTTACTTTCAGACAAAGCCCAATTAGATGTAGAGCCAAAGGTTATGCGAGCACGGTTTCCTGCCATTGCGCATAATCTGGACGAAGATAGCCGGCTAAAATCCGATTCAGTTTTTGACGCATTACGTGCCCTGGCAGCATTAGCATCCTTCTCAGAATCTCCCGATGCCATTTTTGTTGGTGGATTGTTTGCTTACGATTTAGTAGCCGGGTTTGAACCATTGCCTACAGTAGAAGATCACCAACGCTGTCCTGATTTCTGTTTTTATCTCGCAGAAACGCTATTAGTGATCGATCATCAAGATAAACATTCACGTCTGCAAACTTCATTGTTTGGCGAATCCGATTCAGAAAGAACACGCCTTAAAAAGCGTTTAACAACCTTAGTTGCAGCCATTTCAGCCCCACTTCAGCCACTCTTACCTGTCACTCTGCCCGGTATTACTGTTGGCGGCAACCAAAGTGATGAACAATACGCAAATATCGTGCGCCAGCTACAGAAATTTATCCGTCAAGGGGATATTTTTCAGGTAGTTCCATCACGTCGTTTTACTTTGCCATGCCCTTCTCCGCTGAGCGCTTATCATGTATTGAAAAAACAAAACCCAAGTCCTTATATGTTTTTTATGCAAGATCAGGATTTTTGCCTGTTTGGGGCTTCACCAGAAAGTGCACTTAAATATGATGCCGACAATCGCCAGATCGAAATTTATCCGATAGCCGGTACTCGACCACGTGGACGCGATAACAACGGCGAATTGGATGCCGATCTTGATAGCCGAATTGAACTGGAAATGCGCACAGATGCTAAAGAAATGTCTGAGCATGTGATGTTAGTTGACTTGGCTCGCAACGATTTAGCCCGTATCTGCGAACCAGGCAGTCGATATGTCGCCGATTTAACCAAAGTCGATCGCTATTCCTTTGTTATGCATCTGGTTTCTCGTGTTGTCGGCACACTCCGGCATGATTTAGATGTTTTCCATGCCTATCAAGCCAGTATGAATATGGGTACATTGACGGGAGCCCCTAAAGTTCGGGCGATGCAACTCATCGCAGAATATGAAGGTGAACGGCGTGGCAGTTATGGCGGAGCCGTCGGTTACTTCACTGGCAAAGGGGATTTTGACACCTGCATAGTGATCCGTTCTGCCTATGTGGAAAACAATCAAGCTACCATTCAAGTTGGAGTCGGTGTGGTATTGGATTCCATTCCTCAGTCAGAAGTAGATGAAACTCACAGTAAAGCCAGAGCCGTTATTCGCGCAATTGCACAAGCGCATCATGTGGAGGTGACATTCTGATGGCTAATATTCTATTACTTGATAATGTAGATTCCTTCACATATAACCTTGTGGATCAACTGCGTACTCATGGTCATCATGTCGTTATTTACCGCAATACCGTGTCAGCAAGCATCATTATTACCAAACTTAATGAGATGGAATCTCCTCTTTTGATGTTATCCCCCGGTCCAGGGAAACCCTCAGAAGCAGGCTGTATGCCTGAATTGCTCAAGCAAGTGACAGGTCAGATCCCAATAATCGGAATTTGTCTTGGACATCAGGCGATTATTGAAGCTTACGGAGGAAAAGTCTCTGCTGCTCAGGAAATTCTGCATGGCAAAGCCACATCAGCTATGCATGATGGGGAAAATATGTTTTCCGGCCTCCCAAATCCTTTGTCTGTCGCTCGTTACCATTCTCTTGCCGCTGAGCACGCTCCGGCAGAACTGACTGTCTCTGCTTCATGCGGTGATATCGTGATGGCTGTGCGCCATGATGAGCACAAAGTTTGTGGTTTTCAGTTCCATCCCGAATCTATTTTGACTACGCAGGGTGCCAAGCTGCTTGAACAAACTCTAACCTGGGCATTGAGCTAACAATTAAAGGTAGTGAGTTTAAGGGTATCGAATTAAAGGCACTAAACTTAAAGGAATGGGAAGATGCAGTTGATTTTTGAAAAATTATTCAGTGCGCAAGTCCTGACACAACAAGAAAGCCAGCAGCTATTCACTGCCATTATTCATGGTGAGTTGAGCGATACACAACTGGCTGCTGTATTAATTAGCCTGAAGATGCGTGGCGAGCAGCCACAAGAAATTGCGGGCGCCGCCCAGGCGTTCCTGGCAAACGCAGCCCCCTTTCCTCGTCCTGATTACACATTTTGTGATATCGTCGGCACAGGTGGAGACGGTTCCAATAGCATCAATATTTCAACAGCCAGCGCTTTTATTGCTGCTGCCTGTGGCCTTAAGGTGGCAAAACATGGAAATCGCAGTATTTCCAGTCGATCTGGCTCATCCGATTTATTAGCTGCATTCGGCATTGCATTGGATGCCCAGGCTGAAGAATCACGCAGAACCTTAGATGATATTGGTGTCTGTTTCCTGTTCGCACCTCAATATCACAGTGGATTCCGTCATGCGGTGCAAGTTCGCCAGCAACTAAAAACCCGAACATTATTTAATGTGCTTGGCCCGTTGATCAATCCGGCGCGTCCTCCTGTGTCTCTCATCGGAGTCTATAGCCCTGAATTAGTTGAACCGATAGCCCATACCTTACACGCTTTGGGTTATCAACGCGCCGCCGTTGTACACAGTGGCGGAATGGATGAAGTTGCTTTACATGCCCCAACCTATGTTGCAGAGCTCAGTCATGGTGAGGTTAATCAATACCAGTTAACGGCAACCGATTTTGGCTTACCGGGTCATCCGATATCTTCACTGCAAGGTGGAACCCCAGAAGAGAATCGCGATATGTTGGCAATGCTACTGCAAGGCCAAGGACGAAAGGCCCATGCTGATGCAGTAGCCGCAAATGTGGCTCTTTTGATGAAAATTCACGGGCATGAAGATCTGCGAGAAAACACGCAACTGGCACTCAATACTATTTACAGCGGCCAGGCTTATGAAAAAGTAACGGCATTGGCAGCAAGGACCCGATCATGAAAACCAGCATATTACAGAAAATTGTTGATGATAAAGCGGCATATCTGACTACTCGTAAGGCAGAGCAACCGCTGGAGAGCTTTATTGAGGTTATCGTTCCAAGCCATCGTCGGTTTTATCAGGCGTTGACCCATAAGCAAACCGTTTTTATTTTGGAATGCAAAAAAGCCTCTCCGTCAAAAGGGGTAATTCGTGAAAATTTCGATCCTGTTTGCATTGCGAAAACTTATCAGCCTTATGCTGCTGCAATCTCTGTCCTGACTGATGAAAAATACTTTCAGGGCAGTTATGATTTTCTCGCAATGGTCAGTTCTGCTGTACACCAACCTGTTCTGTGCAAAGATTTTATAATTGATGCCTATCAAGTTTATCTTGCCCGTTATTATCAGGCTGACGCTATTTTACTTATGCTCTCCGTTCTTGATAATGATAAGTATCGTGAGTTGTCATCACTGGCACACAGTCTTGGGATGGGCGTACTGACCGAAGTCAGTAATGAAGATGAAAAGCAACGCGCGATTATATTGGGGGCAAAAGTTATTGGTATCAATAATCGGGATCTGCGTGATTTGTCCATTGATTTAGAGCGTACCCGTAAACTGTCAGTTGGTTTACCCAAAGACACGATCGTTATCAGTGAATCCGGTATCCACCAGCATCGTCAGGTGCGGGAATTGAGCCAGTTTGCCGATGGTTTTCTTATTGGTAGTTCTTTAATGGCACAACAAAATTTAGATCTCGCTTTACGCCGCCTGATTTTGGGTAACAACAAAGTTTGTGGCCTGACTCGCCTACAGGATGCCAAAGCCGCATTGCAAATGGGAGCCGTTTACGGTGGCTTAATTTTTGCCGAAAAATCACCGCGCAAAATCAGCCTGCAAAAAGCTCAACACATCATCAATGAAGCCTCTCTTCTATATGTTGGTGTGTTTCAAAATCAATCCATTGATTTTGTCAGTAATACCGCCCGTAAGCTTTCGCTCACCGCAGTTCAACTGCACGGAGATGAAGATGAAAACTACATTAACTCCCTACGTTCGGTACTGCCTGAACATTGTGAAATTTGGAAAGCCATTAATATGTCTAAGGCTGTGGAAGTTTCCGCAATACCTCATGTTGAACACTTATTGTTGGATAACGGAGCAGGCGGAACAGGAAAACCATTTGACTGGCAGTTAATCAACCCACTAATTCAGCATAACAGTTTTCTGGCTGGTGGCCTGAACGCTGAAAACTGCCAACTGGCCGCAACATTTGGCTGTTATGGACTGGATTTTAACTCAGGAGTTGAAGTGTCTCCGGGTATCAAAAGCAGCCAGAAAATCAAACAGGTGTTTCAACAATTACGCTGTTATCACTAATTTTTCAGATAAAAATGGATGAGTAGAACAATGAGTAAATTGAATCCTTATTTTGGCGACTTTGGTGGGCAATTTGTGCCACAAATTTTGATCCCTGCACTTAACCAATTAGAAGAAGCCTTTATTGAAGCACAGAAAGATCCAGAGTTTCAGCATACATTTCAGGATCTCTTGAAAAACTATGCAGGCAGGCCCACGGCCTTAACGCTGTGTCAAAACCTGACTAAAGGGACAAAAACACGTTTGTACCTGAAACGTGAAGATTTACTCCACGGCGGTGCTCACAAAACCAATCAGGTTTTAGGGCAAGCCTTGTTAGCAAAACGCATGGGAAAGCATGAGATCATTGCTGAAACAGGCGCTGGTCAACATGGTGTCGCCACCGCCTTGGCTTGTGCGCTATTGGGGCTGAAATGCCGTATTTATATGGGAGCAAAAGATATTGAACGCCAATCGCCTAATGTTTTTCGCATGCGTTTGATGGGTGCAGAAGTGATCCCTGTCCACAGCGGCTCGGCAACCTTGAAAGATGCTTGTAACGAAGCAATGCGTGACTGGTCGGGTTGCTATGAAAAAGCGCATTACCTATTAGGCACTGCGGCTGGCCCTCACCCATATCCGACAATGGTACGAGAATTTCAACGAATGATTGGTGAAGAAGCCAAAGCTCAAATTCTGGAAAAAGAAGGCCGTTTACCTGATGCCGTTATCGCCTGCATTGGTGGTGGTTCAAATGCCATCGGTTTGTTTGCTGAATTTATTCCAGAAAATAATGTCCGCTTGATCGGTGTTGAACCTGCGGGGCATGGTATTGAAACCGGAGAGCATGGTGCCCCATTGAAACACGGAAGATTGGGAATTTACTTTGGCATGAAAGCGCCAATTATGCAGACAGCAGACGGGCAAATTGAAGAATCTTATTCCATTTCGGCGGGTTTAGATTTTCCTTCCGTTGGCCCACAGCATGCCCATTTAAACAGCATCGGTAGAGCCGATTATGTTTCAATTACTGATGATGAAGCACTGGAAGCCTTCCAGGAACTCTCACGCAATGAAGGTATTATTCCTGCACTGGAATCCGCTCATGCGTTGGCTTATGCCTTAAAAATGATCCATGAATCTCCAGACAAGGAACAATTATTAATTGTCAATTTATCTGGTCGTGGTGACAAAGACATCTTTACCGTTCACGATATTTTAAAATCCAAGGGGGAAATCTGATGGGACGTTACGAACAACTTTTTAAGAAGTTACAACACCAAAATCAAGGCGCTTTTGTTCCTTTTGTCACCCTTGGTGATCCTAATCCTGAATTATCATTGGAAATTATTGATACCTTAATTTCAGGTGGTGCTGATGCGCTTGAATTGGGTATTCCGTTTTCAGATCCCCTGGCTGATGGCCCAACTATCCAAAATGCCAATCTGCGGGCGTTATCATCTAAGGTCACGCCCACATTATGTTTTGACCTGCTGGCTAAAATTCGCGCTAAACACCCTGATATACCCATTGGCCTGTTAGTTTACGCCAATCTCGTCTTTCACAATGGCATTGGTGAATTCTATCGTCGCTGCAAAAGTGCAGGTGTTGACTCCGTACTTATCGCTGATGTGCCATTATCCGAGTCATCGCCTTTCCGTTCAGCCGCCATAAAGCATGATATTGCCCCGATCTTTATTTGTCCCCCTAATGCAGATGATGATTTACTGCGTGAAGTTGCTTCATTTGGACGAGGATATACCTATCTGCTATCAAGAGCGGGAGTGACAGGCAGTGAAAATCGCGCTCAACAGCCATTTAATCATATTGTCAATAAGCTCAAAGAATATCACGCTGCCCCTGCTATACAAGGTTTTGGCATTTCAGAGCCAGAACAGGTTATGACCGCTCTCAATGGCGGGGCTGCAGGTGCAATTTCAGGTTCAGCTGTTATCAAAATTATTGAAGATAACTTACATCAACCCAACATCATGCTGGAAAAGTTAACGGATTTTGTTCGTGCCATGAAAAACGCCACACAATTATAAGCACGCTACCAAAAAATGGGGCAATGACGCCCCATTGGTTCTCTTATGTCAAAGTCAAACACACACGTAGCTTTAGTTAGAAACTATAACCAACACCGAACATAAAGACCCACGGATCAAGGCGGGTTTTATATTTTTTATCTACATCACCGGCTTTGAATTTCACATCAGTTTCAATATTCATCCACCAAAGCGAAGTATTCAGCATCCAGTTTTTGTCCAGTTGATAATCCAAGCCAACCTGCCCAGCGATACCCCAAGAATCTTTCAGATCCAGGCTATTTAAATTAGCGTCCTTTACCGTTGCATTATTAGTAAATTTTTCACTAAAGAATGTCGTGTAGTTAACACCAATCCCGACATAAGGACGAAATTCATTTTCTGAAGAACCAAAATAATATTGTGCCATTAGCGTTGGTGGTAAATGTTTAACTTCAGCGATTTCACCCGCTCCCGGCAAACTGACTTTATGCTGAAATGGCGTTGCTGCCAATAATTCAACACCAATATTATCAGTAATCATGTAACCAAAAGTTAAACCCAACTGAGTATTATTATTGACACCAAAAGATCCCAATCCTAATACATTATCAGAACCCGCATGCGGTCTTACCGTTGCTGTACCTGCACGGAACAGGAAGTCACCTGCTTCATGGGCAAAAGTCAATGACGGGGCTAACGTAGCAACAGCCAATACAAGCGCAGAAATCTTCTTCATTATCCATCCCATTCATGTGGTTTTAAAACAGTCAGAAATATACTCGTTTGTTTACTATTATGATCTAAGACAGATCACATCTTTTAAATATTTTTGGCTAAGTAAAGTATTTACTGTTTTATTATTTCATTTACTGGATATTTTAAATTGATCCAAATCAAAATTTTCTGCGTATTAATTTTAATTCCATCCATGATTTATATCTTAATATCAACTTTTGAATGAATAACAATAAAAAATAATAGAAATCACACATTAAAAAACTTTACTTAACATTCCCCTCTCATCAATTTATTAACACAAAGTTAATGAATTGATCATTTTTATAAAATCGACAATGAGGAGCTTGGCAAACAAAAATTCGTACCCCCACCAGCCTCAAGATACAAGATCAAGCACAGGAGTAAATCTCAGGTATCCAATAATCCCCCTAACAAGGTACAATTGTGCACTATTGTTGTTTTATTTGATAGGAGCCACTTTCATGCCCATCACGGCAAATACCCTGTATCGTGACAGCATCAACTTTTTAAAGAATCAACTGTTGAATATTGTCATTCTCTCTGTCCTGGCCGCGCTGGTGACAACACTGCTGGGGCATTTACTCATGCCGAATGATGAACAGCTCAATTTATTAGCCGAGTTGCAAAATATAGTCAGAGAGTCCGGCAATACAGGTATCCAACGTTTCGTGATGCAATTAACGCCAGATGAGCAATTCACGTTAATGCGCACAATGTTCGGGGTTTTATTTACCCACATATTTGGTAATACCCTACTAACGACCAGTGTGCTGGTACTCATCAATGCTATCTCTAGCGGTCAGAAAACTAATGCCATTCATGCCAGTACATTATCGATAACACAACTACCTAAGATGTTCTTGCTAATGTTGATTTATACCCTGTTGGTCCAAATCGGCTACGCTTTAATGGTCCTGCCAGGGGTACTGTTTTCTATTGCATTCTCACTGGCTCCTATTTTTTTGTTTGAAAAAAGCAAAAATGTTTTTGCGGCCATGCAAAATAGTTGGAAGTTGGCATTTGGTAATATGCGGTTGTTGATCCCAGCTATACTGTTATGGCTTGTCGCCAAGCTAATCCTGGCTCTTGTGCTGACAAAAATGCCTGATATGTTGCTATCAACACTGGATAATTTCTTATCATCTCTGTTACTGATTTACCTATTCCGTTTGTATATGTTAGTCAAGCCACAAAATAAAACCATAAACGGTATTTAATAAAAAAAGCACTTAAAATAGTTCACCTCGCTGTAATACCAATGCAGCGAGGTGAACCGCAGTTGACTTTTCCTGTTTGTTCTCCACTTGCTGCTTACTTTGCAGCAAACGAATGGCAAAATAGAGATCCGGCACAACTATCAAATCGTCATCGCTACGACTCAGTTTGTTCTGTTTAATCCAGCGATTTAGTTCTGTTCTGCGCCCTGCCAAAACCAATGTTACACCTTTCTCTTTTAATTCTGTGATTAACTCATCCAACACGGCTAAAACACTGACATCATCATAGGTAAAACTGACCGTCGCATCGACCACTAACCACACAGGACCATTTGCAGCACTGTTCACATGCTGTAATATCCGTTTTTTGAAATATCCAACGTTAAAATAAGTAAGTGGAGAGTTAAAGCGGTACATCATATGGTAAATGCGTTGCTAAATGGAAACCCACAAGCTTCCCTGTCCCATACTTAGCTTGTCGTTCATTGTGATAAAATTAGCCAAACAGATGAAAAATGTTTTTTACCTGATAAATAAACCATTTCATTGAGATCTGGTACACTCTGGCACAAATTCAAAAACATGCCATCATTGACTTCACAATGGGTTCAATTTATGAAACAACTTTTAGACTTTTTGCCGCTAGTCGTTTTCTTTGTCGTCTACAAAATGTACGATATTTTCTATGCATCTGGCGCCTTGATTGCAGCAACAGGGTTAGCTGTTGTTATTACTTACCTCATTTATCGTCGAGTTGAGAAATCCTCCTTAATTACATTTGTTATGGTTGCTGTTTTCGGCACTCTGACACTGGCTTTCCACAGTGATTTATTTATTAAATGGAAAGTGACTGTAATTTATGCCATTTTTTCTCTGGTGCTACTTATCAGCCAATGGGTGATGAAAAAGCCATTAATTCAACGAATGTTAGGCAAGGAGCTAGAATTACCTGATTTTGTCTGGAACAAACTGAATATGGCTTGGGCAATCTTCTTTATTGCCTGTGCATTAGCAAATATTTATGTCGCTTTCTGGCTACCTCAAGATGTTTGGGTAAACTTTAAGGTGTTCGGGTTAACGGCATTGACACTAGTCTTTACTGTATTGAGTGTGGTATATATCTACCGTCATCTGCCTCGCGAACAAAAATAATATAATGACCTTCATATGGATACCTGCCGATGCAGCGGCAGGTATTGTTGTATTCACCAAATAAAGCAAGTTTTCTAATGACACAACAACAATGCTTACCAAACGGGGAATTGGTTCTCCGTACACTGGCCATGCCTGCTGATACTAATGCCAATGGGGATATTTTCGGTGGCTGGCTGATGTCTCAAATGGATATTGGCGGCGCAATTTTGGCAAAAGAGATTGCTCTGGGACGCGTAGTAACTGTTAGCGTAAATGGCATCAGTTTTCTGAAACCGGTTGCGGTAGGTGACGTCGTATGCTGCTACGCCCGTTGTCTTAAAACGGGAAATTCATCTATTACCATTCATATTGAGGTTTGGGTAAAAAAAGTGGCTTCTGAGCCAGTCGGTCAGCGTTATCGTGCAACAGAAGCTGTTTTCACCTATGTTGCCGTTGATGAAAATAACGCTTCCCGTCCTTTGCCTGAAGATAAAAGACACTTTAAATTGGAAAGCAGTGATTCAGAGTCATAATTCATTTTGCTGATGAAGTCAGGGGGATGCTTTGCATCCCCTATTCGGGTAAGAAACTTGGGTTAAGTTAGGATTGTGAAATACCCGTAGTTTTAAACTCGATAGTCGTTATGTGCCCGGTAGCAGGAATTTTTTCATAACGCCATTTTCTCATCGCGTTTTTCACTTCACGTTCAAAGACATTCTTCGGATTGGCAGAAAGAATTTCGATATTCTTAACTCGGCCATTATCATCAATATCAAATTTCACCTTCACCGACCCTTCTGTTCCCAACTGTTTTGCTCTGGGTGGGTAAATGGGATCTGGCCTGTTCAGTGCTTTTGGTCCGCTTCGTGTACCCACTTTTTTATCAATGGTATGGAGCTCCGATTTTTGATTGTCCAAACTTTTTGCCGTCTGAGGTTCCTGATCAGAAACAGGTTTCAGTGGTTGTTCTGAAGCTTTTTCTGTTTTTTCTCTCTTGGCTTAATTTCTTTTTTGACAATCTTTTTCTCAGGCTTAGGTTTAGGCAGGGCAATTTTCGCAATAGGTTCTGGCTCTGGCTCCGGTTCAGGGATTGATTCAGACACGGCAGGTTTAGAGACAGGCGCCTCTTCAGCAGCCAACTGGATCATGGCAACAGATATAGACGGGACTTCTACCTGTTTTTCAGGTTTAATGGCATGGAAAAGCGCCGCCGCAATAGAAATGTGTAAACAAACAGAAAGTAGTATCGGCCAATGTATCCAACGCATAAGAGAATTCTTGTTTAACAGCATGATAGTCAGTTTTCAGATAGGTATTAGTTTAAATGCAAATGACTATCATATTCAATAAAGATTCAAAAACATCTATGCATGACCTGCATTTTTCAGTCGGTAGTAAGAGGAAAACAACGAGTCAGATATGCATTATTATCTAGAACAGAGTTGATATCGACCGTGAACTCATTGTCACCGTCACGGGTCGTATCATGCATCAATTTAAGGCATTACTATAAAATCCACTCTACATTCTGGATAAATAGAATCGATCTACGACGCTTATAAGCATCTGCCTTACGCAGTGCATATATTCGTAAGTTACGCCGTGACTGCCCTTCCAACCAGCGACGGCGGATACGAATACCTTGGCGGAGCATTCTCCAACGCCCGACTTCTCTTCTGCTCTGTTTCATAAGCTATTCCAGGCTAATTCTCTCAGTGGGTAAATAACATTATTCTTAATCGTCATTATTCGCAATGTCAACCAATTGCCAATCTGGTTCGGCATAATAGTATATTACAGGATTTGGCATAAATAAATTAAACTAAGTTTAATAATTATGATAAACCATTCATGATTTTTTCGTATCAATTTGCATACAGTGCATGAAGCCAAAGTAAGTCGTTATAAGTAGCTAAATAGTAATGGTATTCATTATACTTAGCGCTTTTTTGCTAAAATTACTTCTGTTCAATTAATAATTTATTAGGTTGATAGTTTGCCTAAATTTCTAGAAACTTGCGGCAATGACTGCATAAGATACTTAAATAAATAGGATTGATTGCCACGTATGACAACTTTCTACTCTGTACTGAGCTGGCTGGCGATTTTCTTCTACTGGCTGATTATTGCCGGTATCACTATTCGAGTTTTGATGAAACGTCGTCCTGTGACATCAGCAATGACGTGGTTACTCATTATTTACATTTTTCCTTTAGTCGGGATCATTGCTTACTTGTCATTCGGCGAATTACACCTTGGCAAACGCAGGGTTGAGCAAGCCAAACAAATGCGTTCATCTGTAGTCAAGTGGCTGGCCGAATTAAGAAATTCCCCGCAAATTTTTGCCGATGAAAACAGTGAAGTTGCTACTCCGCTGTTTCAGCTGTGTGAGCGTCGACAAAAGATCAAAGGTGTCAGAGGGAATAAAATGCAATTAATGACATCTTATGATAACTCGCTAAAAGCGATTGTTCATGATATTGAAAACGCCAAATACAATATCGAGATGGTGTTTTATATATGGCAATCTGGAGGGCTGGTTGATCAGGTCACTGATGCCCTGATGCGCGCAGCCAAACGCGGTATTAAATGTCGAATCATGGTAGATTCAGCAGGAAGCTGGCAATTTTTCCGCAGCCCTTATCCTGATATTATGCGAAAGGCAGGTATTGAATTTATCGAGTCGCTGCAAGTTAATCTCTTCCGTTTATTCTTGCGTCGCATGGACTTACGCCAGCATAGAAAAATTATTCTGATCGACAACCATATTTCATACACCGGTAGCATGAATATGGTTGACCCCCGTTTTTTTAAACAAGATGCCGGGGTCGGTCAATGGGTCGATATCATGGTGAGAATGGAAGGCCCTGTTACGACAACATTGGGTATCATTTATGCTTTTGACTGGGAAATGGAAACAGGAGAGCGTCATCTTCCCCCCCCTCCTGACAGTACTACCATGCCCTTCGAACAAGCCAGCGGTCATACAGCGCAAGTTATTGCTTCCGGGCCAGGGTTCCCTGATGAATTGATCCAACAATCCCTGATGACCGCTATTTTTGCTGCCCGCAAACAACTTATTCTTACCACTCCCTATTTTGTTCCCAGCGATGATTTAATGCATGCGATTTGCACCGCAGCTATGCGCGGTGTTGATGTCAGTATCATTGTACCAAGCCAAAACAACTCATTTCTTGTTCGTTGGGCCAGCCGTGCGTTTTTTTCAGAATTACTGGAAGCTGGTGTGAAAATTTATCAATTTGAAGATGGTTTATTACATACTAAGAGTGTTTTGGTCGATGGCCAGCTCAGTATGGTCGGTTCTGTCAATTTAGATATGCGCAGCTTATGGCTGAACTTTGAAATTACGGTGGTCATTGATGATGAACACTTTGGCAATGATTTAGCACTGGTTCAACAAGACTACATTATGCGTTCAATACTACTTGCGAACAATGAATGGGAAAAACGTCCTATGTGGCATCGTATTCTTGAACGTATCTGCTACTTTTTCAGTCCGCTTTTATAATTCATGACTGAAAACAGACAGAAAGTAAATTGACCAGTCACTTTTTCAGCATGAATATTTTCACCACGAATAACAGTATTCATTCAATACAGAACATGTTTTAATTTCATCTTGTAATTAATCTCGGACCTTGCATCATGGAAAATCAACCAACACACTCTATGCAATTAGACTTAAATAACCGAATGACTGAAGATGAAGCGCTTGAAAAAGCTTACGACATCTTTTTGGAACAAGCGCTTTCTCACCTCGATCCGGCTGACAGCCTATTGTTTAATTTGCAATTTGAAGAACGGGGGGGGGTTGAATTATTGGAACCTTCAGGAGCCTGGCTTGGACATGTTGATTTTGATTTGGATCCAGACTTTTTCTCCGAAGTCATTATTGGCCTGGCTGAATCAGACGATGCCGAAATTGATGACATCTTTGCCCGTGTCTTGCTCTGCCGGGAAAAATCTCACCCCATCTGCCATATCCTATGGAAAAAATAATCAGACAGCCTTCCTCAATATACTTCTCTGATCGGCATAAATGCCCTCATTGTGAGGGCATTGAATTTAAATTCGTGACAGCGTCACATTAACCGAATCTAACTGGTTAGAGTGGATCAACCTTAAGGCAAGATACCGCATGTTTAAAACTTCCTTCAAGCAGCGGTCGAGTCTTGGCACATTCAGCATCAGCCATTGGACAGCGAGTACGGAATACACATCCAGACGGGGGATCAATGGGTGAAGGCAGTTCTCCTTCCAACAATTCAATATGCTTGTTACGCTCTTTATCTGGATCAGGGATTGGCACCGCCGACATAAGCGCTCTGGTATATGGATGCAACGGATTATGATAAACCTCGTCGTAAGTGCCTAATTCTACAGCATTCCCCAAATACATCACCAAAACGCGGTCTGATATGTGTTTTACTATTGATAGGTCATGAGCAATAAATATCAGGGAAAGTCCCATTTCCCGCTGTAATTCCTGCAACAAGTTGACGACTTGTGCCTGAATAGAAACATCCAGCGCTGAAACAGGTTCGTCGCAGATAACTAATTTAGGCTCCAGGATCAGGGCGCGGGCAATTCCAATACGTTGGCACTGTCCGCCAGAGAATTCATGCGGGTAACGGTTTATCAGGTTAGGTAACAATCCTACCCGCATCATCATCTTTTGCACTTTCTCTTTTATTTCCCCATCTTTCATTTTGGGGTAATACGTTTTCAATGGCTCTGCAATAATATCACCAATGGTCATACGCGGATTCAGCGATGCCAAAGGGTCTTGAAAAATCATCTGAATATCATTGCGAATATCCCGCCATTGTTTGTCACTCATAGCCAGCAGGTTTTGACCAAGCCAAGTAACTGCACCACCAGACGCTTTTACTAACCCAATAACTGCTCTGGCAAGTGTTGATTTCCCGCAGCCAGATTCTCCTACAACGCCCAGAGTCTCACCTTCATATAGTCTTAAGGTAACGCCATCTACCGCTTTTAAGGTTTTTGCCGGCTGCCAGAACCACTGTTTTCCATCTTTAATATCAAAATAAACTTTGAGGTCATCAACTTCCAATAAGACACGTTTTTCAGCTATCGTGCTCATACTAATTCCTCCTGGCGTTTAAAGCAGGCACGCAAGCGCCCAAGGCCAAATTTTTCCAACTGTGGTTCCTCACGAACACAATGCTCTGTGGCAAACTGACAGCGCGGCTGGAATGGGCATCCCTTTGGCAAACGCAATAAATTGGGGGGATTGCCTTGAATCGTTTCCAATGATTCTCCATCACCATCCAGACGAGGAACAGCATTCAGTAACCCGATAGAGTATGGATGGGTAGGCCGGTAAAATACGTCACGCGCTGTGCCATATTCCATCGTTCTTCCGGCATACATCACTAATACTTTGTCACAAATGCCGGCAACCACCCCCAAGTCATGGGTAATCATGATGATGGCAGTGTTAAACTCTTTTTTCAGTTCATTAAGCAACATCATGATCTGTGCCTGAACCGTTACGTCCAATGCCGTTGTCGGTTCATCGGCAATTAATAACTTAGGCTGACATAATAACGCCATGGCAATCATGACTCGTTGACGCATACCCCCAGAGAATTCATGTGGGTACATTTTCATGCGTTTACGTGCCTCTGGCATCTTAACGGCATCCAGCATACGGATGGATTCCTCAAAAGCCGCGCTTTTACTCATACGCTTATGCAACATCAATACTTCAGTTAATTGATCACCTACCCGCATATAAGGGTTAAGGGAAGTCATGGGATCTTGAAATATCATCGAGATCTCTTCTGCCCGCATCCGGTTCAGCTCTTTTTCTTTCAGGTTGAGGATTTCTCGCCCATTAAAGTGAGCAGAACCACTGACAAAACCATTGCTGGCCAATAATCCCATTAATGCAAACGCCGTCTGCGATTTACCTGAGCCAGACTCTCCCACGATCCCCAGGGTTTCTCCGGCTTGTAAGTCAAAATTTAATTTGTTTACGGCAGTCACATTGCCGTCTGGCGTGCTGAATACGACATTCAGGTCTTTTACCGATAAAAGTGATTCAACATTTTTCGAAGTTTCTACGCTATTCACAGGCTCTCCTTAACGGTCTTTCGGGTCGAGGGCATCTCGCAGGCCGTCACCAATAAAGTTAAAACAAAACAGGGTGATCACCAGAAAGCCTGCCGGAAATAACAGCAACCACGGAGCCACTTCCATTGAATTAGCCCCATCACTTAACAAAGCACCCCAACTACTGAGGGGTTCCTGAGTTCCTAAGCCAAGGAAGCTCAAGAAGGATTCAAACAGGATCATGCTAGGTACAAGTAATGAGGCATAAACCACCACAACACCTAATACGTTTGGCACGATATGGCGTAAAACGATATGACGGGTAGAAACACCACAAACCAACGCTGCTTCGATGAATTCCTTGCGTTTTAAACTTAGTGTCTGACCACGGACGATACGTGCCATGTCCAGCCACGACACCATGCCTATTGCAACGAAAATCAACAGGATGTTTTGACCAAAGAAAGTGACCAGAAGGATAACGAAGAACATGAATGGGAAAGAGTTGAGGATTTCCAACAAACGCATCATGACCATGTCAATTTTGCCGCCAAGATAGCCTGACATCGCACCATACAAAGTGCCAAATAACACGGCAATCAAAGCGGCAGCAATCCCGACCATCAATGAAATACGCCCGCCAATGGCAACGCGCACCAACAGATCACGCCCTGAAGAATCGGTGCCAAAATAGTGTTTGGACTCAAAATCCGGCGGCATCGTCATCATATTCCAATCAGTGTCATCGTAAGCAAATTGGGACAACATCGGAGCTAAGATCACAAATAATGTGATCAGGAGTAGAATACATAAACTCGTAATCGCCGCCTTGTTATGCGTAAAACGGCGACGTGCATCCTGCCACAAACTGCGGCCCTCAATTTCCAGTTGCTCAGAAAAATTTTCCAGAGCTTCGCTATTTTTTTTATTCAGTAACATTGCGTGCTCCAGTATTAATAACGAATTTTCGGATCAATGACGGCATACAGCACATCAACGATGGCATTAAACATAATGGTCAGGCTCCCCACCAGAATCGTCAAACTCAGTACCAGTGAGTAATCACGGTTTAATGCGCCATTGACAAACAATTGCCCCAGACCAGGTAAACCGAAAATAGTCTCGATAACCATTGAACCCGTAATGATGCCTACGAATGCCGGCCCCATATAAGAGATGACCGGTAATAAGGCAGGTTTTAACGCATGACGGAAAATAATCTTCCGCAGTGGCAAACCCTTGGCTCGTGCTGTACGAATAAAGTTGGAATGCAAAACTTCTATCATGGAACCACGGGTAATACGGGATATGCTGGCAATATAAGAGAGGGAAAGTGCAACCATTGGTAAAAGCATATATTTAGGTGCCCCACCATTCCAACCTCCTCCCGGCAACCATTTTAGTGTAATGGCGAATATCAAAACTAATAAGGGAGCGACCACGAAACCAGGGATCACGACGCCTGTCATGGCAAACCCCATTACCGTGTAATCCCATTTCGTATTCTGGTTCAATGCCGCAATAACCCCTGCACTGACTCCCAATATTACCGCCATAACAAAGGCAGCAAGCCCCAATTTAGCAGAAACAGGCAAAGCCTCCGCAACCAGATCGTTGACACTGTAGTCTTTATATTTAAATGAAGGGCCAAAATCCCCTTTAGAGAGTTGGATTAAGTAATTGAAATATTGCTTATAAATAGGATCATTCAGGTGATATTTCGCTTCAATATTTGCCATAACTTCTGGCGGTAGCTTCCTTTCCCCTGTAAATGGGCTACCCGGAGCAAGCCGCATCATAAAAAACGAAATAGTAATAAGTATAAAAAGTGTCGGGATCGCCTCTAAGCAGCGACGTAAAATAAATTTTAGCATTGCCCGTTCCTACTGTTTAGCCAAACCATGGCTTTTAATTATTTAACAAACAGGTGACCCAACGAGATCACCTGCTAATTTCTAATGTTTTATTATGTATAGATCTTTGGTATGGAGGTTATCTAAGGGATCTTTACCGGTATAACCACCGACATAAGGTTTCACTAAACGGGTATTGGCATAGTAAAAAAGAGGAACTATCGCTGAGTCTTTGTCCAATAAGGCATTTGCCTTGGCATAAACCTCAGCACGCTCTTCATCAGTTTTGACTTGCAGGGATTGTTTCATCAGGGCATCAAAAGCTTTATTCTTATAGTGGGATGTATTATTACTGCTATCGGATAACATGGAGTTTAGGAAACTGGACGCTTCGTTGTAGTCCGCACACCACCCTGCACGGGCAATGTCGTAATTTCCCTGATGACGGGAATCAAGATAAGTTTTCCATTCTTGGTTTTCGAGGTTAACCTCAATACCAATATTCTTTTTCCAAATGGATGCAGCAGCAATTGCCAATTTTTTATGTAGATCAGAAGTGTTATACAACAGATTAACTTTCAATGGATTATCTTTGCTAAAACCCACTTCTGCCAAAAGTTTTTTCGCTTCTTCATTACGTTGCCGCTGGTTCAGCCTGGTATACCAATCCGGTTTTTCATCTTTAAAACCAGCAATATACGGAGGTGTGAAACCATAAGAAGGTAAGTCTCCCTGATTTTTAACCTTATTAGTTATAATACTGTTATCCATCCCTAATTTCAGTGCAGTGCGCACACGGGGATCATTAAATGGGGGTTTCTGGTTATTTATTTCATAATAATAAGTACATAAATACGGGTTTACATGCAATTGTTCAGGAATTTCTTTTTTTAGTTTTGGGAATAGTTCGACCGGTAAGTTGGTATAAGTCATTTCAATTTCGCCAGCGCGATAGCGATTAACATCCGTGACTTCAGAGGAAATTGGCAAGAAAGTCACTTGGTTAATGACGGTGTTTTTGTTATCCCAATACGTTGGGCTGCGTTCAAGAACAAGGCGCTCGTTAATCACCCAACTCTTCGACTTGTAGGCTCCGTTACCGACAAAATTTTGTGGTTGTGTCCATCTCTCACCATATTTTTCAATTGTTGCACGATGGACCGGAGAGGTAGTCGGGTGAACAAATAATTTGACTAAATAAGGAACGGCTTCGCTGAGTGTTAATTGTAATGTATGGTCGTCCAATGCCTTAACACCCAAGGCTTCCGGTTTCTGTTTACCTTTGATGATATCGTCAACATTGAGAAGATGGGCATATTGCAGATAACTTGCATAAGGAGATGCGGTATTGGGATCTGATATACGGCGCCAGCTATAGACAAAATCCTGTGCAGTGACAGGGTCACCATTGGACCATTTTGCATCTTTACGCAGATGGAATGTCCAAACTTTGAAATCCTTATTTTCCCAACTTTCTGCGACTCCCGGTATAATTTTACCGTCAGGGGCATTGATCACCAGAGTTTCAAACAAATCACGCACGATGTTAGATTCCTGTACACCTTCAATTTTATGCGGGTCCAACGATTGTGGTTCAGAGCCATTGTTGCGGACTAACACCTGTTTTGCAGTATCGGCAAGTTGCACACCAGCCGGCACTTGCGCTGCAAAGGCCTGCCACCCTACTATCATGCCTAACGCTACCGTAATGCCAGTAGCCAGTTTTTTCTTTGTTGTGTTTATCATCTTATTCTCTCCAATTGATATCATTTGACCCATTAAAGTCATATCCACGCATTGGGCTGGTTATTTTCCGTATCCAAAAGGAACTATTTTGTTTACGGTAAAACAATATTTTGTGACGATAATTAGTTATTCACCTTTTTAATATACAAATTCTTCAGATCGACATAATCTTGGGGATTTTCCCTGTCATTCCCCCAACTGTCGGGCGAATGAGGCGCACGCTGACGCGGTAATAAACCGGTATCAGCCCTGAATCTTTATCAAGCTGGGCTTCGGCTTGCTGATAAAATTCCTTCCGGGTTGCGCTATCTTTGGCAGTCAGGGCCTGCTTAAGAGAGTTATCAAAAGCCTCACTTTGATAAAAACCAGTATTGTTACTGCTAGTTGACAGCCACATATTCAAGAAAGAAGAAGGTTCGTTATAATCGCCACACCATGTTGCCCTCGCAACGTCATAATTTCCTTGATGGCGGTTCTGGAGAGAGGTTTTCCACTCCTGATTTTGCAAAGTGACTTTTGCGTCAATATTTTTCTGCCACATAGAAGCCGCAGCAATGGCTTGTTGTTTATTTTGCTCTGATGTGTTGTATAACAAAGTGAACTTAAGGGGATGACTGGCATCAAAACCCGCTTCCTTCAACAATTCTCTCGCCCGTTGGTTACGCTGCTCCTGGGTCCAGTTTGCCCATTCTGGATTAACGGTCAAACCGCCGCCAATATAAGTCGGAGTAAATCCATACGCCGGAATTTGCCCCTGTGCCATAATTCTTTCAGTAATGATATCGCGATCAAGGCTCAGTTTTATGGCTTCACGCACCCGTTTATCTTTAAACAGGGGCTTCTGGTTATTAATTTCGTAGTAAAACGTGCACAGATAAGGTGAAACTTGCAATTGCCCGGGAATATCCCGTTTCATTTTTTGGTATAAATCAGGAGGAATAGCATTATCAGTCATATCCACTTCCCCGCTACGATAGCGGTTAACACCACTAACACCAGAGACAATCGGCAGGAAAGTGCCTTTTTCAATGAGGGTTTCTTTATCGTTCCAATACTGGGAATTGCGCGTTAAAACAATTCGCTCATTGACCACCCAATCTTTCAATGTATAAGCACCATTGCCAATATAATTTGCTGGCAATGTCCATTTATTTCCCCATTTTTCAATCACATTTTGTCTGACAGGTTTCATCGCTGTATGGCTTAACATGTCAATCAGATAAGGAACTGGCTGGCTGAGTGTTACCTGGAAACGGTGATCATCTAACGCCTTAACCCCCAATTGTTCCGGTAATTTTATTCCTTTCAGAATATCGTCAACGTTCTGAATATAGGCATATTGCAAATAACTGGTATAAGGCGACCCAGTATTTGGATCAGCGAGCCGGCGCCAACTATAGACAAAATCCTGCGCAGTCACAGGCTTACCATCACTCCATCTGGCATCATGACGTAAATAGAACGTCCATACTTTATAACCTTCATTTTCCCATCTTTCTGCTACGCCAGGCACGGTTTCACCATTTGGCCCAGTCGTTACCAGCCCTTCCAGCAGATTGAGGATGATGACGGTTTCTGGAGCACCTTCAACTTTATGAGGGTCCAATGAAGTGACTTCGACACCATTGTTAACGGTTATTTCTTGTTTTTCGGCGAGTGTAACGCCTGCGGGAACAGTTGCAGCAATACTCTGCGCTGCGGGAAAAGAGAATAAAACGATATTCGAAATCAACTGACCTAACTTTGATATTTTTTTTCTCATATTTTGCTCCAAGTTATAAACAGCAAATGAATCGTTTTTAATCTACTAACTCTAATAATTTACTTATCACGTTAACTAAAGAGTAATTAACCTACTAAAAAACGATGCCCACATAATAATTGTTATTTAATTTTTATAATAAATTTATGAAAACATTAATAGTATTCGTTTCCCCTGCATACAATGCATTCGAAAAATTAATGTAACAATGTGATAATAATGGATTTTATTCTATTATCTCCCAACGATATTCATGGAATGTTATCAAAAGAGAAAATAAACATTATTTTAACAAAATGCAATCACCACGGTGTAAAAGTCCATCTTCATCACAAAGCAACGACACAAGCCACCAGTCAAATCAGATTATGAAACGTAAAATATGTGTAGAAAATTACAGTATTATTTTAAGAAAAACACAGACTAAAAAGGAATAAAATATAAACAATGGCGTCAAGGAAATTACGCTGAAATGATGTTATCGACTAATCGCGCTTTAACTGGTCATTTATCAGTTGAGTTTTGGTTAATTAACTCCCAACCCAAGGGTAAAATGTCATCTTATTGCATAAACAGTTTAAATAAATGCATAAGTTATCTTTGCTATATCACAGCAACCCAGAAAATAAGGTCAGGGTCTTATAATAAAGATATTAACAATAATTCCATATTCGAGTAATCACATTAATATCAGTTCGCTGCAAAGTTAATAGATTGTATTTTCATCGTTAAATCAGCAGGTAAACTCCATTCAGATATCAATTGATACTACCAGAAACAATAGCTGAATTGAGTCAGCCTAATGTTTTCATGATCTAAATCACAATACAAATAGCTGTAAATGATAAGCTGTATCCGACATAGAATTTCAAGAAAAGAAACTATTACTACATTAATCATTTTGTTAAGCAATTTTTTAAGGCAATTAGCGGTATTCACGATTAAATCCAAACGATTAATCTCATAATATTATTTAATACCCTAACAATATTGCATCTGATTGCCTTAAAAAATTTAACATTTATCAGGAGTAATTTTTATGGCTGTAACTCAAGTCGCAGAACTCAATGAATTAGTTGCTCGTGTAAAAAAAGCCCAACATGAATTTGCTAATTTTACTCAGGAGCAAGTTGACCGAATTTTCCGAGCTGCTGCCCTTGCCGCTGCTGACTCCCGTATTCCCCTGGCAAAATCAGCCGTATCTGAATCAGGTATGGGAATTGTGGAAGATAAAGTGATCAAAAACCATTTCGCTTCTGAGTATATTTATAACGCCTATAAAGATGATAAAACTTGCGGTATTTTATCTGAAGATAGTACTTTCGGTACTATTACTATTGCTGAACCTATTGGCCTGATTTGCGGGATTATTCCAACAACAAACCCAACATCTACTGCAATTTTCAAAGCACTTATCAGCCTGAAAACCCGTAATGGTATTATTTTTTCCCCTCATCCACGCGCCAAAAAAGCGACTAACAAAGCGGCAGAAATTGTCTTAAATGCAGCAGTGAAAGCAGGGGCACCAAAAGACATTATTGGTTGGATAGATGAACCTTCCGTTGAACTTTCCAGTGCCTTAATGCACCACCCGGATATTAACCTGATTCTGGCAACCGGTGGCCCTGGCATGGTCAAAGCAGCCTATAGCTCAGGTAAACCCGCCATTGGTGTCGGAGCTGGCAATACCCCTGTGGTGATTGATGAATCAGCGGATATTAAACGTGCTGTTGCATCTATCCTGATGTCTAAGACGTTTGATAACGGTGTGATTTGTGCTTCAGAACAATCTGTCATTGTTGTTGATTCTATTTATGAGCAGATTCGTGAGCGTTTTTCAACTCATGGTGGCTATCTTCTCCAAGGAAAAGAGTTAAAAGCCGTGCAGGATATTATTTTGAAAAACGGTAACTTAAATGCAGCGATTGTGGGTCAACCTGCAACAAAAATTGCTGAAATGGCCGGTCTCAATGTTCCTGAAAGCACTAAAATTCTGATTGGTGAAGTGACTCTGGCGAATGAAACAGAACCTTTTGCCCATGAAAAGCTATCACCACTGCTTGCCATGTATCGTGGCAAAAACTTTGAAGATGCCGTCGAAAAAGCCGGAAAATTGGTTGAGATGGGGGGAATTGGACATACTTCATGTCTCTATACCGAACAAGATAATCAGGCAGAGCGGATTAAATACTTTGGTAACAAAATGAAGACCGCACGTATTTTGATCAACACGCCGGCATCTCAAGGCGGTATCGGAGACTTGTACAACTTTAAGCTGTCTCCTTCTCTGACGCTAGGTTGTGGTTCTTGGGGAGGCAACTCTATTTCTGAAAATGTTGGTCCAAAACACCTGATCAATACAAAAACCGTCGCTAAAAGAGCCGAAAATATGTTGTGGCATAAACTTCCAAAATCAATTTATTTCCGACGCGGCTCTCTACCCATTGCGTTGGAAGAAGTCGCTACCGATGGTGTTAAACGCGCTTTTATTGTGACAGACCGTTTCTTATTCAATAACGGTTATGCCGATCAGGTTATTAATGTCTTGAAATCTTATGGCGTTGAAACTGAAGTATTCTTCGAAGTCGAAGCAGATCCAACATTAAGCATCGTTCGCAAAGGTGCCGAACATATGCATCTGTTTAAACCGGATGTCATCATTGCCCTTGGCGGCGGTTCCCCAATGGATGCGGCTAAAATTATGTGGGTGATGTATGAGCATCCAGAAACACATTTTGAGGAACTGGCTCTGCGCTTTATGGATATCCGTAAACGTATCTATAAGTTCCCCAAAATGGGTGTAAAAGCTAAATTGGTCGCCATTACCACCACCTCTGGCACCGGTTCAGAAGTCACACCTTTCGCGGTTGTTACCGATGACGTAACCGGGCAGAAATATCCTTTGGCAGACTACGCACTCACCCCTGATATGGCGATTGTTGACGCGAACCTGGTCATGGATATGCCAAAATCGCTATGTGCTTTTGGTGGTCTGGATGCAGTAACCCACGCATTGGAAGCCTACGTTTCTGTTTTAGCCAATGAATATTCTGATGGGCAAGCATTGCAAGCACTAAAGCTACTAAAAGATTATCTGCCTGTTAGTTACCACGAAGGTGCAAAAAACCCCGTTGCTCGCGAACGTGTCCATAATGCAGCAACGATAGCAGGTATTGCCTTTGCTAATGCATTCTTAGGCGTATGCCACTCTATGGCCCACAAGCTTGGCTCTGAGTTTCATATCCCACATGGCTTAGCTAATGCCCTGTTAATTTGTAACGTAATCCGCTACAACGCTAATGATAATCCAACAAAACAGACTGCTTTTAGCCAGTATGATCGCCCACAAGCACGACGTCGCTATGCGGAAATTGCGGATCATTTGGGGCTAACCTCATCAGATGATCGTACTGCTGCCAAGATTGAAAAACTATTGGCTTGGCTGGAAGAAATGAAGTTTCAACTAGACATTCCAGTTTCAATTCGTGAAATAGGTGTGCAAGAAGCTGATTTTCTGGCAAAAATCGACAAGCTTGCAGAAGATGCATTTGATGACCAATGCACCGGTGCAAATCCGCGCTATCCATTAATTTCTGAGTTGAAACAACTGCTGCTAGATTCTTTTTATGGCCGTAAATTCACCGAAGAGGACAAACCTCAGGGGACAGTAAAATCAAATAGAAAAAATAATAAGTAAGAAAGAATAATAAGTAAGAAAGAATAATAAATGATAGGCTGATGAATGTAACTTAAAAGGCGTTAGGGCAACCCGGCGCCTTTTTATTATTTTATTTTCCAGCCTTCTGAGACTATATAGATTTAGATTTCTCGATTACAACTGGCGGTGTATTAAACCTTTTTGGCCCTTGCTTCACGAATGACGTCAGTATAATGCCTACGACACACAGAGACGTATTTTTCGTTACCACCAATATCAACCTGAGCACCATCGTAAACAATGTTGCCATCACTGCCAAAACGAAGTACACGGCTGGCTTTTCTCCCACAATGACAAATTGTTTTCAACTCTACCAATTTATCTGACCACGCGAGGAGATATTCACTGCCGCTGAATAACTCACCTTGAAAATCTGTCCTTAAACCATAACAAAGAACTGGGATATCATCATCATCTACAATTTCACACAGTTGCCCGACTTGCTCTTTCGTTAAAAATTGGCATTCATCAATCAAAACGCAATGGACTTTTTCTGCCCCATTTTCCTTTCTGATAAGTTCAGCAATATTTGTTTTTGGTGAAAACAACAACGCGTCAGCGGATAATCCAATACGGGAACTGACCTTTCCTTTACCGAATCGAGTATCGATTTCTGCCGTAAAGATCAGCGTTCTCATTCCCCTTTCGTTATAGTTATAGGAAGACTGCAATAAGGAAGTTGATTTCCCTGCGTTCATGGCGGAATAATAAAAATAAAGCTGAGCCATTGGCCTGCTCATCCTCTTGTCAAATTTAATCAGGCGATATAACAGTACCAGTTTACCACAAACTCTGGTTAAGATTATCCCTGTTATTGTCAAATGTGGAGTAACAGAAACAAATTAAAATGAATAAGAAAAGATTATTTCCATGATAATCATCACATTTGCGCATATAAAATCAGCACCACAAGGACTTCCTGCATGCCAAATGCACAAAATTAACATAAAAAGAAAATAGTTATTTTTACTCTCATCCTTTGAATATTAATAATCATAGTGGTTTACTTTTGTTCAATTCACCCACCATGATCATAACTAATGGATTACCCATAAAAAACTTTCATCTTACACTTACTCTTCAGCTTATTTTCAGCAAAACAGTTAATGTTTCTTACGGATTGACTATAAATTAGTTTTATACCCTGGGTTTTTTATCCCTTACTAAACTTTACAGTAATCCCCTTCATTCTTATTGAAAAATGGTAAACCTAATAGCCGGATTAAAACGCAATATATCGATTACTTCAAAAATTGCATTTTAAAATGATATGTTTTAGCCTAAGAAAGTAAATTCACTATTGCAGAAAATAAAATAGCATTCTATTATTATCTCTACATCAGCTATCATCATTATAATTTGAGACCAGGACAATGAGCGAAAATTTAAAATCCTTAAATAACATCCGTACCTTGCGCGCACAAGCAAGAGAATGTGAACTTAGTACTTTAGAAGAAATGCTGGAAAAACTTACGACTGTTGTTGAAGAACGTCGTGATGAAGAAAACCAGGTTCGTGTACAATTAGAAGAGCGCACACGCAAGCTTCAAGAATACCGTGAAATGCTGGAGAAAGACGGTATTGAATTAAGCGATTTAGTGGATGCTTTAAGTGGTAAATCTACTGGTAAATCTAAACGTGCTGCTCGTCCGGCAAAATATTCATACGTTGATGACGGTGAAACTAAAACCTGGACAGGTCAAGGCCGTACACCAGCTGTAATCAAAAAAGCAATTGAAGAAGAAGGCAAATCACTGGACGATTTCCTGATCTAATCAGTTACTTTGTAAACCTGATAACAAAAATACCCTATCAAGGGTATTTTTGTTTTATGCTTAATATAAACTAACTAGGTTAATTACGGCTGATGTAGAAACACAGAGAGCTATATTAATGACTAAGTCATCTTCATATTCTCAATGTGATAAAAAACAATTTAACACTAACTTAGTTTTTTATTAACATAAACTTATAAAAAAGGAGCGAATCGCTCCTTTTTTATTTCTGCTGTCATAGCTTCTGATAAAAGCCTAAATACCAATCGGTAAATCGTTTCACCCCTTCCTTTACCGGTGTGTTAGGTGAAAAACCAATCTTATTGTAAAGCGCGCTTGAATCTGCACACGTTGACAACACATCGCCATCTTGAATTTCCATAAAGTTTTTCTTCGTCTCAATTCCTAATGCGGTTTCAATGGCTTCAATAAAATCACCCAGTTTTGTCGGTTGTCCATTACCAATATTGTAAACTTGATACGGCGCAGAGCTGGCAGATATTTGCCCATCTTCGACTGACCAGTCTTTATTGGAAGCAGGAATGATATCCTGCAACCTGATTATAGATTCAACAATGTCATCAATATATGTGAAATCTCTCACCATATTGCCATGATTATAAACATCAATCGGCTTACCTTCTAACATGGCTTTAGTGAATTTAAATAAAGCCATGTCAGGACGCCCCCACGGTCCATATACGGTAAAAAATCTTAATCCTGTCGTGGGAAGTTGATAAAGATGTGAATAGCTGTGAGACATTAACTCATCAGCTTTTTTTGTTGCTGCATATAAAGAAACCGGATGATCAACTGAGTCATCAGTAGAAAAAGGTTGCTTTTTATTTAAGCCATATACTGAACTGGAAGATGCATATAATAGATGCTCTACAGAATGATGACGGCAACCTTCAAGTATATTGATATGACCGACGATATTGGCATCTATATATGCCATAGGGTTTTGTATTGAATAACGCACACCCGGTTGGGCCCCTAAATGGATAACTCGCTGGAATTGATGTTTCGCGAACAATTCGGGTATTGCAACTCTGTCAGCCAGGTCTAATTTTTGAAATTTGAAATTTGAATAAGAGAGTAATAAATTTAATCTCGCCTGTTTCAAATTAACATCATAATAATCGTTGAGGTTATCGATACCAACAACCTCATACCCCATATTCAATAGCCGCTGACTAACATGAAAACCTATAAAACCAGCAGAGCCTGTAACTAAAAATTTCATAAATTAACTCAAATGACGGGTTTGATTGAGGCACCGCGACCAATACCATAATAAGTAAAACCACGCGATTGTAGGCGTTCGGGATCATAAAGATTGCGTCCATCAAAAATCACAGGCGTTTTTAATGAACCCTTAATCACATCAAAATCAGGTGCTCTGAAGTTTTGCCATTCTGTACAGATAATCAAAGCATCAGCACCTTTTAA
The DNA here is from genome assembly GCF_056632175.1 of Xenorhabdus sp. SGI 60. Taxonomy (NCBI): domain Bacteria; kingdom Pseudomonadati; phylum Pseudomonadota; class Gammaproteobacteria; order Enterobacterales; family Morganellaceae; genus Xenorhabdus; species Xenorhabdus sp. SGI 60. Next base: position 2,035,767 of record NZ_CP196860.1, on the reverse strand, counting down.
TGCCGCTTCTTTTGTTCCCATTAAAGAGAGATCATCACGCTGCCCGTAAATACGCTGAGCTTCCTGCATAGCCTCAGGATCATACGCCTGAACTTTAGCGCCACATTTCCATAACGTTTCCATCAAGACACGGCTCGATGCCTCACGCATATCATCTGTATTAGGTTTAAATGACAGCCCCCAAATAGCAAATGTCTTGTCCGATAAATCATCACCAAAATGGTGTCTTACAAAAGCAGGTAATTTACTTTTCTGTTTTTCGTTAACCTGCTCCACTGCCTGAAGAATTTTTGGTGTATATCCAATTTGTTCAGAAGTCCGGATCAGTGCCTGAACATCTTTAGGGAAACATGAACCACCATATCCACATCCAGGATAAATAAAGTGATATCCGATGCGTGAGTCGGAACCAATTCCCTGGCGCACATGTTCAATGTCAGCTCCCAGCATTTCAGCCAAGTTAGCAATTTCATTCATAAAACTGATTTTTGTCGCCAACATGCAGTTAGCTGCATATTTAGTCAGTTCAGCACTGCGGATATCCATGACTATCATACGATCATGATTACGATTAAATGGCTCATACAGTTCACGCATGACATCAACCACATCATCATTATCACAACCAATAATAATGCGTTCAGGCCGCATACAATCAGCAACAGCGGCGCCTTCTTTCAAAAACTCAGGATTGGAAACGACATCAAATGGAAGTTCCAGATTACGCTCTGCCAATGTTGCTTGCATCACTGCCCTGATTTTATCAGCCGTTCCTACTGGCACAGTTGACTTGTCAACAACAACTTTGTAACCATCCATATTTTCCGCAATAGTTCTGGCTACAGCAGTAACATACTTAAGATCAGCAGAGCCATCTTCATCAGGAGGTGTGCCTACTGCAATAAACTGTAATTTGCCATGAGCAATACCGGCTTTGGCATCCGTTGTAAAATTCAGCCGTCCTTCAGCATGATTTTTCTTTACCAAGGGCGTCAAGCCCGGCTCAAAAATAGGAATTTGACCGTTTTTCAGGTTCTCGACTTTTTTTGCATCAACATCGACACAAAGAACATCATGCCCCACTTCAGCAAATACGGTTGCTTGCACTAAGCCTACGTAGCCAATACCAAATACAGTAACTTTCATATCACACCTTAAAGTACGAGTAGATTATTTTTCAAACTGATTTTGCAAGGTCATGATCCAATCCGTGAATGACTTGCCCAATTCTTGATGTTTCATGCCATATTCAACAAATGCCTGCATATAACCCAGCTTATTACCACAATCATGACTACGACCTTGCAAGTGATAAGCCTCAACGGACTCTTTTTCCATCAGCATGGCGATAGCATCAGTCAGTTGTATTTCATCTCCTGCTCCTGGCGCAGTTTTAGCCAATAATGGCCAGATTTTTTCGGATAATACATAACGACCAACAATGGAAAGATTCGATGGTGCTTCTTCCGGTTTTGGCTTTTCAACAACACGGGCAATAGGTTTGCTATCCCCAGGCTGTAAATTTTCACCCAGGCAATCAACAATGCCATAATCCGCAACACTTTCTACAGGGACAGGTTCAACCAGAATTTGGCTTGCACCACTGCTGTTGAAGCGTAATAACATTTCGCTCAAATTATATTTTGAAAGGTCGGTACTGTATTCATCCAAAATAACATCAGGCAGAACAACAGCGAACGGCTCATCACCAATAAGGGGTTTAGCACATAACACGGCATGTCCCAATCCTTTTGCTATTCCTTGACGGGTTTGCATGATGGTCACATGATTTGGACAGATAGATTGTATCTCGTCCAATAACTGGCGCTTAACTCTTTTCTCAAGAATCGCTTCCAATTCAAAGCTGGTATCAAAATGGTTTTCTATCGAGTTCTTGGATGAATGTGTGACCAGAATGATCTCATTAATACCTGCTTTGATACATTCATTGACCACATACTGAATAAGTGGTTTATCCACCAAGGGGAGCATTTCTTTTGGGATGGCTTTGGTGGCTGGCAACATCCGGGTTCCTAAACCAGCAACAGGTATAACCGCTTTTTTGACCTTTCTATTTATTACTGACATTACATCGTCTCCTACTGCTATGTTTTCACTGATATGTTTTCACTGAAAAACTCCTTTACAGTTTAAACAATAGCATTAACTCTCAAAAAAAATCGTATGTGTGAGGAAAATTGCACTCGCAAAAAATAACGCGCACGAGTATACACCAGTTAATTCGACCAGATATACAGTGCACTGGCATTTAATCCTATTCAACAAATACTAATTTACCTTACAATTAACGATAATCTGCAATCACTTTAAATAACTGGAGTTATTTTGACAAAAATGTGTCCCTGCGGCAGTGGCTCATCTTTCGACTTTTGCTGTAGCCCCTATCTTGAAAACCATCACCCTGCCCCAAATGCTGAATCCCTGATGCGTTCCAGATATAGTGCTTACGTTACACAAAATGCAGACTATCTCATCGCGACCTGGCACCCAGATTGCCAGGCTGAAAATTGGCGTACAGAAATAGAACAAAGTTTTGCCGGTGTACAATGGCTGGGATTAAATGTCCTCGATACTAATCAGGGGAAACATAATAACGAAGCTTATGTTGAATTTTCAGCTTGCTTTATTGAACAAGGAAAGCAAGATAAGCAATTGATTCATGAGCGCTCACGTTTTTTGCGCATTGATCAACGTTGGTTTTATATAGATGGCATTCGCCCTGAAATAGGCCGAAATAGCCCTTGCCCATGTAGTTCAGGCAAAAAATATAAGAAATGCTGTGGTTAAATCAGCATCTAAATATCAAACACAACAACTCACACAGTGAAGAATATTTGAGGTTCTCGTAATCCATGCAAAACGCAAACGTGCAAAAAAAAATCTTGCGTACGATTTGTCCTGATTCCAAAGGATTGATCGCTAAAATCACAAACATTTGTTACAAACATCAATTAAACATCGTTCAAAATAATGAGTTTGTTGATCATCGTACTGGACGATTTTTTATGCGTACCGAACTGGAGGGTATTTTTAATGACGAAACTCTTCTGGCCGATTTGGATGATGCTCTACCTGTGGGTTCAAACCGTGAATTAAATACAGCAGGCCGACGTCGTATCGTTATCATGGTGACAAAAGAAGCGCATTGCATTGGCGACATTTTAGTCAAAAGTGTCTATGGTGGACTGGATGTCGAAATTGCTGCTGTCATCGGCAATCATACTACTTTGCAAAAATTGATTGAGCAGTTTGATATTCCGTTCCATTACATCAGTCATGAGGGTCTAACCCGTGAACAACATGACGAAGCATTGATGGCTCAAATTGATCAATATAAGCCGGATTATGTTGTGCTTGCCAAGTATATGCGAGTCTTAACACCAGCATTTGTTCAATATTACCCAAATCAAATAATCAACATTCACCATTCATTCTTGCCCGCATTTATCGGCGCTCGCCCTTACCATCAGGCTTATGAGCGTGGTGTGAAAATTATTGGTGCGACGGCTCATTATGTAAATGACAATTTGGATGAAGGGCCGATTATCACCCAAGATGTGATAAATGTGGATCACACCTATACCGCTGAGGAGATGATGCGTGCAGGACGGGATGTTGAAAAGAATGTATTGAGCCAAGCATTACATTGGGTATTTTCCCAGCGTGTTTTTGTATATGGCAACCGTACCGTCATTCTTTAATAAACCATGTTATCTTTTTAATAAACAATAAAGTATTGTGCCTATAGCTGATTGGACAAAATGCAACCTTATTACCCAGCAGGTTGCAATATGAGCATCTGGATCAAAAAACAAGCGCACGATACTTTATTTTCAATTATCTGCTTTACAGCGGCGGTTTATCTGATATTATGCCGCTCGCTGCTAACAACAGCATTCAATTCAAAAATCTGGTGGGGTTCCCGAGCGGCCAAAGGGAGCAGACTGTAAATCTGCCGTCACAGACTTCGAAGGTTCGAATCCTTCCCCCACCACCATCAAGAACTCGCATTTCATTACATAAAATCAAAAAAACAGACTTATCCTTACTACACAGTAGATTATAGCTTACTGGCTCACAGAATGTATCGATTTGGAAAATGTTAATACGTTCAAGCTAACATTCAATTGGAATACCACAGAATGGCTATGGGCAAGGAAAAACAAGATGAAATGTCGAGATGTGTAATACCTATATAAGCCAAAGGTGAGGAACGAAATGACACATCATCCTTCCTCACCATCATCAAAAATCTATTCTAAGCTCTTTTAATGCATTTAGGAAAACACCCATAGCGGAGCTGAGAAACTCCGCTCATGCAGTCAGTTACTCCATATCACTGACGGAGTCGATGAAACGATTTAACACGCTTGAATGAGATTTTGATTTGTAGACATAACACTGATTAATTGCATCAGGCCGTGATATAGGAATGAAGCCTAGGCTTTCTCCCTCTTCCAATGCACCGGAGTGGGAATCTGTAATAAAAATATAATCGGTTGACTGAATAAAATTGAGACAGCATTCTATATTATCCATCTGTCGAATATTAACTTTTTCTCCGTTTTTTATCATTTCCTCTTCCAAATTCTTTATCAAATTGCCTTTATAGAGTACTGGATCACATAACCACGTTCTCTTTCTCAGCAATTGCGTAAAGTCCCCATTGACTTCATCCAATAACTCTTTACGGCAGCAGATCCCCAAATTTGGGCCATCAATTTTCCTTACCAGACTGAATCGATCACTAAGTATTTTTTCTGAACTTAAAATTATTGTGTTGCCCTCATAGTCAACTATTTCATCAATGTTATCATAACTGAAGCGTAATATATTCACTTGAGCATTATTTCTGTCCGCTGCTTTATAAAGCGAAATCAGATGCTTTTTCTTACCCCAATCATGGTATATATTTACAACATTACAAATACTCCCGCTAATGTGTTTCTTTGTAATTTCTTTCTCTTTCAAATAGAGCTCTTTTAAGTCATTATATAACTCCACTCCGTCTTTGGTCAGAATCATCCCAAACTTCTCCCTTTTGAATAAGCGCTTTCCTAACGTCGCTTCAAAGTCTTTAATTGATTTAGCGACTGGGGGAGTCGTACGGTTCATCACTCTTGCCGCTTTGCTTAAAGAACCCATTTCCACCACCGCCATGAATGCTTCTAATTTACGAGAAAAAAACATAATTCACCGTTCCTATGTAACTTGTGGCTAAAATAATTTCCTTGAAATGGCCTTCTCATCAGGTAACCGCTAAATCAAACTTGATATTATGAAGGTATAATTTTGTACAATAAAAATAAGTATTTTTCAAATGGCATTTATATAAAATGCCAGTCCCTGATGCAATAATGCGGTTTAGATGAACTATATTATTCATCTATATCATGATGAATATTCCACCGTGATTGTAAGCCATTAATAAATATAACCATGGCCTACAAGTTCAAATTTCTATCAGAGATTGATTAATTCTTCTACTTTTTCATTAATTAATTTTTGTAACACACAACATAAAATAAATTTCAATAAAAAAACCCTCACGGGAAATTATAATATCAAATGTTGAATATAACATATAACAATTAGTGAATTATTATAAATTCATTAATTTACTATTTATTTATTTTGTGTCTTTTTATTATTTAAAAATCGATTCGACACTTTAAATTTGGGGTAACGAGAGCATTATATTCAGTATAGTATTACATATATGAGTAAAATAGCGAATTATCAAGATAATCAGGTGAAATTTATTATTTAATAAATAGTTACATCCTTATTTGTATCTGTTAATATTAAGAATAAGAATATTCCATAGGTGATTATAACAATATGAAATTTATATCATTCAATATTAATGGGTTAAGAGCACGTCATCATCAACTCGCTGCCATTGTTGAACAACACCAACCTGATGTTATCGGATTACAAGAAATAAAAGTCCATGATGAAATGTTTCCTCTGGAAGAAGTCAGTAAGCTGGGTTATCACGTCTTTTATCATGGTCAAAAATCGCACTACGGTGTCGCCCTGTTGACTCGCCAACAACCCGTAGATATCCGTAAAGGTTTTCCTACTGATGGCGATGATGCACAACGCCGCATTATTATGGCCGATATCGAGACACCTCTTGGTTTATTAACGGTAATCAATGGCTATTTTCCTCAAGGGGAGAGTCGTGATCATCCGATTAAATTTCCTGCAAAAGAAAAGTTTTATCAGGATCTACTGTCTTACCTGGAAACTAACCATTCTCCAGAGTCACACATTCTGATTATGGGAGACATGAATATCAGTCCAACAGATCTCGATATTGGCATCGGAGAAAACAACCAGAAACGCTGGTTAAAGACGGGAAAATGTTCTTTCTTGCCAGAAGAGCGTGAATGGATGGAACGCTTGAAAAATTGGGGACTCATCGATACATTCCGAGCACTAAGCCCCGAAGTCAATGACCAGTTTTCTTGGTTCGACTATCGCTCAAAAGGTTTTGATGATAATCGTGGGCTGCGCATTGATTTGCTGCTTGCCAGCCATCCGTTGGCAGAAAGATGTATCTCTTCTGGTATCGATTATGCTATCCGCAGCATGGAAAAACCATCCGATCATGCCCCTGTTTGGACTCAGTTTAAGATATAAACTGCGGCCATGAAACACAGCACCACCCATTATGGTGCTGTGTCAGCATTTCGGAATCATCCCTGATTGGCTTGATCTTTCTTTGCCCTGCTCTTGCTGGATTTTACCTGCTTTCCTTTCCCTTTTTTGGCATTAACGGGAACAGGAGGCAAGTCCCTAAAAGCCGTCAAATTACGATGTTGTTTTGCCTGCCAAATCAACTGCTGCAATGTTTCCTGAAGGGGGAACATAAAATCCTGATAACGGAATTGCTTTTCGCTGATTTGCGTCAACCGAGATTCCCAATGTGCAGTCATATCTGGCAATACCGCCATGTCCGGCAATACATGAATTAAAGCCCTGCCAGCCGGAGTCGCGTGAATATAACGCCCTTTTTTGTACAGGAAATCCCGTTTGAATAGCAGCTCAATGATCCCTGCTCGGGTCGCTTCCGTACCCAAGCCATCAGTGGCACGAAGCACCTTTTTCAAAGCTTTATCCTGCACAAACCGAGCTATGCCAGTCATTGCAGACAATAATGTTGCATCAGTGAAAGGCCGCGGAGGTTGTGTCTGTCTTTCCACCACTTCGCCTTTCTCACACAATAACTCATCTCCTTTAGCAACAACAGGTAATGGCGTGCCTTCATTCTCTTCATTCCGTTCCTTGTTGCCAAGCAGAGTCCTCCAACCCGCTTCTGCCAGAAAACGTGCCTTGGCAATAAATTTTCCACCTGCAATATCAAGTTCAATCGTACATTTCCGAAATACCGCATCAGGAAAAAACTGCATCAGATATTGTCGCGCAATCAAGCTATAAATATGGCTTTCATTTTCGGTTAAATTGACTTGGCTACTGCGTGCAGTAGGAATAATGGCATGGTGAGCATCAACCTTCTTATCATCCCAACAGCGGTTCTTTTGTCCTATATCTAAAGCATCCTGCGGAAGTAAATGGGTAGCATGAACCGAAATGGCATTCAGGACCGTATGACGCCCAACAAAATGTTCTTCCGGCAGGTAACGACAATCAGAGCGCGGATAAGTGATCAATTTATGGGTTTCATAAAGCCGCTGACAAATGTCAAGTACATCCTGAGCACTCAAGCCAAAACGCTTGGCCGCTTCAATCTGTAAGGATGAAAGAGAAAAAGGCAATGGTGCTGTTTCAGATTCACGCTTATCCTGATAGGAAGAGACATAGGCGGGTTGTCCGGCAATACGCGCAACAACATGTTCAGCTAACGGCCGATGAATAATTCTCCCTTCTTCATCCTGAAAATCAATGCAAGATTCACTAGGTTGCCATAAAGCGGTAAATCGCTCTTCATTAGGTGTAACAACATGTGCTTTGACTTCAAAGAAGTTTTTCGGCACAAAATTTTCTATCTCTTCATCACGGCGCACAACCAAACCTAAAACAGGAGTTTGGACCCGCCCAACCGATAATACCCCTTGATAACCTGCACTTTTGCCTAATAAGGTATAAGCACGGGTCATATTGATACCATAAAGCCAATCCGCTCTGGCTCTGGCTCTGGCGAGTGCAGAAACACATAAGGGGATAAACTCCCGATTGCTCCTTAGCCGTTCAATCGCTTTTGCGACCGCCTGATGATTCAGGTCATTAATCAGGCATCGCTGGACATTGTATTTTCTCTCGGTATCCAGATCTAAAAAATCCAGCACTTCATCCACCAGCAATTGACCTTCACGATCAGGGTCACCTGCATGGATTATTTCGGTCGCTCTTCCCAGCAGGGATTTAATAGTGTTGAGCTGTTTGGCCACGGCTGCCCGTGGCTTTAGTTGCCATTTTTCAGGAATGATCGGTAAATCAGCCAATACCCAACGAGCGTAACGGCTATCGTAAGCATCGGGTTCGGCCTGTTCCAATAGATGACCAACACACCAAGTCACAAACTGGTTATCACCACATTCGATAAACCCATCTCCACGTCGATGAGGCTTCGGTAAAACATCCGCGATGGCTCTCGCGAGGCTGGGTTTTTCTGCAATAAAAAGACGCATGGAATTATTCAAAAACTTCAATGAGTGTTCCACCTGAGCCTGGCTCAGTCAGTTCACCAATAGCAAAAAAATCAATGTCGTGGCTTCGTGCAACGGCTTTCGCCTCTTCCACGGCATCCGGCAAAATTGCCAGCAATAAACCACCCGAAGTTTGTGGGTCACACAGGAGATAACGTTGACGGGGAGTCATCTTTCCAATTAAGTGCCCATAGCTGTCAAAGTTGCGTCCCGTGCCTCCAGGTACACAACCTTTTTCAATATAAACATCAACATCTGGCAATCTCGGAATTTGTGAAAATTTGACCTTCGCCTGAACGCCAGAATCTTCACAACTTTCATTCAAATGCCCTAACAGACCGAAGCCTGTTACATCCGTCATAGCTGTAACCCCCTCAATTCCTGCAAAATCTGTCCCCGCTTTATTCAACTGGCACATCGTTTCTTTCGCAATACCTTGGTGTTTACCGTTAAAGCAATCCTTTCTTTTCGGCCGTCGTTAATACACCAACGCCCAAAGGTTTAGTCAGGAACAGAGACTTCCCGCTTTTGCCTGATTATTACGCTTTACATGTTCAATATTGATAATGTCCGTCACTGCCAAGCCGAATATGGGCTCAGGAGCATCAATAGAATGCCCTCCAGCCAGGGAAATACCCGTTCCTGACAAACAGCCCGGCCTCCCTCAATGACATTTTGTGCGATACCTGGGGCCAGCTTATTAATCGGCCAACCCAAAATCGCAATTGCCATGATGGGTTTCCCTCCTCATCGCGTAAATATCGCTAATGGCATTAGTCGCCGCAATACGACCAAAATCAAACGGGTCATCAACAATAGGCATAAAGAAATCCGTAGTATTAATGATGCCTGTACCGTTACCAATATCATACACAGCTGCATCATCATGGGTTTCATTGCCTACCAAAAGATTAGGATCAAAAAACTTAGTCTGTTCACTGTGCAAAATAGTTTCCAGCACTTTAAGCGAAATTTTGCAGCCACATCCGGCATCATGGCTGTATTGAGTCAGACGGATTTCAGTTGACATTAGTCGATCCAGTTAAGAAGTTACTGACAAATTAGAAATAACTGACAAAATTTGTCAAATCTGGTGTGGCGACTTTTGCAGGTGCCCTGAGTTCTGGGGTTCCTAAGTAAAGGAAGCCAACAATCTTGTCATTTTCCTCACATCCCAAGCCCGCTCTGACAATGGGATCTTCTGTCCATGAGCCTGAACGCCATATACCGCCAAAACCTTGGGTGACTGCGGCCATTTGCATTGCGTGAACGGCACACCCCGCAGCAACGACTTGTTCCCATGCCGGAACTTTTGCATGTTCAACGACCTTGGCGATAACGGTAATAATCATTGGTGCCCGGTAAGGGGCATTTTTTGCTTTCTCCTCAACTTCCTTGCCCATTCCGCCCTCAATTGCCGCTTTTTCAAGGAGATTACTGAATTTATCTATACCTTCCCCTTCCATTACAATAAAATGCCAAGGACGCAAAGCCCCATGGTCAGGCGCTCTCATCCCTGCGGCTAAAATATGTTGTAATTCATTACCTTTTGGTGCGGGGGTTGTTAAACGTGAAACTGAACGACGGTTTAACAAAAGTTCCAAAGCATTCATTATTTTCTCCTAAAGTAAGATAATCTGTCTCAAACCAACATTCTCTGTTTATTCGTTAATGAATGAAAGCACATAAACTGTTTTTTCAATCAATAACTGATTTCCAGCTGACATTTTCAAGCAGGATGATTAGGATAACCCCATTTGATACCCTAACCGGAGATAATATGCGCAAATTATGGCACTTCACGGCAGTATTATTTAAATGGAGCTGGAAGCTCCTAAATTTTGTTCGCCAATTTATTTTCAATCTTATTTTTATTCTGTTGGTTGTTGTTGTCGTTGTTGGCGTCATCGTTTACCAACAACAATCCAAACTTGGCGATAACTATCACGGGGCGTTGTATGTTAACTTATCTGGTATTGTTCTTGATCGCGTAACTGATCGCAGTCCATTTGAACAATTCGCCAAAGATCTTTTTGGGCCATCCAATAGCAATTACAAAGAAACCTCCGTGTTTGACATTGTTGACAGCATTCGCCGCGCAAAAAACGATCCCAAAATTACTGGCATGGTATTAAAGCTGGATGATTTTATCGGTACAAACCAGACCTCTATGAGATATCTTGGCAAGGCCATCAACGAATTTAAAGCGGCGGGCAAACCTGTTTTTGCGATTGGCGATTCTTATAGCCAATCACAATATTATTTAGCCAGCTATGCCAATAAAATCTCTCTCTCTCCATTAGGCTCTGTTGATATCCATGGTTTCTCCACCAACCAGTTATATTACAAGTCATTGTTAGATACACTGAAAGTGTCTACCCATATTTTCCGTGTAGGTACTTATAAATCAGCCGTCGAACCCATGTTACGTGACGATATGTCAAAAGAAGCTCGTGCATCTGACAGCCTCTGGCTCAACGAACTGTGGAACGATTATTTAAATACCATCGCAGTTAACCGGCATATCCCTGCTGATCAGGTCTTCCCTGGCACAGCAAACTTTATCGAGAAATTCCGTAAAGCAGGCGGAGATGCTTCACTGTATGCGTACCAAAACAAACTGGTGGACTATATTGAGCCACGCAGTGTCGTTGAAAAGAAAATGCAGGAAAAATTTGGTTGGAATAAAGAACAAAAACATTTCAATTACATCAGTATCTATGACTACATTGACCAAAAACCAATACAGAACTCAAATAATAAAGGCAACATTGCTGTTATTGTTGCTGAAGGGGCAATTTTAGACGGCAAACAATCACCGGGTATCGTTGGCAGCGACACCCTTGTTGAACAACTGCGCGAAGCACACCATAACCCCAATATCAAAGCGATTGTATTACGAGTAAACAGCCCAGGTGGCAGTATCGGTGCGTCTGAAATTATTCGCAATGAGTTAGCCGCAATCCGAGATGACAAAACCGGAAATGCGAAACCCATCGTCGTTTCAATGGGTGGATTGACTGCTTCAGGCGGTTACTGGATATCAACCCCTGCTAACTACATTATTGCTGATCCGAGTACCTTAACAGGCTCGATAGGTGTTTTTGGTGTCATTCAAACCTTTGAAAAGAGTCTCAATTACGTTGGTGTGAATACTGATGGGGTTTCAACAACACCATTAGCCGATATTTCTGCAACTAAAGGTATCAATCAGACATTCTCAGATGTCATGCAGCTCGCTATTGAAAATGGTTACAGTAAGTTTATCGGACTAGTTGCAAACTCTCGTAATAAATCCTTGGACGAAATCAATAACGTCGCTCAGGGGCGTGTTTGGAGTGGCATTGATGCCAAAAAGCATGGTTTGGTCGATCAGCTGGGTGATTTTGATGACGCCGTTAAAAAAGCCGCTGAACTGGCAAAGATCAAAGATGTATCACTGGACTGGATGCAACCTGAACTTTCATTCTCGGAAAAATTCATGTGGGGAATGACTTCATCAGCACAAGCACTATTGCCAAATACTTTGCAGTCAATGTTGCCGGCTCCATTTGCCGAAGTCGCTCAAGATGTGAAAAAACAAGCTACATTTTATAACAATATGAAAGATCCACAGAATATCTACACATTCTGTCTGAATTGTGTCGATATTCGTTAAAATAATTGACTAAGTTTCCAACAAATTTAAAGCCTGATTTCACCATCAGGCTTTTTTTATTCTTGATACTCCCTATAATCCGGCTAAATGTTTTTATTGAGGTGTTACCATGCAGAAGAGATCGATTTATGTTGTTTACACTGGCGGTACTATTGGGATGCAACATTCCCCCAATGGATACATTCCCGTTTCCGGTCATTTACAACAACAACTCGCTAAAATGCCAGAATTTCACCGTCCAGAAATGCCGACATTCACGATCCGTGAACACCAACCCTTGATTGATTCTTCTGATATGAGTCCTGACGACTGGAACATTATCGCAAATGATATTTATCAGAATTATCATGACTATGATGGCTTTGTTATTCTGCACGGTACAGATACCATGGCTTTCACTGCATCAGCACTCTCCTTCCTGTGCGAAAACCTGAATAAACCTATTATTGTGACAGGGTCACAAATTCCTCTGGAAGCCTTGCGTTCCGATGGACAAACCAATCTCCTGAATGCACTGTATCTCGCAGCAAATTACCCTATTAACGAAGTCAGCTTGTTTTTTAACAATAAGTTATTTCGTGGCAATAGAACAATTAAAGCCCATGCAGATGGCTTCGATGCTTTTTCATCCCCGAACTGCCCTCCACTGATGGAAGCCGGGATAAATATTCGCACTTTCAAAACAAACCCTATACCTGTTAGTCAAGGCGAATTCGTTGTAAATCCAATCAAATCGCAACCAATTGGTGTCGTGACCATCTATCCGGGATTATCCAGTCAGGTGGTAGAAAATATTCTGATGCAGCCAGTCAAAGCATTGATTTTACGCTCATACGGTGTTGGCAATGCTCCACAACGCATTGATTTGTTGCAAACGTTAAAGACAGCAACGGAACGAGGCATTATTGTGGTTAATTTGACACAATGCATTTCTGGCCGAGTCAACATGGGAGGTTATGCGACGGGTCATTCTCTGGCGGCATCAGGTGTTATCAGCGGTTATGACATGACTTTCGAGGCTGCTTTAACAAAATTGCACTATTTATTGAGTCAATCTTATCCCCCTGAAGAGATCCGCTACTTGATGCAACAAAATCTGCGGGGAGAATTGAGTTACACCGATGAATAACAAATAGGTAAATCGAGAAATATGATGAAAACAGCATTATTACTTATCGATCTGCAAAATGACTTTTGTACCGGAGGAGCACTGGCAGTCAAAGATAGCGACGCAGTGATTGAGACAGCAAATGATGTGATTGCGCTATGCCAGGAAAACAATATCCCGGTCATCGCAACTCAGGATTGGCACCCTGCTAACCATATGAGCTTTGCAGAAAACTCAGGAAAAAAAGTAGGTACATTAGGAAAACTCAATGGCATTCCTCAAGTATGGTGGCCGAACCATTGTATACAAGGAGAGTTTGGTGCAGAGTTTCATCCTTTGTTAAAACAATCTGCTATTCAAGAAATTTTCCGCAAAGGTGAAAATCCCCAGATAGATAGCTATAGTGCATTCTTCGATAATGACCATAGTAGTAAAACCCGCCTGGATGCATGGTTAACAGAGCAAAATATACAACGCCTGCTTATCATGGGTATCGCCACTGATTACTGCGTAAAATTTACCGTACTTGATGCCTTGACACTAGGTTATGAAACCTATGTCATTGTTGATGGCTGCCGTGGTGTTAATATCCAGAAAGAGGATAGCCAGCGAGCGTTTGAAGAAATGGCCAGAAAAGGAGCTGAGTTAGTTCTACAAAATGAAATTATATCCATTTTATGACCCAACCCATTGCTACAGCAGCCAAAACCATTAATAAAATTAATCTATAAAACTAAAAAGAACCTCGTCCTTAACAAAAAACAGGACGAGGTTCTCAATTCATGCCATTTCAATCTTCCGACTGGGGTTTTAATTTTGCGACCATGTCAGACTGAAATATCGCCTTTAACTCTTGTTTACTTTTTATGGTAATTTGGCCGTCTGTGCCAATCGTCATATGTTCAGGATCATGATTATGTTTTGCTTGCCAGAGCATCACCGCCTGTAAACTGTATTCTTTCTGTTCTGGTGTGAGCGGTACACCATCCTGCCATTTTCCTAGTTCAACCGCCTGAATTAATCGCTGATAAATTTCAGGAGTCATGGCGGAGAGTAAATCATCCAACTTCATCGAAATTTCCTTACTTAATAGCTATGTGCTCTATTTCACTACATATACTACATATTTTACTTGTATGGCTGTAAGCCTGCATGATTATTAATCATATATTGACCTTAAGAACAGTTAATAATATTTTATTAAAAAATAAGCTGAATCGTTTCTTTTTAGAGCACAAAGACAAGATCTCATTTAAATTCAGAGTATTCAAACGTAACATTAACCTGCCGTTTCTTCGCCTGTTTCTTTATCAACAAAACGCAGCGCTGCTGAATTAATACAAAAACGTTCTTCTGTCGGTTTTGGTCCATCGGGAAAGACATGCCCCAAATGTGCCTGGCATTGGCTACAACGCACCTCTATCCGATGCATATTATGAGAATAATCATCAAGATATGTGACAGAACCATCACGAATCGGTTGGCAGAAGCTCGGCCATCCACATCCCGAATCAAATTTCATATCAGAAACAAATAATGGCTGGCGGCAACACAAGCAATAATAAATGCCATTTTTTTTGTTGTGGAGTAATTTTCCTGAAAATGGCGGCTCAGTACCTGCTTCTTGCGTAACATAGCGTTGCATTTTACTAAGCTGTTCTATAGAAAGGGAAATATTTTGACTTTTAGTCATAATGACCACCTTTTAAGGTCAATATTTTCAATAAAATATCATCGGAAACAACCCAAAATTAACACCAAAATGTCAAAATGAATTCTAACCCATCCCACATAGCAATTTACTTTACTAATTGTGATAAGTCTCACATAACTAACCAATGGTAACTTTAAATATCTCCTTATACCCCGATAATGGGGTACGTAGAGCTTGTTCCAGCTGTATAACAATCGTCTAGATAGTGACTATTAAATTGATCTTTTTCAATTGTTGACACGATTCCGCTTGACGGCTGGCAAGATTTTGGTAACTTTAGAAACAACTTTTAATTCACTAAAAAATAGCTGGTGGAATACTATGACTATCAAAGTAGGTATTAACGGTTTTGGTCGTATCGGCCGTATTGTTTTCCGTGCTGCTCAAGAGCGCTCAGACATTGAAATCGTTGCGATCAATGATCTGTTGGATGCAGAATACATGGCATACATGCTGAAATACGATTCAACCCACGGCCGCTTTAACGGCACTGTTGAAGTTAAAGACGGTCAATTGGTTGTTAACGGCAAAACCATCCGTGTGACATCTGAAAGAGACCCAGCTAACCTGAAATGGAACGAAGTCAGTGTTGATGTTGTTGCAGAAGCAACGGGTATTTTCCTGACCGACGAAACTGCACGTAAGCATATCGCTGCTGGCGCGAAAAAAGTTGTTCTGACCGGTCCATCCAAAGACAATACGCCAATGTTCGTTATGGGTGTCAACCACAATGCCTACGCAGGCCAGGATATCGTTTCCAACGCTTCCTGTACCACTAACTGTCTGGCCCCACTGGCTAAAGTTATTAATGACAAATTCGGTATCATTGAAGGTCTGATGACTACAGTTCACGCAACAACCGCTACCCAGAAAACTGTTGATGGTCCTTCAGCAAAAGACTGGCGCGGTGGCCGTGGTGCAGCACAGAACATCATCCCATCTTCCACTGGCGCAGCAAAAGCAGTAGGCAAAGTTATCCCAGAACTGAACGGCAAGCTGACCGGCATGTCTTTCCGTGTTCCTACTCCTAACGTATCTGTTGTTGACCTGACTGCACGTCTGGCTAAACCAGCAACTTATGCAGAAATCTGTAACGCGATTAAAGAAGCAGCAGAAGGAGAACTGAAAGGCATTCTGGGCTATACTGAAGATGACGTGGTTTCCACTGATTTTAATGGCGAAAAACTGACCTCTGTATTTGATGCAAAAGCAGGTATCGCGCTGAACGATAACTTTGTAAAACTGGTTTCCTGGTATGATAACGAAACTGGTTATTCCAATAAAGTCCTGGATCTGATCGCTCATATCTCCAAATAATTGAGCTTTTATCCACTTTCAAAAGCCATCTGTTTACAGATGGCTTTTATATTTATATAACTAAAATATTGAGATATTCTTGTCCCTTGGTTCAACTACCAATATAAGTTTACATAAGGTCATGACAGATGCTTGATAAAATTTTCTCATTACCGATTGTAGAACAGCTCTCCCCTTATATTAGCCAGCGAAACATTGATGGTTTTCCGTTACTTGTTGTTTCCCATCCTAAAGCTCGCGGCGTGATCAGTATTCAAGGTGCACATCTGATTACCTGGCAACCCAATAACGAAAAACCCGTATTATGGGTAAGTGATAACACTCTTTTCAGCGCAGGCACTGCTATTCGTGGTGGTATTCCCATCTGTTGGCCTTGGTTTGGTTCGTTTGCAGCTCCCAGTCATGGATTTGCACGGATACTACCCTGGGAACTCAAAGCTCATAATGAGAATGAAAATGGTGTTATTTTGACATTCACATTGCAGGACAACGCATATACCCGTAAGTTATGGCCACACGAATTCACGCTGATTGCCCGCTTTAAATTGGGGGAAACTTGCGAAATAGAATTAGAGCCTCACGGTGAATATCAAGCCACGTGCGCCCTTCACTCTTACTTCAATGTGAGTGACATCAATCAAATTCAAATTAGTGGGCTTGGTTCACATTTTATTGATACTCTCACCGATAGTGAGCAATATATTGATGAAGATTTAGTCTTCCACGGAAGAACAGACCGCATTTATACCGAACCAGACGATTTTAACCTGCTCAGAGATCCGCTATGGAAACGAACAATTGAAATACACCACTATCACCATAGCGAAGTAGTATGTTGGAATCCTGGCGCTGCACTTTCCAGTAGTATGAAAGATATGAGCAAAGAGGGTTATAAGAATATGGCTTGTATCGAAACTGCACGTATCAATAACCCATTGCAGCCTAAAAATGGTAACCCTGACAGACTTTCTGTCATTATCCGCTGTCGTAAATTCGCAGATAATAATTAACCAAGTGGAATATAGAACAGGCATTTATTCCAAAACCAAGGTAAAAATGCCTGAATTCTTAACGACAGAAAGGATTAAACCACAGTGACAGGAACGCGCTTCGCTAAAGCACACAAAAGCTCATAACCAATGGTTCCTGCCGGGTTTGCGACTTCATCTACGGGTAGATTTTCTCCCCACAACTCGGCAATGCTGCCTATGTTTGCTTGAGGACACGGAGTCAAATCAACCGTCATCATGTCCATTGATATTGCACCCAATAATTGGGTGCAAACACCATCAACCATAACAGGCGTTCCCGTTGGGGCATGCCGCGGATATCCATCCGCATAACCACAGGCAACTGTACCGACACGCATGGGTTTCTGGGTTGTATAGCGGCTGCCATAGCCAATTTTTTTCCCCTTGGGAAGTTCATGTATTGCAATAATTTCACTTTGTAACGTCATGGCTGGTTTCAACCCAATATCAGCAATATCACACCACTTTCCACTCGGGGACGCGCCATAAAGAATAATACCTGGCCGTATCCAATCCTTATGTGTTTTAGGATGCCACAACACAGCACCAGAATTCGCCAGACAATGAGGCAGTGAATTCATTTGCAAACATTCAACAACCGCGAATTGTTCATCAATACCAATTTCATTATCCGAATTGGCAAAATGGGTCATTAAAGTCACTGACTTAATATTTTTAACCTTTCTCGCCATTGAAACTATCTGTGGATACTCTTTTGGGATGAATCCCAACCGATTCATGCCACTATTGAGTTTCAAATAGATATCAATAGGAGTATCCAATTTGGCTTTTCCTATCTCATCAAGCTGCCAATGACTATGTACTACGGTTGTCAGACGGTATTTATTGATAATCTGTAAATCGGCGGGCTTGAAAAAACCCTCCAATAGCAAGATTGGCCCTTGCCATCCCTGCTCCCTTAAATAAATAGCTTCATTCATGTCAAGCAGTGCAAATCCATCTGTCTGCATGAGTGATTGCCATATTCTGTCCAACCCATGCCCATACGCATCCGCTTTTACTACTGACCAAATTTTACTGTTACCCACCATTTGACGAATAACCGACAGATTATGGCGAAATGCATCGAGATGGATCGTTGCCAAAATAGGACGTAGCATGACGACCCCTTCTTATAGTTTATTAGTTTATGCAGTATGTAAATGAGGCTTCATTGGAAACACTTTTATATTGAAGCCATCAATGTATCTGAATACAGAGAGATCATCTGCCGCAATATCGGGCTTTTTGCCTGAAATTAAATCAGCCAGTAACTTCCCTGAACCACAGGCCATCGTCCAACCTAGTGTTCCATGTCCCGTATTTAAATAAAGATTCGCATATTTGGTTGGCCCAACAATAGGAGTACCGTCAGGGGTCATAGGACGCAAACCCGTCCAGAATGAGGCCTCCGCAATATTGCCACCATTATGGTATAGATCCTGTACAACCATTTTTAATGTTTCACAACGATTCTGGAGGACATTCAAATTAAATCCAACCACTTCCGCCATACCACCAACGCGAATACGATTATCAAAACGCGTAATAGCAATCTTGTAAGTTTCATCCAGCACAGTTGAGACAGGTGCTTTTGATTCGTTCATGATCGGCATTGTTAATGAAT
The DNA here is from genome assembly GCF_056632175.1 of Xenorhabdus sp. SGI 60. NCBI lineage: Bacteria > Pseudomonadati > Pseudomonadota > Gammaproteobacteria > Enterobacterales > Morganellaceae > Xenorhabdus > Xenorhabdus sp. SGI 60. The sequence continues at coordinate 2,016,616 of NZ_CP196860.1, read as the reverse complement.
AACCTTTCAGCGGATAAACCGGAATTTTAACCAGCTCTTTTAATATTTCAGTGGAATAAGATCCCATCGCTACCACATAGTGATCCGCCGTCATGATGCCATCATCACATTGAATACCCGTGACTTTATTTCCATCCACCAAAATCTGTTTAACCCGTTTGTTGAATACAAACTGCACACCAATATCTTCTGCCATTTTAGCCAGAGCTTTGGTAAAAAGCTGACAATCACCCGTTTCATCATTCGGTAATTGCAACCCGCCTGTCAGTTTATGGGAAGCATTGGCAAGCGCTGGCTCCACTGTAGCCAATTGCTCGGCAGTCAATAACCGATAAGAAACCCCCTCTTGCTCTAACACTTTGATATCGTTGGCTGCATTATCAAATTGCCTGGTGGTCCTGAACAATTGCAGAGTTCCTCCCTGGCGCCCTTCATATTGGATCCCCGTATCGGCCCTTAATTGTTTAATACAATCCCGACTATATTCTGCCAAGCGTACCATTCTGCTTTTATTCATCGCGTAATAGCTTGCATCACAATTACGCAGCATTTGCCACATCCAACGTAACTGAAACAGGGAACCATCAGGGCGAATAGCCAAAGGCGCGTGACGTTGAAACACCCACTTTATTGCTTTTAGTGGGATCCCTGGAGCCCCCCAAGGGGTCGCATACCCTGGTGAGATTTGACCGGCATTAGCGGCACTAGTTTCTTCCGCGGCACTGTTCTGGCGATCAATTACGGTAACTTCATGGCCTGCTTGTGCAAGATACCATGCGCTGGTTACGCCAATAACACCGCTGCCTAAAATAAGGACCTTCATTTTACCCCCTACTGGCAAGTGATGTTCGCAAGCATAATATGCTAAACATAAAAAGCCAATACAGAATAATAGACCATGAGACAATTAATTAACTTTTAGGATTTAAGTCACATTTACATTACAGAATACAAAAAATACATTTCTTCAACAAGCGTAGAATTTCAATAAAAATTGAAATAAATCATAAAGTTAAATAAGATAAAAATACTATTTACCCCTTCATTTCCTACTTATTAAAGTGTTTTTTATGGCAAAAAATAAACATTGCATTCACAATGACAAAATTCACAAAACTCCAGATAAATGAAAATTTTTGGAATTTTATATAACACCGCCATTAATTAAGTAGAATAATAATTTAAAAAATTGCATTACACAGTTGGGCGTGTTTCTAAATAGCACTCATGTGTTAAGTGATGATTAGAGAAATGCCCCAGAAACATAGATAATTATGCATCATATAATTGCATATTATATGACCTGACCATGATATAACTACACAACTGGGGTAAATAAATGTAACCAATAGCGAGGCAAACAAAAAAACGAAGAGTTTAACCAACTTAAGACGTGTTTCTGTTAATTCGTTGATCTTTCTGTCAATTCATTGATCATAATACTTTGCATACTATGCCAGATAATGCCACTCTCTTTACCATAGTTACGCACACAACCCATGATCTTGTCATAGGCTTTTTCCCGACATAGTGAACTTAACTGCTGGTAGAAATTCAACGCTAAATTACGTGCTTCAGGACTGGAGAAATAATAACGACCAACACGGGTATACAACCCTTTCAGCCCATTAATAATCAAACCATAAATTGGGTTTCCTGACGCAAAAGCCAGACCACGAAAAATATCATAGTCCACAGAACTGAAAGCTTCAGCGGTATCTTCCACGTTTTCTTTTTCCGCCAGAATTTCCAATGATTTCTCAGGATTGTTCCTAAATGCCGTGCGGATAAAGATGGCTGCAATATTGGTTCGCACAGCTAATAAGTTATCAATCAACTGGGGAACGCGATCATGATCAAGACGCGCCAAAGTTTCCAGAATATTAAGACCGGATGTTTCCCAGAAATTATTAACCTTGGTTGGTTTACCATGCTGAATAGTCAACCAACCATCACGGGCAAGGCGCTGCAATACTTCACGCAAGGTCGTACGGGTGACACCGATCAATTCAGATAATTCACGTTCTGCAGGCAGTATGGAGCCGGGTGGAAAGCGATTATTCCAAATACTTTCAATGATATACTCTTCCGCGAAACTCGCAGGACTTTGAGCCTTAATTACCATAATTTTAATTATTCCAAAGCAGTTTTCTTGGCTAATAATAGCGGTTGATGATACCAGAATGTGCTTGCCCGACATAGTTACCTGGTAAATAAACCGTGAAAGAGTGAAAGGGTTCATAAAAAATGCGATCATTGGTAGATTAATTATTCGCTAATGCCCTTAAATTGCTATCGTATTGAGCGTACAATACCGCTCCGATATGTTTCTATATCTATAGTGGTCGTTTTGATTTATCGCTACTTAGATTTTTTCTACATATCCACAAAGAGGAATATTAATAATAATGGAAATCAGTATCCAACGTGCAGTGGTGAAGAACTTTCTCGGCAATTCGCCGGATTGGTACAAACTAGCTATCATTGTTTTTCTGATTATCAATCCACTGGTCTACTTCTTTATCAGCCCCTTTGTTGCTGGCTGGATGCTCGTCGTTGAGTTTATCTTCACACTAGCAATGGCATTAAAATGTTATCCTCTGCAACCTGGAGGATTACTCGCTATTGAAGCAGTCATCATTGGAATGACTTCGCCAAAACAAATAGGTCATGAAATTGCCAACAATCTGGAAGTCATTTTATTGCTGATTTTCATGGTTGCGGGCATTTACTTCATGAAACAATTATTGCTGTTTGTTTTCACAAAGCTGCTACTAAGTATCCGCTCCAAGAAAATGCTGGCATTGGCATTCTGTCTGGCGAGTGCTTTCTTATCCGCTTTCCTTGATGCTCTGACTGTAATTGCTGTTGTCATCAGTGTTTCAATCGGGTTTTACGCCATCTATCACCGATTCCTTTCCCACAATGGCAGTTCTGAACTGAATGATGATAAGTACATTGACAGTGAGGATAAAAAACAGACGCTGGAACAGTTTCGGGCATTTCTGCGCAGTTTGATGATGCATGCGGGGGTTGGTACTGCACTGGGCGGCGTGATGACTATGGTTGGTGAACCCCAGAACCTGATTATTGCCAAACATGTTGATTGGGATTTTGTCACCTTCTTTATTCGTATGTCGCCAGTCACCATTCCTGTGTTTGTGTGTGGCTTGCTGGTCTGTTTGCTGGTTGAACATTTTAAATTGTTCGGTTACGGTGCTGAATTGCCTGAGCGTGTTCGCTCTGTTCTGGAAGATTACGACCAAAAAGCCAGTGAAAAACGTACCCGCCAAGAAAAAGCCCAGCTTGCTATTCAAGTATTGATCGGCATCTGGCTGATTGTCGCACTGGCTTTTCATTTGGCTGAAGTGGGGTTGATTGGCCTATCAGTCATTATTTTAGCGACTGCATTCTGTGGTATTACCGAAGAACATGCGTTAGGTAAAGCATTTGAGGAAGCCTTACCGTTTACTGCCCTGTTGACCGTGTTTTTCTCTGTGGTTGCTGTCATTGTTGACCAACAACTGTTTACGCCATTTATTCAATTTGTCTTGCAGTCTTCACCAGCTTCACAGCTTTCCTTATTCTACTTGTTCAACGGATTGCTCTCCACGGTTTCTGATAACGTTTTCGTCGGGACGGTTTACATTAATGAAGCGCTAAATGCCCTGAAAAGTGGCCTGATTTCACAACAGCAATACGAATATTTGGCCGTTGCTATCAATACAGGAACTAACTTACCATCCGTAGCAACCCCTAATGGACAAGCCGCTTTTCTGTTCCTGCTAACGTCTGCCTTATCTCCATTAATCCGTCTCTCTTATGGTCGCATGGTAATAATGGCCTTGCCTTATACCGTTGTGATGACACTAGTGGGTCTGTTGTGTGTTGAATTCTGGTTAGTGCCAGCCACTGAATATCTCATCAAACTTGGTTTGATCACTCCACTATAATTGGAGACTAAATTTATCGTTATATTCTGCCGGATGGTGTGATTTTGCACACTATCCGTTTTTTGTTAATCTCTTTTTTGTTAATCACTTTCTTGAAAAAAGAACTCAGTTGATTTTAATTTTATTTTTTTATAGCTGATGAAACGGCACAATAAACCAGTTATTTATATTGAAAAGATGGGAAGAAAAAAATGTTTCAATTTTTAAATCAGAGTTCCCAAGGGCGAGGCGCATGGATATTGATGGCATTGACAGCTCTTATCTTGGAAGCGACAGCACTCTATTTTCAACATGTGATGCAATTACAGCCTTGCGTAATGTGCATTTATGAGCGTGTTGCGTTGTTTGGTATTCTAGGTGCGGCGCTGCTCGGTGCAATCGCACCTAAAACGCCTTTGCGCTGGTTGGCGATCCTGCTGTGGATTTATAGCGCATGGCAAGGATTACAATTGGCATGGGATCACACCATGATGCAGTTATACCCTTCTCCGTTTAATACTTGTGAATTTTTTGTCCAATTCCCATCTTGGTTACCGTTGAATGATTGGCTACCCTCGGTGTTTCAGGCGTTTGGGGATTGTTCGATGAAACAGTGGGAATTTTTAACGCTGGATATGCCGCAATGGCTGATTGGCATTTTTGCCGCTTATCTGCTGGTGAGTATATTGGTGTTAATGAGCCAATTTTTTCGGATTCAGGATAGATTTAAGAGTAAAAAATTGCCCCCAAAGGAGTCGCTAAAGGCTCCTTTAATACCTTCTCTATATTCAGTTCTCTATCACAATAATAAAAAATGTGATCTGTATTGCAGCTGATAAATCAGAAAAAATGGAAAAGTAAATTTTACTGATTTATAGGCTGAAAAAATGGTAAACTTTTTAAGTTAAAAAAATATTTTATAAAACAGTCAGATAAAATTAGGGTGTTCCCCGTAAGCACAGGGATAAACCGCGTTCCTGCCAATACCGTTGTTGAGGGGTAATGTGTTCCCCGTAAGCACAGGGATAAACCGAAAATTATCCCTAACGAAATCAACAACCGGATGTGTTCCCCGTGAGTACGGGGATAAACCGGGAGGGGTAGGCGTTGACGGGATTAAACCTGGTTGGTGCTCCCCGCGGAGTACGGGGATAAACCGCGTCTACAAAGCAATTGCTATTCGTGAGGATCTGTGTTCCCCGTGAGTACGGGGATAACCGTCCAAGCGATAATTAAATCTTATGTGTTAAAAACAGTGTTCCCCGTGAGTACGGGGATAAACCGGCGAATGCTTGAATTTTCTGCACTCACAGTGATATTGCGTTCCCCGTGAGTACGGGGATAAACCGTTTTTAGGGTTACTGGACAGCGCCTGCACCTTGTGTTCCCCGTGAGTACGGGGATAAACCGCCATCGCGTCTGGCAATGCTGACCAGTTCGCAGTGTTCCCCGTGAGTACGGGGATAAACCGAATAATATTCATATAGTCTCCTTATCATATGAGTGTTCCCCGTGAGTACGGGGATAAACCGGTTATCTAATTCTGACCGCGCTGGAATATTTTGTGTTCCCCGTGAGTACGGGGATAAACCGTCTGATTCAAGTTTTTCTACGCGTGATTCCATGTGTTCCCCGTGAGTACGGGGATAAACCGTCATAACCGCTGCCATAGCTTCTGTTTTTGGCGTGTTCCCCGTGAGTACGGGGATAAACCGCGTTTAAAAAAAAGGAAATCACTTTTACCTAGGTGTTCCCCGTGAGTACGGGGATAAACCGCACTTAACGTTATTACAGATGCACAGGAGTAAGTGTTCCCCGTGAGTACGGGGATAAACCGGGTGCGCAGTTGGTGACAGAGGGCAAACTTCTGTGTTCCCCGTGAGTACAGGGATAAACCGGATATTCTGACCTTTGTTATTTACTTTAGCAGGTGTTCCCCGTGAGTACGGGGATAAACCGAAAAAATATTATCAGCAATTGGTGATACTGAAGTGTTCCCCGTGAGTACGGGGATAAACCGTTTTTCTCGCGATTAGGCTGTGTCTTGGCTTTGTGTTCCCCGTGAGTACGGGGATACGGTACGTTGTTCTACGATGAGTTGCTGGGCATTGCGCAGTGCCTTAATATCTTGTTGTTCTACCGTCTTGACTGGAACAAAATGGATGTCAGGTCGGCAGGCCATTTCGCAGATAGCCAGTGCATCCTTGGCATCATTTTTTTGATGATGACTGAAAGCCTTGACATGCTGGGTCGGCACAAGCCTGATGACAAATCCCACCATCGCCTGAAGGGTTCTACCCCAATAGTGAGAAGTGGCACAGGATCGTATTCATGAGATGTTCTCCCGCAATTCAGTGCATCGGAAAGAAAGATGACACTGTTTGCCGCTGAAAAAGGGGACGTCCATCACATCACTACAATCCCCGTACTCACGGGGAACACGCCGTGGGAAAATGGCGCTTATCTGGCTCGCTGGGAACAATTGACGGCTAAAGGGAAGACCCAGCGCTTGGGCTGGGATCTTTGAAGTCAAAGCCATCTAAAACGATATGCCAACCAAATTATTGCACCACCTCCTCCACCAACTAGGCTACCGAGTTTAATATTATGTAGCCAGTTGAGTTGATGAATACTTTTATCAGTTAAAAGCCATTCTCCCGATATTGCTATAAATGAAAATGACACCCCACATATAAATACCATAAAAAATAATGACGATAATGATGCTTTCATTAATTAGACTCCTTAACGTTTAAATCTTTCTTACTATTTTGGTTAATAAATTTCTCATTCATTTTTTCATCATTTATTTTTATGTCATCTGTCTTTTTATTATTCATGATATAACTACTCATAGCTGAACCGCCCATTTCTAATTCAAAAGAACCAGCAAAGCCACCCAATATCCCAGGAAGCGGACTCAAATTAACTTCCCCGGATATAAAATTGGAATACACAGGTTGTTCTGCATATTTCAACGCATTTTTGCTTGCTGGCATACCAAAGTAATTTTTAATTGCATTCGCTTCTAACTTGCTTGTGATTGCAGAACCAACCCCGTATCCTAGTGTTGTACCAAACGCAGCTCCAACCATTGCCGCCTCTGAGTTTTGTCCCGTCACTTGGCTACCAAAATACGCACTACCGACATTTAATTGCACATTCGAATGCAGTGACCGACCTGTCCCTGTCCAACCAGTGAAGCCAGCCAAGAATAAGCTCGTATAATCAAATTTATCACCGATATTTCCATTACCTACTTGAACAGCCGCATTCGCCCCCATACTCAGCCCAGTACCTACTACTTTAGCTCCTGTTGATGCATTTGAATTAAATAAAGAACGTCCTCCTGCTACCAAACCGCTTACATTTTCGGGTTCAGCAATGAAAGCACCTGCCCTGTCCCAATTGTCCGTATGCTTGTTACCGTATTCCACATCCTGACTATTGACATAAAGCACCGCATTTTTGACCTCTTCATTATCCAGCGAACCATACAACCATTTAGGTCTTGATGCTAGCGAACCATACAACCATTTAGGTCTTGATGCTGCCGAGATACCGCCATCTATTTTCAGCTTGTCTTCACCCGCTGCACATACCAATGAGTTTTCTTGGCAAGCCTTCTGATATCTTTCGGAGTTTTCCTTGTGTATTGCAGCATATTTGTCAATGACTGGCTGACAATCGCTGCCTGCGGCTTTACAAGCCGTCATTTCTTTATCAAAGGCACGCGCTTCATCAAAACTCAGGAAGTTATTCTCGACCGCGTTTCTCGCACCCTGCGCCCCGGTCACTCCACCTGCCGTAGAGTTAGTGGCCAGCCCTGCGGCAATCCCGCCTGCCAGTGTGGACAGGTTGCTGATGGTCTCTTTCTCTGCGGGTGATAGCTCGCCCGACGTCTTATCTGGGTACAATGCACTCATAATAGCAGAAGCGGCCAGTTCTCCGCTCACCGCACCGGTTGCCCCAGCAGTGGCAGAACCCCCTTTCATTTCGGCGATAACCCCGCCTAAGATCGCATGTGCCATCAGGTTGGTGGCTTTTTCTGCCGGCGTCAACTCATCATAGTGGTCTTTACCATTATAAGTCAGTGCCTTCACGCCATTGGTCAGATACGGCGCTGCGCCGCTGGCAATGGCCGATTGAATATCACCGCCCGCCAGCCCCTGCAACGCCCCAATAACCGCCGTCACCGCCTGACGCTGGCTGCTGCCGATATCGGCGCCCTGCTCTCTGATGGCACCGTCATAGGCTATCTTATACGCCCGATCAGCCACCGATTTCACATCGATGGCCTGACCTTCAGCCTTCAGTTGTTTTTCGGCATCCTTCTTCAGATCCAACTGTGTTTGCGGGCCTTTCAGTTTTTCCGTCGCGGCTTTCGTCGCCTTAATCGCTTCATGCGTATTGTAGATATCCATCATCTGGGTACCGATTTCAGCGATAGCCTGCGCCTGAGCCAGGCGTTGCTGCTCTTTTTCCTTATCAAAATCGGACTCAGGCCATTGGCGGCGTTATCGGTATCCCGGCTTAAGTCGGAAACATCCTGTTTCTGCTTATCCGCATCCCGCACCACAATCGTGCCGTCACTGACCGCCGCATGCGTGGTCGACGACTGGTTGCCACTCTTATTCGTGCCGGCCAGCAGGTTCGAGGCCATATTGGTGCCCAGCTGGCTGCCCACCGCACCGCAGGTACTGAAACCGACACTCTGGTGTTCGGTTTTGTACTCCGCCTTGTTCTGGATATCACTAAATCCAAGTGTGCCGGTGTCCAGCCGGTTTTTATCTTTCTCTGCTGTGCTGGCAATCACGGCGCCGTCAAGCTGGGTGTGTTCCCCCACCCTGATATCAAAGCCGCCCTTGCCGGCAAAGATGCCCGTTTGCTCGTTTACCGAATCAAACGTGCTGTGCAGCTTGTCACGGCTGGCATTGACACTGGCCGAACCGCTCATGGAACCATAGGTGAAGCTCGCCCCGGCGCTGGCATTTTCCTGCCTGCTGTCGTAGTTGTCCTTATCCTGTTCGCTGGCGAGATGTAAGTTGCGGCCCACATCGGCTGTCACACTCTCCCCGCTGACCTGTGCCCCTTTCGTTAGCCGAACAATCGTTGAATGAACCCCTGCCCTGGCCTGAGTAACCCGTTTAGCTAAATCCCAATGTTGTACTTATCTGATAAAGCAAGGTGAGATCACCGGACGCTTACAGAACAACTGACCACTAAAGGGAAGATCCCAGCACTTGGCTGGGATCTTAACGTCATTTACGTAGCTTATATTCTATAAACCAAGTCCCTATTCCGGCTACTAACCCTGCAATCACACTTGCTTTAAAAATTTTCTTCACATACTCAAACGAAAAAAGAAAATCTCCACCAATGAATAACCAAATAATGCACTTAACAGTACAGTAGATAAACAGTCCCATAAGGCACAGACTTACCACACATAAAATAGTTACAACAAGAAAATATTCAAATTGATTAATATTTTTATTCACTATCTTCCTCCTTGACATGCTTAATTCCTTCTTGAATCGAAGTGTTTGTTACCCCTGTTGTGCCAGTAGATTCCATATTTCCAACAGTGCCAGAAATCTTATTGACGTTTCCCTGAGCTTCTTTAATTTCACTTTGAATCAGAGAGTTTGTGATTTCTGTTGTAAAAGCGGCCCCCATATTTCCCACAACACCAGGTAATGGATGAGGTTTCATATCTTTCGAAAGTCCAAATTCCCCTTTTATTGCTCCGCCCTGCAATTTAGGGTTGTATTTTGGATCCCAGCCCCCGGATTTCCATAAGCCATATTGATTCCATCCATTGCTAATAATTTTACCTGAACCATATCCCAGGGCAGAACCTACACCTGAACTTACAGCACTTGTACCAATTGAAAATGGATCATCCCCTTTCAAAGCACTTGCCGCTGCTCCCATGCCGGCATTCCAGCCAACGGTCCCCCACATGATCGCTCAGGTATTACAAAGTAGCCTGGATGCACTCGTCGGGCTGGAACCGATGGCACCACCACAGATACATAATCCCCGTTTACAGGCGCTCGTGACTCAGATGGATTCTCTTTCGGATGAAGATCAGCAGGCGCTGATTGTATTAATGGACAGTTTACTTAAACGTTCCAAGATGACACAGTTACTGACATCGTAGAAGACATTTGCTACAGAAGAGACGACTTTTATCAACGCAGCATTACCGGGCGGCCACCCGGATAATGCTGCTAACCACAACCCACTATCAGAGGTAGTTAGCTATGGCTGAACGCGATTGTAATGTAAATTCAGGCAGTTCGAAAGCGCAACGCCGCTATAAGGTCGGCTATATCAGCCGATGTCACGCCGACCGGAACACCGGCATGACCCGCTATTACAGCCAGCATCCCAGCTTGCATCTTAAAGGCAACTGGCTGGAAAAAGCTGGGTTTACCACCGGACAGGCGGTGAATATCACCGTTGAACGGGGACAGTTGATTATCCAGCTTGTTGAGAATAATTGACGGCTAAAGGGAAGATCCCAGCGCTTAGACTGGGATCTGTATCAACTCTATTGCAATTGCTTAATCTCTCTATCTAACCAGTTACGATGCTTTTCTATTAATAGGTGGTAATTCTCGTCCGAATAATACTCTGTTGGTGAAAGATTATTACCAACACCTTGGACTATATTCGGTGAATCAACACTATCTCCCCAAAGGTTCCAAAACTCGTTTAATTTGAGAAGACCATATACGTAATCATCAGGCAATTCATTGAGTAATAGGATATATAAAGCGACATATCTCCATTTCCTTTCTGATAACTGTATATTTATATTTTTTTTATCACATATGACTTCTAAGCTATCGATCACTTCACGATTGATTTCTGTGCAAAATGCAGCTTCAGACACCTCGACCAGAATTGAATCAGACAGATCAAGTTTTGTTAATTCATTACATGCAAACTCACTTATATTAGGAGCAGATAAACGACCAACAGGGTTTCCCTTGGCTCCAAGAAAAATCATTCCCCAATCAAGTAATTCCATTTTTTTAGCTAACAAGTACATATCATTCATCATGGTTTTGATGGCACTCCATTCACTGTTCCGCCAGTAACAAACATTCTATGGCTTACACCACCTAATTTTGGATCTACTATCCACTCAAATCGTCCTTCAACCCCATTTAATTTTCCTGGCAATTGATAAAGAGTGGCTCCATTTTTCAATTTCGTTTGTGTTGCTAAGCCAGCATAATTGTCAACAATATCATTGAAACCATGAGCCTTAGCTACTGAAGGAAATTCTTGTGTCACTGTTGGCTTACTCCTATTCGGATAAACAGATATTTCTTTCCCATCAATATCAACAACAGTTTTATTAGGTAGTTGATCTACTTTATTTCCACTACCAGTTCCTTTCTCGCCACTCCCAACCCTTTGATGCTCTAATACGTCATTTTTGATTGTCTTGTCACTTGCAATGTTTTCTTTTCCATTAGGTAGTGACTTTCCATCAAACTTACCAACCGGATGCTCAACATTCGTCACCGTGCCCTTATCCTTCGGACTAAATTTCCCTTCTCCTACTTTCCATTGCGGTGATGAACCTTCGGCTTTGCTACCCGAAACAGGATTTTTAGCCAGTGCCAAGAATGCCTTAGCCGCCACATACTGCATCACCTTCGCTTCACTGGTCGGCACACCGCTGGCCACAATTTCAGCCGCTTTCTCCGGCGTCATTTTTTCATTGGACATCACCACATCCAACGGCACACCGAAGAAGTTCCCCCACGCCACAATCAGCCCTCTGGCCGGATCTTGCCCTTCAGGGTGCGTACCTCTCGCTTGTTTTGCCAACGCTTCCGACAATTCATCCGGGGTCGCCCCTTCCCTGAGCATTTGCATGGCGAGTGAACTCTGTGCCCGACCGTATTCCGCCATGCCTTTTGGCAAGCTCAGCGCATTATTCTCAATCGCGTTTTTGGCACTCTGCGCCCCATCCACACCGCCTGCCGTAGAATTGGTTGCCAGTCCGGCCGCTATTCCGCCGGCCAGTGTGGACAGGTTACTGACGGTTTCCTTCTCATCCGGTGAGAGATCGTTCGGATTTTTATCTCCGTACAGTGCATTAATAATAGCAGACGCCGCCAATTCCCCGCTCACCGCACCGGTTGCCCCGGCAGTGGCAGAACCCCCTTTCATTTCGGCGATAACCCCGCCTAAGATCGCATGTGCCATCAGGTTGGTGGCTTTTTCTGCCGGCGTCAACTCATCATAGTGGTCTTTACCATTATAAGTCAGTGCCTTCACGCCATTGGTCAGATACGGCGCTGCGCCGCTGGCAATGGCTGATTTGATATCGCCGCCCGCCAGGCCCTGCAACGCCCCGATGACCGCCGTCACCGCCTGACGCTGGCGGCTGCCGATATCGGCACCCTGCGCTTTGATGGCACCGTCATAAGCTATCTGATGCGCCCGATCAGCCACCGATTTCGCATCGGCGGGTTGACCTTCTGCCCTCAGTTGTTTTTCCGCAGCCTGTTTCAGTGTTTGCTGCGTTTGCGGGTCTTTCAGTTTTTCCGTCGCGGCTTTCGTCGCTTTAATCGCTTCGTTCGTATTGTAGATATCCATCACCTGGGTGCCGATGTCCGCGATAGCCTGCGCCTGAGCCAGGCGTTGCTGCTCTTTCTCTTTGTCAAAAATCGGACTCAGGCCATTGGCGGCGTTATCAGTATCCCGGCTTAAGTCAGCCACAGCCTGTGTCTGCTTATCGGCATCCCGCACCACAATCGTGCCATCACTGACCGCTGCATGTGTGGTCGACGACTGGCTGTCATGCTTATTGCTGCCAGCCAGCATATTTGAGGCCATATTGGTGCCCAGCTGACTGCCAACCGCACCGCCGGTACTGATACCGACACTTTGGTGCTCAGTTTTGTACTCCGCCTTGTTCTGGATATCACTAAAGCCCAGTGTGCCGGTGTCAAGTCGGTTTTTATCCTTATCCGCCGTGCTGGCCATCACCGCACCGTCAAGCTGGGTATGTTCCCCCACCTTGATATCAAACCCGCCCTTACCGGCAAAAATACCCGTTTGCTCGTTCACGGAATCAAACGTGCTGTGCAGCTTGTCGCGGCGGGCATTGACACTGGCGGAACCGTTCATCGAGCCGTAGGTGAAGCTCGCCCCGGCGCTGATATTTTCCTGTTTGGCATCATAATTGTCCTTATCCTGCTCACTTTGCAGGTGCAGGTTACGGCCAACATCAGCTGTCACTGTTTCCCCGCTGACCTGTGCCCCTTTAAGCCGCGTATCCTGCCCCGATTTCAGGCTGACCTGGTTACCGGCATCAAGCAGGGTTTCGGTATGGGTCACCCCGTCGCCGGTTTCGTGGCCTTTGCCCTTATTAACGCTGGCCGAGAATTTAATGCCGTAACCGCCCTGTCCGGCGGTCAGTCCCACGCCGACACTGCCGCCTTTACTGCTGTTTTCACCCCGCGTGGTCCGGGTGTTTTCAGCCGATTCCAGCACGATATCGCGTTTCGTCGCCATATCAATATCATGCCCGGCTTTCAGGCTGCTGCCTTTGACCCGAATATCGCCACTGTCAGAAACCGCATTGTCCCCGGTGGCTTTGATACGAATATCGCGCCCGGCACTCAGGCTGCTGCCCTGTGACTGCGTCTGTTCCGTGCGGGTTTCTGATTTCGCCGACTGGCGGCCATAAGAAAGCTGGATACCAATGGTGTCGGTGGGTTTTTCGGCATTACCGCCCGCCTGATTAATCGCGTCGGCTTTCGCGGATTCAGCCTCACTGCGCTGCCACGCCTGATAGCCCTGCGCCCCGGACAGCACCGACTGCGTGCCTTGCAGCGCTTTCAGCCGCCCGTCACCCGCTGTTTTGGCCTGCTGTGCCGTGCTGACCGCAGTATTGAGCGCACTGCCCACCGTGCCGGACAACGCCAGCGTCAGGCCGGACTGTTTCGACTCAAACGTCTCTGCCCGGCGACGTTTGTCCTGCCCCGGGTCAATCTGCACGCTGTCGCCGGTGAGACTGATATCCTGGCCGGCCACCAAATCGGTACCCCCGACCTGTACCCGGTTACCCGCCGTGATAGTCACATTGCCCTGGCTGCTGCCCACCGTGCTGACACTCTGGCTTTGGGTGGTGCCGTCTTCATTGATCTGATGACGGGTAGACTGACTGCCCACGGTGAAACCAATGCCCCCGCTGCTGAGCAGTCCACTCTTTTTCTTCTCTTCCAGCAAATAATGGGACTCGGTTTCGGTGGCCGCGTTCATCGCTACGTTATTACCCGCCTGCAAGGTCACCGCCTTATCCCCGGCGACCGCCGACCCGCTCACGGTCAGGTCATGGCCCGCCGTGATGCTGATGCTGTCGCCGCTGAGCAGGGTCCCTTTCTCGCGGGTGACGTGGTCTTGCTGTACCGTATGGTGGCTACTTTTCGACAGCATCCCCTTCTTATTTGCGCTGGATGCCGAGAACTGGTAATCACTTTCGGTGGCGCTGTCCAGTGTAATGTCTTGTTTCGCTTGCAATGCCAGCACCCCCTGCTCACTGTGCAGTGTGCTGCCGGTGACCGTGATATCCCCTTCACGCGCCCTCACCGAAACGCCGTCCCGCCCGCTGAAGGTGCTGCCCACGCTACGCTCGCTGACCGTCTCCATTTCCCGCTGGCTTTTCGTGCTGCCCTCACGCTTACGCTCACTGTCCTGATCCGCCACACGCTGACGCACGTCTTTAATGATAACCGCCTGGGCATTCAGACCGATATGCCCTGACCGGCTGTCAACCTGCGCGCCTTCGGCCGTCAGGTTTTCGCCCGCCTGAACCGTCACGCCCTGGTTACCGCTCAGGGTACTGAGATGCAGCCGTTCTTCCTCACGCTGGTTACTCACCGACGAGGTCCGGCTATTGGCTTCCAGTTGCGTGCGGTGGGTGGTACTTTCTGCCAGAATGCTCACGTTGCCGCCGGCCTGCACCCGGGCAGTACCGTCGGCTTTGGCCTGGCTCCCCTGCAACGTGATATCCTGCCCCGCACGCAGGCTGAGGTTACCCCCGGCATTCAGCGTACTGCCCAGCGCCTGTTGCCACTCGCCGCTGACGGTTGCCCTGCGTTTTCCGACCTCTTCCATGCCATCACTGGTGCGGTTACCCATGGCCCCGGCGATGACCTCAATGTTGCCCGTCGTGGTCCTTCTGGCGGCAGCAATATCCAGATTATTGCGGGCATTCAGGCTGAGGTGACGGGTGGCCTCCAGCTTCGCGCCGCGCAGCTGGATATCCCCCCCGCTCAGACTGAGCTCACGGGCGCTCATGGAGGCCTGGCGCAGGGCATCCTGCAGATGGGTGCTTAAGGTCAGGCTGTCCGCCTGTACGTCAATACTGTCTGCGCGGATATCCCCGCCCTGGTGCAGAAACTGCCCCGCGTCAATGTTCAGTGCCCGCTCGGCAAACAGGTTACCGGCGTTAGTGAGGCTGTTCGCTGACAGTTGCAGGTTACCCCCGCCAATCAGGGCACCCTGGCCGGTCAGCCGCAGCGTAGTGTTGGCCAGGTAAACCTTGGGGGTCCATACCGTCTGCGGGCCACTGGCAGTCTCAACCGTCTCGCTCACCAGCCAGACGATATCCTGCTGCAACGCCGCGATCTGGGCCGGCGTCAGTGCCACGCCCGGCACCAACTGGAAGTCGTTGGCCACCTTCGTCCCATTGTTCATCAGGGTCTGGTACTGCGCCATCGCATCTTCACCGCGCACGGAAGGCCGCCCCGTCAGCTTGAGTATCTGCTCACGCACCAGGCGTTGCTCATAAAAGCCGTCACCCAGCCGTTTATGCACCTGCGCTGGGTCATACCCTACCCGCTGCAACAGGTAATCGCTGCTGATAAACCGGGTCCGGCTGGTAAAGCGTTCATCCGTTACCACCAGATAAGGACTGCCTTCTGCCGGGTGCTGACGGAACAGACCGTTATTGGGCACAAAGGGGGCAACCCGGTCAAGTTGTTGCTGACGGGTCAGTGCCAGTTCAGCCGGCGTCAGGGGACGTTCGATCGGCCTGAGGGGCTGGTCGGCCGGGGTGAGTTCCCGCTTGAGCAGCGTGAGCAATTGCGCGTCCGAGATGAGGGGGTGATCGACCGGTGTGAATACCCGCTTAAGCGGTGTGAGCCATTGATCATCCGGTGTGACAGGGTGGTCGGTCGACGTGGGTTCTCGCTTAAGCAGCGTGAGTAATTGATCACCCGGTATAACAGGGTGGTCGGTCGACATGAGTTCTCGCTTAAGCAATGTGAGCCATTGATCGTCCGATAAGTGAGATTGGTCGATCGACGTCAGTGCCCGCTTAAGCGGCGTAAGCAGCTGGTTAACCAACACCAGTTGACTGCCCTTCTCTTGCCACGCCACGCCCTCCACCGTTACCGCCAGCGGGTTACGTTCCCATTCCGCCCGCTCGGCTTCCGCCGCCTGCTGGGCGGCCTCAACCACGCTGATTTGCGCCGGGTTGACCGTGGTATTTTCCAGCTGTGCGCCGTTGATGGCGACATCGCCGTGCCCGGTCATGATCGCATCAATGGTCGCCAGTGCGACAGTTTCATCACTGTGGTGCTTCGGATACCAGTGCCGGGTATCCCGGTCGTAATGGTCGACCAGGAATTCCTGACGCCGTTCATTCACGGAATAGCCCCGGTTGGTGACCTTGCCGTCACCTTTCGTCAGCAGGTCGCCGTTGGCACTGACGGTGCTGGCATCATTCAGCAGTTCGTCCGTAATCCGCAGCGTCATGTTGCCCCCCGCCAGAATATGGGCACCGATACCTTCGGACACCAGTTTGTCCCGCGTCACCGTGCCGGTGGCCGAGCGTTCACGGAAGTTATTGTAATCATCTACAAACGGCACATGAGCAATGTCGAGATGTTTCTCCGGGTCCCACTGCTCAAGCCGTCCCCGGTTGTGCTCGCGCCAGACCGTGTTGTGA
This sequence comes from Xenorhabdus sp. SGI 60, assembly GCF_056632175.1. NCBI lineage: Bacteria > Pseudomonadati > Pseudomonadota > Gammaproteobacteria > Enterobacterales > Morganellaceae > Xenorhabdus > Xenorhabdus sp. SGI 60. The sequence goes on along the minus strand of NZ_CP196860.1, from coordinate 1,999,693 downwards.
TAAGGGGTTGGCACCGTATTCTGGCGATGACCGCGCGTCTCATAGAACGTCATCGCGTAACTACCGTCGCGATCCGGCGTCAGTGCCAGATAATTCACCCACAATTCATAGGGTTGTCCTTTATGATCCTTGACGCGAACCTGGGCACGCTTACCGGCCGCATCAATGGCCAGCAGAGTGCCGTAACGGTTGTTTTCCACCGCGGCGTCATCGCGGAATGTCAAGCGCTGGGTGGTGGGCGCCATAGTATTTTTGTCGCGATTCACCCCCGAAGCGTAAGAGCGCCAATAGTAGTTATAACGGTGCCATTGGGTTTCGCCTTTTTCTGCCTCGCGCACGATTTCAAGCCCTTCGCGCAGGTTATTCAACCGGTTGGCTTCAATCGACACATTCCCGTCGGCCTCAATGCGGCTCGCTTTGTTCTCAATCAAGTCATCACTGGCCAGGTGCAGGGTGTCAGCACTGTAAATCAGGCTGCCATCCCGATTGGTCAGACGCTCACCGGCCTGCAAATCCAGGCGTTCCGTCGCGGCAATTACCGCGTTTTGCCCGTGGTTGTCGATAACCCGGCTGCGCACAGTGATAACATCTCCCATCACCGTGTCTGTGTTATCCAGCGTATCACTGGTGAGTGTCATGCTGTCGGCTTCCAGGCGCTTTTCGTTGCGCAGGATGCCGGTCGTCAGCTGCAATGTTTTCCCGGCCAGCATCCCCTGGTTGATGAAGTGGGTACTGTCGACGATCAGGTGACTGGGCAACAGCCAGTCGGCCAGGTTAGTCAGCGTCCCGCCCACCGAGAAGGTCAGCGCGCCATTACTGCTAATGGTATCCCCCATGCGGTGGGTGTAATCCTGCTGCACGGCCAGTGTCAATCCTTGCTGGCTGAGCAATGTCCCGCCTGTGTTATCCAGGGCGCGTGTATTGACCGTCAGCTGTCCCCCGCTCTGGACGAGTCCACCCTGATTGAACAACGCCAGCACAGACGGGGTGCCCGCATTGAGGTCGAGTGCGCCATTGGCACGGATCTTCCCCTGCCGGTTGACCAGCTTGTCGAGGTTTGACAGTGTCAACGAGCCGGTACTTTGCAAACGTCCTGCCGTGTTGTCCAGCTCACGGGTTGTCACTGCGGTGTGCGTTGTCCCCAGCAACAAGCCGCCATCATGATTGTTCACCCGGTCACTGTGCACAACCAACGCGTTCTGGCTGGTAATTTTCCCTTGCCCGTGGTTATTGAGTGTTTGACTGTCGATCCGCATCGATCCGGTGGCAATCAGCTGTCCGGTCTGATTGTTTATCGCGTCCCCCTTAAAGGTCAGGGTGCCGCCGCCATGGATTTTTCCCTGCTGGTTATTGAGCACATTGATGCGGTAAATGCCGTTACCCCGGCTGATAAACGTCCCATCCGGGTTATCAAGCTGATCGGCGGTGACGTCAAGCGTGCCCAGACTATTGAACAGTCCCTGCCGGTTGTTGACCTGCCCGGCAGAGATCCTCTGGTCACCATTGCTTCTCAGCGTTCCTCCGGTATTATCCAAAAGTTCCTGAATGCGCAGCCCAAGCTGCCGCTGACTGCTTATCGAACCGGTGCCATTCAGCAATGACCGGGCATTAAGCTGCATCTCTCCGTTGCTTTGCAGTTTACCGTCACGGTTATCCAGCCTACCGTTTAAGTTCAGCCGCACCGATTTCTGGCTGTCAATCAGGCCGTCAGTGTTGTCCAGACTCTGCGCCGTGACAACGAGGTCGCCGTCCGCCAGCAGTTTCCCGCCCACGTTCTGCACACGGCCGGCCGCCGATCCCTCGGTAGCGCCCTGCACATCCAGCCGCCCCAGGGCGCTGATTTTACCTTCCTGGTTATTAATCTCCTGTGCCGAGCGCAGCATCAGCGCACCTGCTGACGCCAGTGCGCCTTTCTGATTGTCCAGCGTGCTGACGGCCAGCAGGGCATCCTGCAGGCTCGACACACTGCCCTTCTGGTTGTCAAACTGGCCAGCCGTGGCGGACCAGCCCCCCTGGGTGCCTATCCATCCCTGCGTATTCAGGATGTTTTCCGCACGCAGGGATTGCGCCAGCTTACTGAAGATATAGCCCTGGCTGTTATCCAGTGCCCGGGTGACGTGCATATCCAGCTTGTCCAGCACCTGAATTTTTCCCTGTGCATTGAGGAAGCTCAGCGCATTCACCGTGCTGTGCCCGCCGCTGGTCAGTTCTCCCCCCTGATTATCCCAACGGCCCGTCAGATCCAACTTCAGCCCCTGTTTGCCCTGAATCTCACCTTTCTCTCGGTTGGTCAGTTGTCCGCCCCTCAGTGACATCACGCCTTCGCTATACAACGTCCCCGCGTCATTGTTCAGTAAGCTGTCCGAACCACCCTGCCAACGCAGATGTTGCTTTGCTGACAGTTTACCCGCCTGATTAATGACATCGCCTACACTATTGAGCGTCAGATCACCGCCTGATAACAGGTTGCCGCCGGTGTTATCTATACTGTGGGTGGAGACGATCACCTGCTTGCCGCCTTGTGCGGTACCGCCACGGTTATCCCAGTGACCCTCCGTATGGATATCCAGTGTGTCACCGGCCTCGATAAATCCCTGCTGATTATCAATCGCCTGCTGGATATCAAACCGCAGGTTCCCCAAGCTGACCAGATTACCTTGGGTATTCTTCAGGTGCTGTGCCGTCAGTTGCAGATAATTGCCCTGCATGTTTCCAGACTGGTTATCAATGCTGCCAGCGGCCTTCACGGTCAGTTGTTGATCAGAAAACAGCTTGCCCTGGCCGTTTTGAATATCGCCCCCCGACGTCACGTTTAATGCAGACAGCCCCTGCAATGTACCGCTCTGGTTATCGATATTGCCCGTCGTATTCACGATTAATGCATGATCCGCCAACAAATTACCGCCGCTGTTATTGATATAGTGGGCGGAGACATCGACCTGCCTGCCGCCTTGTGCGGTGCCGTTGCGGTTATCCCAGTTGCCCTGGGTACGAATATCCAGAGCGTCAGCCGCTTCGAAAAGGCCGCGTTGGTTATCAATCGCCTGCCGGATATCAAGCTTCAGGCGTCCCTTGCTGATGACCTTGCCCTTCGTATTATCCAGGCGTGATGCCGTCAGCTGTAGGTGTTCACCTTCGATCTCCCCGGATTGGTTATTGATGCTGTCGGCGGCGTTCAGGGTCAGCTTTTGCCCGGCCGACAGTTTGCCGTCACTGTTATCCATGCTACGGGCGGAAACGTCAACCTGTTTGCCGCCTTGTAGGGTACCGCCGTGGTTATTCCAGTGGCCATCCGTGTGGATATCCAGTGCGTCACCCGCCTTGATTGACCCACGCTGATTATCAATCGTCTGCTGGATATCAAGCTGCAAATGCCCCTTGCTGGCGATCTTACCTTCCGTATTCGTCAGCGCCTGTGCCGTCAGTTCCAGTGCTTCGCCCTGGATGTCGCCGGACTGGTTATCGATACTACCGACGGCCTTCAAGGTCAGCGCCTGACCGGACAACAATTTGCCCTGACCATTTTGGATATCACCTCCCGACGTCACGTTCAAGGCGGACAGCCCCTGCAACGTGCCACGCTGGTTATCGATATTGCCCGTCGTGTTCACGGTCAGGGCTTGCTCAGCCAACAATTTGCCGTCACTGTTATCGATATGGCGTGCGGAGACATCAACCTGTTTGCCGCCTTGTGCGGTGCCGCTGCGGTTATCCCAGTTGCCCTGGGTACGAATCTCCAGGACGTCAGCCGCATCAAGAAGCCCGTGCTGATTATCAATCGACTGATGACTATCAAGCCGCAAACGGCCCTGGCTGACGATCTTACCCTGTGCATTATTCAGGTGCTGCGCCGTCAATTGCAGCGTTTCGCCCTGGATGTCCCCGGACTGGTTATCGATATTATCGGCGGCGTTCAGGGTCAGCTTTTGCCCGGCCGACAGTTTGCCGCCACTGTTATCAATGCCATGGGCGGAGACGTCAACCTGTTTGCCGCCTTGTACGGTGCCGCCGTGGTTATTCCAGTGGCCATCCGTGTGGATATTCAGGACATCATCGGCCTTAATGAGCCCGTGCTGATTATCAATGCCCTGACTGATATCAAGCTGCAAATGCCCCTGGCTGACGATATTACCTTTTGTATTGGTCAGTTTCTGTGCCGTCAGCGCCAGCGCTTTACCCTGGATATTACCGGACTGGTTATCGACGCTGCCGGTCGCTTTCAGGATCAGTGCCTGACCGGAAAACAGCTTGCCCCCGCCATTTTGGATATCCCCCCCTGACGTCACGTTCAAGGCGGCCAGCCCCTGCAACGTGCCGCGCTGGTTATCGATATTGTCAGTCGTGTTCACGATCAGTGTTTGATCAGCCAGCAGCTTGCCGTCGCTGTTATCGATATGGCGTGCAGAAACATCAACCTGTTTGCCACCTTGAGCGGTCCCGCTGCGGTTATCCCAGTTGCCCTGGGTGCGAATATCCAGGGCATCAGCCGCATCAAGCAGCCCGTGCTGATTATCAATCGACTGATGACTATCAAGCCGCAAACGGCCCTGGCTGACGATCTTACCCTGTGCATTGTTCAGGTGCTGCGCCGTCAATTGCAGCGCTTCGCCCCGGATGTCCCCGGACTGGTTATCGATATTATCGGCGGCGTTCAGGGTCAGCTTTTGCCCGGCCGACAGTTTGCCGCCGCTGTTATCAATGCCATGGGCAGAGACGTCAACCTGTTTGCCGCCTTGTACGGTGCCGCCGTGGTTATTCCAGTGGCCATCCGTGTGGATATTCAGGACATCATCGGCCTTAATGAGCCCGTGCTGATTATCAATGCCCTGACTGATATCAAGCTGCAAATGCCCCTGGCTGACAATATTACCTTTTGTATTGGTCAGTTTCTGCGCCGTCAGCGCCAGCGCTTTGCCCTGGATATTACCGGACTGGTTATCGACGCTGCCGATCGCTTTCAGGGTCAGTGCCTGACTGGACAACAGCTTACCCTCGCCATTTCGGATATCACCCCCTGACGTCACGTTCAAGGCGGACAGCCCCTGCAACGTGCCGCGCTGGTTATCGATATTGCCCGTCGTGTTCACGGTCAGGGCTTGATCAGCCAGCAGTTTGCCGTCGCTGTTATCGATGTGATGGGCGAAGACATCAATCTGTTTGCCGCCTTGTACGGTTCCGCTGCGGTTATCCCAGTTGCCCTGGGTGAGAATATCCAGGGCGTCAGCCGCATCAAGAAGCCCGTGCTGATTATCAATCGATTGATGACTATCAAGCCGCAAACGGCTCTGGCTGACGATTTTACCCTGTGCATTATTCAGGTGCTGCGCCGTCAATTGCAGCGCTTCGCCCCGGATGTCCCCGGACTGGTTATCGATATTATCGGCCACGTTCAGGGTCAGCGCTTGGGCGGCCGACAGTTTGCCGTCACTGTTATCAATGCTATGGGCGGAGACATCAACCTGTTTGCTGCCCTGAGCAGTGCCGCCACGGTTATCCCAGTGACCCTCCGTGTGGATATTCAGTGCATCATCAGCTTTAATGAGTCCGTGCTGATTATCAATGTCCTGACTGATATTAAGCTGCAAATGCCCCTGGCTGACAATATTACCTTTTGTATTCGTCAGTTTCTGTACCGTCAGTTCCAGCGCTTTGCCCTGGATATTGCCGGACTGGTTATCGACGCTGCCAGTCGCTGTCAGGGTCAGCGCCTGACCGGACAACAGCTTGCCTTCACCATTTTGGATATCGCCCCCCGACGTCACGTTCAAGGCGGACAGCCCCTGCAACGTGCCGCGCTGGTTATCGATATTGCCCGTCGTGTTCACGGTCAGTGCTTGATCAGCCAACAGTTTGCCGTCACTGTTATCGATGTGATGGGCGGAGACATCAATCTGTTTGCCGCCTTGAGCGGTTCCGCTGCGGTTATCCCAGTTGCCCTGGGTGAGAATATCCAGGGCGTCAGCGGCATCAAGAAACCCGTGCTGATTAACCAGCGACTGCCGGATGTCAAGCTTCAGACGCCCCTGGCTGACGACCTTACCTTCCGTATTAGTCAGGTTATGTGCCGTCAGCAACAAGTGTTCACTCCGCATCTCTCCGGACAGGTTATCAATACTGCCAGAGGCCTTCACCGTCAGCTGTTGGCCAAACAGTTTGCCCTGTGAATTCTTAATATCCGCGCCCGATGTCACGTCCAATGTTAACGGACTCTCCAATAGACCGCCCTGATTATCAATGTTGCGCTCAGCCTTCACTGTCAGTCGTTGGCCGGACAGCAGCTTACCCTCGCTGTTATTGATATCGTCTCCCGATATGATGTCCAATGCCGCTTGACTCTGTAACGTGCCGCGCTGGTTATTCAGGCTGCCGGTATCAAGCCGCAGGTCACCGTTATTACCCAGCAGGCCGTCGGTATTGTTCAGCAATCCGCTCACTTGCCAGTGTTGCACCGTCTTGTCAAGCGCCACCAGATGCCCCTGCTGGTTGTTCAAGGAACCGGCATTCAGGTTAAGTTGTGGCGCTTCAATGCGGCCACCGGTGTTATCCAGTACCCCGGCCAGCGCAAAACGGCTTTCCCCGGCTTCCACCTGAGACCAGACTGCCTTCTGGTTGAACAGATTGTTGGCATCTATCTCCCAACGTCCGACACGTACCTGTGCCTGTTGCGCGTCGATATTGCCCGGGGTTTTCACGGTCAGCTGTTGACTGTCAATTTTGGCCTGTTGCAGGGCAACGCCACCGGCTTGTGCGCCAATCTTAGCCCGGCTGGCCGCCAGTTGGCTTTGACTGATATCCACCCGGTGACCGGTCACTTTGATATCGCCCAGACTGAGCAAATGGCCGCTGGCCTGGATATTCCCCTGACTGTTCAGCGTCAAATTCGCCTTATGCTTCAGCGTACTGTTGATATCGCTGCCGGCCAGCACATGCCCGCGGCTCTGAATACCCCGAGCCGACGTCAACCGAATATCGCCCACTGCCGCTAGGGTGCCGGACTGCTGAATGTCACCGTCACGGCTCTGTACCGCAAGCTGCCCGCCACTGTGTAGTTTGCCGTGATGTTCAATACCGTCCCGGGCAGTCAAGGTCACATCCCCCACCACTTGGGTGACTGGCTCTTTCTCTTCTCTCGATTGCCAGCTAAGCCGGCCTTCACTGCTGACGGTCAACATTTTTCCCGCCTGCAAGTGCCCGCCCTGATTACGCACACCGACGCCCGCTTCCGTGCCTATCATACGGATATAACCGCTGTACATGCCACCCATCTGCCCCATGTCTATCGCCAGTTCGGGCTTTTTGTCATCTGCGGCTAGTGGCGTCACTGTTTTGCTGTCAGCACTGATGCGATTACGCCCCGCCACCACGGCAAGTTCCGCTTTTGCCCAGACACCGGCATTCACCTTCACCGCCCGCGCCAGAATATCAACATAACCGGTATCATGGCGCGGGTCACCATTGAGTCCACCGCCCTCAATGCTCACCACGCCTCGTTCGACCTGATACCCAGCCAGACTACCGTCAGCGTTCAACTGCGGCTTGCCGGTAGTCAGAGTCATGCGCCCGGCATTAATGGTGCCACAGCCGTTGCACACAATCCCCGACGGGTTAGCCACAATCACCTGTGCCCGCCCACCAGCCACTTCCAGAAATCCCCGCAGCTGGCTGGGCTTATCGCTGTTGACTTCATTAATAATAAACCGAGCCGGCGCGGCATTGGGATCAAGGCGGGGGTTACCCTGTATCATCCCGGCTAGTTGGGTAGAGGTCATCAGCGCCGAATTGTTAAGGATGGCACCTCGTTGGCCGACATCAAACTGCTGGTAGGGGTTATGTGATACGCCGGCCTGATTGGGCGCATTGATATTGACCTGCGGCAGACCATTCTGAGTGGTTATCACTTCCGGACGCTGGCCAGATGGTACCTGCCTGTCAGCGATAATACCGTCAGCCAACGCCTGCCCAGCAAACAGTGCCGCCCCCAACAGCCACACCGCGCGGCGCACCGTCACCCATAAGCGCGATGCACCGATACCACGACGCTGCCCGGGTGCGGTACTGCAACTGCGGGCCAGTTCCGATACCACCCGCAATTCACCGTGCGTGCGGCTGTAGATAAGGCAATAACACTGTTTGTTCATAAATCCTGTCCGTCCAGGTCAAATAAATAAACGCAACACTTGTTTGTGATTAAGGATGAGCGTTGTTATCAAATTTCCAGATTGAAGCTGAAACCACCACTCACGCCTGGCGTATGAAAACCCGCGGGCTGGTAGAATGGCACGCCGGCAAACAGGTCATAACTGAGTCGGCGCCACAGCGTGCCGCGCACACCCAGGGCACCACCCGCCAGCTGATGCCCGACGAGATAGCGGGTGCCCGGTCCATCCACACGACCATAATCCACCGCCCCGTAAAGCTCGTGACCGCGCGACAGGACATTCCAGGCTAACTCATTACGCCAGAGCAGCCCTTTTTCACCGGACAGCATCTGCTCGCCGTCAAACCCGCGCACGGTATAACGCCCGGCAATCGCCAGCCTGTCCTGGGGTGTCAGCGGGTTTGCACTCCACTGCCAACGCACTTTGGTGTGATAACGCCAGGGCTGTGTGCCCCATTTAAAAGGCACATTCAGACTGATATCACCCAGGGCCATCCCTGTGCGGGCACTGCCTGCGTGATAGGCTTCTTCCGGTGCTGGCAGCGCACCGAAGGCGCCGGTTCCCCGCCGCCAGTTGATGCCGGCATCCAACGTGATGTTGCCGATGTAACTGCGCTGGCTTAAGCCTAACTCCCAGCCCGCAGTACGGCGGTGTTGTTGTGCTATTTCTATATTCCCCACGGCATTGGTGGAATGGCGGCGAAAGACCCGCAGATTGAGCGTGGTTTTATGTGACTGATTGCGAAATAACAGTCGGGACACCGTGAATTGCACATTCTCGCTTTTGCCACTGTAGGTCAGGGGTTCGTTCGCGTTGGCGATATTCTGGTGATAGGTATAGTCGTTGTAATTGGCAGAAAACGCCCAGTAGCCGAGCGGAAAGACGTAATTCACAGTACGGGCGCGGTTACCAAAGGGACCGGGCTCAAACAAATCCCGGCCGATATTGGCATAGAACAGATCGTTCTGGGCAAAAGGCGCATCAATCGCCAGGGTTACCGAACCCAGATAGCGGCCAGTGCTTTTGGCACCACTGTCATCGAGTCCCAGACTGAGCCGGAACGGGCGGCCCTCTTTCCAGCTGATCCGAAGGTCACTGGTCGCCTCCTGCTGACCGGGCTCGATTTTAATGTCGGCCTCCACACTGGGCACCCGTTTGAAATTCTCCAGCGCCTGCTCGATATCGCGCAAATTAAGGATATCCCCGGATGCGGCCGGCATCGCATTCCACAGCCGCCCACGCCAGGACACCGGCTCATCAAAGCGGATATTGGCAATGCGTCCAGGCTGGAGCGTCAGCGTCAGCACACCGCCAGTCAGATCCTGCTCCTGCACCATCACGCGGGTGGTGACATAACCTTTGGCTAGAATGGCATTCTGCACCTTGTTATTGACCAGCAAAATCCCCTGTCCACCCAAGCAACGCCCTTTGGCATCCTCTGCCGCGTCCAGTGCCCACTGAAAACGGTGGGCAGCGTCGCCCTCCAAACGTAACGTATTGATCGTAAAACAGGGATGTTCGTTAGCCGGATAATCAGGCTGGCGCACGCCGGGTCGAGTAAGCCGGACATCGGTATCCGGCGTCTGTTGCTGTTGTAGCGCGTGCTGCCTTTCCTGCTGCCGGAGTTGCTCCTGAGCATCCAGGGTCGCCGCACTTTGCATGGTGTTATCGGAAAAAGGCGCAGTAAGTCGCACCGAGGTTGCCAGACGTTGTTCTGCTATCTGTGATTGTTGTTTTTGCTGAATAAAGGGCGGATCATCGGCCTGTACGGGGGAGAATACAAATACAGTCCATCCGGCCAGCCCGGCTATTATGTAGCGGGAAGTTACCGTTGCCATAGTAAACCCATCGGATACGTAATTATTATTAAACAGTAATAAGGTAATTTTAAGATGAGGTATTATGGTCGGCGGAGGTTAATTATCAAGCTGCCCGATGGGATATTCATCACAATGGCGTAAATTCAGGCCATTTAACTCTAAAAATGCAACAATATGGCAATAAACCAACATAATCACAACACATTATGTGAAACATTAAGCAGATTAATTCGAGCTTTAAATTTACCCAAAACAAAAACGAAATGAATATGATTAAAAGGGATGATAAATAGGATGGATTACGCGTAAATCAGTAAGCGGCTTCAATATCCGCCGGTGTTTTGGGTAAGAGGAAAAAGATTCAAAAAATCCCCCGACTTTTTCTCAGGGGATTTGTGTATGAAAGAAAGATAGATAGATACATACGGGGATTAAGCGGAAAAGGCACCTATTTAACTAGTTAAACACCAATTAACAACCTTATGCCACATTCGAAATTTCTACTGACTTTCCGCTGTAATACTTTCTTTCAGTAATGTGTGATTCACGGCATATTTTGCCTGCCATGCTTTAGGGTTGATTAAGTAATGTTGCCGGAAACGTTTAGAAAAATGACTTGGGCTGGAATAACCCACCGCGGCAGCAACCTCAATGACATTCATCCCTTTCTTCAATAAATCCTCCGCTGTAGTCATACGAACGTTTTCCAGATATTGATGGAAAGTACGGAAAACAACCGCACGGAATCCCTCTTTTAATTTCCGCTCATTCAACCCCACTGCTCTTGATAACAATTTTATTGTCCAGGGGTAATGATAATCGTTATTAATTATTTTTATCGCATTGTAAACAGCACGGCGTTGCAATCCGCTAATCACATTATATTGGCAATCATAAAGTTGAGCTGTCACACAAGCGAGTATTTCTAACGCCTTTGCCTTTAAATAGACCTTTCTGACACTTCCATTTAATTGACATTCTTCTATTTGATTCACTATCTGCATAAAGGGGGGATAGATAGGGCAAGCCATCATCAAGGCATCACTATAACTCGCATTTTTTTCAAAACCAGCCGTTAATCTGGTAAACGATGGCAATTCCTGAGCTTCAATTTCGTTCAGAGAAAAACGGATATCGAGAATACGCCAGGTTCCGCAGCCAAAGAAATTCATACCCCGCGTCATCGTAGGCGAATAAAAAAATACCATCGTTCCCGGATTAATATCTAAAACCTCGCCATTCTCAATTGCCATTTTCCCCTTCCCACTGAGAACAAAAGCTATTGACACTGTTGGCGGTCCTTCACAATATTCTGTAAAATCTTGACTTAATTCAAGATGGATACGGTTGATGTGAATTCCATCAGATAGCTCCTCTGTTAGCAGTGAAGGCGTTGTGTTATTTTCCTCTGCGGGTGAATGCCTATTATTGCAATGGCCCGCTGCGAAAATCCCCAATGTCTCGCTATAGATCGTCTTCATGAAATCCCCTTAAAATTAGCATCAGACACCAACCATTTTAAAAAAACGCTTTCCACAATAAAAACAGCATGTTGTGCATATTAAAGACATTATTCTTTTATTTTATATATTTATATACTAATGTGAATATCACGCAATTTATCATTAATGAGAATCATTATCAATAGTACGCATCGCGCTATTTTTGTCCCTATCCCGTTAGCTCTTCTTTTCTATTCCAGTTAATTTCATCAGATATGTTTCCGGGTTTACCACACTTGTTTGGTTTACCACATTTGATCTTTTTAAAACATGATTTGGAAAGGCATAAAGAGTATTTATGAAAAAAAAATATGCTAAAGCGTCTGTCTTATGTTGTCTGATATCACCTGTTGTGGCCTGGGCGGAGCATTCACCTGAATCCACAGAAGATGTTTTGATTGTGACGGCTAACAAACGGGCAGAAGCATTAAATAAAGTTAATGGCAGCATTTTGGTAAAAACGGGTGAGGAACTTGAGCAAGCGGGTATCACCCAGGTACAGGATCTTGAACGTGCTTTCCCTGGCTTACAAATCCGCTCTCGCGGCAACCGAACCTACTCGGCAACCACAATTCGGGGTATCAGTTCACCCGATTACTATTCACCTTCCATTCGCATTTATGTTGATGGTGTTCCACAGGATCACCAGTTTCTGACACAAGAGTTAATCAATATAGAGCGTGTAGAATTATTACGTGGTCCCCAAGGCACTTTATATGGCGGGAACGCTCAAGCAGGTGTTATCAATATTATCACCCATTCTCCCAAAGAAGGCCCTTGGCTTAACCTTTCTGGTCATTATTCAAAGTTGAAACAAGGCGGTTCCTTCAGCGGATCAATGCCTCTTATTGAAGATATGCTTTATGGCAGCATGAGTCTACGCTGGGTAAAAGAGCCAGGACAAATTGACGCGCCAAATCGTGGTGATAAAAATATTGACTCCAGCAAAACCTGGCTCGGTAAAGGAAAACTGACATTTGCGCCAGAAGAATCCCCTTTCAGCGCAGAACTTAGCTTTGCCCATGAAGATCTCAACTCACATGAAGAACTTTATTTAACCGACGAACAGTTCCGTCGGAAAGAATATGCTGGCCCTATCCCGGATTTAACACGGCGCGTTAACAGCTATGCACTCAAAGCGGAATATGATTTTGGCAACAACGTATTAACCAGTGTCACCGCCTATCAGGATCGCGATATTTTCCGTGATTTTATCGGAGGTAAATGGAAAGAAAAACACCACGCCACAACCCAAGAGCTGCGTTTAAATTCCAAATACTCAAATGGGATTACCAGTGTTCTCGGTGGCTGGTTCTCAGATGAAACTAACAAACATCATACTAGTTATAATAATGCACATAACAAAATCAAAGGAAAATCGCTAGCCCTGTTCGGTGAGGTTAAATTACCCATTGCGTCTCAATGGGACCTTACCCTTGGTGGTCGTTTATCACATGAAAAGTCTCAGATCAATTATTCAGGATCTGACATCATGAAGATTGACGCTTTTGATAACCAAGTTTCCAGCAACGAATTTATACCTAAGGCAGCTCTGGGCTGGCAATTGACACCTGATAGCCGTTTCTATCTCTCTGCCACCAAAGGATACAAAGCGGGCGGATTCAACAACATCGTTTCTTCCATCAATGATAAAAAGCCTTACGATACCGAAACCTCAGACAATTATGAGTTTGGTTGGCATACCTCGTTCTTTAATAACGCAATGACATTAAACAGCGCGATTTACTACATCCGTTCCAAAGATAAGCAGATCTATGTTGGACCTATGGGTGGGCAATTTATCCGCAACGCCGGAAAAGCAGAAAGTAAAGGTATTGAACTGAGCAGCCAGATTAAGCCAATGCAAGGGCTTAGACTTTCTCTTGGTGGTAGCGTAGGTAAGTCAAATTTCACTGATACAACAAGTGGCGTAAGTTATAAAGGCAAACGCCTGCCTTATGCACCAGATGTCATGCTTAATGCAAGTTTCGACTATCTGATTGATCAAACATTGTTACCGGGTAACCTCTATTTCAATGCCGGCACTCGCTATTATTCAAAAAGCTACTTTGATGAAGCGAATACCCTTGAACAAGGGGGATATACTCTCTATGACGCGTCACTCAGTTTAGAAATGGATCATGGCATCAATGTCAAACTTTATGGCGAAAACTTAGGTAACAAACAGTACCGTGTCTCTAGTTTCCAGCTTATGGACGGTACGCACAGCATGATAAGTAAAGGCTTGAATGTTGGGCTGGATGTGAGCGTTGCACTATGATGCACAATACCTCACATCGCCGTCATATCTCGTTACTACTTTTGACTTTGGCTGGTGTTTACACCATCCAAAGTACCATTGGTATGTTAACGTTACAAAGTATGCCGGCATTTTTACGCAACCACGGCGTTACCCCAGATAAGATAGGTTTACTCTATCTATTGATGCTACCTTGGGCGTTTAAATTCTTCTGGGCTCCCATTGTAGAACGCTATCGCAAATCAGGTTCGGGGGATACTAACCCCCGCCGCCTTATGCTCTGCGGCAATCTGTTAATTGCCCTGCTTTTTGGTTCAATATCATTGGCAAAACCTGCTGAACATATGCCGCTCATTATCGCGGCTCTGTTTCTGATTACACTTTGCCTGACTGTGGTAGATACCACCACAGATGGTCATGCTATTGACCGATTATCACCACAGCATCGCCCCTGGAGCAACGTCATGCAGGTTGGGGGCAGTTATCTGGGGGCAATGATCGGCAGCGGCCTGTTTTTATATCTTACTTCATTGTATGGCTGGCACATTGGTGCAGGCATGTTAGCTATAGCGATCCTATTAATGACGCTGCCTGTTTTGTTCATTCGGAAAACGCAGGGGCAGGTAGAATCAAATGGATTAAAAACGCCAAGTACAGCATCTTCAAATCTATCTCAAAAACCATCGCTAAAGGATGCATTACGCCGTACTCCGGTTAAACAAGCGCTGATGTTAATACTGCTGTGTATGATTGGGACACGCCTGTCACTTGGTATGCTCTCCCCATTTTTAGTCGATCGCGGCGTAGACTTAACCCAATTAGGCATCATTGCTGCCAGTGGTGGTGCATTAGCCGGTTTATCCGGTGTCCTGCTTGGTGGCATCGTGGTACGTAAGTTAGGTGCCGTCCAGACATTATTGGCGGTAATGCTGCTTGAATGTCTGGTATTAGTCAGTATTTTTTGGCTTGCCCAACAACCAGAAACTCCCCTATCCCTGCTTTCAGCCGCATACGTTTTTATTACGTTAATCACCGCCACTAAATTTGTTGCCTTGTATACCCAAATGATGTCTCTGGCGGCAGGTATACAGTCTGGTGTGGATTTTGCGTTGATGCAATCCGCAGATATGAGCATTGCGATCATCTGTTCAATGCTGGGTGGATTGATTGTGACCAAAGCAAGCTATGCCTCCCTTTTCGCTCTTGCATCACTCTTCACCCTCGCAGGCTTGTTCTGGACATTACGTAAGCGCCACGATTTCCAAAAGGAAAACACCTATGCTCAGTAATGATCCTTCTGTTCAAAACTCTCCAGAGCAGCGAGCTGCTGACGCCGGTGTCATTAAGACATTGTGGACTATGATGCGCCCATACCGCACGCTGAGTTATGTTGCCATTGCGCTGGCTATTGTTTCCGCTGGCTTGCAAATACTGCCAGCGGCAATTGCCGGCCTGATTACCCAATCTATCTATGACGGACAATATGACACCTTACTGAATTACGGCATCATGTTATTAAGCTTTACCTTTGCCGCTATGCTGACTTTCAGTGGTTCAACGTTTGTCTCCCATTTGATCGCTGCCGATGTTCAGGCCGATATTCGTCGTCATATCAGCAATAAGTTGAAGTCTGTTCCCTTGGGCTTCTTTATGCAGACTGACAGCACTGAAATAAAGAAGATGATGTTAGATGACGTCGAACAGCTTGAGGATGGTATTGCCCACATTATTCCAGAAATGTCAGCAACCTTGTTCGGCCCATTGATTGCTCTGGGTGTGATGTTAGCCATTGACTGGCGATTAGCATTGGCCGCTTTCGCCCCAACGTTGGGTGCCTGCTTATTATTCATCTATATTCAGATGAAAGTTCAAACTACAACCCAGCGTTTTTACGCAGCCCAAAATCGTATTGCTTCGACAATGGGTGAAGTTATCAACGCAATTCCTGTAGTAAAAACCTATTCAGGTGGCAATATTGCACTACAGCGAGCCGAAGAAGCATTTACCGCGCTGACACGAATTATTGATGTTTGGGTTGAGAAAGTGCAGGTTAAATCCAGCCGATTTTTTGTGCTATCCAGTGCTAATTTGCTGTTTGTCCTCCCTTTAGCGATCTGGTTATTTAACCGACAAGAGATCACTTTATTTGAGTTCACTTTCTTTATTCTGGCTGCTATGGCATTCGGCAATATTGCGTCATCCATGTTCTCTGTAATGACACGTTTGCAGCAGCAAGAGGCGTTAATCACACGTTATCGTTGGCTAATGAATCAACCTGAATTAGCGCCATGTACTCAAAGCCAGGTTCCAGCCGATCATACTGTGACTTTGCATAATGTCAGCTTTTTCTATCAAGATAAGCAGGACAATGTCTTAAATAACCTCTCGTTTTCCGTCCCTGCCGGCAGTTCACTCGCTCTGGTCGGAGCCAGTGGTTCTGGTAAATCCACGATAGCCAGCCTGATTGCCCGTCTTTGGGACCCTCAACAAGGCAAAATTACTGTCGGTGGGGTTGATATCCGCAACATGGATGAACCCACGCTGCGTAATAACATCTCTTTTGTGTTCCAGCGGGTATTTCTGTTCAACGATACGATAGCCAATAATATCCGCTTGGCCCGTCCTGATGCTTCACAAGCTGAAGTTGAAGCAGCGGCCATCGCAGCACAAGCCCATCAATTTATCCAACAGTTACCACAAGGCTACAACACCGTGATTAACAACGGTATCAGCTTATCTGTAGGAGAAAAACAGCGTATCGCCGTTGCAGCCGCTATCCTGAAAAACGCCCCCATTCTTGTATTGGATGAAGCCACCGCCTATGCCGATCCCGAATGTGAAAAAGAGATGCAACAAGCACTCAATGCGTTATGCCGCAATAAGACAGTGATTGTTATCGCCCATCGTCTGCCAACTATCCGCCACCTTGATCAAATACTGGTCCTGGATAAAGGACACATCGTTGAACAAGGAACCCATGATGAACTGGTTGCACAGCAAGGCGCGTATGCCAAACAGTGGGCAGCCTGGCGGGGAGAAAATACCGGAACAGGAGTAAATTAATCATGGGGTTATTTAATCGTCTCCAACAACATCTGTCTGCAAAACTACAACGGGTTTGGTTTGGCGGGTTGTTATATAAACAACTTGATACCATTGCGATTATGGTTCAACTGGCTATCGCCGCCTGGGCTATCACTCATCTGGAAGAAAATCATCTGCAAGAAAGTGGCAACGCTATGCTGCCACTTATCACACTGACATTATTGGTTATTTTGCTGTTGTTGCGGTTCGCTTTTATGTCTCGCGCATTACGTAAACTCACCATTGCGGCTTATGGACTGGGGATAGAAATTCGTCGCGCTTTGCTGCAACGGCTTGTCAGTATGTCCGTAGCGACAATTCGCGGATTAAGTGCCGGAAAAATAGCCCTGACGTTATCCGAAGATGTGCAATGGCAGGAAAATCAATCAGCCTATACCACCCCACAAATCACCTGCCAGATTATGATGCTGACGCTTATCTATCTGACTTTATTCTGGTTCGATTGGGTGGTTGCTGGCTGTGCCCTATTAGTATTGATGGTTGGATTACTGATTCTGGGTGGTATCCGGCAAAAACTCAATGAAATACTGCGTCGTCGGGCTGCAATGATGGCTGATGTCTCCGAAGCAATCGTAGAATATGCTCAGGGTATGGCTTTTATTCGCGCAGCGGCTGCTACCACAACGGTAGAACAACGTTTTGACCAAAAAATTGAACAACTACGTGCCGCATTCCGCCGTGGAATATTCAAAAGCATACCGTTGCTGAGTCTGTTCTACATCATTATTGATACCAGCGTGGTTGTTGGCATTCTGGCCGGAGCTTTACGCTTTAATGAAGCACTCACTCTTCCTGAGATGCTGATCACTATTCTATTGTTGTTCGCCACGATTACCCCTTTACGCGGGATCATTCCCCTGCTCAACGTGACCGCATTGACACAAGTCGGTGAAACACATATTGCAGAGATAGAAGCGATTGCAACGCAAACTTCCGGGCCATTAGCCGCACCAAATAAATATGATGTTGAAGTTAACAACATCTCATTTAGCTACCCAGGTACTCACCAGCCAGCTATCCAGAACGTTTCATTTTATGCACCACAAGGCAGTATGACCGCCATTGTAGGACCAAGTGGCAGTGGTAAATCCACGTTGGCCTACTTATTACTCTCTTTCTATCAACTGGATAAAGGTGAAATCCGTTTGGGTGGGAACCCTATTCATCATTACCAGACTCAAGCGCTGTACGACACCGTCACAATGGTATTCCAGGAAACCGCACTATTTCAGGATACTGTCGCCAACAATCTCCGTTTGGGTGATCCGAATGCGACACAGTCAGAGCTGGAACAGGCTGCCCGCCTCGCCAACATTCACGATACGATTATGGCATTACCGCAAGGGTACGATACACCTTTAGGTGTGGATGGCGGTACGTTGTCTGGCGGGGAGCGCCAACGGCTTGCCATTGCTCGCGCAATCCTAAAACAGTCCCCGGTTCTATTCCTGGACGAGGCAACAGCGTCGCTGGATCCCGAAAATGAGCGATTGATACAAGAAGCATTTGATTCTCTCACTCAGGATAAAACCGTTTTTGTTATCGCTCATCGTCTGAGCACGATAACCCGTGCTGATCAAATATTGGTCATGGATCATGGAACCCTCTGTGATAGCGGTACACATGATGAATTACTGAAGCGTTGTCCGCTTTACCAATCCCTTTGGAAAAATCACCTTGGCTCAGAAGAGCATTGGCACTTACATCCCAGTATTCACTTAAATAAGGTGTAACACATCCATTTGATTTATCAGGTACTGTCATTTTATAGGATTTACTCATGCACACGGACCTTCTCTCTCCTGATTCATTGCGCCAGCTTATCGCTGGCCTGTTTAATCAAAAAAATATTTTGGTGGGCGATCATGACGATTTAATCCGCAATGGGCTGGATTCAATGCAAATCATGGCATTGCTAAACCAGTTTAGACGTCAAGGACATCGTGTCACCCTGCGCGAACTTTACCAAAAGCCAACGCTGCATGCCTGGAGCCAACTTCTGCAACGCTATACCCCGGTCACCCACACCGTCCCCCAAGAGACAGCGCCACAGCCACGGATTGTTGATGCTCGCCCATTCCCATTGACGGCGGTACAACATGCTTATTTTGTTGGGCGTTCACCGGAGCAAATGTTGGGGGGAGTGGGTTGTCATCTGTACCAGGAGTTTGATGGTATCGGGCTGGAACCAGAACGACTGGAAGCGGCTATTCACAGGCTGATCCAGCGGCATCCGATGTTACGTGTGCATTTTTTGCCGGATGCCCGCCAGCAAGGTATGACCAGTGCTTACTGGAAAAAATTAACGGTTCACGATCTCCGCCATCAGTCAGTTGATGAACAGCAACAAGCGCTGGACAATATACGTGAACAGCTCAGCCATCGCGTATTACGGGTTGAAGAAGGGGAAACGTTTGATCTCCAACTTAGCCTGTTTGGTAATAATCAACATCGGCTGCATGCCAATATCGATCTGCTGATCATGGATGCCGCCAGTTTTAGTCTGTTCTTTACCGAACTGGCGGCATTAATTGCCAAACGCAGCTTGCCTGCTATTTCTTCTGACTATGATTTTTGCAGTTACCTGACACAATATCAGGCACAATTTAAGCAAGCACGACAGGAAGCAGAGGTATTCTGGCGTAACCGATTAGACACCTTGCCACTTGCCCCCCAACTTCCGTTGGCCAGAGATCCTTCCCTGATAAAAAATGTTCGGGTCCAGCGCAGATGTTTTCGTTTATCGCCTGAGCATTGGGAATGTTTTAAGCAACTCGCACAACAAAATGGCGTAACGCCAACGATGGCATTGGCGACGGCATTTGCCGCTTTATTGTGCCGCTGGAGCAATGCAACACGCTTGTTATTCAACCTGACGTTATTTGACAGAGCTCCGCTACATAACGCGGTTGATAACATTCTGGCCGATTTTACTAATATTCTGCTGTTGGACATCCCTGGCGATAATTTACCGTTCTGCCAACTGGCTCAGGATGCACAAGCAACATTTACCGAAGCTTACGAACATCGTCATTGGTCTGGTGTAGAAGTTCTGCGTGAACTCAAGAAGCGAGGTAACCACCCTCATGGCGCGCCAGTTGTATTTACCAGCAATTTAGGCCGGCCTTTATATGGTGAGAATACCCGTGATGTCCTGGGTAAACCTAATTGGGGAATATCACAAACACCTCAGGTATGGCTGGATTTCGTTGCCTTTGAACATGAAGACGCCCTGAATATCCAGTGGGATAGCAACGACGGACTGTTCCCTGCCGGCTTGATGGATACGCTATTCACAACCTATCAGGGGTTGATTGAGAACCTGACGGAAAACGCGACACAATGGCACGAAAAGTTACCGGATCTGATGCCTGAGTCGCAATACCGTCTGCGACGCCAAATGAATAAAACGGTTGAACCGTTACCCAATGCCTTGTTGCATGAAGCGGTGTTTACACAAGCAGAACAGACCCCCAATGCTGTCGCTTTAATGACTCATCACGAACAAATGAGTTATAGCGAACTCTGCCTGGCAGCCCGCCGATTAGCCGCCGGATTGCAAAAAATGTCGGTTATGCCGGGAGATCGTGTTGCTATTAGCATGGACAAAGGCATCGGACAAATTGTCGCTGTACTGGCTGTACTTTATGCTGGCGGTGTTTATGTTCCGGTTCCCGTGGATCAGCCACTCAACCGACGTCGGGCTATCTGTGAAAGTGCCGGAATCAATGTCGTTATCATTGATCCTAAGCAGCAGAATAATGACTGGTCACAGGATATATATTGCATTTCCTGGCATCAGGATGAGCAGTTACTGCCCTTAACACACAGGGTTGAACGCGCGGTGACTGATCCGGCTTATATCATTTATACCTCTGGTTCGACCGGTATGCCAAAAGGTGTGGTGATTAGCCACCAAAGCGCACTGAATACCTGTCTGGATATCAATCGGCGTCATCAAGTTCAAAGCCATGACCGTTTGCTGGCACTCTCCGCCCTGCATTTCGATCTCTCTGTTTATGACATTTTTGGCATTCTCAGTGCCGGAGGCGCGCTGGTATTAATTAATGAAGCACAACGCCGCGATCCATCAAGCTGGGAAATGCTGATCGAGCGCCATCACGTTACGTTGTGGAACAGTGTACCGGCACTGTTTGATATGTTGCTAACCTATTGTGAAGGGATGGAAATTGATACACCGAAAACGCTGCGTACTGTGATGTTGTCCGGGGATTGGATCGGTTTGTCGCTGCCTGAACGTTACCGTGCATTCAATCCTGATGGTGTATTAAGTGCAATGGGAGGCGCAACGGAAGCGGCTATCTGGTCAAATGAATATATCGTTAAGGAAGTTGACCAGCAGTGGCGTTCTATCCCTTATGGCTATCCTCTCGCAAACCAATGTTACCGTGTCGTGGGTGAAGATGGCCGTGATTGCCCTGACTGGGTTGTTGGTGAACTGTGGATTGGTGGTGCCGGTGTAGCGCTAGGCTATTTTAATGATGAAGAACGCACGGCTGCCCAATTTGTTATTGATCAAGGTGAACGCTGGTACTGTACCGGGGATCTGGGTTGTTATCACCCCGAAGGCTGGCTTGAATTTATGGGCCGCCGTGATAGCCAAGTGAAAATTGGGGGTTACCGAATTGAACTGGGAGAAATCGATGCGGCCCTCAATCAAGTCATAGGTATCAGTAAAGGCGTAGCCTTAGCTTGTGGCGAAAAAGAGAAATCGCTGGTGGCATTCCTGGAGTTGGCAGGCGATGCTTTGTGCCAGCGCATAAATCGGGCGCCACAATTACCAACGCACTATCGTGATCTGTTCCCTGCAATGCAGGCAATAACCGATGGCAATCATAAACATCATGACGAAGTTGCGCTATTTCTACTTGAACACCTGTCTCGTCACGGCATTACATTTACTGCACCTCAATCGCTCACCGATTGTCTGAAACACTATCAACCACTGCCGGAATACCATAGCTGGTTTGCCCGTATGCTGACGCATCTTTGCCAATGCAAACTATTGGCTGAACCTGCACATCATATCTATCAGGCTGGATTGCCATCCATCCCATTCAGTAATGAAGCGAAACGCATTCCCGCACGCTGGCACTCTACGCTGCGTAATATTCTGACCGGACAGCAGGCAGCCGTCACATTACTTGATGATCCGCAATTTGCACCGGAGCAACAACTCTTTGTCCAACCAGAAACCCAGCAATGGTTGACAGGATTGAAACAGGTCATCATTGCCCTTTCCCAGCGGTTACAACGCCCCGTTACTTTAATAGAGTTCGATGCCCGCAGCGGCCTCTGTGCTCAGTGGCTGGCAGAACATATTACTGACCAACATCTGTCTTATATCGGCTTTGAACGTTCTCAGGCTCTGATTAACCAGATGCAAACAAGGTTAAGTGGCTATACTCACACATCAGTACACTCTTGGTCTGAGAAAAATAGTCCCGAATCGCTACAGTATCAGGCAGATATCATCTTGCTAAACAATGTATTACACCGCGAGGAAGACCCAACAAATTGCATCAAGGCATTACTTCCACTGGCACAACCGGGTGCGTTGATATTGGCAATGGAGTTGCAACAAGTATCCTCTATCTCCCTGATTACGGCCGAGTTGCTCTCACCTCAAGGTATTCAGTTACGCTCTGCATCAGAATGGTTATCTCTTCTTCCATTGCAAGCGGAAACACCGGTTATCGTCGGCAACCTGAGTGTGTTGTTGATGCAAACAAGTGACAACGTCACTATACCTGATCGGGAAAAAATCAAATTAGCGCTGGCACACCATTTGCCAAGCTATATGATCCCACAGCGTTTGCATGTTATTCCGCGTCTGCCCCTGACACCTAACGGCAAAATCGACCGTAAAGCGCTGGCACAATCTCTTCAGTTCGCCACTACATCCGCCACAAAAACAGATACAACAACGCCTCAGCCTGAAATGGCCTGGTTAAATACGGTGGAGCAAACCGTTGGCGATATTTGGCAACGCCTGCTGAATACAGCGCAATTGGGCCGTAACAGCGACTTTTTCCAACTTGGCGGTGACAGTCTTTTAGCTACCCGTCTGATTGGTGAACTAGCACAACAAGGCCTTAAAGGCGAACTGGGTCACCTTTTCCGTAACCCGCAATTAGCGGCGTTTGCCTCAACACTGGCTTCTTTGTCCGAATCTTCATCAGCAACCTATGCAATTTCAGAAGAGCAAGATGAATATGAGCCTTTCCCATTAACCGAAGTTCAGCAAGCTTATCTGGTCGGGCGCTACCCTGGTTTTTCTCTGAGCGGCATTGGTGCGCATTTCTTTATCGAATACCGGATAGAACAGTTAGATGTTCAGCGCCTGAATCGGGTGTTAAATCGCCTGATCCAACGTCATCCTATGCTCAGGACGGTTGTGATTAACGGACAACAACAGATATTACAAAATGTCCCGACCTTCTCCGTTAAACAACACCGATTTGCTGATATTACTGAGGCAGACACCTTACGCGACTGTCTGTCACATCAAGTATTCGATGTCAGTCGCTGGCCGGTGTTCGATTTCCAACTTGCACAAGACAACGGCCTTGTCTCCCGACTATTTGTTAGTCTGGATAACCTGCTATTAGATGGGTTAAGTATGCAGATATTGCTGGCTGAATTAGAGCAGCTATATCTCAACGAACAGCACACATTACCGCCACTGAAAGTGACATTCCGTGATTGTGTATTACACCAGCAACAAATGCCGGTACACCAGCGTTCACTGCAATACTGGCAAGAGCAAATGAAAACATTGCCATTGGCTCCGCAACTACCATTGCGTATTGCACCAGAACGTGTTCAATCCCCGCATTTTGTGCGCTATAGCGATCAGTTATCTGCACATGAATGGGAGAAATTAAAACAACAGGCAGCCGCCCATCAAATAACGCCTTCTGCGCTCCTGATTGCCGCTTATGCCGCCGTTCTGTCCGCATTCAGTACCAGACCGGAGTTAACCCTTAATCTTACCCTATTCGATCGCCCACACTGGCATGAGGATATTAAACATATTTTGGGTGATTTCACCTCACTATCACTACTGGCCTGGCATCCAGAGAAAAACTGGTTATCAAGTGCACGCAGGTTGCAACAACAGCTATGGCAAGATCTGGATCACCGCCATATTTCAGCGATCAGAGTGATGCGCGAACTGGCACAGCGCCGTGGCCCTGATGCTGCCGTTATGCCAGTCGTTTTCACCAGTGCGTTGGGAACACACGAAGGACAATTCCTTTCACGTTCATCATGGATGAAACCGGTTTGGGGGATCTCGCAAACCCCACAAATCTGGCTGGATCATCAGGTTTACGAATCTGATGATGAACTTTGCCTGAACTGGGATGCAGTCGAAGAATTATTTGAACCACACCAGTTACAAAACATGTTCAACCGCTATATGGCGCTATTGCGCACCCTCGCTGCACAACCAGAAAGTTGGCATTCAGCTTTGGAGCAACTGCTGCCACGTCAGCAAAGCATGATCGTTGCAGATAATCCTGCTGTGGCTATTGCATCATCACCACGCGTAGAAGGATTCGAGCCACAAATATGCCGTGAAACATGCAATGAAATTCAACGCCTGTTTTTATCTGTAACCCATTGCCCGATAAATGCTCAACAAAACTTTTTTGAGGCAGGAGCCAGCTCGCTACAGCTCGTTCAACTGCATAACAAATTACAACATGCGGGCTTCCAGCATCTTGCTGTTACTGATTTATTTGCTTATCCGACACCAGAGGCGCTCAGTTTACGTTGCCGCAAAGAGGCCCCAAACGAAAATGGCCAGTCAATCACCCTTCGTCAACGTCAACAACAAAAGCGGCTGCAACAACGGGAAAAACGTCATAAAGGAGCTGTACAATGACTCACTTAACGCCTCACTACGATAATTGCGATCCCATCGCAGTGATTGGCCTTGCCTGTCGTTTTCCACAGGCACCAGATAGCGATACTTTTTGGCATAACCTGCAACATGGGGTTGAGTGTACAACGACACTTTCCCGTCAAACATTATTGGATGCAGGTATTCCTCCTGAACTCATTGATAGTGAAAACTTTGTCAATCAGGCTGCAATACTGGAGAACGCGGAACAATTTGACGCCACGCTGTTTGGCTATTCGCGTCAGGAAGCAGAAATGCTCGATCCTCAACAGCGTCTATTCCTGCAAACAGCCTGGCATGCGCTTGAACATGCCGGTTATGCACCGCGTCATGTCCCCCTGAAAACCGGTGTCTTTGGTTGCAGCCGGATCAGTACCTGGCCTTCATGGTCACAGTTTGCGATGACCGATGTTGGCAAGGTGAAAGGATTACAGGCGTTAATGAGTAATGATAAAGATTATCTTGCGACTCGTACTGCCTATAAATTAAACCTGAAAGGTCCTGCACTCACCGTACAAACAGCCTGTTCAAGTTCACTGGTTGCCGTACATATGGCTTGTGAGAACCTGCGTTCCGGTGAGTGTGACATGGCCCTGGCCGGTGGTGTGGCGGTTTCTTTCCCACAAGAAAGCGGTTACTTGTATCAACCAGGGATGATCTTCTCACCTGACGGGCATTGTCGACCCTTTGATAGTCAGGCAAATGGCACCTACGGCGGCAATGGTGTTGGTGTTGTCGCACTGAAACGTCTGAGTGATGCCTTACGCGATGGCGATCCCATCATGGCCGTGTTGCGTGGCAGTGCAATTAATAACGATGGCAACGAAAAAGTTGGCTTTACGGCACCTTCGTTGAAGGGTCAACGCCGTGTGATTAGCGAAGCATTACAATTGGCTGATGTCAGCATTGATGACGTCGGCATGATTGAAGCACATGGCACAGGGACACCACTGGGTGATCCCATTGAAGTTGATGCATTACGCACTGTATTCTCTGACCGCAGTGGGTCAGTACCGCCTTGTTATCTTGGTTCAGTAAAAAGCAACATCGGTCATCTCGATACTGCCGCAGGTATTGCCAGTTTGATCAAAGTGGTTCTGTCCGTCAGGCATGGTTACATCCCTCCAACTCTCAATGTACAGCAACCCAATCCGGCATTACGACTGCAAGAAAGCCCGTTCAGGCTGGCAACACAAGGGCAACGTTGGACGCAAGAATTGCGTACCGCCGGCGTTTCTTCATTCGGTATTGGCGGCACTAACTGTCATATTGTGGTGCAATCATTGCCAACAGAATTACATCGTCGCCGTATTAACCATTCACCAACAGCACCGTTGCTGCTTTCTGCAGCTTCTGAAGCCTCATTACGTCAGTTGGCGCAACGCTACGCGACTGCACTCAATAATACCCCGGAACATTATGCCGATCTGGCCTGGACTGCATTGCAGGGGCGCGATCTTTCACTGCCCTGGCGTTTAGCGCTGACATTATCGCCACAAGATAGTGAGAAAAATGCGGAGAGCCTATCCGCTTTTGCGAACAATATCGCAACACCAAACCTCTTTAGCGGGCAAACCAAAAATGAAAACAAGCAACTGTGGCAATTCAGCGGTCAGGGTTGTCAATGGTCTGGCATGGGAAAAGCCATGTATGCCAGTTCTCCTGTTTTCTCCGCCATGTTAGATCGTTGCTGTACCGCCTGTGCCACCGAATTAGCACTGCCACTAAAAGCCGTTATGTTCGGCGAGCATGATGCCGCACTAGCGACCACCGAATATGCACAACCAGCCATTGTGGCTCATCAAATTGCGTTGGCAGCACATTGGCGTGCACTTGGGTTAAAACCGGATTATGTACTGGGGCATTCTGTCGGTGAGTTCGCGGCTGCCGTTGTTGCCGGCATTTTCACGCCTGAACAAATCATGCCGCTGGTCGCGGTACGGGGCAAACTGATGCAAAGCTGCACCCAGGGAGGCGCAATGCTGGCAGCCTTTGCCAACGAAGAAGATATTCTTCCTTTTACTCATTCATTATCTTTGGATCTGGCGGTTTGCAATGGCCCGCAACACTGGGTTTGGGCCGGTACTAAGACAGAAATTGCTATCCTGGCACAACGTCTGGAACAGCAGCAGATTCGTTGCCAACGGCTTAATGTTGCCTGTGCCGCACATTCAGCCATGCTTGATCCTGTTCTGGCAGCATTTTCCCTGTATTGCAGTCGGTTACAACCTGCATCGGGAGAAATTCCACTCATTTCTACCTTGACAGCCAATCTGGCAGATGATGAGCAATTAGGCTCACCAGATTACTGGTGTAACCATATGCGCCACACGGTACGTTATCATCAGGCTATTGAGTTTGCCCGCCAACAAGGTGTTGCACTGTTCATGGAATTTGGTGCTGATGCACAGCTAACAGGGATCGGACGACGTGCCAGTCTGCCGCAGGAAACCTGGATTGCGAGTGCATATCGTCAAAGCTCCCCAGAAGCAGCTCAACAAACGGCACTCGTGCAACTTTACTGTGCCGGTACACATCTTGACTGGCAGCATCTCTTCCCATTCACCGGAGTAAAATGCCATGCCCCACTCTATCCATTTGATGAGCAGCATTACCGCTTCTCCGCAACCGAATTACCTGTAAGCAAAACCGAGCCACTCTTAGCCAACACTAAGCTTGATGTCAATTCCCTGCTTGATCCTGCCATTGAACAAAACTCCGATGCAGCAATACTGCGGGCATTGTATACCGATGCATTGATATATCAGTGTCATGGGCGTGAGGCCGGACAAGGTTTCAGTGCCATCGACACGATTCGGGCTGGTCGGCTACAACCTTGCTGGCGTCCGTTGCTGGAGCAGTTATTAACCCACTGTGTGCAGCAAGGTTATTACCAGGAAATTTCCGCTCCAACGGTAAGTAAAATATATCGTCCTTACCGTGCCTTGCCTTATGCCAGACGCCGGTTATTAGAGGCGAGTTTGTTCACGGCTTTCCCGGCACTGATTTATGCGGGTGAGCGCCTATTCGCTCTGTTGAGTGATCGTGCTGATCTGCCCCGTCAGTCGGTGGCACCTCGATCTATGACAAAAGCCTGGCTTCCTACACCGCGGCCATGCCCTGATACTCACTATGCCTTGCATTGGCGCACAATAAATACCGCAAATGGCGAGATGATCAATCATTGGCGTCAGGCAGGTATTCATTTACAGCCTGAAAACGGAAATAGGTTATTGCTGCTTGAAGGCAATGATGTTGCAGAATTATGTGATCAGGTTATTAGTGAACTAAAACGCGATGAAACAGCACCTTTAACCGTTGTAACCTGCTGTGCCCAACCAGAATCCACCTTATTAAAAGAGGATATCAATCCTGCCCAATACGCTATTTGGGCATTGCTGCGTGTCGCGGTTGAAGAGTATCCCCACCGCCGCATTCAGGCGATTGATATCGCTGATATCTACGATACGGACGCTTTGTCATTAGCGCTTGGCTATTTGGATGCACAGAATTATGGACACAATCGCTGGCTGAGAGTACGCGGAAATCAAATCGCTGTGCCGGTTTTACAACGCCAATCATTACCATTATCACAACAACTGTCACAGCAGCCGATATCAATTCCCCATCAGGGTTGGCACATTATTACAGGCGGCATGGGCGGTATCGGCCGCATTTCCATCCGTTGGTTGCTGACCCAGGGCGCACGCAAGATTGCCGTGTTTGCCCGCCGCAAACATGCGGATTGGGATGATTTTGTGCAAGAATTGTCACTGAGTAGCGAAGGTGAAATACGTTGGATTAACCTTGATGTCACTGATACACCAGCCTTACTAAATGCGGTGCAAGCTCTGGCACAAGAAGATCGTATCGCGGGCGCGATCCATGCCGCAGGCATTGCCGACCATACTCCACTGGCAAAACTTGAGCGTCAACACCTGTCACAACTCTTATCCGTCAAGGCTCACAGCGCATCGGCGTTGCAAACTGCGCTCCAACAACATAATGCACAATACCTGTTGCTGCACGCTTCTGCCGCCTCAATGTTAGGTGCCCAAGGGCAGGGTGCTTATGCCATCGCCAACGCTTGTCTGGAATCTTTAGCGCTAACAGCACCAAATCAATTGATGGTTAAAACGTTGGTTTGGGGCGTTTGGGGTGGCATTGGTATGGCCAGCGACCGGCGGTTGGTAGAAAAACTGGCGCAAGATGGCATGTTGCCGTTCAGCACAAATGAAGGTATCTGGCATCTCAATCAATTTCTGTACACCGTATCTCCTTGCTATCTGGCAATGCGGCTAGATGAACATCACCCTGATATTTCGCGACGCTTGCAGACTGATGTCCCCCATATAATTGCAAAATCCGCATCTTCACTCTCTGCCGATAACACACGGTATCTGGACAATGAACAACGGCTTAACTGGTTGCGTCAGCGTGTTGCAACTTTATTGCGCCTGGAACAGCCTGAATGTTTAGAACCACAACAGGATTTATTACAATTCGGTTTGGATTCCTTGCTATTCCTGGAGTTGAACGCGGCGATCCACCAGCAATTTGGCTTTAGATTGACCGCTGGTTTGGCTTATCAAAATATGACACTAGAGGGACTTAATACGCTCATTGGGAATGCCCTGCCTGAGCAGCCTGCCATCTCTTCCCAACCTGAGATAATTGTTGACAGTTCCCAGCGTCACGCTCCCTTTCCTCTGACCCCCATTCAGCACGCTTACTGGATTGGTCGTACACAGGCCATTGATTTTGGGGGAGTCGCTTGTCACGTCTTATTTGAATGGGATCTGGCACTGGATAACTTTGATATCCCGCGTTTTGAACAGGCATGGAATGCGTTGATTCAGCGCCATGGCATGTTACGCATGATAGTCGACGAAGATGGGCAACAAAGGATCTTGCCGGAAACGCCGTGGTATGTTCTGTCTCAGGCTGATTTGCGCACGCGGGATAATACCGCCTGCGAACAGGCTTTGGCCCAGCGTCGTCATACCCTCTCCTACCAAGTACCACCGGCAGAACAGTGGCCGTTGTTTGATGTCTCTGTATCACTGCTACCGAATAAACGTTGTCGCTTACATATGAACCTGGATCTGTTGCAGTTTGATGTACAAAGTTTCCGGATCATGATGGACGATCTACAACTCGCTTATCATCAACAACCTCTGGCCCCACAAGCATTTACTTTCCGCGATTATGTGATGGCAGAACAAGCGCAACGTGAAAGTAAAGAATGGCGGGCATCATGGGCATACTGGCAGGAACAATTACTTTCATTGCCGCCCGCGCCACGATTACCGTTGAATCCACTATTATCTCAACCACAATTATCTCAACCACAATTGTCTCAACGTAATCAGCCACAATTCACGACTTATGAAGGTCGGTTGGCGCAATCTGACTGGCAACGCCTTAAACAGAGTTGGAAAAAATGGGGAGTCACACCTTCCGCTGGCTTGTTGACGCTGTTTGCCCATACCCTTGAATGGTACAGCCGTCATCCGCTGTTCACCCTTAACCTGACTTTCTTTAATCGGCAACCTTTCCATCCAGAGGTGCAAGAACTGATTGGTGATTTTACCTCAGTGATGTTGATGGATTTTGATTTACGCAAGACAACCTCCCTGCGTGCCAGCATGGAAAAAACTCAGGCTTTGTTCTGGCAACGGTTAAGCCATAGTCATGTCAATGGTGTTGAAGTGTTGCGGGAACTTGGCCGCCAACAAAATGGCGAAACTCAAAGCAGACAGCCACTGACACCGGTCGTTTTCACCAGTATGTTAGGAATGGCACAAGAAGGTGTCGCTATCAAACAATCCATCACTCAATTATTGGGCGATCCGGTCTTTGTTCTGAGCCAGACACCACAAGTCTGGTTAGATCATCAGGTCATGGAAGTCGAGGGGGAGCTGCTGTTTAACTGGTATTGCATGGATGATGTGCTAGAGGCAGGTGTTATCGAATCACTGTTTGCCGCTTATAACGCGCTGTTAGTGCAAATTTGCCACCAGCCTGAACGCATGGAGTATTATGATCTGCATACGCCACCGTCTGGTCATACGCGTTATGACTTCTGGCCGCAACACCCTGAATTGCGTCAAGCCGAACACTATCTGCGTACTAAACCTGAAATACGGCTGGCAGAAATTCAGCCTCGTCAGGACGATACACAAGGTTACAACATATGGTTGGTTGCAGAAGATCATTTGCCATTATCACTGCCAGAACCGCTGGTTATCAACACCGATGCCTTACCGTTACCGACGCTGGCAGAACAACAAGTGTTTGAGCGCTCCTGGCAACATATTGAGCAACAAGCGTTATTTGGCCTGAGCCAGACCTTACTGCGCCATAACTTATTCACTGCTGCACAACAATATCACTCTCGTGAAGAGATTGAACAACGCTTACAACTGGCGCCACAGTATCAACGCCTGCTGACCCAATGGCTGACGTTATTCAATAATCAGGGGTTTATTGAAAAAACCGCTGACGGATATCGTTGCCTGCAACCACTTAGCCATGTTCCGGTCCCTACAGCAAAACTGGATGATGCAGTATGGTGTCAAACCATTAGTCGTTATGTCACCGCCTGCATCGAACAACATGATACCCTGCTTGCCGGACGTGGCAATGCATTGGAACTGCTGTTCGCCGATAAACAAATCACAACCAGCCTCTACAGTGAGAACCCCGCCTTACGTTGCCTGAACCAAGCTGCCGCTGAAATTGTCCGGCAATTGAGCCAGACATCCGAACATTTCTCTGTACTGGAAGTTGGTGCAGGAACCGGAGCAACCTCAGAGAAAGTACTGACACACAATGCACAAGTCATTCAAAGCTACCACTTTACGGATGTTTCACCGCTATTCCTGGATGATGCCCGCCAGTTACTCAATCATTACGGAGAAACGGTAAAATTTGCCCTGTTCGATATTAACCAGCGTATTGATTTTAGTCAGCACCCAGCATCCGGTTATGACCTGATTATGGCGGTTAACGTATTACATGATGCGATCCATCTGAGAAATACCCTGCGACGCCTCTCCCGTTTATTGAAAGCCGGTGGATGGTTGCTGATTATTGAATCAACCAAACACGAAAGTGCCATGCAACTCACCAGTGTCGGATTTATTGAAGGTATTAACGCCTGGGTTGACGATCGCGGTGATAATCACGGTAATAGTGCATTGATGGAACTTGCAGGCTGGCGTCAGTGCCTGACGCAATCCGGTTATCGGGTTTCATTGGAATGGCCGGGGCAAAACGGGCCTGAACTGCATCAACAGCTGATCCTGGCACGGGTTGAACAACAAGCACGGCTTAATATCAGTGAAATAGCAGCCCAATTTTCCACCTTGCCTTACTCATTGCATATTCAACAGCAAGAGCAGTTACCATTGATAATGACAGCGAAAGAGAGCATGGTACAACCGTTAATCACAGAAACCGGTCAACCAGAAACAGAAGATGACCAACTTCATGATATTGAACAACAAGTTATTGCGCTCTGGCGTTCACTGCTGCCTCAGTCAATACAGCGTCACAGTGACTTTTTCCAAAGTGGCGGAGACAGCCTGATTGCCACCCGAATGGTGGTGCAACTACGCCGCCAAGGTTACGAACAAGCCAGTCTGCAACAGCTATTCGAACACACTAAGTTAAGTGAATTTTGTCGTACTCTGCGGGTAGCCGAAACCCGTTCAGCGACACTTGTGATACCGCCTCAAACTGAACCTGCATCTGAGCAGATTTTGCCACTTACCGCACTACAATACGCTTATTGGCTGGGAGAGAGCCAACTGTTCCAATTTGGTAACGGTATCGCTCATTTCTATGCGGAACTGGCTATCAACGGGCTTGACCTGCCTCGTTTCACCGCCGCCTGGAACCGTGTGATAAACCATCATGCGCAATTACGCGGTTATGTGAAGGATGGGCAATATCGCATTTTGCCGGCAGTTCCCCGCTATACACCAACAATCATTGATTGCCGTGACATGTTGTCAAATGAACGCGAGGCGCAACTGAATCATGCCCGCGACACGCTACGTACTCAAGGCGTTCCCAGCGACAACTGGCCGCTGTTTGATTTAACGCTGTACCATACCGATGATCAGGCATATTTATTGCATTTGAACATCGACCTGCTGGTTGCGGATGGTAAAAGCCTGACGTTAATCTTACGTGATTTACACCATGGATATCAGGAACCTGACTGGCAACCAGAGCCACCGGCAGCAACGATTGGCGACTATATTCAGGCACTGGAGAATGAGAAAACCGGAGAAATCTGGCAACAAAGCCGGCAATACTGGCTTGATCGCTTACCTTCGTTACCTGATGCTCCGGTGTTACCACTACAAGATCATCAGTCACAGCAACTCGATCAACAGTGCCTGACCGGACATATCAGCCCACAACAATGGCAGCGTTTGCAACAACGTGCCGCAGAATATCGCATATCACCTTCACAAGTGATGCTAACCCTATTTGCTCATGTTTTGTCCATGTGGAGCAACAACGAGCATTTCACCATCAATGTCCTGCATGGTAACCGCCTGTTAATGCCTCAGTATTGCGATACGTTAGTCGGCAATCTGTCGACCACATCATTGCTGGAAGTGGATCTGCGCAATATTACAGGGTTCAGTGATGCTGTAAGCCGGATACAACGGCAATGGCTGGCCGATCTTCAACATGCGCTGTTTGACGGGCAACTGGTACTTAGGGAGAAAAATCAACACCGCCACAACCTAAACGCCGGTATGCCGATTGTATTCAACGATACAACCGGTACAGCGGGCAAAGGGCCATCAGGGTTGGGAACACTCAAGCTCTTTGGTGCGCAAACTCCCCATGTTTATCTCGACTGTATGTTAATTTCCGGTACAGAAGGGGGTGTCACCCTACAATGGGCGATCTTGCCACAACTGTTCCAACCCCAAGTGGCAGAAAACATGTTTGCCCATTATCAAGCTTGTGTTGTTGCCTTGCTTGAACCGGTTTACCAGTGGGACACCCCGCTTCCTGACTGGCTGCCGACAACCGATCGCGCTTTGTGCCAGAACAGCAATGCGACACAAAACGTTTTTCCATCGCATACACTCTGCTCACTCGTTGAACAGGCAGTAAATCGTTATCCTCAACGTACCGCTGTGGTCGATACCTCGCGTCAGATCGACTATCGCACTTTGTGGTCACACAGCCTGACACTGGCGGCCCATCTGCAAGCACAGGAAAATCAGACTTCATCCCTGATTGGTGTGGTCATGGAAAAAGGCTGGGAACAGGTTGTCGCCGTGCTTGCCATTTTATTGGCAGGACGGGCTTATCTGCCTATTGATGCCAGTTATCCGCAACAGCGGAACCATCAGTTATTGGCATCAGGGCAAGTTGATACCGTACTGACACAACCTAAGTTTGCTCAACAGATGAATTGGCCTGAGCATGTCCACGTCATCTCTCTGGATGAAACATTGCTCAGTAACTTATCCGTAACCGAAGAACAACGTTTATCTGTACAGCCAGAAGATTTAGCTTATGTTATCTTCACCTCCGGCTCGACCGGAAAACCAAAAGGCGTAATGATAGACCATCGGGGCGCAGTCAACACTATTCTGGATATTAACCAACGCATTGCACTCAATGAACACGACAGCGTGCTGGCAATATCAGAGTTAACCTTCGATCTTTCCGTTTATGACCTCTTCGGTACGTTGAGTTGTGGGGCAAAACTGGTTATTCCTGCTCCTGGTGACATTCGGCAACCTGACAAACTGCTGACATGGTTACAACAAGAATCGGTGACTGTTTGGAATTCCGTGCCGGCATTTGTGCAACTGCTTGAGGAATATGCCCGAAGCTATTCTCATTCTCCATATCCCCTGAATGGCCTGCGCTGGATATTGATGAGTGGTGATTGGATACCCACCCCTTTACCGGCAAAATTGTCTGCCCTTCACCCTGCGCTTAACCTGCTCAGTTTGGGCGGCGCAACCGAAGCATCAATATGGTCTATTGCTTATCCTATCGCACAGGTTGATCCTCATTGGTGCAGCATCCCCTATGGCAAGCCTTTAGCAAATCAGACTTTCTACGTGCTTAATTCAGCACTGTCACCTTGTCCAGTCTGGGTAACCGGCGAGCTTTATATTGGTGGACGAGGACTCGCCTTAGGTTATTGGGATGATGCAGAAAAAACGGAACAAGCCTTTATCATCCATCCCCAAACGGGCGAGCGGCTTTACCGCACCGGTGATTTAGGTCGCTGGCGGCCAGACGGTAATATCGAATTTTTAGGGCGCAATGATCACCAGATTAAAATTCGTGGCTACCGGATTGAACTGGGCGAAATCGAGCATCGCTTATGTGAACACCCTGATATACAACAAGCGATAGTCTTTGCACATACGACGTCAAATGGTGCATTGCAACTCGTTGCAGGCTTACGTTTAACCGATACTGCGCCAGTATCTGCCGAACTGTTACCGATACTGCCTCACTGGTTGCAGCAAACCTTGCCGGTTTGGATGTGCCCACAGCGATTTATTATTCTCGATACGATACCTGTATCCGACAACGGTAAAATCGACAAACGTACATTGATTACCCTGGTCGAAAAAGCGCAAGAAGCGGATTCAGCCCCCTCGGTGACTCTCAGCGCGACAGGAAAAACGGTATTAAATCTTTGGGAATCAGTATTAGAGCAACAAAATATTAACGTACACGAGAGTTTCTTTACTCTTGGTGGGGATTCTCTGGCAGCAGTGCGATTAATGGTGCAAATCAATCAGACATTTAATCGCCAATATCCACTCAGCCTGTTACAAACCTACGATACCGTACATTCATTGGCGGAATTTATTGAGCATCAACCAGAAAACACTTGCCAGTGTGTAATATTGAACAAGGGAAACATTGAACAATTTACCTTAAAACAATCTACCTTAAAGTTTATCGTCCATCCAATTGGTGGGCATCTGTTAGGATATCGTCATTTGGCAGCCAATTGGGGTACTCAGCGCCTGATTGGTCTGGCATTTGCGCCAGAGAGCATGAATATCGATAAACCTTCTGTCGCTACGCTGGCTGCTGATTACATCAGACAAATCCGTAAGTTCCAACCTACAGGACCTTATGCACTGGCGGGTTGGTCTTTCGGTGGATTAGTGGCCTATGAAATGGCTCATCAATTACGTGCTGCCGGAGAAAGCGTTTCTGATTGCATCCTGATTGATAGTTTCGCTCCGAACATACGCACGGATCTGACGCTGGATGATGCATTCGGTCATCGTCATTTCCTGCTCGATTTGCAGGGACAATTCCCTGGCCTCGAACTGAATAACAGCGCTATTGCAGCAAATACTGAAATCTTCCTGCAAGCACTGCTCAAAGCCTTACCGCAATCTGCCCAGATTGATAACTCACTGGCTGAACTTTATGCCATATGGCAGCATAATTTGCAGGCATTGCTTGACTATTGTCCACCCCAGACTTCACACCCTTTCTGCCTTATCCGGGCAAAGCAGGCATTGCCTGATTTTATGGATTACCTCGATCCAACAACCATCACCGCAACTGATCTTGGTTGGCGAGCTTTCGGGCCAGTCAATGTGACACAACTTGATGGTGATCATTACAGCCTATTCCACAAACATGTCGGCTCTCTGGTTGCGTGCCTGAAAAACATTCTGAGTTCAGTTCCAACTGTTGAGCCTGTTAAGGAGAACATATGATAAAGCCACGGCGGGTTTTGATTGTCGGTTCAAAATTTGGTGAACTGTATCTTAATGCGTTTCTACAGCCTCGGTCAGATCTGGAACTGGCCGGGATCTTGGCGCAAGGAAGCCCTCGTTCGCAGCAACTTGCCCGCGATTTCAGTGTGCCCCTATTCCGCTCATTGGATGAATTGCCGGATGATATCGATATTGCCTGTGTGGTAATACGTGCAGAGGTTATTGGTGGCAAAGGCGACCAATTAACCCAGGCGTTATTGGCACGGGGTATTTCTGTCATTCAGGAACACCCTCTTGATGCAGAAGCGATCAAAAGACACCAGTCAACAGCTAACCAGCATAATGTGATGTTTTGGGTAAACAGCTTTTACAGCCAATGCCATGCTGGCAGAAGCTGGTTACATGCGGCTCATCAAATCAATCAGTTATCACAGCAACATCCAGTAAGCGGTTATCTGACAACCAGCCGCCAGTTACTCTTTTCAGCCCTTGATCTGCTGTTACAAGCCTGTCATTGTCCAGAACAGATTGAGATAGCCTATGTGGGCCAACGGAGTAACGGATTTCATTGCTTTGAACTCAGCTTTGCGGGAACAACAATAACGTTAGACGTTCAATCCTATCTGGACCCCAGAGATCCCGATATGCACAACCTGGTTATGCATAAAATGACGCTGATCTGGCCAGCCGGTTATCTTACGCAGGAAGCCAGCTATGGACCGGTTATCTGGACACCGGTTCTTCATGCGCCAAACCATCTAAATAATGAACAAAGCCTTTACCTGAATGCCAGTCAGCCTGAAGGCGCTTATCTGCACCAGGCAACATCACAAGTTCTTTGTCCGGCCACCCAAAACTGGATGACCGCATTTGAATGTGATGGTGCCGAAGGTGTGGCATTGTTACTCACTACCTTAAGTTCGGTATTGAATGGTGCACTCTGTCCCCCTGCTTTTAACTACGACTACCAATTGCAGCTGGCAGGCTTGTGGCAACAAATTTTACGCATGATGGGAGAGCCGGTGACTCAGGATTTGCAGCCACCGGTCTGGATTGATCCGGCACAATTGATGCTGACGAAGGAAGTATTCTGATGACGTGGAAACTCCCAGCCCATCCGATGATCCGTCCATGCCTGACGACGCACAACAAACCCAAATATACGCTGCTAATCTGCCCCTTTGCCGGGGGCAGTACCAGTGCATTTCGGAATTGGTCCATATTGGAAGATTCAGATATTGCGGTTTCACTGGTGATTTATCCCGGACGTGACAGCCGTATGAATGAACATGCCGTTACCCGCATTACGCCATTAGCTCAGTCACTTTCTGATGTGATCAGATTATTGACTCCCGCACAGAGAGAAAACCTGATACTGGTCGGCCACAGTATGGGAGCTCAAGTCGCTTTTGAAACTTGCCGACGCCTCGAACAACATCACTGTGCCCCCAAGGCATTGGTACTTTCGGGATGTCATGCCCCTCATCTTCAATCCCGCCGCCAACTGAGCAGATTACCTGATCATGAATTCATTGAACAACTGATTGATATTGGCGGTTGCAGCCCGATTTTACGGGAAGATCCTGAATTACTTGCCCTGTTCTTACCCATGTTACGGGCTGATTTTTTTGCTACAGAGCACTATTACCACGCTATTCAGCCTGATTCAGTAAAACTACAAACACCTGCATTGTTGCTTTATGGCGATGAAGACAAAGAGGCCTCCGCTCTGGAAGTTCAGCAATGGCACCATTGGCTTGCAAGTGACAAACAAAATCTTGCGTATTGCTGCCAAGAGATTGCCGGCGATCATTTTTACATTACGCAAAAACCACAGAATTTTATTTTTCACGTTACCCAATTCATGCAATATGTTTATTCAAAGGAGTTCGCATAATGGCACCTTTTTCTATCCCAGAGAAAACACTTACTACGACGCCAAACTATCTTTGGAATGGCAAAACTCTGGATCAGCAGCTTGCCGGATGGTCCAGTATCTGGGGGGATAAAACAGCGCTGATCTATCAAGAACAGCGGCTAACTTACCATGAACTCCATCAATCTGCGGAAAGGCTGGCAAGCGGCTTGTACCATCGTGGAATACGCCGTGGTGATAACGTTATGGTACAGCTACCTAACCGTATCTCCTTTGTTGTCACTTGTTTCGCCTTGTTTAGGCTAGGTGCTCACCCAGTATTATTAATGCCTACCCAACGGGCACATGATGTTCAGGCGCTTTGCCAGATTGCCCGTCCGGTGGCTTATATTATTCCTGATTGTATCCACGGCTTTGATTATCGAGAAATGGCACGGGAAGTTGCAGCATCTTGCCCTGAACTGAAACATATTATCGTTGATGGCGAGGCAGAAGAATTTATCCCCTTCGCTTCCATTGAGGATGAACCGCTCAATATTATTGGTCCAAGTTATGGCGATATTGCCGTACTTCTGCTTTCCGGCGGCACGACTGGCACACCAAAATTAATCCCGCGTACTCACGATGCTTATACCTATGATTTTGTGCTTTCCGCCCGTCTGTGCGCAGTAAATACTGAAAGCGTTTATTTAGCGGTATTGCCTGTTGCACATAACTTCACTTTAGGCAGCCCCGGGATTCTGGGCACGTTTTCTCAGGGAGGATGTGTACTCCTCAGTGATACAGCGAGTTGTGATGAAGCCATGCCATTGATCGAAGAGCATAAGGTAACACATTTAGCATTAGTACCGGCTCTTGCACGGCTCTGGGAACAAGCTCGTGACTGGGAACAAAGCGACCTTTCATCCCTGCGCTGCTTACAAGTCGGTGGTGGCAGACTCACACCGGAACTGGCAGAACAGGTCATGACACGCCTTGGTCCTTTGCAACAGGTATTTGGTACAGCGGAAGGATTGCTTTGCTATACCCGACTAGACGACCCTTATGAGGTTATCATTTATACCCAAGGACGCCCATTGTCAGAAGAAGATGAGATCAACCTTGTTGATACCAATCTGCAACCTGTTACACCGGGTGAAGTCGGTGAACTGATTACACGCGGCCCTTACACCATTACAGGATATTACCGTGCTGAACAGCACAATACCGTCGCTTTCACCACGGATGGATTCTACCGCACAGGCGATTTGGTTCGCATCAGACCTGATGGCAACCTGATCGTTGAAGGACGGATTAAAGAGCAGATTAACCGCAGTGGTGAAAAAATTTCAACGTTAGAAGTTGAAACATTATTACTGCAACATCCAGATATTGATGACGCAGTTGTGATCGCTGTCCCGGACGAACTATTGGGTGAACGCATTTGTGCTTGCCTGCCAAAAAGTGTCAACCAACCCGATCCTGCACAAATGCAAGCATTCTTGCATCAGAAAGGCGTTCAGCGCCATAAAATCCCTGATCAATGGCTATTTGTGGCGTACTGGCCATTAACCGCGGTGGGAAAAATCAACAAACTCCAGTTAGTACAAATGGCGCAAGCAGAAAATACAGAAAAAGCAAAAAATAACAGCCTGATGCAGCAGTATCATGAACACACTATTGCTATTACCAGCACGCCGTTAGATCTGGTTACCCATTTGCTTGCCGATAATGATGCACAACCTTGTACGCTCTATGAGATGAAAGGTGAATGGTCATTGGGAATAGGTTGCGCCGCAACCATCAGTGCCGATGCATCGGGACAATTGATTGATTCACAAGGTCATCGTCATCCATACGATATCAATACATTAAGCCAGAAACTTGAGCAAACGCTCAACGCTCTTCCGATTAAAGACTGGCGTGCTTATGGCAGAACATTATTTGAGTTTTCCCATATGACGTATGGGTTACCATTAGAACCATCATTAGTACAACAAAATGAAGCATTAATAAAAATCACTATTCCACAACATGAATTACGCATAACTCAAGGACAGGTTTTGATACGAACACTTGAAGAAGCGCAAGTATCCATATTGAGCGAGAGAATCAAGCGGGCAGATCAATTAGGCACGCCAGATTTTCCACAGACAAAAGAGGTGGAAATTATCAACACAGCAGACACGGCAAAAAATTATCAAGACAACGTTGCCAATGCGGTTAAGGATATTGCCTCAGGTCACTACCAAAAAGTGATCCTGTCACGCCGGGTTGAGCTTGGTTCAAATATTGATATTACACACAGTTACTGGCTGGGCCGTCAGGCTAACACACCTGCCCGCTCTTTCTTCTTACGTGATGGAGATTTCTCTGCTTATGGTTTCAGCCCGGAAACCGTCGTTGAGGCAGAGGGTTCGGGTTGGATTAATACCCAACCGTTGGCTGGCACCAGGGCATTGACACATGACAAGGAGCAAGATCAGCAACTGCGAGCCGATTTACTTTCTGATCCGAAAGAAATTTCCGAACACGCTGTTTCGGTTAAACTTGCATTAGAAGAATTAGCACCGATTTGTCAACCAGAAACGCTTTATATATCAGAATTTATGGCTATTCGTGAACGTGGTTCGGTACAACATTTGGCATCACGAGTAAAAGGGTTGCTACACACAGACAAAAACCGCTGGGATGCATTTATTGCCTTATTCCCGGCAGTCACTGCTTCAGGGATACCGAAAAAACCTGCTTTACACGCCATTTCTCGTTATGAAGGTGAACCACGTCGGCTTTATAGTGGTTGTGTCATGCTCTTAGATAGCGCGGGTAAACTGGATGCTGCACTGGTATTACGTTCCCTCTATCAGCATAAAGAACGCTGCTGGCTTCAGGCTGGTGCTGGTTTGGTCAGAGATTCAAAGCCAGAAAGAGAATGGCAGGAAACCTGTGAAAAACTGGAGTGCATTATGAAATATGTTCGTCCTTATTCCGCCAAAGAAAACTAAACGTATATTGAAATAGGCCGTAATAATACTTCCGGGGAAAACCAGAGTGATATCTGGTTTTCCCTAAGTTAAAAGGATGTACACCCACCATCCAACAAAGCCTGTTCATTACAACGACGACCATTCGCCAATTGGCAAACAGGAGTTTGATGACCACTCAATTGCTTGGTTAATGCCGGAATTCCCCCAGCATCAGAGCAACTTTCACTGGCATCTTTACTCAGATAAATACCCAGATCAGAATATTGATAATGTTTGTATCGGCTTGATGAAATATCTGCTTGGTGCCCGCTGCAACCCGCTAATATAACGCCTACCAGCAACAACTTGACAAGGATAACTCCCCGCTTTAACAGCATATTTTCTCCAGTTTAACTATCGGATTAGGGTATAGATCAATGCCCTGTACTTTTAGAAAGCAAATTGATGACTAAAACACCGGCAATAATAAGAAGAATACCGATAATTGCCGGTAAATCCAATTTTTGCTGGTATAAAAATATACCTGCAATAGAGACTAAAACTATACCAAGGCAAGACCAAACAGCATAAGCAATCCCCAAAGGCATCACTTTGACTACTTGTGATAACGCCCAAAACGATAAGCAATAACCCATCACTACAACAATAGACGGCACTAAACGAGTGAAGCCATCAGCAGTTTTTAACATTGTTGTCGCTATCACTTCAGACAAAATCGCGATAAACAAATAACCCCATACATTCATATTACTCACCAAGCCAAAGTTATAAGACAGACCAAATTTCAGAAAAACTGCTTAATCTACCATAACTTAAAATATAACTCCTTAAAGAAATGAGGTGTTTTTTCTTGATAAAAAAAGAACGATAAAGAAAAAATAAAATATAAATTTGGCAGGAAATGACTCAATAAAATAAAAATGATTACCTCGTTAATCTATCCACAGGCATCAATATTATTTTACCTATAAAAACCATCTCAAATAATTTATCCTGAAAATGACCTAAAGAAATTATTTATTTCAATATAGAAAAGAACAGGGAATTATTTTTTTGCGATAAAAA
The DNA here is from genome assembly GCF_056632175.1 of Xenorhabdus sp. SGI 60. Lineage (NCBI taxonomy): Bacteria > Pseudomonadati > Pseudomonadota > Gammaproteobacteria > Enterobacterales > Morganellaceae > Xenorhabdus > Xenorhabdus sp. SGI 60. Next base: position 1,957,260 of record NZ_CP196860.1, on the reverse strand, counting down.
CACTATACCAATCTAACTTCAAGATGCGTGTGATTTCTCCCTACTTCGTAGGGAGAAATCAGGCTTCATATCGTGTTGTAAATTGCGACTTGAAGTTTAATGCGTATATAACAACAATTTAAATACCAACAGGTAACCATAAAGAAACTAAATTAAATAGCGTTTCAAAATGATAGGAGTATTCCTTACCCCGCGCTCCGCGCGGGGTAAGAAACTCCAACATCTGATACTCTCAGTATTATGAAAACCTATTTAGCTAACATTATATTCATAAGCAATTAAAAAATATAACCATAACAAATAAAAATATTATAGACTTCAATACAAATGACTATCACTATTGAAACCTGAAGAACTATGACTATAAAATCATGATCATGGAATAATGGATGGAAATAATGACTATTCTCGAAAATAAAAACAAACTGCGCGAAACAGGATAAGTGTCGAAGATATACACTGAAATAGACAAAAAAATAAAATTTAAACCCTTGGACAAACAATATTAGCTATTTTAAATGAAGGAGAATGCTGAAAGATTGCGAGATTAGTTGCAGTGATACCATGATAGCTCATGCCAACACTTATTAAATAAAATAATAACCTGATGTTAAAAACCATAAAACATCAGATATAACGTAATAAATTATGTTAATGCCAAAACATAAATAAATTAAGGTTAGGCAAACACTGAAATCTACTCATTTGTATCATGAATGACAAATAACTTGTAAACGGAATGCATTCGTATAATTGACTATGAGAACACTTGAAGGTTCGTTGAATTCGAACTTATATCACCTTCATCCTGCTCAAGAGGATGTGTTTTATGAGCAAACTTTTCACGAAAACAGCCCATTACATAACCTGGGTTGGTATACCTTGATGGAAGGTGAAGTTGATATAGCCATCCTGCAACAAGCCTGGCGATTGCTATATCAACATATTGATACGCTGAGGTTACGCATATCCATTAATTCAGATAATGAAGCAACCCAATATGTTCAGAATCAGAGTGAGACTGAATTAGTCATATTCCATGATTTTACAATGCAACCTGATCCTGAAAAAAAAGCAAAACTTTGGATGCAGCAACAGATAAATATCCCCATTAACTTTCCAAACGAGTCCTTATATCAGGCCGCATTGCTTCGTATTACCAACGAGAAATATTACTTCTTCACTAAGTTCCATCATATTATGATGGATGGGGTTGGTTTATTTCGGTTCCATGAATATGCTCATAAGTTATATGCATGTCTGAAAAATAAAACTTCAACCACCTGGTTAACAGAAATTCCACAATATTTAGATACGATAGAAAAAGCAGAAGAATATCTGACTTCCTCTTGTTACGAAAAAGACAAAAAATACTGGGGCGATTTTTTAACAAAAAACGATATACATCAATTAACCCCTTGTTATCAAAATAAGGGTTCTCGTAATGATACGTTGGCATTACCGCTTTCAATTAAAGCTGATTTGCTTGCCTTTTGCGAAAAAAATAAAACGAACTTTCTTGCTGTCTTTTCGAGCTTAGTCATTATGATGATGTCAGAACTGACAGGGCAACAGGAATTAACATTTAATACCATTACTCATGGCAGAAGGACAAAATCAGAGAAATATGTCGTAGGGATGCAAACCAATATTTATCCGGTACATTGCCATGTTTCTCACACAATCCGTGTCACCGAACAGATTAAGCTAATCGAACTAGCGCTAAAAGAGAGCTACCACCACAGCCAATTTCCTCGCTCTCACTTGATTCGCATGGCTAATAACCAGGGCATTGCTTTACCGAATATATTTATCTTCTATGAAAGGCTTTCAGCATCAGCATCTGAAATCAACCAAGCGCAGCATTATATTGTAGATGGCGGGTTTAACACTGACCCTATCGTTTTTCGCTTGCAAGACTTTGGATATGATCAGGAGCTAACAATAGCGATAGATTATTTACAGGAATATTTTAGTGATCAAGATGTAAAACAACTACTTGTGCGACTGCAGAATGTATTGATTGCTTTGCTTAACACGCCTTCTTTATTCGTCCATGAATTACCTATTTTATTAGAACAGGAGCGTCATACCCTGCTGCACAGTTGGAATCAAACTGATGCATCTTACCCGCAGGATAAGATCCTACAGCAACTGTTTGAGGCACAGGCAGCAAGAACACCGAATAACGTGGCGCTGGTGTTTGAAGAGAGAACTCTGACCTACCGTCAGCTCAACGAACAGGCAAACCAGCTCGCCGTTGTCATTCAGCGGCAATGCAATACACCGATGCAAGCAGATACCCCCATCGCTCTCTACCTCGATCGCAGTCTGGAGATGGTAGTCAGTATTCTGGCGGTACTGAAAGCCGGTGGCGCTTATGTACCGATCTCCCCTGAATATCCACCGGAGCGAGTCCAGTTTATTTTGGAAGATACCGGAAGCCCATGTGTACTCACCCAACAACGCTATCTGACAACACTAGAGCAGCATACTTACGCGTTGCCAATTCAGCCGACGCTGATAGCCGCAGATGACCGAACAGTCACCCAAGGCCAGTCAGTAGAAAATTTAGTGCCAGTGAACAAAAGTTCTGATTTGGCCTACATTATCTACACCTCCGGGACAACCGGACAGCCGAAAGGCGTTGAGTTGACCCACCGAAACGTCATCAATCATTTATGTTGGATGCAATCCCAATACCCACTAAGTGCCTCGGATAAGGTCCTGCAACAAATCCCTTATACCTTTGACGCTTCAGTCTGGGAGTTAATTGCAGCTAACTGTTTTGGTGGCACTATCGTACTGCCCTCACCGGATACCCATAAACAGCCGGAGGACTTATATCAGCTGATAGAGAAAACTGGCGTAACGGTGGTGCAATTCGTCCCGTCCATGTTAGGCGCTTTCTGCCAGACAGTACGGGACTTAGGACAGCAATTACCCCGCACTATCCGTTACGTTCTGTGTGGCGGGGAAACGCTGACGATGTCCCATGTCAACGCGTTTAGATTTATAAATAGTCATTCAAGCACTTTAATTAACCTCTATGGCCCCACAGAAACGACAAATGATGTCACTCACTTTGAGGTAACCAATGAGATTGGTGGCATTATTCCGATTGGCAAGGCTCATAACAACACCCGCCTGTATGTCCTTAACCATCATGGAAAACTGTCTCCCATTGGCGCCCCTGGAGAGTTGTATATCGGCGGTGCAGGGCTGGCGCGGGGATATCGTAATCGTCCAGATCTGACTGCCGAGCATTTTGTGGAAAATCCGTTTGCCACAGATGAAGATAACGCCCGTGGTTATACTCGTTTGTACAAAACCGGTGATCGGGTACGCTGGCTGCCAGACGGTAACCTGGAATATCTGGGACGCCATGATTTTCAGGTCAAAATTCGTGGTTACCGCATTGAACTGGGTGAAATCGAAACTACTTTATCCTCTCATCCGCAAGTGAAACAGGCAGTGGTGATCGACCGAAATCATGCAGGCCATAAAGCACTGGCGGCTTATCTGGTCACAGACGAAGCCTTGACCAATAACACTTTGATAGCGCATCTTTTAACCCACCTGCCGGAGTATATGATACCCGCCAGTTTTACCCGCATTGATGCCATCCCCTTGACTATCAACGGCAAACTCGACCGCCATGCTTTGCCAGCACCGGTATGGGAAGATCGGGATCGTTATATAGCGCCACGCACTGAGTTGGAAACCCAATTGTGTATGCTCTGGCAAGACGTTTTAGGATTAGAACGGATCGGTATTGAGGATAATTTCTTCCGTATCGGTGGCGACTCGATTGTCAGCATCCAGTTAGTCTCCAAACTGCGGCAAATCGGTTTCTCCCTGCAAGCCAAAGCGATTTTTGAAGCACCAACGGTAGCGCGGTTGGCGCAATTGCTGACACAAACTTCATCCCATGTATCTGTAGTGGCTGAACAGGGATTATTACATGGGGAATTTGGTTTATTGCCTATCCAGCAAGATTTCTTCAACCTGAACCTGACATGCCCGCACCATTGGAATCAGGCATTTATGATCCAGCTGCCAGGCAATATCAGTCACGCGGCGATTGAACAGGCGCTGATCGCACTGACTGAGCGACATGATATGTTACGCGTCCATTTTGTTAAAACTGAACAGGGTTATCGTCAGTGCTACTCCGCAGAAATACCCCCCTGGTTACCCACATTACAGCATTGTGATTTCAATGAATTAAATCATCAACAGCTGACACAATGGCAAAGTGGCTTTAATTATCGCACTGGCCCTTTGTGGCAAGCCGCTCATCTGACCGGATATACCGATGGCAGCGCCCGCTTATTCTTCGCATTTCATCACTTGATTATTGATGTCGTGTCCTGGCGGATTATTGTGGAAGATATACGCCTGCTGCTACAGGGAACAGCGCTGCCAGCGAAAACCAGCAGTTACCGGCAATGGGTTGCTGCTGTCTATCACTATGCCATACAGCATCAAGATGAAGTGCCCTACTGGCAGGGAGTCATGGCAGGTGAAAAAACTTACCCGCTGATGGGAGAACTCAACACGCATCAATTGAGTTTATCAACTGAACTGACAAATACTCTGCTACATGAGGCTAATCTAGGTTATCACACGGAAATTAACGACTTGCTGCTTAGTGCTCTCACTCTGGCATTGCAGACAACGTTCTCCCGTGCGGTGAACTTCATTACTCTTGAGGGGCATGGGCGGGAAGCCATCGACAGTGCTGTGGATATCTCCGAAACTGTGGGCTGGTTTACAACCACCTATCCTGTTCGTCTGGTAACGCAGGACAATATCGCTGAGACGATTATTCACACGAAAGAGATGCTGCGTGCCGTGCCAAACAAAGGTATCGGTTATGGGGCGCTACGTCAGGTTGGATACTTGTCAGAGGATTTACCAGCCATCAGTTTTAACTACCTTGGTCAATTGGGCGGTGAGAACCATCAGGATTGGGCGCTGACCAATGAAGAGTGTGGTTCAATGATTGCCAGCGAGAACATAAGCCATTTACTGCTAGATATCAATGGCGCAGTTCAGGCAGGAAAGCTGCAATTCAGTGTATTGTCTCGTTTACCGTCAACCCAAACACACATATTTATCACAGCCTTTGAGCAAGCACTCAATAGTGTCATCGCCGCCGGCCAAAAACAGGCCCAATTAGGTAGTGTGAAAACACCCAGTGATTATGAATTTAAAGCAGTTTCAATCGAACGCTTAAAGCGCTTGCAACAAAACTATCAGATGGAAACTCTGTATCCCGCAACCAGCTTGCAGCAGGGATTTATTTATCATCATCTGGCTCAACCACAAGATGATGCCTATCGTGTGCAATTGTTGCTGGATTATCACACCGCACTCAACCCTGCCGCCTATCAGCAAGCCTGGTCTCTGGCTTCACTGCGCTTCCCCATCCTCAGAACAGCATTTGATTGGGAAGGGGAAATTTTGCAGATTGTAACTACGGGTGCCAGTATTAGTCCGGCTAACTTCGAGAGCAAAGATATCAGCCACTTACCCGCAGAAGAACGAAACAAGGCAATTGAAACAATTCAACAACATGACCGTACTCTGCCTTTTAATTTACGTCAGCCTGGTTTAATCCGCTTTACCCTAATTAAACAGAATGAACAACTGGTAACGGTGCTGATAACCCAACACCACACGATTACTGATGGCTGGAGTGGTCCGATTTTATTACAAACTGTGCACGGGTATTACGACATGCTGGTGCAAGGGCAAATGCCTCAGATCGTAGTGGAGAAAGCTTATCTGGCAACCCAGCAATATTATCTGGGGCATCTGGCCGAATCTGAGCGGTATTGGGCGGAACGTAAAACACATTTCCAGGCAACTAATGATCTGTCAAACCTATTAAATCGTCATGTTAACTTGACGCAGATAAAAACCATCGAAAAACCGGCTGAACAGGCACTCACTGTGCAGGGGAGCGATTATGCGCAGCTTAGAGATATGTGCCGGACACAAGGTATTACCCTGAACGTGGTCTTGCAATTTGCCTGGCATAAATTACTGCACAGTTACACTGGAGATGAGCAGACCATTGTTGGCACCACCGTATCCGGGCGCGATGTACCGGTAGACGGTATTGAATCCAGCGTCGGCCTGTATATTAATACCTTACCATTAATGGTGCAGTGGGATAATAACCGCAGTGTTATTAGCGTGTTACAAGCTATACAGAAAGATATCGCTGCACTTAACAGCCACAGTGCCGTCTCACTTGCCAGTTTGCAATCTAACGGGGAACGGTTATTCCATAGCCTGTTTGTCTTTGAAAACTACCCTATCCCCGTGGCAAGCGAAAATAAGGCCGCTCTTGAAAACACCCTGATATTCCGCCAATCCATAGAAAAAACCGATTATCCATTATCACTGATGGCCTATGAGCAGAATAACTGTCTTACGGTTAAATTGAGTTATGGTGAAGACTGGCTGACCGACAAACAAGCACAGCGCTTGTTGCATCAGTTTGAACGCATTCTACATGCTGTGTCCGGTGATCCACACCAGCTTCATACCGCCATCTTGTTTCTCAGTGAAGCAGAGCGTTATACCTTACTGCACATCTGGAACCAGACCGATGCGCCTTACCCACAAGATAAAACCTTACAGCAACGCTTTGAAGTACAGGCAGAAAGGACGCCAGATAATGTGGCACTGGTGTTTGAAGGAGAAACCTTAACCTACAGGCAGTTAAATCAACGGGCCAATCAGTTAGCCCGGGTTATTCGTGAACATTATCAGCAACATAAAAATGCCCCTTTGTCAGCAGACACTCCCATCGCCCTCTATCTTGACCGCAGTCTGGAGATGGTCATCAGTATTCTGGCGGTACTGAAAGCCGGTGGTGCGTATGTACCGATTTCCCCTGAATACCCGCCGGAGCGGGTGCAGTTTATTCTGCAAGATACCCAAAGCCCGTGTCTCCTCACCCAGCAACGGTATCTGACAACCTTGGCGGAATATACTCAGGCAGAGCCGCCGATACGGATAGCGGCAGATGACCGGACCATCACGATAAACCAGCCTGTAGAAAATCTGGCTATAGTCAATAACCCTACCGATCTGGCCTATATCATCTACACCTCAGGCACCACAGGGCAGCCTAAAGGCGTCATGATCGAACATAAAAATGTGGCCCATATGGTGGCGGCACAGGCAGCCCTGTTTGATATCACAAAGCGCAAAAAAGCCCTAATGTTTGCGGCTTATGTCTTTGATGCCTCGGTTTCCGAACTGTTTGTCAGTTTACTGCATGGCCTGACGGTCTATCTGTGCAGTGAAACAGAGCGCAATGCGCCGGCCGTTGCACAACTGATCCAGCGCGAAGGCGTTGAATTAGCCACCTTACCCCCAGCCATGCTGAAAGTATTAATTGGCACTGAGTTACCCACCTTGCAGTTATTGGTGACCGCGGGAGAAGCCCCATCCCTAGATTTCCTTGACTATTTCAGCCATCACAGCGATGTACTGAATGCTTACGGTCCTACCGAAGTGACCGTTTGTGCCAGCGGCAAGCACTACCAATCCGGGGCGATTGCCCGCAATATTGGCAAAGCCATCAATAATGTCCGTCTTTATGTCCTTGATAGTCACAACAACTTGTCCCCTATCGGCGCGACGGGTGAGTTATATATCGGCGGTGCCGGACTGGCACGGGGGTATTTAAACCGGCCTGAACTCACCGCTGAACGTTTTGTTGAGAATCCGTTTGCCTCAGAAGCAGATAAAACCCGTGGCTATACCCGTTTGTACAAAACCGGTGATTTAGTTCGCTGGCTGCCGAACGGGGAGCTGGAATATCTGGGGCGCAATGATTTTCAGGTTAAGATCCGGGGCTACCGTATCGAATTGGGAGAAATTGAAACGGCCCTTGCCTCGCATCCGCAAGTTAAACAGGCGGTGATGACTGACCATAAGCATCAGGGCAATCAAGTGCTGGTGGCGTATCTGGTCACCGATGGCGGGTTGTCCAATGACACCCTGATAAAATATTTATCGTCTCGCCTGCCAGACTATATGCTGCCGGCCAGTTTTACCCGTATTGAATCCATACCCTTAACCCTCAACGGTAAACTGGACCGCCACGCCCTGCCAGCGCCGGTATGGGGTAATCGCGACAGTTATCTCGCGCCCCGTAATGCCTTAGAAACTCAGTTATGCGCTATCTGGCAGGAGGTATTGGGGCTGGAGAGAATTGGGATTGAAGATAACTTCTTCCGTATCGGCGGTAATTCCCTGACTGCGATTAAGCTGACGGCAGCGATTCACCACACCCTTGGGCTTGCGGTTTCACTGACGCAACTCTTTGAACACAAAACCATCGCCAGCCTGACGAACCAGATGGGACAACCCGCCAATACGGTTATTCCTCACCGCGAATTGGCGCACTACCCCTTATCGTTTGCTCAGGAAAGAATGCTGTTTATCGAGCAGTTTGAACAGGGTACCGATGCCTACCATATTCCCTGTCTGGTTCAACTGGATAATGTCGCCTGTCTGCCCGTGTTAGAAACCGCCATTAACCGATTAGCGCAGCGCCATGCCGTAATAAGAACGGTATATCCCCATCATGATGACGGACAGAACTACCAACAAATACTGGACAGGCCGTTGGTTATCCGGTCAGTCGCGCCCTGTGATGATATTGACACGCTTCTGGATACCGTACGCACTGAGATAGCCACGCCATTTGATTTGACCACCGAACCCGGCCTGCGCCTCCGTCACTATGCCCTGGCCGATAAACATTACTTCCTGATGCTATGGCACCATATCGCCATTGATGGCTGGGCCATCGACATTTTTATGCGTGAACTGGCCGAGATTTACCCAGCCTTGTTAGCCGGCCGTGACAGCCGGTTGCCCGTTCTGGATATCACCTATGGCGACTATGCCGCCTGGCAGCGGGAATATTTACAGGGCGATGTGCGTGAACGCCAGCTCGCTTACTGGCGACAGACCTTAGCCCACTACGAAACCCTGACCTTGCCAACAGACTCCCCCAGACCCGCTCAGGTCAGTTATCAGGGACGGGACTTCAATTTCACGTTAGATACCGCCCTTTCTGACCAGCTCAGAATGCTGGCAAAAGAGCAGGAAACTACCCTGTATACCGTGCTGCTCGGTGGCTTTTATGTCACGCTGGCAAAATTATCAGGCCAAAACGATATCGTACTGGGCACACCAACTGATAACCGACACCACGCCCAAACCCAAACGCTGATAGGGATGTTTGTCAACTCTCTGGTCTTGCGGGCTCAACTTGTGCTGACAGACAATGTCGCCACTCTGATTCAACAAATTCATCAGTTGCTTGCCGATGCCAAAGCGCATCAGGACATGCCGTTTGAACAACTGCTTGACGCTCTGGCAATTGAACGTGACCCCGCCCGTCATCCGATTTTTCAGGTGATGTTTGGCTTACACCGTTTTGGGGAACACCGGCCAGATGAAGCCAGACTGCCGTTTCAGCCGGTGACATTAGACGAATCCCTGTACAGCCCGGCCAAATTTGACCTGAGCCTGTTTCTGTCTGAGGGACAACCCGCTATTACAGGCAACCTGAATTACGCGGTCAGCCTGTTTAACGACACCACCATGGCACGGCTGGCCGCTATCTACCAACGGGTGCTGGCCGCCTTCGTGACAGACCCGCAACAATCGCTGGCGGGGATTGATATCCTGTCGGCCTCGGAGCGCCATACCCTGCTGCACACCTGGAACCAGACCGATGCGCCTTACCCGCAAGAGAAAACCTTGCAGCAGCTCTTTGAAGTACAGGCAGAAAAAACGCCGGATAATGTGGCACTGGTATTTGAAGGGGAAACCCTGACCTACCGGCAATTAAACCAACGGGCCAATCAGTTAACCCGGGTTATTCGTGAACATTGTCAGCAACATAAAAATGCCCCCATCGCCCTCTATCTCGACCGCAGTCTGGAGATGGTCATCAGTATTCTGGCGGTACTGAAAGCCGGCGGCGCTTATGTGCCGATTTCCCCGGCATATCCGCCGGAGCGGGTGCAGTTTATTCTGCAAGATACCCAAAGCCCGTGTGTCCTCACCCAGCAACGCTATCTGACAACACTGGCGGAATATACTCAGGCACGGGCAGCGCCGCCGATACGGATAGCGGCAGATGACCAAACTATCACCAGAGATCAGTCAGTGGAAAATTTGGCATCCGTCAATAATCCTGCCGACCTGGCCTATATCATCTACACCTCAGGCACCACGGGGCAGCCAAAAGGCGTCATGATCGAGCATAAAAATGTGGCCCATCTGGTGGCGGCACAGGCAGCCCTGTTTGATATCACAAAGCACAAAAAAGCCTTAATGTTTGCGGCTTACGTCTTTGATGCCTCGGTTTCTGAACTGTTTGTTAGTTTACTGCATGGCCTGACAGTCTATCTGTGCAGCGAAACAGAGCGCAATGCGCCGGCCATTGCACAACTGATCCAGCGCGAAGGCATTGAATTAGCCACCTTACCCCCAGCCATATTAAAAGTATTAATTGGCACTGAATTGCCCTCTTTACAGTTACTGGTGACCGCGGGAGAAACCCCGTCTTTAGATTTTCTTGACTATTTCAGTCATCACTGCGAGGTACTGAATGCGTACGGCCCCACCGAAGTAACCGTTTGTGCCAGCGGCAAGCACTACCAATCCGGGGAAATCGCCCGCAATATTGGTAAGGCCATCAATAATGTTCGTCTTTACGTCCTTGATAGTCACAACAACTTGTCCCCTATCGGTGTGTCGGGTGAGTTATATATTGGCGGTGCCGGACTGGCACGGGGGTATTTAAACCGACCTGAACTCACCGCTGAACGTTTTGTTGAGAACCCGTTTGCGTCAGAAGCAGATAAAACCCGGGGCTATACCCGTTTGTACAAAACCGGTGACTTGGCCCGCTGGCGACCGAATGGGGAGCTTGAATATCTGGGACGCAATGATTTTCAGGTTAAGATCCGCGGCTACCGTATCGAATTGGGAGAAATTGAAACGGCCCTTGCTACCCATCCGCAAGTTAAACAGGCGGTGGTGACTGACTATAAGCATCAAGGCAATCAAGTGCTAGTGGCGTATCTGGTCACCGACGGTATGCTGCCCGATGATACCTTAGTTCGGTATCTTTCCACCCGCTTGCCAGACTATATGCTGCCCGCCAACTTTACCCGTATCGAATCCGTACCCTTAACCCTCAACGGCAAGCTGGATCGCCGCACCCTGCCAACACCGGTATGGGGCAATAGTGACAACTATATAGCGCCCCGTAATGCCTTAGAAACTCAGTTGTGTGCCATCTGGCAAGAGGTGTTGGGGCTGGAAAGAATTGGCATTGAAGATAACTTCTTCCGTATCGGCGGTGACTCCATAGTCAGTATCCAGCTAGTTTCCAAACTGCGTCAGGCGGGCTTTTATCTCCAGGTCAAATCAATATTTGAAGCACCAACGGTGGCTCGATTAGCCCAACTGCCAACACTGATATCACACACAGTAAAAGCCAGTGCTGAACAAGGGTTACTAAGCGGAGAGTTTGATTTATTGCCTATCCAGCAAAGTTTCTTTGACCTCAATCTGCCAAACCCACACCATTGGAATCAGGCATTTATGATCCGACTACCAGGCAATATCAGTCATACTGCTATTGAACAGGCGCTGATCGCACTGACTGAGCGGCACGACATATTACGTGTCCATTTTATATATACTGAAAACGGCTACCGTCAGTGCTATTCGCCGGAAATGCCCCCCTGGTTGTCTGCATTACAGCACTGTAATATCAGTGAACTTACAGAAACGGAATTACACCAACAACTCACCCAATGGCAAAGTGGATTTGATTACAGTAACGGCCCCTTATGGCAATCCGCTCATCTGACTGGATACACCGATGGCAGCGCCCGATTATTCTTCGCATTCCACCACCTGATCATTGACGCTGTATCCTGGCGAATTATTACCGAAGATATGCGTTTGTTATTGCAAGGCATGACCTTACCACCGAAAACCAGCAGTTATCGGCAGTGGGTGGCCGCAGTCCATCATTATGCACAACAGCATCAAGATGAAGTGTCCTACTGGCAACAAGTCATAACAGGCAACGGCATACATCCTGCACTGGGTACAACCACTTATCACCAATTAGATATCTCTGCCGAGATGACCGATATCCTGCTGCATGAAGCCAACGCCGGTTATTCCACTGAAATTAACGACTTATTATTGAGCGCCCTAACCTTGGCATTACAGGAGACTTTCTCCCGAACAGTAAACCACATCGTTCTGGAAGGGCATGGACGGGAAGCCATCGATAACACGCTAGATCTTGCCGAAACCGTCGGCTGGTTTACAACACAGTACCCTGTTCGGCTGGAAATGCAGACCACTATTGCAGAAACCATTATTCACATCAAAGAGATGCTTCGCGCCGTACCAAACAAAGGTATTGGTTATGGCGCGTTACGTCAGGCTGGCTATTTGTCAGGAGATTTACCGGCCATCAGCTTCAATTATCTCGGTCAGTTAGGCGGAGGTTGCCATCAAGACTGGTCACTGAGTAGCGATAATTGTGGCGCAGTGATAGCCAGCGGGGATCACAACGCTTTATTGCTGAATATCAATGGCGCAGTTCAGACGGGAAAACTGCAATTTAGTGTGGACTCCCGCTTGCCACACGCTCAGACAGCGGTATTTATCACGGCATTTGAGCAAGCACTCAATAATGTTATCAGCGAAAGTCAAAAACAGGCCCATGCGGGAGGAATAAAAACGCCCAGCGATTACGGAATTAAAGGCGTTTCAATTGAGCAGCTCAACCAGCTTACTCATCGTTTTGACTATGTGGATAACGAAAATTCACCTCTCTATCCAGAAAAGAAAACCATCTTGGACGTGTAAAAAATGTTGATGCTATTTAAAGAACTTAAAAAAAATCATGTATCGATATGGGCTTGTGAGAATAAATTAAAACTGGCATTTACAGGGGAAACACCCCCTGTCCAGCTTATTGATAAGGTTAAGAAGAAAAGGGAAAACATATTAATTTTCTTAAATGAAGAGAACATTTTCTCCGAAGAGGATTTCAAACGTTTTACCTTTAATGGCATTGAAGTGATATTTCCTGCCACCAGTTTACAACAGGGGTTTATTTATCATCATCTGACTCAACCACAGGATGATGCCTATCGTATGCAGTTACTGTTGGATTATCACACCAATATCGACTTTACCGCCTATCAACAAGCCTGGTCGCTGGCCTCCCTGCGTTTCCCTATCCTCAGAACCGCATTTGATTGGGAAGGGGAAATTTTGCAGATTGTCACTGCAGGTGCCAGTATTCATTCGGCACATTTCAAGAGTAAAGATATCAGCCAATTACCAGAGACAGAGCGAAACAAGGCGATTGAAGCAATCCAACAACATGACCGTACCTTGCCTTTTGATTTAAGCCAGCCTGGATTAATCCGCTTCACTTTCATCAAACAAAATGAACAACGGGTAACCGTGCTGATCACCCAACATCACTGTATTGCCGATGGCTGGAGTAACTCGATTTTATTACAGGCTGTACATGAATATTACAATCAACTGATAAAGGGACAAGTACCGCAGGTCGTCGTAGAACAGGCTTATCTGGCAACCCAGCAATATCATCTGGATCATAAAGTTGAAACAGATGCATATTGGGCGCAGCGCAAAGCTCACTTTCAGGGAGCCAACGATCTTTCTGCTCTGCTAAGTCAGTATGTTGATTTAACGCAGATAAAAACCGTTGAAAAGCCAGCCGAACAAGCGCTTACTGTGCGAGGAGACGCCTATATGCAACTTAAGGGTATGTGCCGAATGCAAGGTGTTACCCTGAATGTGGTACTGCAATTTGCCTGGCATAAATTACTGCACAGTTACACCGGAGATGAACAGACCATTGTCGGTACTACTGTATCCGGGCGCGATGTACCGGTAGAGGGTGTTGAGTCTAGTGTTGGCTTGTATATCAATACGTTACCGTTAACAGTGCAATGGAACCAGGCTGACAGCGTAGCCACTATATTGCAAGAGATACAACTGGATATCGCCGCACTCAACAGCCACAGTGCGATATCGCTTGCCGGCTTACAATCCGATGGGAAACGGTTATTCCACAGCCTGCTGGTTTTTGAAAACTATCCTGATCCTGTAGTGAACGAAAACGAGGGCGGCATTGAAAACACCCTGACATTCCGCCAGGCCTTCGAAAAAGTGGATTATCCGGTATCGCTGAAGGCTTATGAACAGGATAACAGCCTGATCGTCAAGTTAGGCTACGGTGAAGACTGGCTGACAGATAAACAAGCGCAACGCTTACTTTATCAGCTTGAACGCATTCTACACGTTGTAGCCTGTGATCCACACCAGCTTCATACTTCTATCTTGTTCCTTAGTGAAGAAGAGCGTCATACCCTACTGCACACCTGGAATCAGACTGATGCGCCTTACCCGCAAGATAAAACCTTACAGCAACGCTTTGAAGTACAGGCTGAAAAGACACCGGATAATGTGGCACTGGTATTTGAAGGGGAAACGCTGACCTACCGGCAATTAAATCAACAGGCCAATCAGTTAGCCCGGGTTATTCGTGACCGTTTTCAGCAGTACAATGATGCCCCTTTGCAAGCAGACACCCCCATCGCCCTCTACCTTGACCGCAGTCTGGAAATGGTGATTAGTATCTTAGCCGTGCTGAAAGCCGGCGGCGCTTATGTGCCTATATCCCCCGAATATCCCCCGGAACGGGTGCAGTTTATTCTGCAAGATACCGGAAGCCGGTGCGTACTCACCCAAAAACGACATCTGACAACACTCGCGGGATCACCGATATCGATAGCGGCAGATGACCAAATAGTCATCAGGGATCAGTCCGGGGAAAATTTGGTTCCGGTCAATAAACCTACTGATTTGGCCTATATCATCTATACCTCAGGCACCACAGGACAGCCTAAAGGCGTCATGATTGAGCATAAAAATGTAGCTCATCTGGTGGCGGCACAGGCAGAACTGTTTGATATCACAAAGCGAAAAAAAGCCTTAATGTTTGCGGCTTATGTCTTTGATGCCTCGGTTTCCGAACTGTTTCTCAGTTTACTGCATGGCCTGACGGTTTATCTGTGCAGAGAAACAGAACGCAATGCACCGGCAGTTGCACAACTGATTCAGCGAGAAGGTATTGAAATCGTTACCTTACCCCCGGCTATATTGAAATTATTAGTTGGTACTAAGTTACCTTCCTTACAGTTATTAGTGACGGCCGGTGAATCACCGTCCTTAGATTTTCTTGACTATTTCAGCCATCACTGTGATGTGGTGAATGCGTACGGTCCGACCGAAATCACCGTTTGTGCGACTGGAAAGCGCTATCAACATGAAGACATTGCCAGCAATATTGGTAAAGCAGTTAATAACGTTCGTCTGTATGTTTTTGACAAACAGGGAAACCTGTCCCCCATTGGTGCATCAGGCGAGTTATATATCGGCGGTGCCGGATTAGCACGCGGTTATTTAAATCAACCTGAACTCACTGCCGAACGTTTCGTGCCAAATCCCTTTGCCACCCCAGAAGAGAAAGCCAACGGCTATACCCACCTGTACAAAACCGGCGACTTAGTCCGCTGGCTACCGAATGGAGAGCTGGAATATCTGGGACGCAATGACTTCCAGGTTAAAATTCGCGGTTATCGCATTGAACTGGGAGAAATTGAAAGTGCCCTGACCTCACACCCACAGATCAAACAAGCGGTAGTGACTGATCACGAGCATAAAGGAAATAAGGTACTGATCGCGTACTTGGTCACAGATAGCGCGTTATCCGATGACGCCCTGATTAGATATCTTTCTACCCGTTTGCCAGACTATATGCTGCCTGCCAACTTTACCCGCATTGAATCCATACCCTTAACCCTCAACGGCAAGCTGGATCGCCGCGCCCTGCCAGAGCCGAAATGGCAAAACCGCGACAGTTATATAGCGCCCCGTAATGACTTAGAAACCCAGTTGTGTGCCATTTGGCGGGAAGTGTTAGGGCTGGAGAAAATTGGCATTGAAGACAATTTCTTCCGTATTGGTGGCGATTCCATAATCAGCATCAAACTGGTTTCCAGGCTGCGACGGGCTGGTTTTTCCCTGCAGGCCAAATCGATCTTTGAAGCACCAACGGTAACGCAGTTAGCGCAACTGCTGACACAAATTTCATCCCATGTATCTGTGGTGGCTGAACAGGGATTATTGCATGGGGAATTTGGTCTATTGCCTATCCAGCAAGATTTCTTCAACTGGAATTTATCAAGCCCGCATCATTGGAATCAGGCATTTATGATCCGGCTGCCAGGCAGTATCAGTCATGCGGTTATTGAACAGGCGTTGATCACACTGACTGAGCGGCATGATATGCTACGCGCTCATTTTATTAATACCGAACAGGGTTATCGCCAGTGTTATCCCTCAGGAATCCCCCCCTGGTTACCCACATTACAGCGTTGTGATTTTAATGAATTGAATCACCAACAACTGACCCAATGGCAAAGTGGCTTTAATTATTGCACAGGCCCTTTGTGGCAAGCCGCCCATCTGACCGGATATGCCGATGGCAGCGCTCGCGTATTCTTCGCATTTCACCACCTGATTATTGATGTCGTGTCCTGGCGAATCATTGCGGAAGATATGCGCAGATTGCTGCAAGGCGAAACGCTGCCAGCGAAAACCAGTAGCTATCGACAATGGGTTAATGCAGTCCATCACTATGCAGAACACCATCAACAGGAAATTCTCTATTGGCAGCAAGTCATGGCTGAAAACCATGTCTACTCTGCTTCGCATGAAATGAGCCAACACAAGTTGAGTGTTTCCGCTGAATTAACCGACATTCTGCTGCGTGAAGCCAATGCCGGTTACCATACTGAAATTAACGACTTATTGCTTAGCGCCCTCACATTAGCATTACAGACTATTTTCTCACATCCAGTTAACCACATTATGCTTGAAGGTCATGGACGGGAAGCGATTGATAACACGCTGGATGTTTCAGAAACCGTCGGCTGGTTTACAACCACTTATCCAGTTCGTCTGGTAATGCAGGACAATATCGCTGAGACGATTATTCACACGAAAGAGATGCTGCGTACCGTGCCAAACAAAGGTATCGGTTATGGTGCATTACGTCAGGCCGGATATCTGTCGGGAGATTTACCGACAATTGGCTTCAATTATCTCGGGCAGTTAGGCACAGAAACTGAGCAAAATTGGTCACTGATCAGCGACGACTGTGGAACCGTCGTGACAGATGATAACCATAGTCATTTGTTATTGAATATTAATGGCTTAATTCAAACGGGCAGGCTGCAATTTAGTCTCAGTTCATCCTTATCACAAACTCAGACACAGAAATTTATCACAGCCTTTGAGCAGGCACTTAATTCTGTCATCACCACAGGTCAAAAACAGGCTCAATTGGGTGGAATAAAAACGCCCAGTGACTACGGTATTGAAGGGATCTCAATCGAACTTTTACGTCATCTTCAACAGACATATAAGATTGAAGCACTGTATCCAGCGACCAGCTTGCAGCAGGGATTTATTTATCATCATCTGGCTCAACCACAGGATGATGCTTATCGCGTGCAACTGCTATTGGATTATCACACTCAACTCGACCTTGCCACCTACCAACAGGCCTGGGTTCTGACCTCACTGCGCTTTCCTATCCTCAGAACAGCATTTAATTGGGAAGAAGAAATGTTGCAGATTGTCACTGAAGGGGCAAGCCTTGATTCGAAGAATTTTATTATCAAGGATATCAGTCAGTTATTACCAGAAGAGAAAACCAGAGCGATTGAAGCGATCCAACAACATGATCGCTCCTTACCCTTTGATTTACGTCAGCCCGGGTTAATCCGCTTTACCTTAATTAAACAGAGTGAACAACGGGTAACGGTGCTGATCACGCAACATCACAGTATTACTGACGGTTGGAGTAACCCAATTTTATTGCAAAACGTGCATGAATATTACAACCAACTCGCACAAAAACACGTTCCCCAAATAGTGGCAGATAAAGCCTATCTGGCAACCCAGCAATATTATCTGGAACACAAAGCGGGATCTGAAATCTATTGGGAGAAGCGCAAAGCACAATTTCAGGGAGCCAATAATCTTTCTGCCCTGTTAAGTCATCACATTGATTTAACTCGGATAAGAGCGATTGAAAAACCCGCGAGGCAAACTATTACTGTCCAGGGAAACGTATATCAGCAGATTAAGAAAATGTGTCGTGAACAAGGCATTACCTTGAACGTGGTCTTGCAATTTGCCTGGCATAAATTACTGCACAGTTACACCGGAGATGAACAGACTATTGTCGGCACCACCGTATCCGGACGCGATATACCGGTAGACGGCATTGAATCCAGCGTCGGCCTGTATATTAATACGTTGCCATTAATGGTGCAGTGGGATAATACCCATAGTGTTATTAGTGTTTTACAAGCTATACAGAAAGATATCGCTGCACTTAACAGCCACAGTGCCGTCTCACTTGCCAGTTTGCAATCCGACGGGGAACGGTTATTCCATAGCCTGTTTGTCTTTGAAAACTACCCCGTCCCCGTGGCAAACGAAAATGAAGGAGGTATTGAGAATACCCTGATATTCCGCCAGGCCATCGAAAAAGTGGACTATCCGGTGTCGTTAATGGCCTATGAGCAGAATAACTGTCTTACAGTTAAATTGGGTTATGGTGAAGACTGGCTGACCGACAAACAAGCACAGCGCTTGCTGCATCAGCTTGAACGCATTCTACACGCAGTGGCCGGTGATCCACACCAGCTTCATACTGCCATCTTGTTCCTCAGTGAAGCAGAGCGTTATGCCCTGCAGCACACCTGGAACCAGACCGATGCCCCTTACCCGCAAGATAAAACCTTACAGCAACTTTTTGAAGTACAGGCAGAAAGGACGCCAGATAATGTGGCACTGGTGTTTGAAGGGGAAACCCTGACCTACCGGCAGTTAAATCAACGGGCAAATCAGTTAGCCCGGGTTATTCGTGCACATTGCGCCCCTCTGTCAGCAGACACCCCTATCGCTCTCTACCTCGATCGCAGTCTGGAGATGGTCATCAGTATTCTGGCGGTACTGAAAGCCGGTGGTGCGTATGTACCGATTTCCCCGGCATACCCGCCGGAGCGGGTGCGGTTTATTCTGCAAGATACCCAAAGCCCGTGTCTCCTCACCCAGCAACGCTATCTGACAACCTTGGCGGAATATACTCAGGCGCGGGCAGCGCCGCCGATACGGATAGCGGCAGATGACCAAACCCTCACCAGAGATCAGTCAGTAGAAAATTTGGCATCCGTCAATAAACCTACCGACCTGGCCTATATCATCTACACCTCAGGTACCACAGGGCAGCCTAAAGGCGTCATGATCGAACATAAAAATGTGGCCCATATGGTGGCAGCACAGGCAACCCTGTTTGATATCTCAAAGCGCAAAAAAGCCCTAATGTTTGCGGCTTATGTCTTTGATGGTTCCGTTTTCGAACTGTTTTCTAGTTTACTCCATGGCCTGACGGTCTATCTGTGCAGTGAAACAGAGCGCAATGCGCCGGCCGTTGCACAACTGATCCAACGCGAAGGTATTGAAATCGCCGCCCTGCCTCCTGCCATACTGAAGTTATTAATTGGCACTGAGTTCCCTTCCTTGCAGTTATTGGTGACCGCGGGAGAAGCCCCATCCCTAGATTTCCTTGACTATTTCAGCCATCACAGCGATGTATTCAACTCTTACGGCCCGACCGAAGTGACCGTTTGTGCCAGCGGCAAGCACTACCAATCTGGGGAGATTGCCCGCAATATTGGTCAAGCCATTAATAACGCCCGTCTGTATGTCGTTGACAAACAGGGTAACTTATCTCCTATCGGCGCGACGGGCGAGTTATATATCGGCGGTGCCGGACTGGCTCGGGGGTATTTAAACCAGCCTGAACTCACCGCTGAACGTTTTGTTGAGAATCCGTTTGCCTCAGAAGCAGATAAAGCCCGGGGCTATACCCGTTTGTACAAAACCGGTGACTTAGTCTGCTGGCTGCCGAATGGGGAGCTGGAATATCTGGGGCGCAATGATTTTCAGGTTAAGATCCGGGGCTACCGTATCGAATTGGGAGAAATTGAAACGGCCCTTGCCACCCATCCACAAGTTAAACAGGCGGTGGTGACTGACTATAAGCATCAAGGCAATCAAGTGCTGGTGGCGTATCTGGTTACGGCGGGTGAGGTATCAGATGATGCCCTAATGACACACCTTTCTCTTCGCCTGCCGGACTATATGCTGCCGGCCAGTTTTACCCGTATTGAATCCATACCCTTAACCCTCAACGGCAAGCTGGACCGCCACGCCCTGCCAACACCGGTATGGGGTAATAGTGACAACTATATTGCGCCCCGTAATGCCTTAGAAACTCAGTTATGCGCTATCTGGCAGACAGTATTAGGTTTGGAGCGGGTGGGGATTGAAGATAACTTCTTCCGTATCGGCGGCAATTCCCTGACCGCGATTAAGCTGACGGCAGCAATTCACCACACCCTTGGGCTTGCGGTTTCACTGACGCAACTCTTTGAACACAAAACCATCGCCAGCCTGGCGAACCAGATGGGACAACCCGCCAATACGGTTATTCCTCACCGTGAATTGGCGCACTCCCCCTTATCCTTTGCTCAGGAAAGAATGCTGTTTATCGAGCAGTTTGAACAGGGCACCGATGCCTACCATATCCCCTGTCTGGTTCAACTGGATAATGCCGCCTGTTTGCCCGTGTTAGAAGCCGCCATTAACCGATTAGCGCAGCGCCATGCTGTGATAAGAACGGTATACCCCCATCATGATGACGGGCAGAACTACCAACAAATACTGGACAGGCCGTTGGTTATCCGGTCAGTCGCGCCCTGTGATGATATTGACACGCTTCTGGATACCGTACGCACTGAGATAGCCACGCCATTTGATTTGACCACCGAACCCGGCCTGCGCCTCTGTCACTATGCCCTGGCCGATAAACATTACTTCCTGATGTTATGGCACCATATCGCCATTGATGGCTGGGCCATCGACATTTTTATGCGTGAACTGGCCGAGATTTACCCAGCCTTGTTAGCCGGCCGTGACAGCCGGTTGCCCGTTCTGGATATCACCTATGGCGACTATGCCGCCTGGCAGCGGGAATATTTACAGGGCGATGTGCGTGAACGCCAGCTCGCTTACTGGCGACAGACCTTAGCCCACTACGAAACCCTGACCTTGCCAACAGACTCCCCCAGACCCGCTCAGGTCAGTTATCAGGGACGGGACTTCAATTTCACGTTAGATACCGCCCTCTCTGACCAGCTCAGAATGCTGGCAAAAGAGCAGGAAACCACCCTGTATACCGTGCTGCTCGGTGGCTTTTATGTCACGCTGGCAAAATTATCCGGCCAAAACGATATCGTACTGGGTACACCGACTGATAACCGGCACCACGCCCAAACCCAAACGCTGATAGGGATGTTTGTCAACTCTCTGGTCTTGCGGGCACAACTTGTGCTGACAGACAATGTCGCCACCCTGATTCAACAAATTCATCAGTTGCTTGCCGATGCCAAAGCGCATCAGGACATGCCGTTTGAACAACTGCTTGACGCTCTGGCAATTGAACGTGACCCCGCCCGTCATCCGATTTTTCAGGTGATGTTTGGCTTACACCGTTTTGGGGAACACCGGCCAGATGAAGCCAGACTGCCGTTTCAACCGGTGACATTAGACGAATCCCTGTACAGCCCGGCCAAATTTGACCTGAGCCTGTTTCTGTCTGAGGGACAACCCGCTATTACAGGCAACCTGAATTACGCGGTCAGCCTGTTTAACGACACCACCGTGGCACGACTGGCCGCTATCTACCAACGGGTGCTGGCCGCCTTCGTGACAGACCCGCAACAATCGCTGGCGGAGATTGATATCCTGTCGGCCCCGGAGCGCCATACCCTGCTGCACACCTGGAACCAGACCGATGCGCCTTACCCGCAAGAGAAAACCTTGCAGCAGCTCTTTGAAGTACAGGCAGAAAAGACGCCGGATAATGTGGCACTGGTATTTGAAGGGGAAACCCTGACCTACCGGCAATTAAACCAACGGGCCAATCAGTTAGCCCGGGTTATTCGTGAACATTATCAGCAAAATAAAAATGCCCCCATGCCAGCAGATACCCCCATCGCCCTCTATCTTGACCGCAGTCTGGAGATGGTCATCAGTATTCTGGCAGTGCTCAAAGCCGGCGGCGCTTATGTGCCAATTTCCCCGGCATATCCGCCGGAGCGGGTGCAGTTTATTCTGCAAGATACCCAAAGCCCGTGTGTCCTTACCCAGCAACGCTATCTGACAACACTGACGGAATATACGCAGGCACGGGCAGCGCCACCGATACGGGTAGCGGCAGATGACCAGACCCTCACCAGAGATCAGTCAGTGGAAAATTTGGCATCCATCAATAATCCTGCCGATCTGGCCTATATCATCTACACCTCAGGCACCACGGGGCAGCCTAAAGGCGTCATGATTGAGCATAAAAATGTGGCCCATCTGGTGGCGGCACAGGCAGCCCTGTTTGATATCACAAAGCGCAAAAAAGCCTTAATGTTTGCGGCTTATGTCTTTGATGCCTCGGTTTCTGAACTGTTTGTCAGTTTACTGCATGGCCTGACGGTTTACCTGTGCAGCGAAACAGAGCGCAATGCGCCGGCTGTTGCACAACTGATCCAGCGCGAAGGCATTGAATTAGCCACCTTACCTCCAGCCATATTAAAAATGTTAATTGGCACTGAATTGCCCTCTTTACAGTTACTGGTGACCGCGGGAGAAACCCCGTCTTTAGATTTTCTTGACTATTTCAGTCATCACTGCGAGGTACTGAATGCGTACGGCCCCACCGAAGTAACCGTTTGTGCCAGCGGCAAGCACTACCAATCCGGGGAAATCGCCAACAATATTGGTAAATCCATCAATAATGTTCGTCTTTACGTCCTTGATAGTCACAACAACTTGTCCCCTATCGGTGTGTCGGGTGAGTTATATATTGGCGGTGCCGGACTGGCACGGGGGTATTTAAACCGACCTGAACTCACCGCTGAACGTTTTGTTGAGAACCCGTTTGCGTCAGAAGCAGATAAAGCCTGTGGCTATACCCGTTTGTACAAAACCGGCGACTTAGTCCGCTGGCGGCCGAACGGGGAGCTGGAATATCTGGGACGCAATGATTTTCAGGTTAAGATCCGGGGCTACCGTATCGAATTGGGAGAAATTGAAACGGCCCTTGCCACGCATCCGCAAGTTAAACAGGCGGTGGTGATTGACCATGAGCACAAAGGGGATCAAATACTGGTGGCGTATCTGGTCACCGACGGTGTGCTGCCCGATGATACCTTAGTTCGGTATCTTTCCACCCGCTTGCCAGACTATATGCTGCCCGCCAACTTTACCCGTATCGAATCCGTACCCTTAACCCTCAACGGCAAGCTGGATCGCCGCGCCCTGCCAACACCGGTATGGGGTAAGAGTGACAACTATATTGCGCCCCGTAATGCACTGGAAACCCAGTTATGTGCTATTTGGCAGGAAGTTTTAGGTCTGGAACGGGTAAGTATTGAAGATAACTTCTTCCGCATTGGTGGTAATTCCCTCATAGCGATTAAATTAACTACAGCAATGCGTAATGAAATAAACGTTGATATTCCTTTAAATATTCTATTTAGCTACAAATGCGTTTCCTTGTTATCCCAATGGTTGGAAACCGGTAGCGCTACATCTAATTTACTTAATTTCTTAACACCCGAATCAACCGCAAGCAATAAACTGTTTATGATCCATGCAGTTAATTGCGGTAGTGAAGTCTATGAGCCTCTGGCAAATGCTTTATCTAATACGTATAACTGCATCGGTATCGATAATTACAATCTTTCCACAGAGCATAAAATCGATTCATTACAACAGATAGCACAGATCTACATGGAATTAATCTTGACTGAAACTTCCATTGATAAACCTATCCGTATTCTAGGCTGGTCATTAGGAGGACAATTAGCGATAGAGATTGCATTTCAATTGGAACAACTTGGTGCAAAAGAGATTCAGTTGTTTCTATTAGATACCGTTATCAATAATGATGAGATAAAAGAACTCAGAAATAAATTAGATATATCAAATGCATATAACAAGGTTGTCAAAAAGTTACAGGAAATGGGAGCAAGCGAAACTTATATCAATAAGGTATTAGAAGCAATACCTTTTGAGTCTAGAATAGCGGACTGTCATTTAAGCGGAAAATTATCATATACAAATATCACTTTATTTAAAGCGGGTAAAATAAACCCATATCATAAAGAAGAAACAGGACTGACCATGAGTCGACTGATAATCAAAACACCAGATAATAATATTTCACAATGGTCAACCCATCCATTAGTCATTAAGTTGATTAATGATTGTTATCACGAGAATATTATTGACTCAGTTTCCATTATCAGTACGGAAATAATTAACACATTGTCAAATAAGGATGATATCAATATAGAGTAACTGAACAAGGCCAGTATTGCTGGCCTTATTTTTTACATCTTTATTATTAGAAATATATACCCAATGAATTTTGACTTGAAAGACGATTGGTATAAAACCAACTGTGAATATTTTTCCAACCGACATCAGCGGCACCCTTATCACTACCGTGCTTTTTTACAACAACGCTCGGTATAGTGCCGAAACTTGTTAGACACAGACATGTTTCAAACAAAAAGAAAAATCCGTATAATCCCCCTCCTGCAAAGGATCCGTATAGAAAATCTACAGTCGATATAATCGGCAATGTGAGAAGTCGCAATGAATCAAAAAGATACGAGAAAAGAGATACTTGAATTCAACAAACTCCAGAAACGCCTGCGGAGAAACGTTGGTACTGCCATCATTGATTACAATATGATTGAAGATAATGATGTTGTAATGGCATGTATCAGTGGTGGCAAAGATTCATTCGCGATGTTAGATATTCTGTTGAATCTGCAAAAAGCGGCACCAATAACATTCAAAGTCGTTGCTGTAAACCTTGATCAGAAACAGCCTGGCTTTCCTGAACACATTTTACCCCAATATTTTGAAAGCCTGGATATTCCATACTACATTGTTGATAAAGATACCTACTCAGTGGTTAAAGAGAAAATTCCTGAAGGCAAAACTACCTGTGGATTGTGCTCAAGGCTACGTCGCGGCACCCTCTATTCTTTTGCAGAAAAAATCGGGGCGACCAAAATTGCACTTGGACATCATCTTGATGACATCGTTGAAACGCTGTTCCTGAATATGTTCCATGGCGCACGTATGAAAGCGATGCCACCAAAATTACGCTCTGACGATGGCCGTAATGTCGTTATAAGACCTCTGGCATATTGCCGGGAGACAGACCTTATTCAGTATGCGGAAAGCAAAAAATTCCCAATCATTCCTTGTAATTTATGTGGTTCCCAGGAAAACCTACAGCGGCAAGCAATCAAAGCCATGCTGGTAGATTGGGATAAGAAAACACCAGGCAGAGTGGAAAATATTTTCAAGTCTATTCAAAATGTTAGCCCAAGCCAATTGGCAGACAAAACTATTTTCGACTTTGTCAACTTGCCCTTGCATCGTGAGGGGGAAAGAGAAGAGTATGCTTTTAACGAAGCCGTGGTATCGTCAACGAATATTGATGAATCAATGTTTATTGATGTAACAAATATTTAAAAAAATATTTAAAAATAAGTAGCTTTTGTACAGTCTGCTTAAACTCTGTCAAAAAAAAAAATAGCCGATACTAAAACAAATATCGGCATAATTAATGAGCAATTATTCTGTGTGAAACTCAATATGAGAAAAACTACAATTATGGAGTACAACGTTCATTGTTCAACGTTGTATTCACCTGCGGGAGCTATAGTGCCTTAATTATGGCGATCAATTATTGATTTATCTCAAACCTATAGCCATTTGCTTCGCCTTAACCACCACGCAAAAGCCACCATCAATAATGACAACAAAAGAGTGAACAAACCGAATCCAAACCGATACTCATTGCCTGGTATTCCCCCCAGGTTGACACCGAACAACCCCGTCAAAAAGGTGGTTGGCAAGAATACCATCGCCAATAGAGACATCATGTAAGTACGGCGGTTCATGGCATCCGCCATCATGGAAGTAATTTCATCGGCAAGAACTGCGGTTCGGGCAATACAACCATCAAGATCATCGATTCCCCTGCCCAACCGGTCTGCAATTTCCTGCATTAAACGGCGTTCTTCATCGTTCATCCAGGGCAATTTCTCACTGGCCAAACGGATAAAAATATCCCGCTGTGGTGCCATATATCGGCGCAGAACGATTAACTGTTTACGCAGCAATACTAACTCTCCGCGACCAGGAACCTTCTGCTCCAAAATATCATCTTCAAACTCAATCAGGTTGTCATGTAGCTCTTCAATAAAATCATTGGCTTCATCAGTAATGGCTCCCGCTATTTCTACCAGCCAATTCCCTGTACTTTTCGCACCAACACCATTGTGCAAATCATCCAGAATTTGATCGATGGAATGAATTTTTCGATGTCGGCTGGAGATAATAATTTGGTCATTAATATAGATGCGAAACGAAACCAGATGATCGGGACGTGCATTATCATTACGGTTCACTGATCTCAAGGTAATCAAAGTTCCTTCACCTGTGCGCAGTACTTTTGGACGAATATTATCACTCACTAACCCCTCCTTCACTGGTGGCGGTAGCAAGATTGTATTCATAATCCATTGATAACTATCCAAGTTTTTATAATCAAGATGTTGCCAAACTGGCTGCTTTGCGGTTACGAGTGAATCTTCCGCGAATGCCGTAATGCCTCCCTTGCCATTTAATTGACAGGCATAAATTGCATTTGAACCTTTAAATACCGAGCCATAGATCACTTCCACATCTGCTCCTTGTTTGTACTTAAATGCCTTACTCTTCATGCTCAATTGTGTTTTTTGATGATATACATGGTATGACTATAGGCGACATCTTCAGGATTGGTGATCGGATATTCTTTTAACCACAGTTTGATCAATCGGCCATTAGTATATTGATATTTGCTCCGTGCACATATTACGCGTGGTTTTTTATCAGGTGCGCCTAATAATCACCTTAAAAATAAATTATAAGACATTGTTAATTAAAGAAAGGAAGAGTATTTCATGAATATTGTATCTATTTTTGTGGGCAAGATCCCACTATTCCTTTACACTGACGGCGTAGTTTACTTTATAGAGGGATTAAACCATGACACAAACAGTCAAGTTTCAAGGTGGTGATATCACCGTTAACGGAGATTTTCCACAAGCAGGTCAGGCAGCAAAAGAATTCACACTAGTCGCTAAAGATCTCGCTGATGTCACATTGAGCTACTACGCAGGTAAACGTAAAGTGCTTAATATCTTCCCAAGTATTGACACCGGTGTTTGTGCCACATCTGTCCGTAAATTCAACCAACTTGCCAGTGAATTAGACAATACTGTCGTACTGTGTATTTCAGCAGACTTGCCTTTTGCCCAGTCCCGTTTCTGTGGTTCTGAAGGTCTGTCTAATGTTGTCACTCTTTCTACGCTGCGTAGCGGGAAATTTCAGGAAGATTACGGCGTTGCAATAAGCGAAGGCCCATTGGGTGGACTGACTGCACGCGCTGTAGTTATTTTGGATGAAAATAACCACGTTATTTATAGCCAATTGGTCGATGAAATCACCAATGAACCTGATTATGACAGCGCATTAGCCGCATTAAAATAATTGTTTTATTATTGCTTTTGTTTTTTCACACAGCAACGCATTTTTTAAAACATAGTCTTTAAAGACTTATTTCCTGGCGACGATAAAATCACAATTAATTATTTTATCGTCGCCAGCTTATTTTATATATAAGATTTTGTTAAAAGCAGTAATATTTCAGTTATTATTCATCGTATTCATGCTCAACTAAGTGTTTCTTACCACTCAATCCATATTCGCGTAATTTATTAGCTATTGCCGTGTGAGAAACGCCAAGCCGTTTTGCCAGCTTACGCGTACTGGGATAATGACGATAAAGACGTGTCAATACAGAGCGTTCAAAACGCTTGCTGATTTCATCCAAAGAACCCACCAGAATATCTTCATTAAATGTTACCTCAGCTTCTAGTTCAGGTAACCGGATATCCTGCGGACTGAATTTGTTACTCTCAAGTTGAGTCAATGCTTGATATATCGCATTGCGAAGCTGTCTGACATTGCCTGGCCAATGATAACCACACAAAAATTGCTCTAAATCAGCAGAGAACTTAGGCTTATGTAAGCCCTGTTCTTGCGCAAAACGTGTTACAAAATAGTCCGTCAATGGCATGATATCCGCCTGACGTTCCCGCAAAGGCGGTAATGTAATGGTTAAGACATTCAGCCGATAATAGAGATCTTCCCGAAACTCGCCTTTTTGTACCAACTCAATTAAGTTTTTCTGAGTGGCACAAATGATTCTGACATTCACCTTAACTTCATTCTCTTCACCGACACGGCGAAATGTTCCATCGTTCAAGAAACGAAGTAATTTAGTCTGCATCTGTGGCGACATTTCACCGATTTCATCTAACAAAACCGTACCGCCATTAGCCTGTTCAAAGAATCCTTTTTTGCCTTCCAATGCATTGGGATAGGCTCCCGCCGCATAACCAAACAACTCACTTTCTACAACATCATCCGGCATGGAAGCACAATTTAACCCAAGAAAAGGCTGTTTTCCCCTTGCACTGCGCAAATGACAGGCTTTAGCAAATTCATCTTTTCCCGTTCCTGTCTCACCGACAAGCAGCAAGGGAACGTCGAGCATTGCCATTTTACGGGCCTGCTCAACGATATGAACCATTTTAGGGCTAACAGCAATAATCTGTTCAAAAGCGTTATCACCATTTACAGTTAATTTTTTGCGTGACGACTCAATATGCACCGTTGGCTGGTGTTCACCAGAACGCAACATAATTACCGCCCCTACACACCTAACAACCTGATTTTCATCTGTTAATTGCATAGAAATAATATCCATCCGATAATCTTGCCCTTTGACGGATAGTTGTGCTGAATGGGATTGATGATGCTCACTTTCAAGCCAGCGAAGGAAATTGTAATTGCTAATCAGATGGCCTATGTTTTTTTGGCTAATTTTTTCTTTACTGACACCAAACAATGCCAAAGCCGCGGAGTTAACCAGTTCAACATTGCCTTTCATGTCAATAGAAAAGATAGGTTCAGGAACCGATTCCAGCAGTGTCCACATTGCCCTATGCTCTTTCTCCGACGGCATAAAGGCAACAGTCCTGACATCAATGACACCATTGATACGGCGAATTTCTGCCATCAATTCACGGAAAATATTGAAATCAATTTGAGTAAAATTAAGGTAAATACGACGTGCAGGAGAAATTTCAATTCCTTTCAGGTCAATATTTCGTAAAACCAGTAAATCAAGTAATTCGCGGGTTAACCCAATTCGATCCTGACAAGTAACTTCCAATCGCATTTTTCTGACCTTATTTATACGATGTTCTTAACTGCCTGAATGTTACCCGTTACTATCCAATAGATGAAGACCTTGTCAGCAAAAGTTTACAAGAAAATAAAGTGTCAATCTGGTATGACAGTCGTTATTAAGTGCCGTTATGGCTGCTTTTTGAGTCCGCCTCTGCGGCCTTGTTATTGTATTTCATTAGGTAAGCGCAGTTTTGAGCTGAGCAATCAACTGGTGACGAAAATCCCCTAACTTCGGTTTATCGCCATCAATCCACGGCAAAGGCCGACACAATTCCATGGCCTTGATGCCCAAACGCGCTGTCAGTAATCCTGCACCAATCCCTTGTGCTGCGCGTACAGAAAGACGAGCGGCAATGTCCTGTGACAACCAGTCCATACCCACTTCTCTGACTAATTCTGATGCTCCTGCAAAAGCAATATTCAGCAATACCAACCGAAATAAGCGAATACGGCTGAAATAACCTAATTCAATGCCATAAAGCGCTGCAATACGATTAATGAGACGAATGTTTCTCCACGCAATAAAAGCCATATCCACAATAGCCAATGGACTGACCGCGATCATCAAAGCCGATTCCGCGGCTGAACGGCTGATCTCTTGCCTGGCTTGTGTATCCAAGACAGGCTGAACTAATTTACTGTACAGCATGACAATTTCACGATCATTTTGGGTTTCATGCACGGTAGCCTGCCAACGCTGTAATGCCGGATGTTGTCGCTCAATACCCGCTTGTTCTGCTAATTTTTCACAAAATTGCCTTCCCTTGCCAATGCCGTGACTTTGCAATAGCTCTTTCGCAGTATCTCGCTCTTCTGTACGCTGCCGCAAAAGGTAAAGGCGCCGCCATTCCTTTATCACGCTGCCTATTCCCGCTAACACAATCATGCTACCTGCCGCAGCGATCCCCAACGCAATCCAGTCATGTTGCCGCCATGCCTGGTATATCCACTGAACACATTGGGCAACAACACTAGCCCCCAATAACAGGACCGCACTGATAAGAACTTTTCGCCAAAAACTACGTTTCGGTTTCAGCGCAGCATTCACTGCACCTTCAAATTCACGTTCCTGCTCCTCCGCTTCCCGCTCTGACATAACCGGATAGAATGCTTTTTCCTGCCCAGTGAATTCTCTTTTTGCTTTTAGTGGTGGTTCGGACGCTGTTTGTACAAGATCGTCAAAATCCATGCGCGGTTTCAACGGTTCGGTCATGTTAATTTATCTCCCAATAAAAATTCCATCACGCTATCCATGCGAATATGGGGTAACGGTGTGCTGACATTGGCTTGTTTTGGCCGAAATGATTCGAAATTAAACCCCTGTTTTTGCCAAAATTCACTCTTCGGCAAGCGCTGTGGCACTTCGCCCGGAAAAAATGTCAATAACTTATCGTCTGACAAGCGATTGCCTTTGATGGCAGGGATCTTTTCACCTTTATGCATGACAATGCCGCTCTCCGTTGCCTGAACAGATGCAAGTCCCACACAATCCATGCTGATCCCTTCAAACGCTGCATTTTGCCACGCTTCCTGTACCAAATGCTGTAAAAGTGAAACGAGATTGGCATGTTGATCTGGCGTAATATGATCCGCTTTACTGGCAGCAAACAGCAATTTATCGATACAAGGCGAGAATAAACGACGAAACAGTGTTCGCTTACCATAATGAAAACTCTGCATAAGTTGTGTCAATGCAAGCCGCATATCATTGAACGCTTGCGGGCCACTATTCAATGGTTGCAAGCAATCCACCAGGACAATTTGCCGATCAAAACGGAGAAAATGCTCTTTATAGAATGCCTTAACGATATGCTCACAGTAATAAGCAAAACGTTCACGCAACATACCGATGTTGGTGTGTTTGCCTGCCTTCGCCAATTGCGGCTCGCCAATTTTGTCAATATTCGGCCACGGGAAAAATTGCAGCGCGGGTGCTCCCGCCAGATCACCCGGCAAGATAAAACGGCCAGGTTGGATAAAGTGTAACCCTTGCTGTTTACATTGATGCAAGTAGTGCGTATAAGCCTGAGCGATTTTGGCAAGTAAATTTTCATCCGCAGGTGCCAGTGGATCACATTGCTGGCATAACGCTAACCATGACTTAGCCCAATTCTCCCTCTCCCCCTTCAGTAATCCGTGCATATGTCGTGACCACGCCAGATAATTTTGTTCCAGCATGGGTAAATCCAATAGCCATTCACCCGGATAATCGACAATTTCCAGATAAAGGGTAGAAGTTTCCTTGAGATAACGAAACAGGGAATCTTCAGAACGATAACGCAATGCTAAACGTATTTCACTCACGCCACGGGTTGGTGTCGGCCAGTCAGGAGGAGTGTCATATAATTCTGTGATGTTTTCATCATAGGTAAAACGAGGCACCCCAAAATCTCGCTGTGGCACCCGCCTCACACCAAGCAAGCGCCCATCGCGCACGGTAGAAAACAGCGGCAATCTGGCGCCACTGTGAACATGCAAAAGTTGGTTTACCAAGGAAGTAATAAATGCGGTTTTTCCACTGCGACTTAATCCTGTTACCGCCAGTCGCAAATGACGGTCCATTCCACGATTAACAAGCGCTGTTAGTTCGTTTTGCAACCGTTTCATGTTTCTCCTAAATGGGAATACCGTGAGTCAATCTCATCTGGCCTGTAATCTTGGCAAAATTTAATATTATTTCTGCTGTTACAAGCCAGATCCCATGTTATCCACTGCGCTCAGAGCTGGCGGAAACGGCTGCGCACATTGTAAGTATCAGAAGTCACATAGCGTTCCATTTGACGCAAACGGGCTTCGCTTGTCTTCAATTGGTAATCTATTTCGTCCAACATCTTCTGTGCTGATGGCCCTCTATATTTTTCCTCTGCTGAATATCCCGCAGGGGCGGGATCCATGACAAAGGTCAAAATAATATAAGCCAATAGCGTTATGCCAAATAGACCAAAAAACAGTGATAATACCGTGATGGTACGAATAAGCGGAGCGGGTACGTCAAAATAGTCTGCTAACCCGGCACAAACTCCTTTAACTACCCCCTGCTCTGGCAGGCGGTAAAGTTTCCGGCGATATTGATTTGACATTATGACTGTCTCCAATTTGGATGCTCTGCGTCAAGGATATCTTCTAACGTTTTGACCCGTTCTTGCATACGTCTGGCATTTTCGGTCAACTGTTCTAGACGCTGAATTTCACTGTTCCCTAACTGATCCCGATTGCTGTTGCGGTTGCTGTAATGCAGCCACAACCAGATGGGTAAGACAAAAAGCACAAAAATGATCAGCGGGATACCAAGAAATATATAGCCCATTATCTTTCCTTAGTTAGGTATGACATATGTCATCATTGAGAATCTTTGATATTCATTTTAGCTTTCAAGGCCGCTAATTGTGCACTGATTTCATCATCTGCCTTCAATTCTGCAAATTGCTGATCGAGTGATTTCTGTTTACCTGGTCCAAAAGCTTCTGCTTCCGCTTCCATGTGGTCTATCCGGCGTTCAAACTGTTCGAAGCGTGCCATTGCCTCATCGATTTTACCACTATCCAACTGACGGCGTACCTGGCGCGAAGATGCTGCGGCCTGATGACGCAGTGTCAATGATTGTTGTCTCGCACGCGCTTCTGTCAATTTATTTTCCAGTTCAGTCACTTCGCCTTTGATGCGTTCCAGCGTCTCATCCAGAATGGACAATTCGTGTGTTAGCGTTTCAACTAAGCTACTGACTTTCTGTTTTTCAATCAACGCTGCACGCGCTAAATCTTCTTTACCCTTGTTCAGTGCCAGTTCAGCTTTTTCTTGCCAGCCCTCGATTTGGTTTTCACCCATGTTGATACGGCGCAAAAGCTGCTTTTTCTCTGCCAGGGTACGGGCGGAAGTCGAGCGGATTTCCACCAGTGTGTCTTCCATTTCCTGAATCATCAAGCGGATCATTTTCTGTGGATCTTCTGCTTTATCCAGCAGAGAAGAGATATTGGCATTCACGATATCAGCAAAACGAGAAAAAATACCCATAGTCATAAACCTCTTTCATTAGAATGTATATATGTTATGCCTGTGTATTGTTAAATACGGATACAAGGTACACGGTAAGGCACTTAACTAAATACAAGATACATGCCAACTTTCTTTCTTTTATTATCCAATTGAAATTATTGATATAATTTTTTCTTTGCTTTTTTATGGCAATTAGCTAATTTAGTCAAATTAAACAATTTTTGGCGAAAAATACCATGTCTCAGTTCATTGATAACCTATTAGGTGAAGCAAACTGTTTTATTGAAATTTTGGAACAAGTCTCCGCATTAGCGAAGTTGAACAAACCTGTTTTAGTTCTGGGGGAGCGAGGAACAGGTAAGGAGTTAATTGCCCGACGCTTACACTATCTTTCTCCACGTTGGCAAGGCCCTTTCATTTCCCTGAACTGTGCCGCACTCAATGAAAATCTGCTTGACTCAGAGCTATTTGGTCATGAGGCGGGTGCATTCACGGGGGCCAGTTCAAAACACCAAGGGCGCTTTGAGCGAGCCGACGGCGGAACCTTGTTTCTTGACGAACTCGCTACTGCCCCCATGCAAGTACAGGAAAAATTATTGCGTGTCATTGAATATGGTCACCTGGAGCGTGTTGGCGGTACTCAGTCATTACAAGTTGATGTACGTTTGATCTGTGCCACCAACGAAGATTTACCTGCCATGGCTGCCGGTGGGAAATTCAGAGCTGATTTGCTCGACAGGCTCGCGTTCGACGTGGTTCATATCCCACCACTGCGTCAACGGCAACAGGATATTATGTTACTGGCACAAAATTTTGCGATTCAGATGTGCCGTGAGTTAGATCTGCCATTTTTCCCCGGATTTACTGACAAAGCCAAACAACAGTTACTTTCCTACCACTGGCCCGGAAATGTTCGCGAATTAAAGAATGTCATCGAACGCTCTATTTATCGGCATGGTAATAGTGAAAATGAATTAAATACAATCATCATCAATCCCTTTTCACCATCACAGCGATCTGCTTCCCCATCCATTGAGAGTGAGATGACCAATGATTCCCTTCCCAAATTACCTCTCGATTTAAGGCAATGGCAAAATGATAGCGAAAGGGGTTTAATCATACAGGCTTTGACAGAAAGTCAATTTAATCAGAAAAGGGCCGCTGACAAACTTCATTTGACTTACCACCAGTTCCGCGGGTTAATCAAGAAACACCGTATTGATGCTAATGGCAAGATAGAGTAGAGAGATAAAAAAAAGTAGCCGGCACCCGAGCCGGCTAATAAAAATACTGGAAGCAATGTGAGCAATGTCGTGCCTTTTCTGAGATACATACTTGCTATTACAAGGTGTCTCCCTGAAAGCACATGCGAATGATAATACTTATCAATTACACTTGTAAAGCATTTTATTGAGAATTTTTCTCATTATCGTGATCTGCCCGTTGTTTTTGAGCAGAAAGCGTTAATTAAGTTACAATGGCCAAACTCTTTTTTATGACTGACATTTTATATGCGTTATTTGATTTACTGGATTATATTATTGATTTCCGCTCCGACTCTGGCGGCCAAGAATACTGCTCCAGAAATGACTGCGGATCCCATTCCAGAACCGACTAAAATGATTCCAGAATCGAGGCCAAACAGTACCTCGGAAAGTCTGCCTCATATTTCGACATCCTTACGGCAGAACGGTTTTATTTATTGCGTTAATGGCAATTTGAATACGTTTAATCCCCAAATGGCTATCAGCGGCTTGACTGTGGATACGCTTGCCGCGCAGATTTATAATCGCCTGTTGGGCGTTGATCCTCTTACCTATCGTCTGGTTCCCGAACTGGCTACTGATTGGGAAGTGCGGGATAACGGGGCAACTTACCGCCTTTACTTGCGTCATCATGTTGCTTTCCAATCAACCGATTGGTTTACACCAACCCGTGCAATGAACGCGGATGATGTTGTTTTCAGTTTCCGCCGTCTCTTCGATAAGACACATGATTATCATGATGTTAATGGTGGTCACTATCCCTATTTTGACAGTTTACAGTTTGGTGATTCAGTAAAAAATATTCGGAAAATCAACCAATATACGGTCGAATTTCGCCTTAATGAACCCGATGCTTCTTTTCTCTGGCATCTGGCAACCTACTATGCGCCTATACTGTCCCAGGAATATGCTGAAAAATTGCAGCAAATAAATAGACAGGGGCAAATAGATTGGAAACCGGTCGGAACCGGTCCCTTCATGCTGGAAGATTATCAGATGGACCAATTTATCCGCCTTGTTCGCCATGATAAGTATTGGAAAGGTAAACCGCGTATGGAACAGGTGGTTATAGATACTGGTGCTGGCGGGACCGGCAGGATCTCAAAACTACTCACGGGTGAATGCGATGTCCTGGCTTATCCCGATGCTAATCAGTGGAACATCTTGCATGATGATTCAGATCTGCGTCAGACATTACGTTCAGGCATGAATATCGCTTATCTTGCTTTTAATACCAGTAAACCACCATTGGATCAGTTAGCCGTTCGTCAGGCCATTGCTTACGCTATCAATAACCGACGCCTGATGAAATCCATTTATTATGGTACGGCAGAGACAGCGGCTTCTATTTTGCCTCGTGCATCATGGGCGTATGATAATCGCGCTGAAATCACCGAATACAACCCGGAAAAATCCCGCAAAATGTTAAATGAGCTGGGATTAAACGGGTTGGAATTAACTTTATGGGTTCCGACAGCGTCACAATCCTATAACCCAAGCCCTCTGAAAATGGCGGAGCTGATTCAGGCCGATTTGGCACAAGTGGGTATTAAGATGTCTATTCGTCCCGTCGAAGGCCGTTTTCAGGAAAACCAACTCATGGATAAAACCCATGATATGACGCTGGCAGGCTGGTCTACTGATAGCAACGATCCCGATAGTTTTTTCCGCCCATTATTAAGTTGTGCCGCCATTGCGTCGCAAACGAATCTGAGCCGTTGGTGTAACTCAGTTTTTGATAATGCTCTTCATGAGGCTTTATTAAATCAACAACTTGCTTCACGAATCAAAAATTATCATGTTGCACAAGAAATTCTCGCGCAGCAATTACCCGTGTTGCCACTGGCTTATTCGATGCGTTTACAAATCTCTCGTTATAACATTCAAGGATTGGTACTCAGCCCGTTTGGCAATAGTTCCTTTGACAAAGTCTACCGCGAACAGGAAGACACCGTTCCTGGTGAAAATAAAAAGGGAAGCAAATGATTATTTACATCCTGCGTCGTTTATTGCTTCTGGTTGTGACGTTGTTTTTTCTTTCATTAATCAGTTTCAACCTGATGTATTTCACACCTCATGGTGCCTTGAGTGGTGCATCACTGTCAGACGCTTACGTATACTATTTCCGTAGCTTACTCCAATGGGATTTTGGTATTTCCAGAATTAATGGGGAACGGATTATTGAACAACTGTACACTGTTCTCCCGGCCACGATGGAGCTGTGTGTCCTCTCTTTTTCCATGGCATTGTTAATTGGCATCCCTCTTGGGATTATTGCAGGTGTCTGGCGCAATAAAAAAGTCGATATCATTATCAGTACGTTCGCCCTATGCGGTTTTTCCATTCCTGTTTTCTGGCTGGCGCTGCTGCTGACTCTGTTTTTTTCACTTTATTTGGGCTGGCTGCCTGTCTCAGGACGTTTTGATTTACTCTATCGGATGGAACCTGTCACTGGTTCTGCACTGATTGATGCCTGGCTATCAAAGTCACCTTATCGCAATGAAATGATCATGAGTGTTATTCTGCATATGGTTCTGCCCGTTATGACACTGGCCGTCGCTCCTACTACTGAAGTTATCCGTTTGATGCGCAATAGTGCAGAAGAAGTTTCAGGTGAAAATTACATCAAGTCGGCAGCAACACGTGGTTTATCACAGTTAACTATCATTCGTCGCCATTTATTGCATAATGCCTTGCCACCCATCATACCTAAGTTAGGGTTGCAATTTTCAACCATGCTCACATTAGTGATGGTGACAGAGCAAGTTTTTAACTGGCCTGGTTTAGGGCGTTGGCTTATCAGCGCTATCCGCCAGCAGGATTATTCCGCCATCTCGGCGGGCGTCATGGTGGTAGGTACGCTGGTTATTTCCGTTAATATTCTGACAGATATTATTGGTGCAATGGCTAATCCCTTGAAGCATAAGGAATGGTATGCCGTTAGATAATTTTTACCGCGAAAAGAAAATGCCGTCGCCATTGAGAGTTATCTGGCGGTTTTTCTATGCTGATATATTAGCAATGACAGGTTTTTATGGGGTGTTAATTTTAATTGCACTATGCCTGTTGGGAGTTCTTTTCGCCCCATATCGGCTTGACCAACAATTCATGTCCCAACTTATGCCGCCTTCATGGTCGCATCACGGTAATGTCGCCTTTTTCCTTGGAACTGACGATCTCGGTCGTGATATTTTCAGCCGCCTATTAATTGGCACATCTTCCACATTCGGGGGAGCATTGGTGGTCACTGCGGCGTCAGCCATTGTAGGATTAATCATCGGTAGCCTTGCCGGAATGACTCATGGTTTGAGATCAGCGGTTATGAACCATATTCTTGACACTTTGCTCTCTATTCCTTCATTACTACTGGCTATTATTGTTGTTGCTTTTGTTGGCGCCAGCCTGCACCATGCCATGATTGCCGTTTTCCTGGCATTGCTGCCAAGAATAGTACGTACCGTTTATACTGCTGTGCATGACGAACTGGATAAAGAATACATTATTGCAGCACGTCTGGATGGCGCTTCAAACTACCATATTTTACGTTATGCCGTTCTCCCCAATATCACTGCGGTGATAGTCAGTGAATTAACCCGTACCCTCTCCATCGCTATTCTTGATATCGCCGCACTGGGATTTCTCAACCTTGGAGCACAACTACCATCCCCCGAATGGGGAGCTATGCTGGGAGATTCATTAGAATTGATCTATGCTGCCCCCTGGACTGTTATGTTACCCGGAGCAGCAATTATGTTCAGCGTTTTGCTGGTCAACTTACTGGGTGATGGTCTGCACCGCGCTATTAACGCAGGAGTCGAATGATGCCATTACTTGATATTCGAAACCTCACCATTGAATTCATGACGGCAGAAGGTCCCGTCAAAGCTGTTGACCGAATGAGTATTTCACTGGCAGAAGGTGAAATATTAGGTTTGGCGGGTGAATCAGGATCAGGCAAGAGTTTGATTGCCAAAGCGATTTGTGGCGTCACAAAAGATAACCTCAAAGTAACCGCAGATCGTTTCCGTTTTAACGACATTGATTTATTGCGCCTGACACCACGGCAACGCCGTAAGGTAATTGGGCACAACATTTCAATGATTTTTCAGGAGCCACAGTCATGCCTCGATCCATCAGAAAACATTGGTAAACAGATTATTCAATCTATTCCTGGGTGGACGTATAAAGGCCGTTGGTGGCAGAGATTTAATTGGCGAAAACGCCGCGCAATTGAGTTGTTGCACCGTGTTGGTATTAAAGATCACACTGATATCATGCACAGTTATCCTTATGAATTAACAGAAGGTGAATGTCAAAAAGTGATGATTGCCATTGCACTTGCCAACCAGCCACGATTGCTGATTGCCGATGAGCCGACCAATGCAATGGAGCCAACGACCCAGGCACAAATATTCCGTTTGCTTTCGAGCCTCAATCAGAACAACAACATGACTATTCTGTTAATCAGTCATGACCTGCAAATGATGAGTAAACTGGTCAAACGCATCAATGTGCTGTATTGCGGTCAGACAGTGGAAAGCGCTACACCGGATGAGTTGCTGGTGAAACCTTACCATCCCTATACGCAAGCGCTGATCCGTTCCATTCCTGATTTCGGCAGTCCGTTGCCACATAAAAGTCGGTTAAACACGCTGTCTGGAGTTATTCCATCACTGGAACATTTGCCGGTAGGTTGCCGTTTGGGGCCACGTTGCCCTTATGCACAAAAAACCTGTATTGCAACCCCACGGCTACGGGTGATTAAGAGCCATGCATTCGCCTGCCATTTCCCTTTGAATATGGAGGAACCATAAGTGGTTGAGACATTGCTGGAAGTTAAAAACCTGACTAAAACATTTCGCTATCGAACCGGACTATTTCACCGTCATCAACTTGACGCCGTACAACCAGTGAGCTTTACCCTGCAACCCAAAAAAACCCTCGCTATCCTTGGTGCAAATGGTTCCGGTAAATCTACACTCGCGAGAATGTTATCAGGGGTTATTGAACCGAGTTCAGGTGAAATTCTGATTAACGGTCATAAGCTGTCTTACGGGGATTATAGCTACCGCAGCCAGCGCATTCGTATGATTTTTCAAGATCCCAGCACATCACTGAATCCTCGTCAGCGCATTGGTCAGATTCTGGATATGCCGTTAATTTTGAATACGAAGTTATCTCCCGCCGAACGGGAAAAACGTATCAACCAAACGTTGCGTCAAGTTGGTTTACTGCCAGATCATGCCAATTATTACCCACATATGCTCGCATCAGGGCAAAAACAGCGTGTGGCTTTGGCACGGGCCCTGATATTGCAACCACAGATCATTGTTGCAGACGAAGCCCTGGCATCCCTTGATATGTCAATGCGTTCCCAAATCATCAACTTGATGCTGGAATTACAGGAAAAACACGGTATTTCATATATCTATGTCACCCAGCATCTCGGTATGATGAAACACATCAGTGATCAAGTGCTGGTAATGCATCAAGGGGAAGTTGTCGAGCGTGGCAATACAGCGGAGGTTCTGGCTTCTCCGCTGCATGATATTACACGCAAATTGATAGCCAGTCATTTTGGTGAAGCCCTGTCTGCTGAAGCATGGCGACAGGATATCACCTAATGTTTTTATTGGATGTATTTTAATCACTGATCGGAACAGAATGGGAAACTCACCACATTTTCCTCCGGCATGGTAGAATCATCCCCGTTTATTCACCATAAATACCGCAGTTATGGTTAGAGATTTATTATTTCTGTTTTTCCATGACTTTTGGTGTTTGATCACAAAGAACAATTTTGATCATAAAGAACAATAAGGATACTGCTATGGGTTTCATGACCGGCAAGCGCATTCTCATTACTGGCGTCGCCAGCAAACTGTCTATTGCTTATGGAATTGCCAAGGCAATGCACGATCAAGGAGCAGAGCTGGCTTTCACTTATCAAAATGACAAGTTGAAACCTCGTGTCGAAGAATTCGCCGCATCACTGAATTCAGATATCGTTCTGCCATGTGACGTGGCTGAAGATGAAAGTATCGACGCATTGTTCGTTGAATTAGGCAAAGTATGGCCTAAATTCGATGGTTTTGTTCACTCTATTGGTTATGCGCCGGCTGACCAGCTTGATGGTGATTATGTTAACGCTGTTAACCGTGAAGGTTTCAAAATTGCACACGACATCAGCGCATACAGCTTTGTCGCAATGGCGAAAGTCTGCCGTACTATGCTGAATCCGGGTTCTGCCCTGCTCACCTTGAGTTATTTGGGTGCCGAGCGTGCAATTCCTAACTATAACGTCATGGGTCTGGCGAAAGCTTCTCTGGAAGCAAACGTACGTTATATGGCAAATGCAATGGGTACTGAAGGTGTTCGTGTTAATGGTATCTCTGCTGGCCCAATCCGTACTCTGGCAGCTTCTGGTATCAAAGATTTCCGTAAGATGCTGGCACACTGTGAAGCGGTTACACCTATTCGCCGCACGGTGACAACAGAGGATGTCGGTAATGCTGCTGCCTTCTTGTGTTCAGATCTGGCTGGTGGTATCAGCGGTGAGATCTTACATGTTGATGGTGGCTTTAGCATTGCGGCCATGAATGAGTTAGAGTTAAAGTAATGGCATGTTAAAAACAGTGCCATCCATAAAATTATGGGTGGCACTGTTTTTTTATTATTAATCTATTCTGACAGCATGAAATTGATGTTCTGGAGTCACTATCCTATCTTGTGCGGCAACAATCTGTAATTCATATTCCTCACTCTTTTGCGTTTCCAGCATCACTTCGTAGACCGCAGCTGCAACATGTTCTAAAGCAGCTTGTAATGCTTCATTTGTCAAAAAAGGGTTTTTCAATAGATTGGCAAGAAACAAACCACTCGTTAAGTCACCAACACCAACGGGTTGACGTGTCCCTGTATCAATTAATGGACGGCTAACGTGCCAACTATGTTCTTTGGTTACCAAAAGCATTTCAAAACAATCGGCCTGATAACCTGCTCGACTCAAATGCTTAACCAATACAATCCTGGGACCTTTGTCACATAACTCACGCGCAGCCGATATAGCTTGTTCTACGCTACCAATTTTCCGCATAGTCAATGTTTCAAGTTCCAACAAATTAGGTGCAATAACATCACTGGCAGGTAGGGCTTTATCACATAAAAATTCAGCAACGCCTGGAGCAACTATGCATCCTTTTTCTGGATGCCCCATGACAGGGTCACAGAAATACCATGCATCAGGGTTGGCTTCTTTAACCCGCTTCACGATATCAAGGATATAATTTCCCTGCTCCGCAGAACCAATATAACCACTCAGGACTGCATTACAGGATGCGAGTTTATTTATTTCACCTATTCCCTGCGCGATTTCAGTCAAATGTTCCGGCGGCATTACACAACCACGCCATTGAGGATATTGGGTATGGTTTGAAAATTGAACCGTATTTAATGCCCATACGTTCACCCCCATACGCCGCATCGGAAAAACAGCTGCACTGTTTCCGGCATGACCAAAGACAACATGAGACTGAATTGAAAGAACATTATTCATGATAATACCTGGTTTATTATTTTTAATTTATGAATAGATAATATTTATAAAGACATCAGATACATTAAGGGCAACATTATCGTTGCCCTTAATAATAATATTAGTTAATTATTTCCAATTGATAAGGCAATAATGTTTCTTACCACGGCGTAATAAGCTATAACGCCCAAATAAACAGTCATTATCCGTAAATACATACATCGGTTCGGATTTTTTTTCACCGTTGATGGAAACCGCATTAGAGCTGATCATGGTACGAGCCTGCCCACGGGAAGGAACAAATTCGGCGGTAACCAGTGCTTGTTGCAGATCCCCACCTTTTTCAAATTCTATTGTCGGCATTCCATCTTGTGCCAATTGAGCGAAATCTTCTTCGGTCAAATCAGCAATCGCTCCTGAGAATAAACTCTCAGTGATACGTTTCGCTGCTGCAAGCCCTTCTTCACCATGCACCAGACCAGTAACTTGTTCTGCCAGTACATATTGTGCACGCGGAGCTTTACCGCTGTTCTTATCTTCTTCTTCCAGCGCATTAATTTCCTCAATGCTCATGAAAGTAAAGAATTTCAGGAAACGGTAAACATCTGCATCTGCTGTGTTAATCCAGAACTGGTAAAATTTGTACGGACTCGTTTTTTTCGGATCCAACCAAACTGCCCCACCCTCTGTCTTACCAAATTTAGTTCCGTCTGATTTGGTGATAAGTGGAACAGTCATACCAAACACTTGTTTCTGGTTTAAGCGACGCGTCAAATCGATACCTGAAGTAATGTTGCCCCATTGGTCTGATCCACCAATCTGTAATTCAACACCATATTCTCTATTCAAATTTGCAAAGTCATATGACTGCAACAGGTTATAAGAAAACTCAGTGTACGAAATACCAACATCATCACGGTTAAGGCGTTGTTTTACCGCTTCTTTGTTGATCATCTGGTTTACAGAAAAGTGCTTACCGATATCACGCAGGAAGGTCAGCACATCCATTTGACC
Source organism: Xenorhabdus sp. SGI 60 (assembly GCF_056632175.1). Classification (NCBI taxonomy): domain Bacteria; kingdom Pseudomonadati; phylum Pseudomonadota; class Gammaproteobacteria; order Enterobacterales; family Morganellaceae; genus Xenorhabdus; species Xenorhabdus sp. SGI 60. The sequence goes on along the minus strand of NZ_CP196860.1, from coordinate 1,913,745 downwards.
AAACCAATCGTAGTTATTGGCTAACTCTGCACCATTTTCACCATTGAAACTCAGGAACGGAGAAACTTGGTTACGAATTTTCTCAACCCACTCTTTGACCGTTTCCCCTGTATTCAATTTGCGTTCAGTTGCTTTAAAGCTTGGATCACCAATCAAACCTGTCGCCCCACCAACCAATGCAATCGGTTTGTGCCCCGCAAGTTGGAATCGTTTTAAACACAGCAAGGGAACCAGATGGCCCAAATGCAAGCTGTCAGCGGTAGGATCGAAGCCACAATAGAGAGAAACCGGACCTTGCGTCAGTCTCTCAGCTAACGCCTCTTCATCCGTTACCTGGGCAATAAGGCCCCGCTCTTGCAGTTGTTTAATCAGGTTATTGCTAGACATTAATGACTCCATCAGTTTGTATATTTTGCTTATATTTCTATACCCTTCTTTCACGTTGCCGCTTTGTTAGCTACGCTGCAACTTGAAGCCTATTGGGTATATAAGCATCTCGTGATAAATCAAGTGCTATAGCATAAAACGCCAGTCATATAAGTGCCAGTATTAAAACAGTAATTATTCCCCCTACTTTGCAAATCACTGTCTGGTTGGCTGTAATTTGCAACTTAAGGAGCTAAACGGTCAACATTCCATTTATCACCATCACGTTGATACAGGAAACGATCATGAAGACGATGGGTTCCGCCCTGCCAAAATTCAACTGTGTCAAATCTGACCTTGAATCCACCCCAAAAACTCGGGAGAGGAACTTCACCATTCTGGAATTTCTGTTTCAGCTCCAAAAACTTCCCTTCCAAAATGCTTCTGGCTGAAATCTTTGAGGATTGTTGAGAAGCCCAGGCTGCAATTTGGCTATCCTTCGGACGGCTGTGAAAATACTTTACAACCTCAACCGGAGACAAGCGCTCTGCTCTGCCGAGAAAACTGACCTGTCGTTCCAATTGATACCAGGGAAAGTGGAGACTGATCCGGTTATTCTGGGCCAGATGTTTTGCCTTACGACTGCCAAGATTGGTGTAGAATATCAGGTTATTAGCATCAAAATGTTTTAATAGAACAATGCGTTGATAAGGTTGCCCATGCTCATCTACTGTAGCAATACACATTGCCGTCGGATCGCTGAGATTCGCTTCACAAGCCTGCTTTAGCCAACGTTCAAAAAGTTCAATCGGTTCTTCAGTAAGATCTTTTCGCCTCAATCCACCACGTATATATTCACGGCGCAATTCTGCAATATCTGCTTCATTATTTTCTGACATTTCTAACTCTCGATTTATTAATGAGTATTAGCATATCATTGTTATCTGTTCGCTAACTGTCTTCTAATAATGATCATCTGTTAACTGACCATTATCCGATCAATTATCTGACAACCGGGTAAATTGCCCCTAAAATCGTTTCTCTATCCGCACCTGTAACTGACGGTAAATTACCAGACAACCCAGACATTGTTCGGAATGCCAGCCAGGCAAATGCCAGAGCTTCCATGTCGTCACCACTCAAACCATATTTGTCTGTCGTAGTCACTTCAGTACCCGGCAATAAAGCCGATAACCGACTCATCACGAATGGATTACGCGCCCCGCCGCCACATACCAAAAGAGCGATCACATCCACCACTTAGCATAACTTGCTGAGCAATGCTTACAGCCGTGAGTTCAGCTAATGTAGCTTGAACATCCACTGGGGCAACTTCAGGGAAATCAGCCAACTGTTTTTCCAGCCATGCCATATTAAAATATTCACGCCCGGTACTTTTCGGTGCCGTACGTACGAAATAGGGATCAGAAAGCATTTTCTGGAGCAAAGATTCATTAACAGTACCTTCACTGGCCCACTGCGCATCTTTGTCATAAGGCAACTGCTTATGCTGCCATGTCCAAGCATCCATCAACATATTGCCGGGTCCGGTATCATATCCTTTAACGGCTAAGTTAGGCAGAAGGGCTGAAATATTTGCTATTCCACCAATGTTTAAAATAATACGCCTTTCTGTCGGATGGCCCAATACAGCCATATGAAATGCGGGTACTAAAGGAGCTCCCTGCCCACCATAAGCCATGTCACGCCGTCTGAAATCACCGACCGTTGTAATATTGGTAAGTGCTGCTACACGGTTATTGTCACCAATTTGCATGGTAAAAGGTTTTTCACCATCCGGCTCATGCCATACAGTCTGCCCATGACATCCAATTGCTATAATATCATTTGCAATCAGCCCTGCTTTATTCAGTAATCCTTGAACAGCTTCCGCAAAGAGAGTGCCAAGCTCATAGTCAAATTTTCCGACCATTGATAATGTCGTTTGCTGCCCTTGACAAATAGATAGCAATTTTTGCTTAAGCTCCTGCGGAAAAGGATGGCTATAACTCACTTGCTGAGTAACAATTTTATCACTAATCTCCGCCAAAATAACATCAACCCCATCCATGCTGGTGCCAGACATCACACCAATATAACGTCCTGACTTCATAAATACTCCTCTATTAAATAATGGATAACATTTAACATGTGGATTACATTTAATCTTGCGTAAACTATAAAACACATCTATTCGGACTATATATGTTTAATGATCATTGTCAGAGATAAAATCTGAGTTTTGGAAAGCTCTTCACAAAACATGCTAAACTTTTGGTCAGGAATTATTCCTTTCAGAGTTCATCGTGAACATTTATTATATGTAAATATGCATTATTAGTAGCCGACAAATTTATTAGCTCTGCTGCTAACAATAGTATCTACTACTGAGAATAGTAGCCGAACAACTGGTGATAAGTTTATTCTCAAGCTTCCCTATCGGGCACTAAAATTAGGAGTGATTATGTTAAAACGTTTCCTGGTTGGCGCAGTTGTAGTAACCACGTTGTCTGGCTGTGCAGACATGGGAGCACTTTCTAGTGATACTTACTCTATTGGTCAAGCCAAGCAAGCTCAAACTGTGACTTATGGCACCATTCTATCTGTACGACCCATCACGATTAAAGGTAAGCAAGCTGGTGATCCTAATATGCTAGGCCTCATTGGTGGTGCTGTTTTGGGAGGACTGCTGGGTAATACAGTTGGTGATGGTTCTGGTCAAAGGCTTGCCACCGCTGCGGGTGCTATTGCAGGCGGCCTGGCTGGTCAAAGAATCGAAGGTGCTTTAGATCAAACGAAAGGTATTGAACTAGAAATTCGTATGGACAGCGGAAAAAACGCCATCATAGTACAAAAGTTAGACAACACCGTATTCAGCAGAGGGCAACGTGTCAGGATCGCAAACAGCGGAGATTCTTTGACTGTATCACCACTCTAACATGTTCAAATAACGCAAAACAAAAAATCGCGGTTTACCAGTAACAAGATCTGGGCCGCGATTTTATTATTATAGATTAACTTTTATATTACCTGTTTGTGCAATTGGTTAATATTTTTTTCAATTTTCTTTATTACAGAAGCAAGCAGAATTAACTCATCATGAGTAATTCCCTCCAAAATTTCTTTTCTTGTCGAACCAATAACACTATCCACTTCTCTAATAAAGTTTTCCGATTCTTTGGTTAATTTGATTCTTTTTGCACGTCGATCATTGGCACATGTGTGGCGTGTAATCAGTTTCTTTTCTTCTAATTGATCAAGCGTTCTCACCAAAGAGGGTTGCTCAATACCAATAGCTTTTGCAAGCTGTATCTGGGACTGCTCTGGCGGTAGTTGACTAATATTGTATAGAGTAACCCAATGCGTCTGAGTTAATTTCAACGGTTTCAAACGATGATCAATTAAAGCGCGCCAGATACGGACTAAACGTGCCAGATCTGATCCCAATGTCAATTCCAATTACCCCTCCTTATAATTAGAGACTCATATAACATCAATGAATTATCCAATCAGTTTATTCATATGAATAATGGATACGCACTCTATATCATGCTTACATTAGCAGAGTCAGCAATTTCGCTAATTACCTAATTAGTATCGCGTTGGCTTGTTACTCAAAGTTGACATCTTCGTCGCCCTAAAGAGCGAAATTGTACGGCGCACCGAATAAAATCGCGCATTAATCCACCAACGATATAAACTGCATAAAATAATTCTTCAACTAAACTATTGTAAGTTTAAATATCAACAAAAAAAGTACAATCCCCAAAATATATACATTTTCACTCGGTTAAAGTTCTATAAGAATAACCGCCATCCAAATACTAATCTATATATTTTTACATTAATATCATTTTTCTCTTACAGAGATTGATAATATCAAAATAAATAACATAAAAAACAATAAGATAACAAAAAGTTTCTTTTTTGTTCAATAATTGATTCTTTAATAAAAAATTTTTACTGAAATGATTAAGATAGACAACAGAAGTGATATTTTGAAATGACTTATGTCAAATAAAAGAAATGTAATATACATAATATCTCATTTATGGCTAGTAATATTTCTTATTTTTGCGATCATCCTAAACTATAATTCATATAAATGAGATTTTTTAGCCAATTCAAAGTGGAATTAAAATAAATCCGGTTGTCTTGGAATAATATTTCTTTCCTCTTCCTTCTTTCTCAGACCTCTTAGTTTTCTCTGATGACATAACCGCAATATTTCTCTTTTTTCACTATCCGATGCTTTCATCCATATAAATCGTTCTTCCCTACTACGATAACATCCTCGGCAAAAACCACGGGGATCAGATTCACAAACTCCCCGACAAGGGTTTGGAATAGCAAAAAATTCTAATTGTTCAGCCATCTCATCCCCCTATATCCAGGTTTGTCAAACATCCCCATAATAAGGCCATTTATTGACCAGTATAAACTTTCCCCATGTCATTTCAAAATAAAATGGTAACAACTTAAAGCTAAATAAATCGGATAATTTGAATTTTTTGATCTATACACGTTATATTAACCAGGCATATGCAGATATGTGAGCAAAGTTTTTGTAATAAAGCTATGTTTCGCAATAAAACTATAAAGATCAAGAGGTAATCATGCGTTTACTCCACACTATGATCCGTGTTGGCAACATGCAACGCTCGATTGATTTCTATACTCAGGTAATGGGTATGCGTTTACTTCGCACGAGCGAAAATCCAGAGTATAAGTATTCTCTCGCGTTTGTTGGTTATACCGATGAAAGCCAAGGCGCAGTTATTGAACTAACCTATAATTGGGATGTTGAAAACTACGAAATGGGAACCGCATTTGGACATATCGCCTTAGGTGTTGATGATGTTGCGGCAACCTGTGAACGCATCAAACTTGCTGGAGGGAAAGTCGTTCGCGAAGCAGGGCCAGTTAAAGGTGGAACAACCGTCATTGCATTCGTTGAAGATCCTGATGGCTATAAGATTGAACTCATCGAAAATTCAAGTGCCAGCCATGCATTAGGCAACTAACTCTATCAATAACTATCGAGTTATAGCTAGAAATTATTTAAATACCTAAATAAGGGCATCTTGCCCTTTAATTCCCCACCGAATAAGCATTACTTCTGCAAGACATACCAAATTTTGTCATAATACCCACTATTCCAGAGTTAAAAATAGAATCCTGAAGCTAAGAACTGAAAATCAGATGCCTAATCAAAATGATCAAAATATGCTAAGTGGGCGCTTTCGTGGCTACTATCCCGTTGTCATTGATGTCGAAACCGCTGGTTTTAATGCGCGTACAGACGCTTTACTTGAAATTGCTGCTATTACTTTAAAAATGGATGAAGAGGGTTGGCTAACACCTGCCAATACACTGCATTTTCATATCGAGCCTTTTGAAGGGGCTAATCTTGATCCTGCCGCTCTCGCTTTCACTGGCATTGATCCTACAAACCCCTTGCGAGGAGCTGTCAGTGAATATACTGCCTTGCACGCAATTTTTAAAATGATCCGCAAAGGCATGAAAGACACGAATTGTAACCGTGCAATTATGGTCGCCCATAATGCCAATTTTGATCACAGTTTTGTCATGGCTGCTGCTGACCGTGCTGGTTTGAAACGCAACCCATTCCATCCGTTCGCTACTTTTGATACCGCTGCACTCAGTGGCCTGGTTCTTGGCCAGACAATTCTTGCCAAAGCTTGTATCACAGCGGAAATTCCGTTTGACAGCAATCAGGCCCATAGCGCCCTTTATGATACTGATCGAACTGCCCTGCTTTTCTGTGAACTGGTTAATCGCTGGAAACGGCTAGGTGGTTGGCCGCTTCCATCTGCTGATACAGCCAACTGCGGATCCTAAAAAAGCAAGCCCCATACCGATTAAAGTATGGGGCTATGAAAAGGCGCCATCATTCAGATGAATGACTGACCTTATTCCTGCTCACGATATTTATCAGCAGTTTCTTTGATCAGTGTTTGTAATTCACCACGTTGGTACATTTCAACAAGGATGTCACAACCTCCCACCAACTCACCATCAACCCAAAGTTGAGGAAAAGTCGGCCAATTTGCATATTTAGGCAATTGAGCACGGATATCTGGATTTTGCAGAATATCCACATATGCAAAACGTTCACCACAAGCTGATATAGCTTGAACTGCCTGAGCAGAGAAGCCACAGTTTGGTAGTTTCGGGGAGCCTTTCATGTACAGCAGAATTGGGTTTTCTCTGATCTGACGTTCGATTTTTTCAATGACTGTATCAGCCGTTGTATCAGTAACCGTGTTAGTATTTGCATTAATGTTCGTCATATTTGCTTCCTTAAAAACTGCAAGCGCTATTTATCAGCATAAGATAAAGATTGATTCAGAATACCACTTTCTACGCTAATTTTTCTACCGTGAACTTTATATGGCAAATTTTTGCCATGATTTGCAGCAATTGATCATCAGTTATTTTCATTCCAACTGACTGTATCTAATCCATGTTAAGTTCAGTTCTGCACCAGTTCGCAGCTCAATAGCATCTTTTTCCCTGTTATTTAGCAGAAAAGTTGTTAAGATAATTATCAAAATAGTAACACGATAATAAGCTTAAATTTGCCCTGCCCATGGTTAGTGTCTAAGCCATGGTTTGCGGAGCCAAAAACCCGATATTAAAAAGGAGCATGCAATGTCTTTTGAATTACCCGCATTACCTTATGCCAAAGATGCCCTGGAACCACACATTTCTGCAGAAACTCTGGAATATCACTACGGCAAACATCACAACGCTTATGTTGTAAACCTGAATAATCTGATTAAAGATACTGAATTTGCCGGAAAATCGCTGGAAGAAATTATCAAAACTTCTGAAGCTGGCATTTTCAATAACGCAGCACAAGTTTGGAACCATACTTTCTACTGGCATAGCCTGTCACCAAATGGTGGGGGCGAACCCACCGGAAAAGTTGCAAATGCTATCAACAATGCTTTCGGTTCTTTTGCTGAGTTCAAACAGCAGTTCACCGACGCAGCCCTGAAAAACTTTGGTTCAGGCTGGACTTGGTTAGTCAAGAAAGTTGATGGCACTCTGGCTATTGTTAACACTTCAAATGCAGCAACCCCACTGACTGGCGAAGATAAGCCAGTACTGACTGTTGACGTTTGGGAGCACGCATATTACATCGATTACCGCAATGCACGCCCTCAATATTTGGAGCACTTCTGGGCTCTGGTAAACTGGAAATTTGTTGAAGAAAACCTGGCTTAATAAGATTCATTCTTATACTAACCTGAAATAATAAGGGCAGGTTTTCCTTCATTCGCGGAATTCCGCATGCCGGAGAACCCGCCCTTAATGTAAGTGAGACTACAAATTCTTCTTTTAGATCTTGATCAGATCAGACAGAGGCTTGCCAGAAAAACAATCATGATTAATGCACTACAGGCAGCCAACAATCCCAGCTTCAGATCTGTATCCATAGAACATCCTCAATGTGAAAATTAAGACACCTCAACATCCTAAATTTTAAGCAGTTATTTTCCATATATCGAAAAACCCTACCGCGATATTTAATCCATACTCTTTATAGCATCGATTATTGCTTTCACTTTTGAGCTAGATCAGACAAAATTCAAGGTTTACCGCTAAATTATTGCCAACCATCACCCTGTATATAAATATATTGGCAAACGATTAACAAATAGCTATACCCGACAAGAAAGATAAAGGGTATATAAATTAGACCAGAAGGTCAGGAGTCCTTTTTTCATGGCAACGATTAAAGATGTGGCTAAACGCGCTGGTGTTTCGACCACAACCGTATCCCATGTTATCAATAAAACCCGTTTCGTCGCCGAAGATACCAAGGCCGCAGTCTGGGCCGCTATTAAAGAATTGAACTATTCTCCCAGTGCCGTTGCCCGCAGCTTGAAAGTTAACCACACCAAATCCATTGGATTGCTGGCAACATCAAGTGAAGCACCATACTTTGCTGAGATCATAGAGTCGGTTGAAAATAGCTGCTATAGCAAAGGTTATACACTGATTTTATGTAATTCTCATAACAACCTTGATAAACAGAAAGCTTATCTCGCAATGCTGGCGCAAAAACGGGTAGATGGTTTGCTGGTAATGTGTTCAGAATACCCTGAGCAACTTTTGAGTATGCTGGAAGGCTATCGTAATATTCCTATGGTGGTCATGGATTGGGGAGAATCCAGAGGCGATTTTACCGATGCAATTATTGATAATGCCTTTCATGGTGGTTACCTGGCTGGCCGTTATCTCATTGAACGTGGTCATCGTGATATTGCATCTATTCCTGGGTCATTGGCAAGAAATACGGGGGGGGGCCGCCATCAAGGTTTCCTCAAAGCACTAAAAGAAGCCAATATCGCTATTCGGGATGAGTGGATTGTACAAGGTGATTTTGAACCTGAGTCCGGTTATCAAGCTATGTACAAGATCCTGAATCAAAAACATCGCCCAACCGCTGTTTTTTGTGGTGGAGATGTCATGGCTATGGGAGCAATTTGTGCAGCCGATGAGTTGGGATTGCGCGTTCCACAAGACATTTCAATCATCGGTTATGATAATATTCGTAATGCCCGCTATTTTACGCCAGCATTGACAACCATCCACCAACCCAAAGAGCGTTTAGGGCAAATGGCCTTTTCAATGCTACTGGACAGGATCGTCAATAAACGTGAGGATGCTCAAACTATCGAAGTCCACCCACGCCTTGTTGAACGGCGCTCAGTTGCAGATGGACCTTTTATCGATTATCGCCGCTGACAGTTAATTTTCTTGCAGCCATTCGGCATTAAGCGTTTCGCTATCCCCCAGATAATCAAGTAACCAGCTTAATGCCGGTGAATGGCTTTTTTGCGACCATGTCAGGCAGCATGGGCTGTCAGGCAATGGTTGTTCAAGTTCAAGTGTAATCAGCTTGCCTTTACGGATCAGCGGTTGCGCTCGGTGTTTGGGCACCATGCCTACACACAATCCATCCATCAAGCAGCTTAATCCAACATCCCAATCGGGAACAATCAACCTCCGCTGATTATCCAAAGCCCATGTATCACGTTTAGGTAAGCTGCGCGCGGTGTCTTCAAGACATAAACTGGGATAAGGCCGCATTTGATCATCATTCAATTTTTCCGATATTACTGCCAGTTCGTGTTCAGGACTGGCTACACACAGCCAAGGCATAAACCCCATATCCCTGAAGCTATATCGCTCGCCCACGGGGGAAGCACGTGTCGCGCCAATGGCGACATCCACTCGTTCATCCACCAAAGCATCCCATACGCCATTGAAAACTTCTGGATAGATAAGTAACTCAATATCTGGAAAATGGCGATAAAAATCCAAAATTAGCCGAAGCGTTCGTTCTGGTTTTACTACCTGATCAACCGCAATACTAAATTGCCCCCGCCAACCGTTGGCAACCTGTTGGCACTGGTGCCTAGTGTGATTCATTTTTTTGATAACAGAACGCGCTTCTTTGACAAAAATTGCCCCCGCTTCCGTTAAATCGACATCACGATGACGACGTTCAAACAGAGGTACTGCCAGCCATTCTTCAAGCTGTTTTACCGTATAGCTGACAGCAGAAGGCACACGATGGAGTTCTGATGCAGCCGCGCTGAAACTTCCTGTTCTGGCAACAGCATCAACGACTTCCAGAGAGTATTCAGACCACATATATCTTCCTTTCAATTTTTTTCACAGCATGGTGCAAATATTACCGTTTCACAAGTAAAAATCATGCTATATAAAATAAGCCAAATATTTCCTTACTCACTCCACTACAAAACCTAATTATTAACACAATGACAACAAATAAAAACTCCCTTCCATTTATGTCTTATCTCGCAGGCTTAAGCATGCTAGGCTATTTGGCCATTGATATGTATCTGCCCGCTTTTGATACAATGAAAGCAGAATTAGGTACATCAACTAACGCCATCAGTGCGAGCCTTAGCATTTTTCTTGCCGGATTTGCTTTTGCCCAACTTTTATGGGGTCAATTGTCTGACCGTTTGGGCAGAAAACCTGTTCTTATTATCGGCCTATTCCTGTTTTCCATTAGTTGTTTAGGTATGCTTTGGATAACAGACCCGATCCAGTTATTGGTATTGAGATTTATGCAAGCGGTTGGTGTTTGTTCTGCTGCGGTGACCTGGCAGGCTTTAGTCGTCGATAGATATGATGCAGAGCGTACCAAACGTGTTTTTGCCATGATCATGCCTTTGGTTGCTCTTTCCCCTGCTCTTGCTCCTTTGTTGGGCGCATGGTTATTAACGCATAATGGTTGGAGAATCATTTTCCTTGTTTTAATGATCGTAGCGATCTTGCTGTTAATACCAACATTTTTTCTGACCAATAAACGCACCAATATCGAAACCCATGCCGATAAAAAGGTAGTTTCTTTCTTTACGTTATTCACTTCCCCAGTTTTTAACGGAAATGTACTGATCTATGCATCTTGCAGTGCAGGTTTTTTTGCCTGGCTAACGGGTTCACCAACAATTTTGAAAGATATGGGTTATGATCCTACCGATATTGGCTTAAGTTATATTCCCCAAACTCTGGCATTTATGATTGGCGGGTATGGTTGCCGTATCTTACTGGAAAAAGTAAAAAGTGAAACGGTATTCCCATTTCTGTTGGTGGGCTATGCTGTAAGCATGATCATTATTTGTTTGATTTCCATATTAAGTGAACCTTCATTTATAGCCATTCTTATTCCTTTTTGTGTAATGGCGGCAATGAATGGTGCATCCTATCCAATTGCAGTAGCAAATGCTCTGTCTGTTTATCCACAGGATAGTGGTAAAGCGGCTGCATTACAAAATGCCCTGCAATTGGGCCTCTGTTTTGTTGCCAGTATGATCGTTTCTCTATTTATGGAATACCCTCTTTTATCGACGACAACAATCATGGCACTTACGGTTGTCCCCATGGCTATCGGTTATTGGCTGCAAAAACAAGGTGTTGAAAAAAGTCACCAAGCATAAATACAATAATTTTCCAAAAAAATAATAGTTAAGAACATTATTATCTAAAGGTTACGCCATTATGTGACCTTTAGATGATTGTTTAAATACCATTTCACTCATATACTCATACGGATTCATTATTCTAAAAACTCGGAATTTGAGGTCTTTCAGAGCATTGACGCTCTATTTAATTTCAGGATGAATAGGCAATATGTGCTTTTCAATGCAATTTCTATATTATTTTCAAACAAACCTTCGAGGTTTTATATAATAAAAATCAGCTACAAAGTGACACCTCAAAATTCCATCACACAAATGTTGGAGAGTATATGAGTTCGTCTTTCGTTGAAGGTAAAAAAATAATCACTGATCCTTGGCATAGGATCGCCCATGAATTGCTTCAGGAAACTGATATTGATATCAATGGCAAGCGCCCTTTCGACATACGTATTAAAAATCCTGACTTCTATAAGCGCGTATTGAAAGAAGGCTCCTTGGGTCTGGGTGAGAGTTATATGGATGGCTGGTGGGAATGTGATCGCCTTGATATTTTCTTTTACAAAGTATTACGGGCAGGTTTAGAACATCGTATTCCTAAAAATGTCAAAGATATCTTCAAGATAATTATCTCTCGTATATTTAATTTACAATCTCCCAAGCGTGCCTGGATTGTAGGTGAGGAACATTATAATTTAGGCAATGACCTGTTTACTCGGATGCTTGATCCTCACATGCAATATTCTTGCGGTTATTGGAAAGATGCCAACACACTGGAAGAAGCACAATCCCATAAGCTGCGCCTGATTTGCGAAAAACTACAACTGTCTCCGGGTATGACTTTATTGGATATCGGTTGTGGATGGGGAGGTTTGGCCGCCTATGCGGCAGAAAACTACGGAGTATCTGTCACAGGAGTAACAATTTCAGCCGAGCAACAGAAGTATGCACAGGAACGTTGCAAGGATCTAAATGTAAAAATTATCCTTGAAGATTACCGAAACCTTAATCTTCAATTTGATCGCGTTGTATCTGTCGGCATGTTTGAGCACGTAGGCCCTAAAAATTATGACAATTATTTCAATATAGTGAAAAAGAACTTAACACCTGATGGTCTGTTCCTTCTCCATACTATCGGTTCCAATATTGATAAATTAGGTTCCGATGCATGGATCAGCAAATATATTTTTCCCAACGGCTGCTTACCGTCGATTGCCAAAATTGCCAAAGCAACTACCGGAAAGTTTGTCATGGAAGATTGGCACAATTTTGGGACCGATTATGACCGGACATTGATGGCATGGTATGAGCGATTTATCGCCAGTTGGCATGAAATAGAGCGTAACTATAGCCCACGCTTCAAACGGATGTTCAGTTATTACCTGAACGCCTGTGCAGGTGCATTTCGTGCAAGAGATATACAGTTATGGCAGATAGTATTCAGCTCGCGAGGCATCGAAAAAGGATTAAGAGTACCTAGATAACTCCTCATAATGAAATTTCTAAAGCTACAGAAATGGTATTTCTGTAGCTTTCGTGTTTTATCGAATCTAGAAATATTTTTTATTATTCTTCAGTCTGTAACAATAATTTTTCTTGTTCTTTCTGAGCCATAACACGTTCAACGGTATCTACAATCGCTTGGGTTTGTGGATCAATTTCAATATTAACCTTTTCACCGAGACGTTTTTTGCCCAAAGTTGTACGCTCCAATGTTTCTGGAATTAAATGAACACAGAAGCGATTATTGACTACATCTCCAATTGTTAGGCTAATTCCGTCAATACCGACAAATCCTTTATGCAGAATATATTTCATTAACTGTTTATCGTGAATTCGAAACCATATTTCATGGTTATTTTCAGAAGTGAAGATCTTGGCAATTTCTGCTGTTGTAATAACATGACCGGACATCAAATGCCCACCAATTTCATCACCAAATTTAGCCGCCCTTTCCAGATTAACTAAATCACCTACCCTAAGTTCGCCAAGGTTGGTCAAACGCAATGTTTCTTTCATTAAATCAAAACTGATTAAATCACCGTCGATATTAGTTACAGTCAGACAACAGCCGTTGTGGGAAACAGAAGCGCCCGTTTCAATTCCGGGTAATAATTCAGCCGGAAATTTAACAACATAGGTCCGAAAATGCATTTTTTCATCAATAGCAACTATCGGTGCTTTTCCCTGAACGATACCTGTAAACATGGGAACCTCTTTAATAATTTCATCTGGCGGATTAGTTTAACCCACCCACCACCTTTAAACACCATGTTGTTTAAACATCATTTCGTTTAAACATTACTCTGTTTAAATACCATTTTATTTAATACATTATTTTGGTTGATTTTAGTTTCTGTTGAGTGTTGCTTCAATCATGTTGAGTATAAACATCGTGCAATGATTGGATTAATAAAATGAGTCCTATACAATATGGCAGCTTATAAGCGATATATTTTCCATTAACATCGTTTGCTCGCAAAAATATTTCTTGTTTTTCTCGTTAATTTTCAATCAAAAAAGGTGTAGTACGTGCAGAAATATTTAAATGAAGCGCGTAGTTTGCTCGCTTTAGGGATCCCTGTCGTCATCGCACAGTTTTCACAAACTGCGATGGGTTTCGTCGATACCGTCATGGCTGGTAAAGCTGGTGCTGTTGAAATGTCAGCGGTGGCGGTTGGCACATCAATCTGGTTGCCAACCATTCTGTTTGGCCAAGGTTTATTGCTCGCCTTGACGCCAATCGTGGCACACATGAATGGCTCTGGCCAGAGAAAAAATATTGCAGGTCAAATCCAGCAAGGGTTTTGGCTTGCAACCTTCCTCTCTATCTTGACCATCGCAATACTGTATAACAGCCGATTTATTATAGAAGCACAACATAATGTCGATCCTGTATTGGCACAAAAAGCCACGGAATTTATCCATGCGATCATGTGGGGAGCGCCAGGTTATTTGTTTTATCAAGTTTTACGTGGTCAATGTGAAGGATTATCGAAAACCAAACCAGCAATGGTCATAGGTCTTGCCGGACTCCTGGTCAATATTCCCGTTAACTATATTTTTATTTACGGTAAATTTGGTGCACCAGCATTGGGAGGTGTCGGTTGTGGTGTTGCAACGGCAACCGTTTACTGGGTTATGTTCCTGTTGCTGCTTGCCTATGTGAAGCACTCGCCTTCCCAAAAAGATATCCCAACATTCAACAAATTTGTGGGTCCTGAATGGCATACGCAAAAACGTATTGCACTGCTTGGCCTGCCTATCGCTTTAGCGATGTTCTTTGAGGTTACTCTGTTTGCTGTCGTCTCGTTGTTGGTTTCTCCGCTCGGCGTTGTGGCCGTTGCAGGGCACCAGATATCACTCAATTTCAGCTCCATGATGTTTATGTTCCCGCTGTCATTGGGGATCGCTGCCACCATTCGCGTTGGCTACAACTTGGGCCAAAAATCAACAGAAGGCGCTAAGATATCCGCATATACGAGTATTATTGTTGGCTTAATTATTGCCTGTATGACAGCGACCTTCACGGTACTGTTTAGCAAACACATTGCTTTTATGTACAACGATAATCCTGAGGTCGTTCTTCTTGCTTCCCACTTGATGTTGTTTGCTGCTATTTACCAACTTTCTGATGCGGTTCAGGTCATTGGGTCAGGAGTACTACGCGGGTATAAAGATACACGGTCTATTTTCTTTATCACTTTTATTGCTTATTGGCTCTTGGGGCTGCCTAGTGGTTATATTCTGGCATTGACTGATTATGTCACTAAGCCGATGGGACCACAGGGTTTCTGGATTGGGTTTATTATCGGTTTAACCGCATCAGCATTCATGATGGGTTACCGTATTTTATGGACACAAAAACAGCCAGCCCATTATGTTTTGAAACGTTCTACTCGTTAATTCAATATATTAGATTACCAACACGAGGGGAAAAAGCTGCGAATTCATGCTAAAAGATGTAAATGCGAGCAGTTGAACAAGAATTTGCATTTTTCCCCTTGCCAGAAGGCTCAGTGCCCGTTAATATTCGTCCCCGTTGTCAGCCACAGTAATTTAGATTGCGTCCGTAGCTCAGTTGGTTAGAGCACCACCTTGACATGGTGGGGGTCGGTGGTTCGAGTCCACTCGGACGCACCAAATATTCGGTTGGCAGAAAATAGAATCTTGATGTGCGTCCGTAGCTCAGTTGGTTAGAGCACCACCTTGACATGGTGGGGGTCGGTGGTTCGAGTCCACTCGGACGCACCATATCTAATTCATCGCTTCTCTCATTTCTTATACTCGTTACCTTTTTTCGATTTTTTTCATTCCAATATCCTTTTGTACTTATGAACTAGCTTGTTATCCAATCTACCTGTGTACTAAAAACTCAATTACGTTTTATTTGCACAACAACTTGATTTCTTTAATCATGAACCATATCTATCTCCTCTTTTCTGTGTGGAAATCCTTTCAAAAGCTATTTTTTGATTCATTTCACAGAAATTAGTCTCTATAATACGCTTATGTCATAAGTTGAATGGTTTCAGCTAATTAATTTACCGAATCCAGAAAAAATTACAGATGATTAGTCGAACTAAATCCGTATATCTGCACATACCGAACTTCACGCTGAAAAACTATTTGACGCTTACTACTATTCATTTTCTATTGCTATCCACTTTTCACTATGTCGCGCAACTCAAAACATCAGATGATGCGGGCACAAATGTTAATGGCTAGCGATTCACTCTTTTAATCCATTAAATCAGTAGATAGATTGTCATGAAAAAAACCAAAATTGTTTGTACTATCGGGCCAAAAACAGAATCCGAAGAGAAATTGACCAAACTGCTTAATGCTGGTATGAATGTGATGCGCCTGAACTTTTCTCACGGTGACTACGAAGAGCATGGTCAGCGCATTAAAAACATTCGCGCGGTCGTAGCAAAAACTGGCAAAAAAGCCGCAATCTTACTGGATACTAAGGGTCCTGAAATCCGCACCATGAAGCTGGAAGATGGCAATGACGTCTCCCTGACCGCGGGCCAAACTTTCACCTTTACAACAGATAAATCTGTTATTGGCAATCGAGAACGTGTCGCTGTGACTTATGTCGGTTTGCCAGAAGATCTGAAACCAGGTAACACCATATTGGTTGATGATGGTTTGATCGCTATGACAGTTAAAGAAATTACCGCGACTGAGGTCATCTGTGAAGTATTGAACAACGGTGACTTGGGTGAAAACAAAGGCGTTAACCTGCCAAATGTTTCTATCAACCTGCCTGCACTGGCAGAAAAAGATAGGCAGGATTTGATCTTCGGTTGTGAGCAAGGCGTGGATTTCGTTGCAGCATCTTTTATCCGTAAACGTTCCGATGTACTGGAAATCCGTGAGCACCTGAAAGCTCATGGCGGCGAACACATCCAAATCATTTCTAAAATCGAAAACCAGGAAGGCCTGAATAATTTCGATGAAATTCTCGAAGCGTCTGACGGTATCATGGTTGCCCGCGGCGATCTGGGTGTTGAAATCCCGGTAGAAGAAGTTATCTTCGCGCAAAAAATGATGATCGAAAAATGTAATGCAGCTCGTAAGGTTGTTATTACTGCCACTCAGATGCTGGATTCAATGATCAAAAACCCACGCCCTACCCGCGCCGAAGCTGGCGACGTTGCCAACGCTATCTTAGACGGTACAGATGCGGTAATGCTTTCTGGTGAAAGTGCGAAAGGAAAATATCCTGTTGAAGCCGTTTCCATCATGGCAACAATCTGTGAACGTACAGATCGCGTTATGGGCAGCAAAATTGAACATACCAGGACTCAGAAGCTGCGCGTTACCGAAGCAGTGTGCCGTGGCGCGGTTGAAATTGCAGAAAAATTGGAATCTCCACTGATTGTGGTAGCAACTTATGGCGGTAAGTCTGCAAGATCTATCCGCAAGTATTTCCCTAATGCCTCAATCCTTGCATTGACAACGAATGAAATCACTGCCCGTCAACTGCTGTTGGTCAAAGGTGTTTCCACTCAGATTGTCAAAGAAATCGCTTCTACCGATGATTTTTATCGTATTGGTAAAGAAGCTGCATTGGCAAGTGGTATGGCACACAAAGGGGATATCGTTGTCATGGTATCCGGTGCATTAGTACCAAGTGGCACCACAAACACTTCCTCTGTTCACGTGCTATAAGATTAAATAAGCTAAATAACTGTGCTGTCTAAATTTGGGCAGTACTGGGATCATAAAGAAGCCCATATTTGTATTATGCAAATTGGGCTTTTTATATTTCTATGGTGCACCATCATCATAGTGAGCGTTAAAAATTAATATTATTCTTTGTTTCTCTACTAGAATATTTTAGAAATTATGTTTAGAGCTGTGCTTCTAAATAACAATAATTCATGTTTAATTAATAAAAATTAAACAGATAAGTCACTCTATTGTTTGTGCAGAATTTTTTTCGTAGCAAAAATTTATTCTCTTTCTAAAATAGTTTGTGTAATACTTAGATGGCTACTTGGAGATTAACTTAATCTAGAGGGTAATGTGATGAATCGCGCTAAAGTTGTATTTGGTGCAGTAATTCTGGCTTCTACTCTGTTAGCGGGTTGCTCAAGCGCAACTAAAGTTGAACAACTCGCCTCTCAGGTTCAAACTCTCGGTTCTAAAGTTGACCAGTTGGGCAGTGATCTCAGTTCTATTCGTTCTGATGTACAATCAGCCAGAGACGAAGCTGCTCGCGCGAATCAGCGCCTTGATAACCAAGTTCGTTCATACAAGAAATAATCTTTATAGTAGGTAGAAATTGTTGATAACAAATGGCGTACAGTGGTACGCCATTTCTATTTCTCTGCTTGCCGCCCTATATTTCCCAATTTCTCATGTTTCAGGTTGATAAATTGGCCTTGGTTGGTGTAATGGCGGTATTTTAGCTGGTTTAATTTCGGGGGCCGCATCTTCAATTGACCTTAAAATCGCCTTTTCCGCCTGACTATTTATAGTCAGCGCTATATTTACCTGCACTGGCATTCCTGAACGACGAATAATAGCTTGATCAACAAGGAATTCATCTGTTTCACGATTATTAACGAACTCCACTAAGCCTTCAGAACGTGGAACTGGCATTATTTGCGGATCATCAGCCTCTTTATTAGAAAGTGGCTGATGAACTTCCACATAGCGCTTACCATCTGGCTCTATGGCATATTTCACTGGTTCATTCATGACTTGAACACGCGTTCCTCGTGGAACAGTCTGAAACAGCGCTTCGATATCATCAGGTCGCAAACGAATACATCCTGAACTGACACGCATACCAATGCCAAAATTCGCATTTGTACCGTGGATCAGATATTCACCACGCCCGGCGGCCAAACGTAAGGCAAAATCTCCCATTGGATTATCTGGACCTGCGGGTATTACAGCAGGCAAAATAATTCCCCGACTAGCATAATCCTTGCGAATATTAACGGTTGGTGTCCATGTCGGGTTTTTGATCAACTGGCTGACTGACGTTGTCATAGTCGGCGTGTTACGCCCAAGTTGACCTATTCCAATAGGGTACACAACGACATAATTTTTTCCCTCGGGGAAATAATAGAGCCTGAGTTCGGCCAGATTGATAATAATTCCCTGACGGGGAGTGTCTGGCAGCAGCATCTGTGATGGAATAATTAACTCAGTGCCAGGTTTAGGTAAATAGGGATCAACACCAGGATTTGCTTCCAACATCGCCAATAATCCTATTTGGTATTTGGCTGCAATGAATTCTAACGGACGTCCGTCATTGGGCACAATATAGGTAGAATTTTCGCCAATCAGGCGGCTATTAGCAGGAGGCAATGGGTACTCGATAGCATGGGCGATATGAGTCAATCCACTTAACGACAACATGCCAATCAAGAACATGCCGATAACAGTTAAAAATCGCTTCATACGTGCTTCCTGAAAATGATGCTTGAGTGTTAGTGGTTAAGTAATAGCCTACTTTGCAAAACTATTCTATCTTATTCGTAGTAATCAAAGCGGGATTGATATCGTCCGACTGTTCCCGTCAGCCACATACTGACAGGAACAAAAACATAACAGGTAGGATAATTAAGATAAAACTGCCGTTGTCAGGCGAGACGTGCAGCATAATTGTTGCTGATCATTATAGATATCAATCTGCCAGACCTGATGTGAACGGCCAAGATGGACAGGTTTACAAATCCCTTTAACCATGCCTTCATGAACAGATTTAAGGTGGTTAGCATTAATCTCTACGCCCACCACTTTCTGTTCGCCTTCCGAGCAGAGATAACCGGCAATCGAGCCAAGTGTTTCAGCTAATACCACCGATGCCCCACCATGCAAAATCCCGAAGGGTTGTTTAGTTCGTTGATCGACGGGCATTGTTCCTTCGATAAAATCATCACCAAGCTGGGTAAATTCGATCCCTACATGTCTTACCATACACTCACCGTTAAATTGATTAAGTGCATTTACATCTATATTACGTTTCCAAATCACGACATTATCTCCAATAGGGCTTGTAATGGATGTTTAAGCAGTTTTCCTTCTATACGCTTCACCTGACTGCGACACGAATACCCGGTACTTAGGCAATGTTCTAAGGATAGATTTCTCAGTGCCGGAGTCCATGAAAGATTGTAGATGCCAATGGATCTCTCCAGGTTTTTCTTTTCATGACCATATGTACCAGCCATACCACAACACCCGACATTGACATGATTCAATTGATGACCAAAATGGCAGAAGATATCAGCCCACTGTTTGCCGCTATTAGGCAATGCTGTCACTTCGGTACAGTGCCCAAGCAGATACCAGTCGTCTCTGAACATTGAATCATCGTTTTTCGCTTGTGACATTTTTTCCGGCAAAATGCTGATTAGCCATTCATGTACCAACTGAACATGAAAATCTCCCCTCCGTTCACCGAGAATAGCGTTGTATTCATCCCGATAACACAGAACTAAAGCAGGATCGACACCTACCATAGGAATATTCAGGCGCGCTATTCGATTAAGAAAGTCAGCCGTTTTTCCCGCGGTTTTGGCAAATCGATGCAAGAATCCTTTGACGTGCTGTGCTTTTCCATTGGGTGAAAATGGCAGTAAAACAGGCTTATATCCCAATTTTTCTACCAGCAATACAAAATCGGTGACCACTTTAGCATCGTAATAACTTGTAAAAGGATCCTGGACAATCAGCACATGTTGGTCACGCTGTAATGATGACAAGCCTTCCAGCTGTTCCAGCGTTGTCCTTACTGCATAATGACCCGCAAGTTGCTGTTGCAATGTCGGGTAGGAGAGTAACGGCAGATCAGCCATGCCAATGGTATGCTGGCTGATTTTTTGTGCCCACGGTTGTTTCAGGAAAAAATTAAATACTCGCGGCGCTTTTGCCATCAATGGCGTGCTGGATTCAACATTAGCAACAATATGATCACGCAATGGGCGCAAGTAACGGCTGTGATACAGCGCTAAAAAGCGTGAACGAAACGAAGGAACATCAATCTTGATCGGACATTGGGTTGAACAAGCTTTACAGGCTAAACAACCTGACATTGCCTCTTTGACTTCATGCGAAAAATCATACTCACCGCGCCACGCTTGCCAACTATGACGCGTTTTTTCAATCAGTCCCCGCAAACTGGGGCGCTCTTGCTCCAGCCCATGCTCCAACACTTTGGGTTCAACCCCTTGTTCTGTCAAAAGCCGCAACCACTCTCTCACCAAGGTCGCCCTACCTTTGGGAGAATGTATGCGATGCTGACTGATTTTCATTGACGGACACATTGGGCTTCTGACATCGAAATTGAAGCATAATCCGTTACCATTACATTCCATCGCTCCGCGAAATGCTCCCCTTACATTAACAGGAATGGTACGGTCGTAAGTCCCGCGCTTGGCTGCATCAACTTTCATCATGGGAGCATCGACACCAATTGGTGGACAAATTTTCCCCGGATTGAGTCGATTGAGTGGATCAAATACCGTCTTTATTCGGCGCAGTTCGTTATACAAGGCCTCACCAAAAAAGGCAGGGCTATATTCTGCCCGAAAACCCTTTCCATGTTCTCCCCATAACAAACCACCATATTTGGCCGTCAAATGAACAACTTCATCAGAAATCTGTTTCATCAAGATTTCCTGCTGAGGATCACACATATCCAACGCAGGACGCACGTGCAAAACACCTGCATCGACATGCCCAAACATACCATAATTCAGTTTGTGATTATCCAAAAGCTGGCGAAATTCAGCGATATAATCGGCAAGATGTTGAGGAGGAACACAGGTATCTTCGACAAAGGGAATGGGTTTAGCAGGGCCTTTACTGTTGCCTAACAATCCGACGGATTTTTTCCGCATGGCATAAATGCGCTCAATATCCATCAAATCATGGCATATTTGATAACCAATAATGCCCGCCTGATTTTTTTTCATCAATTCATCAAGGCGTAAGCAAAGTTCCTGCAACTGCTGATCAATCTTCTGTTCATCATTACCACTGAATTCGACAATATTCAGACCTTGCATATCCTTATCAGGCACGTCAGTAATCAATTCTTTCACTGAATGCCAGATGATATCTTCGCGCGCCAGGTTCAGTACCTTAGAGTCTACCGTTTCAACCGAAAGTGCTTCGGCTTCGACCATAAAGGGAGCATTACGTAGGGCAGAATCAAAGGAGTTATATTTGACATTCACCAGTCGCCTGACTTTAGGTAACGGCGTGATATCCAGTGTCGCCTCGGTAATGAAGGCCAGAGTACCTTCAGAACCCGTCAAAATACGGGTGAGATCAAAAGACTGCATATCGTCGCTGAATACATGGCGTAAATCGTATCCCGTCAGAAATCGATTGAGTTTAGGGAACTTCTCAATAATGAGTTTCCGTTGTTCACGGCAACGTTCCAATACCGTTTTATAAACACGACCAGCTATACTCTCTTCTTGAGCAATCGATTCCGCTAATGCTGTGCTCACAGGACGGGTATCTAACATTTCCCCTCCCAATAAAACAGCACGTATACCCAGGACATGATCCGAGGTTTTGCCATAAACCAACGATCCCTGACCGGAAGCATCCGTATTGATCATGCCGCCCAACGTAGCACGGTTACTGGTTGAAAGTTCTGGAGAGAAAAAATAACCGAAAGGTTTTAGATATTGATTAAGCTGATCTTTGATAACACCGGCTTCTACCCTTACCCATCCCTGCTCTGGGTTGATTTCCAGAATGCGGTTCATATAACGGGACATATCCACCACAATACCACTGTTAAGTGATTGCCCATTTGTACCCGTTCCCCCACCGCGGGGGGTAAATGTCAGGACCTTAAAACGCGCCTCTTCTGCTATTCTTGTCAGCAATACAACATCGGCGCTGGAACGAGGAAATACAATAGCTTGTGGTAACAGTTGATAAATACTGTTATCTGTCGCCATAGTCAGTCTGTCGGCATAGCTACTGGCAGTGTCTCCGGTAAAACCCGCTTCTTTCAGTGCAATCAAATAGTTCTGTGCCAGTTCACTGACATGGGGGGCTTGTGATATACGTGGGATCATTGGCTAATTGCCCCTTATTCTAATAAATATCCACATTGCTTTATCTATATACTATCTTGGGTAACGTAACTCAGACAATTTTCTGGTTTCTGAGCAGGCTTTCAACCATATCACAATATTTATCGATTTTGAGCAACCAATGAAGTAACGTTATATTTAATTACCGTTGTTACCGCCAACACTATTTAATTACCTGAGAAATGATTTCATGGAAAAATCACAATCACACCAAGATTTACCTAAGTTGTTATTCGCTCTATTCTTCATTTTATTGCTCATTACCACCAGCTTTTGGGTTTTAAGTCCCTTTATTTTGGGATTTATTTGGTCAGGAATGGTGGTTATCGCAACCTGGCCATTATTGGAGAAGTTACAACAACGATTATGGGGAAAACGCTGGATTGCAGTTTCTATCATGACGTTACTGTTAGTTTTGTTATTTGTTATCCCTATTGCGTTACTTGTCAGCAGCTTGGTAGAAAACAGTGCGCCATTGATTGAATGGGCAAAATCACCTTCCTCTTTTCAACTTCCACAACTGGAATGGCTCAATCGAGTACCTGTCATTGGCAAAGATTTATATCTTAAATGGCAGGATTTGATTGCTGATGGTAGTAACATGCTTCTCAACAAAATTCCCCCTTACATCGGTAAAGCAGCAACTTGGTTTTTTACCCAAGCCGCTAATGCAGGACGCTTTCTTTTCCATCTGGTACTGATGGTTATGTTCAGTGTATTACTTTATTGGAAAGGTGATCAGGTTATGCTGAGTATCCGCCATTTTGCCATCCGGCTGGCAGATAAACGAGGTGATGCCGTAGTGTTGCTGGCTGCCCAATCGATCCGGGCTGTAGCTCTTGGCGTGGTGGTAACGGCGTTGGTTCAAGCCATTGCGGGCGGAATTGGGTTAGCAATTGCCGGCATTCCGTATCCAATGATATTGACAGTACTCATGTTTGTATGCTGTGTTGCCCAGTTAGGGCCTCTGCTTGTTCTCGTTCCATCTATCGCATGGCTTTATTGGACGGGAGAAACAACCTGGGGAACAATTTTAATTATCTGGAGCCTGGTATTAACCACTATGGATGGTGTCCTACGCCCTTTCCTGATCCGTCTTGGTGCTGACTTACCTATGGTATTAATTCTTACTGGTGTCATCGGTGGGATCCTGTCATTAGGTGTCATTGGGCTATTTATTGGGCCTGTTGTATTGGCTGTTTCTTACAGTTTATTATTGGCATGGATGAATGAAGTTCCTAAACCCGAAGGAAGAATGACAGATATGGAAAAACATTTCGGGGAAAAGCACGTCAAATAATTAAATAATTGCGCGAAAAAATAGTATTTTCGCGCGATTATAAAATTGATGGATATATCATCAAAACCTCCATCTAAAATATAAAATTATTTTTTCGTAAAAAAGAAAACCCACCAGAAAAATTGTTGCAAAAAAGTTATTTTTATAAAGTTTTTTTCCTAATCTCTATTTATTAAGAGGATTCTTAATGAATAAACTCACCTATTAAATTAGTATTCAATTCATCGAAACAAATGTTTCCCAGAGTATTGCCATCTCAGCTTATAACGCCATAGGCTGGGGTCAATGAAGTATATATATTGCTGTGTGTAGTCTTTGCCTGTCAGCCTATGATAGGCTTTTTTTTGTATTCCAAAAAACATGTAACATAGAATATAAAAGCCTGAAAGTATCTTAACAGGCTCTTATATTTATATTTGAATTAAATGCTATGAGTGATTTCCAGTTAATTATTCTCAGCCAAAGCAATCCACGTTTTCACGACTGTATCAGGATTCAATGATAAACTGTCAATTCCTTCCTCCATTAACCATTGAGCAAAATCTTCATGATCCGAAGGCCCTTGTCCACAGATACCAACATATTTCCCCTGCCGTTTAGCCGCCTGAATTGCCATAGAAAGTAATTGTTTCACCGCGTCATTACGTTCATCGAATAATTCGGATACCACACCAGAATCGCGATCTAATCCCAGAGCTAATTGCGTCATATCATTTGAGCCAATTGAGAAGCCGTCAAAATATTGAAGGAATTGCTCTGCTAACAACGCATTCGATGGAATTTCACACATCATGATAACTTTCAAGCCATTCTCACCGCGCTTCAAACCCTGAGATGCCAATTCCGCTATTACCGCTTCCGCTTGAGCAACGGTACGCACAAACGGGATCATCACCTCAACGTTAGTTAATCCCATCACATTACGTACCCGCTTGATCGCCTCGCACTCCAACGCAAAACATTGACGGAAGCTGTCAGAAACGTAGCGCCCTGCCCCACGGAAACCCAGCATTGGGTTTTCTTCATGTGGCTCATACATGTCTCCACCCACTAAATTCGCATATTCATTGGATTTGAAATCTGACAAGCGAACGATCACCCGTTTGGGCCAGAATGCTGCCGCTAGCGTTGCAATCCCTTCGGTTAATTTTCCTACATAAAACTCAATAGGATCATCATAACCAACCATCAACGATTTAATTTGCTCTTGCAGCTCAGAAGACTGTTTGGAATATTCAAGCAGAGCACGAGGATGTACACCGATCATTCGGTTAATAATAAACTCCAGTCGAGCCAAGCCAATCCCTTCATTTGGCAAACAAGCGAAATCAAATGCGCGATCAGGATTGCCTATATTCATCATGATCTTCACATCCAATTCCGGCAGTTTATCAATTTGGGAACTCTGAACACTGAAATCTAGTTTATGCTGATAAACGTAACCTGTATCACCCTCCGAACAAGAAACCGTTACCTGTTGACCTTCTTGTAGACGTTCAGTCGCATCACCACAACCAACAACGGCAGGAATACCCAGCTCACGAGCAATAATGGCGGCATGACAGGTACGTCCTCCACGATTAGTGACAATAGCTGCTGCTCTTTTCATGATCGGTTCCCAATCCGGATCAGTCATGTCAGTGACCAATACATCTCCCACTTGAATGCGATCCATTTCACTCAGATTGTGGATAACTTTGACTGTTCCAACGCCGATACGATGCCCAATTGCTCGACCTTCTACCAATACATTACCTTGCTCATTGAGTTGGTAACGTTCCATTACCTGCTGATTTGATCGGACAGTTTCAGGACGGGCTTGCACAATATATAACTTGCCATTACGCCCATCTTTCGCCCACTCGATATCCATCGGACGACCATAATGCTTCTCAATCAACAAAGCCTGTCTGGCCAACGCTTCCACTTCACTGTCAACCAAAGAGAAACGATTGCGCAATTCCTCTGATACAGCTTCCGTACGCACTTGCTTGCCATGCTCTTTGCTATCTGCATAAATCATACGTATTTTTTTAGAGCCAAGATTACGGCGCACTATTGCCGGGCGATTGTTCTTCAACGTCGGTTTGTGGACATAAAATTCATCAGGGTTTACTGCCCCCTGCACAACCATCTCCCCCAAACCATAAGCTGATGTAATGAACACAACCTGATCAAAACCTGATTCAGTATCAATCGTGAACATCACCCCAGACGAAGCCAAATCAGAACGCACCATGCGCTGTATACCCGCAGAAAGTGCAACACCTCGGTGGTCATAACCTTGATGGACACGGTAAGAAATGGCACGATCATTAAAAAGTGATGCAAAGACATGCTTGATAGCCACCATCACCGCATCAATGCCTTGCACATTCAAGAAAGTTTCTTGCTGTCCAGCAAAAGAAGCATCCGGCATATCTTCCGCAGTTGCAGAAGAGCGCACAGCGAAAGAGGCATCAGGCTCGCCTTCAGACAATTGCAGATAGGCATCACGAATATCTTTTTCAAGTTGAGCCGTAAATGGCGTATCAATCACCCACTGACGGATCTGTGCGCCAGTTTTAGCCAACTGATTGACATCATCAACATTGGTTTCATCCAGCAATTGATAAATACGCTGGTTCACACCACTTTGTTCCAGAAAATCATTAAATGCCTGTGCAGTTGTAGCAAAACCATTGGGAACAGACACGCCAAGTTCAGCCAGATTGGTGATCATCTCGCCCAGCGAGGCGTTTTTACCACCAACCCGATTAACGTCATTCATACCTAATTGGTTATACCAGAGCACATTGCTTGGGGTGAGGCCACTATTGGACATTAGAAACTATCCTTTTTTACATTCGGAGGTACAAATCGGAAAATTAAAGCTGCACTTCACAGCAGGAAATAGCCTAGCACATTGTCTTGCCAGATATAGAAAGGTGAATCGATCAACCCAACAATATTATTTTTTTACGGGTATAATTCTGGAAAAAATCCAAGGGCATAACGATAAAAGAAGAGAGACAATGATAGAAATCCATCCTTCCCAAACAGCGGAAAATGAAATACTGGAACGCAGCGTATTTTTTATTTCTGATGGAACGGCAATCACCGCAGAAATTTTAGGCCATGCTGTGTTATCCCAATTTCCAATTACTATTACTTCCTATACCTTACCTTTCGTGACGAGCAAAGCCAGAGCAGAGGAAGTCAGAGATCAAATAAACGCGATATATCAGCAAACCCAAATCAAACCATTAGTTTTTTATTCCATCATCTCGGATGAAGTGAAAAGCATTATTACCCGCAGTAACGGATTTTGTCAGGATATTGTTCAAACATTAGTTGCACCATTACAGCAAGAAATTGGCCTGGAACCCAAACCCGAATTACACCGAACTCACGGCTTATCGAAAAAAAATCTGGGGCAATATGATGCACGTATTGCTGCCATTGATTACACTCTCGCCCATGATGATGGTATTTCATTACGTAATCTTGATCAGGCTCAAGTCATTATACTTGGCGTCTCTCGGTGTGGAAAAACACCCACCAGCCTCTATCTTGCCATGCAATTTGGTATTCAGGCTGCAAACTATCCTTTTACCGCAGATGATATGGATAATTTGCAGTTACCCGCTGCTTTAAAATCCTTTCAGCATAAATTATTTGGTCTGACGATCAGCCCAGAAAGGCTTGCTACTATCCGTGGAGAACGGCGTGAAAATAGCCGTTATGCTTCATTACGACAATGTCGGGTTGAAATTGCTGAAGTTGAGGCTTTATTTCGAAAAAATAAGATCAATTACCTGAATACCACTAATTATTCTGTCGAAGAGATTTCAGCCAAAATTATTGACAGCATGGGATTAAAACGTCGTATGTTCTGATTTCAAAACATAACATGTTTAACAATATTTATTCACGACACTTTCTCGCGTAAATATCATGATTGTCTGTTGAATTTACTGGGGGTTGAGTTATTGTGATTCCCCAGTTATTCCAGACTCTGTCACAATACGAAGTAGAATCCGAGAAAGAAAGTATATGTACAAAACAGATGAGTTAAGAACCCACCGCATTGATAGCCTGATCACACCTAAAGCACTTGCAGAACAATATCCTATATCAGACAAAATCTTACAAAATGTGACATTGTCACGAAAGCGCATTGAATCCATCCTAACAGGCGAGGATCAACGTCTATTGGTCATTATTGGTCCCTGCTCCATTCATGATGCTGATGCCGCCCTTAATTATGCCTCTCGCTTACGCACCCTACGCAAAAAATACCAGCAAAATCTAGAAATCGTGATGCGAACTTACTTCGAAAAACCGAGAACTGTTGTTGGTTGGAAGGGCTTGATTTCAGATCCCATGTTGGACGGCTCTTGCCAGGTTAATAGAGGGATCTCCCTTGCCCGTAAGCTGTTAATTGATATCAATGAATTAGGTATCCCGACGGCGACAGAATTTCTGGATATGGTCACTGGTCAATACATTGCCGATTTAATCAGTTGGGGAGCGATTGGCGCCAGAACAACAGAGAGCCAAATTCACCGGGAAATGGCTTCTGCCTTGTCATGCCCAGTGGGTTTTAAAAACGGGACGGATGGTAATACGCTTATCGCTATTGATGCAATACGTGCAGTACGAGCCAGGCATATGTTTTTGTCTCCAGATAAAAACGGCCAGATGACTATTTATCAAACCAGTGGCAACCCCTATGGACATATTATTATGCGTGGTGGGAAAAAACCGAATTACAGTGCTGAAGATATTGCAGCAACCTGCCATAAATTACGTGAATTTCACTTACCTGAACGTTTGATTGTAGATTGCAGCCACGCTAATTGTCAGAAAATTCATCGTCGTCAATTGGATATAGCAAAAAATATTGGTGAACAGATCCAATCCGGCTCAACAGCGATTGCTGGTGTTATGGCTGAAAGCTTTTTGGTTGAAGGAACTCAAAAAGTTATCCAGGGAGGAACGTTAACATACGGCCAATCTATTACTGATCCATGCCTCGGCTGGCAAGATACGGAAGAATTTATCAATATTCTTGACGAAGCCATGAGAAATCGTTCCTGAATCCTTTCCTTATTTTGGCTCCCCCAACTCTCGGGAGCCAATAATCCGAAAAAAAATTTTTTAAATCAAAATATTACTTCAAAATTTCAGGTATAGAAAAAATAACTTGAAGTTAACCACCATTGAAACGATAATTATTCTCAATATCGGAATAATTGTTATTCAATGAATCAATTGCATTGATGGTCAACTCTGACGCAATAAAAAATCTAACAAACCCACTGCTGAATAACAGTGATATATCAGTAAATTGTGTCCACAGGAACACGCTATTTCACCATGGAAATTGACTTGCATGACTTTAATTAAATCACTAAACCTGAAACTGTCTACATTAAGTGTACTCATCTTCGCGAGTTTATCTTCTGCGTATGCCACAACAGTACCTTCGGAAACAGTACATTCCAAGAAAGAGAAATCTTCCAAAGATACTGTAACTGTCTACGCCACTGGCAACCAACGTGACAGCTTTGAAGCCCCTATGATGGTTACAGTCATTGAAGGCAATTCAGCCAGCAGTCAGGTTGCAGACAACGCAAATGATTTACTGCGCAATATTCCGGGCGTTGATATCGCTGGTATTGGTCGTGCCAATGGACAAGATATCAGTATTCGGGGTTATACCCAAAAAGGGGTTTTGACTCTTGTTGATGGTATTCGGCAAGGGAGCAATACCGGACACCTCAATGGTGTATTTCTCGATCCCGCTTTGATTAAGCAGGTGGAAGTTGTCCGTGGTCCATCAGCACTATTATATGGCAGTGGTGCCCTGGGTGGTGTTATTGCCTATCAAACAGTAGATGCCGCTGATTTATTGGAAGAAGGCAAAAATACGGGTTTTCGTGTTTTTAGCCGCGCAGGGAGCGGTGACCACAGTCTGGGATTTGGGGGAGCTGCATTCGGTAAAACCGAACAGCTTGATGGTTTAGTTGCATTTGGCACCCGTGATGCGGGCAATATCCGTTTCGGAAAGGGCATAACAGAAAATAACGATGAATCCATCGGTAATGCGTTGGTAAAAGGCGTCTGGAAAATAGATGACAACCAAAAGTTCAGCGGCAACTTGCGTTATTACCGCAATGAGGCACATGAGCCTAAAAATCCACAAACCATCTATGGCAAGGGAAACGAACGATTAGACCGCACCACAACACAACGTGATGCTCAATTGTCTTATCAATTAAACCCAGCCAAATATAGCTGGTTAAATGCCAGAGCAGATATTTATTATTCCGATATAAATATTAATAACAGAAGCAAAGACAAGGCCTTTGAAGGCCGTAAACAAGAAACTTATGGTATAAAACTTGAAAACCGTTCCCATTTGGGAAGTACTGCCTTTGCTGCACACCAATTTACCTATGGTGGTGAAGCCTATCAACAAAAACAAAAACCAAGTAGCCGTATTGTAGAAGGTTTTCCCAACGCCGATATCCGTTTTGCATCTGGCTGGGTTCAAGATGAAATGACCCTGCGTGATTTACCTGTTTCATTTATTGTGGGTACACGTTACGACAATTACAAAGCCACAAATAGCAAATATGATGATATCAGTGCCGACAAATGGTCATCAAAAGGCGCCATTAGTATTACCCCTACAGATTGGTCAATGCTATTTGCTTCTTATTCCCAGGCATTCCGTTCCCCGACTATGGGCGAAATGTATAACGATTCTAGACACTTTCCTGGAAACTACTGGAAACCCAATCCAAACCTACGCCCTGAAAGTAATGAAACCCAGGAATATGGCTTCGGACTACGTTTCGATGATGTTTTAACCAATAATGATGGTCTGAAATTTAAAGCCAGTTATTTTGATACTCAGGCAAAAGATTACATATCTTCCACTGTGACACCTGATAGGAGATTTACGACATCTTTCAATATTCCAAAAGCTAAAATTTGGGGTTGGGATATTTCTATGACGTATGATTCTGACTGGTTCTCCTGGAACCTTGCTTATAACCGAACAACGGGTAAGAACGAAAAAACTGGGGTATCTATAGGAGCACTCAGCCCTGATACCCTAACCAGCACTTTAGATATTCCATTATCTGACACAGATTTCTCTATTGGATGGATCGGTAAATTCACCCAGCATACCCAAGTTAAAGGAGTATATGGCACCAATAGGGATGAATACGGTCGGAAGGTTTCTCAATATGCAGGCTATGGCGTCAATGACTTCTACGTTAGCTATCATGGCACTGGAACATTAAAAGGGCTAACGACCTCCGTTGTACTGGGTAACGCTTTTGATAAAGCCTACTACTCATCGCTGGGAGCACCACAGTATGGTCGTAATGCCAAACTGTTTGTAAGCTACCAGTGGTAAAAGAATAAACAAATTATTATCCCGATTTTAGAATAAAATTGTTTTTAAACACCGTTTTTTAAGGAGCCAGCAACTGTGAATCAGTCACTTTATGAACGTTACCTACAAGCCAAGGCAGAAAACAAAGCTAAATATGCACGCGATCTGGCGGCTTATCTTAACGTCAGCGAAGGAGAGTTATTGCATAGCCGTGTCGGTATCGACGCAGAACGTTTGAATATTGACGCTCCTACCCTGCTTCAAGAACTGGCAGCAGTTGGCGAAACCAAGGCGATTACCCGTAATGATTTTGCCGTTCATGAACATATTGGCCGCTACGAAAATACCAAATTTAGCCCACATGTTGGTTTGATCCTTAATCCACGTGAGCTTGACTTGCGTCTATTCTTCGAACACTGGAGCAGCGTTTTCTCTTTGGTTGAACCCGCCAGGAATGGCGTGCGTCACAGCATTCAATTCTTTGACCACCAAGGCGATGCGTTACATAAAGTCTATGCCACCAGTAACACCGATATGGTTGCATGGGGTGCACTGATCGAAAAATATCAGACTAGTGAAAACCCAACGCTGGAAATTCAACCGGAAGACGTGCCTGAACATGCAGAAGTTACGGAACAACTGAAAGTACAGTTAGATGAAGAATGGCGTGCCATGACGGATGTTCATCAGTTTTTTATCATGATGAAACGCCACAATCTTAACCGCCAGCAGATTTTCAACGCAGTGAAAGATGATTTGGCTTATCGCGTGGATAATTCAGCACTCACTCAACTTGTTGAAGTTGCCCATCAAGATCAAAACGAAATCATGATCTTTGTCGGAAACCGTGGTTGTGTCCAGATTTTCACAGGTAAACTGGAACGTCTGATGCCTTATCAGGAAGAAAACTCTTCCCAGAAATGGCTCAACATTTTCAATCGCAATTTCACTCTGCACCTGATTGAAAGTGCCGTTGCAGAAAGCTGGGTTACCCGTAAACCAACCGATTGTGGTTTCGTTACCAGTCTTGAGTTGTTTGATGCCGATGGCAACCAAATCGCACAGTTATACGGCCAACGCACTGAAGGTACCCCTGAGCAAGCCCAATGGCGTGAACAAATTGCTGCTTTACCTAAACTGCAACCAGAACAGGAAACTTGTGTAGCATGAAAAAATGGCTTCTAACATTTATGCTTGCCATCTCTTTCAATGTGTTCTCTGCTGAACGCATTGTTACCATTGGTGGCGATGTGTCTGAAATTATTTTTGCACTTGGCGAAGGACAGCATGTTGTCGCAAGGGACAGTACCAGCCAAAATCCCAAGGAACTGCTTTCCTTACCCGATATCGGGTATATGAGGATGTTGAATTCAGAAGGGATTCTATCTATGCGCCCATCACTGGTGATTGCAAGTGAGTCGGCTCAACCTTCCCTGGTACTCAAGCAAGTCGAAGATTCCGGTGTAAAAGTCATTAAAGTAACCAGCGAAACCTCGTTAGAAGCCGTTCCTGCAAAAATCATGACCGTCGCCAGGGCGGTCAACCAGGAAAAACGTGGTGAAGCATTGATTGCCCAATATCGGCAACAACTCGCAGATATCGCCACGTCAGATATTTCCACCAAAATAGTCTTTATCATGAGTCATGGTGGCATCATGCCAATGGCAGCTGGTCAGAAAACAGCAGCCGATCAAATTATTCGTGCCATTGGTGCAAAAAATGCGATGCAAGGCTTCCAGGGATATCGGCCCTTATCTCAAGAAGGTGTTATTGCCAGCAAGCCGGACTTACTGCTGGTCAGCACCGAAGGGCTAAAAACGTTGGGCGGGATGGATAAAGTTTGGCAGCTTCCCGGGTTAAGTTTCACACCGGCAGGAAAGAAAAAACAGGTCGTGGTTGTTGATGAAATGGGTCTGCTTGGGTTTGGTCTGCAAACGCCTGCTGTGATGAAACAAGTCCGTAATGCTGCGGAGAAGGTGCAATGAGCCATTCCCGCTCCCCCAGTCTCGGTGTGATAGTACTGAGTTTGTTGCTGTTCCTTCTGGCTATTAGTTCAGCAAATATGGGGGCATTGCCACTCTCTTTTAAAACACTGTGGGAATCCTCTTTGGACGACCCACAGTGGCAAATATGGTTAAATATTCGCCTGCCACGTATTTTGCTGGCAATCCTCGTTGGAGGAGCGCTGGCGATATCTGGTGCCGTAATGCAAGGGTTATTTCGTAACCCTCTGGCCGATCCTGGATTATTAGGGATCAGTAGTGGTGCAGCACTTACCGTCGCAATGTTTATTGTGTTGCCTTTCGCCCTACCTGCCAGCATTGCGTTGTACGGACATATTATTGCCGCTTTTATTGGCAGTTTATTGGTATCATCCCTGATATTCATGCTCAACAAATATAACCAAGGCAACTTGTCAAAGCTACTCCTTGCAGGCATCGCCATTAATGCACTATGTTCGTCATTTATTGGTGTATTGAGCTATATCAGTAACGACCAACAATTACGCCAATTTTCCATTTGGATGATGGGTTCACTCAGTCAAATAGAGTGGCCAACACTGGCGATTGCTGCATCACTCATTATCCCTGTTTGTATGCTGACAATCAGTCAGTCACGTAAACTCAATTTGCTGCAACTGGGTGATGAAGAAGCGCACTATTTAGGCATTAATGTCCAACGCACCAAATATCAATTATTGCTGTTAAGTGCCTTGTTAGTTGGATGTGCCGTTGCTTTGACCGGTGTCATTGGTTTCATCGGCTTAGTTATCCCACACCTTGCCAGACAACGATTTGGAGGGGATCATATCTGGTTACTGCCGATATCTGCCCTGGGTGGTGCCTGTCTTCTGTTAAAAGCCGACACATTAGCCAGAACATTAGTTTCTCCTGCTGAAATGCCAGTAGGTCTTATCACTGGTTTGATCGGTGCCCCCTATTTTTTATGGCTCATTCTTAAGCCATCAAAAGACCGTTCATAATGGAACCGATCATGTCAACTCATTTACTTGAAGCACAAAATTTAAATTATTTCATCGGGCAGCGTCAAATAATCAAAGATGTTTCCCTTTCCCTGCGACAAGGAGAAGTTGTCGCAATTATTGGCCCAAACGGGGCAGGGAAATCAACACTGTTACGTCTATTGACCGGCTATATCCTACCCAGTTCGGGAGACTGTCTGTTAAAAGGAATTCCCATTTCTCGCTGGCCAACTCAGCAACTGGCTCGAATTCGTGCAGTCATGCGGCAATATAGCGCCCTCTCCTTTCCATTTAGTGTAGAGGAAGTCATCGCTATGGGACGTGTTCCCCATGAAAATACCCACAAAAGAACCGCCATTGATGAAGCGATTGCTTTGACAGAGTGTGAAGAACTGAGAAACAGGAATTATCAGCAATTATCTGGGGGGGAACAACAACGGGTGCAACTGGCAAGAGTTTTAGCTCAACTTTGGCATCCTGAACCTACCGAATCTTGTCTGTTTTTAGATGAACCCACGTCAGCATTGGATCTTTATCACCAACAACATACATTGCGATTGGTTCACCGACTGACACGACAACATCCCATTGCTGCCTGTTGTGTACTTCATGATTTAAACCTGGCTTCACTTTACGCAGATAAAATTATCCTGTTGCACAAAGGTCGCTTAGTGGCATCCGGCACGCCGCAAGAAGTACTGCGTGACGATATTCTTAAGCAATGGTATCAAGCCGATTTGGGCGTTATGCAGCATCCTGAAACACATCAGCCACAGATCTATCTTCGCCAATAAAAGGTTATCGTTTATTCCCTTTTAATGATGAGAAGCAGATAAGAAAGAAATTCTTAATGGCTTTAACTCTCAAGCTACATTTACCCGAATATTTAAAAAACATTTTAATACTACGCCCGCTAAATTCCGGGAAAATGGATATTTGCCGGAGTTCAAGACATTCTTGTATTGTGAGGAATAAAGTGGCGTTAAATCCTACGAGCTTGCCAAAAAACACGACGCCAATACACATTATCAAGAGAAGAACGTATTACGCCTTTACTTGTGGATGCATGAATAAACGCATTGTTAGTATCGTAAATACCTACATGCAACCCACTCTTTCCACTGCCAGTTTTGAAAAAAACCAGATCCCCTGGCATCAGATCATCTTGGTTTATCCGTGTACCTATTTGAGTTTGTTCATTTGTTGTCCGGGGAAGCTGAATATTAAAACGATCAGAAAAAGTCCGGTACACAAAGCCGGAACAGTCAATACCATGCCTATCCATGCCACCATAGCGATACGGCGTATTCTGCCATTGCTCAAGTTGATCTTTTAACTGAGCAATGACCATTATCGGATCAGAGAGAGCGGCCTTCAACGGAGACGAATTAGGTTTGGAAGCTGGGTTGGTACAACCAATAAGAAAGAAACTCAATATCAAGCATAAATGTCTTACTTTTATTACCATCCGCTTTCCCTCTGTCATCACTCTTTCCTCAATCACCACGTAGAAACGACAAACTTTATCTATTTTGTTTCCGGTCTGCTGATTAACCAAACGCCCAATAAGATGAAAAAAATCCCCAACGTTTTTAACAGTGAGATAGTTTCACTAAACCAAGGTAATAAAACCACCATTAAATAAACAAAGGCATAACTCAAGCTAATAATAGGGTACGCTTTATTCAATGGCAGATATTTCAATGTGAAAAACCAACATAACATGGAGAGTATATAACCCGCCAATCCTGCCGTAATCATCAACAAAGGATTGTGATTTGCCCAAAGCCAGTTGATATCCAGCCAATGCATTGATAACGAAAGTTCCGGCAGATGAGCAACTCCCCACTTCAATAACAATTGCGCTACAGTGATCAGCAAGACACTCGCCATCCCCCAAAGATAACCTTTCATTGACTGAAACTCATCAATAAGATCCCGAACATAATGGCAAAAACCCCCATCCAGTGCTTTAACCCCACCTTTTCCTGATACAGAAATTGCCCAATCAAAGTCACTATGACAAAATTTATACTAAGCATAGGGTAAGCAATGCTCAGTGGAAAAAATTGCAATAATCGCAACCAAAATATCATCCCTATTCCTAGCAGAAGAATAGCACTGGACAGCCATATCGCCATCGATACCACTTTATGCGGAGTATCTTTTTTCTGCCAACAAATAACTGCCTGCTTCTGGCATAATTGCCCCGCACAAGTCAGCAAACTAACCAAAATCAATAATATTATATTGCTGCTCATGGCTGTTTCTTATAAATCACAAGTACAAATCTATGGTTACGACGCACAAAATCTGGTTCCGGTAATTCAGACAATTCACCTTCTGAGGGTAATAGAAAAACAATAGCGACTTGGCCTTTTTTACGTGCTTTCACTAGCCACGCAGGAAATTCTTGCTCCGTGATATATCGATATTGGCTATCAGGGTAAGCAAGGCCATATTCTAACTCCCCAGGACGATCAACCATATAAATATCACTACGTTTCAATTCCCATGCAATTGCTGCTCCCACTCCAACAGATTGAGTCAAAATATATTTACTGTCAGACAACTCTTTTTCGTTTTGCTGAATGAAATGCTGGGGAAGTTTCGAATTTATCGTTTTATCAGGCAAAGCACTCCCTATCGATAAGTTGAGCATAATTGAACAAGCGGCAGCCCATAACCAATATTTACCATCGCGAATAAAACAAAAATAACCAATCCCACTCCAAACACCAAAGGCAATAATTCCCACAATCCATTTTAGCCATTCGTCGGGTTGATAAAGTGGGGGATTTTTTAAGGTTTCCAGGATAAAAAGTACCAAAATGGCAAGCAATCCAATGAAGACATTTACCAATCCATTTATTTTCAAAATTTTCATGTTGCCATTTTTGACACAATCAACAGCATATTTTGCCATCATCATTGCTAAGGGGCCGATAAAGGGTAAAACGTAAGTTGGCAGTTTCCCTTTTGCGATGCTGAAAAATACAAATGGAACAACAAACCAGCAAAACAAGAAAAACATTTCCGGGTGACTTTTTTTCTCTTTCCAGCTTTTGATTAAAGCACCTGGTAGTAATCCTAACCACGGGATCACGCCTAAGATCAATATGGGTAAGTAATACCAAACAGGTGCAATATGCTGAGCTTTCTCAGAAGCAAAACGCTGTATATGCTCTACCCAAAAGAAATAATGCCAGTAATCCGGCTCACGCGCAGCAATCGCAATCACCCATGGCAGGCTGATTAAAACAGCAAAAATCACGGCAAGAGGCCCAAAACGAATCATTTCCCAAAAGCGTCTTTGGTATATCGTAATGGGTAGCATGGCAATCACGGGTAACGCCAATGCCAGAAATCCTTTTGTCATAAAAGCCATCCCACAGGTCAACCCCAGAACAGACCATGCCAAAATTCGTTCTCGGATCGCCACCGCCTTAAGCGCCCAATAACAGCTCACGATCCCCGCTGTAATCCATAAAGAAAACAGAGGATCCAGGACACTGTAAGTACCAATGGAAAAAACAATAAACATGGAAATGTAAATCAGGCTGGAAACGAAAGCAGTCTGACGACATTGCCACATCATCATCGCCAAACGATAAAGAAGAAATACGCTGATTAGGATACTGAATACTGAACCAAAACGAACAGCAAAATTATTGTCACCAAAAATCCACTGGCTAATGTTGTTGATCCAATACCCTGCTACTGGTTTTTCAAAATAGCGAATATCCAAGAAGTAAGGTACGATCCAATCCCCACGTTGCAGCATTTCCCGGCTAATTTCAGCATACCGAGTTTCATCCGGCTGCCATAATAAACGACTCTCCAGAGGCAATAAGTAAGTAAGAACAAAAAAAAGAACCATCAGAACGGCTCCTGCTTTACTCGTTCGTGTGTTCAACATCTTATGTTATACCTCTTGTTGGCAACCTAACCAGCCTTCACGACCAGGAAAATCCGAACGAACAATTTTCCCAACAGGGAGCGTATCCCTATTTTCTGGTAACAAATGGCTTAATTTACAGAACTGAATATCTTGTTGATGAAGCATGTCCAGCAATGTCTCAAATTGTGAAGATTTCGACATCCCTTCGACTTCGGTATGGATCGTATAAACAGGAACCCCATGATCATTTTTAATCGCTTCAAGGATAAAGTGATTAAAATCTGCATCGCTGACTTGTGTTCCAACAACTTCATCATAGGTAGGTAATGTGACAGGAATTTGTACAGTTCCCGTTTGTCCATTGGGCAAGAGTGGCCTGAATGGATGTGTTCCGCGGCAATCACTGTTGTAATCAAAACCAAAATATTGTTTAACAGCCAGCACACGTTCATCGGCTCGCCAACCCGCAACGGCTGAGCATGTAACGGCTTTTCCTGTTGCCTTTTCCAAAGCGCCAACACCTAACTTCACTTGTTCTGTTAATTTATTCTCCGACCAACGCCCTGCTTTTGCCTGCCAACCTTGATGATCCCATGCATGTAAACCAACTTCATGGCCTGCATCCATTGTTTGTTTCATCAAATGTCCTAAATCTTTTGCGATTTTTTTCCCCGGCCAGGCTGTACCCGCCAATAAAATATCCAGGCCATAAAGAGACACCGCATTTGATCTCAGCATCTTCCAGAGAAATTTCGGACGCAACAGGCGCCATAAATGACGCCCCATATTGTCCGGGCCAACACTAAAGAAAAAGCTGGCTTGAATATGGTGCTTTTGTAAAACTTCAAGCAACCGTGGTACACCTTCCTTAGTGCCTTGATAAGTGTCCACATCAATTCTCAAACCCACTTTTTTCATTACGTTATTCCCGCTCTCTTCCTCTGTTTTCCAATTGACTTTTTAGTTTTTCCCTTTGGATTCTTCAACTGCGCCACGCAGAAAAAAATCCAATGTTTCATCAATGGTTTGCTGCATATCAATCGTGGGTTTCCAACCTAACAGACGCTCTGCATTTTTAATACTGGGTTTGCGGTGTGCGACATCCTGATAGCCTCGTCCATAATAGCTGCTGCTTTCGATCTTCTTAAATCCAGCAAATGGGGGAAAGTAGCCTCGCAAATCATGTTTTTCGAAGCTGTCTAATAACATTTCAGCCAACTGGCGGATGCTCGCTTCATTTATTGGATTACCGATATTGATTATTTGGCTATCACATAGCCCGTCACGGTTTTCAATGATCCTAAACAGGGCTTCGATACCATCATGGATATCAGTGAAACAGCGTTTTTGTTCTCCCCCATCCACCAGTTTAATCGGCGAGCCTTCCACCAAGTTCAAAATCAATTGGGTAATAGCTCTTGAACTACCAATGCGCGCTGAATTTAAGTTATCCAGTCTTGGCCCCATCCAGTTAAATGGACGGAATAAGGTAAATTTCAGGCCCTGTTGTGTGCCATATGCCCAAATAACTCGATCAAGTAGTTGTTTTGAAACTGAATAGATCCAACGCTGTTTATTAATAGGTCCAACAATCAGACGCGAAGTATCTTCATCAAATTCTTTATCATCACACATACCATAAACTTCGGATGTTGATGGGAAAATAATCCGTTTATTGTATTTAACACAATACCGAACAATTTTAAGGTTCTCTTCAAAATCCAGTTCAAAGACTCGCAAAGGATTACGGGTATATTCAATCGGCGTTGCGATTGCCACTAATGGCAGGATGACATCACATTTTTTGATGTGATATTCAATCCATTCAGTATGAATGCTGATATCACCTTCAATAAAGTGAAAGCGAGGATTACCAATAAATCGCTCAATCGCCGAAGAGCCAATATCCATCCCGTAAATGTCATAATTGCCATCACTCAACAAGCGTTCAGTCAGATGATTACCAATGAATCCATTGACGCCTAAAATGAGTACGCGCTTACGATGACTGATTTGAGCGGTTGCTTTAGGGCCAACATAAACCCCAGCCACAACGCCCATATCAAGAGCTAATCGATTACCTTGAACATAAAGCCCTGACTCTCCTTGCCCGCTAATAATTTCCAGCGTACCTTCACCACAAACAATCACAAATGGATCAGTCGAGATTACGGTTCCTGGGCGTTTCCCGTGGGATTGATTAAGCGGCCGTGAACGCCAAATCGTCATCTTACGCTCACCGAGAAAAGTAAATGCCCCTGGGTAGGGTTCTGTCACTGCCCTAACTAAGTTATTAATTTCTCTAGCAGACTTATTCCATACTATTTCACCATCTTCAGCGGTGCGACGGCCAAAATAAGTAGCCTGGCTTTCATCCTGTGGAATTGATGGATAATGACCGGATTTTATTTGAGGCAGAATACCATCCAATAATTCAACTGCCGCTTCACGTATTTTTCCATGAATTATCAAGGAGGTATCATTTTCAGCAATCTGTACAACCTGTTGCGCGATAATATCTCCCGCATCTGGCTTCTCCAGCATTTTATGTAATGTTACACCGGTTTCGGTCTCTCCATTGAGTACTACCCAGTTAACAGGAGCACGGCCACGATATTTCGGCAACAAGGAGCCATGAAGGTTAAATGCCCCTTTTTCCGCCAGTGACAGAATTTTCTGGTTAAGCATGTTGCGATAGTAAAAAGAGAAAATAACATCTGGTTTCATCTCACGAATGCGTTCAACCCAAAGTGGGTGATTCACATTTTCTGGCGCAAACACAGGTAAACCCAAATCAGCGCCGATACGTGCAACAGAAGAGAAAAAGTGATTTTCATTTGGATTATCAGTGTGAGTGAATACGGCCTGAACATCAAAACCCGCTTTAACTAATGCATTAAGTCCGACACAACCAATATCGTGATAGGCAAAAATAACTGCTTTCATTAGCTTTCTTCCTGATTGTCGTTAGTCTTCTTAACTCCGACCACTTTTTGAATAAAATAGCGCGGGCGAGCACGAACATCGTTATATATTCGACCAATGTATTCACCCAACAGTCCCATGGCGACGAATTGTGCTCCAAGGAACATGAAAAGAATAGCAAACAGGGTAAACACCCCTTCAGCAGCCCACATTGAGCCAAATATAAGGCGTAGAACAATCAATAACACCGCCAACAAGAAACCTGTTATGGCAATGATACTTCCCGCGACACTCAGTAACCGCAATGGTGCAGTTGTTAAGCACGTTAGAAGGTCATACATCAGGTTTATCAGTTTCATAAAACTGTACTTAGAATCCCCAAACTCACGCTCTGCATGGGCTACGTCAATTTCTATTGTTCTGCGGGCAAAGGTGTTAGCAAGGATGGGAATAAACGTGCTGCGTTCATGGCATTGAAGCATTGCTTGTACAATATGACGTCGATAGGCGCGTAACATGCAACCATAATCCCCCATTGAACGCCCCGTCGCCTTAGTTATCATCGCATTGATTATTTTAGAAGCGGTTTTACGGAACCAAGAGTCCTGCCGATGAAGACGACGTGTACCCACGACGTCATATCCCTCTTCCGCTGTTTTAACCAAACGAGGAATTTCTTCTGGCGGGTTTTGCAAATCAGCATCAAGTGTAATAATCAGATCACCGTCAGCTTGATGGAAACCGGCCATAATTGCTGAATGTTGCCCATAATTACGGTTAAGCAAAATCGCAATCACATGGTTTTCTGGAGATTCAGCCGTCTGAGTTAAGATCTCGACAGAACTATCACGGCTACCATCATCGACCAAGATTAATTCGTATTTCTGTTCTAATTTTTGACACGCTGCGAGCGTTCTTTCCAATAACTGGGGTAAACTATCTTCTTCGTTGTAAACAGGAATAACGACTGAAACTTTTTTGATCTTCTCAAATGTCACTTACTTATGCTCCGAAAGAATTTCAGTTATCACATTCACGACACGATCTACATCGTCATTACTCATATCTGGAAAAAGAGGTAATGAACACAGTGTTGATGAATTCCACTCAGATACCGGCAGGGAGAGTTGTGGATAACGCTCACGATAATATTTTTGTGTATGCGCGGCTCTGAAATGCAGACCTGTGCCAATA
Source organism: Xenorhabdus sp. SGI 60 (assembly GCF_056632175.1). NCBI lineage: Bacteria > Pseudomonadati > Pseudomonadota > Gammaproteobacteria > Enterobacterales > Morganellaceae > Xenorhabdus > Xenorhabdus sp. SGI 60. The sequence goes on along the minus strand of NZ_CP196860.1, from coordinate 1,871,104 downwards.
TTTCTATCCTTTAGTCGTGCCATAAAAGTATCGCGGTCAATGCCACAGATATCTTTGTCAACACGTACCATAAAAAGATGATGAGAATGCAAATGCGTATATTCGGGAACTTTCAGCATTTGCAATGGTGAGTTGATAAGAGCGGCAGAATAGCGAGCCACCAACTCCCGACGACGTGCATTCATTGATGCCAGTTTGCCTAGTTGCACAACTGCCATCGCTGCATGAATATCCGATAGGTTGTATTTAAAACCCGGCTCAATCACTTCCGCTTGAGGTTTCCTACCCTGAATTTGTCTGTCAAAAGCATCAACAGCTAAACCATGAAATTTTAAGCAACGGATCCGTTGGGCAAGTTCATCATCATCTGTGACCAACATGCCGCCTTCGGCGCAGGTCATGTTTTTAATCGCATGGAAAGAAAAGATTGCAGTACCCCGCTCTCCGACCCATTCATTTTTATAACAGGTGCCGACAGCATGGGCAGCATCTTCAATCAGGGGAATATTCGCTTTTTGAGCTACCGCGCGGAGAGCGTCAAGGTCACAAGGCGCTCCTGCATAATGGACAGGAATAATTGCTTTGGTTTTGGGGGTAATCGCTTTTTTGATTGTTTCTGCGCTGACCATCAAGGTATCACGATCAACATCAACCATGACAGGTTCAGCGCCCAACAAACAAATTATATTGATAGTGGAAACCCAAGTTTGGGAAGGTGTAATGACTTCATCACCTGGGCCTATGCCTAGTGCCAACAAAGCCAAATGCATTCCCGCCGTCGCAGAACACAGAGCAATTGCATGTTTGCAGCCAAACATGAGAGAAAAATCTTGCTCTAACTGATGGTTTTGTGGGCCTGTAGTAATCCAACCTGAGTGTAAAACTTTCTCTATCGCTTCTATCTCTTCGCCGCCAATTGCAGGACGAGAAAATGGCAAAAAATTATCCATAACCGCCTTATGCCTTGTCTATCCCAAATTGTTTTATAATCAATCGATTCTAGATGATGATTTTTTAACGAAACATCAACGAAAAGCAAATTGTGGTCAACCAAGCACCAAAAACAGATAGTAGGTAATGATTATGGTGGATTTCACTGACAGAAATTATACGTGGTTAACCCTCCATAATTTATAGCTGGCATTTCTGATATGTCCAATATTTACCTCAAAAACTTCTGATAAATTTCGTTCTGTCATTACATTCTCTGGTATACCCGATACTAGCAATTTTCCATGCGAGAGCAGCCATACCTCTGTTGCCTGTTCATACGTGTGGTTTAGATCATGACTACTCAATAATACCGTTCCCCCCAGTGCACAGAATCTTTTTATTAACTTATCTAAAACGGCTTGTTGGGTGATATCAAGATTATTTGTCGGCTCGTCAAGTAAGAGTAAGCTTCCATCGGGATTCAGATCCGGCCATATCTGAAAAAACGTGCCCGCCAATCTGACACGCTGCCACTCTCCGCCTGAGAGTTGATCAATTGATGAAGTAAGCAATGGCAGAAGCTTCATTTGCTGGCAAAGTGCATACAACACATATTCACTTTGAGCCAATGGTGCACACTCAGGGCGGAACATATCTAAATACTGAAAAACCGGCATGATAGGAACAGAAGAAGATTGAGAGAACCAGGCCCGACGCTTTGCCAATTCGGGCGGGTGGTAATCCTGCAAGTTTCGGCCATGCAAACAAATAGTGCCGCTATAGGATAAAACTCCCGCAATTACTGCAAGCAACGTACTTTTCCCTGAGCCATTAAGCCCCACCAAATGAATCTGTTTCCCCGCCGTAACAGACTCAGACAATGAACTCAATCTGTTGTTAACAGTAATATCATCCAATTCCAAAATCGACTGACTGATCATGTTGTTACCCTCATCTCCTTATCTTGCATTAGCGGGTAAGTTCGATATTTTTTAATAGTGACGTGTTCTTAATAACAGCCATATAAAAATGGGGGAGCCTAAAGTTACGGTGACAACGCCTATCGGCACTTCTGCGTGGGATAATGACAGACGGGAAATTAAATCTGCCAACAGTAAACCACTGCCTCCCGCCAATGCACTGGCCGGAAGTAATGCCTTATGATCAGTCAAACCAATCAATCTCAATATATGGGGAATAACCAAACCGATAAAACTGATTGCTCCCGCAAGGGCAACACTCAAACCAACTAATAATCCAATGACCGATACAAATACGTTACGCCATTTATGATGGGAGATCCCTAGTTGCCGAGCCTGTAACTCCCCAAGAGAGAGGTAATTCAAAATGTTACCTTTGCTGCTTAGCCATAAGATGGCAGGAAGCAATGCAACAATCAGCCATTTTTGACGCCAATCAACACCGCTGAAACTTCCCATCATCCAATACATCAATTGCCGGAGATCCAGACTTGTACTGAAATAAACCATCCATGTCATCAACGCACCAAAGACCACCCCAAAAGCAACACCAATCAATAACAGACGGGTATTGGTCACTTGATGTTTTCTGGAAAATCCCAGCAAAATAGCGGTCATGAAAAATGCCCCAAATACTGCACCAACACTTAATAACCACAATGGGGCAATACCATGAAAGATCAGTATTAAACATACTACGACAACACCGGCACCATTACTGATCCCAAGCAATCCCGGCTCCGCCAACGGATTTTCGAACAGAGCCTGCATAATTGCTCCTGACAGGGCTAAACTTGCACCAACCACCATAACGGCAATCGCCCTGGGCAATCTCAACTGCCAAATAAATAACCGAGCAGACTCCGATAACCATTGATCAGGCCAAAACCAGATTTCACCGGCACATAATGACAAGATAAACAGAATAACGAATAGAACAGACAAAACCACCATCACGCGATGGTTACGTTTTCTCTGATAGGTGATCAACTCATAAACAGAGCGCATGTGTGAGGCCATTTAGAAAATAAATACGCTTTCCATTGGGTACAATGAAAATAGAGGTAAGAGAAAAGACCGCAAGACGCGGCCTTTTTATGTATTTATTCTTTGGGTAACGCTTTTTCCACTCTGTTTTTCAATTTTTGACCAGGGCGAAAAGTGACAACACGGCGAGCCGTAATCGGAATATCTTCACCTGTTTTTGGATTACGGCCTGGACGTTGATTTTTGTCTCGCAAATCAAAGTTGCCAAATCCAGATAATTTCACTTGTTCCCCATTCTCCAAAGAACGACGAACTTCTTCAAAGAACATTTCTACCAGATCTTTAGCGTCACGCTTGCTAATACCCAGTTTTTCAAACAGATTTTCTGACATTTCAGCTTTAGTAAGCGCCATAAGTTCAGTCCCTCAAGGATGCTTGGAATCGCTGTTCTAGTGCAGCAACGCATGTGTTGACGGTCGCAGCAATTTCTTCTTCTTCCAGTGTACGCATGGTATCCTGCAAGATTAAGCTAATAGCAAGGCTCTTGTAACCTTCCGCGACACCTTTACCACAATACACGTCAAATAAGTTTATGCCAACTATATGATTTACGCCAACTTTCTTACATTCAGCCAGAACATCTTCTGCGGCTACATTTTCAGGCACAACGATGGCGATATCGCGGCGGTTAGATGGGAAGCGAGAAACTTCCTTTATCTCAGGGATCACGCGGTCTACCAAACCAGTCCATAATAACTCGAATACCACGGTACGGCCGTTTAAGTCAAGTTTACGCTCCAGTTCTGGATGAACAACACCGATATAGCCAATGTAATTATTTTCCAGATAAATCCCAGCGCTTTGCCCAGGATGTAAAGCAGGATGTTCTTCTGCCTTAAAGGAAATACCAGATAGTTTACCTGTCAGTTCTAAAACAGATTCTAAATCACCCTTCAAATCAAAGAAATCAACTGATTGTTTTTCAATCGACCAGTGTTCTTCGAAACGGTTGCCCGCAATAACACCACCAAGCATTAATTCCTGACGGATGCCATGTTCCGCATTTCCATCCGGCACAAAACGCAACCCTGTTTCGAATAAACGGACACGGTTTTGCTGACGGTTCTGATTATAGGCGACAGTTGTCAATAATCCTGTCAACAAGGACAAACGCATTACAGACATATCCGCCGAAATTGGATTAGGCAAAATTAACGCTTCTTCCTGCGGGTGAAGATGTTTCTGAATCTTAGGATCAACGAAACTATAAGTAATCGCTTCTTGATAACCTCTGTCCACCAGCATGGTTTTAACCCGTTTCAATGGCAAATCAGCTTCACGATGTGAAGTCATAATCAGATCTGCACGCACTGGAACGTCAGGAATGTTGTTATAACCGTAAATGCGGGCGACCTCTTCAACAAGATCTTCCTCGATTTGCATATCAAAACGCCAGCCAGGGGCAACCGCTTGCCAGCTTTCATTCTGGACAGTGACCTGACAACCTAAACGCGTCAGGATATCTGTTACTTGTTCATCAGCAACATGATGACCGATCAAGCGATCCAATTTATGGCGATTAAGCGTAATCGTTGCTGGTTTTGGTAAGTGAGATTCGCTAGTAACATCAACGAGTTCCCCAGCCTCTCCACCACAGATGTCGATCAACAACTGGGTAGCATATTCCATCGCTTTATGCTGAAGCTGTGGATCAACACCACGTTCAAAACGGTGGGAAGCATCAGTATGCAAACCATAACGACGAGCACGACCAGCAATTGCCAGCGGTGAAAAGTATGCACATTCTAGCATAATATGCTGTGTTTCTGCATTAACACCAGAATATTCCCCGCCAAAAATTCCCGCCATAGCAACTGATTGTTTTTCATCAGAAATAATCAGTGTTTCAGCAGAAAGTTCTACTTCATTACCATCTAGCAGAGTAAGTTTTTCACCTTGTTCAGCAAAGCGAACGATAATTGAACCATTCAAACGTTCCAAATCGAACGCGTGTAATGGTTGGCCCAATTCGAGCAAAACATAGTTGGTGATATCAACAACCGGATCAATGGAACGAACACCACCACGACGCAGTTTTTCACGCATCCACAATGGGGTGATTGCCTTGACGTTCACATTCTTGATCACTCGCCCCAAATAGCGCGGACAAGCTTCAGGAGCATCAACACGAATAGGGAATGTTGCATCTGTAGTTGGTTTAACCGCTTCGATTTTCGGCTCTGTCATGGGCAATTTATTGATAACCGCAACGTCACGGGCAACTCCCATTATACTCAGGCAGTCAGCACGGTTTGGTGTAATGCTGATTTCAATCGCATTATCGTCCAATTTCATGTAATCACGCAGATCAACACCTATCGGAGCTTCTGCTGGCAATTCAATAATGCCATCCTGATCGTCAGCAATACCTAGTTCAGCAAATGAACACAGCATGCCTTCTGACGGCTCGCCCCGCAATTTCGCGGGCTTAATTTTGAAATCATCTGGCAGCACAGCACCAACTGTAGCGACAGCTACACGCAGCCCTTGACGACAATTAGGTGCGCCACAGACAATGTCCAACAGACGTTCGCCGCCGACATTAACTTTTGTGACACGTAACTTATCTGCATTTGGATGTTGTCCACACTCAACAACTTCACCAACAAATACACCGTGGAATTGACCTGCCACTTTTTCAACACCATCAACTTCCAAACCCGCCATGGTGATTTGATCAGACAATGCTTCACTATTAATGGCTGGGTTTGCCCACTCGCGTAACCAGAGTTCACTGAATTTCATGAGATATACCCGCCTTATTTAAATTGTTTGAGGAAACGTAAATCATTTTCGAAGAATGCACGCAAATCTGTAACACCATAACGCAGCATGGTCAGACGCTCCATTCCCATGCCAAAGGCAAAACCAGAATAGATTTCAGGATCAATACCCACATTGCGTAATACGTTAGGATGCACCATACCGCAACCCAAAACTTCTAACCATTTCCCATTTTTTCCCATCACATCAACTTCTGCGGAAGGTTCTGTAAATGGAAAATAAGAAGGACGGAAACGTATCTGCATATCCTCTTCAAAGAAGTTATTCAAAAAGTCATGCAATGTACCTTTCAGGTTGGTAAAACTGATATTTTTATCAACGATCAGCCCTTCTACCTGATGAAACATCGGGGTATGTGTCTGATCGTAATCATTACGGTATACACGTCCTGGCGCAATAATACGGATTGGTGGCTGGCGCTCTTTCATGGTACGGATCTGTACCCCAGAAGTCTGGGTACGTAGCAAACGCGTCGCATCAAACCAGAAAGTATCGTGATCAGCACGCGCAGGATGGTGTGCAGGAATGTTCAGAGCATCAAAGTTATGATAGTCATCTTCGATTTCCGGGCCTGATTCAACCGAAAAGCCCAACTCGCCAAAGAAAGTTTCAATACGTTCAATCGTGCGGGTAACAGGGTGCAAGCCACCATTTTCCATACGACGACCAGGCAATGAAACATCAATTTTTTCTGCTGACAAACGCGCATTCAGAATATCAGCTTCCAGCTTTGCCTTACGCGCATTCAAAGCTTCTTGAACTTCTTGTTTCGCCTGATTAATAACAGCCCCTGCCGCTGGACGTTCCTCGGCTGGTAAGTCACGCAGTGATGACATCTGGAGGGTTAAATGGCCTTTTTTTCCCAGGTATTCAACTCGCACCAAATCCAACGCGGCAACATCCTGGGCTTCTTCCACGGCTGTTTTTGCCTTTGCAACCAGCTCAGTAAGATGTGACATCGTTTTCCTCTTCCTTTGGCCTGATGGCCCTTTAGTTGTTATCGACTATGTCCTCATGTTATCAATTAATGAGGCCATAAAAATAAAAAAGCCTCCACACTGGAGGCTCAAGCGCTATTTTTCGTTTCTTTTCTTACGCGCGAAGCCCCCTGATTTCAGGTGCTAAAGTAAAAAAAGAAACGAAAAAAGGCTAACTTTATCATTTGTGTTCTTTCTCCTGTACCTTCTTGCACTCACTAACGTTCTTAACCTACTATCTGATCGCAGATATTATCTAATCTCTTGGAAAAAAGTAAAAGAGGGAGCAAGCTCCCTCTTTTAACCTGACTTATGCCAGAGCGCCCTTCGCTTTTTCAACCAAAGCAGCGAATGCTACTTTGTCGAATACAGCGATGTCAGCCAGGATCTTACGGTCGATTTCAATCGAAGCCTTTTTCAGGCCATTGATGAAACGGCTGTAAGACATGCCGTTCTGACGTGCAGCAGCGTTGATACGTGCAATCCACAGTTGGCGGAATTGACGTTTACGCTGACGGCGGTCACGGTAAGCGTACTGACCAGCTTTGATAACAGCCTGGAAAGCAACACGATAAACGCGCGAACGAGCACCGTAGTAACCTTTCGCTTGTTTTAAAATTTTCTTGTGACGTGCACGGGCAATAACACCACGTTTTACGCGAGCCATATACTTCTCCTATCGTCTCTGAGTTCTAATCTAAAAAATTTGCTTATGCGTATGGCAGACAAGCAACAACCAGGCCCAGATCACCTTTGGAGACCATGCCTTTTGGACGTAAGTGACGCTTACGCTTGGTTGATTTTTTAGTCAGAATATGACGAAGGTTAGCGTGCTTACGCTTGAAACCGCCACTTGCAGTTTTTTTGAAGCGTTTAGCTGCGCCGCGTACTGTTTTAATCTTTGGCATTTTAATTTCCACTTCGCATTGTTAATTACAACGAACTAGTAAGGCGAATAGACTCCAGCCAGAATTAGCTGGAGTCCATTACTTGTTTGCCTGACTATTTCTTCTTAGGAGCGAGCACCATGATCATCTGGCGGCCTTCAACCTTCGTTGGGAAGGATTCGACCACAGCCAGTTCACTCAGATCGTCACGGATACGGTTAAGCATCTCAATACCGATCTGCTGGTGTGCCATTTCACGCCCACGGAAACGCAGGGTGATTTTGGCTTTATCGCCATCTTCCAGAAAACGAATCAGGTTGCGTAGTTTGACCTGATAGTCGCCTTCATCTGTACCAGGACGGAATTTAATTTCCTTGACCTGAATAACTTTTTGTTTCTTTTTCTGTTCTTTGACTGACTTACTCTTTTCATAGAGGAACTTGCCGTAATCCATAATACGACAAACCGGCGGTTCGGCATTTGGGCTGATTTCAACTAAATCAACACCAGCTTCCTCAGCTTTTTCGAGAGCTTCTCTCAGACTGACAATACCAATCTGTTCGCCATCTAATCCAGTTAAACGAACTTCAGAGGCGCGAATCTCTTCATTAATGCGATTTGGGCGCGCCGGTTGAATTCTTTTTCCGCCTTTAATACCTTATACCTCCAATTGGTGAAGATTACGACTGCGTATTTCTGTCAGCAGTTTTTCTGTAAACTCACTGAGTTCAATGCTACCTAAATCTTTGCCGCGGCGAGTACGAACGGATACTTTTCCTGATTCGACTTCTTTGTCACCACAAACAAACATGTAAGGCACACGACGCAGAGTGTGTTCACGGATTTTAAAACCAATCTTCTCGTTTCTCAAGTCTGCTTTTGCACGAATGCCTGCATCTTGAAGTTTTTTAACCAATTCCTGTACATAATCTGACTGGCCATCAGTAATATTCATCACGACGACCTGCTGAGGTGCCAACCATGTTGGGAAAAACCCAGCATACTCTTCTGTCAGGATACCAATAAACCGTTCCAGTGATCCCAGAACCGCACGGTGAATCATCACAGGAACCTTGCGTTCATTATTTTCACCTACATATGACGCACTCAGGCGTGCTGGCAGTGAAAAATCGAGTTGCACAGTACCACATTGCCACGCACGATCCAAACAATCATAGAGAGTAAATTCAATTTTAGGGCCATAAAATGCCCCTTCACCCGGCTGGTATTCAAATTCAATACCATTTTGGATTAATGCTTCAGTAAGATCCGCTTCTGCTTCATCCCACTGTTTTTCCGTACCAATCCGTTTTTCCGGGCGTGTTGATAATTTAACAACAATCTTCTCAAAGCCAAATGTGCCGTACACATCATAAATCATTTTGATACAGCTACTGACTTCTTGAAGGATTTGATCTTCAGTACAGAAAATATGCGCATCATCTTGAGTAAAACCGCGTACACGCATCAAACCATGTAAAGCACCAGATGGTTCATTACGATGACAGCTACCAAATTCAGCCATACGCAACGGCAAGTCACGATAAGATTTCAACCCTTGGTTGAAAATCTGAACATGGCCTGGGCAGTTCATCGGTTTTACGCAATATTCGCGGTTTTCCGATGAAGTTGTGAACATGTTCTCTTTATAGTTTTCCCAATGCCCGGTTTTTTCCCACAGGACACGATCCATCATGAATGGGCCTTTTACTTCCTGATATTGGTAATCTTTAAGCTTTGTGCGGACGAAAGTTTCTAATTCACGGAAAATTGTCCAGCCATCATTATGCCAAAATGCCATGCCTGGTGCTTCTTCCTGCATATGATACAGGTCAAGCTGCTTACCAATTTTACGGTGATCGCGTTTTGCTGCTTCTTCCAAACGCTGTAAATAGGCATTAAGCTGTTTCTTATCAGCCCATGCAGTACCATAAATACGCTGCAACATTTTGTTGTCACTGTTACCGCGCCAGTATGCTCCTGCAACTTTTTGCAGTTTAAAGTGATGACAAAAACGCATGTTAGGAACATGTGGCCCACGACACATATCAACATATTCTTCATGGTGATACAGACCCGGACGATCATCATGGCTGATATTTTCATCCAAAATCTGGATTTTATACTCTTCGCCACGAGCCGCAAATGCGTCGCGTGCTTCCTGCCAGCTAACTTTTTTCTTAATGACATCGTAGTCTTTCTTGGCAAGCTCCAGCATGCGTTTTTCAAGCCGCTCGATATCTTCCTGCGTCAAAGAGCGATCTAAATCGATATCGTAATAGAAACCATTGTCAATGATAGGGCCGATAGCCATTTTCGTATCAGGCCACAATTGTTTAATTGCATGACCCAACAAGTGTGCGCATGAATGGCGGATAATTTCCAAACCTTCTTCATTCTTGCTGGTGATAATAGCAAGATTGGCATCGGTTTCAATTAATTCACAGGCATCAACCAATTCACCATTAACGCGACCAGCGATACACGCTTTTGCCAAACCAGCACCGATATCACGAGCTACGTCCATTACGGAAACAGCATGCTCAAATTGACGTTGACTACCATCAGGAAGAGTAATTACAGGCATTTAAAATCCTTATATACAGTGGTGACCCACACGAAAGATCACTTGCATTAAATCAAATTCATTATTAATTAGTACGTTAGAAACAAATCCTTGCTTCACTCCGCAAGATGTGTACAGATTTAAGGCCACATTTTCGAAATGTATCCGGTACATTTGCCTAACTCAGCCGACATACTAGCACACAGAGTAGGTGTTAAAATAGTTTTGTGAGAATATATTTAAACGACTTCCATGCAAGTACATAACTTAACGGAAATTTAAAATGACAATAATAAGTAAAATGGCTGTTTCTATATATTGTATTAAATATTGCTAACATAGATACAGACTAATATAATTGTCGGTATTAATCACTTGTCATGATTTCATTTCCCTAATAATTACTATATATCTTTTCATTGGTAACTGGATCAATGATATAATATTCAAAGTAAATCTTTCCTGCCCCTCCAGTCACATATCCCTTCACATCATTAAGTTCTGGTGAATCAATTTTAATAATGACAGTCGAAAATTTCCCTTCTGGTTTATCTGGAGTATGAGGAGCAATAACTGGAAATATTTTATTAAAATTCTGATTTGCTGAACTAACATACATCCTTAAATATATTTTTTTACCCCAAAGAGGATAAGAGAGATCATTTTCATCATTAGTACACAAAAATTTCACATATAACTGACACCCACTTACAGCATAATTAGATACATCTCTTTGAATGATATCCTCATTATTTGGCTTTTCTTCATCATCTGAATGTTCAAGTTTAGGATCTTGCTTTATATCAGCAAAACTTGAGAAAATCATCGGCATATTATATATTCTTTTGACATTCTCATTAGGCCTGGTGAGCTCACCACCTATATATGTAACACCTCTAACATCTGAATACATGCTATTACCAAAACTTGGTGCTATTATATAATAAAGCATTGAATCTTTCCCATATGGGAAAATATCTCTTCGCATCAAAAATGTATAATTATAATCTTCTGAATCCATATCCCCCAAAACATCGGAAATCTTTTTGACAGGAAATATTAATCCTTCTGAATCAAAAGAACCATCTTTCTTTTTTTTGTTGAAAAATAAAATATTATCGGTCCTGGATGCATTAGGATAAGAATCAATCTCTGCTTCAAATAATTGACGTCCATCGCCTTCTAATGAATCTCCTTCTAGTTCAGGAACATCTGGCGGATTAAGTGAGTTATCACGATTAGGCGGGACAACAGAAATCATATATATGTTACCAGAATGATATTCAGCAACTCCTTCGACTTGACTAATTAAATCTATAATAACAGGTGTATCCATAACAGGATAAACACGGAAATTGACTTTCCCATCTTTATCACTATTAATAATTAATTGAGTTTTCCCCTCATATTTCGTTGGTTTGATAATTTGGTATTTTTGACCTACTCCATCAGGCTCGGAAGTAATTATGATTTTTCTTTCTATATCCTCATTAATTTCAGAATAAATATTGATGGGAGTATTTTTAAGTAATTGACCATTAGTATCAAATAATATCGTATCATAACTTATATAATGTTCCTCATTATCATCTATATCGTTGTTATTTGGTGTTGCACAAATACTTTTATTTTTCTTCAATTGGATTGAGCTTTGAACTAAATCCTTTGCATAATATTTTATTACCTTATCAATACCTGTGAGTGTAAAATGTATTTCTTCTCCCATTGTTATTGAATCGCTTCCTTTAACAGTACATGAAAGAACCATGTTATATGATTCACGATTTTGTTGGGTATTAATTGTTTTAATTATCTTTATACTTTCAAAACCCTTAGAATCCTTTATTCCTATATTAAGGGATTGAGAAATTTTTCCTTTTGGTATTCCGATATCAAGGTAAAATTTTTGACCAATAGCAACATCAGCTCCATTTTTAACAGATAAAATTAAATCGTCATTTGACAAAATCAGATCTTTATCACTTTCCAACATATTTCACCTCTTTTATAATTCTTTCTTGATGAAGAGTTAGTATATACCAGACCAAGTTTTACCGTCAGGACAAGCATCTCCGCTAACTTCTCCTCCCGGCCTTACTGTATAAACATTGGCTTGCCAAATCTTGCCATAAGAAATATCGCCATAATAATTAACTTGAAAATCAAGATAAATATCTCCATTTTCTATATGGCTAACATAACTAAAAGGAATACCAAACAATAATGTTGCTGTATTACCATTATCTGGTTGAGTTGGCATTATCTTTACTTTAGACTGGTAAATGGTATTGGGATAATTATTAACATATAAGTTTAATGTCACTTCAGCACCAAGTGGAACTTTTGTTTTATCTTTATAATCACTCGTTCCAATTATTTTAACGAATAACGCTTCATGATGTGAATTATTACATTTATTATCTATATCTTTTTCGTGAATTGTATCATGAATAATGTTTTTATCATCATGATAACCATAACTATTGTAAACTATACAACCATCATATATTCTTGTTAAATTGTCAATTGGCTGATTATACCCGCCTCCAGGATATATTATACCCTGTGGATATGAAGATCGTACTGTTCTCAATCTGTCCACAACAGTATAAGAAAAATTAGCAAGTTCATTCACTCTAAGAATATTATAAGGGAATATCACATAGCTATTATTGCCTAATTCATTAACCTCTTGAACAAGAAATGATTTTTGCACATATTGTTTGTTAATGAAAAACAGTATTGTATCATTTCTCTTAGCACCAGGATAATTCTGAATTAAAACGTTAAAGACATTCGAATTAGGATCTACCAAAAGACTGCTATTATCCTCGCTTATGATAAGAGGAGAGAGATTCAAGTCTTCTTTATTGTTATCTATAATATATACTTTATTTTTTGAAGATATACGCTCTGTTATATCCAATATTATAGAATCAACTTGAAATATTACTGAAGTTGATTTTTTAGGATAAATATAAAAAATTAACTCTCCATTTTTATCTGAAGTGATAGAAAAGTATTTCTGATCAGAAGAAAGGCTTTTAATTTCGACAGGTTTTTCTTTATCGGAATGATAAATACTAACCAATCCAAAATAAGCACCTTTTTTCTCAAGGATATCAACGGAAACATTCGGTAATGGTTTTCCTTCTTTATTTCTGACTAATGCAATTGCCTTAATACAATCACCATTAGGTGGAGTGCTATCATAATCTAATATTTGCAAGAATTCTTTTTCAAAATATATTGATATAGATCTTTCATCGATTGATAGATTATTTTTCATATCATTTCCTTATCTCAAAGATTTTTTATTATATCAAAATACAATAGTTGACAGTTTTTTTATAAAGGATCACATCCATCATTATCATCATGAGCCTGGTTTGGTAATACGGTATTAATTTGAGTAGTCCATTTTTTACTATACGTTTTAGAACCATCGCTATTTTCGATATAGTAATCAAAAGAAAGTGTCCCTAACCCTTTGGAGAATGAAGGCCCAGCGCGGTTAATGTCACAGTATGGGATATTAACTACAACATGGCCGGTTTGTTTTCCAGAATCAGCAGTAGATAACGAAAACTGATAACTTTTATGAGTATTTCTGGATGTTGGGGTTTTGATATAAACATTCAAATATCCCGTGCTACCGAGTTGTGGTAGATTTTTATTATTTTGATCATTCGTTCCCATAATCACTACATATAACCCTGTCACCCCCTTAGCACTTTGACCAGATTTTTTGTTACGATTTATCATACTTAGGATAATGCCATGCCACTCAAAGGTTTCATTTTCTTCACTATATACATCAATGGGAAGTGTTGCATGGCTGGTATATACTTTAACTTTATCGTAGACTTCGTTGTTAGATGAGTCGTTACCAACATATTCTAATGTAATTGGATAAGACTTCCTTACTCTACCTTCTATAGGAGAAATAAGATAATAAAATTCGCCCCGTTCGTTAATGGGTAAGTCACTGTATGACAAGCTAAAAGCCTTACCTGGCAACTCATTAACATTATTAACCTTATATATAGGTTCAAGTAACTTTGGTTCATCGTGTGAGCCACTTCTTATAAAAAACAGGATCCCATCTGTCGCATAAATAGGTTGATAAGCTGGTATTTGCGCATGAAAATATTTTGAAGAAGAAGTTAAATCCTGCTTAATTATATTACCTTCTCCCATTTCTTGTATCGTTGGACTACCTAGTTCAAATGGGAGATTATGAGGAGAATTAATAACATACAGAGTATAAGCTTGCGTAAATCCAGTAACATTAAGTATTGCTGTTGTCAAATCAAGCCTGATTTGTGTATATTTTATGGGATAGATACGGAATCTAATTTCTCCTTTTGAATCAGAATAGACAGTAATAAAATCAATTTTATTATAGGATTGAAGCGCAATAGGTTGAGGTGATTTATCATCTGTAGCAAAAACAACTAGATTTAATTTCTTGGGTTGTGAAGAAGAAATAGTCACGGCAACATTTTTCAATGGTTCACCATCATCTCCAGTAATTATCGAACTCATTAAAATATATTCACTACTGGGATCATCAATATTATTATCAATGGTTGGTGTTACCAAATAATTTTTATTATGTTCAAGTGAGATGGTTTTATAAGGGCTAAATGTCTTTGCTGTATAGGTGATATTTAATGATGTCACCTCTGGTACATCTAAGCCTGAATATGAAACCGCATGAACATTATAATTTATTAATTTTTTTGGCAAAATATTACTCTTAACATTCAGCAGAAATATCGCACTACCTCCTGTTTTATCTTTTGTGGGTGTCCAATCAACATGACGCATCACTTCAATCACCGTTGGATCATTTTTTATTGAAATACTTTGAATATTTTCTATTATTTTCGGATCTGCTATAAGTGACACTGTCAGATAAACAGATTGGCCAATAATAATATCTGAATTATCCGGTATAGATACACAAAGTTTTCCTGGCAGGCAAGAGGCTGATAATTTTATCATATTATTTTCAATATTCATTTTTTCACCTTGGAATCCATATAATTTAGCCAAACATATATACCCATCATCATTATAGGCACTTGATATATAACTCTAATCAGGCACACCAATTAATATTAAAATACATTTAACGCCAATAAAAAAATAATTTATTTAACAGATACATGATACTGCGCTAAGTGGATACTGTATTAATAACAACTTTAATTCATTAAAAATGATATTTTTAAAACAGTTGAATATTTATTTTTGATAATATTCCAATCCATGATATTGAATTGGAATATATGACACTGAAAACATTAACATATAATTAATTTTTATCTGTATTTATTTATCTATAAATTAAGACGAACAGCCATAATAGTCATAATTATCATTTTCATCTGGCCCCATAGTATTAATATCAACCCCCCAAGTTTTACTGTATGTTTTCTCTCCAGTTAAATTATCTGTTATAATATAATAATCAATATATAATCTTGATGGATTATAACCATCTATAGGCAATATTCCTTTAAGGAAACAAAATGGAATAGTAACCACTTGATATTTAACCGAACCATCTTTTTTTAAATTTTTTAAATCAAAATCATACTCTTTAGATACAAGTCCTTTAGAAGATTTTATTCTCACTCTCACTTTACCATTCTGATTAGGTTGAGGTGAATTTTCTATAGTAGAAGTACCCGCAGCTTTTATCAACACATATAACCCTGCACTATTGCTATTATTCTTACCTTCACCGAAAACAAGACCTTGGCTTATTAGGTCAAAAATTACGGCAGATGATTCAGAAATTATGCCATTGGTATTACTAGGTTTAATGGGAAGATCTGCATAAGTAGTATATACTGTTACTTTATCATAAATTCCTTTATTATTATCATCTGGTGAGTCAAGATCAAGCACATATTTAAAGTTTAAAGACTCAGAATACATAATGTTATTATTTCCAGATATTATGGCATAATATATCCCACCAGGTTTATTAGGTTCCAATTGATCGTATGGGAAAGAAAATACCCGATCTTCTATTCTATCTACCTTATTATTAACTCTGTATGTTGGGGATAATAAAGTTTTTTGAGTTGTTCCATCATACTCAGTAAAGAATGCAATAACATCTTTTGAACCGGGTGTCATATACCCATCATAGGAGTTAACACTCACAGTAAAATCTGTTTGTCCAGGCAGCTTTTTAAGTGTCCCTCCCTCTTCCATTTCATTGATAAAAGGATTATCTAAAGGATGATTTTGGGAATAGGCTGGGTATATACACATCGCTGCCGTATAATCATCCATGGTTAAATTTTGGATTTTAGCCACAAAATCCACTCTTCCTTCCGCACCTGCTGTTGGATAGGCACGAAAACTGATTTCCCCCTGTGGATCGCTTGTTAGTACAAAGAAATCTCGCCCGTCGGGAAGCGTCATAATATCAATGGGTTCATTAGCGCCTGTAGCACGATCGTGGGTTATTTTTACCAATCCAGCAGAAGGTGACAATTGATTATGTCTTTGGGCTGCAATAACCACCTGAATATTACCGATTGGATTAATATTATTATCGCTAATAATACCAGAGTATAGGTTATAAATGCTGTTTGGATCACTGATTGAATTAACCGTGGTCGGTGTTGCTATAAACTCATTTTTGGTTTTTAAAACAACCGAATCTGCTAGAATATTATTTATTACAGTATATTTAACCGGCCTGTCGTTAAACCCGGGGATAGGTCTTTTATGTTTATCCTGAACAGAAATTGAAAGATTAAGTTGATTATTATCATTAGGTTTGTGAATGGTTAATGCTAATATGGCCTCGCCATAACTATCAGCTTTATTTTGAGGAATTACAGCAGAATAACTTTCATATATCTTGTAGCTAATGGATTTTTTACCTGTTGGATCTTTTATTATTACTGAACCGATATTATTAAGGGAGGAAACATCATTTGTAGTTGATTTTATAGTAACTTTAAGATAAATCTCTTGGCCGATAAAAACATTAGTGCCACTTTCTAATGATAGAGTAACTTGATAATCATCTTTTGCAGCCGCAGGTTGAGGTGGTTGATTATTTGGGGATGCACCTTGTTTTTCGAATATTTCTTTGTTTTTATTCATTTCTATTTCCTTATGTAATAAAATAATTATTTCAGCCTACTAAAATGCATTGTCAAATATAACCAAAAGAAAACGTTATTGAAAAAACCACCCATGAAGCTATTTTCCACATATCGTTAAATAAAAAAATTAAACTTTCCAATGAAAAAAAGTTATCACATTATGATATTATCAATATAATAAATAAATTACATTAATATTATAAAATATAGTTCCAAATATAGAAATCTACATTCATAAATGGAAGCGAGCTATGTCATCTTTCCTTTTTAAATAAAGAAAATAGCTGAAACCCAAAACTAAAGCCGAAGATATAATATCGATAAAACAGATATAAATTAGTAAGTTTGTATAATCTTTTTAGAGATACATTTCGACACAGGTTAAAACTCCATCAATTTCACTATGTGAGTTCATTAATTATCTGTTTTTAGTCAAAAAATCTGATTTCTTATATTTTATTTGGTGAAAATTTTTATTTTGAGTCTATATTAAATATAATTCACTCTGTTTTTACATCAAAATAATTTATTTGCAATGTTAATAATATTATTATAATGTGATAACTTTTTTTCATTGGAAATAAATTCGTTTTTATTTAACCATATGGAAAAGATAGATTCATTGATATCATTTTTAATAAATTATTATTAGTTGCGTTCATTATTTTATCTCAGTAAGAAATATTAAAATAACTTTATTACATAAGGAAATAGAAATGAATAAAAACAAAGAAATATTCGAAAAACAAGGTGCATCCCCAAATAATCAACCACCTCAACCTGCGGCTGCAAAAGATGATTATCAAGTTACTCTATCATTAGAAAGTGGCACTAATGTTTTTATCGGCCAAGAGATTTATCTTAAAGTTACTATAAAATCAACTACAAATGATGTTTCCTCCCTTAATAATATCGGTTCAGTAATAATAAAAGATCCAACAGGTAAAAAATCCATTAGCTACAAGATATATGAAAGTTATTCTGCTGTAATTCCTCAAAATAAAGCTGATAGTTATGGCGAGGCCATATTAGCATTAACCATTCACAAACCTAATGATAATAATCAACTTAATCTTTCAATCTCTGTTCAGGATAAACATAAAAGACCTATCCCCGGGTTTAACGACAGGCCGGTTAAATATACTGTAATAAATAATATTCTAGCAGATTCGATTGTTTTAAAAACCAAAAATGAGTTTATAGCAACACCGACCACGGTTAATTCAATCAGTGATCCAAACAGCATTTATAACCTATACTCTGGTATTATTAGTGATAATAAAGCTAAGCCAATCGGTAATATTCAGGTGGTTATTGCAGCCCAAAGACATAATCAATTGTCACCTTCTGCTGGATTGATAAAAATAACCCACGACCGGGCTACAGGCGCTAATGAACCCATTGATATTATGACGCTTCCCGACGGGCGAGGTTTCTTTGTACTAACAAGCGATCCACAGGGGGAAATCAGTTTTCGTGCCTATCCAACAGCAGGAGCAGAAGGAAGAGTGGATTTTGTGGCTAAAATCCAAAATTTAACCATGGATGATTATACGGCAGCGATGTGTATATACCCAGCCTATTCCCAAAATCATCCTTTAGATAATCCTTTTATCAATGAAATGGAAGAGGGAGGGACACTTAAAAAGCTGCCTGGACAAACAGATTTTACTGTGAGTGTTAACTCCTATGATGGGTATATGACACCCGGTTCAAAAGATGTTATCGCATTTTTTACTTTATATGATGGAATAATGACTAAAGATGATGACACAACACCAAAAACCCTATTATCCCCAACATATAGGATTAATAATAAGGTAGAAAGAATAGAAGATAGGATATTTTCTTTCCCGTACGATCAATTAGAACCTAATAAACCTGGTGGAATATATTATGCTGTGATATCTGAACAAAATGAGATTATGTACTCTGACGCTTTATATATGAACTATGTTAATCATGATGATTCTCCTGAGCCGGATAAAGATAGATTTTTTGATAAACCTCAAATATATTCTACTTATATTCCGAGAGATTCTATTAATCCTAGTAGTGGCGATGGTAGAGTTAATGAATCATCTTATGTTACTTTTGATATGATAAGCGTAGGACTTGATTTTGGTGATGGTACCGATAATAAAGCAAAAGCGGGATTATATGTTGCAGTGCAAGTTTTAGGTAATGGAATTACAGGAAATTTACCATCTCCTAATCACACAGGACAAGTCAGAGTAACTATAGAATCTTACACAGGCGATGTGAAACAAAAGTCATATACTCTGGATCTAACTGATAGTAATTTAAAAACAGATAATAATAGTAAGTCTAAGTTCCAAGTAGTCACTATTCCATTCTGTTTTCTTAAAGATATCAAACCAATAGGAGAGGACCAACCAACAAGATTATATATTGATTATATAATCAAAGATAATACAACAAATAAACAATTAGCAAGTAAAGTTTGGAATGGTTACATTTCCACCTACTCTACAATAATAGGTGCTGATGATGATTACTATGGATGTTCCTAATAAAACGTTGTGTAAAACCTGCTTCTTTTAAGCTGAAAATCTGATATCTTTCTGATTCGGTCAGTTGTTTATAGGCCATAGTGCACTTTCCTTTGGCGAGAAAGGTGCCTACTATAGCAACTGATCGCCTTTTTCAGAATCGGTTAATAATTAAAAAATATAAATAAGCCATTAATATCAACTAGTAGGGTTTATATACACACAATAAATATCCCTGTCCATATTGATCTTGGGGGCTCTTGTCAGTGCGAAGGTCAAATAAATACTTCGTAGAACCATTATAACTTGGCACAATCACTGAAACTTTTCCAGCAGAATCAAACTGATCAAGTATTCCCCAATCAAAGCTACGGGGAAATTCCTTCGTTAAAGAATCATCTTCATCAACCAAGTCCATATTAGTAATATTTTTAATTCCATTAATTGAAGCACCACCAGTACAGTCTGCGTCAGAATCAGTTCCAATCAAATCGATATTAGCAGAACTGACAAAAAATCTTTTTATATCAAAATGATAATTATATCTATACTTGGCATAATTGGGTTTTTCAACTGTCATTTCCAAAGTCGTTTTTCCTGATGAAAAATCAAAATGTATTACGCCTTTATTATTAGGATCTTGCTCACCAAGGTCACTAATCTGACCACCTGTAATCTCAACTGTATCGTTACTTTGGGAAATTGGCTTTCCTGTCAACTTATCTACTAATTGTCCTTTTAGCCCCTGGAAAGTATTATGAGGTCTATTTTGTTCTTTATATAAATTCCCGCCAGGTTTTTTGTCACTGTATACATGGAGCCACGCTTCTTTCTGAGTAACAGGCTCGAAAACAACCGCATCCGCTTTTTTGGAAAAAGTTTTTTCTCCATCTGGAACTGATAAGATTACTATCAAACCATTACTCACCTGATTATTCGTAATATTTCCAATACCAACATTACTGGTCAAAATGGCTGTAATTTGACCATTCTGTACGATGTTATTACTCTTAATTTCCCACTCCGGATTATTATTATACATTTCGGCTTTAAAGTTTGTCTCCCATTTAGCATCTATCTGATATCCATCATGTGGTATTTGTATCTGATTTCCCTTCTTCTGAATAATCGTTGCCGTATAGGTATAAGAATTCTTACCATCTCCCAAGAGAGGATTGTTGGAATTAAAACCATCAACCTTAAGGTGTGTTATTTCAAAAAACTCCGATGGCTTTTTAAAATCCACAGGAGCAGCACATTGTTCTGTTTCAGAGATCTCAACAGATTTTTCATCAACAGCAGCAAGACACACGATGGCACCTGTCACTACCGGATTTTTCTCACTGCTAAGCAGTTGAACTTTTAATGTGCCATCAGATTGAGCAGTCACTTCTCCCTTCTCTGATAGCCAGGTATTTTGTGGAGTACCACCCGCCTGCGATTTTAACCGCCACTTAAACTTAATATCTTGCCCGGTATAAGGTGTTTTACCATCAGCACCAACCACATGCGCAGTATAGTGATAAGCGTGTTGCGGATCTTTATCTCCATCCGCCGGAACGGTGCCGGTTTTTTCGGTAACGGTGGGTTTCTGAATAGTTGGCCATTTGAATTCCACATCCACCGACGCCGCTGTTTCAACGCCTTCGACGGAAGCCTCTACCGTCACTGTTTGCGCCTGCGTACTGGTCAATGTTGTGGTAGCACTCCCATCACCCTGAGTTGTGCTGCTTGTTGGACTCAGTGTTACTCCTTTTTGATTGGGATTTTTTAAGGTCCAGTTAACTTGCTTATTAGGCTCCGAATTGTTACCCGTAGCATCCTTAACGTGAACGGTCAGGGTATAATTTTCACCCACCAATATTGGGCTTGGTGGTGTCGGTGTTATTGACACTTGTTCCGATTTGAAATCTACTGGCGGCTTTGCCTTAACCGGCGGTTGTTTTCCCACCGTAAGTGAAACGACAACCCCCTTGACTGCCTTAATACTGGTTAAGGTTGCCGTTAATTGTCCTTTGTCATCGGTTGTCTTATCTGATTGATCTAGCGTGAGTTCTGGCATATTGTCGGGATGTTCTATCTTCCACGTCGCATTCGAAATGTTTTTCTTGAAAACAGGGATTCCATCAATACCTACGATTATCGCCCTATAGGTATATTTTTGGTGACCATCTGCCGTGACTGTCCCTGACGAGTCGATATGAATATCCCCTTTAACCTTATAATCTTGGGTATCCGCAGTAAAGGTCACCGGAGATTGTGCCGGAACAGGCTGTTGGCCTCCAATGGACAGTGAAACCGTGACATCCTTTATTTCCACTGTACTCGCCAGGGTTGCCGTTAATTTTCCATCCCCGTCCGTTGTGACTTCACCATTTAATGGAGTCCAAATAAGCCCATCATGGTTTTTGTCCTTACTCCAATTCACATTGGCGATTTTCTGATTTCTCACTGGATGGTTATCACTATCTAATACCACAGCGCTGTAGGTATAAGTCTGGGAACCATTGGCTACCTGTGACGGTACTGCCGGTAAAACTTCAACTTTATCCACGTGGAAACTGGCAGAATGTTTATCAAAACTGACCTCCCCCACTAACTGCGGTGGTTGGCTATTCAGTTGCAGGTACACTTTGACGTCTTTATGTGGCCGGCTACTTATTAAGACCGGTTTGCGTTTGAAATGACCCTTTTCATCCAATGCCACAGCGTCTGATGTTTCCCAGTCAAGCAATTGCAATCCCGTATCTGTACCGATTTTAGGATCGGTTATCCACTGAACGTGGCTGATAGTGGTATTTTTTATCGGTGTCCCATGAGCCGTATCAAAGGTAATCACCGGATTAAATGTATAGCCATCCTTTTTATCCCCCGTCGCAGGCAATGGCCCGGCAGGAGTAAAATAAGCCCTTTCCTGTTTTTTCAGTATAAAGGGCCTGACAATCACACGCATTGCAACTGGCGCTGATTTTAGGCCATCTTCCAATTCAGCCAGGGCATAAATGGGGTAATTGTTATTCTGGTTATCGCCGGATAAATA
Source organism: Xenorhabdus sp. SGI 60 (assembly GCF_056632175.1). NCBI lineage: Bacteria > Pseudomonadati > Pseudomonadota > Gammaproteobacteria > Enterobacterales > Morganellaceae > Xenorhabdus > Xenorhabdus sp. SGI 60. The sequence goes on along the minus strand of NZ_CP196860.1, from coordinate 1,848,235 downwards.
AGTTGGCAGGGTGATTTTTATGGTGTGGCCGACGCGGGAAGAGAGTTTCCCGCCGTTTTTTTCAAAATCTTCGTTCGTTGTCCAATGAATCTGCTTAACAAAATCATTAGACGATAATTTGACGGTAATCTCGTGCTGCTCATGACTGTATCCCACAATCGTTTCCGGTAACGATAATTGGGCAATCGGCTTTTTCTGGTGTTCAAGCACAATATGATTATTTCTTTCTACCAAATCATAACGGCTACCTGCTAATGTCCGCATTGAAGCCACATTAGTGGGTGACAATTGAATACTAAAGGGAACCCCAAATTTATAATTTAAGTTTGCCAAAAACTGTGTTTCAGTGTGGCCACTTTCCCCCTGCTTATAGTCAACGCCCATAGTAACTAGTGGGATTGGGGTATATGTCAGGCCTAATTTGGCCAGGCTAGGGTTTTTCTGTTTAGTATCACGGTTGAATAAAGTAACGTTATCACCAAAATATTGCTCATAGGTCAGTTTCATTCCCAAATTGGGGTAAGCCGGCAAGAAAAATTCTCCATTAATGTCATAACCATTGGCGGGGCGTTCATAATAATCCTGAAAGTTTCGTGATTTTTGCCAGTCACTTAAACGATAATAGGTATTAGCGGAAAGTTTAATATAGTCGCCCCAAAGTTCTCCTCCTAGTCCCAAACGTTGGTTTTTTCCAGTAAAGTCATGATCATAAAAAGTATTTAAGCCATACATCCAGTTCTGATCAAAATAGCGGCCACCTAAACCCAGATTCAGGGTATTTCGGCTATCTTTGTTACGATAACCCAATTGGGAAAAGAACAACCAATCTGCTTTGTTATCGTAAAGGGGTAATAGTATATCGAGCGAGTTATCTTTCAGCGTCCATTTCCTATCTAGCCCAAGGTTAATTCTGGCAGTGCCAAACTGTGATAACCATTTTTGAGTCTGAGGATAGGGTGCTATTAAATTTACCCAACGCATAGGATTTTGCTTGCTCTGCCAGCTCAGAAGGTGAAGATGACAGGATTTTTCCTGCCATCTGGATGTTTTTAGCAATAATGCCTGGTGTATTAGAATCAGCGGTGTGATCGTTTTTTTTAATTCTATTTTTTTCACGAATATTTGAATTCAAATTTTTTTTACTTGATTCATTAACCTGAGCATTTACATTATCTTTGTTATCCGTTTTTTGCGTGTCTATTTTCTCAGATGCCAGATGACTCTCTGCAAAGGGGCTCGTTATCGTATAGGGTACTATTAACGTATAAAGAAAGAGAAAGAAGACAATACCCTTACCAATATATGATAACATATACAAACACCTTATAAGTTCTGATATTAACCCGGATTTTTAGTTACGTTCACACTTACTCATAAAATGACTCGGATCTACTCTTGATATGATATTAGTTGCATATTTTATTTTTGCATCATTAAAAATAGTTATCACATGATAACTATTTTTAATGACATAATAATTCAACACACTGATGATCTTAGCCAAATGTTTACCAAGTAAAAAAATAAACCTCGTTAAGTTAAATAGCGTTTCAAAATAATAGGAGTACTCCTTACCCCGCGCACTGCGCGGGGTAAGGAACTCCAACATCTGATACTCTCAGTATTATGAAAACCTATTTAAACGAGGCTTATTAGAGATTAGAAAAATTTTTTATATTTTTTGGAAGATGTTATAAGACTCGTCTTAATATATGGGAAAAATTATCTTTACTTCCATATATATCACCTACAGCATAGTCAATCAGAACCAGTTTCCCGCGGTTTTCCTGTTCCCAATCATAGGGGATATCTATTGCTATCCGTTCTACATTGTCAAGTATTTGATAATTAGTTTGCCACATTGTCTGACCTACCAACCGGATGTTTACTGTCTGATTTAATCTCATATCAGGATAGCGTATTATGACTTGAATAGAATCATCATTGTATTCAAGGTTGGGTGCAGGTAAATTAAGTACTTGCCCTTCAATCTCAAGCTGTAAACCGCCTGAGTATTCAACAACATCACCAGGTGTTCTTGTGACTGAAAAACGCAACGTAGCAGTATCGCCTATCGTGTCAATAAACTCCATACGAGGAATATAGAATGTCATCGGTGTTACACTATTTACTGTCTGAGTAGGTGGCATATATGTAATATCACTACGACGCCCTTTCCATAAAACTTTGACAGTATGGCCAGGAGCCATCCCCTCATAAACTGGCACAATAACTTTCAACTGATCCAACCGATAATAATCATCTCTTGTCAGCAAGGTACCTTGCTTACCAGTAGCCTCTGGAACACTAGGAATATAATCAGATAATTCAGATGAATCAAAAAATATAAGATTTATATTCACTGTTGGTGACTCACGTTCATTGCCATGACTTATTATCTTATATTTAGCTTGATAGGCACCATATTGAGAAACCTCATCCACAGGAAATAGCAAATTATATGGGGATGTATGCAATTTATCGGGTGTAATATAATATGGTCTATTTTTTATAACTACCTCATCATTATCTCTTAAACAAAGATATCCCTCTATTTTATCGCCAGTCATAGCATCATTATATTTTGGCACTTCCATTAATATATATTCAGTATTCGTGATGCGCAGATCGTGTATGTTAATGGTATCGGTTCCATGTGCCTGTGGAAATGTAGGAGGAGATAATTCTATACTGTTTATATTATTCATTTATTGTTCCTTAATTAAGCATTCTTAATATATTAACTTCAAACATAGTCACTTGATTTTTTCATTTATTGACAATAATATTTATAGAAATACTCATTTTAATTATCTATCTATACCAATCCAACTTCAAATTACAGCTTGTAAATCAATGTGCCTGTTTATATCTCCCCGCGTAGCGGGGGAGATATAAGACGCATCTTGAAAGGCGATTGGTATAGACATTCCATTAATATGTTAATTTTTAAAGAGTCACCGTGACTTTACATTATTGTCCATTTATAGCCATAGCATGTATTGGTTTTAATGATAAATAACTTTATCTTCTGGGCCATGGGTAAAAGCAAAAGGTAATTGTTAATTACTACATAAAATGTCATTTTCATCCAGTTAATTCAAATCACTTTTATTTATCAGCTAATAATTATTTTTTATCAGTCAGATCATTTGATTCAGAAAACAATTAGAACTATAAATTATCACGAATATTTTCAATTAAAACTCAATAAGTAATATTACTTGTAAACTATACCAATCTAACTTTAAGACACGTGTGATTTCTCCCCACTAAGCGGGGAAAAATCAGGTTTCATATCGTGTTGTAAATTGCAACTTGAAGTTTAATGCGTACATTCACTGAAAATTGTAACATCTATAATTTATAAGAAACTGTTCTATGTGACATTTACATTTAAAGTGGCAATGGATTGTCAAATAGTATTCAGAAATAAAAAAATAGGCTATCAGACCTATTTTTGTAAATTTACGAATTGCGATTAATGAATTACACCTAAAGCATGATACGCATTTTGGACTTTCCATAAATAACGAGAAGCCTGTGGTGCAGGATGATTATTTTGAACATATTGATAGAACTCATTCGGAGTCATTCTATTAATTTTATTAATTGCCGAAACTCGGTTTGCATCAAACGTTCGCAATAATGCCCCTGCACCATTTACATAAGCAACTATCGTTGCATAGTACAGCGTTTCTGGATTGGAAATACCTTCCAGATGCTGTTTTTTCAAGATGCTGATATAAGCTGTACCAAGATCAATGTTGGTTTCAGGATCTTTCAATTCACGCACCGTTGGTTGCCCAGATTTTCCTTTCACTCTGTAAGCATCTCGTCCAGCCGTAGATGCCTTAATCTGCATGAGTCCAACTGCATTCGATTTACTAACAACCTCTGGACGAAAACCTGATTCCACCTGAATAATCGCTTTGATAAGCGTTTCATCAACACCATAACGTTTTGCGGATTGCGCAATCAAACCATCAAATGGGGTAGATTTAAACCTATTAGTTAATTTACGGGTATCAAAAGCAGCCTTATTACCATCAAGCATACGTTTTACCGTTGTTTGTCTATTACTGTCTGATTGGTGTACTTGTTGGCTTACACATCCTGACAATAGCAATGCTATCGCAATGTAACAGAGTTTTAATTTCACGCTGCTTCCCCTAAATAAAATTAATCCTATAAAGGATATATAATTTTACTGATAAACCAAAAATATTTTTCTATTGCTTATCAAAGTAAATCTCTTTATTGCTCGTGGGTAACGCTAGACATCATGTTGTTTTTTTGTTCGCATAAGGTATGTCGTTGTCATATCAATCAGTAAGAATTTAAGGAGCATCTATCAAATTTATCATCAATTTTGTTCTCTATCGCCTTGACTTTACACAAATGATACTGATAATCATTATCAATAATAATATGTACAACAAGTAAGGTTTACCATAATGAATAAAAAATATTCTCTTTCTGCTTTTCCGATATTCAATCTGATCCTTGTTCTATTCATAATGGCGTTATTCAGCCAGCAAGTTCATGCCGAGAAAAAATTCAGAGTGGTTACAACATTTACTATTATTCAAGATATGGCTCAAAATGTCGCAGGAGACGCAGCAATTGTCGAGTCAATCACTAAACCTGGTGCAGAAATCCATGATTATCAACCCACTCCCAAAGATATCATCAAAGCACAACGTGCAGACCTTATCCTCTGGAATGGCTTAAATTTAGAACGCTGGTTCGAACGCTTCTTTGAAAACATGCAAGACATACCTGCTGCGGTTATAACCGAAGGTATTTCTCCTTTACCAATTCGCGAAGGACCTTACAATAAAAACCCTAACCCACACGCTTGGATGTCACCAAAAAATGCGCTGATCTATATCGAAAATATTCGTAAAGCTTTTGTCAAATACGATCCTGATAATGCCGAAATTTACAATCGTAATGCCAAAGCTTATGCAGAAAAAATGACTCGATTGGATACGCCTCTTAGAGAACGTCTTTCTCGTATTCCTGAAGAGCAACGCTGGCTGGCCACCAGTGAAGGCGCCTTCAGCTACCTCACACAAGATTATGGTTTCAAAGAAGTTTACTTGTGGCCAATTAATGCTGAGGAACAAGGTTCCCCACAGCAGGTTCGCCGTGTCATTGACACAGTAAGGGCTAATAAGATCCCAGTAGTCTTTAGCGAAAGTACGGTTTCAGATAAACCATCAAGACAAGTCAGTAAAGAAACGGGAGCACGTTACGGCGGGGTACTTTATGTAGACTCCCTTTCCACTCAAAAAGGACCGGTTCCAACTTATATTGATCTACTTAACACCACGGTAGACACTATCGCAAAAGGATTTAATCAATGAAACGCTCATCATTAAACCACCAGCCGTTATTTGAGCACCCTCATTTAATTGTGGATAATGCCACTGTCACTTACAACAATGGACACACTGCTATTTATGATGCCAGTTTTGACATTACTGGCGGCACAATTTGTGCGCTGGTAGGCATGAATGGCAGCGGTAAATCCACTTTGTTCAAAACAATCATGGGATTAGTAACGCCTTCACATGGAAAAGTAACACTCAACAATCAACCTATCAGAGCGGCATTAAAACAAAATATCATCGCATATGTCCCTCAAACTGAGGATGTAGACTGGAATTTTCCGGTTCTGGTTTCTGATGTTGTAATGATGGGACGCTATGGAAAAATGGGGTTTTTGCGCCGCCCCAGCAAGCGTGATCATGAAATCGTCAATAAAGCCCTTGAACGTGTCGGGCTGACAGAATTGCGTGATCGCCAAATTGGTGAGCTTTCTGGCGGGCAGAAAAAACGCGCATTTTTAGCCCGAGCATTGGCTCAAGAAGGGAAAGTTTTGTTACTGGATGAACCTTTTACTGGGGTAGATGTTAAAACAGAAAATGCCATTATTGACTTACTTCGTGACTTACGTGACGAAGGACATTTAGTCTTAGTATCAACGCATAACCTTGGTAGTGTGCCTGAATTTTGTGATCACGTTATTTTGATCAATCGCACCGTACTCGCAAGTGGCCAAACTGAAAACACGTTTACTCAAAAAAATCTGGAAATTACCTTCGGTGGTGTCTTGCGTCATATTAATCTTTCCGCTCCTGAACTGCATAAAGATGATGATCCACGCTCACTGACAGTCATAACCGATGATGAACGTGCTGCCGTCTTTTACGGACATGATCATCATATTCCACCGCGGCAAAACCCCAAACAAAAGGAAAATCAACCATGATGGAACTGCTTTTACAACCATTCAGTTACAACTACATGGTGAAAGCCATGTGGGTAAGCACCATTGTTGGGGGTGTCTGTGCTTTCTTATCCGCTTATCTGATGCTAAAAGGTTGGTCGCTAATGGGAGACGCCCTCTCCCACTCTGTTGTGCCCGGTGTCGCAGGTGCATATGCTCTCGGTTTACCTTATGCAGGTGGTGCTTTTTTTACAGGGATGCTCGCTGCATTATCAATGACATTGGTACGTCATATCACTCGATTACGTGAAGATGCGGTGATCGGTTTTATATTCTCCACTTTTTTTGCCGTCGGATTATTGATCGTTTCTTTAAACCCCACATCCGTAAATGTACAAACCATTATTTTAGGCAATATTCTGGGAATCGCTGATGAAGATGTTTTACAAGTTGAAATCATTATTGCAGTTTCCTTCATCATCTTAATGGTACTTTGGAAAGATCTGTTGGTTGTTTTCTTTGATGAAACCCATGCTCGCTCTATCGGATTATCACCATTTCGGTTGAAAATCATTTTCTTCACTTTATTAAGTGCCTGTACCGTTGCTGCATTACAAACAGTAGGCGCTATCTTGGTTATCGCAATGGTTGTAACGCCTGGTGCAACCGCCTATTTATTAACAGATAGATTTAAATATTTGTTGATTATTGCCGTCGCCATCGGTTCACTCTCGAGTGGTATCGGTGCATATGTGAGTTATTTCCTCAACGGTGCCACTGGGGGAGTCATTGTCACCATACAAACAGTGATTTTCTTACTCGCGTTCTTCTTTGCCCCTAAACATGGCACGTTAGCCTCTCGCAGACGAGCCAGAAAGGAATCTCTGGCATTGATTCAGGAACAACGCTCATGAACACATTTATTGAATTAATTACTGAACCTTTCATGCATGAGTTTATGCGACGAGCTATCTATGCTGCCATTATGGTGGGGGCTGTTTGTGCTGTACTTTCCTGTTACTTAGTCTTAAAGGGTTGGTCATTGATGGGCGATGCCATTTCCCATGCTGTTTTGCCAGGTATAGTGCTCGCTTTTGTAACAGGTATACCACTTGCAATAGGTGCTTTCCTTTCTGGTATATCTTGTGCATTTGCCACCGGCTATCTAAAAGAACATAGCCGAATCAAAGAAGATACTGTCATGGGAATTGTTTTCTCAGGTATGTTTGCATTTGGGTTAGTACTGTTTACACGTATAGATACGGATCAACACCTGACACACATTTTATTCGGCAGCATACTCGGCATTACCCAGCATGAATTACTCCAAACCCTGTGCATTGCAGGGATCACGCTGGCTATTGTGCTGCTAAAGAGGAAAGATTTCATGCTCTACTGCTTCGATCCCAATCAGGCACGAGTCGTTGGTCTTCCTGTGAAACTTCTCCATTACGGGTTATTATCGCTGCTGGCCCTGACAATTGTTGCCTCTTTGCAGGCCGTCGGCATCATTCTGGTCATTGCGATGTTAATCTCCCCCGGCATTATTGCTTTTATACTTTGCCGGAGTTTTGATCGCATGCTGATTGTGGCAACGGTTGCTTCTATATCATCCAGCGTACTTGGAACAATCATCAGCTTCCATATTGATGGTGAAACAGGCCCCTGCATCGTAATCATTCAGGCAATTTTCTTCACTATTGCACTTACTTATGACCAAATAAAATTAGCTTATAAGAAAGCAAACAAAGGATCGTTTGAAAAAATCTCACACTAAAAGACATCAATTCCAGAAAAATCAAATTAAAAAAATAATAGAGTGCCATATCAAATTTGAGATATGGCCTTATTAATTCCTATTAAAATTCCTTTTATCCTGTTCAAATGTTACATCTGTCTGTAGTATAAACATAGCAACTGTCAACTTAATGAGGTGAAGCATGTGGCAAACAGTGAACCGTCTATTAAGTGAGCATTTTGGTGACGCTGAAATTCACGATAAAGAGGAATTGGCCGGAGGAGAGATTCACCGTGCCTGGCACATTAAATATGGTGAACAACATATCTTTATCAAATCCAATATGAAAGAAATGCTGCCAATTTTTAAAGCAGAAGCTGAACAACTGGAATTATTGGCTCGCAGCAAAACAACCCGTGTCCCCGATGTTTATGGTGTAGGTCACGACCGCAACTATAGCTTCCTGTTGCTGGAGCATTTACCCATAAAACTATTTAACCCACACAGTGCATATCTTTTTGGTCAACACCTTGCGAAGTTACATCAATGGAGTGAACAACCTAAATTTGGTTTTGATTTTGATAACATGCTGGCAACTACCATACAACCTAACGGATGGCAAAAGCGCTGGAATTATTTTTATGCCGAAAAACGCATCGGATGGCAGTTGCAGCTTGCCGCTGATAAAGGAATGGTATTTGGAGATATTAACCAAATTGTTCAAGTAATCAGCGATAGACTACACAATCATCATCCCCAACCCTCTCTCCTGCATGGCGATCTATGGCCCATGAACTGTGCATCATTGAACGATAATTGTGCCGTCACTTTTGATCCTGCCTGCTATTGGGGAGATCGCGAATGTGATCTGGCAATGCTGCCACTTTACCCAGATCTTCCTTTGCAAATATTTGACGGTTATCAGAGTATCTGGCCATTACCTAAAGATTTCCTTGAGCGTCAACCTATTTACCAACTTTACTATTTATTAAATAGATGTAATCTTTTCGGTGGGGAGAATTTTATTCTAATACAAAAGATGATTGATAAACTTTTATCTGAATAGGTATAAGATAACTTAAATTAATATGATATTTAATTATTGATTTTAGCCCAATCACTCAAAAATTTATTATATTAAGAATATCAATTCCTTTTAAACCAAACGCGACATTGGGCATCCTTGCGCTGTTATTAACCATCACCTTACCATCCTAAAAATTTGAATAAGAAAAAAGCAATTGCACCGATAATGATTGGTGATATGTAAAGAATAAAAATCTGGCTGAATAAAGAATGAGAGGGGAACGCAATTTTAGCTTTCAATTGTTCCTTGGTTATTCCACTTTCCTGCACGAATTCAAAGACCATTTGATCTTCAATACGTTCTTTGATGAATTTAAATTGACGATACATTCTCAAACCAGACGCACTCATTGCCAACCCCACAAATATCAGCATATAAATGACAAAAAAACTGATATTTTCCCCAGTAATTCCAGCAACACGCTCAGGGATTGGAGAATGCTTCCAAAAAAAATCCAAAAATGGTGTATTGAATTTAATCATTTCTGTCATCATCTGAAGAAAATCATTCAATACGGCGTTAATACCAGCATCTCCAACACCGTTACCTTTAGCACCATCACCTTTAATACCCTGCTGCCCCGCGGCTAGATTAATCACTGAGACAAATGTCGACAACAGGGAGGGTATAAAAATAATCCAGCCCAAGATTCGCTTAACGATAGCAACATATCTGGCTTCTTGATACGTCATTACATTCTCCATTGGCATAAATAATTTTATTTTTTACACAATAATAGCTCATAACGAACAACTTTAATCCTATTTACGGAGTCATTATCTTATTTTACCGATGAAACTATCTCTTTCTTTGCCATCACCCATAACAAGATTTAATTTATTGGAATTGTTACAATCAAATCTCTTTAATCACTGTTATCATCGCGGAGAGATTTGAGATGTCATTTTGTTTATCTATGGAAGCCGCTATTTTTGATATGGATGGTTTGCTGATTGATTCTGAACCTTATTGGAAACAGGGAGAAAAAAGCGTATTCAGTGAATTAGGGCTAGATTTAAATTTAGCAAAAAACCTACCTGACACATTGGGGCTACGAATCGATCACGCTGTTGAGCTATGGTATCAAGCATCCCCCTGGCAAGGCGCCTCTAAAAGTGAAGTTGGGCAACGCATCATCGATTACGTAGTTCAATCGGTTGAAAAAAACCGTCCCTTACTGCCCGGAGTAGAACATGCTTTAAATCTCTGTCGTGAACGTGGGTTGAAAATTGGCCTGGCCTCCGCCTCACCCTATGAAATGATCAAAAAAGTGCTCGAATTGTTTAACCTAGAACATTACTTTGATGTTGTCGTTTCTGCTGCACACTTACCTTACAGCAAACCACATCCCGAAGTTTATTTACTGGCAGCCAGTCAACTTGGCGTCAACCCAACTAACTGTCTTACATTAGAAGACTCATTTAACGGTATGATAGCAACCAAAGCAGCAAGAATGCGCTCAATTATCGTCCCAGCCTCTCACCATTTTGATGATCCACGCTGGTCATTGGCTGACATTAAACTGAATTCTCTGGAAAAATTAACAATAGAAAATATTACTTAATAGCCACGGCGCTGCCCTATTTTTCGTATAAGGCAGCGCAAATATCAACCTGCCCCTCAACCTACAAAGCCATAGTGTAAAAATTTTCCTGGTTACCCTCTATCTTCCTCAGGCAAAACCCTCTATACTCCCTCACTGTATGTATAAACAGCAATTAGCATAAATAATTAGTATAAATCGTTATGACAGCAGAAGGGCATCTTCTTTTTTCCGTTGCCAGCCTTGTATTGGCTCACCAGCTAGAAATCACACCAGAAATAGCACAGGGAGACTGGTTACACATGCTTCCCGGCGTACTTCTGGCTTCATTGTTGCCAGATATCGACCATCCAAGCTCAACTTTAGGCAGATTGTTCCGCTTTGTATCCATTCCAATCGCGCGATTATGTGGACATCGTGGATTTACACATAGTTTATTAGCGCTGCTCGTAGGGGTTACTCTATTCCAGACTGAAATACCGTCTAATTGGCCCATTCCAACTGACTTTGTCCATGCAATGGTTATCGGTTATATCAGCCATCTTATTGCTGATATGCTTACTCCCGCTGGTATTCCACTGTTATGGCCGCTAAGAATACGTTTTTGCTTACCTATTCTTAGAGGTAAGGAACGTAAAAAAGCCGAACGTTTTATTGCCGTACTGGTAGTAGTGATCGCTATTATCCTTCCACAACACATCAATTTCTCATTCGCTCGCTATTTCGACAGCTTACAATTTAACAAAATACAGTTTGATAAATTACCTATCGATAAGCTACAGAATCTCTACAAGTAACTGCTCAATATTCACATACAGCAAATATCGTAGCCCCATTTTAAAATGGGGTTATCTGCAAAATATAAACCATTTTTTACTCACTTCCTGTCGCCTTCAAAAAGACCTTGAACTCAATAAGATACAAAGTTAACAGTTATAATTGAACAAAAAAAAAGAAATAGATTAGGATATATAACCAATTAAACTAATTAGTGAAAGTAATTATATTAAATTCCATTTAATTATAAGAAAGGGACTTATTATACTGATAATATCCTATCTTAAGCATTTCATGGTATGTAGACGATAGATTACAAATTGAAATACAACTGACAAATCTATATTCAAGCTACATACAGCAACTCAAATATACAGGGTATATAAGTTTTGGAGACTAGAGATGAATTTACCACTCATCATCAACGTGCTCGTTTTTGTAGCACTGCTTATTCTATTAGCAAAAACGAGCTCAAATAAATGGAGTTTGTCCAAAAAAGTTCTTGTGGCTCTAGTCGTAGGTGTTGTTTTTGGGCTGGCATTAAACATCATTTATGGAACAGATAATCTTACCGTAAAAGAATCAATTAAATGGTTCAATATTATTGGTAATGGTTATGTACAATTACTACAAATGGTTATCATGCCGTTGGTTTTTGCTTCTATCCTAAGCGCCGTTACTCGCTTACATAAAGCATCTTCCCTAGGAAAGATCAGTTTTTTTACCATTGGTACTTTACTGTTTACTACAGCGATTTCCGCTTTAATTGGCATTGTCATTGCCAATTTGTTTGGGCTAAGTGCAGCAGGACTTATTCAAGGCACGCAAGAAACTGCTCGTTTATTAGCAATTGAAAGCAATTTTATTGGCAAAGTTGCAGATATGAGTGTGCCTCAGATCATTCTCTCTTTTATCCCTAAAAATCCCTTTGCTGATTTGACGGGAGCACGCCCTACTTCCATCATTAGTGTGGTAATTTTTGCAACATTTTTAGGTATCGCTGCGCTACAAATGCTTAAAGATGATCATGAACACGGTAAACTGGCTCTCGTTGCCATTGATACTATGCAAGCATGGGCAATGAAGCTGGTTAGGTTAGTGATGCGTCTCACTCCATACGGCGTAATGGCTTTGATGACCAAAGTTGTTGCTAGCTCCAATATCCATGACATTACGCAATTAGGTAGTTTTGTTGTTGCTTCTTACATCGCCCTTGGCCTGATGTTTGTAGTACATGGCGGGCTTTTGGCATTCACGGGGATCAATCCTCTGAAATTCTTTAAAAAAGCAGGCCCCGTACTGACATTTGCATTTACCAGCCGTTCAAGCGCTGCAAGCATTCCCTTGAATATCGAAACACAAACTCGCCGCCTTGGTGTGCCTGAGTCTATTGCCAGCTTCTCCGCTTCTTTTGGCGCGACCATTGGGCAAAATGGCTGTGCAGGCATTTATCCAGCTATGTTGGCAGTGATGGTGGCTCCAACCGTAGGTATTGATCCCTTTGATCCAGTATGGATTGCAACGCTTGTGGGAATTGTAACTATCAGTTCTGCGGGAGTTGCTGGTGTTGGTGGTGGCGCAACATTTGCAGCATTGATTGTTTTACCTGCTATGGGCCTACCTGTCACCTTAGTGGCGCTGCTTATTTCTGTTGAGCCTCTGATCGATATGGGACGTACAGCATTAAATGTTAATGGCGCTATGGCAGCAGGTACAATCACCAGTCAATTGATGAGAAAAACTAATAAAGAGGTGTTTGAACAAGACGAAAAAGTGGTATTAAACCAATCTTAATTCAAAATAATAATTAGCAAATGTAATATACTTTTATCGAATAAGGCAGATATATTAACTGCCTTATTCGTTAGCTTGTTTGATTTTTAGTTTTAATATAACGATTATTAAATAAAAATTAACACTATTACTGAAATATTTATTAACTAAACTCATAATTCATAAATAGACTGCAAACAATTAGTAGAGTATGACAATTCTACATAAAGATACATGGTATCACTACTAAGTGTTAGCAACACATCCCCATTATCGTTTGGGGAGATGTTACAATAGAAATTACTTTTTATTGTATATACACGCAGATTTTTTGTCGTTAACATTATCCACCAATAATCAAAATCAGGAAAAAAGAAGCTTACATCATAAACAATATTCATGACAAATCTATGTGGTTCAGACATACCAACGTTCTCTAAACGCATATGCTCTTCTTTGCTAGAATCATTCGCTCTGCGGTGACGTATTATCACTGAGTCAATATCATCCTTCCAATAAGTAGAAAGGAAAACTCTTCCTTTTCTTATATCAGACATAATGAATTCTCCTATGCTATTTGGTTATAAATATTACTTCGATAAAGTCGTTTCCAATTGTGGACTTAAAACGATTTACCTTAAAATTTAATTATATTATGAATCGCCACAATTGATTTTATCAATGATTGAATCGATAGAGATGTGAGTTATATACCAATCCAACTTCAAGTTGCAGCTTACAAATCAATGTGATTATTTATATCTCCCCGCTACGCGGGGAGATATAAGACGAACCTTGAAAGGCGATTGGTATAGTCATAATGACTATACTAATAGTATAGTACAAAATTGTGGTTTTTATTTTTTTATGTATCTTTGATATTTTTCGTGATGAAGCATACATATTTTTTCATCAGAGTCAAATAATCCAGCATTGAGTGCTGCTGCCTTTTCATTCTGATGTAAGGTATGCTCAAGTTAAAGAAAAACCAATAACCTTAACCAGGGCAAAATGGCGTTGGATAGCGTAATCAGTTCGTTGTACATAAGAGGTAGCAATAAACCTGACAGCCCGACACTTCACAATAGACGTAAAAAAACCCACCAAAGTGGGTTCTTTTACCCCGAATCACCACCACAGCTATCAGGAAGGGTTCTAACGGCGGAGACCAATCCACCGTTAAAGGCAAGACCAATGATTCCTCATTGACCAGTAACAATATATCAGGCATTGCTATGAAGACACAACTCAAAAATACTCAAATTACCATCTATGTTTATGCCAAAGAAAGTTTTGATAAACACTATGCTGACCTGCAAGGCCGCTCACGTGGCAAGACATAGACAATTTAATACCGCTACCCCGCTTACATGACGGTGATATTCTCCCCCTGAACGGTTATTACATATTCGAGATCAATATGGATGTGAAGAGCCACTCGCAGAAATACCCATCAACTGATTTCTTAGGTATTTCTATAATGTTGCGTTTTATTGATATACGCTGTGCGTGCACGGAATTCAGATACAAAAACCACTACAGGATGTGATCGCATGGGTTATTCCTGTTGCCACTCAGGGAAAATGAGCACAGAAATATTTCATTGAGTTTCAGAGAGTCACGAATTGTTAAGCACTATTCACTTGTTATTGGGTGAAAATAGGTTTAATGGGGTAATTGGTTTTTGTTGTCAGTAAAATGAAAAAATATCTTCTTCTTTGCTTGTTGGCAGGCACTACACTTTTGGCTTCAATGCAAACTTACGCCCTAGAGTGCGCGATATATCCTCCAGATAGCCAAGAATGGCACGACTGTGTATGCAGTGCATAGGAGGGACAGACTATTCGCCAATAGCCATCTTACCCTGTTATTAAAATCAAATAGGACGGTAGAATATTACCGTCTTCTCGTAATGATACAGTGTTAGTTCTGCCACCCCAGAATCATTTGCTCTGAGGTGGCAATCGGTCAGAATGTTAGCCTCTACACGAACCCAATACGCGCATAATGCCTTTTTGTAGGTCAGTGCGATCTTCATTCAGTCTTCGCCCCGTCCCTCAGTCCGAGGGACGGGGCTTAGTTTACTCTTTTCTGTCAGCATAATTGCGTAATACTCGCCAGGGCATATCGAGGCGGTAAACGCATCACCTCTGGTAATAACGCTTCTTCTTTTGGCGTTAATGTGATGCGTGGGTTAATGCGACATGACCTTTTCGACCAGGATCAAAACGTTCGCCCGTTGCCACATCCTCAATATCCATCGGCTCAAGATATTGCATATTAGCGAGTGGTCATGCTTCCAAAAATTAGATCATCCGGCAAGATAGTATTCTCGCTCAATGAACGTTCCGATGACGTTGTCGTGCATCTCTTCGGATTTGGAATAGCCATACATGCGCGATAACAGTCTTTCGTTCAGAATCCCAAGCATACCAGAGCCAACGTGGGTTTTTCTTGTTACCGACAAACGACCATTGTTCATAAATTTCACAGATAATGTCGATGTTGTTTCCCGTAAACGGAAGTGTGGTCACCTGTCTGGGTTCGAGCTTTTTAATGTTCGGAGTACCGTGTTGATGCTGATCTTTAGAGTTCGAGGGTGTCTCTGATACCCCCATTATTTATCACCATATCAACGATCTGTGCTTTTACTCCGGGGTTGCAGGCTTGATAGGTGTAATTTAATTGAAAGGTTTTATGGCAGGCATAGCAGTGATAACACTGATGACTACTGCTGCCTTTTCCATGTCTTTCGCCATATCTCACCTACCATAAAAAACGGGGATCTGACCACAACATCTAATTATTGGGTGCATGACCCTTTGAATCCGGATCAAGCCAAAAATTCATCAAAACTGAACAACCACCGACTAAAGTCGGTGGGTTAGTGATTAACGGACTGAAAGTCCGGATACGCGTCGGCTAAACGACGCGTCAATCGTCCATTCTGAAATTATCATCCGGGTTCGGTTCAAAATGATGCTCCAGATAGGCCCTTATCATCTCATCCGTTAATTGACCCACCGTGGCACAAAAATAGCCTCTACCCCAAAAATGTTGACCCCAGTATCGCTTTTTCAGATGCGAAAATTCTTCAAACAACTTACTCGCTGTCCTTCCCTTCAGTCTCCTCATGATTTCTGAGGGCGCTAATGTCGGAGGACTACTCACCAGTATGTGAATATGGTCTTTGCTTACTACGCCCTTTAATATCCTGATTTCAAACGTTTCACATGTCTGACGGACTAATTCCCGTACCCGTATAGCCACTTCACCTGTCAGCACTTTGTACCTGTATTTTGTTACCCACACAAAATGATATTCAATCTGGAATACTGTGTGACTGCCGTATCTGTAATCCATGTTGCACCTCCAGTACAACACAGTATTGCAGCTAAAGCTGACCGACTAAAGTCGGTGGTTTTAACCTTTCATATGGAAGAATAAATATTGCAAAGAGGAGGGGAACCATAGATTCTTTGATTCCCCTACCATTTTTAAAAACTATTTAGACCTGAAATTAAAAAAACACAGCTTAATTTTTTATACTTTTTGTTTCCCCATTAACCAACGGATCAGAGGCGTTGTAATAAACGTACTCAAAATAGCCATAATAACGAGCATGGTAAAAATATTAGGCGGTAAAATTCCCAAATCATAACCAATATTGAGAACAATAAGTTCCATAAGCGCTCTTGTATTCATTGAAACACCAATAGTCGCCGCAATACGACGATTTTCACCTAATAATCTACTTGCCATGTAGGTTCCGCCAAACTTTGTCGCAAATGCCACTAAACAGACCAATAGACATATCATCCATTCATCGGGGCCGTTCAGGCTGCCAATGTCTGTACGAAGTCCTGTGTACGTAAAAAATATAGGGAGAAAAAATACATGTACCAAGCTACCAATGCTTTCTTTCCAGCGTACAACAAACTCTCTGTTGTCATGTAATATGATACCAATAATAAAGCTACCGATTAGAGCAAAGATCCCAAGGTAACTTGTTACAGAGGCAGATAAAAACAGAACAATGATCATGTAAGCCATAACGGGATGACTGAGCCGCTTTTCTTTTTTTAATCTCGAAGC
The DNA here is from genome assembly GCF_056632175.1 of Xenorhabdus sp. SGI 60. Taxonomy (NCBI): domain Bacteria; kingdom Pseudomonadati; phylum Pseudomonadota; class Gammaproteobacteria; order Enterobacterales; family Morganellaceae; genus Xenorhabdus; species Xenorhabdus sp. SGI 60. The sequence continues at coordinate 1,830,984 of NZ_CP196860.1, read as the reverse complement.
AAGCCAACGACGTAGAAGTGGTCTGACAATCAAAAATATCAGTATGATATAAATAACTATGCCAAATAAGTTAAATATAAATTGATCAAATTGATAATTGGAGATAAAGAGCGTCAGTATAGCGCCCAATAATATCCAGCCAATAATATCATCAATTGCGGCAGCACCGATTATTAAAGCGGCTGTTCGTGTGTGAGCTAGTCCCAGCTCCATAAAAATCCTTCCCAGTACGGGAATAGCCGTAATCGATAGTGCTAAAGCAAAAAATAATTGGAAAACCGTTTTATCCGGACGAGGTGCTGTAATCGAGTTCCATATCCATTCAGCAGAAAAGAAACCGACGGTAAAGGGCAGGAAAATACCCGCAATACTGATTACAGCGACCGAAAATCTACTTTTCTTTAGTTTCTCTCCGAATTCAAATTCAAGCCCTATTTCAAACATTAATAAAATAAGTCCAATTTGGGCGATACCGATAAAAATAGTGGAACTTTCTTTTGGAAAGAGGCTTCCCATCAGTTCCGGAAAGAATGCGCCTACCACACTTGGCCCTAAAACCAGACCCGCCAATATTTCTCCTGCAACGGCGGTTTGCCCTAAAAAAGTGCGGCTAATCCAAACAAAGAGCCGTGTAACAATAAAAATAATGATTAACTGATAGAGCAATCTTAATAAGATATCTTCAGCTGAAGAAGGAACCGCCGATGTCCCCTCATTGACCAATGAGGTAATGAGTATATTGTTTTTTTCATTCATATCAATAAATTCCGTTTAATGTTAAATGTAATGAAAGACCAGAACCATTCATTTACAAATAAATTATTATTGAAGATATATAAATAACCCCCACTAGAAATAGTGGTGATAAATTTTCATATAGAAAAACCCAGCCAACGCGTGTAACTGTCATTGTTCGCCTCTCTTTTTTAAATAAACAGAGACTAAGGTATATATCAACACCTAATAAATAAAATTAATTTGGTGTTGAAAAATAAACCCTGTTTAAATATATAATTGTATTGTTTTCAGCATTATCACTTCTTATCGATATAATGACTTCTGATTTTTATTTCTTAAAAGTTTCCTTTCTTCCCAATCAACTTAATTTAGCCATAAAAAAGCACATTGAGGCGTGTTTAATATATTTCAATTTTGATAACTAAGAATAAATAATATTTGACTATTTACTTTTAAGTTAATTATCTCAGGCAACTTTATAATAGTTGCCTGTGTACATACTAGTAATAGAGATTATCCCTGTAACATACAGAAGACATTCAATTTATTACCGTCGAGATCTCTAAAATAGGCGGCATAAAAACCATGATCGCCACGAAAACCCGGTTTTCCTTCATCTGTTGCTCCAAGAGCAATCGCTTTGTTATACACTTTATCGACCTTCTCATGACTATCAATATTGAGCGCGATCATTGCCCCATTACTCACCGTGGCCGGATTAGCATCAAAGGGCTTAATAATGCACAAATTCGTCATATTAAAATTCGGCCCCCAGGCGATAAAAGACGGTGTTTCCATTACACGCTGGGCGCCGAACTCGGCAAGCAGCTCATCGTAGAATGCGGCTGCACGGGAAAAATCATTCGTACCCAATGTGATATAACCAATCATTTTTACTCCCCCATGTTCTATTTTTACACATATCAAAATTTATTTTATTAGAGGCAAGCAAAAACCGCAATTAATTACTCCACTCTATAAATTGATGATGAAAATAGAACAAAGATAAATTTCATGTAATATCTGATTGATATAATCACTATCAGTTTAAATTACCTATTGTCATTTATATCATTTTTACCCCATCCAATCTGATTTAAGTCCAGCTTTCCGTTTTTATTCATCGGAAACTCCGCAACGCTTTCTGTAAAATCAGGCAGCATATAGTCAGGAAGATATTCTTTTAATAACTGTCTGATCTCTTTATGCTGAATCTTATCATCTATATTAGATTGATATACCACAACAATTTTTAAGTCATCGGGGGTTTGTCGATAGGTTGTGGCAATAGCATCTTTTACAAAACTTAATTTTCGCATTGCGGATTCGATGTCACCCAATTCAACCCGAAAACCTCTAATTTGAATCTGATTATCGATACGCCCCAGATAATATAACTCCCCATTTTCCTTATATCGAGCAAGGTCACCAGTACGATATAAATTTAAAGATGATTTATCAAAGGTATTAGGAATGAATCTCTGACGACTTAACTTTGGCCGATTTAAATAGCCATTGGCAACACCTAAACCTGCAATATACATCTCTCCAGCTTGATTTTCTTGTACTGGTTGACCGGCTTCATTTAATAAATGGATGATCACACCTGGTAAGGGCAAACCAATCGGACTTATATTACTGACCAAATCATCGGGTTTAATCTGATGAAAAGTCACATGCACTGTAGTTTCGGTAATACCATACATATTAATTAATGCAGGCTGTTCATACCCATACTTATCTGTCCATTGACGGAGGCTCGATACATTCAACATTTCTCCACCAAAGATAACGTATCGCAAGCTAAGAGATTCTGTTTTGTTTGACATATAATCATCAGTTTGAATCAGTAACCTAAATGCCGTTGGTGTTTGATTTAATACCGTGACTTTTTCGCGTACCAATAACTCATAAAATTTTGGCGGATTCCGACTGATATTATAAGGCACCAACACCAGCGTTCCTCCTTTCAAAAGTGCGCCCCAAATTTCCCAAACGGAAAAATCAAATGCTATCGAGTGAAAACAGCTCCAGACATCTTTATCCGAAAAATCAAACCGTTCTTCTGCCGCACGAAATAGATGAATTACATTGTAATGTGCGATTGGCACACCTTTGGGTTCTCCCGTTGAACCCGAGGTATAAATAACATAAGCCCATTGTTTACCTTTAACTTCTTTCTTTGGATTTACTGCCCATGAAGGTAAAAGTGCCGGATAATCACGATCAAAACAAAAAGTCTCAACCGAAAAGTAGGATAACGTTTTCAGATATAAACACTTTGTGATGACAATGTCCGGTTTTGCATCATTAAGGATAGATTTTATTCTCTCACCCGCATTATTAATATCCACTGGCAAATAGGCGTAACCTGCTTTTAATATCCCTATAATACTGACCACCATTTCAAAGGAGGGTTCTAAAAAGATGCCTATACATTTGCTTTCCGGTGCTTTTTCAAGTAAATAATGGGCAACTTGATTTGCTCGCCTATTCAGTTCGCCATAACACATTTTCTCCTGATTCAATACCAGTGCTGTTTTTTCATCATGGTGTTCAACGATGGATTCAAACCATGAAATCAGGGAAATATTATCCAAATTATGCTGGGTTAATAGTTCGTCAAAACCCTCATAATCATTCCGGGCAGAACTTAAACCAAGTAATTCCGATAATATTTTCTGTTGATGTCGTTCAGACATATTCAGAAAGTTTTCTTTATCCATTTTTAACCTTTTAATGAATGCTAAATACCGAAGAAATAGGTGAATTTCATTCCAATATAACTTTCATTACGGAAGCCATATAAGAGTTCTTCGGCATTTAAATTTTCAAAAATGGCACCATTCAAGGACAATTTGAAATTATCTCCCAGCCGGCGGCTGCCATTAAATGTCCATGCCCTGGAACCGTAGTGCATATCCTGAGTCACGCCTAAAAACAACACTGAGTCCTGTTCATCATTTGCAGAAAATTGAATACCAGCAAAAACATCATTTTCAAAAGGCGTATCTGAAAATTTATTACGGGTATCTTTCATATATTCCAGAAAAAAAGTCAAATTAGCACTGCTTCCTAAAACACCATAATGGGTATATTCCAAACCGCCCGAATAAACTAAAAATGATGTTTTAGGGCTTTTCGAAAAATGACGGTCTTTTTCCCGGTAAGCACCTTCCCATTTAACAATCCAATTATTCATGTTCCATTGATATTCCAAACCAATTTGCTGAATCTGCCCATAATAGGGAACCAATTGATGATTGTTATTTAAAACAAATTCCGGCGTACGTTCAGTACCATTAAAGTAGGATAATCCTAAATCAACATTACCGAATGTATGATGGCTGTGTACAGCAAAGTCCAGCTTTGATTTTTTATTCGCATGCTGATAAGCGGCATTGCGCGTGTCAACATCTAATTCGGCACGTAACCTTGCTTTATGACCGGGAAACGTTCTCTCCCTGAATCCGGTAAGCAGAAACAGATCAAAGATACCCCAGTCATTCACTTTGGTTAAATTAATCATTGGCTGACCAAGCTTTTCGTTGCCAAAAGGATCATCGACTAAATCTGACTGATTAATAATATCTACCGGGTGACTAAACTCTGTCACGCCCCAAAATACTTTCCTGAACCCCGCATAAAGTTCCCACGAATTATGGATATATCCCCAATATAAATCTCGTGGCTCAAAAGGTGCTCGGTTATTGCTGCTGGAGTCTTTTCGATACAGCACATCCATCACGATATGCTGTTTATCGTCATCCCATTGCGTAAAGTATTTGCCTCCAGCCTGAAAGGAATGGCTTTCCCTTTCCTGCTTATCAGATAAGCCCTTCTCAAAGAAAACCCGCTGTTCCCATCCGACAGAGATATCGAGTTTTCCGGCGGATGCATTCCAACAAACGAACATGACCAGCGCACTGACCAGCTGTGAAATAACGTGCCTCTTCGTCCTTATTATTGACCGCATCAAAATGTACCTCCGGGCGCTATCTCGTTCTCTTCAAGGCAGCAATATCAAAATCCCGATCGGTTAAGCCAGCCTGAAATTGGATATTTCTCACAGACAATTTCGTTATTTTGTTCGATTGATGGTTCTTCATCGTAATATTTAAAGAACGCCAGTACTTATCCATATACAGCTGATAGTCGTCGAATGTTCTTGTTTTCAACAGCGCATTACGACGATCGTAATAATCAATTCTGATAAACCGGTAAAAATCTTTGTCTATCCATACGATTTGCCTGGCATATCCTGATTCTTTATCAACGGGCTTTCTCTCAACAATAAAGCAGGTTTGCTGTCCACACGGCTTTTCGCCCAGATAGTTGTACATTTTGTATTTTTCTATCTCTTCAGAAACCAAATCTTCATAGGCAAATTCGCTTCCCATAAAAGATCCTGATTTATTACTGGAAGAAATACGTTTTACCCGTCGTGTCGCAGGCAAATATATCCATTGTTCATCATCCCGGTTTAAATGTGTAAAGGCCAATAAGGCGGTTCCTTTTATATCTCTGGGTTGCTCAAAAAAAGTTAATAATTTGTCACCATCTCCTGCCATTTCCAGCGTATTAATCTTTAGATAGCGATGACTTTCCTGTCCTTCTGCATTCAGTAGCGTCATTTTAAGATCAGTGATCGTATCACCGAAACCGTTATCTCTGGCGATAGCCTCTTGCAGAATTTTTTTTCCCCGTTCTTGCGAAGCTAATGTAGGGAAACTGAATAAACCTAAAATAAATAGAGAGATCAACGATAATCCTTTTATTCCGATAACGCATTTTTTCATTATATTTTCTCCTAAAAACATTCTAATTATTCGTTTAATACCAACAACACCATATCGTTATATTTTTATCATCAGGGGTTCATCAGGAACGGAAGGTTTATTTTTCTTACTCTTACTGTCTATTGCTATTAACAACGTTGGTAATAAAAAGAAATCAAGCAAGAGGGCAAAAATCACCGTCATCACGGTAAAAATCCCCATTTGTGCATTCATTAAGAAATCTGAGTGCACCATCGAGCCGAAACCACAGATAAAAATGATGCTGGTTGATAGCAGAGCAATACCCACCGTTGAGAAGGAATAACGAACGGCATCCTCTGGCGTCATATTGTGTTCACGACGTGCGCGAAGGTATTTGTAAACAAAGTAAACCGTGTCATCGACAACAATACCTAACGTCATGGTTGCGATGGTTGCCGCTGCAAGTCCCACCACCCCGTCAATAATGCTCCATAAGCCGAAGGCCATAAAAATGGGCAACATATTCGGTAGCATGCTAATCAATGCATATTTCGCACTACGGAAAACAATGCCTAAACAGAGAGTAATAATCAGAAACGAGATCACGGTACCCACTAATAGCCCTTTAATATTGGTGTTCATCAGGTAGGTGTACATTAAAGATGCGCTGGCAGCATGGGTATGCATGGATGAAGGCGCATTATTGATCAGCCATTTTTCATGAGCCTCTTTTGTCCTTTGCATTTCAAAGGTACTTAAATCAGAGAAAGTCACCGTCATTTTGGTTGCGGAACGTCTGACATCAATCTGGTCGTTAAGATCCAGCCCCAAAGGAAGAGACATTTCATAAAGCAAGAGGTACTGAGCAATGGCCTCTCTGTCTGTCGGTAACTTATAGTAAGCGGTATTATCCCCATTCATACTTCGGTTGATGCGTTTCACAGTGTCAGTGATCACATTGACATTCATGACACCCGGCTGAGTACGTGACCAATTCGCAAACTCATCCACTTTTGCCATATATTCAGGCTCATTGATTCCGCCTTCTTTTCCTGCACCTAACGAAAACTCCATATTGAAAAGTCCCGTTAAATGATCCTGGGTAAAGTCAGAGTCATCTCTGATTTCAAGTCCTTTAGCAAAGTTTTTAACAAAGTTTTCATCAACCGTCAGTCTGGGTATAAAGGCCAGCATGACAAGCCCGAACGCCACCGTACCAAACTGTAGTTTTCGCCTGTTATTGATAATCCAATCCGCCAGAAATGCAATGGAGAACTGCGTTTTCTGGATACCGGGTTTCACTCTGACAGGTAAAACAGCAATCAGTGAGGGCAGTAAAAATAAGGCATAAAACAGTGCGGCTCCCATACCTATTGCCGTCATATTACCCAAATCATGAAAAGGTGGCGCATCACTCAGGTTCAGACCTAAAAATCCAACAGCAGTGGTCACACTGGTAATCACAACCGGAGAGAAATTAACCCGCAAACTTTCCCTGATTGCGTCATGTTTGCTATCCCCCTGCTTCATACGGTGGATCACAGTCACTAAAATGTGAATACTGTCAACAACCGCCAGCGTCATGACAATGATCGGCACATTGGCGGAAACCTGAGTCAGTTTTATGCCTATGTATCCGGCTGCCCCCAAGGCTGCAATGATGGAAAAAATAATCACCAAACATACGACAAAAGTTGCGCTAAACGATCTCAGCACCATAAAAGTCAGAATAAGTACAATCAGAAATACAATAGGTATTGTTGTTGACATTTCCTTAATGCTGATTTCAGGAAAGGCATTTGACATCATTGCCACACCCGTTAGGTGGATATCAATATTCGGATACATTTGTGTGTACTGGTTTTTCAGTTGACGCACATACCCCGCGACTTCAGCAACAATTTTGTCGTCTCCATCTGGCAAGCGTACAGATACATTTACTGCGGTCACATCACCATTTTCAGAAATGATGCGTTTGACCAACAAAGGCTCATCCAGCGCTGTCTTTTTGATCTCCACCAAGTCATGTTTTGTTAACTTTGCCGCATCAGGAACCAGTTTCCTGATTTCCAGATTGTCATCATCTGCTTTAGTGACCTGAAAATTAGTTATAGAGTCAACACGATACGCATTTGGAACTTGCCAGGCATCTTCTGTTAACTTTTCAACTATAGAAAGAAACTGTTTACTGAAAACATTGCCATCCTTTGGTGCCAGTACAATCAAAGCACTATCACCATTACTATAAGTCTTCTGCATTGACTCATACGCATTCAAAAATGGGTTTTCCCGGCTAAAAAAAACTTTATAACTACTGGTAAATGCCAAGTTTTCCATTCCCTTGAAGGTAAAAAACACCGCAATGCAGACCAAAATAAGATTGAGATAACGTCTTTTTACTACCCAACGTGCATAGCCTGATGCAACGTTATCTACCCAGTTAGAAGATTTCATGCCCTGTCCTTTTATAAACACAAAGGTTAATAAATCGTCACACAACGAAATCGTCACTGCTTTCCCTGTAAGCAATCTGCCCCCAGGGATAACAGCAAGTTAATAACGACTACCTAAAGCGTAATTTCGTATCTTTCCTGAGATGTCGGGGTCGAAACGGCAGCCACGGCCTTCTGTTTTTTCGATTCGGCAGGCTGCCATTTTTCTGGCGGTCGTGAGTTATGGATCCAAACCTCGGCCAAAATGAGATGAATCGTGAATCCAATCCACAGCGACAACGACAGCGCTTCACCAATGTCTTTTCCTCCGATCTGGATAAACAGCGGAATAAGGGCATGCATTGTGGCGGGACCCATTGAAATCATATAACTGCGGATCATCCATTGGCGATGAAGCTCGACCTTCCTCTTTAAAATCATCACGATAGATCTTAAGACGCAGAAGATCATGACCAGAGAAAATAAAATCGATGAAGACGTTTCTGATGTCCCGCCGACGGGAAACAGAATTCCCATTAAAATCCCGGTTATTCCCACCACCATAACGGTGGTGAAGAAGCAATATCCTGACCATTTATGGACTTTTGGCCATTTTCGTCTGATGCGATCAACAAACTGAAGAGGCCCTAAGATATAGAGCACTATGCCGGTAACCAGATGCATATAGGACATAAGGTGATGTTTTATATACCCCATATCATTCGCCTGATTCGGGTTTAACAGGTTGGGCTGTAGATTGCCGCTTACCCCTTCTGCAATCCACCAGGTTCGATAGATGCCGTGGATGATCGTTCCCACACACACCAGCGCGATCCATGACCAGCAAAATCGAACCAGTATCTTGTTGTGTAATTTCATATCGATTCCTTCTTACGTTTTGCCAATGACCCACAGTTACAGGGCGTTGGCGTTGAGTGTGAGCTGCTCAATCACATCGGCTACCCGTTCTGAATAGGTGGTAATGAAATAGTGATGGCCCTCGTCTAGCGTGATCAAACTGACGTCATGAGCACACTGTTTCCATTTCAGATACTGAGAGGCGTATTTTTTGGTTAGAGGATCTTGTTTACTCACTAAATTCACCAACGGCGTTGTTATCCGCCAATTGCCCCGTTGCTTCTCGTATTGATAGGCCATCTTTGCATCTTTCCTGAAACGGGAGATTAAAAAGCGGGCCACAGAATCCTCCAGCTTCCCATCAGCGGGAATGCCCCATTTTTTGAGTAGCTGTAATAAGGATCCATCGCTTTTATGTTTCCATCGGTCATTGAGGGGCAGATAGCGAATAATTCGGGGTAACGGGAATGCTGCCGCCGTCACTAAAAATTCGACCGGTTTTCCCTTTAATTCCAGTCTCCGGGTAATTTCCAGAGCCAGATAACTGCCAACGCAATGACCATAAATGGCGACTTTCCCTGAAACGTGTTCCACTATCTCTCTGGCACATAATTCAGCAAGCATGTTGTAGTCCATGCCAGTTTCTTCATGCCTGCTGCCAAATGCATTACCGGGGACAGTGACGCCATAGACTGAATAGCCGGCGTTCTTTTTCGCTAATGCCTGTGCCAATGGCTGATAGACCGTGGCGGCCGCGCCCGCATAAGGCACACAAACCAGCGTTATCTGATTCTCTTCCTGACTGCGATGCAGCAACGACAAAAACCCCTTTTCGACGTTTTCAGCTCCTGCGCTTCCCGTACCGGATAAATAGGGGATCATGCCTGTGATCGTGGGTTCCTGATAAAACGGGATTAAAGACAGTTTATTTTCAGGAAAGAGGTCCTGAATGCGGGACAGGAGTGTGATTGCGGTTAACGAGTGCCCGCCTATTTCAAAGAAATTATCGTTAATACCAATTTGTTTCTGATTGAGAACCTCTTTCCAGATATCCGCCAGTTGTTGCTCAATGGCAGAAGATGGCGCCACAAACGCTTTATCGGATAGTGGGGTTGTCTCTAATGCAGACAGTGCTTTTCTGTCAAGCTTTCCATTACTTGTGACTGGCAACTCATCCAATATATTCATCTGCGCAGGAACCATAAAATCCGGTACGCGCTGTTTCAGAAAAGCATTCAGTTCCTTGATGGAGAGCGTCATGTTTTGGTGCAATACCACATAAGCGCTAATGAAATGACCGACGTGCGCATCTTCCTTTAAAAGAACGGCGCAGGCTTTAACGCCATCACAGCTTTTCAGGCATTCTTCGATCTCACCTAATTCAATACGGAATCCTCTGACCTTGACCTGAGTGTCAATCCTGCCCAAAAATTCAATATTGCCATCCGCTGACCATCTGGCAAGGTCGCCTGTGCGGTAGACTTTCTCTGCCGGATCACAGGAGAACGGATGGGGAATGAAACACTTCGCCGTCAGTTCCGGTAAATTCAAATACCCTTTTGCCAGACCAGCACCGCCGATTAATAACTCTCCCGGCGCGCCAACCGGTAAAAGATTCATGCGATCATCGACGATATAAAGTTGCGTATTGGCAATAGGTTTGCCTATCAGCGTTTTTTTATCTTCCCTTTTTTCGGCTTCCCAATAACTGACATCAATGGCGGCTTCGGTTGGGCCATAAAGATTATGGAGTTTGACCTGCAATTTTTGGTCGACGCGCTCCAGAACGCTATACGGCAATGCTTCTCCGCTGGTAAAAATACGCGCTAATGAAACACATTTCTCGCTGCCACGCGTGTTGATGAAAACATTCAGCATGGAAGGAACAAAATGGCAGGTGGTGATCTGCTGTTCACCAATCAGCCGGATAAGATAATCAGGATCTTTATGGCCTTCCGGAACGGCAAAGACCAGCGTTGCTCCAGCCATCAATGGCCAGAAAAACTCCCATACCGAGACATCAAAGCTATAGGGGGTTTTTTGCAGGACGTTATCCGTGATATTCAGCCGATATTTATCCTGCATCCAGCGAAGCCGGTTGACGATAGCGGAATGCGGTAACATGCATCCTTTAGGCGTGCCTGTCGAACCTGATGTATACAAGACATAACAAAGGTTATCCGGCGTGTTCCCCACAGGATTCGGCAAAACATGGTGAGAATGCAACTCGCAACGCCGGGCATTTAAAAACACCAGCTTCCCGTCGAAATGGGTAAAAATCGATTGGTGATGCTTCTGCGTTAATACAACGGGAACCCCCGAATCTTTCAGGATATAAGCCAGCCGCTGGGTAGGATAGCTAGGTTCAAGCGGCACATAAGCTCCTCCGGCTTTTAAGATACCCAATAAACCCACAATCATTTCCACGGAACGCTCCAGGCAGATACCGACCCGTGTTCCCGCCTGAACGCCAAGTTCCTGCAAGCAGTACGCCAGTTGGTTTGCTTTCGCATTGAGTGCCTGATAGGTCAGGGTGATATCTTCAAATACCACGGCCACGGCTTCCGGCGTTTTTGCAGCCTGTTGTTCAAACAGTTCATGAACGCAACACGCCGCCCCCAGATTGACGGCGGTACGGTTCCATTCCTCAAGGATTTGAACAGACTCTTTTTGATCCATCAGTGGAAAATCAATCAGCTTCCGTTCAGGCTGTTCAACGACTTCCTGCAATAACCGCGTTAAGTGTTCAATCACACTCAGTACGGTGGATTGGCGATATAAAGAAGGGTTGTATTTGATGTTTAATGTGAAGTTTTCTGCCGCTTCAACGACTTCCAACATAAACTCATATTCCCCGGTCTGAGAATATTGGGTTAAATGTTCTGCCGATATCAGCTTGCCTAAAGCCTGAGATTCCTTTGACGGCATGGCCTGTTGATAGACAAAAGCCATCTGAAACAGAGGGAAATCGTCCATGCTCTGAGACAGATTTAAGGTTCTTACCACCACCGGAAAAGGCAAGGCATGGGCTAAACCATCCAGTACTGTCTGTTGTAATGTTCTCAGATATTCCAGATAGCCGATATCCTGCGAGAGCTGGCTGCGAACAGGGACAGGATAAACATAATAGCCCACCTTTTCCCGCTGATGTTCTTCCGTTCTGGCATCCGTCGGCATACCAATGACGATATCGTCCTGTCGGGTAAAACGATGGATCACTAACTGAAACAGGCTTAAAAAAACGGATGACAGGTAAACAGAATGCGTGTCGGCGAAGGCTTTTAATTTTGCGGAGAAATGGGTGGATAACGTCCGTGTCAGTGTTTCACCTTTATATTTCTCAACATTCAGGTATGAGCTGTCCGCCAGTAATTTGGTGGAAACAGGCGCGCCCGCCAGTGTCTTCTTCCAATAATCTAACCGACGTTTTCCTTCGTCACTTTGCAAAAGCGCCTGCTCATGCATCACAAAGTCATGCCAATTGTCTTTTCCTGCCTCAACAACAGGTGGCTGATTCACTGATAATTGGTGATAAAAGCTGAATAATGCAGAAACCATTGGATTAACAGACATGGCATCCACAACAATATGGTGTGCACACAATAAAATGATGGTTTCTTTTTCAGACAGATACAGCAAATTGACCCGTAATAAGGCATCGTTATCAAAATCAAAAGGCTGGTTTATCTTCTCCGACAGATAGGCTTCAAGTTCCTTCTCCGTCAATGACCGTGCTGTTTCAACATTTACCCTTAATGCACTTCGGGGGTTATTGAATAAATAGGGAAGTCCTTCCTCTTCGCACACCGTTGTTGCCAGTATGGGATAGCGTTTAACCAGTAAATCCAACGCCTGTTGAAATAATGGCGGATCTATCCGGCCGTTGACCCGGAAACAGACCGGACAGTTGTAGGCACTATTTTGAGGCGCGCGTTTATGGAGAACCCATAATCCTTTCTGGCCTTCGGATAGCGGATAGGTTTCCGGTTTTTTTGCCTGTTTAGCAGAAGTAAAAGTATTGTTCGCCTGAGTCTGTACGATCTGAATGAGTTCCTGAAGTTCGGATGTCTCGTTGTCATTCCCCCTTATTTCGCCATACTGTTTTTCACCATACTGTTTTTCACCATACTGTTTTTCACCATATTGTTTTTCACCATATTGTTTTTCACCATATTGTTCTGTCAGATAATCCGACAGTTCAGTCACTGAATTTTTCTCCAGCAGGATCGCAATCGGAAGAACCATGCCCGTATGTGATTCCACCATCCGCACGAATTTGACCGCCTGAGATGATGACATTCCCAATGCAAACAGGCTCATGCTGCTATCAATTTGCGCTAAAGGCTGTTGCAAGATGCGCGCAATCAGAGAAAGCAAAAGTTCTTTTATACTCAGTGAACGCTCATCGGCGGCCTGTGCGGGTGAAAGAGTGTCCGCTGGCAGGCGATGGCTAATCGCAGACTCACGCGGTTGCGGATTCATAGGGGATAAATCTTGCTGCGATTGATAAAGCGGATAAACAGGCAGTGGCATTTTGGGAAGCGGTTCATCCCTGTGAAAATGCCGCCAGTTTTGCCATTGTCCTTTTACCCAGGCTTCCGCAATCTCGTGATTCTGCTCGGCATTGAAGACCAAACTCTCTTGCCCGGCGGTGTCAGAACCCGCAACGCGCCCCTGATAAATACCGGCTCCGGCGCCGTCTGCAAGCCATTGTTTCAGTTTTGTGAGCAGCGCGGATACTGAGCTGGCGGGAATAGCTAAACGCTGATTAAAGTGCTCCCGTCCTGACTGGGCCACAGCAAATAGGTGTTGCAGCGGTATTTCCCGGTTATCTTTCAATGCCGATTCAAAAAAATGCCCCCAGAGTTCCGCATAGCGTCGCAGTCCATCCGGTGATTTCGCTGACAGAACAAACAATTCCGGCAGGCTGATATTCGCGCTCTTCTGCAAACATTGTGTTGACGGATGATAGCTTTGCAGCAGGAGATTGGCATATGAGCCAGTACTGCCAAAGCTATTCACCATCGCCAGTTTGGGTTGTTGCCGGGTTCCCTGCCATTGACGGGGTTCAGCCACAATACTGACCGGGCTGTCATCCAGTTTTATCAACGGACTCAGGGTGTTATAAGGCATAACGGGCAATAAATACCCGTGCTTCATTTGCAGCAGCACTTTCGTTACTTGTGATATCCCGGAGGCGGATTCAAGATGCCCGATATTCGGCTTGAGTGTACCGACAAACAGCGGAGAATGGCGCCCCGCAAAGGCGATCTGTATCGCGCGGATTTCTGAAGCATCGCCGAATACCGTGCCAGCCGCGGCGGCTTCGATATAATCGACAGCGTCTACATCATAGCCTGTTTTTTGCAGTGTGTTTTTGAGCAGTTCACTCTGCTGTTTTGTGGAAGGAACACCATAGCCCGATACTCTGCCGCTATGGGCAATACTGCCGCCTTTGATCACTCCCCAAATATGATCGTTGTCGGCTTCCGCCTGAGAAAGCGGTTTTAACAGCACAACGCCAACGCCCTCTCCCGGAATAATTCCCGCCGCGTCTTCTCCAAACACCTGAGCATCGCAACATTCGGAAATCATGTTAAATCGTTTGAGGTTCGTAAAATGGGTCGCGTGGGCAAAAAGATTGATGCCACCGGCCACCGCCACATCGCAGTCACCCTGCGCAATCGCCTGACAGGCAAGATAGATCGACGTTAATGAAGATGAACAACTCGTATCTACGGCCAGACTTGGCCCTGTCCAGTTGAAAAACCAGGATACCCGGTTCACGATGGATGAGAAGGTCGAGCGAGCGACTGACTCCGTAGGTATCCCGGTTTCCCCGGCTGAACCGGCAGGATCATTCCACATCACGCCGGTGAAAACGCCCACACGCGGCCCCAGACGCTGCGAATTGTCACCGTTGTATCCGGCACTGTCCAGCAGCTCGTAAACACTCGTTAAAAAACAGGCTTCCTGAGCCGAGACCCGTTCCCGTTCCGTCGCTGAAATGCCAAAAAAGTCAGCATCAAAATCCGTAATCGAATGCGCAAAACCTCCCCAATGTTCAAAACGTTCCGGTGTTCCCCAACGGTTATCAGGCACGCGGGAGAAGCAATTTTTCTGATCGTTGAGGTTATGCCAGAAGGTTTCAATATCCGGCGCATCAGGGTATTTTCCCTGTACGCCAATAATGGCAATATCCTGCCCCAGCGCCTCAGCATTGCTGATCTCAGGTTCCTGAATCTGCGTTTTCTCCACCAGCCCGAAAGCCATGCCTAACAGTGTTCGCTGGCTCGCCTTGAGCTTCAGTACGCCAGCTAACGCGGTTTCATCAACGCCGGATAACGGGCAGGAACCAATCGGGTGGTACGCCTGTTTTTGGGCAAGCAGCTGGACAATGGCACCGATTTCAATCGCCGCAAAAAAGTCACTTTTCTCTTTATACAGAGGGCGAATCCCGTCGTACTCCACCACAAAATATAAGCAGCAATGCGCATTGTCGTAATAGGGGCGGTTATAGTAAAAATGGCTGTTATGAGGCAATTCATCCGATGAAATTTTATCCAGTTTGTGTGCAACCGGATTATAGTAATAAAAGCCGGTTGAAAACCCACCGACTCTGCCGGGTTTTATCTCGACATAAATCTGAACACTGTAGGTTCCGCCCGCCGATGGATAGAGATATCGATGGCTGCCATCAATCAGCATGGCGTTGAGTGCGCTCAGCCAGCCCAAGACACTGTCTTTTGGCATGGGCGCATCATCAAATACCCTGAAAGTGCGGCGAGCGTTATAGAGCTGCTGGAACTGTTCAGGTGAGCGTGTTTTGGCACGAACCGTGTCAAAATTGCTGTCCAAGTGACGGATGTTGAATTGTTTTTCTTTGAATGCCTGTTTTTCTGATAACGATGACAGTACAGACAATGCTTTTTCTTCATCCGTCACCGGCAAAACAGGTTGTTGATCGCGCTGTTGGTCAATCAGCGCGGTCAGCGTTTCTAACGTGGGCTTTGACAGTAACGCTTCCAGTTCAATATCGACATCAAACTGTTTCTTCACGGCCAAAACCAGCTCCATGACATTCAGCGAATTAAAGCCATGTTCAAACAAATCCTGATCTGGCTTGAGCACCTTGCCTTCCATCAGTTGCTCAAGCCACTGTAAAGTGCCGCCTGCTATGACAGTCTCCCCGGTATCCTGCTGCTTGTTTTCAATCTGCCGGCTAATTAAATGGCGCAGGTGCGCCATTGTGGGGGTATGCAAAAACTCATCAAGGTCAAGATCAACGTCAAAACGTTCCCGAATACGAATCAGTACCTGCATGATTGATTTCGATGTCATTCCCTGATCAAACAGGTCATGACTGAAATCAACCGAATGCTCAACCATTAATATCTCAATGAATTCATTCAGATCGCTAACATTACATTTTCCGCCCATAGAAGTTCCCCTGTTTCTCCTCATCATGATGGCATTCCGTCCACGGTTGCAGAGTTCCGCACATCATAGTCAGCAAGGTCTTTCCCCTGATGCCCAAAATTGAGCATTTCATCCGTAAAAAACCATTTTTTGAGACAGGAACAATATTGTTGAAAGACAGCGGAAAATTCATTCCGCCCGCATTCCAGTACGTCCCACTGGAGGCGGAGGGAGGAGGTATTGAGTACGGTGGGAATATTGTCCAGGACAACCCCCGGTGTTTGGGAAACGCTGTATGCGGGTTCAGGGAAATCCTTGCCGTAAACCAGCAGGCAGGTGTAAACAATCGGGAAATGTAAATCAGGATAATGCGCGGCCATTTCCAGCTCATCAACGGAATCATGATGTCGATCGTTATCCAGCTGCGCCTGAACCCGGCGAATAAGCGGTTCTGGAGTTGGGTCTGTCTCAGAAAAACTGACCCAGCTAAGACGGGTAAATACCCCGGTGGTGGTTTCAGGCACGCCAGCATATCTGTCCCAGGAAACCACCGCGATGGTAATAGGTTCATGCTTCCCGGTTTTTAATCGGTTCCAGTTTAAAAGCGTTAAACCGAAAGCCGCCAGCAGGATACTGTCAACAGAAACACCCAGCTTTTCAGCCAGCGCCTGTATCTGGCGATAATAAGGCAAGACCTGCGTCAGTGGTGCGGGAAGTGACGCCTGATGAGCTAATGGCGTTAATCCATTAAGCCCCTGCTGCATCCGGGAGAATTTATCATGCCAGTAATCCCTCGCCGTTACGCAGTCTGAGATCTTCTGCTGATGCTTATAATGCAGGACGACATCCTGAAAAGTGATGTTCTGTGCCGGTAATCGATAGGCTTCTGATTTATAGGTATTAAACCATTGGTTAAGTATCAGAAAAATACTTTTTCCATCAATCAGGACAAAATCAAAATTGACAAACAGGTGGTTTTTCTGCCCTTCAAGCGTACACACCCGAATGCGATATCCGGGATATTCCCCCGCTGAATAACGCGCCAGCAACATTTCATTGCGTATTGCATGACACCGCTGATGAAATGCTTCTTCTGTCCCGCTCACATTGTCAGTCAGGATAGGATAATCCGGTACGTTATCCAGCACGTCCTGATGCAATGAAGCCAGATAACGCGTTCTCAGCACCGGATGATAAGCAACAACCTCATGCCAGGCTCGGGTTAACCGGGAGATATCGAGCACATCAATATCAAACTCAAGATGGCAGCAACAAGTTTTCCCGCCCAGTTTTACGGGCATCATTTGCCCCGCATATAAGGCTTTTTGAATACCAAGCAGGGGAAAAGAGGCGTACTGCGCTTTCTCTTTTTCTCTCTCTAAACTGCGCCCTTGCTGACCGTCTGAAACAGCGGGTTCTGAAAGAGATTGGTTTGAAAGAGATTCTCTGAAACAGACTGCGCCCGGGCAATCAGTTTTTGACGATAAGCGTCAAACAAAGCAACGACCGAACCTTGTTCCAGTACCGCATGGGCGACATACCAACGGTAGACCAACCGTCCGTTAACCTCGGAGACATGATGATCCAGCGCTACTTGAGGCGTTGTATTCATCATGTGTTGAACAGACCAGCCCGCCTCGGGATTGGGTTGTTGAAATGCAGCAGAGATTAAATTCGTAAAAACCACCGGCAAGCGTATGTCTGCACGTTTAGCCGGATTCTGTCGCAACTTTCTGAGTACATTAACCGCCCCGACAAAGCGATGACTGGCATCCCTATCCAGCTGTTGCTGGCAGGCAATGACCCGGGACTGAAACGTGTTTTCCGGTTCCCATTCCGAAACAAAAATATTGCTATTGGCGAGCAATCCCACCAGCCCGCTGATCTGCGGATTGATGGCTAATCGATTGAAGTTTGTCAGATTGAGACTAAAACGCGCCTGTTCCGTCACCTGATGAAGCACTTCACAAAAAATAGTCAGCAACACCGCGCCGGTTGAACAGGACAACATATTGGCCTGAGTTTTTATGGCTGACCACCATTCGGGCGCCAGTTCCGCACTCAAACAATGCACCGTCTGCGGCACAGGGTATTGCACCGGAAGAGGTTTCAGATCCGGTCCGGGCGGGATATTTCCTAATTTATCAACCCAATACTGCATGCTCTGCTGAAAATGCTCACCGGTGCGGATCTGCTCAACTAAGGTGAGGTATTTCCTCAAAGAATAGGTTGCTGGCAATGGATAATCAGGATCTTCTGACAGGTGACGTAACTGTTCGACCAACAAAAAGACACTGGCGGCATCGGCGATCACTTCATCCAGTGCAATTTGCACAACGATATGTTCCGCATCCAATATTAATGCGTTGATGTCGAAATACGGCCAACACGCTAAGTCAAACACTTTACAATTCAGCGTTGCCCGGCTGTTTGTCAGATAATCGGCTTTTTCTGAATCTGAATATTCCGATAAATCAGTGACTGAGAAGGAATAATAGGCATAATCTTCCAGCACCTGTTGCTGAAAATCGTTGTTAACAACCGTATGCAGCGCCTCATGATGATCAACTAAATGATTCCAGGCTGATTCAATGTGTTTAAGGGGGATGGCTTGTGCGATATGCAGTTCAAAATACAGTGTGCTGCCCACACGTTGACCGTAGGTAGAGAGTGCCCGTCCAATCACAAATGACTCTTGCAGTTCAGAAAGTGGGAAGGTTTGTGCTGCATTTTCTGCTGCTGAAGGGAGCAAAAACGCTGCGGCGGCGGACAGTTGTTCTTCTGTCAGTCGCTCACTGGTCATCAAATCATCAACCAGTGCTCTCACATTTCGTTGTTCATAAAAAATCGTAAATGGGAGAGATACCCCGAAAACAACCTGCCAAAAATCCAGAAAACGGACGATATGCAGTGATGTCAGATGCAGGGCTGAAAAGGGCGTGTTCGCCGACGGGACTTCATGACCGATAATATTTTCCAGTGTCCTGATAACAAATCTCTCAGCTTTTTCCCGAAACGCCATCGTCCGATTGGCAAGAAAAACAAATCCATCTTCACCGGATAGATGGGCGGTCTGTACGCTGGCCAGCAATGACGGTACGGTTTCCATCGCCTTTAATTCGACTTTATGGCGTTCAAAAGGGTAAGTGGGCAGGCTTATACGTTCAGGCAGCCGATTCCGATACAGCCGACGCCAGTCGATGTTTGCGCCTTTTCGCCAGACATTGAGTAACTCACGCTGATTATTTTCTGCCAGCCAGCCATGAATTTTCTCCTGCCACCCGCGTTCTTCAAACTGATCGATACTGCTGAGCGCGATGATGTTCTCATTATTGCACTCACACTGTTTAAGCTGCTGGCACAAATTCTCCAGATTTTGCACCAGAAAACCGGCACGTACCGGCATATTTTCCCTGCCAACCTGTAAGGTCAACGCCAAACGCGTCAGCAAAAGCGCAGTTTCATGACTGCGGTTTTCAGATTGATAGAGCGATAAAAAGTCATACAGCTGTTGCACGCGCTCCTGCAATGCACTAACGGTTTTCGCCGAAAGCAGAATGGCGCAGGGGAGATTTATCCCGGTTTCTGGCGGTTCCGGCTGTTTGCCCTCTTCCAGGATAAGATGGGCATTGGTTCCGCCAGCGCCAAAACAAGAGATGCCAGCGATTCTTGCTATGTCTGTCCCTTCCCTGTTGGGCTGTTTCCATTCCATTAACGTTGAACTTACGGAGAAAGGTGTCTGTTCGAAAATAATATCGGGGTTCAGCCTTTCACCGTAAAGTGTTGGGGCAATCGCCTTATGCTGCATTTGGAGCAGAACTTTAATCACACTGCCCACCCCTGCCGCCGCTTCACAATGACCGAAATTCGGCTTTCCCGAACCCATCAGACATGCAGGGTGACGATTATCTGCGCGTTTTTGAAAGACTTTTGTTAATGCGCCAACTTCAATCAGATCGCCATATCGCGTGCCTGTACTGTGTGCTTCGACGTAACTGATTTCATCTGCATTAACCTTTGCTTCTGTCATGGCCTGCTCAATCACCCTCTGCTGGGCTTTCGGGCTCGGAGCACCAAATCCATTCGATCGGCCATTTTGATTCACTGCACAGCCCTGAATCACACCATAAATGTGCGCCCCTTCATTCAATGCATCCTCTAACCGTTTTAATACCAGAACACCAATCCCTTCTCCCGGAATGTAACCATTACTGCTTTCACCAAAACTGTTAAGTTCAGGCGATGAAGACAGCATTTTCCGGCGGCTAAGGGTTAAATATTTATTGGGATGAAGCGTCAGATTAACGCCGCCGACGATAGCGGCGTGGGTACGCTTTTGTTTCAGATCCTGACACGCAAGTTGCATCGCAACCATGGAAGAGGTGCACATGGCATCCAGCGTCATGCTGGGTCCGTGAAAATCCATGAAGTAAGAAAGCCGATTAGCAATACTGGCCTGACTGCTGACGAGTCCAACCGGTTGTTTCAGTTCATCGGATGTCACGTCATGTAGTTGATACTCGCTGTACATTGAACCGGCATAAACCCCGACCGCGTTTATGCCATTTTTTTCGCTCTTCCCGTCAGCAGCCAGTGTCTCAGGCGTGTAGCCGGCATCTTCAATCGCTTTCCACGCTTCCTGCAAGAATAATCGTTCCTGTGGGTCCATTGCCGCGGCTTCGCTTTCAGAGATATCGAAAAACGCAAAATCAAATTCATCAACGCCGTCCAGAAAACCGCCCCATTTGCTGAGGTGTGTATGTTGACGGTCTCCATGATAATAACGCTGCCAATCCCAGCGATTCTGAGGAACCTCGCTAATACAGCGCTTACCCTGTTTCAGGTTGTCCCAAATTTGGGCGATATTCTCTGATTGCGGATATTTTGCACTTATCCCGATGATGGCAATGTTCAGTCGATGATCAGCGGTATTCTGCCCTTGATTGGCAGCGTCAGATTCTTTTTTCTGATCTAAAGAAAGCAGGGATTGCTCTGCATGATGCGTGACCGTTTGAGCCAGATACTGAGCGAGATCGGCAATACATTTGTACTCATAAAATAAGGTTTTAGGCAGCGAACCAAATGTTTTTTCCAATACCGCAACCAGTTGTACGGCAATCGCTGAATCAATGCCGTATTTATCCAAAGGTTCAGCAGCCCGCAACTGTGTGGGGGCTATGCCTAATTCTTTACCTATCAGCGCTTTTAACTGTCCGATTAGGGTCTCTGGTTGCGCATGTTCTGTTTGCAAAAAGCCGGTTTGCAAAACGTCAGTCTGTACCCCGGCAGGAGGTGTTACCGATGTCCGCTGTTCCCGGGTTGAAAATCCTTTAATCTCAACACAAACGTCACCATTGTTGTCACAGATGACGATATCCCTCTTCCTAATAGTCGAAGGTGATGCAGACGAAGCAGCGCCTGTCACCCATGCCCAGGCTTCATCTTTAACCGGCCGAATAACCCGGATTTCATCAATAGCAAAAGGAATCGGTGTGACAGCTCCCTGTTTGAGATCTTCGGATGTCAGTAACCCCAAATAAGCCGCCTGTAGTGCGCCATCCATCATGGCAGGACAGAGCGTAAACGATGTTGATTTAAACGACGTCGATTGATGAGCGAACTCGTAAACCGGAGCGTTATCGGCGACAAATGCCAGCTTCGCGAATGCAACGGTGTTTCCGTGACTGTTTTTCCCTATTGCGATTTCCTGAATCGCCCGATGTTCTTGCCGATCTGAATGCCAAGCAGCTCAAGCACGCTGTAGCATTGTTCGGCGGTTAACCGACGTTCCTGACAGGATCGCTGACACTGTTCTATATCCAGAGAAAGGCTTTGTTGTAATGACGAGAAACCGATACTGCCAACGGTCAACGAATCCGAATGACTGTTATCGGCTTCTTCACGCGTTTCTGTTCCTAAAGCGCTATCAAAAACAATATCAAAACGAAAAGCGTTTTCTTCTGCCGGTGACGTCTCGGGTTGAATATTCACCATCAGCGTTAATGCAGTTTCTGCTTCCACCTTAATAACCGGCTTCGCCCAACCTACGTTGCGTAAACTCAACGGTTTTGTTGCGGCGCGGTCTGACAGCAATAACATGGCGGCATGCCGTACAAACTCAAGATGAACCACCCCCGGAAGCATCATTTGCCCATTGACCACATGTTCACGCAAATAAGGCTCAGCCGCACTAACCCGGAATTGATAGGATTTCAGTGCGTCATTTGATGGATTTGATGGCGGAGCCGATTTATCAATGGAAAATGGTGGGTGATGGATAGCGCCTAAAAATGCACGAACCGGCAAACCGGATAGACGAACCGGATGTTTATTTTCCCATAAACGGGACCAGTCTGGTTGCTCACCGCTTAACCAGCGCTGCATCAATTCCGTGGTCATTCCATCCATCAGGAAGGACGGTGAGGAAGGTAATGCCGATCTTAATGTCTCTGCCTGTTGAGGTTCCTCGACATTCTGAATACCGATATCGCCATTAAGTATGCTGTCCAGCTGTGATATCAGCTCAGATAAATGGGAAGCCCCCAAAATGACCCGATATTGCCGTGCCTCACGGGACTGCAACGTGAAGGCCAAACGCGCTAAATCAACAGATTGTTTCTGTAAATCCTGTTCCTGTAAATAGCATTTTATCTGCACGATATGGTCACGTAATGAGGCTTCCGAGTGCGATGACAGCGGGATTAACACCGGAATTTCTGTTTTCGGCATCGTTGTTTGATTAATATCGGTGTTTTTTTGCCCGATAAACTCCTTAACCACAACATGGGTGTTATACCCACCGCCGGCAAATGAATTAATGCCAGCAATTCTGGGTAACGTGTCCCCTTCCCGCGTGGTGGATTCCCATTTTTGATGATGATGATTGAGATAAAGCCCGGAACCCTCGATGCCTAAATTGTCATCAATTTCGCTGAGTCCCTGAGTACCTATAATGGTCTGATGGCGCAATTGCAGCAGAACCTTCACCAGTGCCACCAGACCGGAAACGGCCTCGGTGTGCCCGATAGCGCCTTTTACCGTGGATAAATGAATATGCTGATCGGGCAGGAAAACTTTTTTCAGGGCGGTGATTTCTGTGAAATCCCCGGCTCTGACACCGGATGCATTACACTCAATCACAGAGAAATCATCTGCTGATACCCCCGCATTTTTCCAGGCCTTGCTGATTGTTTTAGCCTGTTGTTCGACATTGGCTGAGATGAGAGAAAATGTCCTGCCGCTATTATTTGCCGCGCCGCCAGCAATAATGGCATAGATATCATCCCCATCCTGCTGCGCTTTTGACAGCGATTTAACAACCACAGAAACGACAGCTTCTCCCCTGAGCTGCCCCAGCTTCGCTTGCTAAACAATTCAGGTGCCGCCGCTGGCGACAGAATGCCATCCTCACGCGCAATAAAGCCGTAAGGATGTAGGAAAAGGCTGGTTGCACTGACAATGGCCTGATCGACCTGCCCTGAACGAATCAAATCACACGCCCCAAGCAATGCCGTTGTGCCTCCCGTGCATTCGGTATTAATAAATTGGGTGGGGCCTTGAATATCAAGAAATCGGGCTATCCTGCCTGATGACATGGCCGGTTCATTACCAGCCCAATAATAGAAATTTGCTTCTACGTCCTTGTCTCTCAGCAGCTTTTCATAGTCATTCGCTAAGGCCGAAACAAACAGTGCGGTACGATCGCCGCTCACGTCCTGATTAGCATGACCGCTGTCTTCAATACTTTGAGTAATGACTTCCAGCAGCAAACGATGCTGGGGGTCCATGTACTGAGCGACGGCGGGCGGGATCTGGAAGTACTGTTCATCAAACCGGAAAATATCATTCATAAACCCGGCGGAACGAATGAGGGTTCCCGCCGATAACCACGGGCGATCCTCCGGAAAGGCAGAAAACCCCGACTTTCCTTCCAGCAGGTTTTTCCAGAACTGATCCACAGAATCCGCCTGCGGAAAACGCCCTGCAATCCCAACAATAGCCACTTGCTCATTCTGAACAGATTTGGGAGATGACGGAGTTTTTACCTCTGCATCGTGTTTCAGCGGAAGTTTTGTCTCTAATGGCAACCGATTTCCGCGAAAAAGCTGCTTAAGACGCGTTTCATGCTGAGGAAAATCAACGCCTAAGAAAAACAGATAATTCTCAGGATACGTTTGAATTTTCGTAATGCGATGCTCGTCCATCTCCAGCTTTAACACACAGAACATGCCATTCAGGCGGGATAAAACAAAGGGAGACGCCTGGGTTAATTCCATTCGGACAAATAACGTTACGGTATTTTTGTCGCGAATAAATAACTCATCAAATAGCGCGACTCCCTCCTTTCCTATCGCCGTCCGTAATGCGTAAATAAAACTTTTCCATTCAGCAAGGCCATGACCGGTGATATCGCCATTATGAAATACCAGCTCTGGGTGGAGCAGGCTGTCAATTTGGCGTAACGAACCCTGACTAAAGACACAATCAACAAGCTGTTTAGCCCGTTCACTCATTTGTACGGACTGTTCATCACAGGCGACATGCAAACCCGCATTTTCTTCGTTAACCAGCACACGCTGTTGCCAGGCCGGGTAAGACAGACATTCTTCAGAAAGCGGCGTGCCGAGCAGAAAAAGAAAGTCCTGCGCCTGTTGCCATAATTCAACAATTTTGCCATCACTGATACGGATTGCGATATGACAAAAGTTCGAATATTCGCCACCGGAAATTACCTCATTATGCCAACGGTCCGCTTTCCAACGATGAAAGAGATGCAGAATATCATCCTGAACAATCACCCGTTCCGGGATCAGTTTTAAGTTGGCTGTGTTCAGCCTGACAGACTGAATAAAGGCCTGATACGCCGGTGCGCTGTTTAACTCATGACCCTGCATATGGCACACACAGGTTTGAGCAAACAGATTATTAAAAGCGTCAGAAGACGATTCATCAGAAGATGAATCATCTTCCCATGCTGCTTTCAATCCCAGAACAAATTCCGCGTACGGATGTTGCAATAGCCAAGTCGTTTTATCGGTCATAGAAATGCCATCCATTACATAATCATATGAATAATTGAGGTTTTTCCTGTCTTACTTTGCTGTCTTTTAAGTAAGGCAGCCGAACCTGATGTTCCATTGACTTCAACTGCATAAGCTTCTGGAAGATCAAATCCGTTTGTTGCTGACGATCTTCGGGACGGGCATGGGTGGCGATCTGTCTCAGAAAATCGAAATACTCCTTATCAATGGCGGTATTCTCCTGCCAAAGCTCACGGGCCACTTTGCCGCTGTTTTTTCCCTCTATCTCATCGAGCAGGAAAAAAGACGTGATGCGACTTCTTGCCTGTTCAACCACGCCGCTTAGAAACTTAAGCGCATCCACAGCGCCAATGTTCGACTCCATGAACGCGTCGTAAATCGTCTGTGTTTTCGCAAAGCCACGGACATGCGTGGTGTAATAGTCACCGTAGAGTTCCGGTGATTGAATGATTTTTGATGCGATGGAGGACATCAAAGTCGCGATACTTAAATTTGAGCCGGAGGTAAACCACGTACTGATTCCACTTCCGCCAACCAGCGCCCAGTTTTTGCCGGTAAAGCGTTCATACATGAAATGTTGGGTCGGGAGACTGACGATTTCCCGACGGCAGGTGAAATGGGTTGAGTAATCTAATCCCCGTCTCTGGTAGGCTTTTGTCAGCAAAGCAATAATTTCTTCCGCCGTGCGATCTCTTACATCTTTCGGCAGCATGCTGATACCGACGGAAACATAATCGCCCAGCGGTATCAGCCAGGAAACGCCTTTCAGCTGATCGAACTCTTCATCTGCACTCAGCAATGAGGTTGCGTGCATCCAGGGAAGTTCATTGGAGTCACAAAGCTTGCTGCCCGCTTTTTGATAATAGTGGGTAAAAATCACTTGCCGACGGCTGTCCAGCTCGGTATAGGGCAGCCCGATTTTGCGCCCTAATAAGCGGATGTGGTTGGTACAATCCCACACATAAGAAGGTTGAATAATCTGTCCATTGGACAGATGAAGTAATGACACTTTGTCACTGTCCTCAGAATATTCAACATGTTCGACTAAAGCTTCAACCCAGGTACATTCAGGGGCCGCAATAATTTCCTCATACAGCGCCTTATCAAATCCGAGCCTGTCGATATGAATAAAATGCTCAGGAATATCTTCTTCCATGAAAAGCGAAGCCAGCGACTCGAAAAAATGGAACCGCAGCCCGGCCACTAATTCCCCCATAAAAAATGGCGTGAACTCTTTGGGATAAAAATGGCGGGACAGATTTTTAAAACGGCGGGCAAATTCAATGCTCACAACTTCCGTCATCGATTCACCCAGTTTTGGCATATCACCGATTTCCGGCTTACCGACGATGATATGCGGGATCTTCTCCTGAATAAGCTGATAGCTGATGAGCATACCGGCAATGCCACTCCCCATAATCACCGGGAGGTTTTGTTCTATGCCCCCGGTCATTCCCGTCATATAGGCGGGATCGTCTGTGTTTTTGGCGCAACAAGTTTTCTGACAGGTGTTCTCATTCCCTTGAGAAACCCCCGCCTTTCCCGCGGTTAATGTTTCCTCTGTTAATGTGGGTGAGGATAAGGTGGATGAGGATAAAGCGGTCAGAAACCGTTTCACTGCTGATGCCTGATAGGTCATGAGATAATCAGCAAATTTATCCAGCGTGGTGAACTCAAATAACACACCGGGATGTATCTCTTCATCCAGAACATCGGAAATCTTATCCGTAAAGATAACCAGCGATTTAGAATCAAATCCCAGATCCTGAATATGTGCCTCAGTACTAATATCGCCGCTCTGCGGCAATATTTCTTTCGCTATGGTTTTCAGTGATTCCAATAACTTATTTTTTTCATTGACTTCATTCATCTCTTTACTTCCTTTTTCAATGCCATACGTTGTGCCGTTATCCGGGATAACGGCGTCAATTTGCGTGTTTGTGGTTCTAAAAACAGATTCATCAAAGGAACCAATATCGCTGTTCATCAAACGGGTAGCCGGGAATATCAACGTAGACCCCGTCCCCCTGAGCAAAAGCCCGCCAGTCTATACAGGCGCCAGCGACCCAATCGTCCGCCAGTTGTTTCAACACGGGTAATGTGGTGGAAAATGCAACTTGTTTTTTGGCAGAGCGGCTTTTTGGAGGAACGACGCCCGTCGCAACCGCCCCCGCTGGCGGTGTTCCGTTTTCCCCTGCAATAATCCACTCCAGCGTCGCGATGAGTTTTTCTAAATCATTGACAATGATCGCCGTGCGGAATGGCATATCCGCGCGACCTGTCTGGGCGCTGTAAGCCAGATTACTTAACGTCCTGGCGTTATCATGGCAGGCTGATTTTTCCTGACGTACATAATTCAGCCACTGATTCAGATATGCTTTTAAGGTTTTTTCGGATTTCGCCGAGATAGGAATGAGAACGTGCTCTTTCCTTTGGGAGAGAATCGGCACTGCGGGTTGATCAGGGGCTTCCAAAATGACATGAGCATTGACTCCCGTGATCCCAATCGAGTTCAATCCAGCTCGTCTTGGCCGTATTTTGTCTGAGCTGGCCTGTTGCCACAGAATCGGCTCACACGGAAAGAACAAGGGCGTATTCTCAATAAAAATCGAGGGGGGTAATTGAGAGAAAGAGGCAATCGGTGGAATGACCCCATGCTTCATCGCCAGAATCACTTTAATCAGGGAGGCCATGCCGGAAGCAGCTTCCAGATGACCAATGTTGCCTTTCACTGCGCTGACGACACAACGATGTGAAACGGCCTGATTTTCTGAAAAAACCTTTTTAAACGCCGCCACTTCACTGACATCATTAAATTGCGTCGCAGAGCCGTGAGCTTCAATGTAGTCAACGGAGCAAGGATCGATCCCCGCGGATTGGTAGGTTTTTCTGATATTTTCTTCCTGTTTCTCAACACTCGGTGCCATCGACGAGAAGGCACTCCGGCCATTATGAGAAATTCCGACCCCCCGGATGATGGCCCGAACAGGATCATGTGCCAGATGCGCCTGTTCCAGCGGCTTAATCATGACGGCGCCTACGCCTTCACCCCGGATATAGCCATCTGCCGTGTAATCAAAAGGCGCCATTTTTCCTGACTGGCTGAGAATGCCGCCCTGATCCCGGATATAGAACTCCATAAAATCAAGGATAACTTTAACGCCTGCGACAATCGCCACATCGCAATCGCCCTGTAGAATCGCCTGTTGGGCTTTTTGCAGCGCGACGAACACACTGGCGCAGGCGTTATCTACCACTTCACTCGGGCCGGTAAAATTGAAGAAATAGGAGATCTGATTCACCATCATGCCCAGACTGAGACCCGACTGTAATCCGCCACTTTCGCCGAGGTTTTTGATCAGAACATGGTCTTTAATCAGGGACTTGTAATCCGTGGCATCAACGGCAACAAATAACCCGACTTTACGCTGTGTGAGGTCTTCCAGGTCATAACCCGCATGTTCAACACATCGCCAGATACACTGCATCAGCAGGCGTTGCTGCGGATCTATCTGTTTTGCCGTTTCGGCATCAATGCCCCAGAATTCCGCATCAAACTGATCGATATCCTGTAAAAAACCGGATGACTGCATGCGTTTTACTGCATCGTCTTTATCGGAAGGGGTGAGAATATGGCGTTGTTGCCACGCTTCCAGCGTGATCCCCTGAATAGAAATGGTTTTTTGCACAATGTTCTGCCAATACGCTTCCGCATTTTTAGCCCCCGGAAACGTACAGTCATAGCCCACAATGGCAAAAGCAGGCATTGTCGGTGATATCATGTCGGAAGATGACGAGCCAGAAGGCAAAATGTCAGGCGTGGCTGAAAGGGTCGGCTCTGGCAACATCTGTATCAGGTGTTCTGCCACACGGTGTAATGTACTGAACTCTAAAAAACTCGCCTGTGACAGCGTTACCCCAAAACGGGCATTAATATACTCAGCCAGCTCAATCAGCCCGACAGAGTCCATGCCATAATCGCCAAACTGCCGGTGAATATCGATGGCCTCGCTACGCATACCCAATAGTTCGGATAATTTGCCGGCAGTAATATCAGCAACAATATCTGCAATAGTCTTCGCAATGGTATCTGCCGAGTTATCTGACTCACTGTTATCTGATGCATTCGCGCTGACAGAATCCAGATCTTCGTTATCTGGTGCAGACAACGGAGTGACAGGTGAAGGATCGTCAGAGAATTTCAGGTAATCCCCAATCTTTTGCCCATCGCCCTTCATCACGCCAAACTGAGAGAACGGTGAACGAAGCGCGATTTCCAGTGTTTCCAACGCGGTTTTTGTATCCAGCGGGACGATACCAAAGGTATCAAACATGTGTTTTTCTACCCTCGGCGTTACGTTCATGCCGCCTTCCTGCCAAAGAGGCCAGTTAATTGACAGACTTTTCCCACTTCTTTGTTTCTGCTGAACTAAATCTTCACGATACTCAGCAAATGTATCCAGAAAGGCGTTTGCCGCCGCATAGTCTATCTGGCCGATATTCCCCAAAGAGGCAAGTGAAGAGAACATGACAAAAAATTTCAGCGGTTCGTGTTGGGTCACTTCATCCAGCAAACAGGCCGCTGAGGCCTTAGTGGCGATCACTCGGTCAATCTCTTCCTCTGTTTTATTGACCGCCAGCGCATCATGGATAACGCCGGCACAATGGATAACACCATGCAGAGCACCAAAACGCTGGCGAATAAGCTGCATGGTTTTTTCCAGTGCTGCGCGGTTATTCACATCGCATGGCACATATTCGGCTTTTATTCCGCGTTTTCTTAGCGCATTCAGTCGCGCTGCTTTATCGGCATCGAGGACAAAACGCCCTGATAACACCAGCTGTACGCCCGTTTTTGTACCGATATATTGCGCAATCTGGTATCCCAATCCGCCCAGACCACCCGTAATCCAAACCGTCCGGCATGCATGATTAAACAAAGACGGGAGATGCATTAAGGCGGTCGGTTCTACCGCTTTTTGACGCCAGACAAAGCGCTGCCCTGTTTCCTGATAGCACACCGCTGACGAAAATTGATCTGAAGAAAGAAGTTCTTTTTCCGCATGTCGGCAGAAGGTTTCACCATCTGCATTGCCCAGTGCGGCATCTAAAATAAGTTTCGTCTGTACCGCCGGAAATTCCATGCTGAGGGTTCTGAGTGCGCCCAATAAAGCACGATAAGGCAATCCGTTATCTTTCCACGGGGCGAAAACCACAATGAAGACCGGTAATGCCTGACCGGAACGAATGCGCTGCTGGCAATAATCAACTAATCGCAAAACAAGGTCAGATAAAGAGGCTGAACACAGGCTATCGGGATGAAGATCAGGCTCTGCACGGAGATAATGTATGTTCTCCACACCTGCTAACGAAGCCAGTTCCGTCAGTGAGGTTTCATTAACATTCCCAATAACAAATAAGTCAGTGCGCTTGGACTTCATTGCGTATGCCGTATTCTGACGGATATCGCATCGTTCCCAACCCGATGTATAGAACACCGTTGAGCCAGTTTCTTCCACTGCGGCGGGCAAAACCGCCGCCTGAGCTTCTGATTCAGGTATCCAGTATCTTTCTCGGGCAAAAGGATAAGTCGGTAAACTTAAGCGGTTTGGCCGTACAGGAAGGGAGTGATAATACCCCAGCCAATCAATGTCATGCCCCTGGGTCCAGGCGCTGGCGATCTGTTTTAACTGCTCATATTCCTCTTCCTGCTGATCTTTCCCGGCATAAACGGGCGTCATTAACTGTTTTGTGGACTTAGATTTTTCTACTCGTCCCATCCAGAAATGCGCTGAGGGTAAACAGGACAGGGAAAATGCCTTTAAGCTATCAATCAGGGCAGAAAGGGAATCGACCATAAAGGTGGCTCTCTCTTCCATTTCTTCCCGCCCTGTCTGCAAGGTATAGGCAAGACGATGCAGGTATTCTGCTTTGGACGTTTCTGAGCACCATTTCGCCTGCTCTCTAAGGTACTGTGATAAGGTTTGCGCCAATTCACGATGCTGTTCGTGATTTTTTGCTGATAGAGGGATAACAGCCCATTTTGGCCAATCGGTATTCTTGATGGAATTTAAGTCGTTAGCCGGAATGTATTCCTGCACAACCAAGTGAGCATTGGTTCCTCCGGCACCGAATGATGAAATCCCTGCCGTTCTGGGATGCTCCGATTGTTCCTGTTTGTCACCCAACAGCGGCCTTTTCCAATCTGCAAGTTCACGCTGCACATAAAACGGTGAGGCGTCAAAATCGATATTGGGGTTTAATTCACGGCTGTGTAAAGAAGGCACTAACTGACGGTGCTTGATTTGCATGAGTACTTTGGCGACGCCCGCAATACCCGCCGCACTTTCACAGTGACCCATATTGGATTTTACTGAGCCGATGGCGCAGAATGCGTTCTCCTGTGTATCGTTCCCTTGTAAAAATGGCTGGAATGCCCGATTGAGACCGGCTATTTCAATAGGATCGCCCAGTGAAGTTCCTGTTCCATGCGCTTCAATATAGCTAATGGCCCGCGGATGTACCCCGGAAGACTGGATGGCCTGAGCAATCACGTCGGCTTGCGCGATAGGATTCGGAACAGTGTAACCGTTGGTTTTACCCCCGTGATTAACGGCGATGCCCTTGATAACGCCATAAATGTGGTCGCCATCTTCAATCGCCTTCGTCAACGGTTTCAGTAAAATCGCACCCACCCCTTCTGACGGAACATACCCGGTTCCTCCCTCACCAAAACTCTGGCATCGTCCCTCGTCAGACAAAAATTTAGACTGCCCCAGAATTAAGTATTTATTCGGGTGAATAGAAACATTGACGCCCCCCGCCAGAGCCATCTCAATATCCCCCTGTCTGAGTGCCTGACAGGCAAGGTAAATTGACGTCAGTGAGGAAGAACACATGGTATCGACCGCAAGGCTGGGACCATTGATATTAAAGAAATGCGATACCCGATTGGCGATTGAGCCAAAACTGCCGGTCACAATAGACTGCTCAAGCACATTCCCTTTTGCCAATTCCTCTATGCTATAAAACTCATATTCTCCATACATGACCCCCACATACACGCCCATCTTTTTCGGTAGCCGTGTCCAGTCACGGGAGCCTAATGTTCTGTGGCTGTATCCCGCATCCTCAATAGTTTCGTAGGCGCATTGTAAAAAGAGCCGTTCCTGCGGGTTCATCACACGCGCATCGCGGGGTGACAGGTTAAAAAACAGCGGATCAAATTCATCAACACCCTCAATAAAACCGCCCCATTTGCCGTAGGTTTTGCCGCATTTGGTTTTATCCGTGTCGAAATAGCGAGAATGATCCCAGCGTTCAGACGGGATCTCGGTAATGCAATCCTGTCCTTCTCTCAAGCGCTGCCAAAAATCACGCATATTTCTTGACTGAGGAAAACGTCCAGCCAAGCCAACAATGGCGATATCGTCTGATTCAGTTGTGGCAGGCGTCACTTTGCCTGTCTGAGAAACAGCAAGGCCTTCTGTTCTGCCGGTAACCGGCTGCACTGGCAGGCGGGAACCCGCTGCCGTCGATGTTGGTTGCATGTTTTGTGGATCGTTTTGCGACCGCTCCAGTAAAACAGAGTGATGATGCTTAACAAAATAAGCCGCCAGTTCCCGAATGGTGAGATATTCAAAAAACAGAGTTTTCGGCAAGACACCGAAATCCTGTTCCAGTGCTTCCGTCATCCTGATGGATAAAATGGAATCTATTCCATACTTCTCCATGCCAGCGTCTTCATCAATTTCGGCTAAGGGCAGGCTTACTGCCTTGCTCACAACCCGCTTAATCAAATCCACCGCGGTAGAATCCAGATCGGATGATGCCTGAGACTGACTAGCCTGAGTGACGAATGAATTGACGTTATTTTCTGCATTCGACGGGAAAGTAGGCTCATAATAGGGACGAATGCCCAACATTTCTGCTCTGAAACGCTCTATCGCGCCCCCTTCCATCAGCATCAATTCACCACTGAATTTCTCATGCAGAGCCTGATACAAAGATTGAAGCGCCCGATGGCGAATAAATTCCGCCTCATTTGCTCCGTGAGATTGAGGCAGGATCAATGACAGTATTTGCTTTTGAGCCTGTGCTGGTTCAGGACTTTGTTGACGGTGACGAACAAAGTTATTGACCACGGCGCAATAGGCAGAAAACAGAGGATGTTCAGCACAGCCTAATACGCCATCCCGGTAAGTCAGTACCGTAAAGAAATCAAGCAACGCATCCTGAATCGCGTTCTCCAGCAGCGACAGTCCCTGATAACGTTCAAGTATTGAACTTAAAGTTTCGTTTTCTGCGTGCTGCGAACGTTTACCCACACAGAAAAATACCCCCCGTAGTGCACCAAAATTTTGCTCAATTCGGCTAACAAGTGCCGCTAATGTGGCCGCATCAAGGCAAATAACGCCGTCATTAATCGTGGTTGTCTTTGATGCTATTGTGATTTGGTATTGGTTCTTTTCACTTAAACCTGTTTCACTTAAATCTGTTTCACTTAAGACAATTTCATTTAAAACAAGGGCAATGGCTGAATCGGTGTGCGTTGTGATATCTCTGGCAATCACGCGCCCCATACTGCCGTCTTCATCAACAATTAGGTAAACCGACTTTTCTTTCCACGGGGGAGTTAACTTTTCAGCAGAGCCGTTTTCAGGCGTCCAGACAGTCCAATGAGGAACCCAACGTTCCCCCGATTGCCACAGGACTGTGTCATATTTTATCTGTGAAGTTTCCCCTGACAGTTTCTCAGCCAGTCTCTCTTTATCATCACAATAAATCGTCTGGCTAAGCAGATTGGCATTGTCTTGATAGGCTGTTTTTAATAGCGCGGTCACGATGGCATATTCAGGAAGGGCTTCCGGCAATACCAGCTGAATAAACATGGGTTCTGCGGGAGGATGGTTAACAATCTCATCAATTTTTTTGCAGAGTGTGATGACGTTCTGTTGCCTGTTTAACGGCACTTCATCACGACTCAGTTTTGGTAACACAATATATTCACATGTGTCGGTATCTGACATAAACGACTCAGATTGAAGACGCTCTAATTCACACAGGAACACGATGCGTTTTGTGAAAGCACGTAACGCAGTATCCGAAGGCAATGCCTGACTTTTCCACTGAGGCTGTAATAAATAAGGTTCAGTCTCTGCCGGTGGCGCAGACTGCGCCCCCAATCCCCGACAACTGAAACCTTTAAACCGGATACACACCTTTCCGTTAATATCACAACAATCGACATCCACTTTCGGGAAAGGATCTGAGGCGCTGCTGTCCGCGCTATAACTGATCCACGCCCAGTGTAATTGGGATTCTTCATCATGAAATTCGATTTCATCAAGCGCAAAAGGGATTAAACATTTAGGTGGAATGGGACGATTAAGATCGCCAAAACGCATTAAAAGCCCGACGGATGAAAGAAGAGCGCCATCCATTAAACAAGGATGCAAAACAAACTGCTCTCTGGTTGGTGCCAGAGATTCAGGCAGTGACAGTTTAGCCAGGACGTGGTCCATTCCCACATAAAGCTCTTCAATGCCCTGATAGTCTGGTGCCATGTATAAGCCCAGCGCGTAATACATGTCATAGTATTGCTTAGGAGAGTATGCGTTTTGCAGATAGCGGGATTTCAGGCTGTCGATATCATAGCCCGGTGCCGGTGTGAGTGCTTTTCGTGTCGCGACGCCGGTGTTATGGATCGTCTCTTTTTCTGCACGACTGTATAACTGATATCCGGCTTCACCATTGCCATGATTGATAAAACGAATATGTACCCGCTGAGGTTCATCAATGACGCCGATAATCTGCGCCCAGACGACATTTTTCAGCGTCAGCCCGGTTTTTTCCTGCTCTGCTAACGAGGAATTCGGGGTTGTGCCGAAAGAGTGATGTGCAGCCACGCGGGCCAGTTCTAAATGCCCGACTCCCGGCAACACGCGAATACCGTGAATCACATGTCCCTTCAGGCAAAATTCCTCACCGGAAAATGTGGTGCTAAAACGCTGTTCCGCAAAATCAGAGGTATTTTGGTGGACAAACGGATGGATAAATGGGTTGGCTCCTGTATCAGACGATATACCCTGTGACGATAGCTTGCTAATTTCACCTTTAGGTATCCAATAACGCGCTTTGGCAAGCGGATAGGCAGATAAAGGAATACGCCGCCATTCCGCGCCCCCCCAATACTGCGTCCAGTCAATATCAACACCGGCAACCCAACATTTCGCGACAGTTTCTAATGACTCTGTCGGAAACCCATTATTTGCAGCCACGTCAAGTTCAGCGTGTTGAGCCGTTAATATCGCTTCCCGTGCATTTTGTCCCAGATAAATGGTTGTATGTTGTTTTTGGGCTATTGTTTTTCCGGTGATGCAATAAACACATCTAATACACACCGGAGCTGTTCTATTGACGAAACCAGAGTAGCCCAACGATGCGTAAACGCTTCTCGCCCTGTGCTGAGTGTCCAGGCAAGTTCATGCAGATTAAAATTCTCGATAAAATCCGGCTCACTGATTGTTTTACACAGATTGACTACCTGTTGGTAAAGCTGCTCATCACTTTTTGCAGACAGACAAACCAATACCGGCTTTTCTGTTACCGTTTCCGCTAAAGGGCTTATTTTGGCGGTAGGCGGGTTATCGGGTTCCCGCAGGACTATGGCCGCATTGACGTTACTGAACCCATAACTGCTGAAAAATATATGTCGGGGGGTCCCTTCCTGAGATTGCGGCCAGTCAACCGTCTCTGTCAGGAACTGAATTCCCTGAGTATCGGATGGAATGCCGGCATTCAACTCCGCTTTATCCAGTCCGCGAATCAGGGGGATTTGGTTATACCTGAACGCCATAACCCCCTTGATGATGGCGTAAAACCCGGAGCTGGCATGGTTATGGCCAATATTGGGTTTGACCGTACTCACATAGCAAGGTGCAGCATTCTGCGGGCGGGCGAAAACATCCATCAACGCATTCGCTTCAATCGCATCTCCCATTTGAGATGCAACGCCGTGAGCTTCCACATAGTGAATCTGCTCAGGTAAAAGGTTCGCCCGTTTTAATACGGTCTGAAACAGGTTGATTTGTTGTTCTTTATTGGGTTGGGCAAAGGAATTGGTTTTACCGCCCGAATTATGGCCGCTGGCCTGCACCACACCATAAACATGGTGGCGCTGGTTGACTTCATCGCTGTTTCTTTGCAAAAGTAAAGCCGCGCACCCTTCTGAGGTTCTGTATCCTGAAGCCTTTTCAGAAAAACTGTGGATATCCTCTCCGCCGGTTTCAAACGGTGTCGCCGTGGTTTCTCCCGCTTTCCAGGGATTTAAAAACAGCGATACGCCTCCCACGATAGCGTAGTCACAATCGCCGTCTTCCAGTGCCTGACAAGCCATATTCAAAGCGACAAAAGCACTCGAACAGGTTGTATCAACAACAATGGATGGGCCATGGAAGTTGAAAAAGAAAGAAACCCGATTTGCCAGAAAACAGGGATCATTCCCCGGAACAATGAACTCCTGACTTTCCCTGTACTCATCTGGAATTCTGTCGACATAAGAATTTAAATACCAGCCATCCTGAGCAACAAATACCCCCACTTTCTTGCCTGCTAGCGTTGATGCGGCTAACCCTGCATCTTCAAGAAGTTGCCAGCAGGTTTGTAGAAACAATCTCTGCCGTGGGTCTGCAAACATAATGGCAGAACCCGAGAGAGGAAAAATATGCCTGTCGAAGCTATCAATATCTTCAAGAAACATACCGCGTATCTTTTCCCTAAGCCCCCATTTAACCGGCGTTTGGCGATTATTAAGTTGATAGCGTTCTTCGTTGATAATCCCCATCAAAGAGCCACCTTCAACCAACGTCTGCCAATAATGAGACAATGACAAACCTCCACAGAATTGTGCAGCTACGCCGATGATAGAATATTCCATCAATAACTCTCCTATTTGTATTCTGGCAAACAATAAAAAATAATTTCTTTTAAAAGAAATATTTTTTAAATGAACAAAGCCAACCCATTCGCACAGAGTGAAAATATAATTCCCTGTGCAAATAAGCGATTTAAGAATAGCGGTCACCGTGATAACAAATTAATTGGTTATCACAGATGAAATTAAATTCAGTTGATTTTATTTAATTTAAAAAACAATGCATTAATTCATCAATGTAATATGTTCACCTAATGTTTTCTTGGCTAATGGCCCTACCACCGGTTTTGGGCCATATTCAAAACCAATAATAGGTTTATCAGAAATAGGTGTATCGGAATAGAGCTTTTCCATACATTGTTGCCAGCGCACAGGGTACGATAATTGTTTAACTAATAAATCGATGAATTGCTCCCGATTATTTACTGGATAATAATCCGCTGTCACATTCGATAACACCGGAGCTTTCAGTGAATAAATTTCAACACGTTCAAGAAAGTCTTTAAATTTTCTGGCAATACTAGCCATTCTTTTCGAATGAAATGCACCATTAACCTGCAAAGGATGAAAAATACCTTTCGCTTTTAATACCTTTTCCTGAAATTGAGATAATTCAGATTGATCACCTGAAATAATAAATTGAGTGGGTGAATTAAAATTGGCTATGGTTAAATCATGCAATTCAGAATCCGCTAATAAAGATTCTACCTGCGCTAATTTAAGGCCAATAACGGCAGCCATCGCTCCTTCCGAGCACAGGGCCATACACCGGCCTCGTTCCTGAACAATCGATAACGCCGTTTCAAAACTAAAAGCCCCCGCCGCCAACAAAGCACAATATTCACCCAAACTATGGCCCACAAAGATGTCAGCGTTTGTCCCGGGTTTTTCCAGGTTGTCTAAGTAATGCAGAATGTTAATGACAAACAGAGCAGGCTGGGTGAATTCAGTTCTGTTAAGCACGTGGGGTTCACCTTCACATACCTGAACGAGTGAATATCCCAATACCTGTTGTGCGAGCCTCATGTGATATTCATATTTATCAAACAGGTTGCGTCCCATGCCTTGAAACTGGGCCCCCTGTCCGGGAAACATTGCGACAGTATATGTTTTCATCGTTCACATCCTGTTTTCTAAATGCAGTGGTTATCTTTTTTTCCTCAACTTATAAGTGAGTGACATTTCAATACATATACTCAACTCATTTGTTGGTAAATCGTCTTCCGGGTCTAAAACAATTGCCCGATTCTTTGAATAAGTCAGTTCAGGAAAAAGGGTTCTGAATGTATCAACCAGTGTGGTCTGGCAGTGAAAAAAGATAGCCACATGCGAATGACCGAAACGATCTAACCGGATGGTGGTTCCCGATCCCGTTTCAAGCGTCAGGTAGCTGGGTTGCCCCCATTTCAGAGTCTCAGTAATTGAACCTACGCCTTCCGTTTTTGCTGCGACGTCAAATATTAATTCTCTTATCGTTAATAATAATTTTTGATATCGTTCAGGATAATTATCAAA
Source organism: Xenorhabdus sp. SGI 60 (assembly GCF_056632175.1). NCBI lineage: Bacteria > Pseudomonadati > Pseudomonadota > Gammaproteobacteria > Enterobacterales > Morganellaceae > Xenorhabdus > Xenorhabdus sp. SGI 60. The sequence goes on along the minus strand of NZ_CP196860.1, from coordinate 1,792,286 downwards.
TACTGAGTGAACTTCTTGATTCTGAAATTCTTTCATAAGATTGCTACCTTATTCGTTAATTTGTACGTTGTGGCTATCTCACACAACACGGTCTTTAGATTAAAAATAAACCTTATGATATTACGGTTTATGCATTTTATCCAAAAGACAGGTCAATTTTAGCAATCAATTTCCAACCCATCCCATCTCTTTATAAGAGACATACTTTTTACGTAATTCACTGTCAGGGACAACAACATCATTATCAGCCATTTTTTTCCCTTCCAGCGTCAGTCTTTCCATTCTTTGAGATTGAACAAATTCATAGAGCGGATTCTGATGTTGGTAAGGCATTTCAATCTTCCAGCGGGAAGCAATAGCAATGGATACAGGCGGTTGATTATTAATTGCATGCCACCACCACGGCGGATTAATTAACATATCCCCCGGCTCTAACGTAATTCTCAGTTTAGGTATTCGATTATAAAGCGGCTGATGTTCTTCTAAATATCTGACTGGTGCATTGTGTTTGACAAATGAACCCACAAAAATCCCTTTATTAAACATGGAACTATACATAGCCGCAGAATATTTAGGGTGAACAAATATCCACTCTTTACGACCATAAATATTCAGGAAGCAATTCAGCTCATTAGCACAATGGTAAACCGCACCAGTACCCGGGCCGCCGATGAAAAGCTGGGCAATTTTGTGATATGAGGCAAAATCACCTAAGAAGTTATCAATACGGTCAATACCAATTTGTTGATGCAGGATCGGGTATTTATTAAAGATATCGCTTAAGTTTTCAAGATAGGCTCGGCTGATGTCTCCCTTTAATACACCATTGATATAATCACGTAGCGAGGTTCCATCTTCTTCAAACAGTTTTTCTGTTGTCGAATACCATAGTTGAAAATCGCCGAAGTTATCCCGGAAATACTCAGGTGTCCAAAGCTGACCACAAGGGAAAGAGGAGGCAAACCCTTTAATGACAATAGGACGAATATCTTCCGCATAGATCTGCGCCAGTTTCTGCCAGGTCAGTTCTCCTGGCTCATAGGTTTCTATTTCTGAATAGCCGGATTCTAAAGCCGGTAATGCAAATGCCATATTTTGTTCAGCTTGCTTCAACTCGTTCTGAAACAAATCCGGCTTTGAAAAAAAGTTTCTTAAGAAAAAGATGCGTTCATATTCCAGACGTTCTTTTTCAGGCAGATCCACATAATCATAATTTGAATATGATGTTGTCATGATACTTTCTCCTCAAGTATGGAGTGAATAAAGTTAGCTGACTTATTAACGCTCTGATACGGTAAAATATCTTGTACAGAGAGGTGGGTCAGAAATTGTTTATTTATATTCACCACTATTTTTGCCAACGTAATTGACTCCAAACCATAGCTTGAAAATAAAGCATCCTGATCTAACTCATCGGCTGCCATATACATCGCAGTCATCACTTCACTGCTGAGAAAATCTTTAATTTCTTCTAACTTCGTCATATCAGAGTCTCGCTTCAGGAAGTTGAGATATGATTTCTTTATACAACGGGAGTATTTCATCGACTGATTTATCTATTCCCGAGACGGCCAGAAAGTGATTTGTCGATTCATATAACGACATTAATTTCGATACAATATCGACATTCTGATCATCCAGAATGCTGACCTGCATTTTATTTTCAGAGCATGACAAACCGAACATCACGGCTTTTGCCATCATCTCTTTTAGTGCATTTATGACTGAATCTTCAATTTTATCCATAACTTATATTCTCCACAGTTATTTATTGCATAATCATATGCCCTTCTGAATCATTTTATTTTTCATTCAGTCCGGCATTTTCCCTCGTTGGCACAATATAAAGCGGTGATGAGTGATCGAACGGATATTTCGGCCAGAAACACCGTTTATTCATGGGGGGGTTGATCGCTTCATCACCGCTTTTTTTCGTTAACCACCTATGTAATGTTTCAGGCAATGCTGTCTGCATGACATCATCCTGACCGTTCACAGAGGTCTGTAATTCATCTACTCTCTGCCCTGCCAAAAATGCCGCCAATTTATCAAGCAGTTCCTCATAACTGCTGACTTTCACCACCAATCGCACATCTAAATGTTTACGATAAAACCGTAATGTCGATATTAGCTGAGGTAATGGTGTGATATGACGATACTGGTGAATCTGTTCTATGACTGAATTCACATACCGTTTTAATGACTCAATATTATTGGCCGACAGACAGAACCAATGTTCTTGTTTTTTATCTTCAATCATTCGATTTTCAGCATGATCGGTAACCGGTTCTAAAAGAACAAATGCTGAAACGCCGCCTAATCCATATGAGAGTAAACCCACTAATCCTTCAGGCTGATTAAAGGGCTGACGGGTATTTTTGATGTGTAGCCGGTTGCTATCAATATTTTCACTCAACTCATGTAATTCAGAAATACCCGGTATTTGTTGATGTTTCATCGCTAGTATTGTCCGTACAAATCCTGCAATACCGGAACAGACCTCAAGATGCCCCACGTTCGACTTCATTGAACTGACCACACAGGAGGCACGTGCTGACTGTGATAAAAACGCGGCAATGGCATCGGCTTCACTGAGATCACCGACATGAGATGCAATACCATGCGCTTCAACATATTGCAGTTTTTCGATATCCGCCTGTGCCGCTCTAAACGCGCTTTCCATGACATTCATATGGGTAGAAGCGTTTGGTGCAGTAAAGGAATCTCCCTGTCCTCCGTGCCAGCTTGCTGCACTTTTTACGTTGGCCAAGACTTCGTCGCCATCCGCCACCGCTAATTTCAGATTTTTTAGCAGGATACAGCCAACCCCTTCACTACGAACAAACCCGTGCGCATCTTTATCAAAAGGCTTAACTATACCGTCCACACTCAGCAGGTTTCTTTTCTGCAATGCGGTAAAACGAGAAGGTAATAAGTTGATTTGCGCAGCGGCAACAACCGCTTGATCCACAACGCCTGAATTGATTAATGCTTTCGCTTTTTCGACAGCGGAATAAACACTCGCACAAGCAACGTTCAGCGTTTCACTTGGCCCTTTGAAATCAAACAAATGGGATAACCGATTGGCAGACAAATAAGGTGTTGATGCGCCCACTGAGAACTCATCGATTGATGAATCAAATTCAGCGATTACTGCGTAATCATTCGCATCAATACAAACAAAAACCGCCGTCTTTCGTTGGTTAAATTGTTCAGGTGAATAACCCGCATCAGTGATGGCAGACCAGACACTTTCTATCAGCGTTCTATGCTGGGGATCCATCAACATGGCTTCCCGGCGGGATAGGCTAAAAAATTTATAGTCGAAGGCCAGACTGTCCTTCATGAAATATCCCTGTATCTTTTCTCTTTCGATGTTTCTGGTTAATTCATCCGGTAACATCTGCCAGCGTGATTCAGGGTAAATTTCAGGCATCAGGATTTTCTGGCTGAACAATGGCCACGCATCACGCCAGTGTTCAGCGCCACACAGACGTAAATCAATGCCAATGACTCCCACATCCTTTTTATCCACATCTATTTGTGACGATGTATGAAGTTCAGGCTTCTTCTGTAGACGATCGTCGTCATTATGCGGTTTTTCAGCGTATTGACTCAGATATTCTGCCAAAGCATGTATGCTAGGGTTTTGCGCCAAAACTACGCTGTTTATCGTCAACCCCGTTAACTGACTGAGTTCCCGCGAAATCCCCTGCACCGCAATAGAATCAATCCCCATATCAGAAAAACGTGTTTTGAAATCCCTATTTTCTGGCTGTAACCCGGTTATCTCCGTAATAACCGACAAAATGGCGGGAACCCAATCTTGCCTGTCTTTTAATTTTAATTGATGTACAGGCCGACGATTAAGCACTTCATCGATTTTCTTCCCCGTTCCCGCCACAACACAGAGTTCTGCGGGCTGATGAATCAGCGCGTGATTAAAAATTCGGATGCCATCATTGGTTAACAAAGGATCTGTACCCGTCGTTTCCTGTAACATGGACAAGGCTGATTGATTGATTCTCATGCCGCCATCCAACCAGTAAGGCCAGTAAATCACCGTCGTTCGCCCGGCTCGCAACCCTACCGATTGTTTCTTATTGCGGTTATGCGCAAACGCGGTGAGGTAATGATTTGCAGCAGCATAATCCGTTTGCCCGGGGTTTCCGAACAGCGCCGTTATTGAGGAGAACACAATAAATTGTTTAACAGGAAGTGAAGCGGTAAGTTCATCCAACAATTGACACCCAATGACCTTACTTTCAACAATGTTTCTGACATGTTGTTCCGTCTTTAAAAACATACTGCGATCATCAATACTTCCTGCACTGTGTATGATGAGATCGATGTTTTTATATTGTGTGACGATGTGTTCAATGGCAGCGGTGAGTGCCTGACGATCACAACAATTCGCCTGAATATATTCAATCGTGCCTTTTTCTGATGTTTTATAATCCGCAGGCAGTTCAGCGCACTTTCGACGACCCATGATCACAACATTTGCATCAAACGTATTGGCTAAATATTTGGCAAATACTTGCCCGAGACCGCCGGTGCCTCCGCTGATTAATACAGTCGGTTTAAAACCCAAGAGCGTTTCACGGTGTTGTATTGATTGTTGTGCTGCTTCTACCGGAAATACACTGACGTGATAATGTAAAGCTTCTAATAGGAGAGCCTGTGATCCTTTTTCATCATGATTTAAACGCTGGCAGAAAGAACCCGATACTGGCATTTGAAACAGTTTTAAGCATTGTTCTATATGTTGTGAAACCATAACATGGTGGAATTGATACCAACCACAAGGCAAACCGAATTCTTTTTCAAGTGATAGTGCATGTGCATAAAGTGTATTTGCCCAGATGTTTTCTCGGTCAGATAATAATATCCATGAGCCGGGTCTGGTTAATTCGATGGCTCTGATAAATTGTCCTAGAAAATGTAAATACCAGTTAATCCAATCACTCCCTGACGCATCATTGGGTAATTTGGGCAGTTCAAAATATCGCTCAGGTGAAACCTGTTTTCTCAATACTGAAGATTGCTTTTCATCCAGCATAGAAAAAATAATAGGTGCTCTGTTTTTTTCATGATTTAACTCATCATATGAGGAGGTAATAGAAGAAAATAATGGTTCAATCTGGTACAGGTCAGTAACGTTATTCTGTTTTTTATCCCTGATGATTTTATTTTCAACTATTTCATTTTGTTTCGTTTTAAGCTCATCAGGAAAATAGGTATTGTGCTGAAAAGGATAAGGCGGAACGTAAGTAATACGGTCATTTCCTGCCGAAAATAAATCTCTCAGGCTATCCTGTTCTCCACTCAGCCAAGCAGTCACTCTTTCATATTCTGGATATTCGCTGACAGGGAGTTTTTCAGCCGCTAATCCATTGGCAAAAGAGATCATTTTCCCCAATAACTCTTGCCGGGTGTGATAGATAAAAGCGACACGGTGTGGCAGATTTGTTCTTCTGGCTAAGGTGTAAGCACAATCACTTACTGAGGCGGTAAGTGTGTTTTGAAGAAACGTAGAAATCAACAAAGCATAGTCTCTTAATGCCTTATCTGAGGATGCTGAAAATGCAAACACATGTGTAGCCGGTTCAGGCTTAAAGACCTTTCGATCCTGATATTCAGCAATAATTGCATGAGCATTGACACCACCAAACCCAAAACTACTGACACCAAAGCGCCGTGCTTCTCCTTCTGCTGGCTGCCAGTCACACTCTTCCGTAAGTATATGGAAGGGGCTTTCCTCCAAAGCAATTTTTGGGTTTAATTCAGTGAAATTCAGCATCGGTAACAGGCGTTTTTTCTGAATAGAAAGCAAGCCCTTAATCAAACCTACCATGCCTGAAGCCGACTCAAGATGTCCAACATTCGCTTTAGAACCCGATAATGCACAATAAGCGGTGCCTAATGTTTCTCCACATTCTTTAGCATGGGCACGGAATGCACGTTTTAAACCGTTAACCTCAATAGGATCTCCTTTTGGGGTTCCCGTACCGTGAGATTCAATGTAGGAAATTGAATTGGCAGAAATATTGGCTTTCTGAAGCGCTTTTTTTATTACATTCGCCTGAGCATAAGCATTGGGGGAAGTGATCGTCGTAACACTCCCACCATGATTGACAGCTACTGCATCAATCACACCATAAATCCGATCATTATCCGCTAATGCTTTTTCAAGCGGTTTTATCAGGATCATGCCTGCCCCTTCTCCGCGAACATAGCCATCCGCTTGTTTATCAAACGTTTTTAAACTTCCGGTTCTGGACAACATCCCTGCCTGGGAAAAGGCTACAAAGTAAGTGTGGCTAAATAGGTAACTTACTCCCCCGACAAAAGCCGCTTCACAATCACCCGCCTGAATAGATTGCAAGGCGTAAGAAAGCGCCACCAAAGAACTTGAGCATGCGGTATCAATAGGAACACTGGGACCTTTTAGATCCAAATAGAAGGAGATTCTATTGGGAATTAGCGTAGTATAAGTTCCGGTTGAAAGATGCCCTTGAATATTCGTTATGGATTTTTCCAGCCGTTCTTTATAATCAAAGTTACACACTCCCAGAAAAACACCAATATCAGCAGATTTCACATCAGAAACGCCATATCCCGCATCTTCTAAACATTCAATCGCTAATTCCAAAGAGATGCGCTGCTGGGGATCCATTAACTCCGCTTCACGAGGCGTAATATTAAAATAAGGTGCATCAAAACGGTCAAAATTTTCCACTAAGCCCGCCCAACGACTTGTAGATTTATTTTTTTCAGAATGTGGCGAGTAATATTGACTAACAGACCATCTGGATTCAGGTATTTCAACAATCGCTGACTTTTTTTCTTGATATAATTTCCAAAATGCTTCTTGGTTATAACACCCAGGGAAACGGCAAGATATCCCCACAATAGCAATTTTTTCTCTGTCGTGCATGCGCGTATCCCTCTCTCTTTAACTTTTTCTCTCTCAAATATAAAAAGCCATCTATCTATAGGAGACTATAAGCTCTATTTAAAATAAAAACGCTCAAAAGTGAGCATATTATAAAATTATTTATACCCAGCTGATAAATTAAAATTTTGGTTAAAATTCATGAATCCAATAATTATATTTTTTTGTATACCTTTACTTTTTATTATTGGTTAATGTGGTTTGTCGTTACTATCACAAAACAGAAGATATGAAAGAGCATGGAAAAGAAAATTGCAGGCATTCAAGATAGTTATAATATTTTTATTAAAAATACTTTTTTTTTAAAAAGGTTAAATCGAAAAATGTTATAGCATTCCAAATCAGAAAAGTGTACGACAAAGTGATAGAAGCTTTCATTCAAAAGGAATGTTATTTTTAATAATCAATCTAACCAGTTAAATAATATACTTTATTATTCCATTAAATACTCTTCAATCCTTTTTTTATCAACAATTAGAAAACGTTCTTTGGACTCCTTAATAATCCCTAGCTTAATTAAGTTACTCATAAAATACCCAACTCGAGAGCGGGTTGTACCTATCATATAAGATAAATCTTGATAAGAAACTTTGTTTTTAATTGAAGATATATTCTCACTATTAACTTCTGAAGACATTCTCATTAATGTATAGGCTAATCTTTTCTCACTATTAAAAATAACAAAGCTAGAAATGGTTCTTTGATGTTCCATAATTTTATTTGCCATGTAAATGATAAAATCATACAAAATATCTTTTCCTTTCATTTCTTCTAAAAACGAAGTAAAATTAATTTTTTTTATGATACAGCCCATTAACGCTGTTGCTGTTTCTGGAATAATATCCCCAGAGAATCCACTTTCACCAAAAAAATCACCTTCTTTATAAAAACCAATATTACATATCCTCCCATCTTTTGTTTGAGTAGAAATTCTCACACATCCTTTTTCTATAAAATAGAAGCTTCCTCGCCCCCCACTAACATATATACACTCTCCCTTGTTAAACTTTATATTCTTAACATACATGCCATTTTTATAAATAAAGTCAATAATGCTATCATTGAAACTTTTAGCACTGCTACACATTAGTATCACCCCATTATTTTCATAAGGAAAACATGAGTAATTAAAATTATTGTAATATGTTATTGTAACCAATAAAACAAACCCAGTGGATTAGTTTAGTAAAAAAATAATTTCACATTTAATCCTTTGGCAATAAATAAAAACTCATGCCTTCCTTACTGTTATTTTAATTAATTCGTTATTTTTGAAAAAATAGCTATAAATATAAAAACCCTTAATCTTTACTTAACTTTCTTATAAAGGTAATTTGTATGGTCAGGATAAGATGCTCAATATTGAGCATCTTATCCTGACCATGAGTTAGTTTTTTCATTCAGAATGTTACTAAAAATAAATGCCGTCTAGAAGTAACCCTTCACCAGCTCCCTATTGGCACAAAAGTGTGACGCGTATCTCTTGATCCGCTTTTGCCTGTCACTTGATCCTGCCAGTCCGGTAATTTCTCCGTTCATGAAAAAAAACAGTTTACCGCCGAGCCACCTGAGCTGAACAACATCAGTGAAACCAACGTACTTATCCGCGAACGCTGGGCCAAATTCCGTGAATACGAAGATCGGCTAGCGCAGAAGCAGGATTCGCGTAATTCATCGCGCTCTCCGTCCAGCGATACGCCTCAGGCCAGGGCTAAACGACAAAAGTTAAAAGCCCTCATCGCACAAATCCGGCTGGTGCTCAGCCAATTCACCGCCATCAGATCTTTGCGTTGGGTCTGGCGGTCATGCACCCAATAATTAGATGTTGTGGTCAGATCCCCGTTTTTTATGGTAGGTGAGATATGGCGAAAGACATGGAAAAGGCAGCAGTAGTCATCAGCGTTATCACTGCTATGCCTGCCATAAAACCTTTCAATTAAATTACACCTATCAAGCCTGCAACCCCGGAGTAAAAGCACAGATCGTTGATATGGTGATAAATAATGGGGGTATCAGAGACATCCTCGAACTCTAAAGGTCAGCATCAACACGGTACTCCGAACATTAAAAAGCTCGAGCCCAGACAGGTGACCACACTCCCGTTCACGGGAAACGACATCGACATTATCTGTGAAGTTGATGAACAATGGTCGTTTGTCGGTAACAAGAAAAACCCACGTTGGCTCTGGTATGCTTGGGATTCTGAACGAAAGACTGTTATCGCGCATGTATTTGGTGACCGTAGTAAAAAAACGCTGAACAAACTGTTAGCGCTACTGGCACCTTTTAAAATCCAGTTTTACTGTACCGATAATTATGTGGTTTATGACTGCCTTCCTGAGGAGGAGCCCCTCAGAGGAAAGAAATTTACCCAGCGTATTGAGAGAACCAATCTGACTCTGCGTACCCACATCAAAAGGCTTAATCGGAAAACAATAGGCTATTCCAAATTCGAAGAGATGCACGACAAAGTCATCGGAACGTTCATTGAGCGAGAAAACTATCTGGCCGGATGATCTAATTTTTGGAAGCATGACCCCGAAACCAAGGAACGTTACAACCAGTGCCAGAATATCAATTGTGGTACAACGTTTGTCAGCCATGAAACCTTTGTCCGTCGGGTGGCTAAATCCAACTTGATTGAATTCGCCCAGCCTCACCCTACGGATGGACAGCAAACGGCGTTGTGCTTCGATAATTTTTAGTCTAAAGCCCTCGGATATCAAGAGGGCTATTCCTCACCTTCCTGCTTACTGATGCAAATTTATAGATTTGCTGATTTCATTTTTCAATGCAAAAAATATTTTTCTAAAAAGGAGGAAGGGCAATCCAATGTTATTGGATAAAAAACCAGTGGTGCCAAGGTGCTGCCAATTTCGAAATTTCATGCAATCGCAGAAAAAAAGCCACCGTAAAGGTGGCCTTTTTATTCCCTAACTTTCTGTTTTACCAGTAAGTTTTTATTTGGTGCGGGGGGACTGGTAAATATATATAACTTATTGAATATGCATTATTTATTTTTATATGTCACTTTTATGCCCCTATTAATGCCCCCAAGATTTTCTCTTTCTTATGTTACATATCTTACTGATTTTAATTACTTTATTTGTTTTATCATTATGTTAAAGAAAAGCAAATATGAAGTTCAAAAATGATCACATTAAGATGCCGTTTTATTCTCATAGCCTTATATTGAAAGTTATTATTTTTATGAGATTTATCACAAAATTAACATCATTCACTTATCATAACCCTTGGCTTGAGAATCCAAATACTCAAGATACTGTTTACGTTTCTGATACTCCAAATTCAAAGTATATTGTGCCATGTATTCATAATCTGGTGTTTCATCTTCTGCAACAGGGAGCATGATTTTATCTCTTGATATGCGCTTGTCGTTAATTTCACGATTAAAGTTGTATTTCTCCGACAATCTTCTGGTCTGATTAGCAATAAATAGATAAACAAATTTATTAAAATCAAAACGTTGAAAGCTGGTAACATGGTCGCTAGCCACAAAACAATATGGATGATAAAAACTGGATCCAACACTACCGCTATTAGCGATAGTCAAACAGTTTGAAAATATACGAACACCCGTCTCATTTCCTATAAAGTTATCAATGCCATTGCTTAATGCTGTTGATGAGATATAGGGATGTTCTCCATCAATTTGATTGGTCTTTGTCAAACGTTTTCCACGCTGAATGGCTCCAAAAATATCTTTAAGAAAGAATTCACGCCATTCTTTATCCTCAAGTCCATCAATCTCTTTATATTCAAGCTTTGCCAATTCCTTACGACAATACTCAAGGTATTCAGTTTTTTTATTATTTATCAATTCATTAACATGTTTCTCCATGAATGGATAGTCCGGCTTACCGTTTTCGGCGATGGGAAGCATTATTTTTTGGCGTTTTAATCTTCCCGTTCCCATTTTGTATCCGTAGTTGTATTTTTCACGCTGACAACTAATTTGGTTGGATAAGAACAAACCAACATATTCAGATTTGAATTTAGGACGTAATTTACGACAGTCGTTCGAGAAAAGGCCTTTATAAGGGTGGTAAAAGGAATATCCCACAGAGCCATTTCGATTAACTGAAAGACAGTTATCTTCTAATGTATTGTTTTTATTTCCTACAAAATGACCAACACCATTGTTTTTGGCTGTTGAAGATATGTAAGGTATGCTTCCAAAAAAACGTTCCGCATCGTAAATATCTTTACCTGAAACAATTTCAGCTATATCTTCAATAAAGAATTCATTCCACTCTTTATCTTCAGGCTTTAGAAGCATCATCTACCTCTTTGGAATCATTCGATTCAAACAAGTATCCTCGATTCTGCATAATCATTGAAAATTCAAAAGTCAGATAATCACTAATAGTCTTTTCAAATTCTGAATCAGTTGGTATTTCATCATTGAAGTAATAGAAGCTATGAAGCCATTCATCATCGGCTTCAACAGTGGTTTTTACGCAGAACTTGCTTTCGGCTTCAATACGATCAAACCAAACATCTAATAAATGCTGTTTTCTATCTTTTGCCTGCTCCGTTTCAATCAAACCAACATGAGGGCGTACTTTAAAACCATCTTCACGGAAATCAATAAACTTGCATTCTTTATTAACAGGGTGGGGTTCTCCTGCGGTAAAAATAGCAATACAAGGCATGGTTCCCACTCCATAGAAGGTGTCTTTATTGAGCGTAATGACGCCTTCTAGGGTATGTTTTTTGAATATGTTTGCCTTGATAGCTTGCTCTTCTTTGGTTTTACCCGTAACGGAAGACTGAGGAATAATGACAATCACACTCCCATCTTTGACCAAAGAATCAAGCAGGTGTTCAGTAAAAGCAATCTCATAAAGATCAGGGTTTTTCTTTGAACCCTGTGAATATGGTGGATTCATCATCCCGACTGTAGCGCCTTTTAATTGAAGCTTGTTTGGATCTTCGTTCAAGAAGTTATGATTAATCAGGTTACTTTTACCGTCACCCCGCAAAATCATATTTGTAGTAGCAATGGTGAACATATAGGGCTGCAATTCAAAACCATGTAGTTGTTTTTGACGAATATTTTTTCTTGTATTTTCACTGTCAGTTTGAGCCAGCATGTGGTGCATAGCAGCAATTAGAAAGCCTGCTGTACCTGCACATGGGTCTAACACGACATCATATGGTTGAATATCTACCAAATCGCAAAATAGATCGGTAATATGCTTGGGCGTTAAAACAATCCCAAGTGTTTGACCATCACCACCAGAATAAGACATAAATTCACCGTAAAAACGGCCCAAATAATCTTCTGACGAACTGGTATACTTGATGCTTTTGTAAATTTTATAGTGCAGAAATTCGGTGAAATGTTTCAGAGGTGTTTTATTGAGAGTAGTATTAATTTCATTAAGAATGTGTGTATCTTTAATGATAGAGAACTGATTTAAGATTTTGTCACGTTTAACATCTGGGGCGACTTTTGAACGTTTTAAATTTTTTTCAATAGCGTTATAAATCTTATCGCCATCTATATCAATACTATCGCCGGTTAAATGGGACACATCAAAACCACCAAATTCTTCTTCTCGTAGTGCCAGCAGAATTCCCGAAACGATAAGGGGCTTATCAATATCTTTTAAGTTACCATAATTACGTAAATCTTCATGAAGTTCAGCAGCATCCTTTAGAATTTCAGCCAGTTCTTTTTCTTGATCAGTATTTTCTTGCAGAATCTCTCTGATGTAATATTCGAGAATATTATTCTCATTGAATGAGATAAAAGATTCGACTTCCGATAGCTCTCGGTAATACTCGGTTTCATCAATAAAGTAAGGAGTGATTTTGTGTTTTTTTTCATCGCCTGAAATGCCAAAAGCAATGATTTTTTTGTAGGATGTGTTTTGGGCTAAATGGCGGCCATAGAACAAGGCTCCGTTCACAGCAAAGTCTTTAACGTTTTTCGGATCAAGACTTATTAGGCCTTTCGCATTTAGTTTTACGTGTTTGGATATATCCGCTTTATTCTCTATAACAAGAATAAAATCTTTAACAACACCAACAAATTCAGGAAAACCAACTTTTCCAGACCCGTTTTTGGAAGCGGTTTTCAAAGCGCTGTTAATCTCAAGTATTGTGCTTCCCTGAGCATCGTGTTTAATTCCAGCTTCTTTTAGTAAACCATGAACCCATAAATCTGTTTGCGCTTCTCTTTTCGCCACTTTCCACTCTCCATTCCGTTTTAAGAAATGATAGTAGAGGATTTTCAGATTTCAATTTTATGGCTATTCTGGTTACTTTATAATAAATAATGTGATTATTTACCACAATAAATGATGGGATTAAGCCTAATTTTCGGAGGAACTGTTTATTATCACTTAAAGCAAAAAAGCCGTGAGGGTTAAAAATGGTCAAATTCGGCTGCAATTTCGCGCCCAGGGCTTAACATAAAAATTAGGTCACGTATTCAATTTGTTGTTTCTCATGTATACTCCTCACTTTTTCAGGAAATCAGATGGCAACGGTAGAAGTGAAATGTCGATTTTGTCAACAAACCGAATCGGTAAGAAAACATGGCACGGGTCAAGGTGAACGTCAGCGTTATCGTTGCCTGTCTTGTCGCCGTACTTTTCAGCTTGAATATGCTTATCGTGCTTGCCGGACGGGCATAAAAGAACAAGTTGTGGATCTTGCCATGAATAATGCCGGTATCCGTGACACTGCACGGGCACTACATATCAGTATTAATGCTGTCGTTCGCACTTTAAAAAATTGTCCCCACGATGTGTAACCACATTACCGCTGGAACAGGTGGAAATTGAGCTCATCTGTGAAGTCGATGAGATGTGGTCATTTGTTGGGAATAAAAAGCAACAACGTTGGTTATGGTATGCTTGGGAGCCTCGTCTGAAGCGTATTATTGCCCATACTTTCGGCCGACGAAGCAAAAAGACGTTGAAGAAACTGCTCAAAAAATTATCGCACTTTAACGTCGCTTTTTGGTGTACCGATAAATTCAAGGCTTACATCTTGTTGCCCACGGATAAACACCTCATCGGAAAAAGTTTTACGCAGCGTATTGAACGTGAAAACCTCACCCTTAGAAACCGAATTAAGCGGCTGAATCGTAAAACATTAGGCTATTCAAAATCACCGGAAATGCATGACAAAGTCATCGGGACTTTTATCGAAAGAGAATATTATATTTAAGACCAATCAACATTTTGAATACGTGACCAGTATTTTCATTTAGCTGATTTTAATATCTGTTTCATTGCTATCTGTTTGAGTAAGTATTATTTGTGGTAGTGTTTTTTTAGGAGGTTTATTGTAATGTTGTTTATTTAGCTCACTGTCAGGGAATGGTGCTGGAATCGATTTTATATGCGGGATGTTATTATCCACCTTCAAATCACCATCGAATTTTTTAAATACTTTAACGAGATGCTCGACTTTTAGATGAGTTGAGTTGAAATACATAGCCGCTCCTTTATAACTTTAAATCGCCAAAAATAGAGAAATAAAGGAACAAAAGGCTATGTCACAGCAAGATTTTATCATTTGGGTGTTTTGTTGGGTAGACGATAATTTAACGGCGTTACAGCAAGGCACACGATTACGAAGCCGGGGCCCCCCACCTAAGATGAGCGATGCCGAAGTCATCACGATGGAAGTGATTGGTGAATTCTTAGGGTTTTCAACAGATAAAGGGATTTGGAAATACTTTTTTGACCACTGGCGCGAGTGGTTTCCGGGACTGGGCTCACGCGCCAATTTTGCTAAACAGGCGGCGAATCTTTGGGTTGTCAAACAAAAGCTGCAAGAGCAGCTGGCGACGTTATTGGGCGCGCTCGACAGACCGGTGCATATTATCGACGGATTTCCCCTGCCCGTCTGTGGATTCAAAAGAGCGAAAGGCAGCGCCAACTTTAAAGGGCAAGCGGATTATGGATATTGTGCCGCCAAGAACGAAACATACTACGGCTTTAAGGGGCATCTGATGATAGATGAAACCGGCGTAGTCACGGGGCTCACGTTAACACCTGCGAGCGTCAGTGAGCGTGAAGCGGCCTGGGATTTGGTCGCGCCAATCACTGGCTATTTACTCGGTGACAAAGGCTATTTAGGCACTGAATTTAAACAAGAAATGAAGAGAGCTGATATTGAAATGATCACGCCAGTGCGAGCCAATATGGATGATCCTGTTCCCAAAGAGATAAGAAAATGCATCAATGCCAAACGACGTCTTATTGAAACGGTGATTGGCCAACTCGCCGGACAATTTGCTATCGAGAAGTGCTGGGCGCGGGATATGTGGCATCTGAGCAATCGAATCGCCAGAAAGCTGCTTTCTCACACATTGGGTATTTTTGCCAACTTTAAACAAGGTAAAAAACAACGCGACTGGCTTCAACAAACGCTCGTTATTGGGTGTTAAAGTTGAGCATCGCGTTAATATAGGTGCCACAACCACGAATAAAACGATAGGAGTGAGCCACACCCGCTGGGATAAAAACACTGGCTGGGCTATGTAGATGACGAATATCACCCCCAAGATCGACTTCCACCTCTAGGCCGATATAGTCCTGACCATCTCCTAAAAACAAGAATACGGAGTCACAATTATGAGTATGGCTATCAACATGACCTGTCTCTGCAGACTCATCAGCGCCTATCATCGAAAATTGGCGGGCAATAAAATAGTAGGGAGACCCATCTACCAATCGTTTATCCAACATCACAAAGCGTTTTCCTGGGCCGTGGCGGTGATACTTCAGTTCTGTTGAAGATTTTTCCAACGGAACCAGAAAAAGCTCTTGTTCTTGTAAGGGAGTAAAATGCTCCAGAGAAATGTGTCCCTTGATGAGTTTTGGATCAAAAATGCTGTAAGCAGCACTGTCTTTCTGCATAGCAAGTTGGTGTAAGCGGGCAACATGCACAAAAGCATTTTTACCTACAACCGGTTGCATTGGAGACATGGGTATTCGGCTATACGCTTCTACCAATTCAGAGAGTGCCAAAATTCGGGAAATATCAAAACGATTTTGTTCAAAACGTGTAGCAAGCAGCGTAATCAATTGGAAAGTATCAGTGATACCTGCACGTTCACCTATGCCATTGCAACTCGTAGAGATCCATTCAACTCCCGCTTCAATTGCTTTTAGCGTGTTAGCTAGCGCTAGTCCTCTGTCGTTATGAACATGATATTCCAAAACAATATCAGGAAACTCATAGTGTAATAGCGATAACACATCAAAAGTTTCATCGGGTAGTAGAATACCTACACTATCAGCGAAACAAATACGATTAGCACCTGCTTCACGAGCAGTTATAACCATACTGACCAAGTCAGGGACTGCAGTACGCCCGGCATCCTCAATGGTTGCCCTGACTAACAGCCCTTGTTCACGGGCATATCGGATAGAAGAACCAAACATGGTTAACAATTCTTCGCGGCTCTTACCTTTAAACTTCGTTGCCATTGAAATTTCATTAATAGAGGCGAACAATCCAACCCAATGAGCCCCAGTTTGTAACACGGCATCGATATCTTCCAAGCGAGCTCTGGCATGAGCTAACACTGGCACAGGTGAGGTTGCTACCACAGCTTGCACACGTTCTGCTTCTTTCGACGAAATAAAAGGATGTCCACACTCAATCGTATCTACCCCTAACTCCGCTATTTCTCGGGAAAGTAGTACCGACTGTTCAGTAGTAAAGCAACACTGGCGGGTTTGCATGCCTTCTCTCAAGGTGCAATCAATAATACGTATCATGTAGGGTGCTCCATACTTCTTACTAAAGTTTCAAAACAAGGAGCAGCCTGAAAATCCATAATTTTTGGTGCATGATTAAATTGTCGAGCAAAGCGTGCCAGAAAAGTCACCATTTTCATTGAATGATTTAATAGTTCCTTGAGGGATTCATCAATATTGTCTTCTGAAATATCTCTATCAGGGAAAATAATTCTTAGATTATCAATTACCCATACTTTCATATTTGCCTCACATTAGTTTTTGATATTCGATCTCTTCAACAAACACTATCGGCATACCTATACGCAATTGACCGCTGATATTCATGTAACTGCCATGTGGGGTTTTTGCAGGCCACACCAATATGTCTCCTGCTTGGAGTGATACATCCTTTAGTTCTTCCTGAGAAATTTGGTTTTTTTCGAGGTCGATGCACTTAAACATGGGATAATTTAGATCGAACTCGTGCGGGTAAACCACATCAGTATCGGGCAGATAAAACATACCTCCGTTCTCTTTAAATGCGGGGGTCAAAGCTACCCAGAATGTCCAAGCGGTATTAAAGGGTTTTTCCCACAATGCAATGTCCTGATGTAGAGGTATAAACGATTCATCAGCATGACGTTTAATAAAGGCTGCATGACGTAACAAACGAGGGTTATCGAGGTACTGACTTACAATTTTCGTCAGACCAGAACCATAACTCCATGCCTGCCAGAACTGCGGGTCATGATTAGAGATATTGCGGATTTTTTTTGCATAACGCAGTTTATCATCACCAATATCGAACTCTGGCTCTAGCCCTGCAGATGGAGAATCGGATTGTGCAAGAATCCAATCCAGAGCCAGTTTTTGAAAATCAAGTGAAATTGCCTGCCTATGAAATATCATGAAAAGGTAACCTCTTGAATTAATCGGATAAGGTAAGAAATTACGCTACTCTCTTTCATCACCTCGTGATGACATAACGAGACATCGAATTGGTGTATGTGCTTGATCAATAAATGCCAGTCAGTGTTTACGTTGATATTATTTCGAGTGCAGCGTATCCACCATGCTTGTTGCAAGGTTGGTTTTGGTTGCCATTGGCTGAATAGGCTAATGTTATTTAGAATGACAGGTAACTTTATTTCATTAAGCTCCTGCATCAAGGAAAGCCAGTTTTGTATATCTGTTGTTAGCCAGCGCTGGTACTGTTCGTCGACAGGCATTTCACGCAACGAAGACGAAGGCAAATGGCTGTCCACCATAACTAAGCGGGCAGTAGGAAAATTGCGTTGGCAGAGTTCGTATCCCAGAGCACCACCGAACGAATAGCCAATGATCCAAGTCGGCTTATATTTCAATCCATCAGCGATAAGATCAGCCAGTTCAGAAAGATCTTCTTTCATAGCTAATGTGTGATAATTAACGCTTTCCACCTGTTCAGGCAGATGGGAAAGCAGGGACTGAAAACAACTGGGATGTCCGATGAAATCAGGAAGCAAAAGTATCATCAGGTCAGCTCCTCCACCAAGGCACTGTGTAAAGCGTTGCTAAATGTTTCTCCCCAGCGGGTTGTCAGCTTAACGTGCCAGAATCCTGGTTCTCCATGAGTGACGGTTATGGTGATAGGCTTCCTGCTACGAAATTCAGGATGATGCTGAAACCCTTCCATTACTATTGGTGTATCTATGAAATTGATCATCACGATAGCATCACGATAATTGAGCTCACACAGAGAAGTAATTTCCTCCTGAGGTAGCTGTGCGTGCTCTAGCCACGACAAACGTAGCTGGTCAAACTCCGTGACTTCATAGCGAGCATCCAGCAGTATCGGTAACAGATTGACATAACATCCACTGCTCGTATTTCGCCCTATACGACGCAAAGTAACCGGGGTTACTGCTAACTGAGGACCATTAATATTCAGCTTAACCAATGTCCGTGAGAGCGACAGAATCATACGGGTAAACATTTGTGGTTCATCGTGCAATGTGACGCTCATAAATGAACTCTCGGGTAACAACTCCCGTGTCGGAGGCATGGTCAGAGTGCTGAAAAGCGTTTTTTGATTGCGCCAGAAAGTTTGCAGTCGTTCTCGGTGTACTGTGATTTGTTGTTCTAGAACCCAAATTTGTTGAATAAAATCCAGATCCGGCTCTGGCCATGCAGCTGTCTTTAACCAAACTTGTACCTGAGAAAGTAATGTCTGAACAAAGTCGGCATCCGCAATCAAGTGATGCAGCCATATTCCCCACCGCATATCCTTACCGCAACGTGCATATACGATTCGCAGCATTCCTCTTTTAAACACAGAGTGAGAGTGCTGTAATTGTTCGCGAATAAAAGCCTGAGCATCTGCATACTGCACAGATTCTTGATATTCAGGTTCGGCATTATATGGTGAGGTAAAAAGGCGTAAGTCGAGTCCACTATCCCCCCACTCCACTGCACTATTGAGAAGTGGAAAGGTTCTATATAAACCTTCGATCAAGTTTTTTAGTTTGGAAGGTTCTAGAGGGATCGAGTCTGGTGCCAGGTAAAACAATCCGAATTGTGAACAATCACCGGAAATAATCTCACTCAGTACCATTGCATTAAGCCAGCAAGGAAGTGGCAAAGTGCAGGAGCTATCACTATAAGAGGTAAGCAGCTGTTCTTTTCCTTGCTGTAGCCAGAAACGTTCCTCTTGATCTAACTGTTGCCACTGACCATAAATAACCAGCCGATTACCAAATGGTAAGCAATAAATTTGCCGCTGAGATAACTTCTCAAAGATTTCATTCATAGTACCAGAACCCCCTCAGGAACAGGATTCTGTAATGTATTGACATCAATTCCCTTGCGGGTTAACAAGGAAGCAAAATCAGCAAGAGTCGCATGCTGATAAAGTTCCTGGAGGGAAAGTGCCACATCAGAATAGTATTGATAACAAGTAGCCAGTACGCGCAAAGCATGTAATGAATTACCATCTGATTCAAAAAAATTGTGTGTTGAAGAAGTAACTGGATAGCCCAGCAATTCTGACCACCAGATGGCACAGGCTGCTTCTTGCTGGCTCATTTCCATAGTTGATGATTGTGATTGTAATGCTTGCCATTGCAAAAAAAGCGCTTGACGATCCACTTTTCCATGCTGAGTCAAAGGTAGTGAACGGACACAAAACCAAGAGGACGGGCGTTCCCAAGAAGGAAATTTCAGCATAGCTTGACGAGCTGGACGATCATCTTCTGCTTGTAGTACGGCTATCAGCTGTTTACTACCATGATATTGCTGCACCAATAATGAACAATCTTCTACTCCCGGAATATTGCGCAGTCTATTTTCTATTTCACTTAAATTAATGCGGTAGCCATTAATTTTTATTTGACTGTCCGCTCGACCAATAAAATGTAGATTTCCCTCTTCGTCATAATATGCAAGATCGCCTGTACGATAAGCTCGTTGGGATATTCCCTGCCAAGTGACGGTGACAAAGGCTTGTGCTGTACGTTCTGGTTCACCGAAATATCCCAATGCTACTCCCTCCCCAATAGCATATATTTCACCACTGACACCGGGGGCAGTTATGTCTTCACCTTGCAAATCGCAAAGTAATACCTGCGTGCCGTTGATTGCTTGTCCAATAGGAATATCATGCCCCGTTAAATCCTTAGCCCGAATTATGTGGCAACAAGTAAACGTGGTGTTCTCAGTTGGACCATAGCCATTTACAAAATTGATTTTGGGATGGACAGTAACGGCTTTACGTACATGAGAAACTGATAAAATATCTCCACCAGTTAGTACAGTATGTAATCCATGTAGACATTGAATATCAGTATCAACGAGAGCATTAAAAAGGGCTGTAGTCAGCCACAACGTATTGACGCCATAATAATGAATAGCTTTTTGTAGAGCCTGTGGGGTCAGTATTTTTCCTTGATGGATGATACAAGTGCCGCCATTGAGCAATGCTCCCCAGATTTCCAGAGTAGCAGCATCGAAAGATAAAGGGGAATGAAATAGAAATACTGGACGAGAGTCAAAGTCGAGAAATGTTTGTTGGCGACAAAGACGGATAATACCAGCGTGAGTACAGACAATTGCTTTTGGTTTACCCGTACTGCCGGATGAAAAATTAACATAAGCCGCCTGATGAGTTGGTACATCGGGGAAAGTACTTGAAACAAAGCAACTATCGCTCTTAATTCTTACAGAAAACAATGTAATACCGTTAGGTATATTTGTAGGGTAACTACCTATGGAATAGAGCATTATATGGCAATCTAGTCGACTAAGTTGCTGTTCAAGCCAAGTTTTTGGTTGATTTAAATCAACATAGACATAGTAATTTCCGGAAAGGACGATTGCCAATAAAGCAACAATAGTTCTGACATTATGAGGACCTGCGACAGCAATACACTTCCCTTTACCTTGCTGGATATTCGCCAAATGCACGCAGAGCTGGCTTGCCGCAGCATATAGCTGCGAATAGCTTAAGGATTCTGTTTCGTCAATAACAGCCTGTGAGTTCCCATAAAGATCAACAATATGGGATATTATAAAATTTATTGATTTATAATTATCCATTTTCCCAGTAACAATATAGTTCAATCTTTTTAGCCTGGAAAAAATATTAATAAAAACTAAAGAGACAATCCATACAATAAGAGCTGGTTAATTAAACAAATTTTAAATAAATGTTATTATTTTTGTTAACAATATGTTATTTAAATGATTTTATACGTACATAGAGAATGCTATTAGCTGCATAAATTTGGAACTGCAGTGGCACAAAACTAATGGCCAGCCAGAAAAAGTTTCTCGCTTAATCGGGTAATAACCATTTTGACCAATGACGTCACTGACGCGCTGCGCTTGTCTTCTCCGAGTTACCGGGCTAATACATTACCCCGGTAACTCGGAGAGCTGAAAAAACACCTGCCAGAAAAAATTCTTATTTAACCCACCCTATTAAAGAATTAGTGATAAAACTGTTCACCTATTCACTTTTAAATATTTTTATTTAAATTCATGCCATTAAGTGGTGATGACATGAAATCAAACTCATCATTACTCTTCAACCAACCCTTCACCTCAAACTTGAAAAAAGGTGAACAGGGTTGAATACTTGTGAACAGTTTAAAAATAACTATTCACCCTATAATAGGTTGATATATCTGGTTTAAATTACAGAGTGAATAATGGTGAACACTTTTTTATATTTCTTTGAAAAATGCCTGTACAAGAAAAAATTATTCTTCTGGCTGGTCATTCCTTGTTAGTTTTGGCATCCATTCATTAGCGGTGTCGACATTGAGGCTCAGATTGCTGCGAATGCCGTATTTGCTTTTCTTGCGCAGGTAATGCAGGCTATACTCTGCCAGTGCGCCCGGCATATCCATGCCAAAACGAGTTACGGAAACAGGTTTATTCAGGTTATTGCCTTTCATATAAGCAAGATAGGCGTGATAAAGGTATTTGCGGGGATTAAACGGCATAATTTCCGCATTGCCAATTAACAGGCCATCAGCTTCATGGGATGCAATCAGATGACCGCAGAAATCGACCAGTGGATCGGTGCCACGTTTGATATCCAGCGCTTCTTCAGATTTCTGTTGTTCTGCCAGTAAACGCCTTGCTGTTTGTGGATCAGCGAACCGATGCAGCAGATGTCGGATAATCACGGGCAGTTCTGCCGCGATTTTATCGCGCAGCAGAGGATCACGTTCATTTTCCGGTACGACTTCAGAAAAGTTGAAGATTACCCGACGCCGCGACACACCACCACTGCGATCACTGAAACTCATAGCATGATTATTCACCGCCAGCACGACAGCAGGAATACGGGTTGAATAGGGTTGTTTGTGCTTCGGATCGATGGCAACTTCATCGCCGCCTGTAATGGCCTTGATGCCGGAACCATCGCCCACATAGCGAGTCTGATCTGGCAGGATAATCAGCGAATAGCCGACAATCAACGCCCGTTCCCGTGGGTTTTCCAGAGCAGCCATACTCGCAGAAACCGTATTGCCTTTGCCTGCCAGCATAGCGCAAATTTCAGCAAAGATGCTTTTGCCACTGCCTCCGGCACCAGTGACTTCCAGAAAAAGCTGCCAGTCGTAACGATTCGCCAGCACCATAAACAGTGCCGCCAATACACGACTAAACTTGTTTTCACAGTTGGCTGTTGCCCGATTCAGCCAGTGCCAGAACTGTGGTGCATGGTCTTTCAGGGTTTCCCCCGAAATGGGGGAATTGAATTCAACATCATTAGCAAGTAGCAGCCAGTCACTTTTACGATGCGACCGGAACTGGCAGGTTTTCAGGTCAAACACGCCATTATTGAACCCGATTAAGTGGCGCTTTGGCGGTTGCATCATGGGAAGCTGTAATTTCAGGGCATCCACGGCAGAGCTAATACCATGCGGTGAATACGGCAGCTTTTCTTCCATAAAGGCCGCCACCATTTCCCGTTTTAAATCACGGTCACTGACCGGACGCCAGACAATACCATCATAGTGATGAACGCTTTCCGAAGCGCCATCCAGTGCCAAATTGCCGTCATAACGTGCCAGTAGCACTTCCCCGCGCTGACTGGCTCCCATCTGGCATAATGTCAACTTTGAATGCTCGGCATCATTGGGCTGAGTAGTCGCTTTTTTCTTGGTTGATGTCGGTTGATAAAGTCCCTGAGAAAAGGCCAGCTTTGCCATTTCCACACCGTGTTGCTGGCGATAATCGTCCCAATCAGCTTTATACTCTGTAGGTGGCAATGTGACCCAGCCATTAACCACAAGGGCAGCTTTTTCTGCCGAGATCTTGCCGATATTCACTTTTGGTTTACCGTTCTTATCCAGTTCGCCGGGGCTGTGCCAGTCATTATCAGCCGCAAAGATGATTTTCGTGTCAAACCATCGTTCCCGAACTGATTGAGCAACAGAGAGCAAACTACCTGCATCCAGTGCCGCCAGAACAGTACCTTTATAGAGTTGGTTAACTGTGAGCGCAGTGGCATAACCTTCGGTAATGATTACTGTATCGGAATACTCTTCTGGCTTTGCTAAGGCAATAAATGATCCTTTCTTCTGGCTGCCAGAGAGTAATTTTTTCTCGCCATTGGGCTTAATGATCTGTGCGCCTGTGACTTTCTTATCCAATGTTGTCAATGTCAACACTATCGAATTATCGGACAGCAGCCGCTGACCAGGGCAATGCAGCCCTTTTGCGGTCAGGTAGGGAGATTGCCCGGCGACAGTTTGCGCCATCAGTCCCGTCACTCTTTCAGCAATCGACTGTGTTGTTTGAATGCTTTCCCTAGTTAGCTTGGGTTCTGGCAAAGGTAATGCCAGCGTATCCGCAATAACTTTTGCTGCTTCAAGAATCGAGATCCCTTTGGTTTTTGCCACTAAATCCAGCCCATCACCATAGTTTGGGACATCACATTGGCGACAATGCCAGTTGCCATGATGATGGTCGTCAATAAAGTGAAAACGGTCAATACCACCGCAGATGGGGCAAGCGCCATGTTTCCCCTTTGCGGGAATGTCGATGCCACATGCAGGCAGCAGGTTTTCCCAATGGTACGTGGCGGATCTTTTTACTGTCTGGATCAGATCGAGCGGTTTTTGTCCATCTGTTTTATCTGAAGATGTAAATTTAGGGCGAGTTTGGTTATGCTGTGTATCAGCCATTATCGTTATCTCTCAACGGTTATTGGTCAGACGCCCTGTATGTGTTGCGAGCACTACGGGGCGTTGTTTTATTTGGTTACTAAAATTAAAATGGTCATTACCATGTAATTTAAAATATCCTTGGGTAATTACCATGTCAACACAAAAAGAAAAACGATCTCCACAATACCAAATGAGATTAACGGAAGAATTCAGGCAACAAATTGAAGAACAAGCAAAAGCCGATGGTGATGCTTCCCTTGCTACATGGATCAAGCGCATACTCCGTAAAGAACTCCAATCGCGTGGTATTGACCCCAAAGGTTGAACCAACCAACAGTTAGTCAGGAGGATAGCTCCCATACCGCTATCCTTTTTTCGTTTAAATAACAATTGCAAGATTTGTCTGTCTCTCAATGAATGGATTACCCGCATCGTGAACTCATGCACCAAAATTCAGTCAACACACTATCAGGCACGAGATTCAGCAATACGCTGATCAACCCAGCCATCAATTTCTGATTCAATAAACGCAACCGAACGAGGGCCGATTTTGACTTGCTTCGGGAATTTATCTTCTTTAATGAGCCTGTAGATCCATGCCTTGCTGTAGCCCGTTCTGCGCTGAACTTCTGGCAGGCGAATGAGACTTTCTTTAGATGTTGTCATTGTTGGCATGTATACCTCCTGTGATCGAGTCCTTGAAATGCCTTAGTGGACGTTATTTGACGACAGAGGGATTATTTAAAAATTCAGATTAATTGAAAGCGTAAACTCTTTAACCAATGCGTAAAATTAATTGCTGTCTATTGACTGTATAAAAAGCAACCTTGTGTGCCACGGGCACAGCAGCCTAAAAAAACACCATGTATATAGCTGTGATGGTAAATTTAACCAAATGAAAAATAAGGAAAATGTATGATGGGTCAGGGTATGGGATTTTTAGTGGATTACACACTGTATTAAAAATAGTCTTTGTTGTCCTGGGCAACAAAGTTTAAAAAAATACCTTTTGCATAAAAAACAGGCTATGCTGGCACTGCCAGCAAAGGTTAAAAAAACATCATATGATGATTGTCATAACAAAGGGTAGGATGCGGAGTTTTTAGCTGGCTATGTATTGTGTGAAAAGCAGACTCTGTTGGTAGTGCCAACAAAGTCTAAAAAATCATCATGAACTCAATACGTTCTGAGCATTAATCCATGTTATTTCCGGCGTTTTTTCGCAAAATCATACGGCGTGATATGTTTTTCCCGGTTGGCATCCAAATAATCCGCCCACCATTGCACCATCAGTCGCCGTTCGTCCAGATGTTTAGAGGTATGAATATAGGCGGCTCTGACGTTCTTTCTTTCCACATGGCTTAACTGGCGTTCGATGGCATCATCGTTCCATAATCCCGATTCCCCCATTGCACCGCGAGCCATTGTTCTGAACCCGTGCCCACAAACGTCTGTTTTGGTGTCGTACCCCATGCCGCGCAAGGCATTATTAACGGTACTTTCACTCATGACTTTTTGTGGGTCATGGTCGTTAGGGAACATCACTTCACATTCGCCGCTCAACTCGCGCAATGATTTAAATAAATTAACGGCCTGACGGCTCAGCGGAACAATATGCTCGGTTTTCATTTTCATGCCCCGTTCGGAGAATTTAACGCCCTCAATAGCCTTTCTTGTGGCAGGGATTTTCCAGACTGCATTTTCAAGGTCGAGTTCTTCCCAACGGGCAAATCGCAGTTCACTGGAACGGACGAATGTTAATAAAGTCAGTTCCACTGCGATACGGGTGATTAAGCGTCCATGATAGCGAGAAAGTCGGCTCAAAAATTCAGGTAAACGTTCGTGAGGCAGAGCGGGGTGATGTTTGGCTTTGACAGTGGAAAGTGCGCCAGCCATATCATTAGCCGGGTTAAATTCAAGAATATCGTTCTGGACGGCGTAGCGCATGATGGAAGTGACACGTTGCTGTAATCGCTGGGCAATATCATGCTTGCCACCGGTATCAACGGTTTTGATCGGGGCTAAAAGCTGGCTTGTTCGCAAAGTGGAAATATCCAGCCTGCCAATATGAGGGAAAATATAATGCTCAAGGCTGCGCATGATACGGTTGCCGTGATCTTCACTCCAACGTTTATTGCTGGCGTGCCAGTCACGGGCGACTTTTTCAAAGGTATATTTTCCCTTTGCTCCGACATGTACCTCTTTTTTCTCAGCTTTGGGATCAATGCCCTGAGCAATCAGCTTCTTGGCTTCATCTCGCCTGGCGCGAGCATCAGCTAAAGAAACGGTAGGATAGACACCGAAAGCCAGTCGGTCTTCTTTTTTATCGGTCGGTCGGCGATACTTCATACGCCAGTATTTTGAACCGCGAGAAGTAATCTCCAAATAGAGACCACCACCATCGGCGAGTTTGTAGGTTTTTTCTTTGGATTTTGCTGTTTCGATGAGTCGTGCGTTTAGTTTCATTATAGGGGGCACATTTAAAATAGAAGTGTAGGTGCCCCTGATTATGCCCCGCCGTGCACGTTGATTGCAATAGACTGGAGTAGACCTAAAAAGAAAAGACCTGATTGATTTATCAGGTCTTTCTAGGAATTAGTTTACTAGAGTAGACGTTAGTAAACTTATGTTTGGTGCCCAGGGCGGGACTTGAACCCGCACAGCCTAAAGGCCGAGGGATTTTAAATCCCTTGTGTCTACCGATTTCACCACCTGGGCTGAATCTGGAGGCGCGTCCCGGAGTCGAACCGAGGTTAACGGATTTGCAATCCGCTGCATGGCCACTCTGCCAACGCGCCTTTTTTGGAGCGGGAAACGAGACTCGAACTCGCGACCCCGACCTTGGCAAGGTCGTGCTCTACCAACTGAGCTATTCCCGCCTTTCTTCGAACTTCTTGATTTACTTAATTTGTTTTGTAAATATCATGTGCCGTTCGATGCGATGCATTCTACTTACTTCACGAAATGAGTCAACACAATTATTTATAAAACGCGTTCGTTCGATGATTTTTACGTCACCTGGATCAACTTTCACGCAAATCATCCCATGCAGCGCTCAAATATTGAAACATTGACCAGAATGTCAAGACCGCAGCAGCGTATAATAGGATGAACCCTCCCACTTCGAGTTCAATGCAAGGACGCCATAATAAGGCAACCAATGCCGCCATTTGTGCTGTAGTTTTTATTTTTCCCATCCAAGAAACAGAGACACTACTGCGTTTTCCCAATTCCGCCATCCACTCACGCAGGGAAGATATGATGATCTCACGAGCAATCATCGTCGCAGCAGGCAGCGTGATCCACCACGTATGGTAATGTTCTGCAATCAGTACCAGCGCAGTAGCTACCATGACTTTATCCGCCACCGGATCAAGAAATGCGCCAAAACGCGTCGTCTGTTTCCACAAACGGGCAAGAAAACCATCAAACCAATCTGTTGCAGCAGCAATAATAAAGATAATGGCACATAACATCGGTGCCCATTGGAATGGCAAGTAAAATGCCAAAACAAAGAATGGGATTAAGGCAATACGAAATAGAGTAAGCCATGTTGGAATATTTAATTGCATAATGCTTAGTAACTATCTGGCCAAGTTAAGTTTATCAGTATGGTGCATCAATACTTCTAGTGTTTCAACGCATTATAGATTTTTTCTGCCAGTGCATAAGAAATAGAAGGTACTTTTGCGATCTCTTCTACACTTGCGTTGCGTAAAGGCTGTAATCCTCCCATATATTTAAGTAACATTTGTCTACGTTTCGGCCCAATACCATCAATCGATTCCAATGTACTGGTCTTTTTCACTTTTTCCCGACGCTGACGATGTCCTGTAATGGCATGGTTGTGAGATTCATCACGAATATGTTGAATAACGTGTAACGCAGGTGAATCAGGAGGAAGTGCTATCCCCTCTCCTTCCGCAGCAAAGAATAGGGTTTCTAGCCCAGCCTTACGATCACTGCCTTTCGCAACTCCAATTAGCTTAGGATACTTTTTATTCCATTCAACCTCCAAAGAGTTGAAAACTTCAATCGCACGCGCAAGCTGCCCTTTTCCACCGTCAATAAAGATAATGTCCGGGATTTTTGTCTGATCGATAGCTTTGCTATATCGACGACGCAAGACTTGGCTCATCGCAGCATAATCATCCCCTGGAGTAATACCTGTAATATTATAGCGTCGATATTCTGCACGAACCGGGCCATTAGCATCAAAAACAACACATGATGCAACAGTTTGTTCTCCCATCGTGTGACTGATGTCGAAACATTCCATACGTTGGATTTTTTCAAGGCCGACAAATGTGGTCAGTGATTCTAATCGCTGATGAATTGTCGATTGTTGGGAAAGTTTGGTAATCAAAGCTGTAGCGGCATTAGTACGTGCTAATTTTAAGTAACGCGCTCTGTCACCTCTTGGCCGTGCCTGGATATAGATTTTTCTGCCCGATATTTCAGCCAGTGATTTTTCCAATAATTCTTTTTCAGGTAATGCAAAATCCAACAAAATTTCTGTCGGCAACGTCCTGTTTTGGCTTCCTTGGAGATAGAATTGACCAAGGAAAGTTTGCACTACTTCATCTAATTTCGTATCAACCGGAATTTTGGGATAATAACTGCGGCTGCCCAATATCTTGCCCTGACGGATAAATAAGACATGCACACAGGCCATTCCCGCCTCAAAAGCAACGCTGATAACATCAAGATCATCACCTTCTCCAGAAACAAATTGTCGTTCCGTAACTTGCCGTACTGCCTGGATCTGATCACGATAACGGGCAGCCTCTTCAAACTTAAGCTGTTGACTCGCTTTTTCCATTTTTGTAACCAGCTCATCCAATACTTGCTGATCTTTCCCCGCCAAAAACAAACGGACGTATTCAACTTGCTGCAGATATTCTTCATCTGTTACAAACCCCTTAACACAAGGGGCGAGGCAGCGCCCAATCTGATATTGCAAACAAGGTCTTGAACGATTGCGATACACATTGTCTTCACATTGGCGAATAGGAAATAGTTTCTGCAATAAAACCAAAGTGTCACGTATTGCATGAGAATTGGGGAATGGGCCGAAGTATTCTCCTTTCGCATGCCTGGCTCCACGATATAAGGTTAAACGGGGATGGATATCACTACTCAAGAAAATATAAGGATAAGATTTATCATCTCTCAGTAATACATTGTAGCGAGGCTGATACAGTTTGATGTAGTTATGTTCGAGCAGGAGCGCTTCTGTCTCTGTGTGGGTAACGGTGACATCTATCTGGACGATATTTTTCACTAATGATTCAGTTTTTCGACTACTAACTTGTGCCCTAAAATAGCTAGATAACCGTTTTTTTAGATCCTTAGCTTTACCAACATAGATCACTGTGCCAGCGATATCATACATGCGGTAGACACCCGGCTGACTGGTAACTGTTTTTAAAAATGCCTTTGAATTAAATAGTTCCGCCATGACTGATCACCCATCAAATCTTATTACCCACCGTGAGTTACCATATTCTGCGCATCAAGCAATCCACAGCGTATTGCCATATGGGTCAATTCTACATCACCTTTGATATTTAGTTTACTGAACATTCTATAGCGGTAACTATTCACTGTTTTTGGACTCAGATTAAGCAACTCAGAAATCTCATTAACTTTACGCCCCTGAGTTATCATTGTCATGATCTGCAATTCCCGCTCCGAAAGTTCATCCAACGGGTTCTCTTTTGGGGGTGATAACTGGTTGAGTGCCATCTGCTGAGCAATGTCCGAGGAAATGTAACGTCGGCCTGCATAAACCACCCGAATTGCGTTGATCATATCCTGAGGAGCTGCAGCCTTGCTCAAATATCCCCTAATCCCTGCTTGCATCACTTTTGTGGGCAAAGAACTTTCAGTATGGATAGTTAGCATAATCACCCGTGTATCAGGTGAATAACGGATGATTTTTTTAGCCGCCTCCAACCCTCCTATTCCGGGCATTCCCATATCCATCATGACAATATCCGTGCTGTTTGATCTACACCATCTGACTGCATCTTCTCCACTACTGGCTTCCCCTACGACTTTTATCCCTTTTACATCATCAAGGACGCCTTTCACACCAATGCGCACCAGTTCATGGTCATCAACTAATAAAACATTAATCAAACAACATCTCCACTAACGTAATATCCACTATAATGATAAAATTAATAAATCCCAAAACAAAACGAACACGCTGAATTTATCTTTATGATTTTCATAAGATAAATTAACAAAAGATAACAGATTATACTCACATTAGCGCAAAACAGAAAGAAAATTGTTACATATCAATGAAATGTAATAAATATATAGCCAACTGATTTCGTTTAATATTTTTTTAATAACATATCTCTATATTATTCATAGCAATTCATTTTAGTCCAGAACAATATGAGGATGATATTTCCCCCATTATTGCAACGATTATTTAAATAAGTTAAGGATATCTGCTTTAGTCAGCATAGGGGTCTTTTCAACAAAGTTATAATATGCTGGCTTGCTGTCCACATAAACTTGGCGAGATAATTTACTTCGATTACTATTATCAAACAATGCAACTGGAACATAATAAGCACTTGGATGATGCAAATGGTAAAAAAGATGTGTGCCGCACCTGTTACAGAAAGCGCGTTCTGCCCATTCGGATGACGGATATGTTGAAATACTTTCAGCTCCCTCTATTTTTAGGTCATCCTTACAGTCCACAGATAAAAATGGCCCTCCATTCCATTTTTGACACGTTTCACAGTGGCATACGTTAATATCTTCAATGCCTTGATTGGTTTTTACACTCACCGCACCGCATAAACAATAACCTTTATTCATCATTTAACTCTCTATCTATAATAACTTTATAGGGAAAAATCTTATATCTGAGATTGAATAAATCTACCACTATATTTCATCAAAAATACCATATTTACTACAATGATTCTCTAATTTATAACCATACAAATAAGTTTTTTAAACTTCAAGTTATGGCTTGATAGCAGAAAATTAAGTTATTTATTTTTTCACATCTTCGTTATCTTCTTCTTCATCATCATCATCTATGTGCCAGCTATGCAATATTCGGTGGACAAAAGGCGTCACCACCATACCTACTGCGATAAAAAAGATAGCCTGAAGGAATAGTCCATAAACGGCAGCAAAATATTTCCCCAGAGTACTGACTGGTTCAATATGCAAGTTTTGTGTTCCAATCATTGAAACTGAATTTAGTATTGCATCAGGAATAGCATGGCTTTCGATCAAGAAAAAACCCAGTACACCCGGAATAATACCGATCAGAAAAATAATGAATGCATGCAAAAGAAAGCGCAGTATCCGTAAAAGAAATCGGTCAAAGCTAATTAATTTATCAGTAAATTTTTCCATACCAGATCTCCACTAATAAATTAGTTACCATGGTGATTGTATGTTAGTTTTTATTTTTATCAATGTTCATGAACCGGACATTACTCAATATTCCCTGCCCCAAGAGCACACCCACAATAGTAATAACAAGGCCAATCATTTGTGGCAGGCTGGGTATATTTCCCATCACTAGCTGTATAATGAGCGCAAACATAGGAACAAAGTTAAAAAATACCGCCGTTTTGCCTGCTCCACGAATAGCAACACCTATATTCCAAAAAAGATAGGCAACAGTAGAACCACCAATACCTATATAAAGACAGGCCAAATGACTTTCAAATGTTCCGAAAGATAATGCCGTTATTGGCGATTCCACAAAAATCGCAATAAACACTAATATGATCGCACCAAAAAGCATCGTCCAGCTCGTCGTCGCTAATGGCGTCGCATCTTTGACAAATACCCGTGTTCCCACTGTGTAAATTGACCAACCAAGACTTCCCATAAAAATGATTATATCGCCGATTACTATCTGAGAGACACTTCCCAAAATAAATTCACCATTGGTAATAACCAAAGTAACCCCCAACAAACTGATCGCCATACCAATAACTCGCATCAATCCGGGTAACCGACGATTTATAATCGCTTCCAGAATATTGGCAGAGACAGGCGTCGTTGCCACAATTAAAGCAGCCGTAACTGGATTGGAACTTTGCAGACCAACAAAAAATGCCCCATTAAATCCCGCCACACCAATTGCCCCAAGAACAATAAATGCCCACCCGTTTTGTTTCAAAACCTTGCTGTGAATTCCCTCTTTCCATGCCAAAAAAATAAAAATACAGATAACTGCATAAAAAAAACGCTCAACAGAAGCTGTCCACGGAGGCAAACTCGTAAGTGCAAATTTTGTTATCTGAAAATTTGATCCCCAAAAGAATGTTGCGATTAACGTCAGTGCAATCGCTGACTGTGGAGTTGTTTTCATATTCATTACCCTATCTTGATTTATCTTAAACAAAGTGATCCTTGGCAAAATCATTGTGGCATCTTTTAAAATTGAAATATTTAGGCAAAATTGGTAATCAAATTTTCAGAAATGGAAAACAAATCATGCAATCACTTATTTGGGATGATATTCGAATATTCTTGGCAATCGCGCGGGTAGGTACTATCAGTAAAGCGGCTGAGTTTCTTGGTATTGGAGTGGCAACAGTATCGAGAAAAATCGAACGTTTGGAAAATATCTTCGGGATGCCATTATTTCTGCGGCATCAAACAGGCTATCAACTAACAGAAGATGGCGCAGAACTATTGGAAAAAGCCAAAGCCATGGAGATAGCAGCAAGTTCATTTCTGTTTGAAGCCGATCTACGGGCAACTATTGCAGGCAGTGTACGCCTTGCAACACTCGAAACATTATCCAATTATTTAATTATGCCAAACTTGCCGACCTTACAAAAAAATCATCCAAACCTGACATTAGAAATCACAACGGATATCTACCCGGTAAACCTTCACCGCCGTGATGCTGATTTAGCACTTCGTATCATCAGACCGGAGCAAGGCCATGTTAATGTCCGACAACTGGGAACCTTGGGGTTTGGTCTGTATGGCAGCGAAACTTATTTAGCGACCTGCCCCTCCGATATATTCAAAGGTAAATACAACGATGCGCATTTTATTGGCTGGACAAGTGAGTACTCGCAACTTCCTTCCGTTAACTGGTTTAAACAAGTCTTACAAGGGCGCTCACTTTCAGTCGCAACAACTTCAATTTGTTCTCAAATTGCAGCAGCAACTGCGGGCCTGGGGTTAGCCGTGCTACCTCATATTGCAGCCAGTGACGCAGGGCTTACTTGTATTTCGCCTGATTTAGGCATAGATAAACCCATCTGGCTTGTTATTCAATCTGATTTGGCCCATTCTCCCAGGATACGGAAAGTGGCAGATTTTTTGGCAGAGGTGGTTTTTCAAAATCAGAATAAACTTTCAGGGCGGTCACACCAATCGGGCATACTATAACATTCCGCATGACCAACAGCGGCACACTTGGTTAGATAAGCGATGAGATAACCATCTAATTTTAATCTGGCCCCCTGTCTAATCAATTGTTATCGGCCAGGCTTCCGTTTAAGCTTATATTAAGATATTAAAGATGAATAAATCTTTCCCATCCGATGATATTCGGATAAAAAATAATTTTTATCCGATCTTGCATACATATTATTTACAATTCATTTATTCACGTTATGATGTTGTTGTGATATTGTGTATTACAGCATCATTATCTCATTGAGCCAAT
This sequence comes from Xenorhabdus sp. SGI 60, assembly GCF_056632175.1. Lineage (NCBI taxonomy): Bacteria > Pseudomonadati > Pseudomonadota > Gammaproteobacteria > Enterobacterales > Morganellaceae > Xenorhabdus > Xenorhabdus sp. SGI 60. The sequence goes on along the minus strand of NZ_CP196860.1, from coordinate 1,758,251 downwards.
TTATTAAAAAATAAATTCAAAAATTTGTTGAAACATAATTCAGTAAGACGCTATTTCCACTATTGGAGCAACTAAGTAATTTCTCTAAAATTGGTATATATTCTTTATTATCATTAATATATCGCCATAATCATATATAGAAAAACGGGGAAATACTTTATCTTTTTTAATCATGAGGTTACTATGTTAATCATTGATGAAAAAAACAAAAGCATAAAAAACATGTTTTCTAACTTGTTTCATCATCCTTCAGTCAATAAAAAGAGAGAAAATAGCGAGGTTATTAACTTATTAATTGGATGGGATGAGAGACATAAAAATATTATTGAAAATATTTCAAGTGCCTCGACAGAATTCCCTTTGCTGGAAACTTGCTTACTGCCTCTCGATTCTACTCCTTCATCAATTTTAATTGAACAAATTGAAAAATGTGATGTTTTCATGTTTTTTTATCTTTCATCAACATTAAAACCTTTTACATCATCAGGGCCTCAGTTTTTGTCCCCCATAAGGAAAGTTATGCAAGAAAATTGGCGAAAATCAATTATCTTCAAGGATTATGGTGAGCATTTTTATGAAGCTTTCTCTGAGCAAATAGAAATAATAAGTAATAGAAACCAATCAATCATAAATCTTGCCATGGTAAGCAAACAAATTATCTTTGAACAAGAACATGATAGCATTCTGACCGCAACGATTAACGAAAAACAATCATGGACCTCAATAGACGGTAAAAATAGTTATGATATCACTCCTGGTGAAATAGCAACAAAACTACACAATCTAGAAGGATGTATTACTTTTAGTGGTACTTTTCTCAGTACTATCCCTTTTGCTATTAAATATGGTGTTGTAAAAGATTTTTTCAAAATAAAAGTAAAAAATAGCCAGATCATTGACTTTACATGCCGAGATCCTATTTTCTCCCAAGATTTTGACAAGTATCTATCCGCAAATCCAAGCAATAGTGTGATTGAAGAATTTGGTATTGGGACAAACTATGGCGTTAAAAGGCTGTACGGTTTAAATGCTGGTTTTGAAGAACGGCACCCTGGCCTGCATCTTGGATTAGGTGGCGGTGCGATGGGTAGCCACCATTTGGATCTTATTTTTGAAGGAGGGAAACTATTCTTTGATAAGAAAAACTTTTTTCATAATAAATTATTTAATATTTAGATTAACGATAAATTCATAAAATTCAATTTGATATATGGTTGCTAACCAAAAAAATAATACAACCACTTCGACGTTTAAAAAATAAACTAAACAGTGAATTTTTATGAAAAACTAATATAATCGTACCATTATACCAGACAAAATAATTTTTGTTTTTTTACAACATATTTATTTACAATTCATTCACTATCATACAATATTGTTATCTGCAACATATCATAACGCGATGCTCGACTTTCGTGGTGAGTTGAAATGACATAGCCGCTCCTTTATAACTTTAAATCGCCAAACTGAGAGAAATAAAGGAACAAAGGCTATGTCACAGCAAGATTTTATCATTTGGGTGTTTTGTTGGGTAGACGATAGTTTAACAGCGTTACAGCAAGACACGATTACGAAGCCGGGGGAACCCACCTAAGATGAGCGATGCCGAAGTCATCACGATGGAAGTGATTGGTGAATTCTTAGGGTTTTCAACAGATAAAGGGATTTGGAAATACTTTTTTGACCACTGGCGCGAGTGGTTTCCGGGCTGGGTTCACGCGCCAATTTTGCTAAACAGGCGGCAAATCTTTGGGTTGTCAAACAAAAGCTGCAAGAGCAGCTGGCGACGTTATTGGGCGCGTTCGACAGACCGGTGCATATTATCGACGGATTTCCCCTGCCCGTCTGTGGATTCAAAAGAGCGAAAGGCAGCGCCAACTTTAAAGGGCAAGCGGATTATGGATATTGTGCCGCCAAGAACGAAACATACTACGGCTTTAAAGGGCATCTGATGATAGATGAAACCGGCGTAGTCACGGGGCTCACGTTAACACCTGCGAGCGTCAGTGAGCGTGAAGCGGCCTGGGATTTTGTCCGTCCCGATAAAAGGCTATTTGCTGGGCGATAAAGGGTATTTAGGCGTTGAGTTTAAACAGGAAATGAAAAAGCAGGGCATTGAGATGATTACGCCGGTGCGTGCCAATATGGATGATCCGATCCCCAGGGAAATCAGAAAGCGTATTAATGACAAACGCCGTTTAATTGAAACCGTGATTGGTCAACTCGCCGGGCAATTTGCTATCGAGAAGTGCTGGGCGCGGGATTTGTGGCATTTGGGTAATCGAATTGCCAGAAAACTGCTTTCTCACACGTTGGGTATTTTTGCCAATTTTAAACAAGGTAAAAGTCAACGCGACTGGCTTCAACAAGCCAACGTTATAGGATGTTAAAGTCGAGCATCGCGTTATAGATTTATATACAGTTTAATCATCATAAACTTAGTAAAGTTGAGGTTAATATGGAAAATACCACTATCGAATTAAACGAATGGTTTGAAGAAGAAACTTTTGAAGAAGCTGTTGAAATTATGCAAGAAAAAGCCGTTGTTCCCGTTGGAACAGCCATGTGGCCCATTTAAAAGAATATATATTCTTCGCATTAGTATATTAATGATTATACCAATCTAACTTCAAGATGCGTGTGATCTCTCCCCGCTACGCGCTGAGGAATCCCCAGAAAATAGACAAGCATAGCGTTGTGTGATCTACTGATTGTTCCACCAAGTCAATAGGGTCACTGCTATGCCTGCACGTCAAGTATGCCATAACTTCTTCAAAGATGCCTTAGCGCCGTTTCATCAATATCGTCAGAACGCATTAATCGATGCCACTACCGCTTTAATTAATGGGGCTTCTCTGACGTTAACCAGTATAGGACGTTTTTTGCCCGGAAAGGCTCACGTCAAACATAAAATTAAACGCGTTGACCGATTACTCGGTAATGAAGCACTCCATAGAGATATTCCTGATATTTTTCGTCACATTATCGCCATGCTGACTGAACCGCTATCACTGTGTGTGATTGCTGTTGATTGGAGTGGATATCCATCACAAGAACATCATGTACTGCGCGCGAGTTTGATTTGTGATGGACGCTCAATCCCTTTGTTAAGTCAAATAGTTCCGTCATGCGAGCAACAAAATTCAAAGATACAGAAGGTGTTTCTTGACAGTTTAGCGCAAGCCGTTAACCCTAAAGCCAGAGTCCTTATTATCACCGATGCCGGTTTTCAAAATGCCTGGTTTAAGCATATAAAAACACTCGGTTGGGATTTTGTCGGACGCATTCGGGGAAATACGCAATTAAGGCTTGAGAAATACGGTGAGCTTTGGTTTAAACGACAAGCGTTAAAAGCCACGGAAACCCCCCAATTTTTGGGCATGGGGACATTATCAAAAGCAAAATATGCACGTTGTGATGGTTTCTTCTATCTCCATAAGAGACCCAATAAAGGTAGAAAATTTAAAAAGTCACGCTACCGAATGGAACGAATGTCGCAGGTGAAAGATGGACGTTCGTCAGCCAAAGAACCCTGGCTAATTTTTACCAGCATGGATGATTTTAAACCTCGGCAGGTCATGAAATTATACAGCCGAAGAATGCAAATAGAGCAAAATTTTAGAGATGAAAAGAGCGAGCGTTTTGGATTTGGACTCAGGGCGAGTTATAGCCAAGGCGCTGGTCGTTTATCCGTATTGAGCCTGCTTGCTACACTCAGCTCAATTGTCCTTTGGCTGATTGGATTTTATGCTGAAAACCAAGGGTTACACCTCCATTATCAGGCAAATAGTCTCAAATCAAGAAGGGTCATCTCTTACCTGACATTAGCGGAGAATGTATTACGCCATTCCCCGCTAATATTATTTGAAATAGTTCTTAATCAACTCCTCAAATACCTCGCCAAAATCTACCAAAATATGGTTTTGATTTATTAGCACCGTTTTGTGGGGATCCCTCAGCGCTTCGGCGGGTTTTTATTTCCAACGCTGCTTAACTGTGGTTTTTTCTTTTATAGGTATTTATACGCATTAAACTTCAAGTTGCCATTTACAACACGCTATGAAACCCGATTTCTCCCCGCTTCGCGGGGAGAAATCACACGCATCTTGAAGTTAGATGGGTATATATGGCTATTGAAGAGTTTAAATGGCTCAAATACAGGATTCGCCCAGCGGTGAATTTAAACACCGAATCATCACTTTCAGATGTGGCTATTTCAGTCAGTTGCATAAATGCACCGAAAAATCTGTTGTAAATATTTCAAGGCATTTATTCTTCCAACTGGAGGAGGGTGATTATTTATTATCTAATCCCAGCCCGCAAACGTTATCGGTAACTTATCTTTTTCCAGTGGATAGCTGTCAATTAAAATTGATACTGAGAAAATCCTATTTCTCGAATGGAGAATATCATGATGATAACGATATTATTTATATAGTTTGTTTGCATTATTCATCCCTTAATTAAAAAATAATATGTGATGATAATATCTCCTGTAAATTGCCTTAATGAATCGCCACTATCATTTGTTGGTTAATTTTTTGTTAAAAATTATAGATAAGATATCTTGATTGTTTGCAAATTATAAATACAATAAAGTGCCGAATTAGGTTAACCAAAAAAACGATAGTGACGAATTGACACCGCCTGAAATAAAAAATAAATGACACCATTAATCAGAGTTATTGTGAAATGGAATCACTGGTGCCTGTGTTTTGTCTATTTTGATTCCGTCGTAATCAACTCCATTTCATAGTTATTAGTTGGGAACTGTCCGTATGTATCATGTAAGAGTTGTTTACAACTTTCCTGTTTAATCAGGTCACTGAGTTCATTTAACCTTCTTTGCAACAATCTCTTAGTTTCTTTTTCATTATCCAAGACAGTTTGCAAAATTTTGGTTAATTGCTGTTGTAATGAAATAGGTGCGTCTGAGTTCTCTGATAGTAAAGTCACCACTTCTACTGCCTTCAGATAAGTGATCTCCATATCAACAAGTTCATCCCACTTTTCATTTCTAGCTAAATCAATCATTTGCTCACTTAAACTAAGGATCTGCTGATAAGCTGACAAAAGATCCGTATCATTTTTCATTAAACAATATCCTGACTGGCGTTGTAATGAGGACCTATTTGCCGCCAAGCATCTGAAATCTCGGTAAGTAAATCAATCACTTCGGTAATAGCCTTCTCATCATTGCGTAAATTGGCATGGAGTAAACGGCGACCCATATAATCATATAAAGCAAAAAGATTCTGGGCAATCTCGCCGCCTTTCTCGAAATCTAATCCCTCTTTGAGACCATTATCAATGATATTAATCGCCTTTGAAATAGCTATTCCTTTTTCTGGAATATTTCCTTGTTGCATCAGAATGATTGCACGACGTAGGGCGCTGAGCGCCCCGTTGAACAATATCTGAATCAACTGATAGGGAGAGGCATTCATAATTTCGCTCTCAAGATCTACCTGAGCGTATAATTGGCTTGCCGAATGTTGATACATTAGTGTCCTTTTATTATCTTAAAAGTTGGGCCAGGGATAAACCTGCCTGATTCATTGAAGTGGTCAGTTTATCCAGCGCGGTAAATTGTTTTTTATAACGTTGCATTGTGGCTTCAATATTTCTATTCGTCTGTTCTGCTTGTTTTTCCAGTGTCTTTAGACTCTTATTGATGCCGTCAGTGACTGTTGCGATAGTTCCTTCGTGGCTATCCAGGGTTTTTTTCAAGAAATTATAAGTTGTGGTTGCAAAACCGGTTTTTTTTCCATCACCCATAAAGAAAGCCTTAACATCGGCGGGTTTCTCTTTCAGTTTTTTTTCCAGTTTTTCGTCGCTGATTTCCAGTGTACCATCCAATTTTTGTTTGATGCCCAGTCTATTTAGGGTAGCAATATCAGCAACATCTTGTGCCACAACGAGCTGGTGTCTTAGCTGGCTTTGAATACCTTTTAAAGTACTGTCACCAAGTAGGGGACCATTATCTTTTGAAGGTGCTTCACCTGTTCCAACTTTCTTGTATTTGGTCAATGAACTGAACGTGTTTTGTAGCTCATTATAGGCATCAACCCATTTTTTAATCGCCTCTTTCATTGGCTCAATATCACGAGAAACCACCAGTGTTTCCGCCACCGGTCTTTTTTCAGTTTTGCCGTTGATTTCGACTTCTTCTTTTTCTGAAATCTTTTTCAGATTCAGGGTAATGCCTTCTGGTGCATCTTTTATTTCATTAGTCTGACGTTCAATCTTAATGCCATTGATTGTTAATTTTGCATTGGCAGGTTCCACCACTTGTTTCATTGCACCAGTGCCACTGCCTTTGTCGTCAGACTTATAGTTCAGCCATTCACCTAACTTATCATCACCTTGAACCTCAATCGTCATAACTGATTTTGTGCCGGCTTTTTTCGCAGTCAGGATCAAATAGTTTTTATCATCTTCTGCTTTGATGATGCTGGCATTAACGTTGCCTTCTTGTTTATTAATGGCATCACGGATTTCAATCAGGGACGTTTCATTATCTTTTAGGGAAATGCGTATTGGTTCTTCTTTTTTTCACCTGCTTTCTCTTCACCCGGTTGGGTAATAATAATGGTACGGGTGCCTTTACCTTGTTCTCCTAACGGGGCTTTTACGTCAGGAAAATCTTTAGATTGCAAAGACTGAGCTTTGGCAAGCTGTTGGACTTCAATAACATAGTTACCCGGGCTGGCTTTAGAATCTGTACTCGGCGTAAATGTTTTATGATCTTCGCTTGCTTTAGTAGTATTGAGCTTATCGAATTTTTTGAGTTCTTCGGATGCACTCTTTAATTTTTCCAAACTCCCTTTTAACGTACCGAAACCAGTAAGTTTAGCTTTATAGCTGGTTTGTTGCTGGGTTATTGGTTGTAAACGTTTTCTTTCGCTTGCTTCAAGCTTATCTAATAAATTTGGATCTAACCCGGATAAGGCTCCTGCCGAGGAGGAAATGCTAGCCATATTGACTCCTTTTAATAAAAAGCATCACTGGACATGTTATCGGATTAATTTGCGAAAAGTTTACTGACAAAATGATTTTTTTGATGGACGGAATAATTGATCAGAACAGGCGCTGTTTGGGGTATCGGGAAAAAGCGAGAAAAAAATAAAAAAGTTTTTTAAAGAAATATTAAAGGTTCTTTTTAAGGAGCCGATAAAACTGTTGGCGGTGATGAACACCGTGAGCAAAAGGCTCAAACTAATTATATCGACTTGATTTTAAAAGGAACTCTACTATGGCATCAGTCATTAATACTAACTACTCATCTCTGCTGGCGCAAAATAACCTGACAAGATCTAAAGGTACTCTGGGTACTGCTATTGAACGTCTGTCTTCTGGTTTACGTATTAACAGCGCGAAGGATGACGCTGCTGGTCAAGCGATCGCTAACCGTTTTACTGCTAACGTTAAAGGTCTGAATCAGGCTTCCCGTAACGCTAACGACGGTATCTCCATTGCCCAGACTACCGAAGGTGCCCTGAACGAAATCAATAACAACCTGCAACGTATCCGTGAACTGGCTGTTCAGTCTACAAACGGCACTAACTCTGAAAGTGACAAGAAATCCATTCAGGAAGAAGTCACTCAGCGTCTGGCGGAAATTGACCGTATTTCTGAACAAACTCAGTTCAACAACGTAAAAGTACTGAGCAAAAATGATACTATGAAAATTCAGGTTGGCGCTAATGATGGTGAAATAATCGATATCAAACTGGAAAAAATTGATAAAGAATCAGGGTTTAGCTAGGATCTCCATCACTGATCTGAAAAAGATGCAGATACAAAAGCTGAAGAAGCAGATCTAAAAAAGATGCAGCTAAAACAAAAGCTGTAAAAGGCTCTAAAGCAGAAGTATTAAGCAAAGGCTAAAACAGAATTGGCTGAGCGCAGAAAACAGAATGGACTGGCGCAGCTGCTAAAACTAACTAAACAAACGGCGCTAGACACCTGCAAACACAATCTTGAAACAGCAAAAAAAGCCGGGACAAAGCACGAACCTACAGAAAACCCATTGGCTAAATTAAACGAAGCTCTGTCTAAAGTTGACAGCATGCGCAGCTCCTTGGGTGCAGTACAAAACCGTCTGGAATCCACCGTTAACAACCTGAACAATACCGTTAACAACCTGAGTGCTGCAAGAAGCCGTATCGAAGATGCTGACTACGCAACTGAAGTTTCCAACATGAGCCGTGGTCAGATCCTGCAACAAGCGGGTACTTCTGTTCTGGCTCAGGCGAACCAGATTCCACAATCTGTTCTGTCTCTGCTGCGTTAATTTTTATTTCCCAGTTGAGCACTTATGCAGGGCGACCTGCATAGACAATGCTTATAAAATAAGGATCGGTTCGCCGATCCTTATTTTTTAGTTTTTAATGATTGTTTTTATCAAGATCGTCAAGGACAGCCTGAAACTGATTATGCATTTGGGCGGACAGCAAAAATTTCGCATAGGTGAAAAAGAAGTGCTTTTACTTCATTGTTCCAACGATTGTACCGATTAGGGGATTGGATAATGGTATCCAGTCTCTTATCCAAAGGTGTCTGTTGTTGTGAGCGATTTGTATACCGCCGAAGGCGTGATGGACAAAAATAGCCTCTGGAAGCGCTATGTACCACTAGTTCGCCATGAAGCATTGAGGCTACAGGTCAGGTTGCCTGCCAACGTAGAACTCGATGACTTGCTTCAGGCCGGTGGCATAGGCTTACTGAATGCGGTGGAACGGTTTGATTCCATGCAGGGAACCGCCTTTACCACCTATGCGGTACAGCGCATCAGAGGTGCAATGTTGGATGAGTTGAGGAGCCGTGATTGGGCTCCGCGTAGTGTGCGGCGTAACGCACGTGAAGTCACGCAGACCATCCGTAAACTTGAGCAAGAGTTAGGCCGTCCAGCCAGTGAGCAGGAAGTTGCTAAAGAATTAAAGATTAATCTGATAGAATATCGGCAAATACTGTTAGACACGAATAACAGTCAACTGTTTTCTTATGACGAATGGCACGAAATTCACGGTGAAAGCTGTGAGCCAGTGATCGAGGAGGAGCATGAGGCAAATCCTCTGCAACAATTACTGGAAGGTGATCTTCGTCAGCGGGTCATCGATGTCATAGAATCGTTGCCTGAACGGGAAAAGATGGTTCTTACGTTGTACTATCAGGAAGAACTGAATCTTAAAGAGATCGGCGCGGTGCTTAATGTGGGTGAATCCCGCGTAAGTCAGCTTCACAGCCAGGCGATAAAAAGGTTGAGGGCGCGTTTGAATCCAGAGAAGTAACTTTTTGCTTGTTTGTTTTTTTTGTTAAGACTATACACAGGGCTTTATCTCTTATGTCTATTACAACACAAAAGAAACGGCCTCTTAGCCGTTATATCAAAGATTATAAACACAGCCAGACTCATTGTCTGCACTGTCATAAAACCCTTGACCGTATTTCGCTGGTTTTTAACGGTCAGGTCATCAATAAAGAAGCTATTTCTGAGATGACTGAATTGGTGGATGACAAAACCTGGAATGAGTTGCAGGGTAAATTTGTGGCGTTGTGCCGCTTTTGTAGTGAAATTTATTGCAATAGCCAGACTGATTATTTCGACATTATGTCATTTAAACAGTATTTGTTTGAACAAACAGAGATGAGTCATAGTACTGTGCGTGAGTATGTGGTTCGTTTAAGGCGTTTGGATGAATTGCTGACTTCAAGTAATTATCCGACCAGTGAGTTTACGACAGAAAAGATTCAGGAAAAACTCAGCGAGAAATTATCCCAATCTGCTTTCAGCAATTACAATATTGCACTGCGTAAATATGAACAATATCTGAGTTGGCAACAGAACGGTCATTGATTAATTATACCGATAGATAATGTTGTCAAATTGAAACGATTTCAGAGGGGAATGTGTGGTAATCGCATTCCCCTCTATGTATTTATAATAAATTAATTTTAATTAACTATCTTAAATCAATCTACTTTTAACCATTTAATTTAGCCACTTATTTTAATGACTAAATAAGTGGCCTCAACGAAAAAATTACGCTACCCGATAATATTAACCAATTGTCATCAGACTCGCATTACCGCCTGCTGCTGCCGTATTAACACTTAATGAACGTTCATGCAGTAAGCGTTCTAGCAGTAAATTAGTTTCACCACGGGCAAAACCCTGTACGGAGATAATCGGCCCTTTACGTTGGGCTACCCCCTCACACACCCGGCGCAATTGGTCACAATCGCCATGATAAATAACCGCTTCCATCGCTGTTTCTTCATTCTGCCAATCGTTAACCCAATGGATATAACGGTGAATTTCATTCGGTAACTGGCGTTGTAGCCCTTGATGCAGTTCGTCTTTCTCCCAAAGGGCCTGACAACCGACAGAAAGTACTGCGGCTAATTGCACCAATGCATCTTGTTCGTTGTCTGCAAGGCAAAGAACTTGACCGCGCGGCAGTAGGGTATAAGTATTGCGCTCTCCGGTTGGTCCCGGCAATAAGCGTATTGTTCCGCCTTGTGCTAATAAACTGTATTCCTGAATCACCTGGCCTAATGTTTCATTATTCTGCCCGGTTGCCCAATCTGCCAGTTTATAGAGGGGTAAGTGCAGATCAACACGGGCTTTGGCATCAATCTCATACTCTGTATCCTGCCGCTCCAGGGTTTGGCTGGCGGCATTGAGAGGGCGTTGTGACAACAAGCGGTACAGATACAGCGGCCCACCGGCTTTTGGCCCTGTGCCTGACAAACCTTCGCCACCAAATGGCTGCACGCCGACGACAGCACCGACTATATTACGATTGACATATATGTTGCCGACTTTCGCTTTGCTGGTGATCTGGGCGATGGTCTCATCGATACGAGTGTGGATCCCTAATGTCAAGCCATAACCTGTCGTGTTGATTTGATCCAGCAGGTTATCCAACTCATTATGTTTAAAACGGACAACATGCAGGACTGGCCCGAAAATTTCTTTCTTCAATTCATCGAAACTTTCCAACTCGATAAGCGTTGGTTTGACGAAAGTGCCTTGTGACCACGCCTGGCTATCGGTGGTATTTTCGTATGCCGCCTGATAAATAGTCCGGCCTTTGGTACGCATGGTTTGGATATGACGTTCGATACCCGCTTTCGCTTCTGCATCAATGACGGGACCAATATCTGTGAATAAGTGCTCAGTATTACCCATCCGGCATTCAGCCATCGCGCCTTTCAGCATGGCGATAGTCCTTTCAGCGACATCTTCCTGAACACACAGGATACGCAAGGCAGAACAGCGCTGGCCTGCACTGTCAAAAGCAGAAGCGATGACATCGGTAACCACTTGTTCGGTTAACGCGGAAGAGTCGACGATCATGGCATTCAGGCCACCGGTTTCTGCGATCAACGGTGTCGGGCGCCCTTGTGCATCAAGACGGCCGGCAATATTGCGTTGCAACAAGCTGGCAACTGCGGTAGAGCCGGTAAACATCACACCGCGTACACGTTCATCACCAACCAGTAGCGCTCCCACCGTTTCCCCTTGTCCGGGCAGTAATTGCAGCACTTCGCGAGGAATACCCGCTTGGTGCAATATTTTGACCGCAACGGTGGCAATAAGTGGCGTCTGTTCTGCGGGTTTTGTCAGAACACTATTGCCTGCTGCCAGTGCAGCAGCGATTTGGCCGGTGAAAATTGCCAGCGGGAAGTTCCACGGACTGATACACACGACAGGCCCCAGTGGGCGGTGGGTATCATTGGCAAAGTCTTGGCGAACCTGGCTTGCGTAATAATGGAGAAAATCTACGGCTTCGCGCACTTCGGCAATCGCATTGTTGAATGTTTTACCCGCTTCACGAACCAGAATGCCGAGCAAAGCTTGCAGGTCATTTTCCATCAACTCCGCTGCACGCACTAAAATTGCGGCACGTTCTGAGGGAGGAGTGGCAAACCAAATTGCGCCGGCATCGGTAGCCATATCCAACGCGTGGTTGACTTCTTGTTCAGTGGCTTCACGAACATAACCCACAATATCGGAATTTCTGGCGGGATTGTTCACCGGCTTAGTTGCAGGCAGTTCTCCTGTCGGTTGGTAATCACCACCTAACAACGGTTCGCTGTTCCACGTTTCCATTGAAGAACTGAGCAGGGCACTGGAAAGAGAAGCTAAACGATGTTCATTGGAGAGATCTAGCCCTAATGAGTTAACCCGTTTTTTGCCGTATAAATCACGTGGCAGAGGGATTTTAGGATGTGGCAGGCCGATTTGCCCTTCAGTTTGCGCCAATTCCTGTACAATTTTTACCGGATCAGCGACCAATTCATCAATCGGCAGTGACGTATCGGCAATGCGGTTAACAAACGAAGTATTAGCCCCATTTTCCAGTAAACGGCGCACCAGATAGGCCAGTAATGTTTCGTGTGTGCCTACCGGTGCGTAAATACGGCATGGGCGATTGAGTTTACCTTCGGAGATCTTACCGACAACTTGTTCATAAAGCGGCTCCCCCATGCCATGCAGACATTGGAACTCATATTGTCCGGGATAATAGTTTTGTCCAGCCAGGTGATAAATGGCGGATAAAGTATGAGCGTTATGGGTAGCAAATTGTGGATAGATCAGATTAGGGACAGCGAGCAGTTTGCGGGCGCAGGCAAGGTAAGAAACGTCGGTATAGACCTTGCGGGTATAGACCGGATAGTCTTCCAAGCCATCAATTTGGGCACGTTTAATTTCACTATCCCAGTAAGCTCCTTTCACCAGCCGGATCATCAATCTGTGACGGCTGCGCTGTGCCAAATCAATAATACTGTCAATGACGAAAGGACAGCGTTTCTGGTAAGCCTGAATAACAAAACCAATGCCGTTCCAGCCTTCCAGTTTTGGTTCGAAACACAATTTTTCCAACAAATCGAGGGAGATTTCCAGACGATCAGCTTCTTCTGCATCAATATTGATACCGATATCGTATTGGCGAGCCTGTAAGGTCAGGGAAAGCAGGCGAGGATAGAGTTCATCAATCACACGTTCGTACTGGGCGCGGCTGTAGCGCGGGTGCAGGGCAGAAAGTTTGATGGAAATGCCCGGCCCCTCATAAATACCCCGGCCATTTGATGCCTTGCCAATGGCGTGGATCGCTTGCTGATAAGAAACCATGTAGGCTTGCGCATCTTCTTCGGTTAAGGCGGCTTCGCCAAGCATATCATAAGAATAACGGAAGCCTTTTTCTTCCAGTTTGCGAGCATTGGCAAGGGCTTGGGCGATGGTTTCTCCCGTCACAAATTGCTCACCCATCAAGCGCATCGCCATATCCACACCCTTGCGTACCAACGGCTCGCCGCTTTTGCTGATAATACGATTTAAGGATTTGGATAACTTGGCTTCATTATGGGTGGACACCAGCTTGCCAGTGAACAACAAACCCCACGTTGCAGCGTTGACAAACATGGAGGAGCTTTGGCCTAAATGAGAATGCCAGTTGCCGTTGCTGATTTTATCGCGGATCAAGGCATCGCGGGTTGCTTTGTCGGGGATACGTAACAAAGCTTCGGCGAGGCACATCAATGCCACACCTTCTTGTGAAGAAAGTGAAAACTCTTGCAACAATCCCTGAACCAAACCTGAGCGGCCAATGCCCTGTTTTTGTTGACGCAGCGTTTCAGCAATAGAATAAGCGAGTTTGTGAGCTGCTTTCGCTTGTTCTTCTGATAGCTGTGCACGTTGTAGCAGCATAGGAACTGCTTGGATTTCGGGGAGGCGATAGGCCGCAGTAATTGCAGAACGTTTCACCGATTGGGGTAAAATATGTTCGGCAAAATCCAGAAAGGGTTGATAAGGCACCTCAATCTGTGATTCTACTTCGGAAATCATTTCTTCTTTGTTATCCTGACCTGCTGATATTTCTGGGAGTTTTCCCTCATTTTCCAGACGTTCAAGATAATTAAAAATGGCTTGCTTAATTAGCCAGTGTGGTGTGCGTTCAATTCGTTGTGCTGCGGCTTTGATTCGATTACGCGTTGCTTCATCGAGCTTTACACCCATAGTGGTACTACCCATTTTCACTCCTTAATAGGTAAGACTATAACAAGTTACATAACAATATCTTTCATGTTGCAACTTTGTGCAACCTTGTTAAAAGCAGTCATTCTAAATTTGTGAAATTAATCTTGTTTTCACTATTTTCTCAGTGAAACTTATTATTGATTTTTATTTATTTTATTGATATTTATTGGTTTTATTATAATTGTTAAATTTCAGGTATAACCCGTTATTCAATTTCAGGTGCAACTTTCGGGGCGATAAATGTGATTTGGCAAGCGTTTTTTATAAAAACATAGTTAATTAGTTGTTAAAAATGTTTTAGCTAAACTAGGATAGAATGTAATTTTAAAATAATTACAAGCATAAATAGTACACATGGAAACTAATGGCATCTTCAGGTACAACTTGTTACAGCCTGGTCAAGAAGATGATGAGGTATCACTTAAAGGTACTTCAAGCATAGATGACATTATTTACGCAAATAACACATTTGCAGAGACATAATTTATAAAAACACTATGGAGAAGAACCTGCATGACAGTAAATTCACCAATGCTCATTACCTTCATTATCTATATCGCAGGGATGTTGTTGATAGGTTTTGCGGCTTATCGTTCCACCAAGAATTTTGATGATTACATATTGGGTGGACGGAGATTAGGTAGTGTGGTAACCGCATTATCTGCTGGCGCTTCTGATATGAGTGGCTGGTTATTGATGGGATTGCCGGGAGTGATCTTTTTCTCCGGTATTTCAGAAAGTTGGATCGCGTTGGGCTGTTTGCTGGGGGCGTATTTGAACTGGCGTTGGGTCGCGGGTAGGTTGCGTGTGCATACTGAGATAAATAATAACGCGTTAACTTTACCAGACTATTTCACCCATCGTTTTGAAGACCGGAGTAAAATCCTGCGTATTATCTCCGCTCTGGTTATCCTGATTTTCTTCACCATTTATTGTGCATCCGGTGTTGTAGCTGGTGGATTGTTGTTTGAAAACACGTTCGGCATCAGCTACGAAAAGGCCATCTGGCTAGGTGCATTGGCAACAATTGCCTATACCTTCCTTGGCGGCTTTTTGGCCGTGAGTTGGACGGATACGGTTCAGGCAACTTTGATGATTTTTGCCTTGATTTTGGTGCCGGTGCTGATCCTGCTTAAAGTGGGCGATGTTGGTACTGCAATCAATATCGTTGAAGCTAAAAACCCGGCTTACTTGGATATGTTCAAGGGGCTGAATATCATTGCCATTATTTCCCTGTTGGGCTGGGGGTTTGGTTATTTTGGCCAACCGCATATTTTGGCGCGTTTTATGGCGGCAGATTCCCACCAGACTATTCATAAGGCTCGTCGTATTAGTATGACGTGGATGCTGTTGTGTTTAGGGGGAACTGTAGCAGTGGGTTTCTTTGGTATCGCGTATTTTGAATTATATCCAGGACAAGCTGCTGCTGTATTGCAAAACCGTGAGCGCATCTTTATAGAGTTGGCTGGTATTTTGTTCAATCCGTGGATCACCGGCATATTGCTGTCTGCTGTACTGGCTGCGGTTATGAGTACTTTAAGTTGTCAGCTATTGGTTTGTTCTAGTGCATTGACGGAAGATCTATATAAAGCTTTTATCCGTACCAAGGCTAGCCAGAAAGAATTGGTATGGGTGGGGCGTATGATGGTACTGCTGGTAGCAACTATCGCGATTGTGATTGCAACTAACCCGAATAATAAGGTGTTGGCACTGGCGAGTAATGCCTGGGCGGGATTTGGTGCATCATTTGGCCCTGTGGTACTGATGTCAGTACTCTGGAAACGTATGACCCGTAATGGTGCGCTGGCTGGTATGTTGGTGGGAGCTATTACTGTACTGGTTTGGATGGAATACCGCTGGTTTTCCCTGTATGAAATTATTCCGGGATTTATCTTCGCGACGCTTGCCATTATTATGGTGAGCTTACTAGGAAAAGCGCCAAGCCAAGCGACACAACAGCGTTTTGCTGATGCAGAAGCGCATTATAAGACTAAATAGCCCAATAAAATAAAAAAGCCTCTGATTATTCAGGGGCTGATTTGTTGGTCATATATTCAATCCGTCGATTGGGGTTAAATATAATATTTTCGTTCAATGAAGGTACCAATGACTTTATCATGCATTGCAACTGACTTTGAGTAACCCAGTGTTTTTACGGTTTAATCGTTTAATTCGGGTACGGAGAGTGAGATTTTCACGCTCAATACGTTGTGTAAAAGTTTTTCCGATGAGGTGTTTATTTACCGATACATGCTGTAAGCACTGAAATTATCCGTACACCAAAAAACGACATTAAATCGGTATAATTTTTTCCGTAGTTTTGTCCCGATACGCCGATAATCGGTTTCCCTCTTTCTCATGTTTACTGAATTCCCGATGTTTGTAGTACCAGTTCACGGCAAATGTACCGACCGTGCAAATAATACCGATGATGACCGCCCAGTTATTCAATGATAGTGCGCCTAGCATTGCAGTAAATGCGCCCCATCCGTAAGCAGAGGGGCTGGTGTATTTGTCCATACGCATTTGAGGTGCCAGAAAGCCGATTGAGTGAGGAACAGCTTCGTGGGAGTTGGTCAGAAAAAGAGTTTGAAGAGCTGTTTTTGTGTCGTTTGCCACATCCACCTGGTAATCAGGGAGAAGACATAATGGCTAGATCCCCCGCAGAACGCAAAGCAGCCCAACGTCAACGCCAGCAGGAACAAAATAGAATTGCTGTTCGATAATCAGGAACTGGATATGCTGAAACGCAATTGTGCATTGAGAAGACCGGGACGCGATCCCTATGATGTGGTTGAATACCTTACCTTGCTGATCCGCAAAGATGATGCCGAAGTGCAGCAGAAACAGAAGGCGCTGGCAACGCAGCAGCGTGGCAAGTGCGGTGATGCGCTTGCGATTTTTGAATGCTGCTTTTCCGACGATGCCTCATGTTGGGTTACGCTGGGTTGACATGAGGTGAAGTTGTGACATGTCACGAAATAGTGTTCAATACCGTCATTATGTAGCGATATAACGAGATTGAAATATGCATTAAAACCCTCGCCAATGACTGGGCGTCCAATATCGCATAATGCGTCTGACAGCAACTTTTATATATCTAGAATGTATCTGATTGAACGCAAGATCGTGCCATAAGTTGTTTCGAAATAAGACTAATACCCCGTTTGCAGGGGATGCAGGATGATAAGTGAGTGCTGTTAAATGGTAATCATTATCATAATTTAATGATAAATAAGCGCCGTTTTGTTGCAGCATATCATCAAGAAATATAACGTTCACATTGGGATTAATGCTTCTGCGCCACCCGGCTAAATGTCTTCTTTCGGATGTAATAAAAGCATTAACATACGCATTGGATGTAGGTAATTGAGCCATAAAAACTCCTGCAAACTATCATGACATATCCGCTAAGTCGTTTCCGTTTTCGAATAAAAACCCAGTGATATTTTCTCGCATAAAGCCTGCCATTTCCTGTCAAAATCCGCAAGATCAAATGAAGATTTCATACCCCGCAAAGCGCCAGTATCGGCGGGCTTCGAAAGATCCCTTGCAGTGGCAGTCATTCGTTACACACAAACACCTTGGCCGCTTTCTCCACATTCCCAAAGCCGTCTGTATTCTCAGGAATGATCCCCATGATTTGTGGTGGTACACGATGAACCGCCAACATGTCATCACGGCTCACGTTCTTGATATGCAAGAATTCATCTTTCGCCGCGGCTTCGGACAAGGGGATAGTTTGAATGCCGTCTTTCTTGCCGCCTGGGCCATACAAAAACAAATTGCGAAAGTTGCCGGGGCCTTTACTACTTTTCAGGGCTTCACGAATTTTATCCACATCATCGGTTTTCTGTGCAGCATCACTGATATAGAGAATGTACCCCGCGTGCGAGCCATTGAGGTAATATTTACGGCGGAACAGCGTCGAGGCTTCATTCAGCAGAACGGATGGGATCGCTACCTAAAATTATGCTGGAATACAAAAAGGAGTATCGGAAAGTACGAACCAAGAAAGGCTACTCTTATAACGTTGAATTGTCAGAAGAAGCCGAAGAGTGGTTGCCGTCTGTACCTGAATGCAGGGACTTTAAATCCCCTCTATAAACTTTTTAGGTTTTAGTCTGCATTCCATACACCTTTTTAAATATCTATCTATATTTAAAAGAAAATAATAGATGTATAGTTATTTTTTAGCTATACATCAAATATACATTCTCTTCATTAGAGTAAAAAAGAGGTGAATAGGGGTTACAGTTAATGAATATCATATTAATTGCGATAAACCCAGATGTAGCAAGGCTTTCAGGGGATTGTGCAGAGGGTGCATAACTGAGAGTACGAAAAAGATTTTTAGGGGGGTATCTCTGACAGGTAAACAAAAGCCTGATAAATCAAAAGATGTAAAATACGATATCAGCCTGATTTGGTGCTACCAGAAATTTAAGCGATGTAATCTTCTGATTTACTTTAAAAAACAGAGATTAATCACAAATTCATTGCTGCGCTTTCACTCAAGCTGGAATAGATAAATAATCCTGTTGTATTCTGCTTTATTTATTCGGTATTTTCGGAAGTCAGATCACAGGAGACAAAATGTCGCATATTATTTACTTGTCACTCAAAGGCAAGAAACAGGGGTTAATTTCAGCCGGGTGCTCAACGCCTGAATCCATTGGAAACCGCTATCAGGCAGGTCGGGAAGACGAAATACAGATATTGAGTATCAGCCATTCAGTGAGCCGCGACCAGAACGCACATCATCACCCCGTTAGCTTTACCAAGCCTATTGATAAATCCTCGCCGCTCTTAGCAATGACAATTGACGGTAATGAATTGTTAGAGGCCGTTTTTTTGTGTTACCGAACCAGTCAATTGGGGCAATTAGAAGCCTTTTATGAAATCAAACTGACAGGGGCAACCATTGTTGATTTTACCTGTCATTATCCTCATTCGATAGACAGTAATGACCAGATACCGTATGAAACAGTGCAGATTGATTATAAGTCTATTTCATGCCGGCATCTTACCGCGGGCACATCGGGTTATAGCATTACGCAATTATCCGGGCGTGAAGAAGGCAGGCCACTATTGTCTGGGTTCTCGAATGTTAAGCCACTTAAGAAGCCGCTGGTTGAAGAACTCCGGTAAAACCCGCTAAACATCATGCTCGTTATCGTTGTGTGGATGATGACGGCAATCTTTTAACCGAACGCAAGTATCGGGTTTGCCTACCGGATGGTCAGATAAAAGAAGGGAAGACCGATAAACAAGGTTTTACTCAATGGCATCTCACTGATGACAAAAGGAAACCTGAGTTTCATATTTTAAAGGATTAATACCATGCCGACCTATACCGTTTACACAAAAATAGAATCGAATGTACCTGCTGAAAAGTTACTTTATGATTTGATTATTTATCGTCAGGACGAAGGGGGAAGCTATCATATATTGCTTGATATTTTTCAGGCACAATTACAGAGCAATTATGAAACTCAACAGCATGTCACTCAGGAAACAGACGACAATCTTTCCGTGACTTATATTATGCAAATATAATGGAGAACCAACAATTTCAGGTTTAGATTGGATAACATTAGCGAGCTTAAGAGACTCAGAAAATGCTATTTTTAGCTATAATCAAGTTGAAGCTGAAACAGCTGGAGTTACAATGTGGGGGAAATTAATCGAATGGTTTGAGAAAGCAGGCTATGAGAAAATTTTTGATAATATAAGTGTTTTTTCCCATAGTAATATCAATGAGATAATAACTTTCATATACCGGATCTTAAGAATTAAGCCTTTCAAAACACGCCTCCAATGTTTTGTTTTTACATGATTTTCTTTGCGGTGTTTTGAAAGCATTCCGGCATAAATATTCCCTCGCCTTTTCCAGTAAAAAACCGGTTTCCGACCACGCTCGTTGGATCAAATTTTCTATTATTGGCCGTAACCACATATCCGTATTTTTTGCTGCTTTTAGCAAAGAAGCGTCTGGAAATAGTCGTCTTGCCATTGTCCGCCTGACCAGCAACGCGAGCAAACTTGACCAGACAAGCCCAGTGACTAACGACGCTTTTCGGGTGGTAAATCCGTGCCAGTTTGTGTGTGATTTCAATTCCTTGAATAACAACTCGACCTGCCAGCGGCAACGATAAATGTCCATAATGTCATTCGCGGTAAATTCCTCTGGTGGTAAGTTTGTCAGCCAAATACAGAACCGCTTCTTTTCTGCAAACCAGCGACGGATGATCCGGAATTCATAGCCCTTTCTCCGACAGCACAGATCCAAGACTTCTGAACGGTTGGTTCTGCGGGTGACTTCTTTTAAGGTTTTTCCGGCCAGTTTCCGCAGCGGTTTCCCTTGTCCAGTGTGCGCGGTGATAATCTGAGAATTCAGCGATTGACTTCCCCTGACAATAAATGCCGCGCCAAAATGGGAGAGTTGTTCAAAATAATCAAAAGCCGGATATCCTGCATCCGCAAGCAAGAGTTGCCCGCGTAATGTGGCCGGTGCAGGCAAATGAGCGTGTTCAGACGCGGTATCGGCCGTCACCGCCATTCCTGTTGGTGTCTGGCTCAATAACGACATCGTCATATGGCATTCAATGGCGGCAGAGGTTGTTTTGAATCGAGAGGGGAAAACTTCCGCGAGCGCAGGATGCACTTTGAATGAACGCCCATCTTGTAAAATAACATTTTGAAATTGAGCTAATTTTTTCGGTATCGCGACGTGTTTTTCAACCCACTGTGCCATGACAAACCTGACAATAATTTTCACAAATTCCTCAAAGGCCGGTTTACGTAATTGATTGTAAAAGGGTCGGTAACTGACTTGTTGCCGAATCTCAGGGCACAAGCCATTAAACTTCTGATGTAGTTGGGCAATGGAGGTGATTTTATCTGTGCTGAGCGCCGTAATCAGGCTAAGCAGCAATGTGCGGGGTTCAATATTTCTAATGCGTTGAGTAAATCCGCAGCCAAACGCTATCTTTTGCAAAGAAACATCACTAAAAAATTGGGTCACGTATTCAATTTGTTGTTTCTCATGTATACTCCTCACTTTTTCAGGAAATCAGATGGCAACGGTAGAAGTGAAATGTCGATTTTGTCAACAAACCGAATCGGTAAGAAAACATGGCACGGGTCAAGGTGAACGTCAGCGTTATCGTTGCCTGTCTTGTCGCCGTACTTTTCAGCTTGAATATGCTTATCGTGCTTGCCGGACGGGCATAAAAGAACAAGTTGTGGATCTTGCCATGAATAATGCCGGTATCCGTGACACTGCACGGGCACTACATATCAGTATTAATGCTGTCGTTCGCACTTTAAAAAATTGTCCCCACGATGTGTAACCACATTACCGCTGGAACAGGTGGAAATTGAGCTCATCTGTGAAGTCGATGAGATGTGGTCATTTGTTGGGAATAAAAAGCAACAACGTTGGTTATGGTATGCTTGGGAGCCTCGTCTGAAGCGTATTATTGCCCATACTTTCGGCCGACGAAGCAAAAAGACGTTGAAGAAACTGCTCAAAAAATTATCGCACTTTAACGTCGCTTTTTGGTGTACCGATAAATTCAAGGCTTACATCTTGTTGCCCACGGATAAACACCTCATCGGAAAAAGTTTTACGCAGCGTATTGAACGTGAAAACCTCACCCTTAGAAACCGAATTAAGCGGCTGAATCGTAAAACATTAGGCTATTCAAAATCACCGGAAATGCATGACAAAGTCATCGGGACTT
This sequence comes from Xenorhabdus sp. SGI 60, assembly GCF_056632175.1. Lineage (NCBI taxonomy): Bacteria > Pseudomonadati > Pseudomonadota > Gammaproteobacteria > Enterobacterales > Morganellaceae > Xenorhabdus > Xenorhabdus sp. SGI 60. Next base: position 1,736,453 of record NZ_CP196860.1, on the reverse strand, counting down.
TTATCGAAAGAGAATATTATATTTAAGACCAATCAACATTTTGAATACGTGACCAAAAATTGCATTAACTGGTGTTTTATAGCAATAATCGTCACAGGCTTCATCCGTGGTTTTGGTATTAGTTTGGCGACGATTATCAGATCATAAATGAAGCCTTTTTTCTATCTAAAATATACAGTTAATGCTTAAGATCCTGTATATGTAATAACTTTAAACAATTATATAAGAAAAGGATATATTGTTGTAAGTTTAATATCGGTTGGAATGCTAAAAGGATCAGTTGGTGAAACTTCAGGTAAAAATCATTGGATTGTATGGGAAGGTGAAGTTAGCTCAAAAGGAAAGTCAATAAATCTAGATAGTGAAAATGAAATAGTTAATTTAAATATGTTTACTTGGGGAGGGATTAGTGAGCGGGTTAAACCTAATAATGAGTTAAATTATTTTTTAAAACATACATTTGGAGGGTTGGTTTTTAAACCAATAAAATAAAAATGAGAAATATTTTTTTCATTATATCTATCTTACTTGTTTCTGCTTGTACAGGACAGACTGTTTCCATTTATCCTGATGGAAACTATTTAAAAGATGCTCAGGTAGGAGTTCCATATAATGAAATAATAAATATACCGGGTGTTATAAATATGGGTTTTTCAGCCAAAATAACACCTTCAAACTCAGGTCTAACATGGAATCCTAGCGATTATACAACCCCTGTTTTGCCAGCAACAGAAAAAGACTATAGCCGTATTCAGATTCAAGGGACGCCTATACATGCTGGAGAAATAACTATAAAAATATCTGGTGGTGTTTATGGTAATATGTTTACAAAAGTAGATAAATTTAATAAAACCTACACAATAAAAGTGAAGGAATGATTTTTATTATTAGAATGGCGATTCACATCGCCATTTCTATATTTGTATGCTTGCTCAACAGAATCATAATTCTTCCTTATTATTTTCATGATGTTAAAAGTTATTTACTGAAAAAATAACTTTTCCGAAAAAAAACCATGAAAAAACTTCTCGAATTACGCCAACAGAAAGCCGATTTAACCCAACAAATGCGCTCACTGATTACCAAAGCCGAAGACGAAAAGCGCTCCTTGACTGCCGATGAAGCTAAACAGTTTGACGAGCTGCGCAACCAGTCTGATGCACTCAATGCGGAAATTGCCCGTTATGAGGCATTGTCTGATGAAGAACGCAATCAGGCGAAGACTCGCCAGCCAGCGACAAACTCAGCAATGACGAGCTGCACAATTATATTCTGACCGGCGAAACGCGCTCCTTGTCTACAGGCGTCCCCTCCGATGGTGGTTATACCGTTATTCGTCATAATGGCGATCCGATACTCGCATGGGCAATGTCCAATGTGGTGATGGAAACGGACGCCAACGCCAATATCAAACCGAACAAAAAGAAATCAGCGAATAAAATAGATCCCGCCATTGCGTTCCTGATGAGTTTTGGCACATGGCAGGTAGAGCATGAAGAATTTGCATTTAGCCAAAATGATGAACAGAAACAGAGATTGGCTAACTTTGATGGAATTTAGATAACTAATTGATTTGAGGTATTGTCTCCAGAGAGTTATGTTAAATAAAATCAATCAATTATAATATTAAATTATTATTATGCGTAACGTATCAAGAACCAGAATGTTTAATATCCTGACCTACTTTTACTGGTATACCCAAAAAAAGTATTGAATACTTGGTGTTTCGTTTAGTGAAAAAAGGACAACAAGTATGTATAGCAGGAACGACGCTGGAGAATATCAAGACCTAATAAGAAAGTTATCTCTTATAGATGACCTTGAAAGTTGGCCTCATCATACATTAGCCCTAAATAGCGTTTCAAAATGATAGGAGTATTCCTTACCCCGCGCGGAGCGCGGGGTAAGGAACGCCAACATCTGATACTCTCAGTATTATGAAAACCTATTTAGAAAAAGAAGATAAAAAGCATGTCTACGAATTTGCGAAACGCTTGTGGATAAAACGTAAAATATCTGATGGTAGTTTACTCTTACATCCAGATGTACGAGCAGAATTAATTCAACGGGAATATAACCCATTATCAATTCATAAAAAAATGATTTGGGCTAGTTTATTGGCTTCTTATGATGGAACTGATAGTAGAGAATACTTTCAAAGAATAAAGGGAAAAATAACTAAAAAATATGGAAGTAAATGGTGGCTTGATGTTTATAAAAGAATAAAGCCTACCTATGCGGCTAGACAACATATATTAAAACACATTGATGGCGCTGGGTCTGCTGTAAAATATGCGGCTTCACAGAGTATGTATCTTGGAGATATTTACCGAGAGTCACGTAATGACGCTTTAAGAATGATTCCAAAGGAATAACCGACATATTTTCATTTCATTGAGTGAAGCAGTGGGGGTCAGGGCGACCGCATGAATGCTCAAATATCACCCAAATGATAAAATCCCGCTTGTAATACTTGTTCCAGAAATTGCGTTTTCATCCAGGCTCGCATACGTTTCTTTCTTATACTTAATTTGCTGCCTTCTTTTTTCAACATATTCAATGCAATTCGCCTCAGTATCGCGATATTTTCCGCCGCATTTTCGCGATAAATCTGACAATCATCTTCGTGAAACGTCACATCCAATACCCAATGGAAATTATTCTCAATACCCCAATGGCTGCGTACTGCCTGAGCAAAGATTTCTTCTGTCAATGTCGCTGAGCTGATGTAATAGCGATATTCAAGACTCGGCGATGGCCCTTTTTCTTGCCGGTAACCGATGGCAACCCCGAGAGTTTTTAATGCCGGCCACGCGGGGAATTCCTCCCTGAGTGTCTCAGCGCTGATAACATGACTCTCCCTGATTTCAAGGCGTCCATGGGCTTGTTCTAACGTGACTTTTTCTCTTACCGAAGGCGCAATACGCTGGGCTTCTAATGCCTTTTGAACCGCCCTGTGGAGATGTTTTTGGTTATCTTTGACACGGAACAAATAATCCGCACCGGCATCAAGGAGTGCCTGGGCTATCTCGGTTTGACACCCCATGGCATCAATAGAAACCAGCGTCCCTTTTAGGTTTAACAATTTAATCAGCTCAGGGATTGCCATGATTTCATTGGACTTCTTTTGTGTCCGAACCTGGCCCATCACCAGTTTGTTCGTGGTGGCATAAGCGCTCACCAGATGAAGCGTGGAAAGGCGTTCTTCAGGCTAATAAGAACCCCGTAATACTTTCCCGTCGATGGCCACTAATTCACCTTGGGTAAGTTTATGAACTGAACGCATCCAGTTGATAAAACAGAGATTAAACTGTTCCGGATTAATACGTGAAATAATGCGGGCAAACGTATCATCAACCGGGACACCGTCTTTGAACATACCTTGCTTCAGGAACCAATCATGATGCCCTTCGGTATATTCCTGAATATCATTCCAGCCTTCTGCACCCGCAATCACGGCACACAGTGACGCAAACAGGATGTCAAATAAAGGATAGGTGACTTTCGCACTCTGACGAGGGTCTTGGATCGCGGAAAAGTGCAGGGTAAAGTTATCAAGGCACATAGTATAGATTTTCACTCTCAAAAGAGAGTATAAGATCACAGTGTCTTATTCGACGCAACCCATTTCATTTTTGGTTAAAAAACATTCGTGATCTTGCCCTGCAGTGGGGGTGTCTTAGCTCATTTAATAGCACATAACGCAAAAAGTTAAGCGTTTATACTGATTCGCTTATTGAACCAGTTAAACCAATCAGTTAAAGTACCCCCGCCATTGGTAAAACCCGATGGTCAGGGCTTCGCATCCCTGAGTCAAGAATACTGGTAGGAAGTTTCTACCAGTACTTGTTATCACCCTTTCAATGGTGATTCAGGTAGGGGAGGCTTCGGCCTCACCGGAATCTTGACCCGGTAATGCGAACCTTGCTTGAATCACCACCATCAATTTTTTCAATTAATGGAAGGGGTAGCAGGAATGAATAACAATATCAGAAATGATTGGCATCAAGCCGATATTATTGCTGCATTACGTAAGCGTGGTACAACCTTAGCAGCCGTTTCTCGTGAGGCGGGACTCAGTTCATCTACACTGGCAAATACTCTTAGCCGTCCGTGGCCTAAAGGCGAATGGATCATCGCTAACTATCTCGAAGTGCATCCCTCAGAAATCTGGCCTAGCCGTTATTTTGATCAACGTGGTCAGCTTATTGAGCGAAAGGTTAGAAATCAACCACAGCAATAATTACTTACCCAATGTTATTTATTTTGTGAAAAGAATAATTTTTGATATGAGCCTTGAGATTAAAAATGGAGCAAGATTTAACCATTTTTTAAGATCAAGGTTTTTTTGTTCTTGTATGCTGTTGGTTTTGTACAGTAATTACATTAACCCGTTATACTTTCTACTACTTCGAAAGGGTATCCTATCGGTATCCTTGAAAAAGAAAAGGACTCACGATATTAGCGTAAGTCATTGTTAAATCTGGTGGGTCGTACAGGGTTCGAACCTGTAACCAATTGATTAAGAGTTTACCTATCTCATATTAACAAATTGATTTTAAATGATAAATCAGTATTCACAAACCCAAAAAGTGTCGTATAGTGACATATTGATGGCACGCTAATGACACAGTGGTGCGTCACCAATATGTCACTCATTCCTCAACTCCATTAAAGAAGTATGGGAGAAGCATCTCTCTATTCTGTCTCAATTGATTTTCCCTGCCTCAGATTCCACACCGAATCCTCCGGCATCTGGACACGGACATCTAATCGGCAACCTTCGGGGATGTCACAGGGTTCAGCATCGGCATAGTAGACCTTTTCACCGTCCACGATGTCTTTTATCCGCTTGTTCTGGAACTGCTTAGGTAAATGGGTGTGCTGACGGTGGAATGTCTTGATGGTGATGCAGCCGTCCTTTTGCACCTGATCATCAATGTAGATGAGTTCCAGCCCGTTATTGTTCTTCGGCGACGAGATACCACCATGTACACCCCATGCCCCGTCAGCGTTATAACCCAGCACACCGGATATTTGATAATGACCGATGCCGAGTTTAGTGACGGTAGCACCCTCCGATTCGTCGTTGGTGGTAAACTTGCCATCGGGGTGGATTTGGATGAGGGGGGAGGATGCTCTCAGGTAGCCGTTACTATCTTTCCATGCATTTTTATTAGTCCACAAATAACTCACTTTTGTAGAACCACCATCATCACTACCATGGACGACTGCAACACCCCGATTATAGTGTGCAACGAATCCAGCCCATGTATCCCCCGCTCGTGTTACATAACCACATGACCATTTGTAACCTATTTCCCCGTCATGCGCTCCAAAACGGAATGCATGTCCACCATTCGGTAACGATTTAATCCACGACGTGAACTCGGTAAGGGCGGTCGGAGCAATTGGTTTATATTGGATAAACCCAGAACCATTATCTATTACCCATTGCTGAGTTACCAAACCAAGGTTTTTTACAAACTCCGGTTTGTTTGGAATATCCGCCCCGTTTTTATTTTTATCCAGCATCGCCGCCTGCAATGCCCGTATCGACTGCAATGACACGGTCTGTCCATTCGGTAAGGTCACATCAACCACGCCATTCTGTGACATCCATTTGTCCATGTTCTGGAGAAATTGAGTGACGTAGGTGGTGTTGGCCACAATATGCCGGACGGCATCGGAGGCGGAATCAGGAACGGTAACCTGAATCTGGTATTTCGTGTTATTCAGGGTAACAGCAACATTACTAGCCAGTACCAGTTCGGTATCAGAGTTCACCGCCTGAATCATGTGGATTAAATTACCGTTGCCGGACTGGATCAATATAATCTGTCCGGGTGCAACGCCGTTGATGTTCGAGATAAATTTGGTGCCCGTGCCGCGGACAATAGCCGAGCCGGACACGGTGGAAATCGTGCCTTGTTTATAGAGCATAGTGTGTTCCTGAGAAATTAAAAATTGAAATAACTGGCAGCGTCCAAGATAAGAATGGGTTGTTTTGTGGTATAGTTGGTCGTTCCCCACTGGCTCGCCTTATGGTATGCGCTCCTTCCTGAACCAACAAATAACGCCCCCTCCCCATTGCAGGTCAGTGACAAATCTCGGCTGTAGGCGGTACTCCCGTCCATCCACAGATGATGTCCTATCCAGGCAGGCACCAACATCGGGCGTTGTATCCCCGCTGTGGGGATGATGTCACCCAGCTTTCTGTTGCTGACATCCAGACTTACGGGTTTGGTCAGCACACCAACGCCGGAGTTAAAGGTAATAACCCCGTCCTTGTTTCTAAGTTTAAGGCCATATCCCTTACCTTCGAGCCGCTCCTTAACGCCGATGTCAGAAAAAACCACAACCCGATACCACCCCGCCCTGTCACCGCCATCGTACCTGTTACAGCTGTAATAACCTTCTCGGTGAACCAACATGCACGCCGGGTCTTCATTGTAAAAAAACATCAGACAATTTCCGTAATTGAGTCTGGGATCTATTGACGCCGGGTTAAATCGCCCCTGTATATACACACGCGCTTTATGGGAAACATAACCAAATCCGGCAGGCGGAACGCTGGTATTAAAATTACTGTTGTTTAATATTTTTAATCCCGCCCTGCCACCCAACATCAGCGGGTACGCGATAATTTTTATCAGCTCCGTGAGCCAATTATCAAAAACATTCTGTAAACTCAGGCCATCGACGATGACGTTTTCCCCATTCTGAGAGAACCGAATTCGCTCAGAAAACCCCGTTAATCTGAATCCATTTCCTGAGCGATCTTGATGAAATTCTGTGAACCCAACGGGATAGACATGTGCCTGATAGCCCACCGGGATTTTGATTTGACACTCCCATTCATAATGCCGCCAGTCAGTCGGGCTTTGATGAATCCCCTGTGTATTTTTGGCGACATAATCAGTCCATACCAGGCTGGCAGGTGTTGTTTTCTCATTAAAAATAAAGCTGGTCCCATCGTGTGGATTGACAATTTTTAGCCCGTAACCACTCATAAGAATTCCCCCAGTTCAATGATTGCCCTGCCGTTGTTGTCAAACATATACCAGCCTGAATCTTTGATCTGCACCCGGTAACCATTTCCTGAACCGTTTATCTCAATGTATCCAGTTTTAGCGTCAATCCGAAAGCCCCGCTGATTGGGAATGTAATTCGTGGATTTAATATCCAGTCCAACCAATAGTTGCCTGATATTCGCCATATCAATAAACGCCTCTCTGACAAACAACTGTCCATTTTTAACCACCATAAATGGCTCCATCCTGCCATTAACGGGGTTATAGAACGCAAAGTTATTGGCAGAAAATCCGATATACGACTCCAGATTACCGTTCTTCACTTCACCACTGATCACCATGCCCGCCGCGTTGTAATTCCGGCCATTGTGCTTGATGGTGATATTCACACTATGGATGGCATAACCGTTACCGGACTGGTTAAATTCCGCCTGCATTTTGCTGTTGATGATGGCCTGCTGTTCCCTGAACTGCGCCTGAACCTGCTGTGTTGACTCAGCGACCGCTTTCTGTGTATTGGATACTGCCTGCTTGTTGTCTATTACATCCGCTGCAATCCGGTTGACGCTGTCGTCAGTGTTCCCGATATTGGTACGCAATTCCGTGAGTTTCTGCGCCCACGCCTCATTATCCGTCGCCCTGACCTGCCACAATTCGCTAATCTGCGCTTTATTTTCCCCATCACGCACCATCAGCTCTCGGGATAATTGCTGCTGGGCGCCGGTGAGGATGAGGGCAGTTTCATTGATCCAGTTCATGTCAGATTGCAGGCGTTTTCCGGCTTCGGCGGTCATGAATTTGTTGCCTAATTCACCCAAAAGCTCCCTTGTGTTGTCATTGGGTTCGCCGACCGCCTCAACGAAATGCGATCTACCGAATTCATTGATGCTGCGGACGTAAAACCAGTAAGGTGTTCCAGCTTTTAATTGGCCTTTTATCCAGAATTTCGCAATACCCAGAAAATCAGCTTTTGCCTCAATCTCGTTAATATTGATGATCTGTTTTTCTGAGAACCAGAATTCAAACTGAGTGTCCAGTGTCTTTGGTGCACTGATATGAGGAATGGCTTTTAACTCAAAAAATCCGGGTTCAATGTTAACGACAGAAGGTGCGGCGGGTGCACCAATTACCATCTGAACCTTAGATTCATCGCCTAACATTCCGCTGCCATCACGGGCGCGAACGCCCACCATGTAGTTTCCTGCACCCAGCCCATTAAAATAATATTCCAGCTCTTTTGTATTGCCGCTGGAAACCACTTTATTGCCACGATAAACCGTCACATCAAAGGTGATATTGCGGTTAACTGTGGTAGTCGCCCACATCGCCCGCGCCTGTACCTGTGAACTATCCAGAACATAGGCAATGCTCAAGCGTTCAATATTGGGAATACGGATCACGTTTTGTGTGGCAGGGTCGCCCTTAAAATCGGCTCCATTATCAACAATAGCCTCTTTTTGGGGTTCGTGCTGAATACAGGTAAAATTGTAATTACCTGTTTTGTTGTCCTCTGCAATACTCATGACTCTGAATAGACGCGTGACGAGTGATCGCTTGGAAATGGAGAACACACCCCATTGCCGCAATCCTTTAGGTTCATCTTTCAGTGTGACAACATCACCATTGACGGACTCAATATCAACCCGAACAAACTTGCCTTCGCTTCCCATATAAGAGAAATAACCCGATTCCCCCTTTGCGAATTCGGCGGGGGCATCAATGTGAACAGTTTTGCCTGAAAATGAAAGTACGCGCCCGCCAATACGCGCCGCTGCAAATGTGTTATCAGCAATTTCAACAATATCACCTGGTATGCAATTGATACCCTCACGACCCGTGCTGAACGTCACGGAATCGGTTTCAAGTTTCTCGGTTTCGATGATCCATTTACCAACACGGTGAGCCTGTCCACGACTGGTGCAGCCAAATGCTGCCACTTTTTTGACATTAATCCCCAAACGGGCCACCAGCTCATCATCCTGAATGATTTCCCGCTCGTCTTTCCAGCCATTATCGGGGTTAGTCCATGTAACCTCAATCATGGTGTGGCGGGCTTTCTTTGCAGCAGAACTGTAGTTAAATTTTCCCTCAACTACGTTGGCATTCGTGAATGTCCACACAGGATCGGATGGCCTGTCCTGAAATGCAGTCAGTTTCAAACCGTCCCATACCTGCATACCACGGAATACGGATGCCAAATCATCCAGAACATCCCGCGCTTTGCGTTGAGTGGCTATATATGCATTACAGGTAAAACGGGGTTCGGTCCCGCCAAATCCATCAGGAACTAACTGATCGCAGTATTGAGCGATGGCATAGAGCGCGAATTTGTCACAACCGAAAGGCCCCATCAGTTTCCCGATGCCATAACGGGTATTGGTGACCAAATCGTAGAAAATCCATGCTGGATTATTTGTGTACGCTGGCTTAAAGCGTCCTGTCCATACGCCCTTATATTCACGGGTTTCTGGGTTGTAGTTATCTGGCACCTGCACAATCATCCCCTTGATGTGGTAGGTACGTTTGGGGGTATCGGCAAACTGTGAGCGGTCAATACGCATACCAACCACAGCACTATTGGGGTAGCTCATCAAGGTATCGGTAATTTCGGTATAGCTGGCCCATACCGTACCGTTGCGAAGTTGGTCGCTCTTGCTGTCCTCCGTTAATCGAGATACCCTGATTTGAAACGGTTTTTTCTTCGGTGCGTCAATGGTATGAGATTCCAGATATTGTCCGCTGATTTTAGCTGGACCTATCTGTACAACTTTTGCGTTATACCAACCAGAACCGTCATTCACATCAATAGCCAACTCTACTGAGGTATTATTTTGATTACCTTTGCTATCGGTCTGAACAAGCTGGCTGACACCCACTGTAAAGCGAACCCGATCTACATCCTGACTGGATACCGATCTGAGGATGGGAGTTTCTTTCTTAACTTCGACACTGACAGGTATCTCACTCTCAACGAATGGATAGTCGCTGAGTGGCTCTTGGGATTGAGTGCCAGCACGCCACTGAACAGTAACACCATTGATATTGGGATTGCCGTCTTTATCGACGACCGGCGTCCCGTTTATCCTGAACCCGTGCAATCCACCAACAGGTCCCTCGATTTGTCCTTCCCCAATCAGATCAACAATTTTCAGAAACTGTTTATTTTTCAAGTTATCATCAAGCAATCTGGGTGTACTGCCACCACCGCCACCTTTTCCCATTATTCCGTCTCCAAACCTTGCGAAATCACATTTGAACCTACAACTATCTCACCGTAGGCAATCGGAACCGGATGCCCTTGTCCAATACGATTTTCCAGTGAGTTGAAATACTTATTGCCTTCCGTTTTGCTAGAACCCATTTCTGGGCCATTTGGCATCTTGGTGAGCATAGATGCCAACCCTGCACCGATTAATGCAACGCCTGCAATAGCTAAACCAGTTGCTACTGTGCCAGCCATACCCATACTCGCCCATGCTGCAATCGAAGCCCCTCCGGTAAAAAATGCGGCACCTACAGCAACAACACCCAGAATAGCCATGCCGACTCCCATGTTTCCGCCAGCACCGCTAACAATAGGCACAATCGTGACAATATCACCATCATTGAGTGGGTGATTCATGCCAGCCGGAACACTCTTTTCTGTCATGTCCCGCCCCGCAATACGAATGCGGATATACCCGTCAGACAGTGCTTGTTGGAATCCTTTTAACTGATAACACAAGCACCTGACCGCTTCTGCGGCGTCACGTACCTCTAATTCGTAGCGACGGCCAAATCTTCTAAGATGGCCTCCAAGCTGTAACTTGACCATTGTTTATGTCTCCATACTGAATGTGTGTATCTAAGCCAATAACCGTCATAAACATCGCGTTTACTGATACGGTCTGGTCTATGGTGTAGTATTTGCTGATTACCGATATAGATAGCCCCGTGACAGGGCGTTTGGCTACCTAAGCAGATAAGAATGATGTCGCCGGGATGAATTTCATCAACCCGCTCAAAACCCTGACTGAGACTGTTATCAATATAAAGATTTTGCCCTTTGTTCCACCATTCATCCTCACGCTCGGCATCTATTAACTCGATACCTGCAAGATGATAAGCGTCCCGGATGAGCGAGTAGCAATCCTGCACGCCGTGAATAAATTCCCGACCCAATAACCGTGGAACAGGGCGGAATTTATACACCCAATCACCACAGGCTAACCACCACGGTAAGCCCGTTTTAATTTGCTGCTCCCTGTCTCCTGTACTCAGGCGAGGCTTACCATTTGGGTGACTGTGAACGATGGCCTCAATATCGGCAAAACATTCTGCGGTTATCCAGTCATCAGGATTAATTTCGAAGTAGTTCTCAGGATCTGGTGAAATATTACGGCACGGAAAATAGCGCCCACCCGAAATTAGGCCGCACGATTCCCTCACCCCTTCCGCTTTCGCGTGGGCGATAATGTCTTGTTCAAGCATGGTATTAACCTAGTTTATTGGCACCCAGAAAGCCGCCAAATGGCATGGATAAAGGGCGGGGGAAGCGTTTAACACAGCCGCTGTACTTTTTTGAACATCGATCTTTCAGTGGATTAGTGGTTGGCTGGTCCTTTTCATCTGCCACGGGTGGGCCATCATAGCCACAATCAGCAGAACGATACTGCCAGCAACAAATATCAGCCTGAATCACCCGTGCCGGAATTAACGCACCATCAGTTTCACTGGGCAAGGCAAGTACATAAGTCACGAAGTCAGCATTGGAATCTTGTTTCTGTTCTATCAGGTATTTGCTCACCGCCTCTCGTGTTGGATCGGCCTGTGGGTTACCGTTCGGGAAATTCACTGCATCCAGATAAATCTCAGGCACTTGATGGCGTGTCACTACCGCACCTAACGCATCATTGAAATCCTGATTTATTGCCGTAATGAACCCGTTAATATTGGCAAAAACCATTTTCGGTCTGGAACTGGGGCCTTTACCGCTCATCTCAAACCCTGTCACCTCAACCGGATAAGGCTCATAGCGCATTCCTTGCCAGATAACCGGCTGTAACTTTCCGTTCATACCATCATGAAAACGGTAGATATCGCCCCCAAAGGCCGTTAAATCGATTTCATACAGATTGAGAATGGCATTCTGAGCCAATTCGGTAACCTCAATCCGCATTTCTTTTGGAATATCTCTCACGCAACCACCTCTTCAAAGACACAACTAATGGACCACATCAGCCGCTGTCGATTCACTGTCCACGAACGGCAAACGAAAGTGCGCAACTGGTTATCATCACTGGTTAGCCATGTGAATGACTCCACCGCGCCTCGCGCCCGTAGAAACTCATCAATAGCGCGTCCCGTGTCTGCTTTCTCGACAAAGCTGAGTTGGTACTTTTTGAGCTGATTATTAATGCCGTCCTTGATGCGCTGTTCGTAGCCATCGCCAAATCGGATAACCTTTACTCGCGGTTCATGGCTGACTTCATAGTTATCCTGTGGCCGCCATTTAAATTCTGATTTTGTCATACTTCACCCAATAAAAAACCCTCCGAAGAGGGCTTGTTGATATAAATGAAAACCCGCACTTGGCGGGTTTAGTTATTTGGTAGCACTATTTTCGATATGATGGCTAATCGGTGTGGGTGATGTTCTTCGCTTCCCCATAACCAAGATTGATAATCACCGACTTCATCCTGATTAGATATTTGCCTAACTTCACCACTCATCACATCATAACCATAGACATATAGGTTGTACTCCAGCGCTTCATACATCCTGCCTTGCCAGAATGACATTCCTTCATGCGTCTGATTAACATCAGAAACTATTACGTCATAACTTTTGATTAGATAATGGAAGAATATTTTTGAGGCAAAGCCATTTAGAGCCGCATTGTGCTTTGGTTTCTTTGTGCGCCAAAGCAACACTTGAGATACAGGTCTGCACTTCAACTCTACATCATCAGTTATTATCACTTTGTTGTAATAAACGACTTCATGTGTAACATCACACAGTAAAGCCAGCTCAAAGTGAGTTTTGTTTATATCCAGCCGTTCATCTACCCGAATAAGCCGATAACCCGGAGGTAGAATTAATTCATCAACACCTTTTGTGATCTCATGAGCCAATGGATTAAGCGCATCATACAGATCACCATTGCGCTTAGATTCATTCAGGTGACTGAAATCAGCAGCAATTTTATCTATATTTTTAAGATGCAATGGCATGCAGCCCCCTAATCAAAAGATTCAATATTTAGCTCATAGATAAATATAACTGAGGTAATATTAGCCCCTTTGAACCTAGGGTTCAACAGTAAAAACTGTATTTTATTTGTTTCGTTGATGATTGAAATGTATCAATTTGTTGCTATTTAAATGACCAAACCCCGCCGAAGCGGATTATTCTCAGATCTGACCCAATATCATCTTGAGCTTTTCTTTTGCCATTTCTATGGCTTTATTTTCCATTTCTTCAAGCGTTAATTTCTTGCTGTATGGTAACTCAACCCACGTATTAAGCTGGCACCTTTCACTATCTTCAGTGTAAACATCAATCGCCACATCAATAGTTTGCCCACCAAAAACAAGGCCCTTACCAATATCATAATTAGAGTGGTAGGTAACTTTCGTAATCAGAAATCTCATTATTTTTCCTTTTTAATATCCAATTTTTTCAAAGAGACCATTGTCTCTCATCTGGTTCACGACAAAATCGTTCATTTTAGCATCAATGATATTTGAAAGCATTCTGGCATCTTGCTCAGTAACTCCGCCCTGCGTACTGATTGAGATTTGAAATGTTGGCTGGTAAATCACAGACCTCCCATTGCCACCGCCCATCTCCCTATTACTAATCACCTTGCCCCTATCACCAGGTACCAGATATTGATTACCATTATTGGCCTTAAATATCTCAGGCTTATTATTTTCACCAATACGGTAAGCACCGTTCGGGCTGACTGGACCACCGTTTTTACGAGCGCCAGCAATTGCAAACGCCTTACTTGCAGCCAGAGAGGACATGTAAGCGGTGGTTCCTGTAGCCGCCGCCGTTCCCAATGTCGCAATGGAGGCGCTAAGGGCAGCAGGTGCCCATGCAGCTTGAGCCGCAGCTGCTTGAGCCATAGTTGTTGCTGTTGATGCCGCGGCCAATGCTTTACCCATAATCATGTTCTTAATTTGCTGCATCCCCATCTGAACCAGTGCTGAGACTGCCTCATTGGTGATGGTCAGTGCAAGGTTACGCATGGCCTCATTAGCGGTCTGGGTGCCGGTTAACAATCCGGTAATGGCATTGGCTGAACGTTGGCCTAGTGCTTCAACCGCGCTCCCCATAAACTGATACATCTCACTCTGGCCTTTCCATTGCTCCCATTGGGCGGTAGCAAGGTCTTCTTGATATTTCTTTTCGATAGTGGCTCTAGCTGATTCGGCTTGTTCTTTCAGCTCTGTATGTCTCTGCTCGAAATCTGTGATAGCTGCTATTTTTCTCTTATGTTCATTAATGAGGTTTTGCACTGGGTCAAACTCGCCAAGAGCATTCATAGTAGGTGACACAGCTTCATTAATTTTGCGCTGTTTCTCTTCTTCTACGGCTCTATTCTTATAGCGCTCTCTTATTTCTTGCTCGCGTTTATTAAACTCTTCTATTTCAATCAAGCCCTGAACCTTGACGCGCCTCAAATGTTCCAGTTCTTCATCCATTGCCTTTTTGGATTTAGCTAAAGAATCCTGTTCAAGCGCCCACTTCCGAGCTTCTGCATCTTTTTCAAGATCGTACCTTTCTGCGGCATTTCTTCTGGCTTTTTTAATCTGTTCAGGGGATGAACCTTCCGGCATGGCTTTAGCAGCATCATATTGAGCCATTGCGAGACTACTCTCTTCGTAGCCAGTTTTGAGGCGGTCTATTTCGTCACGCTGGCGTTTGAGCGCGGCGGTAATATCATCAGATCGACGTTTAGCTTCATCAGCCGCCTTTTTAGCTGCGTTTTCTGCTTCCTTCTTCGCATCCTCTCGTTTTTTTTCTGCGTCCTCTAGTTCTTTGTTGCTTTTCACCAAATCTGCTATTTGTTTTTGCTGTTCAGGGCTTGCACCTGCTGCTTTGCCCTTTAATTCTGCGGCTTTTAAGTCTCGTTCTAGCCCTTTTTTAGTCCTGAGCAATTCGTTTTCTTGCTTGAGTTTGGTAATAAAATCAGCCGCTTTGTCAGATGCCTGATCAACATCTCCGCTTCTGTTCTTATTAGCATCAGCGTTCTCATTGGTTAGCTTGGTGTTTTCAGCGAGAGCCTTACTGGTCAGAGCGATAGCTTCTTTATAATTATTTTCGACAGTTTTCATGTCCTCACGCTCACCCTTGGCGATAGCTAAATCATCCCTGAGCTTTTTCATTTCCTCCTCAGACCTTTTTGAATAAATAAAGCCACCATTGTGATCGACTTCCCATTGAAGACCGCTTACTTTTGTTTCCTGTTTTTTTACCTGCTCTTGCTGTTCAGCCAATTTTCGCTCTAACTTAACTTTATTTGCCTCAAGTTGAGCTTTATTCATCTCTTTTAAATTACCAGTCAGAGTTTCAACTGTGTTAGATAAATCCTTGGCTTCATTTTTCGCATTTTCTGCCTGGTCATGGAAGTAGTAGAGAGCTGTTGCTGCCAGCATAACTATGCCCAATGGCCCACCTAATAACGCCATTGCCCCCTTAAGTCCGTTCATTGCAACACTTGCAGCATTGACAGCCGTCGTATGCCTGATTTGAGCAGCGGTAGCCGCTTCCTGTGCAGTTTTATACGCCCCTGTTGCTGTTGTTGCTGTAACGCGGGCAGCATTTAGTCTGGCAAGTGCTGCTGCTTCCGCATCAGTTCCCTTTACAACTGCATATTCGGCTTCGGCATGGCGTACCGCCTCAATAGCTGCAATTTTATCCATTTCTGCTTTACGTAATGTCATAGTGGCGGCGTGTAATGCACTTTCTGCTTCCACTTTATTAGCTTGTGCTAAGGCTATAGAAGCTCTGACATTTGTTATCTTTTGGCTTGCCGCTAATGTCATCGCGCCAACCATCCTTGAACCCATAACGGCAGCTAAGGCGGTTGCAGCACCCGCAACAAGATCCATGTTTTCACTAACAGTAACCAGAGTGCTATTAAATGCTTTAAGCGCTGTTTGAACTGTGGTTGATTGACCAAAGAATCGAGTCATATTGTTAGCCGCCATTTCTATTGACTGGCTCATAGTCGCTGAGGTTTTATCAAACTCTTTAGCAATAGTTCCTGCCTGAGCTAGAAAAGCCTGAGCTACGACCGTAGACGTTAATTTCCCCTCCGCTGCCATCTTCCTGAGCTGACCAATGTTAACCCCGAGGTGATCACTCAATGCCGCAATCAGGCGACTTCCGTTCTCAGACATGGAGTTAAATTCTTCACCACGCAGAACGCCAGAAGCCATAGCCTGCGAGAACTGAATCATGACGCTTGATGATTCCGCAGCAGTAGCACCTGAAACCACCAGACCTTTTGCTACCGTTTCAGTTAATTTCGCCACATCATCAGCCGATGTACCATAAGCGCGGGTAGCTCTTTCAAGGCGACCATATAGTGCAGCCGTGGAATCCAGACTAGCGCGGGAATTCTGGGCGATAGTGAATACACGTTCAGATACCTCTGCTAGTGATTCATTTGCTTTAGTGGCGTTAACCAGCTTGTTATTTACTGTAACCCACGCATCGGCATAACCCGCTATCTTTTCGACAGACAATGCCGCAGTTACCGCAGTTGCCGCTCTTGATAGGCTCAATAATGCCTTTTCTGCCCCATTAACCGCTCTCCCTGTTTGATTAAAACGCTGCTCCAATTGCCCCATACGCGAGTCTAACCGGTGATTCGCCTCCAGCAGTTGAGCTACATCCATTGATACTTGATAAACGATATTACCTACGCGAACTTCTGCCATTTTCTAGCTCCTGAAAAAATAAAACCCTGCCAGATGGCAGGGTTATTGATTAATAGAGTGACTAAAATTGAATTAATTATATTGATACATGTATCTAGAAATGAAAAACCCGCTCGGTTGGCGGGTTTAGTTGATAGCTACTTAAATTCATGCGGCTTTTTTATGGTGCTTACGCTTTCCTTGAAGCTCGACATCTGGTTTATCTGCAAGCATAGCCGGAGCAGCTTTAATTAACAGGTCAACAGCCGCACCCATAGCAGTATATACCTGCTGCGTATCAAATTTAACGTCTTTCATGGTTGCCTTTTGCTTTGACATAATCACTCCTAAGAGGTTCTTCTCTCAATGGTTTATCAACCATATAAGATACTGACATTCTTAATATTTCTATTAATAAATTAAGTAATGCTTAAATGATTTTCGTATCCTATCACTATAAAATTTAGTGTCTAGTGCTTTTTTTATCAAGTTGCAAGCTTTTTGAATACCGTTTCAATATTTGCTACATTGACCTCCATTATATACCCGCATCCAAGCATATTGAATCCATAAGATTCATAATAAGGTATCACTTCTTTAACTGGTTCAATAACTCGAACATACTCACCTTCTGTAGACTTGCAAAATAAATAAGCAGCCATCAACGTAAGCTGAAACATTTTTCCATATAATGGATGGTTTTTATCTTCCCTCCGGAAATTCTCTATCATATGAATTTCGAAAGTTTTCTCATCCACCGAATATACACACAAGGCTAAGCCCGCTGGCGCTCCCTGTACATTTCCACATTCTACTAGTTTGATACAAAACTCAAATTTGTCTGATCTGTTTCCTACTCTAGACAAACTGTCATCCCAACAAAGTTCTCCATATCCCTGAGATAAAAGAAAATAGTCCTCATCTGAAATATCCCCAACGGCAAGGTTAAGTCCAAGAACATCAACGATAGCCTGAATATTATTTCTCACTACAATTCCTATATGTTCAAGATTAAACATTTGCCATTTCTCTTATTATGAATTAATTAAGATATTTTATCTTATCTTTATATAATAGTAACCTACATATTAGTCTGATTAATAACCTGACAGCGATTTTGAGGTGATTAATGAATTTAAAACCTATCAAAACAGAACAGGAATATCAGGATACTCTGAAAGCAATAGCACCGCTTTTTGATAATCAATCCGAAGTTGGCACACCTGAATTTACTTATATGGAAGCAATGGTACTGTTGATCGAAACATATGAAGCAGAGCACCACCCTATTGAGCCTCTAGCCCAAAAAGCCCCGTGATGGGGCTTAGTAACGATTACTCTGTCTAGTAACCATGATTAGCGCATTGCTTCATGGTGGCTTTTTCCTTTATTGTTGAAGATTCCTCTCCTTCTGGTAGTGTCATAGCCTTTCTTTCGTTTTTTTGATTCGTCAATAGTATTACCATGAACGGTTTAAAGCCGACATATCCACCATATGAGTTTTTCGCGTTAACCTGACCACAGTACACATCTATCGAACTTTCACTATCTTGTATTAGATTGACATGTTTGAATTTTGCACTGCCTGGATCTTTTAGGCTCGCCTTCACTTCGGCTTCAACCAAACTTATTTCCTGTTGAGTTAAAGGTCTATCAGTTATGGCTGATTTAGCAAAAAAACTCACAGAAGCTAATGCTACCACTGCCAGTAATTTCTTTATCACTTTCTTATCCTCAACAGCCAATCATTTCACCGGAACTAGTTACGGTACAAGTGTTACCTTCACTGTCTCTACTGTGACAACCTGAAGAATCACACCAGCTTTTAATTGAATATTCATTTCCTTCGCTATCAACAGAAAACACCTCGGATGAACCATCACTATGTTCTCTTGAACCCGATGTTATAGAGTATGAATTACCTTCCGAGTCATATGATTCAATAACATCATCACCTTGTGCATTTTTACTTGATTTAGTGCACGTCTGATAGCTTCCATAGCCAATGCAATCATCGGCAAACGATGGCAGAGTATATATAAGGCCTACCAAAGTAATTATTGGTGCTATTTTCATCTAAATTTCCTTGCTTTGATTTAAAAGTCAAATAAATTTAACTAAACGACAAAGCAAAAAGCCACAATTAAGTGGCTTCTATGTGATGGTTATTTAATTAAAGTGGTTTGTCTCTGCAAGTGCGGGGGAACGTCTATTAGAGAAATAACCAAGGGCTAAGATTGCTTGGTTAGGTCATCAAAATCATCAAAATCAGATTCGCGAACGGTTCTTGCAATAAACAGTCCTATTATCTCCACGTGGGGAATATGCTGCTTGATGACTGTTTTCATCGCCTTATAGTGACTTCCTGCCGTTAACACATCATCAAAGATCACTATAGATGGTCTAATGCCGATAGCAAGGTTGCTATCAAAGATATAATTAGCAGCAATCTCTTCTGGACTAGGTCTATTTGTGGCTGTATGTGATGCAGCCATAGAATTTCGTTGAGTGATTAATTTTCTATAATCAAGTTCAGGATTAATTAACTTAGCTTCCTTAAGAATAAATTCCATTCTGTTATCATATTCAGGATCTGTTTCACATTTGGAAGGAGGGACAGGAACAAAAGTGATATCTTTAAGATTGCCAATACGAGCCACTAACTGAGCCACTTCAAAGATAGCCCTCTGTTTATATCTAAGCTCATTAGGATTTGACGTTCTCACGCTTTTTTTCAAATTCCAAATTAACTGATTGGTATCACTATGAATATAATTCCTACCAGAAGTGTATTCGCCATAATAATAGCAAACGTCATCACCAGTAAGATGATAGTGATAATTCCGCGTTAGTTCATCAATCTGAGTAAGGCGATATGTCACATATGTTCCCTGATATCCTGATAATCTCTAACCCTGATAGCACCAAGAGCTTCATATTTTGCAGGCCAAGAAATAGAACTGTTTTGAAAACAGCTTTCCAGTATAAACAGCTTCCTACCTTGATTAAGAGCAGCTCTAGCCTGTGTCAGAGTCCCAGATGTATCAGATGCTTCTACAATAATCGTAGCTTCTGATAACGCAGACATGGTTACATTGCGCTCAGGAAAGAACAATCTGTTCGCACGAAAATCTTGATCTAGATAACGTTTAAATGGAACTTGGCTAATCAGTAGATAGTTTTCTCTAATAAATTTTTGTAGTTCACTGTTCTGTTTTGGGTAGAAATGAGATAGCGGAGTTCCAATGACAGCAATGGTATTTCCACCTAATTTTAAGGCTGTTTTATGAGCCTCAGTGTCAACCCCCTCAGCTAAGCCAGAGATAATAGTAAACTTGTCATTCACCAAACAATGAACGAGCTTTCTTGTTCTCCGTTTCCCTTCCTCCGATACTTTACGGGAACCTACAACAGCAACACCACGTGTATTCACGAGATCCCACCACCCTTGATAGTACAGAATCTCTATTGGGTGTTTGGCATCCCTTAGCTTTTCAGGATATTCATTAGCTCCATGCACCCTAACTCCAAAATTCTCAACTGAGTATTGAGTAAAAATATCTTTCAGAATTTCCTTAAATTCCGTTCTGACATTTTCGGGAACCAATTCAGAGGGCACAGTATCGGGGAATTGTCTAAATTTATCTGCGATGGTTTTGAATGTTGCTCCTTGCTCAGACCACAAAGCCTCATACGCAGCCATCTCTTCAAATGGTGAGATAGCTCGTTCAAAAGCATTTGGAGAACCGAAATCAAGCTGTAACATTTATTCACCCTGTTTCTAATGGCGCTAAAAATCATTAAATCAATAAGTTAGCGAATTGCGTATTATTTATAATACGGCCAGTAAGCTGTAGCACTTACTAGTACATCAAAAATCAACTAAAAAATCATTTAGAATTTACCGCAATCAATATCATTTTAGTTTGGTGTTACTGTTTTTTCATACTCACCAACCTTCGCTTGCCGCTTATCAAGTCGTTAGTACGCTGATCATCGGCATCAATAACCGCATCGTACTCAGCCCGCGTGAAGCCTTTCTCATCAGGGAACTTAGCTTTTAGCATCATCTGAAACTCAGTCATCGTTAACTGCTTAGCTTCTTGACGGGACATATTGAAATGGGCTCGAGCTGCGTTGATGTATTCAATGGCTTTAAACTGGTCAGAAAACTCTTCCTTCCCTTCATGCCGCTGGAGTTTCCTGATTTTAACCCGACCGATAACACCGTGCGTTATCAGTTCGCGGGCAATGACAATGATGTCATTAATTGGCAAACTACCCAAACGGTACACGACTCCTCTTCGCCCCGGACGCCATTCACCGATCAGCTCTTCCACGTCATCGTTACAGCACGCCTGTATCACTATCATGGCCGTTGACAGGATATTGCGGCCAAATGCGGGTTTTCGCATCAGTTTAATCAGCCAGTCGGGAAGTGTGCCGTAAGCCAAAAGTGCGCGGTTAATTAACTCCTGAGTTTCTGCTCCATTGAGCAAAGTGTACGTCTCCACAATCTGTCGAGGTGTACCGATACGTGTCATTGCAGAGAAAGAGGGGCGCAGTAAATAATCGGTTTTATCAGTAGAGATAACCATCTCACCAATATCTAAAATAGGTGTCATAATTCCTCCTGAACATTATCAAGGGCACTCGTAAGCGCCCTTTGTAATGTTATGCCGTGACGGTCACTGCACATTTTGCGGATTTATTGCCGTCCCGCGTTTTCACTGTGACGTTTGCAGAGCCATCCGCGATACCTTTCACTGTTACCACGTTACCTATCTGGCTCACTGTCGCAATGCTGGGTTTGTCTGATACCGCGGTATAGGTTTTATCAGTAGCATCAGCAGGACTGAAATTAACTACGAATGAGCCAGTTTTCCCTACGGCTACCGTCAATGACTGAGGATTAACCGAAACTGATTGCACTGCAACCTCTTCAATTAACCATTCAACGGTATCAGCGTCACTGACTTTCAGTTCGCCAGAGTATGTAGCAAACTCGCTAGAGCCAAACTGAGATGACCATGACGTAAATACCATGTACGCCTGTAGTACAAGTGCATCTTCGCCTGTGAAGTCCATTTGTACCCAATACGCCGGCTGGCGACCCGCTTGAACCTCCTTCGGGATTTCCTTCAACAAACGCAATGGCCCAAAGTCATCGTTCTTGTCCCTCTTGCGATATTCACCATCAAAGCTGATAGTTAAGTCCATACTGGTTACAACGCTTTCCACCAGCCCTTTTGAATCATCAGCCTCAGATGTCAGGGTATTGGGTGACAGGTCAAATGATTTGGTGGTCAATGCGCCTATTCGAAAAAACGCAGATTGATTTGGCACTGCATCAGGACAGCCCTGTGCAATGCGAATAATAGCGTTACGACCAATGAGTTTGTTGGTTTCTACCGGGCAATCTGCCATGTGAATAACCTCTACTAATAGAAATAAAAAAGTCGCATTAAGCGACCTGTTATGATGTGCAGCGGAATAGTAACCGGATAACGTACCGGTTCTCTTGGGTGGGGATGGGAGCTGTCAAACCGCCAAGATTAAAAACAGACGTTAAGCAATCATCATCGGGGTGAGAGGCGACATGATCGAGTATTTCCTGCGCTCGTTGAATGACGGGTTGCGGGTTATTTTGTCCGCTGACCAAAATTACCTGAACATTGTCATCAGCCCCTAAATCATCCAGCCGACCAGTTCCGCCAGCAGGCTGAAAGACCATGTATTGCGTCTGACCGCCATCGCCTTTTTGCTCAATCCAGTTGAGCATCTGGATCTTAAAACCGCCAATCAGTCCCGCTTTTGCCAGATAATGGCGGAATTGCTCAAAGGTCATCATAGTTTCAGCTCCTGAGCGACGACTTTATCTATCTCACTTCTCATCTCATCAAAACCCTGTTTTAGGAACTCCTTCTTCGCGGTCGCCCGGCGAAAATCCTGCTTCACGTTAGGATCGTGGACATAAACGGCATAATTCGCAGAATAGCCCACGCGCCCAGTCAACCGCACTCCTTCAAAGCGAACATCACGAAATTGGGAGTTAATCAGCGTGGAAGTATCAATCGGCGTATAAAGCGCGGCCTGAGCACTACCGATATACAGAGCCTTATACATCGCTCGAACCACTTTTCGCCCACGTATATCACCGATTAAAGCGTGAAGCCTTGATTTAGCTTCACGAATACCCCTGACCTTGGCACCCATATCACGCTCCTGTCACTAATACGTAATCATCAGCCAAGCGCTCAAAGGTGTCGGCATAGCGGGTAGTGAATTTGATTTCATCAGCACCGGCAGCAACAGGGTTCGGATCTGGCGATTCGCCAATCAGGATATAATCCCCAATAGACGCGTCCGCGAACTCCGTCCAGAAAGTATTTTTGGCAACCAGTTCAGTACCCACACCGGATAGTTTGCTGGACAGGCCCCCCTGATAATCACACTGGATGATTTTCGGCGCTTCATAACCAAGCGGTCGGCCATACTCATCAGTTCCTAATTGTTTCCAGAAAGTGCAAGGGGCGGTATAAGCCCAATTAGCAACACTGCTCATGATCACCCTACCACGTCAAAGAATCCGACAGATTTACTCTCCAGCGGCAAATCAGACAGGCAATTGTGTTTGTCCCATGCCCTGATTTGTTTAAGCAGGTAATCTGTACCGGCTGAATCATAATTGAATGAACGCGAGCCACCAGATGGTGAACCCTGCGAGGCAATCTTTCTTGCACCTGATAGGGAGGCCAAACGGACAGTGGCGTAAATAAGCAATAGCTTTTGCGTTTGCGTTGACTCATCATAATTAGCAGACAGGCATTCAGATTTGGCATTCACTTGCTCCAACAGCAATTGAAGCACCGTATCAGGCAGCGTAAACCCCAATTCGCCGATCATGGGCTTGATATCATTCAGCGTTATCTGCACCATCGGGTTTATCCCCCTTTCCTTTACCTTTTAGGGGCTTATCAGGCTTAGTATCAGAAGAATCTTGAGGCGGTGTTGCTACCTCAAACACTCGGTCTTCAATTAACTCCACCAACCCAATTGCC
Organism: Xenorhabdus sp. SGI 60; assembly: GCF_056632175.1. NCBI lineage: Bacteria > Pseudomonadati > Pseudomonadota > Gammaproteobacteria > Enterobacterales > Morganellaceae > Xenorhabdus > Xenorhabdus sp. SGI 60. Next base: position 1,712,444 of record NZ_CP196860.1, on the reverse strand, counting down.
GCCCATCGCTGCGCCGTAAGCTGATCCACTTCCGCAAAATCACCAACCTCCAGTTTTTGGAGGTTGGCACCAGAAAACAGATTGCCTGCAATCACTTTTACCAGTGCCATAATGCTTCCTTATCCTTTAGCGAACAGAACGCCGTGCTTGTTGTTGATATCGGTCTTGACCATCAGGCCAGCCGCACCCCATGTACGCCATACGTAGTCTGAGTTGTAGTATTGGCGAGGGTCTGCCACCGTACCAAATGCTTGACCAACGATAGGAGAGATAACGCCAGCACTCAAAGGTACAACCAGAATTTCGTTACCTTTCAGTTCAAAATCTTCCTTAATTTCTTTGATACCAGTTAGGCGCTTGATTTCTTCCAGTACAGTACGAGTTGCATTGACATCAAAGTAAATCTTCTCCCAGTGAGACAGGATGTCACCGGAGACATACCAAGTCTGCTCGGCATACATGAAGTTTTTCAGGCGCAGAGTGTCACGGAGTGCAATAGCGCCTTCACGAGTGGACTTGGCATCCGATTTGGTGAAATCGATATTCAGGCCAGCAGCCCCCAAATCCACCATGCCAACGCGTTCATCTGCCTTCAAGCCTTTCCATGTTTTGCCGTCAAACTGAACATAGTTGCCTTCGCTGTCTTTGAAGCCGTTGAAGATGTAGTCCATGTACTGACGGCGAACGCTGCCAACCGAACCCCGTTGGGCATCCGCCAAAGATGCTAGCGCTGAACCTTTGTTAAAAATCGGATCACGCCATTGGAATTTGAATCCAGAGTCGTGAATCGGCACCATTGTTCCATCGAATGAATACGCACGCGCATCCAATGCGGCACCAATTTGACCACTCATGGACGTATGCGCCCAGCCTTTGCCACCTGTACGAGCGTACTCATAGACAGACTCTTCCAGACGAACAGAGCGCGACAGCGGCATCAGGTCATTCAGAAGTGTAAACTCAGTGTTAGGCTCGAACTCCGCCAGCACGGTCTGGTCATACGTCCGGTACAGGCGACGAATATCGTCGATAGCATTGACTGCATCGAGTTGCGGAGCATTTTCACTACGAAAGCGAGCGCGGGAAATAAAATCCGCGACCGCTTGAGCAGAAGAGTTCCGTGCTAATGTCAGTTCATTAAACTGAGCCTGATTAGCCTCAAGGTTTCCGGTTTCGGTTGCCCTTTGGGTTGAAAATACAAACATTCATGCCTCCTTACTTAAAAACCACACGAACCAGATCACCCGCTTTGGCGGTGATGCTGTCTTCTTCGATATAGGCAAATGCAGCTCCATCACTGATGGCTTTAATCTGACCATTAGCGACCGCTACCGCCTGCCCCTTTTTGTAGATCCCCTCTGTCGCACGGACATTCAGGAACATCCCCGTCATTGGGTGAATGCCGACAACCACACCACCCGCCGTGATAGGATCATCCACTGTCTGACAACGGAGATAGTCGATATTGGCGACATAAAGGATCACCGCTTCTTTGCCATCTACTGAAGCTTTGAACTTGCCTTTGTCAAAATACCCAATAGTGCCGGGCAGAGTATCCACCGCCGCCGCACCTTCTCGGTTTAGCATAGGGTTGATAAACACACCGCCCGCATGAATTACATGTTTTCCGTTTTTCGCCATTTCTATTACTCCGGCATAGAGGTAAATGATTCAGAATTGTTATTAGTAAACGCAGAATTCAGTCCCGTTGAGGACTGGCATTGTGCATAGAAGCCATCGAGTGCCGCACCATCCAGTGCGTTAACGGCGGTGTCATCCAGACCAAATTTCGCTTTGACAGCGGCGCGTTTGTCAGCCTTTTCTTTGTCTGCATTGGCGGTCAGGACGCTTTTCAGATCCTTAAGCTCGTTACTCATCAGCTTTGCCCAATCAGGCATGTCGTTTGAGTTTGTCGCCTTTTCCTTTTTCTCCTTTTCTTCTTGTTCTTTTTTGTCCTTATCCTGCTTCTCTTTCTCCTTAAGCGCGTTATACGCTGTCAACAGCTCTTCATCTGATTTGCCATCGGTAGCTTGATTTGCCGCTTTCAGGGCATTGATGATCATGTCTTTCATCGGGTTGTGTTCCTTGTTGGTTTTGACTTCTTCGTATTCGGTCGGCTTGCGCACAACTTCAATAGGCTCCCCAACGAGTTCGGCTGTACCGTCATCGTTCATGAGATATTTTTGTCGGTAGGTTTTACCGGATCGGTAATAGATGAATTTGTCAGGCCAGACTGTCTCAGGGTAAGGCCAGTCATCATCGGTATAGGTGGCTTTTAATTTCGTTCTCAGTGCGGAATAGATATCGTCAAAAGAGAAGTTGGAGGCGTTAGTAAAGAAAAACCTCGCTTTATCTATCAGCCTTTCTTCGGTGCAGTTTGAGGCATCAGACAAATTGACCTGTTCAACTTCAATTTTTTCACCCGCAGCATTAACAAACATTCCAACACCTTCTTCTGGTGTGGCTGCACCCGGTTCGCTGACTGACAATACGGCAATATGGTCAAAGTGCATGTTGCGGGCAATCCATGTATACGCCTTACCCTTAGACTTGCCTTTGTTCTGCTCGCGCTGTAATAGTAGCCCTGTTGAAACATGGATTGGTTCGGAGCTATTACCCGCTAGTACATCATCAATACGGGATAAAAATTCCTTTCCCTTATCAGTTGAATCAGCAAAGCGCCGATTAACTTTCACATCCATAACAACCTTGTCACCATCTTTGCGGACGTTTTCAGCCCATGCGCCGATATGGAATTGATTTACTGCCCTTGGTGTGTCAGCAGATATATACTGACCGTCAATTTTCGGGTGTCCGTAAGGAACCTGTTTACCCTCCATTGACTGATAGCTCTTGTTAATTTCACTGGCGGGATATAATCCCCCGTTCATCACAACATCATCAACGACAGGCACTACGCCACGAATGACGATATGCTCATCACCATCAATAATTTCAGTTGAGATATTGGAGGAGTTTAAGGCCAGTGACTTAACATGAATTCCAAAGAATCCCATTTCTTGACCTCATTGAATTATTACTTAGATGATTCAGATTCCCACGCCTTGCTCTCTTCCGTTAGGCGTTCAGTTAACCCTTTGTTATACAGCTTGCCGTCATCGTCCAGCACCACAGGTTGCTGTGCACAAAAACAGCGGTAACGATTCCCTTTTTTAGAGTAAAACCCTTCAACTTCTTGCTTGGTGTAGGTCTTTCCGTGCCTTACTGCGTGCCACCATCTGGTGGTTGGCTTCAGGGCAGATAACCAAAGTAATTGGATATTTAGGCCCAATCGTTCTTGCGCCCAATCTGCTTCATTCCAGTTAGCACGCCGCAATGCGCCAACTTGTTCCGTTTGGGCGATGTTCTTTGCTAACCCCATTGAGACATCAAGGCGCTTACTGACAATAGCGGCCGTCTCTCTTGGACTCACCCCACGAGCTATGGCATCAGTTATTACATTCGATAAATCAGCCCTGGCAGCGTCAGAAATTCCTTTCCAGTCGCTATAGGCTTCTACAAATGCCGTAGCAATCTGATTTTGATAGGCTGGGGTTGATAGCAATACTGAGAGGGTGGTTTGCTGTGCGTAGACGGTGGACTGAGCTGACAAGTTGGTATAGGCGCTATGTGTCCCACGCTTGTATTCATCAGCTACATAACTAAACGCCCATAACTGATCCTTCCCTCCATCCAGCAAATAATCATCCAAAATAATCTGTAGAATCTCTAGCAGATCCGCAAGTTGCGTTGATGTCATGTCATAGACATAGGCCCCTGTATTAACGTGATACAGCGTATTGCCGTGCATGACATAGGATAGTTTGGCGTTGCTTTCTATCGTTCTGCCTTTTAATCGCTGGTCGAATAATTGCCTGAGAGCCGTCTTGATGTCGTAATACCGCCGCTCGATATCACGGAACATTTTATTAACTGCGCGGTAGGACTGAGTGGGGTCGCTTTTATTTCTGGGTATTATCGGGGTTCCGATTCTGGCCTGGGTCATCAGTTAGTGGATCTCCTGTTATGCCCTGCGGTTCGGGTTCATCTTCCAACGGTTCCAGCTCACCCACGGTACGTATTTCATTCGGTGTAAATATCGGCGTTCCGAATGCCTGCTGAGTTTTCAATGCTGCATCAGCCATCTTAATCATGTTGTCGATCTTCTCCTGCTCACTGGCTGCGAGCATGTCAGACCATGCAATAGTGACCTCGCCCGATGTTGGCGGTTCAATGACGCCAATTTCCCACAACCGCCGTATCAGTTGAGTGACATACTGGGTCAGAAATCCCCAGCGGCGACCGTTCAAGCGCACTTTCCACGTGGCGTCATCTTTATCACCGGCCAGCTTTCCCGTCTGGGTGCCAAACAGGATAGTGAACGGAACTTGCACAGAGGCGCAAAACTCACGGGTAGTTACTTCCCATGTTGGCGTTGGGTCACCCGGCGTGACTGACAATACGTTTAACTTTCCGGCCTGCATCACGGCGGCTGAATCCGTCCCCCTGTTCAGCTTATGGATTTTATCCTCCAGTGCTGCCCCGAGATCTGGATAGCCTGCCTGTTTTGCCGCAGTGGTGATGCTGTGTAAATCAGTTTCTTTATCAAACTCCACCCCAATTTGACGAGAGGCGTTTTTCAAAAATCCCTCAGAACTACCGCCAGAGACTTTTTCAACATCCAGCAATTTGTTATATCCCGCCCTGAGCAATGGCGTTCCTGAGAAAATATTCCCATCCTCGGCCCCCTCGCACAAAATAATGACCCGCGATGGATGGATAGTTAATTGTTTTGCTGGCCCTTGTATCTCAACCTGACCGATCGTCCGCTCATCAAAGTTGAACATCGCCGGCTGTCCGTAGGTTTCTGAATTAATATCAGTATCCCATTCAGACACTGTGAGTTGAGGCTCCCAGACAGGTATCAGGTTAACCAGCGCTTCGCCTTTTAACCGTGATACTACTGTGGTATCGACAGGCTCACTCCATGCCCTGCTATCCCGAACTTGAATGAGCAGCGCCGAGTAATGACCAATCATATTGCGGCGATCAGCATCTTTGATTTTCGGCCAGAATCGCTTTAATAACTTTGTTACTTTTGTCTCCCATGAACTGGTGACGTCTGACTCGCTTTTTTCCTCACCATCAATGATGGTCGGATTATCCTGCCAGCAACTATCCAGTAAACGATGCACAGCAGCATGTGCCACGGCATTACGTTCATAGGCGTTATAATATTCTCTGAATCTGAGCTGTTCGGGATACCCAAATTCAGAATAGATATTGGTGCGTTTTGTATTGCCGCTGATACCACCCGATGCATAGATCATCCGTTTGGCGATAGTGTCAGCTAGGCTATTAACCAAAAACTCCGTTTTGCTTTTACTCATGAAAGACGCTCCTTAAAAGAAAAATGCTCCAACTGTCTTGCGGTTGTTCTTGGCAACAGCAAAGTAACGGAAGCCATCAGCACCGTGCGATGTGAAGTCATGCAGCGGCTTATCCTTCCAGCACCCGCGCTTGTCATCCCACTCCTTGCGGTAGCTTTCCAGATGGGATATTCCTTCACTACACTTTTCTTCATCAAATACGCAGTTAGGCAAAATTTCACGCACCGATTCAATACCGGTATCAACCGCCACTTTCGGTACTACCTTGAATATCATTGAATATCTCTGCCCGTCGATTTCATACCCTTCGCGAGCCAGTTCCCTGCGTGATTTCGCATCGGCACCGAATTCACGATTATCGATGTCATGTGGCCCCCAATGCTCACCGTAGGTATAACCTTTATCTTTCAGCGTCTTCATGTAGTGCCGCAGCCCTTCACCTGAGTTTTCGTAATAGTCGATGACATGAAACTCATCACCCACCTCACGCACGAACCAGATAGCCGTTGAGTCCCCCACACCGATATCCCAGAAGGTATGGACAGGTAGATGTGAATTATCCGGTAGCTTGCCGATGCGTTTATTTTCATACAACCAGCGGAACTGCTTAGCATAGTAAGCGCCTTCTACTGATTGCTGGAATGCCTCAGTCGGTATTGACGGGTATTCCCGCTTCATGTCGTCGCCGAGCGTTTTCTCTTTAGCGTAGTACCAAGCCTGTTGGCGTTCGGTCAGGTTGATGCCGTGCTTTGCTTTCAATTCAGCAAAGTAATCAGCCAGTCGCTGCGGGGTTGGCTCAACCGGATCAATCGCATAGAGTGGGTTTTTCCACCAAGAAAAGAAGAAAAACTTCCAGTCGAGGTTGGAGAGTAGCTTGCCTTGTATCTGTGCCTTCTCAGCAGTCTGGCAGTAGTCAAAGAAGTAACCGGCTCGCCCTTCTGCGGTGCTTTCTATCGTTGTGAAACAGTCGGTTGATACCGCCTCAAATGCCCCAGTGACAATCTCGCGGGCCTTATCAGGAAACTTAGCGCAAATCTTGCCGAATTCGGAAACATGCAGATAGCGTAATGTGCCACCACGAAACGAGGTTGAGACATACAATGAACCACCTTTGCGAAAAACCAATTCTCCTGCCGCATCATTACTGGCAGGATTAGCCGCTTTAATCTCGTCCGGTAATCGGTCATAGGCATACTTGACCTTTTCCCGAAACAGGCGCTTAGCATCATTGAGTGTATGCGCTATCAGGGCACACTTGGCGGATTCGAACAGGGCGGCGTCCAGCTGAATAATGCAGACTTCCGTAGTAAATCCCAACTGGCGGGCTTTAAGAATGATATTGCGGGTGTGGATGCCTTCGAAATATTCCAACTGCTCTGGCGTCATCCTAAATCTGACAGGGCGACCTTCTTTGTTGGTTATCCAGTAGAGATTGTTGAGCCGCCAGAGTTTATCGCGCAGTAACGCTAAATGTTCCGGCTTCATGATTATCCCTTGGAAAGTTCGTCCATTAAATTCGATAGCTGATCAATCGCTTTATTCGGTTGCATATCATCAAGCCCGTATGCTTGACGTTCCAACCCGATAATGTTCTTTAGTGTCTCACTCAGCGCTTTCATTGATTTCACGCGCTCAGGCATGCTGATAATGGAGTGATAGAGTTCATTGAGCCTGTCTCGCCCGTTATCATCAGGTTCGTGCATTAGCTGCCCCAATTGCCTCAAGGCATCGATATCTGCGCATTCCGCACCAAGCTCATCAAATAGCGCATTAGCAATATCTCTGGCTCTGCGGATATCACCACGGTGTTCCATGCGAACCTTGGTAATCACCTCCGCAGACGCTTCAATCAGTACGCGTTCAGAGAGTGTTGTTTCACTGCGTACCTGATTGCGTACCTCTTCTTTGCGTACCATGTCATCAGAGCGAGATTTGACTTTAGCCGCCAAATCCCTTGTCCATTCATCACGCTTTGCTCGCTTGCGAATAGCTCCTTCTGATATACCATGCTGGGACGCAATTTCTCGGAGTGACATCAACCCAGCCCGGTAAGCCGATTCGATGGCCTCCCAATCTGGTTTTGCCATTCTTATTCCTTACTTTGAAAACAGCCCGCCTTGCCTAAGTTCACGATTGACAAACTGGCGTATCTCTTCGCGCACTATCTGGCGAATATGATCATCATCGGGGATGTTGTTTATTTTCGCTGAATTAATAACCGCAGAGTTAAAGTGAACCCCACAAGCTACTTCAAAAGCCCTCTTCGCCTCATTGATGATGGCGTTAGCGTTTGTATCTACTGCCAGTTTCAATGGAGCAGCAACTGCTCTTACTTTCCTTTCCGAGTCACAGACCTTGAAGCTATCGGCTGCTATAGTTGCCTGTTCCTTTTCTGCTTTCGGGTTGAACCCATTGTGAATGATGAGATGTTGAGGGGCGTCTCCTATCGTCATTTTGGGCTTACCTTCTTTATCGTAACAAGCCATGTATCCAGCAGCCTGTATCGAGGTGCTACCATCTTCATTAATGCGGATTATCATCATCGTTTTTGCCTCATTTAGCATAATCAACTGGCTTGGTTTATATAACCCCCTATTCGGGCGAGACCACACCAGACCAAAACTTACACAAAACTCTATCAAGCACCCGTTTGAGGATGCTTTGTAGAGGTTTCTACTTTTTGGGATGTTGAGTTGATTACTGTAAACTTACTCCGCTATAGCTCTCTGGTGGGATCAATGTTCCGTATTCATCTTGAACACCGATATCAGTTAACATGTCGCCATACTGATGAACGAGCGCATTCATGTACCTGATACCTCTCTTACTCAAAACAGGTATTTTTCCACCGCAGATGACCGTATTGGGTGCCGGTTTTTCATCAAATGGCTCAAGTAGCATTGAGTAGAATCTGGCTCGCCATTGAGTATCTTTTCTATCCATCAGATATCCATCAAGAAGACCAAATAAGAAGTGACGGCTAACCTCAATATCACCTGTTTCATAACGATAAATCGGGCGATGCCAAGTCGCCACTAAGTGATAGACATAGGCTTCAGCCACTCGCCAGCCGAAAAACTCATAAGGTTCTACTTGCATATCCATCATTCCACTCCCGGCAAGAATGGCTGAACCTGTTCAATCATCCGCTCGCGAGCAGTAAGCAATAGTTCTTTTCTTCCACCCACTCCCCATTGATTCATTTTCCGAGCACAGATACTGATATCTTTTGTTTCCGCATTAATAACCAGATCCAATTTGTTTAGGCGGACCATTGCATCAAATCCAAGCAGCACGGCATCACGGAAAGTGTTATAAACTCGGATTTCAAATTCTGGCTTGAGCCAAGCTGCATATCTAATCACAAGCAGCTCAACACCCCATATTCCTGGATTATCACCACCATTGTTAACTTTAAGTGGTTGATTTTGTTCCAGAGGACTTTTTTGTCCTTTGGTTAATGCTTCTATGAATCTTTTAACCTGAGCACTTCGAATAAACTTGCTAGGCTTTTGAGATTCTGTTGCTTCTCCGTTGGCTACCGCAGCAGCATGCAAGTCGTTTAGGTTGTAACGTCCTTCGTTATCTACACGAACAGATACGCCATTAACAATAACGGTTGGGTATTTCATCATGTGGTTTCCTATAGAAAGTGAACCTGTTCGCACAGAAAAGCCGCCCCAAGATAACCACGTAATTAGCGGTTTTCTCAGGCTCACTTTCTGTAGGTTCTTGGATTAAATTTGCGCGTGCGAATGCGCAGTGAAAATAAAAATGCCACCATCCCGTGAGCGTTGGGTACGCGATGGGAACGGGTGGCAGCATGGGTTATTTCTGTAGCCACTCAGGGAATGGGCAGAGGAATATTGTTTAATTCATGTATTATTATTTTTATTGCAATAATTTTATTTAGGTATCTTATATTAAAAAATGAATGCAGTAAGTCACATTTAGAAAGTTATTCGTATGAAGATTGAAAAATAAGTATGTAATATTTTCTCTTTTTATACTTTATAAGGATATCTATATATGAATATACACCATTATTACCCCCAAATTCGATGGAAAGCGGCTGAATATGAAGCTCTTAAAGAGTTATCACTTGATGTAATTTCTGGTTTAACTCCCATTATTTCTGTTCTAGATATTCCTTGGGATTTCATAAACGAATGCTATCAAAAAAACTTGATAGATCACCTTTCATCATTCGGAGAAATATTAGCTGACTCATGGAAATCTGAACGTCCTGCATTTGTTGATGTTGGTTATTTAGATGAGCATGGTGACATGCAAAATCACCCACTAGATATCTGTATTAGTCATGCAAAAAATCACGGGAAAGAATTAATCCCTGTCATATCACCAGATTACTCTACAGAATATATATATTCTGTACTGAGAAATAATAGTAATGGTGCTGCAATAAAAGTAACACCAAAAAATGCAGGGCTTATATTGTACTTACTTACACAAATTAAACTAGACGCTAAAGATGTCGATTTAATTATAGATTTTACTGATATTCCAGATCTGACCACAAAACTAATAGAGGATGCAATTTATCACTATGTAACGGTTTGTAACTTGAAGAACTGGAGGAGAATAATATTTTCAAGTTGTCATTATCCACAATTTCAAACAGGTATCCAGCAACATACGATACACACCATCCCAAGAGAAGAGTGGAGTTTATGGCAAAAAATAGTAGAAACGTCCGGCATGACTAGAACTCCAGGATTTAGTGATTACCCCACTGCCAGCTCAGAAATAAGCAATATTGACCCTCGATTGATGTCCCCGCATGTTTCAGTTCGTTACTCTGATTGGAGCAATTGGATCATCGTTAAGGGCTTGGCAGCCAGAAAAAATGGTTGGGGGCAAACACAAAATCTCTCTCAAATCTTAGTTAATAGTCCCTATTATTTTGACCCAAATTATAGTTGGGGGGATAGATATATACACGATAGAGCTAACAATACTGTAAAAGCTGGTAGCTCAAAGATATGGAGAAAAGTTGCACACACACATCATTTCACTATGGTAGTTGAGCAGCTTTCTCAATACTCCACTAAATATCCTGCTATACCTTAGTTTTTCCACGTAGTCCTTTGCTTCAAAGTGTGCCTCACTTCAACTTTCAATTTTTCAAGTGAGGTATGCTGTGCAATTATATCCCATAGTTCAAAACGTGGTTTGCTTTTATTGCCTTTCAATATATTCCATTTTTCCATAATACGAAGACATTCATCTTTCCAAAGCAGTTTTGCTAATGAAAAAACATCACCATCAGGATTTAGTTTATCCCGCCTGTAGTTATGTATATGAATCGCTCCCCTACCACCTTGATTGACTATTTTTATCCCCCACCATTCAGGGATAATTTTTTGAGCAGCCAATAAATGAGAATCATGTACAACTAGTGTGACTTTATCCATAACTAAGGAATACTGCTCTATCTGGTTAGGTAGTCTCAAAAGATTGTCTCTCTCGCTCTTTAACTCATAACCATGAATAATTCCATTAATAACCGCAATATCAGCACGGCATAGACCCTGATTCAAAGAAAACTCATCAATAACCAGTGTATCTGGATCTTTATGATGCTCTTTCAATATCTTAGAATGAACAGCACGCCGCACGTCTATGTCTTTCATTTTCTTGTCTTTCTTTCCAAGGAGTTAATGTGTTCGCTTTTTAGGACAAAAACTTTAAACGCTTACTGAATATATAGCACTATTTTTTTCTTCGTCCTCTGACGTAAAGCTAATTTTAAGAAAAATTCCAATACTCAGTTAAAGCACTGCCCCTTAACCCATTCCCACCACCTCAGTATCATTTGCTCTGAGGTGGTGTTGCGTTATTCCACGCAGATACAGCAGTGACCGATGACGCTTCCTCTGGCCCACATGCACCACAGTCAGTACATTGCACAAAAAACCACGTGTCATTTGAATATGAATTAACAGCCGTATCTGAACCACTACAAAACGGGCACGGTTTGAGTTTGTCTGTCATTACTGTGCTCTCCCACACTCAATCAGAATGTAGTTGGTTGAGCCACGGCACGAACCCAACACATAATGCCCTTTTGCAGTTCAGTTCGCCCTTCGTTCAGCCAACGCATATCAATTTGGTGGTTTCCTGTTTGTGTATGTGTCGCTACAAGATAATCATAGAGCTGACCTAATTCTGCACTTTTCGCTTTAATCTTATTCATGCAATCAATTTCATCTTGGGATAATTCACGATACCCCGTGATCTTACGGTGTTGGTTTTCCATTATTACTCCTACATTCAGTATTCGCCCACTCTCTCAATCCGAGGAACTGGGTTTTGTTTTTCTTCAATTTCCCGTATCGCCCGTTTATCCAGATTGCATTGCTCAATGACTGTCAACAGTTGCTCATTCAAAATCAGACTGTCAACCCATGTCATTTTGTCCGGTATTACAGGTGGCTGACAATCAGCGAGCAGATGCGCCGGAATCGGTATCGGCGGCACCGGAACGTATTCGGTTCGCGTGCTGCTGCAACCGGCTAACAGCCCCATCAGGCACAGTGCGAGCGGCGCAATCATGATTAACAACAATAGTTTTGATGGCGGCCTGAGTTTTCTCAGAATCCACGGCTGACCGCTGCCGGTTTTCGCTATTAATTCGTGAGATGTCATGGAATAACCTGATAGAGTGGTAGGCGTTGTCGGTGATGGACTGCTGGTGCTGGTTCTGCTGTTTCAGTGATTCATTTTCATCCCGCACCTCAATATATCTGTCAATGAGGTAATTACAGATATAACCCAGCAGCACAACGCCAACTATTGAATAGACCTGTAATTTCCAGTTCATAGCATCTCAAACGCCCGTGTGAAAACATCATCGGAATAAGGCTGCTTGCCGTTCTCCATGTAGATCATCGCCTTGACTAATGCTGTCATGACGTCCTGATTGTTAACATCAATCACCGCATCGCGAGAGATATCCACCATATCGCTGACATAGGCAATGTAACTCTCGGTGTCATTTTCATTCGGGGGTGCCCAGCGGGAAATAAACTGGCGGATGGTCCTGTCATCATAGAGTTTCACGTAATTGCGCAGGATTTTGAGCATCGCCCGAATACCATATTCTGGTGCGATAAACTGACAGAATGACTTATCCGTCTGCCTGCTGCACAGTCCCTGCCAGCCAGCGCCGTGGCGGATATTGCCCGGATTGTTATTACGAATGCCTCTCATCAGATTTTTCCCCTTTCTTGGTCAGCCCTTACGAACAACTTGATAACCCGATAACGACTCTCAAAATTAAATAAAGCGCGTAGGTACTTGGAGTAGCGAACTTGCTCTCGAATGTCCCTGTCTTCATTCCAATAGCCACGCCATTTACGCAACAACCAGCGACGACGATTTTGATGTAGAAGCTCTACCATGTAAGAAAAGCTCACACCAAATACTGACTCACTGTTTTGGCTCGTCAATTTTTACCCCCGCCCTTTTCTCTGCCATCTTACGCAGCAGTTGGCCAATGAAGTCTGTACCCAAGTAGCCAATCACCACACTGCCGATGTAGGCCAAGTCAGGATTCAGACCGAACAGATTTAATACATCACGAATGAACCAGGCGAACATGGCACACATAAAGGCATCGATTGATACCTTTACCCAGCCGCCCCCGTTGTAGCGACCTCGGAAGAACGCCATTGTTCCAGCGAGGGTTGCCCAGATGCCTTGCTCTTTGACCGATAAGAGCCAGTCACTGATATGTACCCAGGTATCAGGATTTTCTTTCATCTTCATATTCCACCCCATTTGAACAATGGGCGTCCTTGGGGTGAACGATGGTTACCCCTGTGAGTTGGTTAAAAGTAATAGGTTGATAGTTAAGGTAAGCTGCTAGATCAGCCAAAAATCAATCAACTAGTAGAGGGATGGCTGATTACCTCTGAACAAGGAAAAACATGGCATCTTTTGAAATAGGAACAGCTCTTGCAGAGTCAACATCAGATTATGATGTTGCTGCTGAGGCAGTGCTGATTTCCCTGATTGCCGTACTGGCAAAGCAATCTGAAAACGCCAATTCATTCATTTGGGAAATAGAGAACGAAGTGAAAGAACGTCTTTCTCTTAATAGGAGGCAAAATTCTCTTAGTATTGCACAGGGGATTCTTTCAGCGGTTCGCGCAAAAGCCCTGAAATAAATTCTCTTTTAGTTCAAGTGAGATCGCTGTAGCGGTTTCACTTTTTTCTGATATACCGTATCCCAAAACACTTGGATTCAAAACTGAATCAATAACAGAACGCTGATCTTCGGCATTACTCAATGAGATTTGTGAACGAAGTAATTTTTCTGTTATTTTCACCATTAAAGCCGCTTTGGTTACATCAATATCAACCTTTTTAACACCCCATGCAGCACTAGTCATTACCAAATGTTGGAGATCTGCCAAATGCTTATCTCTCTCTGAAATCATTCCCGTAATAACTTCATCAATTTCATTCATCATCATTCACCTCACGTGAGTTAATAGGTTGCCAGCCGCAATAGCGATACTGAGGTTCTGTGAGTGATTGCGGTGGCAGATATGAAAAAAGCCACGCCACGCGCAGCCTTGAATTTATAACCGATTGAATTTATTCCGTTATGGGATTTCCCATATCGGGATTTTGAACTACCTGAAAATCCTCGGTAGTTTAGCTGTCAACTCCGAGTTGACCACTGATAGAAATAGAAAAGCCCCGCGAGTGCGAGGCTATAAATTTATTCCGACCTCTCAGCCGGAGTGGTTCGAGTAGGCGAAAATCTTTCGCTTGACGAACTAGACGGTTCAGTAACAAGCGCCGCCTCGGTTTCTCTTGTTACTCTGCTTTCGGTTTTACCTCCCGAGCATAACACAAAATATACACTTAAATTTCTCAAAATCAAGCTAATTTAGAAAATATTTATATTTAGTGATATATTTCGCAGTTTTCTTTTCTAATTTCCCTCTTAATCGCGTAATACATTTCCTCTTCCAATAGCTCTTCTGACCATGTAGCGCGTTTCCTAGCCCATTGGACATCACAGCCAGTCACCCCTGATAACTCACGGGCAATCTTTTGCGGGCATTTGCGCTCACAATATCGTTTAATAGCGATATCACGAATAGGATTACCCCGCTTAAACGTCTTATTCAGAACCATTTCAACAAAGGCGGCATCATCTGATTCTTTGGCGAGAGCAATGATGTCGCTTAATGTTTGCTTGGGGTTTAGAACTTCATGAGCCTTCTGAAATAACTCATCGCCTTCGTAGCCTAGTTTATGCAGATCTTTCACTACCTTGACGATTCGCTCACCTTCGGCATCAGTCCAGTCTTCACGAGTCATTAAGCGGCCTATGACGCTACAGTCTCCACCAGGATATTCATTCCCCCCATATTGCTTACCCCAAATCATTAGTAAATATCTGACCCAAACACGCTGACTTGGTGTGATTGTTTTCCAGCCTTTACCCCACACCCGACGTAAATCTTTCTTGTTGGCTACATAGGCCAGCAACGGGAATGATTCTTTACTCCTCATCTTATTCCTCTCTGGTTCCCTTTCAGCTTTGATTTTGTCATCAGTACTCCATTGCATATAACGTGATACTGACATTTAAAATCACGTGCGAATTTGCCAACTGTCATTCTGTTAATACCCAATTCACGAGCTAACTGAGTTTGATTACCTCTGTGCTTTATGAGCAGGTCGGGAATTGATGTCATTTCAAATATCATGCTGCCTCCCGTTTCAGTGTCTTTAATTTCTCCTGAAACTCAGCTTTAATCGCCTTGCACTCCTCAATCGTCCATCGGTGCCGATCATGATTGGATTCGATAGCCTCCACCGCTGCCAGACCGATTCGCCGAATTAGCTCCACCCTGTACGGAACCAGATTCCCCGATTTATGCTGATTACAGACAATGCACTGGCGATGAATATTCCGCTCATCGAATCTCAGTTGTGGCGCTGCTGACGTCGTCCGGTAATGCCCCGCATCCCATTGAGCAGACGTATACGTACCACAAGAAACACACGGTAAATCGCAGTCTCGTTCTCTGATATAGGCATTGACTGAGTGCTGGGCTTGTTGAATCCAATAACTGCGGGGTTTTACTGAGAGTTTGCGGGCTTTGAGTTTATCACGGGCTAACTTCTGCTTGATGATATTGTCTTTCTTTCGTCGTCGTTCCTGTTCCTCTCGTTTTTTCTGCTCTTGCTTCCTACCTCTGGCTATTGCACACTGAATTGAGCAGGTATTTTGTAATTGCCGTTCTGGTTGATACCACTCACTGCATTCTTTACATTTCCGTTGTCGAAACTTTGCCACCTTATCCCCCTAACACCAATCCCATAATCAGCATGAGCGCTGTCCAAAATCCGATAAATATTAAAAATCTCACTGATTCTGCTCCTGTTTGAGTTAAATCCTGTGACCGTAGTAATTCAGCTCGTATCGTGCTTCAGTGAGCTTTACGCCCTGATATACAGCCCACGCCTGTGAATATTCAATTAAGCTGCTCATGCGCTTCATGCTCATTTTGGCAGTGCTTTCTCTTGCCAGTGGCACCAGCTCACCTTCTAGCCCCTCAATTATCTGCCCCTCTTTTCCGGTCGCTTTGGCATGACCGGAAACAAAAATACATTTCCATTCTGGTGTCTTCCATGTGTGGCCAGCCCATTCAATACCCTGCTTAGAGACGTCACCACATAACGCATGAAACTTATCGTTCTGCGGTAATGTTCGGCTTGAGTCTGAAATAGTAATCTGAATGGGGAATGTGTCGTTGAGGGGGAGGTTTTCGAGAGTAGCTTTCAGGTTATCGAGTATTTGCGCATTTCGTAGCAGAAAGATCTGCTTATCCATCTAACCTCCGTTATAACCCCTCATGAGTTGCATTTTCTGCACACCAGTTCCGCATTTCTGCGCTATCAATTTGTTGATTGTATGCACATGGCGGCTCAACTTTTGATTTATAACCAGCCCACCAATACCAGCCTGAACGATGTTCAGCGGTTCCGCATTTAGTACAGATATGAACCCGGCATGATTCCGACCATGAGTAATTGTGTTTCGCAGCATTATTAGCTCGTTCAATCGCTGTTCTTGCCATAGTTATTTGCCCTCTGGTTCCATGCAATCCTCGCACTCTCTGCTGTATAATCCTCTGGCCCATTTACAGCACAATTATTACATTGCACAAAAAACCACGAATCATCCAAATATGAGTTCATTTCCGTATCCCCACTACCGCAAAATGGGCACGGTTTGAGTTTGCCTGTCATTTTGCCTCCACCAATTCATCCGGTATCTCAACCTCGTCGCCTAATTGTGCAGTAACCAACGCTCGGCAAAATGCAATCTTCAGAGTGTCCCCAGATGCCAACCTCATTGTGTCCTGTCCGCGACACGGTATACCATAGGCAAACGCGCGCCATGTTTTATCGGTTATGCCCTGAACCATGCCGAACGATTTGCAGTATTTATCCATCAACTGACCGCATAACGCCCAATTGGTTGATGGAGAATACTGATAATATGCAGGCATCAGATTGCCATTAAAATCTGTGGAGAACAGATTTGGGATGCCTACAACATATTTTCCATTTTCGTTAATTAGAGTGGGCATAGATTCATTAATCATCGCCACAGCCCAATCCAACGCCCGCCCGGTTAGTGCGCTCGTTTTGATTTTCATTATTAAAATGCCTTACCGCCAGTCTTGGTGCGGTTTTCTCGTTTATGGTCTGCCCGATGCCTGTTGTATTCTAATTTTTCAGCAATCGCGCCCTCGATGTCATAACCAAATGCCGCTGCATAATCTAGAATTCGGATCACTGCATCAGCCAATTCGACCTCAGCCATAGGACGATGAGGCAAATGATTGTCCATCAAATTTTTACGCTCTCCCTCTAGAGCCTCGCTGATTTCTGAGTGAATTAAACACAGTAATGTCCCTCGCTCTCTTGGATTATCCCACCAACCTGCCTCAACATTTTGCTGGTGAATTTTCTGTTGTAATTCAGTTAGTTTCATCTCAAAAGTCCTTATGGTGTTTTCTGTTGCTCTCACGTAACCATTCATGAAAACTTAAGTCAGTTTTCTTAAGCATCTCTTTCAGGTAATAAATCTTCCTTAATGATTCATAGGAGTCGGTAGGCGTATATTTTTCTTCAATCTGAATAACAGGTTCTGGTATTTTCTCGCCTGCCTGAATACGCTTCACCATTGCCCCTAATTCGCGGCCACAGAGTTTTTTTACTTCCGAATCCGTTAAATTCTGACGCAGCATCTCAGAGTGAACTCTCGTCACCATCCAGTAACAGGCGTTGGATTGCCATTTGTATTCACGCCAACCACGATGAGCGCAATAGTCACGGAACATATCGTAAAGCTCATCGTCAGTTGGCAAGCCAATTGCCAGTGCTTCACCCTGTTTGCACCACTGGACAAATTGACCAGGGGACGGCCAGAACGGTGATGCACTGGCTCGCGCCTGACGCATTCCCGCAGACAGTTGCTCTTTGGTGCGAATGCTATTTTCAGCGAATGCAGCGATCCACTGACGCTTAGCGGCAACTTCATCACTGGGATCTCGAAACGTTGTAGAAACAGCGGCGGGGAAGACTTGCTTAAGGTTTTTGAATAGTACATCGACCAGTTTTTCGGCTTCATCGTTGACGACTTTATCCGGTGATTTCCCCGTTCCAGCCATCTTTGCCAATGCTGCCCCGTCTCGATCCTGAATAACTCTGGCAAGGTTAGTACTCATATAAATTCCTCCTCCCATTCTTCACGGTTATTCCAGTTTCCAGCTGATTCTGAGGTGGCTTTCCTCCGGTTTGCCTGTGTACTTTGCTCTTCGAGCGTATCCCACTTTTCCCGTAACTTGGCGGGGGACAAGATGTTGCAGTACCAGAACGAATCCTTGTTCGCCCATTTGAACAAGTGGCAAATATCGGCGTGAGTATGGTTATCCAATTGTCTCATCAGGCGGATATCATTCGCCCATGCAGCCCAATTAGGCTCTTTAGCGTTTGGACGAACGGTTTTAACTTTCCTGAAAATCCACTCAGCAGCAGTCAGATCTTCGGCAGTTCCCCACTTATCGCCTTTGGGTGAACTAACAGCGGCATCAGGATTAACCTTGCCAGACGATTTAGATTTTCTCGGACGATCATTAGATACGTTAGTATCTAATAATTTATTACTCTGCTTGACCTGATTTGTTACTAACTTTGTTACCTGACCTCGTTCTGAGGCCGCGTTATCACTGGGTTTGTTTGTTACCTGATTTGTTACCTCGTTTGTTACCTCAAAAATACCCTGATATTGGGTATAATTTGTGATGGTGATCACTGTTCCGTGACGGTTTCCTTTGAAGGTTAACATTCCCTCGGAAGAGAAAAATTCGAGCATATCTCTGGCCTGCTTGGGTGTCTTTTCATTCCCTTTGGCATCCTTTAGCTTTCTGGCTAATAACGGTATTTGTGTTACTAACTGCCCAGCCTCCAGATCCCAGTAAACTCCGCTAAATTCAACACGCCTAGGCTTAGGTTGAGTTAACCCCAGCAGTCTAACCCACAGTGCTAATTTAGCGGTGTCCTCAGCCCATCCACTGGACAGAAGACTCCTGTACAGTGCAAAGTGCCCCTGTTTTTGGTTTTCCATCCGTGCGCTCCTTGAAGACGTTCTCGCTCCAAAATCAGCGTATGCAACGTTACCCATGCTGTTTCCCTCCATCCTCAGTAACGGAACGTGCCGACCTGTCGCGCATGTTGTTTTTATGCACAGCGCTAGGATTAAATTTATTTTTCATGTATAATTCTCCATAGAAATGTTGTTTTGAGGGGGACTTGCATACTGCCCCTCAGTCGTTAAATCGACATCTCAAGTTGCATTTCAGAAGCCTCGGTTGTTCGCGCAACCGAGGTTTTTCTTTTGATCTTGCCTTTCCCTTCCAGAGCTTGAATCAGCCGTTCTGCGTGCTCACCCTCAATAACTACAACGGGTTTAGATTCACAGTCAGAAATGCCAACCTCAAACGCCCATTCAGGCAATCCCAATTTCACAACCATCAAACTAGCTAATTTCGCTATCCGGTTTTTATCCCGACTCAATGTAGATGGGTGAATTCCCATTTCACGCGCCAGATCATTGTTTCCAAAATCCAAAGCTGACTTGAGAAAATAACTCTCCAAATATTGGGCGCTACACGTAATACGAGTATTTTTGACGGTTTTTGCGATTTCCATCTGATATAGTTCCTAAAGTTAAATTAATGTTTGTTTAGTTAATAAACAGAGAGATCACCTATCCTGAGATAGGTGATGTGCCCTGACAATTGTTCAGGGTCTTGTACTGCCCAGATTGTTAAAGAACATACTTAATACTGCTGTTTATCCCTCGTGAGGGAAGAGATGCGGTAAATCAGGACGGATCTCATGAGCCTTGATTAATCCATCCGTGGCGTTAACGATGGAAAGTACTCGCTGTGGAGATACTCCTCCTCCTCTCAGCCATTTATGTACTGCTGGCTGACTAACACCACAGAGGTGAGCCAGTTTGTCTTGGCTGCCAACGATGTTAACCGCACGCTTAATAACTAAATTCATGGTTATACCTCTTGTGGTAATGATTTAAACAGAAATATAACCAATGTTATGGATTAAAGCAATAACTTTGGTTCTTTGATCTTGCATAACTGGAGTTATATATTCATTGCATGAAAACGTTATCTGAACGCCTAAAAATGGCACTAGAAGCGGCTCAAATGTCGCAAGAGCAATTAGCACAAAAAGCGGGACTCTCTCAGCCAGCTATAGCAAAGCTCGTTTCTGGAAAAGCAAAATCATCTAGAAAATCGCTGGAAATAGCTCTTGCGCTGGGTGTTAGTCCTGCATGGTTAGTCAATGGAACTGGTAGTATCAAAAATGGAGTTAATGATTCCAATGTCCCTCCCAAGACAGAATGGGGAGAAATCAGGCCTTGGGACAGTAAGACGCCTTTAGAGTGTGATGAAGTAGAGGTTCCATTTTTGAAAGATATAGAGTTTGCTTGTGGTAGTGGTGCGTGTAGTGAATCTGATTATAACGGGTTTAAGCTAAGGTTTTCTAAAGCCACTTTTAGGAGGATCGGAGCTAACACTGATGGTACTGGAGTGTTATGTTTTCCGGCTAGAGGGGATAGCATGGAGCCATTGATACCTAATGGAGCAACCGTTGCTATTAATTGTAATGATAAAAAAATCGTAGATGGAAAGGTCTACGCAATCAATCAAGATGGTTGGAAGAGAATTAAAATATTAATCAGGTCATCGCACGACAAAGTCACTATCAGAAGTTGCAATAGAGATGAATATCCTGATGAAGAGGCTTTAATCAGTAGCATAGAAATACTAGGTAAAGTATTCTGGGTTGCATCCATTCTAGATTAGTTAATCAAAGCCGCATTTGCGGCTTTTTTATTATCCATTCCTCTCATCTATCACACCATAACTATTTTTCTAAAATATTCCTTTCTTATTCAATCATTTATAACTTAATTCATAATTAATATGAAAAAAGTTATTGCACCACACCATAACCTTGGTTATATTGAATTCATCAAAGGCACACAGCCAAAAGTAAAAGGAAGTTTTGCTCTTTAACAATCCGAACCCACAAACAGCGTATAGCTCTGTTATACCCCTACGCACAAATGCGATGTATCGCTGGCAGTTGATTAGTATGTCAGTGAGAAGATTAGCCTCGAAAGAGCGCGAACGGGCATCCCTGACAGAGAGGGCGCTGTAATTAACCAAAAGGAAAACTAATTATGGTTTAGCAAAGCGGATAGACCGCAAGAGTAATGCTTAATGATGCGGTAGTGACGCATCCCTGAGTAACCGAATGGTTAGCCTGTGTAGCGACGGGTCAAGGTTCATAGATTACAAGTAGCTCCGATGCTCCAAGCTGAACGCCAATCAGCTATCGGTTAGAGGTGAGGGATTCGCGGAGATACCCCTGACGACGGACTCAAGGGCATGAGCGCGACCACTGCGAGAGTGTGGTTCAAAACTAGTTGGTTTTGAGGTGTGGATCGCCATAGCATCAAAGCCAATTAACGGAGAAGTTTCATGAAAGATAATCTTGAATCAATTTTCGATAATTTTTTCGGTGAGCTGGAGAGAAAGCAGCGTGAAAAAAAGCGCGAAAATTTCTGGTCTAACCGCGAACCCAAACAGCGTATGACCAAACAGGAACGCGACACTATCAACGTGTTCAGCAGTTTCATTCCGGCGATAAATGGCGCTCCGTCAAAAGAGCAAGTTTCAACCAAACCCAACTCCCGCCGTAGACTGGCGTCGGGGAATGTGACAGCGAGGGTGTGAGTTGTAAATCACGCGACGAGATCTAGGTCATTGCTAAATTTTTATTAATGATGAATCATCACAATACAATCAAAGGTGATAAATGAGTAAAAAAATGGCAAGAAAAGCTAATTTAGTTAATTTAGATGCAATGATTGCGAGAGAAGACTTTCTCGTAAAAGCCGATAGCGAAATGGGGTTTGAATCGATTCAGAATATAGCAATGAGAGATATGGGTATGCTAACTGGATTGTTAAGAAAGCCGGACTTTCAACGAGAAACCAATCACTGGACACCTGAACAGGTTGTTTCTTTATTACAAAGCTTTGTCTCTGGAGATTTGATTCCATCAGTCATTCTTTGGAAAAGTTCCTATATTTTTGTTATAGATGGTGGTCATAGGCTCAGCGTATTAAGAGCTTGGAAAGAAGATGATTATGGTGATGGAGTTATTTCTCGATCTTTTTTTGGTGGAAATATATCCGAAGAACAAAAAAGCATCGCTGATAAAACCAGGAAACTTGTTAACGAATCTGTAGGTAAGTGGGATGAAATAGAGAAAAAAATACAAAATCCAAATAGTATGTCTCCTGATGAAACTAGGCTTCTAACTAATATTTATGTAAGGGCACTACAAATACAATGGGTTAAAGGTGATGCGGAGAAAGCTGAAACTTCCTTTTTCAATATAAACAAAAAAGGAACTCCTTTAGATAATGTGGAAGAACTTCTTCTCAGAAATAGAAAAAAGCCAATATCTATAGCAGCGCGAGCAATAATTAGGGCTGGCAAAGGTCATAAATATTGGTCTTCATTCTCTGATGATAAAGTAAAGAAAATCGAAGAGAAATCACTTAAATTAAATTCAGCCTTATTTTCACCAGATATAAATTCAAAAATAAAGACAATAGATCTTCCTCTTGGTGGCTCAAGAGAAGTAAGAGTAGCATTGGATATTTTAATTGAACTTATATCAATCGCTATTGTTCAGAATAAAAAATATCAAAACGAATTAATAACTCAAACAGATGATCAAAATGGAGAAGAAACTGCTTTAGCGTTAGATAAGACATTAAAATTAGTAAATTGGATTACAGGTAATGACAGGGGTAGCCTTGGGTTACATCCAGCTGTATATTTCTATAGTTCATCGGGTAGACATATTAACCCAATGTTTCTAGGAACATTATTAGTAATAGCAAAGCAATTAAAATTTAATAACAAGCGATTTTTTAAAGAATTTATTACCATACGCTCTAATCTAGAAAAAACACTTATTGAAAATAAGCAATTGATATCATCATTAGTAAATAGAGCCAGCCATAACAAAAGGGTCGTTTATTACTCTGAATTTCTAGAATCAATGATAGATCTTCTGCTTGAAAAAATTAAAAAATCAGAAAACTCACAGCTTAATGGGGAAGAAATTATTTCACTCTCTCATTTTGAAGGTGATGTATTAAAAGGAAGCAATATTACAAAAGGAAAGAAAATCAGTGAAGATAGCAAAAATACTGTATTCATAAGAACAGCACTATCTTCGGCGTTAATTTGTCCCATCTGTAACGGATATATAGATAGTTCCAAGTCTATATCCTACGATCATAAAGCTAGAGTTGAAGATGGAGGTGTGGGCTCTGTAGATAATACGCAAATTACTCACCCGTATTGCAATATGTCAGTTAAGAATTAGTTGAAACATTGAAAATTAAACACCAGCCTCGCCAATGCGGGGCTTTTTATTACCTGAATATAGGAAAATAATAATGGCCGAATTTACACTAACAATAAAATTGATATCAAATGGCAGCGACGAAGTGAAACTCAGCACCAAAAGTGATTTGCAAGGCTCACCTTCCATATATTTTGCGCTGTTTACTAAGTCGTTTCATGAGCACGTTCAAAACAGTCTGCAAGAAAAAGCCGAAACCGCGTCGGAAATAGCTCAATTAAACCAGCGAATTCTCAATTGCTATTGTGATGACGATGAATAACAGGAGGATTCATGGAGCGGATTAAATGCAGCCCTGAAATATGCCAAAAACGGGACAAACAGTAATTATTCACGTTGATTCCGATTCTGAAATAACTTCACCGCTCATTGGGGAAATGGTTTGGACGGGGTCAACATTTAGACGCAATTATGTGACGGTCGGCACCAGTTCGCCAGACAATATAGTTGTAACTCACTGGATGCCATTACCAGAACCACCAAGAGACAAATAGCAATGCCTAAACACATTCACGCCGATTTAATTATGGGGTAATCGTGACAATATGAAACCATTGGAATTAACAAATTTAAGATTCGATCGACTTTTGGTGATTAGTCCTGTTCCAGAAAAGCCCGGTAGATTTTGGAATTGCATTTGTGATTGTGGAAATAAAGTTCAAATTAGAGGGACTAGTTTAAAAAGTGGTAATTCCACATCTTGCGGGTGCAAATGGAATGATAATAGACCTACTAAACATAAAATGGCGAAGTCGAATGAATATTCTATTTGGTCAGCAATGAGACAGCGATGTGAAAATAAAAGAAACAAAGCATATCCATCTTATGGAGGTAGGGGAATAAGGGTTTGTGAAAGGTGGTCTGAATTCAAAAATTTTATTCAAGACATGGGAAGAAGGCCAAGCAAAAGCCATAGCTTAGATAGGATTGATAATAATGGGAATTATAGCCCTGACAACTGCAGGTGGGCGAAAAAATTAATACAAAGCAATAACACAAGAACAAATGTATTCATTACTATAAATGGAGTATCTATGACATTATCACAATGGGCTAGAATGCCAGAGTGTAATGTTCGCCCTCAAACTATCGGGAAAAGATTGCGCAAAGGATGGAGTGCTGAAGAAGCTGTTTTCACCAAAAGCGGAGCAATCCGCGAATCCGCCACGCTCCACGCCCAAGCGCTGATTGTTCTAACCGCTAAATAATCTAACCCCAAAAATCACAAATCGTTTTCACTAACGAGGGGCTGTTACATGCGTAACAACATGTTGGACGGGTGCGCAGTCGTACCCGCAAAACCACAGGCAGTCAGGAACCGGCGCGCATGGAAGCGCCGTCTCACACTACTCATTATCTCATTATTCGTATTTATTCCGGTTTAGCGGAGGGTAATATGTTGCCATCAATAAATTACAGTTATGTCCAACCAGAGGAACGGGTATTTAACGGACGAATCTATATCAATTATCACGATCTGGGTGATATGCAATTCAATATTCCATTCAAAGAGTTCGCCCTGCGTTCCGACCTCGATGTTAGCGAAATGCTGGAATACGCCAGAGTGCATTGTGATACAGAGCGTCTCGCGGAAGAGATGCAAAAGGCGGGTTTCAGCTATCGGGAGCTTATGGCTATCGCCCAGCATATGCATAAGGAGGCTGCATGAGTTACGACGATAACCAAGCCTATTGGGACGATGTTCGCAATAGAAATGACGATATTCGGGCGGCGTTAAATCGTCAGGAACGGCTGGAAGAGGATGAAGAATATCAGAACGCCCTTGCTGCGGATCTGGATAACCGAGCTAATGACCGACTGGGACAATTGCCGGATAACACATGGTCAGAGCTCATTAACACTCTGTTAGCCACCACCGGCGACAGACAGGATGAATTAATCGAAAAATACAACGAATGGCTATTTGATGTGTGTCGAGCAGTGGAGGAAGAACTACATGAAACCCGGTATCTATTATGACATTTCCAACGAGGATTATCACCACGGTGAAGGGGTGAGTAAGTCGCAGTTGGATGATATTGCAAAGAGTCCTGCATTTTATAGATGGAAGAAAAATGCCCCAATCGACACGGAAAAGTTAAAAGCGCTGGATATGGGAACAGCATTGCACTGCCTGCTATTAGAGCCTGATGAGTTTATCAATCGGTTCATTGAGGCGCCGGAATTCAACAGAAGGACTGACAAGGGAAAGCAGACTGAAAAGGACTTCTTAAAGGATTGTGAGGATACAGGAAAAACCGTCATGGATTACGAGCAGCATAGGAAGCTGAAATTAATGAGAGATAGTGTCATGGCCCATCATGCAGCCAGATACTTTTTAGAAGCTGACGGATATAGCGAAGCATCCATTTATTGGTCAGACCCAGACACGGATGAGTTATGCCGGATAAGGCCAGATAAATTTTTATTAAATCAGCCTGTCATTGTCGATGTTAAAAAAGTCGCGGACATGGAAAGATTTCCGCGTCATATCGAAGAGCTAAGGTATCACGTACAAAACGCAATGTATCAGGAAGGTTATTTGCGTCACTTCGGAGAATCGCCGCTTTTCCTATTTATTGCAGTTAGTGAAAGGATTGATTGTGCCCGTTATCCAGTGCACGTTTTTGAACTGGATTCAGACGATGTTGATGTTGGGTTCGAGCTATTTAAACAGAATTTACACACCTTCCATGAGTGCCGCATCAACGATGATTGGGGCGGTATAGAACCTATTTCGCGCCCTGATTGGGCCAAACGGAGAAACTAATATGTCACAAGCAATTACTACGTTCGAAAATGAACATGAAGCCGATACATCGGCGGCAATTTTTAGCCCTACGGGGCTGCAAAAGCTACAGGCATTCGCTGAGGTTATGTCTCAAGGGATTGCAACCGTTCCGAAACATCTAGCAGGCAAGCCAGCCGATTGTCTGGCAGTAGCGTTACAAGCCGCGCAATGGCGAATGAATCCATATGCAGTAGCACAAAAAACACATCTCGTTAATGGGGTATTGGGTTACGAGGCGCAGTTAGTAAACGCAGTGGTTACAAGCTCAAAGGCTGTTCGCGGACGCTTTCATTATCGGTATGGCGGGGATTGGGAGAAAATCACAGGAACCAAGAATAAATCAGACGAAAGCGGGTTGTTCGTTGAAGTGGGTGCAATCCTTAATGGTGAGTCTGAAATTACATGGGGAGAGCCTGTTTATCTTATCGATATTACGACACGAAACTCCCCGCTGTGGAAAACGGCACCTAAACAGCAAATTGCTTATCTAGCCGTGAAATACTGGGCGCGCCTTTATTGCCCTGAAGTGATCCTAGGTGTTTATACGCCTGATGAGTTTGAGTCAGAGCCTCGTGCTATGCGCGATGTAACCCCAGTCACAACAAAGCAATCTCTCAATCAATTAATCAACAACAAGCCAGTAAAGGATGAGCCAAAAGGTGACAAACGCACGCCTGATGAGTTGCTGTGTGATTTCACTGAGGCTGCAAATAACGCGAAAAGCATTGAAGAATTAAATAAGTTCTATACCTACAGCGCCAAGAAGCTAGCACGCGAGCAGGATGCGCTAGATAAAGCTACTGATGTTTATCAAATTAGAAAAGATGAACTAAACGGCATGGAGAATGAAACTCATGACCGCGGAACCGAGTAAATATTTCTACGGTAAACCCTGTCCGAATGGACACACGCTGCGCTACACAAAAAATCGCAGATGCGTTGTGTGTAGACGAATATGCGCCAATGAGAATCAAGGTAAGTATGTGAGTAAAGTCAAGAAAAAACCAGCACAACCAGCACCACCTACCACCGATTTTCAACACCGAGTCACCGTGCTCGGCAATCCAGATAGGACCCTGTAACCCCAACCCTATCACTACGCTGCTATGCGGCGGGAGGATGATTGTGGAAAAAACGCCATGGAATCCAAGCATAAAAGCAATCAGGAAAGTCAAAGATCCGCTACCTGCACCTACCGAATGTCGTTACTGCAATGGGAATGTGGCAATAGTCAGTCATGAAGATGTATATGGCCGGAGTTATGGAAATTGGCCATGGTTGTATATATGCACTACATGCCGAGCCTATGTGGGGATGCACCCATTTACGGATATTCCACTAGGGACATTAGCAAATAAAGAAACTCGCGCGGCACGGAATAGCTGCAAACAATATTTCGAACAGATATGGAGATCAGGGAGATTGACGCGCACGGAGGCCTATCATTGGTTAGCAAAACAGCTAGAAATTAGTCCCAGCCAATGCCATTTCGGCTGGTTCGACACTGATATGTGCGAACGGGCAGCGAATATATGTAGGAGGTTTAAATGAAGCAGCTCAAATTTAACGGTGAGATGATAGACGCTATTTTGGCAGGAACTAAGACGCAGACGCGGAGGCCGATTAAACCACAGCCTCAATTGGATGAACAAAAACTAAGTCAAATGGGCGCGATAGCAGAAGGATTTACTCTTGCAGAAGTAGTTAATGGAGCATGGCAAGCTGGATTTATAGATGTTGGTTGCCCGTATGGTGAGTTTGGTGACATCACTAATTTCACCGACAAAGACGGCAATATCAAGGGCAGGCTGGAAATAACGGATGTTCGGGTTGAGCGGTTGCAGGACATAAGCCGGAAAGACGCCATTGCAGAAGGTGGTCCACCCAGTCACACCTCAATAGATGCAGTATCACAGCAGTTCGGATTTCCTGATTTTTCTCGCTCATGGTTTGCGCAAACATGGTGGTCAATCTACGACAAAGAAAGCTGGGCCGCTAACCCGTGGGTTTGGGTTATTGAGTTTCGGAGGATTGAATGACTAATTCAGATTTATGCAGAGCAGCGTTTGAAAAACTGCTATTAACTAAGTTCCGTTATTTTGAAAATGCGTTAGAGAAAGATGGAGACGGAACATATTTCAATATGTCAGCCCAAAATTACTGGGAGGTGTTTCAAGCTGGGTGGAAAGCAAGTCTGGAAATGATTGCTCACAATGAAACGATTAATGATATTTGGGAAATGCTGGAAAGGCAGGGATTTAAAATTAAGGGGCCGGAAATGAACAATGATGTGATTGAGTTGGCAAAGAAACTCGCTGAATATGAAAATATGAAACCTTTGGCATATTACAATTTAGTGGATGGAAAAATATGTAAAAGCATAGATGATTTTGATAAGGACAAAACAATGTTTGCAGTTTGTCTCTATCCCCATCCAAACAAATAACGAGAAATAACATGGATATTATCGACGCAGCGAATGATTTAAATGAGCTGAATATATCTCATGCTCTACAGAACCAACCACCAGCATTAACCAGTATCAACGGAATGTGTCGATGGTGTGAGGCAGAACCAGCAATACATGGTGCATTCTGTAGTCGGGAGTGTGGGGAGGATTATGAGCGGGATAGGCGCAATGGAACGAAAATACGACCTGATATTAGCTGATCCCCCCTGGCAATATAATAACGCAGCCAGCAACGGAGCCGCCAATAATCACTACACCACCACCGATTTTTATTCCCTCGCTCGAATTCCCATAGAGCAAATAGCCGCTGAAAACTCCGTACTCTGTATGTGGTACACGGGGAATTTTGCGGCTGAGGCGATGGAATTAGCCGCAGCATGGGGATTCACCGTCAAGACTATGAAGCTGTTCACATGGGTAAAACTCAACAAGTTAGCGATGGAACGCATAGATAAAGCCATTCAGGAAGAAAAGCTGTTCGATAGCTGGGATTTTATGGAACTACTGAATACTGAAACACGAATGAACGGAGGCAATTATACCCGCAGTAACTCAGAAGACATGTTGATCGCTGTTCGGGGCAATGGACTACCCCGGCAAAGCGCCAGTGTGAAACAGGTGATTTATTCGTGTCTGGGTGAACATTCACAGAAACCGCGAGAGGTTCATTACAGGTTGGAGCGATTATACGGCGATGTACCACGCATTGAGTTATTCGCCCGCGAGTCAATGGACGGCTGGGATACATGGGGGAATGAGTCGCCGATAAATAATGTCGAATTTATTAGTGAGGCTAAATTCATCACCGATGACTAGCGAATTCGAGAACGCAAGGAGGAAGGTAGCAAGGGAATGCCTGGAGGAACTGAGGCGCCTACCCAAATACGATGACACCGCAGTTACCGCAATCCTCGATAAATACACCCCCAAATTTAAACCACTCAACCACATGAAATTCAGCGCTAAATCAGTGCTGGTGCACTATGTGCGGATGATTCAGAAGGAGATGAAGGATGGATGTTCACGATGAATTATTTCTAACCGAACAGGCTGCTAATTTCCTGAAATGCTCAGTTAGGCGCGTCAGGAAATTAATAAAAGATGGTGAATTACCTGCGAGACGTAGAGGGAGGGAAGGTGAGGGGCCATATGAGATTTTGCGATCATCATGTGTTGCATATATCCACAACCTACATAAAAATGTCAGCGTGAATGCTGATTGTCATGGTAAATCAAAAAGGAGTTTTACATGTCGATCAAATTACGATACGGAGTATGGCACTGTGACTTCGTTACGCCGAGCGGAAAGCGAATTAGACAAAGCCTTGGCACCTCAGATAAGAAATTAGCTCAAGAACTGCATGATAAGTTGAAATCGGACTCATGGAAAGTTGAGAGGCTAGGTGAAGATCCTGAGTATTACTTTGATGAGGCTTGCCTGCGCTGGTTAAAGGAAAAACAGCATAAGCGCACAATAGACAAAGATAAAGGGAAGATTAGGTTTTGGTTGCAGCACTTTAAAGGAAGAGTTCTGAGTACCATTACCAATAATGAGTGTCAGGATATAGTTTCGCGGATGAGGAACCGAAACGCATCAAAAGGATATCCATCTCAGTCATCTAAATATGCTCATTTGGCATTTATCAGATCTCTGTTGCGGATAGCAGCAAATGAATGGGGATGGTTAAAGGCCGCCCCGTACATAAAAGCACTGCCACCGAGACAACCAAGGATAAAATGGCTAACTCGTGAACAAGCGCAAGCTCTGATAGATAATGCTGTTGATTATCTAAAACCAGTGATTATTTTCGCTCTAGCTACAGGACTTAGAAGGTCCAATATTTTAGAGTTGGAATGGTCACAGGTTGATTTAGTAAGAAGAGTGGCCTGGGTAAACCCAGACCAATCTAAAAACTATCGAGCTATTGGAGTTTCGCTCAATGACATTGCCTGTCAGGTTATTCGGGAA
Source organism: Xenorhabdus sp. SGI 60 (assembly GCF_056632175.1). Lineage (NCBI taxonomy): Bacteria > Pseudomonadati > Pseudomonadota > Gammaproteobacteria > Enterobacterales > Morganellaceae > Xenorhabdus > Xenorhabdus sp. SGI 60. The sequence continues at coordinate 1,681,725 of NZ_CP196860.1, read as the reverse complement.
CAGATAGGCAGGCATACAAAGTATGTTTTTGTCAGAGAGCGAAAGTTAAAGGGGGTTACTGATATGGTGCCAATGAGGGTTGATGCCAATAAATCATTCAAGTCTGCCATGAAACGGGCGGGAATAGAAGGATTTCGATTCCATGACCTGCGCCACACGTGGGCTAGTTGGCTGATTCAATCTGGTGTCCCACTATCAGCATTGCAAGAAATGGGGGGATGGGAGAGCATAGAAATGGTTAAACGATATGCTCATTTATCCCCAGTGCATTTGCAAGAGCACGCGAAAAATATTGACAGTATTTTATGCGTGCATGACACGAATATGACACTCAAGAAAGCTGCTGGAAATAATTAACTCTATAACCTATTGTTAAATCTGGTGGGTCGTACAGGGTTCGAACCTGTAACCAATTGATTAAGAGTCAACGGCTCTACCGACTGAGCTAACGACCCAATACGATTAATTATTCTCCAATGTTAACTGGGCGTCAATGGCCTATTATCCATTTTTTACTAATTGAATAAAATACGCACAGTAAACTCTTAACGAATTGGTCGAATTACAATCACTCTGTTTTTCATGTGAAATCCTTCTGTTAATGGCGCGGTTGTCTATGTCAAAATGTTCTATTAAACACAGCTTGAGGGTATTAAGGCCATGCTGTGAGAATAAATTGGATATAACTATGGAAGAAAAAATACAACCCACTCACACTACTGAAACTGGAAGTTCGCACTTGCAGCGAAGTCTCACCAACCGACATATACAGCTAATCGCAATTGGTGGTGCCATCGGTACTGGCCTGTTTATGGGATCAGGCAAAACTGTCTCTCTTGCGGGACCATCGATCATTTTTGTTTATATGATCATCGGTTTTATGCTGTTTTTTGTTATGCGGGCAATGGGAGAGTTATTGCTTTCTAATTTGCACTATAAGTCGTTTAGCGATTTCTCCGCGGATTTACTAGGGCCGTGGGCCGGTTTTTTTGTCGGCTGGACTTATTGGTTCTGCTGGGTAATTACTGGTGTAGCAGATATTGTTGCCATCACTGCTTATGTTGGATATTGGCTACCTGGTTTTCCAGAATGGGGAACTTCGCTTTTGTGTGTTCTGGTATTGTTAACTCTGAATCTAGCGACAGTTAAGCTGTTTGGTGAACTGGAGTTTTGGTTTGCCATGATCAAAATTATTGCCATTATTGCCTTGATTGTGACAGGAGGCATTCTGATTGGCATCAATTTTAAATCACCAGCAGGGCATGTTGCAGCACTTTCTAATATCTGGAATGATGGTGGTATGTTCCCTATGGGGTTAAGCGGATTTTTTGCTGGGTTCCAGATAGCGATATTTGCTTTTGTTGGTATTGAGTTGGTGGGAACTGCCGCAGCGGAAACTAAAAATCCGATGAAATCTTTACCAAAAGCGATTAATGCTATTCCTATTCGCATTATCACATTTTATGTATTGGCTCTGATTGTCATTATGTCAGTCACACCGTGGCGAGCCGTCAGTGCGGATAAAAGTCCTTTCGTGGAATTGTTTCTCTTGATCGGATTGCCTGCTGCTGCCAGCGTTGTTAACTTTGTGGTTTTGACTTCTGCGGCATCTTCGGCAAATAGTGGGGTTTTCTCTACTAGCAGGATGTTGTTCGGGCTGGCAAAAGAAGGCGATGCACCAAAGCAGTTTAGCCATCTTTCCCGCCGTTCGGTTCCGGCATCAGGGTTGGTTTTTACTTGTCTGTGCCTCTCTTTTGGGGTCATTTTGATCTATTTTATCCCCGATGTGATGCGGGTTTTTACTCTAGTAACAACCGTTTCTGCGATCCTATTTATGTTTATTTGGAGCATGATCTTATGTTCCTATCTGGTTTATAGAAAGCATCGCCCAGAACTACATCAGGCTTCGGTGTATAAAATGCCATTTGGTATTGTAATGTCTTGGGTATGCTTGGTTTTCTTTGCTTTTGTTTTGGTATTGCTTTCCTTGCAGCCAGATACTCGCCAAGCGTTAGTGGCTACACCAATTTGGTTTATTATTCTAATGATCGGGTTTCAGATTGTGAAAAAGCGTAAAACCCGCCTTGTTCATGAAGTAAAAGAATCCTGATGATTAATTTTGATGGCCCAAATATTGGGCCATTTTTTCTCTTAAACAGGCATGATCGTACCTTGATGGAATCTAAGCTGCCATTTATCAGTTGAAGATAATTGCCAAATTGATGAACGAAGTGTTTGATTGAATGGGTTGCCAGTTTGATCCATTTCATAAGACTGATAAGTTAGTAATACAATATTTTCATCAAGACAGTTAATAGAAAAATTTTTTGAGAAAAGTTGAAAAATGGTTTTTATTTCTGTAGTTAAATAACTTTTCAAAATGGTAGGAGTGTCGAAGAAACTCAGTCCAATTTTTGCGAATTTTGATTTTCCACAAACAAAAAAGCAAAAGAGAGGACTGAGTCATGCTTATCTTACCACCAACTTTCCGTATTGAACGCCGTTTGATGAAAAAAATTGCCCAAAAAACGCAAGATAAAGCCTATGCTATCCGGGTTATGGCCGTGCTTGCACTTTACCGAGGTGAATCAGTTTCTGTCGTAGCTAAAGAATTTTGTATCGCTCAATCTTCTGTATGGCGTTGGATTAAGCGTTTTAGAACATATGGTTGGATAGGATTGAAAAGTAAGCCAGCGGGCCGCCATCGCCAATGGGATCTGGCCCCACTTTTACCTTTTATTCTTCATTTACTGGAAATTTCGCCACAACAGCTCGATTATGTCCGTTCTCGTTGGAGTCTCAAACTTTTATTAAACAAATCAATAAAATAATGAATGTGAAACTTTCAATCAGTACACTTTACCGATTCCTCCGTAAAAACAATATTGTTTTGGCGCCGCGCCCACTGTGCATAAACCTGATCCTGAATATGAAGAAAAAATGGCTCAAATTAATCAAGTATTATCACAGGCATCAAAAGAAAACCCGGATTTTATGAAGATGAAGTCAATATTAACTTTAATCCTGAAAAATCGGTTCAGATTCATATATTAAAGGTCAACAAAAACGAATTGTCACACCGGGAAAAAATCAAAAACATTATCTTGCCGGTTGTATTGATCTCAAACCAGAGAAATTTTTTACACCAGTTATGGCATAAAAAACTCTCAATTATTTCTGGGTCGTATTCTCCTTGGCTGAATAGATAGAGAGCGGCTATGGCAATCATTACATGAAACGGTGACACGCAATCATTGTTGCCAATATATGTGGCAACTGATCAAAGAGTAAAATTTTCTTGAAACACTACTTCACAAAAATACATGGAAAGGAATAGGAAATATGAATCTCTCATAATTATGAAAAGTTATATAATGCATCAAACACATCTTTTTTAGTATAAACATAACCTGATTTACTAATTTCTAGAAAATCAGCGTGTAATACTATATATAACCAATCGGGATTGTTTCTTTTTTACCGTGAAGACTCATTTCAAGATTTTTGAGTAATTCAAAAGTAGTTACATTTTCCTGAACCATATGAACTCCAAAAAATTGGATATAAAATAAAATCAGCAAAAGGCTGAATTATTACTTTTAATAAATATCTAATACGCTATTTACATTTGTTTTTTTATCAGGTAGTTATAAAGAGGGCAAGTTAAAAAGAGGTGTGTATGGAAATTATAATAAGGGCAACTGAGCCAGAGGATGCTGAGTATTATCAACGAATTTTTAGCCACCCTGATGTTTACTTCAATACGTTACAACGCCCATGTCCTTCGCATGAAATGTGGCGTGAACGTTTAAAATTAAATAAAACACAAGGGCACATTGATTTTGTGGCCGAAGTAGATGGCAAGGTCGTGGGTACAATAGCGTTATTTACCTATGCTAATCCGAGACGTAGACATGCCGTGGGGATTGGTATTGGTGTTGATGCGGCTTATTTTGGTAAGGGTGTTGGTTCAAAGTTGATGGCTTTTACCATTGACTATGCATTCAATTGGTTAGGCTGCATCAGAATTGAACTGGAAGTTTTTGCTGATAATGAAAAAGCGATTGCTCTGTATAAAAAATTTGGTTTTGAAGCTGAAGGTATACGGCGTATGCAGTCGTTTAGGAATGGTCAATATTGTGATGTGATGGGGATGGCTTTAATCAATAGTCGATTTACATGATGTTTTTAGAGTTTATAGGAGTAAATAATAAATTAACCTTTGGAAAAAGGAATTTTGCAAAAAACTTGAAATATGAAAATGGAGAAGTATTTCTCCGTTTTATATACATTAAACTTCAAGTTGCAATTTACAACACTCTATGAAACGTGATCTCTCCCCGCTTCGCGCTGAGGGATCCCCACAAAACGGTGCTAATAAATCAAAACCATATTTTGGTAGATTTTGGCGAGGTATTTGAGGAGTTGATTAAGAACTATTTCAAATAATATTAGCGGGGAATGGCGTAATACATTCTCCGCTAATGTCAGGTAAGAGATGACCCTTCTTGATTTGAGACTATTTGCCTGATAATGGAGGTGTAACCCTTGGTTTTCAGCATAAAATCCAATCAGCCAAAGGACAATTGAGCTGAGTGTAGCAAGCAGGCTCAATACGGATAAACGACCAGCGCCTTGGCTATAACTCGCCCTGAGTCCAAATCCAAAACGCTCGCTCTTTTCATCTCTAAAATTTTGCTCTATTTGCATTCTTCGGCTGTATAATTTCATGACCTGCCGAGGTTTAAAATCATCCATGCTGGTAAAAATTAGCCAGGGTTCTTTGGCTGACGAACGTCCATCTTTCACCTGCGACATTCGTTCCATTCGGTAGCGTGACTTTTTAAATTTTCTACCTTTATTGGGTCTCTTATGGAGATAGAAGAAACCATCACAACGTGCATATTTTGCTTTTGATAATGTCCCCATGCCCAAAAATTGGGGGGTTTCCGTGGCTTTTAACGCTTGTCGTTTAAACCAAAGCTCACCGTATTTCTCAAGCCTTAATTGCGTATTTCCCCGAATGCGTCCGACAAAATCCCAACCGAGTGTTTTTATATGCTTAAACCAGGCATTTTGAAAACCGGCATCGGTGATAATAAGGACTCTGGCTTTAGGGTTAACGGCTTGCGCTAAACTGTCAAGAAACACCTTCTGTATCTTTGAATTTTGTTGCTCGCATGACGGAACTATTTGACTTAACAAAGGGATTGAGCGTCCATCACAAATCAAACTCGCGCGCAGTACATGATGTTCTTGTGATGGATATCCACTCCAATCAACAGCAATCACACACAGTGATAGCGGTTCAGTCAGCATGGCGATAATGTGACGAAAAATATCAGGAATATCTCTATGGAGTGCTTCATTACCGAGTAATCGGTCAACGCGTTTAATTTTATGTTTGACGTGAGCCTTTCCGGGCAAAAAACGTCCTATACTGGTTAACGTCAGAGAAGCCCCATTAATTAAAGCGGTAGTGGCATCGATTAATGCGTTCTGACGATATTGATGAAACGGCGCTAAGGCATCTTTGAAGAAGTTATGGCATACTTGACGTGCAGGCATAGCAGTGACCCTATTGACTTGGTGGAACAATCAGTAGATCACACAACGCTATGCTTGTCTATTTTCTGGGGATTCCTCAGCGCCGAAGCGGGTTAGAGTTAGTTATTGCTTTAGTCAAGCTGCCTTGTGGCGCTTATTTGCTGATTTTCACTTTTCATCGCCTTTTTGTGAGCTTCTGTCAGAATCCGTTTTTTCTCACTATTTGCAAAACGATTTAAAACTTGCCTGATTAATGGCTGATAGCCCAAGCCATTAAGGTCAGCTATCATTTTCAGATCTTCAATCAGAGATTTATTCAACCTGATTGAAATTGGTTGCAAATCCAATGCCTCATTAATCAGTTCATCTGTTATATCATTAGACACTTTGACGTGAGCTTCACTGCGACCAAGCTCACCGTTATCCCATGCTTCATCAGTGGAAGCTATCAGGTTTGTTCGCTTATCAGTATGTTTGCTCATTTCTCTGTTCCTAGACCGTATTTTCTGTAAATTCTCAATTCATCTTCGTTAGGTGCATATTTCACTATACCACTGATTTTACTTAATTATAGTGAATCGCTAGAATCAGTTCCTGACCAACAAAAAAGCCCCGTAAGGGGCTTCTCTTGGCTTTCAAGCAAATTATTATTGTTCTTTTTTGCAGTTAGTTAGCTGCTGCATTATGCCATCACGTGGGCTACCAACCGAAAGTGTAGCTATAGCGTATTTAGGGAAAAAGGTTTCATTGAATTCACCATCATCATATTTAAACATCGGTTCTGACATTAGCTTCCTGCCATCCGGTGTTACTGACGGTACGGTCATAGTCATTTCATGTCCAACATAATCACCTGATTTCATTCCATGAATGATCATAACCCCATTGCTAAACGTCATTCTGGTGTTTACTATCCCCAACGGAAAAACATATTCACTTCCTCTGTCTGTTGCTACATAATTCATTAGTCGACCTATTTTACAGGTATATACTCCGTCATATTTGCTATAATCAGTATCACATCCTGTTAAAATAAGCATTAATGCCATAAGTAGCTTTTTCATTTTATCCCTTTCATTCTGGCAATGAATAATATTTCTTGATTCCAAAAAAACAATAGCCCATTACAGGGTTATATTATTACATTGAGGATAGATTCTCTGGCACAAATAGAACTATACATATGTTAGACCCGGTTATCGAGAGATCTTAGATCTCAAGCTTTTTTCACAAAAATGACTCAATCTGTCGATGTTGAGGTTTCCACCAGAGAATATGGCAGAAAACGTGTAGATTCCTGTACATTCGTTTTTCAACCATCAGTAACCGCCAGCAACGGATTAAAAACGCAATTCTATTCCCCTGGAGGTTTCGGGCAAATCTGGAAGTTCCTAATCAAAAGGTCAGGCGTCAGACACAGAAAATCCAACCAAACACGCAATAAATACGCCGGTTGGATGTTTTCCGCTGGCGCCAATCCTTCATTTATTGCAACTCAAATGGGGCATGATGAGGTAAATATTTAAAATCTAAACCTGCATATTCATAATCTCGTGATAGGCACTCACCAGCTTATTCCTTACCTGGATACCCATTTGCAGAGAAATGCTCGATTTTTGCATATTCACCATAACATCATTTAGCTCCACACCGGGTACGCCCAGGGTGAAATCTTGTGCCTGCTTCGTCGCACTCAGGCGGTTTTGGTTTATTTTTTCCACTGCCGCCGTCAGTTGGCTGGCAAAACTGCCTTGTATTGGCATGGGTTTGGCAATGTTTGCTGCTTGTAACGCCTGAACCTGCATCTGTTGCAGTACACCTTCAATTGCCGGAATTGACATAAAAACCTCGCGTTAAATCACCCTATTGATTATGTGATAAGGGCCCTATTAGCCGTAGGCTGGTTGGCAGTTTTCCACTACTGCCACCGTAACATAGCCTTTCTAAACTAAAGCGGGTAATTGAAGTAAAAATTCGAAGCTTATTGTGCCATTAAAAGAGGTGTGAACAGCGAATAATGATGGGATTAATAATAGGAAGAATCTTTTCGCTTGCGTATGGGGAGTCTGTTTTGTTACGCCACGCTTTTAGTATTCATGTTGACCAGCAAGGCAAGGATCGTCTATGAGTGCAGCAACAACCGACGTTGAAAACCAAAATAAAGGCTTCAACGCTATTATCAGCAGGATAAAAGCTGATCCAAAAGTTCCGTTATTAGTTGCTGGCTCTGCTGCCATCGCTATCGTCGTCGCCCTGTTTCTCTGGTTGCGCAGCCCCGACTATCGGGTGCTTTACAGCAATCTGAGCGATAAGGATGGTGGAGAGATTGTTACGCAATTAACCCAAATGAATATCCCTTACCGTTTTACCGAGAACGGTGCTGCACTCATGATACCTACCGATAAGGTGCATGAAACGCGTCTGAAACTGGCACAGCAAGGGTTGCCCAAAGGGGGAGCCGCGGGTTTCGAACTCTTGGATAAAGAAAAATTCGGTATCAGCCAGTTCAGTGAGCAGGTAAATTACCAACGCGCGCTGGAAGGTGAATTAGCGCGTACCGTGGAATCGCTCGGCCCCGTCCAGAGCGCCCGTGTCCATCTGGCTTTGCCTAAACCTTCTTTGTTCGTTCGTGAACAAAAATCGCCATCAGCCTCAGTAACTGTGGGATTGCTACAAGGCCGGGTGCTGGATGAAGGGCAAATCAATGCCATCGTGCATATGGTTTCCAGTAGTGTTGCCGGCTTACCGGCAAGCAATGTCACGATTGTGGATCAATCTGGGCGTTTGCTGACACAAAGTGATGCAACTAGCCGCGATTTGAATACCACTCAGTTGAAATATACACAAGAAGTGGAAAACCGTTTCCAACATCGAATTGAAACCATTCTGGCCCCTGTGGTTGGTCGTGGTAACGTTCATGCTCAGGTCACTGCACAAATTGATTTCTCCCGTCGCGAAGAAACAGCAGAAGAATATAAACCTAATCAGCCACCGAATCAGGCTGCTATCCGTTCTAAGCAGAGCAGCACCAACGAGCAAAGCGGCGGGCCATTGGTCGGTGGCGTACCGGGCGCGTTGTCAAATCAGCCAAGTGCTGCACCAAGTGCACCAATCGAAAAACCGAACGCAAATGCCAAAAGCAACGGTGACGAAAAAACTGACCAACCGCGCAGTAACGCTAACAAAAATAATAGTTACGAGCGTATGTTAAGCAACAACCGCAATAACCGTTATGACGAAACCACTAACTATGAAGTAGATCGCACCATTCGTCATACTCAATTGCAGGCTGGCGCAGTGGAACGCCTTTCGGTTGCAGTTGTGGTCAACTATGCCACCGTGAAGGGAGAAAATGGCCCTGAAACACAAGCGCTGACACCAGAACAGCTATCACAAATCGAATCATTGACTCGTGAAGCCATGGGCTTCTCTGCTGACCGTGGCGATAGCCTGAATGTGGTTAACACACCGTTCAATGACACCACCGACGTGATAGAACCTTTGCCATTCTGGCAGCACCCTGCCCTGCTGGAAAAACTGTTAGAAGCAGGTCGTTGGTTACTGTTAGTACTGGTTGCATGGCTACTGTGGCGTAAGATGATCGTGCCACAAATCGCTAAAAAACGTGCTGCGGAAAAAGCGGCACAGGAAGCGCAAAAGAAACAACTGAAACAGCATACAGAAACCAATCCTGAATTGGACGAAAAAATGCGCCGTAGTATGGCTCGCCAGCGTGTCAATGTTGAGCTTCAAAGCCAGCGTCTGCGTGAACTTGCAGAAAAAGATCCTCGCGTCGTCGCGCTGGTGATCCGTCAATGGATGAGTAACGAACAATGAGCCTGACAGGAACAGAAAGAAGTGCCGTCATGTTAATGACCTTGGGAGAAGATCAGGCGGCCGAGGTGTTCAAGCACCTGAATTCCCGCGAAGTACAACAACTGAGTGTTGCGATGGCGGGGATGAAACAAGTCTCCAATCAACAACTGGTTGAAGTGCTGGCAGAGTTTGAAGAAGATGCGGGACAATTTACAGCCCTCAGCATCAACGCCAACGACTATCTGCGCAACGTACTGATTAAGGCATTGGGTGAAGAGCGGGCTTCCAGCCTGCTTGAGGATATCCTTGAGTCCCGTGATACCACGACGGGTATCGAAACGCTTAACTTTATGGAGCCACAGATGGCGGCCGACATGATCCGTGATGAACATCCGCAGATCATTGCCACCATTTTGGTTCACCTGAGCCGTGGTCAGGCAGCTGATATCCTCGCCCTGTTTGATGACCGCCTGCGTAACGATGTCATGTTGCGTATCGCTACTTTTGGTGGTGTCCAACCCTCCGCGTTAGCGGAATTGACGGAAGTCCTGAATAACCTGCTGGATGGTCAGAACCTGAAACGCAGCAAGATGGGGGGTATTCGTACAGCGGCAGAAATCATCAACTTGATGAAAAGCCAGCAGGAAGAAGGTGTCATTGACGCAGTTCGTTCCTATGATAACGAACTGGCACAGAAGATCATTGATGAGATGTTCCTGTTCGAAAACCTTATTAACGTGGACGATCGCAGTATCCAACGTCTGTTGCAGGAGATTACAACCGATTCCTTGCTGGTGGCATTGAAAGGTTGCGATCAGGCATTGCGCGATCACTTCCTCAATAATATGTCGCAACGTGCTGCTGAAATCATGCGCGATGATTTGGCAAACCGTGGCCCTGTGCGGATGTCTCAAGTGGAAGCCGAACAGAAAACCATCCTGCTTGTTGTTCGTCGTCTGGCAGAAAGTGGCGAAATGATCCTAAACGGTGGTGACGATACCTATGTCTGATAAGTCGAATAATGGCAACTGGCGGCCGTGGCAGCCAGGTGAATTGACTCAGTGGGAAACTCTGCGGGCAAAACTGGAACCCATAATAGATGAGAAACAGCAGCCAAGCGAACAAGATCGACTGCTGGAACAAGCAAAAATACTGGACGAACTAAAAGAGCAGGCACGTCATGCTGGTCATGCGCAGGGTTTTGCAGAAGGCCAGATACAAGGCTATGAACAAGGGGTTCAGGAAGGCCGCCAAGCCGGACTGGAACAAGGTTTGCAGGAAGCCAAACAACAACAGCAAGTTATTACTGATCAGTGGAAAGCCTTGCTAACGGACTTTAGCCATTCACTGGATGGGTTGGATACCGTGATTGCTTCCCGCCTGATGCAACTTGCATTGACTGCGGCTCATCATATTCTGGGGCAACCTGCGGTTTGTGATGGCACCGCCCTGCTGAACCAAATCCGCGAATTTATCCAGCAAGAACCTATGTTCAGCGGCAAACCCCAATTGCGTATCCATCCACAAAATATTCCGTTGGTTGAACAGCAACTGGGGGAAGTTTTGGCGCTACACGGCTGGCGTTTAGTTGCGGATAACAAACTGCATCCGGGCGGCTGTAAAGTCAGCGCCGATGAAGGGGATATGGACGCCAGTTTAGCTACCCGCTGGCATGAAATGTGTCGTCTGGCAGCACCGGGAGAATTGTGATGACGGCAAGATTGGGTCGCTGGCTGGCAACGTTAGATTCATTGGAAAAACGACTGGAAAAAACACCAAAAGTGCGTCGCTATGGACGCCTGACCCGCGCCACAGGCTTGGTACTGGAAGCCATTGGCTTACATATGCCTCTCGGCGCTACCTGCCTGATCGAGCGCCAAAATGGTAACGCCATTGAAGAGGTTGAAAGTGAAGTCGTCGGCTTCAATGGCGAAAAACTGTTGCTGATGCCACTGGAAGAATTGGAAGGCATTGTGCCGGGCGCTCGCGTCTATGCCCGTTCTTATGGCGAAGAGGCGGGCGCCGGACGCCGCTTGCCTCTGGGAGCGGAATTACTCGGCAGGGTTCTGGATGGTGCAGGCCGCCCACTTGATGGTTTACCTGCCCCTGATACAGGTTATCGTGCCCCCTTGACAACGACGCCATTTAATCCCCTGCAAAGAACCCCTATCAGCAATGTATTGGACGTTGGCGTCCGTGCCATCAATGCCCTGCTGACAGTGGGACGTGGGCAACGTATGGGATTATTTGCCGGCTCCGGCGTCGGTAAAAGTGTGCTGCTTGGCATGATGGCGCGTTATACCCAAGCCGATGTGATCGTTGTGGGATTAATTGGTGAGCGTGGCCGTGAAGTTAAAGACTTTATCGAAAATATTTTGGGTACGGAGGGATTATCACGCTCAGTCGTCGTTGCCGCTCCCGCCGACGTTTCACCTTTGCTGAGGATGCAAGGCGCCGCTTATGCAACGCGCATCGCCGAAGATTTCCGCGACAGAGGCAAACATGTCTTGTTGATCATGGATTCCCTGACCCGTTACAGCATGGCACAGCGTGAAATTGCACTGGCTATCGGCGAACCACCGGCAACTAAAGGTTATCCCCCTTCGGTATTTGCCAAGTTACCGGCACTGGTGGAAAGAGCCGGAAATGGTGTCAGTGATGGTGGCTCCATTACTGCATTCTACACCGTGTTGACAGAAGGTGATGACCAGCAAGATCCGATTGCCGATGCTGCGCGAGCCATTCTGGATGGTCATATCGTGCTATCACGTTCACTGGCGGAATCGGGGCATTATCCTGCTATTGATATTGAGGCTTCTATCAGTCGTGCCATGACCGCGCTGATCGACAATACCCATTATCGGCGGGTGCAACATTTCAAACAGTTACTTTCCAGCTATCAACGTAACCGAGATTTGATTAACGTCGGCGCATATGCTACGGGCAGTGATCCCCGGCTTGACAGAGCGATTGAGCTTTATCCTCATATGTCCCAATTCCTGCAACAAGACATTGACGAGCATAGCGAATACGATGAGGCCTGTACTCAGCTTCAACAATTATTGCCAACATAATATTTTGCTCAGGGGAAATTAACAGAAAAATACTTTTGCCAAGAGGTATAACGTTTATCGATACGATGCCGATATAACTTTACTATTGATGTCATTCAGTAACGCGTCTGTTTGGTGATTAAAACGAGGAAATACATGCAACAACACTCCCCTCTCATAACTTTGCGTGAACTTGCCCAGGATGCGGCAGAAAAAGCGGCATCGCAACTTGCACAGATTCGGCAAAGTCACCAACAAATGGAGCAACAACTCACGGCGTTAATGAATTATCAGGATGAGTATCGTACCCGTTTGAATGACACACTTAGCAATGGTATGTCCTGCTCGACTTGGCAAAATTACCAGCAGTTTATGAAAACACTGGAAATGGCAATTGAACAGCACAGATCACAACTCAATCAATGGAAAAAACGTCTTGAGCAAGCCATGTCACAATGGCAGGAAAAACAGCAACGCCTGAATGCTTTCGACACACTGCAACAGCGGGCAGAGCATAATTTGAAGTTACACCAAAATCGCATGGAGCAAAAACAAATGGATGAGTACGCACAACGCGGTGCACAACGGAGAATGAAACAATGAACCTCACTCTTTTGCCTACTGATTTAAAATTCACAGACAAAGGTACGGATAAAAGTCAACCGACTCTGAATAATGCCGTGATACATTCTTCTCAATTTGGGCAACTTCTCAATGCAGAAACAGCCGCTATGCACAAGCCCATTACTCAGGCGGATAAAAATAGTCTGAAAGAGGAAAAATCCACTTCTGATAAAACAGCAGAAAACAACTGCCCGCAATTGGCAGTAGTGTCAGATAACAGTGTGGTCAAGGATAAATCACCGGTAGAAACAGCACCGCAAAAAAACAGTGCCAAATTTGCTGTATTAAAAGATGAAGATCTCTTATCAGCCGAAGCATTAAGTGCGGCGATACCCATCCAGCTTGCTGGGCTGCTTAACTCTCATACAAATTCCGCGCTTCTTGCTGAAAACTCACAGGGTTTGATGGGCAATGGATCGTTAGAAAATACATTACTGGAGAATTTTTCACCAGAAGATGTCTTACTGAAAAATGAATGGCTAGATAGCGAAGGCAGCACGGTTAACACACTTTTGGACAGAAATACCGAAATAGCCGGCTAACTGACACCAACCTTGCTGAACAATCTAAAGTCAGTGAACAAGATAAAGGCATTCAGCTTTCTGCTAAACAGGATATCCCCCTGAATAATAAGACAGAAGACTCGGTCAATCTTCAATCTGAATTGGCGCCGCTGACCGGACAAATCAGTCAGGCTGCTAATAACTTTGCCATCAATAACAAAACCGAATCTGAACATACTCTTAAAAACACAGCTTCAGGCAATAGCAAAGAGTCAAATCTGCTCCAGATGGCAAGTCAGGCCAGCCTTGCATTAACAGCCTCCACGACAGAGACAACGTCTATCGACTCACCGATGGTATTGGCAACTCCTTCCCTATTTTCAGTAGGGCAACAGCAATTCCAGCTGAACAGTGCAACAACACCTTTATTAAATGCTCATCTTGGCAGTGAAGAGTGGCAACAACAGCTCAATCAACATGTGCTGTTTTTTAATCGTAATGGATTGCAACAGGCTGAACTCCGCTTACATCCTCAAGAGCTGGGGGCGCTGCATATCCGTATGAACGTTGAGGACAATCAGGCTCAATTACATTTTGTTTCCGCCCATCAGAATGTTCGTGCGGCGCTGGAAGCAGCATTACCCGGATTACGCCATGCACTGGCTGAAAACGGCATTCAATTGGCACAAAGCAGTGTCAACAGTGATGCTCAAGGAAACGGTCAACAAGAGCATTTTGCTGATAACCATGCCAATAATCCGAACAGCAATTCTGATTCCCATGCTAAAACGCAAGCGTCTGGTTTAACGGCAGCGACAGGGATCACAGCCTCCCAAGTATCCGCCATCAGGGTAACACCTCAGCAACTCACCTCGATCCGAGGAGGCATTGATACTTTCGCCTGATTATTCACCTAAATATTAAGCCTAATTTCGTGAGGCATCGGAATAAAACGAAAATGGATCGATAACAAACGTGTGAGTTAATGGTTTTTTCCTCGTTTGTTCCAGCCATTGCCGGAACAAAGACGCGGGATAATTGATATCGATTTTGATGGATAGGGACTCCGCCACGGAATGAGCGGGGACTTATTTGCAACAGAAAACAGGAATTTATCTGTCCATGTCTGATTATAGCTACGAGCATAAACGCAAAAATCCAATTTGGATGATACTGTTAATACTGATTGCTGTTCTTGGTGTTGCCATCGGAGGGTATAGCTGGTGGATAATGAACCAGTCAACCAACAACAGTACAGAAAAAACCAAAGTCATTGACGCCCCCGTATTTATGACTCTGGAACCATTTACCGTCAATTTGATCGACAACGAAGAGCATTTCGATCGTGTTCTGTACGTTGGCATCACATTGCGTTTGACTGACGAGAAAACCCGTCAACGCTTCCATGCATATCTGCCCGAAGTTCGTAGTCGTATGTTGCTGTTATTATCACGTCAGAAAGCTGCTGATCTGGCAAAAGATGATGGCAAGATGCGTTTAGTAGCAGATATCAAACAGGCACTACACCCGACACTAATACCCGGTGAACCCGATCAGGAAATCACCGATGTGTTATTTACCACGTTTATTCTGCGATAATCACAATGAGCGACAATATTCTTTCACAAGCAGAGATCGATGCTCTGCTCAATGGTGACAGTGCCTCTGCTGATGACGCAGAACAAGCTGTGTCCCAAGAAAGTGAGGTTCGCCCTTACGATCCCAATACACAACGCCGTGTTGTACGCGAGCGTTTGCAGTCACTGGAAATCATCAACGAACGTTTTGCCCGCCAGTTCAGGATGGGGTTGTTTAACATGCTGCGCCGTAGCCCGGATATTACGGTCGGCGCTATCAAAGTTCAGCCTTACCTCGAATTTGCCCGCAATTTGGCTGTGCCAACCAACCTCAATCTGGTTCACCTGAAACCATTGAGGGGCACTGCACTATTCGCTTTCGAGCCTAGCTTAGTTTATATCGCAGTTGATAACCTGTTTGGCGGGGATGGTCGTTTTCCAACCAAAGTGGAAGGTCGTGAATTCACCTATACCGAACAACGGATCATTAACCGGATGCTGAAACTGGCACTGGATGCCTATCGTGATGCATGGGATTCCATCTTTAAACTTGAAGTGGAATACGTGCGTTCCGAGACGCAGGTGAAATTTACCAATATCACCACTTCACCGAATGACATCGTGGTGACGACTCCGTTCCAGGTAGAGATCGGTGCATTGACCGGGGAATTCAATATCTGTATTCCATTCGCCATGATCGAGCCTCTGCGCGAGCGCCTGACCAATCCCCCTGTGGAAAATGTGCGTCAGGAAGAGAGCCAGTGGCGTGAAAGTTTAGTGAAACAAGTTCAACATTCAGAATTAGAGCTGGTGGCGAACTTTGTTGATATTCCTCTGCGGCTGTCAAAAATCCTTCAATTGAAAAGAGGCGATATCTTGCCGATTGAAAAACCTGAACGCCTGATCGTTCACGTTGATGGTGTGCCTGTGCTCACCAGTCAATATGGAACCCTAAACGGGCAATATGCCCTGCGTGTTGAACACCTGATTAACCCTGTTTTAACTGCTCTGGATGAGGAAAAGCCCAATGAGTGATGCTAAACAACCTACAGATACCAGCTCGACTGAAGATATGTGGGCAGAAGCGCTGGAACAACAGGCCGCACAGCAAACCTCTGACGGCGGCGCGTCAATATTTGAGAATCTGGAAGCGCAGGATGCGTTGGCCCAACTTTCCGATATTGATTTGATCATGGATATTCCTGTCAAGCTCTCTGTCGAGCTAGGCCGTACTAAAATGACCATCAAACAACTGTTGAGATTGTCACAAGGCTCAGTCGTTCCCCTTGATGGTTTGGCGGGAGAACCATTGGATATTCTGATTAATGGTTATTTGATCGCACAGGGAGAAGTGGTTGTCGTATCGGATAAATACGGTATCCGTATCACAGATATCATCACTCCTTCTGAACGCATGCGTCGCTTGAGTCGTTAACTATGATGGCGAACCAGCCCTCCGTTCATACTTCTTTTCAACATGGTGCGGCATCTGATGCTGCACCTGTTAACACGGCAGTCAGCTATGCCCATGTGAATACGATCAAACAGACAGGCAATAGTGCCCCTCTTCCAGCCAGCCAAACGCTGATGCAAGTCAGCAGTGCCCTGGGCGGTATTTTATTGCTGATTTTCTTCATAACATGGTTAGTTCGCCGTTTAGGTTTTTCCCCTGCCAAAAGCAAAAATCATCGTTTGCTAAACGTTAAGGCAAGCTGCGCCCTTGGACCGAAAGAACGGGTTGTTGTGGTAGAAGTTGAGGATAACTGGCTGGTTTTGGGGGTCACATCCCAACAGATCAGTATGCTGCATCAAATGCCTGTACCGTCTGACAACGTGGACAAGGAAACCGTACTCAAGTCGCTGCCATTTGGTCAGATGCTAAAAAATACACTCCAGAAAAAGCAAGAATAACAAGGACGATGATGAAAAATAGTGTTTTTATGACAGGCAAGAAATTTGTTTCACGGCTTTATCCAATGCGTTTGACGACTCTGTTTATGGCGCTCCTGCTGCCACTGTTCCCCATGAACGCAGCAGCCGAGTTTCCTGGCATCATCAGCCAGCCCTTAGCCAATGGTGGACAAAGTTGGTCATTGCCAGTCCAAACCCTGATTTTCATCACGGCACTGGGGTTCATCCCTGCTGCCCTGCTAATGATGACCAGTTTTACCCGCATCATCATTGTACTTGGTTTGCTGCGCAACGCGCTGGGAACGCCTTCTGCCCCGCCTAATCAGGTTATGTTGGGTTTGGCGTTGTTTATGACTTTTTTCATTATGGCGCCAGTGTTCGACAAAGTTTACCAAAACGCTTACCTGCCCTACAGTGAGGATAAAATCACCCTGGAATTCGCACTGGATCAGGGAGCCAAGCCTTTGCGCCAATTCATGTTACGTCAGACACGGGAAAATGATCTGGCACTGTTTGCCCGTCTTGCCGATCAGGGTGCATTTGAAACTGCGGATTCTGTTCCAATGCGCGTACTCGTTCCCGCGTTTATTACCAGTGAATTGAAAACCGCGTTCCAGATTGGCTTTACTCTCTTCATTCCGTTCCTGATCATCGATCTGGTTGTTGCCAGTGTCTTGATGGCGTTGGGGATGATGATGGTTCCGCCAGCTACCATCTCACTGCCGTTCAAACTTATGCTGTTTGTTCTGGTAGATGGCTGGCAACTCTTGCTGGGTTCACTGGCACAAAGTTTTTATGTCTAATCAATAACTTTATGTTTAGCGTGAAATCTTATTGGAATAAAGATCAAAAAGCGGTTTGAGGAAATTATGACTCCAGAATCGGTAATGGCCCTCGGTGTTGAGGCAATGAAAGTGGCGTTAGCACTGGCTGCCCCTCCCCTTTTATCTGCCTTAATTAGTGGCTTAATCATCAGCTTATTACAGGCGGCAACTCAGGTAAACGAGATGACCTTATCGTTTATTCCAAAAATCCTGGCCGTCTTCGTGACTATCGTCACTGCCGGACCCTGGATGTTAAATTTATTGCTGGATTACATGCGCACGCTGTTTAGCAGTATTCCGACTATTATCGGTTAATTATGATCCCGTTTGATAGTGAAACACTTTCCCGCCTCGTCAGTGATTTTTTCTGGCCATTGGTGCGCCTGTTGGCCTTGTTCAGCACAGCACCTATTTTCAGTGAAAAACAGATACCGATAAAAGTTAAAATTGGCTTGGCCTTAGTGATCACAGCGTTACTCGTTCCAACCCTTCCCTCCCCGCAAATTCCGATTTTTTCTGTTGCCGGAATTTGGATCTTGATACAACAAGTATTGATTGGTATGGCCTTGGGACTAACCATGCAGATCGCCTTTGCCGTAGTGCGTCATGCAGGTGAAGTACTCGGCTTACAAATGGGACTTTCATTCGCCACATTTTTTGATCCTACTGGTGGTCCGAATATGCCTATCTTAGCCCGCATCCTCAACATGATGATGATGTTGCTATTCCTGGCTTTTGATGGGCATTTATGGCTATTATCGATTCTGGCCGATACATTTTATTCTATTCCCATTCAATCAACCCAATTGAATCCAAAGGGTTTCTTATTACTATCCCAAAGTGCCAGCCTGATTTTTATCAATGGCATGATGTTGGCAATGCCAATGATTACCCTACTTCTGGTCTTGAACTTCTCTCTGGGCATGTTAAACCGTATGACACCACAACTTTCTGTATTTGTGGTCGGTTTTCCATTGACTCTGACAGTGGGAATTTTCACGCTTTCCCTGTTATTTCCAACATTGATACCATTTACTGAGCGGTTATTTGGAGAAATGTTTGACCATTTGGCGATAATTATTCATGAACTGGTACGGTAGCGGTTATTTTTCTGATAAACCCGCTAATCTGGCAGGATAACTTCCATCTTATCCTGATATTCCTCTTCAACCATCCGCTATAGCCCCCGCATTCAACATTAACATTTAAGCTACAAAAAATATCGACACACGGTATTTATTTCAGTTAATTTAATTTCAAAATGTTACTATCAAACGTGAAATTAGCACAAAAACCCACCAAATTATCGATAACCAGTTCATTTTTACAAAAAACAGTTATAGGCGGTATTTAATTTACTCTCAAACGGATGCAACAAATAAAAACCAAATAACTACAAAGGAGTAATGAAAATGTTACACGAAAACTCTTCACAAACTTCTTCAGGCGCTTGTCATAACCATCTCTCTCCTTGTCTACCTATCCTCTTAGTTCTCCCCAGCAAGCCATCTGGTTTGATCAGGCTATTCATCCCAATTCTTCCAACTACAACCTCAGCATTTTTATCTGCATTGAAGGAGAATTGAATGAAGCATTATTTACCCGTGCCTTTGAATCTGTTGTTTATTGTCATGACACTCTGCGTTTGCAATTTCTCAACACCTACGCTTTACCCAGGCAAAAAGTTGTTCATTCCCTCTCGGTAGCTGTAGATATACAGGATTTTTCATTGCATCCAGATGCTGAAACCAAAGCAAAACAATACATGGATGACGAATTCATGCATCCATTTCGCCTGAATGAGACACTGTGGCGTTCCAAATTATTGCGGGTCAGCAATACCTGTCGGTACTGGCAATTTTGCTGTCATCATTTGGTCATTGATGGCACGGGTATGTTCATCCTCATCAACAAGGTTATCGATGCCTATAACCGCCTGATGAAAGGAGAAAACCTGAACAACTCCGCTCATTCTTATCTGGATTTTATTACGGATAACCTCAATTATCTTGCTTCCGAACACTATTCACACGATAGGCAATTTTGGTTGAAACGCTATGAAAACCTGCCTCCTCCCTTGCTCCAGCCTGTCAATTACACTAACACGGCAAGCCATAAACAAACCAAACCCGCTGCTCCTCAGTCTGTCATTTGGTCAATCGACCAGGCTCTTTTTAAACGTATCGAAAAAGTGGCTGGCGGACAGGGATTGCCCTTCCTGCATTTCATGTATGCCATTCTGGCCTGCTATTTCACCCGAATAACAGATGTCAATGAAATTGTCATTGGTGTTCCCGTGCACAACCGCAAAAATGCACGACAAAAATACACGATGGGTATGTTCGCATCCGTGATCCCTATTGGTATCACCCTTTCACCGGAAGATACGTTTCGTGATGTCATGCGCAAAGCCGCAACTGAAATGAGTCTTTGCCATGAACATGACCGTTTTCCCATCGCAGAACTCAACCGACAAATACACTCGCGGCAACAAGTCGGAAATGCGCGATTATTTGACGTGACTTTATCTCTCGAACCGTTTAAAGCTAATTTGCATATGGAAGGAGAAAACGTCAGCGCCAAACAGTTCGAGCTGCGTTCCGGCGCTCCCTATCCTCTTTGTGTCAGAATGAAGCAATATACAAACACCGCCCGCCCTGAAGAGACCTATTCCCCGATTTCCATTGAGTTCTATTTTTCTCCTGATTATCTGAGTACCACGGAGGTTATGGCGCTCCGCTCCCGTCTTGCTGTCCTGCTTGACGCCGCTCTCACTTCTCTGGAGATACCCTCTCTTACGCAGACAAAAATAGTCAATCTGCCAATCCTGCCCAACATCGAACGCCAGCAGGTATTGATGGATTTCAACGCCACCCAAGCCGAGTTCCCGCAAAATACTCTGATTCATCAATTGTTCGAAGCACAAGTTCGGCGCACACCAGATGCCATCGCCGTGGTCTTTGAAGAGCAATCACTGAGCTACGATGAACTGAACAAACGCGCCAACCGTCTGGCGTATCATCTGATTGCTCTTGGCGTGCGTCCTGATGATCGGGTGGCAATTTGTATTGAGCGTAGTCTGGAAATGGTGATCGGTTTATTAGGTATCCTCAAGGCCGGTGGTGCTTTCGTTCCCCTTGATCCGACTTATCCAACCACGCGGCTGACATATATGCTCAATGACTCAGACCCCGTGGCGCTGATTACTCAAACAACGATGACAGAAATAGAGAACAGTCACCTGCCAGCCATTCTACTTGATATTCCAGACGATTCTGTTTTGGATGGAAGATCGGATAAAAATCCAGAAGTCCAGTCATTAGGACTAACCTCTCGTCATCTGGCTTATGTTATCTATACCTCTGGCTCCACAGGGCTGCCTAAAGGAGTCATGATCGAACATCGCAGTTTATGTAACTTGATTACTACCCAGCAAGACATACTAACCATCACGCCAGACAGTCGGATCTTGCAGTTTGCCTCAAACAGTTTCGATGCCTGTATTTGGGAATGCTGTATGGCTCTATTGGCGGGCGCTCGCCTTTATCTTGCCAGGCGGGAGAATCTGCTACCGGGAACAACCCTGTCTCACTATTTAGAAACTCACACCATGACTCATGCCCTCTTGTCCCCCACTGCTTTGGCAACTATGGAGACGCTTCCGGCAACCCTGCAAACCTTACTGGTGGGAGGAGAAGCATGTTCGCCTACGTTGACCAAACGCTGGGCACCAGGACGACAGATGATCAATGCATATGGCCCGACGGAAGCCACTGTTTGTACTACTCTTTGCCGATGTGAAAGTCAGGGAGATCATGCCCCGCCGATTGGTCGTCCCATCGCCAATACCCAGATCTATATCCTTGACAGGCACGATCAACCCGTTCCGCAGGGAGTTGTGGGAGAAATATATATCGCTGGCGTCGGCGTTGCCCGCGGTTACCTGAACCGTCCTGAACTCACTGCCGAACGTTTCCTCATTAATCCATTCTCTTCTGAGCACAATGCTCGTATGTATAAAACCGGTGATCTGGGGCGTTGGCTACCCGATGGCAAAATTGAATATCTCGGCCGTAATGATTTCCAGATCAAATTGCGTGGTTTCCGCATTGAGCCGGGAGAGATCGAAGCAAGGCTGCGGCAATGCCACGGTGTACGTGAAGCCGTGGTACTCTCTTGTGAAAACAGTCCGGTAGCAAAACAGCTAGTCGCCTACTTGTTACCGAAGACCGATGTTGAACTGGAACCCATGGTATTAAGGCAGCAACTCGCACAACACCTGGCAGAATACATGATACCCGGCGCTTTTGTGACACTCGATGCCTTTCCACTGACACCCAATGGCAAACTTGACCGTCAGGCTCTTCCCAAACCCGATCATACAGCAATCGTCACACGCAGTTACCAGACGCCCATAGGAGAAGCAGAAACCATCCTGAGTCAAATTTGGCAAATGTTGCTCGGAGTTAAATATGTCAGCCGCTGCGATCACTTTTTCGAGCTTGGCGGGCACTCGCTGACAGCCGTTGACCTGATCGAAAAACTACGCGAATTGAGATGGTTTCTTGACATTCAGGTTGTATTCACCAGACCCGTATTGAAAGAGATGGCAAAATCGCTACTGTCGGTTCAAAAAGATACCGTTCAAGGGAATACAGCGCCAGAAAATGCAACAATGTTCACTGTCCCGCCCAATCTCATCCCAGAGGGCTGTACTGCCATTACCCCCGACATGTTGACTTTAGTTTCCCTGTCCCGGCACGAGATTAATGCCATCGCCGCGACTATTCCTGGTGGTGCTGCCAATATTCAGGACATCTATCCTCTTGCACCGCTACAGGAAGGTATTTTGTTCCATCATCTGTTGCAAAAACAGGGCGATACTTATCTGTTGCGCGAGTTGCTTGCCTTCGACACCCGCGAACGGCTCGATACCTTTCTGGCAACTTTACAGCAGGTCATTAACCGTCACGATATTCTGCACACTTCAATCTACTGGCAGGGGTTAGCACAGCCAATGCAAGTTGTCTGGCGACAAGCATCTCTGAACATTAATACATTCTTACCCAATGGCGAACAGGATATCCCTTTCCAATTACTGGCGCGTACCGATCCCCATCAGTACCGCCTTGATGTGAGTAAGGCGCCACTATTCTTCGCTGACATCGCCTATGACTCGCATCAGGATGAGTGGTTACTGGTTTTGTGCATCCATCATTTAGTTTGCGATCATTTAACACTGGAACGTATCATTGATGAAATTGATGCATTATCACCTGACGATAGCGAGAATGAATATCCTGACAATCGTCATTCTGTAAAATTACCCCCAACATTGCCTTATCGTCATTTTGTCGCCCAATGCCTGCATTGGCCGACTTCAGATCATGAAGCCTATTTTCGTAAGATGCTCTCTGATATAGATGCACCAACAGCGCCTTTTGGGATACTGGATATTCACAGTGAGGATAAGCAGATAACCGAGGCCAGACAGCCACTGGATATGGCACTGTCCAGGGCCATTCGCACACAAGCCCGACGTCAGGGGGTCAGCCCCAGTATATTGTTTCATGTTGCTTTGGCGCTGGTGCTGGCAAAAACCAGTGGGCGCGACGATGTCGTCTTTGGTACGGTATTGCTGGGGCGTATGCAGGGCAGTCCCGGCATCGATCAAATTATGGGGCTACTTATCAATACCTTACCCATTCGGATCGGGTTGTCAGATAATAGTGCACAGGCGATCATTCAAGAAACCTACCTCAATTTGATGAACTTGCTGGAACACGAACAGGCAACACTGACACTGGCTCAACATTGCAGTAGCGTGATACCCCCTTTGCCACTCTTTAACACACTACTCAATTATCGTCATAGCCAGGCGGATATTACCTTGGCTAAATGCGAAGGTGTGCGTCTGCTGATGGAAGAAGAGAGAATCAATTATCCTATCGGTTTATTTGTTGATGATTGGGGCGATGGATTTAGTTTAGTTGCTCAAACCGTATCGGACATCGATCCAATTCGTCTGATCGGCTATATGACCACTGCCCTGACGGGGCTACTCGAAGCGCTGGAAACCACACCCCATCAACCAGTTTTGGCTATTTCGATTTTGCCCAATGTGGAACGTCAACAAGTGCTGGTGGATTTTAACGTGCTCCCATCTTCTCCAGACCCTGTATTCTTTCAAAATACAGCAACCGACTTCCCACAAGACGCATTTATTCAACAACTGTTTGAAAAGCAAGTACAGCAAAATCCCGATGCGATTGCTGTCATCTTTGAAGAACAATCATTGAGTTATGTTGAATTGAACCGTCAAGCCAATTGCTTAGCGCATTATCTGATTACCTTAGGTGTCCGCCCGGATGATCGGGTGGCGCTTTGTTCTGAACGCAGTCCGGTTATGATAGTGGGATTACTCGCTATCCTTAAGGCTGGCGGAGCCTATGTTCCACTCGATCCAGGCTATCCAGCCGAACGACTGGCTTATATACTTGAAGATGCCGCTCCCGTTGCCTTGCTCACCCAAACTTTATTCACCCAAACAACGTTAATCAATCGATTGACCAACGTACTCATTGTGGATCTCAATCATCTTGCATTCCTTACCGCAAACATGCCAATCAGCAACCCAGACCCCCAAGTGCTTGGCCTAACCTCACGCCATCTGGCTTATGTGATTTATACCTCGGGTTCAACAGGCTTGCCTAAAGGGGTAATGAATGAACATCGCAGTGTCGTGAATGGTCTGCTCTGGTCACAGAAGACTTATCAATTAACCCCGCAGGATCGGGTCTTGCAGAAAACACCTTTTAGTTTTGATGTTTCCGTTTGGGAGCTATTCCCGCCCCTGATGTTTGGGGCACAATTGATTCTGGCTCGTCCCGATGGTCATAAAGATCCGCACTATTTACGGTCTGAGATAGAAAAACGCCAGATTACTCTTATCTACTTCGTGCCTGCCATGCTACAGCAATTTGTCCATGCTATTCCTGCCGGTTGTTGCCCTTCCTTGCGTCATATTTTATGCAGTGGTGAAGAATTTCCTTATGCTTTGCAACAGAAATGTCTGTCCCATTTTGCTCACTGCCAGTTACACAATTTATATGGCCCAACTGAAGCGGCGATTCATGTCACCGCCTGGCAATGCGTGCCGGATCGTTATATCGGACGAGTTCCGATTGGGAAACCCATAACCAATATCCAAATTTATCTGCTTGATAGTCACAAAAAACCCGTGCCTATCGGTGTTACAGGGGAACTTTACATTGGTGGAATCGGTGTTGCCCGCGGTTATCTGAACCTTCCAGAACTAACCGCAGAACGCTTCCTTGCTGATCCTTTTTCTTCAAATCCTGATGCCCGTCTATACAAAAGTGGTGATCTGGCGCGTTGGTTGCCTGACGGTAATATTGAATATTTTGGTCGTAATGATTTTCAGGTCAAGATACGTGGTTTCCGTATCGAACCTGGTGAAATTGAGACGACATTGGCACAATGTCGCGGTGTGCGAGAAGCGGTTGTGGTTGTCCGAGAAGATACACCGAATGAAAAGCGCCTGGTTGCTTATCTGCTCGCCGAACCCAATGCGACACTGGTGCCAGCAGAATTACGCCAGCAACTGGCGCAACATCTTGCCGAATATATGCTGCCCAGCGCCTTTGTCACGCTAGCGACTTTCCCGTTAACCCCTAATGGCAAACTTGACCGTCAGGCACTGCCAAGGCCAGATCAAACAGCACTCGCGACCCGCAATTATGCAGCGCCTATCGGAGACACAGAAACAGCGTTGGCCGGAATCTGGCAAGAATTGCTGAAATTGGAAAAAGTCGGTCGTCATGATCATTTCTTTGAACTCGGTGGTCATTCTCTGCTCGCCATTCAGCTTGCTGCACGAATACGCCAGAAACTGGCGCGAGAATTGCATTTGCAGCAACTCTTTTCCCATCCTGTTCTGGCCGATTTGGCTGCCTTGCTCATCGACACGCCTGTCACAACCCAACTCGTTATTCCCGCTACCGTTCGCAATCAACCACTACCACTCTCTTTCTCCCAACAACGCTTGTGGTTCCTTGCCAGGCTCAACAACAAAGCCAGTCTGGCCTATCATATCCCGATAACCCTGCATCTCAGCGGATATCTCGATCATGCTGCATTTACGTCTGCACTTGACCATCTCGTTAGCCGACATGAAAGTTTGCGAACCCGTTTTGTCCTGATTGATGACCAACCTTACCAACACATAGATAATGCAGATACGGGTTTTTCTCTGACCTGTCAGGATCTACGCAGGCTAGACGAAATTTCTCGTATGGCCCGCATTAACGAATTAGCGGAACTTGAAACACAAACCCCATTCGATTTCGCTAATGAGCCAATGATTCGAGGTCATTTACTGCAACTGTCTGATGAAGAACATGTGCTGATCCTTACTCTGCATCACATCATCACCGATGGCTGGTCAATAGGGATATTGCTCCGCGAACTCAGTGTTCTCTACCGTACCGCACAAGGGAAGTGTGGCGATCCTTTGCCTCACCTTCCCATTCAGTATGCGGACTATGCCGTTTGGCAACAGAAATGGCTACAAGGTGATGTTCTTACTGCACAACGGGATTTCTGGCAGAAACAACTGCAAAACGCATCGACATTGCTGACTCTCCCTATTGATCATCCACGCCCGCCAGAACAAAGTTACACCGGCGCTCATGTGTCCGTTCACCTGAATGCTGATTTATTATCGGCTCTCAAAGCGTTCGGACAACGGCAGGATGCCACATTATTTATGACGTTACTTGCAGCCTGGAGCATTGTGTTGGCCCGTTTGAGTGGGCAGGATGATATTGTCATTGGCACCCCCGTTGCCAATCGTTCATTGAGTGACCTTGAAGGCTTGATCGGTTTTTTTGTCAATACCCTGCCTTTACGCATCAAACTGGAACAAGGCAACTCGGTGGCGAATCTGCTTGCCCATGTTCGTGAACAGACGCTGGCAGCTTATGCACATCAAGACCTGCCTTTTGAACAATTGGTAGAAACCCTAAAACCCGAACGCAGCTTGAGCTACAACCCAATTTTTCAGGTTATGCTGGCTCTGAACAATACCCCCACTCAATCCCTTGAATTACTGGGTTTATCTGTCTCGAAGATAGCGCCGCCACACCGCAGCGCGTACTTTGACCTGACATTGTCACTGACCGAAAACCAGGATGGTCTCAATGGTTATCTGGAATATGCATCAAGCCTGTTCGACCGGCCGACGGTTGAACGCATGGTGGGTTATCTCACCCATGTACTGACTGCCATGACAACGAATGAAACACAGACTATTGCTCGTCTGCCGATGTTGTCCGTGGCAGAACGCCAACAATTATTGATTGATTTCAATGCCCCTCAAGCTGATTTTCCGCATAATACGCTGATTCACCAACTGTTCGAAGCTCAGGTACAACGCACACCAGATGCTACGGCGGTGATCTTTGAAGAACAATCCTTGAGTTATGACGAACTGAACTGCCGTGCCAACCAACTGGCACATAGTTTGATGGCTTTTGGTGTACGCCCTGATGACCGCGTGGCAATTCAGGTTGAACGAAGTGTGGATATGATCATTGGTCTGTTCGGGATCTTAAAAGCAGGGGCCGGTTATATCCCGCTTGATCCAGCATATCCTGCCGAGCGGCTGATTTATCAGTTGTCAGACTGCAAGCCTGCTATATTGCTGACCCAGAAACATTTACAGACACGCTTACCAATACAAGATATTCCCATCTGGCTGCTGGACGATGAAGTTCGTCAAAATAATCTGCAAAAACAGCCTGATTATAATCCTGACAGCCGGCAAACAGGCGTTCAGCCTCATCATTTGGCCTATATCATCTATACCTCGGGTTCAACCGGAAACCCCAAAGGCGTCATGCTGGAACATCGCAATGTTGTCAGCCTTATCCATGCTCATAGCCAGATCAGTGAACCTGGCTTGGGGGATCGTATTCTGCAATTTGTGACTTTCGCGTTTGACATTTCAGTGTCAGATATTTTTCCTACTCTGGCATCAGGTGCCACGCTGGTTCTGCGCCCACCTTATATCAAAATACCGAATAGCACGTTTGTTAATTTTTTACGTAAACAGAAAGTAACGATCATCAATATACCGACGGCTTTCTGGCACCATTGGGCGCAAGAAATGAAGGCTGAACGTGTCGGTTTCAGCCCCTATATACGTACCGTTATTGTTGGGGGGGATAAAGTAGAATACCGTTATTTAATGGATTGGCTGTCGTGCCCGGAAACCCAATCCTGCCGCTGGTTCAACGCTTATGGCCCGACAGAAATTACCATCACTGCTACCGCTATGCAGATAGATAAAGAAATGGTGATAGATAACAAATATACTCCGCCTATCACCAACAATATTCCGATTGGCCGACCACTGTCCAATACACTTATCTATATTTTAGATGCATCTGGTCAGCCAGTTCCTATTGGCGTAAGTGGCGAAATCTATATCGGCGGAATGGGGGTCGCCCGTGGTTATTCAAACCAACTGGAGCTGACAGCAGAGAAATTTGTTGTCGATCCCTTTAGTGAACATCCCAACGCTCGCATGTATAAGACCGGAGATTTGGCTCGCTGGCGATCTGACGGCAATATCGAATACCTTGGCCGCAATGATTTTCAGGTTAAGTTACGCGGCTTCCGTATCGAGTTAGGGGAAATCGAAACCAAATTAATGCAATGCCACGGCGTGCGTGAGGCTATCGTGCTTGCTCGCGAAGATAAGCTGGGTGATAAGCGCCTGATTGCTTATCTGATCGCCGAACCGAATATAAAACTGATACCGACAGAACTGCGCCAGCAACTCGCACAACATCTCGCCGACTATATGCTGCCCAGCGCATTTGTGACACTGGATGCTTTTCCGTTGGCTCCTAATGGCAAAATTAACCGCCAAGCCCTACCGATGCCGGATCAGACATCCATTGCAACCCACACTTATGAAGAGCCGCTCGGTGAAATGGAAATTGCCCTGGCTGAAATTTGGCAAGCATTATTAGGGCTGAAAAAGGTTGGACGATATGATCATTTCTTTGAACTCGGTGGTCATTCTCTGATGGTTATCAACCTGATTGAGCGGTTGCGCAACCGAGGTTGGCACCTTGATATTCGTACTGTCTTTTCCACATCAACACTGGCTGAAATGGCGAAAATAATGCGGGAAATTCAATATGATGAGTCCACTCTCACCGTGCCACCCAATCTCATCCCTGCGGGTTGCAACGCCATCACTCCTGATATGCTGCCGCTGGTTTCTCTGACGCAACATGAGATTGATACCATCGCGGCTACTATTCCCCATGGTGTTAACAATATTCAGGATATCTATCCACTTGCACCATTACAGGAAGGTATGCTGTTTCATCATCTGCTGCAAACACAAGGTGATGTTTATCTGTTGCACCTCTTGCTTGCTTTCAACACTCGCGAGCGTCTTGATGCTTTTCTGGCTGCTTTGCAACAGGTTATTAATCGTCACGATATTTTACGCACAGCCATCTGCTGGCAGGGTTTAACACAGCCAGTACAAGTTGTCTGGCGCCAGGCTCCTCTGCGCATCAAGACCTTTGTACCAAATAACGATAAAGACGTGCCATCTCAATTATTGGCACAGACAGATCCATACCAACACCGCCTCGATATCAGCCAGGCTCCGCTATTCTCTGCTGATATTACACATGATCCGAATCAGGGAGAGTGGTTGTTAGCGTTGTGTTGTCACCATATCCTCAATGACCACATATCGCTGAATATCATCATTGCTGAAATTAATGAACTTCTGCACCATCGTACTGAGCCATTACCACCTGTATTACCGTACCGTCATTTTATCGCTCAATCCTTGTGTGTGCCGAAGCCCGATCACGAGGCCTATTTTCAGGAAGTACTCGCTAGTGTGGATACGCCAACAACACCTTTCGGCATACTGGATGTTCACAGTGGAGACAGACCAGTCACTGAGGTCATTAAGCCACTTAATGCAGCACTAACTAACGCTATTCGCAAACAGGCACGCCGGCAAAGTGTTAGCCCCGGAGTTCTGTTCCATGTTGCGTTGGCACAAGTTCTGGCAAAAATAAGTGGGCGAGATGATGTCGTCTTCGGGACAGTCTTATCAGGACGGATGCAAGGAAGTGCCGATATTGAACGAATTCTGGGAATGTTTATCAACACCCTGCCCGTGCGGATCACGCTTGCGGGGAACAGCACACAAGAAACCGTGCAAGCAACTTACCGCAATTTGACGCAGTTACTTGAACATGAACAGGCACCACTGGCACTGGCTCAACGTTGCAGCGGTGTAGCACATCCTCTGCCGCTTTTTAATACACTTCTTAATTATCGCCATAGCCAATCGAATGTTATCAATACCCTATGGGAAGGTATACGTCTGGTAACAGGGCGAGAAAGGACTAACTATCCCATCTACCTGGCTGTAGATGATTTGGGTAAAAGTTTCCTGCTGACAGCTCAGACCATATCAGGAATCGATCCGACACACCTGATTGCTGATATAACGACTGCTTTAGCGGATCTGGTAAAAACATTGGAAACCGAACCCCAAAAACCAATCATGAACATTACTACCCTGTCTGCCACTGAGCGCCAGCAGCTACTGACCGATTTCAACACTGTTCAGGCTGAATTGCCGCAAGATACACTGACATCAGGACAATCCACTATTGGAACAACTTCCGGTTACGAAGCGCCTCTCGGTGATGTGGAAACTGCACTGGCTGAGATTTGGCAGAAATTGCTGAAACGGGAACAGGTCGGTCGTTATGACAATTTCTTTGCATTGGGGGGTCATTCATTGATAGCAATACAATTGTTGGCTCGTATGCGTGAACAAAACATGGAAATTCCATTAGCAACTTTGTTCACTCACCCTACACTATGTGAACTGGCCAGGGCTATAAACCCAAATCGCTCAACTGTAGTGAGTCGCCTAAACTAATACCATTGCTCAAAACAAAATCAAGTGGTTCCATACCCCGTGGAGCCACTTTTCAATCAATTACCTAACAGGCAATGTGTTCGGCAGACTTAGTTAAAATTAGGTTGACCATTGGATGCATTTACCCCGCCATCTATCGGCAAGTTCACCCCATTAATGAAACTGGCATCTTCGCTGGCCAAAAATGCAATGGCTGCTGCCACTTCAGAAGGTTGGCCCGCCCTTTTTAACGGAATACGACTATCGAACTGCGCAAGGGTTTCATCATCAAAGCGAGCAACCATCGGAGTCAATACCAAGCTTGGGCAAACCGCATTGACACGGATCCCTTGTGAACCATGATCCAGCGCCATCGCACGGGTTAAATTCACGACAGCACCTTTTGCCGCACAATAGTGAGCGCCTCCCCAATCTCCCCCCAAGCCAGATACCGAGGCATTATTGACAATACACCCTTTGCTTTTCAGCAAATGAGGCAAAGCAGAATAACTACAATTGAGTACACCATTGAGATTCGTAGCCAGTACTGCATTACCGTCTTCTTGTGAAGTACTCAATAAATCACCAACCACATACAACCCTGCGTTGTTCACCAGAATATCTATCCGGCCAAAATGCCTGACTGTTTCATCAACCATATTTTTAGCCGATTCCCGGTCCGCGACATCTGTCTGAATCACTAACGCTTTGCTCGAAGGCAATTCACTCAATACACGATTAAGCTTCTCTGTATCCCGCCCAGCTAACACCACAATGGCTCCCTCTTGTGAGAAACGCTTTGCTGTAGCCTCACCAATGCCACTACCTGCACCAGTAATAATGACAACTTTATCCTCAAATCGAATCATTTTATTACCCTCATTGATATATTTTCAAAGCTTACCGTGTAATATCAAACACCAGAGTCTTCCCTCAATAAACTTATATTAATTAGTTAATCACAATATAAAATATTATTTATTTAATATTAAATATAATGTACTTATTTATCTATCTGACAATTATAGCTAATTAGCAACTATGGCGTCTTCCTGCCCGATGAAATGCATTTTAATGGCAAAACTCAAATCTGGTTCGCCCAACAAGAATGGGAACGGATTTTGACCGGTTATCACGGCAATGAAATATAAATAAAGAATATGGCGGTTTATGCCGCCATACAAATTAATATGTAACTTGGGATATTCTATTTAGGCTACTGGTTATCGCATTATTTTAGATATTCACCACTACGAAGGGCTTCAATACGCTTATCCAACGGCGGATGAGATAAGAACAACTCACTGAAACTCTTAGCTTTGCCATTAATACAGAATGCCATCATTCTTCCCTCTTCCTGAGGTTCATAACTGGTCTTAAGACGTTGCAATGCAGCAATCATCTTTTCGCGGCCAACCAATTTCGCTGATCCTGCATCCGCATGGAATTCACGATAACGGGAGAACCACATGGTAATAATACTTGCCAAAATCCCAAATACGATCTCCAATACCATGGAAATCACCATGTAGACGATTGGATTACCATTACTGCTGCTTTCACTTTCATCATCGCTGCTGGAAAGGAAACTCGCAGCAGCCTGTGCAATGATACGTGAAATAAAGATAACGAATGTATTCACGATACCCTGCAACAATGTCATCGTCACCATATCACCATTAGCAATATGACTAATTTCATGTGCAATGACGGCTTCGGCTTCATCACGGCTCATATTGTTCAGTAGCCCCGTACTAACAGCAACCAGAGAAGCATTACGGCCTGCCCCTGTAGCAAATGCGTTAATATCCAGGGCATCATAGATAGCCACTTGTGGCATAGTAATTCCAACCTGATCCGCCTGACGACGTACAATTTCCATCAACCAGGCTTCAGTTTCATTGGACGGTTTTTCAATAACCTGACCACCAACAGAACGTAAAGCCATCCACTTCGACATTAACAACGAAATGAATGCACCACCAAAACCAAACAAACCAGCCATAATCATGAGGCCAGCAACACTGCTCCGCTGAACTCCTGTAAGTGAAAGTATTATTCCAAACACCACCATGACAGCAAGGTTTGTGAGAAGAAACAAGGCAATTCTCATCATATAAATTTGCTTCCTTTAATTATCAAACAGTTCAACTAAGAGTTAAGCCATAAGATGGGGATTAACCCCATATTATTCAAGTTTTTTAAGATGTTAAGCGATATAAACAACATAACTTTACAATATGATAAAAAAAGGCCGACTAACAAGCCGACCTTTTATCTATAACGAATTTTAACACTATCTCGTTACAGCCATTTCAGCAGGCTGATGCGCCAAATCCAAGGCAATTTTTACAGATTCATCTAAGTAAGGATCAGGCCCTTTATAATCTTTTGGTAAATTATCAAGCGATTTGAGCGGTTTTTTACCTTCCCGTTTAAAGCGTTCATTAAGACGATTCAATTTGTTTGTTTCGTATTCCTTGTTTTCTTTCTCTCTTTGAGCATAGTTCAAGGAGTAAACGCCCTTACGTTCTTTCATGGCTTTATAGTAAGCAATATCCTGTCTGATATATTTAAACTCAGGATCATTAGCAATCCGTTGATTATGCAGCTTAGTCAGTAGCGGGGTTAACTCTGAAATCACTTTCAAGGAAGTATAATGCGCAGGCTGAATGCTGTCCCAAGGTAACGCATTATCCTCTTGACTTTCCCCTATTTCAGACGGTTCTTCTCCTGTCGGCATAATGATATCAGGCGTTACCCCTTTAAGCTGGGTACTACCCCCATTTATCCGATAGAATTTCTGGATAGTGTATTGCACAGAGCCAATTTCAGGCCACTCAGGCCGTAACATTTGATCATAAATACGATTCAAAGGGCGATATTGCTGAACTGTACCTTTACCGAAAGACGGATCTCCCACAATTAATCCACGGCCATAATCTTGCATCGCAGCCGCAAAAATTTCAGATGCAGAAGCACTTCTATTGTCAATCAGAACGACCAGAGGCCCTTTATAGTATCTTGCCTCATCTGTATCTGCCTCCACTTTGACTCTACCGGTATTGTCCCGAATCTGGACAATGGGACCAGTAGGAATAAATAAGCCAGATAACGATACAGCTTCTGTTAGCGCTCCACCACCATTGCCGCGCAAATCAATAACAACCGAGGCAACCCTTTGTTTAGTGAGTTTCTGCAACTGTACTTTTACATCGTTAGTTAAGCCGACATAGAAACTGGGGATATCCAGAACACCAACCTTCTCTTTCCCTACCGTTTTCACCGACATCTTGACAGCATTATCTTCAAGGCGGATATTCTCGCGGGTTAAGGTAACAATGTGGTTTTTTGCCCCTTTTGTACTCGGCGTGATTTCAAGGCGGACTTTACTCCCCTTCGGCCCTTTAATAAGCGCAACAACATCTTCTAAACGCCACCCAACAACATCGACAATTGGCTTGCCGACTTGCCCAACACCAATGATTTTATCTCCAATTTTCAATAAATTGCTTTTGGCTGCCGGACCGCCTGCAAGCAATGAACGAATGGCAATATACTCATCATCATATTGTAAAACAGCACCGATGCCCTCAAGAGATAAGCTCATCTCTGAATTAAACTGTTCTGTATCACGAGGAGAGAGATAACTGGTATGCGGATCTATTTCACGGGCAAAAGCCATCATAATGCTTTGAAAAACATCCTCACTCTTGGTTTGTGTGAGGCGTTTTAATAACGTCCGATAGCGTTTAGTCAGGGTTTCTTTAATTTCTTTATTGTCTTTTTTGCCGGATAACTTGAGGTTTATCCAATCAAATTTGATTTTGGCATCCCAAAGCCTATCCAACTCTTCAACACTCTTTGGCCATGGTGCTTTGATACGGTCGGTTTCAATGGTGTCATGACCGTTTAAGTCAACGGGGCGTTCTAAACGGGAGAGCACATATTGATAACGTTCAAAGCGGCGTTTTTGCATCAGATTGAATAGATCATAAGGAAGTTTTAGATCGCCATTTTCAAGCTCTTTTCCTAATTCTCCCTTTTGAGACGCGAATGGGGCGATATCAGATGCCAAAAAAACATTGTGTCCATAATCCAGTTGATTCAGGTAACGATCAAAAATTTTTCCTGAAAAATCTGCATCCAGATAAAACTGGCGATAATGAGAACGAAGGAAGCGGGAAACAATCCGCTTACTTACTGTAAGATGCTGTGGTTCCGGTTTTAAATCTGGCAGTTGGCTCAGGCTGATAACAGCCGTATTGTGACCATTAATGACATTGGCGTTAGTCGCGTGGCTACCACTCGCGACATTGTCATTAATCGTATCTGCATAACCTATACTAGAAAATGATAGACCTAAAACGAAAGCCAATGTAATGAGTTTGTTCATGCCCAAGTTGGCCTCCGTATCAGAACTTTAAGTGTTCTGCGCGTACAATCATTGCTAAACCAGTAGGTAACTGCACTCTGACACCATCTTTTGCAATTTCAAGCACAGATGCATCCATTAAGCTTTTTCCTACGTTTACTTTGATAGTCTGACCGACTTTCAAAGAGGATACGTCAGTGACTGAGTTTAACTCAGGTTGTGCAATTTTTTTTATGGTTTTATCTGCTGGTTTACGCGATTGTTGCGGGCGGTTTTGCGAACGCACCGGACGTTTTTCACCATCACCTGATCTCTTTTGATGACGAGGAGCCGGCTTTTTATTCACAGGGCGTTCATTTTTCTTGTCAGATACGTTTTCAGTTTCACGTTTCTTGGCACGCTGTTCAGATCGTTGAGCCTGTACCCGTGCTTTCGCTTCTGCCAGTTGCTGACGCGCATGTTCAATATGTTCAATTTCCAGCTCCCCACAC
This sequence comes from Xenorhabdus sp. SGI 60, assembly GCF_056632175.1. Taxonomy (NCBI): domain Bacteria; kingdom Pseudomonadati; phylum Pseudomonadota; class Gammaproteobacteria; order Enterobacterales; family Morganellaceae; genus Xenorhabdus; species Xenorhabdus sp. SGI 60. The sequence goes on along the minus strand of NZ_CP196860.1, from coordinate 1,646,007 downwards.
ATGTTTCCGTCAAGGTCAACACGCTGGGCTCCTTCTTTTACACCATAGAGATAACGCCAACTGGAGGTATACAAGCGCAAAGCAGAACGGAGCTGTGTTTTACTCAAACACTCCTCATCCTGAATACGTTCAACGATGTCCTGGAAGATCCCAATCTTCAAAGGACGTGCTTCACCTTCTGCTACAAAGCAAAGCGGGAAGCGCTCAGCCAAGAAAGCAATGACTTCTTTACTACTGTTCAACTTAGGTTGATTTTCCATGAAATTTCCTGATTACAACGGTTTTGCCAACCAGCGCAGGCATGAACAGGCGACATTATAATAGTGTTGCTGATAAATGCCACGTTATACGTATGTTAAGTTACGTTCTGTTGTAGATATTTTGACACAACACATTGTTCCAAATGGTTACAAAGCCTGATAACTAAGGCTTTCAAGCCATTTTCATCATTCTCGTCAAACCGATCAAAAACCGTGCTATCAATATCCAAAACGCCAATAACTTGTCCATTGATTTCTAAAGGAAGTACAATTTCAGCATTACTGGTGGCATCGCAGGCTATATGACCGGGGAAAGCATGCACATCAGAAATACGCTGTATACTCTTATTTGCAACAGCCGTTCCGCATACACCTTTACCTACAGGAATACGAACGCAAGCGATCTTACCCTGAAATGGCCCTAAAACCAGGGTATCATCATCAACTAAATAAAAGCCAACCCAATTAACATTATCCAAACGTTCATATAACAATGCGCTTGTGTTAGCAAGAGAAGCGATAAGATCGTACTCCCCTGATAGCAGTGCCATCAGACTATCAGCTAGCTCTTGATAAAATTCATTCTTATCCATAAGCTCCTACGCAATAGACAATATTTAACAAAATAGAAACAATGATTTTACATAAAATTTTTACCATATTTAACAGACTATTTCTAAGCATAATCTGCCACTATGATTTAAATTTTCTTTCAGAATACCGTCTCTCTTCCTGAATTTAAATTTTCTTTAATTATTTTTACCAGTATTCGCTTATAAAACTTAGGGGGATATCACCGATTATTTAAAAACTAGCGGGTTTTGTGACTTTAAGCACAAACAAAAAAAAGGCCGAGTTCACTCCTCTACTCGACCCAGGGAAAAATAGCTCTATCAAAGAGCCTTGCGCTAAAAGTTGCCATTGAGACGTAGAACAACTTACGATTTAAAGCGTAGTTGACATACAATGATTTACCAAATTTCAACCATTATCGGTTGGATGGATGGTCACATAAAGCCAATGCCGCTTTCTGGAATGGCTCAACACTCATTTTTTGATTAGGATGAGCGGGGTCATTTAAGAGGATTGTCTCTAATGATGATGCAATCACTTTATTGGCTTGCATAAGTTGTGTTGCTCGATCATTCAACGGATACTGCATCAATGTGCTGGGATTTATCACAAACAACGCGCCATCTGTTCGACAATCAAGCATAACCTCTTCGCGAGTAAATGCCCACTGTTTGCCAAACTGTAGCTTGCTAATGGTTTTTATTGGTGCAGCCACTCCCTGAAAAGAGAGAAGCAAAAGAGGCAAAGCCCAAAATAGTCGTTTCATTATCTTTCCCCTGATAGATACATGCCGTGATTTTATCGCTAATTTTCCTGTTTATATAGCCAGATTTACACCAATCATTTAAGAATCACGCAGGAGGTTGCGTTGCAAAAATCGCTACGCATAACAATGCGGCTGTACCCAGAATAATTTCCAGCCAGCTATTGATTATCAATTGCTGATAGCACCTTTTCTGCTTTAACTTAGGAACTAAAATATAGCGGTTAATCAAAGCCAAAAGCACCATTCCAATAACCAGCACTATTTTTAACCATAGCATGGATTGGTATTCAGACAGAACTCGACTGAAAATGGGCCAATCTGGAATTAGAATCACACTACTTACAATTCCTGTCACAACCACCAGAAACACGGCAAAATGCCCATAAAGAGAGAATTTCCTCATGGCTGTTACACTATCTGCATACAGGATAGTCGTATTAGGAGATAAGTTTGTTTCTGTTGGCTGCCGTAATCGCAAGAATTGCAGACACACTAAGAATGGCCACAATCCACCAAACCAGTAACCTGCACTGAGTAAATGGATAACCTGATTGGCTTGAAGTAATAGCCCTATGCTTCCTTCATACATCGCTGCATGTCCAATGAAAGCATGGCTTGAGAGTAAAATAACCGAGCAACCTAACAACAAGAAATTTCTGACTTTAATATTGGAAAGGAACAGTCCACCAATAGCAAGGACAGCTGTCAATAACTGCCATCTCCATACTTGCCCAAAAGAGGTTCCCAAGACAGCTAGCCAGATATCCAGAGCATAAACATCGTGCCAGCCATCCCCCATTAATCCAGCCTGTACAATAAACCAGATGATTGAGGTTATCAGAGCCAGCACGGTGCTGATTAAAACTCCGACTTTTAACCGTTCTCTCATTAGGATCGAGAAATGCCCAGAAACAAGCATTACGGTGAATAAGCTAAGGCCGAACATCAACATGACGACCACAAAATGAGAGAAACGGCAGAATATGTATAGCGCCTCTAGAGAGATCATTATCTTACGGTAAAACTATAAACGCCTTTTGTTTTATGGCCATCGACAGAGAGTACACTCCAGTCAACACGGTATTTTCCCGCCGTAAGTTTGCCTTCAACTGGCAGGATTAACTTGGTTTTGGTTTCAGGATCAAGTTCCAACTTACCTGTTTTAACTACGGCTTTTTCTGGGCCAATCAATTTTACCTTACTGAATCCAAGTTCAATACGTTCTGAGAAGTTCAAGGTGATCGCTTGTGGGGCAGCTTCAACCGTTGTATTTTCTGCGGGAATCTGATCTTTCAAATGTGCATGGGCCAAAGCCTGCTGACAAGACATGCCGACAAACAGAACCACAAGAGTAGATAATTTGATCCAGAATGAACGGATGTTAAGAATAAACATATAGATAACCCTTTAATATGTAGATGAATTTTTTATGCTTGAGGGGAGATTCTATACCAAAAAATCTGTTTAATCTGCGATAAATGACGGGTAATGTCCTGACCTGTGAGACACTACGCAAAAATGGGAATTAAAAGAGGGGGAGCCGTAACCCCTGTTTCACAATGCATGAAAAAACACGCAAAGAAACGGGAGTTACGATGGAAAAACAGATCAAATTGAAAAACGAAGGCTATATCAGGCGTGTGCTGGCGCCATAGACAATCCCTTAAGATCTTTATCCAACAAGAACAAGGCCTTTCCAGTTTCACCCACCATATCCAGTTTGTCCAGAATAGATTTGAACAGTTTTTCTTCTTCGTGCTGTTCAGCTACATACCACTGCAAGAAATTGAAAGTGGAATAGTCTTGTGTCGTCATCGCTACATGAGCAAGTTTATTGATCTCTTCTGTGATCAATTTTTCATGCTCATAAGTCTGATTGAATACATCGGAGATAGACTTAAATTCAACCGGCGGGGCCTGAATAGTGCCTAATACAGGCATTGAACCCGTGTCGCCCAAATAATCAAACAAGCGTTGCATATGTTGCATTTCTTCCTGTGAATGAGTCTTTAAAAACGCTGCTGCGCCTTCATATCCCTTATCACTGCACCATGCACTCATTTGCAGGTATAAATTCGCAGAATAAAATTCCAGGTTTAATTGTTCATTTAATTTTTTGATCATTTCTTGTTTTAACATCGGCCAATTCTCCTAATAACTCATTAAACTTGGCGTATTATGCCAATTAAAATCACACAATACAAAAACAAAATAAAAATATATAACAACTTGATAAATAATGATTTATTTATATAAACAAACAAGAATAAATCTCATTAAATATAAGAAAATAAGAATCAGTTTTATTTAATTACATTTTTATTCAAAAAAATATTTTTAATAAAAATGAGAATTGATATTATTTATGTTTACAAGGTATATTGTAGCCATTTTTTAAACAACTTGCTAAACAAAAAAGAGTCTATTAATTTTCTGTTATGTTAGAGAAATTAAAAATGAGTTTTCAGAGAGGCCAAAATGGAACGTAACTTAGCCAGATTATCTAAAGATGAGATGAATAAGGTCAATGTTGATTTAGCAGCATCCGGTGTTGCTTTTAAAGAACGTTATAACATGCCTGTCATTCCTAACACTGTTGAACAATCACAACCAACACATCTGCGGGAATATTTCCAACAACGCCTACAGCACTACCGCCAGCAATCAAGATTACTGGCGCGCCTGCCTTATGAGCCTAAAAGTCGTTGAAAGAACGATAAGAAAGGATAACCACCACTTTGCGGGTGGTTATCTTAACTATTTTCAATAAATCTATTTTCCAACAAATTTATCAGTCGCCTTAATGAGTTGGTGTAAAATACCAGCTTCATCAAAAGAGTGACCAGCACCTTCCACAATGTGCAATTCAGCTTCCGGCCACGCTTTTGCCAAATCCCACGCATTCTGTATCTGACATGCCATATCATAGCGACCATGTATAATCACAGCAGGGATATGTCTGATCACATCAATATGATCCAGTAATTGCTGGGTTTCATCCATAAAACCATTATTGATAAAATAATGGCTTTCAATACGTGCAAATGCCAAGGCAAAATTATCTTCTGCAAAAGAGGCTGAACTTGCAGAAGGCAGCAAAGTTACCGTTTCTCCTTCCCAGAGACTCCATAAACGTGCAGCTTCCAATTGTACTTGCAAATCTTCATTGGTCAGCCGTTTGTTATAGGCAGCTATGACATCTTTACGTTCTTCTTCCGACAGGATAGATAATGTATGCTCCCATTTTTCTGGGAAAAAACGAGAGGCGCCTTCTTGATAATACCAATGCAATTCTTGTGGACGAAGCAAGAAAATCCCTCTTAGCACTAATTCTGACACACTATTCGGGTGTTTTTCAGCATAGGCCAAAGACAGTGTTGATCCCCATGACCCACCAAAAACCAACCACTTCTCAACGCCCATAAGATTACGCAGCCGTTCAAGATCGGCTATCAAATGCCATGTTGTATTATTTTCCAGACTAGCATAGGGCTTAGAACGCCCGCAGCCACGCTGATCAAATAACATAATATGATAACGTTCGGGATCGAATAACTGACGATGATAGTTTGCTATCCCACCACCTGGACCGCCATGTATGAATACTGCGGGCTTACCTTTCGGGTTACCGCACAATTCCCAATAAACCCGGTGTCCATCTCCCGTATCCAGATACCCTGTTTGATACGCATCATAAGCGGGATAGAGTTTTCGTTGTTCCGTCATAAAGCCCTCTCACTGTTTAAACAAAACGGGATACTTCCCCAGTATCCCGTACCTATTTAAAGAAAAGATAGCGCGGCAAATTATTTACTATAATTGATAGTCTCTTTTTGACAATCAATTGTGACATTGTAACTTTTATCTTTTTTCGTGCCCCGGACGATCAAAGGAACCTGCAATGCGTCCTTATCACCAGTAATATCATTGACATTTACCCACGCAATCAGTTTTGCTGTGCCTAATTGCTTTCTGTCTTCATCCCAGTGATTAATACGATTTTGTAAAAAATCTTGTTTAATCTGTGCTGCCACTTGATCTTTGGTTAAATTTTTACAAGAAATAAACTTCGCCACACGCTCATTATCAGCAGCGGTTGCAGTAAACGAAACAGAAAACAGGACACCTGCACTCAATAAACCAATACGACGAATAAATTGACTTGCTTTCATGTTACCTCCTATTACCATCCAAATAGTATGGATTAAAAGTTGCGGTAAATTACCATGTAATAGAAAGTAATTATGTGAGTTTTGTTAAAAATGCGTTGCGACTAGTTTTCACCGTCTTCAAATAAAACATGGATCTGCTCATGGTGCTGGTGCTTTTCACGCAATTCCTGAGCAACCATAGCAATGGCTTCTCCGCTGCTCATTCCTTCGGCAATAAGCTGATGGATCCTTTCTACGGCAGCTTGCTGCTCTTCATGGGATAATGCTGGCATACCTGAAAACATCGTTATAACCTCAAACAAAACATAACAATTAATGGCAAACGGCGATTATAGCCTGTTTTATCTCAAGTCAGGAGCAAGATTGTATGATAATCTCCGTGGATTAATATGTTATTCCTTGTGGATTGCTAAACACCAATATTGATTCCGTCATGAAAATTGCATTACAAAAACGACAATTACCGTATTCTCCTGATCTCGCCATTCACTATTTCGCCCCCCTTTCTGCATTACCTTGGGCCATGCTGTTACATTCTGGAACGGCCGAACATCCGCATAATCGATTTGATATTATCGTCGCCGAACCAGTGACAACGCTTGTCACCCAAAGAGCCTCTACCGAAATTAATCATCATGGTAAGGTTTTTCTTTCCAAAGAAGATCCCTTCCAGCTATTAAAAGACCATCTTCACGCCGGTGGTATTGATGCTCAATTTGATCCAGACCTCCCTTTTCAAGGAGGAGCATTAGGTATATGGGGATACGATCTCGGACGACGTATCGAAAAGCTACCTGAATTAGCGGCTAATGAACTGAGCTTTCCTGATATGGCTATGGGTATCTACGATTGGGGATTGGTTATTGATCATCAGCTACAGAAAGCGACGTTACTGAGCTACCACAATATTGACCAACGGCTGATATGGTTAGAGTCTCTGCGAGAAAACAGGAAAGAAGGTTTTTCCCTGACGAGTCCGTGGCAATCCAATATGACAGAGCAGCAATACCACGAAAAAATTGCTCAAATCCATCGTTACCTACGAGAGGGGGATTGCTATCAAGTCAATTTATCACAACGGTTCCAGGCTGATTACAAGGGAGATGAATGGCAAGCATTTATCCAGCTCAATGAAAGTAACCAAACGCCCTTTTCTGCCTTTATTCGCTTGCCTGAGCACTGCATTATCAGCGTTTCACCTGAACGTTTTATTCTTTTGAAAGATCATCACATTCAGACACGCCCAATAAAGGGAACGCTGCCCCGATTGCAAGACCCCGCAGAGGATCAATTGCAAGCAGAGAAATTAGCAAACTCACGCAAAGATCGTGCGGAAAACCTGATGATTGTTGACTTGTTGAGAAATGACATTGGGCGGGTTGCTATTCCAGGCTCGGTCAAAGTCCCTGAATTATTTGTTATTGAACCTTTTCCGGCCGTGCACCATCTGGTCAGCACTATCACCGCAACCTTGCCCGATACATATCATGCCACAGATTTACTGCGTGCCTGTTTTCCCGGTGGATCAATTACGGGCGCCCCTAAAATTCGGGCCATGGAAATCATTGAAGAGTTGGAACCACATCGCAGACACGGATATTGTGGTGCTGTTGGCTATATTAGTTTCTGCGGTACAATGGACAGCAATATTACTATTCGTACCTTACTGACAGAAAAAGGAAAAATTTACTGTTGGGCCGGTGGTGGTATCGTTGCAGATAGCATTGCTGAAAAAGAATATCAGGAAACATTTGATAAACTCGGACGGATCTTACCTCAATTGGGGGAACTCTCTCTATCATGACATCGCTCTCTGACTTCATTCATCGGTTTCAATTGCAGCTTCCTGCACGACCAATACATTTAGCCAGCAACTCGCGGAATGCTGCGGTATTATTACCGATTATATGTAAGCCAGAACCCACGCTGTTATTCACTCAACGCTCCGCAAGCCTCCGCTCCCACGCCGGGCAAATTGCTTTTCCGGGCGGAGCGGCAGATCCTGAAGACACATCCCTGATTGCCACCGCCTTGCGTGAGGCAGAAGAAGAAGTCAGCCTACCGCAAAATAAGGTACAAATACTGGGGCAATTAGCTCCCCTGGATAGCATTGGCGGTTATCGTGTCACTCCGGTAATTGGGCTTATTTCCGAACCCATCTCTTTTCGAACCAACCCAGCAGAAGTAGCAAGCATTTTTGAAATCCCACTGTTTGATGCTCTTTCTCTTCCCCATTATCGGTATTTGGATATAAAACGCCGTAATCAACAACGTCGAGTCTATTTTTATTGGCACCAAGAGCATATGATTTGGGGATTAACCGCAGCCATTATTTATCACTTAGCACAGCAAGTGCAAAAAACATTCTGAATTGGACACAAAACACCATAAAACTGTGCATTACTTATCCATAATCATATCAATTGCTATTATAATTAAAAAAAAACTGTAAACTCCTTTATCAACACTATCAAATAACAGTAAAGTAGCGCGCTTTATATAAATAACTATATCTCTTTCTTCTTTAAAGGAGTCTGGCGTGATTAGCGTTTTCGACATGTTTAAGGTGGGTATTGGCCCATCCAGCTCTCATACTGTTGGTCCTATGAAAGCAGGCAAACAATTTGTCGATGATCTTGTAAACCTGGGGGTAATGTCCTCTATCACGCGTGTAGCTGTTGATGTATACGGCTCACTTTCATTAACCGGGAAAGGTCACCATACGGATATCGCTATCATCATGGGCCTGGCAGGTAATATGCCCGCAACTGTTGATATTGATTCAATTCCAGGTTTTATTCGTGATGTTGAGCAAACTGAACGTTTGCCGCTGGCAAATGGTTTACACGAAGTCGATTTTCCTCGCGATGGCGGTATGAACTTCCGTAGCGATAACTTATCACTGCACGAAAACGGCATGCAAGTTCATGCGTTCGCAGGTGACGAAAAAGTTTACAGCAAAACCTACTACTCCATCGGTGGTGGTTTTATTGTTGATGAAGAGCATTTTGGCAAGCCATCCCAAGATTCCAAACCTGTTTCTTATCCTTATAGCTCTGCGGCAGAACTGCTGATGAACTGTAATAAAACCGGCTTGTCTGTTTCTGGCTTGATGATGAAAAATGAATTGGATTTACACAGCAAAGAAGAAATTGCTGAGTATTTCGCCGATGTCTGGGCAACGATGCAAGCTTGTATTGAACGTGGCCTGAATACAGAAGGCATTTTGCCAGGCCCCTTGCGGGTTCCTCGCCGTGCCGCCGCATTGCAGCGTATGCTGACATCATCAAACAATTTGTCGAATGACCCAATGAATGTTGTTGATTTAATCAATATGTTTGCATTGGCCGTCAATGAAGAAAATGCGGCGGGTGGCCGGGTTGTGACAGCGCCAACTAATGGCGCGTGTGGTATTGTCCCGGCTGTTTTGGCCTATTACAACCATTGCATTGAACCTGTAACCGCAGAACTGTACACCCGCTATTTTCTGGCTGCCGGTGCAATCGGTATCTTATATAAGATGAATGCCTCTATTTCTGGTGCCGAAGTTGGCTGCCAGGGTGAAGTTGGGGTTGCTTGTTCTATGGCCGCGGCCGGCATTGCAGAATTACTGGGCGCAAGCCCTGAGCAGGTTTGTATCGCAGCAGAAATTGGTATGGAACATAACCTCGGCCTGACTTGTGATCCTGTCGCAGGCCAGGTGCAAGTGCCTTGTATTGAACGTAATGCTATTGCTTCCGTTAAAGCGATTAATGCTGCCCGTATGGCACTTCGCCGTACCAGTGAACCACGTGTTTCTCTCGATAAAGTGATTGAAACTATGTATGAAACCGGCAAAGATATGAACGCAAAATACCGTGAAACTTCACGCGGTGGTTTAGCGATAAAAGTTCAATGTGACTAGTCGTAAGATATCGTTCATTTATTTTACAATAAGCGATATTTATGCCTGTTTTTTCTACAATTGAATTTTAACTGAAATAGTATCCCTGCCATTTGGCAGGGATATTTTTTTGGCTGAAACGAATTTCTAAAGTATATTTTTTTCTATTTTCGCCAAAAACATCACAATTTTTTTATAAGAAAATTAAGAAAATGTTACCGGGAACGGATTTAAACACCAAATTAGAATGAATAATAGGAATTTAAAAACAAATAAAAATAATTATTTAGAATAAAATATTGTTTTAACCTATTAAAATAGTCTATCTTAATTTTTCTGACTGATAGCAATTTTCTTGAAGCCTGCAAATGATACTCTAACTATATATTTACTTATGTAACAAAATATAAAACTATGACAGTTTTATATTCACGACCACCCTATTGATTGATAGGAAGTTAAATACATTAGAAATATTGAGTATGAGCTTGCAGTAGTCTGAGTTCAATTGTTATAGAAAGGGGAAAACAAGTGAGTATAGCCATTATGATTGGCACACACGGGGCCGCGGCGGAACAGCTGCTTCGTACCACAGAGATGTTGATTGGGGAGCAGGAAAATGTTTCTTATATCGACTTTGTGCCCGGTGAAAATGCTGATACGTTATTCGAGAAATACAACCAAAAGCTGGAATCGCTTGATACAGAACAAGGCGTACTGTTTTTCGTCGATACCTGGGGTGGCAGTCCATTCAATGCCGCAAACCGTATTGTGATTGATAAAGACAACTATGAAATCGTTACTGGTGTCAATGTTCCGATGTTGGTTGAAGCTTTCATGTGTCGTGACGATGATCCAACGATGGAAGAGCTGGTTGCTGTTGCATTGGAAACCGGCAAAGAAGGGATCCGAGCCTTTAAAGCAAAACAAGATGAAGAGCCAGCCAAACCCGAACCCGTAAAACCCGCAGCACCTGTTTCAGCCATTTCAGCTTCATCAACCTCTGCGGGCGGTCATATGAAGATTGCCCTTGCACGTATTGATGATCGCCTTATCCACGGCCAGGTTGCTACCCGTTGGACGAAGGAAACTAACGTCAAACGTATCATTGTCGTCAGTGATGATGTTGCCCAAGATACTGTTCGTTCTACCTTGTTGAAACAAGTCGCACCTCCCGGCGTTAGCGCACATGTCATAGACGTTGCTAAGTGCGTTCGGGTTTACAACAACCCCAAATATGCTAACGAACGCGTCATGTTGCTCTTCACCAATCCAACAGATGTTCTGCGTATTGTCGAAGGTGGCGTCGTTATCGAATCCATAAATATCGGTGGCATGGCTTTCCGCCAAGGAAAAACCCAAATCAACAACGCGATTTCCGTTGATAAGACTGACATTGAAGCTTTTGAAAAATTGAACTCTCGGGGCATAGAACTTGAAGCTCGTAAAGTTGCCAGCGATGCCCGTTTGAACATGATGGATCTACTGAAAAAAGTTTAATAATAAAAACAGATGTCATTTTACCAACCATTACTTAATAACAAAATTCTTACCAAATTACATTTGGTTACAGGAGAAAAACAATGGAAATTACCGTTGTTCAACTTGTGTTGATATTCATCGTTGCCTGTATCGCAGGTATGGAGTCAATTCTTGATGAATTTCAATTCCACCGTCCATTAGTTGCTTGTACATTAGTCGGCTTAGTGCTTGGCGATATGAAAACCGGCATTATCATCGGCGGTACACTGGAAATGATTGCCCTTGGCTGGATGAATATCGGTGCAGCAGTCGCTCCCGATGCAGCATTGGCTTCCATCATTTCAACCATCCTGGTTATCGCCGGTGGACAAGATGTCGGTGCCGGTATCGCACTCGCTATTCCATTGGCAGCAGCAGGCCAGGTTCTGACTATCATCGTCCGTACCTTGACGGTGGGTTTCCAGCACGCAGCCGACAAAGCAGCAGAAAACGGCAATCTTCGTGCAATTAGCGTCATTCACGTTTCAGCTTTGCTGCTCCAGGCGATGCGGATCGCTATCCCTGCCCTGATTGTTGCGGTATCAGTAGGAACTTCCGAAGTTCAGCATATGTTGAATTCCATTCCACAAGTGGTCACCAGCGGCCTGAATATCGCCGGGGGTATGATCGTGGTTGTCGGTTATGCAATGGTGATTAACATGATGCGCGCAGGTTATCTGATGCCGTTCTTCTACCTTGGTTTCGTCACGGCGGCCTTCACTAACTTCAACCTTGTGGCATTAGGTGTGATTGGTATTGTTATGGCAATCCTGTATATCCAGCTTAGTCCAAAATACAATCAATCACAGGCAACCGCCCCTGCTGGCAATACCCCAAACGACCTTGATAACGAATTAGATTAAGAGGATAAACAACATGTCCGAGGCAACAAATATGGGTCAGAAAAAGCTGACACAAAGCGATATTCGTAGTGTATTCCTCCGTTCTAACCTATTTCAAGGGTCGTGGAACTTCGAACGTATGCAGGCACTCGGTTTCTGCTTCTCAATGATACCTGCCATTCGTCGTCTGTACCCAGAGAATACCGAAGAAAGGAAGCAAGCTCTCAAACGACATATGGAATTTTTTAATACCCATCCTTATGTTGCAGCACCTATCCTTGGTGTCACTATGGCAATGGAAGAGCAACGGGCCAATGGGGCTGACATTGATGACGGAGCTATCAACGGTATCAAAGTGGGTTTGATGGGTCCTTTAGCAGGTGTCGGTGATCCTATTTTCTGGGGAACTGTTCGTCCGGTATTCGCTGCTCTGGGTGCAGGTATTGCCATGAGTGGCAGTCTGTTAGGCCCTGTTCTGTTTTTCCTCCTGTTTAATTTAGTGCGATTATTTACCCGTTACTTGGGGGTCGCTTATGGCTACAAAAAAGGGTTGGATATCGTTAAAGATATGGGGGGCGGCTTCTTGCAGAAAATGACAGAAGGCGCGTCAATTCTCGGCTTGTTTGTCATGGGCGCACTCGTCAATAAATGGACCAAAGTAAATATTCCGCTAGTGGTTTCTGAAGTTCCTGATCCAATCACTGGTGAGATGAAAGTGACTACAGTTCAAACCATCCTTGACCAGTTAATGCCTGGCTTAATGCCATTATTATTAACATTTGGCTGTATGTGGCTACTGCGGAAGAAAGTCAATCCGTTATGGATTATCATCGGCTTTTTCGTGCTGGGGATCGTCGGTTTCCGTTTTGGTTTCCTCGGCTAGATCTGATATTCCTGCATGGCATGAATATTCGGGGGAGGTTTACCTCCCCTTTTCTTTGTTAAGACAATAAATAAAATAGGGATTAAAAATGAGTTTGAATGATATTGTTCTAATCGTTTTAATTATATTCATGCTCGCTTTTGCGATTTATGATGAATTTATTATCAATCAGCTCAAAGGAGAAACACTGTTAAATATCAAACTCAAAAGAAAGCAACGAATTGATGCGCTGATATTTATCATTTTGATTGCTATTATTATTTACAATAATGTCACATTACATGGCAGTCAGTTCACAACCTACTTGTTAACATTTATCATCCTGGTAACGTTATATCTGGGTTATATTCGCTCACCAAAACTAATATTCAAAAAACAGGGTTTTTATTATGCCAACCGTTTTTTTCTTATGAAAGCATTAAGGCAATGAACTTATCTGAAGACGGTATTCTCATGATGGATTTAGGGCAAAACAAAATATATCTATCCGTAACAAAGCTGGATGACTTAGAAAAAATTTATCAATTTCTGGTTAACAACAAATGAGTTAACTTGGCGGATTCGACGAAATAAGATTAATCATTCACATTGGTCTTATTTACCTCCCAAAACAAATAATATAACGATAACCATTATCATTCTCATATTTAAAATAGGGCAAAATATTTTTTGCCTTTTATTCTGAATATGATATCGTCCGTCACAGTCATTGGGGAGTAGCCTGTTCCAGAAATCGCTGGAAAATTCGTATCAACATGCTCGTTTAAAATAAAACGTGGTACGAATGCCTAAATAACCTAACAAAAGTCAGGTTATTATGCCTTGTCTATTTCAAGTAACAGTTAACAAAATGGAAACTTGAAAGATACAGGTATAAATCGGTTGGCAAGACCATAGACACATAGCAGCACCATTGGTTGGGGGTGTGTTATGTGTATATGGAGTCACCCAGCCGAGGCTATTTTAATGAATCTCTATGCAACACTTATTCTCGCGCTCGCCCTGTCTATGGATGCTTTTGCCGCTGCTGTAAGCAAAGGAGCCGCTCTTCACCGACCTCATTTTCGCGAAGCTATCCGCACAGGTATCATCTTTGGCCTGGTTGAAGCCTGTACGCCTTTAATTGGTTGGTCATTAGGCTTGTATGCCAGCCAATATATAATGGAATGGGATCATTGGATTGCCTTTTCCCTCCTGCTGATCCTTGGTTGTCGCATGATAATTAACAGCTTCAAGCATGAGTCTGAACTTTCCTGTAAAGCCCCCCCTCAACGCCATAGTTCAGTAGCACTGATTCTCACTGCCATCGCTACCAGTCTGGATGCGATGGCAATTGGTGTCGGCCTTGCCTTCCTGCAAGTTGATATTCTCCATACAGCTATGGCAATTGGTCTTATGACCATGATTATGGCTACATTAGGTATGTTAATTGGTCGTTATATTGGCCCATTATTGGGTAAAAGAGCCGAATTGATTGGGGGGTTGGTCTTAATTGCCATTGGTTTCAATATATTATTCGAACATCTTAATTTATTCTGATATACGAAATAAGGTGATTATTTATACCCAATGAACTTCAAATTGCGTCGTGGCGACAAGGGAACAGTTTAATAAAGTGAAAACCGTCTTCTTATTATCAAGTACGTCGATATACTTTTAACGTAAAATCTGCTTCACAATTAAACTGTTCTCTCGCTATTAAATGCCTTTTAACTTCTTCTGATGCTCGCCAGGCAAAAGGGGTCATTTGTAATAAATGATAAGCTTGTTCACCATCTAATGACATTGCATAAGCCAGTGTTTCAGTTGAAATTAATTCAAATTCTTCCCATTGTTCCTGATTTTCAGGATGTAAATGCACTTCCTGATAAATAAGCGCTTTCAATTGATACAAGTGACGAGGCCCTGGCGTTACCGTCAGAACAATACCATCCGTTTTCACCACCCGAGCCAATTCTGTTACCTTGCAAGGGGCGTAGATCCGCAAAATACCATCCAATGAATGGTCCGCAAGTGGCAGTCGATGGCTAGATGCTACGCAGAAATTAACATCAGGGTAACGCCTGGCACCATAACGAACGGCGATTTTCGCCACATCCAATCCATACACCGCCAGTTTTCGGTGAGGATTCAACTGTTCCTGAACCGCGGCGGTGTAATAACCTTCGCCGCAACCAATATCCAGCAAAGTTTCAGCGCTTTCTGGTAAATATTCCCCAAGTAACTCAACCGTTTTTTGTTGCAGGGCTTGATAATGGCCTGAATGCAAAAACGCCCTTCTCGCCTGCATCATCTCCACACTATCCCCAGGCTCTTTTGAGCGTTTATGCTGAACGGGCAGTAAATTGACGTACCCTTCTTTTGCACAATCAAACTGGTGATTGTTTTCACAACGCCATTGGTGGTTCGCAAACAGTAAAGATGTGTGACATAAAGGACATTGATAAGACATAACATTTCGACGAATAGGAAAAATCAGGGACATACTATACCATATTTTTGTTACCCATTCTTTTTGAAGTTTACGCTTCATATTCACCATCGATCAACGTATGTTTCAGGAAAATATAATTGCGAATTCTAGGATATTTTTCATCAAATTAACTCAACCATCAATCCTGCACCTTCTGGCTAGAAAACTGGGCTTGCAGGAATGGTAGTAATAATAAACCTATCATTACTGCACAGACAGAAATGATAATAAATAACCCTGTCCAATGGTAATGCTTCAAAATAATCGCAGAAGGGTAGCCAGCAAGTGCAGCTCCCGTATAAGCAAAGAGACCGACAAACCCCGTTGCCGCCCCCGCAGCATCTTTATGGGAACATTCCGCAGCAGCCATACCAATCAATAATTGTGGACCAAAAACGAAAAAACCAATCGTGAAAAAACCAATGGATTGAAAAATCAAATCAGTCACCGGCATCAGCCATAAAGCAGCTACCGATAAGAAAATACCCATCGCAAATATCAAATTCATCGGCCCACGATTGCCACCAAACACTCTATCCGATCCCCAGCCCGCCACCAGCGAGCCTATAAAACCACCCACTTCAAACAGTGATAATACTGCGTTCGCACTCACTAAATCGTAATGATGATATTCTGTCAGATAGAGGTTTCCCCAATCGTTAATAACCGTACGGACGAGATAGACCAAAACGTAACTCAGTGAAAGCAACCAGATATATTTATTGCAAAAAACATAGGTTTTCAGTATTTCTCTGGGGGTTAGCCCTTGTCCTTGATTTTCCTGTATCTTTTCTAAATGATCATTACGAAATTGACCAATGGTTGGTAACCCCATTGTTGCAGGCTTATCACGTAACCGCCAACATAAAAATATCCCAGCCAAAATACCTAAACAGCCCGGCACAATAAACCCTTCTCGCCAGCTAAAATGTAATGTTAAGAAACTGACAAACAACGCAACCAAAGCACTGCCTATATGGTGTGATGTATTCCACAGAGACCACCAGAAACCGCGCTCTGAGCGAGAATACCAACTGGTGAGCAATTTGGCACAGGACGGCGAACCCCAACCCTGAAACCAGGCATTTAATATCCACAAAAAGGTAAACATCACAATCGAGCTGGACAGGCCGAAAAAGATATTGATGATCCCTGTAGCAATTAACCCGCCCCCCATGAAATAACGCGGATTAGAGCGATCAGAGATAATACCGGAAAGAAATTTGGAACAACCATAAGTGATATAAAACAGCGTTCCAATAAGACCAATTTCCCCCTTATCAAGGCCGAGATCGGTTATCATGGCAGGCATCGCATAATTGAAACTTTTACGGGTAAAGTAGAATAGCGCATATCCCACATAAAGACTCAGCATGATATGCAACCGCCAGTGGCGATACTGTTGCCGGATTTCTTCACCTGATAACTGTTTGTAATGTACCGAATTGGATTGAGAAGAAGCTGTCATGACCGTATCTTAAAGTTTAGGCAAGATGACAGACAAATCCGTCCCCGAAGGTGTCGAATCACCTTGTCGTTTTTCACTGTGAATTGAAAACGTCCCACCCAGCGCCTGCACACGCTCCCGCATACCACGTAAGCCAAACCCTTTCATATGATCTTCAGATTTACAACCAATACCATTATCCCTGATCAATAAGTGGATCATCCCGTTGATGGAAAAATGTAATTCAATACGATCCGCTTGAGAATATTTCATGGCATTATTCAGCGCTTCCTGACAAAGGCGATATAACGTAATTTGGGCGGTGTCACTGAGTTGCGCAATTGCCATAGCTGAATCCGTTTCCCAATAAACTTCTACCAATATGCCATGGGACTCAAATTCCATATCCCGCAATAATTGCTCAATCGCCTCTTTCAAACCGAGGTCATCAAGAATTTTAGGCCGCAATCGGCTAAGTAACCCTTTAGTTGTATCATAAACGTTGAGGGATAACGATTCGATAGTTTTCGCACAATTAGCGCTAATCGGTGCCACTTCTACCCGTTGAATAATATTGGCCTGCGTACGAATAGCGGTAATATTCTGACCAATTTCATCATGCAGTTCACGTGCAATTTCTCGCCTTACCGACTCTTCTGCTTTCACCAATTGGCGGGACAAGCTGTGATTACAATGAAGTTGACGCTTTAACTGTGCATTAAGGTCACGCTGACGCTGCACTGCCATTCCCAGCATGATCCCCGTTAACGTTTGAGCCAACAGTGATAACAAGAGATCCGTGATCTCGATATGCGAAACACCGTTATTCGAGACACCATTGCGCGCGGCAATCAAGGCAATACTGTTTAGCAAAGTGCCGACCACAGCGCCTTGCCAGCCGTAACGAAAAGCCAGCAAGATAATAGGAATAGCCAGACAAAACGGAGCAAAATAACGCAACTCATTCGGAAGACCGATTTGAAGAAAAATATTCAATACAAACAATAAAGTATAAAGAACAATGTGTTTCAAATGAAACTGAATATGATGTGATACAAGATTAGCAGTCAGGGGAAGCCAAATATTTTGGAACAGGTAGTGCCATACTAAGTAACACAAAGGGACTAACATGACACCACCGGTTAAACTCACCAAAAATGCAATACTCAAAGCAGAATTATGATTACTGATTGCCGCCACATTAATCATGGAAGTTGCCAGAATGATACCAGCCATAACAGCAAATCGCTGCCATTGACTGCCACAATAATAGCGACTGGCAAACCAAACAAGAGGAAAACTGGCCATGCTGGCAGTTAATACCGTCAGCCATTGTAGCTGCCCCATTAGGAGCGTCAAACAGATGGTAAGCCCCCATTCTACGCCGTAAATAGTCGTCCAATAACGTTTGGGAGTATGGAGAGTCATGCCGAGGCGTAAAGCAAAAGGGAAAAACAGGATAGCCAGCTCAGAGTCATTGACAAAATAGTAAGCGATGACCCATAAGCAGAACCACCAACAAGAAAACAGTACCCCCCCGCAAAATGAATTAATCAGATATTGACGCATTAAAGATCACTAGTGGCAAAATAATTCGCCAAACCCACGTTATTCGTTACCCCTAATTTACTCATCGCATTAGCTCGATGGACATGTACGGTTTTATGGCTTAATCCTAACTCAGCCGCGACGGCTTTAACATCCATACCACGAGCCAACATCTCTCCAACTTGTCGTTCTCGTCTGGTCAGGTATTCCAATGAAGACGGATTGCTCTTTGATGACGTTAAATTAAGTACAATATCCGGTGTAAGATAACAACCATTATTGGCTGTAGTCCGCACCGCCTGAATCAGTTCATCCGGGCTGCAACGTTTACTGAGATAACCACACGCACCTGCTTTCAAAGCATTCTCCACCATTGTGGCAGAATCATGAACACTGAGCATAATACAGGCAATGCCTGAGGGAAGGTCTTTCAGTAGTGAAAGTCCGCTTTCGTCTTTCATTGAAATATCAAGAATACAAACTGTTGCCCCCGATCCCGGTAATCCTTGCCTGGCTTCAGCACATGAACTGAACTCTCCCACGATTTCAATATCAGGCTCTAAATTCAGCAACTGAGCGAATCCTGAACGTACAACAACATGATCATCAACTAATGCTACTTTAATCATCATCATTTATTATCAAATTAAGCATCGGACTAAACTACTCCTATTGATATAGCTTCGCAATAGTACGTCATAGATAGAAAATAGGGGATATTAGGGCAGAAATGATGAAAAGATGCTACTGCGGATATACAGCAGCATCAGTAAGTTTTTAATATAGCTTAATGTGCTTTCTTCGCTTTCCGAATCTTTCTCTCTTCCGCAATAGCTACGAAAGCAAGTAAGGTAAGGCATACGAATGCTGAGGTATCCAGAGCAACAAATGTCCCTTTCCAACCCGTTAAACCAAAGACAGGTACACCATCAGCAATCATTCCCAAACCGAGCTTGGCAAAGCTGTCACCGATTAAATAAGCAAATGTTCCTTTAACACCATCAGCCACACTAATCGCTTTTTTCGGTACAAACCCAACAGCAGCTACACCAATCAACAACTGTGGACCAAATACCAGAAAACCAAGCACAAACAAGGAGCCCAAATACATGTATTCACTGGTTGCATGTTGATAGAATTCAAGGCAGACAATAATCAACCCTAACGAAACACAGGCAACCAGGGCACGACGGCCATTCGCCAAATCTGATAAATACCCCCACATTAATGTGCCTACCAGCGCTCCTATTTCGAACATGGTAAAACCCGTGATGGCGGTTTCTTTTGATTGCCCCAATTCCTGATAGGCATACACGGTTGACCATTGGTCAATACCAATACGCACGACGTAAAGGAAGATATTGGCAAAACAGAGTAGCCAAATGACTTTGTTTTTTAATACATATTCAACAAAGATCTCACGTTTGGTCATTTGGTTTTTTTCTGCCGCGATATCTTCTTCGCTGACAGGTTCATCAAATAACTCTTCTACCTTACCCAAACCATAACTTTCTGGAGAATCGCTACCATAACGCAATCCAATGAAACCAATGATCAGGGCGAGAATAGAAGGGAAAATAAACATCCCTATTACATGACCATCAAAGAAATAATTGGCACCAAAGAGGGCAATCCCAGCCGCAGCAGCCCCCCCGACATTATGTGACATATTCCACAAACCCAGATAGGTTCCACGTTTGTTACGGGGAGTCCATTTCGTAATAGTGGAGTAGCTGGCAGGCCCACCGATACTTTGGAAAAAGCCACTCATCGCATAAAATGCCACCATCAGGAAAATGCTGATGCCGGAATTTCCCATACTCATGCTAAACCCTAACATGGCAATGCCAGATAGGATCAGCATAAATGGCAAGAATTGTTTGGTATTTTTACCATCGGCATAATAAGCAACGGCGGTTTTACCAATACCATAAGTAATAGAAAACCCTAACCCTATCAACCCAAGCTGCGTCATCGACAGACCATAAGTCGAAATCATATCGTTTTGGGCTATGTTAAAGTTTTTACGTACCAAATACATCGCCATATAGCCAATAAAAACCACCAAATACGACTGCATAAAAGGTTTGAACCACATTTTACGGCGTACTTCCACTGGAAGATCCAATGTTGGCTTACGAATTTGTTCTAGAATCTTAAGCATTTGAAATCCTTAGATAACAACGAGAAAAAGAGCCTTTTTGAGACAGGTGAAAATAAAAAAGGCAAATCGCAAGAAAGTGGAAATTTTCTCAGATATAGTTTTCCGAGATATAGTTTTCGTAGATATAGTTATTATCTGGTCAGTTTAGAAAACTAGAGGCAGGTTGGCTTGAGCCATGGTCTTAGTTTAACTAAGAATATTTCCTAGTTTTGCCTTGTTCGAGCATAAAGCGTGAAAGAAATCACACTCTTTGCTCAGTGCAGGAGTGAAATAAGTGCATATTTTTTGGAATGATTTTTAACGGATGTATGGTTTAGGCCAGTAAAAACTGCAAAAGATCATCATGTTAGTGGCAAGCCACGAATAAAAAAGCCCTGAAATCAGGGCATTAATTAGAAAATCATGATGATTTCGTGAGACTTGGGGAAGCTTTAAATCATTCCCATTCAATCGTCGCTGGTGGTTTACCGCTAATGTCATAAACTACACGCGAAATACCATCAACTTCATTAATAATTCTGTTCGAGACACGACCCAAGAAGTCATATGGCAGATGCGCCCAATGCGCGGTCATAAAATCAATGGTTTCTACCGCACGCAGGGACACAACCCAGTCGTATTTACGACCGTCACCCATAACACCAACAGAACGAACCGGCAGGAACACGGTAAATGCCTGGCTGACTTTATTGTATAGATCCGCTTTATGCAGCTCTTCAATAAAGATCGCATCCGCGCGACGCAGCAAGTCACAATATTCTTTCTTCACTTCGCCCAATACGCGAACACCAAGGCCCGGTCCTGGGAATGGATGGCGATACAGCATGTCATATGGCAGGCCCAATTCCAGACCGATACGACGTACTTCGTCTTTGAACAACTCTTTCAACGGTTCAACCAGACCCAGTTTCATATCTTCTGGTAAGCCACCGACATTGTGGTGAGATTTAATAACATGGGCGTTGCCAGTTGCAGATGCTGCTGACTCGATAACATCTGGATAAATCGTGCCCTGTGCCAGCCACTTAACCTGGGTTTGTTTCGATGCTTCTTCATCAAACACATCAATAAATACGTGACCGATGGTTTTGCGTTTAGCTTCTGGCTCATCAATGCCTGCCAGTGCAGACAGGAAGCGGTCTTCCGCTTTAACATGCACGATGTTCAGGTCAAATTTACCGGCAAACATCGCCATCACTTGATCCGCTTCGTTCAAACGCAGCAAGCCATTATCGACGAAAACGCAAGTCAAACGCTTACCAATCGCACGGTTTAACAGCAGTGCAGTCACAGAAGAATCCACGCCGCCAGACAGTGCCAGGATAACATGGTCACCCCCAATCTGCGCACGCAAACGTTCTACGATATCGTCGATGATAGATGCAGGAGTCCACAATGCTTCACATTGACAAATATCCTGCACGAAGCGTTTCAGGATATTCAAACCCTGGTGAGTATGAGTCACTTCTGGGTGGAACTGTACGCCGTAAAAACGTTTCGCTTCGTTGGCCATGATGGCAAACGGACAAGTATCCGTACTGGCAATGGTTGTGAAATCAGCAGGGATCGCTGTCACTTTATCACCATGACTCATCCATACATCCAGCAGCGGTTTGCCTGTTTCGCTCAGGGCATCTTGAATATCGCGGAATAGTTCACAATCATTCTTGATTTCAACCTGCGCATAACCAAATTCACGTTCATCAGAGTTGGAAACCTGACCACCCAATTGCGTGGACATGGTTTGCATACCATAACAGATACCCAATACAGGTATACCTGCATTGAAAACATACTCAGGCGCACGTGGGCTATTGTGCTCAGTCGTACTTTCTGGTCCACCAGAAAGGATAATACCATTCGGATTAAATTCACGGATTTGTTTTTCAGTGACATTCCATGTCCAAAGTTCACAATAAACACCAATTTCACGAATGCGGCGAGCAATAAGCTGGGTATATTGCGAGCCAAAATCAAGGATCAGAATGCGATGCTGATGGATATTAGTCGTCATTTGAGGTGAATTCCCAAAACAAGTGGCAATTAAAAAATAAAAAAAGTCAGTGACCCAATGGTGGGCCACTCTCAATAAATTACAGACCTGAACGATAGTTTGGTGATTCTTTGGTGATCGTCACATCATGAACGTGGCTTTCCTGAATACCTGCACCACTGATACGAACGAATTCGGCTTTAGTTCTCAGTTCATCAATGGTTGCACAACCCGTCAGCCCCATACAAGAACGCAAACCGCCCATTTGCTGGTGAACGATGGTTTTCAGCAGGCCCTTGTAAGCCACACGACCTTCAATGCCTTCAGGAACCAGTTTGTCGGCAGCGTTATCAGTCTGAAAGTAACGATCAGAAGAACCTTTGGACATCGCGCCCAAAGAACCCATACCGCGGTAAGATTTGAATGAACGGCCTTGGTAAAGTTCAATTTCACCCGGAGATTCTTCAGTTCCTGCCAACATAGAGCCAACCATGACACAGGATGCACCCGCTGCAATCGCCTTGGCAATATCACCAGAGAAACGGATACCACCGTCGGCAATAACAGGAATGCCAGTATCTTCCAGTGCTTCAACCGCATCTGCAATCGCCGTGATTTGAGGAACACCCACACCGGTTACGATACGGGTTGTACAAATAGAACCCGGACCAATACCCACTTTAACTGCGTTTACACCCGCTTCTACCAGAGCCTTGGCACCTTCCCCCGTCGCTACGTTACCACCAATGATTTGCAAATCAGGATACTTAGCGCGAGTTTCACGAATACGCTGCAACACACCTTCAGAATGACCATGAGAGGAGTCAATAAGCAGGACATCGACCCCCGCAGCAACTAATGCATCAACCCGTTCTTCGTTGCCAGAACCTGCACCCACGGCAGCGCCAACACGCAAACGACCTTGTTCATCTTTACAGGCGTTTGGCTTACGTTCTGCTTTCTGGAAATCTTTCACCGTAATCAAGCCAAGCAGGTGGAAGTTATCATCAACAACCAGTGCTTTTTCAACGCGTTTTTCGTGCATTTTCTGCAAAACAACTTCGCGGGCTTCGCCTTCTTTTACCGTCACCAAACGTTCTTTAGGCGTCATCACCGCGGTCACAGGCTGCTCCAAATCAGTCACAAAGCGCACATCACGACCAGTAATGATACCCACCAGTTCGTTTTGTTCTGTTACCACCGGGTAACCCGCAAAACCATTACGTTTAGCCAGTTCATGGACTTCGCGCAGGGTCGTTTGTGGCGTGACAGTGACAGGATCAGTGACTACGCCGCTTTCATGTTTCTTCACGCGGCTGACTTCTTCAGCCTGGCGTTCGATTGACATATTTTTATGAATGAAGCCGATGCCCCCTTCTTGTGCCAGTGCGATTGCCAGTGAAGATTCCGTCACAGTATCCATAGCGGCAGAAAGCATAGGTATGTTCAGGCGAATAGTGGAAGTTAATTGAGTGGACAAATCTGCTGTGTTAGGCAAGACTGTTGAGTGGGCAGGAACCAACAATACATCGTCAAAAGTTAATGCTTCTTTTTTAATTCGTAACATGGGCAATATCTCACCAGGCTATGGAGCAATAAGAGGGATAAAATATTGCCGCGGCATTATACAGGCCGAAATCGGTTGCCTCCAGCATTTTTTGAAAAAAATTCTTGATTAGTAATATGATGGGATTAATATCAGTCAATTAAGTCATTGTTTTAAAATTTGATCTAGCTCACATGTCACTACCAATCAATACCGGAATTTTTTCCGTTAGCCGTTTAAACCAAACTGTCCGTCAGTTACTTGAGCTGGAAATGGGCAGAATTTGGTTATCCGCCGAAATATCCAATTTTTCTCAGCCATCGTCAGGGCATTGGTACTTCACGTTAAAAGATGAACGGGCACAAATTCGGGCTGCCATGTTTCGCAGTCACAATTTGAGGGCAACGTTTCGTCCACAAAATGGTCAGCAAGTATTGGTTCGGGCACAAATCACCTTGTATGAACCCAGGGGTGACTATCAACTGATTGTAGAAAGTATCCAGCCTGCCGGAGAGGGTTTGCTTCAACAACAGTTTGAAATGTTAAAACAAAAGCTTTCCACCGAAGGCTTGTTCGATCAAATTCATAAAAAATCACTGCCCTCTCCTGCCAAACGACTCGGTGTCATCACTTCCACCAGTGGCGCAGCACTGCATGATATTCTCCATATCCTGAAACGCCGTGATCCTTCCTTGCCAATTGTCATTTACCCTACCGCTGTTCAGGGAGCCGAAGCGCCATTACAGATTATTCGAGCAATCGAACTGGCAAATGTGCGACAAGAGTGTGATGTTTTGATTGTCGGTCGTGGCGGAGGATCGCTGGAAGATTTATGGTGCTTCAATGATGAACAAGTAGCACGGGCAATATTTCAAAGCCATATTCCCATTGTCAGCGCAGTCGGCCATGAAACCGATGTCACCATTGCTGATTTTGTCGCTGACTTACGTGCACCAACGCCTTCCGCGGCAGCAGAATTGGTTAGCCGCAATCAGATAGAGTTATTACGACAAATACAATCCCTGCAACAACGTCTGGAAATGGCAATGGATTATTTCTTTGCCCAAAAACAGCAGAAATTGGATATATTACAGCACCGCCTCCAGCAACAGCGTCCTGATCTGCAATTAGCCCGCCAGCAGAATCATTTGGCTGAGTTACGACAAAAGTTGATTGATAGTTTTTTACGTTGCCTAAAACAGCGATCAGTTTCATATGAGAAGCTGAATCAGCGATTGCTGCAAATCCATCCTGAGCGGGAGATTCAGCGTTATAACCAATCTATCCAGCAGCTTGATTTTCGTTTGAGACAGGCCATTGAACGGCAATTAGGGCGTTATCGGGAAAAATTTGCCGTTTCTTGTTCACGTATGGAAGCAGTCAGTCCGCTGGCAACATTGAGCCGCGGTTACAGTATTAGCGAAGTATCTGATGGAAAATTATTAAAGCAAGTCAAACAAGTAAAAGCAGGCGATATGCTGAAAACGCGGTTGCAAGATGGCTGGGTTGAGAGTCAGGCAACGCAGGTTACAAAAGTCAATAAGAGAAAGAAATTAAAATAGATTTAATAAAATAGCGGTGGATCTTCACCGCTATCGTTATATGGCTATTTAGGCTCTGTTCTTTATTAAAAAATTAAAAACGAATTTCTGCGCCCATGACGTAAGTTCGGCCACGGGAAGTTTGAGTTTTCGCATCTTGTTCTCCTAAAAACGCCGATGAATTCATACGGTTCAATGCATCAGAATAATTTCGATTAGTTAAATTTTGAACGGAAAATTTAACTAAAATATTTTTATTAATTTGATAATCGGTATATAAATCAATAATAGTCGGTATTTTATCATCATTTTTCATGTGTGCTAGCATAACACCGTCCTCATTCAATTCCATTGAAGATTCCTGACGATAAGATTTCCCTGTATATTTTGCAATAGCGCCAATACGCATTTTTTCATCAAACAAACGCACTCCCATATCCAGAGTAGCATAGCGCTCCGGCAATTGAGATGCAGGACTTGAACCAAAAATGACTGATGAAATTGAAGTTGGCTGCTCAGTTTTTTGCTGACTATATGCTAATGAGCTGTAAAATATGCCAGCATCATAATTCATCGAAAGCTCATAACCACGCATAGTTACTGGAGTCAGGCTATTACTATGAATATAAAAATTAAAGTTAGGGTTGATACCAGCCCAATCTTCATTTGTCAACGTCCCATCATTTTTACAAACTCTACCTCCCGCACAAAGTAAATAAGATTCATTGAGGATGTAATCTTTGATTTTAGTATGAAACATTGTAGCCTTGAGGCGGAATGAATCCCCTTCCACAATTAAATTCGGACGATAGCTATTAAATCCAATTTGATAAGTATCCGCTTTTTCTCCTTTCAGGAATGGATTAATAGAACCACCGCTTTCATTAGTATAAAAAATTTCCTGAATATTCGGTGCTCGCATTGAGTGAATATAGCTTACAAATGGCTCAAATTCAGGAATAATTTCTGCCGATAATAAAATACTTGGATTAAATCCACGCTCTTTTAGATTTAACAGTGCCTTCCCTTGTGGGAAACAATTTACACGTTGGTCGCAGGCTGGTTTGAATCCTTTAATACTATAATCCAAATAATTTAACCCCAGATTAGCGGTATAAATGCCACGTTCAATTTTTAATCTACTGTAAATACTGGTAATATCTTGTTTACCACTTGGAGCAAAGGTATTGTATTCTTGTATCTCTCCATCTGTTTTTTCATCCTCCGAACTTGTATCTATTTTTTTGCGATATTCAGTTTTCATCCATTTGCTGCCCAGAGTGAGTGCAAAATCAATATCACCATAATTGAATCGGCTGGTATTGCTGATATTGATAGAATCGGATTGACTTTTTGCTTCACTCTTATCCAATACCCCCACGGAATGATTTTGAAAATTTTGTTGTCCATTGCTGGTACTCAGCATAACTTTAGTATCAACCAACTCAGTAAATGGCGTATAGTGATATTTCAAATAATAATCATTATTATCAACATGACGTTTGTTAAATTTATTATGGTAAAGACGACTGCTTAATTCCAGATCATGAAAATCATTCGGTTTAATATTGAGTTTCATCAATTGAGAATTTGGTTTTTGTTTAAATGTTTTTTTGGTACCAAACTCTTCACTACTGATACCCTCCGCATTTCTATAATGCGCTTCAATATTGTGCCCACTAACAGCGAATAGTGCGCCCAAAGAACCTTCTGAGCTAAATGCTTGTGTTTTTCCTGCAACAGCCACCATACCACTTCGGCCGATACCATTATTACCATATGACCATTTAGTACGAACACCCAGATTATTACCTTCGAATATGACATCATCAACACCAATGGTACGGAAATTAGCACTTCCAACTAAGGCATTAATCGAGTCAGCGTCATCAGCTTGCCCTCGGGCAACGTCAACCCGAACAATAAAATTGGGATCAATCAAAGCACCAAACTGATTATAAGGCTGGCCTCCATGCGCAAATTCACTCGGCGCCGTACCGTAGAAGGTTTGGCTGACACCATCCACCATCATATTAACGCGGCCAAAGCCACTTAAACCACGAATGTTAACACTTACAACCCCTTGCCCTTGACTTGCATCCATTTGGGTATAAGTGCCTGGCAAGCTACGCAATATGCTATCTACGGATTCTAATTTATGATCTTCCCCTACCGAACTATAAGCCCCTGGTTTTTCCATGGCCTCAATCTGAGGAGAATTATGATTATCCTGAGAGCCTGAAACTTTCAGGCTGCTGAATCGTATGACTTTCTCTTTTTTTTCGTCATTGCCATTTTCAGCATAAGCGATGCCCTGAAGCCCAATCAGCATTGCGCTGGCTCCAGCTATTTTTGCCACAGTTTTCATTAATATATTATCCTAAATTGAAGAATATTTATTACCGCTCACATTGCTTCACAAATTTATGTAATAAAACACCCAAGACACTGATAAAATTATCAGTACCCTGAGTGATAATTAGTTATTTTTATTAATCTTTTAATTCTGGAAAATAGGTTTTCGCGTCATCTAACATTAATAAGAAACTATAATCAAAGGCAATATCATTCAGGCGATTAAAACGCCCTGATTTTCCACCATGCCCCGTATCCATATTAGTCTCTAACAATAACAGACTGTCGCCTTGTTTCATTTCTCTTAATTTAGCTACCCATTTTGCCGGCTCCCAATATTGTACTTGAGAATCATACAAACCTGTCGTAACCAATAAATGGGGGTAACGCTGATGTTGAATATTGTCATATGGGCTATAAGACTTAATACGGAAGTAATCTTCTTTGTTATTTGGATTACCCCATTCTTCATATTCACCCGTGGTCAATGGAATAGAGGGATCGAGCATGGTTGTCAAAACATCCACAAAAGGCACTTTTGCAATCACACCACGGTATAATTCTGGCGCCTGATTAATAACCGTACCCATTAATAAACCGCCCGCGCTACCCCCTTCAGCATAAACGCGTTTGCGATTACCATATCCATCAGCAATCAAGGTCTTGGTCGCATCAGTAAAATCGTGGAAACTGTTTATCTTATTTTTGAGTTTCCCCTGCAAGTACCAATTTTTGCCTAAATCACCACCACCACGGACATGCACCAAGGCATAGACAAAGCCACGATCCAACAAACTCAGCAAGGCAGAACTAAAATAAGGGTCCATGCTGATACCGTAAGAACCATAACCATAAATCAGGATCGGATTCTCACCTTTTTTGAACAAAGATTTGCGGTATACCAGAGAAACAGGGACTTCCACGCCATCACGGGCTTTTACCCAGATGCGCTGGCTGTCATAGTTTTCTTTGTTGAATCCTTTTACTGCCTGTTGCTTCAACAATTCACGCTCACCTGTTTGCATATTCCACTGGAATACTGAACTTGGTGTGGTCATTGATGAATAGCTATAACGCAAGAAATGGGTATCGGGTTCTGGGTTAAAACCCAATGATGCCATATATGCCGGATCATCGAATTGAACCCGTTTTTCCTGCCGGGTTTTCCAATCAATCTGGCGGATCAACGGCAATCCTTTAGTCCGTTCCTGTACAACCAACCAATCGTTGAACAGGGCAAAATTTTCCAGATCGATATTTTCCTGTGGGGCAATCACGGTTTCCCAGGGTTTATTAATGGCCTCTGTCCGATACAGGCCAAACAATGGATGTTCACGATTAGAGCGGATATAGAATTGCCCACGGAAATGGTCTAGATCATATTCATGCCCAACTTGCCGAGCAGAAAAAATCTGCGGCTCTGATTGTGGGTGGTTAGCATCAATGAGTCGATATTCTGAACTCGTGTAACTGGTACTCGAAATCAAAATATAATCCAGTGAAGTACTCTCCGAAATCGACAGATAGAAACGTTCATCTTCCTCTTGATAGATCTTTTTATCTTGTTGGCTGTCAGTGCCATATTGGTGGCGGAATAACTGATAAGGCAGCAACGTTTGTGGATCTCTGCGCACATAAAACAGCGTCTCGCCATCATTTGCCCATACAATGTGGCCAGAAGTATTCTCTATGACATTATTCTGCCAATCGGTATCACTGAAATTTTTAAATGAGATCTTGTAGTTACGGCGCCCTTGGGTATCCTCTGCCACTACGAGGCGCTTGTTATCCAATGAAACCGCAAAGCCACCAAGTTGATAAAACTTATGGTCTTTTGCCCGCTCATTACCGTCAACCATGACCTGCCAATCAGTTGAATTATCGACTGGTTTGCGCTGATAGATCGGGAAATCTTTTCCTGCCTCGTAAACAGTACGATAAATATACCCATTATAGGTATAAGGAACGGACTGATCATCTTTGCTCATTCTATCAGACATTTCTTTATAGAGTGTTTCGCGCAATTCCTGACCTGATTTCAGCATCTGCTCGGCGTATTGATTTTCAGCCTTTAAGTAATCAATGACGTTTTTATCCTGATGGTTGTCATCGCGCAGCCAATAATAGTTATCAACACGCACATCCCCGTGGAGTTCCATTTTATGCGGCTGTTTTGCGGCCAAAGGTGGCACCCTATTTTCCTCCATTGCAGTAGTAGCAAAACTGTGACCCCATAAACTACCACTGAGTAACAAGCCAAGCATTGCTCTTTTACCGCACACTGTCTTACTGCACATCGTATTACTGCAAACTATCTTTTCTTTATTCGACCTTTTCGTATCTGGTGAAAACGCCGCCTTATGCTGTGACATGCCATCAACCCTGTATTTTTATTGGGATAAATAAAAATCTATCGGCAGTTCAACCGTAACACTGCCATTAGTTAAAACGATTTCAGGTGGTTTAGGCAAAGGCTGTGCTCTTTCCAACACCATCCTTGCTTCCCTGTCCAGTGAGTTAGTCCCTGAACGTCGAGTGAGTTCACTGTTAATTACGACACCCAATGGGTTAACCATAAATTTCACCATCGGACGCCCTGTTCGTCTTCTTCTCTGGGCATCTTCTGGATATTTTTTATAGCGGTTTAAGTGTCCGGCTACCTCTGCCTGCCAAACGGCTTTGGCATCAGCAATGGCATCAGAATTGCTTTCGTAGGATGCTGCGGTACGAGCGGTCACATTATCGGCCGTCGTATTACTGGTTGCTGGCGCGGCACTACTGTGGGATTTTTCACTTTCTTGCTCTTTTGCTTTCACTCGCTTAACAGGCTGAGTTTTCTTCGGTGTATCTTGTTTTTTCTTTTTTTCTTCTGCTTATCCACCAAAAGCAGGGCGTTTTCATTTACATCCAATTTTGGCATGTTTATTTCGTCAACTTTGCTCTCCTGCTGCTTACTGACAACGGATAGCTGCTGCTCAATGCCAATCGGCTGTTTTTGTATTTTTTGTAGCGCTTCTGTCTGCGTTGACAATTCCACCATCACCGCCGGCGGAGGAAGAAGCTCCTCAAGATCCACATCCTTTGGTTTATAGACCAGCCATCCTACGAACAAGGCATGAAGTGTGATCGCAGCGAGGAAGGATTTTGTCACATGACCTGTGTGAGCATTTTGATACGTGGTGTACGTCAACATCTCTTATAGCACATTATGTCAATAATAAATGGATATGAATGATAATCAATTCAATATATAAATGAAAACTATTTTTATTTATTAATTGGTCACTTCCTTGTGATACTTACTATTATTTGGTTATATTTCCGCTTACTTTAGGTGTAAACCAGACAAAATCAGCATATTCGCTATCTAACGAAACGCCCTCTTCCGCAATGATAAAGACGGCTATTTTTTCATTTGGCGCTATTTTTTTAACATGCTGAGGAACCCCCATGGTTTTTACCGCGTGGTATCCTCCGACAAACAGTAAGGCAGGTGATGGAGCCTTCATTAGCTGCTCTGCCATCCGTTGATCCCGCATTTGCTGAATCTTAGTCATACCAGAAAGCAGTTGTGGCTCTATATTTCCGCCATGGGAATTTCTAATCGTAACTTCAATCAGCTTTTTGACCTCATCAGAAACCAAGGAATTTTTATCTTCTACATCATGATTTCTATACGCTTGTTCAACTTCACTGCGATCCAAATTTGCGGCCAGCAGAGGATAAGGCGCCCCCATCAGTTCCATAACCAAATCACCATACCATTTCCACGGCCAGCCCTGCTGCCATGCCAATAAATTCTGAATCCGCTCTTCCCTGACGATCGGATTACTCTGCAACCAACTTTTCACTTTATTCACTTTTTCTTGCTGGTTTGGGTTAATCATTTCCAGTAATACGGAACCCTGGGGACGCTTTTGCCCAAGTTGTTGCACTAACCATAACTCGATTTGGTGATGGTAAGGATTGTCATGTTTTTCACCAACAATGAC
Organism: Xenorhabdus sp. SGI 60; assembly: GCF_056632175.1. Classification (NCBI taxonomy): domain Bacteria; kingdom Pseudomonadati; phylum Pseudomonadota; class Gammaproteobacteria; order Enterobacterales; family Morganellaceae; genus Xenorhabdus; species Xenorhabdus sp. SGI 60. Next base: position 1,614,048 of record NZ_CP196860.1, on the reverse strand, counting down.
ACGAGGGTAATTTGCCAATTGCTCCCGCAGTTGATCTGGCGTGATCGCTTTGCCTGTTTTCATATCAAGCACCGCCCCCGATCGCATCAACTCACCGGGGAGAGTTTGCAGTGCTGCCTGAGAGCTATTTTGAGCGTTGTTTAGAACTGCGGTGCAACCTGCAAGAAAACAACCACCAAGCAGGAGAGAACCGGTTAAAAAAGTCGATTTTATACGGGTAGATGTTTGCATAACTGTTAGTCATTAAAAAAAGTAAGCATCAAAAAATTGCCCGCATATTATAGATAATGAGAATTATTTACAAACTTAAAAACCCTGCCAGGCATAAGCCTAACAGGGTAATTTACCGATTTATCCCAGACCTCGGTTAGAATGGAGAGTTATTTTTATAGTGGATCTGTTTGTGCTTCAACCGCCGCCAACGCCACCATATTCACGATACGACGTACAGAAGCAATCGGTGTCAGGATATGAACAGGCTTCGCAACCCCCATCAAAACTGGGCCAACAGTTACACCCTCTGAGCTGGTCACACGCAGCAAGTTATAGCTGATACGAGCCGCTTCCATATTCGGCATAATTAACAGATTTGCTGAACCCTTGAGCGGGCTGTCCGGCATAATATCGCGGCGGATACTTTCCACCAGCGCAGCATCACCGTGCATTTCACCATCAATTTCAAGCGCTGGTGCCATTTGCTGAACCAATGCCAATGTCTTACGCATTTTTTGCGCAGAATCACAATCAGAAGAGCCAAAACTTGAGCGTGATAGCAAGGCCACTTTAGGTTCAATACCAAAACGGCGAACCGTTTCAGCCGCCATCAACGTGATTTCTGCCAACTCTTCTGGGCTTGGATCTTCATTAACATAAGTATCGGCAATAAACGTATTTCCCATCGGGAACATTAAGGCGTTCATAGCACCTGCAGTATGCACTCCCTGACGAAAACCAAAGACATCTTTTACGACCTGATAATGTTCGCTGTAGCTGCCAACAGTGCCACAAATCAGGCCATCTGCTTCACCACGGTGCACCATAATTGTACCTATCAGCGTTGGATTACCAATCACTGCCCGACGTGCTTGCTCTTGCGAAACACCACGGCGCTTCATCATTTGATAATATTCTTGCCAATATTCTTTGAAACGTGGATCATTTTCATTATTCACCACTTCAAAATCTTTACCCGCTTCAATATGCAGCCCTTGCTTTTTAATCCGCATTTCAATGACGCCAGGGCGGCCAATCAGGACAGGGAATGCCAGCCCAAGGGAGACAAGTTCTTGGGTCGCATGTAGTACGCGAACATCTTCCCCTTCTGCCAATACAATCCGTTTCTTCTCTTTTTTGGCTTGGGAAAAGATGGGTTTCATAAATAAGTTGGTCTTATAGACAAACTCATTGAGTTTCTCAATATATGCCCCGAAATCGGTAATAGGTCGGGTTGCCACACCTGAGTCCATCGCCGCTTTCGCTACAGCCGGAGCAATTTTTACAATCAAGCGAGGATCAAACGGTTTTGGAATGATGTAATCAGGGCCAAAGAACAGGTCTTGATCACCATAGGCAGAAGCCACTTCCTGACTTTGTTCAGCCAATGCAAGATCAGCAATGGCATGCACACAGGCAAGCTTCATTTCTTCATTGATGGTTGTAGCCCCAACATCCAATGCGCCACGGAAAATAAACGGGAAGCAAAGAACGTTATTCACCTGATTAGGAAAATCAGAACGGCCAGTACAAATAATGGCATCAGGACGTACTGCTTTTGCCAATGGTGGCAAAATTTCTGGCTCTGGATTGGCTAATGCCATAATGAGCGGATTTTTTGCCATGGTTTTCACCATGTCTTGGGTCAATACGCCCGGACCAGAACAACCAAGGAAAATATCCGCATCAGGGATCACATCTGCCAATGTACGGCTGCCATTATCCTCAATGGCATAATCCGCCTTGGTCTTTTCCATGCTCTCTTCGCGGCCACGATAAATAACCCCTTTTGAGTCACAGACGACAATATTTTCACGTTTCAAACCCAATGCTACCAGCAGGTTCATACAGGCAATTGAGGCAGCACCAGCCCCCGATACCACCATGCGCACCTTGCCAATGTCTTTATTAACTACCCGCAATCCATTCAGCACGGCGGCGGTACAGATAATGGCTGTGCCATGTTGATCATCGTGGAATACAGGAATTTTCATGCGCTCACGGAGTTTCTGCTCAATGTAGAAACACTCTGGTGCTTTAATATCTTCAAGGTTGATACCACCAAAAGTGGGTTCCAGCGCTGCGATGATATCAATCAATTTATCAGGATTGGATTCATCCACTTCGATGTCAAAAACATCAATACCAGAGAATTTCTTAAATAAAACGCCCTTCCCTTCCATAACAGGTTTACCGGCTAATGCACCGATATTCCCCAACCCTAAGACAGCGCTGCCGTTAGAGATAACCGCAACAAGATTGCCACGTGCAGTATATCTATAGGCCGCCAAAGGATCTTCTGCTATTTCAAGACAAGGGGCAGCAACACCCGGTGAGTATGCCAATGCTAAATCACGTTGTGTTGCCAGTGGCTTGGTTGGTGTAACCGTAATTTTTCCAGGTTGTGGGAACTCATGAAAATCAAGAGCACTTTGTTTTAATTTTTCATCCATCATCAGATCCTTTACGCGTCATGTCTTAGTGAAAACCGTTTCAGTATAATAGTTACAGAAGGTTAAATCATGATATCAGCAGCATTTTGTTCATAATCTTTAAAATCAAGGCGCAAAAACAAACAAATGATGACGTTACGTTAATCAATATTATATAGATATTATCTTAATGATACCCATATAGGAGTATTTTGTCGCCAATTAATAACCTGATAAATTAATTAAAGATGGATTTTTAAATTAATATTTAAAATAAGTTTACAAAAACAAAATTTAATCTATAAAATATTCATCCAAATTTATTTGGAAAATTATTAGCAATTAAGGAAACACATTTTCTTATGAAAGTGAATTTCATCTGAGTGGTTAAACCTGTTTGCGCCATTTCTATTTTTATATCAGGATATATTTCCAGAATCTCATTAACGATGATTCAATATACTCCATAAAAATCACACAGCGATTTAACATAAAGCAGAAACCTGTCTTTTATGTTTTATTAAACATAAATCTGCATTTCTATATGGGAGAAAGAATATGCATAATCATTCAGTCATGATAGTTGATGATCATCCTATCATTCGTCACGGCTTAAAAGGGTTGATTGAATTAGAACGAGAACTCATTGTGACAGCCGAAACTGGCAATGGCGAAGACGCAATTAATATCGCTTGCCAAATAAAGCCTGACATTATTCTGATAGATTTGAAAATCAATGGTCTTTCAGGGATTGATACGATTAAATCTCTCCGCCGCAAAGGGCTTGATTCCTATATTCTGGTACTTTCTGATTCAGATCACAGAAGTGATATTTACGATGCAGTTGATGCCGGTGCGAATGGTTATTTATTAAAAGATATCGAGCTTACTTCTCTATTGAACAACATAAAAAAAGCCATAGATGGTCATGCGGTGTTCAGTGAAAAAGTCCATCAATATTTATCCACTCGCCATCTTTATGTTGATCCGTTATCAAAATTAACCAAACGTGAATTAGATGTTTTAAAAGAAATTGCAGAAGGAATGACAAATAAAGAAATTGCTGATTTTCTTTTTATTTCAGAAGAAACGGTGAAAGTTCACACCCGTAACTTATTGAAAAAACTTAAATCACGTTCCCGTCTCGAAGCCACTATCATCTATCTAAAACACAGAAAAACAGAGTTCATTTAACATTGGCTTGTTGCTTAACGCCCCAATACGAAACACAATTTCCCTCATTTTTACCGATGGGGAAATTGTGCGTTATTAAGAATAATAAATTAATTAGGAACAAATTAATTTTGCATATAATAAATAAGGGTATTATCTATAAATTTATTACTTGAAATGCAGGCAATCTGTTTTTGTCGATAATTTAAACACCTGTAACTTCAATGCCAGGAAAAAGCAGACAGAAAGTCTGCGCAAAAACGTGTTATCTGGATAAAATAGCCAATTTCCCGCATTATGTCGGATATGTTGAACAAGACAAAACCAAGGCTCCCATCATGTCAAATACCACTTTGCATCCAGATACCCTTTCTCACAAAATATCCATTCTCTACGGCATTAAAAACTGCGATACCATAAAAAAAGCACGTCGTTGGTTAGAAGATCAAAAAATACCTTATCAATTCCATGACTATCGGGTTGATGGTCTATCTCCTGAGCTACTTCAATCATTTATTGAGCAAGTTGGCTGGGGATCTCTCCTGAATACCCGCGGTACAACGTGGCGCAAATTGCCCGACGAGCAAAAAGCAGCTATTAACAATGCAGAAGCTGCCAAGGCACTCATGCTGGAGCATCCTTCAATCATAAAACGCCCTCTATTGGTCTCAGGCCTTCAAAAAGCGAAGGGACAGAAAAGTATTTACTCGGTTTCAAGGCAGAACAATATCAACAATTTTTCTCGCATGACTAGATGAGGAGAGCATTCATGACTTGTCCGGTAATTGACCTTGCTCAGCAGTTAATCAAGCGTCCTTCTGTCAGCCCTGATGATCAAGGTTGCCAGGAACTGCTTATCCAGCGCCTGCAAGACATTGGTTTCACAATAGAACGAATGCCTTTTGGCGATACCCAGAACTTCTGGGCTTATCGTGGAACCGGAGTCACTTTTGCCCTTGCTGGGCACACCGATGTCGTTCCTGCCGGCGATATCTCACAATGGCAAACGCCGCCCTTCGAACCCGCTATCCGTGACGGAATGCTGTATGGTCGTGGCGCCGCAGATATGAAAAGCTCTCTGGCTGCAATGGTTGTTGCCGCCGAACGTTTTGTGGCAGAACACCCTGAACATAAAGGCCGTCTGGCTTTTCTGATCACCTCCGATGAAGAGGCCAAAGCGACCAACGGTACAGTCAAGGTGGTTGAAGAGTTAATGGCTCGTCATGAACGTTTGGATTATTGTCTGGTCGGAGAGCCATCCAGCCAGCAATGCCTTGGGGATATGATCAAAAACGGACGACGGGGATCGTTAACTGCCAGCTTAACTATCTTTGGCACCCAAGGACATGTTGCTTATCCACAGTTGGCAGATAACCCGATCCATCGTTCAATGCCTTTTCTGCAAGAACTCGTCAATACTCAGTGGGATAACGGCAATGAATTTTTCCCTGCCACAAGTATGCAAATCGCCAATATTCAGGCGGGAACCGGCAGTAATAACATTATTCCTGGTAAATTGTGGGTACAATTTAATTTCCGTTTCAGCACTGAACTGACAGACAGCGAGATCCGCCAACAGGTTGAAAATATGCTGAAAAAGCATCATCTAAAATATGAGATTGACTGGTGGTTATCAGGCCAGCCTTTTCTGACCTGCAAGGGGATCCTTGTTGACACTGTAGTTGAATCCATTGAGCACTATTGTGGATATAAACCAGAGCTATCAACCAGTGGCGGTACATCAGATGGACGTTTTATTGCTAAGATGGGGACTCAGGTCGTGGAATTGGGACCAATTAATGCCACCATCCATAAAACCAATGAATGTGTCAAAGTAACTGATTTACAAAAATTGAGCCTGATTTATCAACGTATCATGGAGCAATTAATCAAATGATGACACCTGAAACTTTGACCGGCCTGTCCACTGATCACCTGGTTACTCTTACCGGCAATCACCGTTTGCAGTTTAATGCCACCAAAGCGTTTCTTGCCATGCAGAGAGAAGCGGCCAAAGCAGGTTTTAAGCTACAACCTGCCAGTTCGTTCCGCGATTTCACCCGCCAACAAACTATCTGGAATGAAAAATTCCGTGGTCAGCGTCCAGTATTAGATAAGCATAGCCAGCCCCTTGATATCTCGAAAATGGATGAAGGGGAACGTTGTAAAGCCATTCTCGGCTGGTCAGCTTTGCCAGGAGCAAGCCGCCATCATTGGGGGACGGAACTGGATATTTATGATCCCTTTCTGCTACCAGAAGGTAAAAATTTGCAGCTAGAGCCGTGGGAGTATGAAAACGATGGGTACTTTGAGCCATTAACTCATTGGCTGACAGAAAATATGTCTCAGTATGATTTCTACCGTCCCTTTACGCACCACGATGCAGGTGTAGCTTATGAGCCGTGGCATATCAGCTATTGGCCATTATCCTATGAAGCCGAAAATTTATTCGATGAACAAGTTCTATTAAATGCTTGGGCAGATCGTGATATTGCTGGCATAAACTGGTTAAAAACCAATCTATCCTATATATTTGAAAAATACATCAGGATAATAGATTAAGAAAACTATAAATCAGGAAAATAACAGATCAGCAAAATAGCTGGTCATGAAAATAATTCATTGATAGAAATAATTCATTACAAAAATGGTTGGTTATAAGAAGCCGTTGTTTATAAAAAATAGCTGATTAACACATTAGGCTCCTGAGCCTCATGGAAGAGGCTCTAAACATTCTGAGGAAAATACCATGCATTGGTTGATAGATTATTGGTGGATTGTTCTGTTAGTGCTCATCGGCATTATTGTTAATGCAGTAAAAGCACTAAGTCGCGTCGATAAGAAATCTTTCTTAGATAACAAACCCGAATTGCCCCCGCACCGGGATCTTAATGATCAATGGGATGATGAGGATGATTGGCCACAGCGGGATCGCAAGAAATAACCCAATCTCTCCAGTGCTTGGCAAGTATTTTGTCGATGCTTGCCAATGCATCAGCAGTCTCTTCACGCCAGTGTTTTAATAGGACCTTACGACCAGTCAGCGATAATTCACTGACACATTGTTCGATACTTAGTCGCTGTTGAAGATGCTTTCTCAACGCAGGCAAGGCCAAATTGCTCTTCAACAATAATCTCTGTAATGCAAAATAAGACGCTGACAGAGGACGATGAGCAAAGGCAAACCCAGCCAATTCCTGCCAATCACTGTCATTGAGCTGTTCTCCACTATCATGCTCAACTGGCAAGGCAAAGCCGAGTAACGATCCCAATCCTTTGGCATCTCTGGATAATCGCTGTTGTGCGGATTGGGCAAATCGCTCTCCCTGCTCACTCAAAGGCAAAACAGCCATCGCGGTATAACAACCACTACTCGCTTCCCGGCGAGTTCCCATTCTTACCAGGCGAAAACCACATTTTTGCCAAAGAGTCCACAGATCAGCGGTATAACCAAAACTAACAGAAAGGAAATCCAGCTTTTGTTTACTGGCTTCTTGACATTGTTGGATGATCAAATGTTGTGCAATACCACGACGGCGATATTGAGCTTGTACAGCAATACGGCTGATTCGCTGTGATCGTAAAGTTGCGGCCTGCGGAAAACCACTATGTGTCGCCAGGGATTGGGCCACCAAATTGCCTCTTGGCCGCCGACATCCTGCCCAGATCTCATGTGCTAATGTCTGTGACAAACCACCTTCGTTCACCATCCACAAAGCGCCAACCAATGGTTGATGATGTTCTGGAGAACCCGAAAGGGCAGCCAAAAATGTCATTCCGTTACCATCCATTAATCGCCGCAGATCAAGGGGTGATGTACGGTAATGTGCACTGGTTAATAAGCCATAAAATTGGCGCAATAATGTCGAGTGTTGTAACCATTCAGGCTGACTTATCAGGTGAAAATGCAATTCTTCTGCGTTTAATCGTGTGTCATAAACGAGCGATTTATCATCGAATAACAGAGCACTATCCAGCCACGCTTCCAATGGATCATTTTCAGCCCAGCGCATAGGGGTTTCCAATTCACGAATATGGCAGTCAGGCAATTCCGCACACAATTTCAATAAAAAACCGCGTCCTGTTCCCTCATAACCCTGGACTGTTGAAGTCAACAATACTCGTGGAAAATAGCGGGTTAATTCTGCTAATTGTGGCGTTGGGATCGCTGCTGCTTCGTCAATCAATAACCAATCAGCATCGCTTTTATTTTTTTGTTGACCTTTTTTCGCTCGGCAATATTTCAACAAATTGTCTACTGACCAAAAAGGCGTTTCTTGCTCCAAAAATTTCTGTTCAGCAGAATCTGGGATAGCGGAGTAACGTCGAATAACGTCTGTGGTTATTTTGGCAGGGGCACATAACCAGCATTTTCCTTGCCAATATCGCACTAACATTCCTGCCAGAGCCGACTTTCCCCGCCCCCGGGGTGCGGTGATCACCCAAACGCCTCGTGTGGCCTGTAACAATTCGTCAAGAATAGATTGCTGGCTTACCGTTGGGTTGCCATCAGGCATCTGCCAGATTCCGGTTGCAGGCAATGGTGGTATCTGAGATATCTGAAAAGGTATTTCCTGACGCCATAATAATACTTCAGGAAATGCGAGGATTTGCTGCTGAATATGGCGAATAAAATTAGGCGTCGAAATGACGCCTGACGATTCATTCCAGCGCAAACTATCTTCATCAGGCTGTTCGGGCCATTGTGACCAGGCGGGTACGCGCATCACCAACCAGCTTCCCGCTTTTAATGTGCCAGCCAGTATCGCCAATGCTTCAGCATTAACCCCTTGAGTAGCATCAAAAACACCATGCAAGAATTCACGCCCAAGCAAGCTGACGGCTTTTGTTGGATCAATAGCACCAGCTACATGGGCTGAAACCGTTAGCCAATCCCCTTGAAACTGTTTTGTTAGCTGATTGACAATCAATTCACTCCATTGCGGATCACCACTCAAAACAACTAAACGGCGCTGTCCCTGTTGTTGCATTTGTGCCTGCAACATTGCCCATACGCTATACATAGTGCGAACTATCCATAAAATGAACTGTATAACATGTGAAATATCTGATGGCTAAAATGGCTACCGGCATGGTCACGATTTACCAATCATAAGTGATAAAATGCCAGCGGCAATCAAAGGGCCTACCGGAACGCCCTTAAATAGAGCCACTCCCAATACAGTGCCGACCAATAATCCAGCCACAGTAGAAGGCTGGCCAGACATTAAAGTCACGCCACGGCTTCCCAACCATGACACAAGGACACCAACAGCAATAGCCAACAGTGATTTCCAATTTAAGAACGAGCTAAAAATTTCCTGTGCGGAAATTTTCCCACTTGCGATAGGTGCCATGACTCCTACAGTCAGAATCAGGATACCTATCGTCAAGCCGTACTTTTCCACCCAAGGGAAAAACTGATTCAATGGCGTGATACGAACTACCAATAGAAATAACATGGCAAGTGTCACTGTCATGTTATGGCTGATGATACCAAGCCCCGCAAGCACGAGTAAAATAAGTAGAGTAGGATCGATATGACTCATGAGTTTTTATTTCCTGTAAACTCCGATAGAACAATGTTTGACTATTTTTAAACCAGGCAACATAAATTCTGGTATGGAAAAGATGATAACTTAAAATTTTTGCACTTAATCAAAAATATTCATAAAGAGCCATCCCAAAATTGGGTAATAGCGCAACAACGGGTAGTTTGTTAACATCCTTGCCTTAAACAATCACATTGATAAATAATTAGCCATATAGACCAAGATACAATCCCTGTTTCTTGATAATTAGCCTTTTAAACACCAACGCCTTTTTACCAAGGTAAAAGCAGAAAGGTTGTAAGAAGTGCCTTGCAACTAATATGCGTTCGTATAAGCGATATAAATATGAAAAAATTAACCTCCTCCATGATAATCTGTCTCTCTTTAGCGGGTTGCACCACTCAATGGGTCCCTGCAACAAGTAATCCTGTTCCTTTCAGTGAAGCTACTGCTGAATGTAATCAGTCGTCATTAAGGCTATTTCCTGTAAGAAATGAAGTTGCCCAAAAATCAGAGCTGAAGAGAGTGCTACAACCCTGCGTGAATGGAGACCAATGTAAAAACGGTTACTTCTACCAAAGTGTTCCCATGACCGAAAGCTATATAATCGATGTTAACAGGGATTCCAGAAGAGAATATTATTACAGCTGCATGCAACAAAAAGGCTGGAAACAGCAAACCAAATCCCTGCTTTAAAGTTTATCCGACGTGCAAGACAGGGACAGGATGCCCTTTTGATTATCGGAGCATCCTTCCTTTTCTACATTATATTTTTTAAGTAATCGTTTGCGTCATCAATCCAAAATAACGCCAATACGGCGTGCAACTTCCTCATATGCTTCGATCAAGCCACCGAGACTTTGGCGAAAACGATCTTTATCCATTTTATCCATCGTCTGCTTATCCCATAAGCGGCTACCATCCGGTGAAAACTCATCCCCTAATATGATCTTGCCCTTGAACAAGCCAAATTCCAACTTAAAATCCACCAGAATCAAACCCGCATCATCAAACAGTTTGTTCAATACTTCATTGGCCTTGTAGCTCAGACGTTTCATCTCAGCTAAGTGTTCTTTGCTCACCCAACCGAATGTCTCACAATAGGATTCATTAACCATAGGATCGTGTTTGGCATCATTTTTCAGAAACAGGTCAAACAGTGGCGGATTAAGCACCATTCCCTCTTCCACCCCCAAACGTTTAACAAGGGAACCTGCGGCACGGTTACGAATAACACACTCAACAGGCACCATATCAAGTTTTTTCACCAAGGATTCATTATCTGACAACAGTTGTTCCATTTGCGTCGGAATGCCCGCTTCTTCCAGTTTACTCATAATGAAATGATTAAATTTATTATTCACCATTCCCTTGCGATCGAACTGTTCAATGCGTTCACCATCCAATGCTGATGTATCATTACGGAATTCCAGCACAAGTAAGTCAGGATTGTCAGTGGCATACACTGTTTTTGCCTTTCCACGATACAACTCAGCTTTTTTCTGCATTTTACACTCCAGAAATATAACGTCTTTAAACGTAACTAATTAAACAAAAAACACATCCAAAATATAAAAGGGGCCTAGGCCCCTTTTATATATTACTTATCCTTTGATTGGCTAAACGCAGCTTCCAGCGCAGCCACCATCTGATTATTTTCAGATTGAGTCAGCGGCTTACCTTTGTCGCTGATAAATTGCAGGCTGCTTCGGTTATCCAAATCACCCACCTGCAACTTATAATTTCCTCCGTGGATGGAAGGCGCTTCTACTCCCAGCGCTTTCCAGTCAGAAGAACTACGTTCTTCATAAGTCACCTCTATCGCTCCGGTAGAACGAGTACGATCCTTGACTTTCATACCGATGCTTTCCAACACGTATGGCAATCTGTTCCAGACTATGTTGTATGGTGCACGCACGATAATTTGTGGCAATCCGGTATTATCACTACCGCTTTGTACAGAGAGTGGACCTGAATTTTTAGCACCGCTCAGGCTCGCTGCTTCTTGTTGCTGGCTTAAGTCACTTGCCAATTTATTCAGCATCACAACATTGTAACGCTGGATTTGTGCCGGATCGGTAATTTCCTTTTCTCCCTGTTTCAAACCTTCGTTCGCAACGGATAGTGCTATTTGGTAATCCTGTTTGGAAACTGAAATACGGTAACGCCCTTGATAGGGAACATTTTCATCCGCCCGTTGCCATGTAATCCAATCTGTCGTCAAGGTTTGTGCAGCATCATCTTTCTGGCTGATATTATACCCTTTTTCCGCCAGCAGATTGTTTACCTGAGACCATAATTCACTGTATTCAGGAGTATTTTCAAGCAACAATTTACTGCTGTTAGCACTATTTTCAACGCGGGAACCCGTCAACAATGCAAGCGCTTGCAATGGAGGACGTATATCCAAATCTTTACCCACAGCCTCCGTCGTCGTCGTTGTCGGAAGATTATATTCACCATTTTGCAGTGGTAATGTCATTCCCGCGGGGATGTTCAATAGTTTCAGAGGAGGCGTGTCAAGATAGGATTGATCCCCGCTTACCTGACGTTTATAGCGCTGATCGCTGGAGCAGGCAGCCAAAAAAACGACCAATGACAGTCCAGCAATCTTCATGACCTTCGATTTTTGCAATAATGTTGCCATTAAAATTCCCTAAAATTTTACAGTAGTCCAGCTATTTTCAAGGCACTACCAACTGGAATTTGCCCTTCCTGCGTTAGCGGAACCATTGGCAAACGCAATGTATCATCGGCAATCAACCCCAATTGACGGCAAGCCCACTTAACTGGCGTCGGGCTAGGTTCAACAAATAATTGATGATGCAATTCCATCAGTCGGCTGTTCAGTTCACGAGCTTGTAAAAATTCACTTTGCTCAACCAATTCACACAACTGCGCCATTTCTGCTGCTGCAACATTTGCAGTGACAGAAATAACCCCTTTACCACCAAGCTGCATGAAATCGACAAAACTTGCATCATCACCACTCAGAAGAATGAAATCTTCATCACTAACCAATGCTTGGATCTGACTAACACGACTTAAGTTCCCTGTCGCTTCCTTAAGCGCAACAATATTTTTCAGTTTCGCTAAGCGAGCGACTGTCGGCGGCAATAAATCACATCCGGTACGAGATGGCACATTATACAGAATTTGTGGTAAGTCAGTATTCTCAGCGATTGCCTTATAGTGCAAGTATAAACCTTCCTGTGATGGTCTATTATAATAAGGTGTGACTGACAGGCAACCCACAACCCCCGTGTTTTCGAAACGGTTGGTCAGAGAAATAGCTTCTGCTGTCGCGTTTGCCCCTGTTCCGGCAATCACCGGAATACGCCCATCAGCCATTTCCAGTGTTGTCAGTACAACATCAACGTGTTCGTCATGGTTAAGTGTTGCACACTCGCCCGTTGTTCCAACAGACACAATCGCAGATGTACCACTGGCGATATGATAATCAACCAATTTTTTCAAACTGGCCTTATCAATCTGACCAGCTGAATCCATCGGCGTTATCAATGCAACTATACTGCCTGTAAAACCAGAATGATTGCCTACCATTGCCATTTCCCCTTAGTTAAACCTAAAACTGCAAATGAGAAGTTCATGGTACTTTCTTGTTATACAGAAGAAAACTCTTTAACCACGCGATTTCAATGAATTTTATTAATATCAAGTGTAGCTGATTAAACATAAATTATAATTTTGTTCCCTTAATAAAGGCGATTGACCTTCTCCTGAGCATTTTTTATGTTAAAACACAACATACACAGCAAACTCCAACTAAAATTAAAGGAAAACCGCTTTGCCAACCTCAGAACAGCATTTTTTAGTGATCACTGCCCTCGGTACCGATCGTCCCGGCATCGTCAATACGATTACCCGCCTCGTCAACACATGCGGCTGTAATATTGAAGACAGCCGTTTAGCTATGTTTGGCGAAGAATTTACTTTTATCATGTTGCTATCGGGTAGCTGGAACGCCATTACTTTGATCGAATCCACCTTGCCACAAAAGGGTGCAGAACTTGAATTACTCATAGTGATGAAACGTACCCGATGCGGTGTCCAGAAAAAATTTCCTTCGACCATCACCGTTAAAGTAGACGTAGTTGATTCACCGGGAATTGTTGAGCGTTTTACCAGTTTATTCACAGCCCAGGATCTTAATATCGCGGAACTGGTATCAAAAACTCACCCAGCCGAAGGAAATCACCCTGCTCGTCTGCAAATCCAAATCACTGGTCACAACCCAGTTGATGATAATGGCGCGATATTTAAAGAAAATTTTTATCATCTATGTACAGAATTAAATGCACAAGGCAGTATTATCGTACAAGACCATTTAAATCAAAACGATTAACCGGAGAATAAGTGATGAGTCCATTGAAAGCCGGAGACAAGGCACCACAATTCAGCCTTCCTGACCAAGATGGCGAACCCATTAATTTATCTGACTTCAAAGGTCAACGTGTTTTAGTTTATTTTTATCCCAAAGCAATGACACCAGGCTGCACAACTCAAGCCTGTGGCTTACGTGATTCTATGGATGAGCTAAAAAACGCCAATGTTGAAGTCTTGGGTATCAGCCCAGATGCACCTGAAAAACTATCCCGCTTTGTAGAAAAAGACATGCTGAATTTCACGCTGCTTTCTGATATTGACCACCAAGTTGCCGAACAGTTTGGTGTGTGGGGAGAAAAGCAGTTCATGGGGAAAACCTATGACGGCATTCATCGCATCAGCTTCTTAATTAATCCACAAGGTGAGGTTGAACACGTTTTTAGTAAATTCAAAACCAGTGATCATCATCAAGTTGTGCTGGATTACCTAAACCAACATTCATTGTCAATATAGACACAATAAGTTTTGAGTTGCCGCTTTATCAACAAAGTGGCAACTCAGTGTATTCGTTTGGTATTTATTGCATTGTTATTCAAAGCAAATTTAAATTTCCTACCCGCATATCATCTGTTAATAAAATATTAAATTTTGTTTATTGTTTATTTTTTCAATGGAAAATTCTTAGCAATCGCCTAATCATTATCGCATGGTGAACGCACTGTGTTGGCTGCTTTATGTTAATGAGTTATTGTGTTGATGAGTATTGTGTTGATGAATATTGTGTTGGGCGCGAAATATCACGCTTACCCTGGCACCACCAAGTGGACTATCATCAATCTGATATCACCTTCATATTGCTCGACAATTTCAGACGCTATCGACAAACCAAGACCTTGACCTGATCGCAATGTATCGGCGCGTAAACCACGCTGAAAAATCATTTCTCGCTTATCAGGGAGGACACCTAATCCATCATCATCGACAATAATAGTGACTGCATTTTCTCCCATCGTGGTGGTGATTTTGACCAATTTCAGGCAATATTTACAAGCGTTATCCAGAATGTTTCCCATCACTTCCAGAAAGTCCTTATTTTTTTCCCCTAGCCATGTTACTTCAGGAGAGACATCGAGCATAATTTTGATGCCCTTATGTTGATATACCTTAGTTAAGGCACTGATTAGGCCATCCAGCAAGATTGGGACAGAAGAAATCTGCCTCTAAGAAGAAGCTATGGTCATGGCGCATATTGGCTCTGTGTAGATAATAGCCGATTTGTTGGGATATCCGGTCAATTTGTTCAAGCATAATAGGTTCAGCTTGTTCAATGGTCAGCTTTTGAGGGGGGCGCAGAGAGCGAGGGTTGATTGCAATACCGCTAGAGGTGTTTTCAGGCTATGCGTCAAATCCGAGAGGGTTGTGTGATATTTGGGGGCATAACGTCTTACGTTCATTGGATAGCAAGTTATTTAAGTTTCTGACCAGCCCTTTTAATTCAGTAGGAGGGGTCTTGATCCAGTTCTTTCCTTTCTCCATTTTCTAATGAACTGATCTGGGTAATTAAGGATTTTATTGGCCTAAGACTCCAGTCAGCGGCAAGCCAGATTAATGGAATGATGAGAAAGTTTAAGTTAGCGATGAGTACATATCCAAACCATTCCCATACTTTTGCTGATTCCTGTACATCTTGTGGAATGGTATCAATGATAACAAATGGTCATGGCAGGCAGTTTGTCAGTGGCAGGATAAATATTTACAGCAAACTGAATAGGTTACATCAACACGTCCTTACTATTTTCTGCCTTTTTTGCATTATCTTGATTCGGTGTTGCTGTTGGATTATAGAAAAAATCCCCTTTTTCTTTAAAATACGCTTCTATGTATATAAGCCATCTTTTTTCAGCCAGTCAGGATCAAATTATTCTTTCCAATTCAGACACATTATTCTGGCGCCAAAGAATATTTCCACCATTATCATAGATTAGTGCTAATGAGCGGTAATTCATGGAAAAATCTTTGGGAACAAGGATTTCTAGCTTGTTATTTTCCCATCTGGCTAATGTGAAAAATAGATTACTTTGGCTACGGAGTATGGAATAGCTTGTTTTATCACTAAACTGACTAAATATCCGGCAATAGCAACAATGCCATATGATAGGGTCAATGCAAAGAATTTTAATAGCAGCCGTAGCCATGAGAAACCGTGTTCTCAAAGAAAAAGGTTTTTCAGAGAACTTAAGCATTATAAGATTTCACATCAAAGCGATACCCTTGACCACGAACAGCTAAGATGACTCCTTCCGGCCATTCATTCAATATTTTTTTCCTCAAACGCCCCATTAATACATCAATTGTATGACTCTCACGTAATTCAGCGTCTGGATACAATTGGCGCATCAGCTGTTTCCTTTTACTGACAACTTTGCCATTATTGCGCATTAAGGTTTCGATAATAATGTATTCAAAGGCGGTTAATTTAATATTGGTTTCATTGATAGAAAACTCCTTTCTTGAGAGGTTGATTAAAAATGGTGATATCTCAACTAATTGTGATGCCAAACCACTATTACGTCGCATTAATGCTTGTATGCGGGCATTAATTTTTTTTTTCTTCCAGATTGAAAGGGCTTGGTAACATAATCATCTGCGCCCGCATTTAGCACGTTGACTTTTTCTTGCCAGCTCTCACGGGCGGTAAGTAACAAGGATTAGGTAAATTAACTTGCTCACTACGCCAGCGCTGTAACATGCTAAGGCCATCTTCTCCCGGTAACCCTAAATCAACGATAGCAATATCAGGGTGACTTTCTTTAAGATAATAATCTGCTTTCTTCTTTAGCATTCTCCGCAGCATCAACTTGATGTCCAATATCCCGTAATTGTACGGTTAAGTGATGGCGAAGCAATGCATTATCTTCAACGATCAATATCCGCATAATGATTCCTTATGCTAATCAGTAATTAATGTTTATCAAATAAATTTAAAATAGCTAAGTCATCAACTTCGTCAATAAAGATTAAATAAAAATATAGATATATGATTATGAGTAAACTAAGTATAGTAACTATTTATCTTTTGTTGGTATATTAATGATTGGTGCATTTAAAAACAAATGGTTAGGTCAAAATAGTAAATAAATTTACAATTTATTTAACTTCTATATAAGTTCATATACTCAATAGTATTCAGGTTGCTATGTGGCGGCAGAGCGTCTGCTGGGATTACGCAGCGGGCAGGAAATTGCAGCACAGAAATCGCGCATGGGCGGAATAGAACCCGCCCATCTGTATGGATAAACACAGATTATTTTAACTGGTCAACCAGCGAAGTAGCGTATCCAATGTAATTTGCTGGCGTCATGGATTTGAGGCGCGCTTTTTCCGCTTCAGGAAGCTCAAGGCCATCAATAAACGCGTTCATACCTTCAGCATCAACACGTTTACCACGAGTCAGTTCTTTCAGTTTTTCATACGGTTTTTCAATACCATAACGGCGCATAACAGTTTGGATAGGTTCTGCTAATACTTCCCAATTGCTATCCAGTTCATTCAGTAAGTGCTGTTCATTGACTTCCAGCTTATTCAACCCCTTCATCGTGGATTGATAAGCAATCAATGCATATCCCAGACCGAGACACCCAGATTACGCAATACTGTCGAATCTGTCAGATCACGCTGCCAGCGAGAAACAGGCAATTTGCTGGCAAGATGCCCCAGAACCGCATTTGCCAGGCCCAGGTTGCCTTCTGAGTTTTCGAAATCAATCGGATTGACTTTATGTGGCATGGTAGAAGAACCAATTTCCCCGGCGATGGTTTTTTGCTTGAAATGGCTCAAGGCGATGTAACCCCAGATATCGCGATCAAAATCGATTAGGATGGTGTTGAAACGCGCCACACAATCAAACAGTTCTGCAATGTAATCATGGGGTTCAATCTGAGTGGTATACGGGTTCCACTGAATACCTAAAGAGGTCACAAATGACTCACTGAATTGATGCCAGTCAACTTGTGGATAGGCGGATAAATGCGCATTATAGTTACCAACCGCCCCGTTGATTTTGCCCAGAACTTCTGCCTGCTCAAGCTGACGGAATTGGCGCTTCATCCGATAGGCAACGTTAGCAAATTCCTTGCCGACCGTGGAAGGTGTGGCAGGTTGACCGTGTGTACGCGATAGCAGTGGCAGATCGCGATAATCATGTGCCATGCGTGTGATGGTATCAATTATTTGGCGCCTATTGCGGCAGCAGAACTTCCTCACGGGCTGTTTTAAGCATCAAGGCATGTGACAGGTTATTAATATCTTCTGATGTGCAGGCAAAATGAATAAATTCTGCAACCTGATGCAGGGCAGGAATATGCGCGACTTTCTCTTTCAGAAAATATTCAACCGCTTTAACGTCGTGGTTGGTTGTGCGTTCAATCTCTTTGATACGCAGTGCATCCTGCTCAGTGAAATTTGCAATAATTTCATCAAGGTAAGCGTTTGCGTTGGCGTCAAAAGCAGGAACTTCTTGGATTTCTGTGGTTGCAGCCAGTTTTTGCAGCCAACGTACTTCGACTTGCACACGGAATTTTAGTAAGCTCGAACTCACTAAAAATAGCGCGTAGTGCGCTGACTTTATCGCCGTAACGGCCATCAATTGGAGAAACAGCGGTCAGTGAGGATAATTCCATTGGTAGCAACTCCCGGATTTTATTTAACAATGTATGTTTAACAGCTTTATGTTTAATAATTTAGATTTAACAATTTTTCGCTAACAGTCTTTACCATCTAACCGTTAGCAAGGATCTCTTTTGCCTGTCGGATCAGGCGTTGACGAGAAAACATGATTTGCAGGCGGCTACCGCCAACTTGTTGCCATAAAACGGCACTACGGATACCGGCCAGTAACACCGATCTGACTTTTGCCTGAATCAACGAATTACGTAATACATCAGGTGAACCCGTTACCTGAATGCGTGGTCCCAACGGGCTGATAACATCAACATAAATTCCAGCCAGAGCGTTGAACATTCCCTCTGACATAGGTTCAAAATAGGCTTGCTGGCGTTCTAATTGTTCGATGCGAGTTGCCAATTGATTGACGGCAGACGGATTTTTACTCAAGCGGCGTTCCAGTGCCACCAAACTCAGCATATAGCGGGTAAGATCGGCAGAAACGCCACTATGTGGGAACCATTGAACATACCCAACATGGCATCAAGACCAACACGCAGGTTGCAGGCATTATTGCCAAAGACATCCAGCGTAGAAGGTTGGATCGATATTCAGGAGCACTCGTCGATCATGATTTCAAAAGCATCAGTATCACACTGGCCTTCATGGGCAAGTTTTTGTACCAGACGGCCTGACTGACAGATACCTGCCAGCGCCAGTGTAATATCGTAATAATTTTTAGCCACAACTACTCCTGTATACGTTGTTCGATCACACCACCACCGAGACAAACTTCACCTTGATAAAACACAGCTGATTGACCCGGGGTGATAGCGGCAGGGCTATCAGAAAACGAACCTCAATGTTATCTTCGCCCAGAGGGACGACAGTGCAGGGAATATCATGCTGACGGTAGCGTGTTTTGACTACACAGCGTATTTCTGCTTGCAGTGGTTGGCTATTGACCCAATGCAGTTGCTGGGCAATCAAACCGACCGACATCAAACGAGGATGCTCATGGCCTTGGGCAACAATCAGGTCGTTATTTTCTATATTCATCCACGACATACCAGGGTTCTTCACTACCGTTTTTCGTACCCCCAATCCCCAGTCCTTTGCGCTGGCCGAGTGTATGGTACATCAAGCCAGTATGTTGGCCGATGGTCTGTCCATCAACTGTCATTATCGGGCGAGGCTGGGCGGGTAAATAGCGCCCAAGGAAATCACGGAACTTACGCTCACCAATAAAACAGATGCCTGTCGAATCTTTTTTCTTTGCGGTAACCAGGCCAATTTCTTCGGCAATGCGGCGTACTTCGGGTTTTTCCAATTCCCCTACCCGGAACAGGCTCTTGGCAACTTGCTGGTGGCTTAAGGTATATAAGAAATAGCTTTGATCTTTATTATCATCCAGGCCACGGAGCAATTGGCTCATGCCGTTCACATCCCGACGACGGACATAATGCCCGGTTGCAATATAGTCAGCCCCTAATCCTCTGCGGCAAACTCCAGAAATGCTTTGAATTTGATTTCTTTATTGCAAAGAATGTCAGGATTGGGGGTTCTACCTGCTTTATATTCAGCAAGAAAATGTTCGAATACATTATCCCAATACTCGGCTGCAAAATTAATGGGGTATGCAGTTCTATACCCAGTTTGTCACAAACGGCGGGGCATCAGCAAGATCGGTAGCCGCCGAGCAATACTCTTCACTATCGTCTTCTTCCCAGTCTTTCATGAACAGGCCAGCTACCTGGTAGCCCTGCTGTTGCAGAAGGTAGGCGGAAACGGATGAATCAACACCGCCGGACATGCCGACAATGACTTTTTTCTGGCTGTTATTCATGGATATATCTCACTGCGGAAAAAACAAACGCAATACTTTAGCACGTTGGCAACCAAGGTGCACCAAGCGTCTTCATTTGGCGAAAGGTGAACCATAATAATCCAGTATCGAGAGTGGATAAGCTTTGTGCTCCAGGTAGCAAAGAAGACTTTCGGCGACCAGAGGGGAGCGTAACTGTGAACTGTTAAGGATTTCTTCTGCACCTAACCAATGGCAGCAATGGATATCGTTATCTTGTGGATTGGTATCTATGACTTTTTCCATTTCAACCAGGAATAAAAAACGGATAAATGGGGTTCTGTCCGGCGCAACCCATTGGTGCAATTTTAAAAATGCTTGTGGTTGTGCACGAATTCCGGTTTCTTCCCACAGTTCCCGTTCAGCAGCAGCCAGTAATGTTTCATCCGCTTCAAGGTGGCCTGCTGGTTGATTCCAGAGGGGCTTGCCGTTGATCAATTCTTCAACAATCAAAAATTTATTTTTGCATGAACAATGCAGGCAACCGTGACGTGTGGGCTAACAGTATTAATTTCTCTCCATTCTCCAGGGATAATGAGTCTAATTGTATTGAACTCATACTAAAACGGATTAGGCGCAGTGTAGGATAACCCACATGAGCGGTCATCCTACGTACTTGCCGATTGCGTCCTTCATATAACGTAATTTTAAGCCAACTTACCGGAATACTTTTTCGTTCCCGGATAGGAGGCGTTCTCTCCCAGAGCCATTCAGGCTCTTCGACTAATTCAGCGCCAGCGGGCAAGGTCGGGCCATCTTTCAATAAAACGCCGCTACGAAGTTTATTCAGCGCCGTTTCATCAGGAATGCCTTCTACCTGAACATAATAAACTTTAGCGGTTTTTTTATCGGGTTGAGTCAATTTAGCTTGCAATTTGCCATCATTGGTCAACACCAGCAAACCTTCACTATCACGATCCAGACGACCAGCGGCATAAACATCAGGAAACGGGATAAAATCTTTTAACGTTGCTCTGCCCATTTCATCGGTGAATTGAGGTAAGACATCATAAGGTTTGTTAAAAATCAATACCCGACGAGGGCTGATTGTTTTTTTATAGCTCTGTTATTTTTTCTCTGGCTGAATCGGTTAAGTTGGCGTTTTTTAAAAGAGATATTTGTCATGATAAGCCATCGTTAAAAATAGAGGTGCGTATTATACCTTAAATCTGTGACCGTCGGCGTTTGCAGAATATTCAAGTAGTATTGACACGTCCCTTACAAAAAATTAACAAGGCATTGCGCTTATTTGAAAGGAGAGGTTAATGGAAAGCAAAGTAGTTGTTCCGGCGGAAGGTAAAAAAATTACTATTGATGCCAAAAGTAAATTAAGTGTTCCGAATAACCCTATTATCCCTTATATCGAAGGGGATGGCATTGGTGTTGATGTTACGCCGGTCATGCTAAAAGTTGTTGATGCCGCGGTTCAGAAAGCGTATAGCGGTGAGCGCAAAATTTCCTGGATGGAAATCTACACAGGTGAAAAATCCACGCATGTCTATGGTAAAGATGTTTGGTTACCAGATGAAACGCTAGATTTGATTCGTGAATACCGTGTTGCTATCAAAGGTCCTCTGACAACGCCAGTAGGTGGTGGTATCCGTTCGCTGAATGTAGCACTGCGTCAGCAATTGGATCTGCATGCTTGCCTGCGTCCGGTTCGTTACTATCAAGGTACGCCAAGCCCTGTTAAGCAGCCTGAATTGACCGATATGGTTATTTTCCGCGAAAACGCTAAAGATATTTATGCGGGTATTGAGTGGAAAGCAGGTTCAGCGCAAGCGGACAAAGTGATTAAATTCCTGCAAGATGAATGGGTGTCGAACAAGATTCGTTTCCCTCAACAGTGTGGTATCGGTGTAAAACCTTGCTCAGAAGAAGGCACTAAACGTTTAATACGTGCCGCGATTGAATATGCTATTGATAATGACCGTGAATCAGTCACTCTGGTTCATAAAGGTAATATCATGAAATTCACTGAAGGTGCTTTCAAAGACTGGGGTTATGAACTGGCTCGCACTGAATTCGGCGGAGAATTGTTGGATGGTGGTCCGTGGGTTAAGATCAAGAATCCTAAAAATCGGCAAAGATATCATCATCAAGGATGTAATTGCAGATGCTTTCTTGCAACAGATCCTGCTGCGTCCGGCAGAGTATGATGTTATCGCTTGTATGAACCTGAATGGTGATGACATTTCTGATGCTTTGGCTGCACAGGTGGGTGGCATCGGTATTGCTCCAGGTGCAAACATTGGTGACGATTGTGCACTATTCGAAGCAACACACGGAACGGCACCTAAGTATGCAGGTCAGGATAAAGTCAACCCGGGTTCGGTGATCCTTTCCGCTGAAATGATGCTGCGCCACATGGGATGGTTCGAGGCCGCAGACCTCATTGTTAAAGGGAATGGAAGGCGCGATTGCCGCGAAGACCGTGACTTACGATTTTGAGCGTCTGATGAATGACGCTAAGCTTCTGAAATGTAGCGAGTTCGGCGATGCATTATTTCTCGCATATGTAATTAATTGCTTAACTGAAACGGGGGCTTATGGCTCCCGTTAATTTTTGACTATTAAATTAGGCTATACTCATTTATAAATCATCTGAATGGTGTGCTTATGTGGAATAGTCATCCGCAAAGAGGAAATATGCAGTTATTAGCGAATTTTCTATCGCCAATAGATGCCCACATTGTCCTGGGCAAAATGTTATCAGAAGATATTTATGCAGTAGTGATAGATGAAAACATTGTATGGGAATAACTCTATATGTATTCCCAGGCATTTGGTGGTGTTAAACTGCTTGTCCACTATGCTGATATAGAACGCGCAAAAGTGATACTTACTGAAATTGAGGATAATAAGTTCTTATTAGATAAGACAGAGTCTAATCAGGACAATGAGAAAAAATTATCGTTTCCATATCATTTTTTTGAATTAATAAATACTTTTTTAGTCCTTTTATTGTTTTTAATATTCGGTATAGCATTGCCATTAAAAGAAGCTGAAATTAAATCCCTTTCGGAAAATCTATTTAATTTAAATAAATTCAACCCCGATAAAGAGTCATCAGTTGATGCTATATTTCTTCACAGCCATGTTTCTATCCGGCTTGGTTCCATTGACTACATAGCTAATAAAAAATAGAGCGACAACATAAGTAAATCGCTCTACAGGAGTCTATTTTGTACTGCTAATATAAAGCATGTTTTGTTTGTGCTTTACATGCTTCAACAGATTTATCCAGTGATTCGTCAAAATGACGAGTGCTTGGAAAGGCTTGCTTATTTTTTCTGACTTCTGTGACAGTTTGTTTGATAGATGTAATAAATTCATCCTTGTTGCTTATGGATTTCTTTAGATCTAAATCCCTTGCCAGTTAATTCATTGAACGCCTTTTGCGCTATCGTGTCGGGTGAGTTATGGGTTTTAAATGCTTCTACAGAGGCTTTCCCGAACAAATTACAATAAGTTTCTGCGGTCTTATCTGCATTAACATGTGCCGCATATGAGAAGAATGGGGTAAGGAAAATTGGCAATAAAAGACGTTTCATAATTTCCTCTTGATTGACTATACCACGATAGTAGTAACAACTTTGACAGGAACGACAACATTAACAATAGTACATAATTCAACGTTTGTGCCGAATCTCAGCGGATAAAACCGTTGCCATTACACCATTAACCAGTGAAAGTTGAGGCAGGATGTAGCTTATATCCACATCTAAGAGTACGCTTGACCAATTCACAACCCTCTTTGTCATCCCACATCCAAGCTACCGCCGGCACTTTGCGTAGGGGAAAGAGAGGTACTCATTTCATTATTTTTCACTAAAATTTATTATAATTAATGGTTTTAAGGTACTCTTTTATCATAAAAGTATTCATGAAATTGATAGCTAAAACGGAGCACACTATTTTATGAGAATCACTTTATGAGAAAAACATCCAGAAAATCTTTGATAACTCTTTTTATCAGCCTGTTATTATCGGGGAATTCTGCTGTATTCTCTGCACCGGCTGAAGATTCACTACCTGATATCGGCACCACAGCAGGAGCCACCCTCAGCATTAATCAGGAAATGGCTATAGGGGATTTTTATATACGCTCGATAAGGGGCCAAGCCCCGTTGATTTATGATCCGTTGCTGACTCAATACATTAATCAATTAGGGCAAAGATTAGCCAATCATGCCGATGCAGTCAAAACCCCTTTTCATTTCTATCTGTTAGATAACCCTAATATTAATGCCCTTGCACTTTTCGGCGGTAATGTTGTTCTTTATTCAGGCCTGTTTCGCTATAGCAACAATGAAAGTGAACTGGCATCTGTCATGGCGCATGAGATTTCCCACATTACCCAGCGACACTTAGCACGATCAATGGAAGAACAAAAACGTACCAGCCCTCTGGCATGGGCCGGTACATTGGGTTCTATCCTACTGATGATAGCCAACCCACAAGCTGGCATGGCTGCACTCAGCGGCACACTGGCAGGCGTCCAACAAGGCATGATCAGTTTTACCCAATCGAATGAGCAAGAAGCTGATCGTATCGGAATGCAAACGCTCAGTCGAGCAGGATTTGATCCACACGGTATGCCTGATTTTATGCAAATACTGGTAGATCAGTCTCGCTATAGCTCCAAGCTACCTGAAATGCTCTATACTCACCCACTCCCTGCCAGCCGTTTGGCCGACGCCCGTAATCGGGCAAATCAATATCCAACGAAAGCGGTGCCAGAATCTCAGGATTTTCTGCTCGCCCGTATCCGTATTTTAACCATGTATTCAACTGATCAACGTCCCTATATTGATCAATGGCTAAAGACATATCGTCAGGGAACGGCCAAAGAACAGCTTGCTGCGGCCTATGGACGAGCTATTTTGCTTTCTGAAGATAAAAAGTATGCTGAAGCCAGAGTAATACTCTCTCCATTGCTAGATAAACAACCAGATAACATTTGGTTTATTGATACAATGACGGATATTGATATCGGGCAAAAACAGTATACTAATGCCATCAACCGCTTGCAGGATGCACTCAGGAAACAGAAAAATCATCGGGTATTGCAAATTAACCTCGCCAATGCCTATTTGATGGATAAAAAGTATTTTCTGGCATCACAACTTCTGTTTCGTTATACCTTTAATTACCCTGACGACCTTACTGGCTGGATACTGTTAAGAAAGACTGCCGGAGAGCAAGGGAAATACAATGATGAACTCGCCGCCTACGCGGAAATTATAGCATTGCAAGGTAATTTTAGCTCCGCGATAGAACAACTAAGCAAAGCCAGTGCATTGGCAAAATTGGGCAGTTATGAACAAAAACGATATGATGCCCGTATTGATCAATTACGCCAACTACAACAAGGTTATGAACAATATAAAAAATGAAGGGTTTTATATGCAACATGTTGACGCACGAAAAGTCACTTTTTACCACAATCCCCGTTGCTCAAAGAGCCGTGAAACTCTTAAGCTGATTGAAGAACTCGGTATTACGCCGGAAATCATTCACTATCTTGATACCCCCCCTACAGCAGGACAACTTGCCGTACTATTAAAACAATTGGGTTTCAACGATGCCCGCCAATTGATGCGTACTAAGGAAGATCTCTACCAAACATTAAACCTTGACGATACTACCTTATCCCAAGAAGTATTGCTTCAGGCGATGGCTGAAAACCCTAAACTGATTGAACGCCCGATTGTTGTTGTCGGTGATAACGCTCGTTTGGGGCGTCCCCCTGAACAAGTTAAAGAAATTCTATGGTAAATATTTTTCAATAAAAAAGTGATAGAGAACATAATTCCTATCACTTTTTTATTTTGATCTCATTCCCTTACTGCTTTATTTACTCAAAGCTCAAGGATATCTTTTACAAACGGGATCGTTAGTTTACGTTGCGCCACAATGGAAGCACGGTCAAGTTCATCTAACGTCCTGAACAACGTTTGCATTTCCCTATCGAGTCGTTTCAACACAAAACGCCCTACATCTTCCGGCAATTCAAAACCCCGTAATTTGGCCCGTAATTGCAATGCCTGGATTTTCTCATCATCTGACAGAGGTTGTAATTTATAAATTTGCCCCCAATCGAGACGAGATGCCAAATCCGGTAGTGTCAGGTTAATTTGCCGAGGAGGACGATCACCTGTGATCAAAAGACAAGTCCGGCCAATTTCTACAATGCGGTTGTAAAGATTGAAAATCGCCATCTCCCATTCCTGATCACCAGCAATACACTCAATATTATCGATGCACACTAATGATAAATGTTCCATACCATCAAGGACTTCAGGGACAAAATAGGCGCGTTTATCCAATGGTACATACCCTACAGCTTCTCCCTGTTGGGACAATTCGGCACAGGCTGCGTGAAGCAAATGGCTCTTACCCCCGCCATCGCGGGACCAGAAATAGATATAACTACCGTGTGACTGACTAATGGCCAATTTTATTGCAGCTAATAAGGAAGTATTCTCACCTGCAAAGAAACTGGCAAAAGTTTCATCATCGGGCAAATATAATGGTAGTGAAAGCTGCGACGGTGTATTCAGAAGCACCTCAAACAGAATGGATAACGAACAGCGCTAAGTCTACCACAAAAAGTCTCTATAAATGAAACGAATGCTTCGGTGAAAACAGGAGATTATCATCAAAGCACACTCCTCCATAAAATGGGCAAATTACGACCAGCAATAGTCAATATTACCAATAGTAAAAACTAAAAGTAAAAATATGCTGTAATGCCAAAAAGTTTAACTTATCCATCCTAAGTTATTTTCAATGGAAGTTAGCGACAGATATAATTTGTAAATGCCATTGTTGCTACTTATAAAAAATTTGAACGATTAGAAGGGAAGTTAGATTTTATTTTAAATGACTATGAAAAATTGAAAATAATGGAGTAATAAAAATGGCCTCTAAGAATATACTCGATAAACTTCAAGTTGCAATCCGTAAGACAACGCGAGGCCTTATATTTTCCCGCTATGCGGGGAAATATAACACGCATCTTGAAGTTGGATTGGTATAGTCCGAATGGTCATTATTGATATCCTCTTATATCACCTTACTAGAAACCAAAAAAAGCCGACTTATTAGCCGGCTATCAATGTTATTTGGTGCCAAATATTTTATCACCCGCATCCCCTAAACCCGGGACGATGTATCCATCTTCATTGAGATAGTTATCAATCGAAGCGGTATACAGTTCAACATCAGGGTGAGCCTTCTCCAGTGCTGCGATCCCTTCCGGTGCAGCAACCAAAACTAATACCTTAATGGCAGGGCATCCCGCTTTTTTCAACAAATCAATGGTAGCGATCATGGAGCCACCGGTTGCCAACATCGGATCAACCACTAATGCCATGCGTTCATTAATATCGGAGACTAATTTCTGAAAATAAGGCACTGGCTCAAGGGTTTCTTCATCACGATATACACCAACAACACTGATTCGTGCACTAGGGATATTTTCCAGTACACCATCCATCATACCCAAGCCCGCACGCAGGATAGGGACTACCGTAATTTTTTTCCCTTTAATCTGATCTATCTCTACCGGACCACACCATCCGTCAATGGTCACTTTCTCGACTTCCAAATCAGCAGTTGCTTCATATGTCAGAAGACTCCCCACCTCTGAAGCCAGTTCACGGAAGCGTTTGGTGCTTATATCATGATCTCGCATCAGGCCAAGTTTATGTTTAACTAGCGGGTGTTTAACCTCAACGATTTTCATGGGTTTCTCCTAATAGCCGGCAGATAAAAAATCGCGGGATTATAACTCCTTTTCAGCATCAAACCACTACCAATCTATTAATTTTTATCACTAACGAATTATTTTCTTCGATCCCGATCTAACAGGAAACCGATATAAAGCTATCGCAAACGTTTGCTCAGGCTGTTAGAATTATCGCCGTTCTGTTTTATTTATAAAAATGCAACCGCCTGGGAGCTACGCAGTGACCAACAAAACCTCTCTTAGCTATAAAGATGCTGGTGTCGATATTGATGCCGGTAATGTCTTAGTCAATCGTATCAAAGGTGTCGTAAAACAGACCCGTCGCCCCGAAGTGATGGGAGGATTAGGTGGTTTCGGTGCATTATGTGCCCTGCCACAGAAATATCGCGAACCGGTGTTAGTTTCCGGTACAGATGGCGTGGGGACTAAACTGCGTCTGGCCATGGACTTGAAGCGCCATGACACGATCGGAATTGATTTGGTCGCTATGTGTGTCAATGATCTGGTTGTACAAGGCGCCGAACCTCTTTTCTTCCTTGATTATTATGCTACCGGCAAACTGGATGTCGACACAGCCGCCAGTGTCATCACGGGCATAGCAGAAGGCTGCAAACAAGCTGGCTGTGCATTGGTCGGTGGTGAAACGGCAGAAATGCCCGGCATGTATCACGGTGAAGATTATGATGTCGCGGGTTTTTGCGTTGGTGTTGTTGAAAAATCGGCAATTATTGACGGCAGTCAGGTTCAAACCGGTGATGCTCTGATTGCTCTTGCATCCAGCGGACCGCACTCCAATGGTTATTCTTTGATCCGTAAAATTCTCGAGGTAAGTCAAGCGGATCCAGAGGCTACCGAACTTGAAGGGAAACCACTCGCCGATCACTTACTTGCCCCAACCCAAATTTACGTCAAATCCATTCTGGAGCTGATTGAAAAAGTAGATGTTCATGCGATTGCACATCTGACTGGAGGCGGCTTCTGGGAAAATATTCCACGTGTTCTGCCAGAAAATAGGCAGGCCAGAATCAAAGCGGACAGTTGGCAATGGCCGGCGATTTTTACCTGGTTACAGCAAGCCGGTAATGTCAGCGAGCATGAAATGTATCGCACATTTAACTGCGGAGTCGGTATGATAATCGCACTTCCTCAGTCTCAGGCAGAACAAGCGATTTCGTATCTGACTGCCTCTGGCGAAAATGCATGGCAAATTGGAACAATTGCTGAAATTAATGCCGATGAACAACCTGTCGTTATTACAAAATAAATATTTTGTCTGATTGATTTCAAGTTACAGCCAATAAAGCTGTAGCTTGAAAAAATGAAGCGCATATTAATCAATGAATTTCTTCAGTGAAAACCCGTTATGAAAAAAATTGTCGTTTTAGTCTCCGGCAATGGCAGCAATCTTCAATCCATCATTGACGCCTGCCAGCAAAACCGAATTAATGGATATATTGCTGCGGTTTTCAGTAATAATGCCGATGCCTATGGCCTGCAACGTGCTGAACAAGCAGATATCCCTGCCCACTTTATCAACCCGAAAACTTATGCGGATCGTACAAGTTATGATATCGCCCTACTCAGCGCTATTGATCAATACGCTCCCGATTTAGTGGTCTTAGCCGGTTATATGAAAATCTTATCGCCCGAATTTGTCCAGCACTATTATGGGTGCCTGCTCAATATTCACCCTTCCCTCTTGCCTAAATATCCCGGTCTGCATACCCATCGGAAGGCCATTGAAAATGGTGATAAAGAACATGGTACGTCCGTCCATTTTGTTACTGAAAAATTGGATGGCGGCCCTATTATTTTACAAGCTAAAGTACCGATTTTTGCGGGAGATAAAGAAGCAGAAGTCATCGGGCGTGTACAAACTCAGGAACACCATATTTATCCTTTGGTCATCGGCTGGTTTTTAGAGCAACGTTTGGTTATGGAAGGCAATAACGCCATTATGGATGGCAAGATTCTGCCTCCACAAGGTTATGCATCAGAATAGTTTAACTCGCTGACTTCAACTTACGGCTCTGTGTTAACGGATTTTGTTATAAAATTTTTTAAGTGCTATATTCCAGTAAGACTTTGCTGTAAGTTGCTATTTTGGATTGATTTATCTGGCAATAATTATTTATTCAATATCAAATATATTTATACCCTACAGATTTCACTACAAAACACTGAGGTATCCAATGTCCAGTGGTTCGGAAAATCCATCGGTAAATTTACGTCCTCTTGAACGAGAAGATCTTCCTTTTGTTCATCAACTCGATAATAACGCCAGTGTTATGCGCTACTGGTTTGAAGAGCCTTATGAAGCCTTTGTTGAATTATGCGACCTCTATGATAAGCATATACATGACCAACGTGAGCGCCGTTTTATTATCGAAAGCCTGAATTCCAAAGTCGGTTTGGTGGAGCTGGTCGAGATTGATTATGTCCACCGTCGTGCGGAATTTCAGATTATCATCGCTCCGGCTTATCAAGGACAAGGTTACGCAGCGGTAGCCGTCAAACTTGCGATGGAATACGCTTTTGCTGTCTTAAATCTTTACAAACTGTATTTGATTGTTGATAAAGAGAACACGAAAGCAATTCATATCTACAATAAATTGGGATTCCATACTGAAGGTGAATTAATCGATGAGTTTTTTGTAAACGGCTCTTATCATACCGCTATCAGGATGTGTACTTTCCAGCATCACTATTTCGCCAAGAAAACCCGTGAAACCCAAATCAACAACATCGACTCATTAAACGCCAACCATTAAACTAAGTGGAAAACCCAATGGAGTTGAAAGGAGTAGTAATGTCCCACGATCGTCTTTATAACGAGAAAGAACTCAGTTGGCTCTCTTTCAACGAACGTGTACTTCAGGAAGCAGCTGACAAAAGTAACCCGCTGATTGAAAGAATGAGGTTTTTAGGGATCTACTCCAACAACTTAGATGAGTTTTATAAAGTACGCTTTGCTGATGTAAAGCGGCGTATTCTTATCAGTGAAGAGCGAGGTTCAGCCACCGCTGCCCGCCAATTGTTGAAAAAGATTCAGACTAAGGTTGCCAAAATCGATCAAGAGTTCGATGCTCTCTATAACGATTTACTGCTGGAAATGGCACGTAACCAGATTTTCTTGATCAATGAACGGCAGATATCACCGAATCAACAGATCTGGATGCGGCAATATTTTCGCCAGCATTTGCGGCCACATATCACGCCAATCGTCATCAACCCAGAAACTAATTTGGTTGAATTTCTCAAGGATGATTACACCTATTTGGCTGTTGAAATTATCCAAGGGCAAGAAACACAATATGCTTTGTTGGAAATTCCATCAGATAAAGTCCCGCGTTTCGTCAACTTGCCTCCAGAGATGCCCAAAAAACGCAAATCAATGATATTACTCGATAATATTCTGCGTTACACGCTGGATGAAATTTTCAAAGGATTCTTCGATTACGATACCTTAAACGTCTATTCGATGAAAATGACCCGTGATTCTGAATATGATATGGCAACCGAGATGGAATCCAGCCTGCTGGAACTGATGTCTTCCACGCTGAAACAGAGACTGACGGCGGAGCCTGTACGGTTTGTTTATCAGCGTGATATGTCTGATGAAATGGTGGAACTACTGCGGAGCAAGCTGGGATTATCCAATGATGACTCAGTGATTGCAGGTGGCCGTTATCATAACTTTAAAGATTTCATCAAATTTCCCAATGAAGGCAATCGGAATCTCCAGAATAAACCCATGCCGCGACTGCGCCATACCTGGTTCGACCATTTCCGCAACGGATTCGACGCTATCCGTGAAAGAGATGTTCTGCTTTATTATCCTTATCACACATTCGAACATGTGCTGGAATTGCTACGTCAGGCTTCTTTCGATCCCAGTGTGCTCTCGATTAAGATTAATATTTACCGCGTCGCAAAAGACTCTCGCATTATTGACTCCATGATCCACGCCGCATACAACGGCAAGAAAGTGACTGTCGTGGTAGAGTTACAGGCACGTTTTGACGAAGAAGCCAATATTCATTGGGCAAAACGCCTCACTGAAGCCGGTGTACATGTTATCTTCTCCGCCCCTGGCCTGAAAATTCACGCAAAACTCTTCATCATTTCGCGTCTGGAAGGGGAAGAAATTATCCGTTATGCCCATATTGGTACAGGAAATTTCAACGAAAAAACGGCACGGCTCTATACCGATTATTCTCTGCTGACCGCCAAACCTGAAGTTACCAATGAAGTTCGCCGGGTATTTAACTTTATTGAAAACCCTTATCGGCCCGTCACATTTGATAATTTAATGGTATCGCCGCAAAATTCGCGGGCTATGCTCAATCAACTGATTACCCAGGAAATCGAAAATGCACGAGCCGGTGAATTGGCTGGCATCACTCTGAAAATTAATAATCTGGTAGATAAAGAGTTGGTGGACCGCCTGTATGATGCCTCAGAAGCGGGCGTCAAGATCCGCATTCTGGTGCGGGGAATGTGCTCTTTGGTTCCCAATCAACCTGGCTTTAGTGAAAACATTCAAGTCACCAGTATTGTGGATCGTTTTCTGGAACATGATCGCGTTTATGTTTTCATCAACAAAGGCAATGAAAAAGTTTTTCTTTCTTCGGCCGACTGGATGACCCGTAACATTGACTATCGCATTGAAGTGGCCGTTTGTCTGCTCGACCCCAGGCTAAAACAACAAGTGATGGATATTCTTGAACTACAATTCAGTGATACCGTCAAGGCACGATATATTGATAAGGAATTGAGCAATCGCTATGTTCCGCGAGGAAATAAGCGTAAAATCCGCGCGCAGCTTGCTGTTTATGATTATTTGAAAAACCTTGAACAACCGGAACCAAGAGCCTGATCTATGCCGTTGAAACACGACACACCAATGCCCAAACCGCAAGAAATTGCCACTATTGATTTGGGTTCCAATAGCTTTCACATGGTCATCGCCCGTATCGTAAACGGTGCATTACAGGTTATTGGACGTTTAAAGAAACGGGTTTATCTTGCCGATGGTTTAAACAGTAAAAATGAGTTAAGCGCAGAAGCCATAAACCGTGGCCTGAAATGCCTCGCTCTGTTTGCTGAGCGGTTGCAAGGTTTTTCCGCAAGTAATGTCTGTTTGGTGGGAACGCACAGTTTACGTGAAGCGACCAACGTACAAGAATTTCTGCAACAGGCAAAAGAAGTTATCCCCTATCCAATTGAAATTATTTCTGGTCATGAAGAAGCTCGCCTGATTTTCATGGGCGTTGAGCATACACAGCCAGAAAAAGGCCGGAAATTGGTGATTGATATTGGCGGTGGCTCGACGGAATTGGTCATTGGTGAAGACTTTGAACCGCTATTGATTGAAAGCCGCCGTATGGGTTGCGTCAGTTTTTCTCGCCAATTCTTTCCAGACGGTATCATTAATGAGCATAATTTTCGCAAGGCTCGACTCCAGGCGGCGCAAAAATTGGAAAATCTCGTCTGGCAATTTCGGACAAAAAACTGGGATTTTGCTTTAGGTGCGTCGGGAACGATCAAGGCAATACACGAACTGTTGGTCGAACTGGGTGAAAAAGATGGCCTGATTACCCCAGAGCGCCTAAACATGCTGGTGAAACGTGTCCTGAAATACAAAAATTTCAATACGCTGGAATTGCCGGGATTATCTAATGACCGTAAACAAACGTTTGTTCCCGGGTTATCAATCTTGTGCGGTATTTTTGATGCTTTGCATATTCAAGAATTACGCCTGTCTCATGGCGCATTGCGGGAAGGTGTATTGTATGAAATGGAAGATCGTTTCCGCCATCAGGATATTCGTCAACGAACTGCCAAGAGTCTTGCCGAACACTATAATATCGATCGAGAACAAGCAGCTCGCGTTTGGAATACCGCCAAAAATCTTTATGACCAATGGTCAGAACAACATCCCAAACGCGTACATCCACAACTGGAATCCATTCTACTGTGGGCGGCCATGCTGCATGAAGTCGGTTTAAGCATCAATCTGAGTGGTCTGCAACGGCATTCAGCTTACATCCTGCAAAATACCGATCTACCGGGGTTTACCCAAGAGCAGCAATCGTTGCTGGCAACACTGGTACGTTATCATCGCAAAGCGGTTAAAGTCCATGAACATCCCCGCTTCTATCTGTTTAAGAAAAAACAGTATCTTCCCATGCTTAAGATATTGCGATTGGCTACCTTGTTGAATAACCAACGCCAGGCTACCACAACACCGGATACACTAAGGCTGGAAACTGATCATAGTCATTGGACGCTCTACTTACCTAAAAACTATCTAAAACAAAATGCGCTTGTGTTGCTCGATTTGGAGCAAGAACAAAGCTACTGGGATGATGTGGCTGGCTGGCACTTACACATTGCAGAGGAATCGACTTAACGATATTGCGTTATGAAAAAGAAAAAGAAACTGTTCAAATTATAAAATTGGTCCTGTTTATCAGCTTCTTTATTTTCTTTGGACGCTTTATCTATTCATTTATGGCAGCATTAGAGCATCATCAGCAAACTCAGCAGCAATTGGTGACGCCCTTAAGTGGTTCGAAAACAGAATATAATACCCAATAGCTGTTAAATTTATGGCGATATTATTGCAATCGCCGGTTGTTAGCCCTATTTTCTGCCTTAAAGGTTTACTATGTCACAACCGACTTTTACACCTGATAATCCAATTGTTGCCAACCAGCACTCCCAAAAACTGGCACATATTCGTCAGCGTCTGCTTTCTCTATTCAACCACGATAAGCTCTTTGTCGATACATTATTAGGTCAGGCTGATGAACATTCAGCAATCAGTGACGAAAAGTTATTGGAAAAAATAGAGGAAGTCAGTGCGCTGCTAACCAGCTTGCATACCGCCGATATTGCCGACATTTTGGAAGCCTTACCTTATGATGAACGTCTCGCTTTATGGCGTTTGATCGACAATAACCAGCGCGGTGAGGTTCTGGTAGAAGCCTCCATTCCCGTTTGGGATAACCTAATCAAGGATATGACTGACGTTGAGCTGTTACGTGCCATCGGTAAACTGCACGTCGATGAACAAGCCTATATTGCAGAACATCTTCCTCGTGATACTACTCGACGTTTGCTGACTTATTTAGAGCCGGGCCAACGCAATCGTATCCGAGAAGTATTGCAGTACCACAAAGACAGTATCGGCCAAATGATGGATTTCGAGTTCGTGACAGTACGAAGCAATGTTACACTCGGCACCGTGCAGCGCTTTTTACGTTCCCGAGACGCCATTCCTGAAACAACCGATAAGATCTTTGTTATTGACCGCAAAAATCGTCTACAGGGAGAGCTGCCACTTACCACTTTGCTGACCAACGTACCGGATAAATTAGTTTCCGAAGTCATGAATACGGATACCGTTACTTTCTTACCGGAGCAAAAAGGTGAAGATGCCGCCAGTGCATTTGAACGTTATGATCTGATTTCTGCCGCCGTGGTAGACAACAACGGGCGTCTAATGGGACGCCTGACTGTTGAAGATATTGTTGATACCTTAAGCGAAGAAACTGACACCAATATTCGCCGTATGGGGGGATTAAGCCGCGAAGAAGATGTTTTCGCTCCTGTTGGCCAGGCTGTCAAAACCCGCTGGACATGGCTTGCCATCAATTTGTGTACCGCATTTGTGGCATCAAGGGTGATCGGGCTTTTTGAGCATACCATTTCCCAGCTCGTTGCGCTTGCGACCTTAATGCCCATCGTGGCAGGTATCGGCGGCAATACCGGTAACCAAACTATCACCATGATCGTCCGTGCACTCGCGCTGCATCAAATCCAGACGGGGGGGTTTTCTTACCTGCTATTAAGGGAATTTGGCGTTGCCTTTATCAACGGCATCATCTGGGGTGGGCTGATGGGCGTGATTACTTATCTGCTCTATGGTGATCTTGCTATGGGAGGAGTCATGACAATGGCAATGATATTAAACCTGCTGATGGCCGCGCTGATGGGAGTTTTGATCCCGTTTATTATGATGAAATTGGGAAGAGATCCCGCCATCGGCTCCAGTGTAATGATTACTGCCATTACCGATACAGGCGGTTTCTTTATTTTTTTAGGATTGGCAACATTATTTTTGGTTTAATTAAGTTTACATAAACGCCGATCATTGCATCGGCGTTTTTTTTTAATTATTAATATACCCTGTCGTCCCAAACACTATATCCTGACGTTCCCGCCATATGGTGGTGACAAATAATATCTTTATATTTAATAGAGACAATCTCTTCTGGTTGTGCTTCCGCATGGTTGAGACTATGCGGGTAATTCGGCGACAACTCAATAATTGTCGCACCACGGCATTCAATGGAATAATATAATTCCTGCGCCCCTGATTGTGCTGTACGATAAAAATCGAATTTCAGGTTTAGCGTTTCATTATTTGAAATTGCCATCATTAATAGTGGTGATGATTTATCTTGCGGTTTTACAAATACAATTGGACTATGGTTAACATTTTGTTCCCTATTTATTGAATGATGTAGCTTTAATACAAAAATTTCATTCTCATGACCCGCCTGATACTTATTACCAATAGACTCAGCAAAAGAACAACCTTGCGAGATCAGCCCCTGTTTGTTTCCCTGCAATGTTAAATAAATCATATTTGCCATAATAACTTCCCGTTATGGTTGATATTCACTAATTACGGTAAAAAAGTGTTAATTCATCTCTAAATCCAGCCAGCTTTGTAAAAAAAATCGTGTATAAATCACTATACGCATTAAACTTCAAGTTGCAATTTACAACACGATATCACACGCATCTTGAAGTTAGATTAGTATCTATACTAAAAAATAAATATTAAGACTATTTAATTACGTGCTTTTTTACAATTTATTTTGCAAATTTTTTGTGAGATTATTTTTCAATGCCTGTGAATTCCCATAAAAAATTAGTGCATACCACTATTGATTTGTTATCTATCCATCAACAAATTAGTTATGAAAGTAATCACTTTACGGCAGCATTCCTCTTTGCTATAAATTCATCACCATCAATATTGAATTTTGATTTCTGTAAAATAGGATGTTATATAACTTTTCATAATTATGAGAGATTCATATTTCCTATTCCTTTCCATGTATTTTTCTGAAGTAGCGTTTAAGAAAATTTTGACTCTTTTGATCAGTTGCCACATATATTGGCAACAATGATTGCGTGTCACCGTTTCATGTAATGATTGCCATAGCCGCTCTATCTTATTCAGCCAAGGAGAATAAACAGGGAGAAATAACCGGGAGAAATAATTGAGAGTTTTTTATGCCATAACTGGTGTAAAAAATTTCTCTGGTTTGAGTATCAATACAACCGGCAAGATAATGTTTTTGATTTTTTCCCGGTGTGACAATTCGTTTTTGTTGACCTTTAAGATACCAATCTGAACCGATTTTAGGATTAAAGTTAATATTGACTTCATCTTCATAAAATACCGGGTTTTCTTTTGATGCCTGTGATAATACTTGATTAATTTGAGCCATTTTTTCTTCATATTCAGGATCAGGTTTATGCACAGTGGGCGCGGCGCCAAACAATATTGTTTTTACGGAGGAATCGGTAAAGTGTACTGATTGAAAGTTTCACATTCATTATTTTATTGATTTGTTTAATAAAAAGTTCAAGACTCCAACGAGAACGGAGATAATTAAATGCTTTGAGGTAAAAGTTCCAGTAAATAAATAATAAAAGGCAAAAGTCAGGTTAAATTCCATCGCTGATGACCGTCCGCTGGCTTACTTTTCAATCCTATCCAACCATATGTTCTAAAACGCTTAATCCAACGCCATACAGAAGATTGAGCGATACAAAATTCTTTAGCTACGACAGAAACTGATTCACCTCGGTAAAGTGCAAGCACGGCCATAACCCGGATAGCATAGGCTTTATCTTGCGTTTTTTGGGCAATTTTTTTCATCAAACGGCGTTCAATACGGAAAGTTGGTGGTAAGATAAGCATGACTCAGTCCTCTCTTTTGCTTTTTTGTTTGTGGAAAATCAAAATTCGCAAAAATTGGACTGAGTTTCTTCGACACTCCTACCATTTTGAAAAGTTATTTAACCCTATGACAAAAAATGATAGTCATTATTATGACCCTTTCTTCAACCCATATGGAGAGAAATTTTCATTACGGGATAATTTATTAGGAAATGCATCAAATTATCCTGGTACTTGCAACTTCCCATCAACCGCCATAGAAAAGCAGTTTCAATACCAACTCCAATTAGAAAAAAACAGACAATACATTATGTTGCTGACGAAAATGGAAGTGCATACTATTTTGGATTCATGGGGCGCATTCGGGCGTACGGAAGCAGAAAGACAAGGAGAATTCAGAAAAAATACATTAGGATATGCTGAAACTGCCGCAACCTATGGTGTTAGTGTCAAAGACACTTATTCTGTGACAATCCTCATCTCTAAACTTGGAGGGTTTGGTATTAAAGCCATTACTTTCGTTCGCAATGGAACAGAATATATTAAACTGACTGGTTATCCTGCCATACGCAAGATCCTGAATGGAACTGTTTACCGACTGGATAATATGAAAGTTATTGAGGCTGGATTGGGTAAGTATGGAGTAAACAAAGGCATAGTACAAGGTACAAAATTAAACATTTATGCCGCAGCTGCTTTCAGAGTGATAGAACAAATTCTGAGTGATGAAGCTGATGCAGCTAATTTCATTGGCGGTTTAGCAACAGATATAGTGAAAGCTTTGGTGGCTGGCTTATTGACTAAAGGTGGAGTAGCATTAATTGGCTCTGTAGCTGCATTGTCCGCTGGCTGGTTTGTTTTTGCTGTTGTTGCTATTGGTATTGCCGCAACATATATAGTTACAGCGATTGATAGTGAATTAAGTATTACAAAAAAACTACAAACAGCCCTAAGAGAATATTCTAACAGGGTAGTAAAAGAAGATATAAGCGGTAAATTAGGGCTAGATTCTCAATTGCTTTATAAAAAATTATAAGAGGAGATCTTGGTGTCAAAATTAAAGGAATATTGGAACAACTTGTCACCTACAGCCAAACAACGCTGGTCAAGTGTTGGGGCTCTGTTAATGTTTATATCATTTGACTATACAGCTATAGCATGGGGATTTCGCGATCTTTTGGAAATGTTGTCTTATCCTGATGTTATTAATTACAACAGCTTTATTACCTTTTATGTTCTATTCCCATTATTCACATTTCCCCTTCTTTTAATTTTTACTTACGCGCTCTTCACCGGAAGAGTAGTAGGAAAATTTGGTACCGTTTGTATTCATATATTTGGTATTTTAACTATTAGTTCAATCTGCATTAATATCGCGTTTAGTTGGTACTACACAAATACTCTTGATGAAAAAATCTATATTAGATGCTCTGGCACACCTACTGGTGGTACACACGGTATGTCCAAACTTTATGTGAAAGATCCCAAACAATGCCGTGAATATGGTGCATATTATATCGATTAATTCTCTATCATCATTTATCCTCTTGGTGGTTCATATTTAACCAAAAGGAGGTTTTCCTACACCCCATCACAAATACCATGAAAAATCACTACCAGAAACATTATCTTTTTGACACAACCTCCACATTTTCTTCATTATTGACGAATTCCTGTTGGTTACACTAATAATATATTCTTGCATCTGATTTAGCATAAGATGCCGCATGATTGGTTACCGCCATAACACTAAGAGAATGTCGAGCAAATGAATAATAAAAGCCGTTCCTACTTTTTCCGACTCACTGCAGTGCTAGCCGTGATCGTCGGGGCAGTTTTCTTTGCGTGGAAATACTTCAACGTACTTTCATCAGCAGGTGACTCTCAGAATGCAGAATCAAAACCTAACCCCGCTCAACCACCGGTGCAAGTAGCGACGGCTGAAATCAAATCGATACCCCATTACTTAGGAGGATTAGGAACGGTTCTGGCAGCCAATACCGTCACTGTCACCAGCCAGGTGGAAGGTCAGTTAATCGCCCTGCATTTTAATGAAGGTCAATACGTCAAAAAAGGGGATTTGCTGGCAGAAATCGATCCTCGTCCTTTTCAAGTTAAACTTGCAAGAGCACAGGGACAATACGCCAAAGATCAAGCAACATTAGCTAACACTAAACAGGATTTGCTCCGTTTTCAGCAATTAGCGAAAAATAAACTTATCTCTCAGCAAGATCTGGATAAACAAATTTCTTTGGTTCGCCAGAGCGAAGCCAGTTTACAGGCCGACCAGGCAGATATTGACGAAGCCAAACTGCAATTGGCATATAGCCGTATTACAGCACCGATTTCCGGTCGCGTCGGATTAAAACGTATTGACATCGGCAACTACGTATCGGGTGGAGGAGCAACGCCAATCGTCGTTATTACGCAAGTCGATCCTATTGATGTCGTGTTTTCCCTGCCTGAAAACGATATTGGTGCTGTGTTAAAGGCGCAAAAAGATCACAAAAATGTGGCTGTCATTGCGTGGGATCGCAATAATCAGCAGCAGTTGGCACAAGGAAAACTCATCAGTATCGATAATCAGATTGATGTTACTACCGGCACGATCAAGATGAAGGCTCAATTCAATAATCAAGATAATGTGCTGTTCCCTAATCAATTCGTCAATATTCAGATGAAAGTCAATACGCTGAATGATGTCGTCGCGATCCCTACGGCTGGATTACAAATGGGAAATAGCGGTAATTTCGTCTGGAAAGTGGATAAAGAGAACAAAGTTAGTAAACATAAGGTCGTTGCAGGTCTGCAAGATAATCAATTAGCGGTCATCAATAGCGGGCTGTCAGCAGGTGAGCATGTCGTCACTGATGGTATTGACAACCTGACCGAAGGCGCCAAGGTTGAGATTGTCAAACCTTTGA
Source organism: Xenorhabdus sp. SGI 60 (assembly GCF_056632175.1). Taxonomy (NCBI): domain Bacteria; kingdom Pseudomonadati; phylum Pseudomonadota; class Gammaproteobacteria; order Enterobacterales; family Morganellaceae; genus Xenorhabdus; species Xenorhabdus sp. SGI 60. The sequence goes on along the minus strand of NZ_CP196860.1, from coordinate 1,573,137 downwards.
CAATCGAAGCACTTGATGCGGATCAAAATAAGAAAAATCCAGAGCAAGCAAACGGTAAGATGGAGAACTCCTGATGCAATCTGATTCTCCAATGACCGGCGGAGGGCCATCCCGCCTGTTTATCCTGCGCCCTGTTGCCACGACACTGTTTATGATTGCGATCTTGCTGGCCGGGCTAATGGGTTACCGGATGCTGCCAGTTTCTGCATTGCCGCAAGTGGATTATCCAACTATTCAGGTGGTTACACTGTATCCTGGTGCCAATCCAGATGTGATGACATCCGCTGTCACTGCACCGCTGGAGCGCCAATTTGGTCAGATGTCCGGCTTAAAACAAATGTCATCCAGAAGTTCCGGTGGAGCTTCTGTTATCACGTTGGTATTCCAGCTTTCACTGCCCTTGGATGTGGCAGAACAAGACGTACAGGCGGCGATCAATTCGGCCAGTAATCTGTTGCCCGATGATCTGCCGTATCCCCCCATTTACAGCAAAGTTAATCCGGCTGATCCGCCTATATTGACGCTGGCCGTAACCTCTGATGCCCTGCCGATGAGTCAGGTACAAGATATGGTAGAAACGCGCATATCCCAGCGTATTTCCCAGGTCAGTGGTGTCGGCTTGGTGACCTTGGCGGGTGGGCAACGTCCCGCTGTGCGCGTGAAATTGAACGCGCAGGCTTTGGCTGCCCAAGGATTAGACAGCGACGTTATCCGTTCTGCCATCATGAAAGCCAATGTGAATTCGGCAAAAGGCAGTTTTGACGGCCCTACTCGCTCCATCACCATATCCTCCAATGACCAGATGAAATTTATTGATGACTACCGCAATTTAATCGTGGCCTATAAAAATGATGCTCCGATTCGCTTACGTGATGTCGCAACCATTGAACAGGGAGTGGAAAATAGCAAATTGGGTGCATGGGCAAATGAAAAACCTGCCATCGTCATCAATGTTCAGCGCCAGCCTGGCGCAAATGTGATTGAGACTACGGATAATATCCGCGTCATGTTGCCAGAATTGATCAACAACCTGCCTAAATCTGTCAACGTGAAAATGCTGACAGATCGTACCGTCTCAATCCGCCATTCAGTCAAGGATGTACAATTTGAACTGTTGCTGGCTATTGCGCTGGTTATCATGGTGATCTATCTGTTTTTGCGCAATGTCACCGCAACCTTGATCCCAAGTATTGCCGTACCGCTTTCACTGGTAGGTACATTTGCCGTGATGTATTTTTGCGGTTTCTCTGTCAATAACCTCACTTTAATGGCATTAACCATTGCAACTGGCTTTGTGGTGGATGATGCTATTGTGGTGATAGAAAATATTTCCCGTTACATTGAACGGGGAGAAAAACCGCTGGCGGCCGCCCTAAAAGGGGCGGGAGAAATTGGCTTTACGATTATCTCCCTGACTTTCTCATTAATCGCCGTCTTGATCCCCTTGCTGTTTATGGGAGACATCGTCGGTCGGCTATTCAGGGAATTCGCCATCACCCTTGCTGTCGCTATTTTAATTTCTGCCGTTGTCTCATTGACGCTAACGCCGATGATGTGTGCAAGGATGCTGAAACCCGAAGCTAATATTAAACACAATCGCTTCGAACAGGCGTGCGAACGTTTCTTTGAACTCATGATTGCGGTATATGCAGTCTTCCTGAAACGGGTGTTGAATCATCCCTGGATTACACTTGGTGTTGCATTCGGTACGTTGGCCCTGACCGCCCTGCTCTATATCATGATCCCCAAAGGATTCTTTCCCTTGCAAGACAACGGACTGATTCAGGGTACACTGGAAGCACCACAATCTATTTCATTCAATGCAATGGCAGATAAGCAACGACAAGTTACGGCTCTGTTATTAAAAGATCCTGCTGTGGACAATGTCACTACCTTTATTGGTGTCGATGGTAGCAATCCAACATTGAATAATGCCCGTCTTCAAATCACGTTGAAACCACTCAAGGAGCGTGACGATAGGATTGACGAGGTGATCCCACGCCTGCAAGCGCGAATTGCTAAAGTCCCCGATGTCAAGTTATACCTGCAACCAACCCAGGACTTGACCATTGATACTCAGATCTCGCGCACGCAATACCAATTTACGTTGCAAGCTGCTTCGCTTGATGAACTCGCTGTCTGGGTGCCCAAATTGCAACATGCCCTGAAACAACGGTCAGAATTGATAGATATCGGTAACAATTGGCAAAATCAGGGGCTAGTGGCTTACCTTGATGTGAATAGGGATATGGCCAGTCGCTTTGGGATCTCTATGACCGCCGTAGATAATGCTTTGTATAACGCTTTCGGCCAACGCTTGATTTCGACTATTTACACTCAATCAAATCAATATCGCGTTATCCTTGAGCAAGATACGAAGAATTCATCGGGGCTGGAAGCGATAAACAATCTTTATCTGACCGGTACTGATGGAAAAATGGTCCCTCTTAAAACTATTGCCACTGTCGAACAGCGGCTGGGGAACTTGTCTATCGACCATCTGCAACAATTTCCCGCTGCCATTTTTTCATTCAACGTAGCGAAAGGTTCGTCCCTTGAACAAGCTGTCAATGCCGTCAAAGAGGCAGAACAAGCGATCCAAATGCCAAAAGACATCATTACCCAATTTCAGGGAGCAACGTTGGCGTTCCAGGACGCGCTCAGTAATACCCTCTGGCTGATTTTGGCTGCTGTCGTCGCCATGTATATTGTACTCGGTATCTTGTACGAAAGCTTTATTCACCCTGTCACAATCTTATCAACCTTGCCTACCGCCGGTGTTGGTGCATTATTGGCTCTGATGGCTGGCGGGTATGAGCTAGATATTATCGCCATCATTGGGATCATTCTCTTAATTGGTATTGTCAAGAAAAATGCCATCATGATGATCGATTTTGCCCTGGCAGCAGAGCGCGAAAAAGGAATGACCCCTTACGAAGCTATCTATCAGGCTTGCCTGTTACGTTTCAGGCCGATATTGATGACAACAATGGCAGCACTGCTGGGCGCATTGCCACTGATGTTGAGCACGGGTATTGGTGCAGAGCTGCGCCGTCCGCTAGGGGTCAGTATGGTGGGCGGTCTGATTATGAGCCAAATCCTAACCTTGTTCACAACTCCCGTGATTTATCTGCTGTTTGATCAATTAGCACATTACCGTCGAAATAAAAACAATAAGAAAGATAAACAAATCAGGCCAGATAAACCCTCAGTTAATCATCAGGAGCCGCTGTGAAATTCTTCGCCCTATTTACCCAGCGGCCAGTTGCCACAACATTACTGAGTTTAGCCATTACCCTGTGTGGCGCGCTCAGTTTTGTCCTGTTACCTGTATCGCCGCTGCCACAAGTTGATTTTCCCGTGATAACGGTTCAGGCTTCCATGCCCGGCGCGTCACCAGAAACGATGGCCTCTTCCGTAACGACGCCTCTGGAACGCGCATTAGGTAGGATCGCGGGGGTAAAAGAGATGTCTTCTGCCAGCTCATTGGGAACGTCTTATATTTACCTGGAATTTGATCTCAGTCGGGATATCAATGGTGCAGCACGGGATGTTCAGGCTGCCATCAATGCCGCCCAAAGCTTGTTACCTTCCGGTATGCCAAGAAAACCAAGCTATCATAAAGCGAATCTGTCAAGCGCTCCAATCATGATTTTAACCCTCACGTCAGACAATTATAGTGAGGGGCAACTGTATGATCTTGCTTCCACCCGATTGGCCCAAAAAATTTCTCAGATAGAAGGTGTCAGCAAAGTCAGTGTTGGCGGTAGTTCATTACCGGCTATACGGGTTGAACTCAATCCAAATGCCCTCTTCAATCAAGGTGTTTCTCTTAACGATGTCAGTAATGCCATCAATAATGCTAATGTCCGATTGCCGACAGGTCATGTTGATTCCGATAACCACATTTGGCAGCTACGCACCAATGATGAATTGAAAACACCTGACAGTTACCGCTCACTTATCGTTCATTATAATGATGGAGCACCTGTCAGGTTGCAGGACGTTGCCAGTGTGAAGAATTCGGTCGAGGATATCCGCGCCGCCGGCATGTCTGGAAATAAGTCTGCCATTGTTCTTATTATCCGCCGTGAAGCCAGTGCAAATATTATCTCGACCGTGCAGCGTATTCGTGCTCAACTTCCTGCCCTGCAAGCCTCCTTGCCTGCCAATATTCAGTTAAACGTTGCCCAGGATCGTTCTCCGGCCATCCATGCTTCTCTGCAAGAAGTAGAACGTGCATTAGCCATTGCCGTCGCCTTGGTGATTCTGGTCGTGTTCCTGTTTTTACGTTCTGGTCGGGCTACGCTGATTCCGGCAATTGCCGTTCCGGTATCGCTGATTGGTACTTTTACGGCCATGTATTTATGTGGTTTCAGCTTAAACAATCTTTCGTTGATGGCATTAACCATTGCCACCGGATTTGTGGTTGATGATGCCATTGTGGTACTGGAGAATATTTCCCGCCATTTGAATGCGGGTTTAACTCCTATGCAGGCAGCCCTTAAGGGAACCAGAGAAGTTGGGTTCACTGTGCTGGCTATGAGCTTGTCACTTATTGCGGTATTTATTCCCCTTGTCTTGATCGATGAATTACTCGGCAGGTTATTCCGGGATTTTGCTGTCACACTGGCAACCGCCATCGGAATTTCGCTGTTAATTTCACTGACCTTAACCCCGATGATGTGTGCACATTTGCTCAAATCCACCCCTGAAAATGCCCAGAAGCAGGCTCGAGGATTCGGTAAGGTATTGCTGAGAATTCAGCAGGGCTATGCCCGTTCACTGAAATGGATACTCAATCATACTCGCTGGGTATTGTTGGCATTGATCGGCATTATTGCCCTGAATATCTGGCTCTATATCAACATTCCGAAAACGTTTTTCCCGCAACAAGATACGGGGAAAATGTTAGGGTTTGTGGTCGCTGATCAAAATATTTCATTTCAGGCTATGCGGAAAAAAGTGGAACGCTTTATGCAGGTCGTCAATGATGACCCAACCGTTGATAATGTCGTGGGTTTTACCGGTGGTGACAGCATCAATACGGGCTTTATGTTTGTTTCGCTAAAGCCATTGAAAGAGCGTAGCGAAAGTATCCAACAAGTTATCACCCGTTTAAGAAGTAAACTGACTAATGAAGCGGGAGCGCGTCTATATTTAGTTCCTGTTCAGGATCTGGGAAGTGGAGGACGAGGAGGTAAATCGACTTATCAGTTTAATTTGCTGTCGGATGATTTTGACGAACTGCGTAAATGGAGTCCTATCGTCAAGAAAGCATTGAAAAAATTGCCTCAATTGGTGGATGTAAACGCCGATGAAGACGAAGAGGCTAAAGGTGCTGAAATAGCGATTACCTATGATCGTGATGTGATGGCCCGTTTAGGCATCAATGTTGCTGAGGCAAATAATTTGCTCAACAACGCTTTTGGGCAGAGACAAGTTTCCACGATTTACGCCCCTTTGAATCAATATAAAGTGGTCATGGAAGTTGCACCGCAATATAACCAAGATCCCAGTGCATTGGAGAAAATGTTTGTCATTAATAGCAAAGGAGAACGCATTCCCCTCTCCTACTTTGCCCAATGGCGCCCTGCCAATGCACCATTGGACATTTATCACCAGGAACTTTCAGCTTCTTCTACTATTGCCTTTGATGTGGCGCCAGGCTATACGCTATCTGATGCAATCAGTGCAATAGAAAGAACAATAACAGAACTGGGCGTTCCTTCAGCAGTACGTAGCTCTTTTGCAGGCACAGCACAGGATTTTCAAGAGAGTGAACGTTCCCAGTTATTGGTGATTCTGGCCGCCATAGTCACTGTTTATCTGGTACTTGGTGTACTCTATGAGAGTTATATTCATCCTCTGACCATCCTTTCTACCCTGCCTTCTGCGGGCGTAGGGGCTTTACTGGCTTTGGAACTGTTCAATACACCATTTAGTCTAATCGCCATGATTGGGATTATGCTGTTGGTTGGTATTGTCAAGAAAAATGCCATTATCATGGTGGATTTTGCCCTTGAAGCTCAACGAAACGACAAACTCAGTGCCCGGGAAGCAATTTTTCAAGCCAGTTTATTGCGATTCCGTCCGATTATGATGACAACGCTTTCTGCCTTGTTTGGAGCTTTACCTTTGGTACTGAGTAATGGAGATGGTGCAGAATTACGTTTCCCACTGGGGATCACGATTGTTGGTGGCCTGATGGTGAGCCAACTTCTCACTTTGTATACCACTCCGGTTGTATATCTGTTTTTTGACCGATTGCGTGAAAAATGGCGCCTTCGCAAAGCCACATCATCTCAGATAGTTGAACCAAGTAGTTGAACCAAAATGAAACTCAGGATAAAAATGGGTATCAGCAGTAAATTATTTCTGGCAATTTTTGCCACTTGTATGCTGGTATTGATCACAATGCATTGGGGCATTTACCTCAGCTTTCAGCACGGTTTTATGGGCTATATTAAACAAAATAGCCAAAATCGGACGAATATGCTGGCACGAGCATTGACAGAACAATACCAGCAATATGGCAACTGGCATTTTCTGACCCAGAATGATCGCGCGATATTCCACATTATCCGTACGATTGAACAGAGTGACAATCCCTATCAAAAAACCAAACATCATGGCTGGCGTCCCCAATTTTGGGTTGTGGATACTCACATGAATCGTTTGGTTGGGCATTCTAATGACATTCCAGCGGAAAGTTATCGTGAGCCAGTCACCTATAAAAATAATATTGTTGGTTGGGTCATTGTCAGTGCATCAGACAAAATTACCCGTCAGGCTGATATTAGCTTTGCCCACCAGCAACAATTCACCAGTTGGGCTATTGTCGGTTTTTCTACTTTATTGGCATTAATCGCTACTTTTCTGCTCTCGCGTGGCCTTTTAAGACCGGTTAAGCGGCTAGTGGAAGGTACACATAAACTCGCGGCAGGCGATTTCAGTATTCGTGTCGTTCCATCCGGTAAAGATGAAATCGGTAAATTGGCAATGGATTTTAACCAACTTGCCAGCACGCTGGAAAAAAATGAACAGATGCGCCGTGATTATATGGCCGATATCTCCCATGAACTGCGCACTCCACTTTCTGTTTTGCGTGGTGAACTGGAAGCCTTACAAGATGGTGTACGGAAACCAACACAGGAAACACTCCATTCCTTGCTTGCGGAAGTGTCTACCTTAACAAAACTGGTAGACGATCTGCATTTATTATCCCTTTCTGATCGTGGTTCGCTAGCTTATAGAAAAGAGTCTGTTAATGTCAGTGAATTACTGCAAATCTCCGTAGCGAATTATCATGGCCGTTTTGCGGATAAGCAAATCATGTTGACATTGAATTTAAAAGAAAACATAACACTGCATGCTGATCCAAATCGGCTAACACAGTTATTTAATAATTTGCTGGAAAATAGCCTGCGTTACACAAATAAGCATGGAAAGGTAATTATTTGTGGATATTCAAATCAGCAAAAATGGATATTGGATATGCAGGACAGTGCGCCTGGATTGACGGCTCAACAATGCCAGCAGGTTTTTGAACGTTTTTATCGTTGCGAATCTTCCCGTAACCGCGCAAGCGGAGGTTCAGGGCTTGGGCTGGCGATTTGCTATAATATTGTTGAAGCCCATGATGGAATAATTCGCGTGGAAAGCTCACCTTTAGGTGGTATTAAAATTCACGTAGAATTACCGTTGATTAAATCTTCTGAACTTGAAACACAATGAGTACACATCTTACACAATATACTGTTCTCATCGTTGAAGATGAACCAAAGTTGGGGCAACTACTGGTTGATTATCTACAATCCGCAGGTTACCAAACCCAATGGCTCAAACGTGGTGATGAAGTCATCGCTCATGTGCAAAAATTCCATCCCCATATTATCTTGCTTGATCTTATGTTGCCTGGTCTTGATGGATTGTCAGTCTGTCGGGAACTGAGTAAATTTTCAGATATCCCGATTGTCATGATGACGGCAAAAACGGAAGAAATTGACCGACTGCTCGGCTTAGAAATTGGGGCTGACGATTATATCTGTAAACCTTATAGCCCGCGGGAATTGGTAGCCAGAGTAAAGACAATCTTACGCCGTTGTTACCGTCCGAAAGAGATCATCAGTGAGCAAGGTGCGCTGACCATTGATGAGAAACACTTTCAGGCACGTTATTTTGAACAGGTGCTTGAATTAACACCGGTTGAATTCCGTCTGCTCAAAATTATGTCCAGCCAACCAGGGCGGGTTTTTTCCCGTGATCAACTATTAAATAACCTTTATAACGATCATCGCATTGTGAATGACCGTACTATTGATAGCCACATTAAAAACTTGCGCCGAAAACTGGAGCAGCTGGATGGGGATAAATCTTTTATCCGCTCCATTTATGGATTAGGTTATCGTTGGGAAGCTGAAATCTGTCGTTTGATGTGAAGCACAGTAACCGGCATTAACCATGCCAGTTACTGCTGCAACTCTCATTAGCTGCTTATGATTGCCTTTTTTCAACATTCAGAGTTCTTTTACGATCAAGCAAACCTGAAATGACAGCTAATAACAATGCCATTAAAGCTAATAAACTCCCTGCCAGATTAAGAGAGGTATAGCCATAATGAGATGCGATAATTACACCACCCAACCATGCACCAACTGCATTACCCAAATTAAAGAATCCAATATTGACAGAGGAAACAAGATTAGGCGCACCAGCCTCCTGAGCTTTATCCATCACCAGACGCTGGATTGGCGATACGGTGGCAAAGCCCGATGCTGCCATTAAAAATAGGCTAAAACAAGCAATGAACGGATTGTCACCATAAAGCCAGAAAATAAATAAAATTAAGGACTGTAATCCTAATGTCCAATACAGCAATGGCATCATTGCCTTATCTGCAAGTTTTCCACCCACAATATTGCCAAAGAAAAACCCTAGCCCCAACACCAGCAAGATCCATGTTATTGCGCTCTCAGAGAATCCTGCAATGTTGATCATCAATGGCGCGATATAAGTAATCGTCGTAAAAAATGCGGCAGGGCCTAAGACTGTGATCCCCATAGCCAAAAGAACATGGATATTGGTGAACGCCTGCAATTCCTTTTTAATACTGGCAGGCGCTTTTTGATCGAATTTAGGTAAAAACTTTAAAATCCCAGCTAATGCGATGATGCCAATAGTCGTAATTATTGCAAAAGTGACGCGCCAGGAAATCGCTTTTCCTATCCATGTTCCAAGCGGTATTCCAACCAAATTAGCCAGTGTCATTCCACTAAACATAAAGGCGATCGCAGTGGTTTTTTTATTGTCTGGCACTAACTCAGCAGCAATAATCGCACCCATTCCCATAAAAGCGCCGTGGGTTAAGGAAGCTACAATCCGGCCAATAATTGCCAGATAAAATGTCGGGGAAAAGGTGGTCAGTGCATTTCCGATAATAAATAATATCATTAACATGGAAAGCATCTTTTTCCTTTCTATACCTCCCCCCAATATGATTAGAACAGGCGCGCCAACAAATACACCAAGCGCATAACTGGTTACCATATACCCTGCCGTTGGTATTGAAATACTAAATTCGGTTGCGATTTCAGGAAGTAAACCCGCGACAATGAATTCGGTTGTCGCGATCCCAAATGTCGCTATGGCTAAAGCCCAAATAGCTACAGGCATGGAGAACTCCTAATAATAGGCTGTATTAATCGAGTTATATTGCAACGGTGTGTCGTTATCTCTGCGAGAGACTGTAATATATTCGTACAACAGCCAATTGGGAAGCAGTTCAACCAAGACAAAATGGTTATCATGCTCTATAAAATAGTGAGACAGAGGATAAATTTTTCTCATCAAATCCCTTGACTGTACAAAATTCAGGCTAAAATTAAGCTGATAATTACCCAATCAGGAGAATTTCTTATGTCTACTGGGCATTATGATCTTAAGAAAGCAAAGAACGGGCAATTTTATTTCAATCTGGTGGCAGCAAACGGTGACATTATTCTGAGCAGTGAAATGTATACCACCAAGGCGGCTGCCAATAAAGGCATTCACTCTGTGCAAGTTAATTCTCCCGATAAAACTCGCCATGAAGTGAAAAAAAACAAATCAGGCAAACCTTATTTTGTCCTGAAAGCCCGAAACCATCAAATTATTGCTATCAGTGAAACTCACACCAATGAAGCAAGCATGAAGAAATCTATGCAGTCTGTCATGAAAATCGGTCCAACAGAAAGCATTCGTGACCTGACCAAACAAAATTAACAGATACAATTAATGACTCGCGCCGTATCTGCGGCGCACTTTCTTTCATTTCCACTTTCTTTCTTTTCCATAATATATTTGTGCTAATGATAAAATAGGCGTTAAAATCCCCCTCCTTTAAACCTTACCCTTAGTAATGATATAAAGACCGGGTAAGGGCTGACTTGAACTCAGATCGAGAACGTTAAAAAATATGTTTACTCCAGAATTACTTTCTCCTGCCGGCTCTTTGAAAAACATGCGGTACGCATTCGCTTATGGCGCAGATGCCATTTATGCCGGACAACCTCGCTATAGTTTGCGTGTCCGTAATAATGCATTTAATCATGAGACATTGGCACAAGGCATTAAGGAGGCGCATGAATTAGGTAAGCGTTTTTATGTCGTTGTCAATATCGCACCACATAACGCAAAGCTGAAAACTTTTATTCGTGACTTAAAACCCGTCGTAGAAATGGGACCTGATGCTTTGATTATGTCTGATCCGGGCTTAATTATGATGGTGCGCGAGACATTTCCTGAAATAGACATTCATCTTTCGGTTCAAGCCAATGCCGTTAACTGGGCTACGGTCAAATTCTGGAAACAAATGGGGCTGACGCGAGTCATCCTTTCCCGTGAACTCTCGCTGGAAGAAATTGCTGAAATCCGGCAGCAAGTGCCTGATATGGAGCTTGAGATTTTTGTGCATGGCGCGCTTTGCATGGCTTATTCCGGCCGTTGCCTGTTATCGGGCTATATCAACAAGCGCGATCCCAATCAGGGCACTTGCACTAATGCCTGTCGCTGGGAATACAATGTGCAGGAAGGCAAGGAAGATAGTGTTGGTAATATTGTCCATATGCACGATCCTATTCCGGTTAAAAACATTGAACCAACGCTCGGCCAAGGTGCACCAACGGATAAAGTCTTCATGATAGAAGAAGCCAAACGTCCTGGCGAATATATGTCAGCGTTTGAAGATGAACATGGTACTTATATCATGAATTCCAAAGACTTACGCGCCATTGAACATGTGGAAAGATTAACCAACATGGGGGTTCACTCACTGAAAATCGAAGGCCGTACCAAATCTTTTTATTATTGTGCCCGCACCGCCCAAGTATATCGCCGTGCCATAGATGATGCTGCGGCTGGAAAACCCTTCGATCCAACATTGATGACCACATTAGAAGGTTTGGCACACCGTGGCTATACTGAAGGTTTCCTGCGCCGTCATACTCATGATGCCTACCAAACTTACGAATACGGCTATTCCGTATCAGACACTCAACAATTCGTTGGTGAATTTACTGGCAATCGTGTCAACGGACTGGCAGAAGTTGCCGTGAAGAATAAATTTCTTGTCGGGGATCATCTGGAACTCATGACGCCATCGGGCAATATTAACTTCACGTTAGAATCCATGACAAATAAAAAAGGCCAGGCTGTGGAAATTGCGCCGGGTGATGGGCATCTCGTTTATCTCCCTATTCCTGAAGAAATTAAGCTGAATTATGCTTTACTTGTGCGAAACTTAAAAGGTGGTAATACCAGAGCACCTCATCCATATGAATGACAAGTGAAATAATTCGAAATAGGATTTTAAAGAAATAGATCTATTTTTTTAGAAATAGATCACATCAATGCTAATTTATTTCTCGTATTATCAGTTCTGAAAAATAAAAAACTAAAAAATTTTTACTGTAAGACTAGGAACCACCTCCTTGGCTAGCTCAATCTCCCTTGGGCTGGCCTTTTCTTTTACACAAACAAATAAAATCAAAATAATTCAAAGAGTTAATAAAAAGGCCCATCTCCAAAAACATTAAATTAGTTAATGTTTACAAATCCTTATTGGATGTTTATTAGCCTTTTATTAGTAACCATGTTTATAATAATCAAAAAAAACACCTTTTGATAAATAATGTTGGAATTTATTCAGTTTAATGAAGGAATTTTTGAGAAAAAATAAACCAAATTATCCAATTTCTGAATAACTTCAATATTTATCACCACAGCAGATAAATATTATTTTACTTTATAGTCATATAACATGGTTAAATTTTAGCAGCATTTGTCTTAACTGAGCGATCCACTGCGGCTTCCCTTTCCACTTGTCTTGTGATCTGCTCAAATATAAACAACAATCAGTAGCGCCTTTTGCAAACTGGAGTTAATCATGACTGATATCGTTAAGTTGTTAGGAAAAGACGCAGAGAGTTTATTGGAACATCAATGTAATACCATTCCACGTGAAAATCTCTATCTTCCAGGTACAGATTTCGTTGATAGAATCATGCTCGAAAATAACCGCCCCAATACTGTTCTTCGCTCCATGCAAACCTTATTGAATCATGGACGCCTGGCAGGTACGGGTTATCTCTCAATTTTGCCAGTAGATCAGGGGGTTGAACATTCCGCCAGTGCTTCTTTCGCTACCAATCCTCTCTATTTTGATCCCAAAAATATCGTTGAACTGGCGATTGAGGCCGGCTGTAATTGTGTTGCTTCAACTTACGGTGTTCTGGCGTCTGTTTCTCGCCGTTATGCACATAAGATCCCATTTCTGGTTAAGCTTAATCACAATGAAACTTTGACCTATCCCGCCCAATATGATCAAACGTTGTATGCCAGTGTCGAACAGGCATTTAACATGGGTGCCGTTGCGGTAGGTGCAACAATCTATTATGGTTCTCCCGAGTCACGCCGCCAAATAGAAGAAATTTCAGCCGCCTTTGAACGCGCTCACGAACTCGGTATGGTCACGGTGTTATGGGCTTATCTGCGTAATTCCGCTTTCAAGAAAGATGGGGTTGATTACCACACCAGCGCCGATTTAACCGGCCAGGCGAATCATCTGGCCGCAACGATCGGCGCCGATATCGTTAAACAAAAAATGGCTGAAACTAATGGTGGTTATACTGCTATTGGGTTCGGGCATACAGATAAACGCGTCTATAGCAATTTGACCTCTGAACATCCGATTGATCTCGTTCGTTATCAAATTGCTAACTGTTATATGGGACGCGCTGGATTAATCAATTCAGGTGGTGCTTCTGGAAACAATGACTTAAGTGATTCTGTCCGCACTGCCGTTATCAATAAACGTGCCGGAGGAATGGGATTGATCCTTGGCCGCAAAGCGTTCAAGAAATCGATGAAAGAGGGCGTTGAGTTAATTCGCTCCGTACAGGATGTTTATCTCGATAAGAAAATTACCATCGCTTAATCCATTAGATTCAGTACGTTCAAAATGGGGATCTCGCATCCCCATTATTCAAAAATTCACCACCATTGATGAAAATGGTGGACTGGTCCAATGCCATGACCAACCTGCAAACTATCCGCCTGCATCAGCGCCTTTTGTAAATATGTTTTGGCAACCGGCAACGTACTTTGCCAATCAGAGTAGGGGCGCAATGCAGCAAGTGCTGCGGATAAAGTACAACCCGTTCCATGAGTATGCCGTGTATTGACTCTGGGAGCGCTAAAACGCCACTCCCCTTCCGAGGTAAAAAGCCAATCCGGGCTTTCCTCATTATTTAAATGTCCGCCTTTCAATAAAACGGCCTGGCATCCCATTGAACGTAATGCACGCCCCTGCCATAACATTTCATCTTCAGTATTGGCAATATCACATCTCAATATAGCTGCTGCTTCCGGTAAATTAGGGGTGATCAAAGAGACGATCGGCAGTAATTGCTCTACCATTACGGAAACAGACTCTGGTGATAACAAAGGATCACCACTTTTCGCTACCATAACAGTATCCAATACAATGTAAGGAATAGGATAACGCTGCAACGACTCTGCTATTACAGCGATATTAGCCGCATTCGACAACATACCAATTTTGGCACTGTCGATCCTGACATCTGAAAGCACGGATTCTAATTGGGCAGCAACAAAGAGGGGAGCAAGTTCATAAACGGATTGTACACCCAGTGTATTTTGCGCAACCAACGCAGTGATAACTGTCGTACCGTAGGCCCCAAGCGCAGAAAAGGTTTTTAAATCGGCTTGAATGCCGGCACCACCGCCAGGATCGGTTCCTGCGATAGTCAGTGAATTAATTCTCATTATGGTGATTCCTACCACCAGCTAAAGAAAAGCGGGTATCGGAATAAGAGATATACCATGACTTCCCTACGCTGGCATTATCCAGATCAGGTAATACGGGTACTTCTCAGTTCAATAAAGAACGCCCCGAGTCAAAAAAAATCACTCCATTAGTACCCCAATAGAGTGATATTTGCAATAGGTTATCGCCAGATAATAAAACTAAACTAACGATAAATAGATTTAACCAGCAATCGAATAGCAGCTAAATTAAATTTATTACTATAAAGTTTTAACGTTTGCAGCAGCAGGACCTTTAGGACCATCCTGAATTTCAAACTCAACTTGTTGGCCTTCAGACAATGTTTTAAATCCATCTTTCGTAATGGCAGAAAAATGTACAAATACATCTTTGCTACCGTCAGATGGAGTAATAAAACCAAAACCTTTAGACTCGTTGAACCACTTCACAGTACCAGTGATTTTTGCCATTTCAAAAATTTCCTTTGAATCACTTTATTAGCCTATTGGCATAAAAATAAACAAACCAGTATTAGTTACTGTTATTTATTAACAGAACTGTACTTCGTTTACCCATGTGTTTTATCACATACTCTTTATATAATCGCAAGCCATTTTTTTCAGGTGCTGGAGACAACGCACATATTTAAAACTCTCAATTTCTATTCCGAATTGAAATTACTCCATAACCTTTAAGTCACGTAACCCTATGAATATAGGTAAAAAGAAAAATTCACCCAAAGCAATATCTTTAATAAGATTAATATATAATATTGTTTTACATATCAGTTATGGTGTAGACCAGAGAGTTATCGTTATACAAAATTCATTTTAGATAGCTGTAAAAATTATGGCTAATTTCACTTATTATTTTTGAACATACAATATAGTCGTTTTACCTGTAACCAGCTTACTTTTTGTTTATCATTTGTTAAATATTATTCAATTATAATATTTGTGGGATAATTTTTTACTATTCATCTATACGATTTATTGATTTCATAAAGTACATTTTGCTGGAGTAGTTAGCGTTTAAAATGAAACTACATTGTCAAAAAAGAGTATAAATATTCTTATTCTGAATTATGGAGAAAATACAGAAATAATATTTTATTAAAAATAGAATTCACCAGATAATGGCGTTTAGTTACATAAAATAACGCTAATGTATTATTTAGCACTGACAATAACAATCAGCCGGGCATAATACCCGGCTGAAAAAACATGGCATGGATTGGCAACTAATCTGCTTATCTCTTGGCTTTCTTTGAGCGAACAATCAAATAACCAATCCATAAGACACCTATCCAAAACGGCATCAAGATGACTGAAATACGAATTGGTGGCATCGTTAGTATAATAACAAGAATGAATGCCAGGAATACTAAACACAGATAGTTTCCAAATGGATACCACAGTGCCTGAAATTTCGTCTTGACACCTTCTTTATCTTTAGCTGAACGGAATTTCAAATGAGCACAACAAATCATAATCCAGTTAATGACCAGAGTTGTTACCACTAATGCCATTAACAACTCAAATGCCTTACCGGGTATAACATAGTTAATCAATACACCAATTGATGTTGCCAGCGCTGATAAACCAATAGACAAGACAGGCACATTGCGTTTGTTAACTTTTGTGAGTGCATAAGGCGCATTACCTTGTTTAGCCAAACCATACAACATCCGGCTATTACAATACACACCACTGTTATAAACAGACAACGCCGCCGTTAGTACCACCACATTCAGCACATTCGCTACCCAGAAGTTATCCAGATCATGGAAAATCAAAACGAATGGGCTGCCGCCTTCTACCACCTTCTCCCACGGGTACAACGACAGCAAAATAGCCAATGAACCGATATAGAACAGCAAGATGCGATAAACAACCTGGTTAGTGGCTTTTGGGATATTTTTCTCAGGATTTTCTGCTTCTGCTGCGGTAATGCCTACCATTTCCAGCCCACCAAATGAAAACATGATCACAGCCAGCGCCATAATCAAGCCAGAAATCCCATTTGGCATAAAGCCGCCCTGCTGCCACAAGTTGGTGATACTTGCCTGTGGGCCACCATTACCGCTAATCAGCAAATAACTTCCAAAGATAATCATCCCGACGATGGCACTGACTTTAATGATAGAGAACCAAAATTCGGTTTCACCATATAACCGAACATTAATTAGATTGACGAGATTAATCAGTACAAAGAATATTGCGGCAGAGATCCATGTTGGAATTTCCGGCCACCAATATTGGATATACATACCAACAGCCGTTAATTCTGCCATTCCAACCAAAATAAACATTGCCCAATAATTCCAGCCTGCCAGAAAACCGGCAAAATTCCCCCAATATTTATAAGCAAAGTGGCTAAATGACCCCGCGACTGGCTCTTCGACAACCATTTCGCCCAGTTGTCGCATAATTAAAAATGCGATAAACCCACCGAGCGCATACCCAAGGAGCACTGAAGGCCCTGCCATTTTAATGGTTTGGGCAACACCTAAAAATAACCCCGTGCCTACTGCACCGCCGAGAGCAATAAGCTGAATATGTCTGTTCTTTAAACCACGCTTAAGCGTAGATTGTTGTTCTTGTTGTTCTGCCATCTAATCCTCTTTTTACGATGCTTAGAACCCGTCTCATTAGAAGTTGTTTTATTTGTTGTTTTGAACCTTTGTACCTGAATAGAGCCAGAAATTCTCCTACTCTTCTCAAATTGAGCAAAATTTGTTGAGTTCAAATTTTCTCAACATAATTCCTTCAACATATTATATGTTATTGAGTTATGTACTAATTTAACGCAATATTGAGTTTGTTAATTCGTATCAAGTGGATATTAAAACACCATTTACAAAGAATGAATACTGCGGATGCATATTAACACACATGCAGACAAAATATGGTTGATTGAATGTCAAAAAGGCAAGTATCGGGTGATGGAACAAACACCTAATTCGAACACATCATTACCTTGCTCACAATGTACATCCAACGCTAACAAATACAAAAACAGACATATCAATATCAAGCACAGAGCTAAAAGGATTTTTTTAGTATTCAATGAGGTCACCTTAGGATTATTTCATTGTAGTTAACTTTATAATAAAATATTATAGGGAGTAATCATATGATAGAGTGATAATAGTGTATTAAAATTTTTTATCTAATCACTGTCCTCCCTATTAATGATGGGTTTTGTCATCTTGAAAAGAAGTTGTGTATACTTCCCCAACCTTCAACCAATTTAAAATTGTAATGGCACAAGATAACCACTTAGCACTTGTATGCGCACTGAGTAAATGGATAGAAAACCATCTTGGCCGTGTCATTCATCTTGAAGAGCTTGCTGCTTATTCTGGCTATTCACTTTGGCACATGCAGAAAATATTCAAGGAAGTTACCGGCATATCTCTTGGGAAGTACATCCGCCAACGACGCTTGGCTGGCGCTGTTTATCTGTTGAAAAATAGTTCGTTGCCTATTTTTGATATTGCCCTGGATTTCGGGTTTGGCTCTCAATCCCATTTTACCTATATGTTCCGTAAAGAGTACGGCATTACGCCTTATGATTTTCGCCAAAGTACAGATATTGAACTTGAAGTTAAGCTTCCACTACATTTAACTTACAACTGCGAATCTTAAAACCTGGTATCGTTAGCGGCCATTCATCATGGCCGCCATGTCTCAACTTACTTATATCCACTACTTTCTCTTTCCAAAAAACACCATTTTGTTTCTATATATTAAGCATAAATCGTTATTGATATTTTTCTACCAATGCCAGAGCTATCGCTTCCGTTTCTGCATCGGGAATGCCATTAATGTCTGACGGGCGAAAATGCATCTGAAATGCTTGAATCGTTTTATAAGTGGCGCTATCCAAAACGCCTGTTTGAGGAATACTATAACCATAAAGGGCCAGTGCTTTCTGAACTGATATTACTGACGCCAGCATACCCGGTGCTCTACCCGCCAAATATTTATTCACTGTTGCATGATCGGGCCAAGCGCCAATCCCCTGTTCATAAAGTTCACGCCACGGAAAAACAGGCCCAGGATCTTCTTTTCTCAGTGGTGCAATATCGCTATGACCCACAACATTCACAGCCTGGATCTTATGCCTGTGCATAATATCTTTTGCCAATCTGATAATTGCGTCAATTTGTGATGGGTGATATGAACACCACTCTTTTTTAATAAACTCTTGTTTAAAGCCGCAATTAACAATTTCTATACCAATAGAATAGCGGTTCAAGCTTTGGTATCCATTCCACTCACTCTTTCCCGCATGCCATGCCCTTTCCTTTTCTGAAACCAGTTGGAAAATAATCGGCTCTTTATCCTGATATCTCGGTTGCGAAGGAATAAGGTAATGAATACTAACGCGGCCTCCCGTTAATTCCCGTAAAGATCTTTTATCATCTAACGCGGTATAGTGAAGGACAAGAAATCTAATTGAGTCAATACCTTGCTTGGTCGAATAAGGATAGGAATAGTCAACAATATAACCATTTCTATCTTTTAGCTTAGGGGAATAAGAACAACCAATCAACAATGTGATAAATATGCATATTATTAATCGTTTTATCATGATCGGTCAGCTATTTTACGGAAAAAGATAACATTATGATGATTATATATTAGATGAAACAAAAAGAGATGTGGTGTTCTTTTACTTATCCGCATGTTTTTAAGAACAAATAAAAGCCAGCTATTCGCGGAACGAACGAATAGCTGGCTAATAAAGTTACTTGATACGAGTCATCTTGTGTTACTGATATCCTATAGACATTTCAGTATCAGCAATTACTCTTCTCACCGTTATGCGGTGCATCATTATCCCAAATACCTTTTTCAACTTGCTGTTGGATCTCTGGGTAGCTATTAATATTGAATGTCGGTAATTTGCCTGATTTTCTCTGCTGGTTATAATCTTTCGCCAGTTTCACCGCGATACCTGACAACATGAATATGGCAATCAAGTTAACAATAGCCATACACGCCATTGATAGGTTAGCCATATTCCAAACCAGAGGTACGTCTGCCAATGTACCAAACATTACCATACCCAACGCAGCCAACCGCAGAATAAATAAGCCAGCAGTGTGGTTACGCTCCAGGAATATCATATTGCTTTCAGCATAAGCGTAATTGGCAATAATCGACGTAAAGGCAAAGAAGAAAATAGCAATCGCAACAAACATCGTTCCCCAATGTCCAACCGCGGATGATAATGCTCGCTGAGTTAATTCAATTCCACTGATCGCAGTAACGTTTTCGTTAAGAACACCAGAAGAGAGGATGATCATCGCCGTCGCACTACAGATAACGATGGTATCCATAAATACCCCCAACATCTGCACATAACCCTGAGAGGCCGGATGGGGTGGATATGGAGAAGCTGATGCTGCCGCATTTGGTGCAGAACCCATCCCCGCTTCATTCGAGAATAATCCGCGTTGAACCCCCTGAAGCATTGCCTGGGAGATGCCGTAGCCTAATGTTCCCGCTATCGCTTCCTGAATGCCAAAGGCACTCTTGATAACCAGTGCAAATACCGCTGGGATACGTTCAATGTTGTGACCAACAACCCAAAGTGCCAGGATAAAATAGGAAATTGCCATAAAGGGTACAACCAATTCCGCGACCCGAGCGATAGAACGCAGCCCGCCGAAAATAATTACACCACTGATAATGACTAATACGATACCGACATAAATTGGTTTGATATTAAAAGCAAAGGCAGCCGCTTCCGCAATTGAGTTTGCCTGAACAGCATTAAATACAAGACCAAACGCGATAATAAGGAAGAATGAAAATAGAATTCCCATCCATCGCTTCTTCAACCCTCTTTCCATGTAGTAAGCCGGGCCACCGCGATAATTTCCTTGATCGTCTTTCGTCTTGTACAACTGGGCAAGCGTGCTTTCCACAAAGGCAGTCGCCATACCAATAAATGCCACTACCCACATCCAAAAAACAGCCCCTGGTCCACCGGCAGTAATTGCAATAGCAACGCCTGCTAAGTTACCGGTTCCTACACGAGCAGCAAGGCTGGTACACAAGGCCTGAAAAGATGAAATGCCAGAATCATCCGACTTATTACTATTTCTCAGAACTGAAAACATGTGGCCAAAGTGGCGAAGTTGTATAAAACCAAAACGCAGTGTGAAGTAAAGACCAACCCCAAGGAGAAGGTATATCAGTACATAGTCCCAAAGAATGTTGTTAATGAAGTTAATCAGATCCGTCAAGATATTTTCCCCTTACTAATTAGCAAACATTAGCTGACCATAGCGCCGTATTCGGCGAAATTTTATTGTGCTTAATTCCTTTTATAATTAACAAGTAACATAATTCTGTATACGAAAAACACAGAGATACAAGCCATTAAAGCGAAAAGAATGTAACACAATATTTATTTCAATGGGTAACTTTTAATGAAATTTTTACATTTACTTTAGCGTTATTGAACATTTGTTTTGATATCCATAAACGCTTCATTTCTTATTTCAAGCCACCTAATTATATTTTTAGCGCAAAAAACGCGCAGTAATTTTCTTCCCATATATAAGCAAGAAACATAAATAAATTAACAATTGGACTTAAAATACGAAACCAGTTGGCAACTAAAATACAACCTATCAAAACCAGCGTCAATCTAATACCTATTCCAATGCCCACAATATATAGAGCATATGTTAATTGAAAGTTATTAATGTCATATCAAACAAAATACATAGAACAAATTTAGATAATCACGCACTGCTATATCACTAATGTAGTAATAACCAAATTCATTAAAAAAATTGAGGTAATTACAAAATTTAATCTTTAAATTTCTAATATTTTCGGAAACATATAGTAATATTTCACTTAAGATGAGATTATTAAATTTTAATACTGTGATAGTTGGAAAAAGTCACCATTGCATATTAAAATTTTCAGTTGTTATTTTTATAATAGGAAACAACAATAACAGGTTAATAAGATGTTAATAATCCACTATCTGGCCATCAGATAATCTGCAAGTGAGGTTATAATTGATGTTAGAGCGAAAAAGAAAGAATCCCGCAGACAATATACTGCCCAAAAGAGTTTATAGAGGAAAATCGAAGTATGAATATCACCCTGCAACAGGGGGGTCAATCTCTATCTGCTGTTTGAACTCACCAATGTCTGTTGTTTGGAAAGAATACAATAAGATTGTGGAAAAAATAGAAAAAGATAGTACATAGAGCCTAATATATGTCGAAGTTAATGAAAAACGGGAGCCATCACTCCCGTTGATACTAACATCATAACCACTATCTGAATAAAATTCAGTCATCACAACAAAAACAGCTGGTGTTATAAAATAGAATTTTATTTTCTGTCATAAAGATCGCATTTTCCCTTAACTATAAAAAATAAACAGATTATGGACTTCTGAACCGCGTAAAAGGCTTCCAATAAATAACTGGGGCGTTCAACCGTTGATTGGTATTAAACATAGTATTCACGTTCAATGAAGGTTCCGATGACTTTATCGTGTATTTCTGATGAATTAGAATAACCCAGCGTCTTGCGATTGCGTCGTTTAATTCGGGTGCGCAAAGTCAAATTCTCCCGCTCAATACGTTGAGTGAACGTCTTTCCGATGAGGTGCTGGCTTTCTGGTAATAGGTTGTAAGCCTTGAAATTATCGGTACACCAGAACACGACCTTGAACGAGGCGAGCTTCTTGAGAAGTTTCCTGAGCGTCTTCTTGTTTCTCGTTCCAAACGTATGCGCAATGATCCGTTTCAACCGAGGCTCCCAGGCATACTATAGCCAGCGTTGGCATCTTTTATTCCCGATAAATGACCACATTTCGTCAACTTCACAAATAAGCTGAACGTTGACATTATCCAGCGGGAGTGTCGTTACGCATCGCGGTTTGAGTTTTTTAAAACGTGGACGACAGCATTAATACTGATAGGCAATGCACGTGCAGTATCACGAATTCCTGCGTTGTTCATGGCAAGATCAACGACTTGTTCTTTTATACCCGCTTGACACGCTCGATAGGCGTATTCCAATTGGAAGGTTCGGTTGCAAGAGAAACAGCGATAGCGTTGGTGACCGGCATCGCCTTTACCATGCTTTTTGACGAATTCCGTTTGCTGACAAAATCGACATTTTACTTCAACTGTTGCCATTTAATCTCTCCAAAAAATGGCGATTATACACAACCATCAACGGGTTGAATACGTGTCTATAAAAGAACTAAATCAAAAAAGTAATCTGCTTGTATCCGTTGATATTGTTAAAAATGGGCGTAATGTTGTCGCTTTACATTTCATATTTAAAGAGGATAATCAAATAAAAATGAGCATTTAACAAAAATCATTAGAAAATAATATAAAACCAAACCGTTTATTTGGATTTATATTTCTTTTTTAAAGAAAACCTGTGTGATATATTATTAATTTAGATTATCTATAAATAACTAGGATGGTAATTTTATGTCATACATGATTTATCTAACATTAAATGGTAAAAAGCAAGGCCTCATATCTGCGGGGTGTTCAACTCTCGATTCAATAGGAAATAGGTATCAGAACGGACACGAAAACCAAATACAGGTACTGAGTTTAAACCACTCAATAACTCGTCAGCAAAACGTTAGTCACAGTCCTATACAATTTATTAAACCCATAGACAAATCATCACCACTATTAGCCATGGCAATAGATTCCAACGAATCGCTAGATGGTAAATTTATTTTTTTCAGAACTGGTCAAGCTGGACAATTGGAATTATTCTATGAAGTAAAAATCACTGAAGCCACTATTTCTGAAGTTTCTTGTGCCTATCCGAATTCTATAAATGATTTCGGGAGCCATAAGCCCCCGTTTCAGTTAAGCAATTAATTACATATGCGAGATAATTGCATCGCCGAACTCGCTACATTTCAGAAGCTTAGCGTCATTCATCAGACGCTCAAAATCGTAAGTCACGGTCTTCGCGGCAATCGCGCCTTCCATTCCCTTAACAATGAGGTCTGCGGCCTCGAACCATCCCATGTGGCGCAGCATCATTTCAGCGGAAAGGATCACCGAACCCGGGTTGACTTTATCCTGACCTGCATACTTAGGTGCCGTTCCGTGTGTTGCTTCGAATAGTGCACAATCGTCACCAATGTTTGCACCTGGAGCAATACCGATGCCACCCACCTGTGCAGCCAAAGCATCAGAAATGTAGTCACCATTCAGGTTCATACAAGCGATAACATCATACTCTGCCGGACGCAGCAGGATCTGTTGCAAGAAAGCATCTGCAATTACATCCTTGATGATGATATCTTTGCCATTTTTAGGATTCTTGATCTTAACCCACGGACCACCATCCAACAATTCTCCGCCGAATTCAGTGCGAGCCAGTTCATAACCCCAGTCTTTGAAAGCACCTTCAGTGAATTTCATGATATTACCTTTATGAACCAGAGTGACTGATTCACGGTCATTATCAATAGCATATTCAATCGCGGCACGTATTAAACGTTTAGTGCCTTCTTCTGAGCAAGGTTTTACACCGATACCACACTGTTGAGGGAAACGGATCTTATTAACACCCATTTCATCTTGCAGGAATTTAATCACTTTGTCCGCTTGCGCTGAACCTGCTTTCCACTCAATACCCGCATAAATATCTTCAGCGTTTTCGCGGAAAATAACCATATCGGTCAATTCAGGCTGCTTAACAGGGCTTGGCGTACCTTGATAGTAACGAACCGGACGCAGGCAGACATACAGATCCAATTGCTGACGCAGTGCTACATTCAGCGAACGGATACCACCACCTACTGGCGTTGTCAGAGGACCTTTGATAGCAACACGGTATTCACGAATCAAATCTAGCGTTTCATCTGGTAACCAAACATCTTTACCATAGACATGCGTGGATTTTTCACCTGTGTAGATTTCCATCCAGGAAATTTTGCGCTCACCGCTATACGCTTTCTGAACCGCGGCATCAACAACTTTTAGCATGACCGGCGTAACATCAACACCAATGCCATCCCCTTCGATATAAGGGATAATAGGGTTATTCGGAACACTTAATTTACTTTTGGCATCAATAGTAATTTTTTTACCTTCCGCCGGAACAACTACTTTGCTTTCCATTAACCTCTCCTTTCAAATAAGCGCAATGCCTTGTTAATTTTTTGTAAGGGACGTGTCAATACTACTTGAATATTCTGCAAACGCCAACGGTCACAGATTTAAGGTATAATACGCACCTCTATTTTTAACGATGGCTTATCATGACAAATATCTCTTTTAAAAAACGCCAACTTAACCGATTCAGCCAGAGAAAAAATAACAGAGCTATAAAAAAAACAATCAGCCCTCGTCGGGTATTGATTTTTAACAAACCTTATGATGTCTTACCTCAATTCACCGATGAAATGGGCAGAGCAACGTTAAAAGATTTTATCCCGTTTCCTGATGTTTATGCCGCTGGTCGTCTGGATCGTGATAGTGAAGGTTTGCTGGTGTTGACCAATGATGGCAAATTGCAAGCTAAATTGACTCAACCCGATAAAAAAACCGCTAAAGTTTATTATGTTCAGGTAGAAGGCATTCCTGATGAAACGGCGCTGAATAAACTTCGTAGCGGCGTTTTATTGAAAGATGGCCCGACCTTGCCCGCTGGCGCTGAATTAGTCGAAGAGCCTGAATGGCTCTGGGAGAGAACGCCTCCTATCCGGGAACGAAAAAGTATTCCGGTAAGTTGGCTTAAAATTACGTTATATGAAGGACGCAATCGGCAAGTACGTAGGATGACCGCTCATGTGGGTTATCCTACACTGCGCCTAATCCGTTTTAGTATGAGTTCAATACAATTAGACTCATTATCCCCTGGAGAATGGAGAGAAATTAATCTTGTTTAGCCCACACGTCACGGTTGCCTGCATTGTTCATGCAGAAAATAAATTTTTGATTGTTGAAGAATTGATCAACGGCAAGCCCCTCTGGAATCAACCAGCAGGCCACCTTGAAGCGGATGAAACATTACTGGCTGCTGCTGAACGGGAACTGTGGGAAGAAACCGGAATTCGTGCACAACCACAAGCATTTTTAAAATTGCACCAATGGGTTGCGCCGGACAGAACCCCATTTATCCGTTTTTTATTCCTGGTTGAAATGGAAAAAGTCATAGATACCAATCCACAAGATAACGATATCCATTGCTGCCATTGGTTAGGTGCAGAAGAAATCCTTAACAGTTCACAGTTACGCTCCCCTCTGGTCGCCGAAAGTCTTCTTTGCTACCTGGAGCACAAAGCTTATCCACTCTCGATACTGGATTATTATGGTTCACCTTTCGCCAAATGAAGACGCTTGGTGCACCTTGGTTGCCAACGTGCTAAAGTATTGCGTTTGTTTTTTTCCGCAGTGAGATATATCCATGACAGATAACAGCCAGAAAAAAGTCATTGTCGGCATGTCCGGCGGTGTTGATTCATCCGTTTCCGCCTACCTTCTGCAACAGCAGGGCTACCAGGTAGCTGGCCTGTTCATGAAAAACTGGGAAGAAGACGATAGTGAAGAGTATTGCTCGGCGGCTACCGATCTTGCTGATGCCCAGGCCGTTTGTGACAAACTGGGTATAGAACTGCATACCATTAATTTTGCAGCCGAGTATTGGGATAATGTATTCGAACATTTTCTTGCTGAATATAAAGCAGGTAGAACCCCCAATCCTGACATTCTTTGCAATAAAGAAATCAAATTCAAAGCATTTCTGGAGTTTGCCGCAGAGGATTTAGGGGCTGACTATATTGCAACCGGGCATTATGTCCGTCGTCGGGATGTGAACGGCATGAGCCAATTGCTCCGTGGCCTGGATGATAATAAAGATCAAAGCTATTTCTTATATACCTTAAGCCACCAGCAAGTTGCCAAGAGCCTGTTTCCGGTAGGGGAATTGGAAAAACCCGAAGTACGCCGCATTGCCGAAGAAATTGGCCTGGTTACCGCAAAGAAAAAAGATTCGACGGGCATCTGTTTTATTGGTGAGCGTAAGTTCCGTGATTTCCTTGGGCGCTATTTACCCGCCCAGCCTGGCCCGATAATGACAGTTGATGGACAGACCATCGGCCAACATACTGGCTTGATGTACCATACACTCGGCCAGCGCAAAGGACTGGGGATTGGGGGTACGAAAAACGGTAGTGAAGAACCCTGGTATGTCGTCGATAAAGATGTCGAAAATAACATACTGATTGTTGCCCAAGGCCATGAGCATCCTCGTTTGATGTCGGTCGGTTTGATTGCCCAGCAACTGCATTGGGTGGATCGCCAACCACTGCAAGCAGAAATACGCTGTGTAGTCAAAACACGCTACCGTCAGCATGATATTCCCTGCACTGTCGTCCCTCTGGGCGAAGATAACATTGAGGTTCGTTTTGATAGCCCTGTTGCCGCTATCACCCCGGGTCAATCAGCTGTGTTTTATCAAGGTGAAGTTTGTCTCGGTGGTGGTGTGATCGAACAACGTATACAGGAGTAGTTGTGGCTAAAAATTATTACGATATTACACTGGCGCTGGCAGGTATCTGTCAGTCAGGCCGTCTGGTACAAAAACTTGCCCATGAAGGCCAGTGTGATACTGATGCTTTTGAAATCATGATCAACAGTGTCCTGAATATGAATCCAACCTCTACGCTGGATGTCTTTGGCAATAATGCCTGCAACCTGCGTGTTGGTCTTGATGCCATGTTGGGTATGTTCAATGGTTCACATAGTGGCGTTTCTGCCGATCTTACCCGCTATATGCTGAGTTTGGTGGCACTGGAACGCCGCTTGAGTAAAAATCCGTCTGCCGTCAATCAATTGGCAACTCGCATCGAACAATTAGAACGCCAGCAAGCCTATTTTGAACCTATGTCAGAGGGAATGTTCAACGCTCTGGCTGGAATTTATGTTGATGTTATCAGCCCGTTGGGACCACGCATTCAGGTAACGGGTTCACCTGATGTATTACGTAATTCGTTGATTCAGGCAAAAGTCAGATCGGTGTTACTGGCCGGTATCCGTAGTGCCGTTTTATGGCAACAAGTTGGCGGTAGCCGCCTGCAAATCATGTTTTCTCGTCAACGCCTGATCCGACAGGCAAAAGAGATCCTTGCTAACGGTTAGATGGTAAAGACTGTTAGCGAAAAATTGTTAAATCTAAATTATTAAACATAAAGCTGTTAAACATACATTGTTAAATAAAATCCGGGAGTTGCTACCAATGGAATTATCCTCACTGACCGCTGTTTCTCCAATTGATGGCCGTTACGGCGATAAAGTCAGCGCACTACGCGCTATTTTTAGTGAGTTCGGCTTACTAAAATTCCGTGTGCAAGTCGAAGTACGTTGGCTGCAAAAACTGGCTGCAACCACAGAAATCCAAGAAGTTCCTGCTTTTGACGCCAACGCAAACGCTTACCTTGATGAAATTATTGCAAATTTCACTGAGCAGGATGCACTGCGTATCAAAGAGATTGAACGCACAACCAACCACGACGTTAAAGCGGTTGAATATTTTCTGAAAGAGAAAGTCGCGCATATTCCTGCCCTGCATCAGGTTGCAGAATTTATTCATTTTGCCTGCACATCAGAAGATATTAATAACCTGTCACATGCCTTGATGCTTAAAACAGCCCGTGAGGAAGTTCTGCTGCCGCAATGGCGCCAAATAATTGATACCATCACACGCATGGCACATGATTATCGCGATCTGCCACTGCTATCGCGTACACACGGTCAACCTGCCACACCTTCCACGGTCGGCAAGGAATTTGCTAACGTTGCCTATCGGATGAAGCGCCAATTCCGTCAGCTTGAGCAGGCAGAAGTTCTGGGCAAAATCAACGGGGCGGTTGGTAACTATAATGCGCATTTATCCGCCTATCCACAAGTTGACTGGCATCAATTCAGTGAGTCATTTGTGACCTCTTTAGGTATTCAGTGGAACCCGTATACCACTCAGATTGAACCCCATGATTACATTGCAGAACTGTTTGATTGTGTGGCGCGTTTCAACACCATCCTAATCGATTTTGATCGCGATATCTGGGGTTACATCGCCTTGAGCCATTTCAAGCAAAAAACCATCGCCGGGGAAATTGGTTCTTCTACCATGCCACATAAAGTCAATCCGATTGATTTCGAAAACTCAGAAGGCAACCTGGGCCTGGCAAATGCGGTCCTGGGGCATCTTGCCAGCAAATTGCCTGTTTCTCGCTGGCAGCGTGATCTGACAGATTCGACAGTATTGCGTAATCTGGGTGTCGGTCTGGGATATGCATTGATTGCTTATCAATCCACGATGAAGGGGTTGAATAAGCTGGAAGTCAATGAACAGCACTTACTGAATGAACTGGATAGCAATTGGGAAGTATTAGCAGAACCTATCCAAACTGTTATGCGCCGTTATGGTATTGAAAAACCGTATGAAAAACTGAAAGAACTGACTCGTGGTAAACGTGTTGATGCTGAAGGTATGAACGCGTTTATTGATGGCCTTGAGCTTCCTGAAGCGGAAAAAGCGCGCCTCAAATCCATGACGCCAGCAAATTACATTGGATACGCTACTTCGCTGGTTGACCAGTTAAAATAATCTGTGTTTATCCATACAGATGGGCGGGTTCTATTCCGCCCATGCGCGATTTCTGTGCTGCAATTTCCTGCCCGCTGCGTAATCCCAGCAGACGCTCTGCATCGCAAATCACATAGCAACCTGAATACTATTGAGTATATGAATTATATAGAAGTTAAATAAATTGTAAATTTATTTACTATTTCAACCTAACCATTTGTTTTTAAATGCACCAATCATTAATATACCAACAAAAGATAAATAGTTACTATACTTAGTTTACTCATAATCATATATCTATATTTTTATTTAATCTTTATTGACGAAGTTGATGACTTAGCTATTTTAAATTTATTTGATAAACATTAATTACTGATTAGCATAAGGAATCATTATGCGGATATTGATCGTTGAAGATAATGCATTGCTTCGCCATCACTTAACCGTACAATTACGGGATATTGGACATCAAGTTGATGCTGCGGAGAATGCTAAAGAAGCAGATTATTATCTTAAAGAAAGTCACCCTGATATTGCTATCGTTGATTTAGGGTTACCGGGAGAAGATGGCCTTAGCATGTTACAGCGCTGGCGTAGTGAGCAAGTTAATTTACCTATCCTTGTTCTTACCGCCCGTGAGAGCTGGCAAGAAAAAGTCAACGTGCTAAATGCGGGCGCAGATGATTATGTTACCAAGCCCTTTCATCTGGAAGAAATTAATGCCCGCATACAAGCATTAATGCGACGTAATAGTGGTTTGGCATCACAATTAGTTGAGATATCACCATTTTTAATCAACCTCTCAAGAAAGGAGTTTTCTATCAATGAAACCAATATTAAATTAACCGCCTTTGAATACATTATTATCGAAACCTTAATGCGCAATAATGGCAAAGTTGTCAGTAAAGAAACGCTGATGCGCCAATTGTATCCAGACGCTGAATTACGTGAGAGTCATACAATTGATGTATTAATGGGGCGTTTGAGGAAAAAAATATTGAATGAATGGCCGGAAGAGGTCATTGTCACTGTTCGTGGTCAAGGGTATCGCTTTGATGTGAAATCTTATAATGCTTAAGTTCTCTGAAAAACCTTTTTCTTTGAGAACACGGTTTCTCATGGCTACGGCTGCTATTATTCTTGCATTGACCCTATCATATGGCATTGTTGCTATTGCCGGATATTTAGTCAGTTTTGATAAAACAAGCTATTCCATACTCCGTAGCCAAAGTAATCTATTTTTCACATTAGCCAGATGGGAAAATAACAAGCTAGAAATCCTTGTTCCCAAAGATTTTTCCATGAATTACCGCTCATTAGCACTGATCTATGATAATGGTGGAAATATTCTTTGGCGCCAGAATAATGTGTCTGAATTGGAAAGAATGATTGATCCTGACTGGCTGAAAAAAGATGGCTTATATACATTAGAAGCGTATTTTAAAGAAAAAGGGGATTTTTTCTATAATCCAACAGCAACACCGAATCAAGATAATGCAAAAAAGGCAGAAAATAGTAAGGACGTGTTATTAACCTATTCAGTTGCTGTAAATATTTATCCTGCCACTGACAAACTGCCTGCCATGACCATTGTTATCATTGATACCATTCCACAAGATGTACAGGAATCAGCAAAAGTATGGGAATGGTTTGGATATGTACTCATCGCTAACTTACTTCTCATCATTCCATTAATCTGGCTTGCCGCTGACTGGAGTCTTAGGCCAATAAAATCCTTAATTACCCAGATCAGTTCATTAGAAAATGGAGAAAGGAAAGAACTGGATGAGAACCCTCCTACTGAATTAAAAGGGCTGGTCAGAAACTTAAATAACTTGCTATCCAATGAACGTAAACGTTATGCCAAATATCACACAACCCTCTCGGATTTGACGCATAGCCTGAAAACACCTCTAGCGGTATTGCAATCAACCCTGCGCTCTCTGCGCCCCCCTCAAAAGCTGACCATTGAACAAGCTGAACCTATTATGCTTGAACAAATTGACCGGATATCCCAACAAATCGGCTATTATCTACACAGAGCCAATATGCGCAGTGACCATAGCTTACTTCTGAGGCAGATTTCTTCTGTCCCAATCTTGCTGGATGGCCTAATCAGTGCCTTAACTAAGGTATATCAACATAAGGGCATCAAAATTATGCTCGATGTCTCTCCTGAAGTAACATGGCTAGGGGAAAAAAATGACTTTCTGGAAGTGATGGGAAACATTCTGGATAACGCTTGTAAATATTGCCTGAAATTGGTCAAAATCACCGCCACAATGGGAGAAAATGCAGTCACTATTATTGTCGATGATGATGGATTAGGTGTCCTCCCTGATAAGCGAGAAATGATTTTTCAGCGTGGTTTACGCGCCGATACATTGCGATCAGGTCAAGGTCTTGGTTTGTCGATAGCGTCTGAAATTGTCGAGCAATATGAAGGTGATATCAGCATTGATGATAGTCCACTTGGTGGTGCCAGGGTAAGCGTGATATTTCGCGCCCAACACAATCACAATCTCAAAATATTTCAGCCAAATCTGATATCGTCATTGACTATTCGTTATAATAGCGCGAAATTCACCTCTCACTTCAGGATGTCACCATGGATTATCAGCTAAATCTGGACTGGCAGGCGTTTTTGCAAAGCCATTGGCAAAAACGACCATTGCTGATTAAACAGGGTTTCCATCAGTTTGTTGATCCTCTTTCCCCCGATGAGCTGGCGGGTCTGGCGATGGAAAATGAAATCGATAGCCGTTTGGTCAGTCAGAAAAATGGGCGCTGGGACGTTTCCCACGGACCATTTGAAACCTACGACCATTTAGGCGAAAAAAACTGGTCTTTGCTTGTACAAGCTGTTGACCATTGGCATCTCCCCTCTTCTGCACTGATGAAACCATTCCGTGTGCTGTCTGACTGGCGCATGGATGACTTGATGATCTCGTTCTCCGTACCCGGCGGTGGTGTTGGCCCCCATCTTGACCAATATGATGTTTTTATCATTCAAGGAAAAGGGCGCAGACGCTGGCGGGTAGGTGAAAAGGTCTCCATGAAACAGCATTGCCCTCATCCTGATTTGTTGCAGGTTGAACCCTTTGAGGCAATCATTGATGAAGAGATGTTACCGGGCGATATACTCTATATTCCACCGGGTTTCCCACACGAAGGCTATGCTATTGAGGCTTCACTGAACTATTCAGTGGGATTCCGTGCCCCCAATGCCCGTGAATTATTCAGTGGATTTGCGGATTATATTCTGGCAAACGAGCTGGGAAGCCATCGCTACAGTGATCCTGGACTGACATTTCGTAATAACCCAGCCCAAATCCAAACAAACGAGTTGGACACACTGCGCTCAATGATGCGTGAATTGTTGGAACAACCAGAAACTTTCCAACATTGGTTTGGCGAATTTATCTCCCAATCGCGCCATGAATTAGATCTGGCACCACCTGAACCTCCTTATGAAAGCGATGAGATTTATGATTTGCTAAAACAAGGCGAAGAATTAAATCGCTTGAGTGGCCTGCGCGTCCTGCGGGTTGGCGATCAATGTTTCGCCAATGGCGAATTGATAGATACTCCTCATCTCCATGCTACTGATGCCATTTGCCAATATGACAAAGTCAACGCTGAACTTCTGGGTGACGCTATTGATGATGTCCGATTTGTCAGCCTGCTTACGGCTTTGGTCAATAGCGGTTATTGGTATTTTAATGATTAATCCAAACTAAGGGGCAAGATGGGTTGCCCCTTATTTTCTGAATGACGGCGTGTTATTCAGGCGGGACATGATTTCCGTGACTTACCGTCAGTTCAGCAATCCGCATAATCACATTAACTGCTTGCTCCATGCCCTCCAGTGAAATAAATTCGTGCTTGCTGTGACAATTATAGCCGCCTGTGAATATATTCGGGCACGGGAGGCCACGATAAGATAACTGTGCGCCATCCGTGCCCCCTCGGATCGGCTGGATTATCGGCTCAATATGACAATCCAGCATCGCTTGTTTAGCAATGGCAATAACATGGGGATATTTAAGCATCTCGCTATGCATGTTGTAATAATCATCATCTATCGCCAGCTCAATATAACAGTCTGGGGGCAATCCTTCTCCTGCATTTTCCGCAATAGCAATGAGGTTTTTTTTACGCTTTTCAAAATTAGCCCTGTCAAAATCCCGAATGATGTAGTGCATCTCGGCTCGTTCGACTGTGCCTTTCATATTCTGCAAATGATAAAAACCTTCATAATCTTCCGTCTGTTCAGGGGTTTCTTCAACAGGTAAGGCATGATGAATGTTCATGGCTAATGTCAATGCGTTAACCATGACGCCTTTGGCACTGCCCAGATGAGCCATATTACCCACAATCTTGATTGCCACTGATGCGGCATTGAAATTTTCAAATTCCAATTCTCCTACTCCGCCTCCATCAACGGTATAGGCCCATTCTGCGCCGAAAGCCTCTATATCAAAATAGTGCACACCCCTGCCAATTTCTTCATCTGGCGTAAATGCTATCCGAATATCACCATGGGGAATATTTCCCTGTTTCAAACGCACCAGTGCGGTAATGATTTCAGCGATCCCGGCTTTATCATCAGCACCCAACAGTGTCTTCCCATCAGTCGTAATTAATGTTTTTCCCAATAGGCTATGTAATACAGGAAACGCGACTGGCGACAACACCTCATCTCCCATTCCTAATGCAATATCGCCGCCACGATAATTTTCCACAATCTGGGGATTAACATGCTTACCAGAAAAATCCGGGGAGGTATCGAGGTGGGCAATAAAACCAATGACAGGCACTGGTGTTGCAACATTTGCTGGCAATGTTGCCATAACACAACCCCTCTCATTGAGAGTCACATCAGCAAAACCAAGCGGGATCAGCTCCTCGTATAACACTTTGGCAAGATCCAATTGACCGTTACTACTGGGAATGGTTTTAGCGGATGGTTTTGCTTGAGTATTAAAGGCAATATATTGAAAAAAACGCGCTAATAATCTATCCATCTTCTCCCCCTCATTCATATGAATTTATTATGGAAAAAATGGATAGCGTTGGTATTGCGTCAAATCAGCTTTTATCTGCCTTTATCTGCTGAATTAAGGATTGGGTATATTGCGTCACTATTTTACTGGCATGCCCATAATGTTTTTCATCAAACAAATTCTCGACCTGGCTAGGTTCAAGATTCAACTCAACAGTGTGCGCCCCAGACAATTTAGCCTCATGCACAAACCCCGCTGCCGGATAAACGTGGCCCGATGTTCCGATAGCAATAAAGATATCGGCATCAGCTAAAGCAGAATAAATCGGTTCCATCCCCAATGGCATTTCCCCAAACCACACCACATGAGGGCGCAATGGGGACGGGAACTGACAACAATGGCAGCGATCTTCCATAGTGAGATCAGTCGTCCATTCAACTACCTGCCCTGATTGACAACACCGAACTTTCAGTAATTCACCGTGCATATGCAGAACCCGACGGCTTCCCGCTCGTTCATGCAGATCATCAATATTCTGTGTCACCAATAAAAAACGGTCACCAAACTCACGTTCGAGTTCCGCCAAAGCATAATGTGCAGCATTAGGCTGGATGTCAGGTTGCTGTAGCTGCTTTCGACGTGCATTGTAAAATGCCTGAACCAGATCAGGATCACACTGGAAACCTTCTGGCGTCGCAACATCTTCGACACGATGTTCTTCCCACAGGCCATCAGAAGAGCGAAATGTTTGAATGCCTGATTCAGCAGAAATGCCTGCCCCCGTCAGTACTACCACATAAGGTTTTTCTATTTTATTTGCCAATCGGATATCCCTGTAAAAGTTTTGTCTATGTAATCGCTGTCGCCGTAATCGCCTGATTCGGTAAAATTTACTGTGCCGATGAAGAACCCGCATAGATTATTTCCTTAATGTGTTTTTAGTTTGTTCTTTCAGCCGATCCATTTTACCGATTCAACGAGATACGATAGCGTGCTTAGATACGCGTTGATACCCCAATATTCTATTGCCCACTCAAAATTCGCGCTGGATCAAGTTTACTGGCCCGACGAGCAGGATACCAACTCGCCAACAAGCTTAATACTAATGCCGTTAACAAAACATAAAACACATCCATAAGATGCAATTCTGACGGCAGAAAATCGATAAAATAGATATCTCCTGAAAGGAGTTGATGTCCAAGCAGCTTTTCCAATGCTTTAATGATAGTCGTCAAATTTAATGATGTGAAAACCCCGACAACGACACCGGTTATACTACCTATCATGCCTGTCAGTGATCCATACCATAAAAAAATTGCCCTGATATGGCTATCCCTGGCACCCAGTGTACGTAGGATGGCGATGTCGCTACTTTTATCCTTCACAGCCATAATCAGTGTTGAAATGATATTAAAGCAAGCTACACCAATAACCAAAACCATCGCCAAATACATAATGCTACGCACCATCTGGATATCGTTGTACATATAACCATAATCTTTTATCCACGTGCTGATGTAGACATATTTTCCCGTAGCGTTACCTGCATCCCACACACGCTGTTCTGCGGCAAAAACATTATCTGCTTTAATGGCAATACCTGTTATTGCATGACCATAATCCAGGTAGTTCTGGGCATCAGGCAAAGGAACAAGGGCTAAACTGTGATCTAACATGCCGCTTAACTGGAAAATACCCGCAACTTGTAAACGGATACGTTTAGGCTGCAAAAGTTTCAGGCTTGCATCATTATTGGGGATCATGACAGTCACCCAATCACCTTGTTTCACGCGCAGTACATGAGCCACTCCCTGCCCTAAAATCACCTGATTTTTTCCTGCCCTGAATGTTTTCCATGCCCCATTACGCACAAACTGGGGTAAAGTACTCACCTTCATCTCGGTATCCAGATCAACACCACGTACCTGTATAGCATGAAGTTTTTCACCGCGTTCCATCAGGCCAGTAAACTCAATATAGGGAGAGGCTCCGGCAATACCTGACGTTCCCCTTACCCGCTTAAGGGCGGTTTCCCAATCCTGAAAAGGCTGCTCCACAGCATAAATTTGTCCATGTGGCACGACGGAAAGTATCCGGTTTTTCAGTTCTCGTTCAAAACCGTTCATGGCACTCAGGCCAATAATCAGCACCGCGACACCCAGCATGATACCCAGCGTCGAAATGACCGAGATCAGGGAAACCATTCCTGAACGACGTCGGCCCCGACTGAATCGTAATGCGGTAAATAATGCAAGAGGCAGATTTACCATTACCTCTCCCCCGTCGTCAGGGTTAATTCATCCTGTAAATACCCATCACGCATTTCTACCTGACGAGCCAGTTGATTAGCTAATTTCAGATCGTGGGTGACAACGAGAAACGCAGTGCCTTGCTGTTGGTTCAATTCTTGCAGGAGCCGAAACACACTGTCTGCATTTTGTTGGTCAAGGTTACCCGTGGGTTCATCCGCCAATACCAATGACGGTTCATTTACCAGTGCCCGTGCAATTGCGACACGTTGGCGCTCTCCCCCTGACAGCTCAGATGGCCGGTGATGTGCCCGATTTTCCAACCCAACCGCCGCCAGCATATCCAGCGCTTTTTGTTGAGAACGGCGTTTTTGACCACCAATCAGGAGCGGCATCGCCACATTTTCCAATGCAGTAAAATCAGGCAATAAATGGTGAAACTGATAAATAAAACCAATTTCACTGTTACGTAATTCTGCCCGCGCAGACGAAGACATTTGGTTGAGTGATTGTCCTTTGAACCGAACCTCACCAGTCGTAGGTGAATCCAAACCACCAAGCAAGTGCAAAAGGGTACTTTTACCAGAGCCAGAACTCCCAACAATGGCCATTATTTCACCCTGTTGCAGGGAAAAAGTGACATTCTTTAATACTTCTGTCGAAATTTTTCCTTCCTGATATTTTTTGCACAGTTGGTGACACAGTAATAAAGG
Organism: Xenorhabdus sp. SGI 60; assembly: GCF_056632175.1. Lineage (NCBI taxonomy): Bacteria > Pseudomonadati > Pseudomonadota > Gammaproteobacteria > Enterobacterales > Morganellaceae > Xenorhabdus > Xenorhabdus sp. SGI 60. Next base: position 1,536,219 of record NZ_CP196860.1, on the reverse strand, counting down.
GTGATTACTCATAACGTAAAGCCTCAGCAGGTTGGGTAGCAGCCGCGCGCCAGGAAGGGTACAGCGTCGAGATTAAAGAGATCAGCATGGCACTGAGGGCGATCAGTATCACTTGCGTAGTGTCAATCGCAACAGGTAACTGAATGCCCTCAGCCAGCAGGCCGATAATCGGCATGAGGTTATTTAACTGACTGGAAAGCAATATTCCCAATCCCGTTCCCAATACAGCACCAATAATGCCGGCTCCCGCTCCCTGGATCATAAAAATAGCCATCACCTGACGGCGGGTCAGCCCTTGCGTCTGCAAGATAGCGATTTCACCCTGTTTTTCCATCACCAATAGAGAGAGAGAGGTAATAATGTTAAAAGCAGCGACGGCAATGATCAGGCTCAGCAATAACCCCATCATATTTTTCTCCATGCGAACCGCCTGAAAGAATTCCCCTTTGCGTTCGCGCCAATCTTTCCATATCAACCCATTTGGTAAGATTTGCTGGCTTAACTCATCTACTGATAATGGCTCATTGAGGAACAAACGCCAGCCGGTAATATTACCAATGGGATAACGCAACAATCTGGCCGCATCCTGTTGATTAACTAGCATTTCCGTACCATCGGCTTCACTGTTGGCGAAAAATGTACCCGCTACCGTGAATAAACGCTGGCTGGGAATTCTGCCCATTGGTGTTAACTGGCTGGCACTCGGCACGATAATACGGATTTGATCACCCCGTTTTACCCCTAATCTGGCCGCCAATTTTTCTCCCAGAATGACAAAATAACGTCCGGGTTGGAGTTGGCTTCGATCAACATTAACAAGATGTTCTGCCAATGGCGCATATTCGTCCTGATTAATGCCTAACATGACACCAACACCCACATTGTGGAGACTCTGTAGCACCACATCCCCTTGTACGATGGAGGTCATGCGATTAACCCCCTTTAATCCCGCAAGCTGGCTATTCGGATGTTCAACCGGGTTGATAGAGCCTTTTTCCGATGTAATGATAGCCTGCGGCATAAAGCCCAGGATGCTACTTTCTAATGAACGCTCAAAACCGTTCATGACTGACAATACTGTAATCAAGGCCGCTACGCCTAACGTAATGCCAATCGCTGACAACCATGAAACAAAACGGCCAAATTTATCGACCGCCCGCCCGCGCATATAGCGCAATCCTATAAATAATGAGACAGATTGAAACATGAAATCTGTTACGCCCCTGTTGCCAAAGCAAAGTGTTCGAGGATAATAAAGGGTAGCAATACTTTATGGAACCACCCGTATCCCGGTTCTGTGGTTTTTTTTACTTTCTCTCAACCTGCCAGCGTATTTATTGTAAGGCTACTGGGTTAAAAATGTGTTGGGAATGGACTGAATCTTAGAGAACACATCAAACGCTTATGTCAGCAAAATACCGTTATCAACTTCCTGAAAGCCGCGGCGATACCCGCTACTTAGGCCATTTAACAGGTGCAGCCTGTGCCGTTGAATGCGCCGAAATCATTGAACGTCACCCAGGGCCAATACTGCTGGTGACCAGAGATATGCAAAATGCCCTACGATTGCGTGATGAAATTCAACAGTTCACCGACGTGCCAATAAACACTATGTCAGATTGGGAAACTTTGCCCTACGATAGTTTTTCTCCCCACCAAGAAATTATCTCCAATCGCCTGTCCACGCTTTATCACTTACCCTTTATGACGAAAGGGGCATTAATCCTTCCCGTCAACACTTTGATGCAACGTGTCTGCCCCCACGATTATCTCAAAGGACATGCATTAGTCATGCACAAGGGGCAACGTCTTTCACGTGATAAACTGCGGGCAGAGCTGGAACAAGCGGGTTATCGCAGTGTTGAACAGGTACTTGAACATGGCGAATTTGCTACACGCGGAGCCTTATTTGATCTGTTCCCTATGGGCAGCGAATATCCTTATCGCATTGATTTTTTTGATGATGAGATAGACAGCCTGCGCACTTTTGATGTGGATAGCCAACGCACACTGGCCGAAGTGGAAAAGATCAATCTATTGCCAGCCCATGAATTCCCAACCGACCAAAATGCGATTGAGCGGTTTCGCAGCCAATGGCGCGAACAGTTCGAAGTCCGTCGTGATGCTGAACATATTTATCAGCAAGTCAGTAAAAAAATGCTACCTGCTGGCATTGAATATTGGCAGCCGTTGTTTTTTGAACACCCCTTAACTGCCATCTTTGAATATCTGCCCGAAAATACCCTGTTGATTACCCAGAATTTGGTCAGTGCTGCGGAACGTTTCTGGCAAGATACCCAACAACGCTTTGAAAGCCGCAAAGTTGATTCTATGCGCCCGTTACTCGCGCCTGAACAGCTCTGGTTGCCTGTCAATACACTATTCTCAGGATTGAAAAATTGGCCTCGTATTGAAGTTGATAATGAACCTCTTCCCCAAAAAGCCAGGAATACCAACTTAGCCTATCATTCTCTACCTGATTTATCGGTTGCTGCACAGCAAAAAGAGCCATTGGATAAATTACGCCGTTTTATGGAGCAATTCAGTGGCAAGATCGTGTTTTCAGTGGAAAGTGAAGGACGCCGGGAATCCATACAAGAATTATTATCTCGCATCAAAATCAAACCGAAAAAAATAGACCAGCTAACCGATGCCAGTACTTCTGGATATTATTTGATGGTTGGTGCCGCAGAGCAAGGTTTCGTTGATGAAGATAACAATCTCGCTCTGATTTGTGAAAGTGACATGCTTGGCGAACGTGTCAGCCGTCGTCGCCAGGATAATCGGCGCACAATTAATACCGATACATTGATCCGTAATCTCGCTGAATTACGGCATGGACAACCTGTTGTTCACCTTGAACATGGCGTTGGGCGCTATCAGGGGCTTATAACATTAGAAGCGGGTGGCATTAAGGCAGAGTATCTTATCCTGACTTATGCCGGAAAAGATAAATTGTATGTGCCTGTTTCTTCCCTTCATCTCATCAGTCGCTATGCGGGTGGTGCTGAGGAAAGCGCTCCCTTGCATAAATTGGGTGGAGAGGCATGGAACAAGGCGCGTCAGAAAGCGGCTGAAAAGGTGCGTGATGTTGCGGCCGAACTCCTGGATGTTTACGCACAACGGGCCGTCAAACCGGGTTTTGCTTTCCAAAACGATCGCGAACAGTACCAGCTGTTCTGCCAAAGTTTTCCATTTGACACAACACCGGATCAAGAACAGGCCATCAATGCAGTACTTGATGATATGTGCGAACCTATTGCTATGGATAGGCTGGTATGTGGTGATGTCGGGTTTGGCAAAACAGAAGTAGCAATGCGTGCCGCGTTCTTGTCCGTCATCAATAATAAGCAAGTCGCCGTTCTTGTGCCAACCACCTTATTGGCACAGCAGCATTATGATAACTTCCGCGATCGCTTTGCAAATTGGCCTGTGCATATTGAAGTTATGTCACGCTTTCGTAGTGCAAAAGAGCAACAGCAGGTCATTGATATGGCAGCGGAGGGCAAAGTAGATATCATTATTGGTACTCATAAACTGCTGCAAAGTGATTTGGGCTGGAAAGATCTCGGTTTGTTGATCGTTGATGAGGAACATCGTTTCGGCGTTCGCCATAAAGAGCGTATCAAAGCTATTCGGGCAGACGTTGATGTCCTGACACTCACCGCCACCCCAATCCCTCGTACGCTTAATATGGCAATGAGTGGCATACGCGATCTCTCCATTATCGCCACTCCCCCTGCCCGTCGTCTGGCAGTAAAAACTTTTGTACGTGAATATGATAGCCTGGTGATACGTGAATCTATCCTGCGTGAAATTTTGCGCGGCGGGCAGGTTTACTATCTATATAATGATGTTGAAAATATCGAAAAGGCAAAAAACCGACTGGAAGAGTTGGTTCCCGAAGCCAGAATTGTTGTGGGACATGGGCAAATGCGTGAGCGTGATCTGGAACGCGTTATGACGGATTTCCATCGTCAACGTTTTAATGTTCTGGTATGTACCACTATCATCGAAACGGGTATCGATATTCCCAGTGCTAATACCATTATCATTGAACGTGCCGATCATTTTGGCCTGGCCCAATTACACCAATTACGTGGGCGTGTCGGGCGCTCCCATCATCAGGCCTATGCTTATTTGCTGACGCCACATCCAAAAGCCATGACCGGCGATGCACAAAAACGGCTTGAAGCCATTGCATCTCTCGAAGATCTGGGGGCTGGTTTTGCATTGGCTACCCACGATTTGGAAATTAGGGGGGCTGGCGAATTGTTGGGTGAAGACCAAAGTGGGCAGATGACCAGCATCGGCTTCACTCTCTATATGGAATTATTGGAAAGTGCCGTTGATGCCCTTAAAAATGGGCGGGAGCCTTCTCTTGAAGATCTCACCAACAACCAGACTGAGATAGAATTGCGTATGCCTGTGCTTTTACCTGATGACTATATTCCAGATGTCAACATACGCTTATCTTTCTATAAACGCATTGCCAGCGCACAAAATAATCTCGAATTGGATGAACTGAAAGTCGAACTTATTGACCGATTTGGTATTCTACCCGATTCAGGACGCCAGCTGCTGCAATCCGCTGCTATTCGCTTGATCGCTCAACAACTCGGTATCAAACGCATTGAAGCACATGAAAAAGGTGGTTTTATTGAATTTGGTAGTAATAATAAAGTCGATCCGAATTATCTAATTAGTTTGTTACAAACACAGCCCAATATTTACCGATTGGATGGACCCTATAAATTGAAATTTATGACTGAATTAATTGAGCGGGCTACTCGTTTATCGTTTATCCAGCAATTATTAGAAAATTTCGATCTACACAAAAGTGATGCCTAATCAAGCCACTTGAGCGATAAAAAAGTAATGTCACAGATTGCACTATTTTGCCCAGTCCGCCAAATTACAACTTAATGCGAACTAAACGCGAAAAAGTGCAATCCTTTTTACTTTCAGTTAAGAAGTCAAAGAAACTCATTGTTGTGAATACGATTTCAGGATCAATTGTCCTTTCTCATTTAAAGGGATGGAGTCATTGGGTTTGTACTCTATCCTAACTTTTCCTGGTTGCTCACCAATAACATAATTTACGTCATAGGCAACAACACGTGGTTTCTTAAAATGAATTTCTATACAGTTTTTTAACGCCGAGTGGATTAAAGCAGGGTATTTTCTATTAATTTTCAAGTGGTTAATAAGAGTTAAAATACGATACTCATATTTAATCAAATGATTATGCGCAATACCTTTTACTGTAACAGGAATGGGAAATACTGCAATATGACAATAGGATTGACGAAAAACAACCGTTGATCTGATAGGTTCCGAAGATAATACATGCGCAACGCGGGGGCGTGGAGATTCAAAATAGAACGTCGCCGCTTTACCAATGATGGCAATAGCGATAATAGTCATTATAGAACTCATTACATACTGTCTTATCGTTAGCTTAACCACATAGCACCTTGATATATTAATAGTTTTCCACACAATTTGATTAAAAGAATATTTCGCAACTATTTTTAAATAAACTAAAAGTGCGCTACGTTCATTATTGAGAAAAATCCTATTCCATTAAGTCAGTAAAATCATTAAGCACTTATCCATGTGGTCATTTATTATTGTGAATAATTTCAGTGTTGACTTTACGAAAAAAACAGCTTCTATACCTATTTCATTAAGAGTTAGTACATGAAGATTTATGTGATATTCTCTCTTCATATCACATAAAAAGTTGCCACATAAAAAGTACAGACAACACAAAAAATAAATGATATACCACCTAAGAACCTGATCCTACAGACTGTAGTAAAATTGTGATACCAAGGTAACCTAACTAAAACAGGCTTTATTATAACGATTAATTAAATCTGCTGATAAATTATTTGATTCTCTATTAGGTAGGTATGCATAACTAAGTCAATTAAATCTATCTTGTATAACATATCAATATAATTATGGAGCATTACTTTAAAAAAATTATCACATATAACAATAATGAATTAAAATGAGAGCCAAATTTGATTCAAATACAGTTTTATTCATTATAGTAAATAACCAGGTTGACTTTAGAGAAGAATAATTATGATATGTATAATAATAAATATAATGAACAGGTAAATGACCCACCTCAATTAATTACGTCAAGATGAGCCATTTGGGGGCTAATTAATGCAACTTCAGGCGTGGACGAATAACGCGGTTAATTCCTCCGACCAGCATCATCAAACCTGTTTTAATATATCCATGCAGAGCGACCTGATGCATACGATACAAAGAGATATAAACCACACGGGCAATACGGCCTTCAATCATCATTGAACCACGCATCAAGTTCCCCATCAGACTACCAACAGTACTGAACTTGGATAAGGAAACCAATGAACCATGATCTTTGTAAACATACTCTTTCAATGGTTTTTCATTCAATAATGCCAAGATATTGGCATAACAACGGCTTGCCATCTGGTGAGCAGACTGCGCACGAGGAGGAACAAAACCCCCCTCTTGTTTCGGGCATGATGCGCAATCCCCAATGGCAAAAATATGATCATCCCGTGTGGTTTGCAAAGTTGGTTTTACAACCAATTGGTTGATACGGTTTGTTTCCAATCCACCGATATCTTTCATAAAGTCAGGTGCTTTAATTCCCGCAGCCCAAACCATCAAGGAAGCTTTGATCTGCTCACCCTCTTTGGTATTCAGCCCATGCTCATCAGCACTGGTCACCATTGTCTTGGTTAATACCTTAACACCCAATTTAGTCAGCTCTTGATGGGCTGCACTGGAAATGCGTGTCGGCAACGCAGGCAGGATACGCTCCCCTGCCTCAACCAACGTCACGTTAAGGGCATCTGTATTAAGGCTTTCAAAGCCATAACTGTTAAGTTGCTTAACCGCATTATAAAGTTCCGCGGAAAGCTCTACACCCGTCGCACCACCACCAACAATCGCGATATTCACTTTTTCTTCTGCACGGTGATTTGCAGAATATTTCAGGAACAAGTTCAACATTTCATTGTGGAAACGATGTGCCTGTTGCGGGTTATCAAGGAAAATACAATTTTCTTTCACACCAGCCGTACCAAAATCGTTAGATTGGCTGCCCAATGCCATGACAAGAATGTCGTAAGCCAGTTCACGTTCTGGTATCAACAAATCACCATCTTCATTACTGATCCCAGCCAGAGTAATTTTTTTCCCTTCACGATTGATATTCGTGAGTGTACCTAGCTGGAAATTAAAATAATGGTTGCTTGCATGAGCTAAATAACTCAATGCATCAACACCATCATCAAGAGACCCCGTTGCAACTTCATGCAATAGTGGTTTCCATAAATGGCTATTATTGCGATCCACCAAAGTAATTTCGGCTTTTTTCTTACGCCCTAATTTGTGTCCCAAACGCGTTGCTAGCTCTAAACCACCAGCGCCCCCACCAATGATGACAATTCTTGTCTTTGGCGTTGTCATGAATACCCCACTGAAAATACAACATAATGTTATGTAAGGCGTTAAGTTCATTTCTTTGAGTAAAAAACCTTGAATAACGTCCTTAAATAACTTCAAGCTAAACAAATTTCATATTGCAAATATCACCAGAATATCATGGCAGGTCAGTTGGTCATACCAAAAACAGTCACAACTAAATTCTTTTGATTAATTAGACATCAATCACAAAAATTGTTCACACAAACCCTGTAACGTCTGGTTAGCCTTTTGCCAACGTTCAGATTGCTGTAATTCTTCCAAACTAAATTGTTTGCCTTGATGGTATAACTGTTTGACTTTAGGTGATTCAATTATCGGCAGGTTATCCAGCACACTAACTGCTCCCTCTCGATTGTTACACACTAAAATCATGTCACAACCGGCATCTAATGATGCTTTAGCCCGTTCAGCATAACTGCCCATCACGGCGGCGCCTTCCATCGACAAATCATCGGAAAAAATAACGCCGTTAAATCCTAATTGCTCACGAAGTATGGTTTTCAACCAATAGGGTGAACCGCTTGCAGGTCGGTGATCTATCTGAGGATAAATAACGTGAGCAGGCATAATTGCATCCAGCAGATGACGTTGGATAAAATCGCGGAAAATCACCATATCATGGCAACTAATGGCATCCATGGAACGGTTATCCCTTGGTGTTTCCTTATGGGAATCTGCCGTCACGGCGCCATGTCCCGGAAAATGTTTCCCCGTCGATTTCATGCCCGCAGAATGCATTCCTTGGATAAATTTTTCCGCCATTACCATCGCAGGTTCAAGCTCTTCATGGAATGAACGTTCACCAATTGCTGTACATTTATGTCCCAAGTCCAATACTGGCGCAAAGCTGATATCGATATCCATTGCGATCATTTCTGATGCCATTAACCAACCAGACTCTTTTGCCAGATGTGCTCCTATAAGCATGTCATGTACACAAGCAAAAGATTGTGCCGCAGGTAAACGCGTAAACCCCTCATGAAAACGCTGAACCCGTCCTCCTTCCTGATCAACAGCAACCACCAAACGGTGGCGGGAAGCTGCGCGGATTTGGCGAACCAATTCACGTAATTGTTCTGTATCGTGGAAATTGCGGGTAAACAAAATTAAGCCACCCACTAATGGGTGCTGTAAAATTTCGCGTTCTTCGTTATCCAATTCATAGCCAACAACATCTAACATTACTGGCCCCATAGCCTTCCTCACTTCTCTTTATATTGGTTATTAGATTCATTACGACAATTTAAATGCCTGGCGTAAGGGATGTGCCAGCGATAAAAATTGTTGTTCTCTTGTCTGCTGCAAGCGCACTTCATACCACATTAACATCATATAACTGACCCACGGTTCCCATCGCTTAATTTGTTGCTGCAATAAGTGGATATCTGAATATCCTGATGCCTGGGTACAATAATAATCTAAAAAAGTTTTTTGCTTCACCTCATCCCATTGATTTACCTTGAATAATACAGCCAGTGAAAAGCCGATATCGACATCCGCAGCATATTCCCAATCAATCAATTTTAACCCTTTTTCAGTCATTAATAGATTATCAGGGTGAACATCCATATGAGCCGGAGCTATCTTTAGTGCGGTGGGTACTCTACTCACCATAAAAAATTTGTGCAGACGTAACCAACGAGGAGATAAGCGTCTTCTGTCAATCTGCTGCCACTGGAATGCAATTTGTTTTTTTAATTGAAGGAGATAACCCAATGGAGAATGGCTATGAAGAATAGCAAGCGTTTGGGCCAATGATTGCAGTAAAACCGGCTGACCCAATGTGTCGGGTTTTACTTTTGTTCCAGTGAACCACTCAAGCAACAGCCAGGTTCCGTGCATAGCCACTACTTTAGGCGCAATACCGGTGGAAGATAATCGCCGCAAGATCTGATTTTCTCGTTGACGATCCACGCCGAGCATTTCACTATGCGGTGTTTGGGCGCGTCCAACCATCTGATGCACTTCATTTGTAGCTGTATTAGCAGCAATATAGTAACTTCCCTGTGTCAAACCCGTTAATGGCCTAATTTCCCAAGAGTCGGCGGGAATATCAGGCCATAACTGACACAACACCCTGAGCAAAACGTTGCCATTAGTTAATGTCACCACGGCCTGACCAGAGTATTTCGCCAGTTTTCACCAGCATTAACTGCATCTCCAGGTCACGCTGACCATGATTATTGGAGACAACAGAATAGAGAACATAATCGGCATTTAAATAACGTGCCAATCCAATGGATTTACTGCGCAACCCCAGGCTATCTTCCGATGATAACCCCAGCGCCTGTCTGGCTAAATGGACTTGAGATTTTGATACAACCTGAAAAACCTGTTTATTGCTGATGACATTCGTAATCGCATCTGTGGCTTTCAGAGTTCGCAATGAGCCATTAGTGTTGTTCTTGACAGAATCAACCAACAGTAATTTTCCCGCTTCCACACCGTTAGCATTAACCATCTGATCAACTAACGGCTGAACAATGCGACCCCAATTAATAGATTGAATTTTAGGCGGCTGGGGCACTTTTTCTGATGGTCCTACCGACGACTCCGGTTTTTTCTCTGGCTCCACCGGTGTAACAGGAGCAGGCAGCTGTGTTTCTGGAACGACACAACTCGCCAGCAACATTGCTGATAACATAACAAAGAGAATTCTTTTCATTAATCTACTCCAGTTACATCACTACTTTGTACCGATATTCACAAATTAGGTTATTATTTTGCTAATAGCGGTCCCAATGGACGGCCACCGACTAAATGCATGTGGATATGGAAAACTTCCTGCCCAGAATGGCGATTACAGTTCATGATCAGGCGATAGCCATCTTCTGCAATGCCTTCCTCTTTTGCTATTTTCGCAGCTACGGTAAACAGACGTCCTAAGGCCAGTTCATGATCGGCAGTAACATCATTAACCGTTGGGATCAATACATTGGGTACGATCAAAACATGGGTTGGTGCCTGAGGGGAAATGTCACGAAATGCCGTGACCAAATCATCCTGATAAATAATATCAGAAGGAATTTCTCGACGGATGATTTTACTGAAAATAGTTTCTTCTGCCATTTTACTTCTCCTGTTTGTTATGAGACCTAAAGACACAGTGTGGCACAGCTAACTTAGTTTTCTTTAATATCGATATGAAACAGTTCACAAAAATTTCTGGTCGTCACTGCCGCCAATTTATCAATACTGACACCTTTCAATACTGCCATGTATTCAGCAACATCACGTACATAAGCTGGCTGATTTTGTTTGCCACGATGGGGAACCGGCGCCAGATAAGGTGAATCGGTTTCCACCAGAATGCGATCCAGTGGCACATATCTTGCCGCTTCACGGATCTGTTCGGCATTACGGAAGGTGACAATACCAGAAAAAGAGAGATAAAAACCCAAATCCAGCAGCGCCTTTGCCGTTTCTTTATCTTCCGTGAAACAGTGCAACACGCCACCACAATCCTGGACTTTTTCTTCCCGCAAAACCATCAATGTATCGTCTCTTGCGTCACGGGTATGCACAATCACTGGCTTATTTAATTCACGGCCAATGCGAATATGTTCACGAAATGAAGTTCTCTGGAGTTCAGCATTTTCTTGCTGATAATAATAATCCAGGCCAGTTTCCCCCATTGCAACGACTTCTTCATCCGCAGCCAGTCGGGCAAGCTCTTCGAAATCGTAACCTTCATCCAAATTCAATGGGTGGATGCCACAGGAATACGCGACGTTTTCCCGCTTACCAATCAATTCCTTCATTTGCCGGAAACCAGGCAACGTGGTTGCCACCGCCAGCATATACTTCACATCCCGTTTGGCCGCTTTCGCCACAACATCATCTACACTTTGGTGCAGCGTTTCATAATCAAGGCAATCGAGATGACAATGTGAATCAACTAAAAACATAATAGGCTCGTATCTAACTAAGTTACTGTGCGGGACAAAATTGCCTTTCCCAATTGAGTAATTGTTCCGTTAACAACAATTCCCGATTGACTCCCACCACAGATAATAATTGATGACGACAATGTACCCAGTCATCAACTGTATTTAATAATGTTTCCATACTTTGGCGAGAAGCAAGATAATGAATCAAAACCTGCTGATCTTGGTTGATACAGTAATTCTGCGCCTGCTGCCGCCATTTTACTGCATCGGATAATAAGCTGATCAACCAATGCAAAGATTGCAGCACATCATCACGATTCAGTAATGGTAAAAGTGTCAGGGTATCACATTTATGCAATGCCTGTTCAATCGCCTGGCAAAGTGAATTCCTCTGCTGCCATTTTTCAGTTTGGAGTAGTTGCTCCGCGGCCAACGGCGCTCCCTGAGAAAGTTTCAATGCTGTTTGTGCATCCAAAGAGGATATCGCTGGAAGCTGTTTTTGTAGCCAATAAAGCCCCGTCGAGACTTCAGGGACTGGCACAAAATAGTAAAAACAGCGGCTGCGTAGTGTTGCCAGCAAATTTATAGGGCTATGACATTGCAACAAGAAATAGGTGTTTTGCGGCGGTTCTTCCAACGTTTTCAATAAGGCGTTAGAAGCAGCATCAGTCAGGGATTCTGCGGATGTGATCCAGGCAATTTTGGCTCCCCCTTGCTGAGAATATTCATAGAGCTTCTCACTGAGCTGACGGACTGCATCTACCCCAATGACATTTTTTCCCTTCTCAGGTGCAAGAACATGCCAGTCAGAATGAGTTTCTGCCAACATCAAATGACAGCCGTGGCATTTGCCACAGCTTTTAATGCCCTGTTTATTCTGACACATTAACCAGCGACTCAAACCATACAATAATGCATCAGCCCCCATTCCTGCATGAGCATGAAGCAAAATAGCATGATGCCCACGCCCCTGTTGATGGAGTTCAACTAACTGACGGTATGCATGATTGAGCCACGGATACCAGTTCTTGTCTGAATTTCCTGTGCTTTTAGTCAATGTTCTTTAACCAGGCAAGTAAGGTATGGCGAATATCACCCTGCACTTTTTCCAGTGGCTGGGTCGCATCAATCTTTTTGATACTGTCATCTTTCGCCATAAGTTCGAGATATTTTGTACGAGTGCGGTGGAAAAAGTCTAAGGACTCCTTTTCAATCCGATCCAATTCACCGCGCTCAAGAGCACGTTGTAAGCCCACTTCTGGTGGTACATCAAGATAAAGGGTTAAATCTGGAGAGAAATCGCCCAATGCAGCACTGCGTAGTGACGCCATCAAGTGCTGATCGATGCCCCGGCCTCCTCCCTGATAAGCCTGAGATGAGAGATCATGACGATCACCAATGACCCACGTTCCCTTTATCAAAGCTGGCTTGATAATATTTTCTACCAATTGAACTCTGGCAGCATATAACATTAATAGTTCTGCTTTATCTGTCAGTGATTCTCCTTCAACCCCTTGTTTAATCAGCTCACGTAATTTTTCTGCTAACGGCGTCCCGCCAGGTTCACGGGTAAGAGCCAAATCAGAAATACCTTGCTGTTTCAAGGTTTCAACCACTGTTTGGATTGCCGTTGTTTTTCCAGCACCCTCAAGCCCTTCAATTACAATAAATTTGCTACTCATTTATCCTGCTTTAACCTTTGGCGATAAAGACTTACTGCCTTATTATGTGCTACCAGATTGGTGGTGAATGTATGCCCGCCATCGCCATTCGCCACAAAATATAAATATTCTGTGACAGCGGGATGTGCTGCGGCCTTAATTGAAGCCAAACCTGACATGGCAATAGGGGTTGGTGGCAACCCATCAATCATATACGTATTGTATGGTGTAAATGTGTTGAGATTACTGCGAAAAATCGTACCCACATATTTATCTCCCAATCCATAAATCACTGTTGGATCAGTTTGCAGTTTCATCTTTAACCGTAGACGATTCACGAATACAGAGGCAACTTTGGTTCGTTCAGATTCAATTGCCGTCTCTTTTTCAATAATAGAGGCCATGATCAACATTTCATAGGCACTTTTATATGGCAGGTTCTTTCCCCTGTTTTCCCATTCCTGCCCGACGACTGTTTTCATTTTGTTATGTGCTCGTTTAAGCAACTCCAAGTCACTCGTGCCTGCTGTATACAAATAGGTATCAGGATAAAACCAACCTTCCAGTGACTCGCCTTCTTTCATGCCTAAAGCATTAAGCAGCTCTTTCGGCGTCTTATTTTCTATTTCATGCTTTAAGTATGGCGCATTTTGCAATATTTTAGACCAATCAGATAAACGGCTGCCTTCAACAAAGCGAATGGTAAACTGAGTTTCTTTGCCACTAGCAAACAGTTGCAGGACAGACTTCAAAGACATCCCTTTTTGCAAACGGTAAGTGCCAGCCTTGAACTTTGCCAACTCTGGTTTAAAGCGAAACAGCCATGGCAATAATTGACTATCTTCAATCAATTTGTACTGGGTCAGTAAGGCTTGCAGTCCAGTGCGCCCAGTTCCCGCCGGCACCGTAAATATAAGCTCCTGGCTAAGATTAATCTCTTGATCAGCAAAGTTCTCTATTTTCTTCATAAAAGAAAAAAAGACGATCACAGCGATCGCAATAAATAATCCGGACAGAATGAAAATGTGCTTTTTTAGTTTCATTCGGTAATCACTTTATTTGTGCTTCTGAATACTAATTCGCTAAGGTTTTAAACATTCAGGTAATAAATATTCATGCAACTCTCTTGATTGATATTTCCATGCAGGTTGATTTTTATGCGCTTGAATTTGACTTACTGGCAGCACTGGCATTAAGGAATTACAGATAATCACTTCGTCTGCATAAGCCAACGCTTCGGGATAGCGCATAACACATGATAAGCTATAATCACTTTCCGCTAACAATTCGATGATCTTTTGTCGCATAATCCCTTCTACCCCACACTGGCTGAGATCAGGTGTATAAACATTTTTGCCTTTTCGCCAGAAGATATTGGCAGTGCCGCATTCAACCAATAAGCCATCACTATCAAGTACCAGGGCTTCATCTGCTCCTGATTGTTCAATAAACCGTTTGATCAAAACCTGCTCCAAACGATTTAAGTGCTTAATACCAGCCAGATAGGGATTAATTCCCATTGGAATGGAGCTAAGAGTCAATGACACACCTTTTTGACGCTGAGTTACATATCGTTCAGGATATGAACTCAAAGACAAGATCTGGGTAGGCGTAATCGTGTCAGCAAAACCATAACCACGGCCTCCCGTACCTCTGGAAAGAATGATTTTCAAAACACCGGAATCACACCCTTTCACTACCTGTTTAATATGGTTCTCAAGTTGGAACCAATCCAGTGTTGGCATAAAGAGTTTTTCAACACCTTTCTGCAACCGTTTTATATGCAAAGGTAGCAAAACCGGTATCCCTTGCTCAACCTTTATTGTGGTAAAACAGCCGTCACCAAACTGCACCGCACGATCATTAACAGGTATATGATCGCACTGATTACCATTAATCCAATACGTCATGTTAACTTCTTATTTTTGATAAAAAAGCCCCAACATTTGTCGGGGCTTTTCATAAACACAAAGTGATTTTAGATCTTGCGGAAAATCAATGACCCGTTGGTGCCACCGAAACCAAAAGAGTTACACAATGCGTATTCCATTCCTTCAACGTTACGCGCTGTGCCTGGAACTAAATCCAAACGACAGTTCTCATCCTGATTCTCCAGGTTAATGGTTGGAGGAACAATCTGATCACACAGAGAAAGAATAGTGAAAATAGATTCAATCGCGCCTGCTGCACCTAGCAAGTGGCCTGTCATTGATTTGGTAGAACTCACTAATACTTTAGTGCCTTCACCAAAAACAGCCTCCACTGCACGAGCTTCTGCAAGATCACCCACTTGCGTAGATGTACCATGGGCATTGATGTAACTTACCTGCTCTGGTGAAATTCCCGCATCATTCAGGGCATTTTCCATTGCTAAAGCAGCGCCTGCGCCATCTTCAGGAGGCGATGTCATATGATAAGCATCGCTGCTCATGCCAAAACCAACAACTTCAGCATAGATTTTGGCACCGCGTTTTTTGGCATGTTCATACTCTTCAAGCACAACGACACCTGCACCATCACCCAGCACAAAGCCATCACGATCTTTATCCCAAGGGCGGCTTGCCCTTTGAGGATCATCATTACGGGTTGACAATGCACGTGCAGCACCAAATCCAGCAACTCCAAACTCAGTACTCGCTTTTTCTGCACCGCCCGCCAGCATAATGTCAGCATCATTATAGGCAATGATGCGAGCCGCATGGCCAATATTATGTACGCCAGAAGTACAAGCTGTTGCAATGGAGATGCTCGGGCCACGAAGGCCATACAGAATGCTCAAATGGCCCGCCACCATATTAATGATGGTTGAAGGTACAAAGAATGGGCTAACCTTACGTGGCCCTGCCGATAGCAGTGTGCTGTGATTTTCTTCGATCAGCCCTAACCCACCAATACCAGAACCAATAGCAGCACCAAAGCGGCCAGCATTGGCTTCTGTTACTTCGATTCCTGCATCTTCAATAGCTTGCTTGCCAGCAGCAATACCATACTGAATGAAGAGATCCATTTTCCGTGCTTCTTTGCGCGAAATATTGAAATCTTCATGATTAAAATTCTTCACCAAACCTGCAAACTTAGTTGCATGGTTACAGGTATCAAAATGTTCGATAAGGCCGATACCACTCTGTCCGGCACAAACAGCATTCCAGGAAGACTCTACTGTATTGCCGACAGGAGATAACATGCCTAGTCCGGTCACGACTACTCGACGCTTAGACACGGTTATCCTCCAGGGAGGGAAAAAATTTGGGACGAAAAACATAGGCGGTCGAACGACCGCCTAGGTATGTGTGCCTATTTACCTGCGTTTTCAACGTAGTCAATAGCAGCTTGAACTGTAGTGATTTTTTCAGCTTCTTCGTCTGGGATCTCGATATCGAACTCTTCTTCCAGAGCCATTACCAGTTCAACTGTGTCAAGAGAATCAGCGCCCAAGTCATCAACAAATGAAGCTGTGTTCACAACTTCTTCCTCTTTAACACCCAGTTGTTCAACGATGATTTTCTTAACGCGTTCGTCGATAGTGCTCATACTATTAAATTTCCTATCAAAACTCGCTTTTGCGATGGTTTTCGTAGTTTATAAAATACAGGAAAAGATGCAACCAAATCCCGGCTGGTCGAACCACGATCTGCTTTTTTGTATAAAAAATACATCAAAAACAGTAGGTTCGCTCATTTTTAGATCATGTACATGCCACCATTGACATGCAATGTTTCACCCGTGATGTAAGCGGCCTCGTCAGAAGCAAGAAACGCTACAGCACTGGCAATTTCCTTTGCATCACCAAGACGATTAGCAGGTATTCCAGCAGCAATGCCTGCACGTTGTTCGTCTGTCAACGCTCTGGTCATATCAGTTTCGATAAAACCAGGTGCAACAACGTTAACAGTGATGCCACGGGAAGCGACTTCACGAGCCAATGATTTACTAAAACCAATAACTCCTGCTTTCGCTGCCGCGTAATTCGCCTGTCCCGCATTTCCCATTGTTCCAACAACAGAGCCAATAGAAATAATACGTCCATAACGTTTTTTCATCATAGAGCGCATTACTGCTTTTGACAGACGAAAAATCGAAGAAAGATTAGTGTCAATAATATCTTGCCACTCATCATCTTTCATGCGCATCAACAAGTTATCACGAGTGATGCCTGCATTATTAACTAAAATGTCTATTTCACCAAATTCAGCACGAATATTCGAGAGTGCATTTTCAATGGATTCTGAATCTGTGACATCTAGTACAAAACCTTTACCTTTATCACCAAGAAAGGCACTGATTGTTTCAGCACCTTTCTCACTGGTTGCGGTACCAACAACACATGCACCACGTTCAACCAATAATTCTGCAATCGCGCGACCTATGCCACGGCTCGCGCCAGTGACCAGCGCAATTCTTCCATCAAAGCTCATTTTTTCCCCAGTTATTTGTTCAGAGCAACTGTGAGTGATGATACATCATTTACTGCTACAGCACTTAAAGTATCAACAATACGTTTCGTTAACCCAGTGAGTACCTTACCTGGCCCAATTTCTAACAATTGTTCAACCCCAAGCCCTGCAATATATTCAACTGATTCTGCCCAACGTACAGGATTATACAACTGACAAACCAACGCGTCCCGAATAGCATCAGCAGATTTTTCTACTTTTACATCGACGTTATTCACGACAGGGAATTGCGGCTGGTTAAACTCAACGTCTTGCAATGCAGCCGCCAGTTGTTCAGCAGCAGATTTCATCAATGCACAATGCGAAGGCACACTAACGGATAGTGGCAATGCCCGTTTTGCGCCTGCGGCCTTACATGCCGCTCCCGCACGCTCTACAGCCTCTTTTTCACCTGCGATAACCACCTGCCCAGGTGAATTAAAATTAACCGGCGAAACAATCTGACCTTGTGCTGACTCTTCACATGCCTTTGCAATGGATTCATTATCTAAACCGATAATGGCATACATTGCTCCCTGCCCTTCTGGTACAGCTTCCTGCATCAACTTCCCGCGCAATTCAACAAGTTTAACGGCTTGCTGGAAATCAATCACGCCAGCACAGACCAGTGCAGAATATTCGCCAAGGCTATGGCCTGCCATTATGGAAGGCGCCTTACCGCCTTTCTCCTGCCATACACGCCAAATCGCCACTGAAGCTGTCAGCAATGCAGGTTGAGTTTTCCAGGTTTTATTCAGTTCTTCTATCGGTCCTTGCTGAACCAACGTCCATAAATCATATCCCAAAACCGCAGAAGCCTCTGCGAACGTTTGCTCAACCAGTGGAAATTGTGCGGCTAAATCAGCCAACATACCCAGAGATTGAGAACCTTGGCCGGGAAACACCATTGCAAAATCAGACATGTTTATTTTCCTGTTAAATTAAAAACGTACCAGCGCTGAGCCCCAGGTAAAGCCACCGCCAAATGCTTCAAGTAAAACAAGTTGGCCGCGTTGGATCCTTCCATCACGTACCGCTTCATCGAATGCTGTCGGAACAGATGCTGCCGAGGTGTTGCCATGACGATCCAAAGTGATGACCACTTTATCCATAGTCATATCTAATTTCTTGGCAGTTGCTGCAATGATACGCAAGTTCGCCTGATGTGGCACCAGCCAATCAAGCTGAGAGTGAGGAATATTATTCGCTTCTAATGTTTCATCAACAATATTAGCCAATTCACGAACAGCCACTTTAAAGACTTCATTGCCTGCCATAGTCACATATTCTGGAGTATCACACTCCACTCGGCTTTGATGAGGCAATGACAGTAAGTCACCATAACGGCCATCAGCATGAAGATGGGTGGACAAAATGCCGGGTTCCTCTGAAGCGCCGACAACCATGGCTCCTGCTCCATCGCCGAAAAGAATAACTGTGCTGCGATCTTTAGGATCGACGACTCTTGAAATAATGTCAGAGCCAATCACCAGTGCATGTTTAGCCGCACCTGTTTTAATAAATTTATCGACAACACTTAACGCGTAAGTAAAGCCGGCACAAGCTGCTGCAACGTCAAAAGCCGCAACGCCCGGAATGCCCAACAACTGCTGAATTTGGCAAGCTGCACTTGGGAAAGCATGAGTTGAACTTGTTGTTGCAACAACGATTAAGTCAATTTGTGCTTTATCGATGCCCGCCATTTCAATGGCCTTTTCAGCAGCGTTGAAACCCAAAATTGCAACATTTTCATCTTCAGCCGCAATACGGCGTTCACGAATGCCCGTCCGAGTGACAATCCACTCGTCAGACGTATCAACCATTTTTTCTAAATCTGCGTTAGTACGCACCTGAGCAGGCAAATAACTGCCCGTACCTAAGATCTTTGTATACATTTATGTTTATTCACTCTTGGGTAATACTGCATCCAGCCGGGCAGCGATTCTGTCTGGAACTTGCTTCTCTATAGCTTGAATGGCTTGATCAATAGCAGCCTTGAAAGCATGTTCATTAGCAGCACCGTGACTTTTTATAACGATGCCACGCAATCCTAGTAACGTTGCTCCGTTATACTGGTCAGGGTTTAGATGGCCAAACCGTTTGGTTATCTGTCTTAGTAACCATTTTTTAACTATCTTCATCTTGAATAGTTTCATCAACCAAGATGATTTTTTCTGCTGACCATCCGGTGACTTTACCAGAGATAAGATCACTCTAATCGCACCTTCCATTGTTTTCAGCGTAACATTACCTGCGAAGCCGTCACATACGAGCACGTCTGTTTTTCCCGTCAGTAACTCATTTCCTTCCACATACCCGATGTAATTAATCGTTGGGATATTACGCAAGGTTATAGCGGCTTCGCGGATATTATCCAGCCCTTTGGATTCCTCTTCCCCGATATTAAGTAACGCAACACGTGGATCATCCACACCAGCAACATACTCCGCCATTACGGAACCCATAATCGCAAACTGAACTAACATGCTGCTATTACAATTAATATTAGCGCCTAAATCTAATACAACTGTCTTCTGCTGTTTTAGATTAGGTATCACCGTCATCAATGCAGGCCGTTCAATACCTTCAATGGATTTCAGCATCAATTTAGCCAATCCCATCAAAGCCCCTGTATTTCCTGCACTGACACAAGCCTGTGCTTTGCCCGACTTAACTAAGTCTAGTGCTATACGCATTGAAGTACCGTGACTGGAACGGATGGCCTGAGATGGCCTTGCATCGTTGGAAACGATATGTTCCGCAGGGACAATTTGCAAGCGGCTAAGCAGCTCGGCATTTTGATTTGCAAGCAAAGGAAAGATGGTTTCGGGATTGCCGACCAACAATAGCTTCAGTTGTGGATTAGATGCCAGTGCCTGCAATGCAGCAGGCACCGTAACGCGAGGACCAAAGTCCCCACCCATAGCATCTAACGCTAAGGTTAGATTAGCCAAGATATCAACTTGCTAATGATTAGCTGAAATTACTTGTTGATTACCTTGCGGCCACGGTAGTAGCCATCAGCAGTCACGTGATGACGCAGGTGAGTTTCACCAGAAGTTTTGTCTACAGAGACAAGTGTTGCAGACAGGGCGTCATGAGAACGACGCATACCACGCTTAGAACGAGTTGGTTTATTCTGTTGTACGGCCATTGACCTTACTCCTTAAGTACTTTTCTTTAAACTGGCTAATACGGCAAACGGGTTTGGCTTTTCTGCTTCAGGAGGCAGCGTACCAAACACCATGTCCGCGTCGGACACTTCACAGTGTTCAGAATCATGTACCGGAACCACCGGCAGAGATAGAATTATTTCATCTTCAATCATTGCCAGCAAATCTATTTCGCCAAATTCGTTAACGTTTATTGGCTCATACTCTTCCGGTAATGCCTCAGCCTGCTCATCATTGACGACCGGGCTAAAACAATACGTTGTGTGAACATGATGACTGAAATTACTGCCACAGCGCTGACAGGTAAGCGTAACATCCACTTCGGAATGCCCTTTTACAACTGCCAGACGCTGATTATCAATTTCAAATGATAATGAGCTATCTACATCACCATCCACATTGACCACAGTTTCTGCAAGACGAGAAACTTGCTCAGCAGAGTAACTACCATGGTAATCCAATCTTTTCTGGGCTGCTCGAAGTGCATCAATGGTCAGGGGTAATTTTACCTTTTGCATAAGGCGCGCATATTATCTTTGTAATGAGACATAGTCAAAGAAAAAGGCCACACATCTGCGCCTTTCCGTCAAATATTCGCTTATTAAGCGGCATATAGTTTAAAATGCCTGCAAATATTTCTCTACGTATTTTATGGAAAAAAAGATGCTTCCGATTGTTTTATCGTCAACTTCCGAATATCGCCGCCGATTGCTAGAAAAGCTAGGATTACCTTTTACCTGTGCTTCTCCCAATATTGATGAAAGCCCGCTGGAAAACGAAAGTCCAAAACAATTGGTAACGCGACTGTCACATGCAAAAGCTCGCACATTACAGCGGGAGTATTCCGGCCACCTAATTATAGCGTCAGATCAAGTTTGTGTTTTGGATGACAAAGTCACCGGCAAACCCCATAATTTTGAGAATGCTTTCTTACAATTGAAAAAAGCCAGTGGAAAATGTGTCACTTTTTATACAGGCATTACCTTATTCAATAGCAAAACAGAAGTGGTTGATACTCGTTGTGAGCTATTCCATGTCTATTTCAGAGATCTGACAGAAACAGAAATTACTTATTATCTCAACAAAGAAAAACCCTTCAATTGCGCAGGTAGTTTTAAAAGCGAAGGCTTAGGCATTACATTATTCGAAAAACTTGACGGCAAAGATCCAAACACACTGATCGGCTTACCATTAATAACGTTGACAGAAATGCTTATCCGTCAGGGGATAAACCCACTGACGGTATGCTATCAATGATGATTATGCCGCAATATTCTTAAACATTTCCGCAACCTATCATCCATTGGGGCTTCGAAACGCAGCGTTTCCCCCGTGGATGGATGGGTGAACTTTAATGAGCTGGCATGTAAGAACAATCGGTTAAGTCCTGTTTCTGCAAGTTGGGCATCAAATGTTCTGTCACCATAGCGACCATCAAACGCAATAGGATGACCGGCATGTAAAGAGTGCACGCGGATCTGGTGAGTTCGCCCTGTCACTGGGCTTGCTCGCATCAATGTTGCAAACGCATATCGTTCTTCAACTTTAAAACGTGTTTCAGACGGTTTGCCTTCTTTACTGACTTTAACCACCCTTTCTCCACTTTGCAGGATGTTTTTCAATAAAGGGGCTTCTACAACTTTACAATGGGATTGCCATTGCCCACGCACTAGCGCCAAATAGTCTTTTTGCATCTGTTTCAAGCGTAATTGTTCATGCAATGCCCGCAATGCAGAACGTTTTTTCGCAATCAACAAAATACCCGATGTATCGCGGTCAAGCCGATGCACCAGTTCAAGAAAGCGTGCTTCAGGACGCAAAGCCCGCAATCCTTCTATCACGCCAAAACTCAGGCCACTGCCCCCGTGTACTGCGGTTCCTGAGGGTTTGTTTATGACTAAAATATGGTCATCTTCATACAAGATACATTCCGCCAAAGCAGCAACCTTATCCAGCTTGACAGATATAGGTGTTTCTTGTTTTTCTGCGACTCTAATTGGCGGGATCCTGATGACATCACCTTCTGTCAATTTATATTCAGGCTTAATTCTTCCTTTGTTGACTCGAACTTCACCTTTACGCAAGATCCGATAAATCATGCTCTTAGGTACGCCTTTTAAACGGGCCAACAAAAAGTTATCAATTCGCTGACCGGCATATTCGTCATCAATCGTGACAAACTGTACAATTTGATTATCTGTTTTCATGGGTGAGATTCTAATAATCCAACAAACAGAGCGCCACTCATTTTTAACTATGTCTAAATAACAGCCATTTTTCCTACCTCATTGTTTCAGATGACTTAGGATAAAGACTAAATATTAACAACTTATCACTATTTCCTAATAAAAAACCTGTAAAGCGATAAAGTCACCTTGCTATCACCCCAATAGCAATGGAATAATGCTTTCTGGCCACGGTTTACTAAACTATGAATGGCAAGATTGAAATTGTTTGTTATCTGTTTGATCGAGCAAAAACGCAGCAATGGCATAAGACGTAATGTTCGATCAAATAATTTATGGGCTGCGGGTGGCAGCTTACTGGATTGGGCAAAATCTGTACCTATTTATTACAGTGCCCCAATAAAGAGTACTGTGTTCAAATGAAATTCAGACTCGCCGACAAATAGGCGCCTCTATACAAACGATAGCCGTGAGGCTGACGGTTTTGTAAAAGACACGAGGCCATCGGTAACTAGTAGCTCGCCTCTTTTTTACTCGCAGCTCTATATTCATGTAAAAATAATGAGTAAGTTAGAATGAAAAGAATGTTAATCAACGCAACCCAGCAGGAAGAGTTGCGTGTTGCCCTTGTTGATGGGCAACGTCTTTATGATTTGGATATTGAAAGCCCTGGACACGAGCAGAAAAAGGCAAATATATATAAAGGGAAAATTACTCGAATTGAACCTAGCCTGGAAGCTGCTTTTGTTGATTACGGAGCGGAACGTCATGGTTTCCTACCCATAAAAGAAATTGCTCGCGAATATTTCCCAAGTAATTATCACTCCCATGGTCGCCCTAACATTAAGGATATCCTTAAAGAAGGCCAGGAAGTCATCGTCCAAGTTGATAAAGAAGAACGAGGCAACAAAGGGGCAGCTTTAACAACCTTTATTAGTTTGGCTGGCAGCTATTTAGTCCTGATGCCAAATAACCCAAGAGCAGGCGGAATTTCTCGCCGCATTGAGGGTGATGATCGCATCGAATTAAAAGAAGCGCTTTCTTCTCTTGAAGTTCCAGAAGGCATGGGGCTTATCGTTCGTACCGCAGGTGTCGGCAAATCAGCTGAAGCTTTGCAGGGAGATTTAAACTTCCGCCTGAAACATTGGGAAGCCATCAAAAAAGCCGCCGACAGCCACACCGCTCCCTTCCTGATCCACCAGGAAAGTAATGTGATCGTACGCGCATTCCGTGACTATCTGCGCCCAGATATTGGGGAAATCTTGATTGACAACCCTAAAATCCTCGATTTGGCACGCCAACACATCACTGCCCTGGGACGCCCGGATTTTGCCAGTAAAATCAAACTGTACAGTGGTGAAGTCCCTCTGTTCAGCCATTATCAAATAGAATCGCAAATCGAATCGGCCTTCCAGCGTGAAGTTCGGTTACCTTCCGGCGGCTCTGTCGTCATTGATACGACTGAAGCTTTAACGGCTATCGATATCAACTCATCCCGTTCAACTCGTGGTGGTGATATTGAAGAAACGGCATTTAATACCAACCTGGAAGCTGCTGATGAAATTTCACGCCAATTGCGTCTGCGTGACCTCGGTGGCCTGATTGTTATCGATTTCATTGACATGACTCCAGTGCGTCATCAACGTGAAGTTGAAAATCGGCTACGTGACGCAGTAAGACAAGATCGCGCTCGTATTCAAATCGGCCGAATTTCCCGCTTTGGCTTACTGGAGATGTCACGCCAGCGTTTAAGCCCATCCTTGGGTGAATCCAGCCACCATGTCTGCCCGCGTTGTAGCGGCACCGGCACTATTCGTGATAATGAATCACTGTCCCTGTCAATTCTGCGTTTAATCGAAGAAGAAGCGCTAAAAGAAAACACACATCAGGTTCATGCCATTGTTCCCGTGCAGATCGCCTCTTACTTACTGAATGAGAAACGTCAGGCAGTCAGCGCCATTGAGCATCGCCAAGGTGGTGTTGGTGTTGTCATTGTTCCAAATGATCAAATGCAAACGCCACATTTCTCTGTCTTACGTGTACGTAAAGGCGAAGAAATTTCAACGTTGAGCTATTTACTTCCACAACTGCATGAAGCGGAAATGATAAATGCTCAGGACGATATTCAGCATGAACGCAAACGTCCAGAGCAACCAGCCATTTCAACTTTTGATCTGCCAGCAGAAGCAGAACCGGCAACAACAAAAGTAAAAACAAAAGAGAAAAAAGTAGTCACCAGTAACCAAAAACAGACAGAAAAACCCGGTTTGTTTAGCCGATTCTTGAGTACCCTGAAAAAGATGTTCAGTGGTGAAGAAGAAAAACAAACCCAAGAAAGGGGCAAAAAATCGTCTGGTAATGATAATCGGCGCTCATCAGAGCGTCGCAACCCACGCCGTCAGAATCAGCGTCGCGAAGGTGAAGCACGTAATAACCGTGAACGTGATGAACAGCGCAAGAGCCGTAATGCCCAGCAGAACAATGTCCAGGATAGCACTGTGCTGGATAACGAAGCTCGTGAAGCACAGCAGCAGCAACGCCGTGAACAACGTGCTGAACGTCAACGTCGCCGTCAAGAAGAAAAACGGCAGCAGCAACTGGAAGCTAAGGCTCAACAGACCATCAATCGACCTGACATTGTCGAAGAAGAAGTTGAAGAGCGTCAGCCAGTCATGCCTCGCCGTCAGCGCCGTCAGCTGGAGCAAAAAGTACGTATCACTGACGAATTGAGACAAGAAACTAATATTGTGGCCTTACCGGCTGTAATGCCTGAATCTGTATCTGTATCTGTATCAGAAAACGCTCACAAAGAGACAAAAACGTCTGTACCAGCCGTTATTGATACGCATGTTGAAGCAGCTAACCAACCTGAAATGCCACAAAATACAGATTCACAAAACTCTGCATCACAAGCTGTTATTTCACAAAATAATGAGCAGCAAGACAACATAATGCCGCGTCGTTCCCGCCGTTCCCCACGTCACTTACGTGTCAGCGGTCAGCGTCGTCGCCGCTACCGTGATGAACGCAATCTGACTCAATCGCCAGTACCATTGAGAATGGCTGTTGTATCGCCAGAACTGGCATCAGGCAAAGTATGGGTTCGTTATCCTGTTACTCCGGTGACCATTACTGAACCTGAAATCCCGGCTTCTGTTGATGTGATTAGCGAAACGGTTGAAGAAAAAACAATACCTGTACAACCGGAAAAAGTTATTCTGATGCCATCAATCACAGAATCAGCACCAACGACAACAGTGTCTCACGTCGAAATAGCAGAACAACAAGACAGCATTACTCATGATGATAATGTGAAATTTGTTGTTGATAGCGTTTCCATCGTGACACCAGCAGAGCCGGAATTAGAAAAGCCTAACGTTTCAGAATCAGCTAACGTGGAACCTGTCATCAATCATGATGAAAAACATTGGTCAGAAATTTTAGCGGATGAAGAATCACATATTCTGGTATCACTGGATGCTGAAAAAATGCGCCACACGGTAGAGTCCATCATTATGACGTCGATTGTTGAACAGGAACATCATGAAGAACAGCCAACTGTTGCAACGGAAATGTGCCCTAAGGCAGAGGAAGTTAAAACGGAAAAGAAAACAGTTGTTGAGTCTTCGATTATCGTGGAAAAAAATCATCACGCTTATTCCCCAATGACGAAGGCTCCAGCACCAGATATGATGACTAAGCCTGTGATTATCACTGAATGGCAACGCCCTGCTTATCCATTCAAAGGTAAAGGCGGTGCTGGCGGGCATTCTGCAACAAGTATTGCAACTTCTGCTATGTCTAAACCACAGCTATTCAAATAATCGGATACTGTGATTTGAATTTAATGGCTCCCTGGATTGGGAGCCATTTTTTTACCTTACCCACAAACAAAAACGAATTACCTTCATTCCTTTCAATCAATTATTCCAATAAACTTAAATGGTTATCATTTAAAATAGTTAATTTTATGGAGAGCTTCCCATCAATGAAACCTTGGTTAATTTTTGGTGCTGGAAAAGGTGTTGGACGCCATTTGGTCACCATTGCCCTAAAACAAAACCGTCCTGTCACAGCCTTAATTCGTAACCCACAACAAGCTGCGGAACTCAGTGCAGCAGGAGTTAACGTAATCCACGGTGACGCTTGTGACAGAGAAAGTATAGAAAAAGCAATTGCACAGGCAGGAGAAAATCCTATTGTCTTCTCAACGATTGGTGGAGGAAATTCGGATCATCATGGGAACATGGCAATCATAGATGCATTGGAACAAGCTCAAATTGCCCGTATGTTATTAGTGACATCCATTGGATGCGGTGAAAGTTGGAAGACATTATCAGCACGGGCCAAATCATTATTCGGGCAATCTGTCAGACACAAGTCACTGGCTGAAAGTTACCTACAAACCAGCACACTGAATTTTACCATCATCCGTCCCGGTGGTCTTACCGATCAACCTGGCACTGGACATTGCAAACGTTATCAAGAGGAAATTCATGGCATGGTAAGCCGAGAAGATGTAGCAGAACAATTAGCACAAATGGCCGAAGATGAACGAACTTACTATCAAACCTATGCTTTAATTGATCCTGAACTCAAACCTTATTGGAACTCAAACTAAAAAAACAACCACGCCATAAGGCGTGGTTAAGTACTAAACAATCATCTTTTCAAACAGCTAAAACTTACTTAACTCCACCATCCATTGCCTTAAGTTTTTTAGATAACTCACGGCGCTCTTTAGATAGTTCGGCATTTTTGATGATATATTCATCAACGCGTTCTTCATAATCACTGCGCATATGGGCAATAATTCCTTGAATATCTTCAATCGACATGCCTGGCTTTATATAGTCACTCAGGTTATCAAGCAGCAGTACACGTTTTTGGTTATCTCGGATCTTTTTCTCATTGTCTACAATTTCGCGCTGTAATTTATTTTTGCGCCGAAATATACGCACAAACTCCAGTACATTTTGGAATGTTGGTTTATTTGTGTTGTCCATTTTTCACACCTTTTTAATCAGACCGATAATTTCTTATGCTCACTACACAATACAATTTCAAGTGGCGCATAGACAAGTCAGTTTCGACAATTTATTGATACAAACTACCTTTCAGATACATTTCTTAATCAAATTTCTTTTCCCACTATCTGGTGAACAATAATCGCCACTGCCACGGTCAGTTTGAGTTTGGATAGCCATACGAACTGCTTCGCTCAAATCTTATTATGGTTTACCATCTATAACACGTCATTTAACGTCATCGAGAATGATCGTTTTTGGTGTGCAAACTAGCGACAAAATTAGATAATTATGACACCAATTAAAATGTAATTCATTGATTAGTAATAATTAAATTGGCGACAACGGAGAATACACAACCTTGAATACCAGTAAAGAAAACCAAAGCTTCTATTTTCATGATTATGAAACTTTTGGTAAACATCCGGCCTTAGATCGCCCCGCACAATTTGCAGGAGTTCGCACTGACAGTAATTTCAATATCATTGAAGAACCTTTGGTGGTGTATTGTGCTCCCGCTGATGATTATCTTCCCGATCCTGAAGCTGTCATGATCACAGGAATTACCCCCCAGTTGGCATTGAAAAAAGGCGTCAACGAGGCCGAATTCACCCGACAAATCCATGAAGCATTCAGCAAACCCAATACGTGTATTCTTGGATATAACAACATTCGTTTTGATGACGAAGTCAGCCGTAATATTTTCTATCGTAACTTTTACGACCCTTATGCCTATAGCTGGCAAAAAGGCAACTCGCGCTGGGATTTGCTCGATTTATTACGCGCCTGCTATGCCTTGCGTCCAGAAGGCATTGTCTGGCCAGAAAATGAAGATGGATTACCTAGCTTCAAATTGGAACATCTGACAAAAGCCAATGGGATTGAGCATACTCACGCCCATGATGCCATGTCCGATGTTTATGCCACTATCGCCATGGCAAAGCTAGTGAAAAAAGCGCAACCTAAACTGTTTGATTATTTTTTCCAGTTAAGAAATAAACAGAAAATCAGCAATCAAATCGATATCCCGCAAATGAAACCTCTGGTTCATGTATCGGGCATGTTTGGGGTTTTACGCAGCAATATTAGCCTTATCGCGCCTCTGGCGTGGCATCCGACTAACCGTAATGCGGTTATCATGTACGATTTGGCAGGCGATATCGCTCCGCTTCTGGAACTCAGCGCAGATGAATTACGCGAACGCTTGTATACTCGACGGGATGAGTTACAGCCAGATCAAAGCCCTGTACCCATTAAACTTGTGCACATTAATAAATGCCCCATCATAGCACCAGAAAATACCTTGCGGCCAAAAGACGCAGAGCGAGTAGGATTAGATCGCAACCAATGTGAGCAAAATCTGGCTATCTTGCGCAATAATCCGCAAATCAGGGAGAAAGTCGTTGAACTGTTCTCCCATCCAGAAGCGTTTCCAGAATCTGATAATGTCGATACTAAACTATATAGTGGCTTTTTCAGTGATGCCGATAAAACTGCCATGGAAATTATCAGAGAAACTGCTCCCCAAAACTTGCCTGCACTGGATTTAACGTTTCAGGATGTGCGCATTAAGCCACTGCTATTCCGCTATCGTGCGAGAAACTATCCAGCAACATTGGACGATGACGAGCAACAACGTTGGCTGCGTCATCGTCAGGATACATTAACACAGGAATACATCAGCCGATATCTTGCAACTATTGAAGATCTTTTTATTGAATATCAGTCTGATGAAGAAAAATGCCGCCAGTTAAAAGCATTGGTTGATTATACAATCCAAATAGCCGAATAAGGCTTTGATGTAAATTCAACATCCAATAGGAAAGAAAAAGACAAACACCGATGTTTTGTCTTTTCCTATTTTCATGCCGTCATAACAGTAAACTAATCATGTTGATGTCGGACAACAGAGCAACCACACTCTCCGC
The DNA here is from genome assembly GCF_056632175.1 of Xenorhabdus sp. SGI 60. Taxonomy (NCBI): domain Bacteria; kingdom Pseudomonadati; phylum Pseudomonadota; class Gammaproteobacteria; order Enterobacterales; family Morganellaceae; genus Xenorhabdus; species Xenorhabdus sp. SGI 60. Next base: position 1,506,418 of record NZ_CP196860.1, on the reverse strand, counting down.
CCCAATTTTTCAGCTTGGAGGTTTTCCCAATTCCCGGGTTTAAGGTATTCGTTGGATCAATCGCTTGATAGAAATGCTTAAGTTGTGGTTTAGCTTGATACAAGTGACCAACGTTATGTTCGGCCGGGTATTCAGCGCCGCGCTGATGCAAAATTTCCAGCATTTTTGTTTTCAATGCATGGATATCTGCCCCCTTTTTAACAATATAGTCCTGGTGGAATACATAGCACATAAAATGCCCGTAATATAGTCGATGGACTAATGCCTCACTGATTTCGGCTGGCAAAATTTCAAACCATTCACGATCATTGCGTCGTAAGGCAATATCCAATGCTAAAATATCTTCCACTTCATCGCTGTGAACAGCCTGGTAACGAATAGCGGCTCCTGCGGCTGCAAAACGATGTAAGAATGCCTTCGCACCTTCTTCTGGAGTACAAGCAAAATACGCCCCATCAGCATGCTTAAAGTAATTTTCCAGCCATTCATTCGCCTCTTTTATACCTTCACCTGACATTTTCAGCATTAAGTGATGTTCAAAACGATTTCGGTATTCTTTCAAGCGAGTGGGTAAATGGGAGGGTAATAAACGACTCAATCCCTGCATAACACGATCGGTTAAATGTGCGGGTAAAAATGGCACTTTACCTAAAAGTGCGTCCATTCGTCCTTTCAAATCAAAAAACATTGGCATTTTATCTGTGCCTAGTTTATCAATCATAATAAAGGTGTCTTTCCCATATATTTCTGCAATATCAAATATATCCCGATGCATATACTCCCCAGCAACGGGTAAATACTGAAAATTCGATAGAATATGACGCCGCAATTCTGTCAGTACTTCGGGTTGATTAGTGCCGATATAAAAAACCTGTGAAGATGGCTCTGCCGGAAAAGTATCAAGTCGAACAGCAAAAACAACCAATTTACCCGCACAACCAGAGGCTTCAAACAGCCTGCGCTCATCAGCATTAAACCGTGATGGTGTATCTGCATCAACATCCCGAACACGCTGTGAGTATTCATGATCAGAAGCGACCCTGTCACTATGCTGAATATCTTCGGTTCGATAACGTTGCTCTTCCAGACAAGTCAAGATATCTTCAGGTTGATCACCCAACGATATTCCCAAATGGTTAATCAGTTCAGCTTCTCCCTTCTCATTAACGCGGCCATATAGAGCCATTTCAGTATAAGCTGGCCCACGCCGAACCAAAGAACCCCCTGAGTTATTACAAATCCCCCCAATAACGGATGCACCAATACAAGACGAACCAATAACTGAGTGTGGCTCGCGTCCCAATGGTTTCAATACTTTTTCTAAATGCCACAATGTACTACCAGGGAATGCAATAACTTGATTTGTTGATTGAAGAACCTGAATTTTATCCATTCGTAAGGTACTAATAATGACGATATCGCGGTCATAATCATTGCCGCTTGGTGTCGAGCCTTCCGTTAATCCGGTATTGGCTGCCTGCATCAAAATAATTTTGTCAGCTTCAATACAGGCTTTGAATACTCTCCATTGTTCCAATAATGACCCCGGAAATACAACTGCAAGGGCATCCCCTTGTCCTGAACGAAAGCCTTTACGATAACGTTCCGTTTTTCGAGGTTCAGTGAGAATATGAGAAGATCCAACAATATTCGTGAGAGTGGCAATTAATCGCTGATTTGGGGGATTTTTGGCATCATTCATAATCGTTCTCTTACCTTATTTGAGCCAGCCAGACAGGCTTTTAATGAAAACAGGCATGGAAATTTTCTTATTATATGATGCTTTTTGATAAGATTTGTATGATTTACGCTCTCTTTTGTCATTTCAAATAAAAAAACAGCACCTGACGATGCTGTTTTAGAACAAAATACTGAGATGTTTTCTGATTATGATTCAGTAAACTGCGGCATTGGTTGACGGAAGCTACGAGTCAGGAAAAACATGTAAATAAGACCAATACCTCCCCATATCAAGCCTAACTCCATCGAATTTGATTCTAAATTCATCCATAAAACACCCACAGTCGCAGCACCAAGAAGTGGCAATATCAAGAAATTCAAGGTGTCTTTCAAGGTATTATTACGACGTTCACGAATATAGAATTGAGAAATTACCGATAAATTAACGAACGTAAAGGCAACCAGTGCACCAAAATTGATCAGGGCCGTCGCCGTCACCAAATCCAACCAACATGCTGATAAGGCGATAATACCAACCAATATCACGTTAATGGCTGGAGTACGCCATTTAGGGTGAACATAAGCAAAGACTTTTTCAGGCAGTACGCCGTCACGTCCCATAACATAGAGCAAACGAGATACACCCGCATGTGCAGCCATACCCGAAGCCATTACCGTGACACTGGAGAATATAAGAATCACATACTGGAATAATGCACCAGCAACATAAAGCATAATTTCAGGCTGGGAGGCGTTCGGGTTTTTAAACCGAGAAATATCCGGGAAATAGAGCTGTAAGAAATACGAGACCGTGATAAAGATCATACCACCAATCAATGCGGTCAGGAAAATCGCTTTAGGGACAACCTTACCTGCATTTGGTGTTTCTTCAGACAAAGAGCTAATACCATCAAACCCAAGAAATGAGAAGCAAAGTATCGTCGCACCAGTGATCATCGGAATTAATTGCGCTTCTTCTGATGTAAATGGCTGAATACTCAGTAACGTTCCTGCACCTTCTCCATTATAAACACCACGAACCATTAGCCCAACGAGTATTACCATAACAACAATCTGGACAATCACGACGATGCTATTAATATTAGCAACGACATTGATGCCACTCAGATTGATAATTGTCATAATTGCAGTCAATACGACCACAAAGATCCACGGTTCAATACCGGGGAACAGCGTTTGCAGATAAATCTTTGCCAATAACACGTTGATCATCGGCATCAACATATAGTCCAGCAAAGAAGACCAACCGACCATAAATCCAAGGTGAGGGTTCATTGATTTTTGTACGTAAGTATAAGCAGAACCCGCCGATGGAAAACGCTTGATTAATTTTCCATAACTTAGCGCTGTAAATAAAATTGCGATCAATGCAATAGCATAAGATGTCGCAACATGCCCGCTGGTCAAACCAGAAACAATACCAAATGTATCAAAAATAGTCATTGGCTGCATATAAGCAAGCCCCATCATGACTACTTGAAACAGAGTCAATGTTCTTCTCAGTTGAACACGGTTGTCAGCACTGGCTTGGTTAATATCAAGTGCTGTAGGAGTGGTGGTATTATGCAACATGAGCGAAATCCCCCATAACTTCGATCTGGGTACTGATACAACTACTTAATCGATAGTTACTGGGTTGACTTCGCATCTGTCTATAAACAGAAAAGAAAGAAGAATTGGAGGACAATGAATTGACAGAGGAACATGCCCCGTAGTCATCGTTGCAGCAACGAGCGCCAATTGGCACAAGTGCAAAAGAGAATAATTGCTCCATATTTGCATTCCTCAGTACAGCAACCTCTGTTTAATTTTGGTTGCTTATGGTCAATATCGATCCGGAACTGTATCCGGCCTCTTGGGGTTGTAAAAAATAACTCAAAGCAAAAAAAATAACTGGTGCATATTTACACACCAGTTATTTTTAGTGCACGCATTTTGCACTTCAAGTCCAGAAATAGCAAGCGCGATAACACTAAAAATTTATTATTTTTTACGACACTACAGAGCCTTATGGAGCAGGCTCTTACTGAGTTAGTGCTAAAACCTGATGCCATCACATCACCTGATGCCATCACATCCATCGATTGGCCTTTGATAATTTTTTAGCACAGAGGAAAACTATTTACCATTCAATTATGATTTTTTTAATAGTAAAAAATCATCCCATCATGACAAAATTGATGACGGGATGATTCTATAGGATGTTCAGATGTTAAATATAATGATTAATATTAATAAGAAAACGAAATATTAATTAAAAATCATAATTAATGCCGATGTTGTAACGGCGGCCATCCAGGACTGCATCATGGGTTTCTTCAGTTACTCGTTTGTCAAAAATGTTATAAACCCCACCTGACAAGCGTAGATTTTTAGCTAAATTATAAGTTACCCCTAAATCGACAAAAGTATAAGAAGGAGTTCCATCTCTCATACTATAGCGGTACTGATAATTCTTTGTTTTACTACGGAAATTAATACGTGTCCATGTATCTAATTCAGATAACGGCTGCCAGTTTAAGGTTGCATTTGCCATATGTGTTGGCATCTTGTTTAATGACTGGCCTTTGAAATTACCACTTTTTTGCTCAGAATCAGTATAAGTATAGTTTGCTGCAAACGACAAACTTTCAATAATATTCCAATTTATGGTGGTTTCGATACCTCTAATATCAGCTTTATCAACATTTATACGTTTGTTAATAAAATCATACTCGTCACCACCGAGCTTACAGTCCTTATCACAGTCTTTGATTTCAGTAATTTTATCTTTAAAAGCAGTATTAAAAACAGTTACACCAATATTAAAGTTATCCTGGTTATTCCAGATAATACTAATCTCTTCACTTATACTTTTCTCTGGCTTGAGATCTGGGTTCCCTAAGATCATTCCATTGCTAAACCGCCCACCTGTTGTTTGGCCCCAATTAGGAGTAACCTGCCTTATATCAGGAGAACGATAACCGGTAGAAATGCCACCCTTAATAGTCCATTGTTCATCAGCGTGCCATACCCCATATAGACGAGGTGTCCAATGCGTTCCAAAATTTTGATCTTTATCTAACCGCACTCCGCCAGTAAGAGCAAAATCATTAACCATTTGCCATTCGTCTTCTAAGACTAATGCCCAACTCCAACGGGTTAACTTATTAACATCTTTAGCCGAAGGTAACTTATTGCTATTGTCTCGCAAATCTTCATAACGGTATTGTCCACCAACACTTACTGTGTGGTCGTCGAATACAAATGTCGTATGGTTATTAAATACCGTATCATTGTTTGTCATTGCACGTTCAGGGTTACGAGATTCGTCTCTTTGAATATAAGACGTCATCGTACCAAAATCATAAACACCATGATGTGTAATAGCGTAATTATTACGTTTATAACGACTTATATCATTTTCACAAGATTTTGGCTGACAATCACGCGTCTTACCAATAGTTGAATCGCGATCTTGTTCATAGCGGCCAGCCTCAAAAGTAAAAGCATTTTTCTCATCTGGAGTCAGAGAGAACGCTACTGCACCATTGCGCATTTCCTGCTCTCTAAATCCTCCTAAGAATTTATCTTCATTGCGATGAGAATATAAGCCATTCACTCTTAATCCTAATAATCCATCAATTATTGGCCCTGCGGCATAAATACTGCTCTGATAGCTGTTACCAGAATCTTTACTCTCAGTCAGGGTAGAGTCTGTTTTCAGAGTTAAATGCCATTCTTTCTGAGCCTTACGAGTAATAACATTGATCACTCCCCCCATAGCATCAGAACCATATAGAGAAGACATTGGTCCCCGCACTACTTCAATACGCTCAATGGCGGCTAATGGTGGTAACCATCCTTGTTCAATTCCCGAACCATCACTATTTGGACGAGTGCTACGTGTATCAACACGTCTACCATCAACTAAGATCATGGTATATTTAGAAGCCATACCACGAATGCTGATATCACTGCTACTACCACCGCCAGTAACAACCACTCCCGGCACATCTTTCAATGCATCTGTCACATCACGGTAGGCTTTTGTTTCCAATTGTTCGCGACTAACAACCGAAATAGACGCAGGTGCATCTTCAATTTTTTGTTGGAAACCTGCCGCAGTGGTTACGACAATTTTATCTTCTCCATTATTAGTAGCATTAGCAGCAAAAACAGCGCTGGATGAGATAGCAGCAATAATACCTAATACAACTTTTTTCTTTGCAAAGACAGTCATTCCCAATTCTCCAAAAGGTAGAATAGAACTATTTAAATCGATATAGGTAACCGACGCATGCCCGCAATACAGGAATAATTTAATTATTCCTGTCAGTGTTATATTTATTAAATTACACTTTAGCTTTACTAAAGCGACTTATTGGTTTTATTATTCTAACTGGCTAACTCTGTCACTAAACCATCAATTAATACTTGCGGTATTCCCTGAGAACAACGTTCAATCCGGCCTTTAATACCGTAAACCTCCGCCAGACTATTTGGTGTAATAACCTGCTCAGGCATACCTTCGGAAACTAATTTCCCTTTTTTTAGCATTAATACATGATGACCATGACGCAATGCAATATTAATATCGTGAACAACAACAATCGTAATAATATTACGACGGCGCGTTTCACGTGCGACTAAATCCATTACATGGTATTGGTAATTTAAATCCAGCGCACTTAATGGTTCATCTAATAATAATAATGTCGGACGGCGGATCAATGATTGCGCCAATCCAACTAACTGTTTTTGACCACCAGATAGTTGATCCAAATAATTGAGCGCCAAATGCTCAATACCAAGCTGGCGCAACAGTTCCATGACTTCCTGCTCACATTGGCTACTGCTCACGCCACCTAATGCTCGTTGGGCAACAATTACCGATTCCAATACATGAAGATGCACACCTGCTGGTAATGATTGGGGCAAATAAACGACATTTTGGGCACGTTGGGCAAAATTCATCTTCATCAGATCCTGCTCATCCAACAGCAGTTCACCACTGGCTTTATTCAATCCCGCCAACGAACGCAAGAGGGTGGATTTACCACAACCATTCGGTCCCAACAATACCGTGATTTGACCACGCGGTAATGCATTGATATCCAGATTTTCAATCACGGGATACTTCGGATATCCCGCCGTCAGACAATTGATTTTTAACCCCTGACTCATACATTCCCCTTGTGGCGTAAAACTATGCTCAGGAAGAAAGGCACACCAACCAACGATGTCACGATCCCAACCGGAATGATCACGCCCGGAATCAGGTTCTTAGAAGCAATGGAAGCAATGGATAAAACTAATGCACCAATCAACGCACTCGCAGGCAAGAAGAAACGGTGATCTTCACCAAACATCATTCTGGCGATATGAGGAGCCACCAATCCAATAAAGGCAACAGGGCCAACAAAGGCAACCGCTAATGCGGTCAGGATACTGATACGCAACAATGTTCCCAAACGCAGGCGGCCAATATTGATGCCAAAACTGATCGCGCGGTCTTCTCCCAGACGCAATGCGGTCAATTTCCAAGAATTACTCAATGAGATGGGGGTAATGACAGAGAAAACTAACATCATAATGCCCAATTTTTCCCATGTCGCCCTGGCAAGGCTACCCATTGTCCAGAAAATCAGCCCCTGTAAGGTATCTTCCGTAGCGATAAATTGCATCATCGCAACTAACGCCTCGAAGGTAAACAGCATCGCAATCCCGAACAATACAACACCTGAGGTTGCAACTCTCGTCCAACGGGTAATGCCATCAAGCATCAAGGAGGCCAATAATGCAAAGAGAAAAGCATTTGCAGAAATAAACCACTGTTCGGATATGCCTGGAATGCCAATGCCAAGCACAATAGCTAATGCCGCACCAAAAGAAGCCGCATTGGAAACCCCTAACGTAAATGGGCTGGCTAGTGGGTTATTCAAGATTGTCTGCATTTCAGCACCGGCCAACCCAAGTGATAAGCCGATCACTACCGCCATCAAAGCATAGGGCAATCGAATATCCCAAACAATCACCCGTGTTGCTGCGTTAACACTGTCTGGTGAAAACAGGGTTTGCCAGAGGGTTTGCAGCGATAACCCTGATGGTCCTATTGTAAAATCCAGTACAGCAGAAATGCCAATCGCCAAGACGATGAATAATATCCATGCAATACGTCGGCGCAGGATATGACGATAATGTGCTTTTATATCGCACTCACTCAATTGTTTTTTCACCATTGGCATAGGCTCGGTAGTGACGCTCATTTTTATTACCTATTACTGCTTATTTCTCGCTGACCCAATATGTGCCTACCGGCTCAATAGCCAAGAATTTATTGTGAAGTTCTTTCAATGTTTGTTGCGGATCTAAATCAGTGAATTTCTCAGGATAGAACCATTTAGCAAAAACTTGGGCAACAACAACATTATAAGGAGAGTTATAGTAGTGATGCCAAATTGCATAGCTACGCCCTTCCTTTACGGCAGTTAAGTTATTGATACCTTTACGTTCGGTGATTTCTTTTAAGCCAGCACGGGCAGTATCGGCAGAAGTTTGAGCTCCCATTTTGATCCCGCTACCTTTGTCACCCGGATCTTGTGCGCCGCTTGCGATGTAAATATAAGGATCTTCGGCAATGACTTTTTCCAGATTCATGGTTCCTAATGGAGCAGGCAGTACTTCTTTGGCGATGTTTTTGCCACCTGCCAAATCAATGAAGTTCCCCATATTGCCGTTACCTGCCGTACCACAGCAATCTTCACTAAAACCTGCTAAGAGCTCAATAAATACGGAAGGCTTCTCAGCATCTGGTATGCGATCCGTAATATCAGTGACCAATTTTAGATTTTTTTCATAAAAATCAGCGTAAGCATTAGCCTGATCTTCACGATGCAAGACCTTGCCCAGCATACGGATGCTAGGTAATGTATTTTTCAGGGGATCATTGCGGAAATCGACAAAAACAACAGGGACACCTGCTTTCTCCAACTGCTTCACCAATTCACTGTTTTTTCCTGGTCCATGTCCAGACAGACCAAAAATGGCAACGTCAGGGTTAAGCGTCAGCACTTTTTCGGCGCTAATACTGTCAGCACTCGTGTTACCAATCAGGGGGATATTATCGATTTCAGGAAATTTAGCTTTATAAATAGCGTAAGTTTGTGGGTCCAGTTTACGGAAATCACCTTGCCAACCAGCGATACGAGCCAGAGGTTTATCCCCTTCCAAGATGGCAACAGAATGGAATAGACGGCCTTCACCCAACAAGATACGATTGACTTTCCCGGGCACCTCAATAGTACGTCCAGCAACATCAGTGACTGTTTCAGCCCAAGATGCAAAACTTGCCATCATGGCAGAACCCGCCATTAGACTGATACTCATACTTTTCACGACTGCTCGAAATACAAACTTCACTTTAGTTAGCCTCTTCATGCAACAATTGTGCTGCTAACAATAAAGCAAATAAGAATACTTATCAATGCGATTGGCATGATATATCCGAAATTTACCTTCGATATTTTTTCCCTAACCGATGAAAAATAAAAACTGCCTATTCCATCACAGAACAGGCAGTTTTTTGTAAAACAAAATCAATAATGCTTTAATTAATAAATATCAACTTATTGATAATTTGTTAACAAACTATTCTTTCTCGGTATATCTGAATGCTGGAAATTCCATCTCACTGTACTTAACAAAGCGTGTTTTCTTTTTCAGCTTGTAACCAAACCAAATAAGCAAGAATAACGGGATACCAATGTAGGTTGCAGTTACTCCGTACCAATCGATATTATCCTGTAGAAACGCCTGGTAATTTTGGCCCAAAGTGATAACTAAACATAAAATAAAGGCAAAAATCGGCCCTATTGGGAAGAAACCTGAGCGATATGGCAGATCATTCATATCCAAGCCTTGGGCAATATAGCCTTTGCGAAAGCGGTAATGGCTGATTGCAATTCCGAGCCACGCAATAAACCCTGTCATACCGGAGGTATTCAATAACCACAAATAGACTGTCTGATTACCAAACATGGAACTAAAGAAACACAACCCTGCTACCACGGTCGTCGCATAAAGCGCATTACGCGGAACACCACCTTTAGACAGATGGCTAAAAATTCTCGGTGCCTTACCTTCTTTTGCTAAGGTGAATAGCATACGGGTAGAAGCATACATTCCTGAGTTTCCCGCTGACAGAACAGCGGTCAATATTACTGCATTCATTATTGCAGCCGCTGATAATAAGCCAGCATTTTCAAATACCAGCGTAAATGGACTAACACTGATATCTTTCACGCCATTGCGCAACAAATTAGGATCAGTATAAGGAATGATAAGGCTGATGATTAAAATCGCAAACACATAGAACAATAAGATACGCCAGAATACCTTGCGTACAGCACGAGGGATATTTTTCGCCGGATCTTTCGACTCCCCCGCGGTAATACCTATTAGCTCTGTCCCTTGAAAGGAAAAACCGACAATCATTGCCACCCCAATCATGGCTGAAAAACCACCGGCAAAAGGAGCGTCACTGATTTCCCAATTATGCCAACCTGCACCTTCGGCACCTTTCATAATGCCAACAATCATTAAAATACCAATAATAATGAACATAATGACCGTAGAGACTTTAATCAAGGAGAACCAGTATTCTGCTTCACCAAACCCTTTGACGGAAATGAAGTTCAACAGGAAAATCAGAATAAGAAACAATGCACTCCATACCCAACCAGGCACATCATTAAACCAATATCCCATCACCAGTTGCGCAGCGACAAGGTCAACCGCAATCGTCACCGCCCAGTTGTACCAGTAGTTCCATCCCAAAGCGAAGCCAAAACCCTCATCAACATATTTGGAACCATAAGTTGAAAACGACCCTGAAACTGGCATGTACGCTGCCAATTCGCCTAAGCTGGTCATCAAGAAGTAGACCATTAGGCCAATTAATGCATAGGAAAGTAAAGCCCCACCAGGGCCAGCCTGAGAAATTGTTGCGCCAGAAGCAACAAATAATCCCGTGCCAATTGATCCACCTATGGCAATCATTGCCATATGTCGTGCTTTTAATTCACGGCGCAGGGTTGTTGGAGCCTGATCCCGTGGCATACTTTCTTCGCGAGACATTCTATTCCTATATCATTTAAAATAAATTTAATGCGGAATTGTAACAAATCCTCGTCTCCAGAATAGCAACGATTCGTGGTTATTAGATACCTTCATAATCCACAGCCAATTATTAGCTACACGATTATATTTTCAATATTAGTTACAATAACTCAGTAACTTCCGTAACGCATTGGATATATGTTTTTGGCGATGGTAAATCAGGTACAAGGTGCGATTGAGGCTAAGTCCAGGAATAACAAGTTCAGATAATGTGCCATTTTTCAATTGTTCCTGGACAACTCGTCGTGAAAGACAACTGATTCCCATTCCATATTGAACAGCATGTTTGATGGCTTCCGAATTACCCAACTCCATCGCAATATTGAATCTCGGCATTTGTGAGAACAAAAGATGATCCAAAATTTCTCTTGTTCCTGAGCCTTTTTCTCTCAATATCCAGGGCGCTTTGATCAAATCTTCCACGTTCAGCTCACGTTGCAACAGCGGGCTTTCTGGAGAGGAAAAAACGATCAACTCATCTTTCATCCAGGGTTGGGTGATCAACTCAGGATCGTGACACAATCCTTCAATCAATCCCAAATCAACACGAAACTCAGCAACTGCCTTGATTACGTCTCCAGTATTACTGATATTCAATTCCAATGGTGTCTCAGGGTAATTCTGACGGTATCTGGCCAGCATTTCAGGCAACATATAATTGCCAATCGTGCTGCTGGCCGCTAGCCGCAATGCGCCCAATTCAAGTTTGAAAAGCTGTTCCACTTCACCAGCCTGTTCAAGTAATGCCAATGCCTTAGGATAGAGCAAACGCCCATGTTCATTGGTGACCAGACGTTTTCCGACTCTATCAAACAGTTGTACTCCCAACTGTCCTTCAAGATCTGTCAGTGAAGCACTCACCGCAGATTGTGATAACGCTAATTGCTGAGAAGCCTGTGTCGTTGAACCACTTTTCAGAACTTCTGCAAAAATCTCCAGTTGTCTCAGAGTGATACGCATATGGCCTCGCGGGAAGCAAATAAAAGGGAAAGATAGTCTTGATTCTAGACAGTATTACGCAACTTAACAAAAGCCACCCTTAATTAACCTATTTTAATGATTATATCTATAAATATTATCAATTTTATTGATTTTAAAATCTTCTATATGCTTATATCTGAAATGCATAAGCTAATAGAGCCGCCATTATGTCTGAAAATCAACCAAGGGAACTGACCAAAGCCTACCCCAATACCGCATTAACATTAATTCCCGGTCTTATATTGGCCGCAGTCCTGACAGCACTCGCTCTCTATATCGGGACTATTCCCTGGTTTATAAATATGGGATTAGGTGTTCTGACGCTTGCCATATTATTGGGGATGATTATCGGCAATACACTGTACCCTCTCTTAAAATCCACCTGTGATAGCGGTATCCATTTTTCTAAACACTATCTACTACGAGCTGGCATCATCCTTTATGGATTTCGTCTGACTTTCCAACAAATCACAGATGTTGGTGCAAGCGGGATATTAATTGATGTCATCATGCTTTCTTCAACATTTTTTATAGCTCTATGGATTGGGCGTTCTTTTTTTCGACTGGATAACCAAACCGTGATCCTAATCGGCGCAGGAAGCGGTATTTGTGGAGCCGCTGCGGTTATGGCAACAGAACCCGTGGTCAAAGCCCCTGCCAGCAAAGTTGCTGTCGCCGTCTCTACAGTAGTCATTTTTGGCACACTGGCAATCTTTATTTATCCGTGGATTTATCAACTCAATGCCCACTACCAGTGGTTTAATTTTACTCAGGAAACATTTGGTATTTTTTCGGGTTCAACTGTTCATGAAGTGGCCCAGGTTGTTGCGATTGGGCATGCGTTAGGAAACGAGACCGAAAATGCAGCGGTTATCAGTAAAATGATCCGCGTTATGCTATTGGCACCTTTTCTATTACTGCTTTCCAGCTACCTCAGCCGCGTGGAAATTAAAAATTGTAATGTCCATCCCCAAAAATCCCCAATCACTATTCCGTGGTTTGCTTTATTCTTTATTGCTACTGCGAGTTTCAACTCTTTTCACCTATTACCTAAATCCTTTGTTAATCATATCGTTGCTGCTGATACCATCATGCTGGCAATGGCGATGATTGCGTTAGGGTTAACCACCCATATTAGTGCTATTCGCCAGGCTGGGGTTAAACCCATTTTGTTGGCACTTATTTTGTTTGTCTGGCTAGTCGTGGGAGGATTAATCGTCAATCAAGGCATCCATCATTTATTGCGCTAATTCAGAATGAAAGAATATTAAATTGACTTTTGCTGCCAAAATTTTATCAATCAGGTGAACAATGCCATAATGACGAAAACACAGGAGAAAATAAGATGAAATTTATTGGAGCCCATGTGAGTGCTGCGGGCGGTGTTGATCAGGCCGTGATCCGTGCCCATGAATTAAACGCAACGGCATTTGCCTTGTTCACGAAAAACCAGCGCCAATGGTATGCCCCGCCGTTATCGACAGAAGTTATTGATCAATTCAAAGCGAACTGTGAACGTTACGGTTATGATAGCCGACAAATTCTCCCTCATGACAGCTACCTAATTAACCTTGGACATCCTGAAACAGACGGTCTGGAAAAATCCCGTGCAGCGTTCCTTGATGAAATGCAGCGCTGTGAACAGTTAGGCATCGACCTGCTGAACTTCCATCCGGGCAGCCATCTCAACAAAGTTGACATTGATAAGTGCCTCGCCCGTATTGCGGAATCCATTAATATTACTTTGGATAAAACACAAGGTGTCACTGCCGTTATCGAAAATACCGCCGGACAAGGCACTAACCTTGGTTTTAAATTCGAACAACTGGCGGCAATTATCGATAGTGTCGAAGACAAAACCCGAGTTGGAGTCTGTATTGACACCTGCCACGCTTTTGCGGCTGGTTACGATTTGCGCACTGAAAAAGATTGCGATGCGACTTTCAAGGCATTCGATGAAATCGTTGGATTCAAATATCTTAAGGCCATGCATCTAAACGATGCCAAAAGTGAATTTTCCAGCCGTGTTGACCGACATCACAGCCTTGGTGAAGGCAATATCGGTAAAACACCTTTCAGCTATATCATGAAAGATGACCGTTTCAATGGTATTCCTCTGGTTCTTGAAACGATCAATCCAGACATATGGGTTGAAGAAATTGCCTGGCTAAAATCCCAGCAAAGTTAATTACCTGACTGAAATTAACTCGATCTTCGCCATCATTGATGCAAGTTCAGTGCGGCTTTTAATCCCGACATTCGGCTGGCTAACCGTAAGCGCAGAAACTGCGGTCGCCAGGCGCAATGTGTGTTCACTGGATTCTCTCATCAGCAAACCATAAACCAATCCTCCGACCATAGAGTCCCCTGCCCCAACTGTGCTGACCACTTCACAATGTGGTGGTTTTGCCAACCATGAACCAGAGGCATTGACCCATAATGCTCCTTGTTCTCCCAGTGAAATAACAACGTGGGCGATCCCTCTATTGCGCAATTCATGAGCTGCATCAATAACGCTATCCAAATCCGGCAATGGTTTACCCGCCCAAATCTCCAATTCATGGCGATTGGGTTTTACCAGCCAAGGTAATGCCTTAAGGCCAGCAACAAGCGCTTCACGGCTACTGTCGAAAATAACGCAGGGACAAGACTGTCGTAATTGCATCATCCAATCCGCAAATGATTCTGCTGTAATTCCTTCGGGCAAACTACCACTGACAACAACCATATCGAATTGCCCCAGCCATGTCAGAGAATCACTGACAAACCGATTCCATTCTTCTTCTGTCACATGGAAACCAGAAAAATTGAAATCTGTCACTTCACCCTGTTTTTCAGTCAGCTTGACATTAATCCGCGTTCGCCCAGAGACTAGATGAAAACGATTTACCATCTTGTTTTCGCTAAAAAACTGTTGAAACCCTTCCTGATTCTCTCGTCCCAGAAAACCACTGACAGTCACATCAATACCTAAATCACGTAGGACCTTTGCAACATTATTTCCTTTACCAGCAGCGTGAAGCCCTGCCGTCTGTACACGGTTAACATTTCCCTTAACAATATCTGGGCATAAGCCAACTAAATCATAAGCTGGATTTAAGGTAATTGTGGCAACTCGGCGGCTCATCTTGCCCGGTATCTCCTGAATAAACAGTCATAAGTAATATTAAGTTTTATCTGTTATTTATAACATCAAAATTGAATCGTTTCAGTTAAAATTACTGCCCGATTGATCATTGTGTTAATGCAATCTAAAAGTAAGAATATGCAACGGAATAATTTCTTATTAGATGACTAAAATCAATTTGAACCAAAGTTAAGTAGTAACCAGCCGGAGGAATATATCAATGTCAGTCGTTGTTGGAGTGGGTGTCATCATCATCAATGATAAGGGCGAAATACTGCTGGGAAAACGTACCAGCCAACATGCGCCATACTGGTCAATCTTCGGTGGTCATGTTGATCCCGGCGAATCCTTTGAAGAGTGCGCGATTCGTGAAATCAAAGAAGAAATTGGCCTAACAATCCAAGACCCCAAAGTTTATGGTATTTGCAATAATCTCGAAACCTATCGCGAGGAAGGAAAGCACACAGTTTCAGTCTGTTTGCTGGCACAGTATACCGGAGGTGAGCCTCAATTAATGGAACCTGAGAAGTGTGAACAATTAATGTGGTGTGATCCTAACTATCTCCCCGAACCTCATTTTGAGGCTAGCCGTAATGCCATCAAATTATGGCAAAAAGCGCAATTCTATTGCGCAAATTAATACCAAACTCCCTTCTGGCAGGTTTTCTCAGATAACCTGTCCTACCTTTGTATATATTTTCTTAATTATTTGTTTACACATATAATTTATTTATGTATCGTTGCGCTAGTACAAGGTAACACCATTCATCAGGGAGTCTATATGACCATTGAGGTAACGCAAAATTTGAAACGCCCCTCTATATTTGGTGGCGCTATGATCATTGCCGGTACAGCTGTCGGCGCAGGTATGTTTTCCATTCCGATTGTCACATCAGGTGTCTGGTTTACAGGATCAATCATTTTGCTGTTGTATACCTGTACATGTATGTATTTCTCTGGTCTGATGATTCTGGAAGCTAATATGAATTACCCTGCTGGTTCCAGTTTCCATACTGTTACAAAGGATTTACTAGGCAAAGGCTGGTGTTCTCTCAATGACTTATCTATTGCCTTCGTTCTGTATATATTAACCTATGCTTATATTTCAGCAGGTGGCTCAATACTTTCTCACAATATCGAGAGCATTATTCCCCTACCTCAATCAATATCGGGTTTATGTTTTGCCTTTATCGTTGCTTTTATTGTTTGGGTATCGACTAAAGCAGTAGATCGCTTAAGCACTATTTTGATAGGCGGCATGGTCATTACCTTTATTATGTCTGTCGGTGGTATGTTTACCGAAGTTGGGCCAGACATCTTATTTGATCAAACCAATACTAATTCAGACTATTTACCCTATGCTTTAATCTCCTTGCCTTATTTGCTGGCCTCATTTGGCTATCATGGCAACGTTCCGGGGCTGGTTAAGTATTACCATAAAGACAGTAAAGCCGTCACACACTGCTTGCTATACGGGACATTAATAACGTTAGCGATTTACATTTTATGGCAGTACGTCATTCAGGGAAATATTCCACGTGAAGCCTTTAAGCAAATCATTGCTGATGGCGGTAATATTGGTAACTTATTGCAGCAGATGGATAATACTTCTGATAATACGACAGTAACTCAATTCTTAAATACCTTCTCATATATGGCTCTGGCGAGTTCATTCTTAGGCGTGTCATTAGGATTGTTTGATTATCTGGCAGACTGCTTTAGATTTGACGATACACGCAATGGTCGTTTTAAAACAGCACTGATTACATTCGTTCCCCCAACGACATTGTCACTGATTTTTCCAAACGGTTTCCTCTATGCTATTGGTTTTGCTGGCCTGGCAGCAACCATTTGGGCAGTTATTGTTCCTGCTTTAATGGCTCGAGCAAGCCGTAAACGCTTCCCGACATCCAGCTATCAGGCACCGGGCGGTAATTTTTTGATTGTCTTTGTTATCCTATTCGGTTTGATAAATGCGCTAGCACACATTCTCTCTTTGTTTGATTTGTTGCCAGTTTATCGTTAATGTTTTCCTTCCGCCCCAGTATTTTTACTGGGGCATTCATTCACCTCTTGCCTAACAGGCCAACTGCGAGTAATTTTGTCGCCACTTAAATATTCATTCCACTATTTCCTTGTTTCTACGGAAGGTATCTATGGCTAAAGCCAATGAAATTAAGCGCGGCGCTGCAATCAACTACAATGGAAAGCTATTATTAGTTAAAGACATCGATATTCAATCACCCAGCGCACGCGGTGCCAGCACGCTATATAAGATGCGTTTTACTGATATTCGTACTGGTCAGAAAGTGGAAGAGCGTTTCAAAGGTGATGACATTCTTGAAACCATCACATTGACCCGCCGTAGCGTGAGTTTTTCCTATATTGATGGTGATGAATATATCTTTATGGATGACGAAGATTTCACCCCTTACCACTTCAAAAAAGATCAAATCGAAGAAGAACTGCTATTTATTCCCGAAGGAGGTTTATCAGGCATGCAGGTTCTGACAATGGATGGGCAATTGTTAGCGCTTGAATTACCACAGACTGTTGATATGGTCATTGAAGAAACATCACCAGGTATTAAGGGTGCATCAGCGAGTGCTCGCACTAAACCGGCGAAAATGAGTACAGGATTGACTATTCAAGTTCCTGAATACTTGAGTTCTGGTGAAAAAATCCGCATTCATATTGCAGAGCGTCGCTATATGGGACGTTGTGACTAATTCTTTATCCTTAAATATGAGTTGCTCTTTTGACGAAAATAACACTTGATGCAAAGAACAACTCATCGTCTTTGAAGTTAGAAGTAATCCACATTAACAATTGCCACACGTTTCTGATTATCAGTCCACTTCACTCTGGAAACCCCTATGTTACCAGGAAGCATGACATCGCCTTTCGTTTTGTGAGTTGAAATAATTTGTTTAACAGTGAGATTTTTACCTAATCGATAGCAAGAGATATTGGCTTGAGTGTTTGATATAACAACTTGACATCCTGGATCAACAATCGCACCTGAAAACCGAATGACTCCTCCTTTAGATTCAGCATATCCATAAGAAAGCCATGAAACCAATAAACAACTCATTAACAGCTTAAGATAATTTTTCATGGTTACCTCACTTTCGTTTTTCCATTAACTAAAACTCAGCTACCTTTTATTCCTTCATCTCCATAATAACTATTTCACGTGAGAAAAATACGACATTGAGAACTTTTATTGATTAATATCAAAAGTAATTTTTTAATTAAAAAAAAGGCAAACTATTTTTGTTGATTAATTAACGAAACTGTTATTAACAATCATTATTTGAACTCAATCACAGATAAGTTCATTGATTTTATTTTATATTATATTATTTATCTGAAATAAATAATTATTATACTTTCATGTAACATTTAATGATAAGTTATAGTAACAATACCCAATTCCTTATTTTTTCCGACCCATTTTATTTCTTCTGTTCCAATATGTTTTACAATAGATAACGGAGACTTACTATCCTTTTGATATTCTATGTTTTTTTCTTTAATTAACTGTTTACCATTATACCAGCAGACCATTTCAGTATGCTCTTTATCCCAACTAAATTGGCATGGAGACTCAACGATAGCGCCATGAAAGTAAATAGTTCCAGAACTGGAGGATGATGAAGAATTCACCATTACAAGATAATAAGATAAAGACATGAACAAAAAAGTCGTCATTTTTCGTAACATTCGCAACATAAGCATTCAACCTCCACTACACGTGTTATTATCTTTTTTCAACTTTAGCCCGCGCCAATTTGAAAACCAGATAATGGTGTAACGCTCTGCTATATAACGATATAACGTCAAATGAAACTTTTTCTTTATACTTTTTATTAATTTTAACCACAATTCGATATAATATTCTAATAAGTTAGAATATGATAAAATCAATTGGTAGTTATTTAATAATAGTCAGGTGCCGACATTGCATCAAATATATATTATCGGTACTGCCGTGGGGATTTAGCTATTTTTTCGATATCATAAAACTATTTACACATTTGACAACAATAAAGTTTAGCGGTGAACTATACAAATATACTGATATAACCACACCTTAACCACAGTATCTGATGGTGATTACGCTTTCTCATAAATTTTGTTATAGTCCTTTTCCAAGTTAATTTGTCTACCAAACTCCACTTTACGTGTTAAATAGGTATCTCATGACTCGCAGTCACCCGTTCGCTATATTTATTCTCAATATCCTTGGTATTGCCCTGTTCCTCTCATGGTACTTGCCTGAGAATCACGGCTTTTGGTTCCATATTGATTCCGCTATCTTTTATTTTTTTAATGAAAAATTATTACCAGATTCGAAATTTTCCCTATTTGTCGCTATCGTGAATGTTAGGGCATTCGATGTCATATCACTTTTATGCATGGGCTTACTTTATTACAGCGCATTTCACAAACAAGATCACGCTGGCAAGCGACGACTCTTCATGATTGGTTTAGTGATGCTTATCTCTGCCGTTATCATTAATCAAATAGGCCATCAAATCCCCGTCAGCCGCCCAAGTCCAACGCTGACATTTGAAAATGTTAATCGCATAAACGAAATGACCAGTTGGCATACAAAAGATTCCTCCAAAGACAGTTTCCCTGGTGATCACGGTTTAATGCTCTTAATTTTCAGCAGCTTCATTCTGCGTTATATCTCCCGCAGTGCATTCTGCATTGCTCTACTGATTATGGTCGCTTTTGCTCTTCCCCGTATTATGGCAGGTGCTCACTGGTTTACAGATATTGCCGTAGGCTCTTTATCTTTAACATTGCTCGGCATGAGCTGGATATTGCTAACCCCATTAAGTGATATTATGGCAACATGGCTAGACAAGAAATTACCGCATATTAGACGCGATAATTAAGCTCATAATATTGAGGAGATAGCTGTTATCTCCTCAATATCATCTCATATTTATCAAAACAGTATAAAATAGCAACAAACCATTCTAACCTATTAGTTCCTAATCTGATTTTTTGTAAAGAACTCTTTTTGTCTCTCGCTTTTTACTCATGATTTCAGTAATCTTTCCTGCGTCCTGTTTATTAAAATAATATGTTTTGTAAAGATAATAATAAAATGTGTTTCTTCGCACACTTTATGGACAGAAGATTTGTTAATTCACCCTATTCTGACTAGGCTTTAGAACATTTAGTGTTTTCATGGTGGTGATAAGTCACGTTAAGGACTGCAAGGAAAAATCAATAAATGGTTAAATCCAAACCAACACTGAGATACATCTTGCGGCTGATACCCGCAATTATAGCGGCAATAACACTGACCGCATGTAGTTCACCAGATTCTAACCTACGCAATAAACAAACTGAGACGCATGCAGTAAACACTGGAAAGCATTATTTACTGCAAGCATCTCAGGATGAATTTGAAACTCTGGTCAATAAGTTAGATATCAAGTCTAAGATACTCAATCAATACGCTGACTGGAAAGGTGTGGCCTATCGGCTTGGTGGAAATACCAAACGCGGTATCGATTGTTCTGCTTTTGTGCAACGTACTTTTCATGATCAATTTGGTATGGAGTTACCACGTTCCACATCAGAACAACAAAATATAGGACAAACCGTTAGTCGCTCTAAATTGCGGGCGGGCGACCTGGTACTGTTTAAGACAGGGGTTCGCAGGCGCCATGTTGGTATCTACATTGGCAATAATCAATTTGTCCATGCTTCAACCAGTAATGGGGTTATCGTTTCTAAATTGACCGATACTTACTGGAGTAAACGCTATTATGGTGCAAGGCGAGTGTTATCTGATAACATAAAAACCTCGGTTTGACCGACACCTAACGTTTTTATTACTGAAATTTTCCCTTGCAAGCATTAAAAAAACGCTTCCATTTAAGAAGCGTTTTTTATCAATGGGTAAAATCATAGTGGATACAGCGCAGTTATATTTTCTGCAATTGCAGCGCCTAACGTCTTTAAACGACATATCACTGCACTCTCATCTTCCTTAGCAAAAAACAAACAGGGTTCTCCTTCCCATTCAATCACAGCACTCGGTATCTGCATATCAGCAATAGACTGATTTATAACATGCAAAATTTCCCGTGCTTCTTCGCCTTCATGGCTTAATAATTTCAGCCCCATCAGGCTATTTCCTGAATCTGTTTCTTCTGCTGGTAAAATCTCAACTTTTGTACCAACGAAGCCAGTTGACCACCGATAACTTTGCGGCAGTCTGTGTACTACCGAAAGTTGGATATTATTCACGTATCATTCCTATCAGAAACAACATTAATACATCTAACCACCAGCTGTAGATTATCGATTCGTCAAAACCGAATAACCATCCAACAAAAAAGTAAATAAAAGGTTAAAATAAAAATTAGGTTACCGCACTTACTTCACTTCCTGCTTTAAAAAAAGTGCGATTCAGCTCGCATTTTATATATATTTATACTGTTTAGGTAAAAAATTCAACTTATTTTTATGCAAAACAGCAACCTTTACTTCAAGATTTATTTACATATTTGTTTCTTTCAAACATTACCAATGAGCCAATAAAACCACAATCTTTTTATTTACAATAGGTTAAATAATGACAACCCTATAACCTTCCATAGTCATGAAGTTATTATGAGAAATTAACAAAAAAGCAACATTTCAGCACTGGCTGGATATGATAATATTAAAAATTTCCTACATTTTTTTGATAATTACTCGATATTTCCTGTTTATCAGGTTAATCAATAACCCTCCAAAGGTTCAGAGTACTTTAGGAAAGACAAAAGGCCATCCCATATCGGCAGATGGCCCCTAAAAATATTTTATACCTAAGCTTGATTACTCTCAGAACATGATTATTTATGATGCTGATTATTTATACGACTTATTGCGTGCATAGATAATAAGCATCATTGCTAATGTCACACATAATGCCATGGAGCCTACCATCGGCCAGGCATTCTTCTCAGGCAATAAAGACAAAATAGCGCCCACCGATGCAGCAATACTAAAACGGATGGTTCCTGCTAGTGAAGAAACGGTTCCGGCCATGTGGGGATAATCGTCCAACACAACCGCCATAGTGTTAGACGTAATCATGGAAATTCCGCTGATATAAATGGCAACCCCCATAACCAGAGAAATAAATCCCAGATCAAACAGGGTACTAAACAGTAACCATAATCCCACGACAAATTGAACAAACAGCCCAATATGCAACATTTTTAATGGGCCATATTTGCGTACACACTGGCTATTGATAGTTGCCATGATGAACAAAAAAATAATATTCAGCCCAAAATAGTAACCAAAATGCTGTGCAGGTACACCGTTCAGTTTGATGTACACAAATGCACCAACACTGAGAAAAGAGAACATTCCAGCAAAGGAGAAACCACTCGCTAAGATGTAGCACAGTACCTGGCGTTGCCGAAACAGCATGACGAACTGTCTTACAGTCGTTTTTAAGTTAAACGTCTGCCTTTTCTCTTTAGGTAATGTCTCTTCTATGAAGAGAACCACCAGGGCAACAGTCATGACTGCAACCAGAGCAATCGACCAGAAAATAGCATGCCAGTTAAACCATACCATCAACATCCCACCCAACATGGGAGCCAGTAAAGGTGCGATGATCATCACCAATGTCACAAAAGACATACTGCGGGAAAATTCCTCTTTTGTGAACCTATCACGCATCAGAGCGTTGATAACCACACCGGCAGCCGCAGCAGAAAATCCATGTAAGAAACGCATGGAAATGAAGGTATCAATATCTTGTGCCAAAGCACAGGCAGCAGAAGAGATGGCAAAAACAATGACCCCCCCCAAAATGACCGGCTTGCGCCCTAAGCTATCCGACATTGGCCCATAAATCATCTGACCAATAGCAAAGCCTAAAATATAGCTACTCAGCGTCATTTGTACCAAACCATCACTGACACCAAAACTCTCAGCGATCGTTGGCATACTCGGCAAATACATATCAATTGCCAATGGCATTAACATAGAAAGCAAACCAAGGATCAACACTAATCCCAAATAGGACGAACGCTGTTGTTGCACGCAGTTACTCCTGAATCAATTGAAGGATAAAAATTAAGGGGATTGATATCTATATGTTGTTGATTTCATTATCAGTCAGCGCCCGATATTCCCCTGGCTCCAATGCAGGATCGAGACAAATTTCACCAATTCGCTCCCGGTGAAGCGCAACAACATGATTTCCTACTGCGGCAAACATTCGTTTTACTTGATGATAACGCCCTTCGCTGATAGTCAAACGAACAAGTTGAGGTTCGATAATTTCCAGTTGTGCAGGTTTTGTCAGTTTTTTTTCCCCATTTAACTGCACCCCCGCCAAAAATTTTTGCTCGGTATCTTCAGCCGCCGGGCATTCCAATGTCACAAGGTAAGTTTTTTCGCAATGATGTTTGGGGGATGTTATACGGTGTGACCATTGACCATCATCAGTCAACAACACCAATCCTGTTGTGTCGATATCCAAACGCCCTGCTGAATGTAATTTATGAGCCACAGGCTCATTGACAAAATACAAAATTGTCGGGTTTGACGGATCATCTGTCGAACATACATATCCCTGGGGTTTATTCAGCATGAAATAACGTGGACCATTGAGTTGTTGCAATATCGTACCATCATAGGCAACTTGCTGGTCGGACTTCAATTTATAGGCCCCTGTTTTGATGATCTCATCATCGACAGTGACTAGCCCTGCCCGCAACTCGCGCCCCACATCGTTGCGGCTAATACCTAATTGTTGTGATAAAAATTTATCCAATCGCATGAATAGATGTACCTGACAAAAATAAACACATATGAACATGTCCTTGATATTACGAACAACTTCAAGGCCACTATTGGGATACAAGATTAAACAGATAATTCATAGAAAAATTATCATGCCAGTAACTATAGCAACAATAAGCTACACGTTATAGCCCACCTGATCCTAGAAAAATAATAACGAGTTATTTCTCGACGGCAGGCTTCAATGAAAAATGTTATTCTCTATAGCAATTATCTTCTACCTGATATTTGTGACAGTAACATAAAAATGGCTTTTACTTTACGTCCTTATCAACAAGAAGCGGTAGACGCAACTATTCGCTATTTTCGCCAGCACAGAGATCCCGCCGTTATTGTTTTGCCAACAGGGGCAGGAAAAAGCCTTGTCATCGCTGAATTGGCAAAGCTGGCTCATGGCCGTGTTTTGGTACTGGCACATGTCAAAGAACTTGTTGCGCAGAACCACAGCAAATATTGTGCTTATGGATTGGATGCAGATATTTTTTCCGCAGGGCTAAATCAAAAACAAAGTGCAGGAAAAGTCGTTTTTGGCAGCATTCAGTCCATTGCCCGCAACCTGGATTGCTTTGACCACCATTTTTCTCTGCTAATCATCGATGAATGCCACCGCATCAGCGATGACGAAAACAGCCAATACCAACAAATCATCCAGCAACTTCGAAAAAACAATCCTCAAATCCGCATATTGGGTTTAACTGCAACACCTTATCGCCTCAACGCTGGCTGGATATATCAATATCATTATCATGGTATGATCCGTGGTGACGATCACTGTTTTTTCCGCGATTGTATTTATGATCTCCCATTGCGTTATATGATTAAGCATCATTTTCTGGTTTTTCCAGAAAGATTGGACATGCCTGTAATGCAATATGATTTCAGTCAGGTACGAACCAGCCAACAAGGGATATTCAATGAAGCGGAATTAAATCGGGAGCTTAAACGACAAAAACGTATCACCCCTCATATCATTAGACAGATCGTTGAATATGCACAAAATCGAAAAGGTGTGATGATTTTCGCCGCGACAGTCGAACATGCCAAAGAAATCTTCCAATTGCTGCCTACAGGACAAGCCGCACTAGTCAGCGCAGATACCCCACCATCTGAACGGGATCACTTAATTACGGCATTCAAGGAACAGCAACTCCGCTATATGGTCAATGTTGCTGTACTCACAACAGGATTCGATGCTCCCCATGTTGATTTAATCGCCATATTGCGTCCTACAGAATCTGTCAGTCTTTATCAACAGATCGTCGGGCGCGGCTTACGTTTGTTTCCTGACAAAAAAGATTGCCTGATTTTGGACTATGCTGGCAATCCCCACGATCTTTACACGCCTGAAATCGGTAATAGTAAACCCAACTCACAAAGCCAGCCCGTTCAGGTATTTTGCCCTATCTGCCAATTTGCCAATACTTTCTGGGGAATATGCACGACAGATGGAGAGATCGTTGAGCATTTTGGGCGACGCTGCCAAGGTTGGGAAGAAGACGAAAATGGGAAACGTCAACAATGTGATTTTCGTTTCCGTTTTAAATCATGCCCCCATTGTGGTGCAGAAAACGATATCGCGGCCCGACGCTGCCATCGTTGTGAAGAAGTACTCGTCGATCCCGATGATATGCTGAAAGCAGCCTTAAAACTAAAAGATGCACTGGTGCTACGTTGTGGTGGCATGCAACTAACACCAGGTCACGACAATAAAGGAGAATGGCTCAAAATCACCTATTACGACGAAGATGGTGCAGATGTATCTGAGTTGTTCCGTTTATCGACCCCAGCCCAAAAGAGAGTATTTGAACTGCAATTTCTTCGCCAGCATCAGCGTGCACCAGGAACCGTTTTTCGCTGGAAAACAGCAACAGACGTTGCTAATCAATTTCCTTTATTGCGTCATCCTGATTTTGTTGTCGCGCGTAAAAAAGGACAATTTTGGCAAATTAGAGAAAAGGTTTTTGACTATCAAGGGCGATTTAGACGGGCTGATGATTTGTACTAAATATGCCAAACCGGCTATCCACTCACCAACCGGAAAGCATATTTCTATTTGCTGTCATATCGGTTTTTCGCTAGAATGCCGCCCGCTTAACGTAATAACTCATGTTAAGCCAAGTATCGAACCTGCTGCTGGGTCGCCTGTAGCAGGATTTATTTTCTTCTTTTACAGAGAAAAAATAATGTTAACTATTAATGCAGAAGTACGTAAAGAGCAGGGAAAAGGTGCGAGCCGCCGCCTGCGTAGAGCTAACAAGTTTCCAGCAATCATCTATGGTGGTAACCAAGAACCAGTTTCTATCGAACTGGATCACGATGCAGTTATCAACCAAGAAAGTAAGCCAGAATTTTACGAAGTTCTGACCCTGGTTGTTGATGGTAAAGAAACTAAAGTTAAAGTGCAGGCAGTACAGCGTCATCCGTTTAAACCTAAACTGACGCACATCGATTTCCTGCGTGCTTAATTAGCCACAGTCGAGCTTTTATCGGGACGCCGAGTAAATAACGCCGCAATTGCGGCGTTATTTATTTTTACAACTTGGTTTTTTCACAGTGGCCAATACTAGCGATTACCACCACCATGACGTTGCAATTGATCGCGCAAATTCGGTGGCGTTCCCTTAATCGTCAGCGTATCTGTTACGGGATCCCAAAAAATTCGTTCTCCCATCAACATGGCATCAAAGTTAATGGTTAATCCTCCACCACTACCTGC
Organism: Xenorhabdus sp. SGI 60; assembly: GCF_056632175.1. NCBI lineage: Bacteria > Pseudomonadati > Pseudomonadota > Gammaproteobacteria > Enterobacterales > Morganellaceae > Xenorhabdus > Xenorhabdus sp. SGI 60. The sequence goes on along the minus strand of NZ_CP196860.1, from coordinate 1,479,893 downwards.
AAATTTTGTTAATTGGCGTAACGTTCCGCGATCGGCTGGGAAGCTCTCTTCCAGTTCATAGCCTTTTTCCTGCGAAAATTGCTGAAAATTTTGCTCACCCAACGAAGGTAACTCCTGGGATAGCGCTTGTAACTTAATTTCCTCGCCCGCCTGTAACTGTTCACTACAATAACCATAAACTTGCTGGCGATAAGCCTGGCGTTCATTTTGGTCCAACTGTGCCGACTCACAATAATCATCCAAAGCCTGCAAAAAACCTTTATTTTGGACTTTGGTATTCATGCCTTCACTGGCAGCCAGGAAATCCATAAAAAAGTCTGAAACCTTGCGCCCTACCCGCCCTTTTAAGAACGTCAGGTAACGACTGGATTCAGGATTGGTTTCCCACTCAGTCAGATCAATTCTTGCGATAATATCAGCATGGGGAATATCAAGATATTGCGTCGTATTGACATCGAGTTCATCGTTGACGGACGTGCTGTTACAACTATTAAGAACTGCAATCAGTAAATATTCCACAGCAAGATAACGATATTGACAAAACAGCACCGTTCCCCCTTCTGCGAACGGATACTTTGACAACTCGTCTTTCAAGCGAACAGTTGCAGCCCGACTAAATCCGAGAAAATCGTCATCTCCTTTACGTAGATGACGAAGTGATCCCGCCAGCTCACTTTCTTCATTGAACAAACCATAAGCTTTACTTTTCGCGCTATATACACGATGCAGCTCTGCCATCATCGCTTCAACCACTTGGTTGGTATCCAGCAAAGCATCACGCAAAATTACTTCCAACGTCTGTTCATCACGTTTAATCAACCGGTGTAGCGCAATCTGGGTAATTTCCAGACTCATTATTTATACTCCTTTTGCAGCGTTGGCCATATAGGGCCGTGCGGTTAGCGGCGTATTCAAACATCGTTATCTTTCTGCTGCAACCAAAAACCCAATTGACAAAAATACTCACCATTTAATGGTCAACAGCCTACATATCAAAGAGTAAAATGAGGCAGTATATTCAATATTGGCAACAACTCCGGCAGCAGAGAGTTAATTTGTCATAAAAAAAGCAGAAAATCCCCCCTCTATACGGTAAGATATGGGGCTTTGTACATCCAGGATATTTGATTTATGCCACAGACATCTCGCTATAGCGATGAAAAAGTTGAACATTTATTAACTGAATTAGTAAATGTTTTCGAGAAAGATCATACTCCAACTGACCTGACCTTAATGGTTTTGGGTAATATGGTAACAAATTTGATCAATACGAGTATTGCTCCTGCACAACGCAGACAGATCGCAGACTCGTTTGCACACGCGTTGCAATCTTCAGTCAACGAAGATAAAGCGCATTAATCTTTATTAACACATTGACGTAAAGAAAATATGGTGACTAGCTGTCAGCATTACCGCGAAAAAGTTTCTCAAATGATCAGTTGGGGACACTGGTTCGTACTGTTCAACATAATGTTCAGTCTTGTGCTGGGCAGTCGCTATCTATTCGCATCTGACTGGCCGGGTTCACTGTTTGGTCGCATCTACGCGCTGGTCAGTTGGCTTGGTCATTTCAGTTTCATTGTCTTTGCCATCTATTTACTTATTTTATTTCCGCTAACATTTATTGTTATGTCTCAGCGGCTAATGAGGTTTCTTTCGGCCACGTTGGCAACGGCAGGTTTAACACTACTAATATTCGATTCCTCCATCTATGTTCGCTTTCATTTGCATTTAACTCCATTGGTTTGGGATTTAGTCACCAACCCGGAACAAGGTGAATTAGCAAGAGAATGGCAACTGATGTTCATCTGTATTCCTTTGATTTTTCTAATACAGATGCTTTTTGGCACATGGAGTTGGCAAAAGTTACGTAGCCTGAGCCGTCAACGATTTGGTAAACCACTGGCAGCAGTATTCATTACTGCTTTTGTCGCTTCACATCTCATGTATATCTGGGCAGATGCCAATTTCTACCGTCCGATTACCATGCAGCGCTCAAACTTACCAATTTCTTATCCAATGACCGCCCGTAAGTTCCTTGAAAAACATGGCCTATTGGATCAGCAAGAATTTCAACGCCGCATTAACCAACAAGGCAATCCCGCAGCCTTGAGTGTCAATTATCCGCTGAATAATTTATCTTATCAGGATACTGGGCGCGGTTATAACTTACTTCTGCTAGTCGTGGATGGGCTGGATCATCAAGCCATCACCCATGATATGCCAACTCTGGAACATTTCGCGAAGAACAATATCCAGTTCACTCAACATTTCAGTACAGGCATTCAAGATGACACTGCATTGTTTGGTTTATTCTATGGCATATCATCAGGCTATCTGGACGGTATTCTTAACGCCAGAAAATCCTCAGCACTTATTGATGCCCTGACACATCAAGGATATCAATTTGGCCTCTTTTCTTCAGATGGATTCCAGACACCACTTTATCGCCAGGCCATACTGACCGACTATTCATTGCCAGAAGCTAAAAGACAAAACGATAACTTAACAGTGACGCAATGGAGCCAATGGTTAGATCTACGAAATGGTTCCACACCATGGTTCTCATTTCTGGATATTAATGGTTTTGTACCTTCCTCCGGTAAATTTGATAAGAAAGCGCTGGATACTGAAATCAGCCATGTTTTAGAAGCCCTGAAAACTAAAGGCGCCTTAGATAAAACAATCATTGTGATTACAGCTAAACAGAGTAAAGAAACAGCAGATAACAGAGCAAAATGGTTTACGGGTGACAAATTCAATCGTGAACAGCTCCATGTTCCCCTTATAATTCAGTGGCCTGGCACTCCAGCACAAACTATCGATAAGTTGACCAGCCATCAAGATATCATGACAACCTTAATGCGCCGTTTATTGCACGTTACTAATTCTCCTGATGATTATTCCCAGGGTGAGGATCTCTTTAATGCCCAAAGAGAAAATCCATGGCTTATTACGGGTGATAATGGTTCATTAATTGTTACGATGGCCCAAAATACTGTCTATCTTTCCAAGGATGGAGAGTATCATCTGTATGATTTAGAGGGTAATGAAATTCAGGATGCCAAACCAAACCTTGCCCAATTATTACAGATATTAACGGAAGTGAAACGATTTTTAGCAAATTAATCGTTTAAAAATCAAACACTCACTAAATTAGGGGCTTGCTTTACAAATAAAAAACGGTAATATAAGAGAAGTCATCGGCATGTAGCGCAGCTTGGTAGCGCACCGTCATGGGGTGTCGGGGGTCGTAGGTTCAAATCCTATCATGCCGACCAAATTTCCCTAGAAAAACCAACCTGTTACGGTTGGTTTTTTTATGCCTCAAATTTGTCTGAGGCAAAATGGGGGTAAAATGGCCGATGAAAATTTCACATTAAAATTTATTAAAATAATTGCTTATTTATTCTTTTCTATACGAATAAAACTTCAAGTTGTAATTTACAACGTTATATGAAACGTGATTTCTCTCCGCTTCGCGGAGAAAAATCACACGCATCCTGATGTTAGATTGGTATATACATTTTCAGAACCCAAAGACGCTGCATTTGATCAAAAAAAGATGTTGTCAGGTGAGTTTGTAGACGTTGATATATTTTTTGAATTGATTTTACGACCGATAACTCTCCATCCAATGTACGGCATAATCCAATATCTCTTTAGCAGGCACAAATAGTGTATTAGCCGCTCCAATAGTGCCTTTAATAATAACCTCTGAATGTTCATGACAAAAATGTTCAACGATATCTTTAAAATAATCTTGATTAAATCGTTCACAAACAGGATCTACAGTATCAAATTCCTCTAACATCACCCATTCTACTTGGTTATCTTGCAATAGTGGGATCTCCATTTTCCTAATACGCTTGTTGGGAATATTTGCCAAATGTTCAGCATGGTGCAAAAGACTCATGGTTTCATATGGAGCGCCAATCATAAGAATTTTTCCCTGACGCTCTACCAATTTTGCAAATGGTGAATCATTACCATAATCTAATGAATGATTTTCTACGAAATATTCAGCATTATTTCCAATAGCGACGACAGAAGCACCCGGGTTTTGGCTTTAATCATATATCTAACCCTATGTTGATTTTATTACCCTCACTTTTTGTTTAAGTTTGGTTTATTGCATATTCTTCCATTTGGAGCTACCTTATCTATGTGTACTTAAAATCCTACTTAATTTAGTACACCCTCATTTGCTTCTTATTTCGCTCTTCCCCTCCCTGGATTCAGGGAGGGATTTTTGTCGTTGAAAATTTTATAAAACGAATGTTTCCTACTGTCTGTAACCGCGTCAGAGTAAACGACAATTATATCTTTCTGGCATACCTCTATCATAAATTAAGTATTTATAATTATATAATTTTGTTATAAATATTTCTGTGCATTTCCATTATAAGAAATTTAAATTTCATTAGTGATTAATATAATAATAAGAAAGTAAATTCACTTATTTTACAGTTAAGTAAGGAAAAAATAGGAAATTCATTATGAATATTAAAAAGTCTCTACTTTTAGTAGGATTAACGGCCTTTGGTGCTATCCCATTCTCTAGTATTGCTGAACCAGATTCAAATCATGGATATGTCGACACACCGCCAAGCAGGGCACTTTTATGCCAAAAAGGCATCAATAAAAACTGCGGACCTGTCATGTATGAACCACAATCGGTTGAAGGCCCCAAAGGCTTCCCACAAGGGGGGCCACCAGATGGACAAATCGCCAGTGGGGGTGTTGGTCAATTCAAACAACTCAATGAACAAAGTACAGACCGCTGGCATCATGTCACTATCAATAAAGGAATCAACCAATTTAAATGGACAATAACAGCCCGGCATAGCACCACTTCATGGCAATTCTATATTACCAAACCTGGCTGGGATCCAAATAAACCTCTAACACGTGCACAATTTGATCTAAAACCCTTCTGTGAGCGCCTTGATGATGGAAAAAGGCCAGGCCAAACTGTCTCACTGAACTGTGATATTCCCGATCGCTCAGGCTATCATGTTATTCTCAGCGTGTGGACAATTGCTGATACCACCAATGCTTTCTATCAAGTTATTGATGTTGATATTAAATAATATTTTTAATTAAACTGACATTTTATTTATAAATATTATATGAGCACAAAAAGTGCTGGTAAATGACCAGCACTTTTCCTAAAGAAATGAAAATGCTTTTCAGATAAGATATATTCACCCAAAACAACTCTACATATAGAAAAATATGAAAAAATCAACAATTCTTAGGATTGCCAGACCAACAGATAATCTTACTAAAATTGCAGAAATGTATTGTCACGGCTTAGATTTCATCATACTAGGAGAATTCAAAGATCACGATGGTTTTGATGGTATTATGCTAGGGCATCCCAACCATTCCTGGCATCTTGAATTTACTCATCACCACAATACACATGTTGGTAAAGCCCCAACTAAAGATAATTTATTAGTATTTTATATAGAAGATGAACTTGAATGGCAAGAGCACGTACAATCAATGCAAAATGCCGGGTTTATTCTCATTCCTTCTTATAATCCTTATTGGGATAAAAGCGGAAAAACTTTCGAAGATAGCGATGGCTATCGTGTTGTATTACAACATGGTACATCAGAGATTTAGTTATTTATTTTACGATTAAGTGTTTATTCACAGGATTACGTCCTTACCATATTGGTCGTTTATTTATTAGGCTATTAGTAATAATCTGATTAGACTTCTATTTTTTATTCCTGATAGCCTAAAAAATCACCATAATATTTATTTGATCATGTTACGATAAGAATGTTTTTTGCTCAGATTCCCTTCGCATACGCAAAGCTGCTAACTCTCTCCCATCGGCACGATCCCATTTCACAAACTCTTTTGCTGCACCTTGGTAATCACCGGTATTCAATTTTTTCAACAATGTTGAATGAGTAAAATTACCGATCCCTAAATTGAAAATAAACGAGCATAAAGCATCAAATTGCCCTTGTGTTAGAGATACCTTAACTAACTGCTGAATGGCGGCATAAACAGGGATAAGATCTTGATGTAAATATTCCTCAGCCTGTTGCGTAGTTATCACTTGTCCAGGCTCTACTCCTTTTGTATGACCATATCCAATTGTCCACGGTGCTGTTCCAGTGGCAGGATCTGGGTATGCTTTCAATTTCAAGCCTTCATAGCTTTTAAGTTTATTAATACCATTTTCACTGATTTTCATTCATTTTCCCCGCTACCAGATTGAGCACCAAGATTATTTTGGTCTAAAAAACAATCTAGAAATCAAGTTTAGATGAAAAAACAATCAGCAAAGCTACAATTATACTGAGCGATAAAGCATCCACAAAAAAACAAATGAAAAAAAACTTTAAATATCAATAAATTATTATTTTATACAAAATTTTTTTAATTCTTAAAAATTAATTTAATAAATATCTTGACTCTTTTGCTTTTGAGCATAAAATTGTTCTCAGAATTTAGATTTTCGTGAAGTAAATCACAATTTATAACCGGCAAAGGAAATCATCATGAAATCTGTAAAATCTTTCCTCTCAAATGTACACTGCGTTGTTATCCGGTTATCAGCAACTCGTTTTATGTAAGAGCTGCTCAATATAAAAATAAGCCAGTCCAAAACTGGCTTTTTTATCGTCGCTACAGCCTTAAGGTAAATGCTTTCTTGTCTATTCCATTATTTACACGCTATTCATTGAAGTTCTGTTCCGAAAAATTTGTCTTATATGCCTAATAAATTTCAAGTCGCAATACTGCGCCAAGGCAACATCCTTCAGTAGCTTAGATAACAGCCAATTTATTGAATATGTTATCAGGCGGGAGAACAGCCAACAAAGCGGCAACCTGTAAAAGCAAAATGAAGGCATAGTGTTCATGAAATGTCTATACTGACTGGCTTGCCGTATTTATCTAAACATCAGGAGAATTCGATGGACTTTCGCAGTCTGAAGTTAAAATCAGAATTAGGGATACTTGAGATTATTTTACATCTCGTCATCTGGTTCCTGATTATTTTATTGACATTAGGGTTAGGTGCCTTCGTGTTTCCCTACTATATGACTCGATTTATCATTAGTAAAACACATGTTATCGATCGAGATAGCGGACAAATTATAGGCAAATTAAATTGTGAGATTAATTTAGTCCAAATAATTGGATATGTTGTGATTTGGGCTATTCTCTCTTTTATTACATTTGGTCTTTTATATTTTGTCTATCTTTACAAAATCATAGCGCATTGCATTAATCATACACGTGTGATCTCTGCATAAACGCATTAAACTTCAAGTTGCAATTTACAACATGATATGAAACCTGATTTCTCCCCGCTTCGTGGGGAGAAACAATGAGCTATATTGTCTTATACTCGATAAACTCCAAATTGCAACCCAATTAATGAGCTGCAATTTGATATCCATCAGAAATCAGGATTTATTATCAAAGTATTTTTCAACCAAGGCATATAAAATGGCGATGGTTTCTATATCTGATACACCATCATAATGTGACGAACGGAAGTGCATTTGAAATGCTTTAATTAAAGATTGAAAATTTTCTTCTTTTTCTGCCCCTGTGATGTCATAACCATAACGCTTGAACTTTTCTAAAATCTTGGTGACATCAGGCAGGCAATGCCCGAATTGTTCAATATATTTTTGCTTAGTTTCTTCGTCATACCATGCTCCAACTCCCGCATCATATAGTTCTTTCCACGGAAAAGAGGGGCCTGGATCGGTTTTTCTTTGCCATGAAATATCTGAATGCCCTACAACATGAGTCGGTTTAATATCCGGGTAGCGTTGTAAGATATTGATGGCCAGCTCTTTGATTGCTGCAAGTTGCTCAGGGTGATAAGGAGGGAAAGTGAAAACGCCACCATCATCACTGGCCTCATTCACAATCTCAATACCTATGGATGTATCATTCAACCCTTCTCGCCCATCCCAATAACTTATTCCTGCATGCCAGGCCCTTTCAAGTTCATCAACCAAATTGAATATGTGAACTTTATCAAATCCAGCAGCTTGGTAAGTTGGATCATCTGGGTTTGGAACCAAGTAGTGAGCACTGACAAGTTCCCCGGTCAGCGCCTGAATAGATTTCTCAAAGTTCAAAGCAGTATAGTGCATAACTAAGAAGCGGGAACGTCTGTTAAAACTTTTGGTTGAACGATATGAATTATAATCAATTTTATACATTATTGTGCCCCTTTATTTGGTTTTGCTGTCTAACACTGTAAGTATTAAATTACCTCCAATCCGTTGTTGCCAACAGCATAAAAGGAACAAACATAGCAATAAAGGTATTTGTTTATTTATTTTTGGAACATCGTGAAGAGGCAGATGGAGAAATGGTGAGGATATAGACATACCGTCGTGATAATCGATATGCCCACGATCAGGAATATTAAAGGAAATTATGGCTCAATTTCAATATCTGTCAGTGGGTAACAGCTACAGGGTAAAATTTCCCCTTCATTAACAAATGCCAGTGGTTTACAAGGATATCCAATCTTGCCCTTCACCAGGCGAACACGACAAGAACCGCAATACCCTTGCCGACATTGGTATTCAAGCTGAACTTTGCCATGTTCCAGTGCTTCCAACAAATTGTCGTGCAAATCTGAAGAGTAATGGATATATAACCCCTGCCGTGACGGCAGGGTAACTTTGTAATCAGCCATATCAGAGTTCGAAACCGCTGAGATCCTCAGTATTGACTTCCGAATCAATCTGACCAACCAAGTAAGAGCTGACTTCAACTTCCTGTGGAGCCACTTGAACATTATCAGAAACCAGCCATGAATTGATCCAGGGGATCGGATTAGAACGGGTTTCAAATGGTAACTTCAAGCCAACTGCCTGCATACGAATATTGGTGATATATTCAACATACTGGCACAGAATATCTTTGTTCAGGCCGATCATAGAGCCATCTTTAAACAAATAATCAGCCCACTCTTTTTTCCTGCTCTGCTGCCTGTACAAACAGATCGTAGCACTCTTGTTCACACTCTTTGGCAATTTCCGCCATTTCAGGATCATCCTGACCAGAGCGCAACAGGTTCAACATGTGCTGTGTTCCCGTTAAATGCAATGCTTCATCACGAGCAATCAGTTTGATAATTTTGGCGTTACCTTCCATCAATTCACGTTCAGCAAAAGCAAATGAGCAAGCAAAACTGACATAGAAGCGGATAGCCTCCAGGGCGTTAACGCTCATCAAACATAAGTAAAGTTGCTTTTTCAATCCACGTAACTTAACGGTAATAGTTTTGCCTGCAACATCATACGTTCCTTCACCGAACAGATGATAATAGTTGGTCATCTCGATCAGATCATCGTAATACGCGGAAATGTCTTTGGCGCGTTTTAAAATCTCTTCGTTCTCCACAATATCATCAAATACGATAGAAGGATCGTTCACGATATTACGGATAATATGTGTGTAAGAACGCGAGTGGATCGTTTCTGAAAACGACCACGTTTCAACCCATGTTTCCAATTCAGGAATGGAAATCAATGGCAGAAAAGCCACATTCGGGCTACGGCCCTGAATGGAATCCAATAGCGTCTGGTATTTTAGGTTGCTAATGAAAATATGCTTTTCATGATCCGGCAATGCGTTATAGTCAATGCGATCACGGGCAACATCCACTTCTTCTGGACGCCAGAAGAAGGAGAGTTGTTTTTCAATCAACTTCTCAAAAATAGGATATTTTTGCTGATCAAAACGCGCCACATTAACAGACTGACCGAAAAACATCGGTTCTTGTAGCTGATCATTTTTTACTTGTGAAAAAGTGGTATAGGACATAGTTTCCTCAAATTAAATCTTACACGCGCCGCCTTCACAATCGGAATCTGCTGATTCAACAACTTCTTCCAGATCACCTTGAACGTCTTCTGCACCATCACGTGTGTTGTGGTAATACAATGTTTTCACACCATATTTGTAAGCGAGCAGCAAATCTTTCAGCAATTGGTTCATCGGAACCTTGCCATTAGGGAAACGCGCCGGATCATAGTTCGTATTGGCAGAAATCGACTGATCGATAAATTTCTGCATGATCCCTACTAACTGTAGGTAACCATCGTTGCTCGGCATTTGCCACAGCAGTTCGTAAGCACCTTTCAGAAGCTCGTAATCTGGTACAACCTGACGCAAAATACCGTCTTTGGATGCTTTTACACTGATATAACCACGCGGTGGTTCAATGCCATTGGTCGCATTAGAGATCTGCGAAGAAGTCTCTGATGGCATCAATGCAGACAAAGTTGAGTTACGCAAGCCATATTGTTGAATGTCACGGCGCAAAGCTTCCCAATCCATGTGCAAAGGTTCGCTGGTCAGGGTATCCAGGGTCTTTTTATAAGTATCAATCGGCAAAATACCTTGTGCATAAGTGGTTTCACCAAACCACGGACAAGCACCTTTCTCTTTCGCCAATTCGTTTGACGCTCTTAACAGATAATACTGCATCGCTTCAAATGTTTTGTGGGTCAGGTTGTTAGCGCTGCTATCAGAATAACGTACACCGTGTTTCGCCAGATAATAAGCGAAGTTAATTACGCCAATACCCAGAGTTCGACGCCCCATTGAGCCTTGTTTTGCGGCGACAATCGGATAATCCTGATAATCCAGCAAGGAATCCAGCGCACGAACGGCCAACTCCGACAACTCTTCCAATTCACTCAGATTTTCGATGGCTCCCAAGTTGAAAGCAGACAGCGTGCACAGCGCAATTTCACCATTTTCATCGTTAATATTGTCCAGTGGTTTAGTTGGCAATGCAATTTCCAAGCACAGGTTCGATTGACGCACAGGTGCAATAGCCGGATTAAACGGGCTGTGAGTATTGCAGTGGTCTACGTTTTGGATGTAAATACGGCCTGTTGAAGCACGCTCTTGCATCATCAAAGAGAACAATTCAACCGCTTTAATGCTCTCTTTACGGATACTGCTGTCATTTTCATACTGAGTGTACAGGCGCTCAAATTCTTCCTGATCTTCAAAGAATGCATCGTACAAGCCCGGAACATCAGACGGGCTGAACAGAGAAATGTCTCCGCCTTTAATCAGGCGCTCATACATCAGTTTGTTAACTTGTACGCCATAGTCCATGTGACGAACACGGTTACCTTCAACACCACGGTTGTTCTTCAGTACCAGCAGGCTTTCAACTTCCAAGTGCCAAAGCGGGTAGAACAGCGTTGCTGCACCGCCACGAACACCACCCTGGGAACACGATTTCACCGCCGTCTGGAAATGTTTGTAGAATGGGATACAGCCTGTGTGGAAAGCTTCACCACCACGGATTGGGCTACCCAATGCGCGGATGCGCCCCGCATTTATGCCTATGCCGGCACGCTGGGAAACATATTTAACAATCGCGCTGGATGTCGCATTGATAGAATCCAGGCTGTCACCACACTCAATCAGGACACAAGAACTAAATTGGCGAGTGGGTGTGCGAACCCCCGCCATGATTGGCGTTGGCAGCGAAATTTTAAAGGTAGACACTGCATCATAGAAACGACGGATATAGTCCAAACGCGTTTCTTTTGGATAAGAGGAAAACAGGCATGCAGCAACCAGCATGTAGAGGAACTGGGCACTTTCGTAAATCTCGCCAGTCACACGGTTTTGTACTAAATACTTCCCTTCCAACTGCTTGACCGCTGCATAAGAGAAATTCATATCACGCAAATGATCAATAAAACTATCCATTTGCTCGAATTCTTCTTTGGCATAGTCTTCCAGCAAATGTTTGTCGTACTTACCCTGGTTGACCATTTTTACGATATGGTCATACAGCGCAGGTGGCTCAAACTGACCATAGGCTTTTTTACGCAGGTGGAAAATAGCCAGGCGTGCCGCCAGATACTGATAATCAGGAGCATCACCGGAGATCAGGTCAGCCGCAGCTTTGATCATGGTTTCATGGATATCCGATGTCTTGATGCCATCGTAAAATTGAATCTGGGAACGCAGTTCTACTTGTGACACTGAGACATTTTTCAGACCTTCAGCAGCCCAGGTAACAACCCGGTGAATTTTATCAAGATCAATTTGTTCTTTATGTCCATCACGTTTGGTAACTAGCAGACTCTGGTTCATGGGGAAATACACCTTCTCTCTTTTCGTATCCCGCCTATATTGTTCCTTGACCTCTTGACAGCACGATGCCCCCAAGATGGCTGAGAGCCAGTTGGGGCTTAACTACAATTCACTGTTGTTTTGCTACTGCTTATTGCGACTTGCTACTACAGACTTACTACATCACAAGTTGCTACTACAAGATGACAAGAAACACAATATATAGGGGGTAATTAAAACGGTAATAACAAGATAATGTTATTTTCGGGTTTTATCAAGTGTACAAGATCGAGAAGTTTTGTGGATAACTTGAGGATTAATTTTGGCAAAAAGCCGATAACCTGCGTAGTTACTTGATGTTACTTTCATAAGGCTATCGGCGAAACAGGGAAAATAAAATCTTAAAAATAATATTTAGTTGCTGTTTTATTAATCCCTTAACTGTCTTTGTCAGACAGATCGAGTATGCAACATATAATTCACGTCTACATTATGTCCAAGTCGAAATTTGTCTGTTAATGGATTGTAATGTAAACCAATAATATGTTGCTCTTTCAGCGTAGTCTTATCTATCCAACTGATCAGTTCAGAAGGGCGAATAAACTTTTTCGCATCATGTGTTCCTTTTGGCACCATGTTCAATATATATTCAGCGCCAACAACTGCCATCAACCAGGCTTTTCGGTTGCGGTTAATCGTTGAAAAGAAAACATGACCACCCGGTTTGACTAATTTGGCACAGGCATGAACTACAGACTCTGGATCGGGCACATGTTCAAGCATTTCCAGGCAAGTCACAACATCATAAGCATGTTGGTGTTGTTCTGCGTGACTTTCTACCGTTTCCTGAACATAAGAAACGGAAACGCCGGATTCCAATGCATGCAAACGGGCAACTTGTAGGGGTTCAAAACCCATATCCAACCCTGTCACTTCCGCACCTTCACGCGCCATGCTTTCCGACAAGATACCGCCGCCACACCCAACATCCAGCACTTTTTTGCCAAAAAGGCCATCAGCATGTTGCAAAATGTAGTTCAAACGCAGTGGATTGATACGGTGCAATGGCTTGAATTCGCCTGCAAGATCCCACCAACGAGAGGCAACGGCTTCAAATTTTTCGATTTCCTGCTGATCCACATTGGCATGGGATTGAATGTGTGAATCGGGAGTTTTGACGTTCATCAGCAATATCGCTCCTAGGAACTGCTTCACAGCAAACTGGTTCACAGCAAACTGGTTCACAGAAAATGTAACAGTATTATGGGGATGTGTGATAGGAAACCATTATACATGCCTTAATCTTGAAATACCCGTGTCAGATTTTTATAAAACTGCCATTTTGTGGTATAATTCTAAGCCTTTGAATTCGGAGTATGAGGGACAGTGGCTCCATGAGCGACATTGCCAGAGAAATCACACCGGTCAATATCGAAGAAGAGCTGAAAAGCTCGTATCTGGATTATGCGATGTCCGTTATTGTTGGACGCGCACTGCCAGATGTTCGTGACGGACTGAAGCCAGTACACCGCCGCGTACTTTTCGCGATGAATGTATTGGGAAATGATTGGAATAAACCTTATAAAAAATCTGCCCGCGTAGTTGGGGATGTTATCGGTAAATACCACCCACATGGTGACAGCGCTGTTTATGACACGATTGTTCGTCTGGCACAACCATTCTCCATGCGCTATATGCTGGTTGACGGTCAGGGGAACTTTGGATCAGTAGATGGCGATTCTGCGGCAGCGATGCGTTATACCGAAGTGCGCATGGCAAAAATTGCCCATGAATTGCTGGCAGACCTGGAAAAAGAAACTGTCGACTTTGTGCCCAACTATGATGGCACAGAACAAATTCCCGAGGTAATGCCAACTCGTATCCCCAATTTACTGGTGAATGGTTCATCAGGGATTGCCGTCGGTATGGCAACCAACATTCCACCTCATAACTTATCTGAGGTGATCGATGGTTGCCTGGCTTACATTGATGATGAAAACATCAGCATTGAAGGCTTGATGGAATATATCCCGGGTCCTGACTTCCCGACCGCTGCTATTATCAACGGACGCCGTGGCATTCAGGAAGCCTACCGTACAGGTCGCGGTAAAATTTATATCCGTGCCCGCGCAGAAATTGAAACTAATGAGAAAAATGGCCGCGAAACCATTATCGTCAATGAAATCCCTTATCAGGTCAACAAAGCCCGCCTGATCGAAAAGATAGCCGAACTGGTAAAAGAGAAGCGCATTGAGGGGATCAGTGCACTGCGTGATGAATCCGATAAAGATGGAATGCGCATCGTTATCGAAGTAAAACGTGATGCTGTTGGGGAAGTTGTCCTGAATAACCTGTATTCACTGACCCAATTACAGGTTTCATTTGGTATCAATATGGTTGCCCTGCATCAGGGACAGCCCAAGTTACTTAACCTGAAAGATATTCTTTCTGCTTTTGTTTGCCACCGCCGTGAAGTCGTTACACGCCGGACGATTTTTGAACTGCGTAAAGCTCGCGAACGGGCCCATATCCTTGAGGCATTGGCTGTTGCCCTGGCGAACATCGATCCTGTTATCGAATTGATCCGCAGAGCCTCCACACCTGCGGAAGCGAAAGCCAGCTTAATTGCCCAGGCGTGGGAATTGGGTAATGTTGCCTCTATGCTGGAACAAGCGGGCGACGATGCTGCCCGCCCTGAATGGCTGGAACCAGAATACGGTATCCGTGACGATAAATATTACCTGACCGAACAGCAAGCACAGGCTATTTTGGATCTACGTCTGCAAAAACTGACCGGTCTTGAGCATGAAAAACTGCTTGATGAGTATCGTGATCTGCTGAAAGCTATCGCGGAACTGTTGTTCATTTTGGAAAACCCAGAACGCTTGATGGAAGTCATTCGTGAAGAATTGCTGGTTATCAAAGGACAATATAACGATGCCCGCCGGACTGAGCTGACTGAGAATTCAGCAGATATTAACATCGAAGACCTGATTAATCAGGAAGATGTTGTCGTGACACTGTCCCATCAAGGATATGTCAAATATCAGCCACTGTCCGATTATGAAGCTCAGCGTCGTGGCGGCAAAGGCAAATCAGCCGCACGTACCAAAGAAGAAGATTTCATTGAGCGTTTACTGGTAGCCAATACCCACGATACCATCCTTTGCTTCTCAAATAAGGGCAAGATGTATTGGATGAAGGTCTATCAATTACCGGAAGCGAGCCGTGGAGCCCGCGGTCGCCCAATCGTCAACCTGCTGCCATTGGATCAGAATGAGCGTATTACAGCTATTTTACCCGTGCGTGAATATGAAGATGGGCTGAATATCTTCATGGCAACAGCCAGTGGTATTGTTAAGAAAACCAGGCTCAGCGAATTCAGCCGTCCACGCAGTGCCGGTATCATTGCCGTGAATCTGAATGAAGGGGATGAGTTAATCGGCGTTGACCTGACAGACGGCAGCAATGAGGTCATGCTGTTCTCTGCAAAGGGTAAAGTGGTTCGTTTCTTTGAAGAAGAGGAAGAAACGCTGGAAGACGGTACGGTTCGCGTAAAAGGTGTACGTGCAATGGGACGCACCGCAACTGGGGTTCGTGGTATCAAACTCAGTGAAGGTGATAAAGTTGTTTCCCTGATCATCCCTCGTGGGCAAGGAGAAATCCTGACCGTCACTGAAAATGGTTATGGCAAGCGTACTGCCGAAAGCGAATACCCGACGAAATCGAGGGCTACCCAGGGGGTCATTTCCATCAAAGTCAGCGAACGTAATGGCAATGTGATCGGCGCAATTCAGGTAGAACCAACTGATCAGATCATGATGATTACGAATGCAGGAACATTAGTACGAACCCGTGTTTCTGAGGTCAGTGTTGTTGGCCGCAATACGCAAGGTGTCACCCTAATCCGCACAGCCGAAAACGAACAAGTCGTTGGCTTGCAGCGCGTAGCTGAGCCAGATGACGATGATGAAAATGACAATGTAGCGGTGCCTTCTGATGAACGGAACAGCGAATAAAAAGACCGTGAGTTAAAAGAGAAGCAGGCATTTAAGTGCCTGCTTTTTTTGTTCAATTTTTTGACGAAGAATTAGCAAGATACAAATGCTGCTTTGTATTCCCTGCTACACTAGTATATGCTGTGAACAGTTATTTTTAATCATATATTTCATCAGGCGATCTCTTGAGATATCTATCTTCTTTTCGGACGTCATTAAAGATATCACGTTATCTTTTTCGGGTGCTTGGATTTATGCTATGGGCGCTTGGAGCCTTATTAACCAGCTTTTATTTAACAAATCTTTTTAATGCACTCAAATCAGATATTCGTCAAGAATATAATGCCAACTATGATATAGCCTTTTCTCACATACGACATATCGCCAATATCCTGCGAGATATTCAATTTATGGCGGAAAAACATTTATCACAAGACAATGATAAGAATCAAACCATCGTATCACATAATAACGATGTCCTCTCGTACATTCCTTTGAATGAAAATTCCGATTGTGAACTATTACATAAAACCACCCATAATAATTTATATTCATTAGATCAGTTGATCGCTTTTTGGCGAGATAATATTGCCGCTATACGCAGTGTAAATCAGGCTTTTTTCATTGGAGTAAAAAGCAAATGCATGGTGAATTTTTTCCCTCATAACAATATCATAGAGCCTAATGCACTAAAAAAAATGATCGACGAGAATACTCGCAGGTTGATCAACATGAGGGAACAAAACAATGAAAGAACGCTCTTTTGGATCCAGCCTAACCCAAAAGCGGATGGGGGTAATCTTTATGTTTTTACGCCCATTTATATTAATGGTCACATGACAGGGATTATAGGTATCGAAAAATCTATCAGATTAGAAACTTTTTTACAAAGAAGGGATCGACCTGTCACCGTCATGATGTTAAACGAATCAAGCCATCCCGAATTGCAATTTTCGATAAAAAATAATAATAAACCCCTCGTTATAAATCCGCATTCGCAACCGATGTATTTTGGTTACGATGAAAATTTTACCAGCCTGGTCTTAATGCGGAATTTATCCCCCTCTTCATTACGCATTATCTATTCGATACCGCTAAAACATATTTACGATGAACTAAAAGTCAGTGTAATTAATGGTATCATCTTGAATATTATTTCTGCGATTGCGATTATCTTTTTCGTTTGGCTGTTTGAACGTAAAATGTTTTCTCCAGCTGAAGAGAATGCTATTCGCCTTGAAGAACATGAGCAGTTTAACCATAAAATTGTCGCCTCTGCACCTGTGGGGATAAGTATTTTAAGGATCAGTGATGGCGTTAACATCTTGAGTAATGAGTTAGCACATAATTACACTCGAATGTTGACGCATGAAGATCAAAAACGCATTGTCGATATCATTTGTGATAAAACCAGTAGCTATATTGATGTCGTCACCAGTAACAATAATCACTTGCAAATTAGTTTCGTACACTCACGTTATCGTAATGAAGAAGTCGCAATCTGTGTACTGATAGATGTCAGCGCTCGTGTAAAAATGGAAAAATCTTTGCAGGAAATGGCCTCAGCAGCAGAACAAGCTAACCAGGCAAAATCAATGTTTCTTGCCACAGTCAGCCATGAACTGAGGACACCACTTTATGGCATTATTGGTAATCTAGAGCTGATGCAATCTCATACATTACCACCAGAATCTACCCGATTGCTGGCAACAATGAATAATTCATCATCACTATTGCTGAAAATCATCAGTGATATTCTCGATTTCTCGAAGATAGAATCCAAGCAATTGAAAATTGAACCCAAGGATTTCAGTTGCAAAGAGATCCTGTCACATGTGATTTCAAACTACCTTCCCCTGGTTGTCAAAAAAGGCTTAGGCTTGTACTGTTATATTGAACCAGATATCCCTGATATCATCCGTAATGATCCTGTAAGGTTACAACAAATTATCTCCAATTTACTGAACAATGCGATCAAATTCACGGCATCTGGCTACGTTGTCATTGAAATCAGCTCAAGGCATGGCTATCTATATATCAGCATTAAAGATACCGGGCTTGGAATTGAGGATAAATTACAATTTCAATTATTCGAGCCTTTCTTCCAAATCAGTGCCAATAAAGAAAGTTCCTCACAAGGTACAGGATTAGGGCTGGCTATTTGTGAAAAACTTATTAATTTGATGGATGGTGATATTGAATTCATCTCACAAAAATATGTTGGCAGTATCTTTACTATCCGTCTCCCTTTATATGGTGTGAAATACCATGCCAAACAATTATCCAACCAGCGGACACAAAAGAGGATTCTGTTAAATATTTGCAATGATTTTCTGGAAAAATATCTACAAAATTTTCTTACACAAAATCATTTCCAAGTTGCCCTCTATGACGAAAGCCAAGTAAATGGCACAGAAATACTAATTAGCGATCGAGCTAATAAACCAAACATTTCTGTATGTTACTTTATAGAAATATCAGAGGAACATATCGGTTTGCCAGAACAAATTAGAGAAAATTATTGGTTATATAACACTTATGAACTGAATGAACTGGATAATATGCTGGATAATCTCCTGGCAGAACAGGCTCTCTTGCCAGGTATTTCTGTATCAACAATCCCTGTTACAGATAAAACAGTCCAAACTGATATTTGTTTAAATACAGTTAAAGTATTGGTCGTTGATGACCACCCTATTAATCAGAACTTACTGGCCGACCAATTAAACTCAATAGGGTTTAGTGCATCAATGGTTAATGATGGTATTGAAGCCATTGAATATCTTAAAAACAACTCACCAGATATTATTCTAACGGATGTTAACATGCCAAATATGGATGGATATGAACTTGTCCAATACTTAAGGGACAAAGGTTATACCAAACCCATTATCGGCATTACTGCCAATGCACTGGCAGAAGAAAAACAGCGTTGTACTAATGTGGGCATGAATGACTGCCTGTCAAAACCTGTAACATTGGCTATATTAAAAGAAACATTAATTAAATACAGCGATATTTAAACTCATACATATTGAGCTATGAATGATGGAAAATCGGTAGCAGCAGTTACCGATTTTCCATTAGAAAAGATAACACATTGGTTAGTTACCAATATCTTTATCGATAGTGACAGAAGATAAATAGTTAAGCAATGCAATATCGTTATCGACCCCCAGTTTTATCATGGCGGATTTCTTCTGGCTACTAATTGTCTTAATACTACGATTAAGTTTTTTGGCAATATCAGTAACAAGAAAACCGTCAGCAAATAAACGCAGGACTTCACTCTCTTTAGGAGATAAACGCTTATCCCCATATCCATTAGCATTAACCTTTTCAAGTAACTTAGAAACACTTTCAGGCGTAAACTGCTTCCCCGTTTGCAAAGCAGAAAGTGCTTTAGGTAAATCTGTTGGTGCTCCTTGCTTTAACACGATTCCCTCAATATCAAGCTCAAGTATAGCACTTAAAATAGCCGGATTATTGTTCATTGTAAGAACAATGATTGCCAATGTTGGGTAATGACGTTTAATATATTTTATCAGGGTGATACCATCACCATATTTATCCCCAGGCATTGACAAGTCTGTTATGAGAACATTTGCTTCTATATGTGGCAAGCTATTAATGAGCGTCGTTGAATTTTCAAATTCACCGACTACATTAATCCACTCAATTTGTTCAAGTGACTTACGGATGCCAAACAAAACGATGGGATGGTCATCGGCAATAATGACATTAAGGTTATTCATATTATTGGTTACCTTGCTGCAACAGCTTTGTGACAAAGGAATCAATGAGGCTGATGCTACTTTTGATTTCTACTTCATTATTGTCTGCTATGTGTTTTTCCAACGCCTCACATGATGACCTAAGAAATTTTAAATCCAACACAGCAAACGCACCCTTAAGGCGGTGTACCGTTTGCGAAAGTGATATCAAATCATGTCGTTCTATATCTGTATACAGTCTGGTGATATCCATAGGTACTGTCTCTATAAACAATTTCCTGTAGTCACTGTCTGCCAACTGCGTTTGATAAATTTTGAGGATATTGCAAATACTGCTATCAACATTCTCAAATAAATCAACACCTTTAGCTAAATCACCTGCTGATTTAGAAATTCAGGAATTTCCCTGATTTCATCTAAACTGAAATTTTCTTCGATCAGAAACGATATTGCATTGATAATATCATCAGCAAGATTGTAATTGCACTGAACCATTCCCGGCTTCAACTGCTTCAATCCTGCTAAACTTCCCACTAATATTATAGTTGGTTTTTCATGTTTGTACCGCTTTTCCTCTTTATACAGCTTATCCGTAAGGATAATATCGTATTCTTCCGTAGTGCCTTCTTTTCTTTTATCAAAGTATGTAGCACCATAATTATTGAGATAAGTATGGACGATTTTGCTGATCTCAGGGTTATTAATATCAATTAAAATCGTGATCCCTTCCAAAAGTGGGGGCGTTTCGCTATTTTCATCTTCATGCTGCAATAGGGGCAGATTGATAACATAATGTGTTCCCAACCCCAACTTACTTTTAATATCAAGGCTTCCTCCCATTCTTTTGCTCAACTGATTACATAAATAAAAAGTCATGCCAGAATTTGTAGAGTACTTATCTTCCACGGATTGGTTCAGAAAAGGATAAGTTAAGCTGGTTAAATCTCTTTCACTTAAACCAACGCCACTATCTATCAACTCAATCTGAATATGGTTATCATATTTACCTGAACCATTAACAACCAATGATATTTTACCATAGCTGGTCATCGTTATTGCATAATTAAACAACAATGTAACAATTTTACTTAATGCTACCCTATCCCCGATGAATAAAGACTCACGAGAAATATTAAAATGATAATAAACTCTCAAACCTTTGGCATTTAATATAGGTAAAGAGATTTTCAAAATATGTTCCAATTGTGAAGATAGGGAAAATATTTCACTTTCCGGCTGCCAATCGCCCAGCTCCAACTCATTGAGTAATGAAATATTTTCAACCCATTCGGTGATATATTTTGATTTATCTAATAACCTATCTAATAACTTTTGCCCATTTTCATCTTGTGATAATTGCTTCAATTGGTTGGTAATATCATTAATATTGCTAATAGGATATTTTATTTCATTATTAATATTTGAAAGCATAGAACGCCTAATCTGAATGCTTTTATCATATTCACGATGAGCAAATTGCAATCGTTTATTTGCCATGACTTCCTGATCTTTGTCTTGTAGTAAAAATAGGTAAGTTTCTGGTAATAAGCTATTGTTATACATTTTTACTTCATAAACCGCTTCGTCAATGGATGTCTGAATTACACCATGATGTTGTTGTGCCACCGCTCTGACTTTATTCAAATCCAGATAGGGTATTAACTGCTCCGCAATTTTATTAATTATCATTATCTGATTTGATTCAAAATCATAAACCACGACTCCAACAGGAACATTGGAGATAATATCACTATTTAGGGCATTCTTAATTTTCAGTTCATGATCCATAGAAGCATTCGGTGCAATATATCGCCTACGAATATAAAACAACCCGCTTAAAGAAAACAGAAAGAAAAACAATATTGAAAGCAAAAGCCATACATTCCTGAACAACAAATCTACAATCAGTACCTTCAGTGGGACTTGATAAATCAATTTATACGGCATGACATCAAGAGGCTGAGAAAATTCTAGCCAAAAGCCGTTTAATGAAACCTCAGCTTTATCGGAAGCTTCAGGCTCATGTAAGTTGATCGCATTCACACGGAAGTTTGCGGGTGGCATATCAACCGGCAAAAGGTTATTAATGGGTAAATCAAAAGCAATAATGGTGGTTAATTGCCCTGTTGCATTAAATGCAGCTTTATAGGTGTAGAAATAAATATTTTCACCACGTAATACATTAATAGAGGAAATGCTCTCTTTTTCCTCCAAAGCAGAAGATTGATCCAACATCTCGGTGCGTTTGGTTTCAGAATTCAGAGTCAGATAGCTCTCTTTGAACCTGATTTCTGGTTTTAGAATCGGATAGGTTGTTATCAATAACAAATTATTATCCTGCCCATTGAGGTAGTACATGGATAAGTATTCATTATGAGCACCCCAGAGAATATCCAAATAGCTAGATAAATGCTCAGCAAGTTGGACACTCGAGTCGTTATATTGACCAAAAATAATGGCATCAACAGTTTGATAACGATTTTCTAGCCAATAGACATCGGGACGCAATTTAAACAAGGGCATATTCTCCTGAGAGGAGATTGGCAGCGTATTTGACTGTTCAAAAATATGACTTGCATGGTAACGATAATCTTTAATCTGCAATCTCATCTTAGCGGTTACACTACTGATAGCATATTTTTTCTCCATCAGCCAAATATCAAAATAGTTATACCCGAATAAAAATAGAGACGTAAAAAGCAAAGTAAAAAATAACGCGTAAAAACGAGGAATAGCAGATGGCTTGATAGGTGGTTGTTTATACATTCTTTGGATGGTTGCCTTTAGTATGAATATATTTTGGTCAATGCGACATCAACCCGTCGATAAATAAGCCAGTGTACTGCGCTTAATATTAGCAGGTTAGCGAATGAAAAGGCCATTACAGATCGAAGATTGAGCAAACAGTAAAAAAACACGATTTTTTTTCTTTAGGGGCTAGACACATCAAAATGATATAGGCATAATCTCGCGCCATGGAAGGATGGCCGAGCGGTCGAAGGCAGCGGTCTTGAAAACCGCCGATGGGAAACCATCCTAGAGTTCGAATCTCTATCCTTCCGCCAAATTTCGCCGGCTTAGCTCAGTTGGTAGAGCAACTGACTTGTAATCAGTAGGTCACCAGTTCGACTCCGGTAGCCGGCACCATACAAGAACCCGTTATTTCCCGTAACCAACCGGTGAAATAGCGGGTTTTTACTTTATATACCCAATTTAAAATCTTCCGCATATATTCCCCTTCTATCTTCTCAATTTTCTCCTTTATTGACCTGATTAACTAACCTCTCATACCCAAGCTATAAAGTTATTTAACATACTAATAAATCATGTTACCAGACAAAGAAGTTTCTGATTGTTTTTTAACTTAGTATGTTTCTATTTTCTCTTAGAATTACATAAATAATACATTTTAGTAACAAATTATAAGCGCCATCCAATGTGTAATTATTTATTTACATTATGTGTACCATAGATTTGACAGACATAAATCAATCCTTTAACCTGCGAGTCTTATAACTTTTTCTCAACATATTCAGAAATGAGGATCGCGTGAAAAATCGCACTATTGGCAGTATTTTTATCGTTGCTGGAACGACGATTGGTGCAGGGATGTTAGCAATGCCATTGGCAACGGCAGGTGTGGGATTTGGAACTACATTTGCTATGTTAGTCATCCTGTGGGCTTTAATGAGCTATACAGCACTCTTGCTCGTGGAAGTGTATCAACATAATAAATGTAATACTGGGTTAGGAACTATCGCAAAACGCTACCTTGGGTTAGGTGGGCAGGTGTTGACTGGTTTCAGTATGCTTTTCCTTATGTATGCCCTGACAACAGCTTATATTAGTGGTGCGGGTGAGTTACTGGCGACTTCCCTTTCTTCTTGGTTGGATAAACCGGTTTCTGTCTCTGCCGGGATCAGCATTTTTACTATTATTGGTGGTGGGATAGTCTGTATTGGAACCCAATCTGTCGATTTTATTAACCGCCTGCTGTTTACTGCTAAAATTGTTTTTCTGATAATCGTACTCGGCGTAATGATGCCTCATGTTGATAAAATCAACCTGATCTCCATGCCCATTGAGCAAGGATTAGCACTCTCTGCCATCCCGGTCATTTTTACTTCATTCGGATTTCACGGTAGTGTGCCAAGTATCGTTGCCTATATGGGAGGAGATACCAACAAGCTACGGAAAATCTTTGTTATCGGTAGTGCCATTCCCCTGTTAGCCTATATTCTGTGGCAATTAGTAACGCTCGGGGCTATTTCTTCAAATACGTTTGTTGGCATTCTTGCGCAGGAATCTGGCCTGAATGGATTATTGAAAGCAGTCAGAGAAATTGTCGCTGCACCTAAAGTAGAGTTTGCCGTTCATCTGTTTGCCGATCTTGCGCTAGCCACCTCATTTCTCGGTGTTGCCCTGGGGTTATTTGATTACCTTGCTGACCTTTTTAAGCGCCGCAATCACGCCAAAGGGCGTTTACAAACAGGGTTAATGACTTTTGTTCCACCACTAATATGTGCTCTGTATTACCCTAATTTTGTTATGGCACTGACATTTGCGGCGGTTGCGCTCTCCATTCTCGCGCTATTATTGCCGTCCCTGTTGGTTTGGCGTAGTCGTGAAGAAAATAAGGAAGGTTATCGTGTCAAAGGAGGTAAACCTGCATTAGTCTTTGTTTTCCTGTGTGGACTCGCCGTTATTGCCATTCAAATTGGCATTGTCACAGGTCTACTGCCAAACGTGGGGTAACGTTATCCTGTCTGAGGTTATTCGCATCAATATTAATGCGGATAACCTTGCAACATTTTCGTCTAATTAAAAACGCAAACCGGCACCAACATAAAAACCATCGGAAATAAAGCCCTTTCGCACCGACGTTTGCAGCTAATGGACCAAATGGCAGACCGAAGCCTAAACCTAAACTACCTAGCTGGCCATTGTGATCACTGCGAGTCCAGTTACCTGTCAGAGACAGACCGGCATATTTATCACCAATCCCCACTGATGTGCTTGTGCTGTGTTTTCCCAGCTGAGCATCTATAGAGAGAGCATTTGCTGAGTCAGCAATAAAAAGCAAACTCGCGGCGCCAATAGTAATAAAGCCTTTCATCATCTTGTCCTTTAATTGGTAACTGCCCATATGGGCTAAGATATTGTACTCAAACCAACGTGGTGACATAGATCACAAAAGCAAGAAAATGTTTAGATTTATAAAGATATGTAAATAACGTTACTATTTATGATATTTACTATTTATTTCCGTTATCCATTGCTTAACTTGTTGGCGCGAAACCTTTATTCCTCCATTTTTCAGTTGTGCAGGTAACACATAGCAGACAACAGGCCGCTGAAAAGCCGCAGTTTTATCCGCAAGCCAATCAATCATTGTTTCTGTTAGCGCAGGATATTGAGTTTCAATTACCGCGACTGGCCGATGACCGAATTCAATATCAGGAATAGGAATAACAAAACTTTGTTCAATTTGAGGGTGTTGATTAATGATCCGCTCAATATCTTCTGGCTGGATACCCTCACCCCCACTGAAAAATTGGTTGTCGAGACGCCCTAAGATCCGTAATTCCCCCCGTTCAAATACGCCTCGGTCCCGTGTCGAAAACCATCCTTCATTATCTGCCAATGGCTGCAATTCCCCGTTAAACCAATAGCCATTCGCAATACTATCAGCGCGGATCTGAATTTCTTCATCGACTAAGCGAATGGATTTTCCAGGAAGTGGATTGCCTACCCCAGGCAGCCCATCAGCGCGTTTTGCACAAACAGTTGATGCCATTTCTGTCAGTCCATAGCCACACCAACAACGAATACCCAGTTCCTCAGCTCGTTGAGTCAGCGACGTTGGTATCATAGCGCCTCCCAATAACACTTCTTTTAATGTCAATGGATATTTATGGGGTTGTTCCAGCAAACGCCACAGTTGAGTAGGCACAAGTGATGCATGGGTACAACCAGACAGCGCGCGATCCAGCGGATATAAATTCCGCAGCACTAATGTTGCTCCTGTTTGTAACCAACGCCAAAGGATCCCCTGACCTGAAACATGAAACAGGGGCAATGACAGTAACCAACTATCATCTGGCTGAAAGTCCATGCGGGAAAGAATGCCTTGTGCACTGGCCAGATGAGCACCAATGGAATGTACCGCAGCCTTGGGCAACCCAGAAGAGCCAGAGGTCAGGATCATGCTGGCAGGACGTTGACTTTCCCACTCCACCAATAGGTTGTTTTTTGCCCGCCAATCATATTGGACCGGAAACTTTTGTTGCCAGTCAAGTATCTTAACTGGCATAACATGCGAAGGTGAGTCCGTGAAATCCACCCCATAATCCATATTGAGATGAGGCAATAACTCCGCCAGCAACCGATCAGGTAACTGAGGATTAAGAGGTAACGCTCTGGCACCACATCGCAGGGCAGCCAGGTAACATAACAGAAGTTCCGCGCTGTTCTTGCCTCTCAGGATCACACCACTACCTTCCACAACGCTCTGTTGGTGGAAATGGACAGCAATAGCATTGATTCTTTGCGTTAATTGATGCCAGGTTAGTTGCTCATCATCTAACTGAATGGCCTGTTTTTCAGGTAAGGCCGCAGCCCAATGCTGCCACGGCCATTGAGTCCACTCTCTTACTAACATTTATGACTCCACACCATAGTCAGCTTATCCAGCATGACACATGGAATATGACTATCAGGCCAACAACGGATAAGTTGTGACTGGATAAGATCCAAAGTATCCAGGCCCGGAAGTGAATCAGGTGTGAGCCATTGAGCAAGACGAGCCAATTGTGTCAAACCAAAGCTACTTTCAATGCTGGAGCTAATCACTGCCTCTAACCCTAACTGATGTGCCTCGGTAATTAATTGACAGCAACGGTCAATACTGCCTGTCAATGTCGGTTTGATGATAATAGCAGAGACGCCCTCCTGAGCTTCTACTGTAAAACCGGCTTCTCGGACACTTTCATCCCATGCAATGGCGATGCCCGTTTCACGAGCAAACGCCAGAGATTCTTCACGGGTTTTGCAGGGTTCTTCAATAAAAGCAATTCGGTGCCGATAATCTGGATTGACATACTTAGCGAAACCCTCTGCTTTTGTGCGTGTCCAACTGCGGTTAGCATCTAATCGCAACCGGAGATCAGGCACCGCCTCGAGCATTACATTGACGACCATGCCATCCCGTACGGCTTCATACAGCCCAATTTTCACTTTGGCAATCTTCTGGCCTGTCATACTTCCCAAACGCAGAATCACATCATCGGGATCGCCCGTACATAACGGCGCCTTGCAATAATTGGCTGTTTCAGGCAACGCTCCCTGTAATTCAGCCAGTGCACAGCTTATGCCAAACGCAACGCAAGGAAGATCGCTCTCTTCTGGCTGTGTACCCAGGCACCATTGTTGCAGCCATTCCACCGCCGACGCTTTAGCTTGTTCAGGCGTTTCATGGCTAAATTCAGGCAATGGGGAAATTTCACCCCAACCGTCTTGTCCATTTTCCTGCAAGTGCACCAAAAAACCGTCACGGGTTTTCAGGCGCTGATAACGCAGAATAATGCCTGCCTCCATGGGCAGGCTGAATAGGTACAACGTGGCTTTACGCATAATGGAGACAACTTACGGATTACGCTTGAACTTACTGAAATCAGGATGGCGTTTTTCGTTGAACGCATTACGCCCTTCCTGCCCTTCTTCGGTCATGTAGAACAGCATGGTAGCGTTGCCCGCCAACTCCTGTAAACCCGCCTGACCATCACAATCTGCGTTCAATGCCGCTTTCAGGCAACGCAACGCCATTGGGCTGTTTTCCAGCATTTCACGACACCAGCGCACAGTTTCTTTTTCCAATTCGGCATAAGGCACGACGGTGTTAACCAGTCCCATATCCAAGGCTTCTTTGACATTGTATTGGCGACACAGGAACCAGATCTCGCGCGCTTTTTCTGTCCTACGATCCGCGCCATATACGATGCCCCCCAACCGCCATCGAAGGAACCGACTTTAGGGCCTGTTTGACCGAAAATGGCATTATCCGCTGCAATGGTCAAATCACACATCAAATGCAGGACGTGGCCACCGCCAATGGCATAGCCAGCAACCATGGCAACGACAGGTTTTGGACAGGTACGGATCTGCCGCTGAAAATCCAATACATTCAGATGGTGTACTCCGCTGTCATCTTTATAGCCACCATAATCGCCACGGATTTTTTGGTCGCCTCCAGCACAAAACGCTTTTTCCCCCATTCCCGTCAGAATAATCGTACCAATTTCCTCGTCATAACGGGCATCTGCCAACGCCTGAATCATCTCTTTGACTGTCAGGGGACGGAACGCATTACGTACCTGCGGGCGATTAATCGTAATTCTGGCAATGCCGTCTGTGGATTTATGGTAGAGAATATCTTCAAACCCTTGGGAACAATCTTGCCATTCAATAGAGGCATACAATTTTTCTTCGCTTGGGTAACGCATTATTGTGTTTCCTTAACCAAAAAGTGATAAAAAACAGTTCACTGCACTGGTAAAAGCCGCAGGATTGCCGTAATGAGCATTATGTCCAACTTGAGGAATAGTTGTTAATGGCAGTGTATATTGCTGCGCTATGCTCTGGAATTTACGATCATTTTCCCCACATAAGTAAGAGAAAGGAATAGATATGTGCTGTAAAGCAGAAACCAGCCAAGGTTGGCGGCCTAAAGAGGTATTTTCCAGCATATCTGCGATACGATCTCCCCTGTTTTGACTGCGCAGATGAATAAGTTGCTCACGTTGTGCCGTCGTTAAATCAGCAAATATCGGTTGTTGATACCAATCAGGCAAGACTGACGCCATTGGCTCCTGACGAAAACGCTGTGCCCAATGCTGATCATTGCGTAATCGCACATCACGCTCCTGCTGGGAAAACAGACCCGGATTTCCGCCTTCCACCAGCAATCCGCGCAAGCCATTTTGTTTGCCATAGAGCGCATGGTACATGGCAATTCGTCCTCCCAGTGAATAGCCAATCAAACAGTACTCATTGATTGGACACTCCGCTAAGGTTGCTCCCAACAATTCACTCATCTCAGCAAAACCGCCGGTTAAGGCTACATCAGCAGAATTACCGTGCCCGGGTAAATCAATAACCAGTGAAGGATATCGATCACAAGCATCCACGACAGAAGACCAATCGTCGCCGGTTCCCAATAATCCATGCAACCAAACTAACCATGTCCCTTGGTTATGTGTATGAAATGTCCGAAAATTTAGTTTCACAAAGACGCCACCTGTTTGAGCAGTTCTTGCAGGCAGACCACTCCGGCATTGCCTGGAACTTTTAACTCAACCAATGTCGTCTCCTTACGATCCCATACTTGTTGGGCACACCGTTTTAATGCCGGCCAATTTTGTGGTGCCGCATAGTTTAAGCCGAACATGGCAGCAACATGATCAAAATTGACATCTTGCGGCATACAGTAAAAACGCTGGCGTTCTTCCTGCGGTGTTGGTAACAGAGAAAAAATCTGCCCGCCATTATTATTCACTATGATCAATAACATCGGTTCAGAAAGATTGCGTAATAAAGCCAGGCTATTTAGATCATAGAGGGCCGAGATATCACCTATAATCGTGAGTGTCGGTTTATTTGTCGCCCGCTGTACGCCTGCTGCGGTCGCAATCAAGCCATCTATACCACTGGCACCTCGGTTACTGTAAACCGGATAACCCACGGGAAGCTGCCCCAAAGCATCAACTAAGCGCACAATCAAGCTATTTCCGACAAACAATTGTCCCTGTCCTGGCAGCAATTGATGCAGTTGATGCGCAACCGCTGCCTCGCTGAATTCTCCCGTCAACTTTGTTTCAACACACTTAAACGCGCTTTTTGACCATGAATTCAATTCATCTGCCCAAGGTACTCGTGAATATGCGGGATGTTCCCGTAACCAATCAGTCACACTGCAAGTAAATTTGCGCCCTCTATGGTTTGCAGGATCAAGCCTGCCGGCAATGGGATCGACAATCCAATACTGCTCAGGTTGGCATTTAGCCTGCCATTGCAACAGTCGCTTACCTGTCAGGCTGGCGCCAAATTGGATCACCAATTGCCCTTGCGCCAGAATCTCCTGAGTGCGGGAGTGAGTCAGCCATAAATCTGCACATGGCAAAGGCTGCCCCGTTTGAGACAACACATCACCAATAAGCGGCCATCCCATCTCTTTTGCCCACTGGGCAACATAGTTGCCCTCTTCTGCGCTCATTCTCCCTGCCAGTACAATTCCCTGTTTTTTCTGCCAGATATCCCAATCAACTGCCTTGATGGTGGTATGCATTTCTGGCAGGGTCAACCACGGTTCATTCCCTTGCCACCAATCCCCCAATGTTTGCAACCAATCTTGATGCGCTGTCATCTCATTACCATACAAAGGCTCCGCAAACGGGCAATTAATATGTAGAGCACCTTGTTTCAGGTTTGACATTGCATTATCGATGGAAGAAATCAACCAACTGGCAGGGATCTCTCTGGTTGGTCGTGGCAGGGCTAAAGTTTGCGCGGGATGAGAGGCAAAAATGCCTACCTGACGAATAGCCTGATTGGCACCACAATCGATTAATTCAGACGGCCTGTCCGCGGTGAGAAATACCAATCGCTCTCCCGTCAATCCTGCTTCAATTAGAGAAGGATACAAATTGGCAACTGCCGTTCCAGACGTCACAATAACCGCAATCGGCTCTTTGCCCGCTTTTGCCAACCCTAAAGCCAAATAGCCCAACCCGCGCTCATCAAAATGAGTATGACAGATCAACTTATGATTTTCTGCGGCAGCCAATGTCAATGATGTTGAACGAGAGCCGGGAGCAATGCAGATATGACGCAATCCGTGGCGGGTTAATGCTTCCAATAAAAGTTCCGCCCAGCGGCGGTTGAGTGCGCTGTTTGACATGTAATGCCCAAAAAGTTCTTTCAAAAATGAGGCCAAAGAATAAGAGATAATTATATAAGACGCTCTTGATCTTAATGCGGATAAAAACAATTTCCTTATCTTAGTTCAAGGAATTGTCATTTAATTGGCGATATTTCAGCTATAAATGAGAAATATAAAATCCATTGATAACAAAACTGAAAATTAATGAGTGATTGAACTAATACCTTCTCAGACAAATCTGAATACGATCATCTAACGTTATCTACAAATGATAACAATATCCATATAATTACTAATGTAAATAACTCATACTATATTGTTTGAAATTCACACACAAAAGAGAATGACCGAATGTCAATTTCGCTAACATTTTCGGTATGGTGATTAAAAATAGTATTTAATTTTGAAATATAGTCATATTACGATTAACAAACCCCAATTTTATACTGAAAAACAAATTAATCTCACTTTAACGCATTTATTTAAAATAAAAGTTCCAACAACCAATAACATTCAGTCTTCGGTAATAAAAAATATTTACACTCAGTCTAAGTTTTTTTCATTGAAATCAATCCCAATATTCATCTTTATTTTTCAAAACATTTTTACGACAGAGGAATAAAAACATAACCAATTGATCTAAAACAAATAAAATAATTTCGAAACATAAATATCATATTTATATATTATTTTATATAGAGATAGTTCTAATATAAAACCAAATAGCTTTAATTATTTCATAAAATTTTCCCATTGATATAAATTCACGCAATACGTATTATTCTGCCTCTTCAAAAATGAAGAATGCAAAAATTCATCTTAATCTAAATTAAATTAAATTCCGTCTGGTCCTGCTATTTGTAAAACCAACAAGCAGTATAAAAAGGGGATAGCGTGTCATATCTTTATTTCCGTCCGATAGGCTTTCATAGATATCGGTATAAGCTGTTATCGTTATTTATTTCATTAAGTTGTTTAATCACAACGGAATCCGCTCAGGCAGATTACGATGCATTAATTCAACAAGCCAGAAATGGCAATACCAATCCTATGCTCGAATATATTCGTCAGGAGGAGAAACGACATCGTCTTTCTTCCTCGCAAGTTGCTGACTGGTTGCAAATTGCAAGCTGGACTGGACATGATGATGAAGTCATTTCGCTCTGGAAACGCTATCGCTCAATGGTTATGCCTGCCAGAGGGATCGCGGCTGTTGCCCGAGCCTATCGCAACCAACGTCAATGGTCACAAGCAATACAGCTATGGCGCACAGCCCTGACCCTGGACAAGCAGAACAGAGACATCAAAGCTGGCTTTATCATGACACTCGCCGATGCCAAACAAGACGCAGAAGCCCGTCGTTTGGCAAAAGATTTATTGGCTCGTCAACCCGACGCCGCTAATTACCGTTTGCTGGCCTACGTTGACCAGGCTGCCGGCCGGATATGGCATGCCATGCAAGTGCTTTCTATCGCACATAAACGGTTTCCCGACAATAAGGAAGTCACCCAAGACTATCTGTTCAGCCTCAAAAACAATCGAGTCAGTGATCCTGCATGGCGCCTGGGACAACAGCACGCTACACAATTAACCACGGCGCAACTGCGCAGGCTGGAAGCTGACGCCGCAGCAGAATTGGTTCGCTTGTCAATGATCCCTAATCGCAATGAAAAAGAGCGCTTTGACATTGCTGACAGGGCACTTGCACGCTACGAACATATGCTTTATCAATGGCACAACCTACCCGATGCACAACAAGATTATCAACGGGCGCGCATTGATCGGCTTGGTGCTTTTCTTTCCCGCCATCGGATGCAAGCAGTCATTGATGAATACCAGACGTTGCAAAAACAAGGTATACCTATCCCGGGATATGCACAGAAATGGGCAGCAGCAGCCTACCTTAATCTGCGCCAGCCAGAAAAAGCGCGGGATATTCTGCACTCTTTGAATTACCCTGATGAAAATATTTCGTCGTCAGGGAAAATATCCTCGCCCAATATTCCCCTTGAAGATGATATCGTCCTTTTTTATGCGAATGTGGAAAGTGAGCGTCTGGATGCCGCTCAACAACTTGCCACCGATATCAAACAACGCAACCCTTATATGCTTAATGTCTTTGGGTCTCCCATTCGTGTTCCGAATGATGACTGGCTACAAGGGCAGCAATTTTTAGCGGAGTCTGCACAATTACGTGAAGATCTTGCCGAAGCAGAAAAACGCTTTACCCATTTAGCCCGCACAGCACCTGGCAACCAGAAATTACGGATTGACCTGGCGGCTATCTGGCTGGATCGTGGTTGGCCACGTCGTGCTGAGAGTGAATTAAAGCAAATTGAAGGACTCGATCACCGTAATCTGGCGTTGGAAATCCAGCAAGGTTATACCGCTCTGGCTTTGCAAGAATGGCGACAGCTGAACTTGCTGACCGATGATGTCATTACCCGCGCACCAGAAGACTCGCTCGTTAAACGCCTTAACCGTCTGCGTAATGTGCATCATATGTCAGAACTGCAAATTAGGGTCAATCAAGGCCTTAATTCAGATAATCCAGAAAGTGGCAAACACAGTTCAGATATTGACACAGTACTTTATAGCCCTCCCTTTGAGGATAATTGGCGCTTATTTGCCGGTGGTGCTTACAATCGCGGCCAATTTTCAGAAGGCCGGGGGTTGAACCGTGATTTACGCGGCGGTGTAGAGTGGCGTTCGCGGGATCTTTGGCTAGAAGGTGAAGTTTCTGCGCGTCATTATCGTCATGGCAGCAAGGTGGGATTACGGATCGCAGCCTGGTATGACTTCAATGATCAATGGCGACTGGGTGGCTCCGCAGAACGTCTTACCCGTAATACCCCCCTGCGGGCGTTGAGCAATAATATTCATGCCAATGGTGGACAAATTTATGCCCGCTGGAGATACAGTGAACGCAGCCAATGGAGCACTCGTTTTACCCCTGCATTCTTTTCAGATGGCAACCATCGTTTTGAATATAGCATTGACGGTCTTCAACGCCTATATACCGCTCCTTACCTCAAACTTGATGGGCAGTTGGAACTGAGCACAACTCACAATACCCGGCAAAATACACCCTATTTCAATCCCAAAAGCGACTTTACCTTCCTGCCTGAGCTGGAAGCAGACCATGTCATATACCGGCACTATCAAACCGTCTGGAGCCAGCAAGTTGTGGCGGGTATTGGGCAATATTGGCAGCAAGGATACGGCAGTGGCCTAATCACAATGGTGGGATATGGCCAGCGTATTAAATGGAATGATGTTATTGACGCAGGGGTAAGGCTCACGCTGGATAAACGTCCTTATGACGGTAAACGAGAGAGTAATCTGCAAGCTGCTTTTGATTTAATCTATCGGTTCTAAAGGATTTTTTTATGATACACACTGTTTTTCGTCATTGGTTGATGGTATCAGCACTGCTGATTAGCTTGTTGATCCCCCAGTTTGGCATGCTGGCATATGCAGAAAAACCTGATTTTATTCCACCAGCGCAACGACCGCTTGCCATGAATGAACGCCCCTGGCCTAAAAATGGCTTTGTAGTTCTGGCTTATCATGATGTCGAAGATGATGGTGCAGATCAGCGTTTTATGTCAGTCCGTACCAGCGCATTAAACGATCAGTTTGCCTGGTTGCGGGAAAATGGCTACCAGCCGGTTACCATCGACCAAATTCTTACTGCCAATCAGGGCGGTACGCCATTGCCGCCCAAGGCTGTATTACTGACTTTCGATGATGGCTATAGCAGTTTCTACCATCGCGTATTTCCGCTGCTGAAAGCTTATAACTGGCCTGCCATTCTGGCTCCCGTTGGGATCTGGGTTGATGCACCAGCCGAAAAACCCGTTGATTTTGGTGGGTTGATGGTCGCGCGGGAGCGCTTCACTACCTGGCAACAGGTGGCTGAGATGTCTCGTTCTGGTTTAGTGGAAATAGGCTCCCATACTTATCAGCATCACTATGGTGCTATCGCCAATCCACAAGGCAATACCGAGCCGGCCGCGGCCATTCGCATTTACGATCCGAAAACAGGTAACTATGAAAGTGAGCAGGCGTTTCGCCAGCGGATGGAAAAGGATATTACCACTATTACCCAAAGAATTATCGCTGCCACAGGCAAGCAGCCACGGGTCTGGATTTGGCCATATGGTATCGATAACGGTGTTACGCTGGAAATAGCCAAACGCTACGGCTATAAAATGGCACTGACCTTGGATAATGGGCTGGCAAACGTCGACAATCTTGATAATGTGCCACGTATATTGCTCACACATAATCCTTCCCTGAAAGAGTTCGCCGAGCAGGTAATTCAGGTACAAAATAAACCGATCTTACGGATTGCCCATATTGATCTGGACTATGTTTATGATCCAGACCCCGTTCAACAAGCCCATAATCTCGACAAGCTGGTCCAGCGCATTGCCGATCTGCGCGTCAATACCGTTTTCCTGCAAGCCTTTGCTGATCCCAAAGGGGATGGCAATATACGGGAACTCTACTTTCCTAATCGCTGGCTACCGATGCGGGCTGATCTCTTTAACCGTGTTGCCTGGCAACTGCACAGCCGCCTGAACATTGAAGTTTATGCGTGGATGCCCGTTCTGGCCTTTGAACTGGAGTCTTCACTCCCGCGGGTGATGAGCTATGACGCAAGTCATAACAAACTGATTGTAAACCCGACACAATATCGACGTTTATCGCCCTATAACCCAGAAAATCGCCGCAGGATCAAAGAGATTTATCAAGATTTGGCCTCTCATGCCGTTTTTCAGGGCATCCTGTATCACGATGATGCAATCATGTCCGATTTTGAAGATGCTGGCACAGATGCCATCAAAGCTTATCAGGCCGCAGGTTTATCTGCTTCCATTGCAGAAATTCGGCAAGATACAGAACAATTCGCCCGTTGGACACGCTTTAAAAGCCAATACCTGATTGATTTCACTCATGAGTTAACCAGAGAACTCAAGTCAATACGGGGTTATCAGATCAAAACTGCGCGTAATATTTTTGCCCTGCCCATTCTGGAACCGGACAGCGAAGCGTGGTTTGCCCAAAATCTGGATGACTTCCTCGCTCACTACGATTGGGTTGCCCCAATGGCAATGCCATTGATGGAAAATGTGCCACTAGCAAAAAGCAATCAGTGGTTATCCCGATTGGTGAAAATCATTGCACAACGCCCACAAGCACTGGACAAAACTGTTTTTGAATTGCAATCCGTAGATTGGCGCAAGCCACTGGATAAAAGAGCGATCCCAGGGCACCAATTAGCAGAGTGGATGCGTCAATTGCAGCTCAATGGCGCGCAGAGCTTCGGTTACTACCCTGATGACTTTCTTAACAATCAACCAGAAATGAATGAGATTCGCCCTGTTCTTTCTCCTGAATGGTATCCACTTCATGATTGATCGTATTATTGCTTTTATCGTGCTCTGCCTGGTATTGAGCATCCCCCTCGGTATTGCTATCACCTTTACCGGGGAAGTCATGCTGAACTTTGTTTTTTTCTGGCCTTTGTTCATGTCGGCCATCTGGATCTCAGGCGGGATCTATTTCTGGCTCTATCGGGAAAGACATTGGAAAATCGTTGACGAAGAAGCTCCGCATCTTGAAGGAAAACCTCTAATTTCAATTTTGATCCCTTGCTACAACGAAGGGCCAAATGTTCGCGAGACACTGCTGGCCGCCTTGAACCAGCGCTATCCCAATATTGAAGTGATCGCTATCAATGATGGTTCAACCGACAGCACCGCGGATGAACTCAATGCGATGGCGAAACAATATCCAGCCTTGAGAGTGATACACCTAAAACAGAACCAAGGCAAAGCCACTGCACTTCAAGCAGGTGCCGCTGCCGCGAAAAGTGATTATCTGGTCTGTATTGATGGCGATGCCCTGTTAGATCGCGATGCGGCTGTTTGGCTGGTCAAGCCTATGATTGATCATCCCCGTGTTGGTGCTGTTACCGGTAATCCCCGCATTCGCACACGATCCACTTTAGTTGGGCGCATTCAGGTTGGGGAATTTTCTTCCATCATTGGCCTAATCAAACGAACCCAACGGGTTTATGGTCAGGTCTTTACCGTGTCAGGGGTTGTTGCAGCCTTTAATCGCCGGGCACTGGCCGACGTGGGATATTGGAGTAATGACATGATCACAGAAGATATTGATGTGAGTTGGAAACTCCAGTTACACCATTGGTCTATCTTTTTCGAACCCCGCGCACTCTGCTGGATTTTGATGCCTGAAACCTTGCGGGGATTATGGAAGCAGCGGTTACGTTGGGCACAGGGTGGAGCCGAAGTTTTCCTGAAAAACCTGCGTCAATTGTGGTCATGGCAATATCGCCGCATGTGGGGGTTATTTGCTGAATTCTGCTGCTCCGTTATCTGGTCATTTACATTTGCCCTTTCCATCATTTTATTTTTACTCGGCATGTTCATCACATTACCGGAAAGCATTCGCATCTATACCTTATTTCCACCTGGGTATACGGGGTTAGTTCTGGCAGCTACCTGCCTGATCCAGTTTACCGTCAGTTTAGTGATTGAGCGACGCTATGAAAAACACGTTGCCTCATCGCTGTTCTGGGTAATTTGGTATCCAATGGTTTATTGGATGCTGAACCTATTTACGACGTTGGTATCTTTTCCCAAAGTGATGCTTAAAGTACACAGAAAACGCGCTCGCTGGGAAAGCCCTGACAGGGGAATAGAGAGAATCGAATCATGAAAGAACCATTGATTTTTACCGAACAAAGGTTATGGCCTCGTTTAATTGATATTCTGTTGACCATCCTGGCTTGGGCAGGTTTTATCTATTTATTCATGGTGGGATTATTTTACGCCTCCCATAATGGTCCCAGGCCTTTTACTTCGACATTATTTACTTCAGAACTGGGCGTCATCACCCTTTATATTGCCATTGCCATATTTAATGCATTTTTGCTTATTGGCTGGGCAAAATACAACCAACGTCGATTTAGGATCGAACGTCGTCGTCATCGACCTGCATTAACCCACGCTGAGGTGGCGCAGAGTTTTACTTTGGAGCAAAGGTTGTTTGATACCTTAAGGCAAAGCAAAGTTTCCAGTATCACTTATGACAATCATGGACATATAATAGGAATCAATGAAGATGTTTCAATATAGAAATAGCCATTTATTCACTAATAATGAAATTATACCTTTAAGGTATAAATTAGATTGCCAATAATCTTATTTGGCAGGCAACAATTTTACAACCTATCTCATTAAGGAAATAACACTGAATGAGATAGGTCTTGGCTGAGAACAGATTTTATCAATAACTTCAACACGACCATTTACAATATGCAAAACAAATACTGGATGAAAAATAAATACTGGAACCCGATATGAACGTGATTGAACGGATTCATCATCTTTGTAAACGCACTATTTTTAAACGTTGTGTCTCCAGAGTATTTCTACGGGTATTGATGACCTTATGCTTAATCACCGTCACATGTAATTCAGCAGTAATGGCTATGCCTGACACCAATGAAAAACGAATAATCAATGAAAAAACAGCACGCAACGAAAATGTTGCGCGGGTAGTTTCTGGAATTATCAGTTATACCCACTGGCCTATTACACCTACTATTCTGCACTTATGTCTGGTTCCTCCATCCAATTACATTAGCGCCTTAACTCACATTGATATGATTTCTGATCACACAGAACTGCAAGTTGAAACACTAAATTTCAACGTAGAACAACTCATAGAAAGATGTGATGTCATTTACTATGGTCAAGTTGATCCACAACTTCAACACCAGGTGATCAACCTGAAAAATGACAAGCCATTGCTTACCATTGCTGAAAATAATCTGAACTGTGAAATTGGCAGCGCATTTTGCCTCAACATTAACAGCACTCCGGCAACATTTAGCCTCAATCTTGATATTCTGACGCGCAGCGGCGTGCGCGTACATCCGAATGTCCTGCAATTGGCTCGTAAAGTGGAATAATCTATATGAAAAAACATTATTCACGGATGCCATCACGCCCGAATTTACGTCATGCTTTCCACCGGATCCATTTGGTCATTACGTTTATCATATTATCCGTAGTCGGCTTGTTTTTATCGTTGCTGGCACTGCTTGCCATGCAGAAATATGCCGAAAACAGTTTAAAACTGATTGCCACGACCATTGCCCATACCGCACAGGCAGCAGTGGTTTTTCAGGATAAAACCGCAGCAAACGAAATATTGGAAATGATTGCCGTTCACGATGGCTTTACAGAAGCCAAGATTTTTGATGCTAAACAACAGGTGTTAGCCAGTTGGCAAGCCAATCAAGAGACCCGTACTGGCAATTTCAAGAAATTGATCAAGCACTGGCTATTTCCTGAACCTTTCACCCTGCCAATTTACCACCATCAGCAAAAAGTAGGCTCAGTCTGGTTAATTGGTAACAGTTGCCACATCATCAAATTTATTTATCAAGCCCTGCTGGTGCTATTTGTCTGTCTGCTGTTCAGCGCCGTCATTTCACTCTACCTCTCGTTGCGTATGCATGATGGTATTGTCAGAGCTCTGCAAAACATTACGGCCGTCGCCCATGATGTGCGGCAACGGCGGACATTTTCCCGGCGCGTGCCCTCTGCCCATATTGCTGAACTGCATGAGTTAAGCCAGGTTTTCAATCACCTGCTAGAAGAACTGGAAGAGTGGCAACACCATCTGCAAACAGAAAAAGCCGCTTTAACCTGGCAAGCACAACATGATTCCCTGACCGGCTTACCAAATCGGGCAACTTTTGAACGTGTTCTTTCAACCGTCATGAGCGATAAATTTATGCGTGAAAGTGCAGCGATATTATTTATTGATGGTAACAGGCTGAAATATGTCAACGATGTTTATGGACATGCTGCCGGCGATCACGTGCTTGTCACTATCGCCGCCACCTTAAAACGAAGGGTAAGAAAAACAGATACCGTTGCCCGACTTGGCGGAGATGAATTTGCTATCCTGTTGCCCTCCGCCAATCGAGAAGATGCAGAACGCGTTGCCAAAAATATCATTCATGCCATGGATACCCCGATTCTCCTTCCCAACGGACAACACCTACGTATCACACTCAGCATCGGTATTGCATTATCCAATGGTGAACTAACGGCAGAACAACTACTCTCTGAAGCCGATGCGGCGATGTATCACATAAAACAGCGAGGCGGTGGCTGGTATTCCGCTGATACAACAAAACTAAACTATCTATCAAGGAACCCTCTATGAGCAGAAATCGTTATTGTGTATTTATCTTTGCGTTTATTGGCGCACTTTTCCTCAGCGCCTGCCAGAATAAAGAGGCTTTGACAGCCGCACAAATCGCCGCACTTAAGCAACAGGGATTTCAACAAACCGATGAAGGTTGGTTATTTGGTATATCAGAAAAGGTGTTGTTTGGTAATAACCAATTTCACTTACGCCCAGAAGGTGAAACAAAATTAAAACAACTCGCCAGTATTTTATCCAAAGTTGGTATCCACCACGCACGCCTCGATGGTCACACTGACAATTACGGAGAAGTGAGTTACAACAATCAATTATCATTGAAACGAGCCAACACCGTTGCAGATGCACTGACACAGGGAGGTATGCAGCGCACTAATCTGACAACTCGTGGATTAGGGCCAAGCCAACCTATCGCCGATAACCGAAGCTCAAAAGGTCGGGCAGAAAATCGTCGGGTTGCCATTGTGATAACGACACCGCAATAGAGCTATATCATGAAGCAGACAATATGGGTTTTAAAACAGCCCGGTTTATTACGGGCAACCTGATAATATATTGATATAAATCAAATAATAATTTAGCCACGGATGGCAGTAATATTTGTTTATCTTGATCATCCTCAGCAATTATAAAAAAATCCCTCCCAATTTAGCCATATAGTCATATAGTTATTTCCCGTCTTTAAATTCTTCCTGTAACATAGCCGAAGTTGTTTTCGCAAAAAAGAGCCTCTTTTTTTGTAATCAATAAGTTAATAAAATTTTGCATAGTTTGGATAACAAGCCTACTGTTAAGTAATGGGCTTTATCAAGAAAGGAGATATGATGGAGCTGAATCTGAAATCATACCGATCCCTGTATCGGATGTTTGTGATGTTATTCATCACCATCACTGTCAATACAGGCTTTATATTTTGGAGATTATTTTCCAATTATCAGGATAATATCCAACCAGATGTAGAGTCTGCATGTATATTTATTTTATTGTCTCTGCTTACACTCATATCAGCGGTGTTTTTTTATAAAC
Source organism: Xenorhabdus sp. SGI 60 (assembly GCF_056632175.1). Lineage (NCBI taxonomy): Bacteria > Pseudomonadati > Pseudomonadota > Gammaproteobacteria > Enterobacterales > Morganellaceae > Xenorhabdus > Xenorhabdus sp. SGI 60. The sequence goes on along the minus strand of NZ_CP196860.1, from coordinate 1,438,809 downwards.
ATACCAAAACCATTACTATCCCAGAATATCGTTTGAAAAAAGCGATTAAAAACAAGCAATTCATTCCCTATATACAGCCCATTATTTGTAGTAAAAACAATGAAATCATTGGATGTGAAATCCTTGTTCGCTGGCAACACCCCATTCATGGCTTATTGACGCCAAATAAATTTATCGCACAAATTGAAAAATCAGATTTGATTATTCCCTTAACGCATAACCTAATCACCCAAGTGAGAGACTATTTTGCGCCTATTGCTCATCAATTACCGACAAATTTCCATTTTAATTTCAATATTAGTGCAAAACATTATAAAGATATTAGGTTAATTGATGATTGTCATCAGTTTCTGAAATCATTTCCAGCAGATTCCATCAAACTGATTTTGGAAATTACCGAACGAGAAGTATTGGAACTCGATAATCATACTATTAGTTTATTCAATAAATTGTATGAATTAGGCGTATTAATTGCATTAGACGACTTTGGTACAGATTTCTCTAATTACAATTATTTACAAAAAATTAATATTAACTTAGTGAAAATAGGGCATAACTTTATTAGCAAAATGAATACCGATATGATTTCAAAAAATATTGTGGAAAATATCATTGACCTTGCCCTGCGATTGCATCTGGAAATTGTGGCAGAAGGAATTGAAAACCAAAAACAGGTTAATCAGTTGACGAACTATTCTGTCGATTATTTGCAGGGGTATTACTTTGACCGTCCGATGCCGTTGGAAGAGTTTGTCAAAAAATGGTTATGATAAGAATTCTCCCTGCAAAAACGCCTTACGAGGTCTTTAGCTCTGACCATTTCTGGTCCATATGCTGTCCAATGGTAGCTGCTAATGTTTTATCGATTTCCAACTCTTTAGCAATCGATTGAAAACGACAAGTTTCGTCATAAATTTCTTCAAGCATATTGATCAAAGGGATAGCGCTAGAGAAGCCCGCCTGCCCTGCCAATTTCTCCAGCGCTGTAGGAGTAATCACTTTACCATTACCGTTAAATGAGGTCATATGTTCGTTATAAGGCGATGGCATATATACCACATCATAAAAAGGTGAAAGCCGCCAGTTATCAGTATCATCAGCCAAATAAGCAAAATTTTTGGCATGATCATCCTGATTAACGGTGAGATAGTTAAACAAAGCACGTTTCAACAATTTTTGTGCTTCCTCTACACCACACAGGAGTCTTGTCGCTTTAACCAAATCAATATAATCCAAAGAAGGCTCTCTAAATGATGCATCCAGTAATCCACAAGCTGAAATCATGTGGTAACGACCTCGTTCCGAACAATCAAACCGAGTTTGCTGTAACCAAAAACGTCCATTTCCTGCCTCCAATAAGTCAAAATCAGGAACTTCAATTCCAACATTTCTAGCCATTTTCATGTAGGCATATAACACGACCCCCTACATTCAACACAAAAAAAACCGCCCCCACCTCAATAATATACTCTTTTCCCCCAATATTGTTTTGATGTGTTAATAATCCCCCATCTCCACACTTTATTTTATGGAGTGGAGGACCAGCACCACAAGCACCAATAACACAAAGAGGGCAAAAAAGATCATCACCCCCAATCCTCAAATTCTTTATCTCCTTCTTGCCAAACAATAAAAGAATCATCTCTCCTTTAATAAAATAAGAAAAAAATATTGGGGCCTCATAAAAAACACCCCAACAACATCCTTCAAAAATATAAGCTAACCGTTCTAAGGCGGTCACCATGGTGGGATTATAGCTATTTGCCCGAAACACACGATCCATTAAATACAACCCCCAACCATCAGGTGAACTGTCACCAAAAACACCATGTAACCCATAATGAGGCTCTTTGGGGGCTTTTTGTAATGAAGTATCCGCTTTAATCAAAAAAGGAGAGATTGATTTCGGATGAATGGCAAGATATGACTCATCATATTGAAAATAAACGCCCTCTCTATTACCCACTGCCCTACCAAGAAGGTACTTCCATCAAAAAATTTTCTTTTTTCCTTCAATGGAGTATTTAGTATTTTTTACTTTCTCAACCATCTTGGGTTGCCCCCCCCTATACTCCTTTTGGTCATTTATGATAGCGGATATAACACATATCTCGTCCAAAATAATATAAGACCCTCCTGAAAGGAATTTTTCCCTGTACCCTAAATTCTCGATGGTGTTCTACACAAAACACGGAACCGTGGCTCTATGTCTACAACATATTTTTTTTGTTGTTCGTGTTGTCCCGTGATAATATCTTTTTTTTCATGCTGCACAACAGAGGGTGTAGAGAGAAAGCATTGGTGTTACCCATGTTACTATTATAACAATATTTAGCAATTATAATGCAAAATTGTCACAATAATAGCAATTCAAGATGCATAATGGTGAATACAGACAAGCATGGTAATTCATCAAGTATTTTTGTGTAATTTTTAAACAAATCATCCTATTATTTTAATCCACGGCCTTATTTAAAATCTTAGCCTTACCATGCTTATTCAACAAAATAGGGAGTTTATGCAAAAATACATAACCATCATGTTGAAACCCAATCAGAACCTTATTTAAAGGAGATATAAAAAATGTATCACCATCGAAAAAAACAGAGTTCAATTTTAAATAATTCCCAACAAAATCATCAAGATTATTTGCATCCATCAAATAGACTTCATCCTTTATATAAAAATCTTCATTAATTATAAAAACATCACTGCAAAGATATTCTTTTAAATTGATGAGTTCTAATATTTCAGAATCACCCATTCTATCCCAGGCCTCTATCTTTATTATAAATTTAAATCTACTTTCTTGTGCAAATCAGACATAATTTAGTAAAATCAACCCTCCACCAATAATAGAGTGAAACATCAAGTCAGCCCTATCCATAATGTAATTTTTATAGCTTCCCTTACTATTTCCTAATAATATCAAAAGGTGAGTTATCACTGCAAAATTACTGCTACTGAATCGCTAAATTTTTAGGCCTATTTTTGGTAAGTATCAGGAATAGAATGGATAAGGCCAGCATTACAAGGACAAGTAGTCCGGCTATCCAAAGTCCCTGCTAATTTCGTTCCTTTATCCAAGAAAGAGCTAACTCCACCAACAACAGTATAATTTCCCGAATATCTCCCGCAAGTCACAGCAGAACCTTCAATTGCTGCCTGTTTTCCATAAAATTGAATATTGCGGGTTCCAGTCAGAATAGCACCGCCACACGTCGTTTTGTCGCCGACTGTCAAAAAGTTTCCTTTTGCCATCTTATTTCCCCTTGTTTTAGATTAAATTTATAGTGAAATAACTTATTATAGTTTAACTCAATACTTAAATATTGTAGATAATCTTTATTTTTCAGTATATTTATTATACGCATTATTTTCCGAAAACATCAATCTACCTTATCCTGTCCGTCACGGATATTATTATGTATCAATTCAAGAGAGCGGTATTTAAAGTTTATTTTACCATTAAACCACCATCAACGGGTAAACAACAACCTGTAATGAATTCCGCTCTGTTACTAGATAACCACACGATGGCATTAGCCACTTCTTCCACTTCCCCAATCCGTCCAATTGGGTGGGAGTCACCATACGCATCTAAATTATCTCCAAAAACATTGACTGACATATCTGTCCTGATTAATCCTGGACACACAGAATTAACCCGAATATTTAACTTTGCCATCTCTAAAGCTGCAGACTTTGTCAATCCAACCACCGCATGTTTACTAGCAGTATAGGCACATCCTCCTGCATAATTCGCTTTTAAACCTGAAACTGATGCGACATTTACTATTGCTCCACCTGATTGCTCCATTAACGGTATCTCATACTTCATACATTGATACACGCCCGTCACATTCGTCGCAATGACCTCATCCCATACTTCATCTGGATATTCGGGTCGTGACATCAATTTATTGAATCATGTATAGTATGCCTATTTGGAGAACATTCAGATGGCAAAGATTGATGTGACCTGTCCCTCTTGTTGTGCAGTTAAAGGGATCCACCGTAATGGGCGCTCACGTTCTGGTCAGCAACGTTATCTTTGCCAATCCTGCCGTCACTCCTGGCAACTCGAATTCACTTATGCCGCTTGTCGTCCCGGTACACATAAACAAATCGTCGATATGGCCATGAATGGCATGGGATGTCGGGCGACAGCACGAGTGATGGGAATTGGCCTGAATACCGTTCTTCGCCATTTAAAAAGCTCAAACCCAAATCGGTAACCGAAACCATTGCTCCTGGCACTGAAGTGATTGTCTGCTGTGAAATGGATGAGCAGTGGTCGTACGTGAAGTCAAAGAATCAGCCCCGCTGGCTCTTTTATGCCTACGACAGGATAAGACGAAAAGTGATCGCCCATGTTTTTGGCCCGAGAACAAAGAGGACCTTGGGGCGTCTGATGGCTTTGCTGGCGCCTTTTAACATAGTGGTCTATATGACAGATGGTTGGAGAAGTTATGAAAAAATACTGGCCGGTAAACTGCATGTGGTCAGCAAGCGTTATACACAACGCATAGAGAGGCATAACCTGAATCTTCGTCAGCATTTGGCAAGACTGACTCGCAAGACCTTATCTTTTTCAAAATCCATAGAAATGCATGACAGAGTCATTGGGTATTATTTGAACATTCGTCACTATCAATAAATTGGAATCATGACCGATATTCGGTTATTTTTGTAAACGAAGCACCAAACATTCCGGCATTGTTAACAGCAATATCTAAACGACCATAATACGCTTTAATATATGCAAATAGCCGTTTAATGTCTGAACGTTTACTCATATCAGCAGAATAAAACGCGCAATTAGCATTATGTGGCATTTGTGCTATTGCTTTACTGCCTTTATCAACATTTCGCCCTACCAAAAGGACTGTTGCATCCCTTTTCGCAAATTCAATAGCAGTAGCCAATCCTATTCCTGCCGTTCCTCCCGTAATTAATACCACCTTATTTTCAAATGCATTCATAACCTATCCCCTTTAACTGAACAACCACCGACTAAAGTCGGTGGGTTAGTGATTAACGGACTGAAAGTCCGGATACGCGTCGGCTAAACGACGCGTCAATCGTCCATTCTGAAATTATCATCCGGGTTCGGTTCAAAATGATGCTCCAGATAGGCCCTTATCATCTCATCCGTTAATTGACCCACCGTGGCACAAAAATAGCCTCTACCCCAAAAATGTTGACCCCAGTATCGCTTTTTCAGATGCGAAAATTCTTCAAACAACTTACTCGCTGTCCTTCCCTTCAGTCTCCTCATGATTTCTGAGGGCGCTAATGTCGGAGGACTACTCACCAGTATGTGAATATGGTCTTTGCTTACTACGCCCTTTAATATCCTGATTTCAAACGTTTCACATGTCTGACGGACTAATTCCCGTACCCGTATAGCCACTTCACCTGTCAGCACTTTGTACCTGTATTTTGTTACCCACACAAAATGATATTCAATCTGGAATACTGTGTGACTGCCGTATCTGTAATCCATGTTGCACCTCCAGTACAACACAGTATTGCAGCTAAAGCTGACCGACTAAAGTCGGTGGTTTTAACCTTTCATATGGAAGAATAAATAATTAACTTCACCTCATCCTTTCAAATTACCACACACCACAACTGTAATTAGAATGGACGTTTTCCCATAATAAAACTTTCATCTGTTCTTACAGTGAACATTTTGAATATTATGCCTAAATCCTTATATTTTATATGTTAAAAATAATCAGAACCAAAATGCATTTAATTCATAAAAAAGATATCATCAATATTATTTCAACCATTTTTTTCTGCTTTTTTTGCCATGTATTTTATACCAATCATCTTTCAAGATGCGTCTTATATCGTATTGTAAATTGCAACTTGATATCAGGCGGCGGTCGAATCTGGCGTATCCATAGAATGCCCGCATAGCCATTCATTCAAACATAATTTTTGCGATCATGATCACAAAATTAAAATGATCATCATTTTAAAGGCAACAGCTTTTTCATTTTCATATTTAAATCAATATGTTAATTAAATACTATTTTTCTGCCAGCTAAATTATGCGAAATAATAAGTTAACTATATATAAAAACACCGCGCATTACGCTAATTAAGCAATGATTTTAATTTTTCATCCTGTGATTGTCAGAAGTTACTTTTTATTTCACTGGATTTCATTTTGTTTTTACTTTTTCATTATTTATTATTTCCCTCATTTTATTCACCACGAATGAGCCGATATATTCGGCTAATAGCCAATGGCGTCAAAAGCGGCACCGTGGGCGGCAAATGCCACCCGAAAGCACACACCCAGACCGTGCGCGCTGGCAACAAACTGATGCTGCGCCACGGGGATGAGTTTTGGATGAACGGGGCATAAGGAAAAAAACGATGGCAGAAAAATCTTCGACGCTGGTTGTCACGCCCACGGTTTATAAAGGCAAGGAATTTTGTGAGGAGTTTCATATTCGGACCCAGGCTGAGGCGGAAACCGCACTGAGCAGGGTCGATACGCTCTATCCACAAAGCCGCCGATATTATGGCGCTTACGGAGACGATCCGGAGTTAGATGAATACTACAATCACGAAGACGCCCAATTCGAAGCGCAGTCTTTTAAAAAAGCGGCACAGGATGCCGTTGACAAATTCAACAGCGGCGAGTTTCCGCTGAAAGCGTGGGAAGAAAAGGAAAAAACAGAAGCACCTGACTATCCTCAGCCCAATTCCCCTTTACCCGCCAAAGTTCGTGATGACAGCCCGACCGGGGAAGGGAATACCCTGGGCAAAATTGTCGCTCAGTCCGCCCCGGCACAAGTGTCAGCGGCAGACGCCAATCCCATTCCAACCGCAGAAACGCCGGCAGAAAAGGGCCTGTGGGATAAAACCGTTGACTGGTTTCAGGAAACCACCGATGACGTCAACAACTGGCTTGATGAGAGTAAACACAATCTGAAAGCAGCCTGGGACAATCCCGGCGAAGCCGCTATCGGGGCAGGAAAAGCGCTCTGGAATACCGTCCCTGAAATGGCGGAATTGGCTGGCAAGGGGATGGTGATTGCCGCGACCTCTCCCGCCGTTACAGCCGAAAAGGTATTGGGGTATATGGGGGTCGCGCCTGTCGGCATGGCTGAAATGCAGCAAAAAGCCGTGGAGGCGGTCAATACTGATGCGATTAAGCTGGAAATGAAAAGCGATGCCGAAAAAGGGGGAGGCCTCGCTTTCGATATCGGTAGTATAGCGATGGGAGGGGCAGGGATACTTAAAGAGGCAGCAAAAGGCACCGCAAAAGCAACAGCCAAAGCTGAAAGCAAAGTGTTGAGGGAAAAAGCCAAAGCCGCCGAAACATCGGGGGCTAAAATCAAAGGCCAGTCTCAGGAAAGGGCTAATCCCACGCCTGAAAAACCCAAAAATGCCGAAAAAGAGACCGTTGACAACCAGTCCAGCAATAAGGAAGGCAGTTGCACCGGGACGTGCAGTACAAAAGGTGAGCCTGTCGATATGGCCACCGGCGACTTCCTGCAAGTCTGGCCAGTGATTGCCATTCCCGGATTATTGCCCATCACCCTGACCCGCACCTATCGCTCCACCGCCAGGTACAACGGCCTGTTTGGGCCGAAATGGGCGGATGACTGGTCACGCCAGTTAGCCTTGTCCGAGGGCAAAGTGAATTTCACCGATGCGGACGGCGTGCTCTACGATTTCAGCACCCCGGATAACACCGTGCTCGCCCGTAACCGGCATATTCCTCATTACGTGCTGACGGGGGAATTGAACGGCGAACTGCAATTGACCGATCGCCGCTCGCAACTGATTTACCATTTCAATTACGCGATCGGCTCTCTCCGCAAGCTGTCTGCGATCACCGATCGTCGCCAAAACGCTATCCAGTTTATCTATGATGAACACTCACAACTCATCGAAATTACCCGTACGGATGGTTTCCGGTTAAGGCTGGGCTATCAAAGGCAGCAACTCCAGACGGTCGATTATCTCGACCCGCAGAAACCGCAGCGATTAGTCACCTGTCATTATGATCCGCAAGGCTATCTCAATGAATGTGATGCCTTCCAGCACCATCACCTGTGGCATGAATATGATGTTCAGGGGCGGATGATCCGCTGGCATGACACCGACCAGACTGATGTTAACCTCACTTATGATGAACAGGGGCGGGTGCTGACAACGAGTACGGCCAGTGGTTACTGGTGCGACAGTTTTTATTATGATGATCGGCTGCGTATCACGACCTACCGGGATGCTGAGGGCGGGGAAACTCAGCACCATTACGATCACCATGGACTGGTTTTCCGTGAAATTGATCCATTAGGCAGGATCACCCGTCGACAGTGGCACAACAGCCAGAAAATGTGGGAAGAAGATCCCGCTGGCAATGTCACCACCTTCGGTTACAACCCGGATGGTGCGCTGACGGAAGTAAAGTCGCCAACAGGTGAAATTTTTGCTTACGGTTATGATGAACATGGGCAGCTTATCGAAAGTGTGCTGCCGACCGGCGAGCGCTGGAAATTCCACTATGATAAGCAGGGCAATCTGGCGGCGCTGACCAATCCACTGGGGCACCGGGAGGAATACCAATACGGTACACATGGCGAATTACGCCAGCGCCTACTGCCGGATGGTCGCCAGTGGCACTATACCTACGATAAACAACAACGGCTGGCCGCAGTTATCACGCCGGACGGCCAGACTACCGGCTTACAACTGGATGAACTGGGTCGCCTGCGCCAACTCACTGATGCCCTGAAACAACAGACCCGCTACCGCTACAGCGACGACCATGCCAGTCTCAATGGCAGCCTGACCGAAATCACCCTGCCGGATGGCACCACGCAGCAACTGGCCTATGACAGTGAACGGCGTGTGGTGGCGGTGACTGACGGCGAAGGGCGCACCACACGCTACACTTACGGCGCCTTTGACCTGCTGACCCAGGTGACCCGGCCGGATGGCACGACGCTGCACTTTGGCTATGACCGCCTGACCCGCTTAAACTCAGTGACGGCCTCCACCGGCGAAACTTACCGTTATGAGCGGGATGCCGCCGGGCAGATTACCCGCGAAATCGATTTTACCGGACGTATCCTTGAGTATCAGTACGATAAACTGGGGCGTCGCACGCAAGTGCAGTATCCCGATGGTCAGCAACTCCGCTGGCACTATTCCGCTGCCGGCTTGCTGGTCAGACAGGAAAGCTGGCAGCCGGAAGAGCATCAGTGGGTACTGAAAGCGACCACCACTTACGAATACAACCCACGGCATCAACTGGTGAAAGCCACCAATGCCGATGCGGTGGTGGAATATGAGTATGACAAGACTACCGGCCTGCCGACCTGTGAGCGTATCAACGGGCGAGCAATCACCCGCGAATGGGACAGCCTGACGGGGCGCCCGGTCAGTGAAAGCCTGGATGGTCACACCCTGCACTTCGGCTATCACCCTCTATCGGGGGCACTCAATCATTTCCAGTTCAGCCAGCATGCGCCGCTGACACTCCGGCATGATGCGCTGGGACAGGAAACGGTGCGCGAAAGTGCCAACGGGTTTATCCTCGCCAGCCGCTACACCGCAACCGGCTTGCTGGCCCATCAGTCAGCCGGGCGGGACAGTGCCTTTTTCCGGGAAGCGCTGGCTCAAAACGACCCGCACTTCCCGCCACAGGCCACTGCCGTTAACCGGAGCTGGCAATATGACCGTGCCCGTAACGTCCTGGTCATTGACGACAGTCGCTGGGGGCAAACCCGTTATCGTTACAATACCAACGACCAGATCCTGAACACCCAATTCAGTGGGTTCCGCTCAAATGAAGAGCAATTCAGTTACGATGCCAACGGCAACCTGCGCCAACATTTGCCCACCGATGCGCAGGGCGCGATGGAACAGTTCATGCAACGCCAGCAGGCCGGACGGGTTGTGCAACGGGGTGATTCGCATTATCACTATGATGATAACGGCAGGCTCATCGAAAAAATCGAGCAGTGTGACGGTTTTCGTCCCCAGGTCTGGCGTTACCGCTGGGATACGCAAAACCAGCTCACCCATTTAGAAACCCCGGACGGCTCGCGCTGGCAGTACAAATACGATCCTTTCGGGCGGCGTATCCAGAAACAAAAAAACCCCACGATGGAAAACGGGTCGCAGAGAATTTACAGTTGTGGCTTCGGGTAAGCCTGATTTACCCGACAACCCGAAGGCGCTGGGCGGCTATGATTACCTGTGGAGCGGTGATCAGTTGATTGAGGAAGTGCCGTATCAGCTTGACGGTACGAGGCGGGAAGACAAACGCGTCCGCTGGTTATATGAACCCGGTTCATTAACACCATCGGCGCGTTTTGAGCGGGGCAAACTGCACTACGCCATCAGTGACCATCAGGGTACGGTACGGGAGATTTTAGATGAGCAGGGCGAACTGATCTGGAGCCAACGGCTGAGCACCTGGGGCAAAGCCGAAAACCGGGGCGGTGTGCCGTCCCATCACCCTGATCACCATGTCCAGTGCAACTTCCGGTTTTTGGGCCAGTATTTCGATGAGGAATGTCGGGGTTATGCTACAATCGGTACCGCTATTACTCGCCGGAGACCGGGCAGTACATCTCGAGTGATCCCATTGGATTATTGGGTGGGGTAAATCCTTACGGGTATGTGCATAATCCGGTTGGGCGTGTTGACCCACTTGGACTGAATTCAGAATTAATTGCGACTCAGGAGAAGATCAACGCAATACTTCGTGAGCATTTACCGGAAATACGCAAAATAGATCCAAATGCGGAAATTGGCTATCGAGGTAGTGTAGCGAGTGGGATTAGTAAGGCTCATGATCCGAGCATAGCCAGACCTGTTAATTTAAAAAGTTTTGATGTAGATGCGTTTATTAAGTCTGATTATTTGGCTTACAACCCTGTGTTTGATAATAGACGTCGTGATGCTTATAAAATTGAAGGAATGAAACAAATAGAAGCATCTATAGATAAAAAATTGAGAGCTGCACTTCCTGGATTAAGGGATGAGCCTTTCGGGTTTAGAATCTTCAAATCTCATGAGCTAGATGAGCTGGCAAGAAAAGGCGATGTTCAACAGATAGTTAAGTGTAAATAGGTTGATAAACATGTACACAGAAAAAACCAGACAGTTAAATTTTGTTTTATTGGAAGATATTCCTTTCGAAGAGTTAATACCTAAATTAGAGAAGGCGTTCAATATTAATTTGCCTTATAAAGATATTAAAGGACGTTATATTGCAAAAGCAAAATTGCAAGAATTTGATATTGAACTTGTTGATAGAATTGACCAGTTAGGTGATTTTTTATGTGATGATTATCATGTTATGTATATAATTGTTGACTCTGATAAATACTTTAATTTTGAATTTGAAAATAAAATAACCTCTATTCTAAAAGACGGAAAAATAAAATGGCGATATGCAACTTGGTCAAAATTAGAAGACTCTGAACATTGGAGAAGAATATATCCAAGTTAAGTAAAAAATAGCTTACAAATATGAAGCCGGAAAGATCCCCATGATCTTCCGGCTTTGTTCTTTTTCAGAGCAGCTCAATCCCTGCCCTTAGTTGCTGTTGTGTAAGCGGCCAATTAACCCGTGTAATTTACCTCATATCACTGATACTCACGTTCCACGGCAGTAGATCATGCAGAGGATCATCGGCTTGACGTTTGGGGAGTTCCGTAAAAATATGCCGGAAGTAAAAATACGGATTGAGATCATTGGCCCGGCAGGTCATCACCAGACTGTAGAGGTTAGCACTGGCAAACGCGCCGGCAGCGGACGTGGAAAAAATCCAATTTTTGCGCCCCGTGGTGAACGGCCGGATATCCCGCTCCGTGACATTATTATCAATGCTGATCTGCCCGTCCTCCAGATAGACAAGCAGTTTCGGCCACTGGTTCAGGGTATAGCTGATCGCCGTACCGATGGCACTTTTCGGCAAGGCTGTCTGGCTGGCCTCGGTTAGCCAGTCATGGAAATTTTTGAGTATCGGTGTGGCTTTTTCCTGCCGTAATCGTCGTCGGTCATCCGGGCTGAGTAACCGGGCTTCCCGCTCGACAGCGTACAGTTTAGCGATAAATGTCAGGGCCTGCTCAGCCCGCCCGGCTTTTTTCCCCGGTTGCACTTTCTGGGCATCGGTAAATTTGCGCCGGGCATGTGCCATGCACCCGGCGTGTTTAACCGATTTCAGCGTATCGTAAGCGGCGTAGCCATCCGTCAGCAGATAGCCCGCATAATCGCCTAAAAAATCGGCGACGCAACGCCCGCTGCGGCTCGGCTGGTAGTCGAAAATCACCACCGGCTGCGTCGCGAATTCACCGCTGCGATACACCCACATGTAGGATTGGCTTTGCGCCGGTCGATCCGCTTCGTTGAGTACCTGTACCGGCGTTTCATCCGCACAAATCAGCGATCCATTAAGCAGGTGAGTCCGCATCAGCCTGACCAGCACATGGACCTGGCGACCGAGCTGCACACACCAGTTCGCCAGCGTGCTGCGGCTGATCTCAATACCGGAACGCGCCAGAATATCGGTTTGCCGGTACAGGGGCAGCGCATCGACATATTTGGCCGTGACAATGGCGGCCTGTGGTCCGGGCTGGCTATTGTGCGGGGCAACAAACTGGGCGGTGCCGGGGCGGTGATAATTTTGCTGTGCGTCTGCGTCTTTTCGCACTGCCGGCAGGCGTATTTGAGTTGCGTTCGTGACGAATAACACTCACTTTCTGCGGGACGATTTGTCAGGGTTTCTGCGTCAACGCCGCAGGTGTGCGGCTCGGTGCGCCCGCAACAGTCGCAATGCGGGGCATTCAGGGTATGGCGCTGAACTTCCCGTTCTAACCCGGCGGGCAGCGGCTGACGGCCCTTTTTATGATGGGCAGGGCATCCTGCTGTTCCGCCTCGGTTGAACGTGCCTTTGTCGGTTTTTTCACTTTGTTTGCCAAAGCGTTTCGATTTGCTCAGGTTGAGCTGTTCGAGCAGTTGTTTGATTTGAACACGCAGATTCAGCCACAATACCGCCTGCGCCTGATTCGCGGCCTGAAGGCTGGCAGACGAGGGCTTTCAGTTGGTCAATATCATCCGGCAGGTCAGTCATTATTCAGGCTCTCGGGGAAAGGCCGGAGTGTGACAGCCAAACCGGCGGTAAAATCAAGGTCACGGATCACACTTTTAATCCCCGTAAGGGCTGATGGCGCAGGGGGAGGCGAGAGGGTGAGCCCCGATAACAGCCAGTTCAGTTGCGGTCGCGTAATGTGCACCGTCCCGTCGGTTTTCGGTGCAGGCCACTGAAAGCGGCCCCTTTCCAGCCGGCGATAGTAAAGCCAGAAGCCGTTGGTATCCCAGAATAAAATCTTGAGTTTATCGCGATGGCGGATGCAGAAAATAAATCCGGCGTCACTGAGCGGATCGAGGCCGAGGGCATCAACAATCCCCGCCAGCCCGTCGATAGATTTTCGCATGTCGGTGTGACCGGACACTATATAATCGTGCCACGACGGTATCATCGCAGCGCCTCAATCCAGTGGCGGGAGTATTCTTGCCGGTGGTGGGCATCTGTACAGTGGATAACGCCGCGGGTAACTCAACCCGAATCCGTTAGGCAGGAGTATGACGGGATGTGCGGTTGTCCGGGAACTCATCAAGCACGACGGGATGCAGGCGCTGCGGTTCAGGCTGTTGCCGAAGTTTTTTGGACCAATAGTAAAAGGTGGCGAGATTAATCTCATGGTGCTGGCAAAACGCGGTCACCGTCAGTCCGCTCTGTTTCTGGGTATTCGATAACCGCTGCCCAGTGTTGTTGTTTTCAGTCAATGTCATGGTGGTTTTCCTTTCTCAATAGAGAAAAGCACTATGAGCAAAAGATTAATGCGCCGGGTCTGTGGGGTTAATTGCGCGGTTACGCTGTTGTAGTCGCCAAGCAGTTCCCGCATTCTGAGCTTAATCTCACTGAGCTGGTCTTGCTGGCGCTGGTACTGTTGCTTGATGGTGCGGGTGTCGTCACTGTCAGGAATAAGCACCAAACAGCCGTCCATAATCTTGACGGTGAGGGTACAACCTTTATCAAACCCAGCCGCCTTAAGCCACTGGCCTTTCAGGTGTATCGCAGGCGGAGCGGTGGCCTTGTTATTTTGCGGCACGTATCCCACGGTGTAATAACGTTCTGTTTTTGTCGCTTTATTTACTGCACGGTTTTGCTTAGAATGCGCCTTAGCCATCATTCAACTCCTAATTAGTTGGTTGTGGTGAGCGGCGTTGGTGTGTTACCAGCACACCATCGCCGCGAAATTATCTCATTGTCCTACTTGCCAGTTTTTCCATTTTTGCCCTTGTTACCAAGCTCTCCATTAAAACACCAGCGCTTGTTTGTGAAAGCTAATAATTGCTCAAAGGCGAAACTCTAGGGTTAAATAGTTATCTTAGGGTTGTGTTGCTCAATTCTCAAATAATCAAAAATCAACACTATCTGGAGTACCTGAGCAATCTTTACCACCGTATCAAGTATGGTACTGATGAGCCACGCTCATTATAAGCCTTTTACTGCCAATAAATCCGCCAGATCGTGCCTGAGTCATCTTGCGTACTTCTCTTGCTTCCGGAGGCGAGTTGAAAAGACTTCCATACCGTTCTCACTTAACCAATTTTGAAATGATACGGTCATGGTAACCCTGCCTCTAAAAAACCCTTGACGATGTATACATAATAGTACTTTAATAATGACTTCAATGATCTATTGACAGGTTTTTAAAGGACTATGAAATGGCTCGCATTCCCGACGCAGAATTACAGCACCTGAAATCCGCTGTCTCCTTAGTTGCCGTTATTGAGCAGCAAGGACGGCAGTTGTTTAAGCGCGGCAAAGACATGACCGTGCTGTGCCCGTTCCATGAAGAGAAAACGCCCTCGATGGTCATTACCCCGTCGAAAAATCTCTATCACTGCTTTGGCTGCGATGCGGGCGGGTCGGTGCTCGACTGGGTGATGAAAACGGAGAATTTAAGCCTGCGCCATGCCGCCGAACGCTTAAAGGCCGTGCTGGGGCACAATCCGGCGGTGGAGCCGCTGGCAGCGGGCCGCGGTGCCCGTGATGGAACGGGCGGCAGGCGCTGCTGTCAGCGGGTGATCAACTTTTATCACCAGACACTGCTGAATGCGCCGGAAGCGCTGGCCTACCTGAAAAAACGCCGCCTTGATCATCCTGAGCTGGTCAGCCATTTTAAACTGGGCTTTGCCAACCGCACACTCGGTTATGGCTTGCCGGAGTAAAAAAACCAAGGCCGGGGCGGAGATCCGCCGTAGTTGCAGGCCGTTGGCCTATTGCGGGACAGCGGGCACGAACACTTAACGGCTCGCTGGTTGTGCCGGTGATCGGTCTAGACGGGCAAATGCAGGAAATGTACGGGCGTAAAATCACCGATGCTGGCGGGCAGGCACACCGCGGCATCTGTATTTACCGGGGAACATGGCGGCGTCTGGAATGAAGCCGGGCTGGTGGGTGGCGTGCCCTCGGTGATCCTGTGTGAATCTCTGATTGATGCCATGTCCTTCTGGTGTGCGGGTTATCGCAATGTCACGCTGTTCGTATGGGGTTCACGGCTTTACCGAAGCACACCGGGCAGCATCCAGCAGTATGAGATCCGGCAGGTGCATATCGCCTATGACAATGACAAGGCAGACAATGAAGCCGCCGCAGCACTGGCGGCAGAGTTGCAGTTAATGGGGCTGGATGTCTGGCGGGTGGTGTTCCCGGAAGGCAGTGATGCCGATCGTTTTGCGACGTGGCAAACCCGGAAACGGCTTTCGGTGACGTATTTGAATCCGCGCAATGGCTGAGTAAACCAACGAAAACAGCCGCTGTCAGACCCAAGTGCTGCCGTTGCCGTCCCCGTCTCTCCGGCGGCCCTTAGTGCCAGAGCCGGGCGTGGTGACAACGCTGGAGGCCAACGGGGATATCGTTGTTAGCAAGACGGGCAGGAGTGGCGAGCGCGGGTGTGCCGCCGAAAATCGGTGCGGTCATGAAAATCAACGTGCAGTTGCTGGATAAAAAAACGAGCGGGGCATTGTTCGTGGACAGTCTCGATATCCTGAGCGCCCGTGCGCGGACAGGGTTCGTGCGTCAAGCCGCACAGGAACTGGCATTACGGATACGCTGATCAAGCGTGAGCTGGCGCTATCTGGTACTGGAACAAGGGACATTCATGGGTCGCCGCAGAAACGGAACACGCCGCCGAGTCTTTGAATGCCGATGAACGGCCGGCCGCGCTGGACTTGTTGCAGAATCCCGGCGCTGGTGAGGCCGTATCACGGCGGACTTAGCCGCCTGTGGCGTGGTGGGTGAATCCACCAACCTGTTGGCCGCCTTTTTGGCGGCGGTGAGCCGAAAATTACCCAAACCCTTAGCCGTCCTGATCCAGAGCAGCAGCGCCGCCGGCAAGAGCAGCCTGATGGATGCCGTGCTAAACCTGATCCCCGAAGAAGAGCGTATCCAGTACAGCGCCATGACCGGGCAGAGCCTGTTTTATCTCGGTGAAACCCATCTCCAGCACAAGATTTTAGCCATCGCGGAAGAAGAAGGGGTGCGGCAGGCGGCCTATGCGCTCAAGCTGTTGCAGTCAGACGGCGAGCTGACGATGGCGAGCACGGGCAAGGATGAAGCCACGGGGAATCTGGTCACCAAAAGCTATACCGTCAAAGGCCCGGTGATGCTGATGCTCACCACAACGGCCATCGATATTGACGAAGAACTGCTCAATCGTTGTCTGGTGCTGACCGTCAACGAATCCCGCGAACAGACCGAAGCGATCCATGCGTTACAGCGCCAGAAGCAGACACTCGAAGGCTTGCTGGCTGAGAACGAGCGCGATTATCTGACGCAGCTTCATCAAAATGCCCAGCGGTTGCTGAAACCATTAAATGTCGTGAATCCGTATGCCAGCCAGCTCACCTTTATGAGCGATAAGACCCGCACCCGCCGCGATCATATGAAATATCTCACCCTGATCCAGAGTATCGCCTTGTTGCACCAGTACCAGCGGGAAATCAAGACTGCCGAACATCGCGGCAGACGACTTGAATACATCGAAGTGACCAAAGACGATATCCGGCTTGCCAATCAGTTGGCGCATGAAATCTTAGGCCGGACACTCGACGAAATGCCGCCGCAGACGCGCAAGCTGTTGCTGCTGATACAGGGCGGCATGGATACAGGACAGCGGTCAGCCACGAGCAATGAGATGATTTTTACCCGCAAACAGTTACGCGAGGTACGGTGCAGTGGGGCGATACCCAGTTAAAAATCCATCTCTCGCGGCTGGTTGAAATGGAATATCTGCTGTTGCACACGGCGCGGGCTGACGTGCGCCTATGAACTGCTGTTTGATGGTGACGACAGCGACACCGCGTACCTGTGCGGCCTTATCGTGCCGTGACAGGGCAGGTATGACTTACTGAGGTAGGAGTTAATAACAGCGCAAGTCGTCCCTCAGTCGGGTTCAGTCGGCGGGCGGTCGGCATAGCAAAATCATCGCAAAGGGCAGATACAGCAAGGCTTCACCAAAAAGCGGTCGGACAACCTCAAAAAACACGGTTCCGCACCACATTAATTTATCCCCGTAATACCGTACTGCCAATAGCTGCCACACAGACAGGATTATCCACGGCATCGATTACTCTCAGACAACATATCCAAAATTACATTGAACACCTTGATACCTTGCGTTAGATACGCTGGGAACAACCCGGCTACACGCGTATCAGTCGAATCTGATGCAGTTCGTCCGCTGGTGTGAAGAACGGGGGATCACCACCGCGCAACAGGTGAGCTTCGCCCAACTGGAAAGCTGGCAACGTTATCTGTCAGCGCAAAAGATCCGCAGGGTTATCCCGTTGCTGCCAGCACCATTGTGAAAAAACTGACGAACGTGCGCCTCTGTTCGGCTGGCTGGTAAAACGGCAGATACCTGCTGTATAACCCGGCGCGGGATCTGGAGCTACCGGACAGGTGAGAAGGGTTACCGGGGCATATCCTGAGTGAAGAAGAAACCGCCCGTATCCTGAACTATGACAAACAGTAAACGACGCTGGGTCTGCGTGACCGGGCCATGATGGAAATGTTATGGAGCAGCGGCATCCGGCGTTCAGAGCTACAGCGGTTACAGGTGGGTGATGTGGACTTCGGGCGCGGCGTGTTGTTTATCCGGCTGGGTAAGGGACGCAAAGATCGGGTTGTGCCGTTCGGTAAATCGGCGCAGCAGTGGACACAGAGCTATCTGGAGGAAGTGCGCCCGCGTCTGGTGTGGGAAAAAGATCCGGGTTATCTGTTTGTCTCCAATAAAGGTAAGGGGTTGACCGATGGCAGCCTGACACAAATAGTCCGCAATGCGCTTCATCGTCAGGTTGAAAAACCGGGCGCGTGTCACCTGTTCCGGCATGGCATGGCGACCCAGATGTTAGAAAATGGGGCAGATACACGGCACATTCAGGCGATACTGGGTCATGCCAGTCTGGAAACGACGCAAATTTATACCCATGTTGCCGTCGGACACTTAAAAGAAGTGCATAAACAGACCCACCCGGCAGAGCGTGATGCCAGAACAGAGCCGCTCAGCCCGTGCCAGCAGTGAGCCGGATGCCGAACCGACGCCACAGAACACCGGACAGCCCGGCAGTCCCCGTTGAGTTCGCTGGGATCGGTGCGGGGGCAGACCGTGACCGGACTGCCCGTTAGCCCCGGTGCTCGCGGGGGTACGTGGGCAATGGGCAGCATGGGCTATGGTGTCCCCATTCAGTCAGTGCAGGCCGCCCAAAGCCCACTCAACATAATGTAGGGGGATTATACGCCACTCACCGGGCAGCCACACCGTCCAGCCAGCGGCTCGTTAAGCGGCTCGCAACGTATAATTACATTATGTCTGGCGCCCCCGCTTATCAGCATCGCAAGGTGCACCGCACAAGGCTGCGCCTTCTGCTCTAACCGCCGGAACCCATGCCTGCCAAACACC
Source organism: Xenorhabdus sp. SGI 60 (assembly GCF_056632175.1). NCBI lineage: Bacteria > Pseudomonadati > Pseudomonadota > Gammaproteobacteria > Enterobacterales > Morganellaceae > Xenorhabdus > Xenorhabdus sp. SGI 60. The sequence continues at coordinate 1,419,783 of NZ_CP196860.1, read as the reverse complement.
GCGCCAGACCCTGAGCACCGAGCCAGACGATAGGCAAAAACACCTTCTTCTTTAGCGGCCTGCCTTGCTCAGGCCAACAACCCTGTAGGCAAGTCGGCCTGCGGCCTCCGCGTTTACCTCCCCCGCCCCAACCCCGCTGCGACTGACTGCGCCCGGCTCGCAGTCGCTGGGCTCCTCGCTCGTTACCGTGCTCGCCATCTTCGCCCCATGCAGCCCCCGCAGGGGGCTTCCCTTGGAAACCCGGCGCCCTCAAGCAAAACCGAGCACCTGCTTAGGCTTTCGTGCATCAGAGCGTCGCAAGGCGCCGCTTGCGGGCTCTATGCCACCCGCACCCGCAGAACGTCCGCCCGCCGCCCAACAAGTTGGGCCGCGTTCGCCCGTTGCCGAAAGTGAAAAACCGCACAAAAACCGGCTGTTCAGTCAATCACAAGGGAAAAGGGGCGCTATACTGCACCACGGCTTGCGGCGGTAGCAGGGCAAAAAGCGCACCGGGGCAACATCGCAAAACAGGCCAAAAGTGCACATCGGCGTTTTAGGTTCGCGGGGATGGACGGAACAGGTAAAAATGGTTCTTTAACAAGCTGATAGTCAAAGAAAAAATCGCTTAAAACAGTATGACCGCACCGGAATCGTTCCTAAGACCCCATTGGGCTGGCGGGCGGGTTGAATCCTTACGGATATGTGCATAATCCCACAAGATGGATCGATCCACTGGGATTAGCAGGAGAAGATTGCGATAAACTGCTTAAGCAGGCTTCCAAAAGAGCTGTTCCTTCGATAAATGATGAGCATGTTTTCCACGGTGAAGTTAACAGGAGAGGGAAGGCGGTTGGATTTCATCATGAAGGAGATCATCACGGTAAAGCGCGAATTGTTCAAATGACAAATCCACCTAATTCACAGGGCTTTTATACAGGTAAAGTAGAAATTCGCGATGCGAAGACAGGTCAATGGATACCCAAAGAACGCGAATCATCATTTTATCCAAAATCATGGAGTCAGCAAAAAGTTCTAGATGAGATTAAAGGTGCTTATCAAAATGCCACAATACAGCCAAATGGGAAATGGTCTGGAAAAGCACCTAGCGGAGTTAGAATAGAAGGATGGCTTGACGCTTCGGGTAAGATAAATACCGCATACCCTATATACACTAAGTAGAGGAAATATGAAATTTTTTATTGATAAAGATGGATATCCAGCAGTCGATATTGATTATGATCGCCATGTATTAGCTGATTTTTTAAGTGGTGATATTCAGGGTAGTATTTATAGCGTGAACGAACTTATTGATTTATGCGAATCTATCAAAAATGGCGTATTACCACTATGGGAAGGTACTGGCAATGCTCATACTGTTACCATTAAACCGGATGGTGTCGAAATATTTAACGAATATACAGAAGAAAGTCTTAAGCTCGCAACCATAGAAGAATTCAAAGGTTATCTTGAAAAATGGAAAGAATTACTTCTAAGTAGAGAATAAACATTAAAGAGCTGGAAAGATCCCAAGATCTTCCGGCTTTTTTTTAAGGGCCGCTCAGTCCTTGCTCTTAGCGGCTTTGATACTCCCCAATCAGTTCCCACATTCTCAGCTCAATTTCACTGAGCTGGTCTTGCTGTCAGACATTTACAACAAAAAACCCAGACAACGATGGCTGGGTTTTTAAAATAGTTTCTTTAGATTATTGTTTACAGAACGCTTTTCGCCTGCTGAACAATATCAATCAGCGGTTGTGGCCAAATACCAAAGATCAACACCAGTAACGCAGTGAGCAACACCACAATCCCGCCAGAGGTAAATGCCCAATTACGTGGTGTATCACGGTTCAGTGCTTTCGGTGCCGGCAGGTACAGGCTCACCATCACGCGTAGATAGTAGTAAAGACCGATGGCACTACCCACGACAACTGCACCAGTCAGCCACCATAATCTTGCTTCAACACCTGTCGCGATAACATAGAATTTGCCAATGAAACCAAATGTTAATGGTATTCCCGCCAATGACAACATCATGACAGTCATTACCGCTGACAGGATCGGTTTATGCCAGAACAGGCCACGATAGGAGAACAGTGAATCCGCATCTGGCCCTCGGTATGGGCTAGACATCAAGCTGACCACGCCAAATGCCCCGATACTGGCGAGCAAATAACCGACCAGATAAATCCCTGCCGTCTCTTCTGCCAAAGTATGATCTTTGATGGCAACCAATACCACCAGCAAATATCCCAAATGAGCAATGGATGAGTAACCCAGCAGTCGTTTGATATTGCTTTGTGTTAATGCCAGCAAGTTACCAAACAGGATAGATGCAATAGCAATCACAGTTAGCAGAATACGTAAGGTTGTGCTTTCAGCCACAGGTGCTTCAATGAATAAGCGCATGATCACTGCAAAAATCGCTACCTTACTTGCCGTTGCCAGAAAGGTCGATACCGGTGCAGGCGCACCTTGATAAACATCCGGCGTCCACAGTTGGAAAGGCACAAGAGAAAGTTTAAAGCCCAGTCCTACGATCATCATCCCCAAGCCAGCCAGAACTAACGGTTCATGCAGTTTGCTATCGCTCAAACTCTTGCCGAGTGATGCGAAAGATAAATCACCGGATTCTGCATACAGCAATGCAATACCAAACAGCAGGAATGAAGATGCTGCCGCGGACAGCAACATATATTTGATGCCTGCTTCCAACGAACGTTTCTGGCGATATGCATAACCCACTAAACCAAATAGCGGCAGGGTGATCAATTCAATTCCGATAAACAGTGATGCCATATGGTTGGCAGAAGAGAGCAGAATTCCCCCAGCCGCCGCGATCAACACTAACAGATAAAATTCTTCTTTATTATCGGGATAATTTTCCAACCATAAGTAGGCAAATGTCGTTGTTGCAAGGCTCGCAATCAGCACAAGGGCAGTATAGAACATTGCAAAACGATCTACATGAATCAATGGTGTGACATCCATTGGCTCCTGCTGTCCCACAAAATAGAGAGAGAACAGAGCCAGGTTTAGACCAATTACCGTCAGGATGACATTGGTGAAATGATCGCGTCGCCACGCAATGGACAACATCACAACCACCACCGTCAATCCGACGATCAATAGCGGCAACAGTGCGATCAATTGTTCAGAAGTTATTGTCATGGCGAATTACGGCCTTGTAGTTAAAAGTGAAGCTGAATACCAATTCTGGATGTTACCCATTGCTGCGGCTGAGGTATCAAGGATTGGCTGCGGGTAAATACCCAGAATCACCAGCAAGACGACCAACAACAACAGAATGGAAATTTCACGCATATCCATTCTCTGTAAGGGGTTATCAGTTTTTGGCGTACCGTAATAAGCCTTCTGCATCAAGTACAGTGCATAAACGGAGGCAAAAACCAAACCGAACACGGATACCGTAGTAACCAGGGTAAATTGACTGAAGCTGCCAAACAGGATCATAAATTCCCCGACAAAGTTACCAGTTCCTGGCATACCCAATGTGGCTACCGCAAAAAACAGGGATATCGCAGGCAAGAGTTGAATTCTTCCCCACAATCCGCCCATTTGGCGCATGTCTCGGGTATGCAGGCGTTCATATAACTGACCACATAGAATGAACAGACCCGCGGCTGACAGGCCATGTGCAATCATCTGTATCACCGCTCCCTGATAAGCCAATTGGCTGCCTGTGTAAATGGCGATAAGCACAAAGCCCATGTGAGAAACACTGGTATAGGCAATCAAGCGCTTGATATCAGTCTGGCTGAATGCCATCCACGCACCATAGAAAATACCAATGATGCCCAGCCACATGGCAATCGGCGCAAATTCCGCAGAAGCTTGTGGAAACAGAGGTAAACTGAAACGCAGTAAGCCATATGCTGCGGTTTTCAGCAAAATCCCGGCAAGGTCAACTGAACCGGCCGTTGGTGCCTGACTGTGAGCATCTGGCAACCAGCCATGTAAAGGAACAACCGGCATTTTCACCGCGAATGCAATGAAGAAACCCAGCATTAGCAGGTATTGAATGGTATGTGACATCGGCGTATGCAACAGTTTTTCATAACTGAATGTCCATTCGCCGGTTGCATCATGGTGAATGAAAGCCAGTGCCAGAATCGAAATCAGCATCACTAAGCCACTGGCCTGGGTATAGATGAAAAATTTTGTTGCCGCAGTAATACGGGTTTTCCCTTCCGAGCCTCTGTGTCCCCACAGAGCAATCAGGAAGTACATGGGTACTAGCATCACTTCCCAGAAGAAGAAGAACAAGAACAGGTCGATGGCAAGGAAAACCCCCATCACACCACCCAGTATCCACAACAGGTTCAGGTGGAAGAAGCCCTGGTATGGCTGGTTTTCATTCCATGAACAGAGGATCGCCATCAAACCCAATAGTGCTGTCAGCACCACCATCAGCAAGGATAAACCATCCAGTGCCAGATGAATGCTAATGCCAAAACGTGGGATCCACTGAAGCAAGAATTCGGATTGCCACTGTGGTATGCCCTGTGGGTTGGTGAGTGTATAACCGCCCTGTAACCACAGGTACAGGGCGAGTAACAGCGTCAGCCCCATCGCCAGAAGCGCTATCCAACGCGGCATACGGGTGCCGAAGCGCTCGACCTGCCAACACAGCAAGCCTCCGATGAAGGGCAGAAGAATTAGCCAAGGTAGTAGCATGGCGCAATGTGTCCCTTAATTAAACCAAAAGCAGCAGAGCTAAAACCAGCACTGCACCCAACCCCATAGAGGTAGCGTACCAACGGACTTGTCCGTTCTCACTCCAACGAAGCCCCTTATTGCCCCAACGTGACAATATGGCTGGAATGTTCATCAGTGAGTTCAAAGGATCACTTTGCAACAGGCGGGTGATGCCCTTGAATGGTTTTACAAATACCCAGTCATACAGCGCATCAAATCCCCAGGCATGGAACCACCATGTGGAGAAGAAACGCCCCGCAGCACTGTTCGCTGTGGCATTGACCACACCACGTTTGCCCAGATACAAAGCAGCCGCCAGCAAGATACCGACAACGGCAACCACACCAGAAACGATTTCCAATGTCATTTTGCCATCATGCCCTGCCACGCTGTTTTCTGATAGAACACTCTCAGGTAAGACGCCCATCAGCGGTGGCACAATCAGCGCGCCCACAAAAGTGGACAACACCAGCAATACTGACAATGGCAAGGTATGGGTAATGCCCTTGACTGAATGAGCACGGGTATTTTCTTCACCGTGGAACACGATGAAGATCATGCGGAAGGTATACAGTGATGTCATCAATGCCCCAATCAGCCCCGCCAGCATCAGATTCATATGACCGTTTGCCAACGCGCCCCACAGGATTTCATCCTTACTGTAGAAACCTGCTGTCAGTAATGGCAGTGCCGACAACGCAGAGCCACCCACCAGGAAGCAGAGATAAACAAATGGAATACGCTTACTCAGCCCCCCCATCTTGAAGATGTTTTGCTCATGGTGGCAGGCCAGAATCACTGAGCCAGAAGCCAGGAACAGTAATGCCTTGAAGAACGCATGGGTCATGAGGTGAAAGATTGCGGCATCCCACGCCTGTACGCCCAATGCCAGAAACATGTAGCCAATCTGGCTCATGGTGGAGTAAGCCAGTACGCGTTTGATATCTGTCTGTACCAGTGCCGCGAAACCTGCCAGCAGCAAGGTGATCGCACCAATAATACCGACCAAATGCAAAATATCAGGCGCCATCAAGAACAATGCATGGCTGCGGGCAATCAGATAAACACCTGCGGTAACCATCGTCGCGGCGTGGATCAGAGCAGAAACTGGTGTTGGACCAGCCATCGCATCGGCTAACCATGTTTGCAATGGCAACTGAGCGGATTTACCGACAGCCCCCCCCAGAATCATCAAGGTTGCCCAGGTGATCGCGCCAGAGCCGACTTCAATATGTTGTGGAGCCAATACCGCTAATTCGCGGAAACTCAACGTCCCAAGCTGGTCGTAAAGGATAAACATACCAATGGCAAGGAATACGTCACCAACACGGGTCACAATGAAGGCTTTCATTGCTGCCGCGCCATTGGCAGGGTTTTTGTAGTAGAAACCGATCAATAGGTAACTGCACAGGCCTACACCTTCCCAACCGAGATACATCAGTAGTATGTTATCTGCCAGTACCAATACCACCATACTGGCGATAAACAGGTTGGTATAGGCGAAGAAGCGGGAGTATCCCTCTTCACCACGCATGTACCAAGACGCGTAGATGTGGATCAGAAAACCAACACCTGTCACCACACTGAGCATCGTCAGTGACAAACCATCCAGCACCAGATTAACCGGAATGCTGAAATTATCCACTGCCATCCAGTTCCACAACGTTTGGCTGTAAACCAGCCCCCCTGCCCCATCCTGTGCAAGAAAATCAAGCGCTACCCAGAATGCGACTAATGCTGCCAGCCCAACAGAACCAATCCCGATGGTGGCTGACATATTTTCAGACCAGCGGCCACGGGAAAATGCCAATAGCAAAAATCCCAGCAGTGGCAGCAGAATGGTTAAATAGAGTAAGTTCATCCGCGCATCTCACTGACTGTATCAATATTCAGGTTTTGGCGACGACGGTGCAACTGTAGTAACAGTGCCAAACCGATACTCGCCTCGGCGGCTGCCAGAGTAATGGCCAGAATGTACATCACCTGACCATCAGGCTGGAGCCAATAGCTGCCAGCAACGACAAACGCCAGCGCTGAAGCATCGATCATAATTTCCAACCCGATCAGCATAAATAACAGATTGCGGCGGATAATCAGGCAGGTGAAGCCTAATATAAACAGAATAGCCGCCAAAATGAGGCCATGGTGTAACGCTATCATTATTGTTGGTCCTCCGTACGATTGCTGATCACTTCCCCTTGCCGATTTTCACGACCGATGTGGTAAGCCACTACCAATCCTGCCAACAACAGCAAAGATGCCAGCTCGACCGCCAATACATAAGGGCCAAACAGGCTAATGCCCACTTCTTTGGCACTGACCACTTCACCACTGATTTCAGCGGATGGCAGTGTACTGATGGCATAAACCAGCACAATTAACAGCACGATAGACAGGATTGACGGGCCAATCCAGGCTCGGGGTTGTAACCAGCGCTGTTCCTGCTCGACAACTGATTTTCCTAAATTCAACATCATCACGACGAAGACGAACAACACCATAATAGCGCCCGCGTAAACGATGATCTCCAGAGCACCTGCAAAATAGGCGCCCATTGAAAAAAACACAACGGACAATGCCAACAAGGAAATAATCAGATACAGCAGTGCATGTACTGGATTCGTATGGGTTATCACCCTGAGTGTTGCCAGAATAGCAACCAGCCCTGCGACATAAAATGTAAATTCCATGAATATCGCTCCTTATGGCAACAAGCTTTTAACGTCGATAGGCTTGGCCTCATTGTCGGCTTCACCTTTATCTTTGCCGTCAATCGCCATACCTGTCTTACGGTAAAAGTTATAGTCAGGATATTTACCCGGCCCTGAAATCAGCAGATCTTCTTTCTCATACACCAGATCCTGACGCTTGAATTCACCCAGTTCAAAATCCGGTGTCAACTGAATAGCGGTAGTTGGGCACGCTTCTTCACACAGGCCACAGAAAATGCAACGCGAAAAGTTAATGCGGAAAAATTCAGGATACCAGCGCCCATCCTTATGCTCGGCTTTTTGCAGTGAAATACATCCTACCGGACATACCGCTGCACACAAGTTACACGCAACACAACGCTCTTCACCGTCAGGATCACGCGTCAGGACGATGCGCCCACGGTAACGGGGTGGCAGATAAACTGGCTCTTCAGGATACATTTTTGTTTCGCGTTTATGGAAGGCATGAAGCCCTATCATCCAAATACTGCGTACCTGGGTGGCGAAACCGACCACTAATTCTTTCAATGTCATGGTTCAATCACCCCTTTATTGAGCGTTGTATAAAATAACTGCGGCTGTCGCTAGCATATTAAGTAACGTTAACGGCAGACAAACTTTCCAGCCAAACGACATCACCTGATCATAACGAGGACGCGGCAAGGCAGCGCGGATCAAGATGAACATCATCATGAAAAATGCTGTTTTCAGCGCAAACCAGACGAATGGCGGCAAGAGAGGTCCATTCCAGCCACCAAAGAACAGCGTGACGATCAAAGCAGATACCGTCACAATCGCGATATATTCCCCGACAAAAAACAGACCGAATTTCATACCGGAATATTCAATGTGATAGCCGTCAGCCAGTTCTTGCTCTGCTTCCGGTTGGTCAAAGGGATGACGGTGGCATACCGCTACCCCCGCAATGGCAAAAGTCAGGAAGCCAAAGAATTGAGGAATAACATTCCACACATATTGCTGTGAGTTGACGATATCCACCATGTTAAAGGAGCCGGCTTGTGCCACAACGCCCATCATGGACATACCGAGGAAAACTTCATAACTCAATGTCTGTGCGGATGCACGCATCGCACCCAGCAGGGCATATTTGTTGTTACTCGCCCAACCAGCAAATAGCACGGAATAAACCGCCAGACCCGCCATCATCATGAAGAATAAGATGCCAATGTTCAGGTCTGAAACCATCCATGTTGGGCTTACTGGTACAATAACAAAGGCTAGAAGCATTGAGCAGAATGCAATGACAGGAGCCAAGGTGAAAATGGCCCTGTCAGAAAAGCGTGGTGCCCAGTCTTCTTTAAAGAACATTTTGATCATGTCTGCAACAAGCTGCAATGAACCGCCCCAACCAACTCGGTTTGGCCCATAACGGTTTTGAAACAGGCCAAGGATACGGCGTTCAAAGAAACTCATGAATGCCCCGCAGATAACCACGACCAGTAGAATGACAACCGCTTTCAGGACAGCAATCAGGATTTCAATCACCTCGGGAGTAAACCAGCTCATTATGCAACCTCCCGTAAGTTATTGACTGATTTACCAGCCAGAACCGGAGGTATACCCGGTATTCCCAGTGGCAAGCCGACTTGCCCTTGAGCCAGATTGTCACTCAAGCGCACGGCTAAACGCAACTGTTGCCCTTCACACTCAAATGCCATCACAGCACCTTCTTTCACATTCAAATGCTCCGCATCTTTATGATTGATCATCACATACGGCTCAGGCATACGCTCCTGTATTACATCAGAACGTTGGGACAGTTCTTCACTACCGAACAAATGGAAATAGGGCGCAACATGCCATTGATCTTTTTGCGCAGTGAATGCAGTCGGGATCGCGTCAAAATAGTTTAATCCACCATCAACCGTTTCAATCAAACGAACCCCCGGATCGCCAAAACGCAGCTTGCCACCGACTTCCGCCTGAAATTTATTCCACGCTTGTGGTGAGTTCCAGCCTGGTGCCCATGCAAATGGGATTTGCTGACGTGGTGCATATGGGCTGTTGTTCCCTTCCATTGAGAAAGCAAATGCGGTATCGATATCCTGTGGTTGGCGCTGCTCGTGGACACTAACATCAGCCAACATTGCGGTACGGCCGCTGTAACGATGAGGTGAACGCGCCAATTTTTGCCCACGAATACGGAATGTTGCATCGGGTGCCGCATTTACGATGCCTTTGAATTGCGGCATCACTTTGACACAAGCGGCAATCACATGATCAAGCTGTGTCCAGTCGGTTTGGCACTGTGTATAAGTGGTATATAGGGAATGCATCCAGCGCCAGCTTTCCAGCATAACGATAGATTTGTCATAAAATGCAGGTTCGTAAACCTGGAAATAGCGCTGGGCACGACCTTCCTGATTCACCAACGTACCGTCACTCTCTGCAAAACTGGAGGCTGACAGAATCAAATGCGCCTTATCCATGATGGCGGTGCGCTGGTGATCCACGACAATCAGGTTTTTCAGGCTATCCAGCGCGCGATCTATCTTATCCGCCGGCGCATGACGATAGAGATCGTTTTCCATCACAATGGCGGTGTCTGAATCTCCTTTAGCAATACGCTGCAAAGCAACATCCAATGGCTGCGCTTCCATCATCGCCAGCCCCAGACTATTGGCATACGCGGCAACATAAGAAAGACCGACATCTGAGCCTTTATCTTTCAACGCCCATGCGATATTAGCGGCAGCCTGAATCAAGGCATCACTGCCTGAATTGCTGCCACTGATAATCAATGGCTTTTTCGCATCACGTAATGCTTGTGCAATGATTGCCACTTTCGATTTCAGTTCATCCGGCAGGCCATCAACCGCAGGAGCGATATTGTTCAGGGCATGTGCCACGGCAAAGCCTAAGCGAGCCTGATCATCAACCGGTGCACGGTAACTCCATGCGGCAATATCATCCAGTCTGGTTTCATCAACACTGGTCAGGAAAAGAGAATACTTGGCATGTTGGCCAATATTCATCACAGCCGCAATCTGCCAGTCTGCCACTTTCTGAGCAGCAGCCATTTCACGCGCTTCGCCTTTCACTGCCTGACGCACAGATAACGCCATGCGAGCAGCCGTTTGGGTCAGGTCTTCCCCTAACACCAACACCGCATCATAATCTTCAATTTCACGCAGAGATGGCGTATAGACGCCACCTTGCTGGAGAATTTCTAACATCGTATCAAGGCGATGTTGTTCTTCCGCTGAAATACCACTGTAGAAGTTTTCCGCACCAACCAATTCACGTAAGGCAAAGTTACTTTCAATACTGGCGCGCGGTGAACCGATGCCAATGGCATTTTTCGCCTGACGCAAAATGTCTGCGCCCCCTTGCATGACTTGCTCGGCATTCAATGAAATCCACTGATCGCCACGCAATTGTTGTGGCTGGCGAGGACGGTCGTCGCGGTTGACATAGCCATAACCGAAACGCCCGCGGTCACACATAAAGTAGTGGTTGACAGTGCCATTATAACGGTTTTCTATCCGGCGCAATTCACCATAACGTTCACCAGGGCTGGTGTTACAGCCAATGCTGCACTGTTGGCAGATACTTGGCGCAAACTGCATGTCCCATTTACGGTTGTAGCGTTCTGAATGTGTTTTGTCGGTAAATACCCCTGTTGGACAAATTTCAACGAGGTTACCGGAAAATTCACTTTCCAGTGTGCCACTCTCAGGACGACCAAAATAGACGTTGTCATGAGCACCATAAACGCCAAAATCCGTTCCATCCGCATAATCTTTGTAATAACGGACACAACGGTAACAAGCGATACAACGGTTCATTTCATGAGCAATAAATGGTCCCAATTCCTGATTTTTGTGAGTGCGTTTGGTAAAACGGTATTTTCGGAATGAATGCCCCGTCATTACTGTCATATCCTGCAAATGACAGTTACCCCCTTCCTCACAAACTGGACAGTCATGGGGATGGTTGGTCATTAACCATTCCACAACACTGGCACGGAACTGTTTAGCTTCATCATCATCAATGGAAATATACGTGCCATCTGATGCAGGTGTCATACAAGACATCACCAGACGACCACGCGTATCTTCCGCATTTTGATATTGTTTCACCGCACACTGGCGGCAAGCGCCAACGCTTCCCAGCGCTGGATGCCAGCAAAAATAAGGTATATCAAGCCCCAATGAGAGGCAGGCTTGTAACAGGTTATCAGCCCCGTTTACATCATATTCTTTGCCGTCTACATGTATCGTAGCCATAGTCAGCATGCTTCCCAATGGCCTGCCGTGGCAGGCGTTAATCAAAAATTAGCGCTGTTTGTTACCAACGCTGGTTGAGCAGGTTTGGTTGAATACCCGCAATCAGGTTGGTATTACCGTAATCTTTGGTGACAATTCCCGCTTCAAACTCTTCACGGAAATATTTAATAGCACTCTGCAAAGGTTCCACAGCACCTGGCGCATGGGCACAAAACGTTTTGCCCGGTCCAAGAAAACGACAGAGTTGTTCTAATGTTTCAATGTCACCTGGCTGGCCTTTGCCATTCTCAATAGCCCGGAGGATTTTGACACTCCACGGCAAGCCATCACGGCATGGTGTGCACCAGCCACAAGATTCACGAGAGAAGAATTCTTCAAGATTGCGGGTCAGGGAAACCATATTGATCTCATGATCCACCGCCATTGCCAGCGCGGTTCCCAAACGACTACCCGCTTTGGCGATGTGCTCAAAATCCATTGGCAGATCCAAATGGTCAGCAGTCAGGAAATCGGTTCCTGCCCCTCCGGGTTGCCAGGCCTTGAATTTCAAGCCATCCCGCATGCCTCCTGCGTAATCTTCAAGAATTTCACGGGCGGTTGTGCCAAACGGTAGTTCCCAAAGACCCGGATTTTTGACCCGACCAGAAAAGCCCATCAGCTTAGTACCGGCATCTTGACTTTTGCCGGCACTCAAACCGATATACCACTCTTTTCCATGTTCAAGAATTGCAGGAACGTTGCACAAGGTTTCGACGTTGTTGACGCACGTAGGTTTGCCCCATACGCCAGCTGTCGCAGGAAATGGGGGTTTTGAACGTGGGTTTGCCCGGCGCCCTTCAAGGGAGTTAATCAGGGCTGTTTCTTCACCACAGATATAACGTCCCGCACCAGTATGAACAAACAGTTCAAAATCAAAACCACTGCCCAAAATGTTCTTGCCAAGCAATCCGGCCGCTTTAGCTTCTTCTATGGCTTTGCGTAAATGGACAGCGGCTTCGACATACTCACCACGTAGGAAGATGTAACCACGATAGGCTTTCAATGCAAAGGCACTGATTAACATGCCTTCCACCAACAGATGAGGCAGTTGCTCCATCAATAGGCGGTCTTTGTAAGTACCTGGCTCCATCTCATCCGCATTACACAACAAATAGCGGATATTCATGCTTTCATCTTTTGGCATCAGGCTCCATTTCAAGCCTGTTGAGAAGCCCGCACCACCACGGCCTTTTAAGCCTGCATCTTTAACCAGTGCGGTAATTTCATCAGGAGCCATGCCCTTCAGTGCTTTTTCGGCTCCTTTATAACCATTTTGGCTTCGGTATTCATCCAGCCAGACAGGTTGTTGGTCATCACGCAACCGCCATGTCAGGGGATGAGTTTCCGCTGTGCGGATAATTTCTTTCACTCCTGAATGCGTTGTCATGGATATTGCTCCAATAATTTTTCAATTTCTTCGGGTTTCACGTAACTGTGGGTATCCTCATCAATCATCATCGTTGGCCCCTTGTCACAGTTACCCAAGCAGCAGGTTGGCAACAGTGTGAAACGCCCATCGGCCGTGGTTTGCCCCGGACAAATGTTCAGACACGATTCTATCGCTGCCTGAACACCCTGGTAGCCCGTGATGTGACATACGACACTGTCACAATAACGGATAATGTGGCGTCCCACTGGCTGCCGGTAAATCTGGCTGTAAAACGTCGCCACCCCTTCCACGTCACTGGCCGGAATACCCAATACCTCAGCAATGGCATAAATGGCGTCATCTGGCACCCAACCACGCTGCTTTTGTACAATTTTCAGTGCTTCGATTGACGCAGCACGCGGATCTTCGTAGTGGTGTTTTTCCTGCTCAATGGCATTACGTTCGTCAGCACTCAATACAAACTCATCCGGTGTCTGAGCGTCCGTTAGGTTAACCACATCAAGGCGTGCTTGCTTGTTTGCGTTAAATTCACTTTGCATCGTTAGCGATCCACATCAGACATAACAAAATCAATACTGCCCAGATAGACGATAAGGTCAGAAACCAGACTGCCGCGGATCACCGAGGGAATTTGCTGCAAGTGAGCAAAACTGGGTGTACGGATACGGGTACGGTAGCTCATGGTGCTACCATCGCTGGTCAGGTAATAACTGTTGATACCCTTAGTCGCTTCGATCATCTGGAATGATTCATTGGCGGGCATGACCGGACCCCATGACACTTGCAGGAAGTGATTAATCATGGTTTCTATGTGCTGCAAAGTCCGCTCTCTCGGTGGCGGAGTGGTCAGTGGATGATCAGCCTTGAATGGACCTTCCGGCATATTTTTCAGGCACTGCTCAAGGATGCGCAGACTCTGACGAATTTCTTCTACTTTCAGCATTACCCGATCATAGCAATCACCGTTGTAGCCCGTTGGTACTTCAAAATCGAAATTTTCATAACCGGAATAAGGACGCCATTTACGTACGTCAAAACTAATACCAGTGGCACGCAGCCCCGCACCAGTCACCCCCCAGTCCAAAGCCTGTTTGGCATTGTAGGCCGCTACCCCAACAGAACGCCCTTTCAGGACACTGTTTTTCAACGCTGCCTTGACATAAGAATTCAAACGTTTCGGTAGCCAGTCCAGCAATTCACGCAAGAGCTTGTCCCAACCGCGTGGCAAGTCATGGGCAACCCCCCCAATTCGGAACCATGCCGGATGCATACGGAACCCGGTAATCGCCTCGACGACATCGTAAACTTTCTGCCGGTCAGTAAAGGCAAAGAAGACAGGTGTCATCGCACCAACGTCCTGGATAAATGTACTGATATAAAGCAGATGGCTATTAATGCGGAACAGCTCGGACAACATGACCCGAATTGTTTTCACCCGATCGGGGACTTCAATGCCGGCCAGCTTTTCAACCGCCAGTACATAAGGCATTTCGTTAACACATCCCCCCAAATATTCGATGCGATCGGTATAAGGGATATAGCTGTGCCATGACTGACGTTCCCCCATCTTTTCGGCACCACGATGGTGATAACCGATATCAGGAACACAATCGACGATTTCTTCGCCATCCAGTTGCAGAATAATGCGAAATGCGCCATGAGCAGAAGGATGGTTTGGGCCAAGGTTAAGGAACATGAAGTCTTCATTATCTGTACCCCGCTTCATGCCCCACTCTTCTGGTTTGAAAGTCAGCGCTTCCATTTCCAGATCTTCTTTCTGCTTAGTCAGGACGAAAGGATCAAATTCCGTGGCACGCGCAGAATACTCCTTGCGCAACGGATGGCCTTCCCATGTCGGCGGCATTAAGATGCGACGCAAATTGGGATGGCCGTTAAATGTGATGCCAAACATTTCCCACGTTTCACGTTCATACCAATTGGCATTTGGGAAAATTGACGTGACAGTAGGGATATTCAGGTCTTGTTCAGCGAGCGCGACTTTCAGCATGATGTCACGGTTACGCTCAATGGAAAGGAGGTGATAAAACACCGAAAAGTCAGCCGTCGGCAAGCCTTCCCGGTGAGAGCGCTGACGCTCATCGACGCCATGCAAGTCAAACAGCATGACATAAGGTTTGGGTAATTGTTTCAGGAACGTTATTACCTTCAGTAACTGTTCCCGCTTGACCCAAACAACTGGCATACCAGTACGGGTCGGCTGGATGGTAAAGGCATCCGGGCCAAATTGACGATTAAGCTCGCCGATAACAGGATCATCAAGATGATCTCCTGTTGCCCAGGCAGGCCGGGCGCTTTCTTGCGCTATCTGATCTGTCATCATTCTTCACCACAACGCTTGATCAGGTTTTTTGTGATCGCAACACATTGCTCTGGTTACGCTATATGGCTAAAAGCCTTAAATTTCGTCTGGAGTACGCAGATTTTTCACTGCAATACGTTCACCGCGTTTTCTTTCTCTTTCTGATTGCATATTGGCGCGGTAAACCCCCTGATCGCCAACTACCCATGACAGTGGGCGTCGTTCTTTACCTATGGACTCTTGCAACAGCAGCAGTGCCTGCATATAGGCTTCCGGGCGAGGAGGGCAGCCAGGAATATAAACATCGACCGGGATAAACTTATCAACCCCTTGCACTACGGAATAAATATCGTACATACCACCAGAGTTTGCACAGGCTCCCATTGAAATGACCCATTTCGGCTCCAGCAATTGGTCGTACAGGCGTTGAATGACGGGCGCCATTTTGACGAAACAGGTCCCGGAAATCACCATGAAATCAGCCTGACGGGGAGAGGCTCGCAATACTTCTGCACCAAAACGTGCAACATCGTGAACAGCGGTAAATGACGTCACCATTTCCACGTAGCAGCAAGAAAGCCCGAAGTTATAGGGCCACAGGGAATTTTTCCTCCCCCAATTCACCATATTATGCAGAGCATGTTCCAGTTTCCCCATATAGACACTTCGGTGAACATGCTGCTCTAAGGGATCGCTGACAGTTTCCTGTTTTTGCAGGGGATAACGGTCATTCTCACCGTTCGGATCTATGCGGGTGAGCGTATAATCCATCTTTATGCCTCGCTATTACTGCATGTGACTGTTGTTGGTATGGTTGCCAGTAGTGTTGATATAAGTATCAACACTCGGTTTACTGACCTGACGTTTTGAACGTGATGGTGTCCAGTCCAACGCCCCAATGCGCGCCAGATAAACCAAACCTGCCAATAACACTAAAATGAAAATGCTTGCTTCGGCAAAGCCTAGCCAACCGCTCTCTTTGATTGAGACGGCCCATGCATACAGGTAAAGGACTTCAATGTCGAAGATAACAAAGAACATGGCAACCAGATAAAACTTCGCCGACAGACGCAAACGTGCACTGCCGACAGAATCGATACCTGATTCATAAGGTACGTGTTTTGCCCTGGCTTTCGCCCTGCCCCCCATGAAGTACCCACCCAATAACATGAATGCGCACAAGCCAAGAGCACCTATTAGAAAAACCGCGAATGCCCAGTGATGGGCTAAAATTCCAGTGGATGTCGACATACTCGTTGCTTACTCATCAAAAGTGGTGTCAAAGTGTCTGCTCTTTTTGCTGGCAGTGTTGCACCACATCGATTCATGGGAAGGGATAACAACCAAATCTGAAACAACGCTAATCAATGTATCTTATAGCTCGAATCGTCTTGGTTTTTATTCCTCTCAACAAAATTCGCTATAACGGCAAAAACACCTACATGTTTATTTACAAACTACAAACCATTAATTAACGGATTGTGCTGACATGCCGCTAAAACGTGTCAGTCGTATAAAAAAACATCTTACCGACATAACTAGTCTAACCGATAACTCGACTTTACTACACCATTATCGCAGGAAAAACCTGTCTTTCCACTGCACTGCTTGGGGTATTTTTATGATCAAGTGCACAGTTTCATTGAAAAATATTCAACACTTGAATGTAATTTATTCAATTCTTAATAAATCGTTTCTAAAAAGAACGATTAAAGTGCGATAAGCGAACTATTTCTGAAAATGGTTTTATTTTATCAAGTTAGGAAAATGAAATTTGTTAACACAGCAACATTCTCTTAACTAAAATTCGAAAGGTACAGGAAAATTAGTAGGGTATATTTCTTGTTAGAAATATCAGAAATGGAAATGAAAACTTGGGAGGATTATTAATAAGTAATTAGCAACAGGCTAATACTTCCATAAATAAAATGGAAATATTAGCCTATAAAACACATAATACTTATTCGTCTATATTTTCAACGGAATTGTCATCAACTGATTCAGTTGATTTGATGGGTTCAATAACGTCGATAGATTCGTCCATTTCGTCGGATTCAACAGTTGTTACAGTATAAGGTGTTTTCTTATTTTCTATTGCATCAAAAACAGTCAAAACAGATTCATTCTGTTCGTTACTATTACGATATAAGAAGAATTGGATTTCCGGCAGACGTGGTAATCCTTCAATTTCACCTAAAATTCTCAGGTCCGCATTCTGCATTTCCAGAGGGCGAGCGGTAATACCGACTTCTGCATTCACAGCGGCGCGAACAGCGGACAAAGAAGCAGCTTCATACGCAATACACCATGAAATGCCAGCCATATCCAGCGTTTCCTGAGCGATCTGGCGGAAAGGATTAGTTTCATCCATCACAACCAACGGTACAGATTCGTTTGTCTGCAATTGGAAATCTGGTGCACAGTGCCATAAGACAGGCGAAGAACGTAAGAGTGTTTTAGGATGGTGGTTGATTTTTGCTGTGGTTACTGCCAAATCAATCTCATGGTTATCCAACATGCTTTCGATAAATTGAGCGCGCTTAATGCGCACATCAACAGCCACACGTGGATAGACAGAGGCAATACGGTTCAATAAGAAAGGAAGCAGTGTATCAACAGCGTCATCTGATACACCTATTCTCAATTCACCGTCTGCATCATTGTAGGTTAATGATGCTGTTGCATCGTCATTGGCACGCAGAATTTGGCGTGCGTAACCAAGAAGTTGAAGACCATGTTCGGTCAGAAGCTTATTACGGCCGTGACGAGCAAACAACTCTCTCCCCACGAGGTGTTCCAACCGCTGCATTTGCTGACTCACAGCTGACTGCGTTCTAGAAACAGCTGCCGCTGCTGCTGCAAAAGTATTTAAGTCAGCAACAGCAACAAAAGTTCTTAGCAGATCGAGATCGAGGTTTATTATCTGACGATTTGCATTTATCATTGTTTATTCATCACTTTTTTTTGATTTTAATTACTAACTAACCTGGTGTTTTTACTTCAGCAGTATCAAATAAAATAATACCGATTGTGACATTACTCTACTCTATTAAATAGGGCAAAGGTTTACTGCCTTTTTTTACTATTTAAATCATCATGGGTTTTATTTTCTCCTTTCTTAACAAAATTTATGCAATCCCAAAATAAGTCAGAGATAAAACCCTATTTACATCACATAATCACGAATTTCCAGTACAAATACCCTTTTTCTGACTTGCTTCAAAGAATAACCTAATCTGAATTAGGAACACTTAACATTATCAGATAGTATTAGCATTTTTAATAAATTAACATTTTCATTGAATAGACCCAGAAATGTTATGGATAAAAACTCAAAAAATTTGTCAAAGTATCCTATGATAAAAACCTAAATTAACTTTAGGTCGGTAACGATAAATTATAAGAATACATTATACAAATCTTCTTACTTTTATTGACAATTTGGGGTCCCTGAAAAAACGGCAAATGTACCCAAAAGCCTCGTCAAAATGTCATCTCCTGCCAACTAAAAACCCGCCATTATGCAAATTTTAATTCCAATTTAACACATATAATTGAAATAAAACACCAATAAAAGACAATAATTCAGAGAGCAAACTGATTCATCTATTCTTAAAACAACCATTTTAACCAAAGATATCAAAGCCTCTTCAAAATACAGACTGAGAAGAGTACATTGATCATCACACTTTTTATGCCGGGTAGTATCCATTTTGCCAAAGAGGTCGAAGCACCCTATGTTTTCCATTAATAAATCCAGTAAATTAGATAATGTCTGCTATGACATTCGAGGGAATACCCTCAAAGAAGCTAAACGACTCGAAGAAGAAGGTAATAAGGTACTGAAACTAAACATTGGTAATCCGGCGCCATTCGGATTTGAAGCACCTGATGAAATTTTAGTCGATGTTATCCGTAATCTGCCAACAGCCCAGGGTTATTCTGATTCAAAAGGGTTGTATTCAGCGCGTAAGGCCATCATGCAGCATTATCAAGCCAGAAATATGCTGGATGTTACCGTTGAAGATATCTTTATTGGTAATGGTGTTTCTGAACTTATCGTTCAATCCATGCAGGCTTTGTTGAATACCGGCGACGAAATGTTGGTTCCTGCACCTGACTACCCTCTTTGGACTGCGGCAGTATCACTTTCCAGCGGCAATGCCGTCCACTATCTATGTGATGAGCAACAGGGCTGGTTTCCTGACTTAGACGACATACGCCGTAAAATTACCCCGCGTACCCGTGGTATCGTTATTATTAACCCGAATAACCCAACCGGCGCGGTATATAGCAAAGAGTTGTTGCTGGAAATAGTAGAAATCGCCCGCCAGCATAATCTGATTATCTTTGCTGACGAGATTTACGACAAGATCCTGTACGATGATGCCCAGCATCACTCCATTGCAGCATTAGCGCCTGATCTCTTTACTGTTACTTTTAATGGTCTGTCCAAAACCTATCGCGTTGCCGGTTTCCGTCAAGGCTGGATGGTCCTGAACGGCCCTAAAAAGCAGGCCGGGGATTATATTGAAGGATTAGAAATGCTGGCATCGATGCGCCTTTGTGCCAATGTGCCAATGCAGCACGCAATCCAAACAGCATTAGGTGGTTATCAAAGCATCAGTGAATTTATTTTCCCGGGTGGCAGGCTCTATGAACAGCGCAACCGTGCATGGGAACTGATTAACCAGATCCCTGGGGTTTCCTGTGTGAAACCTATGGGTGCCCTCTATATGTTCCCGAAAATAGACACCAAACGTTTCAATATTTATGATGACCAAAAAATGGTACTCGATCTCTTATTACAGGAAAAAGTTTTACTGGTTCAAGGCACCGCATTTAACTGGCCAGATCCTGACCATGTCCGCATTGTTACGCTGCCACATGTCTCTGACCTACAAATGGCAATTGAAAAATTTGCCCGATTTATCGGTAACTATCGCCAATAACCGTAACCTTTATCATTAAAGCCCATCCCATTAATATTAATAAATTAATGGGATGACTCTTCTCTGAGATAAATACTTATTTCTTATTTACCGCTTCTACCGCTATTTTTCCATAAATGAATTTTCCGCGAGTGAATATTCCCGTCGTTTTTCAAGTTATAGATACTCCGCTCACAATTAATCATATTATTCCGCTACAATTTTGCTACAAATTAATCGGCTACAAGAGGAAATTATGAGTCATTTTTTCGCCCAATTATCTCGCCTAAAATTAATTAGCCGTTGGCCTCTTATGCGAAATGTGCGTACAGAAAATGTTTCAGAACACAGTTTGCAGGTTGCTTTTGTCGCACACGCTTTGGCAATAATCAAAAACCGTAAATGCAACGGCAATGTCAATCCTGAACGGATCGCCCTGTTGGCAATGTATCACGATGCCAGCGAGGTCATCACCGGTGATTTGCCAACACCAATTAAGTACTACAACCCCCAAATTGCCCATGAATATAAGAAAATAGAAAAAATAGCCCAACAAAAATTATTGGATATGTTACCGACTGAATTACAGGATGATTTTCGCACCATCCTGGATGAGCATCTCCATAGTGAAGAAGAAATCCATATTATCAAGCAAGCTGACGCATTATGTGCTTACTTGAAATGTCTGGAGGAACTCTCAGCAGGCAATACTGAATTCAATCAAGCCAAAAAACGATTGGATAAGACACTGGCAGAACGTCGCAGTGAAGAAATGGATTATTTTATCGATGTGTTTGTACCGAGTTTCAGCCTCTCCCTTGATGAAATCAGCTTATAGATTATTATCCGACTATAATCATAACGCAGCTCCCTGCCATGCGGAGCTGCCCGATAGAAACATTAAAATGGAAAAAGTATTGGGATCACCGCGACACTAATCCCCATCACAATCAACGTAAAAGGTACGCCAAGTTTCACGAAATCGGCAAACTGATACCCACCCGGCCCTAGCACCAATGTATTAACGGGAGATGAAACCGGTGTCATAAATGCTGCCGAAGCCGCCACACCAATAATCATCGCAAAGGGCAAAGGAGAAACAGCCATCTCATTCGCCGCCGCAATCGCAATCGGCGCCATTAGCACGGCCGTCGCAGTATTGGAAATAAACAACCCTATCATGGCGCAAAGTACAAACAGGCTCACCAACATCACCCGTGGTCCCATATTACCTGCGATATCCATCAATCCCCGGACAATGAGATCAATGCCTCCCGTCTTCTGCAATGCCAGCGCAAAAGGCATCATGCCAACAATCAAAATAATGCTCGGCCAGTGAATGGAACGATAAGCACTTTCCATATCAATACAGCGGAATTTTCCCATTAGCAGGCAGGCAATTAACGCGGCAATAAAATTCGGAATTTCATTGGTCAGCATCATGGCAACCATCAGGGCAAGGCAGAATAAAGCATGAGGAGCCTGTGAGGCAGCAGGGGCCGAACTTTCTACTTCAACCGGCAGATTTAGCACAATAAAATCAGGGGATTTTGTTTTTAACGCGTGGATCAATTTCCAATCGCCAATTAACAGCAGTGTATCACCGAGCAACAAAGGTTCATCCACTAACTTCCCTTCTAACGCTTTTCCCCCGCGACGGATCCCCACTACATTGAGACCATAACGTGTGCGAAATTTCATATCACGCAATGATTGCCCCAAAAGTTCGGATTCAGGGAGCACTGAAACCTCAGCCATGCCAACATTACGCGAGTGCTCGGAAAAATATTCCCCACGCAATACCATCGGTTCTAGCTGTTGCTCACGGCAAAATTCCCGCAAATCAATATCACTATCCGACATATCCACCAGCAAGACATCCTGTCTCTGCAATTCCATATCTCCAGTGGCAGCCACCATCACTCGACGGAATTTACGCCAACGTTCAATACCAATGACATTGGCACCATAACGGGCGCGCAGTCCTAATTCATCCAATGTGTGTCCAACCAAAGGTGAACCTTGACGGATAGTCAGACGGCGAGCACGACCAGACAATTTATAATCACGTATCAAACCACGAAATGTCCGATGATAACGCTCGTCCGCTGTCTGGTGGTTTGCTCCTCCTAGCCAGCGACGCGCGACTAACATATAAACCACGCCAGCCATTAACACTAATATGCCGATCGGTGTAATGGAGAAGAAATTAAACCCCCGCAGACCTTCGCGCACCAACTCACTATTGACGACCATATTGGGTGGCGTTGCTACCAGGGTCATCATGCCACTGATCAAACCGGCAAATCCCAATGGCATCATCAATCGCCCCGGAGAGGTTTTCATTCTGGCGGCCACGCTCAGAACAACAGGTATAAATATTGCCACAACCCCCGTAGAACTCATGAATGCCCCCAATCCGGCAACGGATAACATTAACCAAACCAACATCTTGGTTTCACTGTTACCCGCGATACGAACCAGCCAGTCTCCCATCTGATAAGCAACCCCGGTTCTCACCAACCCTTCGCCAATAACAAATAGGGCAGCAATCAACAACACATTGGGATCACTAAAACCGACAGTAGCTTCACTTAACGTCAGTGTGCCACTCAAGACAAATGCGATGATCAGCAATAAAGCCACAACATCCATTCTGACTTTATTGGTGGTGAAAAGCACAATGGCTATCAATAGCAGGGTTAATACCCACAACAGTTCGCTATTCACTCTGGCCTCTATCAACGATACCTTTCAAATATGACTATCCGCACGACCAATCTGCCAATGAGCAGATTGGCTGTCTATCAAAAGCCTACAGGTACAAACGTTAACAAAGTCAGTAGGCCATGTTTCTCAGAGAAAATCCCTCGTTCTGATCAAGGAAGCGTCTGATTTAGTGTGTCTCAATCGGTATAAATCGATACATAACCGCCTGATTTAACAATTTCAATATTTTCCAGATTATTAATCGTCAAATGGATTTCATCGCGGCGTGGAATATCCGGTGAATCGTGGACCACAACAACCTGACAGCCCGCATCCAGCCCAGCATGGATCCCCGCAGCAGCGTCTTCAAACACCACACACTCCTCCGGCAATAATCCCAGCTTCTTAGCCCCCAACAAATAAGGCTCAGGATTTGGTTTTCCATTTGTAACAGATTCTGCCGTCACCCAATGAGCAGGTTCCGGTAACGCCGCTACTTTATGACGCGCAGAAGCAAGCGGAACCGTTCCCGATGTCACAATGGCCCACGGAATATCCAGCGTATTCAGCTTATCAATCAGGGCGATAGCACCCGGTAAAGCTGTAACGTCTGCCGTATCTTCTGTTTCAATTTTTTCAATCCATTTGAAAGTGCCAGCGATCTCCTCTTCACTCGCATCTGGCATAAAATGCCGGAGAGATAATATCGCTGGCGTGCCATGAACATAGTTCAGCACTTCATCCCTATCGATACCCATCTTATCGGCAAACTGAATCCATGCTCGCTCAACCACAGGCAATGAATCAACCAGAGTACCATCCAAATCGAATAAAAAACCTCTACATTTCAGAACCAAATCCGACTCCTTTAAACATCATTATTTGTTAATCATTATGTGATAATAAAACACTTATTCCACATGATTATTATGGATTAAATATCATCAATAAAAGAGTTGTCCAATTGCTTAAAAGCCCGTTTAAGCAATTCAGCCAATGAAAAGTAGGTCGGGACACTTTCTACTGGTGCCATTGCAATACCTGCCCGGGCAAATTTTTCCCGAATTTCATAAAACCAATGCAATAATTTTTCCGGTAATGGTGTCGCCGCACGTTTTCCCAGCCACCATAATCCCTGTAACGGCAAACTACAGGCAAACAGTGCCGTTGCCACCGATGGCCCCAATTGCCCCCCCAGAGCGATTTGCCATGTCAAAGTAAAAATTGCCAATGGCGGCATAAACCGAATACCAAAGCGAGTCGCCTTAATCACACGATTCTCAGGAAAAACAGGCGCAAGTTGCTTTTCCAGTGGCCAGGTTTTCAAATATTGCTGTCCTAATTGCATACGCTTGAACCAACCCTGGCTAACAGGCGGTGTCGTGTTCATCATGACCTCAATCAATTAAAGGTATAGTTTTTAAAAAATCCCTACAAAAGATAAAATCTTTTTTGTAGTATTAATACTATTAAGTATATTTTGTCTTTATTGCTAGCAAACGGTATCCTACACAGACTTTTATGTTGTTGCAGTAGCAAAACAGGAATTTTGCCCTTTTTCGCAACAATTGGGTTCGGTTTGTTAACAAATTATTTTATTTTTAACATTGTTCTTATTTAAGATTAGATCACAACAAGATAATAGGTATTTCCATGTCAAGTAAGCTGGTACTGGTTCTTAATTGCGGTAGTTCCTCCCTGAAATTCGCTATCATCGATCCTGCCAATGGTGAAGAATATCTTTCTGGTTTAGCAGAGTGCTTTGGCCTGCCTGAAGCCCGTATTAAATGGAAAATGGATGGCGCGAAAAACGAAGCTGCTTTAGGTGCCGGCGCAGCACACAGCGAAGCACTGAACTTCATTGTTAATACTATCTTGGCTGAAAAGCCAGAACTCTCTGCTCAAATCTCAGCCATCGGTCACCGTATTGTTCATGGTGGTGAGAAGTTCACTTCTTCCGTGGTTATCACCGATGAAGTTATCGCAGGCATTGAAGCGGCTATTCCATTCGCACCACTGCACAACCCGGCTCACCTGATCGGTATTGCTGAAGCGAAAAAAGCCTTCCCTCATTTAGTTGAGAAAAATATTGCCGTATTTGACACCGCATTCCACCAGACTATGCCTGAAGAAGCCTACCTGTACGCACTGCCTTACAACCTGTACAAAGAGCACGGCATCCGTCGTTACGGTGCACATGGTACCAGCCATTTCTATGTTTCCCGTGAAGCAGCCAAGATGCTGAACAAACCCGTTGAAGAACTGAATGTCATCACTTGCCACTTGGGCAACGGTGGTTCTGTTTCTGCCATTGTCAACGGTCAGTGTGTTGATACTTCTATGGGCCTGACCCCACTGGAAGGTCTGGTCATGGGAACCCGCAGTGGTGATATCGATCCCGCTATCGTATTCCACCTGCACGATGCCATGGGCATGAGTATCGCTCAGATCAACACCCTACTGACCAAAGAGTCTGGTTTCTTAGGTCTGACCGAAGTCACCAGCGATTGCCGCTATGTAGAAGACAACTACGAAACTAAAGCTGACGCTAAACGTGCTATGGATGTTTACTGCCACCGTCTGGCTAAATACATCGGCGCATACAGCGCATTGATGGAAGGTCGTCTGGATGCCATTATCTTCACTGGCGGCATCGGTGAAAATTCCGCGCTGGTTCGCGAACTGACTATGAAGAAAGTGGCGCTGCTGGGCTTTGAATATGATCACGAGCGTAACCTTGCCGCTCGCTTCGGCAAATCAGGCGTTATCACGACAGATAACAGCCGCCCTGCTCTGGTTATCCCAACCAATGAAGAATTGGTTATTGCTCAGGATTCAGCACGTCTGACCGCATAATCAGATGATTTTAGAACCGCCAGCAATGCTGGCGGTTTTCACGAAGATATCGCACTGAGTCACATTTATTGACTGACGAGCAACCGTTAAAGAGGTTTCCGTGTCCCGTACAATTATGTTAATCCCTACTGACACCAGCGTTGGTTTAACCAGTGTCAGCCTAGGTGTTATCCGCTCCATGGAGCAAAAAGGCGTTCGTCTGAGCGTTTTCAAACCTATCGCACAGCCACGTCACACTGGTTCTCAGGATCAAACTACTTCCATTATCCGTTCACACTCCAGCATCCATGCAGCTGAACCTCTGGATATGGCGTATGTGGAGTCACTGCTGACCACTAACAAAAAAGACGTATTAATGGAAGAGATCGTGGCGCGTTACCACGAAAACGCCAAAGATGCGGAAGTGGTTCTGCTCGAAGGTTTGGTTCCGACTCGCAAACATCCGTTTGCCCAATCCCTGAACTATGAAATCGCCAAGACACTGAACGCTGAAATCGTGTTCGTGACTGCCCTGGGGACTAACAGCCCAGAGCAACTGAAAGAAAGAATTGAACTAAGCCGTGCTGAATACGGTGGCAACAAGAACCAAAATATTATCGGTGTTATCGTCAATAAACTGAATGCACCGGTTGATGACCAAGGTCGTACTCGCCCAGATTTATCCGAGATCTTTGACGAATCAACCAAAGCGACGATGACCAACGTCGATCCAAAAACTATCTTCAAAAACAGCTCACTGCCCATTCTCGGTTGCATCCCGTGGAATTTTGACCTGATCGCGACCCGTGCGATTGATATGGCTAAACACCTGAAAGCTGACATCATCAATGAAGGTGCCATCGAAAGCCGTCGCATCAAGTCCGTGACTTTTTGTGCTCGCAGCATTCCTAATATGCTGGAATACTTCCGTCCGGGTTCTCTGCTGGTGACTTCTGCTGACCGTCCTGACGTACTGATCACGGCATGTCTGGCAGCCATGAATGGCGTTGAAATTGGTGCCGTATTGCTGACCGGTGGTTACTCAATTGATGATTCTATCCGTGAACTGTGCGAACGTGCATTCAACACCGGCCTGCCAGTTTTCACTGTGAAGACCAATACATGGCAAACTTCCCTGAACCTGCAAAGTTTCAGTCTGGAAGTGCCCGCCGATGACCACGAGCGCATCGAAAAAGTACAAAACTACGTTGCACAGCACATCAGCAGCGAGTGGATCGATTCTCTGGCGGCTGCATCAGAGCGTCCAAATCTCCTGTCTCCGCCTGCTTTCCGCTATCAGTTAACCGAATTGGCTCGTCAGGCTGGCAAGCGTATCGTTCTGCCGGAAGGCGACGAACCACGTACCGTCAAAGCAGCGGCTATCTGTGCTGAACGTGGCATTGCAGAATGTATCCTGCTGGGTGATCCAGAAGAGATTCGTCGTGTAGCGGCGGCTCAAGGTGTTGAACTGGGCGCAGGTATTGAGCTTGTTAACCCTGCGTCAGTACGTGAACGCTATGTGCCACGTCTGGTTGAACTGCGCAAGAACAAAGGCATGACCGAAGTTGTTGCCCGCGAACAACTGGAAGACAACGTCGTTCTGGGCACCCTGATGCTGGAACAAGGCGAAGTTGACGGTCTGGTTTCCGGTGCGGTTCATACCACAGCAAACACCATTCGTCCGCCATTGCAGTTAATTAAAACTGCACCAAATAGCTCTCTGGTTTCTTCTGTCTTCTTTATGTTGCTGCCAGAACAAGTGCTGGTTTACGGTGATTGTGCGATCAACCCAGACCCAACCGCAGAACAACTGTCCGAAATCGCAATCCAATCTGCGGATTCGGCGAAAGCATTTGGTATTGAGCCTCGCGTTGCGATGATCTCTTACTCCACCGGTAACTCTGGTGCAGGTAGCGACGTTGAAAAAGTGCGTGAAGCAACCCGTTTAGCACAGGAAAAACGCCCAGACCTGATCATTGACGGCCCATTACAGTACGACGCGGCTATCATGGCAGATGTAGCGAAATCCAAGGCACCGAACTCACCGGTTGCAGGACAGGCAACCGTGTTCATCTTCCCAGACCTGAACACCGGTAACACCACTTACAAAGCGGTACAGCGTTCAGCAGATCTGGTCTCTATCGGGCCAATGCTGCAAGGCATGCGCAAACCCGTTAACGACCTGTCCCGTGGCGCACTGGTTGATGATATCGTTTATACCGTTGCACTGACTGCAATTCAGGCAACTCAGCAAGAAAACGCGTAATTTTCTCGCTGCATAAACATGAGATAGCCCTACGCTGTTAGCATAGGGCTATTTTTTGTCTGCTGATGATCAGTAATTCTTTTCAATGGTTCAGGGGGGCAGAAACTTTCTGTTTATACACAACTTGCCTTAAAATAGTATTCTCCCCGCCAAAATCCCCATTTATCACTTTTGTCTGGTTCTAATACCATGTAACCTCTTTGATATCCAAACCCATATTGAAAGTAAACATTTCTCGCAGCAGGCTCTGGTATTAGTTTGATATTCCCATTTTTACCCAGTGTTTTTGATTTGTTTACCGCATATTCCATTAGAAAAATCCCACTATTTCTAATACCTATATGGGTAGCAAACTCTATAATAGAAGAAGGTTCTGTGACTCTTTCCTTGTTGTTAGAAAATATCAACATACCAATTGGTGTTCCTTGAAAAAACATAACAAAGGAATAATACTCTATTGAAGCGGAAACACCGGCAAAATTACTTTCTAAGAGACAAGAGATGTGGGAAAGTATTCTATAGCTAGCCTTATACCTCGAATTCCATCGTTCCTGCTCCCGACTTAATTGTCTGTTCTGATTCGCACTTATCAACCAATCAGCATTAATCATGTTCGTTCTTATTTGATTAGCAATACATAAAGCCTCTTGAAGCCCAACCTCTCTGATAGTGATAAAATCTTTAATATTAGATCCCCTGGAAGACATATTTATTAAATTTGACTCACTACGCGTCAATGGTCCCGTTATATCTGGGTCCAAGATGCTAAAAAATTTGGATTCAAGTATCATGATCTATCTCCCAATAATATAAAAAATATCTTCATAGGATCTGTTTAATTCAATTTACTATTTCTTGCTGAATTTTCTGTTTTTCCCGATGTTTTCTCATTCGCCACAACATTTCCAATATCACAAACCACACCGGCGTACCATATAGAGCAATACGGGTGTCATAATCAAACACCATGATCACCACCGTAAAGGCAAAAAATAGCAAGGTACACCATGTCATAGGAATGCCCATTGGCATTTTATAGATAGATTTTTTATGCAGGTCAGGACGTTTCTTGCGATAAGCCAGATAAGCAATCAGTATCATACACCAGCTATAAATCACCATAATGGCTGCCACAGTCGTAACAATAGTGAATAATTTCATGACATTGGGGATAATAAATAGCAAGAATACGCCACTTGCCATACAAAGCACCGAAAATATCAAGCTAAATATGGGAACGGCACTGTTGATTGAAAGTTGCCCAAATTTGCGGTGCGCCAGCTTTTCCGTGGACAAACCATAAAGCATACGGGTACAGGCATATAACCCACTATTGGCCGAGGACATCGCCGAAGTCAGGGCAACAAAATTAATCACCGCTGCTGCTGCTGGCAACCCTGCCAATGCAAACAACGTCACAAAGGGACTCACTTCCGATGAAATCTGTGGCCATGAGGTAACAGCAATAATGCACATCATGGAAAGCACATAAAAGATAATGACCCTGATCGGAATACTGTTGATCGCTTTGGGTAAGATTTTCTCTGGCTCTTTGGTTTCAGCCGTCACAGTGCCAACCAGCTCAATACCGGTAAAAGAGAAAATCGCAATCTGAAAACCCGCCAGAAATCCCAATACGCCATTGGGCAGAAAGACTTCAGGCTCCGTCAAATGGTTTATAGAAGCGGTCACACCATTGGGAGAAGTCCAGCCGACAAAAACCATACCAATGCCAACGATAATTAAAGCCACTATCGTCACCACTTTAATCATGGCAAACCAGAATTCCGTTTCACCAAACAGCCGTACTGAGAAGAAATTACACAGGCACATCAATGCCAAAATAAACAGTGCCGTTAACCAAAGCCAACTGTCTGGGAACCAATACTGGATATAACCACCACATACCACCACATCTGCGATGCAACTGACGATCCAGCTCATCCAATAAGTCCATCCCAGAAAATAGCTGGCCTTATCCCCAAGATAATCCGCGACAAAATCAGCAAACGTCCTGTAATCCAATTTGGTGAGCAACAGTTCCCCCATTGCCCGCATGACCATAAAAGCAAAAAAGCCAATCAAAAGATAAGTCAGGATAATTGAAGTCCCTGATACTGCGATGGTTTTCCCTGCTCCCATAAACAATCCTGTCCCAATGGCACCACCAATTGCGATCAACTGAACATGGCGCTTACCCAATCCACGGTGCAGTTTTTGCTCATCGGCTGATTGTTCCACCGGTGTTTTTAATGATCTCGTCATCAATAACCTCTACGGCTTGCTGTTTTATGAATTGATTAGGTTAATTTTTCTAACAACAGTCCTGCCCGTAGCCCAACAGCAACATGAGCGTTGGGAAACAGGATAAAGTTGGCAGGCGATTCAATCTTCCAGGATTGATATTGCTGATGGGCGATATCAAAACCTTGCGGCAATTCAGTGAAATTTTTTGTATCTTCTGGGATATTGAGCTGAAAACTGTCATGTTGTTTGATAATTGCATCAACCACACGATAGCGTTTAAACGCCGCTTTAACGCGTTTACCTGAAGGCAATCCAGCAATCAAATCCTGCAAGGCCGTGGTAATATTGCTGAACCTGGTTAAATCATTTTGTCCAAAAGGCAGCGCCTTACCGATCTCCAGCGTGCAACTATCCACATTGTAATGTTCGCTGGTAAAGTGACTGAACGTTCCCCCTGCTGTGTTATGAAATACCAAGGCATCGAGATCGCTATCTTCCAGCCATTGTAAAAAATCCGCAGCATATTCACGTGCCTGGTATGGCAATAGGGCGAACTGTTCATGACAGGAACCTCGGATTGCAGTATGAAGATCAAGGTGCCGATATTGCGTTGATGCCATCACCGCCGTTTCATGAAAAAATCGCTGGATAGCAGACTCCAATTCCATTGCCCGCTTCGATTCATTCCCTAAAGGAAAATTTTGATAACGGCCACCAAACATACGGTTGAGATCATAATCAATATATCGTTGCCCTGCCCGCATGGCGGGTAAATTGCCAAATACCAGCAGAAGATTATGTTGCAATGGCAATTTTCCCTGAGCCAGTTGTGATAATAACTGGATAAGTATTTCTACCGGTGCCGTTTCATTGCCATGAATTCCGGCGGAGATAATCAACGTATCGACAGATTTTTCTTGTGAAGAGGCCCTTGTTACTTGTGGTCGTTTTTGCGGTAATAACTGTAATACCCCTTCCGCTAGCCATGATGACTGAATCGTTGGCGGAAAAACCAAGTTATTTTCGATCTTGTTTTCAAGCAATAAAGTCAGTAAATCCATTTCATCTCCTGATTAATTCTGAAATTCATAAATCGAACCTAACTTAAGGATCTGTGTCAGTTCATCAAGGGCAAAATAGACCTCCCTCAATAGCTGCGGATCAGCAAGATCAGCTACATACAAGGAATCCCGATAATGGCGTTCCACCCATGCCGCCAGGCGTTGATACAATTTTGGTGTCATCAAGGTAGCTGGATTGACTGCTGCCAACTCTTGTTCATTTAAAACAACCCTGAGTCGCAAACAAGCCGGTCCACCGCCATTGCGCATACTTTCTCGCAAGTCAAAAAAGTGGAGTTTATTGATGGGAGAGTTTCCTTTTGCAATCAACTCTTGCAAGTAAGCTGAAACATTGTGATTTTGGCGGCACTCTTCCGGTAAAATCAGCATCATGTTGCCATCCGGCTGGCTCAACAGCTGGCTGTTAAACAAGTAAGATTCGACCGCATCCTGAAGGGTGACTTGCTCCATAGGCACTTCAATCGCCACCAAGTTGTGCCCAAGCCGCGCCATTTTCTCCCCCAACTCGGTCAATACTGCTTGCTGATTTAAAAAAGCCTGCTGGTGATGAAAAAGAACATGACGGTTACTCACTGAAATGACATCGTTATGAAACACACCACTATCAATGGCTACGGGATTTTGTTGGGCAAATACCGTTCTGGAGTCCTCTAATTGATGCAGGCGGGCGATTGCCTGGCTAGCTTCCAGTGTCTGCCGAGGGGGATAACGCTTAGGTACAATCCCTTCCTGCAATGCCTTGCGTCCGTAAACAAATAACTGCACACCAGCTTCGTCATATTCGCCACAAAAACGATTGTGGTTTGCCGCACCTTCATCTCCCCAATCCACATGTTGTGGCAGAGGATCATGATGAACAAAATAGTTTTGCGCTGGGAAAGTTGCTTTCAGAGCTCGTGAAGTCGTGGTGCTTTCCAGCGAACGATGCAGCTTGTTATTTAAATTTGCTACCGTGAAGTGGACACGTTGATCCGCACTATCTGCTGAAGGAGAAACCGTTGCCGCATTTGCTGTCCACATGGAAGAGGCGGAACTGAGATTAGACAATAACAACGGAGAATATTGTGCGACTTTATTTAATACCTGTTCGTCACTGCCGGTAAACCCGATCTGTCGCAACACGGGCAGGTTAGGACGCTGTTGCGGGGGCAAAACCCCCTGTACTAACCCCATATCAGACAACGCCTTCATTTTCATCAATCCCTGAAGTGCGGCTTTACGCGGATTAGATTCTTTCCCTTGATGATTGATGGACGCTTTATTCCCCGTTGACAGGCCGGCGTAATGGTGTGTCATGCCGATCAAACCATCAAAATTTGCTTCAATTCCTGACATAACCACCTCTGACATCCGATTGATTGATGAAAAAATTAAGTCCTGGTGCCGGTGTTTCAGGCAACACTAAACTTTCCGTCGTCAGGGAAGCCATCGGCCAGGCGCAATAATCCGCGGCATAATAAGCACTGGGGCGATGATTACCAGAAGCCCCAATACCACCAAACGGAGCCTTGCTGGATGCGCCTGTCAGCGGTTTATTCCAGTTCACGATCCCCGCTCTCGCCGCTTGCATTAACTTCTCAAACAGGCCGGGATCAGGAGAAATTAGCCCGGTTGCCAGTCCAAATCGGGTATCATTTGCCATTGAGATGGCTTCATCGAAAGTGGTATAGCGCTTAACTGTCAACAGAGGCCCAAAATATTCTTCGTCAGGAATATCTTTAACATTGGTGAGATCAATGATGCCGGGTGTCATAAACGTCGAATGCTGATCAGGCTGGGTTAAGGTGAGCAAAGATCTCCCCCCCAGGGCCAATAACTTATTCTGAGCGTCCAGCAAACTCTCCACCGCCGCTAAAGAGATGACGCCGCCGATAAAAGGCTGAGGATCAGCATTCCAATGACCAGGCACAATCTGGCCTGCGGCATCAACTAACTGTTGGATCAACGCATCGCCCTTCTCTCCTTGCTTCACCAACAACCGACGGGCACAAGTGCAGCGCTGCCCCGCGGAGATAAAGGCTGACTGGATAATGGTGTAAACCGCGGCGTCAATATCATCATAATCGTCTACAATCAGGGCATTGTTGCCGCCCATCTCCAGAGCCAGCATTTTTTCTGGCTGACCTGCCAATAGGCGATGAAAGTGGAACCCCGTTGCTGCACTGCCTGTAAACAGCACACCATCAATTTCGCGATTATCCAGCAAGGCACCACCGGTTTCTTTGCCTCCCTGAACCAAATTCAATACCCCTACAGGCAATCCCGCTTTAATCCACAATTCCATGGTTTTTTCCGCCGTCAGCGGCGTTAATTCGCTGGGCTTGAACACCAATGTATTACCGGCAATGAGCGCAGGGACAATGTGTCCATTCGGTAAATGCCCCGGAAAATTATAGGGACCGAAGATAGCCATCACTCCGTGAGGACGATGCTGTAATATCGCTTTTCCGTCTGGCATCGGTGTTTCGGAATACCCGGTTCGCTGTAACCATGCTTCAATTGAAATAGCAACCTTGCCTATCATCGATTGAATTTCTGTCCGTGTTTCCCACAAAGGCTTACTGGTTTCCTCACTGATCACCTGCGCGATTTTTTCTTTTTCTTGAGTCAGCAAATCAGCAAATGTCTGAATAATCGCAATCCGTTTTTCAACCGCCAATCCAGACCATGCAGGAAATGCTTTACGGGCGGATTGGCAGGCTTCAACTACCTGATGCTCAGCAGCACCGTTCGCCTGCCATAAGATCCGCTGATCTACAGGAGAATATTTAATAACAGGCAGGCCCTTCCCTGCTATCCACTCACCGCCAATGTAATTTGCTTGATGATTCATTGTGAAATTCCTCAATTGCAACAGCGCTTAATGACAACGTTTTTAATGGTGAAAACCGCTAAGAGAAAAGAGAAACGAAGCGTACCGGATCGCCATCATCCACATGCAGTACTGCCATTTCTGCGGAGGTAAGCAGCAATTCATCGCTATCCAAAGATTCAGAAACAGACAACAGGAGTGCTTTAAACGATTGAAAATTCAGGTTAGAGACAATGCATTGTACGCCGCCCTGCGATCGGGAAACCTGATCGTTTCTTTTAACATGCACAAGCCGGCTGGCTCTGATTGTCCGTACATTGTCAATTTCGGCATCAAGGATAGCGCCCGCATCAAAAATATCGACCGCATCGTGATAAGCAAATCCCTCTTTTTCCAAAATAGCGCGGGCAGGCAGCGTATTTTCATGTACCTGACCAATGGTCTGGCGTGCTTCTTCTGGTAACAAAGGGACATAAATGGGATGAAATGGCATCAATTCTGCAATAAACGTTTTGGAGCCAATGCCCGTCAAGTAGTCAGCTTCAGCAAAGGAGACATTAAAGAAATGTTTCCCCAGAGCATCCCAGAATGGCGATTCACCCTGTTGATTCGCAACGCCACGCATTTCCGCAAAAATGCATTTTGGAAAGAGAGGCCTGAATGCGGCAATAAACTGCAAGCGGCTTCGGGAAAGAAAAACACCATTGCCTCCGCCGTGATAATCGGGATCAAGGAATAACGTACACAATTCAGTGCATCCGGTATAATCCTGCCCGACAACCAGCGTTTCAAATGTGTTATAGACACCCAATTCACGGGAAGCTCGCACTGATCGATGTACGCGAAAATTGTAAAAAGGCTCTTCCAGCCCAACAGCAACTTCCAGCGCACTGACACCAACAACACGATGCTTTTCCGTATCTTCCAAGGTAAATAAAAATCCTTGTTGTGCTCGTCCCTTTGCATCGTTGAAAGAATCAATACTGCGTGAAATCCGTGCTGCCAGATATTCCTGATTATTGGGTAATGTTGTCAGGCCAATTCCTGCACGGGACGAAAGATTGAGGATATCCCCTAAATCTTCATATTGAACGGGTCTAAATAACATCATGATATCACCTCAAATCGGCTTTATTCCTGAACAAATCGCCTGAGGGCGTTTTCAAGGCGGATGAAACCGTCATTGATATCCTGCTGTTCGATATTTAATGCAGGAGCAAAACGCAACACATTGGGACCGGCTATCAAAGCAATCAATCCCTCTTCCGCAGCGATATTAGTCAGGTTTTTCGCTTTACCCTGATATTTTTCAACCAACTCAGCGCCCAACAATAACCCTTTACCGCGCAATTCACTGAATACTTGATAACGTTGATTAAGCTTGGACATCCTCCTCATAAATTCATGGTGACGCTCTTGCACCCCAGCAAGAAACTTCGGTTGGTTCACCAACTCGACGACTTTGTTAGCAACGGCTGCCGCCAGCGGATTTCCACCAAATGTTGTACCGTGTGATCCCGGCTGGAAAGCCTCTGCGATATGTTGCCTGACCAACATGGCACCTATCGGGAATCCACCACCCAGCCCTTTGGCACTGGTTAAGATATCTGGCTCTACCCCAATCCCCTCGTAGGCATACAAATACCCAGTGCGGCCTATACCCGTTTGGATTTCGTCAAAAATCAGCAACGCTTGATATTGATCACATAATTCCCGTAATCCTTTTAAAAATGCCGGCTCGGCAGGGATCACCCCGCCTTCCCCAATGATCGGTTCAACAATCACAGCACAAGTTTTTTCTGATATATGGGCCTTGATAGTATCGATATCATTAAATGGCAGGTGAGTAATTTGCTGCGGCAATGGCGCAAAATCTTGAGAATATTTAGGTTGCCCTCCGACAGTCACAGTAAATAATGTTCTGCCGTGGAAGGAGTTCTCAAATGAAATAATTTCGTTCTTATGATCTCCATATTTATCTAATGCATATTTTCTGGCAATTTTTAATGCAGCTTCATTTGCTTCTGCTCCCGAATTACAGAAAAAAACCTTATCTGCGAATGTATTTTCAACCAGAGATTTCGCCAGTTTTAAAACAGGTTCATTTGTATAACCATTACCAATATGCCATATATTTTCCATTTGAAAATTTAATACATTCTTTAATTCATCATTAGCGTGACCAAGTGAATTCACCGCAATTCCACCAGCAAAATCAATATATTCCTTACCATTCTGATCCCAGACACGTGAGCCTTTAGCGACGACAGGGATAAAATTTGCCGGTGAAAAACAGGGAACCATATACTGGTCAAACCAATTTCTTTGGATCGTGTTCAACATTTGTGTTTCCTCACATGATTAAAATATAAAAAAATAAGGAATCATTTTATATACGTATTAAACTTCAAGTTGCAATTTACAACGCTCTATGAAACCTGATCTCTCCCCCGCTTCGCGCACACGCATATTGAAGTGAGATTGGTATATATTATTAAATTTAACCTTTAATGATGGGGCTTATTTAAATTATCAATTCATTGTTTCGATAAGTTCTCAATGGCATTATTACAAGGTTCTTTTTGATCTTGTTTGTTCATGAATTGACCTCATAATCCCCCTGAGATTTAACAAAGTCAACACAATAAAGTCACAATTAATTTACTTTATGATGTTTTTCACAATTTATAAAAATGCCTTTATTCTCAGTTTATGCATCGTTTATGCATAAAAAAATAAATAAAAAGAGGTATGGAATTGAGGACAGTGGAAGTGATGTCTTTCTGTTCAATAATTATTCAAAACAAGAGTTATAAGTTATACCAATAAGTTAAAAAATGTATTTGCAATTGATGATTTTTATCCTACTAAACAAAATAATCATTTAAATCAATAAATTACAAATAATCGCACCCATTTTTAATGAATACTCAGGGCAACTTTGGCCAATCAACATACATGATAACCTGTATTCTGCCATGGCGAATTTATGAGCACTTTGGTGGCGTGGATATTACACAGACTGCATCTCTGATAGCGATCAGTTACAAATTGCTGGATGAACCCACCCGCGTGAAATCTGTTGCGCGCCATTGAGGAAGCAGGAGGTCATGTTCAGGCTGGTAGCTATTTGATAAAGATTGCCTGTTGTGGGATGTGAAATTTCCGTCAAATTGTATCGTAGAGGCAGAACTGCCTGAAACCCAAGGAAACTGGAAACTTAACGGTGATAATATACCCGAAGACATGATCCACCCCGCCATCTCAGCGCGTAGAAATCGCCTGGAAATCGGCTCGGGAAATTACAGTTTTTCTTTGGGCTGGAGTCAATAAATCACTTATTGTATCCGGAACAACTTCTGCTGGTTTATTCGGGGGTTATTACTATTAACAAATTGCAATTTACAACACGATATGAAACCTGATTTCTCCCCCGCTAAGCGGGGAAAAATCACACGCATTTTAAAGTTGGATTGGTATAAATAGATTTTCATAATACTGATAGTATCAGATATTGGAGTTCCTTACCCTGCGCAGGGTAAGGAATACTCCTATCATTTTGAAACGCTATTTATATTAAATAACATATCTATTAACTTTTTTATTACCATTCATAATCTTTGGCCTTCTATTACTTGGAAGCAAATCATTTATTAATGGAAAAATAGGAAAATACGCTTATTTCCAAACTTAATAAGTTTAAACGATAGGAAAAATATTATCTTTTAATCTATTTTTGGTTTTATAACCTATAAATATTTCTTTGTGATTTAGACCATATTGAAAATCAGAGAATAGATATCAGAATAGGCTATCTCTCCTTTTATAAGTATTTATTAACTGATTAACCAATTAAATTATGACAATAGGAATATTCAACCAAATAAAAATTGGGTTATTGGGCTGGGCTATCTTTGTTGTACACATCGCACAAGCCGATGAACTTCCTTTTAATCATCAAGCGCAAGAACCGCACCTGGCATCCCCGCCAGCGATACTGGACAGTCAGCGTCAACAGCAAAAAATATTGCTGGATGATGCCCAGCAACAACGGGAAGATTTGCGGAAAAAATCGATTATTCCCGAACAAACCATGGAGAGTGAGCAGACCATTGATACTCAGTGCGTTAACATTAACGAAATCCTATTCCAAGGCGCAGAGTCCTTATCCATATCTGTACAGCACACAGTGACCCAGCCTTATGTCCATCGTTGCGTGACGCTGACTGAACTTAAGCAGTTAGTGCGGGCAGTCACCAACGCCTATATCACAGAGGGCTATATCACTTCACAAGCCTACCTGCCTGAACAAAGCCTCTCTGATGGCAAACTCCGTATTACGGTAATAGAAGGCCGGATTGATGCCATTGAAATTGATGGAAAACCGCCACGTATGGCAAAGATGCTGTTTCCGGGGATAGTGGGAAAGATCCTAAATTTGCGCGATATTGAACAGGGACTGGAGCACCTTAATCGTCTGGCTTCGTCCCGTTTCACCATTGAGATCAAACCGGGTGCACAACCCGGGTACTCTACAGTGCATATTCGGCAGCAAGCCCGTCGCTTTCCGGGCAGGGGATTGATCAGCGTCGATAACAGCGGTCAAAAAGGGATAGGCGAATATCAGGCAAGTGCCGGATTGGTATTGGATGCCCCTTTGGGGCTGGGGGAACAATGGTCATTCTCCTGGCTACAGGATACGGATTTTAGGCCGGCGGGACATAGCCGTAGTCTGGCGCTGTCAATGAGTGTTCCTTATGGCTATTGGACCGCACGTTATCACTATTTTTACCATACCTCGCGGCAAAAACTGGCGATCATGGGAAAAAATTATCCCTATGACAGTGAAAACCAGACACATCAGCTTGACATCACCCGCACACTTTATCGGGATGGAAAGCAAAAATTCGGTTTACAAGCCGGCGGACGCTATAAGGCAGTGAAAAACGCAATTGCCGATCAAAAACTCTTTTTAAGCAGTCCGGTGATAAAAACAGCTTCTGTAGGCGCCCAGTACAGTACCCTATTGGGTGGCGGTTATTTTACCTTCAGACCCGCCTTTGAGTATGGAAACGCGGTCACATCCCCTCCTCTCGCAACCCGAAATACCTTCCGTAAATTCAACTTAAGCAGCAGTTACTATTACCCTCTCTCCCCCAATACCGCGTATTTAACCTCATTTTATGGGCAGTTGAGTCCTGATGATCTGCCTTCCCCTGAACGGCTGTCTCTGGGGGGATTGTACTCGGTACGTGGATACAAAACCCAATACCTGAGTGGTGACCAGGGGTTCTACTGGAGACAGGAGGTCACCCATCAATTTGACGTCGGTCAGATTGGTGCACTGACGTTTATGGGGGCATTGGATTATGGCCATCGGGTTGGGCAGCCTCGTTATGGCGTGGCAAAGGCGCATTTATTGGGCGGTGCTCTTGGTGTCACGCTGACACAACAGGTGATGTCATCCCAGCTCATGATTGGTAAGCCACTGTATTACCCGCACACGCTAAAGCCTGATGCATGGTCGTTTTATGCCAGCGTTTCACTCGAATTTTAAGTTAACCCTGATAAGAAAAGGTAACCCATGATGTCTCAACAAAACTCATCAAAAATGAAGTGCCTGATTTATCTAATTACTTATCTGACAGCGGTGTATCCACTGCATCCCGCGATAGGGAAAACCAATCCTGACGCTCGCGGGCTACAGGAAGGGGATATTGAGAAGTACTATTACGAGGACCCGGTAACAGGCAGCCAAATGTATTCTCATGTTATGAATATCCCCAAACCGAATACGGCAGGTGTGAGCCATATTTATTACGGTAATTTTGTGGTGCCTGGGGGCATGGGAGTGATATTAAATAACGCGAACACGGACACACAAACCGAACTGGCCGGGAGAATTCGGGCAAATCCGAACCTGATTAACGGTAAAGGAGCAGACCTGATTATTAATGAGGTGATGGGTCCCGACCCTTCTGAGCT
This sequence comes from Xenorhabdus sp. SGI 60, assembly GCF_056632175.1. Lineage (NCBI taxonomy): Bacteria > Pseudomonadati > Pseudomonadota > Gammaproteobacteria > Enterobacterales > Morganellaceae > Xenorhabdus > Xenorhabdus sp. SGI 60. The sequence goes on along the minus strand of NZ_CP196860.1, from coordinate 1,379,511 downwards.
GGCAGGCCCTCTGGAAGTGGCGGGGCAAAAAGCCCGGGTTGTCATTGCCAACTGGAATGGTATTACCTGTGATGGTTGTCGTTTTATCAATACTGCCGGGGTGACATTAACGACCGGGGAGCCGATGGTTGATAAAAATGGGGCACTGGCCGCCATCGGCGTGAGAGAAGGACACATTACTATTGGCGAGCGTGGATTGGATGCACAGTCAGCAGACTATGTTGATATTATCAGTCGTGCGACGACCCTTAACGGCGTAATAAAAGCCAAAGACCTGTCGTTGGTACAAGGGGCTAACCTGTTTGACTTTGAACATGGAAATTTTCCCGTTAAAGGAACAGGAGAAGTTCCCAAACTTGCCATTGATACACGGGCGATGGGAGGCATGTATGCGAATAAAATCAGCCTGGTGGGAACGGAAACCGGCGTTGGCGTTAATCTCGCCAATTTGACCACTCACCAAGATGGTATCCGTTTGACTGTGGATGGCAAAATCACCCTTGGGAATGTCAACGCCAAAACCGATATTAATGTGAGTAGTAAAGACATTGACATCGTTAAAAACAGTCAGGTCAAAGCAGGGAAAGATATCACATTAGCGGCTAATACCCTGAACAATGCAGGTAAGGTGCTTTCAGCCGGGGATATGCGTTTATTTGTTGATCGTTTGGATAATCAAGGGGGAGAGGTTAGCCTGATTCAGGCCAATCGCAACCTGTGGCTGCAAAAAGACTGGGTGGGCAATCCAGCGAGTAGGGTTAACAACAATCGAGGAACGCTGCAAACCCAATATGGCGATATCGTCATGCGTACAAAAGAATTCAGTAATATTGAGGGGGGCCTTCTCGCTTCAGGGGCGAATGCTTATATCAATGCCTCTAATCTCACCAACAAAAACACCAGTCAGTTAAGCGCACGTAATAATCTTATTCTAACGGGTAACAACTTTTTCACGGGTAACCATCGTGACTGGACGGAATACAAACAACTCACCTCACTCCAGGGCCATAATATTGTTGTCGATTTTAAAAACAGGTTCGATTTGTTATCGGGCATGACATCAATCATCGGGAGAAATATCCTGCTTCATGCCGGTGAAATGGCCGGTCCCGGTTACCTTAAAGTGAAAGCGGACAATGAACTGTCAGTCATCGCTGACCGTAACATGGCTATTTCCCAGGGAATGATGCATGCAGATAATAATCTGGTATTGGTTGCCGGCGAGAATATCAAGCTGGACTCCGCAACCCTGACAGGGAAGAACGATGTTGAACTTGTTGCGCGTGCTGGAAACATCACGGTGAAAAATGGTGTGACCGCGGCTGATAACAATTTACGGATATCAGCGGGTAACAATCTCGAGGTCATTGGGCTTCGGTCAAATCAGGCAAATAACATTACGTTAAATGCGGGAAATATCATTGATGCACAAGACGCAGAATGGGAAGCAAAGCATGATCTGACATTAATTACCGGTCAATACATCAATACCAAAAACGTGGTATTGAAAGGGGACAATGTTGAATATGCCGTGCGCGAAGGCAACATCACATTAGGCAACGGTCATGGCCCCTCCATTTCAGCCACTCACAATTTACGGGTGTCGGCGGGTAAAGATTTGTACTTCTACACGGCAACTCAGCCCAATGCGTCCTATGACCTGACATTAAGCGCCGGCCATAACCTGGATGTTACCCCCACACTTCAGAATTGGAATGTGGGTCCATTGAAGACGACGGGCAGTATTAATTTGTTTGCGGGCAATGATATTAAGTTACTCAGAAGAGAGATCGACGCCGGACAACACATCACGTTGGGCGCAGGGCGTGATATTGATATGCATGCACATGATGCCGAAGATGTGCCTTTAGATGAAGCCAGCGCCAGAATTTTGGCGGGTAGCGCCCGTATTACTGCCGGCGATCACCTGAAACTGAGTGCAGGCCGGGATATCGTTGGCCGGTTTGCTACATTAACCTCGAGCAGAGGGGATATCTCCGTTAATGCGGGGCAAGACGTGGTCTTCCTGGCACAAAAATATTCGCCTGACCACGCAGCAGATTATAAATCCTACGCTGCTGGCATCAGCACCCTGAATGCAGCCCAGAATCTTACCCTCTCTGCGGCCGGGAATTTATTAACCTATGGCTCAAGCCTGACATCCGGTCGTGATATGACGCTCTCCACGGGCGGAAATATCCGCTTCGAGTCGGTACAGGAACATATCGAAGACGGCAACAGTGAACGCTTCACACAACGTGTTAGCCAGCTTAAGAGTGGCGGTGCATTAACGATGCATGCCCAGGGCAGTATTTTATTTCAGGCAACCGCGTTGATGGCTAAAGGGGCAATGGATATTGCTGCCAAAGGGGGCGTTCTCTATGCGCAAGCGATGGAAGAGTCATATAAATGGGAAGATAAGGAAAGGAAATGTGGCGGTTTTTTAATCTTCAGGAGCTGTAAGGAAGCAACCCGGATAAAACATAACTCAACGAGCAAACCGGCTGAGTTTATTGCGGGTGGTGATATTACCCTGATGGCAAAAGACGATGTGACATTGGAAGCGAGCCGGATTGACACCAACAAAAACGCGAAAATTACCAGCCAAACAGGAAAAGTAAACTTCAGGGCGATGCCAAATACCGCGTTTGAACGAACTGTCTCCGTGTCAGAAGGTTTTTTTGTTACACACCGTGATAAAGGCAGTAGTGAGAAGGTATGGTCCATACCGTCAGTGCGTGTTGGCGGGACATTGACGGTGGAGTCAGGGCAAGGTGTCAGTGCGGATGTAAAAGTCAAAGAGGGGCAGTTACTTGAAGACGCGTTGGTGAGGCTCGGCAATACCCCGGGGACGGAATGGCTGAAAGATCTGCACAATCGTCATGATGTTCAGTGGAGTCTGGTTAAGGATGCTTACAGTAGTTGGGACAAGAAAAGCCAGAGCCTGAATCCGGTTGTGGGGGCTGTGATTGCGATTGCCGTTGCGGCGGTAACCGCAGGCTCTGGTATGGCTGCCTGGGCGGGAGAAGCTGCGGTGGGAGCGACCGGGGCAACAGGTGTTACGGCGAGCGCAGTTTATGGGGCGGCTTATAGTGGCATGATAGGGTTGACTTCGCAGGCAGCGGTTGCCTTAGTTGAAAATCAAGGCAATCTCTCCAGGACACTGACCGCGCTGGCAAAGCGTGATTCCGTAAAATCTCTCGTAACAAAAATGGCAATGGGGGGGACATTGGCTGGTCTGGATCACTCAATGGGATGGGGAAACATCGCAGGAGAGACCGGGGTTGTTGATCCTGCCAAGGCCCAGCTTCCTTTGGTGAATAGTGACTGGATTAAGGTAGCCCAGCGTGTTGCCGCGCATTCTATTGTGAGTTCAACACTAGGGACAGCCATGAATGGCGGCAGTTTTACGGATAATTTGAAAACAGCATTCTTGAATAATATTGGAGACCAAATTCAGGCGCAAGGGGCCAAACTGGTTGGTGATAACGGGGAAATTTTAGGGCATGCCGGTAAGACGCTCAGTCATGCTGTTGTCTCAGGGATCAGTGCGGAAATTGCAGGTGGGGATGCTAAAGGGGCTGTTGTCGGGGCTTTAGCGGCTGAATTTGCTGCAATTACAATGGAAAACAGGTTGTTTGAACCTGCGTATAAAAATGAATCAATACGCCAGCTTTATAAAATTCAGGAAGCATTAAGAGGAAATGAAGCCAAAGCCCAATTGGCTAAGTTTATTGGCGCATTGTCGGGGGCATTAATTAGTCATACCCCAGAAGGAGCTTATCAGGCAGCGAGTACCGCAGAACTGGTTTATCGTAATAACTGGACTGAGCATATGTGGTCTTGGTTGGTGCTTGAAAACCAAAAAGACATACTAGCGGCAGCGAAAGGGGATAAAGCCGCCGCTGAACGTGTTGCTGCTCGGCGAGATGCAGCGATTGCTGTGACAATCACAGCAGCAGGTGGCTATACTACTACTATTGGTGGACATATATTAGTCGCCGGCTCTGCAAGATTGCTCGCTGCGGGGCGTGTCGCTCTTCAAAGCTGTAAGGCCAATCCTTTGTTATGCCTGAACCAGGCGTCAATTGCAGCTCTTGATGCGGCAGCACCCGAAGCTGCCATAGGTACGGGTGTTTTGACAAGTAGCTCCATCTTGGTTCTGGGCAAAAGCAAAGAGAGTACGCGTGCACTGGCAAAAGCCCTGAATGAATCAGGAGAAACTTTTTCAAAGACGGGTAAATTAGAAGGAAAATCGCTCTCCCAGATCGTTCAGGCTGAAATTAAGAATGATGCGCTGTCAAAACCGACTCTTGATGCTCTGGAATCAATCAAGAGAACACATAAAGAAAACGTGTTTAAAATTTTTGACAGGAACAACACTGAAAGTGAATTGACTGTCTTTGGACAGAAATTTAAACAAGTGTACGGTGATGGGGGAAGCAATGCAGCAGGTACTGTTAAAGTGTTTGAAACCCAGAAATTGACTGAGCAGAATATCCGTGCTTACGCTGAAAGTTTAACAGGCGGTGTACCTCTCACACAAGTTCCTAATAAACCAGGATTTTATTTTGCCAAACTCGCTGATGGCAGTACCATAAACCTGCGTGCAGTTTCAACCAGCGCAGATAAAACCAAGGCACGCTGGACGGTTGAAATTGTACGCGATAAACAATTTCAAGTTAGTGATGATGCTAAAAGAAACGTGGAAATAAAGTTTAGGTAAGGGGGAAATATGCTATTTAGTGAAAGTAAGTATAAGTTATTTTTGGAAGGATTAGAAGGATGCTCTCCTAGCCTTGTGTGGGCAGCAATGGAAGCAAAGAGTTTTGGCAAGACTGATTTTTCTTATAAGGATAAGCAAGACTATTTTTTTGAGTTTCTTGAGTTACTGTTAAAAAATGGCAGGATTAAGCTCGCCAAACATGGCGAATTTCTGGCGGGAACTATTGATGAACAGTTAGCCCGCTTGCGGGCAGCTTTCCCTGAAACGGAAGAAGAATTATATGATGGACTCTGGTTTGCTTTTGAGGAATGCCCGGGGGGGATTGTGTGGATTTTGGAGAGCGGCGAGCTGTATTGGACGTGATTTTTTGAGTGAGTGACAGTTTTTCAAATCAAGCTGTGTGGATGAAAAGATCCCACAGCTTTCTTTTTTGTGTGAAAGAATTGTAATTATCTGGTGCTTTCACTTTATTCCCCCGCCTTCCGGTTCATATACATTCCTAATAAACCAGATTTTTTGCTAGACTAGAAGATAGTTCTGCCATAAACCTGCTAATAAGGGGGAAATATGCTATTTAGTGAAAGTCAGTATAAGTTATTTCTGGAAGAATTAGAAGGAAGCTCTCCCAGTATTGTGTGGTCAGCAATGAGAGCAAAGAATTTTGGCAAGACTGATTTTTCTTATAAGGATAAACAAGACTATTTTCTTGAGTTTCTTGAGTTACTGTTAAAAAAAGGCAGGATTAAGCTCGCCAAACATGACGAATTTCTGGCGGGAACTATTGATGAACAGTTAGCCCGCTTGCGGGCAGCTTTCCCTGAAACGGAGGAAGAATTATATGATGGGCTATGGTTCGTTTTTGAGGAATGCCCGGGGGGGATTGTGTGGATTTTGGAGAGCGGCGAGCTGTATTGGACGTGATTTTTGGTCACGTATTCAAAATGTTGATTGGTCTTAAATATAATATTCTCTTTCGATAAAAGTCCCGATGACTTTGTCATGCATTTCCGGTGATTTTGAATAGCCTAATGTTTTACGATTCAGCCGCTTAATTCGGTTTCTAAGGGTGAGGTTTTCACGTTCAATACGCTGCGTAAAACTTTTTCCGATGAGGTGTTTATCCGTGGGCAACAAGGTGTAAGCCTTGAATTTATCGGTACACCAAAAAGCGACGTTAAAGTGCGATAATTTTTTGAGCAGTTTCTTCAACGTCTTTTTGCTTCGTCGGCCGAAAGTATGGGCAATAATACGCTTCAGACGAGGCTCCCAAGCATACCATAACCAACGTTGTTGCTTTTTATTCCCAACAAATGACCACATCTCATCGACTTCACAGATGAGCTCAATTTCCACCTGTTCCAGCGGTAATGTGGTTACACATCGTGGGGACAATTTTTTAAAGTGCGAACGACAGCATTAATACTGATATGTAGTGCCCGTGCAGTGTCACGGATACCGGCATTATTCATGGCAAGATCCACAACTTGTTCTTTTATGCCCGTCCGGCAAGCACGATAAGCATATTCAAGCTGAAAAGTACGGCGACAAGACAGGCAACGATAACGCTGACGTTCACCTTGACCCGTGCCATGTTTTCTTACCGATTCGGTTTGTTGACAAAATCGACATTTCACTTCTACCGTTGCCATCTGATTTCCTGAAAAAGTGAGGAGTATACATGAGAAACAACAAATTGAATACGTGACCGGATTTTGGAGAGCGGCGAGCTGTATTGGACGTGATTTTTTCATTGACTGATATATCAATGGACTGTGTATCAGCTGGATTATCAATTCCAGCTATAAAATTTGGGATATTATATAGTGAGATAATAAGGGAAGTCCGTTTTACCTATTCTACTTTTACGTAAAAATCTAATAGTACTATCGAAAAAACTAATATTGATTTTAAATGGTGACCAGTATGAAAAATATAGGATTTCATGGCGGTTGTACTATGGTGGAACTTGGTTCAAGCGCTGATATGGTTGAATTTTTCAATTTGTTGAATCAAGGTGTTGATAATATAGGAGAGCAAAAACTATTATCTCAGTTTTATCTTCGTTACCTTCCTTTTGAAGATTTGGATAATATGTTGTCATTAATAAAAAATCAGGATAATTTTTCTGGAGATTTATTACAAAAGTTTCAAAAGTATTTTGAAGGGCTTGAGCATTGTATAATATCAGCTAAGGGATTTTATGAAGATTTCGGCACTTATAGTCCCGTTAAGGTGATTGTGACAGATATTCCATATTGTATCACCGAGATAGACAGATCGCTTGAGGAATATGATGCTTTGGGGGCAAATGAACTCCCGTTCTGGTTACGTTATGAAGAAAATTAGCCATGTAGAAAAATACTTTTGTCTGTTAATAGCAGTGCCATTCCTCCGTCTTATCATCATTCAAATAATTTACCTATATAATCATACATAGTTACCATTCATATTGGAATAATCTTTATCACGATTATATTTATTAATATTGCCATACTATAAATCACACTTGCAGTTTTATAAGAAAAAAATAACCATAGTGGATTGAGTAAGCAGAAATATGAATTTTCATATTAATTATAACCTTCGACAATGGCTTGTTTTTTATGACTCTAATAGCTTATTTATATCGTCAATCTTGGGTATTACTGTTGGTATCGACAATAAGCGCATTAATTAGTGGGTTTGCCGGTGCTTCGATAGTCGGGATGATCAGTCAAGGAGTAACAGAAGAGATTAACCTGATTACATTTCTTTGGAGCTTTTTTGGCATCTGTTTTATTTTTTTTATTACTAAAACCGTGTCAGAAATCACATTATCTCACTTAGCCCAATCCACGGTTTTTTCATTACGTCTAAGTTTAAGTAATAAAATTTTGCGGGCGCCACTCAAAAAACTGCATAAACTTGGGCGGCACGGTTTATTGGCGGTTTTAACCAAAGATGTCGATGTTTTTGTCCATTCCTTTATGTTGGCCCCCTCTGTTTTTGGTAATATTACCCTAATCATAGCCTGTTTTGGTTATTTGGCCTGGATGTCCTGGCAACTGTTTCTCATTTTAGCGGCACTCAGCCTTATCGGAATGTATGTGTTTTATCTGTGGGAAAAATATCCATTACAATTAATGACAGATATGCGTGATCAAGTAGATAAAATATACCTTAATTTCCAAAGCCTGATTGATGGTAGTAAAGAGCTGCAACTCAATAAACAAAAAGGTCATCTTTTCATTAACAAAGTGATTGCTCCTGCCGCCAAAGTATTCCAGGAGATCTGTACTAAAGCGAACTCCAGCTATGCCTGGGTGATTAATTCCAGTTCTGTTACATTTTATGTCATGATTGGTATTATTATTTTTGTTGTCCCGATTTGGCTTCCCCAAGAACCAGCAACATTGGTGACTGTATCGCTGCTTGTTCTCTTCTTATCAGGCCCCATCAGTGAAGTTATTGGAGCAATTCCAGAGCTGAGAGAAGCGGAAGTTTCATTGAATAAAATGCGGCGTCTTGACAGCCAATTGGATGAAGCTCTATCGGTACAAGTTGAAGGCACGAATCCATTTAACAAGCAACAAGCCATCGAGATTGAACTGAAAGATGTTGTCCACCATTACACAACGGATAAAGAAGATCGCCAGTTTGCACTCGGTCCATTAAGTTTGAAAATATCGCAAGGCGAAATTGTTTTTATCGTCGGTGGGAATGGTAGTGGGAAAACAACGCTCGCCATGTTGCTTGTTGGCCTGTTTGAGCAAGAATCCGGTACTATCTCATTAAATGATGTGCAAGTAACATCAGCGAATAATGAACATTATCGGCAACATTTTGCTGCTGTTTTTTCTGATTACCATCTATTTGAGCAGTTACTCAACAGCGATGCGAATGTCACCGAAAAAGCAACACATTATATTGAAGCATTAAACATGACACACAAAGTTAAAATCGTTGATGGCGGATTTTCCACCACAAATCTTTCCGCAGGTCAACGGAAACGACTGGCTTTAGTTTCAGCTTATCTGGAAGATCGTCCTATTTATCTGTTTGATGAGTGGGCAGCCGACCAGGACCCTGTGTTTAAACGCTTATTCTATACTGAGCTGCTGCCAGAATTAAAAGCCAGAGGTAAAACTGTCCTGGTTATTAGTCATGATGATGCTTATTTTAATATAGCTGACCGCATTATCAAATTAGAAGATGGTCATATTAAAGAAGTGGATCATAAGGACCATTATATTCAATAAAATGAAATAAAGCTTATAGCAAAGAGCCTAATAAAATAGGCTCTTATTTCACTTTATACCCCCAAAAAAGCTTACTGAACAAAAAATCACCAATGGCAATAAATTTTATCACATAATGCCTATAATAAAATTAGACACATTAGAAAAACATTATTAGAAATGTGTAATAGGATTATTTAATGTAAAATTATCTAATTTTGTAATAAATATAATTTTCTCAGCGGCAAGAAGAGATTGAATAAATATAAAAATAAGACTGTTCTTTTTTATTAGAATGGTCAGCTATTTTTATTATTTAAACCCAAGTGTGATTTCTTGTTTTATCAGTTCTCATGTTTTTATTTTTAATGTACCCATAAAAAGGGAGCTATAGAATGAATTACCCTGAAAAATTGAAATCATTCCCTTTATCAGAAGCTCAACGCAGCCGCTGGTTTCAATATCAAATTGACCCTGACAAGCGCGGTCAAAATAATAGTGCATTTTGCGCTCATATTAAAGGATTGACGGCTAAGCGTTTAGAAGAAGCTCTCAATAAATTGGTACAAAGACATCCGATGCTGCGGGCAAGTTTCGGACTATACTACGGCGACTTAGGCTATTGCATCGCAGACAGCGCTAAAATCACACTGACAATACATGATGCCCAACATCTTAGCGAAGAAACGCTTAAACAGCGTGTTCAAGACGATTGCTGGCATATGTTTGATCTAGCCCATCCGCTGCGGGTTTATGCCAGTTGGTATCAGTGCAGTCAACAGGACAGCGTTATGGTCCTGACCTTTGATCATCTGGCCGTTGATGGTTGGTCTTATTGGATACTGTTAGATGAACTTGATGCTCTGCTTTCTGCAAAACCCCTGGAACCCGCACCAGAAAATAGTTTCCACGATTATGTGGAATGGCAACAACAATGGCTAAAAAGTGCCAGCGCTAAAAAACAGCAACGATTCTGGCAAAACACATTGGCGGGTGATTTAGCTGTCTCGCTATGGCCACCTAAAAACAGCACCCTGACCGCCACAGGAAAAATATCTTTAAAGAAAATAATTAACAAATCACTGACACATAAGTTGCAAGCATTGACCCTAAAATATGATAACAGCCTGTTTGCTGTTTTTCTGGCCGCCTACCAAATTCTTCTGAACCGTTATACCGAAGTGGATGATGTCATTATCGGTTCTATCTTGCCGGGAAGAGGCCGTGCTCGTTGGGGAAAATTAGTCGGTGAATTTATCAATCCGGTTGCTTTACGCTGCCAGATAAACGGTGATATGACAGTACAGGAACATATCACACAAGCGACAAAAACCATCCGACAAGGGATTGAAAACCAGAAATATCCGTTCACCAAGGTACTGGAACAACTGAAACTGCAACGCAATGCAGACGTTCACCCCATTTTCCAGACGGTCATGATATTCCAAAAAGCCAGATATACTGGTGATCTCACCACCCTCTGGATGGCGGAAGATGACAATGTCACGGTACAGTGGGGAAATGCCGAGTTGCGGCCTTTCCCATATCCTCTCTATGCCGATGTTCCCGTTCCATTGATGATAAATGTCTTAGAATCCGGCGATCATATCGGCTATACCTTTTATTATGACACTGCAATATTTGATGCAGCATTCATCTCCCAGCTTATGCAGAACCTCTTGGTTCTGCTGGAAGCGATGGTAGATAACGAACAGCAAACAATTGATCGTTTGCCACTGATGGATGAACAGGCACGTCAGCAAATCCTTCATAATTTTAACAATACGGATAATCCCTTCCCGCAACACGCCTTAATCCATCAATTTGTTGAGCAACAAGCAGAACGCAACCCAACTGTAACTGCACTGCTGTATGGGGATACGCAACTCAGTTACATGGAATTAAATCAGCGGGCTAACCAGCTAGCTCACGCTCTTGTCGCCGCGGGAATTCATCCAGATGATCGCGTCGCCATTTGCATGGTGCGTAGTTTGGATATGGTCATTAGTCTGTTGGGGATTTTAAAAGCGGGGGCAGCTTATGTGCCACTCGATCCTGAATATCCCACAGACAGGCTCGCTTATATCCTGTCAGACAGTGAACCTGTGGTCCTGCTGACCCATCATGGCTTGCAAAAACAATTGCCCGTGACCGAAATTCCTGTCTGGTTTTTAGATAACTCAACCGTTCAGGCCAATATTGCCCGCCAGGATGATGATAACTTAGAGGCTTCTCATTTAGGGCTAACATCGCGTCATCTGGCCTATGTACTCTATACCTCTGGCTCCACGGGATTACCCAAAGGCGTGATGAATGAGCACCGCAGTGTGGTTAACCGTTTGCTCTGGGCACAGGATACTTATCAATTAACCCCGCAAGATCGCGTTTTACAAAAAACGCCATTTAGCTTTGATGTTTCTGTTTGGGAATTCTTCCTTCCCCTGATGGTTGGCGGTCAATTAGTGATGGCTCGCCCCGGCGGTCACAAAGAACCGCACTATTTATTGGAAGAGATAGAAAACCGTCAAATCACGACGATCCACTTTGTGCCTTCCATGTTGCAAAGTTTTCTTCATTATATTCCGGCCGGACGCTGCCTTTCCCTGCGCCAAATTTTATGCAGTGGGGAAGCACTGCCTTATGCCTTGCAACAACACTGTCTGTCCCACTTGCCTCACAGCGAACTGCATAATTTATATGGTCCTACGGAGGCAGCCATTGATGTCACGGCCTGGCAATGTGTTCCGGGTCGCTATATCGGGCAAGTGCCGATTGGGTATCCTATTGCCAATATCCAAATCTATATTCTCGATACCCACGGAGAAGTCGTTCCAATTGGTATGGCGGGGGAAATTTATATCGGGGGAGTGGGTGTTGCCCGTGGTTATTTGAACCTGCCTGAATTGACCGCTGAACGTTTTATTAATGACCCATTCAATACCGATGCTGATGCTCGTCTGTATAAAACCGGCGATCTGGGACGTTGGCTACCGGATGGCAGTATCGCCTATCTGGGACGCAATGATTTTCAAGTCAAAATTCGCGGATTACGTATTGAGCTGGGTGAAATTGAAACTTGCCTGACTCAGTGTGCAGGCATTCGTGAAGCGGTGGTTGTTGCCCGTGCCAATGGAACCAATGACAAGCGACTGGTTGCCTATTTGATCCCAAATCAGGATAGCACTCCGAACATTTCTCAACTACGTGAGCAATTAAGCCGAACTCTTGCCGATTACATGATACCGAGTGCCTTTGTGGTGATGGAGGCGTTTCCTCTCTCCCCAAATGGCAAACTCGATCGCAAGGCCCTGCCTGCTCCCGATCATGCTGCCATGTCAAGTCGTGAATATGCGGCTCCAGAAGGCGAAACGGAAGAGCAGTTGGCCGTCATTTGGCAAGTGTTATTGGGACTGGATCGGATAAGCCGCTATGACAACTTTTTTGAATTGGGCGGACATTCACTGTTAGTACTACAGCTACAGTCGCAAATAAAACAAATATTTGATGTTGAATTATCTATTCATCAACTGTTTTCCAACCCAACTCTCTGTCAGCTTGAAGAATGCATTATCGACTCTCTATTAGGGCAATTTGATTCAGAATCTCTACAAGATATTTATAAATCAATGAATTAGATTTTAATTTACTTTGTTTTAAGTGGTGATAATCCAATGAATAATAACGAGCTTTCATCTCTACCCTTAGCGGAACGCAGAAGACTACTTAAGTTAGCCACATCAGCAAAACTAACCCGCCAATCGACGAAAAAAACAACAATCACGGCTCAGCCGCGTGATAACGGCGTGCCATTATCCTGGACACAACAACGTTTATGGTTCCTTGCTCAATTAGATCCTGCTGCACAAACGGCATACCATATGTCAGTGGGGTTAAATCTAAAGGGCAAACTGGATCTGAATGCCTTGCGAGCAGCCTTGGATCGTATTGTGGCGCGCCATGAAATTCTCCGTACCACGATCATGACGGTAGAAGACGAAGCACAGCAAATTATCCATGATGCAGATTGTGGTTTTCCCCTGATACAAGAAGATTTCAGCCAGCTATATTCAGAACAGGGAACGACGCCAGAACAGCAAGCGGCAATTGAAAAAGTCGCCTATCTTGAGGCAAACCACCCCTTTGATTTTGTTAATGGTCCATTAGCACGGGGACGCTTGCTAAAACTGGCAGAAGATCAACATATCCTGCTGTTAACTCAGCACCATATTATCTCTGATGGCTGGTCAGTCAGTATCTTTATGCAAGAACTGTCCACACTTTATCACGCATTCTGTCAAGGACAGCCTGATCCCATGCCCGCCCTGACCATTCAGTATGCTGATTATGTTCTCTGGCAAAAAAATGGGTTACAGGAAGAGGTGCTGGAAAAACAAGTCGAATTCTGGCGTAGTACCCTGCAAGGTGCTCCCGCACTTCTGGAAGTACCCACCGACCGTCCACGCCCTGCGAAGCAAAGCTATATTGGCGGACGCGTTAATATTGCTCTGCCTCCCGCATTGCAGACTGGTTTAAAAGAACTCAGCCAACGTCACGGAACAACCCTATTTATGACGTTATTGGCTGGATGGGCGACATTGCTCTGCCGTCTCAGTGGTCAGGATGATATTGTGATTGGTACGCCCATTGCTAATCGTCAGCAGCCTGAATTAGCCCCTTTAATCGGCTTTTTTGCCAATACATTAGCATTACGTGTGCAATTGCATGATAACCCCAGTGTCAATGAACTTCTGGCACAAGTAAAAGAACAAGCAATCAATGCATTTGCCCATCAAGGCCTGCCCTTTGAACAATTGGTCGAAATCTTACAACCTCCGCGCAGCCTGAGCCATAGCCCAATTTTTCAGGTTATGCTGGCAACCAATAATACGCCGGGACAACGGCATTTCGAGCTGCCGGGCTTGGTATTGGATGAACGGCCATTAATCAGGGATAGTGCTTACTTTGACCTGACATTAACTCTGGATGAAACTGAACAGGGTTTAGTGGGTGATCTGGAATATGCCAGTGATCTGTTCGACCACGCCACGATTGAGCGTATGGTCAGCCATTTAAACACCTTGCTGGCGGCAATGGTGACTGATGATAGCCAGCGTGTGGCTGAACTACCGTTGATCACCCCCCGACAGCGCCAACAATTGTTGGTGGATTTTAATGACACTACCCTCATCTACCCACAGGATAAATTGATCCACCAGCTCTTTGAACAGCACGCAGAGTCGATGCCTGATACTATTGCCCTGGTGTATCAAGATACGCAACTGAGTTATGCAGAATTGAATCAGCGTGCCAACCAACTGGCACACAGCCTGATTGCCTTTGGCATACGCCCAGACGACCGCGTGGCTCTGTGCGTCGGGCGCAGCCCGGATATGATCATGGGTATGTTAGGCATTCTCAAAGCAGGAGCAGGCTACGTTCCATTTGATCCAGAATATCCTGCCGAACGATTGGCGTACCAGTTATCAGATAGCACACCAAAGTTATTGCTGACCCAAAAACATTTACAGGCAAGTTTACCGCTGACGGAAGTTCCGGTCTGGTTACTGGATGGTGAAAATTATCTAAAGGTTGTGGCGCAACAGCCAACCCATAATCCTGATGCCAGCCAATCAGGGCTGCAACCACATCATCTGGCCTATATCATCTACACTTCCGGTTCGACCGGATTGCCTAAAGGTGTGATGCTGGAACACCGCAATGTGGTCAACTTTATCCATGCTCAACATCAAATCAGTCAACCTCAGCCAGGGGATCGTATTTTGCAATTTGCGACCATGGCGTTCGATACCTCGGTATCAGATATTTTCCCGACACTGGCGGCGGGGGCGACGTTAGTCCTGCGTCCCGCTCATATCCGTGTGCCGGATACAGAATTTATTGATTTTTTACAACAGCAGAAAATCACCATCATGGATGTACCGACTGCGTTCTGGCACCAATGGGTACAGGAGATAAAGGCCGATCGCACAGGTTTCAGCCCTTACCTGCATACGGTCATTGTGGGTGGTGAGAAAGCGGAATACCGACATTGGCTGGATTGGCAATCATTACCGGAAACACAATTCTGCCGTTGGATCAACACCTACGGCCCAACGGAAACCACGGTTATCGTGACTTCACTAATACTGAATGGGGGTTCCTTCACCGAGATGGTGAACAACATTCCCATTGGCCGCCCCAATGCCAATTCCCGTATTTATATTCTCGATCCCTCCGGCCAACCCGTTCCCATCG
This sequence comes from Xenorhabdus sp. SGI 60, assembly GCF_056632175.1. Classification (NCBI taxonomy): domain Bacteria; kingdom Pseudomonadati; phylum Pseudomonadota; class Gammaproteobacteria; order Enterobacterales; family Morganellaceae; genus Xenorhabdus; species Xenorhabdus sp. SGI 60. The sequence goes on along the minus strand of NZ_CP196860.1, from coordinate 1,364,313 downwards.
GTGTCAGCGGGGAGATTTATATTGGTGGAGCGGGGGTTGCCCGTGGTTACCTGAACCGACCGGAACTGACGACAGAACGCTTTGTGCCCGATCCATTCAATAAAGAAGCCAACGCTCGAATGTACAAAAGCGGCGATCTGGGGCGTTGGTTACCCAATGGCACTATTGAGTATCTGGGGCGCAATGATTTTCAGGTCAAACTGCGTGGTTTCCGTATTGAATTGGGCGAAATCGAAACGCAATTGGCAGCTTGCGACGGAGTCAAAGATGTGGTGGTCATTGCCCGTGAGGAAGCTGATGGCGACAAGCGTCTGATTGCCTACCTGATACCACAACCTGATGTTATGCTCATGCCTTCCCATCTGCGTGAACAATTGAGCATCCATCTGATGGAGCACATGATCCCCAGTGCATTTGTCATACTGGAGGTATTCCCGCTGACCGGCAGTGGTAAATTAGATCGCAAGGCCTTGCCTGCACCGGATCGTACTGCAATCGCCAGTCGTGAATACGAAGCCCCTCAAGGGGAAATTGAGCAGAAACTGGCGGAAGTCTGGCAATCCCTGCTGAGGCTGGAGCAAGTAGGACGTCACGATAATTTCTTTGAATTGGGTGGGCACTCTTTGCTGACAGTACAGATGGCTACCCGCTTACGCCAAGTTTTCAACAGCAAAGTGGACTTGCAAGATCTATTCACCCATCCAATTTTGTCAGATTTGGCACAATCGTTGGCTACAGCCAATCAACCAGCACAGCATGCCACACAACCGGTGATACTCCCCGCCGACCGACAACAAGCGCTTCCGCTCTCCTGGGCACAACAACGCCTGTGGTTCCTGGCGCAGTTAGATCCTGCCGCCCAAACGGCATATCACATCTCTGGTGGGTTGCGTCTGAAAGGGCGGTTAAACCTGAATGCGCTGCAAGCGGCTCTGGATAGGATTGTTGCCCGCCATGAAATTCTGCGCACAACGATCAAAATGGAGGATGGTATCGCCCGGCAAGTGATTGCCGATGCAGAGCGTGGCTTCAAGTTGATCATTAAAGATTTCAGTCAATTAGCTGAGACAGAAAAACAGGCGGCTATTGATGCAGCCGCTCAATTTGAAACTCACCATCCCTTTGATTTTGCTCTGGAACCATTAATTCGCGGACAATTGCTAAAACTCTCCAGTGATGAACATGTTCTGTTGTTGACTCAGCACCACATGATTTCGGATGGCTGGTCATTGAACATCCTGATATATGAATTCACCACCCTCTACCGTGCTTTTATTCAGGAACAAGACGATCCACTGCCTGCACTGACAATACAATATGCTGACTATGCTCTCTGGCAGCGACAATGGCTACAGGGTGAAGTGCTGGAAAAACAGGTCAGTTTCTGGCGAGAAGCACTGCAAGGTGCCCCTGCGTTACTGGAACTGCCGACAGACAGGCCACGCCCTGCGGTTCAGAGCTACCATGGTGATCAAGTGGCATTCACCCTTTCACCTGCATTAAGTGATGGCTTAAAGGCATTGAGCCAGCGCCATAGTTCCACATTATTCATGACATTACTGGCAGCATGGTCAATCTTGCTTGCCCGCATCAGTGGTCAACAAGATATTGTTATCGGAACGCCTATCGCTAACCGACAGCACAGTGAATTAGAACCGTTGATCGGTTTCTTTGCCAATACGCTGGCGCTCAGGGTGAAACTGGAAGATAACCCCACCGTTGGCGCGTTATTAGCACAAGTCAAAGCCCATGCACTGGCCGCCTATATACATCAAGACTTACCATTTGAACAACTGGTCGAAGCGCTGCAACCGCCACGTAGCTTAAGTTATAGCCCGATATTTCAGGTCATGCTCGCGCTGGATAACACACCGATACAGCAATCCCTTGAATTACCCAATTTAGTGCTGGATGAACTGCCATTAACCCGAAGAAGCACCCATTTCGATCTGTCTCTTTCCATGAACGATACCGATAATGGGGTAATCGGTGAATTGGAATATGCCAGTGATCTGTTTGACCGTGCCAGCATTGAACGGCTCGCAAGCTATCTGCAAACCCTATTAGCAGCGATGGTTGCTGATGATTCTCTACGGATACAAGATTTGCCGTTGCTGCAAACGCAACAACGCAAGCAATTATTGGTGGATTTCAATAATACCAATCTGGTCTATCCGCAAGATAGGTTGATCCACCAACTATTCGAGCAACAAGCGGAACAAACACCTGATGCGATCGCACTAGTGTTTGGCGATAGTCAACTGAGTTACAACGAATTAAATCGTCATGCTAACCAACTGGCTCATCATCTGATTGCATCTGGTGTACGCCCTAATGATCGTATCGCTATCTGTGTCGATCGCAGTCTGGATATGATTATTGGCATGTACGGTATCCTTAAAGCGGGGGCTGGTTATATTCCCCTTGATCCAGAGTACCCCTCAGAACGACTGGCTTATCAATTATCAGACAGTAAACCAGCCTGGCTGTTAACTCAGCGCCATTTACAGGCACATTTGCCGATGCAGGATATTCCAACCTTGTTGTTGGATGATGATAACCACCGTAACGCGGTAGCACAGCAACCTAGTCATAACCCTGATGTTCGCCAAATAGGGCTGCAACCGCATCATCTGGCCTATATCATCTATACCTCCGGCTCCACCGGACAACCTAAAGGCGTGATGCTGGAGCACCGTAATGTGGTGAACTTTATCCATGCGCAACATCAGACCAGCCAACCAAAATGGGGTGATCGTATTCTGCAATTTGCCACCGTGGCATTTGATACCTCGGTATCGGATATTTTCCCGACCCTGGCAGCCGGTGCGACACTGGTTCTGTGACCACCTCATATCCGCATACCGGATGCGACATTTGTCGCCTTCATACGCGAACAGAAGATCACCATCATGGATATGCCCACTGCCTTCTGGCACCACTGGGTACAGGAGATGATGGCAGGGCACAGTGGTTTCAGCCCATATCTGCACACCCTTATTGTGGGCGGTGAGAAAGCAGAACATCGTCATTTAATGAACTGGCTGTCTCACTCGGAAACTCAATCCTGCCGCTGGATTAACTCCTATGGCCCGACTGAAACGACCGTTATTGCCACAACATTGACCGTAGATAACCTGACGAGAGATAACACGCAAGTTCCATATATTAATGACAATATTCCGATTGGTCGCCCATTGCCCAATACCCGTATCTATATTTTGGATACCCTCGGTCAACCGGTTCCTATTGGTGTCAGTGGTGAAATTCACATCGCTGGTTTAGGTGTCGCACGGGGTTATCTGAATAAGCCGGAGATGACAGCGGAGAAATTTGTTGCCGATCCATTCAGCGCACAGCCAAATGCGCGCATGTACAAAACCGGTGACTTAGGACGCTGGTTGCCAAACGGCATGATTGAGTATCTGGGACGCAATGATTTTCAGGTCAAGTTACGCGGTTTTCGCATTGAACTGGGCGAAATTGAAGCCCAACTCATCGCCTGTGACGGCGTCAGGGATGCCGTGGTCATCGCCCGTGAAGAAGAAACTGGCGACAAACGTCTGGTGGCCTATATCATTCCACAATCCGGTTTCACACCAGAAGCCAATAGGCTGCGTGAACAACTGAATAGCCGTCTGGCTAGTTATATGGTGCCTGGCGCGTTTGTTGTGCTGGAAGCCTTCCCGCTAACCGGAAGCGGCAAATTAGATCGCAAAGCCCTGCCAGCGCCAGATCGTTCATCCATCGCCAGCCGTGAATATGAAGCGCCCCAAGGTGAAATCGAACAGCAAATTGCCGCTATCCTGCAAAATTTATTGGGGTTAGAACAAATAGGACGCCATGACAGCTTCTTTGATCTGGGTGGAAATTCCCTATCAATCATTCAGTTAATGGCAAGACTACGTGATGCATTCCATCTTGAAATGTCCATTCAAGACATATTTACCCATCCAGAACTTTCTGAACTCGCCGAGCTTATCGCATCAAGACAGATCGAAACCTTTTTCGCACAAGAAGATATCGAATTGCTGCAAAAAGAATTGGAAAACTTGTCCGAAGATGAACTGCGTGCCCTGCTAAATGGAGATAATTAATTAAATGAGTCACAAAGAACTAAGCCTACTTGAATTAAGACAAGCGGTACTCCAGAAAAAAATTAAAGAACGCATTGAAAACAGCCAGATTGGGGAAAAAAAGCAGATCGGAGAAAAAAGGCAAATTATACCGAGAAACGCTGATCAGCAAGCGCTTCCTCTATCCTGGGCACAGCAACGCTTATGGCTTCTGGCGCAGTTAGATCCAGCCGCACAAACGGCATACCACATTCCAGGTGCTCTGCGTCTGCAAGGTTATCTGAATTTAGATGCCCTGCAAGCAGCGTTAAACCGAATTGTTGCTCGGCATGAAATTCTGCGCACGACGATCAGGAGAGCCAAGGGTATCAAGATGGCCGAAGGCCGGACCCTGCAAATTATTGGTAAACCAGAGAGCGGCTTCTCTTTGGCAGTGGAAGATCTCAGCCATCTGCCTGCGGAAGATCAACAAACTACTATCGAAGAGATAATCCAGCGTGAAACCAGCCAGCCATTTGACTTTGCACAAGGCCCCCTCATCAGAGGGCGCTTGCTGCGGCGGGCTGAAAATGAACATATCCTGCTATTAACCCAGCATCATATTATTTCCGATGGTTGGTCCCTTAACATCCTGATGCACGAGCTTTCCACGCTGTATCATGCATTCAGCGAAGGGCGGGATGATCCCCTGCCCGCGTTGACACTCCAATATGCTGACTATGCCCTTTGGCAAAGAGAGTGGCTACAGGGAGAAATATTGGAAAAACAGGTGAGTTTCTGGCGCGATGCGTTACAAGGTGCTCCCGCACTTTTGGAACTACCGACTGACCGGCCACGCCCAGAGAAACAGAGTTATGCCGGCGGGTATGTCGATATCGCTCTGTCACCGGAATTAAGTGCCGGATTAAGAAGCCTTAGCCAGCGTCACGGGACAACATTATTTATGACTCTGATGGCGGGATGGACAATTTTACTTTCCCGTCTTAGCGGGCAGAAAGATCTGGTGATAGGTACTCCTGTCGCTAATCGGCAATATAGTGAATTGGAGCCGCTGATTGGATTCTTTGTTAATACGCTAGCGATGCGGATCCAACTGGATGACAATCCAACGGTCAGCGCTCTGCTAGCCAGGGTTAAGGCCCATTCATTGAACGCCTACGCACATCAAGATCTGCCATTCGAACAGTTGGTAGAGATACTAAAACCACCACGTAGCCTCAGCCATAGCCCGATTTTTCAGGTGATGATGTCAGTGGATAATACCCCTGGACAGCAGAATATAGCATTGCCGGATATTACTATTAGTGAAATCAATCTGGCCGAAAACAGCTCGCATTTCGATCTGTCCCTCGCGATAAATGATACTGAAAATGGCTTAGTGGGTGGCCTGGAGTATTCCAGTGATCTGTTTGACCCTACCAGCGTTGAACGCATCGCCCGTTACCTGCAAACCCTGCTGACCGCGATGGTTAAAGATGATTCGCAAGCAGTGGAAAGTTTACCACTATTGCAACCATACCAACGCACTCAAGTGTTAGACGATTTCAATGATACGGCCTTCCCATATCCACAAACATTATTGATCCATCAACTGTTTGAACAACAGGTGGAACAAACTCCTGACGCCATCGCGTTAGTGTTTGGTGATAGTCAACTGAGTTATGCAGGGCTAAACCGCCACGCTAACCAATTGGCACACCATTTGATCGCCTCTGGTGTGCGCCCCGATGATCGCGTAGCAATCTGCGCTGATCGCAGTCTGGATATGATCATTGGGATATACGCCATCCTTAAGGCCGGCGCTGGCTACATTCCACTCGATCCGGAATACCCTGCTGAACGCTTGGCCTACCAGTTATCGGACAGCCAGCCGGTGTTATTGCTGACCCAGCAACATTTACAGACTCGCTTACCAATACAGGATATCCCTGTCTGGCTGCTGGATGATCACCATAATCAGGATAACGTGGCAAAACAGCCAGCCCATAATCCTGCTGTGCAACTCTCAACCCCATCATCTGGCCTATGTCATCTATACTTCCGGCTCCACCGGACAGCCCAAAGGCGTGATGCTGGAGCACCGCAATGTGGTGAACTTTATCCATGCCCAGCACCAGACCAGCGAACCCCAATTGGGGGATCGTATCCTGCAATTTGCGACCATCGCCTTTGATACCTCGGTATCCGATATTTTCCCTACCCTCGCATCCGGTGCCACTCTGATTCTGCGGCCGCCCCATATCCGAATACCGGATATGACTTTTGTCACTTTCCTGCGTGAACAGAAGATCACCATTATGGATATGCCAACAGCCTTCTGGCACCTGTGGGTACAGGAGATGATGGCCGGTCGCAGCGGCTTTAGCCCATATCTGCATACCCTTATTGTCGGCGGTGAAAAAGCGGAGTACCGCCATTTAATCAGCTGGCTGTCTCATCAGGAAACCCAATCCTGCCGCTGGGTTAACTCGTATGGTCCCACGGAAACCACGGTGATTGCCACCACCCTGAAATTGGACCACCAAAGTCCACTGCATCTCAAAGGGGTTATCCCGATTGGCTATCCGCTGCCCAATACCCGCATTTATATTCTGGATACGCACGGCCAGCCGGTGCCTATTGGCGTCAGTGGTGAAATCCATATTGCCGGCGCAGGGGTGGCCCGTGGTTATCTCAATCGCCCGGATTTAACCGCCGAGAAATTTGTGGCTGATCCGTTCAGCGCACAGCCCGATACCCGCATGTATAAAACCGGCGATCTGGGGCGTTGGCTGCCCAATGGGGCGATTGAGTATCTGGGACGCAATGATTTTCAGGTCAAGATCCGGGGCTTCCGCATTGAACTGGGGGAAATTGAAACCCAACTGGTGGCTTGCGAAGGCGTCAGCGATGCCGTGGTGATCGCCCGTGAAGAAGAAACGGGGGATAAGCGTTTAATCGCCTATGTGATCCCGGAAACCGGCATGACACTTATCCCGGCTGAATTACGTAAGCGACTGAGTACCCGATTGATGGAGCATATGCTGCCTGGTGCCTTTGTTATACTGGACGCCTTCCCGCTGTCCGCCAACGGTAAACTGGAGCGCAAAGCACTACCGGCGCCGGATCGGAGCGCTATCGTCAGCCGTGAGTACGAAGCACCACAAGGCGAAACCGAACAGAAACTGGCGGCCATCTGGCAATCCTTGCTGAACGTAGAACAAGTCGGGCGACAAGATAATTTCTTCGAACTTGGCGGGCATTCATTGCTGGTGGTCAATTTGATTGAGCAGTTACGCTCCCACGGCCTGTCTCTGGATGTCAGTGCAGTATTCTCTGCGCCAACGCTGACAACCATGAGTAGCCTAATCAGCCACAATAGCGCTCAAACCACGGCTATACAGGAAATACCACCTAACCTGATCAGAGAAGACAGTTCCGTCATTACGCCAGATATGCTGCCACTGGTGGAATTAGCCCAAGATCAAATAGACCTGATTATTTCCCATGTAACGGACGGTATCTCCAATGTTCAGGACATTTACCCGTTAGGGCCATTGCAGGAAGGTATTCTGTTCCACCACTTGCTGGAGACGGAAGGGGATCTCTATCTGGACAACCATTTGATGATTTTCGACAGCCGGACACGGCTGGAGAGTTTCTTGCAAGCGTTGCAGCGGGTAATTGACCGGCACGATATTCTGCGCAGCGCCGTTTACTGGAAAGAACTTCTTAAACCAGTACAAATCGTCTATCGCCATGCACCATTGCCAATTATTGAACTCACACTATCGGCAGGGGAAGCCCCAGAAACCCAACTACGCCACCTCACCGATCCCCGTGCAATACGGATGGATATGACCAAAGCGCCCCTGTTAGCTGCTCATATCGCCAAAGATCCCGCCTCCGATCAATGGCTGCTCTCCTTGCTGTATCACCACTTAGTTTGTGATCACATATCACTGGATATGATATTCAGTGAAATACAAACCTTGCTTTTGGGGGAAAGTGAAAATTTACCAACGCCGCTGCCTTACCGAAACTTTATCGCGCAGATCCGCAACGTACCGTTAGAGGTTCACCAAAATTATTTCCGCGAATTATTGGGCGATGTAGAAGAACCTACTCTGCCGTTTGGGCTGCTTGACGTACAAGGTGGCAGCCTCAATGAGATAGTGGAAAATGTTCTCACGCTGGATAGTCAACTGGCCCAAAGTCTTCGTGATTGCGCCCGTCAATTGGGTATGAGTGCTGCCGTGCTGTTTCATGTGGCCTGGGCACAGGTGCTGGCGCGATGCAGTGGACGGAACGATGTCATATTCGGTACCGTCCTGTTAGGACGGTTACAAGGCGGGATTGGTGCATCCGAAGTACTGGGGATGTTTATCAATACTTTACCTATTCGCGTTAAGTTACAGGCACGTACCGTTAAGCAAGCAGTACAAGAAACTTATCAGCAGTTAACCGCACTACTGGAACATGAGCAGGCACCTCTGGCGGTTGCCCAACGTTGCAGTGGCATTCAGGCACCATTGCCGCTGTTTAACAGCTTGCTAAACTTCCGCCATAGCCCACGCGAAGATGAACAAGTGGCTTCAATTGCTTGGGAAGGGATTGACGAGATAGAGGGTGAAGAGCGCAGCAACTACCCCTTGTCACTGGATGTCGATGATTTTGATGACGGATTTGCGCTCACCGCCCAATGCAGCCAGCACGTGGACCCAATCCGCATTAATGCCTATATGAAGACAGCTTTAGACGGCATTGTGGCCGCACTGCAATATGCGCCTGAGCAAGCCATTGAGTCAATCGACATCCTGTCGCTAACTGAGCGTACCCAATTACTGGAAACCTTTAACGATACGACGGTCAAACATCCGCAAGATGTCTTAATCCATCAATTGTTCGAACAGCAGGCAGCGCGCACGCCGGATGCCACGGCCGTAGTATTTGGCGAGAGTGAACTGAGTTATGCGGCACTGAACCGCCATGCCAACCAACTGGCACACCAATTGATTACGGCGGGCGTGCGCCCCGATGATCGCGTGGCAATCTGTGTTGACCGCAGTCTGGATTTGATTATCGGCCTGTACGCTATCCTTAAAGCGGGGGCCGGCTATATTCCGCTCGATCCCGAATACCCTGCTGAACGCTTGGCCTACCAGTTATCGGACAGCCAGCCGGTGTTATTGCTGACCCAGCAACATTTGCAGGAACTGTTGCCAATATCAGACATCCCCGTCTGGTTGCTGGATAATGAAGCTCACCGAAATAACGTGGCAAAACAGCCAGCCCATAATCCTGCTGTGCAACTTCAACCCCATCATCTGGCCTATATCATCTATACTTCCGGCTCCACCGGACAGCCCAAAGGCGTGATGCTGGAGCACCGCAATGTGGTGAACTTTATCCATGCCCAGCACCAGACCAGCGAACCCCAATTGGGGGATCGTATCCTGCAATTTGCGACCATCGCCTTTGATACCTCGGTATCCGATATTTTCCCTACCCTCGCATCCGGTGCCACTCTGGTTCTGCGGCCGCCCCATATCCGAATACCGGATATGACTTTTGTCGCCTTCCTGCGTGAACAGAAGATCACCATTATGGATATGCCAACGGCCTTCTGGCACCTGTGGGTACAGGAGATGATGGCAGGTCGCAGCGGCTTTAGCCCATATCTGCATACCCTTATTGTCGGCGGTGAAAAAGCGGAGTACCGCCATTTAATCAGCTGGCTGTCTCATCAGGAAACCCAATCCTGCCGCTGGGTTAACTCGTATGGCCCCACCGAAACCACGGTGATTGCCACCACCCTGAAATTGGACCACCAAAGTCCACTGCATCTCAAAGGGGTTATCCCGATTGGCTATCCGCTGCCCAATACCCGCATTTATATTCTGGATCCGCACGGCCAGCCGGTGCCTATTGGCGTCAGTGGTGAAATCCATATTGCCGGCGCAGGGGTGGCCCGTGGTTATCTCAACCGCCCGGATTTAACCGCCGAGAAATTTGTGGCTGATCCGTTCAGCGCACAGCCCGATACCCGTATGTATAAAACGGGTGATCTGGGGCGTTGGTTATCCAATGGCACGATTGAATATCTGGGACGCAATGATTTTCAGGTCAAGATCCGGGGCTTCCGCATTGAACTGGGGGAAATTGAAACCCAACTGGTGGCTTGCGAAGGCGTCAGCGATGCCGTGGTGATCGCCCGTGAAGAAGAAACGGGGGATAAGCGTTTAATCGCCTATGTGATCCCGGAAACCGGCATGACACTTAGCCCGGCTGAATTACGTAAGCGACTGAGTACCCGATTGATGGAGCATATGCTGCCTGGTGCCTTTGTGATACTGGACGCCTTCCCGCTGTCCGCCAACGGTAAACTGGATCGCAACGCCCTGCCAGCGCCGGATCAGCACGCTATCGTCAGCCGTGAGTACGAAGCACCACAAGGCGAAACCGAACAGAAACTGGCGGCCGTCTGGCAATCGATTCTGGAACTGGAGCAGGTCGGGCGTCATGACAACTTCTTCGAACTGGGCGGCCATTCTCTGCTGGTGGTCAGCCTGATCGAACAGTTACGCCAGCAAGGGCTGTCTCTGGAGGTCAGCGCGGTCTTCGCTGCCCCCACCCTGACAGCCATGAGCGCCCGCTTAAGTCAGCAGCAAGATGTGGAGACATGGGTCATTCCGCCCAATTTGATCCGCGAAGACAGCCAGCGTATTACGCCGGCTATGCTGCCACTGGTAACATTGACTCAGGCCCAAATTGACCAGATTGTCGACCGTGTACCGGGCGGTGTCGCCAATATTCAGGATATTTACCCGCTCGGCCCGTTGCAGGAAGGCATTCTGTTCCACCATTTACTGGCAGAAACCGGTGACACCTATCTTGAAAATATTCTGATGCACTTTGACAGCCGGACACGGCTGGAGAGTTTCTTGCAGGCGCTTCAACGCGTAATTGACCGGCACGATATTCAACGCAGTGCCTTCCACTGGCAGGAACTTCCAATCCCCGTGCAAGTGGTCTGCCGTCATGCGCCCCTGCCGGTCACTGAACTGATGTTATCAGCGGGAGAGAATGCTGAAAGCCAGCTCCGGCGTCTGACCGATCCTGACCGTATCCGCTTAGATATCACGCAGGCACCATTATTGGCCGCCTATATCGCCCGGGATCCCGACACCGATTTATGGTGGCTGAGTCTGTTGCACCATCATCTGGTCTGTGACCATCTGTCACTGGAAATCATTTTCAGCGAAGTACAGGCGTTCATCTTAGGTGAAGAAGCGTCTCTGCCCGCCCCGTTGCCTTACCGCAATTTTATTGCCCAAACCCGTCAGGTGCCGATTGAAGTGCATCAGGCTTATTTCCAGCAGTTATTGGGCGACGTGGAAGAGCCGACTCTGCCGTTTGGGTTACTGGATGTGCAGGGAAACAGCCGCGATAAGCACGATAAAATCGTGGAAGATATCGTCACGTTAGATGATGAACTGGCACAAGAGATCCGGGACTGCACCCGTCAGTTGGGGATGAGTCCGGCTGTACTGTTCCATGTGGCCTGGGCACAGGTATTGGCACAGTGTTGCGGCCGTGAAGATGTGGTATTCGGGACGGTGTTATTGGGCCGATTGCAGGGCGGTATAGGCGCTTCCCAGGTACTGGGGATGTTTATCAATACCCTGCCCGTCCGTATCCAATTACAGGCCCGTACCGTAAAACAGGCGGTACAGGAAACCTACCAGCGCCTGAGCGAATTGCTGGACCATGAACAGACCCCGCTGGCGGTTGCCCAGCGGTGCAGCGGTGTGCCGGCTTCATTGCCGCTGTTTAACAGCCTGCTTAATTTCCGCCACAGCCCGCGTAACGAGGAACAATCCGCTTCACCGGCCTGGGACGGTATTCAGGAGCTGGACAGTGAAGAGCGCAGCAATTACCCCTTGTCGCTGGATGTGGATGATTTTGACGATGGTTTTGCGCTGACTACCCAATGCAGCCAGCACGTGGACCCAATCCGCATTAATGCCTATGTCAACACCGTCCTGAAAGGAATTGTGGCCGCGCTGCAATATGCGCCTGAGCAACCTATCCGGTCTGTCGATATCCTGCCACTGGCCGAACGTACCCAATTACTGGAGGATTTTAACAATACGGTGATGGACTATCCGCAGGACAGATTAATCCATCAATTGTTCGAGCAGCAGGCAGCGCGCACGCCGGATGCCACGGCCGTAGTATTTGGCGAGAGCGCACTGAGTTATGCGGCACTGAACCGCCATGCCAACCAACTGGCACACCAATTGATTACGGCAGGCGTGCGCCCCGATGATCGCGTGGCAATCTGTGTTGACCGCAGTCTGGATTTGATTATCGGCCTGTACGCTATCCTTAAAGCGGGGGCCGGCTATATTCCGCTCGACCCGGAATACCCTGCTGAACGCTTGGCCTACCAGTTATCGGACAGCCAGCCGGTGTTATTGCTGACCCAGCAACATTTGCAGGAACTGTTGCCAATATCAGACATCCCCGTCTGGTTGCTGGATAATGAAGCCCACCGAAATAACGTGGCAAAACAGCCAGCCCATAATCCTGCTGTGCAACTTCAACCCCATCATCTGGCCTATATCATCTATACCTCCGGCTCCACCGGACAGCCCAAAGGCGTGATGCTGGAGCACCGCAATGTGGTGAACTTTATCCATGCCCAACATCAAACCAGCGAACCCCAATTGGGGGATCGTATCCTGCAATTTGCGACCATCGCCTTTGATACCTCGGTATCCGATATTTTCCCTACCCTCGCATCCGGTGCCACTCTGATTCTGCGGCCGCCCCATATCCGAATACCGGATATGACTTTTGTCACTTTCCTGCGTGAACAGAAGATCACCATTATGGATATGCCAACGGCCTTCTGGCACCTGTGGGTACAGGAGATGATGGCCGGTCGCAGCGGCTTTAGCCCATATCTGCATACCCTTATTGTGGGTGGCGAAAAAGCGGAGTACCGCCATTTAATCAGCTGGCTGTCTCATCAGGAAACCCAATCCTGCCGCTGGGTTAACTCGTATGGTCCCACGGAAACCACGGTGATTGCCACCACCCTGAAATTGGACCACCAAAGTCCACTGCATCTCAAAGGGGTTATCCCGATTGGCTATCCGCTGCCCAATACCCGCATTTATATTCTGGATACGCACGGCCAGCCGGTGCCTATTGGCGTCAGTGGTGAAATCCATATTGCCGGCGCAGGGGTGGCCCGTGGTTATCTCAATCGCCCGGATTTAACCGCCGAGAAATTTGTGGCTGATCCGTTCAGCGCACAGCCCGATACCCGCATGTATAAAACCGGCGATCTGGGGCGTTGGCTGCCCAATGGCACGATTGAGTATCTGGGACGCAATGATTTTCAGGTCAAGATCCGGGGCTTCCGCATTGAACTGGGGGAAATTGAAACCCAACTGGTGGCTTGCGAAGGCGTCAGCGATGCCGTGGTGATCGCCCGTGAAGAAGAAACGGGGGATAAGCGTTTAATCGCCTATGTGATCCCGGAAACCGGCATCACACTAAAACCGGCCGATCTGCGTGAACAACTCCGTTCCCGCCTGATGGAATACATGCTGCCCGGTGCCTTTGTGATGCTGGATGCCTTCCCGCTGTCCGCCAACGGTAAACTGGATCGCAACGCCCTGCCAGCGCCGGATCAGCACGCTATCGTCAGCCGTGAGTACGAAGCACCACAAGGCGAAACCGAACAGAAACTGGCGGCCGTCTGGCAATCGATTCTGGAACTGGAGCAGGTCGGACGTCATGACAACTTCTTCGAACTGGGCGGCCATTCTCTGCTGGTGGTCAGCCTGATCGAACAGTTACGCCAGCAAGGGCTGTCTCTGGAGGTCAGCGCGGTCTTCGCTGCCCCCACCCTGACAGCCATGAGCGCCCGCTTAAGTCAGCAGCAAGATGTGGAGACATGGGTCATTCCACCCAATTTGATCCGCGAAGACAGCCAGCGTATTACGCCGGCTATGCTGCCACTGGTAACATTGACTCAGGCCCAAATTGACCAGATTGTCGACCGTGTACCGGGCGGTGTCGCCAATATTCAGGATATTTACCCGCTCGGCCCGTTGCAGGAAGGCATTCTGTTCCACCATTTACTGGCAGAAACCGGTGACACCTATCTTGAAAATATTCTGATGCACTTTGACAGCCGGACACGGCTGGAGAGTTTCTTGCAGGCGCTTCAACGCGTAATTGACCGGCACGATATTCAACGCAGTGCCTTCCACTGGCAGGAACTTCCAATCCCCGTGCAAGTGGTCTGCCGTCATGCGCCCCTGCCGGTCACTGAACTGATGTTATCAGCGGGAGAGAATGCTGAAAGCCAGCTCCGGCGTCTGACCGATCCTGACCGTATCCGCTTAGATATCACGCAGGCGCCATTATTGGCCGCCTATATCGCCCGGGATCCCGACACCGATTTATGGTGGCTGAGTCTGTTGCACCATCATCTGGTCTGTGACCATCTGTCACTGGAAATCATTTTCAGCGAAGTACAGGCGTTAATCTTAGGTGAAGAAGCGTCTCTGCCCGCCCCGTTGCCTTACCGCAATTTTATTGCCCAAACCCGTCAGGTGCCGATTGAAGTGCATCAGGCTTATTTCCAGCAGTTATTGGGCGACGTGGAAGAGCCGACTCTGCCGTTTGGGTTACTGGATGTACAGGGAAACAGCCGCGATAAGCACGATAAAATCGTGGAAGATATCGTCACGTTAGATGATGAACTGGCACAAGAGATCCGGGACTGCACTCGTCAGTTGGGGATCAGTCCGGCTGTACTGTTCCATGTGGCCTGGGCACAGGTATTGGCACAGTGTTGCGGCCGTGAAGATGTGGTATTCGGGACGGTGTTATTGGGCCGATTGCAGGGCGGTATAGGCGCTTCCCAGGTACTGGGGATGTTTATCAATACCCTGCCCGTCCGTATCCAATTACAGGCCCGTACCGTAAAACAGGCGGTACAGGAAACCTACCAGCGCCTGAGCGAATTGCTGGACCATGAACAGACCCCGCTGGCGATTGCCCAGCGGTGCAGCGGTGTGCCGGCTTCATTGCCACTGTTTAACAGCCTGCTTAATTTCCGCCACAGCCCGCGTAACGAGGAACAATCCGCTTCACCGGCCTGGGACGGTATTCAGGAGCTGGACAGTGAAGAGCGCAGCAATTACCCCTTGTCGCTGGATGTCGATGATTTTGACGATGGTTTTGCGCTGACTACCCAATGCAGCCAGCACGTGGACCCGGTGCGCATTAATGCCTATATGAAGACAGCTTTAAACGGCATTGTGGCCGCACTGCAATATGCGCCTGAGCAAGCCATTGAGTCAATCGATATCCTGCCATTAGCCGAACGTACCCAATTACTGGAGGATTTTAACAATACGGCGATGGACTATCCGCAGGACAGATTAATCCATCAACTGTTCGAACAGCAGGCAGCGTGCACGCCGGATGCCACGGCCGTAGTATTTGGCGAGAGTGAACTGAGTTATGCGGCACTGAACCATCACGCCAACCAACTGGCACACCAATTGATTACGGCGGGCGTGCGCCCTGATGATCGCATCGCTATTTGTGTTGACCGCAGTCTGGATTTGATTATCGGCCTGTACGCTATCCTTAAAGCGGGGGCCGGCTATATTCCGCTCGATCCCGAATACCCTGCTGAACGTTTGGCCTACCAGTTATCGGACAGCCAGCCGGTGTTATTGCTGACCCAGCAACATTTGCAGGAACTGTTGCCAATATCAGACATCCCCGTCTGGTTGCTGGATAATGAAGCTCACCGAAATAACGTGGCAAAACAGCCAGCCCATAATCCTGCTGTGCAACTTCAACCCCATCATCTGGCCTATATCATCTATACTTCCGGCTCCACCGGACAGCCCAAAGGCGTGATGCTGGAGCACCGCAATGTGGTGAACTTTATCCATGCCCAGCACCAGACCAGCGAACCCCAATTGGGGGATCGTATCCTGCAATTTGCGACCATCGCCTTTGATACCTCGGTATCCGATATTTTCCCTACCCTCGCATCCGGTGCCACTCTGGTTCTGCGCCCTGCTCATATCCGTGTACCGGATGCAGAATTTGTCGATCTGCTAAATGAGCAGAAAATCACCATTATGGATATGCCAACGGCCTTCTGGCACCACTGGGTACAGGAGATGATGGCGGGGCACAGTGGTTTCGGCCAATACCTGCGCACCGTTATCGTCGGTGGTGAAAAAGCGGAACGGCGCCATTTGCTGAGTTGGCAATCTATACCAGAAACGCAATCCTGCCGCTGGATTAACTCTTATGGCCCTACCGAAACGACGGTGATTGCCACCACCTTAACCCTCGCTGATAACGGTCAAGATTCGCCTGAAATGACTGACGTTATCCCGATTGGTTATCCCCTGCCCAATACCCGTATTTATATTCTGGATCCGCACGGCCGGCCGGTGCCTATTGGCGTCAGTGGTGAAATTCATATCGGTGGAGCAGGTGTAGCCCGTGGTTATCTCAATCGCCCGGATTTAACCGCGGAAAAATTTGTGGCTGATCCGTTTAGTGAACAGCCAGATGCTCGTATGTATAAAACGGGTGATCTGGGGCGTTGGTTATCCAATGGCATGATTGAATATCTGGGACGTAATGATTTTCAGGTCAAGATCCGGGGCTTCCGTATTGAACTGGGTGAAATAGAAACTCGTCTGGTGCAATGTCAGGGAGTGCAGGAAGCCATTGTTTTGGTTAGGGAAATAACCTCTGATGATAAACGTCTCGTCGCCTATGTTCAGCCTGAATCCGGTGTAAACTTGGTGCCCAGTGAACTGCGTCAGCAGCTTGCTCAACAACTTGCCGAGTTTATGCTACCCAGTGCATTTGTCATTCTTGACGCTTTCCCGCTTACCGCTAATGGTAAAATCGACCGTCAGGCATTTCCTGCTCCCGATCAAGCTGCCATCGTAGCGCGTGATTATGAAGCCCCCCAAGGTGAAGTTGAAATAACCCTGGCTCAGATTTGGCAAGATCTGCTCGGATTAGAGCGTATCAGCCGTCATGACCATTTTTTTGAGTTAGGAGGACATTCACTGCTTATTTTGAAAGCCAGCTCCTTAGCAATAGAAAAACTAGGGCTTCAGCAAAATATGATGGCAAGCTTGATGTCGTTTACCACTATCAAAGAACAAGCCCGAGCCATTGAAGATCGAGATAATATCCATGTTGGTTCTATGGTCGGCCTGTCACGGAACATCAAAGCAACACCGCTGTTCTTTGCGCCCGGCGCCGGAGGACATGTGCTCTATTTGCGGGAATTGGCAACAGCATTGGAAGGTGCTTATTCCGTTTGGGGTATGCAATCACCAGAGTTAGATGGACGCAGCGATCCCCCACAAAGCCTTGAGGTAATGGCCAGCGTTATGATCGACTTTCTTAAGAAAGTTCAACCCAATGGCCCTTATTATTTAGGTGGACACTCTTTCGGAGGCTGGCTCGCATTCGAAATGGCCCGACAACTCGTCCAACAGGGTGAAAGCATTGGCTTACTGGCTTTAGTCGATAGTGAATCCCCGCCAGAGGGTTTAACCCAAAGGAGCGAATCAGAATGGTCCAATAGCCGCTGGCTGGCCGAGTTTGGCAATGTGCTTGCTGCATTGGCAGGTGCAGAGGAAAACTTTACCGAAGAACAATTCCAATTCATGACAGAAGAAGAGCAATTCGATAACTTGCGACTTCGTCTAATTGAAGAGGAACTCTTACCTCCTCAACTTGAATCTAAGGAAATCTCTGCCTATTTACATGTCTTCAAGACCCAATCTTTGGCGACTTATCAACCGCAAGAACGCTATTCAGGAAAACTCCACCTGTTTCTGGCTAGCGATAACCAAGAGTATGAAGAACAACATATCTCTGCCGAAAGCATTATTGATGGATGGAAAACGCTGGTGACTGGGGAAGTTATCTCCGAGACTTTATCTGGTGATCATATCACCATTATGCGTCAACCTTTCGTTCAAGGGTTAGCATCGGCCATAGCTGGATTACAAATTTAAATAGCCTCATTTATCAATAGAAAAGAATATAAATTAAACAAATCCTTTTTTAAAGATAAAGTTCAATTATTAAATTTTATAAAACAAGGAGTATGTATTATAGATATACATACTCCTATTTTAAATTATTATTTAATATCAACGGAAGGTCCTCATTCCCGTAACAAATAATTATTAATGATAGTTAAAACTATTCTACTTGATGGTTACGCGTTAACCATAAGGAGAGCGCTTTCAATGAATCCTGCGTGAATTCATCACAACGGGCCGTGATTTCTTCCGGCGTCAGCCAGTAAACTGCGGCGACTTCTTCTTCCTGCAATGCAAATGGCCCATGACTAACACAACTGAACAACCCCCCCCATATACGACAAATGTCCTCTTCATAATAAAAAACACCATGTTCGGCAAAAGGAACACCGGCAATCCCCAGCTCTTCTTCTGCCTCCCGACGTGCAGCCTCAAGCAAAGTTTCTCCCGCCATAACAACACCTCCCGCCGTGGCATCTAATTTTCCCGGATAAAAGTCTTTCGTTTCTGTACGATGCTGAATCAGAATTTTGCCCATACCATCATGCACGACAATATAAGTAGCACGATGCCTCAAGTTTTGTGCTCTCATCTGCTGACGCGTCGATTGGGCAATGACTTCATTGCCTTCGCTGACGATATCAATCCATTCAATATTTGCTGATTTTTCTTGCATCATTCTAAAAACCTTTTATCAATGAGTTGCATGTTACTTTTTGCAGTAAATTTATAACATTTATAAACAAACGATGGTAAGGTAACACCGTTACATTTTTCAGAAAGTTATTATCGCTGGAGGTTATATGATAGATCTATACTATGCCCCAACGCCAAATGGCTACAAAATTACCCTTTTTCTTGAAGAAGTCGGCATTCCTTACACTATCTACCCTATCAATATCAGCACTGGCGAACAGTTCAAACCTGAATTTCTCACCATTTCACCCAATAACAAGATCCCGGCTATTGTCGATCATCAACCCGCCGATGGGGGAGAGTCTGTCGCTATCTTCGAATCAGGGGCCATTTTACTTTATCTGGCAAACAAAACAGGCCAGCTATTAAGCAAAGAGTCGCGTGAACGCACCGAACAACTGCAATGGCTGTTTTGGCAAGTTGCTGGCTTTGGCCCAATGCTCGGTCAAAATCACCATTTCAACCGCTACGCTCCAGAAGTTGTTCCCTATGCCATTAATCGCTATGTGGAAGAATCAAAACGTTTATACAAGGTGCTAAACACCCAACTGGAAAAAACGGCTTATCTCGGAGGAGACGAATATAGTATCGCAGATATTGCCACTTATCCGTGGGCGAAATGTCATGAACACCAAAAAATCAACCTACAGGATTATCCGGCGGTTGCTAAATGGCTGGATAAGATCAGCCAGCGCCCTGCGACACAAGCCGCCTATAAGGAAGCTTAGCTCCATATATGTAATAAATTCATCTGATGGCGAGATTTTGCACCATAAAACTTGATAGTGGTAACAGATAGCAGCATATTTCGCTGCCAGCTAAGTCATCCCTTGTTATAGTCCAATATGCAATGATCTTTTATTACAGGGGGTGGCTATGCGTATCTTAATTACGGGGGGAACAGGGTTAATTGGTCATCGCTTGACCTGCCAGTTGATTTCGCTCTCCCATTCCATCACCATTTTGAGTCGTTCACCACAAAAGGCGTATTCTCTGTTTTCTGATCGCGTTGAATGTTGGACAACGTTAAATGACCAACACAATCTCAATGGCTTTGATGCTGTTATCAATCTTGCTGGCGAGTCTATTATCAATAAACGATGGACACCGAAACAAAAAGAGAAACTGTGTCAAAGCCGTTGGCTGATCACTGAACAATTGAGCAAGCTAATCAAGACCAGTGAATCTCCGCCATCTGTCTTTATTTCCGGTTCAGCCGTTGGCTATTATGGCGATCAGGGACAATCAATCGTTACCGAAAACGATCTTCCTCACAATGAATTTTCCCATCAGCTTTGTGAACGTTGGGAGCAGCTGGCCCTACAGGCCCAAAGTGATAAAACCCGTGTCTGTTTGCTACGTACAGGCATTGTCTTGGCTCCCAAAGGGGGCGCACTGCAAAAAATGTTGCCACTGTTCCGGTTAGGTTTAGGGGGAGCAATCGGCACTGGCAAGCAGTATATGCCGTGGATACACATTGACGACATGGTCAATGGTATTTATTACCTGCTGGTATCACCTGATCTCCATGGCCCCTTTAATATGACATCTCCTTACCCTGTTCATAATGAGCTGTTTAGTGCCACACTCGCAACTGTATTACATCGTCCTGCCTTTATGCGCATTCCTGCATTTGTGTTAAAAGTAATGATGGGAGAAGCCGCTGAGTTAGTCTTAGGTGGTCAACAAGCCATTCCCAAAAGACTGGAAGAAGCCGGATTTGGTTTCCGTTATTTTCAACTGGAAGAAGCCTTGCAAAATATAATAGAGGAAAAGGACAATGCTTATATAGCCTGAACAAATATAAGGCAATAAACGATATGCTGTTGTGGTCTCCTCACAACAGCATATTGACTCAACTTACATGCCATATCCAATGGGCTTGACCCCCTGCCAACGGCTAAATAGATCTTCTGGCAGGTCAATATCGAACTGATCAAGTACCCGGTTCACTGTCTGGTCGATGATACCCTGAATATGTTCAGGACGATGATAAAATGCCGGAACAGGTGGCATGATCACCGCCCCAATTTCTGCTGCCTGCGTCATTAATCTCAAGTGCCCCAAGTGCAAGGGAGTTTCCCTCACCCCCAGCACTAGCTTGCGCTTTTCTTTCAAAACAACATCGGCGGCACGGGTAATTAAGCCGTCAGTGTAACTATGTACAATTCCTGATAGGGTTTTTATGGAGCAAGGCAAAATCACCATACCCAATGTCTTAAAAGAGCCAGAGGAAATGGATGCGGCAATATCACGATTGTCATGTACAACATCGGCCAAAGTCTGTACATCCCGCAACGTATAGTCCGTCTCCAATGCCAGAGTCTGCCGGGCTGATTGACTGATCACTAAATGCGTTTCAATGCCTTCTATTGGCCGCAAAACTTGCAGCAACCTGACACCATAAATCGCACCACTCGCGCCGGTCAGCCCGACAATCAATTTTTTCATGTTTTCCCCTGAGATTCTGGCTATAACTTCATGATAATAACAATATTATCCTTCATTATATATTTCCAGATCCTCTATTTCGCTCTGGCCACGCACTTTCATGGCATCATCTTTGCGCAGGTTTTCCAGATAGTCGAGGTAACACTGGTCAATGTCTTTCGTGACATAGATACCATCGAATACGGAGCATTCGAATTTTTCAATATCCGGGTTTTCTTCCCGGACAGCCTGGACAAGATCGTGGAGGTTTTGGTATATCAGGGCATCGGCACCAATGATCTGACGAATTTCATCCACTTCCCGGCCGTGAGCAATCAGTTCATTGGCATTCGGCATATCAATACCATAAACATTCGGGAAGCGAACTTCCGGTGCCGCCGAAGCAAAATAGACTTTCTTAGCGCCCGCTTCACGCGCCAGTTCAACAATCTGTTCAGAAGTGGTTCCACGCACGATGGAATCATCCACCAGCAAAACATTTTTACCCCGGAATTCAGCGCGATTAGCATTCAGTTTACGACGAACGGATTTACGTCGCTCTTGCTGACCAGGCATGATAAAGGTACGCCCTACATAACGGTTTTTGACAAATCCCTGACGATAGGGTTTATCCAGAATATGGGCGATTTCCAGGGCGATATCACAAGAGGTTTCCGGTACGGGAATAACGACATCAATATGTAAGTCTTCCCATTCACGGGCAATTTTTTCCCCCAATTTCCGCCCCATCCGCAACCGGGCGTTATATACCGAAACCTTGTCAATAAAAGAATCCGGGCGAGCGAAATAGACAAATTCGAACAAACAAGGTGTTAATGACGGATTTTCTGCGCACTGGCGAGTAAACAGTTGCCCGTTTTCAGTGATATAAATCGCTTCCCCAGAAGCCACATCACGCTGGAACTCAAAACCCAATGTATCCAACGCCACACTTTCCGATGCCACCATGTATTCATTGCGACCATCTTCCCGTGTTTTCTTTCCCAGCACCAGAGGACGAATGCCATGTGGATCACGAAAAGCCACCACCCCATGCCCAATAATCATGGCAATACAAGCATAAGCGCCACGAATTTTTTTGTGCATTTTTGAAACTGCCGAGAAAATATCATCAGGCTCTAAGGGGAAATCAGGAAATTGGGCTAGTTCATTGGCAAAAATATTCAGTAGAATTTCAGAATCTGAGGTGGTGTTGACATGACGGCGGGCATTTTCAAACAGCATTTTTTTCAATTCATGTGCGTTTGTCAGATTGCCGTTATGTGCCAACGTGATACCAAAAGGAGAATTCACATAAAAGGGCTGCGCTTCAGATGCACTGGAACTACCCGCCGTAGGATAACGGACATGTCCAATGCCGACGGTTCCCTGTAAACGTAACATGTGCCGTGTTTCAAACACATCTTTGACCAATCCATTAGCCTTACGTAAACGAAACTCATTGTTACCATCAATAGTTGCAATACCTGCTGCATCTTGTCCACGGTGCTGAAGCACCGTCAATGCATCATAAATCGACTGGTTAACCGGTGTATAACCGACGATACCGACAATACCGCACATGTAGCCTTTCCTCATCAGCCAAGCGGAGAGCGTTATCTCTCCGGCAGGAAACTCGACGCACTTTGTAGGTAGTCAAAAAACCACCTGATAATTTGACTAAACTGTGGGATCAGTTGTGATTGTTGCCAATCCTGACTTTTGGGCAGTGGCGTGAAAGAGTCCGCAATAAACAAAATGGCAGACACCACCAAGACACCACGCAAGGCGCCAAAGCAGATCCCCAGGACCCGATCAGTGCCTGACAGGCCCGTTCGCTGAACAAGTGAACCAATGACATAGTTTACTACCGCGCCAACAATCAGTGTTGCAATAAATAAGATAGCAATCGCTACCCCATTGCGCACCAGTTCATCCTCAAGGCGGGTAAAATAAGCCGCCAAATAAGTATAAAAGTGGCTTGCAACAAAGAAAGCACAGCCCCACGTTATCAGGGAGAGCGCTTCGCGAACAAAACCCCGAATCAAGCTAACCAGTGCCGAGAAACCAATGATGGCAATGATCGTATAATCAATCCAGACCATATTTTAATCCAAAAACAGGCTCCCGACATTCAGGTCGGGCGCATTCTAACAGAAAACGAAAACGTTTGCGTAGTAGATTCATCACTCTACTGAAAATAATTTTCGGCAGGTAAACAAACCGCATTTGCTGTGCCAATCAGATTATGGCTTATAATTTTTGATCTGCCCTTGTAATCCCGTAAGTTTTCTTAATTCGGACAAAATAGACTCCAATGCCTGCCTTGATGCATTCGGCCCTACATAAATCCGGGTTAACTGTCCCTGTACCGGAGAAGAAGGCACTGTATATACCTGGTGCCCGGAAAGACGCAGCCTTGCCACTATTTCACCAACTTTGTCCGCATTTTTTAATGCGCCAAGCTGAACAACATATGCCGTTGCCTGAGGGGCTTGCTCGGTTGGCTTCGGTTTAGGTTTAGTTTCTGGCTTGCTTTCAATGCGAGGTTCCGGTTTAACCTGTGGTTTAGTTGCCGCTTTCTGTTGAGAAGATGACTCAGGTTGCACCACTGTTTTAGGATCTTGCGTGACAGGGAGGTGCTGTTATTGGCTCTGAAGGCGATGGCCGAGTCAGCATATCTATATCTGGCTCTTGCTCCTGTGATTGCATTGCTTCCGCAGCACCCTCAGGCGGTGTAGACGGCATGTTTTGTGTCAATGGTGGGGATCGAATCAATATCCTCTTCATCACCCGGTTTTGGCACCAAAGGAATCGAAGCAAATTGATCTTCGTTATATTTCTTATCGCCATCAAAAATCATAGGCAGGACAATGACACCCAATGCAACAAGAACAATGGCGCCAACCAAGCGATTTTGGAATTTACTGGCCACTTTCCTTGCCCTCCTCCAGTGCTTCCATGACATGTGCGACCGTGTGGAAAGAGCCACAAACCACGATAATATCTTGCACTGATGCATCTTCCATTGCCTGCTGCCAGGCTGTTTTTACTTCGGGAAATGTCCGCGCCTGCACAAGATGTTCAGACAGTACGTCGGCTTCTGCTCCCCTTAGTTCATGCAATGATGCGCAATACCATTCATCAATTTGTTGAGAAAGACAGGCAAGTGTACCTGCTATGTCTTTATCTCCCAACATGCCAACCACACCACGGATCTTACTGTCTGGTGAGCGAGGCCATTCTGCCAGTTTTTGCACCAGATAGCCCGCAGCATGTGGATTATGGGCCACATCCAAAATGACCAGCGGATTTTCCCTGACAATTTGGAAACGCCCCGGTAATTGAGCATTTCTTAGCCCTGCATGGATTGCTTGTTCATCAATAGCCCGGCTGACGTTGTCATCCTGCTGCAACAAGCAATCGATCACCCCCATTGCAGTTGCAGCATTTGCTAACGGCAAATTAGGTAAAGGTAACTCATTGAATTGTTGCTTATCGCTTCGCCAGTTCCAGCTATTTTCATGCTGTGAGAAATGCCAGTCAACGCCACGGCGAAAGAGCTTAGTCCCCAATTCATCCGCAACTTCAGCAATTGAGTGAGGCATCTCAGGTTCACCCACCACCGCAAAATGTCCACGGCGGAAAATGCCCGCTTTTTCACGGCCAATGTGTTCGCGATCTGCTCCCAACCAATCCGTATGATCCAGTGCAATACTGGTGATTGCGGCAATATCGGCATCAACGATATTGGTGGCATCCAAACGTCCACCCAGCCCAACTTCCAAAATCACAACATCAAGAGAAGCTTCTTTAAAAAGCTGTAATGCAGCCAACGTCCCATATTCAAAATAGGTTAATGAGATGTCGCCACGCTGGGCTTCAATCGCTGCAAATACACGGCAGAAATCTTGTTCCGCGGGTTCTTTTCCCTGAATACGCACCCTCTCGGTGTAGCGTACTAAATGCGGGGAACTGTACACGCCGACTTTAAGCCCTGCGGCCAGAAAAACAGATTCCAGGGCATGGCATGTGGTTCCCTTGCCATTGGTGCCTGATACCGTGATAACTTTTGGAGCCGGTTTCAATAAGCCTAACTGGCGACCCAGTTTACCCACACGTTCAAGCCCCATATCAATGGCTTTGGTATGCAGGTTTCCCAGATAGGAAAGCCACGTCATGAGTGACGACGTGGCTTGAGGAATTTGTGAAATATCAGACATCTTCTTTATTAGGAGTGATGTTTATATCAGCTTCGACATCAGCAGAATCAACAACGATTGCTTCTATTGGCTCTGCTTTTGTGCCCGGATGGGGTTTGTGGGTCAACATGGCAAGCAGGCTGGCAACTTTATCGCGCATGTCTGGACGACGCACGATCATATCAATCGCACCTTTCTCCAGCAGGAATTCACTACGCTGGAAACCTTCCGGCAATTTTTCACGCACTGTCTGCTCGATGACACGAGGACCAGCGAAGCCAATCAATGCCTTAGGTTCAGCGATATTGATATCACCCAGCATCCCCATACTTGCCGTTACCCCACCCATTGTTGGGTTGGTCAACACACAAATATAAGGCAAACCACGATGTTGCATTTTTGCCAGCGCTGCACTGGTTTTTGCCATCTGCATCAGTGACATCAATGCTTCCTGCATACGTGCCCCGCCACTGGAAGTAAAACAGACAAATGGACAATTGTCTTCCAGAGCCTGTTCAACAGCACGCACAAAACGAGCGCCAACCACAGAACCCATTGAACCGCCCATGAAATTGAACTCAAAGGCACCGGC
Organism: Xenorhabdus sp. SGI 60; assembly: GCF_056632175.1. Taxonomy (NCBI): domain Bacteria; kingdom Pseudomonadati; phylum Pseudomonadota; class Gammaproteobacteria; order Enterobacterales; family Morganellaceae; genus Xenorhabdus; species Xenorhabdus sp. SGI 60. The sequence continues at coordinate 1,338,203 of NZ_CP196860.1, read as the reverse complement.
CACAATTGGCATATCATGCAGCTTACCTTTCATAACGATGAGTGCATCTTTTTCTTGCGTCTGCTTCTGGGCTGCAACTAAGCGATCTTTATATTTTTTGGTATCGCGAAATTTCAGGATATCTTTGGGTTCCAGCTCACTGCCTAATTCTGTGCCAGTGCCTTCATCCAAAAATGAATGCAATCTCTTACGGGCTAAAATACGCATATGGTGGTCGCATTTTGGACACACTTCAAGGTTACGCTCTAATTCAGCACGATAAAGTACTTGACTGCAACTGTCGCATTTTGTCCAAACTCCTTCAGGGATACTTGCCTTACGAGTTTGTATAATTTTGCTTTTATTTAGAATCTTTTCAATCCAGCTCATTAATGAACCTTTCCGTCTGAATCTGGCTGCTGCCAGCTTTTGTTTTACGTGCCATTAAACCACAATGCCATTGCAGTGTGGATAAAAAACTGCTCAAACCTGTTTACGGTTGTCGATTTATCTATCTTCTATTTATCTACTGCACTGCTTGTTGCTTTTTTCGATGCAGCGCGGCGATGACGCCAAATTTCTATAATGCCTGGCAGAATAGAAATAAAAATAATGGCAACAATCAATAATTTCAGATTTTGCTGTATAACTGGCATATCACCAAATAAATAACCGGCATAAGTGAATAATAGCACCCAGATAAATGCACCGATGACATTATAAGCAGCAAAGTGGCGGTAAGACATTTTCCCCATTCCTGCAACAAACGGTGCAAACGTTCTAATAATTGGCACAAATCGAGCCAAGATTATTGCTTTTCCACCATGTTTTTCATAAAACTCATGGGTTTTATTTAAATAACTACGGCGAAAAATCTTTGAATTTGGATTGGTAAATAATTTCTCACCAAAAATTCTGCCAATGGTATAGTTTATAGCATCACCAATAATCGCGGCCGTAATCATCAAAGCCACCATGATGTGTACATTCAGATCATTGGAATCTAATGCAGATAGTGCGCCAGCCACGAACAGCAAGGAATCCCCTGGCAAAAATGGCGTGACCACTAAACCTGTTTCACAAAATATAATCAGAAATAGGATGCCATAAACCCAATTACCATAACTGGCAACTAATTCAGCTAAATGGGCATCAATGTGTAAAATAAAATCGACAATGAATTTCGCAAAATCAACAAAATGAGTCAAAAACTCCATAATATTCCTCGTGATGACCGAACATCCCTGCCACTATTCAAAAATGTCAAATTAAATGATTTGCCAGAAACAGTGGTCCCATGATGGGTTCAGGTAAACCAAAACGCTCAGGATAATCCACAGCGACTAAATATAAGCCTTCAGCCTTGGCAGTGGCTGCCGCTTTTGTCCTGTCTTTCAGTGCCAATAATTCAGCCATCCAGCCAATATCCTGGTTACCACAACCAATCTCTAGCAAGCTGCCAACGATATTGCGTACCATGTGATGCACGAAAGCATTCGCCTTAATGTCCACGACAATATAATGCCCGTGCCGACTCACGTTAATATGCATCATATTGCGCCACGGTGAATTGGATTGGCATTGCACGGCCCGGAAAGAGGTAAAATCATTTTCTCCCAACAAGCTTTGTGCCGCTTCATGCATTTTTTTCTCATCCAATGGATAATGAAAATGCGTGACGCCGTGCGCCAATACCGCCGGACGATAACGATGGTTGAAAATCACATAGCGATAACGACGAGCGGTAGCACTGAAACGGGCATGGAACTCATCATCCACCGTTTTAACCCAACGTACTGCAATATCCGGTGGCAAATGGGTATTTACCCCCATTGTCCATGCGGCATCTTTACGTTGGGCTGAGGTTTCAAAATGCACAACCTGCCCAGTTGCGTGTACTCCTGCATCCGTTCTGCCCGCACAAGAAACTGAAATCGGCTCATTCGCGACTTTCGACAGGGCTTTTTCCAGGCACTCCTGCACACTTTTCACTTCTTGCTGACGCTGCCAACCATAATATCGACTGCCGTCATATTCAATCCCCAGTGCAATTTTTACTTTTTTTGCCTCTGGCACAGACTGACTCAGCTCTGTATCAGACATCAGTAAAATTGCTCCTGCATCAGTTTCTCGGCGATTTCAACCGCCATCAAGGCACCACCGAAACGGATATTATCGGCAACTGACCAGAATTGCAGCATCTCTGGCAGACCATAATCATTACGCAGACAACCTATGCTCAAACTATCACTGCCCGAAGCATCCGTTACCGGAGTCGGGTAATCCCCCTCTTCGGAAACCCGAATTTCTTCAAGGCGTTCAAACTCACCACGAGCTTCTTCGATACCAACCGGACGCAGTGTTTCCACACTCACCATTTGCGCAATGCCATAAAAAACGGAGGATTGGACGCAACTGACAGAAACCGGCAATCCTTCATCCTGCAATACCTTGCGAACCTGATCGACAATACGGCACTCTTCACGCACCACACCTTCTGCATCTGGCAACAAAGGCAGTAAATTGAAAGCCAGTTGTTTGCTTAAACGGCCTTCATCTGGTGGAATGCCATTCAATAAGCGGGCACTCTGACCTGCCAGTTCATCAATAGCGGCTTTACCATGAACAGAAACCGGCAATATGTTGGTCAAATGTAAACGGGCAATGCCTGCCGCATCAATTAATGGTTTGATGGCTGTCAGAACCTGACTAGTTGAGCTATCTGCCACCGCAATGATGTTACGGTTACGATATTCAGCCAATGCGTATGGGTTAACGCCAGGAACAACCAGAGGCACATCGGGTTCTGCTGTAAATAAGCCGCTGCTATCAATCACCAGACAGCCAGATTCTGTTGCTTTTTCAATATATTGTGCCGTTATTTCCATCGTCGCGGCAAAAAAAGCGAGTTGTACCTGTGACCAGTCAAATTCTGCCGCATCATGAACCGTGATGTTTTTTCCGTTAAAACGCTGGATCTTTCCAACACTTTGCTCACTGGCAAGAAGATGCAGTTCACCAACCGGAAATTGACGTTCCTGTAATAACGCCAATATCGCTTCACCTACTGCGCCCGTTGCACCCAAAAGCGCAATACTCCAACCTTCTGACATGTTGGTTTTCTCCACTTCTCTTATTTTGCTGACAGACAGGAGTCCCTGCCTGTATTAAATTACTTTTGCATTAAATCCAATTTCGGACAGTAATTGAGCACTCTCTTCTGAGTCACAATGCACGGTCAGGGAAGACCATTCCCGACGTTCTGGATAGTATTTGCGTAATCGATCAAAAGCACCCTGTTGATCCGCTACTTGACGTAAAGGGGCATCATCACGGCGCACATCATACACTAAATGCATCAAACGCTTGAGGAGACTTTGTGTCACTTCCCCCCGTACTGTGACCTGACTGAAATCAGGTGTCGGCAACAGATCAGCCAACTCTGTCTTGCGAGGTTGCCCCAGGAATTCACAATAGGCCTCAAAAACCTGAGTTGTACCTCGTGCTTTGCCTTCCAGGGTATAGCCAGCAATATGTGGAGTCGCAATATCCACTAAAGCTAACAGGGGTAGAGAAAGGTTAGGCTCTGCTTCCCAAACATCAAGCACTGTGCGTAACTTTTTTCCATTTTGCAGCGCGGAAAGTAACGCTTGATTATCAATCACCTCTCCACGGCTGGCATTAATCAAAATACGGTTATCCGGTAATGCAGAAAGTAATTCTGCATCAGCCAAATGATAAGTCTGGTATGGGCCAGAGTGATTAAGCGGTGTATGGAAAGTCAGAATATCCGCTTCTTGCACCAATTTTTCTAACGGCCAAAACGCTCCTTTATCACCACGATCTGCCCGGGGAGGATCACACAGTAAAGTCTTCACGCCCAAGGCCGCCAGTCGATCAGCTAAGCGTCCTCCGACATTACCAACACCGACAATACCGATAATCTTGTCTTTAAGCTGAAATCGATCTCGTTCAGCCAATAGCATCAATGCCGAGAATACATACTCAACCACGGCAATGGCGTTACATCCAGGAGCGGCGGAAAAACCAATCCCTGCCTGAGATAACCATTGCTGATCAACATGATCCATACCCGCAGTGGCAGTTCCGACAAATTTCACCGAACTACCTTGCAACAAAGATTCATTGACTTTAGTGACAGATCGAACCATAAAGGCATCGGCATGTTCCAAAATTCCTTCAGGCACCGGGCGTCCTGGAATTGCCTGCACTTCACCTAATTGCTGGAAGAGCTGTTCAGCATAAGGCATATTTTCATCAACTAAGATTTTCACTTTTCTCATCCAATGGCTTAAATGGGCGTGATCCACTATTCTGCCATTTTATCTGCATAAAACCTATATCCACATAAAACCTGTATGCCCTCAGCCTTTTCTGAAACGTTCTGGTGTTGTGCCCGCAATCTGCTGAAACATGGCGATAAAAGCCGATGATGAGCTATACCCCACATCAAACGCAATTTCGTAAATACTTTTCCCCTGTTCCAATAAGGATATCGCGTGCAGAAAACGCAGCCGTTGTCGCCATTCACTAAATGACATTCCCAACTCTTGCTTACAACGCCGTGATAAAGTTCTCTCTGAGGTATAACGCTTTTTAGCCCACTCAGCTAAAGAGGTATTATCCGCCGGATTGTGTTCCAACATTTGTAATATCGGAGCAAGCAACTTATCTTTTGAGGAAGGTAAATAGGTACACTGCTTTGGCGACAATTCCAACTGATCAATCAATATATGTGCCAACCGCCGATCTTTTTCTGTTTCCGGCAGCCGGATCTTTCGTTCAAAAAAATCCACCATGATGGCATTGAAGATGCCACTCAAACGGATAATGCAAGATTGTTGCGGTAAGGTATCCGTCCATTGAGGAGAAATGTCAATGATCCAAAAGCGCAATTCCTTCCCGTTATAGCTTGAATGGGCGGTATTTTTCGGTATCCAGATACAAAACTCTGGTGGAGCAAGAAAGCGCTGTTTTCCCACCTGCGTTTCCATCACGCCACAAACGACATAAATTAATTGGCCAAAAGAATGCGTATGTAACCGACATTCAGTATCAGCACTCAATGTTTCATCGCGAAAAGAGAGAATATCTGGCATGATTGGCTGAAATATGGCTTGATTCGTCTCCACCCGTTTTATCATTTCACTCCCGCAATTTTTACCCATAAAGTAATAAAGGGTATATATGTTGTCTTAATTGCCATATCGGTTGTCTGATTATCAATATATATAATAAATCGGTCATTGATAGACTAACTAAACGATTTACTTACATAAATAATTTCGCCCAATGAAGAACTTATTATTCCCCCTCGTCGCGGTGTTGATCTGGTCAATCAATGCCGTTGTCAGCAAAGCTGCTGCCACCCTGATTGAACCTGCTGCCATTTCTTTTTACCGATGGTTTATTGCCTTTCTGGCCTTGACGCCTTTTCTCTTATTGCCAGCCCTAAAGCAGCGGAAAATCGTTGCTCAATATTGGTGGAAGCTATTGATTTTGGGTTCTCTGGGCATGGTCCTTAACCAAAGCCTGGCATATTATGCCGCTCACACCGTCAGCGCGACAATCATCGGCATTTTCACTTCATTGATACCCTTATTAACCGTCATCATCAGTATCTTTGCCTTACGGGTTACCCCCACGGTTGGTATCACTCTCGGCACCGTGCTATCTCTGTTTGGCCTTGTGTGGCTGGTCAGCAAAGGGGAACCCTCTTCCTTATTGCAACATGGCCTGGGTATTGGGGAAGTGATGATGTTTATTGCCGCAGCTTCTTATGCCTTATATGGGGTTTTAACCAAACGCTGGGCAATTCCATTACCCAACTGGCAATCACTCTATGTACAAATTGGGTTTGGCGTTTTATTGCTTCTGCCTAATTTTATGATAACGGACAATGTTCAGTTAACAGCCGATAATCTTTCCCTTGTTCTATTTGCTGGCATTCCCGCCTCCATTCTTGCGCCCTATTTGTGGATACAAGGTGTCACCCGCATTGGCGCAAATATGACTTCTATTTTTATGAACCTGGCGCCTGTATTTACTGCCATCATTGCTATCGTGGCTCTTCATGAGGAAATGCACAGTTACCACTTAATTGGGGGAGGCATTGTGTTAGCTGGTGTGATACTTGCACAACAGTTACGCATCCCGCTCACTCGCAGAAAGCCTGAACACAATTCTTACCAATAATCCCCCCAATACCTCACTGGGTAAAAGCTGGAGAGTGGCACTGTGATACTGGCAAATTTCTTTAACAATAGTCAGCCCTAATCCTGCCCCCTCCAGCCCAGCAGCGTTGTCCAAACGGTTAAATGCCATTAGCGATTGACGAATATCTTCTTGGGCGATACCCGACCCTGAATCATCGATCTCAAGGCAAACGTATTTTTTATCTGGCATGATGCTCACCCTTCCCGTCACCACTCCCATTTGCGGGGTATATTTGATGGCATTGTCCAGCAAGTTAGCGCTCATTTCGGCTAACAACAGGGGATCTCCTCTGATCCATAAGGCATCTTCCCCTTCGTAACCTAAGTCAATGTTTTTGCTTTCTGCTTGCTGTAAGCGAGAAAAGCAGACTTGTTGCAACAGCTCCACGATATTGACCGGCTGATAATTTTGTATTGCTTCTTTTTCATGCACTTTAAGTTGTGAAAGTTGCAGCAGACGATCAGTCAGCAAGATCATATTATCCAAACTCTTATCAATCGCCGTCAGTATGTTATCCCTCTGTTCTGGATCCTGGTTGCCACGCGCTACTGCAACCTGTGTTTTCAATACCGCTAAAGGTGTTCTCAGTTGATGAGAAGCATCCGCACTGAATCGCTCTTGGCGTCCAACCATTAAACCCAACCGCCCAATATATCGGTTAAGCGATTGCAGTAATGGAACAAGTTCGGACCACGGTAAAATATTTGGTAATGGTGTTAGATCATTAGCTGAACGGCGGATCATAATGTCTGAAAGCCTTCGCAACGGTTTCAGCAGGAACTTGAGCAGAATGTAAGCAAGGAGTAATGTCAACAATACGACCGTCCCCTGATTAACCAGCGAAGACAGCAGTAACTGTTGAGCCATATATTGGCGGGAAGACACAGTTTCTGCCACCAATATCAACGCCATCCCCATTATGTTGCCTTCATTGACGGGTTGGTATAACCCCACTACACGTATAGGCTGACCCTGATATTCCGCATCATAAAAATAGGCTAATGCCGTATACAAGGGTGAACGCTGGACGTTCTGCGGTATTCGCGGGAGGTCGTCATAACCGGAAATCGTCTTTCCTTTCGGCGATATGACCTGATAGTACAGGCGATCATTTGTATTGCGTTCGAAACTGTCCAAAACAACATAAGGTACATCAACGAGCAAGTTTTGATCTCTGACAATCAAACGTTCAGCGACTGTTCTTGCTGAAGCAAGCAGTGTTCTGTCATAAGCCAACATAGCTGCATTTTTCACACCGATATACTGGCTATAAACAGAAACACAACCCAGTAATAGTAAAGGGACGCCCAGGAACAGCAATAATTGGTGGAATAACGATCGCGGTACTTTCAGATACTTCATTATGCCAGCCGCTCCAATCGATATCCCAATCCACGTAATGTCCTGATTTCTACGTCACTGTTGATTAATTTTTTCCGCAACCGATGAACATATAGCTCTATGCTTTGTGGATTTGCCTCATCCGATAGGGAAAACACCTGCTCAAACAATTGCTGTTTAGAGACCGGACGCCCTCGACGATGAAATAGTGTTGTTAAAACAGACAATTCTCTGGGTGTCAGTGCCAGCAGTACATTGTTCAATACAAAATACCCTTCGCTTTCATAAGCTAATGAACCAAATTTCTGTGCTTCTTGTGGTATAGCTGAACTACGGCGTAACAATGCACGAATACGGGCTTCCAATTCCTGAAAATCAAAAGGCTTAGTCAAATAATCATCGGCACCGGAATTCAATCCTTTCACACGATCCGTAACCTCTGTTTTAGCAGTCAATAACAATACGGGTAAGTTTTGACCACGCTTACGCAGTCGTGATAACAGAGACAAACCATCCAATCTGGGTAAGGCCACATCCAGAATCAACAACGCATAATTTTCAGTCTGCAAAAGCTGATCTGCCACGATACCATCTTGCGCCAGATCCACCACAAACCCGGCATTATTCAATGCCCTCTGTAACCAATGTGATAATTCTGAGTGATCTTCAACCAATAATAGCCGCATTGAATAATACCTATTGTTAAAAATTAACCAGAGAAATAAAGCGGAGATATCACATAATTGCAATATTAAGATTTAACAATTGCTTAGGAGTTAACAAAAAACATTAATACAAACAATTAATTAACAAAATTATGTAAAACACTACGCAAATTAAGCGATTGAAGTCACATCCAGACAACTTTTGTTGTTAATGAAAGGTAATTGAAAGGTTTCCTTTCTATAAATGAACATGCACCAGAAATTTGTCATTCATATCCTTTACTGGTGCTATGTGAGGAATAAAAATGAGAACTTTTAAAACATTATTAACCGTTGCAAGCCTGTTTATTTGTGCCTGCGCTTTTGCAACTTCTGCTCCCAATAGAACCGAATGTATTGCACCCGCCAAACCTGGCGGAGGCTTTGATTTAACCTGCAAACTCATCCAAATTTCACTATTAGAAACTAAAACTATCGATTCTCCCATGCGGGTGACATTTATGCCCGGCGGTGTCGGCGCAGTTGCTTATAATGCCATTATTGCTCAACGGCCTGCGGAACCCGGTACTATCGTTGCCTTTTCCGGCGGTTCCTTATTGAATCTTGCACAAGGCAAATTTGGTCGCTACAACGTCAATGATGTACGCTGGCTAGCCAGTGTCGGCACAGACTACGGCATGATTGCTGTACGCAATGATTCGCCTTACAAGACGCTGACAGATTTGATGGAGGCGTTTAAAAAAGCGCCCGATAGTATTGTGTTTGGTGCAGGTGCTTCCATCGGTAGTCAAGACTGGATGAAAACCGCATTACTGGCAAAAGAGGTAGGTGTTGATCCCCGCAAAATGCGCTATGTCGCGTTTGAAGGTGGCGGTGAACCTATCACTGCCCTGTTGGGTAATCATATCCAAGTCGTATCCGGTGATCTAAGTGAAACTTTACCTTATCTCAGTGGCGATAAAATTCGCATACTCGCGGTTTATGCTGATAAACGTCTGGACGGCAACTTGGCAAAAATTCCGACCGCAAAAGAACAGGGTTATGACTTTGTTTGGCCAATTATTCGCGGCTTTTATATGGGACCCAAAGTTTCTGATGAACAATATCAATGGTGGGTAGATACCTTTAAAACACTCCAACAAACTGACGAATTTAAAAAACAGCGTGAACTGCGTGGATTATTTGAATTCAATATGACTGGTAAAGAGCTGGATGACTATGTGAAAAAACAAGTTATTCAATACCATGAAATGGCCAAATCCTTTGGTTTAGCAAAATAACAGGGATAGCATCATGAGCGATCGTATCTTTGCTACTGTATGGCTGGTGCTATGTGGAATAGGGTTGGTGATTGGATGGGGTATCCATAGTGAATATAGCTATGAACCTCTGGGTCCTCGTCCATTTCCAGTTGCTATTATTTCATTGATGGCACTCTGTGCTTTACTGTTGCTGTTTAAAAAACCTGATCCTGTTTACTGGCCGACACCACAAGCGTTACGTCGCTTAGTTTTATTAATTGCCACACTAGCCATTTACGCATGGTCATTTGAATGGTTAGGTTTTCCACTCGCAACCACGCTATTGACTATCTGTGTGGCACTACTCTTTAACGCCACGCTCCTTACAGCGATTTTTTCTGGGGTATTTCTCGGTATTTCGCTCTTTTTTGCCTTTGATCGTCTGCTAGAAGTCACTCTGCCCGTCGGCAGTTGGTTCAGCTAAGGAGACAACAATGGATACTTGGATATATCTGATCCATGGTTTTGAAGTCGCATTAGTGCCTAAAAACTTGGTCATTGCATTAATCGGCTGTTTTATCGGTACTGTTGTTGGGTTACTACCTGGTCTTGGTCCCATAAATGGGGTGGCGATCCTGCTGCCATTGGCTTTTGCGTTAAAATTACCCGCTGAATCTGCCCTAATTTTATTGGCAACTGTCTACATTGGTTGTGAGTATGGGGGCCGTATCTCTTCAATCTTACTGAATGTACCGGGAGATGCCGCTGCCATTATGACAACGCTTGATGGTTACCCGATGGCAAAACAGGGACGAGCGGGGATTGCACTCTCTATCTCTGCTGTTAGTTCGTTTTGTGGCTCACTTTTGGCTATCATGGGTATCATTTTATTTGCTCCACTTTTAGCACAGTGGTCTTTAGCATTTGGGCCTGCTGAGTATTTTGCACTCATGGTATTTGCCATTGCTTGCCTCGGCAGCATGATGAGCCAAAATCCCATAAAGTCACTTCTTGCAGCCTTAATCGGTTTGGCCTTAGCAACCGTGGGCGTGGATGCCAACACCGGCGTTTATCGTTTCACCTTTGATAACGTGCATCTCTCCGATGGTATTCAATTTATTGTTGTCGTTATTGGGCTATTTTCCGTCAGTGAAATTTTATTGATGTTGGAGAGTACTTCTGCGGGGCAAAAAGTCATTCGCCAAACAGGGCGTTTGCTATTCAATCGGAAAGAAGCGGCAACGTGTGTAGGACCAACCTTACGCTCATCAGTGATTGGCTTTTTTGTGGGAATATTACCCGGTGCAGGGGCTACCATTGCCAGTGCAATAACCTACATGACAGAAAAACGGATCAGCGGTAACAGTGATTCATTTGGTAAATGTGATATCCGCGGTGTCGCTGCACCAGAGGCCGCCAATAACGCATCAGCCTGTGGTTCATTTATTCCCATGCTGACTCTCGGTGTCCCCGGCTCAGGTACAACCGCTGTGATGCTGGGCGCTTTGACACTTTATAACATCACTCCCGGTCCTACCATGTTCACCGAGCAACCTGATATCGTCTGGGGACTTATTGCTGCTTTGTTGATCGCCAATATTTTGTTACTGATCATGAACATCCCGATGATTGGGCTATTTACCCGTATGTTGAGTATACCAATGTGGTTCTTGGTTCCTTCAATAGCCATCGTTTCCGCAGTTGGAGTATATGCCATCCACAGTACCACTTTTGACCTTATGTTGATGGTCGGATTAGGTGTTTTCGGCTACATACTGCGAAAAATGAATTTCCCAATGTCACCACTGATTTTAGGTTTCGTCTTAGGCGAAATGCTGGAACAAAACCTACGACGGGCACTATCAATCAGTAATGGAGATTTTGAGATCCTATGGAGTAGTACTATCACACAAGTTTTGCTGACTCTGGCAGTATTGGTAATTGTTATTCCACCCATTCTGCGCATCATTAATAAACGCCGCAATAAAATTGTGGCGCCTTAATAAAAATAGCCAATCCACAAAATCAATGGATTGGCTATAAATTTTTTATTACTTAAAAAATCAGTTTGAATGCTTGCGCATCACCAGGGATGCATTTGTACCACCGAACCCGAAGCTATTGGACATCACTGTCTTTAGCTCGCGTTCGGTAGGTTCAGTAATAATATTCATGCCCTGTGCTTTTTCATCCAGATCTTCAATATTAATACTTGGTGCAATAATTCCATGCTCCAACATCAACAAGCTATAAATCGCTTCATGGGCACCTGCTGCACCCAATGAATGCCCTGTCATCGCTTTAGTGGCGGAAATGGCTGGTGTATTGTCGCCAAAAACCTCTCTAATGGCTTCCAACTCTTTCAAATCACCAATTGGTGTCGAAGTTCCGTGAGTATTAATGTAATCGACCCCACCTTCAACACCATCTAATGCCATCTTCATACAACGCACAGCGCCTTCTCCAGAAGGAGCGACCATATCTGCGCCATCTGAATTTGCCCCGTAACCGATAATTTCAGCATAAATATGCGCACCACGGGCTAATGCGTGCTCTAACTCTTCAACAACCACAATACCGCCACCACCAGCGATCACGAAACCATCACGGTTTTGATCATAAGTACGGGAGGCTTGTTCTGGTGTTTCATTATATTTAGTGGAAAGTGCTCCCATTGCATCAAATTCACAAGCCATTTCCCAACTTAATTCTTCACCACCGCCGGCAAAAATAATATCCTGCTTACCGAGTTGGATTAATTCAACGGCATGGCCGATACAGTGTGCAGAAGTTGAGCAGGCAGAACTGATGGAGTAGTTGACTCCCTTGATCTTAAACGGTGTTGCCAAACACGCTGATACACCAGAAGCCATTGCCCGTGTGACCATATAAGGCCCAACGCCACGCAATCCACGGGCACGCATACCATCTGAACCTGCGACTTGGTTATAGGGAGAGCCTCCTCCTGAACCGACAACTAATCCAGTACGAAGGTTAGAAACTTGTTCATCGGACAGGCCGGAATCTTTAATTGCCTCATCCATTGCCAGATAAGCATAAATCGATGCGTCACTCATGAAACGTAAAGTTTTGCGGTCAATCAAACCAGAGGTATCCAGTTTTACATTTCCCCAAACATGGCTGCGCATGCCCATTTCTTTAAATTTTTCTGAGAAAGTTATCCCGGAACGGCCCTCTTTCAGAGATTCCAACACCTCTTTCTGGTTATTACCAATACTGGAAACAATACCCAGACCGGTGATCACTGCACGTTTCATTACTTACCTCATCAATATGTTTACCTGCGGGATTTATTCACCTGCACTTTAGCTTACACTTGTAAGCCGAACAAGTCCGATCAGGTTAAAAATTCAAAGAAAAATTGATCTTGACTCAACTTTGAAGCTTTGTCATGGGTGGTGCAACTAAACGAAGACCGTTAAAATCCACCTATTATTGTTATCAACAGTACAGGCATTATTGTGAAAAACAGTGCTATCAGCAACGCAACCCTAAGCTGGAATGAGCAGGGCACCCCCATTTCAGAACAGTTTGATGATGTTTATTTTTCAAATCAAGATGGCTTGGAAGAAACATTATATGTATTTTTGAAAGGTAATCATTTTCCTCAACGTTTTAATACACATTCCCGTTCAGAATGTGTTATTGCAGAAACGGGATTCGGTACTGGATTGAATTTCCTGACACTTTGGCGATCTTTCTCCCATTTTAAACAACAATATCCTGAATCTGCATTAAAACGGCTACATTATATCAGTTTTGAAAAATACCCATTAAAACCATCTGACCTGAAAACAGCACACCAACGTTGGCCAGAGTTTAAGGCATTTTCTGCGCAATTATGCCAACAATGGCCCTTACCACTGGCGGGTTGCCATAGATTAATGCTGGATAATGGCGCTATCACCCTGGATCTTTGGTTTGGGGATGTAAATGATCTATTACCGAAAATAAGTTCAAGCCTGACAGAGAAAATTGATGCCTGGTTTTTAGATGGTTTTGCGCCAGCAAAAAATCCACAAATGTGGAGTGAACAGTTGTTCGCTGCAATGGCAAAATTTTGTCGTCCTGAAGGTACGTTTGCAACCTTTACCTCCGCCGGAATAGTCCGCCGAGGATTGCAGGCAGCTGGCTTTAATGTCACTAAGGTTAAAGGCTTTGGACGTAAAAGAGAGATGCTGACCGGTACGTTATCTTCATCAAGTGGCCCACTTCACTTACCTTATGAACCCTGGTTTTCTCGCAAAGCCGCTACTCATACTGATGATATAGCCATCATTGGTGGTGGTATTGCCAGCGCACTCACTGCACTTGCCCTATTGCGCCGTGGCGCCAAAGTCACACTATATTGCCAGGATGCCCAACCAGCCCAAAATGCATCCGGCAATCAACAAGGGGCCATTTATCCCTTACTGAATGGTAATGACGATCCATTAGAACGTTTCTTTACATCAGCATTTACTTTTGCCCGCCGTCAGTACGATCAATTAATTGACGAAAATGTATCGTTTGACCATCAATGGTGTGGTGTCAGCCAACTAGCTTATGATGAAAAAAGCGCGAAGAAAATTAGCAAAATGCTACGGACAACATGGCCAGAAGAAATTGCCCTCGGCATGAACCGTAACCAATTAAGCCATGTCAGTGGAATAGATGTGAATTATGATGGCATTCACTATCCACAAGGCGGATGGTTATACCCCGCACAACTGACTCAAGCAGTAATTAAACTGGCTGAACAACGTGGAATGCAATTTTATTTTAATCATAAAATAACTCAGCTTATTCAAAGTGAAAACGGCTGGCAATTGCAGATTGAACATAAGGAAAACCTGCAATGCAAGGGTCACAACGTTGTCATTATTGCCAATGGTCACTGTCTGCCACAATTTGAACAGACTAAAAAACTCCCTGTAACCGCTGTTCGCGGTCAAGTTAGCCATATTCCAACTACAGATAACCTGAGCCAATTGAAAAGTGTACTGTGTTACGATGGCTACATGACTCCTGTTAATCCTAATAACCAATATCACTGTATCGGTGCCAGTTATCAACGCAATCGGTTGGATACACTGTACTCTTCTATCGAGCAACAAGAAAACCGAGATCGTTTATTAAAATGTTTCCCGGATGTTGATTGGCCACAGGAAGTTGACATTTCAGAAGAGAAGTCTCGTCAGGGTATCCGGTGTGTCATTCGAGATCATATGCCAATGGTCGGGAATGTTCCTGCTTTCAGTGAACTTATGGATAAATATGCAAATTTATCTCTGCAAATAAACACTAATAAAATGATTGAAGAATCTCCTTGTTACCCAGACTTATTTATTCTTGGCGCGTTGGGTTCACGTGGATTATGTTCCGCTCCTTTAAGCGCAGAATTATTGGCTAGCCAGATTTTTGGGGAAGCTCTACCGCTTGATGATGAGACATTGGTGGCTTTACACCCAAATCGCTTTTGGGTCAGGAAGTTATTACGCGGCAAGGCAGTAAGAACAGAAAAACCTTGAAGTAGTTTATTCTGTTGCATCAGGCATGGAAAAATTATGTCTGATGCAACCTCCTACAATCTTTATTTTCAAAATTGTTATTATTTCAAATTCAGTAAATTATTCAGGTGCAGTGGTTATCTTAAGCAATCGTCTCATTGCACAACGTTGTTCTTCAGCAAACCCATAATCGACTTCACTTTG
Organism: Xenorhabdus sp. SGI 60; assembly: GCF_056632175.1. NCBI lineage: Bacteria > Pseudomonadati > Pseudomonadota > Gammaproteobacteria > Enterobacterales > Morganellaceae > Xenorhabdus > Xenorhabdus sp. SGI 60. The sequence continues at coordinate 1,323,026 of NZ_CP196860.1, read as the reverse complement.
TAGTATTTGCTGTAATGACCTAGAAAGTTGCTGCGAATCTAAGATCTCAAATCCCAATTTATGATAAAAGGGAGCGTTCCAGTTAACATAACGAAAAGTTGTCAATGTCACAGCGTTAAGATGACGCTGTTCAGCAACCTGAATGACTTTTTCAATCAATATCTTTCCAATCCCTTTTCTCTGCCAATTTTCATGCACAGAAAGCTCTATAATATGGAGTCCATCATCTAACAGCTTAGCCAAAATAAAACCAATAGGCAGGGCATCTTCATTAAGGGCAATCCAGCTATTGCCTTGCGCAATATAGCTCAAATGTTGCTGCTCAGTTTGCACGTGCCCCTCGGTTATCCAAGCCAATTCAGGTATAAACCTAAATAATTTCGCAGCAGAACGTTCTACTGCGGGTAATTGGGTTACATCTGATTTTTGTGTTAAGCGAATAGAAGGCATTGTGTTCAAATCATAAACCTCATTGCGGCAATAATGGCACCAGAAAAACCAAACAGCATTGTGACCATCCATTTGGTTTGAGCAACTATTTTATTGGATAGCTCCTCATTTAAAGTTGATATTTTTTGATGTATAGATGAGATATCACTACGTACAGAGGATATTTCTTTGTAAATCAAAGAACTGACTATTTCAATATCTGTTTTTGTTGCATAATTTGATTTTATAACAGCAACATCCATTTTGATTTGAACAACGTCTGGTTCCAGATTTTCAACTCTTTTTTCCAATGTTGTATTCATCGCCTTTTTCTCAGCAAATGTTAATGAGTCAGAATTTATCGATTCAGGTAATAAAAGTACTTTACTATTTTCAGCATACTCTCTGTAACCACTTTGAACAAAGCTACTTTCCAGTTTCATGTCACTATCTCCTGAAATATCCTTTTCTAATCTTGACTTCCAAAGAGGAACTTATCTGTTTTTTAATATGAACTCTTATTGATTTTTTACTTAGAGTTCGTGCCCTTGCTTCAGTTAGTTAATCAAGTAAAAGTCACTTTATTTCCCTGCATATCATTACCTAAAATTTAGCATTACTCTTTATTTTAATCATCAGTTGTTCTACTAATAACATGATTATTTAAAAGCAATGATAAACAATCATATTCATACTCGTTAAAACTTAATATATTTATACGTCATTTTGACGTGACATAAAAAAACATCCTTAGATTATAGTAATAAATAGAATATCATTTTTATGTGCTGTTTATATTTAATCACATTCAATATATTAACATCCTAATTGTTTTAATTATAAATAATTAAAACCAATGTTATTCCGCCAAAGAGTACTTAAAGCTGTATCTGAAATAAATTGAACAACCAGATAACTGTACTTTATATTTACTATAAAAAGATCAATAAAGATTTAATTATCACTATTTATTATCATTATTGAGATGCACTACGAATTTTTTTGTAATTGAAGATGGAGAGTTACTCAATTCAAGCAAAAAATAAAGGGCTATATGCATAGCCCTAAATAAAGTTATTTTTATATCAAATAATTAGTCTTTTGCACCATCCAGCAGTTTTTGCCAAGTTGCCAAAACCAAAACCTGATCTGGTGGAGTCAGTTCTCCCACTTTAATGGCTTTGTGGATGCTTTCTTCAACACGTTGATGGAGCTGTTCAATCGTATTCGCGCCTTCTTCCTCTAATTCAGCAACAGCTAATGTCAGGTGCCCGCGGAGGTAACCACCAGCAAATAAGTCGTCATCACTGGCATGTTCAACCATATCATCAATTTGCGCCAGAATACGTGTTTCAAACTCTGCGAGCATCATTTTTTTCCTCAAAATCAATTTCTGTTAGCAAAGAGATCTTCCGAATAAGGAAAATGCTCTGCTTTTAATGGTGGCGTATTGTAAAACGATTGCAGACCTTGAATAAAGCGTGCTGCTCGTGCGGGTATCCCCTTTTCAAGGTATTGCATGACTTGCGCATACACTTTCCGCTGAAAAGTAAGGCGATCCGGCTCAAAATCGCCTTCAAGGTTGTCACAACTGACATTAAAGGGAAACCCCGCAGCTACACAGAATAACCACTCCAGTGACTGTGGTTTAATCTCCACCTTTTCAAACTCTCCCTGAGTTTGGGCATCACGCCCATCAGGACAATACCAGTAACCAAAATCGATCAGTTTGCGACGCTCTTTACCCGCAATGCACCAATGAGAAATTTCATGTAATCCACTGGCATAAAAACCGTGGGCGAACACTATCCGGTTATAGTTAACTTCATCATCTACAGGCAGATAAATCGGCTCATCATCACCTTTTATCAGGCGGGTGTTATAGTCATTGCTAAAGCAATTATCAAAAATTTCAATCAGTTGTTGATAATGATGTGCGGTCATGTATTAATGCCAGATCCTAAATCAAAAATAAAATGCCAGCCAAGAACGGACGGTATCTCCGTGCTGATCATAAAGAAGTTTGATGCTCATCAAAAAGGAAATTGTCACCAACAGCGGACGAATGAGTTTCTTCCCTTTGCTCAACACCAAACTCGCCCCTAATCGCGCGCCGATGATCTGGCCTACCAACATCACAACGCCCGCCAGCCATAAGATCTGTCCACCCAGCACAAAGAATCCCAAGGCTCCGATGTTAGATGCGAAGTTCAGTACCTTGGCATGGGCCGTCGCTTTCGCCAAATTGTAGCCACACAGCATGACATAAGAGAGTGCGAAAAAAGATCCCGTTCCCGGCCCAAACACACCATCGTAAAAGCCAATACCACATCCGGCAAGGCAACCAAATGCAATTGGGCCAAGACGATGCTGCCGATCTTCTGCTCCAATATTCGGTACTAAGAGGAAATAAAGGCCGATAATAATCACTAATGCCGGCAATAAATAACGCAGAAAATCCGGTGACACAAATTGAACCAGCAAAGCTCCCAGCATAGCGCCAATTATCGTCATGAAGATAGCAAAACGCTGGGAACGCAAATCCACTACACCACGGCGGATAAAATAAAGGCTGGCAGAGAAAGAGCTACCTATAGCCTGTAACTTACTTGTTGCCAGTGCCTGGACAGGAGAAACCCCCACCGATAGCAACGCAGGAATGGTTAATAATCCACCGCCTCCTGCAATAGAATCGATAAACCCCGCCACCATCGCAACCAAAAAGAGGAAACCGTAAATTTCCGGCCCCAATAATGACCATTCCATTATGCATTTCACCAGAAAACTGCTTGCCTATTCTCATGATACCTTTCAGCACTAACCGAAGTGGGTATCAGGAGTCTCTTCCCGATTACCAGCGCGGAAGCGATGGTATCACATCGGCACATTGTGCCCGCTGGCGTAATAAGTGGTCCATCAGCACAATCGCCATCATGGCTTCTGCAATAGGTACGGCACGAATACCAACACAAGGATCGTGGCGGCCGCGAGTCACCATATCCACTTCCTCTCCCTGACGATTAATAGTCCTGCCTGGCACCATAATGCTGGATGTCGGTTTCAAAGCAATATGTGCAATAATTGACTGACTACTGCTAATTCCGCCTAAAATGCCGCCAGCATGGTTACTGGTAAATCCCTGCGTCGTCATTTCATCGCGGTTTTCGCTGCCACGTAAATTGATAACACCGAAACCATCACCAATTTCAACACCTTTGACCGCGTTAATGCTCATCAAAGCATGAGCGATGTCTGCATCCAAACGGTCAAAAACTGGCTCTCCCAATCCGGCCGGTACGTTTTCAGCAATTACACTGACTTTCGCACCGATAGAATCCCCCTCTTTTTTCAATGTGCGGAGTAATTCATCAAGCTGAGTTAACTTACTTGCATCCGGGCAGAAAAAAGGGTTATGTTCAACCAGATCCCAATCTTTCAGTTCACAATGAATATCGCCCATCTGAGTGAGGCAAGCACGAATAAGGATGCCGTGTTTTTCGAACAGATATTTTTTAGCAATTGCCCCTGCTGCAACGCGCATGGCGGTTTCACGGGCAGACGAACGCCCCCCCCCACGGTAATCACGCAACCCATATTTCTGTTCGTAGGTATAGTCAGCATGGCCCGGACGGAAAACATCTTTAATTGCACTGTAATCTTGTGAACGCTGATCGGTGTTTTCAATCATCAGACCAATGCTAGTACCTGTTGTCACACCGTTAAAAACACCAGAAAGAATGCGAACTTGATCTGGTTCACGACGTTGTGTCGTATAGCGGGAAGTTCCCGGACGACGCCTGTCTAAGTCGATTTGTAAATCAGCTTCTGTAATAGCAATGCCCGGAGGAACACCATCGACAATGCATCCCAGTGCGATTCCGTGAGACTCACCAAATGTGGTGACACGAAAAAACTGCCCAATACTATTTCCTGCCATTCCTACCCTGCCATCATTATTTGCGTTACAAATGAGATCGAATAACAATAACTCACTCAATGATTAAAACCTATCTTATTTCAGCAATTTTATTTGCCTTTATTTTTCAAACCATAACGTGGTTGGCTAGTCTATGCCTTGATATTTACTTGCTAGCTTGTTATTAGATATGATTTAACACTGTATGTCTGTTTTAACCATTGAGTGCCATAAGAAATGATTAATCTTTAAACTGGCAGAAATATGCGTGATGCTCAACTAATTGCTGGCGAGTCAGCATGAAAACCCCATCACCGCCATGTTCGAATTCCAGCCAGGTAAATGGCACTTCTGGATATTGCTCAATCAGATGAACCATACTGTTGCCTACTTCACAAATAAGCACTCCGTTTTCCGTGAGGAAATCCGGTGCTGTCGCCAGAATTCGGCAAGCCAATTGTAATCCATCAGTTCCCGCGGCCAATCCCAATTCAGGTTCATAATGGAATTCGTCGGGTAGATCACTCATGTCTTCTTCATCCACATACGGCGGATTAGTGACAATGAGATCATATTTCATTGGCGGCATATCACGGAATAGATCTGAACGAATCGGAATGACGCGGTGGGAAAGCCCGTGATTTTCAATATTCTGTTCAGTGATTGCCAAAGCATCTTCTGAAATATCAACTGCATCCACTTCAGCTTCTGGAAAAGCATGAGCACAAGCAATCGCAATACAACCGCTGCCTGTGCAGAGATCTAAAATGGTTGATGGTTCGTGTGCAACCAAACCAGCAAATTTATTGTTGATCAATTCGCCAATTGGTGAACGCGGAACTAAAACCCGCTCATCAACATAAAACTCGTGACCACAAAACCAGGCACGATTGGTCAGGTAAGCCACGGGAATTCGTTCATTAATGCGGCGTAGGACTCGCTCAACAATGCGAAGGCGCTCTGTTGATGTTAAGCGCGATGTCATCATATTTTCTGGAATATCCAGAGGCAAATACAAGGTGGGAAGAACTAGTTGCAAAGCCTCATCCCACGGGTTATCCGTTCCATGTCCATAATAGATATTGGCAGCATTAAAGCTGCTGGTAGACCAGCGCAGCATATCCTGAATGGTCTGTAACTCTGCAACCGCCTCATCCACAAAAATCTTATCCAAAAACCACCTCCCAATAATAAAAATGTATCAACGCGCTAGTTTGCCACGTTCCCGGACACAAATCAGCTTTCTGAACAGATGAATTATCTTAGGAATTGAAAAGGAGGTTATAAAAACCACCCTAAAGGCAGGGTGGCATGTTTAGGTTAGTTGGTGATTATTTATTCTTTTTCACCCATAGGTAATAGCTTATTGTCAATAATGCTATCCATACTATCCCAACGTACAAGGCGATGCGGGTATTGGGGAAATAGCCTAATACCGCAATAACAAAGGCCATAAAAGCAATAGTCAAAGCCGGTGCTACAGGCCAGAAAGGAACAGGGAATTTAAGCTGTTTGGCCTCTTCTGCCGGCATTTTCCGACGCATGATATATTGTGACAGCAAAATCATCAGCCATACCCAGACGGTTGCAAATGTTGCAATAGACGCAATGATGATGAAAATTTTTTCCGGCAGTAAATAATTTAAAAGAACGCCCACCAGCAAGACCCCTGACATCACCAGCACTGTAACCCACGGTACACCGTTTTTAGTCAGTTGAGTAAACGAGGCCGGTGCCTGTTTTTCCTGCGCCATGCCATACATCATCCGTCCGGCGCCAAAAATATCACTGTTAATCGCGGAAATTGCTGCGGTAATCACGACAATATTCAAAATATTGGCTGCGGAATCAATTCCCAAACTGGAGAAAATTTGGACAAATGGGCTGCCATTTTGCCCCACCTGGTTCCACGGATAAATGCACATTAAAACAAACAGCGTAAGGACATAGAACAGTAAGATACGAAACGGAACCGCATTGATTGCACGCGGAATGGATTTTTCCGGGTTTTTAGCTTCACTGGCAGTAATGCCGATGACTTCAATACCACCAAAGGCAAACATAACGACGGTGAGCGAAGCAATTATTCCCGCGATGCCGTTTGGCATAAATCCACCATGCTCCCATAAGTTCGACAGGCCTGTGGCATGCTCAGACTCCTGACCAAACCCATACATCATGATGGCAAAACCGCCGACAATCATGGCGATAATCGCAACAACCTTGATGATTGACAGCCAAAACTCCATTTCACCAAATACTTTGACATTACACAGGTTGATGGCACCAATAAAAAAGACAATGCCAAGTACCCAAATCCACTGGTCAACATGGGGAAACCAGAGCTTCATATAGATGCCAAATGCGGTGACGTCAGCAAGACAAACAACCAGCATTTCAAAGACGTAAGTCCATCCGGTCAGAAAACCCGCCAATGGCCCTAAGTATTGGGTAGCATAATAAGAGAAAGAGCCTGGCGCAGAGCGATGTACCGCCATTTCCCCCAAAGCCCGCATGACCATAAAAACGGCGGCACCACCAATGGCATAAGCCAGCAATACTGCGGGTCCTGCGGCTTTAATGGCGCCTGCCGAACCATAGAAAAGACCTGTGCCAATTGCCGAACCCAGTGCCATAAATCGAATGTGGCGAACGCTTAACCCTCGCTTGAGTTGTGAGATGCTTTGCATGATTTATCCTTGTGTCTTTTATTATTAGATTGGAAGAGATAAATACTACGATAAGGCCGGATTTTATCCGGCCTAAAACGATGTTTTGTACTTAGTTTTCTAAGATATTCCCAGCAGGCAACAAGGCAGAAAGTTGCTGCCCAGCCAACAACTGGATTGCTACATCAATATCCGGTGCGAAAAAGCGATCTTTATCATAATGGGCCACTTTGTCGCGGAGAATATGGCGGGCTTTTTCTAATATCGGACTACTTTCCAAACCATGACGAAAATCCATGCCTTGGCAAGCCGTCAACCATTCTATCGCTAAAATACCACGCACATTATCTGCCATTTCCCATAGGCGACGGCCCGCGGCAGGTGCCATTGAAACGTGATCTTCTTGATTGGCAGATGTTGGCAGACTATCGACACTAGAAGGATGTGCCAGCGCCTTGTTCTCACTTGCCAGCGCCGCCGCCGTCACCTGCGCAATCATGAAACCGGAGTTAACACCGCTGTTTTCGACCAAGAATGGCGGTAACTGCGACATATTGCTATCCATCAGCAAAGCAATACGGCGTTCTGACAATGAACCGATTTCTGCCAAAGCAAGAGCCAGATTATCCGCTGCCATCGCGACCGGTTCAGCGTGGAAATTACCACCAGAAATCACCTCATCTTCTTCGGTAAAGACCAGGGGATTATCAGAGACGGCATTGGCTTCAACCATAATGACATCAGCAGCATGGCGGATTTGGGTTAAACAGGCCCCCATTACCTGTGGCTGGCAACGCAACGAATAAGGATCCTGAACTTTCGGACAGTTTTGATGAGATGCAGAAATCTCACTTTGTTCTTCCAATACCAGACGGTAAAGGGCTGCCACATCAATCTGGCCTTTCTGTCCACGGACTTCCTGAATACGAGCATCAAAAGGTTTACGGGAGCCAAGAGAGGCTTCAACCGACAAGGCGCCACAAACAATCGCCGATGCGAGTAAATCTTCGGCGGCAAATAGCCCTTTTAAGGCAAAGGCAGTAGAAACTTGTGTACCGTTGAGCAGTGCCAATCCTTCTTTTGCGACAAGACACATCGGCTCAAGTCCTGCTTTTTCCAGTGCCACTTTTGCCGGGAGCCATTCGCCACGATAACGGGCCTTACCTTCTCCCAACAATAACAAGCTCATATGCGCTAATGGCGCCAGATCACCGGAAGCCCCTACTGAACCTTTACCTGGAATACAGGGATACACTTCAGCGTTGACCAGGGCAATCAATCCCTGAATTACGTCCAGACGAATGCCAGAATAACCACGGGCAAGGCTATTAATTTTCAACACCATAATCAATCGGACAATTTCATCCGGCAGAGGCTTACCCACTCCCGCCGCATGTGACAACACGATAGAACGCTGCAACTCTTCTAAATCCTGCTCTGCAATACGGGTATTCGCCAGCAAACCAAAACCGGTATTGATACCATAAGCCGTTTTATTCTCATTGATAATGCGATTCACACAAGCAACACTGTTCTCAATGGCAGGAAAGCACTGTTCGTCCAAACGAATCTGAACAGGGTGCTGATAAACATGACGTAGTTCTTCAAGCGTCATTTTTCCCGGATGAATAGTAATGTTTTTCATTTTAACAACGCTCCTTATTTCGCATCAGCCATTGGCAGGTTTAACATTGGCAAGTTTAGTCCCTGCTCTTTCGCACACTGAATAGCCAATTCATAGCCCGCATCAGCATGACGCATAACGCCTGTTGCCGGATCATTGTGTAAGACGCGAGCAATGCGTGCAGCCGCTTCATCCGTTCCATCACCAACAATGACCATGCCGGAATGCTGAGAGAATCCCATACCAACGCCGCCGCCATGATGCAAGGAAACCCACGTCGCACCACTGGCAGTATTCAGTAAGGCATTCAGCAATGGCCAGTCAGAAACAGCATCAGAACCATCTTGCATGGCTTCAGTTTCACGATTAGGGCTGGCGACAGAGCCGGAATCCAGATGGTCACGACCAATTACGATTGGCGCGGAAAGTTCCCCACGGCGAACCATTTCATTGAATGCCAAGCCTAATTTGACGCGATCTCCCAATCCCACCCAACAAATACGGGCAGGCAAGCCCTGAAAACTGATGCGCTCTCTCGCCATATCTAACCAGCGGTGTAAATGGTCATCATTCGGCAGCAGCTCTTTTACCTTGGCATCGGTTTTATAAATATCCTCAGGATCACCGGAAAGTGCTGCCCAACGGAAAGGTCCGATACCGCGACAGAATAGAGGGCGAATGTAAGCAGGTACAAATCCGGGAAAATCAAAGGCGTTTTCAACCCCCGATTCTTTCGCCATTTGGCGAATATTATTGCCATAATCAAAGGTAGGCACACCTTGTTTCTGGAAAGCCAGCATGGCTTCAACATGTGCGGCCATTGACGCTTTTGCCGCTTGGATCACCACTTCTGGTTCACTTTCAGCACGACGACAATATTCTTCCCATGTCCAACCAGCTGGCAAATAACCATGTAATGGATCATGGGAGCTGGTTTGGTCTGTCACCATATCAGGACGTACACCGCGGCGTACTAATTCAGGTAAGATCTCTGAAGCATTACCACATAATGCGATTGAGATTGCTTTACCTTCCTGGGTATAACGTTCAATACGCGCTAAAGCATCATCCAGATCAACGGCCTGTTCATCCACATATTTGGTACGCAAACGAAAATCAATGCGACTTTGTTGGCACTCTATGGTTAATGAAGAGGCACCTGCCAATGTTGCTGCCAGTGGCTGTGCTCCTCCCATACCACCCAGACCCGCCGTCAATATCCAGCGGCCGGTCAAATTGCCGTTGTAGTGTTGGCGACCTGCTTCGACAAAAGTTTCGTAAGTTCCCTGTACAATGCCCTGGCTTCCAATGTAAATCCAACTACCGGCGGTCATCTGGCCATACATAGCCAGCCCTTTGGCATCCAGTTCGTTAAAATGTTCCCATGTCGCCCAATGGGGCACCAAATTCGAGTTGGCAATTAAAACACGCGGGGCATTTTCATGTGTTTTAAACACCCCCACAGGCTTACCTGATTGCACCAGCAGAGTTTCGTTATTGTCCAGATTTTTTAAGGTTTCAACGATTTTTTCATAGCATTCCCAGTTTCTGGCTGCACGGCCAATTCCACCATAAACCACCAATTCGCAGGGATTTTCCGCCACATCGGGATCAAGGTTATTCATGAGCATACGAAGCGGTGCTTCGGTTAGCCAGCTTTTTGCTGTGAGTTGTGTCCCTCTGGGAGAGCGGATGGTTACGTTGCTGAATTTATTATTTTGCGTCGTCACGGTTTTTTTCCTATTTCATTTTTGTGAATTTTGTTAATTGTATAGTTGTATATACATGTATATTCAATAGGCAAAAATGTGACACAGATAAAGTGAATGATGCGGGACACAATACCATTTATGATAAAAATCAATAAGATGATATTGATTTATTCCGTGATAAACAGGTAAATATTTTTACTGGTTTTGTGTTTAATATCACATTGATTTTACATTATTGTCACAATGGTTAATGAAAAACCTCTCCTTCCCAATAAGGAAAAAGAGGTTTTTGTGGCTTAATTTTTTGTAACTTATAGGAAGACTATGAATTAAACCGCCCTTTTAATTTATATCGATGACCAGGAAACAATAATCTGGCACTGGAAACAATAAACTCTTTCGACCAGGTTCGTCGACTAATTAATAAACAAGGTGTATTTGCTTCAATTTGTAATAACCGACAAAAAAGGGCATCTCCCGCCACAGCTTCAACAATATGCTCCCCTTCTGTTAATGGTGCTACCTGAGATAAGTAATCATGGGCGGTTTGTTGCCGAAAATCTTGCCGCAAATATTCCGGTGCCGCCTGAACATTGACATAACGATCTTCAATTTGCACAGGTATATCATTTTCATAATGCAGAATGATGGAATGGTAGAGAGGCGCCCCTGCTGCAATACTGAATTCCTCAGCCTGAGTGATATTGGCGGTCACTTCAGCGAGTTTCAGCACCTTGCAACTATGTCGGTTAGTGCGGGAAGCAATTTCATCTGCAATACTGTGAATTTCAAATAACGCAGATTGTCCTTTTGGCTCAGAGACAAACGATCCCACTCCCTGCAAACGAAATAGGAAACCTTCTGCCGTTAACTCCCTCAATGCCCGATTAGCCGTCATACGACTACAGCCAAATTTTTTGACTAATTCCGCTTCCGAAGGAACCCGATCATGCGGTTTCCATTCCCCTGTATAGATCTTTTCAATAATCGCTTGTTTGACTTTTGCATACAGGGGCACAGGCTTGGCATATGTATCTGGTAAATCGTCTGTCATTATCCCTTCCTTCCCACTTTTTCGCTCCCCACCAGTTATTTATTCCACCAGTGCACCAACTGCCAGGCAAGGCGAGCCGCCGCTTTTCCCCCCATTCCCTGAATATCATACAAAGGGTTAAGCTCCACTAAATCCACCGCCTGCAATTTTTTGCTCTGACAGATGAGTTGAACCAATGGCAATAAACGCTCCAGCGGAATTCCCAATGCCGCAGGCGCAGAAACAGACGGCATTTGCCAAATTGGCAGCACATCCAAGTCGATAGTCATATAAATAATATCAACCTGATTAATTATATCTTGTAATTGCTGCTGTACCTTATCCAACATGGATTCAACACAGTGGGTATCCCAAATAATCGTGACATCAAGATGATTAGCCTCATCCAGTAATGCCTCAGTATTTGATGCCAGGCTGGCACCAACACAACTGTAATTAAATGGACGCTGGTGTTGCTGGCAGTAATGCGCAAGTTGCCTAAATGGAGTGCCTGATGTAGGCTGCGGTGAATTGCGCAGATCCAAATGGGCATCAAAATTGATGATACCAACACGCTGCTTCGGAAACGCACGGTAAATTCCCATCCCATGAGCAAAAGCCGTTTCATGCCCCCCCCCAAAAATCAGCGTTTTCATATTATGTTGCTGGCATTCATAAACAGCATCACTGAGCGCTTGCTGGGCTTCACTCAGTTCGCCTGAATCAGCGCGAATATTTCCCAAATCCACTAACCTATCATGGCCGTCATAGCTCGCCAGATTTGCCAGCGATTGGCGTAGATATTCTGCTCCCTGTTTTGCTCCCGGACGCCCCTGATTCAGTTTAACGCCTTCATCGCATTCAAAACCCAATAGCGCAATGTGATGGGGAAATTCGGCTGGGGAGAAACTGGCGGGCTGCTTTATTGTCTGGAATATACGTAAGGCATTATTGGCTTCTGCAAGATCATTACGCCCCTGCCAAATATTTTCTGATGTTGGATGCCATAAATTCATATTTTTTCCCTCACCACCATTAATTAAAGCTATTTAAGTCATCACGATGCGTCATTTCACCATGATAAATACGATAAACCAACGGGTTATGTCCCAATTCATATAAGATATCCACCGGATTCTGGGCATCCCAAACGACAAAGTCCGCTATAAAACCTGCCGTAAGTTGACCATGACTCTCCGCTCGTCCCAATGCGTTGGCTGCATGAATGGTGACTCCCTGCCATACTTCTTCCGGCGTCAAACCAAATTGTACGCATGCCATATTCATCATCAGGCGCAAAGAGGCAAAAGGACTCGTGCCGGGATTAAAATCTGTCGAAATAGCCATTGGAACACCATATTGGCGCAATAATGCAATCGGGGGACGTTGAGTTTCTCTCAGGAAGTAAAATGCCCCCGGCAGTAACACGGCCACTGTTCCACTACGACTGAGAGCCTCAATGCCTTTTTCATCCAAATGTTCAATGTGATCCACTGATAAACCTTGATATTCAGCAACCAGTTCACTTCCTCCCAAATTGGAAAGTTGCTCAACATGACCTTTTACAGGAATATTCAGGCGCTTTGCTGTTTCAAAAAGGCGTCGGGTCTGTTCCAGATTGAAACCAACCGTTTCACAAAATACATCTACAGCTTCGAATAACTGTTTTTGCCAAAGAGTAGGCAGGATGGAGCCACAAACTAAATCAGTGTAGGCATCTGGATCATGTTTATATTCAGGTGGGACGGCATGGGCAGAAAGTAATGTCGGGCTAATTTCGATGGGATTTTTCTGTGCCAATGCCCGCACGACATTCAACTGTTTTTCTTCATTTATCAGATCCAGCCCATAACCGGATTTCATCTCAATCGTTGTCACGCCTTCGGCCATCAGTGTATTGAGACGTTTCTGGGATACACTTTCCAACTGTTGAGCTGAACTGTTGCGGGTGGCATTCACTGTAGAATTAATCCCTCCCCCTTTGGCACTAATTTCTTCATAAGAAACCCCATTCAGGCGCTGTTCCCACTCAGAGGCTCTATTACCACCAAAAACTAAGTGAGTGTGGCAATCAATTAAGCCGGGAGTGATCGGCCTCTGCTCTGCGTCAATGACCTTGCATTGGTTGGCGGGTACGCTATCTGTCGGCACAATCGCTAAGATTTTTTCGGCCCGGATAATAAGGTCATGCTGTTCTAACATGCCATAATTGCTTTCACCAGCCATGTCTTTAATTGCAGGATTCATTGTGGCAAGTTTGGCATTGCGCCATATGACATCAGTGTCTCTTAGTTCAATCGACATTGTACTATCCTGTTATTTTTGTTGTTTGTATCAGACCTCATGTTGTATATACATTTATTTTATAACCAGACATAATTGTCAAATCATTTTGTGAACACTTTGTTACTTTAAATGATAACTATCAGGAAAAATCACAAAAAATCAGGTACACTTGCTAAAAGTTGTGAGTAAATGAACGTGTAATGAAGAAAAAATATCAATTAAACACAGAAGACATCAGCCTATTCAGGACGTCTGTCACGGGAACCCGTCGCATTGCACAAGATACGATTTCCCATCCCCCGAAAAGAAAAAAAATTAACCGTATTGCCCCCGAACGCTTGAAGCAAGAGCAAGCTGATGCCAGTTATTATTTTTCCGATGAATTCCAGCCAAATTTGGATATGGAAGGCCCGACCCGCTACATTCGGGAAGGCACCAGCCATTATGAATTAAAGAAATTGCGGCGTGGAGATTATTCCCCTGAACTTTTCCTGGATTTACATGGACTAACTCAGTTACAGGCCAAACAAGAAATTGGGGCATTAATCGCTGCCTGCCGTCGAGAGCATGTCTATTGTGCCTGCGTTATGCATGGACATGGTAAACATATTCTCAAACAACAAGCCCCGCTATGGCTTGCCCAACATCCTGATATTATTGCCTTCCATCAAGCTCCCAAAGCGTGGGGAGGGAGCGCGGCGTTACTCATTTTGGTAGAGATGGATGAATTTACGCAGCGCTAACTTGTCGTTATATTTAATTAAATTGCCTGAGAATTAAGGTGTCTGGTTAGAATTTCGCCGCTAATTGTGCAGGGGATGTTTGCCATAACAGACACCCTTTTTCCGTTTGGTGATCCAACTCGACACAAGCAATGCTTGATGTCGTAAACATCGGCGGAGTTTGCCCCGGGCAAAGCTCAGACACCAAATAGCCGACCAACGGTAAATGAGAAACTATCAATACAGATTTATACCCTTGTATTGACAAAACGTGCAAGTAGCTGGCAATCAACATTACATCTCCCGATGGCGTTAACTCAGCCAGTATTTCTTCCTTGTCGGGAAGCGCCAGGTTTTCTCGTACCGCCTTCAATGTTTGTTCTGCTCGGATATAAGGACTGACCAGAACACAGTCGATGTCAGGCGATTGTTGCGAAAGCCCATGAGCCATTTGCTGTGATTCTTGATATCCTCTGGAGGTCAGTTCCCGCGCTGCATCACTGATTGCATTCAAAGCAGCATCACCATGACGCATAATAAAAACGTACATAATCCACCGTTAAGTTAATTGTGAATCTGTCTCAAAATACCCCACACTTTAGCTTTTCTTCAAACCATGAATAAACAATTAATTATTTCCTATAAAAAATCGGCCCTTAATTACAAGAGCCGACCTGACTGTTTTAACAAATAAAATTCAAGCTATACGTGAAATTTCTTTTTCTGTTCTGCCATCCGAATTAAACCCTCACAGGGAGTAAATCTTTCGCCATATTGCGTCTCCAGACGACGTAAAATTTCTACAACTTTATCACTGCCAAGCTTATCAATATAACGGAATGGCCCACCCAAGAACGGTGGGAACCCAATGCCAAATACAGCACCAATATCACCATCACGCGGACTTCTGATAATCCCCTCATCCAAACAACGCACGGCTTCATTCAGCATGAGCATCACACAACGCTGGGCAATGTCAGCAGGCAACATTTTTATCGCTGGTTTGATCTTTAATAAGGAATAAATCGAAGCATCCACTTCTTTGTTTTTTCTGCCAAAAGGCCAGAATGCGCTTTTTCTACTCGCATATAATTTTCTACTCGCATATAAATAGAAACCGCGGCCATTCTTCCTGCCCTTTCGGTCATCCTGCAAAATTGCAGCCAAAATCTCCGGTGCCGCAAATCGACTGCCTAATTCTTCTACTAAAATAGGGATGATTTTAGTACCCACATCTATGCCAACTTCATCCAGCAGATTGATGGGACCAATAGGAAAACCAAAATTCAGCAAAGCATTATCAATATGTTCAATCGGTTCACCTTCCAATAAACAATAACCCGCCTCATTAATGTAAGGTGTCAGAATTCGGTTCACATAAAAACCCGCTTTATCCCCGACAACAATCGCTGTTTTTCCCTGTTTCTTGGCTAACGCTACGGCCGTTGCGATCGTTTTTTCACTCGTTCCCTCATGTGGAATGACTTCCACCAGCGGCATTTTGTCTACAGGACTGAAATAGTGAAGACCGATCACCTGCTCTGGCCGAGTCGCAGCTTCAGCGATCTTATGGATTGGCAATGAAGAAGTGTTAGACGCAAAAATAGTTTCGGTTTTTGTATTGTCTTCAATTTCTGCAACCATTTTGCGTTTCAATACTAAATCTTCAAATACCGCTTCAACAACAATATCAGCTTGCTTAAACCCACTGTAATCTGTCGTTCCTGTCAATAGAGACATCTGACGAGAACGCTCACTTGATTGCAAACGACGCTGTTTTACCCGCTTAGAAAGGAGATCCCATGTATATTTCAAGGCCTGATTAATGCCTTTTTCATTAATATCTTTAATGCGAGCAGGTAAATTTCCTCGCGTCACGGTCACATTGGCAATACCGCCCCCCATCAGGCCTCCTCCCAAAATCCCCACATGTCTGATTTCGGCAGGCTGTTCTGAAGAGCCAGTTTCATTCTTCAACGTTGTAGAAGCAAAAAACAGACTCCGCAATGCTTCTGATTCTTGTGTCATCGCCAGTTCACCAAACGCCCTGGCTTCAAGCTGAAAACCTTTCTCTGGGCCTTTTTCCAGGCCGGCACGAATCACATTGATGATTTTTTCTGGTGCGGGATAATGACCGCGAGTTTTTTCTCGCGTTTTTTTATGGACCATCTGGAATAACAACGGCCTGCCTAATGCACTTGCCAGTATGCGCTGTGACCATGCCAATGGCTTACGTTTCACGATGCCTTTTTTAACATACTGCACAGCAACATCCAGCAAGATATCTAAAGGAACTGCGTCATCCACAACGCCCAACCGTTGCGCCTGTTTTGCCTTGAGCTGACGGCCGGTCAATATGATGTCTAAAGCAGCACTGACACCAATCAAACGAGGCAATCTTTGCGTTCCGCCTGAACCTGGTAATAACCCAAGCTGAACTTCCGGCAAACCAAGACGGGTTTTCTCATCCAAAGAACAGATTCGCGCATGACAAGCCAATGCCAACTCCAGCCCACCCCCTAAACACGCGCCATGAATCGCGGCCACAACCGGTAAAGGATAGCTGGCAATCTGCGCAAACAGTTTTTGACCTTTTTCAGCCAATGCTGTCGCTTCTTCCTGAGATTGGCAGTGAGCTATCATGCTAATGTCAGCACCAGCAATGAAAGTATCTGGCTTACCGGATACAATAACCAGCCCTTTCAAGCTTGAAACTTGTTGCGCTTTTTCAAACATGATCAGGAACTGTTCAACAAATTCAGCTTTCAGTGTGTTGACTTTCTCTCCGGGTACATCAATGGTGATAATTCCCACCTTGTCGTCCCTGACAGAAAAACTGAATACTGATTGCTCCGGTTGCATTGCTGCTGACATAACCGTTTCTTTTTCAACCTGAGCCATTATTCTACCTCCAATACCATTGCTGCACCCAAACCACCAGCGGCACAAGCTGTCGTTAACCCAAAACCACCACCACGGCGATGCAATTCATTCAACGTCTGGGTAACCATTCTGGCTCCTGTCGCCGCGAAGGGATGCCCATAAGCAATTGATCCACCCAATACATTGAATTTATCCATATCCACTTCGCCTATTGCCTGAGAACGCCCTAACTTTTCACGGGCAAATTTCTCACTGGCAAACATGTTTAAATTCGTTAATGTTTGGGCAGCAAATGCTTCATGCATGTCGATAAGAGTCAGCTCATTCAGGGTGATACCCGCACGATCCAGTGCCAGCGGGGTTGCATAGGACGGTCCCAGTAACATGTCCTGCCAAACATCAATGGCAGAAAATGCATAACTGCGTAAATACCCCAATGGAACCATACCGAGTTCTTTGGCAACCGATTCACGCATTAACATTACTGCCGCTGCACCATCAGTCAATGGTGTACTGTTTGCCGCGGTAACTGTGCCATGTTTACGATCAAAAGCCGGGCGCAATTTGGCATAAGAAGCTAAGGTGGAGTTTTTTCTGATATTGTTATCTTCTGCCAATGTCTTACTGTATGGCGGGAAATATGCCGATATAATTTCCTTTTGCAAAAGCCCTTGCTCCCAGGCTTTAGCGGCTAATACGTGGGAGCGATGCGCAAGTGCATCCTGATCTTCGCGACTGATATGATACGTTTTTGCCATCTGTTCAGCGGTATCCCCCATTCTCAACCCTGTAGAATATTCAGCAACGGCAGGGGATACAGGCAATAAATCACGGAATTTCAATCGGCTGAGTAATTTTAATCGTTGAGAGAGGCTCTTGGCTTTGTTCATGTCAACTAACGTGCGCGCCAGTGACTTAGTCACTCCGATGGGCAAAACGGATGAAGAATCCGCACCTCCGGCGATCCCTATATTGACTGTCCCTGCCATAATACTTTCAGCCACATTTGCAATTGCCTGAAAACTCGTCGCACAGGCGCGGGAAACACTATAGGCATCAGTATTTACACTTAAGCCTGTCCCCAAAACAATTTCCCTTGCAATATTTGGTGCTTCCGGCATTTGAACCACCTGTCCAAAAACCAATTGGTCGATCTTCTCAGGCGACAAACCGCTCCTAATGACCAGCTCGCTCACAACCGCCTTTCCTAAGTCAACAGCCGGAATACCGTGGTAGCAAGTTGCCTGTTTCGCAAAAGGAATGCGCAATCCGCTGACAATAGCGACACGTTCCTTTTGCGGTATTACTTTTGTTGAAGAACGACCCATAGCAACTCCTAATCATTATTATTAACTAAATCAATTGATTGATTAAAAATATTTACTCACCTCATAAGAGGTCAGACCTGCTGATGCATTGTTAACGCAATGTTGGAAAATAGCAAATAGGAATAAACGAAAAATGAGAACAAACTCAACTTTAAACTATTTATAATTTATACAACTTAAACGAAGAATGAGCGACAGGAGTACAAAGAGAAGACAATGATTTACAATCTATTACAAGCGATTTTCTCACTGATTGGCATGACAAAACAATGAGAAAACCGTTGTTCAGAGTGAATTAACGCAAGCCTAATTGAAAGATGAGGGCTTCCGCTTGGCAGCTAAAGGTAAAGTCCACAGATAATTGCATTCCACCGTCAACCGCTTCAATACTATGGCGTATAACACAGGGATCTGATTCCACTGATTTTGCCTTTTTGATCAACATATTAAGCATGATTTCGGCGTCTTGTTCACTCGTAAAAATACACTGATAAGAAGCGGTACAGTCTTCATTATCAATAACGGTTCCCACATCAACACAACAGTAAGCTGCCGTTTCTTCGGCATTACAGCGATTAATCGCATCAGACATTTAAATTGACTCCGGCTAAAAAACTTGCTGATAATTCTACGTTTTCCTGACTGCCGATAACCAGCACTTACGCTGTTTGAAGCCATTTATCTCACTATTTATTGATCTGACCACGTCAACAGAAACTCGTTTACACTTCATTAACGGAAGTTGTCTATTTTTTGTTAAGTAAGTCCCAATTTAAGAATCATTTTAGTTGTATTTAGAAAACATTCTTGCAACATATTCTATTATCAAGCCTATACTTCGTGCACTGGTCTGATTTGTCATTGTTGTCATTGCGACAAATCGACTCTACAATCCCGCGCTCTCAGCTACTTGAGTGGCATGTTAATAATAATTAGACAATGAGGTTTGGTTATGGACCAGAAAAACCTATTTACACGTTCAGCGTTAGCAGTGGCGGTTGCAATCCTCTCATCCAACGCTAGTGCTGCTGGTTTTCAATTGAATGAATATTCATCATCAGGACTAGGCCGTGCATTTTCTGGGGCAGGTGCCGTTGCAGACAACGCTTCCGTCGGCAGTCGTAACCCTGCGGCCATGACCTTATTTGATCGCCCGTCGTTTTCTGGTGGTTTGGTGTATGTCAACCCAGATGTTGATATTACCGGGAAGTCACCTGTAACGGGTCAGAGCACAAATGCTAAAAACATCGCTCCACATGCATGGATCCCAAACCTGCATTTTATCGCTCCAATTAATGATCAGTGGTATATTGGCGCCTCTGCGACTTCTAACTTTGGCTTGTCTACCAACTTCAGTAATAATTATTCTGCTGGCCCCATTGGTGGAAAAACATCGCTCAAGACTGTGAACTTTAATCTGAGTAGCGCTTACAAATTTAATGATCAATTCAGCTTTGGCTTAGGTGTTAATGCTATTTATGCCGATGCTGAAATTGTTCGTCATATGGGCGAAGTCGGGCCAGCGTTAACAGGAATGATTCACAAAATTAATCCCAAAATCTAAGACTAACATCCCTTCAACATACCGAAGGTGCCCGTTTGGAAGGCAAAGATTGGGGTTATGGTTGGAATGCAGGCCTTTTGTACCAATTTGATGAAAATAATCGTTATAGCTTAACTTACCGTTCAAAAGTTAAAGTGAAGTTTAAAAAAGGCGATTACAGCAATGAACTGCCTAATATTCCTGCTAACCCGGCTATCAAATTTCCTGGCATAAATGGCCTTGAGGGTAATACCATCAAAGGAACATTGGATCTGAATTTACCGGATATGTGGGAATTCTCAGGCTATAACCGCGTTGCACCACAATGGGCAATTCACTATAGCTTCCTGTATACAGGCTGGAGCGAATTTAAAGAATTACGTGGTAAAAACAAAGATTCCGGCGATACCTTATTCCACAAACACGAAGGTTTCCGCGATGCTTACCGTATCTCGCTAGGTACAACTTACTACTATGACGATAACTGGACATTCCGTACCGGTATCGCTTTTGATGAAAGCCCTGTACCAGCCAAAAATCGTTCTATCTCCATTCCGGATCAAGATCGTTTTTGGTTTAGCTTAGGAACCACTTATGCATTCAATAAAGATGCTTCTGTAGATGTTGGTGTTTCCTATATGCGCGGTAAAAAAGTACATGTTAGCGAAAAACTGCAAGAGGACGCGACGGTTTCAGTACATCATATGAATTCGATTCCAAAGGAACCGCATGGTTGTATGGTATAAACTTTAACTATACGTTCTAACTACATACCGTAACCCCAAAAAGGATAGCGCCCGCTATCCTTTTTTGATTATGAGTACGAACTAATCTATAGAATCCAATTCATCTTGAATACTTGCCGCATTAGGATTTTTTTCTGGCTCCAATATGCCGCCATTGGCCATAAAATCGTGGCGTTGGAAGTAAGCATCGCGCATCATCAAATAAGGATCTGAAGAGTTCTTTAACAGGCCATCAGAGTCCAGCAAGCGTGAGCGGGTTTCTATACCTTGGAAAACCCACTTACCTACCGACATCCAACCCGTGAGATAACTCAATATGGGATAAGTCATATCCGCAAAGTTACCGCCTTCATCACGCAATGTAAAACTACCGTAACCGGGCAGAACAACATAGGGACCATACCCCACGTTATAGTATCCCAATGTGCTACCAAAACGCATCGGATCTTCTTTTGCCAGTTTGGGGTTCGCCATGGAAGCAACATCAATAAGCCCTCCCATTCCCAACAAGGTATTCAAAAAGAAACGGTTGAAGTGTTTTGCACCTTCATGAACATCGCCACGCAAGAAACTGTTCACCATACTGGCTGGCTCTTCGAGGTTGCTCATAAAATTACCAATACCATTTCGTGCGGGCATCGGCACATAATCACGCCAAGCTACAGCAACAGGGCGCAGCACATATGGGTCGAGAACATCATAATTAAAGTTGAACATAGCGCGGTTAAACCCTTCCAGCGGATCAGAACGTCCCTGCTCCATCGTATTTGATGAACTGGCACATCCCACAAGTAAGACGGCTGTAAGAGCAACCCCGCTCAGACGATACTTCATATTGTTCTCCATATAATTATTTTTAGATATCAATTATCGTGCTGTATACCAGCTATTGCACCCAATATGTAAAATATACTGCCTATCTTTCATTAATGGTAATCAAAAAGAGTGGTGATTATATAGGCAAACAGTTCGTTATGCCTTATCTCTGACAAGAAAAACAGGTATACTGCGTTCCGCTGTCCCCTTAGTTAAATGGATATAACGAGCCCCTCCTAAGGGCTAGTTGCAGGTTCGATTCCTGCAGGGGACGCCAAACAAACCTCTCTCGACGTCTACTAAAGTCTCTTAATCCCAGATAAATCAAGCCATAGAGAAAAACCCTAATCTCTCGAAGTCTACAACCGTCTTCCTAAATCTCTACAATTTGTTGTATAGAAACTCCCAATATTTCTTCTATACAATATTGGGTGGGTTATGAAGCTGGCAACTAGCTGAATGGTTGGGTGAACACTCACCGGATAGTATTCAATATTTTCTGGAACGTGCTCATTGAGATACTGAAAACGCTCGCGATATTTTACGCGATTATAGGGATTCCTTCAGATTAAGGTGTCATCAATCTTAAAGATTCAACTACGAAATTTTCGTAGGTTATACTTTCGTCAACAAGGAATCCTTAATCTCGGAGGCTCCTCACTTTACTGAGTATGAGGACTACGAGACTTATTAAAAGGTTGCCTGCGAGCCTTACTTAATGTTGTTAAATGGGATTTAAAAGCCAATTAACTCACTGCCGACGAAATTCGTTGTGAGTTACTCAGTTACATTAAGTCACCCTGTGTTGGGAAAATAACAATGCAGGGTTTAAAGATGATGGGAATTTCCATCATGACTCAGATTTGAGCCATCTGCGGGAACCGTTAATTTCTACCATAGTTGATCACCCTGAGAGTTAAAGGGCAGATGACCGCCCTATAGTGATAATGGTTTCTTTTTATCCTTACCCGTTATTCTTAAGCTTTCCCTATCCAACTAGCATAAAATCCATAACTATGTGCTATGGCGAATATGTTTTCTGTTTGTACATTAGTGTGTTCACTTGTAGGTTTTATGAGTTTTAAATTTTATTTAATTATTATGAATAAAACTGTAACAATAAAATACACTGGCACTGCAAAATATGCGTTAAAGATATTGCGAACTTTTTGCGGACTAAAGATATTGATCCTTTATCCATAATTAACGATTTCATTTCGGAATTCGAAAGTAATGTGAGCATTTTTCCATTAGCAAGCCCAATCTCGTTTCAGCTAAGTAAGATTGGTGTATTTGAGTATCGTGAGTGTAATACAAAAAATGGATACAAAATTCTTTACACAGTCGATTCAGAAACTGATGTAGTCGTACATGTCATTTTAAACCAACGACAAGACATACAGGCACTGTTTCTAAAACGCATGATAGAATACCAAATCTAATTTCGCGTGACTCCACCAAGCCCAGCTCCACGGCAGTGCCATATTCAGGGGGCTACAACTTATTCGCCACTGTTTCCAGAGGATGCTGCGTAGCTTACGTCTTATCCATCGGCATCACCGATGGCCACTGGCTCTGGCTATAGTGGCTTTTCCAGCTCCTCAGATAGCGTTTTAGCCCTTGGATTAGCTGAGCGAGGCTTTTTCTTCCCGTATTGCGCCCCGTTAGTTCCCTTATCCGCGCTTTGAACCACATCAAAGGCTATGGCACACAACAAAAAACCTCGCCGAAGCGAGGTAAAATGTCTGAAATTAAATAAACCTGTGATAACACTATGCCACTGTTTCTCACCATTCAAGAAAAGCCAATCAGCTATGTGACATAGCTATCACTCTCGTCACAATATATCGACTTCTGTAATTACACAACCTGATTGATGACTTTTTTTTGTATGCATTTATCAAATTCCAAAATACCCCCCTGACACTGCCAATATCCCTTCAGAGGCCTGTAATCTTTTGGAAATTTTACTGTGGGATGTGTGTGCTTTAATCAATCAGGACACCTTGGTAAAGGAATAGAATGACATTAATTAACATGTCGTTATAAAGCGTAAATCGGCTAAAAAATTACAGATAATTTTGCAGGTTGAACAATCCCAACCCAAGACATTAACTTCCGATGAACAACAGGAATTAATGAAAGTCCGTAAAGAAAAAATAATTAAGAATAGAAAAGGCAACCCTAAAAAAGCGAGCGCCTTCTTTGTGAAAGCATTGCTGTAAAATGTTACATCATTCCTGCACTACCGCAAATGTGGATTTTAGTTTCGACCACCTTGCGCATAGCCTCTTTACCTGGTGTGATATATTTGCGCGGATCGTTTGCCTCAGGGTGTTCAGCAAAATAGGCTTTGACCGCGTCAGCAAAAGCGATTTTCAGATCTGTCGCCACATTCACCTTGCAGATCCCAAAATTAATCGCACGCCGAACCATCTCTTCAGGGATACCCGATGCACCATGCAGTACCAGTGGAATATCAACCTGCTGCCTGATGGCGTCCAGGCGACCAAAATCAAGGTGCGGCTCCCCGTGATACAGGCCATGCGCTGAACCTATCGCAACCGCCAGTGAATCAATACCTGTCCGAGCAACATACTCTTTCGCCGCTATAGGATCAGTATAGAAGCTATCTTTGCTATCGACGACTAAGTCATCCTCCTGCCCGCCAAGTCGACCTAATTCTGCCTCAACGCTGACATCGTAGTTCTGGCAAAATCGAACCACCCGGGATACTGCCTCAATATTCTGCTCAAAAGGCAGATGTGAACCATCAATCATCACAGAACGAATACCAGACTGCACTTTATGACAGATATCATCATACTCTTCATGGTGATCCAGATGCAGTGCCACTGGCAGATGGTTGATATAGGCCGCTTCACGACAGATAGACACCATATATTCCAGCCCTGCGTAGGTAAAAGTGCCAGGTGTTCCCGCCAATATTACCGGTGATGACAGTGCGGCGGCGGTTTCTACTACCACCTGCACTGTTTCAAGGTTATGGACATTAAAAGCGGGTACAGCATATCCACCCCGTTGCGCTTTTTTTAGCATTTCTCGATTAGAAATCAGATACATGTGACCTCCTCAGATACCATCAATATCCTGTGATGACGGTTTTTCACGCTGTTGCTCATGCCACAGACTGGTCAGCCCACGATGTCCACATTCCAGTGCCATGTCACGGAACTCAAAGGCTGTCATACCGTCACGTTCAAGCATCATTTCCACAACCATCTGCATATTAGTACCGGTAATAACCTGATATGCAGGATGATTTAATGCCAGTTGCGCAGACTGTCTGAATGGAGAACCACCGAGTAAATCGGTGAGAAAAACCAGCCCGTCCCCCTGATCACATTGACTGCACGCAGCCGCCAGTGCCTTTTTCAGTGTCTCAGTACACATTCCTTCTGGAAAATCTACGGCTACACACTGCGCCTGTGGGCCAATGACCTGCTCTACTGCCTGCAACAGGCCACTGGCAAAACTACCATGTCCGGTTATCACTACACCTAACATCTGCACCCCTTATAGAAAACCAACTAATTTACCGACAACCCCGAACACCACTGTGATACCAATCAGTTTCACCGGTGAGCTTCCCTTCTTCATCAGCCAGTACACCAGTAGAGTAAAAGCCAGAGGCAGCAGATTAGGCATCAGTTTATCCAGTACATCCGTCTGTAGAGCAACCTTCGCCTCACCAGCCTTCATGACTAACGGAGTGGAAAGATGAACATAAGAAGCGACCAGCGCGCCTATCACTGTCATACCGACAATTGAAGCCGCATGAGAGATGTTTCTGGTGTGCGTTTTCAGCATGGCAATCGCTTTGGTACCGGCCTGATAGCCGTAATGCGCCAGCCCGAAACGCAGGGCAAAGTGCACAATATTAAACATTAGCAGAAAAATAATCGGTCCGAATAAACTGCCCTGAAGTGCCAAAGATGCCCCAATGCCGGCGCAAATAGGTAGTAGAGTCAACCAGAATAGAGCATCACCGATCCCGCCTAAAGGTCCCATTAATGCAACTTTCACAGCACGGATAGTAGATACCTTCTCTTTGCTCTTTTCCATCGCCAGTACAAGCCCAGACAGAAAAGTGACGTCAAAGGGATGAACATTGATAAACTCCATATGCATTTTCATGGAGTTGGATAAATCCTGTGGATTTTTATGGATCTTGCGCAGTGCTGGTATCAGGGTATATAACCAACCTCCTGCCTGCATACGTTCATAGTTAAACGATGCTTGCAATAATAGTGAGCGCAGCGCCATTACGTTAATATCGCGGTTTGTCAGTTCGGGAGCAGGATCACTATCAATATAGTCGTCCCGATCAACCTGACTGGTTTCCATGTTAAATGCCATCGTTCATCTCCTGTGCGGTAGTCTGAGAACCAGCACCCTGATCGTCGTTGCTGTCGTTACGGGTACGATTAAAGAAATCAATCAGTGCGATTGCGAATGCGCAGAGTGCGACTGCAATAATCGGCATGTTCAGGAAAGTTACGGAAATAAAACCTAGCATGAAGTAGGCCACATAGGTTTTTTTCATCATGAGTTTCATCAGTAATGAGAAACCAATCGCAGGCATCATTCCCCCTGCGACCGCAAGGCCATCAAGCAACCATTGTGGCGCTTTTCTGACTATGGCACTCGCCGCATCTGCACCGAAATAGATAGGCAGGAAAGCCACAATAAAGTAGAACAAAAACAGAATGAGCATACCGAAGTAGTTAACCCATTCAACACCACGCCAGTTTAGTTTTTTCACCATTTCATCGCACTTGTGCATCATCGGTGAATAGATAGTAAACAACAGTGTGATGCAACCCTGTACGGCTATCGAAAATGGCACAGCTATCCCTATCGCCACTTTCGGATCGGTATGTGCCATGATCGCAAACGTTGTTCCAATCACCCCACCGATAACCACATTAGGTGGCTGTGCTCCGGCCAGTGGCACCATCCCCATCCAGACCAGTTCCAGCGTTCCGCCAACCAGCAAACCCGTCTGTACATCCCCTAAAATCAGTCCAACCAAAGGGCCGATCACGATGGGACGGTGAATATGAGTCAGTCCGTTGAACAAATCAACACCAGCTATCCCTGCCAGTAAAGCGATAAGTAGTGCGCTAGTAAGCATACTGACCTCCTCAGCTAATCAGCTTAGAGACAGATTCACCTGCTTCATCCGGCACCCGACGGATTTCACAAGTGATTCCCAATTTATCCAACTCACGGAATGCATTGATATCAGCATCATCAACAGAAACTGTTTTGTGGATCTGTTTTTTTCCTTCCGAGAAATGCATATTTCCGACATTGACAAATTTAATAGGAACACCTCCTTTAACCAGAGTAAGCACATCCTGAGGTGTTTTGCAGACAATAAAAATTTTCTGCCTGTCCGCCGCCTTGTGGATGACATCGATTGTTTTCTGCAATGTGAAATAGCGGGTCTGCACATCGTCAGAAACCACCATATCCATTAAAGATTGCGCAACAGGGTCGGCTGATGCTTCATCATTTGCCACCACAACCAAATTCGCGCCCAGTGAATTTGTCCAGGTCACGCCAACCTGACCATGAATCAGACGGTTATCGATTCGGGTCATCAATATGTTTGGGGTAGACATACTCACTCCTGTTATTATTTTGTTGTTAATAAGGGTATAGCTGGACACCTTGTACAACCCGATTTACTTCCCCTGTTGGGCAAGGATTATCGGGCGATAAGCGATGTGACAGCGAGGTATTGAATGCCAACAACTGGAAAAAGATAAGATACGGGAACATTAACCAGACATCAGAGAGCTCACTATTCAGTTCAACAGCTCCCAACAATGGCAGGCTACTAAGCGGAATAATCTGTTTTGCTAGTTCATCATGTTTCAGTTCATTGAGCAGATCGATATCATAGCGGCGGCAATACGCTTCAGCCGACAGCATCACGACAACTAAGGTAGTTTCATCGATCATAAATTTAGGACCATGACGTACGCCAAGTGTAGAATCAAAACGGGTTGCTACTTTCCCGGCGGTCAGTTCAAGCATCTTCAGGGCACCTTCTTCCGCGATACCGGTAAAACAGCCGGAACCCAACGCTACCATTCTGTTGAAATCGGACTGTGATACTTTCTGAATCTGCGGCAACCATTCTGAAAAACACTTTTCACAGAGAGTGGCCATCTTTTCGACTGACTTATCTGCCCGTGCAAAATCCAGTTTGCCAAGCAGTAGCAATGTCGCCAATGTCATGCAGCTGAAGCTGGATGTCATTGCAAAACTACGATCATGGGAACCTTTAGGCATAATCAGCGAACAGACATTGTTCTTACCCTCAGCCCGCTTCTCCTTGACATAATGGGCAAGCGCGCCATCAGGATTACAGGTAAGTATCAAGTGATAAACATCACCTGCCAGTTGATCTGCCAGCGCAATTACACCAACACTTTCCGGACTGTTACCAGAACGTGCATAGGAGACTAGTAAGGTCGGACGCTGTTTTTCAAGATACTGCCACGGTGTCGGCAGAATATCTGTCGATGCATAGGCGCAAACATCCAACCCGCAATGTTCACGTAACCACGGAGCCATCGCTTTACCGACAAAAGCGGAAGAACCGGCACCACAGAGGATAATCTGTAGATCAGGCTTAGCTAACAATGAAGACAAAAAAGGCTGCCACTGTGCCGCACTGGACTCCAATTCACGATAGAGTTCACGCCATAAACGGGGTTGATGGGCTATTTCCTCTGCGGTAAACAGCGCATCGTGTTCTTCTAGCCATGACTGTGAATATGACAGTATCGTCTTCATGCGACAGCTCCTTCACACGCGAGTGCGTACTGAAGTAAAACGGTTCTCACTTTATCCATCACCCACACTTTCGGATCCTGTTCCAGCCGCCCTGCTTTTACTGCTTCAGCCTGCTCAGGCAGGTATTGACTTAACATCGACAGAGGTATTGGGTTATTACGCAGGTTATCCAACAGCTTATTGACTGCCGCTTCTGCCTTTGGATCTGCCCAGTAATAACGAATGCGGTCACTAAAACTGTATTGGCGGTCGATATATTGCTGATGTGCATTGCCTTGGTAATAAGGATGCCAGTGCTGAGGCTGCTCATGCATGATTTGCTCCAGCGTACTGTGCAGGTGAGCCGCATTCAGCTCACCATTCCATTCACGATCTAGCTTATCGAGAGCAAACAACCCCTCGCGCAGGGCAAACGTCAGTGCAGGCCCCACTTTTAGGATGGCAAAATGGTCACGCACCAATTCACGGTAAGCACGCGGAGTTTGGTAATCCGTAGAATGCGCCTCATAAACCAAATGGGGGACTGTCTCGATAAACTGGCTGAGTGTTTGTGCTTTCGCTGACTTGTAATGTTCAACATTATGATGATCAAATTCGACGCCTGGCTGAACCACAAGGCCAATAACCCGCGGCCAGACATCCGCTAAACCATGTTCCTGCCATGCGTGTTGATGAATTTTCAGCGTCGTTTCTGCAGCCAGAGGCGAAGTGATCTGCATCCCTGCCATTGACGCTTTAGCACCTCCCGGAACAGGAACTTCAGTGCCAATCACATAAACAGGGCGTTCACCGCCGTGCGCTTTCCAACTGCGCTCAGCAACCTGACACAGCCTCGCTGCACGAGATGCTACGATTTCATCACAGAGCGGCACCGGATCATCGGCACAGGACATTGAACAATCGAGATGAATTTTCCTGAAACCTGCCGCAACATAATCGTAAATCAGTGTTTCAGAGAGCTGCATCGCCTCTTGTGCGCTACGGTTTTGCCATGCATTAGGCCCCAGATGATCACCACCAAGCCAGACTTTTTCGCGAGGAAGCCCTATTTTGTCAGCAATGTTCCAGACCATTGCGCGGAAATCTGTCGGTTGCATTCCGGTATATCCACCGAACTGATTAACCTGATTAGAAGTTGCCTCAATAAGTACCGAAGAGTCTCTCTCTTTGGCAAAACGAATAGCACTTTCCAGCACCCAGGGATGTGCCGAGCAAACAGAGTAAACCCCAACGTTCTCGCCTGATTTATGGCGGTGGATCAACTGCAATAATGGCTGCATAGTATCTCCAGACTATTCAGATATGTTTAAAAACCTTACGTTTTTAATTAAAATAGATATTTCTTATTCATCAACCACAATGACGTCGGCACCAAAAACAATCAGTGCCTAATGGTAATCCCAGCGTCAAGATCAAACTGCCCATATCAAGAAACAATTACAGCAGAGTGGAACAATCGAAAATGTGATCCTTATTAAAGTTCATTTTTAGAGAAAAACCACTTCGAAAATATTTCATTTTCATTCAAATCGACAGCATGATCTGTCATTCAGCTTATTCGTTCTTCTACTTAAAAGCAGTCAAGAACTGTAATTAAAGGAATTAAACAACCCGCAAACTTTAATATTTTTTACAGCAACGGCATCGCGAATAAATTTAAAATCAATCACTGCATTGATTTTGTAGATCAAATAGCCTTTAATCTTGACTATATATACCAATCCAACTTCAAATTGCAGCTTGCAAATCAATGTGATTGTTTATATCTCCCCGCGTAGCGAGGGAGATAATAAGACACATATTGAAAGGCGATTGGTATATAAATTTATCTTGAAAATAGACATAATTTGGCAACATAATTTATTTTTAAGGAGGCTCGATTTCCATTGGAAAACGGGCTTTTTGCGGAAAGGTTATTTTTCCTAAGTATAGGTCTTAAACATCAGATAATGACATCGGGTATGAGTAAAACGTTAATATCTCAATCCAAGTTACAAGACAATCCCTGTATTAATTGCGGAGCTTGCTGTGCATATTTTCGTGTTTCATTTTATTGGGCTGAAGCTGAGGATGGTGGCGGCACAGTTCCCGTATCTATGACCGAAAAATTAAATGATTTCAGGCGCTGTATGAAAGGCACCAATGAACCTCACCCTCGATGTATCAATTTATGTGGTGAAATTGGTAAGTCGGTTTCCTGTTCTATTTATGATAAAAGGCCCTCCCCTTGCAGAGAATTTCCCCAAGCCTGGGAAACGGAAGATTATAATGAAAGTTGTGATCGTGCCAGAGCGGCTTATGGCCTTCCCCCTCTGCCAAAACCTCAAACATAGTTGATACTCGTTTGATATTAGTCGAATAAAAAACAGAATATTTCACTCAAGAGGAATTCGTTAGTCTCATCACAGACACCTTACTTTTGCATATCTATAGTTAACAAATGTCAATTTTATTACAGCAGAATGAGTTATCGCTGTGCAGTTTATGAACTTTCCTTCATGAAATTATCAGGATGAAAAATAATGTCTGCTCATCTCCCCACAGGGTATATTCCACAAACTTGCGAATCTTTATCACATTATCTCACTAAAAATTTACCAACAACCATTTCACCAGGCGGTTCCCCTGAAACCTGGCAAATTCAAGAAGTGGGTGATGGAAATCTTAATTTAGTCTTTATCGTCTCTGGAAAAGAAAAAACGATTGTCGTAAAACAGGCCCTGCCTTATGTACGGGCTGCGGGTGAATCATGGCCGCTTTCCCTTGTTCGTGCGCATTTTGAATATCATGCCCTGATTGAAGAAAAAAAAGTCGCCAAAGAATATGTTCCTGATGTCTATTTTTATGATGAGAAAATGTCGCTCTTTGTCATGGAGTATTTATCTCAGCATATCATCCTGCGCAATCGCCTGATTGCCGGAGAAAAACTCCCCCATCTCGCTGAAGATATGGGCATTTTCCTTGCAAATACGCTGTTCTATACCTCTGATATTGGTATGGCTGGTAAAGATAAAAAAAATCTTGTTGCTCGCTTCGCTAA
The DNA here is from genome assembly GCF_056632175.1 of Xenorhabdus sp. SGI 60. NCBI lineage: Bacteria > Pseudomonadati > Pseudomonadota > Gammaproteobacteria > Enterobacterales > Morganellaceae > Xenorhabdus > Xenorhabdus sp. SGI 60. The sequence goes on along the minus strand of NZ_CP196860.1, from coordinate 1,291,445 downwards.
TAATCATGAACTTTGCAAGATCACTGAAGATCTGATTTTTACTGAACCCTATTTTAACGCAGAGAGAAATAGCTGGACTTCCCCCCAACTTGACGATGAGATCGACTCCATTTGGCAAGATCGAGCACTTATTCAAGCCGCCATGCAGTATAAGTATCAATTCATGACGCAAGCACAAGCTTTGCTGCATGGTGATCTCCATTCCGGCTCAATCATGGTGACGTCAAATTCCATCAAAGTTATTGATCCAGAATTTAGTTTTATGGGACCAATGGCGTTTGATATCGGTAACTATATCGGTAATTTATTAATGGCTTACTTCGCCCAGCCAGCCCTGCGAGAAAATAATGCGCAATGCGTTGATTATCAAACATGGCTTTTAGGACAAATAGAAACAACCTGGTCGGTATTTGAACGCCATTTTCGCCAATTATGGAATGAAAAAGAGATTGGCGATGCCTATCCTATCGTACTTTATCAACAGGGTACATTCGATGCTTCCTTCTTAAAAACAGTGCAAGATGACTTTCTATCCACCCTATTTAAAGACACACTCGCCTATGCCGGCTTAGAAATCAATCGGCGTATTGTTGGGTTTGCCGGTGTTGCCGATTTCAAACAAATTGAAGATCAAAACCAGCGCGCTATCTGTGAAAAACGAGTACTGAAACTGGCACGAGAATTGATAGTCAATGGAGAAAATTATCCCACTTTTTCGCTAATCAGACGTTATATTGCACAGTGTTAAGAGGTTGATATGAAAATTAATGGTATTCATTACCGTTCTGTTTGGCTTGCTGACGATGGTTATATCGTCGAAATTTTCGACCAAACCAAACTTCCTTTTGAAGTGCAGACGATTCAACTACGCACTATGCAAGATGCTGCAACAGCCATCAAAGAAATGTGGGTACGGGGAGCGCCGTTGATTGGTGTCGTCGCCGCTTATGGTATGGCTTTGGCAATGCATCAAGAAAGTAGCGATAAAAGTCTGCAACAGGCTTACAATGTTTTGGTGAAAACTCGTCCTACTGCGATCAATTTAAAGTGGGCCTTGGAGCGCATTTATCGAGCATTAGAAAATATCGAACATTCACAACGTGAAGCAATGGCTTATCGTATCGCCAATGAAATTGCAGATGAAGATGTGGAACTCTGTCGCAAAATTGGTGAGTACGGATTAAAAATAATCCAGAGTATCGCAGAAACAAAATCAACAGGCGAAACAGTCAATATTTTGACTCACTGCAACGCCGGCTGGCTCGCAACGGTAGATTGGGGAACTGCTCTGGCGCCAATTTATATGGCACATGATGCCGGACTCAAGGTTCATGTCTGGGTTGATGAAACCCGCCCACGTAATCAGGGAGGGTTAACTGCTTTCGAATTAGGCTCACATGGCGTACCACATACTTTAATTGCTGACAACGCCGGTGGGCATTTGATGCAACATGGCAAAGTGGACCTCTGTATTGTTGGCACAGACCGGACAACGGCCCGCGGCGATGTATGCAACAAAATTGGTACTTACCTCAAAGCATTAGCAGCCAAAGCCAATCAAGTGCCTTTTTATGTTGCCCTGCCATCTCCTACACTGGATTTTACAATCTGGGATGGCGTAAAAGAAATTCCCATTGAGCGGCGTTCAGGTGAAGAACAATCCCACGTATATGGCATCACACCTGAAGGTATACGAAGCTGGGTCAATACAGCGCCACATGGAACATCCTGCGAAAATTATGCTTTTGATGTTACACCTGCTGAACTTATCACCGGATTGATTACTGAACGTGGGATTTGTGATGCCAGTGCGGCAGGAATACAGGCGCTTTTCCCTGATCTGTGTGGGTAACCTCATTATCATGCAAGGTAAAAATGATGACTAGAGAGCAAATCGCCCAAGAGATTATTGAAACTTGTCTCAAAATGAACGCACTCGGATTGAACCAAGGGACATCGGGCAATATCAGTGCCCGCTATCAAGACGGTTTTCTGATTACCCCCAGTGGCATACCTTATGAAAAGCTAACGGCTGATCAAATCGTATTTGTCAGTCATCAGGGGGAATATGAAGCCGATAAGGTGCCTTCAAGCGAGTGGTATTTTCACCTCTCTTGCTATCAAACACGTTTTGATCTCAATGCCGTTGTACATAATCATGCTGTTAATGCCACGGCAGTCTCTATTCTCAATCATGCCATACCCGCTATCCACTACATGGTTGCCGTTACCGGAACTGATCATGTTCCTTGCATTCCCTATGCCACTTTTGGCACAGCTGAATTAGCTGACAATGTAAAAAAGGGGATCACATACAGTAAGGCATTATTGATGCAGCATCATGGCATGATCGCAATGGAAGTTAGCTTGGAAAAAGCGCTATGGCTGGCCAATGAAATTGAAATACTGGCACAACTTTATTTAAAAGTGCTGCCAATTATGGGGACAGTTTCAATACTTTCTCCGGCAGAAATGCAGCAAGTGCTGGAAAAATTCAAAAGTTATGGGCTAAAGGTAAAATAGCCGCGAGGTTTTGTATATCAGAAGAAAAAGTATCAAGGGGATATGATCCTAGGGTAAGCGAGTGCCTGATAAGAAGTGCTGGGATGAAGTGGTGGGCAATACCAGATTCGAACTGATGACCCCCTCCTTGTAAGGGAGATGCTCTACCAACTGAGCTAATCGCCCACTTCATATCTTGCTACCTAAATGGTGGGTCGTGCAGGATTCGAACCTGCGACCAATTGATTAAAAGTCAACTGCTCTACCGACTGAGCTAACGACCCAATTAGGTAATTCTGATTTTGGTATCTAAATGGTGGGTCGTGCAGGATTCGAACCTGCGACCAATTGATTAAAAGTCAACTGCTCTACCGACTGAGCTAACGACCCAATTAGATAATTTTGATTTTGATATTTGAATGGTGGGTCGTGCAGGATTCGAACCTGCGACCAATTGATTAAAAGTCAACTGCTCTACCGACTGAGCTAACGACCCATTCTAAATATCAATGTGATACCGGAGACGAAACAACCCGATGAAGTGGTGGGCGATACCAGATTCGAACTGATGACCCCCTCCTTGTAAGGGAGATGCTCTACCAACTGAGCTAATCGCCCACTTCATGATGACTATTAACGACATCAATACCACTGATTTATGATTGGTGGGCGATACCAGATTCGAACTGATGACCCCCTCCTTGTAAGGGAGATGCTCTACCAACTGAGCTAATCGCCCAATCATAAAATCATTTTTATCACTACGAGAAATATGGTGGGCGATACCAGATTCGAACTGATGACCCCCTCCTTGTAAGGGAGATGCTCTACCAACTGAGCTAATCGCCCGTCGTGATGGAGTCGCATTATAGGGATAGTTCGAAGTGAGTCAACGCTTTTTATCACTAAAACAATCGTTCGTCGTAAAATTAAACAGAATGAAACAATTATAATCACGTCATGGTATTATTTAGATGGGTTATTTTAGCTTTTCTCAATAACCTGCCGTTAACGCCATTGAGGAATTGAAGTGCAGTGATAAAATAACCCCCACTGTTGTTACTTCAATCATCCAACACGCTCTCTGATAAAGAGAAACGTAATTAAGGCAATTCCTGATGAGTAAAATTAAAACCCGTTTTGCACCAAGTCCTACTGGCTATCTACATGTTGGTGGTGCGCGTACTGCTCTTTATTCCTGGTTATACAGTCGCCACAATAAAGGTGAATTTGTTCTTCGCATCGAAGATACCGATCTGGAACGTTCTACCCAAGAAGCCATTGACGCAATTATGGACGGGATGAACTGGTTAAATCTGAATTGGGATGAAGGCCCTTATTACCAGACCAAACGTTTCGACCGTTATAACCAGGTTATTGATGAAATGTTAGAGCAAGGTACTGCTTACCGCTGCTATTGCTCTAAAGAGCGTTTGGAACAATTGCGTGAAACTCAGATGGCTAATGGTGAAAAACCACGTTATGACGGAAAATGCCGTGATAGCGAATGCCTGCATAGTCACGATGAGCCACATGTTGTGCGTTTCCGCAACCCACAAGAAGGGTCTGTCATTTTTAATGACAGCATCCGTGGCCCGATTGAATTCAGTAACCAGGAGCTGGACGATTTGATCATTCGCCGTACCGACGGCTCACCAACTTATAATTTCTGTGTGGTTATTGATGACTGGGATATGGAAATTACCCATGTTATTCGTGGTGAAGACCATATCAACAATACCCCACGTCAGATCAATATCCTAAAAGCGCTCGACGCACCTGTCCCAGAATATGCCCACGTTTCCATGATCCTCGGCGACGATGGTAAAAAACTGTCCAAGCGCCACGGTGCAGTCAGCGTAATGCAATACCGTGATGATGGTTATCTGCCAGAAGCATTGTTGAACTATCTGGTTCGTCTGGGCTGGTCACATGGCGATCAGGAAATTTTCAGCGTTGAAGAGATGACTACACTGTTTAGCCTTGATGCCATCAGTAAATCTGCCAGTGCATTCAATACGGAAAAACTGCAATGGTTGAACCACCATTACATCAATACCCTGCCAGCAGAAAAAGTTGCTGTACATTTAGCATGGCATATTGAACAGCAAAATATTGATACTCGCACGGGTCCAGAACTGGTTGATTTGATCAAACTGTTGGGTGAGCGCTGCAAGACCCTGAAAGAAATGGCTGAATCTTGCCGCTATTTCTATGAAGAGTTTGCCGAGTTTGATGCGGATGCGGCGAAAAAACATCTGCGCCCTGTTGCTCGCCAGCCACTAGAAGTTGCCCGTGCGAAACTGGCCGCGATTACTGAATGGACACCTGAGAATATCCATCACGCTATTCAGGCTACCGCTGACGAGCTGGACGTTGGCATGGGTAAAGTCGGTATGCCACTGCGTGTTGCTGTAACAGGTGCGGGTCAGTCTCCGAGCGTTGATGTAACAATCCACGCGATTAACCAAGCTCGTTCATTAGCTCGTATTGATCAGGCTCTGGCTTATATTGCCCAGCGTGAAGCGCAATAAAATAAATAATCATTTACCGATGTTACGTCATAACGTAGCGTGAATAATCAAGGCACTCAACTTATTACAGTGCCTTGATTTTTTGTCCTCAAAACGGGTCATTGACGGCTTTTTCAGCGCTTACACGGAGAATATTAATGAATTCATTGACAGAATTCTCCGGTTTTCATATGATTCGCCCCGTTCTACAGGATTTTGATTTGGGGCTATAGCTCAGCTGGGAGAGCGCTTGCATGGCATGCAAGAGGTCAGCGGTTCGATCCCGCTTAGCTCCACCAAATACTTATCTTACTTACTCATCAGAGTAATCAGTATTTGGTATTCAAAACCTGAACCACATTTGTGGGGCTATAGCTCAGCTGGGAGAGCGCTTGCATGGCATGCAAGAGGTCAGCGGTTCGATCCCGCTTAGCTCCACCAAAATTCTCAATCCTTGAAGACACAAGTTTTCAGGGATTTTTTCTTTCAACGGTTTTACCAGCGCGTCCAATCCTTCAATTTTTATTGCAAGCGTCATTTCCATCAACTCTCCCAGTTTTCCCTGTGGGAACGCCCCCTTGCGGGCAAACCAAAGTAAATACTCTTCCGGCAAATCAATTAGCATTTGCCCTTTGTATTTACCAAATGGCATAGCTGTATTGGCTATTTCCAACAAGTTTTCTTTGTTCATCATATCAACCTTATTATCTCACTATGAATATAAAAAAAGTGGCATCTGCCAGGACACCACTTTCGATTGTTTTTTATCAAATCCAATGACACAGATTAGACGCTCAAAATCAGTCCGGTAATTGCTGCGGACAGGAAACTCACCAGCGTTGAACCAAACAGCAATTTCAAGCCAAAGCGCGCAACAGCATTACCTTGTTGTTCATCCAGCCCTTTAACAGCGCCAGAAATAATCCCAATGGAACCAAAGTTAGCGAAAGAAACCAAAAATACGGACAGAATACCTTTCGAATGTTCACTTAGTTGAGCAGACATCTCTTGCAGGCTCTGCATCGCCACAAATTCGTTAGAAACTAACTTGGTTGCCATGATACTGCCGACTTTCAGCGCTTCATCACTTGGAATACCAATGATCCATGCAAACGGATAAAACACATATCCCATACATTCCTGGAAAGTGATACCAAATACCAGATGGAAAATTGCATTAATGCCTGCAATCAAGGCAATAAAGCCGATCAACATCGCAGTGACAATCAAAGCAACTTTGAAACCCGCCAGAATATAATCGCCCAGCATTTCAAAGAAACTTTGCCCTTCGTGGAGGTTGCTCATATGGATATCTTCTTCATTCTCAACAGAGTAAGGGTTGATGAGAGATAAGATGATAAAAGTGCTGAACATATTGAGGATCAGTGCCGCAACCACATATTTTGCATCCAGCATCGTCATGTAAGCACCGACGATAGCCATAGATACGGTAGACATTGCCGTTGCCGCCATCGTATACATCCGGCGCTCAGACATTTTGCCCAGCACATTTTTATAAGCAATAAAATTCTCTGATTGCCCCAAAATCAATGAACTGACCGCATTAAATGATTCCAGTTTACCCATGCCGTTAATTTTAGACAGCACTGTACCTATTACACGAATGATAATGGGTAGTACTTTGATGTGTTGCAAAATACCAATCAGGGCGGAGATAAAAATGATAGGACACAATACATTCAGGAAGAAAAAGGCCAGATTTGCTTCTATCATGCCACCAAAAACAAAACTGGTCCCTTTCGCTGCATAAGACAATAGATGGACAAATAAATCGTCAAATCCTTTAACGACTCCCAAACCGACGTTAGAATTCAGGAAGAACCAGGCCAGAAAGAGTTCGATTATCAGCAGCTGAATAATATAACGAATCTTAATATCCTTCCGGTTATTACTTGCCAAAACCGCCAGGCCGCCAATGACCACTAATGCGAGTAAAAAATGTAAAACATGAGATATAGCCATAAAGAAGAACTCCAAACACGATTCTGTGCAAATTTACATCTGTATTCTATGTAACACATAATAGTAAATTTTGATTACTGTCACATTAATTTACTATTTAGGTGGTTACATGTCTCTATTTAGCTAACTCGATCACACTTTAATAATCGCCGCCCTAAATAGAAGACATATTATTCACCTAATAAACGGAGCATTTCCTCTTCATCAATAACGTAAATTCCCAGCTCATTAGCCTTAGCTAATTTAGAACCCGCAGCTTCACCTGCAATAACCAGATCTGTTTTCTTAGACACACTTCCTGTCACTTTTGCGCCTAAAGCAGTCAGCTTATCTTTAGCTTCATCTCGGGATAAACGGTTCAGTGAACCCGTCAATACTACTGTCTTGCCAGCAAATGGATTGTTGACTTCATCAAAGTTCAGACTTTCAGTCGATTCCCAATGAATACCAATATTGTTAACCAAATCATCAATCACCACCTGATTGTGTGGCTCATTAAAGAAATTCACGACATGGCGGGCAACAACACTTCCCACATCTTGCACCGCAATCAGTGCCTCCATGTCCGCTGCACGTAATTTTTCTAACGTGCCAAAATGTGCAACCAGGTTGGCGGCTGTCGCTTCACCAACTTCACGAATACCCAAAGAGTAAATAAAGCGTGCAAAAGTGGTTTTCTTCGCTTTCTCCAAGGCATTAATGATATTTTGCGCAGATTTAGGTCCCATTCGCTCAAGACCTGTTAATTTCCCGGCGGTCAATCGGAAAAGTTCAGCTGGCGTTTTGACATATTCTTTATCCACAAGCTGTTCAATAATTTTTTCGCCCATGCCATCAACATCCATAGCACGACGGGAAACAAAATGTTTCAGTGCCTCTTTGCGCTGCGCTCCGCAGAACAAGCCTCCTGTACAACGAGCGACTGCTTCACCTTCGACACGCTCTATATCGGAGCCACAAACCGGACAATGTACGAGAAAAATCACTTCCTGAGTTTCTGCTGGTCTGTTTTCATAAACAACGCCCACGACTTGCGGGATAACATCTCCGGCACGACGAATAATCACCGTATCACCAATACGCAGCCCCAGACGTTCAATTTCATCTGCATTATGCAGCGTGGCATTACTCACCGTAACACCTGCCACCAATACAGGCTCCAGACGAGCAACCGGAGTAATGGCGCCAGTACGCCCTACCTGAAACTCGACATCACGAATGATAGTCATCTGTTCTTGAGCCGGAAACTTGAAAGCCGTCGCCCAACGTGGCGCTCGGGCAACAAAGCCCAACCTTTCTTGTAATTCGAGGGAATCAACCTTGACGACAATTCCATCAATATCAAAGCCGAGTGTCGGCCGCTTCTGCTCAATGTCACGGTAAAAATCCATCACCCGTTGAGTGCCCTGGCATAACTTCACGTTGTCATTGACAGGCAATCCCCACCGTTTGAATTGCATCAGGCGTTCATAGTGACTTGCTGGTAACTCTCCGCCTTCCAGCACACCAACCCCATAGCAATAGAAAGTAAGTGGACGCTTGGCAGTAATGCGAGGGTCGAGCTGACGCAATGATCCAGCCGCCGCATTGCGGGGATTGGCGAAGACTTTATTTCCAGTACGACGCGCTTCTTCGTTGAATTTTTCAAACCCGGCTTGTTTCATAAAGACTTCACCACGGATTTCGACGCTAGCGGGAATATTATCCCCTTTCAAACGCAAGGGAATGGCACGGATAGTACGGACGTTGGCGGTAATATTCTCCCCCGTTGTCCCATCACCACGAGTCGCAGCTTGTACCAATTCCCCATTTTCATACAGCAAACTGACCGCCAAACCATCAAGTTTTAGCTCACAACAAAACACCAAATCCCGGCCATCTTTCAGACGATCACGAACGCGTTTGTCAAATGCCAGGTAGCTCTCTTCATCAAATACGTTGTCCAGAGACAACATAGGGATCTCATGGCGTACCTGCTCAAACGCCGTTAACGGTGCTGCTCCCACTCGCTGGGTAGGAGAATCCGCAGTCACCAGTTCTGGATGCTGCTCTTCCAGCGCTTTTAATTCTCGCATCAAACGATCATATTCTGCATCAGGGATCTCTGGCGCATCCATAACATGATACAAATATTCGTGATGACGTAATGTTGTTTTTAATTCATTGATTTTTTGGATAATATTTTCCATGATTTATCACCAGAGATGAAAAACCCCCGACTAGCGGGGGCTTGATACTAAAAAAGAAGGGTTATTCACTGACATTGAGCGTATCACGGATACGCGCCTTATAGCGTTCGATCATCTGTGGTGTCAGCAACTTGCGCTCACCATCCAGAACTACGCCTCCCACATCAGCAGCGATGCGCTGGGCCGCCTGTAACATCAGTTTAAAATTCTGATGGGAATCACCATATGAAGGCACAAGCATAAATATGGAAACGCCAGGTGTAGTGAAATCGACCATTTGGTCTGGGTCAAACGAACCAGGTTTTACCATGTTAGCTAAACTGAACAACACAGCACCGCTACCCGATGGGTTTAGATGGCGATGAAAAATATTCATCTCACCAAACCGGAAGCCTGACTGTAAAACGCTTTGGAACAGTACTTCACCATTCAGCTCCTGCCCATGATGAGCGGCCACATGCAACACCAACACGGTCTCTTTTTTAGTCTGTTCAGATTTAGACTGTGCTTCATTTTTCGCTGCTTTTGGCTGCCCTTCCACAATGTCAGAGTCTGCTACACTGGTTTCTTTCGATTCAACGGACTCAACCGGATCAAACAAGCCAAGTTGTGGTTCTTCCTGTTGATCATCGACATCTTTCACCTTGACTGTAGAAGCATCAGATTGATGCCTGGCAAGTAAAGGATCAGTACCATCATCAGGCACTATGGCCGACGATTCAGACGCATGACGTTCGATAACCGGCTCTGCACGATGTTCAGTCTGCGGTTTCGCCGACTCCTGAACATTCGATTTTGGCGTATTATCAAACTGTTCATCGCCATCATCATCCTTTGGCTCTTCCTGACGCCCCTGTTTATGACGTTTAACTGGGCGATCACGAAAGAGTGATGAACGCTCTTTACGGCTGGTCCACAACCCATGTAATAGCAATGCTATTATGGCTATCGCACCAACAACGATTAATATCAGACGCAAATCCTGCATCATTGCTATCTCTGTTGTTTAAATTAATTGCCATCACGGCGGAATATTCTTTAGATAAGAGTATTTGTCAAATAGGACAAGTGCAAGTCTCTACGTACTTTTCTTACCATAATGAGAGAATTTCTCTGTTTTTTCGGATGTTTTTTACTCATAAAACGACTAGTCAGTAGAAAATCCTGCCTATATCATACCGTCTCAATCATCTAAGAGAGAATAAGAAAATATGACGAATTCGACAAAGTTGCCAAAACATGCGAGTGGATTTCACTATATTGCCCAAGGTTGGCAACTAATAATCCGTCCTGGCATTAAGAGATTCGTTTTATTACCTTTATTGGCTAACATCTTATTGCTAGGTGGTTCATTTTGGTGGCTATACCATAAACTGGGTGACTGGATACAATGGACTCTCGATAAAATACCAGACTGGATGCAATGGTTAAGCTATTTGATTTGGCCAATTGCAGTTATCTCTATCTTACTGGTTTTTACTTATTTTTTCAGTACACTGGCTAATTTTATCGCTTCGCCATTCAATGGCTTGCTGGCAGAAAAACTGGAGGCTGACTTAACAGGCATTCCGACACCTGATACTGGCGTTATTGACTTATTCAAAGACACGCCCCGTATTTTGAAACGCGAAGTAGTGAAAATTCTTTACTATATTCCGCGTGCATTTATCCTACTGTTACTTTACTTCATTCCAGGAATAGGCCAAACCATCGTTCCCCTCCTTTGGTTTATTTTCAGTGCCTGGATGCTGACAATCCAATATTGTGATTATCCGTTTGATAACCATAAAGTCAGTTTTACCACCATGCGCAATACGTTACGCCAAAATAAAATAGATAACCTGCAATTCGGCACAGCGGTAAGCATTCTGACTATGATCCCAATTGTGAACCTGTTTATCATGCCCGTTGCGGTTTGTGGAGCCACTGCGATGTGGGTTGATCGCTACCATGCTCAACATGCCCTGAATCGCACATCATCAAACTAATTTAGTCGCCTGTTGACTACCTTCTGCCTACTACATCAAACAAAGCCCCTGACAAATTATAAGCATATCAGAGGGCTTTGTTTTTGCAAAAATTCATGCCAATCTTAAATAATCAGAAGAATATAAAATGACCATCAATTATTCTTTTATATAATAAGAATAGACTGAAACCTTATTTCCATAAATAGGATGTTAGCGTATGGTTAATCAGTATTTACGGTATGTTAGGGGCAATCGAACAATGAGCAAAATTTATGAAGATAATTCGTTGACTATTGGTCACACTCCGCTAGTACGTTTAAAAAATTTCGCAAATGGTCGCATCTTGGCAAAAGTAGAATCCCGTAACCCCAGCTTCAGTGTCAAATGCCGCATTGGTGCCAATATGATTTGGGATGCTGAAAAACGTGGCATTCTGACCAAAGATAAAGAACTTATCGAGCCAACCAGTGGTAATACAGGGATTGCACTTGCCTATGTTGCAGCTGCTCGTGGTTATAAGCTGACATTGACCATGCCTGAAACAATGAGCCTTGAACGACGTAAATTGCTGAAAGTACTCGGCGCAAATTTGGTGCTGACCGAAGGTGCAAAAGGCATGAAAGGCGCGATTGAGAAAGCTAACGAAATCCGTGACAGCAATCCTGACCGTTATATCCTTCTGCAACAATTCAGTAATCCTGCCAACCCGGAAATTCATGAAAAAACCACTGGCCCTGAAATTTGGGAAGATACTGATGGTAATGTAGACGTTTTTGTTGCTGGCGTAGGAACTGGCGGCACAATCACGGGTGTTGCCCGTTACTTAAAAAATACGCGGGGCAAACAAGTGACTATCGTTGCGGTAGAACCCGAAAGTTCACCTGTTATCAGCCAAAAATTGGCGGGTGAAGAACTTAAACCAGGCCCACATAAAATTCAGGGAATTGGTGCTGGCTTCATTCCTGATAACTTAGATTTAACATTAGTTGACCGTGTATTTAAAATCAGCAGTGAAGAAGCGATGCAAGTTGCACGGGAAGTCACTGAAAAAGAAGGAATTCTTGCTGGCATTTCTTCAGGGGCGGCTGTTGCAGCGGCTGTCAAAATAGCGCAAGAAGAAGCCTATAAAGACAAAAACATCGTGGTAATTTTGCCTTCGTCGGCTGAACGTTATCTCAGTACAGCACTGTTTGCTGACTTACTCAGTGAGTAAAAATTATACTTAGAATTTTTCACTACCTTGACAAAAAGGCACCTCCAGGGTGCTTTTTTGTGCATCAGATCAAAGTTTAAAACTTTCCTAGATGATTTATTCAAGTAGCTTTAGTATTTAACCAGTAATTATTTTGATGCACGAAATTAATCGCCAACCAGACGTTATTCAATTAAAGCATTCTTCGGATAGCGTGTATTAACACCAAATCAACAATTGAGTACATCAAGTATGTTAATTTTTTGATAATGATTATTATAATCCCACTAAATTTCAAGTTAAAATTAGCCACGCAATAACTTGAAAAGCGAAGGGAATACGCTTTACTTCATTATCATTTTAACGGTTGTATAAGCCACAGAGAATTCAGCTATATCCAATGGAATTCTCTGTGGCTTATCAACGAATATTTAAGTTATTGAGGAAATACTATGTTCCAGCAAGAAGTTACTATTACTGCACCAAATGGCCTCCACACTCGCCCTGCGGCACAATTTGTCAAAGAAGCAAAAGGCTTTGCTTCTGACATTACTCTGACTTCTGGAGGCAAGTCTGCCAGCGCAAAAAGCCTGTTCAAATTACAAACGCTGGGATTGACTCAAGGTACAGTCGTAACGATTTCTGCTGAAGGCGAAGATGAACAACAGGCTGTTGAACATTTAGTTAAATTAATGGGTGAATTGGAATAATCGTCCGTTCAATTAAACCAATCTATTCCATTCAGTTTATCCCCAGGCCAATAAAATCTGGGGATATTTAGGGTTTCCCCTAAGTCTTAATGAAAGGTAATCACCCGCAGTAAGGTCATATAATATGATTTCAGGTATTTTAGTATCACCAGGAATTGCTTTCGGTAAAGCGTTATTACTGAAAGAAGATCCCATCATTATCAATCATAAAAAAATTATTCCTGAACAAGTTGAACAAGAAATTTCCCGCTTTAAGCAAGGCCGTGACAAATCTTCCGCACAATTAGAGATTATTAGAGAAACAGCCGAAAAAAATCTGGGTGCAGAAAAAGCTGAAATCTTCGAAGGCCATATTATGTTGCTGGAAGATGAAGAGCTAGAGCAGGAAATTATCACACTGATTAAAAAAAATCTGTTAACAGCAGATGCAGCCGTTCATTCCGTTATTGAAGATCAGGCCAATGCGCTGGAAGAACTGGATGATGAATATTTGAAAGAGCGAGCCGCCGATGTCCGTGATATTGGTAAGCGCTTACTGAGAAATATTCTGGATATGCCAATTATCGACTTAGGTTCCATTGAAGAAGAAGTCATCTTGGTTGCCAGTGACCTGACCCCATCAGAAACCGCACAACTTAATCTGGACAAGGTATTAGGCTTCATCACTGATCTTGGTGGCCGAACGTCACACACTTCCATTATGGCTCGTTCTCTGGAATTACCGGCGATTGTTGGCACAACCAATGCGACCAAGCAAATCCAAAATGGCAATTACCTGATTCTGGATGCCGTCAATAATCACATTTATGTGAACCCATCTGATACTGAAATCGAGAAACTGAAAACGGCGAAAAGTGAGTATCTGACAGAAAAAACCGAACTGGCGAAGCTGAAAGACTTACCTGCCATCACATTGGATGGTCACCAAGTTGAGGTTTGCGCCAATATCGGTACGGTGCGTGACATTGCCGGCGCTGAACGCAATGGTGCCGAAGGTATTGGTTTATACCGTACTGAATTTCTATTTATGGATCGCGATTCGCTGCCAACCGAAGACGAACAATTTGAAGCTTATAAAGCAGTTGCAGAAGCTGTTGGTAATCAAGCCGTCATTATCCGTACAATGGATATTGGTGGCGATAAAGACTTACCTTACATGAATCTGCCAAAAGAAGAGAACCCATTCCTTGGCTGGCGCGCGATCCGTATTTGCCTTGACCGTAAAGAGATCTTACATTCTCAATTACGTGCTATCCTGAGAGCTTCTGCATTTGGTAAACTGCGCATTATGTTCCCAATGATTATTTCAGTTGAAGAAATTCGGGAATTGAAAGTTGAGCTTGCGTTACTCAAAGAGCAATTACGCAATGAAAACAAAGCATTTGATGAATCGATTGAAGTAGGCATCATGGTGGAAACGCCTGCTGCTGCAACCATTGCTCATCATCTTGCAAAAGAGGTTGACTTTTTTAGTATTGGGACAAACGATCTAACTCAGTATACTCTTGCGGTAGACCGTGGTAATGAGCTGATTTCTCATCTCTACAACCCAATGTCACCAGCAGTGCTGAGCTTAATCAAGCAGGTTATTGATGCTTCACACGCCGAAGGTAAATGGACAGGCATGTGTGGAGAGCTTGCCGGTGATGAACGCGCCGCGTTGTTGCTCCTTGGCATGGGGTTGGATGAGTTCAGCATGAGTGCAATATCAATTCCACGCATTAAAAAGATCATCCGTAATACTAATTATGATGATGCAAAAGCACTGGCAGAGCAGGCCTTGACTCAGCCAACAGCAAAGGAATTGATGGATTTGGTTGACACCTTTACCAGAGAAAAAACACTCTGCTAAGAATTAGCCAGAATACGGTCCCATTAAACAATTAGGAGAAGATTCATGGGTCTGCTTGATAAATTGAAATCTCTGGTTTCAGACGATAAAAAAAATAGTGGCAGTATTGACATTATCGCGCCATTGTCAGGTGAGATAGTCAACATCGAAGATGTTCCAGATGTTGTTTTTGCCGAAAAAATCGTCGGTGATGGTATTGCAATTAAACCAACCGGCAACAAAATTGTCGCTCCTGTTGATGGCACCATTGGTAAGATCTTCGAAACTAATCATGCTTTTTCTATCGAATCTGATAGTGGCATTGAGCTATTCGTCCATTTTGGCATTGACACCGTTGAACTGAAAGGTGAAGGTTTTAAACGCATTGCCGAAGAAGGTCAACGGGTACAAAAAGGGGATTTGGTCTTAGAGTTTGATCTGGCATTTCTGGAAGAAAGAGCTAAATCAACCTTAACGCCTGTGGTTATTTCTAACATGGATGAAATTAAAGAGTTAACGAAAGTAAATGGCTCCGTAGTCGTAGGTGAGTCAGTCATCATGCGAATCAAAAAGTAACAGAAAAGTCATTGAGGAATATGTGCCTCTTTTTCTGTTAACCGATTCATTTTAATTGATGAACTGTTCGTAAATCGTCACTGCTTTATCAGGCTAGTCAGTTCAGAGTGTCTGATAAAACAGGACGATTTTTTACGGATAATAAAAGGTTAATTAAATACCCCCGTAGACAAGTACCTGTCACCACGATCACAAATAATCGCTACAATGACGGCACCAGGGTTTTCGGCGGCAATACGTAATGCCCCAGAAACTGCCCCACCAGAACTGACACCACAGAAAATACCTTCCTTTTGCGCCAACAAACGCATAGTCTCTTCCGCTTCCGTTTGGGTGATATCCAGGATCTGATCCACCAGCGCTTTCTGATAAATTCCGGGCATATACGCTGGAGTCCAACGACGAATACCAGGAATATGACTATCTTCCGCAGGTTGTAATCCGGTAACTTTCACTCTGTCTGACTGAGATTTCAAATAGCGGCTTACCCCCGTAATCGTGCCTGTTGTTCCCATACTGGAAACAAAGTGCGTGATCCGTCCCTGTGTTTGCTGCCAAATTTCCGGGCCAGTAGTATTAAAATGAGCCAGTGAATTATCCGTATTATTAAATTGGTCCAGAACTTTTCCTTCCCCATTTTTCTCCATTTCTTGCGCCAAATCCCGCGCACCTTCCATTCCCAATTCTTTACTGACTAAAATTAATTCAGCACCGTAAGCCCGCATTGATGCCTGTCTCTCAACGCTCATATTTTCAGGCATCAATAATTTTAGGCGATATCCTTTTACCGCCGCGATCATCGCCAGTGCAATACCGGTATTACCACTCGTTGCTTCAATCAAAACATCACCCGGGACGATTTCCCCACGCAATTCCGCTTGCAGGATCATCGAAAGCGCAGCTCTATCTTTTACGGAACCCGCCGGGTTATTACCTTCCAGCTTCACCCAAATCTCAGCGTCAATACCTTCTGTAATTCGCTGTAATTTTACCAGCGGTGTATTACCTATAAATTCTTCCAAGCTTGCCACAGCATTACCTAGTTCGTATGAGAATGGATAAGCAAATAATCATATTAAGGAAACTGTAGCAAGACATTAAGCAAAAAAACCCTACTTCCTTGCATGGCGGAAAATAGGGATTCAATATAAAGGTAAATTAAATCAGGCTGATTCAGCAAATCTCAACACTTTTAATGGTAAATCTCCCGCATACAAGCGGGCACCAGTGCCCCCAATAAAATAGTGATTTCCTCTAACTGGTATGGATGAATTATCCTGCCAAATCACCGACAGATATTCATCACCCCACCCTATCGGCTGCACTGATAACAGGAAAAAATGACCGCGAGGACTTACTTCCACGATTTGTACCGGCAAAGGGCAAGCAGGTGTTTGCCTGGCACTAAGCATCATATCCCAAGGCCGGAAAAAAACATCAACATTTCCTTGATGCAGGGGGGTGATATTCAATGGAAAAATTTTCCCACCAATACGGAGTTGGGAACCTTTAATTTCACCATTCAGTTTGTTTATTTCCCCCATAAATTCAAGCACGAATCGGCTCTCTGGTTCATGCCATACCTGCTGGGGAGTACCGACCTGTTCAATGCGTCCTTGATTCATAAGGACTACCCTGTCAGCCACCTCCATAGCCTCTTCCTGATCATGGGTGACAAATACGCTGGTAAACTTCAATTCTTCATGCAGCTGACGCAACCAGCGACGTAACTCCATGCGCACCTGAGCATCTAATGCACCAAAAGGCTCATCCAATAAGAGGATCTGTGGCTCAACCGCCAATGCCCTCGCTAATGCTACACGTTGTTTTTGTCCACCAGAAAGCTGCGACGGATAACGTTCTGCCAAATGGGCCAGTTGCACCATATCCAGCAATGCCATGACCTTACTACGCAATACCTCAGCACTGGGACGCTGACGACGAGCAAGAACCGTCAGGCCAAAAGCCACGTTATCAAATACCGTCATATGGCGAAATAAGGCATAGTGCTGGAATACAAATCCAACACGCCGATCTTTTGCATGTAGCCGGCTGACATCCTGGCCGTGGAATTTCAATTGGCCCGCACTCTGCTGCTCCAGCCCTGCGATGATCCTCAACAATGTCGTCTTGCCAGAACCCGATGGACCAAGCAAGGCGACCATCTCACCAGATTCGATATCCAGTGAAATGTCATTCAGTATCTGAGATCGACCAAAAGATTTACTGATTTTATTGATTTCAATACTCATATCCCGCTCCTAACCTACCCGTGCTGGCGGCTTAAACGCCATTGCAATGCACTTTTGACAATCAGAGTAATAATCGCCATCACCGCCAATAAGGCCGCAGCCGTAAATGCGCCAACCGTGTTGTAATCTTGATACAACAGCTCAACCTGCAAAGGCAGCGTATAGGTTTCACCGCGAATTGCCCCCGATACCACAGACACAGCACCAAATTCCCCAATCGCGCGCGCATTGGTCAAAACGACACCATATAACAATGCCCAACGAATATTTGGCAATGTCACGCGCCAGAACCTCTTCCAGCCAGAGGCGCCCAACAATATGGCAGCTTCATCCTCCTGATTGCCTTGGCTCAACATCACCGGCACCAATTCACGGACAACAAACGGACATGTCACAAACACTGTCACCAATACCATACCAGGCCATGAGAACATCAATTGGATGTCATAATTTCCAAGCCAACTTCCTAACCAGCCATTCGCACCATAAAACAGCAGATAAAGTAATCCAGCCACAACCGGCGAAATCGCAAACGGAATATCAATTAATGTCAGCAATAATTGTCTGCCGGGGAATTGGAAACGTGTCACTAACCATGCCGTCATCACACCAAAAACTAAATTAAGGGGGACGGTGATAAGCGCAATCATCACTGTTAGCCAGATAGCGTGCAGCATATCGGGATCGAAAAGATTCTGGGCAACTATGTCGATTCCTTTGGAAAAGGCGGTCAAGAAAATCCATGCTATCGGTATGACCAACAACAGAAGGGAAAAAAGTACACCAGTGCCGATCAATAACCATTTTTCCCAATTTATAGCGGGACGTTGTGCCACTGTGTATGCGGAAAATTCAGTCATTAATGTCCCCCTATCCGTTTACCAAAACGACTTTGCAAGATATTGACGCTAAACAGCAGTAATAACGACGCCGCGAGGATGACTGAAGCGATCGCACTAGCCGCTGGATAATCAAATTCTTGCAGGCGGACAAAGATCATCAGGGAGGCAACTTCGGTTTGCCAGGCAATATTGCCTGCAATGAAAATCACGGCACCAAATTCTCCCAGGCTACGCGTAAAAGAGAGCACAGTTCCGGCAATCAATGCAGGCGAAACCTCTGGTAATATAATCCGCCGAAAAGTCTGCCAACGGCTTGCTCCCAATGTCTGTGCTACTTCCTCATATTCAGGACCTAATTCTTCAAGCACAGGCTGAACAGTACGCACAACAAACGGCAGGCTAGTGAATGCCATTGCGACCGCAATCCCCAGCCAGGTATTGGCGATTTTGATATCGAAATGACCAAGCCAAACCCCATACCACCCTGTGGCAGAAAAGAGTGTCGCTAGCGTTAAACCAGCAACTGCCGTCGGTAAAGCAAATGGCAAATCCATCAAACCATCTAATAAACTACGTCCGGGAAATTGATAGCGCGTTAATATCCAGGCCATCAACATACCAAAAACCATATTGAATAAACTGGCAATCGCCGCGGCCAACAGTGTCACCTGATAAGCGGCAACAACCTGCGGGTTAGCGATGACTTGCCAATATTGTTCCCATGTCATACTGGAAAGCTGTACGACCAATGCACTTAATGGCAATAGCAGGATAAGGCAGACATAAAACAGGCTACAGCCTAAACTCAACCCAAATCCGGGCAAGACACGTTTGCTAAATACCCACATTATTTGCGCCCTTCTTTCAATAACTGATCAAGCGTACCGCCAGTATTAAAGTGAGTTTTCATCACTTGAGGCCAGCTACCGAATTGTTCTTCGAGGCGAAACAGTTTGGTTACAGGAAAACGGGATTGTTGTGCTTTCATCACATGTTGATCAATCACACGATAACTAAAACTGGCTATGATCTGCTGGGCTGACGGACTATACAGATAATTTAAATACGCTTTGGCAACCGCTTCCGTACCATTTTTCTGCACACTCTTATCCACCCAGGTCACCGGGAATTCAGCCAAAATATTTACCGGCGGTACAATGACCTGGTAATTATCTTCTCCATACTGTTTGCGAATGTTCTTGACCTCAGATTCGAAGCTAATCAGTACATCCCCTATACCCCGTTCAATAAAGGAAGTTGTTGCCCCGCGACCTCCGGTATCAAACACCGCTACATTCTGTAAAAAGTGCTGCATCAGTTGGCTAACCGTAGCGGGATCATGCGGATTGTTTTGCTGAAAAGCGCCCCATGCAGCCAAATAGGTATAGCGTCCATTACCTGATGTTTTTGGGTTTGGGAAAACTAATTTCACATCATTTCGCACCAAATCTTCCCAAGTTTGGATATGTTTGGGATTACCTTTGTGTACCAGAAACGCCATAGTGGAATAATATGGAGAACTATTATTCGGCAAACGCTGCTGCCAATTGACGGGAATGAGATTGCCGCGATCGTGCAAGATCTGAATATCTGTGACTTGGTTATAAGTGACAACATCCGCCCGCAATCCATGCAAAATAGCCAATGCTTGTTTAGATGAACCGGCATGGGACTGCTTAATGGTCAATTTATCCTGCGGGTTCTGTTCATTCCATTGTTTTTCAAATTTCGGATTCAAGCTCAAGAACAATTCTCGTCCAATATCGTAAGAACTATTCAGCAACTCAACAGACAAGGCGCTAGAGCTATAAACGTTGAGACAGGCAAAAAACAACAGGCTAGCCACTCCGTTTAATAATTTATTTTTTATTGCCACTATTTTCATCCAACACCTTACTCATCACGCTATTCGACAACAATTTCTCTACTGTATCCAGAATCTTTATAACAGGGTAGTTTACCGGCTACTGTTTTATATACCGAATTTTCATGAGAAATGATGAAAAGCGATAAGATGTAGAAAATATCAGATTACAAGTGCCAGCCGCTTTTCAAGGAACTGAAACGGTTTGAACTCTGGCACTCTGCCCTCACTATGCAAGTGGATTAAAGGATTTTTTACTTGATATAAAGTTATTTGTAGGCGTTTATCAGGATTTCCAAATAATACGCGACACTTTCCAGCCCTTCAAAACATCATCAGAAGGCATTAATCCTTCAGGACCTTCCCAAGTTCCGGTAAAAACATAACTGACATGCTGACTTTGTGGAGCAGCACAAATGACTGTAGGCGGCACAGTGAGATCATGGGAGCGCTGACATTTTCCAAATGCCCGGTTATAGAGATTGGAGAAAGGTGTACCTATTTTCGTTCCCCAAACTGTTTTAACTTCATCATCCAACACGTCAATACGATTAACTTTACCATTGACCAGACCGTGAAATTCCAGTTTTACCTGACCTTCTTCCATGCCCTGAATAACACTCACTAACTTGCCATCTTGCATCTCCATACCACTACGCAGACGATATTTTCCCTCCAACCCTTTTTCGATCGCAGATTGAGACATATCCATCTGTTTATTGATTTTTCCTAGACCCTGCTCGGAAACGCTTAAGGAACTGCCAGACCAATTAAAAGGTGATAAGGCAGGCCATGACATTTTTAAAGTTCCGGCACATGCCGTCAACAAAAATGAGCATCCGACTAAACTACTGGCAACCATAACCCTCTTCTGTTTAGAACAGAAATTAAATGTAAAAAATTTATCCATCACTGTTTTCTTACCTTTGGCTCTATGGAATTGTCATTTGATATCTATCAGACCACATTCTAAAAAAAACATTCAATTGTAAATATACAAACCATTCATCAACAGAAACATCAAAATCATGTTTAAAAGATGTTATTTATCAAATATTACACATCTATTTATAAAATAAACTGTATGATCAAAGTAGTATTATAAATTTTTATCCTTATCTGCCTGCCAACGCTTATTTTCATATGTCCTTGTTATGGCTCATTGGCCAGATGATATAACTCAGGAAAGAAAAGATGAATATTCCTTATCAATATCATGTTAGTTATCAACAACCTTCTGACTGGACTGTATTAAAAGGAAAGTCCCTATACTCTATACCTGAGCATTATTTTCTATCTAAGGATAAGAATGGAAATATTAAAGTGCTGCTTTACATTGACAATGAAAAGCCGGCAATGTCAAAAGATCTTCTTGTTATAAAAAACAAATATATGAGAAAATGGGTACACTCTGTTCATGCTTCATCAAAAAAGTAGTGGTTGAAAAAGATAATGGCTAAATAGAGAGTATATAAATAGTATGATTCTATTCAGCCATTTCATTAGCTTGTATATTTATCTAACGATTCATTTAATCAATAATCAATCGCTTGCTAAACATGACATTTTCTTGGCCCAAATAATCATATTCCATTTTTTCACACATGCATATTGTTGCATCATTTTCTTCTGGAACCACAATCAAAATACCAGGGCAACCTCTGGCCAATAATTTCTTTTCCAAACGGGAGATTAATGCATTGGCTATTCCTCTGCCCCTGAATTCAGGATGCACCCCCAGATAATAGGCATGACCACGATGTCCATCATAACCACCCATAACTGTACCAACCACTTCTCCCGCAACTTCAGCAACCAGAAATAAATCAGCGTCATGGGTGAGTTTGCGCTCAATATCTATTTCTGGATCATCACCAGAGTTAATCAAATCACAACGTTCCCAAAGTGTGATAACGGCTTCAAAATCGTCTTGCCGAAATACCCGAATTTCCATAGTTAGTAAGCCTATTTAATAAGCAGTTGAATCAATGTTAATTATCACTGCTTTTATTTTGGAATCAATCTGAAAATGCGTTTACTGATACTAACAGGTATACTGCATATCTTTATAAACCAGCCAAAATGAAAGCAGAAATGAATATACCTAATTTATATCAAGTTAAGGATTTTTTCCTCTCATTACAGGATCACCTCTGCAAGCAGCTAGAACAACTTGATGGTCAATCAACCTTCATGGAAGATTGCTGGCAACGAGAAGATGGTGGTGGTGGAAGAAGCCGTGTGTTGACGGAAGGTAAGGTTTTTGAAAAAGCCGGTGTGAATTTTTCACATATTTCTGGAGCTTCAATGCCCGCTTCTGCTACGGCTCATCGTCCTGAGTTAGCAGGTCGCAGTTACCAAGCGATGGGAATTTCTCTTGTTATTCATCCACTTAATCCCTATATCCCAACCAGCCATGCAAATGTGCGTTTCTTTATTGCTGAAAAAGAAGGTGAGCCTGCTGTATGGTGGTTTGGCGGTGGCTTTGATCTCACGCCTTATTATGGTTTCGAAGAAGATGCTATTCATTGGCACACCGTTGCCAAAAATTTATGTCAACCGTTTGGCGATGATGTTTATCCCAGATATAAAAAATGGTGTGATGATTACTTTTTTATTAAGCACCGCAATGAACCGCGTGGCATTGGTGGTTTGTTTTATGACGACCTGAATACGCCTGATTTTGATACCTGCTTTAATTTCACGCAAGCTGTCGGAAATGGATTTCTATCGGCCTATTTACCTATTGTAGAAAGAAGAAAAGATTTAACCTGGGGTGAGCATGAAAGGCAATTCCAATTATATCGTCGAAGCCGCTATGTTGAATTCAATCTTGTTTGGGACAGGGGAACGCTTTTTGGCCTGCAAAGCGGTGGAAGAACTGAATCTATATTAATGTCTATGCCTCCATTAGTGCGTTGGGAATATGGCTACTCTCCAGAAAAAAACTCTCCTGAATCTGAATTATATACTTCATTTCTGATAAAAAAAGATTGGGTATGACAATTCAAAACAGGAATACAAGACAATTTCTTTATTCCTGTTTTACTCCTTGTTTATAAAAAACAAACCTAAAACAGATGGGTTATTTATCATAATACTGATAAAAACATTTATTATTTTTCATTAGCAATACCCTGCCATAAAAAGTCAATACTTACACTAATGACTCGCCTATTAATTACAGCTAGTATTCAATCTGGGCCCGAAAAACGAATACAACATCTAACAACAAAACAGGGTATTATTATGAGCAATAATCAAACCAACATATACAGCTTAATTCCTCCATTTGTTCTGGAACATATCTCTGATGATTGTGATGCATATACTAATCAATATGTATTAAAGACATTAGGTCATGTTTATCAATTGATGAGTACGCCTGCTGAAGAAACTATTTCTCAACAGGATAAACAAGAAACTAAAAAAGAGGTGAATGATAAACTGCATCGTACTATCTATGATGCTAAAAATAAAGAAGAATTCCCAGGGGAAGATTTATCTCGCAGTGAAGGTATGCCAAAGAGTTCAGACGATTCAGTTAATGAGGCTTATGAGTATATTGGTAAGACTCATGAATTCTATAAAAAAGTTTTTAGCCGCAATTCTCTTGATAACAAAGGAATCAAGTTAGTTGCTACAGTACATTATGGAAAAAATTATCTGAATGCATTCTGGACCAGAAAACAAATGGTATTTGGTGATGGTGATGGGAAATACTTCAATAGTTTTACCTCTGCTATTGATATTATCGCTCATGAGTTAACCCATGGTGTTATCGAAAGCGAAGCTGGACTGGATTATATCTATCAGTCTGGTGCACTTAATGAATCCATCTCAGACGTATTTGGCATTATGGTAAAACAATATGTTAATAACCAAAAAGTCGATGAATCCAATTGGCTATTAGGCCAAGGTCTACTGGGGCCAAAATTTAATCCAGAAAATAAATCCGAGGTTGGCTTACGCACCTTTATTAACCCCGGAAGCGCATTTTCCGGCGATAAGCAAGTTGGTCATATGGATCTATATGAAGACCTTCCCTTCATAATTGATAATGGCGGCGTTCACATACACTCTGGCATTCCTAACAGGGCATTTTATTTAGTGGCGATGGAATTGGGAGGCTATGCCTGGGAAAAAGCAGGAAAAATTTGGTATGAAACGCTCCTGGATAAACGTCTATCTTCAGATGCAGATTTTGAAGATTTTGCCAAACTGACGATTGATAATGCTGAAAAATTATTCAGCAAGAAAACGTCAGATATTGTTAGTCATGGTTGGAAAGAAGTTGGTGTTCTACTTTCCGAAGAATAATGAAATTACCATTAATAAAATACCAATTCATATTTTAAGCAGTAGCGTTAAGATAATCCTAAAATAAATAATAAAGGGTTGCTATTAACCCTTTATTATGTTTATAGATTAATATGTTAGATCCCAACAAAAACACCTTCCATTAGTAGCAAATACCATCATTTAGATTAATAATTAATTAAAGTCCCTAGAGATAAAATATGCATAACACCTAAAAATCGGGGGTATCATTATGCGCAATCATCAAGATAAATTAAATAAATCTGGTATCATCCCACCATATTTATTGGAATACGTTGTTAAAATTTGCGGCCAAATCGATAAAG
This sequence comes from Xenorhabdus sp. SGI 60, assembly GCF_056632175.1. Lineage (NCBI taxonomy): Bacteria > Pseudomonadati > Pseudomonadota > Gammaproteobacteria > Enterobacterales > Morganellaceae > Xenorhabdus > Xenorhabdus sp. SGI 60. The sequence goes on along the minus strand of NZ_CP196860.1, from coordinate 1,266,375 downwards.
CACATATATTAAAAACATTAGATCATGTTTACAATCTAATGAATAGTTCTGCTGAAATGGATATATTAATTCATGGATATCGGCCAGGTTTTGACAATAAATTAAATAGAACTATTTACAATGCTGAGTATAATGATCAATACCCAGGACATAAATTAATTTTATGCGAAGGTATGGCTGTGATTGATGATATTGCAGCCACTGAAGCTTATAATTACCTTGGTAAAACATATGAGTTTTACAAGGAAATTTTTGGCCGTAATTCTATAGATAACAAGGGTCTTAAATTAGTTGCTACTGTGCATTATCAAAAAAACTATATGAATGCATTTTGGGATAATAATCAAATGGTCTTCGGTGATGGTTATGCACCTTATTTTAACTGTTTCACCTCCTGCATTGACATTACAGCGCATGAAATCACTCACGGAGTCACTGAAAGTGAAGCAAACCTTGATTATGCTTATCAATCGGGTGCATTAAATGAATCTATCTCAGATGTATTCGGGATTATGGTAAAACAGTATGCAAATAACCAAAAGGCTAACGAATCTGATTGGTTGATAGGTCAGGGAATATTTGGTCCAGCCCTTAATCAGGACAATGATCCTAATGTTGCCTTGCGCTCATTCAAAAATCCCGGAACAGCAAATCCGAAAGATAATCAAGTCGGTCATATGGATCAATATCAGGACTTATCCGTCAGAGATGATAACGGCGGTGTCCACAAGTATTCTGGTATTCCTAATAAGGCATTCTATTTATTAGCAACAGAGTTGGGAGGGTATTCTTGGGAGCAAGCTGGAAAAATTTGGTATCACACATTATTGGACAAACGATTATCCCACAAAGCCAGTTTTAATGATTTTGCACAGCTAACCGTTGATAATGCTGACACATTATTTGGCAAGAAAATTTCAGATATTGTGACTCATTCATGGAAACAAGTCGGAACTTTACTCTAAAAATGATAATACCTCTCTAATCATTCAAGACCAGGGAAGGTCTTGATTACATTTATATATTTATCATTAATTTAATTAAACTAATCATCTTATCCTTCCATGCCATATCATAAAAAAATTTACATTTTTAGTAGTGACTAACATGGTTAGTTTGGCTACTATTCAGATTCGACCAAATATACACCAACACCATAGCATACATACAAAATAGGGCATTATCATGAGTAATAATAAAGCAAAAAAACAAAATATAATCCCCCCTTATTTATTGGAGTATATTGCAAAAACCTGTGATGCTAATGACAAAGAGTATGTTTTGAACACATTAGATCATGTCAATAAACTCATGAAGCAATCAATCAAAGAAGATGTCTTAAACTCTGAGGATGATCCTTTATTGTATAAAAATAGAAAAAATCCTGAACCAGAAGATAGCTATTAATTATCAGGAAAGTAGCGTTACTCTCTGATTTTCATCATTTTTAATATAAAAAAAAGAGACAAATAAATTAATAAAACTAAATATACAATAGATCCATTGATAAGCTTGAAATATTTTAAAGCTAATTAGATTAATTTTTAAAATTCTTTCTATCTGCTCTGTTTTATGATGGTTAAACTATTCTTTAAATGAAGGAATAATAAAGGGCTAAGAATAGCCCTCTATTTATATCAATATTTTTAAATAATTACCGTTTTTTCAAATGTTCCATTAAACGCTTACGTTTACGGAGCTGAGTTGCTGTTAATGTATTTTTCTTATCCGCATAAGGGTTAGCCCCTTCTTTAAATTGGATGCGGATAGGTGTTCCCATCACCTTCAAAGAACGACGGAAATAATTCATCAAATAACGCTTATAGGAATCAGGTAAATCTGTTACTTGATTACCGTGGATAACTACGATAGGTGGGTTATAGCCACCAGCATGGGCATATTTCATTTTCACCCTACGACCACGGATCATTGGCGGCTGGTGATCATCTTCTGCCATGCGCATTATACGGGTCAATAAGGAAGTACTCACGCGGCGAGTTGCACTTTCATAAGCTTCCAGAATTGATTCAAATAAATTCCCAACACCACTACCATGTAGCGCGGAAATAAAGTGAATACGGGCAAAATCAACAAAACCCAAACGCAACTCAAGTATATCTTTGACGTGATCTTTGTCTTCCTGACTCATGCCATCCCATTTGTTGATGGCGATAACCAGAGAACGACCACTGTTAAGAATAAAACCAAGCAGAGAGAGATCTTGATCAGAAATGCCTTCACGGGCATCCACTACCAGTAACACAACATTGGCATCTTCAATCGCCTGGAGCGTTTTGATCACAGAGAATTTTTCAACCGTTTCAGTGACTTTCCCTCGTTTACGAACGCCCGCTGTATCAATCAAAATATATTCACGGCCATCACGCTCCATGGGAATATAAATGCTGTCACGGGTTGTACCTGGCATATCATAAACGACAACACGCTCTTCACCGAGGATACGGTTGGTTAATGTGGATTTACCCACATTGGGGCGGCCAACAATCGCAAGTTTCAGAGGCAAGGTTGTGGGATCAAATGCCTCCTCCTCTTTTTCCTGTTCAGCAGAAGCATCCAATTCGGCTTGCTCCATTTCCGCCCAATAAGCTGCGTTAGCTTCTTCTTCCGTTAATTCAACTTCTTCTTCTGTTTCTTCTTTATCAGAAAATGGCAACAACACACGTTCAATCAGTTGTGTTACACCTCGGCCGTGAGAAGCAGCGATGGAATAAACATCTCCTAACCCTAGTGAATAAAACTCAGCTATCGAGATATCAATATCGATACCATCGGTTTTATTTGCCACCAAAAAAGTTGCTTTTTCACGGCTACGCAGATGCTTGGCAATCGCATGGTCAGCCGGCATCAATCCCGATCTGGCGTCAACCATAAATAGAACAATGTCCGCCTCTTCTATGGCCATCAGAGATTGCGTAGCCATATGCGTTTCTACGCCCTCTTCCGTACCATCAATACCACCCGTATCAATGATGATGAATTCCTGCCCTTCAACCTCTGCCCGTCCATACTTACGATCACGGGTTAAGCCAGGGAAATCCGCTACCAGCGCATCTCTGGTTCGGGTTAATCGGTTAAATAAGGTGGATTTTCCAACATTGGGGCGCCCAACCAGCGCAACGACAGGTATCATTTTCTTGATGCCTCATGACTAGATTTAAATCGATATCCTGCTGAAAGTGATTTCTCAATATTGCTCACCACAGCAAGATACAAAGAGTCTAAAAAGACGAAACGGCCCCTGTTATTGTCCAGGAGCCGTATAATTTCGTGTTATTTAAAACACGCTCGAAGTTAGCGGGTATACAGATAAACTGTCCCGTCCTTCGCTTGTAGCATCAATTTATCGCTGGCAACAACCGGACGACTCAACAGGCCAGAACTATCGACCTTGTTCTGCGCTACAAATTTGCCATCAGCCATATTCAACCAATGCAAGTAACCTTCAGCATCACCAACAACCAGATAGCCATTGTACATTTCCGGTGCTGTTAGGTTACGGTGCAAGAGATCATTTTGCGACCATAATGTCACGCCATCACTCTTGCGCAAGGACAAGATATGATCATCTTGATCAACAATGAAAATGTTGCTGTCAGTGACCACCATATCATGCACTGATCCCAGATCACGTTTCCAGATGATCTGGCCTGAACGCATATCCATTGCCACCAAATTGCCGTTATAAGCAATCGCGTAAATAACATTGTCAGAAATGACCGGGGTCATATCAACATCATTCAGGCGATCTATTTCGGTAGAACCTGTTACCTGAGAAATACGCTGTTGCCAAATTAGTTGTCCCTCAGACAACAACACCGCACTAATACGACCATTGTCACCACCTACAATAGCTGCACCATAGGCTACGGCAGGAGCGGATTCACCACGAACGGATAACGAAGGTGTATCCATGTTAACTGACCAGGCAATACTACCATCGGTTTCGTTTAATGCCTGCAACATACCATTGCCGGTATGAATCAAGACAAAACCATCACTCACTACAGGACGGGACAACGCTTCGCCAGCAACCGTCGATTCCCATTCAACCTTACCGCTCGTTGCATCCAGCGCGATGACTTTTGCTTTTTCTGTTCCGACATACAGACGATCACCGGATACAGTCAAACCACCAGAAAGCAGCGCTGGCAAACGGGATGACAATAAACCTACTTTTTCTGACAGATCCGTTGCCCATATCTCTTTGCCGCTGTCTATATCAAATGCTTTGACAACACCATGACGGTCAGCAACGTAAGCTGTTGAACCCTGCCAGGTTGGTGATAAATGAGAGTAATACTCTCCCGTACCACTCCCAACGGACTTATCCCAAACGATACGAAGTTTGAATTGATTTTCAACCTTCGGTAACGGTGACATTGTTACCGTATCCTGTTCACTTGAACAACCTGCTAGCAGAACAGAAGCAACCAGCCCAACCAAGAGTGTTTTTCGCAGCTGCATTATGAAGTTGGCTCCCTTAGTTGGATAAATTATTAAGTTTGATTTTCATAAAATCCTTAATTACCTGCGGGCCATCAAGTCCAAGCCCTATGGAATAGGCTGCACGCGCGCCAGCAATATCCCCTTTTTTAGCCAGAATATCCCCACGAATATCCTCAACCATAACCTGCCAGCCTTTGCCTTTGACCAAATCCAGCGTTTTCAATGCAGCATCTGTTTTATCTTCCGCCAATTGAACCCGAGCCAGACGAAGGTTAGACAATGCCTGCATATTCCCATCTTTGGCTTTACCGGATGCCGCTAGCAAATTTTTCTCTGCCTGAACCAGATCATTCTGAGCAATAGCCTGTTTTGCCAGTTCCAGGTCAGCCATAACACCGTAGACATTGTCTGTCTCATTAGCGAACTTTTCTACGGCAACAACATTTTCTTTCGACCCCGACGCCAGTGATTTGTTCAACTCTTCAAATACTGCTGCCGTATTATACAATTGGTTGGTTTGATGAGTCTGCCAGTAACGCCAACCCAACAAAACACCAATGCCTAGCACCAAGCCAACAGCAAGGTATTTACCGTTGGTAGAGAAAAAACGCTTGATCGCGTCAACTTGTTCAGTTTCTGTGGTATAGACTTGCACTAGAGTCTCTCTCCTTAGCTTAACAGTTCGCTCAAACGCGCTGCGACCGCTTGTTGTGGCAACGTTTCTTGTTCACCGTTGCGTAAATCTTTCACTGTAATATTACCTGCCTGAATTTCATCTTCTCCCAGGATCAAGGCAATTTTGGCACCGTGTTTACTCGCACGTGTCAACTGTTTCTTAAAGTTACCACCGCCATGATTGGTCATCAGACGTAATTCTGGCAGTTGATCACGGATTTTTTCGGCCAATATCAATGCCGTTTGCTGGCTACCTTCACCAAAGGAAGAGAAATAGACATCGGCAACAGTCAGATCAGCAACAAAATCAGGATTGACTTCCTGCACCAACAGGACCATACGTTCCATGCCCATGGCAAAACCAACCGCTGGTGTTGCCTTACCGCCCAATTGTTCCACCAAGCCATCGTAACGACCACCAGCACAGACGGTTCCCTGTGCCCCCAACGCCGATGTCACCCATTCAAAAACAGTACGGTTATAGTAATCAAGGCCGCGAACCAGACGCTGGTTGATGCGGTATTTGATCCCTGCACTATCAAGTAGCTGACACAGTCCATCAAAGTGCTCTTTTGACTCGCTATCAAGATAATCAAACAGCTCCGGTGCATCATTCAGAATTTGTTGAATTTCAGGGTTTTTAGAGTCCAATACACGCAGTGGGTTGGTATACATGCGGCGTTGACAATCTTCGTCCAATTTCTCTTTATGTTGTTCAAGGAATGCCACTAGCGCCTCACGATAATTGGCACGGGCTTCTAATGAACCAATTGAGTTCAACTCAAGTGTAACGTGATCAGCAATGCCGAGTTCGCGCCACCAACGTGCTGTCATTAAAATAAGCTCGGCATCAATATCTGGCCCCTGTAAGCCAAACACTTCAGCCCCTAACTGATGGAATTGACGATAACGGCCTTTTTGTGGGCGCTCATAACGGAACATAGGCCCGATATACCATAAGCGCTGTTCCTGATTGTACAGCAGACCATGCTGAATACCGGCACGGACACATCCTGCGGTATTTTCTGGGCGCAGGGTCAAGCTTTCACCATTGCGATCGTCAAAGGTATACATCTCTTTTTCGACAACATCAGTAACTTCCCCAATTGCACGTTTGAATAACGGGGTCTGCTCTACAATCGGTGTCCGAATTTCGCTAAAACCGTAACCTGACAGCACACGCTTCACCGTAGATTCAACTCGTTGCCAGATGGCCGTTTCAGCAGGAAGGCAGTCGTTCATGCCACGAATAGCTGGGATATTTTTTGTCACGTTTTATCTCTTATTAATATTTATACAATGCCACCGATTATAAAAGCGAATACTTGCAAGGTTCAATCTGCAAGCAAATCTATATGCTTATATCCCCAATAAATTACTCATCAAGCTGATTGATGCCGATTCGGTTCTTAGCATCGAGGATAGCTGCCTTCGCCCGAATCTTCGCTTCAAGTTGATCAATCAAGTTGTTATTGTCAAAACGCTCTTTTTGACGAATGCCATCTTCATAAAAGCCACTTTTTGTTTTCGCCCCCGTTACGCCAAGCGTTGAAACTTCTGCTTCTCCCGGACCATTCACGACACAGCCAATGATAGAAACATCCATCGGGGTGATTAAGTCTTCAAGACGCTGCTCAAGCGCATTAACTGTACCGATAACGTCAAATTCTTGGCGCGAACACGTTGGACAGGCAATGAAATTAATACCCCGTGAACGAATACGCAATGCTTTCAGAATATCAAAACCGACTTTAACTTCTTCCACGGGATCTGCGGCCAACGAAATACGCAGCGTATCGCCAATGCCTTCTGACAACAAAATGCCAAGGCCAATTGAAGATTTCACCGCACCAGCACGGGCTCCGCCTGCTTCCGTAATCCCCAAATGCAGCGGTTGATCAATTTTTTGTGCCAGTAACCGGTATGCCCCAACCGCCAGAAAAACGTCAGAGGCCTTAACGCTCACCTTAAATTGGTCGAAGTTCAGGCGATCAAGAATATCCACATGACGCATTGCCGATTCAACCAACGCTTCTGGTGTGGGTTCACCATATTTTTCCTGTAGATCTTTTTCCAGCGATCCACCATTAACCCCAATGCGAATTGGAATATTATTGTGGCGGGCGCAATCCACAACCTGACGAATACGATCTTCATTACCAATATTGCCAGGATTGATGCGCAGACAGTCAACACCATATTCCGCAACTTTCAAAGCAATGCGGTAATCGAAATGAATATCGGCAACAAGAGGGACATTGACTTGCTGTTTAATGGACTTAAACGCTTCGGCTGCATCCATTGTTGGAACAGACACTCGAACGATATCAACACCTACACGCTCTAACACTTTAATTTGCTTGACTGTCGCTTCAACATCAGTTGTTCGTGTGTTAGTCATTGATTGCACTGCAATCGGTGCGCCATTCCCGATAGGCACATTACCGACATAAATACGTGTAGACTGACGTCTTTTTATCGGTGATTCAATATGCATTTTTACATTACTCCCCTACATCCCTGTATTTTTGTTTATAAGAATTACAACTATGCTGTGGTGAATAATTTGGCCAAAACAGTTAAGGCATTTATTTCAGCGTCAGTTTAGCAGTGATGCCTTTCTTCACGAAGGAACTTAGATCCACGGGTTTTCCCTGGAACTGGACTTTAACCTTGGCTGGTGCGCCAATATTCACCGAATAAGGTAAATTACCAGAAAGTTTTAGGCTGTCCCCTTTCTTTTTTATCCCACTAAACAACACCTTACCTTTAGCATCTTCGACTGCCAGCCAACATTCACCGCTGAAATCTATCGCTAACTCACCGTGGTTCGCCGTGCTGATACTATTTACATCAGTCGATGAGGGACTCACAACAGCACTATTCATCTCTGCACTATTCATCTCTGCATTGGCAGCAGCAGTCGTATTTTCTGGCGTTGCATTGGTTGCAGGCTGATTTGTTGCTGTGGATACTGGCGCGCTGGAAGATACGGGAGCATTGCTGTTTACTTCTGTGTCATTTGCCTCTGCCGACGATGTTTTTTCCTGGGAAACACCAGATTGAGCATCAGTTTCAGAACCTGTTACCTGACTATTCTGGGCATTTGTCTGGGCATTTGATTGTGTGGTCATTGAAGACAGTTCTGTTTGTTGTACTTTATAGTTCTGCCACCACCACAGGAATGTCATTCCCAACAACACAACAATAACAGCCCATGTTATTTTCATTAACCAACCGTCGCGTTTCTTGCGTTTTTCCCCGCTGAAAAACTTTGCATAGGCGCCGGTTTTATGGCCTTGGAGGGGATCTGTTTATCCAAGGTACTCAAGATTTCAGATTCAGGCACCTGAACCAATTTTGCATAGGCACGAATATATCCACGAAGGAATGTCGGCGAAATATTTGACGGGATATTATCTTCTTCAATATCACGAACAGTGGACAGTTTAAGACACAAGCGATCTGCCACAGTTTGCTGAGAAAGCTCATGTTTTTCACGAGCCTGACGCAAAATCTGACCGGTTGTCAGATTAGCTTCTTCTGGATAAGTTTCAGTCTTCATTAGCAAGGGATACTGGTACTGTTCAGGGTTAAAGAATTTACACAAATTAAATGAATAGAACATATCATTTAATTTGTGTAGCGAAATCATCTAAATACTGCGTTAGACACAGAAAATCATTTATCACAGCTATAACGGCCTGTGTTACTTTTCATGAATGATCAACTGTTCAGCTTTTTCATACTGCTTTTGTTCACAAAGAAAAATATGGTAGTGATGTACTACGGTATCACTTTCAGCCGCATACTGCATAGCCATTCTATAATGCTGACTGGCGGTTTCTGGGCGACCTGCATATTGTTCATGCAGTGCCATGCCTAAATGTGCCTCTGAATGATGAGGTTCCGCCAGCAGGACTTTTTGAAAATGATATTTAGCGGCCGATAAATTTCGTTCCGCCAAATAAGCTTTCCCTAGCTGCAACCGTGTATCTATGGCAACAACCTGATGAGCGCGATGCGTTGATTGTTCCACACACCCCGTTAACAGGCCAAAACAAACTATAGACCAAATTATTGATTTCCGTATCATACCATCTTCATTTATAAGGATATGTTAAAATTTGCCAAATTTTTAGCCATTAATCGATATTAAACAAAAAATTAGACTGTTTTTACCTGAATAGGTTCACCTGCAAGACGTTTTTTCATGGTTCGCTTGGTTCTGTCAATGACATCACCGGCAAGCTGCCCACATGCTGCATCAATATCATCTCCCCTCGTTTTACGCACGATGGTTGTAAAACCGTATCCCATCAGGACCTTGGCAAAACGATCGATGCGGCTGTTTGAGCTGCGCCCATAAGGTGCGCCCGGGAACGGGTTCCACGGGATCAGGTTGATCTTGCTGGGGGTATCTTTCAGGCATTCGGCCAACTGATGGGCCTGCTCAACGCTGTCATTGACATGATCAAGCATCACATACTCCACCGTAACCCGCCCCTGATTAGCATTGGATTTTGTCAGGTAACGACGTACTCCCGCCAGAAACTCGTCAATATTGTACTTACGGTTAATTGGCACAATTTCGTCACGAATGTCATCAGTAGGTGCATGCAAAGAAATGGCCAGTGCAACATCGATCATATCCCCCAGTTTATCCAGTGCAGGGACAACACCAGACGTTGACAATGTCACACGACGTTTCGACAAACCAAAGCCGAAGTCATCCATCATAATTTCCATTGCTGGCACGACATTATTCAAATTAAGCAATGGTTCTCCCATTCCCATCATCACGACGTTGGTAATGGGACGACGACCACTGGATTTCAATGATCCTATAATCTTGGCGGCGCGCCAGACCTGACCAATAATCTCGGAAACTCGCAGGTTACGGTTAAAGCCCTGTTGAGCCGTAGAACAAAATTTACACTCTAAAGCACATCCCACCTGAGATGAAACACACAGTGTCGCACGATCATCTTCTGGGATATAAACCGTTTCAACCTGTTGATCACCGACAGTAATCGCCCATTTGATAGTGCCATCAGCAGAGCGTTGCTCTTCTGCAACTTCGGGTGCTCTGATTTCGGCAACGTGTTGTAATTTTGCCCTGAGCACTTTGTTAATATCCGTCATCTGCTCAAAATCGTCATAGCAATAATGGTAAATCCATTTCATGACCTGATCGGCACGAAAAGGCTTCTCTCCCATATCGACAAAAAATTGACGCATTTGTTTACGGTTAAGGTCAAGCAAATTGACTTTACCGTTTTTCTTTTCAGGCGTGACAGATACGGCGGAAGTTGCAAGTAGTACGGTTTCGTTAAGTTGGGACATTGTTACATCGCCTCGTTGTTACACTTTCGGCTCTATGCTGATCTGATTTCAGCATTAAGTTTTCATGCGGTGACTGCCAATTCAATGATCATTCTCTCTTTTAATCAGAACCATATTGAATGGACATTGAAATAAAATAATAAACGCCCCGCTGAACCAAATCAGTGGGGCGCATCATTGTACAAACTTTACTGTTTATATGCTACATGCAGCGAAAAACGTTAGCAGCGAGGGAAAATTTCATCATCACTGAAAAAATAAGCGATTTCGCGGTTTGCAGATTCAATCGAGTCTGAACCGTGAACGGCATTTTCAGTAAAACTGTCTGCATAATCTGCACGCAGAGTACCTGCCAAGGCATTATCAGGATTAGTCGCCCCCATCAGATCACGGTGACGTTGAACGGCATTTTCACCTTCCAGAACTTGTACCATTATTGGGCCAGAGGTCATGAATTCCACCAGACCATCAAAGAAAGGACGGCCTTTGTGTTCAGCATAAAAGCCTTCCGCTTGTTCGCGAGTTAAATGTAGCATTTTGGCCGCGATGATTTTAAATCCTGCACTTTCAAAACGGGCATAGATAGAACCGATAACATCTTTCTTCACGGCATTGGGTTTAATAATGGAAAAAGTACGTTCAATTGTCATTGAGTAACCTCTTTGGCACTTTCAGCGATGATTCATTTTAATTTTTATGCCCCAGAGGGGCAACTCTACCCTGAATCTGACAGGGATAAAATAGGCGTTGATTATAGGAGGAGAGTTTCGGCTTGCCTACAAAAAACATAACATTTTATTAAAACTTTATTAGCGAAAATATCATTTTTTAGCATAAATCACATTTTCGCTTCGTTATACCCGATGAAAATAATTATTTTATAAAATAATGCCCGTTCAGGCGATGAATTCCCAAACAGGCATGCTGACCAAGATCATTGAATTAGCGTTTTTCACTAAGTGTCAATTATAAAACCTTCTCTGTTACAGATTGAATAAAAGGCTTAACTTCGTCAGCCCTTTTCTTACTTATATCTTGTTTACTTTCATCAGAGACTATAAATTTTCCTGTGAATTATTCTTTAGGATCTTGGGTAGTTTTATCTGACGTACCAATAATAGTGATAGTATATTTGTGCCCTGCTGGTAGAAAATCGTATCCCCTTGGATTTTTCCGTCACTTCACCACAAAATTGATTACGCTAACTTGCCCACCCAAACTGAAAACACTAAGTTGGTATTTGCCTGATTGTGATAACGTCTCGCTCCATGGTTGATTATTTTCTGTCACGGCCCACTGTTCACCATTCAAAAACCACCATTGCTTCCCGCTGCCTCCTTGTGTTGTGAGCCGCAAATCCAGACTCATTTTCCCTGGAATACGCTTCAACACCTCTCCATCCTGAAGACCAGCATCAATAATGGTGCTACATCCGTTTTTATGGGCGGACATTGTGGATTAATAAGAGGCAGCCGATTTGCCGATGCTTTTTAGCTGGTAGCCATGCTTCCAATGAGATTGGCCATAAGCTTATGGTTTCAGGATGAGCATTCGGGTAAATCAGGAGAACACCAAAGCTAGGATCATCTGCGTAATGAAAATCGGCTCGTTAATGCCTGAAAGTACCTTCCTGCTCTATAGCGGATAGTGTCGGGGAACAGAAATTACCGAAATCCAGCTTAAGCGCCGTTGCTGGTAGTTATTACTGCCTTGGGGCAAGACAGTACCCACCTTGGCTAAGGTTGCCTGAGTGACACTGGTAGGCGGCATTTAACAGGAATGCGCATTGAGCTATAACGTAATTTATTCATTAATAAATTATTAATTTGGTTCATGATTGGTATTGCTGTGGCATACCCTGACTGACCAGTAACAGGCGTTCCGTCGGGTCGGCCTACCCAAAACCCCGAAGGTATAACGAGCATTCAGGCCAATTGCCCCATGCATCCCGATAGCCATAACTTGTGCCTGTTTTCCATGCCAACGGTAAACACGGGCAGGCAGAATATCATCAGGCTGAGGATGTCCTCGCACCGGCGATAATTCTTTCGACAATCAGCTGCCCCGGCAGAGAACAGTTGCCAGTCCCGTATTTTTTGTTGCGGTGTAAAGCGCAGTGGAGAGACTTTTCCCTGACGGGCAAAGGCACTGTAAACCGAGACCAATTCGTCCATTCGAGAGCGCCCCCTCCCAGATAAGGGATAAATTGGGTTCACTGCCCAACGGGTAAATGTATTCATTCCCACATTGCGTAAATTAGCCGTGAATCGCTTCGAACCATAGGCCTCAAGCAACTGTACAGCGGTATTAAGCGATTCAACCAATGCCTCACTGGCGCTCACCGGCCCGTCGAATCCACTGTCAAAATTACCCGGTCCATAATCATTAAACGGCGGGGAACATCCTGCAATAAAGATTCTGCGTGAATTAATCCATCATCCAGCGCCATAGCATATAAAAAAGGTTTCAGTGTCGAGCCGGGCTAATGCCATGCACTCACCATATCCACATGCCCAAAGCGACTGTTATCCTGAAAATCTGCGGAACCAATATAGGCTTTAACAGACATATCGGTGTGATCACCACTAATACGCCAATTGATGTTTTTCCCGCCAACTGATATTTCCAGTTAAGCACCATATCTTCTAATTGACGTTGCAAACCGATATCAATGGTCGTTTGGATCACATCCTGCTGATTTCTATTTGCCATTCGCCTCGCCAATAATGGCGCAAGATGAGGGACCTCAACGTGTAGCCAGCCAGATATTTTCTTCTTTAATATCAGCTACTTTACTCTCTGACCAACACTGAATACTGCACCAATCGCTGCAATACTTTGTCACGCGCTGCTTGTGCCCGTTCCGGGTAGCGATCAGGCCGTACGTCGTGGTGTCTGGCAACATCGGCCAATAATGCCGCTTCTCCGGCGAAAGTTCTGACGGTGATTTCCCCACAAGCTGAACTTGCCGCCCCAACCCCCGGAATGTTCCACCAAATGGCGCACGGTTCAGGTACATCGCCAAAATTTCATCTTTTGAATAGTGCCATTCCAGTTGCAATGTGCGCCCAATTTGTTTGAATTTTCCGGTAAGGGTTCGTGAGTGTGGCTGAATCAGTCGGGCCACTTGCATGGAAATAGCACCGCCCCCGACACTATTTTTCCTGCACGAAAGTCTTGCCATGCTGCCCGCAAAAGAGAGATTGGATTGATGCCCGGATGCTTATAAAACCAGCGATCTTCATAAGTCAGTAATGCCTGTAGGTATTCAGGAGAAACTCTATTTAATGTAACAGGATAACGCCAGATCCTCCGCTGTCGGCAAAACGCCACAGTGGTGAACCATCAGCCCCCACGACTACACGTGTCATTTTGACGTGGACGATTGGCAACGGCCCGTATCTTATTTGCCAACCACAGGGCGGCGGGAAAAACAAATAAAATGACCAGAAACAGCGTCAAAACAATTTGATGCTTGCGGAAAAAGGAATCTTCTATTAAAACCGTATCCGAAGTGAAACAGCCCCTACCTTCCGAAAGAGGGCAAACGATGATTAGCGGTACTTCCAGTCTTGAGTCGGTTTTACCCACTGCCCGCCAGTCAGGGACATACATGGATTCAACCTGTGGTGCCGGTACTTGATAAATGCCAGGTGTAACCGCACGAGCCAAATACAGTAATGTCACTGGGGTATAAGATGGCACAGCAACAGCGGCAACAAAGCGATCATCACGGTATTCGATATGGCGGATATCCGCATCCTGCATGTCTTCAACAAAATCTGTCAAACCCGTCACACTTTCATCCAAACTGGCACTGCTGGTCGCCAGATTTTGATTCTCTATCTCCAATCCGGCGGTAATAAATCACATAACTCATGCATCTGGCACTGATTGGGTTGCGCTGATCTCCAGCTTCACGACAACCATTTCACCACTTCTCATACGCCGATGGAGGCAGGACTGCCCTCCCAGATTAGGTAAGTACGCTTAATTTTCAGAACATTTGAGTAAGGGGCAGGAGTATTCAGTGGATACCCTGATGATATTCAGGCGGTGACAGAGTACTGTCGCCACGATTGCTGATATCCACGCCTTTTAAAAGCTGGCCTGCCGTTAGCACTTCGGTTAACGCACTGTCACGGTTAAGTGGTGGCGTTTGCTGATTAATTACCGCTCTCATGGGTCGTTCAGTCGCACTGATAAAGTAACGGCCAGCCAGTATACAGCGAATTACTTTCCTGAGTTGAGAAATAACGGCGGCGATAACTCATTCGGATAAGTTGAGCAGCTTCTCATCACGCTCTTTTTCGTACATCTTGTGCTCTGTCAGCAGAGCAACAATCAGTGCGTTATCACGGATAACACTGCCATAGTCCCCCAGCCATAACCCGGTTTTCGGGGTTGATTAATTCCCAGATAAACAGCTTCATTACCACGGGTATTATCTCCCATCATTTTCAGTGCGATACCCAATTGAACCAAAGATAAGCCATTTTCAGCCTGCTTCCTGATGTTCATAGAGTTGCCTCAACCCACTCAGCGGTGCTTTTTGCTGACTGGCCATAATGGTACCAGCATAAGCCTGCACAGAAAATTGTGTCGCTAAACGTGAACCACTGTAGCGATCACTGATGATGTTTCTATCTTGTAATATAACGCAATAAACGGTTATTAGCCTGTTTTCAGGGCATCGACAGGTACGCTGTAACCCTGCTGGCTTGCACGGAACAGAAAATCCGTCGCATAAGCCGTCAGCCAAAACTCTTCATTACCATTACGATTCCACAACGTAAGCTGCCATCATAACGCTGCATACTGAGCAGATGGGTAATTCCCCCACCTCAATGGCCTTCCTGCGCTTTTCGTCACTTTGTGTATTAATACCCAGCTTTTTCAATTCAGCTTCATTGGAATAGAGTGATGGATAATACCCACTGTTTGTTCCAAACAGCCATAAGGATAAGCGTACAATTCACGAATATAACGGGGAATTGCAATGGTGGCCGGCTGGTCAGCAATAGCTGCCCTTCGTCGTTTCTGGTGCCAGACCTGAAATGGCTGACGGTGGTAATTGCCAATTTTGCCCTTGATGGATTACGTTAGTAAAACTGGATTTGTTTGGCGGGATGAGCAGGACGAACACCGATTTTCCACGATTTGATATTGCGTCAGTTTTATTGGGCAGGTTCAAGCCATTAATCTCAGTAAGACTTCACCTTGCCCAAACCCGAATGTCTTGCTTTAACCGGAATTTGAATGGTCGAACGTTTCCCTTTTTCCAACATGATTTTTTTGCTGTCACCCCCTGTAATTTAATCAATCCCTCCGCTGAGAACTCAATGTCAGGGTTTGAGGCTGCTCTGTTAAATTAGTGAGATCCAACGACAGTTGGGATTCATTGCCCCTGCCATAAAACGAGGCAATGACATTTTGAGTAATGACCGGTGCTGCGATAATAATTTTATGCTCACTGTGACCGAATTTATCATTATTCCAGGTTTGAGCCATCAACCTGAGTTCTCCGATTGAAGTCAGGAATAGACAAGGTCACTTCGCCTTCACCATTGGCGTTCAGGGTGACGGGTTTAGCCTGCTCTGCGATAAATTTGATCTGCCGTTAGCGGCTTTTTACCCCCTCGTTCCAGATCATCATCACTACCATCTCCCCCAAAGCGTAGATTGGCCTGTCGTCCCTCTGCTTCAATCAGATGACCATAAACATCATATTGATCAACGCCATAACGTTTACGACCAAAGAACGCTTCATAAGGATCGGGGTCTAAGGCTTGAACGCCAGCACGTGGATCATGGCTGAAAGCAGAACATTAACCTGTTGCGGCAGTTGTTGCCCTTGTTGAGGCGTTACTTTGATTTTAACTTTGATATTCTCATTGGATGCATCTTATCGGGTGCATTTAAGGTTACGTTTAATTTACGTCCTTCATCCATCAGAGGTATGTGCAATACACCGATTGCCTGCTTAGGTGTTGCTTGACGGGATTTATCTCCGAGACGCACAACAACGGCAGTGAGATACAGATTATGACGAGCCCATGCCTGATTAATTGGAATTTCAATATCCAACCCTTTTTCCGGGGATGTCTATCTCCTGCCACCACAACGGGCCATCACTAGATTCCACCAGCAAATAACCTTTACCTTGTTGTGGCGCAACCAAACGCACTTGCATTTTTTCGCCCGGTTTATAGGCAGGCTTATCCAATGACAATTTAACCTGATCCCACGCACAGCCCCCGTACCTCCGGTATTACCTGCGATGAATAACCCGCCCAGAAATTCAAGCTGGTAACGAGCTGATTTTTAGGGTTAACAACTTCAATACGATAAGACCCAAAATCCACAGGAAAACTGACTTTAGCTGTTCCATTTTCTGCAATCTGGATATGTTGATCGGCCATAACCAAATCTTTCTGGTCATAATCCAGTTCCAACCGGTATCGTCTGACCAACGCCAATAGTAATCACGCCGTTCATATATCAGACGCGCTCTTAAGTCTGGTGCCGCATATTTTTTACCGCTGGCATCTGCATACACTATTTCAAAGTCGGCCAGGGAGTGTTCATCCACACTATAGCGATCTTCATCGCGATCGGTACGGTAAATCAACCGCCCTTTTTGTTGAAGTGGAACGATGCCAACCAATTTCTTAGCGGCCAGATAGTTTGTTCAGCACGGCGTGTCACCGGACGTCCACCCATTCCAGCAAACTGGCCTGTACAATAACGGTTGCCGGAGACGCCATTGACTTCCAGTTATCCTTGTTGACAGAAAGGTTCGTCTTCCCTTCACTGTTTAGGTAAGGTCACTTTATCCAGCGTCCGTCGCAAATCGGTTTCTTTTGCATAACGAAATTCGTATCCAGATAATTTCGCCACAGCATGACGGGCAGGACGCAGAAACAATTGTCCCTAAAAACGATTATTAGCAGCAGGCGCACCGTACAGATAACTACCTGTTATAGCAAATTCAACATTTTCATTAGTCAATATCGGCTGATTATTAACATTTCCATTTCCAGCGCCATCCGTTCAAGGTATCTAAAATCTTCCAGCATTAAATTTGTAATAGCGCGGCGCCTTATCTCCAACCAAATCGCGTTTACCACATTCCGGTTTCAGCTTCACGAGGGATCAGGTAATGATATTGGTATAATCCGTTTTCCGCTTGCCAAACAAACGTATGGACAACCTGATTATCCGCTTTTAATACATCCACCTTAACTGGTTGTGATTTTAACGGGTGGCCATCAGCATCACGTAGTAAGCCATTAACGATCAACGTTTCTCCTGGCCGATAAAAGATCCCTTGGTCCAAATACAAAAAACTGCTTGCTATATCCTTGCGGCCCACCAATATCAAATTCAGAGAGATCAACGCCGGTGAGTTCAAATCAATCATGCTGGTATGTCCACCCTGGATAGCCAGCAATAGTTTAGCTTTGTTATTTTTTTCCAGAGAAGCACGCCCATCACTGTCTGTCGTCGCTTTTGACCAGTCGCTCCTTTGCGTCCAACATGCGGATCTCAACACCTTTCAGGCCATAGGCTTAAGATTGGGTAAATACATCAACCCTATTCAGATAACTGTGCACAGAAACACCAATATCGCTCAGTGTGAACAGAGTAACCGGATTACTGGAAATAAGATTCTCCCGTCCTGCACCACTGCCAAATAAACCCCATTTTTTTGCAGTTCTTTGATATTACTTAAGGGTAGTAATATTTTTTCGGCGGGTATTAGCGGTAGGGTTGAGGTCAAAACGTCCAGTGTAAACTAACTCCGTGTCTCGCAGTAATTCCTCGGAATCCCAATCGTTCACATCACTGCCGGATCGCCAATTGGCGATGAATTTAAGGAAGGCACCTTCTTTAATCTGGAAAAAATTGACATCTACACTATCAACATTAAGAGCCAGAACAGGTAATCCTTCCTGCCGCCTTGCCGGGTAACAATAGCCCCCTGCTGGCAAATCCAACGGTAGGTATAATAGACGCGGTATTAAGCTTTTTCTCATAAGCTTTCATCAAATGACGCTCATTTATACCTTTTATGCCCGCGTCAACCGTCAACTGTACTCTACGAGCAGGAGGCAAATGACGTAACCTGAGTTCCATCTGATTATTGGAAAGCTCCCACGCACCATCCCAAGCTCTGGATTTAACATCAACAAGATGTACCTTTTGCGAAATCCTGATCAGGTTCCAAAGGAACAGAAAACGTCACGACCATCGCACTGGCCCCATCCAATTGCAGCTCAGAAGCATCTAAGATAGTGACATCTTTACCCGCATAGCGTTTTGCCCATATTTTGGTTTGTGCATTATTCTGAGTGGTCACTTCGTCGATTGCACAACTTTATTTTTTGATGCCTCTGATTTCGTTTTTTCAGATTGATCGCAGCCAGCTAATGCAAGAAGCGAAAATAAGATGGCAAACAGCGCTACCAGATATTGTTTTCTCCATGCCACCCATTGCTGCCATTGATATTGATACATAACCATAATCCTTATCATTATCGGATATACCGAGATATTATTTTTTGGATATTTACTATGGCAATTCTCGTTTGCATGACTAAGGCACAGAAAAATAAGACTAATTTGCTGACAAAAGAAGAATTGATCTTATAGTTATACCCTATGTTTTTATATTTTCGATGCTCCTCGCAATATTAGACGTTATCAAGTTACATAAACGTAGATCACAAGAAAGTCACAGGGCAGAATAGGTGAAACAGCAATGTTATGCGTTACGTTTAAAATAAATTCTATTGCTGTAGACGCTGATTTCATGACGAAAAAAATGGTGTCATGGTAAAGCAATCAAGTCGTTATTGATTAATAACGGGGATGGTATCACGCAACCAACTCCCTAATTTTCGCTGATAAAAGGGTTGAGTATGATGAAGCAAGAAATGGCTGATACCCCCTTCTTGTTCATCAAGCAGGCAAAAATCGACAAATTCATCTTCATCAAGATATGTACAAGCCAGTTCACCAGCTTCTTGAATCAACAAATTAATCTCATTTTCTGTCAGTGTCACATTGAATTCCAGGCCAATTAATACATTGGGTTTTTCATCCACATTTTTATCATGGGCCATAATTAAAAAAGCCTGTCGAACAGGTTTATGTTGTTTAAATAATTGAATTAGTGACTCAATAAGCTGAGTCGGCTGTTCTTCTGGCTGACTTAGCGTAATAAGGCTTCCGTCAGGAACTTCTATTTCGGTAGCAATAGTCCCATTTAATAAGCTCATGAGAATCTCCGACAATACTGTTTAAATTGAAGTTAAGGTCATCGAAAAATTCAACAATAGCTCCCCCACAAGAGGAGCTATTAAGAAAAGAGTTTCAGTTTATTTCGCTTTCGTCAGCAATAAATTGGCAATGGTACGTACACCATATCCCGTTGCTCCAGCCGCCCATTGTTCAACAGAGGATTTACGGTAAGTTGCTGAACAGTCAATATGTACCCAATCTTTTTTGTAATTTTCAACAAAGTGCGACAAGAATGCTGCTGCGGTACTTGCTCCTGCCGAATGTGCCGGTGACGCAATGTTATTCAGATCAGCAAAGTTGGATGGCAGTTGGCTACGATGGAATTCAGCCAGCGGTAAACGCCAGAATAATTCATGTTCATTATCGGCCGCTGCCATTAGGTCAGATACCAGTTGATCATCAAAACTTAAGACTGAGTGGTAATCATTTCCTACTGCTGTTTTCGCTGCACCAGTCAACGTGGCGGCATCAATAATAAGTTGCGCTTTTTCCGCACTGGCATCAATCAAACCATCAGCCAGAACCAGACGCCCTTCCGCATCTGTGTTCATCACTTCAACCGTTTTACCGTTGCGGTAGTGAATGATATCGCCCAATTTGAAAGCATTACCACTCACCATGTTATCTGCGATACTCAGGAATAGTTTTACACGATGTTTTAAGCCACGACTGATTGCCAGAGCCAGTGCCCCTGTTAATGTCGCAGAACCGCCCATATCCGATTTCATAGATTCCATGAAATTAGAAGGTTTGAGGCTGTATCCACCGGAATCGAAGGTAATCCCCTTACCAACCAAACAGGCGAAGACAGGGACTTTTGCCTCTTTTGTGGGATTGAAATCTAATACCAGGAACACGGGATCACGCGAAGAACCACGGCCGACGGTATATACCCCCGCATATCCCTGTTCACGCAATTCATCTCCTTTGATAATTCGATAACTAATGGCATCACCTGCTACCCCGCGCAATAAATCAATAGCTCTCCGGGCAAGCTGTTCTGGTCCCAAATCTTCTGCCGGAAGGTTGATGGTATCACGCACCCAATCAATGAACTTGATCCGCCTTTCCAGCTCTTGTTTTTCCGCCGCAGGGAGTTGTGGCCATTCAATGGTGCGCAATCCCTTAGGTGAACGGAAGCCCAGCCAAAATGACCAACTTTTTTCCAGATCCCAACCCTCACCCATCAAGGCAATGTTGCGAATTCCTTGCCCGTCAATTTTACGTCCAGCACGTTGAATTGCCCCCAGCTTGCCATTGCCTTCTAAATGGATTGTGATCCCTTGCTCACTTGAGCTAATTAGTGCTTTTTCACCCCAGCAAGCGTTAGCTGGCTCATAAGACAGTGTTATGGGCATGATTTGCTTTGTCATTTTTTCTCACTTCTTATCTTATTGTTCACTGTGTCGCATCGGTCACTGTTCCACAGTAAGGGTTTATAAAAAAACTGGCGATTGCCAGTTTTCCACTAAATACAGACTATGCCAAGCTATTGAGCAAGAATCGGTGAAATTGCGCTATTTTCCGCCTTAGATAAATTGCACACTATTCATATTCATCCAGCCACACCAGCAAGACTGCTTCCAATATTTTTTCGTTGGATTTCTGTGGATCATCATCAAAACCCTCCAGCTCACAAATCCATTCATGCATATCGGTGAAACGCACTGTTTTGGGATCTAAATCAGGAAATTTATCATACAGTGCTTCGCCAATATCACGACTGTCAGACCATTTCATTTTCTGTTCTCCTGTCAGTGTTCGCGCGCATGGTTAATGGAGTATTTCGGGATTTCAACGACTAAATCCTCATCGGTAACTTTGGCCTGACAGCTCAAACGACTTTCAGGTTCCAATCCCCATGCCTTATCCAACATGTCATCTTCCAGTTCAGAGCTTTCTTCCAGTGAGTCAAAGCCCTCCCTGACGATACAGTGACACGTGGTACACGCACAGGATTTCTCACAAGCATGTTCAATTTCAATGCCATTACGTAATGCCACATCCAAAATGGATTCGCCTTCCTGCGCGTCCAATACTGCTCCTTCAGGGCAAAGTTCGTTATGAGGTAAAAAGACAATTTTAGGCATAATTAAATCTCATCCACAGAATGACCCGCCAAAGCCCGGCGGATTGATGTGTCCATACGGCGTGCTGCAAATTCCTGCGTTTGCTTGTCCAATTGTTTTATTGCACTTTCAATCGCATCAGGGGAGGTTCCCTGAGCACTTTCAATTAATACTTGTGCGGCAGCATCAATAGCAGCCTGCTCTTCTTCACTGAGTAAATCCGCATCTTTTTCCAATGCACGGGTTAAACTTTCCAGCATTCGGGCGGCTTCTACTTTCTGTTCAGCTAATTTGCGTGCCTGAACATCTTCCTGTGCATTAGTCATGGAGTCTCTGAGC
This sequence comes from Xenorhabdus sp. SGI 60, assembly GCF_056632175.1. Taxonomy (NCBI): domain Bacteria; kingdom Pseudomonadati; phylum Pseudomonadota; class Gammaproteobacteria; order Enterobacterales; family Morganellaceae; genus Xenorhabdus; species Xenorhabdus sp. SGI 60. The sequence continues at coordinate 1,244,173 of NZ_CP196860.1, read as the reverse complement.
ATACGGGCAATTTCTTCATCCGACAGACCATAGGAAGGCTTAACCTGAATGGAGGCTTCAATTCCCGTAGATTTTTCCAAGGCACTGACGCTCAACAGGCCATCCGCATCAACCTGAAAAGTCACACGGATATGTGCACCGCCAGCCGGTAATGGCGGAATGCCGTGCAGCGCGAAACGCGCCAGTGAACGGCAATCGGTGACTAATTCTCTCTCGCCTTGCACCACATGAATGCTCATCGCGCTTTGACCATCTTTAAAAGTGGTAAATTCTTGCGCTTTTGCAACAGGAATGGTGGTATTACGTGGAATGATTTTTTCAACCAACCCTCCCATTGTTTCCAAACCAAGTGACAACGGGATAACATCAAGTAACAACATTTCGCTGTCTGGTTTGTTACCCACCAGAATATCGGCCTGAATGGCAGCACCAACAGCCACCACTTTGTCCGGGTCGATAGAAGTTAATGGCTCACGATCAAAGAATTCTCCCACCATGCTGCGTACCAACGGCACGCGCGTTGACCCCCCTACCATGACAACCTGCAAAACCTCATCAACGGCCACACCTGCATCTTTCAACGCCCGACGGCAGGAAAGTAGTGTGCGTTTGACCAAAGAGGCAATCAATTCGTTAAATTCGGTACGGGTAATTCTGCCCTGCCAGTTGGCAATATCGATTTCCGCTCTATCAGCCTCACTCAAGGCAATTTTGGTTTGGGTAGCAACATCCAGCAATTGACGCTGCAATCCGTGGCCGTTATCGCTGATCCCAGCCTGCTCACGTATCCAATTTGCTAACAACGAATCAAAATCGTCCCCACCGAGGGCGGTATCTCCTCCCGTTGCCAGTACTTCAAACACGCCTCGGCTAAGGCGAAGAATGGAAACATCAAATGTTCCGCCACCAAGATCGTAAACGGCGATCACTCCTTCCTGACCGGAATCAAGCCCATAGGCAACTGCTGCCGCAGTGGGTTCATTCAGGAGACGGAGAACATGCAAGCCCGCTAAACGAGCTGCATCTTTCGTTCCCTGACGTTGAGCATCATCGAAATAAGCAGGAACTGTGATCACGACCCCATCCAGTTTACCCTCCAACGTTTCTTCTGCCCGTTGTGCCAACGACTTCAATATCTCAGAAGAAACCTGAATAGGATCTACCAGCCCCGCCACGGTATTGATCAACGGCAAACCGTTTTCACTGGCCTGAAACTGATATGGCAGGTTGGGATAACGTTGTTGCACGTCAGCCAAAGAGCGTCCCAGCAGCCGCTTGACTGAACTGATAGTATTGGCAGGATCAGATGCAGCTTGCTGACGCGCCTGCCAACCAACCTGGATGTCTTCTTTGCGATACTGTACAACAGAAGGAAGCAAGTGATGGTTCTCACTGTCTGCCAATGTTTCTGTCTGACCGCTACGGACAGTCGCAACCAATGAGTGGGTTGTACCAAGATCAATCCCCGCTGCCAGCCGGCGTTGGTGCGGTGCGGCAGATAAACCCGGTTCGCTGATTTGTAATAAAGCCATATGTGCCCCTATAAATCTATATCAGCATAAATTTATTCAACTGAAATCCATTCAGCCAAAAATCATGCTAAACAATACGATTAGTAAAAGTAGTCAAAAGTCCGCTAAAAATCATCCAACAACCGCTCTTCCAGTTGTTCAACCTGCTGTTGCAATTTATCCAGAAAGCGTAATTTACGGACCGTATCGGCTGCAACTGACCACTCGGCAGCATTGAGTTGCTGTTCCATCTGCTCACTACGTGTTTTAATCATTTTATTCAAGCGAGATGAAAAATCACTCAATGCTGTTGTTGGATCTACGCTACGCCCAATGGCATCAAGCTCTTCACGCAATTCCAACTGCTGCATCAAAAAAGCCGTATCCTGCATCGTGTGCTGTTCGTTGGATAGATCGAATCCTTGCTGAGACAGCATATATTCTGCGCGTTTCAGGGGATGTTTTAGCGTCTGATAACCATCATTGATGGTAGCCGCTTGTTGGAGTGCCAGTGTTTTTTCACGTTCTGGCTGATTGGCAAAACGATCAGGATGAAATTGGCGTTGCAATTCCTGATAACGGGTCGCCAACTGTTCACGATCAATCGCATAACGTGCAGGCAGCCCAAATAAAGTAAAATAGTCCATAAGTTACTCTTGGTTTCGCAAAATGCGGGTCAAAAAACAGGGTTAAACGTGGAAACTTTCTCCACAACCGCATTCGCTGGAAACATTGGGGTTGTTGAATTTAAAGCCTTCATTCAGGCCCTCTTTAACAAAATCCAACTCAGTACCATCAAGGTAAATGATGCTTTTACCGTCAATGATGACTTTCACGCCCTTATCTTCAAAAATCTGATCTTCTTCATTTACTGCATCAACAAATTCAAGCACATATGCCATACCAGAGCAGCCGGATGTTCTCACTCCCAAGCGCAACCCGACACCTTTTCCTCGATTGGCAAGAAAGGCCAAAATACGTTGGGCTGCACTTTCTGTCAGGGAAATTGACATACAACACCTCACTTTAAAACTAGTAAAGGTGGATATTGCAACAATATCCACCAGAATTATTTTCTTTTTGCGAAAAAATTATTTGGCCTGGCGCTTGCTTTTGTAATCAGCAATAGCCGCTTTGATAGCATCTTCTGCCAAAATAGAACAATGGATTTTCACTGGTGGTAATTCTAACTCTTCAGCAATCTGAGTGTTTTTTATCAACTCAGCCTGTTCCAACGATTTACCTTTCATCCATTCTGTTACCAAAGAACTGGATGCAATTGCAGAGCCGCAGCCATAGGTTTTGAAACGAGCGTCTTCAATGATACCTTCATCGTTGACTTTGATTTGCAGTCGCATGACGTCACCACAAGCCGGTGCCCCTACCATGCCACTACCCACTGTCGGATCTTCGCTATCGAATGAACCAACATTACGTGGGTTTTCATAATGATCAATTACTTTGTCGCTGTAAGCCATGTCGTTACTCCTGAAACCGTCTGATTAATGATGAGACCATTCGATGGTGCTGAGATCCACGCCCTGTTTGAACATTTCCCACAATGGAGAAAGATCACGCAGGTGACCAATTGCGTTGTGAATCAAATTGATTGCATAGTCTATTTCTTCTTCTGTGGTAAAACGCCCCAAAGAGAAACGAATAGAACTGTGCGCGAGTTCATCATTCATACCTAGTGCGCGCAGGACATAAGAAGGTTCCAGACTCGCTGAAGTACACGCCGAGCCAGAAGAAACTGCCAGATCTTTCAATGACATCATCAATGATTCACCCTCAACATAGTTGAAGCTGACATTCAGAATGTGCGGCGCACCCTGTTCTAAATCACCGTTCAGGTAAACTTCTTCAATATCTTTGATACCGTTCCACAAACGCAGACGCAGACCACGCAGACGCTCTGCCTCTGATTCCAGTTCTTCTTTCGCGATACGGTAAGCTTCACCCATGCCAACAATCTGGTGAACAGGCAATGTACCTGAACGCATACCGCGCTCATGACCGCCACCATGCTGTTGTGCTTCAATACGCACGCGAGGCTTACGGCGAACATACAGCGCACCAATCCCCATCGGGCCATAAAGTTTATGGGCCGAAAAGGACATCAAATCAACTTTTAACTGACTGAGATCGATTGGCAATTTACCCACACTTTGGGTTGCATCCACATGGAAAATAATGCCACGGCTGCGGCATAATTCACCAATGGTCACGATATCCTGAACAATACCGATTTCGTTATTGACGTGCATGATGGAAACCAGAATTGTGTCTTCACGCAGGGTCGCTTCCAGTTCTTTCAGATCAATTAGACCATTGCTCATTGGTGCCAGATAAGTGATCTCAAAACCTTCGCGCTCCAGCTGCCGGCAAGTATCTAAAACCGCTTTATGTTCAGTTTTGCTGGTGATAATGTGCTTGCCTTTCTTCTGATAAAATTTTGCAGCACCTTTAATTGCCAGGTTATCTGATTCTGTCGCACCTGAAGTAAACACGATTTCACGTGGGTCCGCACCAACCAAGTCAGCAATTTGATTGCGCGCGATATCAACCGCTTCTTCAGCCTGCCAACCAAAACGGTGTGAACGGGAAGCGGGGTTACCGAAGACGCCGTCAATAGTCAAATAGTTCATCATCTTTTCAGCAACACGTGGATCGACCGGTGTTGTTGCTGAATAGTCCAAATAAATGGGTAATTTCATTGCTCACATGCTCCGTAAGACACTTTTAATACTTTCATTGCCACACAAGTATTTGCCGCAAGTTACGCACGCAGATTAACGTTAATCGTCTCTTGAAGTCTGCCGTTGGGGCCAGGGGTACGGCGCTTATCGCCGTCTTGACGATCAGCGACATCCAATACTTCTTGGTTATTGACTAATTCTTCTAAACTGATGCTACTCAGGAAACTCGTGATACGATCACTGAGATCACGCCACAAGGCATGAGTCAAACACCGATCGCCGCCTTGACAACCTTCTCGCCCCTGACAACGAGTGGCATCAACAGATTCATCAACGGCTGAAATCACTTCGGCAACGAAAATTTTACCGGCATCTCTGCCCAATAAATAGCCGCCACCTGGACCACGGACGCTAGAAACCAGACCATTTTTACGCAGGCGGGAAAACAACTGCTCAAGATAGGAAAGGGAAATACCCTGACGTTCAGAAATATCGGCTAACGGCACCGGCCCTTCTTGTGAATGCAACGCCACATCTAACATGGCTGTTACCGCATAACGTCCTTTTGATGTCAGTCTCATAACAAAAACTCCGTGGTGAAATATGGGGGAAATTGTGGCATTCCTGAGTATTTTAGTCAACTATTTAACCAAGTAATTTACTCAACTATTATTTGCCTATCCCACGGCTTTCCCAACTGCTTTCCGCTATTATCCAGTTACCTATTATCCCGTTGAATTGTATTTTCTAGCGACTGCTTCCTGTTACTTTCTGCCACAATTCTAACTGTACATTAATTTTAATTACATCAATTTATTTTTTATCCCATTTCTCCACGGAAGTCAGTATACCACGCAGGATATTCAGCTCTTGGGTTTCTGGCCGGGCACGAGTATAAAGACGTCTTAATTTATTCATTATCTGGCCCGGATGCGCTTTGCGAATGAAACCAGACTCTTGCAACACCTGTTCAAGGTGCTGATAAAAACGCTCCATATCTTCGACAGGGGGATACTCGACTTCGTGCTCTGGAGACGTTGCTTCTTCTAATTGCGCTTGAGCCACAAGGTATGCCATGCGAATTTCATAGCTAACCAACTGAACCGCCATCGCCAAATTCAACGAACCATATTCCGGGTTGGTTGGGATATAAAGGTGATAATTACACTTCTGCAACTCTTCGTTAGTCAAGCCAACACGCTCACGGCCAAAGACAATAGCAACTGGAGAGTGGCTGGCAGTTTCGACACAGCGTTCACCACATTCACGTGGCTCAACCATCGGCCAGGATAGGGTTCGGGAACGAGCACTGGTACCAATGACTAACTCACACCCAGCCAATGCCTCATCCAACGAATTCACAATCGTTGCATTGCCGATAACATCACTTGCACCGGCTGAAAGTGCAACAGCGTGAGAATCAGGTTGGACAAGCGGATTCACCAGATACAGATTGGTCAATCCCATTGTTTTCATGGCCCTGGCGGTTGATCCCATGTTCCCTGTATGGGAAGTTTCTACCAGAATAATGCGGATATTCTCTAACATGACGGCTTTTAAATTCAGTATAAGAGCCGAATATCTTAACACAGCATTAGTCATTTTGACGAACTACTGCTATAATGCGCGCCAATTTATTTCCCGTTCTTTAAAATTCTGGTGGAAGATACCCATGCATCCGATGCTAAACATCGCTATACGCGCTGCGCGTAAGGCCGGCAACTACATTGCCAAAAGCTACGAAACTCCTGATGCTGTTGAAGCAAGCCAAAAAGGCAGTAATGATTTCGTTACCAATGTTGATCGTGAAGCAGAAAAGCTGATCATTGACATCATCCGTAAATCTTACCCTAAGCATACGATTATCACCGAAGAAAGTGGTGATCACATAGGAGAAGAGGATGACTTCCAATGGGTTATCGATCCACTGGATGGCACCACCAACTTTATTAAACGTCTTCCCCATTTTGCTGTTTCCATTGCTGTGCGCATTAAAGGCCGCACAGAAGTGTCCGTGGTTTACGATCCAATGCGCAATGAGCTGTTCACTGCAACTCGAGGTCAAGGCGCTCAATTGAACGGTTATCGTCTGCGTGGTACTAATGCCCGTGATCTGGATGGAACTATCCTTGCGACCGGTTTCCCATTCAAAACCAAGCAGCACACTATTCCTTATATGAATGTACTGAATAAATTATTCGATCGCTGTGCAGATTTCCGTCGCACGGGTTCTGCGGCGCTGGATATGGCGTATGTTGCTGCCGGACGGGTAGATGGTTTCTTCGAAATTGGCCTGAAACCTTGGGATTTCTTCGGCGGTGAATTGTTGGTACGTGAATCAGGTTGTATTGTCACTGATTTCGTTGGTGGCCATAACTATGTCTCCTCTGGCAATATCGTTGCAGGTAGCCCACGTATCGTTAAAGACATTCTGTCTGAAATGCGTGAAGAATTGACTGAAGCATTGAAACGTTAATTCGTTATTATTGAATAAATATAATTTGAGCAATGTTATTTTTAGGGCACCTCTCAGGTGCCCTTTTTTCTTATTTTCGTTTTTTATTAGCGCGAAAGTGAATGGGCTTCAACTTTTGGTCTCAGGAAGAGGGCGGGCAACGCAACCAGCGCCATCACCCAAAATATGCCACTTCCTATCTGCTCATACATGAAACCCGCAATCATACTCATGACGGCAATACCGCCTCCCATAGCTAAAGCAGAGTAAGTTGCCTGCAACCGGATGATTTCGTTTTCTTTTCTGGCACCAATAAAACGCATCGCTGCCAAATGGCAAACGGTAAAAGTACCACAATGCAGGATTTGAATAATAATAAGCACCGATAATTCCGTTGAGGTTCCCATGAGTCCCCAGCGAACAACCCCACAAATCCCCGACAATAACAGCAAATTACGGGCACTCCAACGACGGAATAATCGCTTGCTAAAAGTAAAGATAATAACTTCAGCCACCACTCCCAACGACCAGAGATAACCAATAGTTGATGAGGAATAACCCGCTTGCTCCCAATAAATGGAACCAAAACTGTAATATCCCGCATGGGCAGCCTGCAATAAAGTTACACAGAGTAAAAACCGCCACACTGACTTTTCGGATAAGAGTTCTTTAAAAGAAACGGCATTGGTATTGGCGGCTTTAATCTTACCTACCGGCATGATGGAAGGTTTTAACATCATTCCCAGTAACATAGTTGTAACGCTGAATAGCAAAAAAGCCAGAATGATATGATGTGTGCCAAATAACTCGTTGCCAACCCAATGATTCAAACTATCAAACGATATATTCCAACCAAAATTCAGGCTGCTGATTGAGAGATTGATACCATTGGCAGACATCAATATGCCCGTCAACGAAGAACTAATCACAAATGCAATCGAACCCCAAACCCTTACCTTGCCATAATCAAAGGTAAACTGCTTTTGCCATGTTCCCGCCAAAGCATCTGATAAGGGAACTAGTGGTGAGAAGAATAAGTTGAAACCAACCATGACAAAGAAAAGCCATACCCAATAGCTACCGAATGCAAAACCAATAGCGAAAAGCAATGCCAATAATGAGAGGAGACGCAATGCATTAATTAATTTAGCGGGGTTTTTCACCGTAGGAGAGATAACCAGACTACCGACAAAACGAGCTACCATGCCAACACCTAGCAAAATACCTATCATTGAGGCATCAATGCCTTCACCTTTTAACCAGACAGACCAAAAAGGCAAGAATATACCGTAGGAGAAAAAATAGGTGAAATAGCCCAAGCCCAACCAAAATGTCGATGGAACAACCATCCAAATGCCCCCGTTTTTGATACAAAAAACCCGCTCAAAACTAACGTTATGAGTCGGGCTTATTACTAAACTACATCTTATTTAAATTAGGCGTAAACCGGATATTTTGCGCAGATGTCCAATACTTTTTGCTTAACGCGTTCAATGGTTGCTTCATCATTGATGTTATCCAGCACATCACACATCCAGCCCGCCAGCTCGCGAGATTCGGTTTCTTTGAAACCACGACGGGTAATTGCCGGTGTCCCAATACGGATACCAGAGGTGACGAATGGGCTGCGTGGATCGTTAGGAACACTGTTTTTGTTCACAGTGATATTGGCACGTCCCAAGGCCGCATCAGCATCTTTACCCGTAATGTCTTTGTCCACCAGATCCAGCAAGAACAGATGGTTTTCGGTTTTGCCAGAAACCACTTTGTAACCACGTTGCAAGAATACGTCTACCATCTCTTTAGCGTTCTTGGCGACTTGTTGTTGGTAAGCTTTGAATTCAGGCTCCATCGCTTCTTTCAATGCAACGGCCTTACCGGCAATCACATGCATCAACGGGCCACCCTGGGAACCCGGGAAGACAGAGGAATTCAGTTTCTTGTAAAACTCTTCATCGCCACCCTTCGCCAAAATCAAGCCACCACGTGGGCCAGCCAATGTTTTGTGCGTTGTTGTTGTCACAACGTGTGCATGAGGTACTGGGTTTGGATAAACTCCTGCGGCAACCAGACCCGCTACGTGAGCCATATCAACGAACAGATAGGCACCGACTTCATCCGCAATTTCACGCATCTTCGCCCAATCGACAACGCCAGAATACGCAGAGAAGCCACCGATGATCATTTTAGGCTGATGTTTTTGCGCTTGATTACGAATATCGTCGTAATCGATTTTGCCATTTTCATCAATACCATAAGGCACGATGTTATAAAGTTTACCAGAGAAGTTAACCGGAGAACCGTGAGTCAGATGGCCACCGTGCGCCAGGTTCATCCCTAAAACCGTATCGCCGGGTTTTAGCAGTGTCATATACACCGCAGCATTTGCCTGAGAACCAGAGTGTGGCTGGACATTAGCATAATCTGCACCAAACAGCGCTTTTGCGCGGTCAATCGCAAGCTGTTCAACCACATCGACATACTCACAGCCACCGTAGTAACGTTTACCCGGATAACCTTCCGCATACTTGTTAGTAAGCTGAGAGCCTTGTGCCTGCATTACTCTTGGGCTGGTGTAGTTTTCAGAAGCAATCAATTCAATGTGTTCTTCTTGACGACAAACCTCCTGTTCCATCGCTTGCCACAGTTCGGGATCGTAATTCGCAATATTCATTTCACGCTTTAACATTGGGTTCTCCTGACTCAGCTACATCTCTAAAAAAATACCCCTGAGGGCCAGAATGGCACACAGTGTAAACTCTTTTTATCGAATGAGATAGTCTTGACAAAATAAATTACGCAAACGTTTGCATCAAGTGTTAGTGGTCGATTAGCAGTTAAATAACGGGTTGTTTTGCTAATGATTACGGATTTATTACTGATATTTGTGATCCTGATCGGGATCAACAATAACAAAACCACTATTTTTTTGATTTAAAGAAAGATAATCCTCTTTTCTTGAGCTGGCATATTCCCAAACTCTATAAGTTGCATTTAAAATGCAATTTATAAATTTCAGCATTATGTGAGAAAATTTCAGGAGATCCCCATGCTAGATAATCAGGTTATCGCAACCATAAAATCGACCATTCCACTAATTATTTCTACAGGCCCTCAGCTCACTGCACATTTTTACGAACGTATGTTCAAGCACCATCCTGAATTAAAAGATATTTTTAATATGAGTCACCAGATCAATGGTGATCAGCGTGAAGCCCTTTTCAGTGCCCTTTGTGCTTATGCTGGCAATATCGATAACCTGCCGGCGCTCTTACCTGCCGTAGAAAAAATCGCCCATAAACATGCCAGCCTTAACATTCAGCCTGAGCATTATCAAATTGTAGGTACGCACCTGCTGGCGACCATTGATGAACTATTTCATCCCGGTGATGACGTTCTCAACGCTTGGGAAAAAGCCTACAACATATTGGCTAATGTCTTTATCAATCGGGAAGAGGAAATCTATCAAGGCGGTGAGTCTCTGGAGGGCGGTTGGCGTGATCTGCGTCAGTTCCGTGTTAGCCGGAAACAACCACAAAGTGATGTCATTACTAGCTTTGAGTTTGTGCCTGTTGATGGTGGCAAGGTCATGGATTACAAGCCAGGGCAATATTTGGCGATCTATATAGAAGATCCAACACTTGAAAACCGTGAAATCCGCCAATATTCACTGACCGCCGCGCCAAATAGCACCAGTTATCAAATTGCCATTAAACGTGAATCTCAGGGCAAGGTTTCAAACCACATGCACGATAAAGTACAAGAAGGGGATATTGTGATGCTGGCAGCACCACACGGTGATTTCTTCCTTGACGTGCAATCTGATACACCAGTGACGCTGATTTCTGCCGGGGTTGGTTTGACACCGATGATGAGTATGCTGCAATCCTTGCATAACCAGCATCATATTGGCTCAGTAAATTGGTTCCATGCCGCAGAGCATGGTGGTCATCACGCTTTCGCGAATAACGTGAATGAGATTTCCCAGTCCATGCCTAATCTGTATTCACAAGTTTGGTATCGTGAACCCAGAGACCTCGATCAGAAAGGCGTACATTATCAACATACCGGACTTATGGATTTGTCTCTCGTGCGAGACGCAATAGCGGTAGAAGGGATGCACTTCTATTTCTGTGGGCCTGTGGCTTTCATGCAACATATCGCCAAACAGTTGCTGGCAATGGGCATTGATGAACAACATATCCATTATGAATGTTTTGGCCCACACAAAGTCATTTAGTACGGTTTTCTAATACACCCGAATTCTGGATAACAAGTTAAACTAAAAGCCTGTTCCAGGATCAATATTTTTGACTAATAAAATGTCGATCTAAAAAAGAACAGGCTATGGACAAATTAGTTGAAGTTTTTGTGATGTCGATGATTTTTGCCACTTTAGTAAAATAACGAGATGCTCGACTTTTTATGATGAGTTGAAATGACATAGCCGCTCCTTTATAACTTTAAATCGCCAAAAATAGAGAAATAAAGGAACAAAAGGCTATGTCACAGCAAGATTTTATCATTTGGGTGTTTTGTTGGGTAGACGATAATTTAACGGCGTTACAGCAAGGCACACGATTACGAAGCCGGGGGCACCCACATAAATGAGCGATGCCGAAGTCATCACGATGGAAGTGATTGGTGAATTCTTAGGGTTTTCAACAGATAAAGGGATTTGGAAATACTTTTTTGACCACTGGCGCGAGTGGTTTCCGGGACGGGCTCACGCGCCAATTTTGCTAAACAGGCGGCAAATCTTTGGGTTGTCAAACAAAAGCTGCAAGAGCAGCTGGCGACGTTATTGGGTGTGCTCGACAGACCGGTGCATATTATCGACGGATTTCCCCTGCCCGTCTGTGGATTCAAAAGAGCGAAAGGCAGCGCCAACTTTAAAGGGCAAGCGGATTATGGATATTGTGCCGCCAGAACGAAACATACTACGGCTTTAAGGGGCATCTGATGATAGATGAAACCGGCGTAGTCACGGGGCTCACGTTAACACCTGCGAGCGTCAGTGAGCGTGAAGCGGCCTGGGATTTGTCTGTCCCGATAAAAGGCTATTTGCTGGGCGATAAAGGGTATTTAGGCGTTGAGTTTAAACAGGAAATGAAAAAGCAGGGCATTGAGATGATTACGCCGGTGCGTGCCAGTATGGATGATCCGATTCCCCAGGGAAATCAGAAAGCGTATTAATGACAAACGCCGTTTAATTGAAACCGTGATTGGTCAACTCGCCGGGCAATTTGCTATCGAGAAGTGCTGGGCGCGGGATTTGTGGCATTTGGGTAATCGAATTGCCAGAAAACTGCTTTCTCACACGTTGGGTATTTTTGCCAATTTTAAACAAGGTAAAAGTCAACGCGACTGGCTTCAACAAGCCAACGTTATAGGATGTTAAAGTCGAGCATCGCGTTAACTTTTTATCTTTTTAACCTTGTGCTGTGTGCTGGGGACAAGTGTTTTGTTTATTTTTTATTATTTAAATCAATATCTTGATGTTTATTTTCTGCTTTGGGACGTGTGCGAAAATATGTCTGGGACGACGTTTCTATAGTATTTTATTTTATAAATCATATAGTTAAGTGTTTTTGGGACGTCGGGACGACATTTTTTGCGAAAAACTTAAATATATAATGCGTTTACTTGGGTATTTGGGTTTTGGTAGTAAGTGTTTTTGTAGTGTAGCCGACTTACTACCAAACATACTACCAAAACTATCGAGTTATAACGATGCTAAACGAATATAAACAGGCAATAAAAAAGCCCTAAGTCATTATGATTTAGGGCTTTTTCTTTTACTTTCGGTGTATTCCGATGATTTCCGAATACAAAAATGGTGGAGCTGGCGGGAGTTGAACCCGCGTCCGAAATTCCTACATACTAATTTAATAGCATTAAAAACAATATATTATTTTATTTTTCATGTGGTTATTCTTATTTTGTGTCATTCGGTTTTATGTGTTTTTATTTATCTGTCGCCAAATCGCCGCCATAAATTAGCGGTTCCAGTTGAGATTGTGAAGGGGGTTTTTTGTTACTGCATCTTCCAAGTGATCGGGCGCAAAGTGAGCGTAAATCATAGTCATTTTAATATCGGCATGACCTAGAATATCCCTCAATACCAATATGTTTCCGCCATTCATCATAAAGTGGCTAGCGAAAGTATGACGCAGAACATGAGTGCATTGTCCTTCAGGTAGGTCAATCCCCGCACGTTTAACTGCTCGTTCAAAGGCTTTTCGGCAGGGGGTAAATATTTTTCCTCTGTTTTTAGGGAGTTCCTCGTACAAATCCTGAGATATCGGAACGGTTCTGTTTTTCTTACCTTTGGTTTTTGTATAGGTGATTCGGTACCTTGTTATTTGATGACCCTGTAGATTTTCGGCTTCACTCCAGCGTGCCCCGGTAGCTAAACAAACTTTCGCAATCATTAACAGGCTGGAGTTTTGGGAATCGGCGCAGGCATCAAGTAAGCGCTTAATTTCTTCCGGCGCTAAGAACGCCAGTTCACCTTCTGCGATTTTAAATGTTGGTAGACCTGCAAGCGGGTTGGGCGCAGGCCAGTGGCCTAATTTTTTCAGAGTGCTAAAAACAGATGATAGGTTGCGCTGTTCAAGGTTCACTGTTCGGGGCTTAACTGGCGACATCAGCGTACCTTCTTCATTTTTAACCTCACCTTTTAACCGGGCTTCTCGGTATTTTGTGAAGTCACCTGCCGTTAACTCTGAGGCAATGGGATCGCCCAGCCCATTACAGATAATGTTCAGTTTCGCCATTAGTCGTTTTGGGTCAGCAAGAGTCTGCCCGTAAAGTGAATGCCATTGTTCAATTATTTCGGACAAGTGTCGCCGATCTTCCTTTTCACCCAGCCAGGGCTTTTTATTCACCTCTTCCATAGTGAAGTTTTCGAAAGCGATGGCCTCGCCTTTTGTCGCAAACTGCTTACGTAGGCGTTTGCCGTCACGCCCGTTTGGGTAGCATTCACACAACCACTTTCCGTTCGGCTGCTTTCTAATAGTCATGATCAGATGCTCTTTATGACTTTTACAGCGCGTCCAATGATATCAATATCATCAATGGAGCATTCGAAAGACGATTCATCTTGGTGAACGATAATTTTATTACCGGGGATGCGCGCAACTTTGGCTATGTTTTTCATTCCATCAATATCTATCAGCCAGTAGCCATTACTTACTTTTTTTACTGATTTATCAACAATATAGAAACATTCAGCGGTTTTAACATAAAGGTAGTTATCAGCTTCTCCAGGGATCAGACTGTGGTCTAGGAAAACTTCATCGTGTTCAAGAAGCGCGCCGTTCTCGATTTTTACTTGCCTTATGGATGGGGTAATTAGTTTCGATAACGGCCTAATTGTTGCTTGAGTCTCGTTTTTGGACTTATTTTCATTATCTACCGTTGGGTGCATTTCTCCTTGCCCTGTTGCTAGCCAGAGCAAAGATGTGCCCGTTTCTAGAGCGCACTGGACAACCCAATCAGCAGGGAAGCTGTCACGTAATAGCCTGTTTGCCATAGTGCTTTTCGACGCTCCCAGATGCTTAACCAATGCTATTTGGGTATCGAACCCATAGGCAGCCATCAGCCGGTTGACGGCTTCTCTGCCTCCCGTATCCACACCTGAAGTGATCTTCAAATTAAACCCTCCGCTTGACAATGCAATATCAGGACTGTATTTTTATCTTAAACTTCTAATATGAGAGTTTAGAAGTTGGAATTAAACAACGTAAAACGAACTAAAACTAAGAGATAATGCACTATGAGCATAGATATATCAATTCATGTACCAAAAGAGCTGGCAACACCTGCAGAGTTCGCGGAATGGGAAGGTATTTCTCGCGGTTCTGTTTACCAGAAAATCCATCATGGGAAACTCGCTAAGTACATGGTTAAAAAGGAAAAAAATAAGGGGCGTGTAAGCCTACGCTATCTGATGTACAAAGCTGATCAGATTCGTGAATCTCTTGGTCATTCCAATTTTCGTATCATCGTTGGTTAGTAATACCAATTATAGGAACTTTTGGAGAACTAAAACAATGTTTGACTATCGAGTATCAAAACAATTGCACTTTGATAACGCATGTCGTGCTTTCTCCAATGCACACAAAGGCGATTTAGTTCAGATTGCAACTGCCATCGGAATGAATCCGCAAATGTTACGCAATAAGCTAAACCCTGAGCAGCCTCACATGCTGACTTGTGTTGACTTAATGAAGTTAACGGATGCCACAGAAGACGCCTCCATTCTGGATGGTCTGCTGGAGCAGTTGCAGTGTCAGCCCGCCGTGCCGGTGAATGAAGTATGCGATGCCAATATGCCAAGCTACCTGTTAGGAGCAACAGCAGAAGTGGGCAAGCTGGCAAGTGAGGCTGTTTCGGGTGAGCATCTTAACCAGACCCGTGTCGCGGAGTTTAAGAAGACGGTTAATAACGCAGTGCGGTTATTAACATTAGCAGGGGTGACAATTTCATCACGGTTGCATTCTAACCCTACATTTAATTCAGCGGTTGATGTTATGGCAGGCATGGGTGCATCCTTGGTTTAAGATGAGGTAAAGCAAATGAACACGGAATACCAATTTGAATCAACAGAACAGCGGGCGGTTAAACTTGCCTTTGATGTTCGCGTAAATGGTCTAAATCAACTGGCAAAAATCAGGCAGCAACATTTGAAAGCGGGTAACGAGCAATTAAAGACTTTTATTGATGAGATGCGTAATAAACGCAATCCGAATTATGTCGATAATATTCGTGTGCTGGCAGCCATATTCTTTCTTGCTCATATTCCAAAAGAACGGCATGAGCTGGAATTAAACGAATTTAATCTTGAAGAACGCAGTGAGTTAATTAAAGCCATCAATAAAATTAAGGCAGTTGTTCCATTATTACCCACAGGGTTATCACTGCCTAATTAAATAACAATAATTACTGATTTATTTTTAATGGCGTCAACACGTCAGGGATTCTTTTTATCTTAAAACAGGAAATCAAAAAATGAATATACCCGAACCCATATTTATCCCCGTTAATTTAACGGCGATGTTCACGCCATCATTCTGGCGGATTGCATTCAACAAAACCGCGAAGATGAAAGACGCCCGCGCAGACGTTGAAAAGCAAAGATCAAAGACCGTTTAGATTGCTACGCCGTGGCGGAGTTGCTGGAAAGTGAAGCCTGTGAAATCGAGCGTCAGGCGCAGGAGTGGAATTATGTTTGAGGCTGATGATATCGACCGCGCCAGCGAATACGCAGCGGCAACACTGGAACGTCAGATTACTGCGCATGTTAACCGTTGGGTCGGAGATTCAGCGCTTGAGTGTGAAGACTGTGGCGAAGTGATCCCCGAAATGCGCCGTGTTCAGGCATTGGGCTGTACACGCTGTGTGGATTGTCAGGGTGATTTTGAACTAATTAAGAAATATTACCGGAGTTAATAAGATGAACTTCTTACGTCGAGTTTTTGTTACTGAGCAAGAATTTAATATCATTAAAAATAATCGAGTTGTGGGTGTTGCTAATACGTTTGAGGAAGGACTGACTGCAAAACAGTTAGAGGTAGCGGGTCAATTTTTTATTTTTAAGCATATTAATATTGAATGCCTTTTCGATGATACCGCTTTACCTGCTACTGCATTACCCGGCGAGTTAATTCTGATCACGATGAGAGATGAAGAGGGATTGAGTGATAAATCTTCACCTCGTATCACGATACAAATAGAGGATGTGTATCATCTTATTAATCGAATGAGCGCACCTAATGAGGTCTGTATTAATTTTTATGAATACTCGTTATTAACACCTGCCTATTTCTGCAATGAAGTTGCAGAGGTTTGTGAGTGAACCCCGTACCCCAATACAACAAATTCAGCCAGCGATGCCAAAAATAGCAACGCTGGCTGAACGCATTATATGGGAAGCAAACCCAGACGATTACACATGGTGTTTTCAGCAAATACTTAGGAACCTGCCGGACTCGTTGGCTTTAGTTTACTTTGCCAAAACGCTAATATTTTCTTTAGGTCAGGCCACGAACGCTGGCCAAGGCATCTTGAGCCAGTACATTCATTGAGGTATATACCACGGTTCAATCTGGTCAGTGAGCAATATCAGTTTCAAAGTGAACTGGGGGGAGATAATGCTCTTTTATTGAACAACTTGATCGCCTTGCCACATTAGGACGCAAGGAGATAAAGAACGTTGGCAAATAACGTTTCTCGCTATATGTCTAAACAGCTATGAGTTCTATCTCAGTGAATTACCAACACCTGCGACGCGAAGAAGGAAAGGGCGCCGTCAGTTAATTTCGGTTTATACCCAACTGGCGAAATCAGCCCAACAAATTGGCACATCTGCCCCTTACTCACAGCAATTTGCTAAAGGCCGTTCTTCTGAAGTGATTAAGCCGTGGATCGCCGCCAGTGTGCTGCGCATGAAATGACAGATCAATCGTGGTTATGCCTGCTTAAAGCGTATGTCGTGACATTCGCGCCGAAAAAAAGCATATGGCGATTGGCGTGGGTCAGGTTCAGAAAGTGCGGCTTCTTCCTATGTTTCCCGTAAGACCCCTTGCATGAGTGGACAGAGCAAAAGCTTCGCCGTAACTGGGAGTTTCTGAAAGAGTTTGAACTGGAAAATGAAGACGGTGACCGGGTTTCATACTCATTGATAAGGTGTTAAGGTAGCATTGCTAACCCTGCCGTTCGTCGTTGTGAACTGATGGTGCGTCAGCGTGGATTTGAAGATTTAGCGATGAAATGGGCTGTGTCGGTGATTTTTATACCATCACTGCCCCTTCTAAATATCACTCTGTTACATAGGGGCGGCGGTCTTTGTAAAAGTAACTGGAACGGTTGCAAGCCCACGGATACCCGAGAGTATTTATGTCGTGTCTGGGCAAAAATCCGTGCTGCTTATTCCTGCGTGCTGGCATCAGTGTATTTTCGGTTTTCGGGTGGTTGAGCCTCATCATGATGGCACACCACACTGGCACCTGTTGTTATTTATGCTGCCTGAATATTTCGAACAAATGCGCGGTATTGTTCGCAAGTATGCGATGCAGGAAGATGCCCACGAGTTGAATGCAGCAACAGTGGAGGCAGCCCGCAATGCCCGTTTTCCTGGTGAAACCGATTGATCCAAAGAAAGGGTAGGCAACCGGCTATATCGCTAAATACATTTCAAAGAATATTGATGGCTACGCACTGGATGGCGAAATAGATAACGAGATCAGGCGTTGAAAAAGAGATATGTCACGTTCCGTGACTGCCTGGGCGAGTCGCTGGCGTATTCGTCAGTTCCAGCAGATTGGCGGTGCTCCGGTATCTGTCTGGCGCGAGCTGCGTCGCTTACGCGGTGACGAGCAAGATTTTACCGCGATGTAGCATGCGATTAACGGCGGTTCATGATTTGCGGCGGATATGGGTCACTGGTCAGCCTATACTGAATGTTCAGGGTGGGCCACTGGTTGCCCGTAAAAATCTCACTGTGCGTTTGGCCTATGAAATCACAGAGCAAGCGCATAATGCCTATGGTGAAGATGTTGTCAGCGTATTTCTGGTGTTTACTCGCCCCGTCTGGGCGAGTCTTCTTCTTTTGTTACCCGTGCGGTGAAGCTGGAAGATTGTGCCGAAATCCCCACCGCTAGCTGCGGACAAGGGTCTTGACCTTGACCTTGCTTCCTCTTGGAGTTCTGTCAATAACTGTACGGGGTTGTCTGGTTCGGTCAATAGCAGTAGTGACGGACTCATTGAGAAAATCATTGATTATGCCGATTCGGTCGGCATGGATTTCAGCCGATTTATGGCGAAGTCATTAACCATAGCCGGAAAAATCAGCATAGACGGGCAGCCATTTAAGTTATGGACGAATGGCAGCTTTATGCCTATGGAGTCAGAACGGCAAAAACAGGTGCGCCGCGACAAGTTGCGGGCGCGAATTAATCAACTTGGGGAAATGAGGAAACTATGACAACGTCTATCGAACAGCAAGGATTTAAGGTTACACAAGGAAATTAAATATAAACCATCCAGCGCCACCAAAACAGCCTTATTGCTCTAAAAAGAATCTAAGTTTACATATTGATTTAAAAGTCATTTTTACAATCAAAAATCAATTTACGCGTGGTTTTTAGTGAAAAATTCTAGAAATATCGGCTAAGTCACACAATTAAATATTACCTAATGCAATTAATTCAGAGAGCAATTATATTAATTACATCTGTTTATATATACAGTATTACAAGTGTCGTATTTCAAATAGTAGGAATAAAATGTTAGATCTTTAAACACCTCCATTCTTTTAGACCGTATTGAATTAATTTGCAAAATGGGAGGTTCGGAATATTTAAATGATAATGACAGGCAGATTGCCCTGTTCTGGCTTGGCGATTTGATTAAGCAAGTCAAAAGTGAGCTGGAAACCCAAAGAGAAAAGCCACTGAAGAGTGGCTCTAACACTAAAATTATGCGGCACGGGTCTGCAACAAATCTAACGCCATCTGGCGCTGCTGCGAACTGAGATTATTGATCACATTTCGCAGCAGGATATCCCCAGTTTTCGCACTGGGGCTGAGGGTATGTGAAAAGGTCAGGTTCATCACAAACGTATGACCACACTCAACATCAGCGCATGAACAATACACATCAGCAATTTCGCGGTGCATCCGGTTGGTTTTGCGAATGACGGCCTTAGCGCCGCACTCAGGGCAGATTATTTTTAATACGCGCATATTCCTCATTCCTAATGTCTCGAATTGACGCGATTTTATCATTTTTAGCCTCATTTTTCACCCGAAATAACGCGATCTTGATTAAAATGAACGTGTAGTGTTTCTGGTACATTATCCTGATTTATGGCATTCATAAACAGGGTTTGGACCGGGATCACCTCATCTTTTCGATACGCCTCCCGTATCTTTTCCGGGTCGCCAAAACCTGCCGTATTGGTCGGGATAATACCTGCCAACCCTGCCGGGAATCGGTGGGCGGTCAGCACATCTTGGGAACTGATACTTTTGACATTGGCAAACTCATCATTAGCGGAAATGTCCCCGACCGGAATAAACTTGATGCCGTCAGGGTCCCCATTGGGAATATTCACAAACAGCGTGTCAAAGTTGCCGATCCCTTTGCTTTGTTGCAGTTTCCTGATGATTTCTTCTTCGGTTTCATCAGAGATATTGGGATCATTGGTATAGATGATACCGCCCGTATGTGCCCCGTTATGATAGTAGCGACGGCGAAAGATGGTCGCTTCCGAGTTGAGCAGGGCCGCATGGATGCCGCCGATATAATCCGGCAAGCCATAAACCTGCTGCTGGGGATCATATTGCTTGATAAAAATCACTTCGTCCGGTGAGTAAACCAATGGCTCACCTTCCTGCAAGACGACAAAATCCCCGTCTTTACGGCGGCGCAGGTAAAGGGAGGGCAGCACCGCCAGTCTCACAATATCACCCCAGAAGTTGCGCACTTTCAGGATGGCCACATCCCCGAAAATCAGGAAATTAATCACGGCGGATTTAAATTGTTCGTGGCTTAAGCCCCCGCCGAGGTAATCCGAGGCAATCATATTGTGGCGGGAGTAAATAATACCGCCGTGTTGCCCGTTCATGTTGGTGAGCTGCGCCAGTGCCAGACGGTCAATGGGCAGGGTGTAATGATCATAATCGTTGTCATACCAGATTTTCTGGTAATCCGTCATGGTCGTGAGTATGGGTTCTGGTTTACCCAGTGTGATCAGGCTCATTTTCCGTTGACGGTTGTTGGTCTGTGCTGCTTTGGTGGTTTTCCTTAACGTTTTCTTGCTCATCATGCGGCCTTTGAAAATTGGTATTTGGAGGTGCGTTTCTTCTCGTAATTGAGGGGTTCATTCATCAGGGCATGGGAGATTGCCCAGAACGTGTCTGAATGTCCGGTTTCCTGCGAACGGTCAGCAACAAAGGTCATTGCACCGCCTTTGCCTGTGGTCGTACGGCGAATACCCAGGAATGAGGCCAGGATTTCTTTTTGTTCGCCGTCCCATTCGATGCGTTCTTCGCTGACCACATCGATCATCTTCATAACGAGCTGGTTTTTGCTCTGCTGGCTGTAGTGAATCGCCTGTGTCTGGCGCGGCGCAAAGTCCTGCACCATCTCATAGACCCCGTGACCAATGCCCGTGGTATCAATGCCGATATGGGTAAAACGGTAACGGTTGAAGAGATCTTCAATCAGTTTGGCTTGATGTTTCCAGTTCATACCCTGCCAATAAAATGTGGCCAAAATGCGAAAAGGCTCGTCTGCCATCAGGGGCGGGGCAACAATCACAAAGGTAGACGTATCACCGGAGCGCGCCGGGTCAAAACCGCCCCAGACTTCCCGCTCACCGAACGGGCGCGCCGCATCAAGGTCGTGATCTTCCCACAGGTTGATATCAACAGCGCACTTTTCCAGTTGGTGATATTTGAAGACGGATGTGCCACTGTCCACAAATTGGCACATATAGAGCATGTTAAAGGTATCTTGGTTATAGCGGTTACGTAGCTTTTCGATAGATGCCAGATTAAATCCGCCCTTGATAGCATCCATCATGGTAATGACATAGCGCCATTGACCATCAGGGCAATCCCGCCCGCCATCGCGCATCTCATCAACCGTAGGAAAGATCACATTCTTACGTTTGGCATCGTTACCACGCCATTCGTCACCCGTCCAGAACGGGTAAGCCGGATGCGTTTTGGCACTGGGTGTTGAAAAGTAGGTCGTGCGCCAATGATTATGGGTTGCCATAGCAGAGGCGACTTCATTCAGGCGCTTAAAGTCGGGTACCCAGAAATATTCGTCACAATACAAATGACCGGAATAAGATTGCGCGGTGTTCTTATTGGTGGATAAGAAAATAAGTTCTGCTCCATTACTCAGGCGCGGACGCTCACCCGTTAAAGTGATCCCGAAAAGCTGTTCAGCAAAGTTAACGATATAAGAGCGGAAGACTTGCGCCTGAGGTTTGGATGCTGACAAAAACACCTGGTTTTTTCCTGTTAATACGGCATCTTCAAAGGCTTCAAACGCAAAATACCATGTTGCTCCAATCTGGCGCGATTTTAAGATATTTCTGACCTGTTTATGCTTGTTGGTGCGCAGATGTTTTTGATAGCCAAACAAATTGCCGTCAACAAAGGTCTGGAAGTCTTCTTCCGTCAGGGCAGAGATATCATTTTTGCGATAGCGTTTCTTTTTCTTCGGTTCCCCGTTCCCGGAGAACGCCGGATCGCTGTCATTGCCGGCGTGTGCCCGCGCCTGAATCTCAGCCAGTTTTTCTTTATGTTTATTTTCCTGCGCCATCAGTTTGACATGATGGGTAATCAGGCGGTCGAGTTCGTCCTGTTCGGGCGCGGTTTTACTATTGCGTTCACTGAGCAGGGCAATCCGGCGATTGATGGCCTCAGCCACCGTTTCATGACTGAGCATATCCGCCCAGTGCCACTTTTCCGCCCAGTAGTAAATGATCCGCCGATTGGGCAGATTTAACTCACCGGCAATTTCAGCCGGCGTATAGCGGCGCAGGTAAAGCGACTTCGCTACTTTTATTAATTCATCGGAGTATTTAGCCATATCCTTAAGCATCCTTTCCTTGGTGCCCTCATTATGCAGGGCGAACAGATGGCTTTCGTTCAGTTTACTTCGGTTACATTCGGTTATGCGTGATATCCGAATTCATCCGAATTGCACTGCTCGCGCAGACCGATTGATTTCGCAATACTGTGTCCGAAGCAAACGAAAGGAATGCGATATGTCTCAGTTAATGACGAACTGGATATGTATTGCCATGGAGGGCGACACCGTTGATGGCCGAACAATCGAGCCGCAATGGATCTTGGAAGCGGCCGAACTCTACGATCCGCAACTGTACACCGCCCGGATCTGGCCGGAACATGAACGCTGGTTCGGGGCAATGGGGGAAGTGCTCGCGGTCAAAGCCGAGCGGGGCGATGAGGGCGCTTTGCGTCTCTATGCGCAACTGCGCCCCAATCACCGCTTGTTGGAGGCCAACCGGGACGGGCAACTGCTGTTTACCTCCGTGGAGTTTACCCTTAACGGTAATTTTCGCGGCACCGGCAAAACCTATCTGGAAGGACTGGCAGTGACTGACTCGCCAGCCAGTGTAGGCACCACACGCCTACAATTTAGTAAAAGAAACAATCTCATCGATTCGGTGCGTATAAACCGCTGGTCATTGATGAGGTCAGGGAATTTAAGCAAAAGGGAACAAAGATGGCTAACGGCCTAAAAACTAAAAAATCATGGCGCAGTATCTTCAATATTGAAGAGCAGGACGATACCTCGACCGAAACATCCGGTGATGATGCGTTGCAGGCACTGGCTCAGGCCGTCGCAGATTTGGAAGCTCGCGTGGCGACACTGGAAACCGCGCAGACCTCTACAGAGCAGGAAATAGAAGCGGTTCAGGAAGAGGTCGAAACCGTGAAAGAAGTGGTCGATACCGAAGAATTTGCGCGCTTACGTGACAATTTGGGCACAATTTTAAAGAACTTCGGCAAGCTGAATAACATTGCCACGCCATTGCCGAATAAAAATCCAAAAGGTAATAAAAACGCCCGTTTTAATTTCCTATAACAGCGAAGGGAAGAACTATGCAATTAAATCAACGGGCACGTGCTTTTTTACAGAATTATTCTGTAGGACTCGCCGAAGACTATGGCGTTCCTGATACTTCACGTTACTTCGCCTTGTCTGATCCGAAAGAGACGGCGCTGCGCAGTGCACTGCTGGAATCGGTTGAGTTCCTCAACATGATTACCTGTGCGGACGTAGATCACCTTTCCGGGCAGGTCGTATCGGTCGGTAATCCGGGACTCTATACCGGGCGTAAAAAAGATGGCCGTTTTATCCGTGCGACGGGTGTCGATGGTAATGAGTATAAACTGGCCGAAACTGATTCCGGTGCCGCGCTGAAATGGGACTTGCTGTCTATCTGGGCGAACTCCGGCAGTGAAGAAGAATTCTTCCAGAAAATGCAGGCATTCACCAATGAATCTTTTGCGCTGGATATGCTGCGTGTCGGCTTTAACGGTCAGGGTGTAGCGGAAACTACCGATCCCAAAGCTAACCCGAATGGCGAAGACGTCAACAAAGGCTGGCATCAGATTGCCAAAGAGTGGAACGAAGGGAAACAGGTTATTACCACCCCGGTCACACTGGATGAACACGGCGATTTAAAGTCACTGGATGCGATGGCCTCCGACCTGATTAACACCTGTATTCCGCCGCAGTTCCGCCATGACCCCCGCTTAACGGTGTTGGTTGGCGCGGATTTGGTCGCCGCTGAACAATATCGGCTTTATCAGGCTGCTGACAGGCCAACAGAAAAAATCGCCGCGCAGATGCTGGGCAGCTCTATTGCTGGCCGTCCGGCGATGGTGCCGCCGTTTATGCCGGGCAAGCGTATGGTCGTCACGATGTTGCCGAACCTGCAAATCCTGACCCAGCGCAATACCCGTCAGCGTAAGGCGGAATTTGTGGACGACCGTAAACAGTTCGAAAATAAATACCTGCGCAACGAAGGTTACGCACTGGAAACGCCGGAATTGTATGCAGCCTATGATGAAAATGCCATCACGATTGGCACAGTGGCAGAGCCGGCTGAAAAACTGGGGCAGAATGCTGTCCCGGATGAAAAACCGGATCACGAATAATGTTATCACCCGCTCAACGACACCGGGCAGCAGTGGAACTTCGCCAGAAACTGGCACGGCAGCAAGCCGTAGCCATTGCCGATGGCGCGAGTATGCACTTGCAAGCCCGTGCCATTGGGCAGGATGTTAAGCGATTACGTGAGTTACTGACCACGGCGGAACGGGTAGACATGAAAAAGCGGGAACTGCTGCCCAATTACCTGCCCACGGCACAACGCTATCTGGCAGAGGGCGAGGTGTACCACAACCCGATTTTTGTCTACTGCGTGATCTGGTTATTTGATATCGGGGAATTCAGTCAGGGACTGGACTGGGCAGACATTGCCATTGAGCAGGGACAGCTCACCCCGGACAATTTTCGCAGTGGTTTTCCGGCCTTTGTCGCGGACACCGTGCTGCTTTGGGCACAACGGGAAGCGGAAGCCGGGAACCCCGTTGAACCCTATTTTTCACGGACATTTCAGAATGTCACTGAAAAATGGACAGTACACGAGAAAATCAAGGCCAAATACTACAAATTTGCCGCTTTGCACCTGATAAAAGGGGATAACACCGACATTAAAGCCAGTTCAGTGGATAGGTTAGATGTGCTGGAGCAAGCCGATAGTTGGTTAGCAAAAGCCCATCAATGCAACCCGGCCTCCGGCGTGAAAACCTATCGGCAAAGGATTGCCGCCCGGATACGGGCACTGACAACCGAATCGTAACGACTACCGCAAGCCGGAGCGGGCGCGGTGGAGGCAGAGCAATTGATTGCTGATGGCCGTGGAAACCGGACAGCCCGCTTTTTTTCAGGGAGAGAATGACCGATGTTTAATGGCAACACGGTGGATTATCGGGATGCCCCGCTCACTAATGATGGTTTTTGGCCGGACTTGAATTTGCGGGAGTTTCAGGTCAATCGCAAATTACCGCCTGATTTGGATAACGACATGCTGGCGAATGCGCTGCTGGCAACGGTGGCGGAGATCAACCTTGATTTGCAACGCCTGAAAGCCAGCTTACAGGCCAAAGGTTACCAGAACGCCGCTGAGGTGTCAGGTATTTCCATTAACGGCAATACGGCGCTGGTCAGTCAGTATAAAAAAGCGGTTTATGCGCGGGCAAAAGCCGATTTATTGGGGGAATATACTTCACTGGTCAGCCGTGCCCCCCATCCGGGACAGGAAAGCCCGGAAGTCCGTCCCCGTCTGCTGGCTGAGGCCGCAGTGGTACTGCGCAATATGAAAGGGCATAAACGTGTCACGGTGCGTTCAATATGAGCAAATTACAGCAATTAACGGCTTTTTTACGGGAAAACCTGCCGGAACGGATTTGCGAGACGGAATTTACCAGTGAAATGGATGAAATCCGCTTTATTCCGGCACAGCGGGATTTAGGGCTGGGGCAATACCAGATGTTTGTCCAGCAATATGAGGCGGTGATTGCCTGGGGACGTTTTCCGTATCGGGAGTGCGATCCGCGCAATATTCCGCTGCTGATTGATTCATGGTTAACCACTCAGGGAAATCGTTTCGGTGATGCCAATGTCGAGCAGGAACGGCCAACACTGACAGTTGATGTTGATGGTGAAACAGCCGTAGTCATTGTGACGCTTTCTTTGGCTGAACCTGTGGTGATACGGGAAAACCCTAAGGGCATGATCCCGTTTGATGGCAAACACTGGTCACTGGCAGCCACAGAGATTTGGTTTGCTGAACAAGGCGCAGTTCACAGCGTGGATGAAACAGGTGCACGGATTGGGGCAGTAAATCATGTTTAGTGGACAGATTAAGCAAAGGGCAACTGAAATACCTGCAAAATGAACTGAAACAGCTTGATTTAACGCCCAATAAAAAACGGACGTTAATGATGAGATTGGCGAAGCAGGGAGTTATCGCGGCAGCTAAACGTTATGTCGCGAAACAACAGACACCGGAAGGGCAGCCGTGGCCTGCGAGAAAAGGTAAGAGAAAACAGAAAATGCTGGAAAAATTACCGAAAATCTTACATGTCAAGCATATGCCGGAAATTCAGGGGTGTCGTCTTTACTTAAAGGGGGACGGATTACCGTAGCGGGAAAACAATCCCTGCCTTGGGTAGTGGGGTACGCCCAACAAAATGGCTATCGCTTTACTATCAAGTCGGTCACAGTTTTAAAATTCCCCCTTGATAGAAGAAAAAAAGGGGAAAAACAGGCAGGCTAAAAAATTACTCTCATTGGGTTATAAGGTCAGAAAGGGCAAGGGATGGAAAGCACCAGCGCAAAAAAATTATCGCCCGTGTGATGAGTTTTTGGCAGGCGGGGTAATTGATCAATATTTAAGTGGAGAAAGCCTAAAAAAACAATGGACTATTATCATTCCTGGGCGCGCATTTTTGGGTATAAACCAAGAGGATTTTGTTAAGGCGCTGGAAAGAGTACTACAAGGTATTAATTACGGTGGGCAAAGATAACGACATAAGATAAAGGATTAAATTATGTGGCCACATGTTCAGGTTAACCAGGTTAACCAACTGCAAGGCGAAACCCGGGAAATTGAGCGGGTATTGCTCTTTGTCGGGACGGGCAAAACCCACACAGGCAAGACGATTGCCGTCAATACCCAAACGGACTTTGATGCCGTGCTGGGAACGGCACAAACCGCCCTCAAACGTCACGTACTGGCGGCAATGGCCAACGCGGGGCAAAACTGGTCGGGCTATGTGCATATTTTGCCCGACGCGGCGGATGAACTGGCCTTTATCGAGGCAGTGACCGCCGCGCAGACGGTCGCCAGCGTTGAGGGCTATGTGCTGACCCTTGGCGCCACTAAAGCGGTTATCAAGGCAGCGCAAACCCTGCGTGCCAACACCATCGCCAAGTTTGGTCGCTGGCAGTGGGCGATCCTGACCGTGGATGGCCCGCAATCCAAAGAGCCATGGGCGGATTACGTGAACCGACTGGCGGAATTGCAAAAAGGGGAAGCCGTGTCATCGGTGCAATTGGTGCCGTGCCTGTGGGGCAATGAGGCGGGCGTACTGGCCGGGCGTTTGTGTAACCGCGCCGTGACCGTGGCAGACAGCCCGGCGCGGGTACAGACAGGTGCCCTGATGGATTTGGGTTCAGCCGATTTTCCTTTGGATGGTACAGGCGCGCCGATTGATTTGGCCACCTTACAGGCACTGGAAAAACTGCGTTTCAGTGTGCCGATGTGGTATCCCGATTATGACGGATTGTACTGGTCAGATGGCCGCACGCTGGACGTGGAAGGCGGGGACTACCAGAGTATCGAAAATTTGCGGGTCGTGGATAAGGTTGCCCGCCGTGTGCGGTTGCAGGCGATTGCCAAAATTGCCGACCGCAGCTTAAACAGTACGCCGGGCAGCGTTGCCACGCATCAGGCTTACTTTGCCCGCACCTTGCGTGAAATGTCACGCAGTACTGAAATTAACGGGGTGACGTTTCCGGGCGAAGTGAAGTCACCGAAAGACGGCGATGTCGCTATTACCTGGCGCAATAAAAACACCGTGGAGATTTATATCACTATCCGCACCTATGAATGCCCGAAAGGAATATCGGTCAGTCTGTTGCTGGACAGCCAGCTGGAGAAAAGCGCATGAGCCAACGTATTTCAGGCCAGTCGATTGATTTTAATATGGACGGGGATATGGTTCATGCGGAAAAGGTCAACCTGTCCATTACCGACAACACCGCCGCCGCGCAGACGCAGGGCGTACCGGATGGCTATATCGCCGGGGATGTGGCGGCGGAAGGGGAGATTGAACTCAGCACCAAATATCTGGAGATTGTGACCGCCAAAGCCCGTTCGGCGGGGTCATGGCGCGGCATTCAGCCCGTCGATTTAATGTGGTACGCCAAAGCGGGCAACGAGGAAATCAAGGTCGAAGCCTACGGTTGCAAGCTGATTGTCAGTGACATTCTCGACGTTGACCCAAAAGGCGGCAGCGTCATGACCCATAAGGTCAAGTTTGTCGTCACCTCACCGGATTTTGTGCGCATTAACGGCATTCCCTATCTGGAAGCGGAACTGACACAAAGTTTGATTGGCTAAGGATGGCGGTTCATGGAAGAACATGAAAAAACCTTTGTCACGCTGGTGCTATTGGGGGCACTGATTGCGTTAGGCAAAATGCTGACCGGCAATGAACCCATCACCTTACGGCTGTTTATCGGTCGCGTGATCCTCGGTTCGGCGGTGTCAGTGATGGCAGGTGCCTTGTTGATTTGGTGGCCGGGTATCAGCCCGATAGCGGTCACGGGGATTGGCAGCGCATTAGGGATTGCCGGCTATCAGTTGGTTGAGGTCTGGTTACAGAAGCGCGGCAGCGCCTTACTGACAGGGAAGTTAAAGCCATGACACTGAGTGAGAAACAGCAGTTATTTGCCGTCCTGATCGCCCAGCTTATTTTATGGGCGGATGAGCGCGGCTATCGCGTGACGTTCGGGGAAGCCTACCGGACACCGGAGCAGGCGAAACTGAATGCGCAAACAGGGACGGGCATTGCCCATAGCCTGCATACCCAGCGTCTGGCGGTTGATCTGAATCTGTTTATCCAGGGCAAATACCAGACCCACAGTCAGGCCTACTTGCCATTGGGGGAATATTGGGAGTCGCTCGGCGGCACATGGGGCGGGCGTTTCTCCCGTCCCGATGGCAATCATTTCTCGCTGGCCCATAACGGGGTGAAATGATGCTTAAGGCGCGGACGCTCTATTTCCTCATCGTGGCATTGGCGTTCGTTGCGGGCTGGCGCGTGAATGGTTATTACCGTGACAGCGTGGAACTGAACATCACACGGGCAGCGGCGAAAACCGGAGAGAATATCCGGCAGGCATTGCAGGCCATTGCCAGCGCTTCCGCCCGGCAACTGGAAGGTAAACTGGAGGAGATCGCCCATGCTGCCCCCAGAGAAATACGGACTGAGGTGGTTAAGCCTGTTTTTACTGCTGTGTGCGTTAGCCCTGAGTTTGTCAGGATGTACAACGATACCGCCGAACGGGTCGAGCGTACCTTATCAGGAAAGCCTGCTGACAACCTGTCAGGAACGGTTACCCCGACTGGCGGGAATGACCGGAAATAATTTAGCGAATATTGTCATTGATTATGTCCAGATATATGGCCATTGCGCCGCCCGGCATAATCAATTAGTGGATGAAATAAATAAAAGAAAGGAATTAAATCATGAGTAAAGAAAATAAAATTATCACCTTAATGATTGGCGAAACTGACATTAAATTTGAACCGAATATTATTGCCTATAACAGCATGATTAATGACATGACGCTGGATAATAAAATTGTGCCGATTGTCACTTACTTACGCCGCATCGTGCAACCTGCGGCTAAAGCCGCGCTGGATGAGTTCCTGCAAATCCCCGGTGCGGCCATGCAGATTGTGGAGCGGGTGAATTCGGAATATGCCCCTAAACTGGAGATCGAAATAAAAAACTAAATGCACGGGTTAAGGCCATTGAAGCGAGTTTATTTGAGCAGGCTTTAATATTACGCCGTCATTATTTACCGAATGAAACAGATAATACGGAAAATTTAGCCCGGGCTATTTGGCTGGATAATCGTTATTGGGAAAATATGCGCATTGCGACGGCAAACGGCATCGCATTGGCGTTCAAGGGTGAACCATGAGTGGGCAATTAGATTTTACCTTAAGCCTGATTGATAAGATCACCCAACCGCTGGCGAAAGCCCAGGCAGCGGTGTCAGGGTTCGCCCAGTCTTCACAAGGCGCCTTTGAGAAATTGGCCGTGGGCGGGGCGGGACTGGCGGCGTCGTTCTGGTCTATCAAGGGCTTTCTTGATCCGGCCATTGAAATGGATGAGGCGCTGAAATCGGCGTCTTTGCAGGGCATTGACAGCAGCGTGATGGATAAGGTCGCCAAAGATGCCATGACGTTTAGCTCCCAGTACGGCAAATCGTCCATTGAGTTTGTGCAGTCGGCATCGGAAATCAGTAAGGCGATCGGCGTGTTGTCACACAGCGACTTGCCTCAGATGACCCACATTGCCAACACAACCGCCGCCGCCCTGAAATCCAGTGCCAGCGATACCGCGGGTTATATGGGGAAAATGTTTGCGCAGTTCTCCAGCCAGGCCAACGCAGTGGGGCATCTCCAGTTTGCCGAGGAACTGGCTGGCAAGGCGGTGGTGATGTCAAAAACGTTCGGCATGTCCATGACCGAAATAGCGGATGCTATGGAAGGGGCACGCGCGGCCGGGACCCAGTTTGGTGTTGGCATTGATGAGCAGTTGGCCGTGTTGGGGGAATTGCAACGCTCGCTGGGCAGTGAATCCAGTGGTGCCTATGAGTCGTTTATCGGTAGCGCCGAAGCGAGTGCGAAAAAACTGGGACTCAGTTTTGTCAATGCGTCGGGGAAATTGCTGTCGATGCCGGACATGCTGGAGAAGCTCCAGGCCAAATACGGCAAGAGCATTGAAGGTAACCTGAAGGCACAGGCCGAAATTGAGGACGCCTTTGGCGATTCGGCCGTGGTGGTCAAACAGCTTTACGGCAATGTCGATATGCTGCGCAAGAACATGACCGCACTGGGCGCCAACGATGGCATGAAACGCACACAGGAGATGGCCGAACAGATGGCGAACCCGTGGGAACGGCTGCATGCGATTTGGGAAAATATCCGTATTGCCATTGGCACAACCCTGTTACCGGTGATTGCCCCATTGGTGAACCAGATGGCCAATACCAGTCAATTGGTGGTGCGCTGGCTGAAACTGTTTCCCAATATCGCCCGTTGGGTCGGGTATATCGCGGTGGGCATATTGAGTTTTGCCGCCGCAGGTGCGACGCCAATATCGTGATGGGGGTATCTAAATTTATCTGGTTGGGCTTGATCCCGTTATGGCATTCCGGCGCATTCATGCTTTCCTTATTGACAGGAAGAATGGGCGTTATGGCAGCGGCCAGCACCAAACTCACAGCGATGTTAGGTTGGGTGCGTTCCAGCCTGATTTACACCAAGATAGCCTCTTGGGCGGCGGCGGCAGGGTTTACGGCCATGACCTGGCCTGTACTGGCGATTATGGCGGTGATTGCTGCCCTGGTGATTGCGATCATTAAATTTTGGCACCCGATTAAGGCGTTTATTAACGGGTTTATTCAGGGATTTAGTGGCGCCAGTGGCGCACTGGCACCGTTATCGCCCGCCTTTGATGCATTGGGGAGTGCGATAGGTTTTGTCTGGGAAGCGGTGAAAAGCCTGTTTGGCTGGTTTGCCGATTTATTAGCGCCCATCCAATATACGGATGAAGCGTTACAGGGCGTGACTGAAACGGGTCGCTCTTTTGGGCGTATTGTGTCTGGTGCCATCGGCTTGTTGATGATGCCGATTAATCGGGTGATCCAGGCGGTCGGTATGCTGGCGCAGTTATTGGGTGCCGCATTGCGGGCGATTGGGCAAAGCTGGGACAAATTTTGGAACTGGTTCAGCAACTTTTCACTGGCTGATGCGCTATCAGGCATGGCAGGGGGTGTCAGTGATCTTTTTAGTGGCTTATGGGACAGCATCAAAGCGTCATTCAGTGAAGCATTCGACTGGATTGTAGAAAAACTCAATTACATTCCGGGCGTGAATATTGAAACCCAGGCCATTGAGAACAGCACGTCAATCCCTAAGCCCGTCACAGTACCGTCGATAGATAATCAGAAAGTGGCATCCCGCGTTATTACGGGCGGGCAAATGAAAGGGATCGGTAAAAGCGGGTTGAGTCAGAACCTTAACCGCAATAGCCAGACATCGATTGATAACAGTCGCCGGATTGAAAATGTGACATTGAATGTCAAAGGCAACGTCACACCGGCACAACTCACGGAATGGGAACAGGTGGCTTATGGATGAGCCAAAATACATTGATTTATTGATAACAGACGGCAATTTTACGCTTAACGCCGGCAATGAGCCGCAATTTTGCCATAACCGCGTGTCAGTCGGTCAGGATTGCGTTCACGCCATTCTGGAAAGCGGCCTTGCCACGGCACTGGTGGCCGAGCGCAGCCCGACCCTGCGGGCGGATATTCGCACCCAGATAGAAATTCTGGTTGAAGATGACGAACGGATTATTCCGGGTACGGTCATTATTAACGAAGAATCGCCCGTGAAATTGTGGATCACAGCGGAAACTTACGATTTTGGCCGTGTGAGTGTGAGTGTGGGGCATGGACACTAAACCAACCATTGATTATGAAAAGGTGCTGCGTGACAGCGGGATGCCGACCACGGAAGCCGAAATCAGCCATGCCTTTGCCAGGGTTGTGGATGAAGCGGGCCTGGTGACCAATACTTCGCGTATGTCCCCGTTCTGGCGGTTGATTAACACGATTGTGACGCGCCCGGTGTTGTGGCTGAAAGAGGCATTAATCAATGTCACCCTGAAAAATATGTATCTCGCCACGGCCTCCGGCTCATGGCTGGATATGTTCGCCTGGGGCGTGAACCTGAAACGTAAGCCTGCATCGGCAGCACAGGGCGTGATCCGTTTCTACAAATCGGCGGGCGCTTCGGTGGTGACCGTGCCAGCCGGAACGGTGATCCAGACGGAGCGCATTAATGGTGAGATCTACCGGGTCAGCACCCTGGAAAGTGTCGTAATAGCCGAAGGGGTCAGCAGCGCCTTACTGCCCGTGACAGCCGCCGCCGCGGGCGGGGCGTTCAACCTGGCGCCCGGTTATTTTCGTATTCTGCCTGTGGCCGTGTCGGGCATTGAACGGGTGCAGAATGAAGAAGGCTGGTTGTTAACGCCCGGCGCGGATGCTGAATCCGATGATGAGTTGCGTGACCGTTGCCGCAACCAATATAACCTCGTGGGGAACTATCATACCGATGCGGTGTATCGAGGCATGATTGCCACGGTGGCAGGGTTAAGTATTGACCGCATCTTCTTTTTGCATGATGCCCCCCGTGGGGCAGGGACGGCCAATGCCTACCTGTTATTAGATTCCGGCGTAACCAGTCAGCCCTTTATTGAGGCGGTAAATGATTACATCAGCAATCAGGGGCATCACGGGCACGGCGATGATATGCAGTGCCTGCCGATGCCGGAAACGCATCATGCGCTAACCGTGACGTTGTTTGTGGCGAATAGGGCGAACTACAGCCAGGAACAAATCGCTACCCTGAAAACCGATGTCAGCAATCTGATCCGCTGCGCCTTTCGGGAAAATACCGACTATCAGGTTGAAAAGACCTGGCCGTACTCGCGCTTTTCCTTTTGAATCTGGGCGGTGAACAGAACACCGTGAATTCACCTACATTGAGTCACTGACCTTTTCACTGGGCGACATCCTCAGTGAGCTGAGTGTGCCCCGGCTGCAATCGTTGTCTGTGGCGGTGAAAAATGTGTGAGTTCCGGGAACGCCTTAAGCGGCTGGCCTTACCCTCATGGATGGACAAGGGCGAACCCGCCAAGTTGCTCAGTGCGGCGCGGGCATTCTGGACAGCGGTTTATAGCTGGCTTAAATGGCCGCTGGCGCAACTGGATGCGGAGGTCTGCTTGAAGCGTTGTTGTCGATGCTGGCGTACCAGCGGGATACCCAGCGCTTTAACGGGGAACAATGGCGTTGTTTCGCAAGCGGGTGAAGTACGCCTTTATCAACGCCAGGGACGCGGGCAGTATCGCAGGCTTTATTGCCATCTTTGCGCGGCTGGGCGTGGGCTATGTGGAATTGCTGGAGCGTCAGCCAGGCATTGACTGGGATGTGATTATCCTGCGCCTCAGTGACGGCCAAATAGCGGGTAACCCCTATTTGCTGATGAACATCATCCGCCAGTATGGTCGCACCTGCCGCCGCTACCGTTTTGAAGTGATCGCCAAAAATCAATTGATTATGCGTGTGGGGGAGCGTGGGCGCTGACTATGGCTGTTATGCCGCTGCCCTCCCGACACAACCCCTGTTATTACGGGTCGGGCATATTGCGGGCGTTGCCGTCTGTGACAATGCCAGCCTCAAGGAACATACCGCACCGACTGTGACCTACGGTGCGTCATTATAAGGAAATAAAACATGGCCTCAGTCATTACCCTGGACTTTGAAAAATGGAAAGCCCGGCAGGTTGCTGCAAATCAGCCTGTCATCTTGGATGAATTTGTCTTTGCCAATGTGCCGGATTTAGATCCCACTCAACCCATCAACCGTGATGAGAAATTACCTGCACAAAACCACATCGTACACCGTCAGGCGGTCAATAAAACCGGGCTGGCCAGTGAGAACGCCGTGGCCTACAGCGTCACATTAGGGACGGAAGTGGCCATTTTGATTTTAACTGGATTGGCTTAATCAATCAGGCTTCCGGTGTGATTGGGATGATCACCCATGCCCCGACCCAGAAGAAAATCAAGACCGCCAACGGCTTGCAGGGCAATGTCTTAACCCGCTCGTTCCTGCTGGAGTTTGACGGCGCGGCGATTGAAACCGCTATCACTACGACCGCCGAAACATGGCAGATTGATTTTACCGCCCGTTTATCCGGTATCGACGAGATGCAGCGTTTGATCAATACCGACAGTTACGGCGAGGCCGCATTTTTCGGTGAGGGCTTTGCCGTGGTGCGCCACGGTGACCAATACTTGGTGAAAAAAGGGCTGGCCTATGTCGGCGGCTTGCGTGGGCTGCTGGCATTTGACCAGACGCTTAACAGTCAACGCAATACCCGCGTGTATGCCGATTTCAGCTATCAGGGCAATCTGGTGAGCCAGTGGAAAACCGTGGTTAAGGTGACGGCAGCTAACGAACTAAAAAACTACATTGATGCAGCGGGCTACCCGCATTATGTGTTTGCCATTGCTCGTATTGATGATAATGGCAATGTGGTTGATTTACGTAATAAAGGAACATTAAGCGACCGAGATATTGCTGATCTACAAAAAGCATTGAGTAAGGTTCAGCAAGACTATGCCACGAAAGCCGCGTTATCCAGCGGTTTGAGTGAAAAACAACCCAAAGGGGATTATGCTACACGGCAGGAAGTATTAAATGGATTGGATGCAAAACAACCGAAGGGGGACTATGCCGCCAATGCCGCAATGAATGCAGTCAGTGACAATGCCAACAGCCGTCTGGCTAAATCCGCAAACGGTGCAGATATTTTCAATAAATCTGAGTTTGTTAGGCAACTGGGTTTGTCGAAAACAGTAGAAAAAGCAGAAAATGCGGTTCCGACTACCCGGAGAATTAATAATAAGCTATTAACGGGGGATATCACACTGAATGCATGGGATGTGAACGCATTTCCTCAAACCAAGTCTATGACTCATATTCCTGATGGCAGCTACATAGGACCGTTCGCCTGTGGTAGAGAAGGCGAGTGGGTCAGGGGAATTAGTATGGGTTTTATCAATAGTGATGTAGGACAAATCTGGATTGATGCCTATGCGACATTGTACACCCGGTATTTGAATTCAAATGGAAATATTGAACAACAAAAAATTCTCGGAGTTCCCATTGGTGCCACGATTGAATGGCAATCCGAGGCACTGATCCCGCTTGGATTTATGGAGAATAACGGGCGAGAATTTGATAAAACCCAATATCCAGAATTATTGAAAGTGTTTCCCAGTGGGCGGTTGCCTGATGATCGGGGATTATTTAAACGTGGATTGGATACCATGGGCGGGATCAGCAGGGGACTTGATCCGGGGCGTAAATTAGGTACGGTTCAGGGAGATACTATACGGAATATTACGGGTAGTTTGGGTTCACCCACGGTAGAGAGAGGGGGGTATGGTGATGGGGCATTTGCTTCAACATTTAAAGATGGTGGCCGTTCTGCGGGAAGTGGTGGTGGTTCAATCACATTCACCTTTGATGCGTCACGCGTTGTCCCAACAGCAAACGAAAACCGCCCCATTAACAAGGCAGTGATTTATATTACAAGGATATTCTAATGGCAAAATACACAACCCATATTCCGATGGCGGAATTTGATGATCATGGACTGGCAATTGAAGCGGGCTGGGTAGAGGTTTATCACTGCCATGCGCAGACACGCGAGTTTTTAGGTAAATCGTATGACAGTGTGCCTGTCGGTTTTTCCATCGTTTCGGATGCGTATTTAGATGAACCAGAATTACCGGAAGCAGATGATATCGCGGTGATCCGTTCCCCTGATGAAACCTGCTGGCTGCAGGTGCCCGATTATCGTGGCAAAACGGCCTACCATATCAAAACCCAGGCACCGCAACAGATACAGAAAATAGGGGAACTCGCCATTGATTTGACGTTACTTGAACCCCGAACCCCGTTTGATAAATGGGAGGGTAAAAAGTGGGTAACAGATACCAGGGCAAAACAGCGTCATGATGTGCAACAGGCGGAAAAACGCCGGGAAGAATTGCGCGAGCAGGCAGAAAAAATCATTATGCCTTTACAATATGCTGTCGATACCGGGCTGGCGACCGAAGCCGAAGAACAGACCTTGCTGGCTTGGAAAAAATACTTGGTCATGTTGATACGCCTGGATGTGTCAAATGTCGCTCATATTAACTGGCCGGAGCAGCCCGCATAATGCACTGGCAGCGTAAAGTCATGCAACTGTCCCCGGATTTATCGGGGATTCATTGTGCTATCGTCCCCGTTCACCCCTTTGCCTACGGTATCGGGCAACAGACCGACAGTGGCAGCTATTTAAGCCCAGCGAACGCCATTGATACGCTGGCGAATAAACTCACGGGTGCAGGCAATATCAATAGCCTGGTACTGATGGTCTGTGCCAAAACCCATAATGAATTTATGCAGCACCTCACGCAGTTTGCATCGGTGTTGCCACTTCCGGTGTTCGCCCAGGTCAAACGGATGGCAAAAACAGCAGAAAGTCTTGCCATCACCAAAATGCAATTGCCGGGTAAACAGGGCGGCGGGCTACCCTTGCCGCAACCGCTGTCAACCGCAACCAGTCGCTTGACCGCTAATTCACAGTTAATCGAACAGGCCAAAGCGCAGGCCAGTGCAGGCAGCAGTGTTGCGGGGTTAAAATCCCAATTAACCGCGTTCACGACCGCCCGTCAGTCCGCCTTGCAGCAAATGCGTGAGGCCATTAACGGGCTTAAGGGAAAATCGGCCGACGTCTGGGCGTTCTCAGGGAAAGGGAACGGCGCACATGTGGCGGAGAAACTGCGCCAGAATATCCCCGAACCCGACGCCGTTTATACCCTGGCAATCTTGTTTGCCGGAGACGCTATCCGCCCATTAGAAAGGATGCTACACCATGAGCCAAATTATCACCCTCGCCCTTGATGGCGAGGCTATACCGTTAAAAAGCCTGACCGTGACACCGTCGATGATGTTTCAGGATCAAGACCAAAGCGGGCAGTCATCCAGCACACCATCGCCGAGCAGGGCATTAAGCCGAAAGAACTGCGCATTACGGGCATTATTCCCTTTACCCGCAGAAAACCCTGTCCCGTTTGTTTGCTCTGGCGGAAGCCAAAGACGGCGGTAACCTGAAACGCTACCGGGTCGCTAACCTGACCGCCCAGGCCATTAACTTTCGTATCAGTACCGGCACGATTGATGCCAGCAAGGTAGACGGTAAAAGCCACCTGGCAGGTCACCTTTACCTGCGGGAGCATTTATCCGTATCTGAAAAACGCGATGCCCGTGCAACCGGCGATGTTCAGGCCAAGAAACAGACCGAACAGGGAAGCGGAGCCGCCAGGGAAGAACCAGAAAAATTAAGCTGGTTTGAACGCGAGGTGTTAAAGCCCATTAATGACAGCATAGGGCCTGAATGAAACCCCTTAACCGGCTTTATCTGTCGGGTGATGGGGATATCCACCTGGTGGATGCCAATCTGATGCTGGAACTCTCATCCTGTGGTCGAGCTTTAGTCACGGCAGAAACCACCACCATTACACCGGAAAACTGGTGCGCCTTGATGTCGCTCTACCCGGATTTGGTGCTGCGCTGGTTTACGGGCTATGTGGAACGTTCACAGCCTGCCCAGAACGGTTACCGGCGTCTGTTTGTGCGTGAACTGGTTGGCGTGTTTGATAAAGCGTGGCCGTGCTGGTTTCAGCATCCCACCTGCGCCAGATTGCGGGCTAGTTGCGCAGACGCACAGCGGGCTGACGTTTACCTTACCGGACACCCCTTGCACGGATAAGCCTGTGCCCGCACTACACGCACAATGGCACAGGCTACCAGCTACTGGCAAATCTGGGGCAGGTCTTTGTTCTGGGGACCTGTGTCGTCAGACCGAGGGGGGGTTCGGTCTATCTGGGGAGTTGGGCGCATTCGATGTTTAAGGGTAAACCCGTGAGATCCCAATGAATTTAGCCAGCAACAGTCGGCGGGCAATAGCAATGACGAATCCGATGATCCAATCCTGCGGCCGGGTTTTGTAATGAATCAGCAACGGTACAGCAAGGTCAATCTGACCAATGAAAACATGACCATCACCTGGTTACCTGACGGGAAACCCGCGGCAGAAAACCCCTGCCCAACGCCAGTTGATGCCGTTATCCGGGAGTTCTGGCGGGCGCGCGCTTGCCCAAATTTGGTCGTATTGAGGCGCACACGGAAAATACGGTCAGTGGTGATATGGCTAACCCGTCCGGCCACGCTATGCGGTGGATGTGCAATTGCTGGATGATAACGGTAAGGATGCCGCCGCCCCGGTTTACCGGGCTATGCCGCTGCCTGCCAATGGCCAGCGCTGAATCGGGCCATGTCCATCTCCGCCCTGGCGCACCGTGGTTGAAATTGCGTTCGAAGGTGGCCGACCGGACAAGCCCTTTATGCCGCCAAGCCTAAGCCAGGGCAATGCCCGTTTGCCCGATATTAAGCCGGGTGAACAATTGCAGCAGCAGCAGGCGAAATGTCACAACGGGTCGCGCGGAAGGGCGGTTCAATAGGCAGACTGACCAGACCATTAATGAGGCGTGAACCACCGTGAAAATCAAGGCAGACGCAAAACACCTCGTGGTCACCCGTAATACCACCATTCAGGCTACGGATAAGACTACCGTTTTGGGTACATCTACCTTACTCCGGCGAGCGCAAACTCTCTGCGGCAGCGGCGAGCGGGATTACTGCCTGGCCACCTTCAGCGAATTTTATCGCCAGTGTGGGGAAAGCGGCTCATATTGACGTCGGGCAAAAGCTGATGAGAAAATCGGCCTGCTTAAGCAAAGCATCGCGGGGGCTAGACAGGAGATTGTGCGCGCCGGTGGTGTAGGGTTGGCAGCCAGCAACTGAACGTGATGACCTTAATGTTGGAGACACTGGATGTGGTGACGGAGTTGGCCGAACTGACCGCCGCCCATACCCATCACAATACCGGCACCCCGGAGAACGCCAGCGCGATAAGAAATACGGCCTATAAATCGGACGGACTGAAACAGAAGTATTCGCCTGTGATTGGGTGAGTGTCGTTTATCTTACAAATGTGTGGAGTTGCTATTTGAAGTGGTAAGAAGTAGAGTAATGAAGTCTACGTTAGAAATACACGAATCAATTCTAAAAGCGCTATTAACGCTTTGAACACGATGATTGTGGTGTCAAACTTTTTCATCCGTTTACTCCTAAACACCCTCTCATCAAAATAAAAACAGAGTAACCAACCTCACCACTTGATTGCCTGTTGATCAAATTAACCCTGCTTCGGCGGGTTTTTTGTTTTTCTGGGGTAATAAAAAAATATTACAAACACATTGACAGGGTAATAAAAAAATATTACTATTTTACCATGTTAAGCAGAATGGAGGATGAGTGAAGCAGAGTGAGTTCAGGCGGTGGCTTGAGTCTCAAGGAGTCATAATCAAGAATGGAAAGAATCACTTGATACTCTTCAATGGAGACGCAAGAAGTGCAATGCCAAGACATCCGAGTAAAGAGATTAACGAAAAATTAAGGCTATCAATCCTTAAGCAGTTAAAACTTAAATAACTAACCAGCCCTTCGGGGCTGGTTCTTGGGCTAACTCGACTCACTACTATGATTATGCGATATCCAGTAAATATTGAAGAAGACGGAACGAACCTGTTTGTCTCGTTCCCTGATATACCAGAGGCGTTGACCTGTGGTGATGACCTGGCCGATGCAAAAGCCATGGGCTATGATGCGCTACTCACTGCCTTTTCTATGTATTTTGACGATGAGAGTAAGGAAATACCGTTACCGGGCGATACGGTAACGGAGCACTATATTGATATTCCGGCGAGTGTTGCGGCTAAAATTTTGTTGCTTAATGCTATGGTAAGGTCAGGTGTTAGCCGTTCGGAACTGGGGCGCCGTGTTGGCATTCAAAAGCAGAACGTCAAGCAACTGCTGGATGTGTATCACGCGACAAAAATTGACACGGTAGAAAAGGCCTTATCAAGTTTAGGCTATGAATTAATACTCACCGCGGCTTAACTTAGCTTCGGTGATAGATTGCATTTTTGAACTCAACACCTCCAACCAAAGGCCACTCTTCGCGGAGTGGTCTTTTTTAGGTGCTTATAAAACGTAACCAAACGCCCGCTAGGGCATTCATTCACTGACATAGTCCAACCGTGGCTAATTTGGATCACGTTAACAGCATCGTGCTCTAGGTCACGATCCCCACGAAATAAACGGAAACCCCACGTAAAACGGACTACACCGCGCCCGCCTGCACGTTTTGGATCAAAAAGTTATTTCAGTTTGAAAATACTACAAACGGTATCGCCAGAGCGCGCCAGCACGGGCGGCATGGGGAAAATCCTAAACTGAAAGGATTGAAAAGATTTTCAGGGAATTTCAGTTCTTGAATCAAAGACGGATCGCGGAGAGGATATCACTCCATTGATATTAAAGGAAAAATTCTATTTTACGTGGGGTAAGTGGATCACAAAACAAAGCCGTAGCGGGTTAGAGAATTCAGGATTGATGCGGCCTTGTGAGAGAAGAGGGACTGAAATTTATTGCTTCGGTGAATTATCTTCTTCTGCGTGTACAACTCTGATGGCCTGAGCTGTTTCGATAACTTTGATGGCTTCTTCTGCCGACAATCCTTTTAAATCGATTAGGGTACTGTCTTTAGAAACTTCGATTTTGATATTCCGTTCTGTCGTAAACATTTTCATTATCCTTAATGGTTGAAGTACGGTTTGACTAAACCGTGATGAATTATGTTAGAGGTAAAAACAGAAGGCAAGCCAAGAATAATTTTAGGGTTAGTAAGACTTTAGCTAGAAATGGCTGTCGCCATTTTGCCGCCATCATCAAACAAAAAGGGCTACGTTTTCACGTAACCCCTTGTTTTATTTGGTGGAGCTGGCGGGAGTTGAACCCGCGTCCGAAATTCCTACATTTTCCTAGTGGTATATATAAAACATATGATTATGTAATTTTTCAATTAGTTACCGTGCAATAAGGAACAATGACGCGCAATGGTTTACAGTCTGTGTGGACAAAATGTGGATCATTTATTTTCTAAATTTAGCAACGTAAGAGGGTTCTTAGTTATTGCATCTTCTAAGTGATCCGGAGCGAAATGTGCATACACCATAGTCATTTTAATATCAGCATGACCCAGTATGCGCTGTAATACCAAAATGTTTCCTCCGTTCATCATAAAATGACTGGCAAATGTATGTCGTAGAACGTGGGTGCATTGTCCTTCAGGTAATTCTATTTTTGCTCGTTTTATTGCTCGTTCAAAGGATTTACGGCAAGGAGTAA
This sequence comes from Xenorhabdus sp. SGI 60, assembly GCF_056632175.1. NCBI lineage: Bacteria > Pseudomonadati > Pseudomonadota > Gammaproteobacteria > Enterobacterales > Morganellaceae > Xenorhabdus > Xenorhabdus sp. SGI 60. The sequence goes on along the minus strand of NZ_CP196860.1, from coordinate 1,202,138 downwards.
ACAACCTGCCTCGTTTTTTAGGAATCAGATTATAAAGTGATTCGGAGATAGGAACGGTTCTATTGCGTTTACCTTTGGTTTTGGTAAACGTAATTCGATTTGGTGTAATTTGATGACCTTCTAATTCTTCGGCTTCTCCCCAGCGTGCTCCAGTAGCTAGACATATTTTAGTAATTAACAGTAGATCTTTACTTTGGGAGTCTTTACAGGCTTCTAGTAATTGAGTGATCTCATTAGGGTATAAAAAAGCTAACTCACTTTCTTGGGTTTTAAATGTAGGTAAACCTGATAAGGGATTAGGATAATTGACATGACCTAATTTTTTGAGTGTTCCAAAAACTGAGGATAGATTACGTTGCTCATGGTTTACTGTAATCGGTTTTACTGCCATGATTCGACCTCTAGCATCTGGCAATAAACCCGCTAGTCGTTGCTCTCTGTATTTACTAAAATCAGCAGTAGTAAGCTGATTTGCTATCGGATCACCTAATCCGTTACAGATAGCAGTCAATTTTGATAGCATTCTAGCGGAGTCTGCTAGTGTTCGACCATAGAGTGAGTGCCAGAGCGAAATTAACTCAGATAATTTTCTATTATCTTCTTTTTCACCAATCCACGGTTTATCTTCCATTTCACCCAATATATAGCGTTCGTAAGCAAGGGCTTCCCCCTTAGTTACAAACCTTTTACGAATGCGCTTGCCTTTAACTCCATTAGGGCGTAAGTCACATAGCCATTCACCTGAATCAATTTTTCTTATGGTCATTATAGAGTCGTATAAATAGAAATAACTTTACCTATTACCGTAATATCGTCTATATCGCAGTCGATAGGGTACTTACCGCCATCCATACGGATTTTGTTTCCGGGTATCAATTCCAATTCTTTAAATTGGTATTTTCCTGAAAACTCGATTAACCAATTTCCATCATTGACTTTGTTCTGTTTCCTATCGATGAAATAGATATCGCTGCCATATCTGATTGCCTCGATATCTCCATAGTCTTTTGGCAGCATAACCTTATCGAAAATAAGGGCGCTAGATTGCAGAAGTTTTGCATCAGCCAGTTTATATGTAGCTAACTTTATTGTTTCAGCATCAGCTTCAATTTTGGTTTGAATACTGCTGCTCATACTGCCTGTGCCGTAAGATAACCACTCTATCGATGCCCCTGTTTCTAATGCACAACGTAATACAAGATCATAGGGAAAATTGTTTCTTGTCATTCTGTTTCCAAGCGATCCACTACTAGTCGATAAATAAGTTGCTAATTGATTAAATGAAGTAAATTCATATGCTTGGCATATTCTTTCTATCGCTTCTCTTGCGTTTGTAAATGGTTTCATCTTCTTAACCAAAGTGAATAATCTAGTTGACTCGCTACATTGTAGTGAGTAATATTGCCGCCAATTCACTACTATGTAGTGCATTAACGAACAGTTACGGGCAATGTAGAACAAAGCCGTGCAATATAGAGCACAAAACACGAAAGGGGAATTTAGCACTATGCAAACAACTAATGCAATAAACGCTAAGCATCGGTGGGTTACTTATCCGCAATTTTGCGAAAGAGCAGAAGTTAGCTTAAGAACTGCTAAGTATTATGTTGCTTCTGGTAAAGTAAAAATCAAACCAAAAAAGAAGCCGGGTGAGAAGGTTTACATTGATTGGTTGGATTGGAATAACGGTTAGGGTTTTCATTATTTGTTCTCATTTGGATTTGGTATTCACTTTATGTGAATGGAAAGGTAAATGGCAATGTTTGACTATCGAGTATCAAAACAATTGCACTTTGATAACGCATGTCGGGCTTTCTCCAATGCAAACAAAGGCGATTTAGTTCAGATTGCTAACTGCCATCGGAATGAATCCGCAAATGTTACGCAATAAGCTAAACCCTGAGCAGCCTCACATGCTGACTTGTGTTGACTTAATGAAGTTAACGGATGCCACAGAAGACGCCTCCATTCTGGATGGTCTGCTGAAGCAGTTGCAGCGTCAGCCCGCCGTGCCGGTGAATGAAGTATGCGATGCCAATATGCCAAGCTACCTGTTAGGAGCAACAGCAGAAGTGGGCAAGCTGGCAAGTGAGGCTGTTTCGGGTGAGCATTTCAACCAGACGCGTGTTGCAGAGTTTAAGAAGACAGTCAATAACGCAGTGCGGTTATTAACGTTGGCGGGTGTGACCATTTCATCACGATTGCACTCAAACCCTGCTTATACAACAGCATTAGATGCCTTTACGGGTTTAAGTGCGTCAATTGTTTGAGGGGAATGCGATGTTATCTAGGGATGCCGCCACCAATAATAGCGCTGATTTTTTCGCGTCCTGTCAGTGGCATTGCAGATTCAAGATCGTAGCCGTGCAGTGCGATACTGGTTCTTTTACGGGCTGGGTTGCAAAGCGAGGACACTACTTGGCTATCGCTTTTCTCGATGGCTTGCAATTGCTTGATAATGTCATCCTCAGACAAGTTGGGCATGTCATCAAGCAAGAGACGATATCGGCTGGCCTGAACTTTCGCGTTACCGGCTTTTTCGTTAAATCCGGCGCTGAATTGCAGGGAAGCAATGAGGACAATCATCAGGCCAAGCAGCCAGTGCAGGTTGCCAGCAAAGATAAAAGCACCAAGAAACCACTGGAAAAGCGTACAAATTTGATTGCAGTGAAGATGAAACAAGCTCGTCATTTCTTCGAGATGGAAGGAATAGCTGATATCAAAAGGAAGGTTTCTTTGGGTTGGTTGAGTGGTCATTATTTAAAATCCTTGTTTTTAGTTTGTCATAAGTTTCTGTTTCCTTGTGGTGCGTTTGTTTTGGGGAATTCAATCTTACCACACCATGAGCCGGGCATGGAAAAACCCGGCAACTATTTATTGTCTGAGGTGAGCATGAACGCATTAAAGCAACAGCAGCACCAGTACAGGTTAAGTAGTAAGTCATTCCATACAAAGTCAGGTGACGGATTTATTTTCCCGATTGTCTTATGCTCCGTTGCTTATTTTTTTCTGTTTCTTATTCGGTGAGGTTTAAATGAACACAGAATACCAATTTGAGTCAACAGAACAACGCGCCAGCAAAATAGCGTTTGATGTGCGCGTGAATGGTTTAAATCAACTGGCAAAAATCAGACAGCAACATCTTAAGGCGGGTAACGAGCAATTAAAGAGTTTTATTGATGAGATGCGGAATAAACGCAATCCGAGTTATGTCGATAATATTCGCGTACTGGCAGCCATTTTCTTTCTTGCCAATATTAAAAAAGAACGCCATGGGCTGGAATTAGATCAGTTCAGCATCGAAGAGCGAAGCGAGTTAATTAAAGCCATCAATAAAATTAAGGCAGTTGTTCCATTATTACCCACAGGGTTATCACTGCCTAATTAAATAACAATAATTACTGATTTATTTTTAATGGCGTCAACGCGTCAGGGATTCTTTTTATCTTAAAACAGGAAATCAAAAAATGAATATACCCGAACCCATATTTATCCCCGTTGAATTTAACGGGGCGGGATGTTCACGCCATCATTCTGGCGGATTGCATTCAACAAAACCGCGAAGATGAAAGACGCGCCCGCGCAGAACGTCAGGCTGACCGTCTGCGCTATCTGAAAGCGAAGGCAATCAAAGACCGTTTAGATTGCTACGCCGTGGCGGAGTTGCTGGAAAGTGAAGCCTGTGAATCGAGCGTCAGGCGCAGGAGTGGAATTATGTTTGAGGCTGATGATATCGACCGCGCCAGCGAATACGCAGCGGCAACACTGGAACGTCAGATTACTGCGCATGTTAACCGTTGGGTCGGAGATTCAGCGCTTGAGTGTGAAGACTGTGGCGAAGTGATCCCCGAAATGCGCCGTGTTCAGGCATTGGGCTGTACACGCTGTGTGGATTGTCAGGGTGATTTTGAACTAATTAAGAAATATTACCGGAGTTAATAAGATGAACTTCTTACGTCGAGTTTTTGTTACTGAGCAAGAATTTAATATCATTAAAAATAATCGAGTTGTGGGTGTTGCTAATACGTTTGAGGAAGGACTGACTGCAAAACAGTTAGAGGTAGCGGGTCAATTTTTTATTTTTAAGCATATTAATATTGAATGCCTTTTCGATGATACCGCTTTACCTGCTACTGCATTACCCGGCGAGTTAATTCTGATCACGATGAGAGATGAAGAGGGATTGAGTGATAAATCTTCACCTCGTATCACGATACAAATAGAGGATGTGTATCATCTTATTAATCGAATGAGCGCACCTAATGAGGTCTGTATTAATTTTTATGAATACTCGTTATTAACACCTGCCTATTTCTGCAATGAAGTTGCAGAGGTTTGTGAGTGAACCCCGTACCACAATCCAGCAAATTCCAGCCAGAGATGCCACAAAGCGCAGCTCTGGTTGCTGGCATTTCTACGCCGTGGAATAAACCTCTCCAGCCAATCACCAGACCATTCCCAACCTACGCAGAGCAATACCAGAAAGACGAAGAGCGTCGTGCTATTGCAAAGGTGATCAAAGCGCAGGAGGATGCTCAGAACGTATTAAAGAAACAGCCTGCTGTTGTTCGCATGGACGTGCAGTACAAAATGAGTGTTTTAGAAAAGGAGCAAGGGACATCTCGCGCTGAGGCTTTTTTATCTAAGACTTTCATTGATCGCATTTTGCCCAGAGTGGATTTAGTCACGAACCGTTACCGGATTCAGGACATGAACGCGGATAACGCAACGTATCTGGGGCGGTTTAATCGTATTCCTGATATGACACGGGAAGATGTCGAATTACTGGCAAGAGATATTGCGGATTTTATCAACCGGGAATTACAGGCACTCGCCGACGAACGTCCTGAAGAGAGCGATCTGAAACGGATGCATGAGTTGTATATGCGCGCAGCAACCATCACCAAAGCATACCGTCAGGCCGTGCCTTACTGGGATAAGCTGACAGGTTACTGTTTTGGTGAATCACAGGCGATTGCCGCCATTTCCCGCATGACGTTAGATACGTGGTGGTTAGGCCGTCTCCGCCGTCTGGCGGCAGAGTGGCGCGAACACTTGCAAATCGCCATCAACCGCGTCAGCAAAAAAGCCAGCACCTACGCCAGCAAAACAACGATTTCCGAATGGAAGGAGCAGAAGCGCCGCACCAAAGATTTTATTAAGTCGATGGAACTGGAAAATGAAGACGGTGACCGGGTTTCACTCATTGATAAGGTGTTAGGTAGCATTGCTAACCCTGCCGTTCGTCGTTGTGAACTGATGGTGCGTCAGCGTGGATTTGAAGATTTAGCCAATGAAATGGGCTGTGTCGGTGATTTTTATACCATCACTGCCCCTTCTAAATATCACTCTGTACATAGTGGCGGCGGCTTTGTAAAGAACTGGAACGGTGCAAGCCCACGGGATACCCAGAAGTATTTATGTCGTGTCTGGGCAAAAATCCGTGCTGCTTATTCCCGTGCTGGCATCAGTGTATTCGGTTTTCGGGTGGTTGAGCCTCATCATGATGGCACACCACACTGGCACCTGTTGTTATTTATGCTGCCTGAACATCTCGAACAAATGCGCGGTATTGTTCGCAAGTATGCGATGCAGGAAGATGCCCACGAGTTGAACAGTGAGGCAGCCCGCAATGCCCGTTTTCTGGTGAAACGATTGATCCAAAGATTGGAGTGCAACCGGCTATATCGCTAAATACATTTCAAAGAATATTGATGGCTACGCACTGGATGGCGAAATAGATAACGAGACAGGCGAGAAACCTCAAGGATATGTCACGTTCCGTGACTGCCTGGGCGAGTCGCTGGCGTATTCGTCAGTTCCAGCAGATTGGCGGTGCTCCGGTATCTGTCTGGCGCGAGCTGCGTCGCTTACGCGGTGACGAGCAGATTTTACCGGATGAGACGTGGAATTAACGTTCAGATTTGCGGCGGATATGGGTAACTGGTCAGCCTATACTGAATGTCAGGGTGGGCCACTGGTTGCCCGTAAAAATCTCACTGTGCGTTTGGCCTATGAAATCACAGAGCAAGGTAATGCCTATGGTGAAGATGTTCAGCGTATTTCTGGTGTTTACTCGCTCTGGGCGAGTCTTCTTCTTTTTACCCGTGCGGTGAAGTGGAAGATTGTGCCGAAATCCGCAGCTAGCGGACAAGGGTCTTGACCTTGACCTTGTTCATCCTCTTGGAGTTCTGTCAATAACTGTACGGGGTTGTCTGGTTCGGTCAATAGCAGTAGTGACGGACTCATTGAGAAAATCATTGATTATGCCGATTCGGTCGGCATGGATTTCAGCCGATTTATGGCGAAGTCATTAACCATAGCCGGAAAAATCAGCATAGACGGGCAGCCATTTAAGTTATGGACGAATGGCAGCTTTATGCCTATGGAGTCAGAACGGCAAAAACAGGTGCGCCGCGACAAGTTGCGGGCGCGAATTAATCAACTTGGGGAAATGAGGAAACTATGACAACGTCTATCGAACAGCAAGGATTTAAGGTTACACAAGGAAATTAAAAATAAACCATCCACCTTCGCGCCACCAAAACAGCCTTATTGCTCTAAAAAGAATCTAAGTTTACATATTGATTTAAAAGTCATTTTTACAATCAAAAATCAATTTACGCGTGGTTTTTAGTGAAAAATTCTAGAAATATCGGCTAAGTCACACAATTAAATATTACCTAATGCAATTAATTCAGAGAGCAATTATATTAATTACATCTGTTTATATATACAGTATTACAAGTGTCGTATTTCAAATAGTAGGAATAAAATGTTAGATCTTTTAAACACCTCCATTCTTTTAGACCGTATTGAATTAATTTGCAAAATGGGAGGTTCGGAATATTTAAATGATAATGACAGGCAGATTGCCCTGTTCTGGCTTGGCGATTTGATTAAGCAAGTCAAAAGTGAGCTGGAAACCCAAAGAGAAAAGCCACTGAAGAGTGGCTCAACACTAAACTTATGCGGCACGAGTCTGCAACAAATCTAACGCCATCTGGCGCTGCTGCGAACTGAGATTATTGATCACATTTCGCAGCAGGATATCCCCAGTTTTCGCACTGGGGCTGAGGGTATGTGAAAAGGTCAGGTTCATCACAAACGTATGACCACACTCAACATCAGCGCATGAACAATACACATCAGCAATTTCGCGGTGCATCCGGTTGGTTTTGCGAATGACGGCCTTAGCGCCGCACTCAGGGCAGATTATTTTTAATACGCGCATATTCCTCATTCCTAATGTCTCGAATTGACGCGATTTTATCATTTTTAGCCTCATTTTTCACCCGAAATAACGCGATCTTGATTAAAATGAACGTGTAGTGTTTCTGGTACATTATCCTGATTTATGGCATTCATAAACAGGGTTTGGACCGGGATCACCTCATCTTTTCGATACGCCTCCCGTATCTTTTCCGGGTCGCCAAAACCTGCCGTATTGGTCGGGATAATACCTGCCAACCCTGCCGGGAATCGGTGGGCGGTCAGCACATCTTGGGAACTGATACTTTTGACATTGGCAAACTCATCATTAGCGGAAATGTCCCCGACCGGAATAAACTTGATGCCGTCAGGGTCCCCATTGGGAATATTCACAAACAGCGTGTCAAAGTTGCCGATCCCTTTGCTTTGTTGCAGTTTCCTGATGATTTCTTCTTCGGTTTCATCAGAGATATTGGGATCATTGGTATAGATGATACCGCCCGTATGTGCCCCGTTATGATAGTAGCGACGGCGAAAGATGGTCGCTTCCGAGTTGAGCAGGGCCGCATGGATGCCGCCGATATAATCCGGCAAGCCATAAACCTGCTGCTGGGGATCATATTGCTTGATAAAAATCACTTCGTCCGGTGAGTAAACCAATGGCTCACCTTCCTGCAAGACGACAAAATCCCCGTCTTTACGGCGGCGCAGGTAAAGGGAGGGCAGCACCGCCAGTCTCACAATATCACCCCAGAAGTTGCGCACTTTCAGGATGGCCACATCCCCGAAAATCAGGAAATTAATCACGGCGGATTTAAATTGTTCGTGGCTTAAGCCCCCGCCGAGGTAATCCGAGGCAATCATATTGTGGCGGGAGTAAATAATACCGCCGTGTTGCCCGTTCATGTTGGTGAGCTGCGCCAGTGCCAGACGGTCAATGGGCAGGGTGTAATGATCATAATCGTTGTCATACCAGATTTTCTGGTAATCCGTCATGGTCGTGAGTATGGGTTCTGGTTTACCCAGTGTGATCAGGCTCATTTTCCGTTGACGGTTGTTGGTCTGTGCTGCTTTGGTGGTTTTCCTTAACGTTTTCTTGCTCATCATGCGGCCTTTGAAAATTGGTATTTGGAGGTGCGTTTCTTCTCGTAATTGAGGGGTTCATTCATCAGGGCATGGGAGATTGCCCAGAACGTGTCTGAATGTCCGGTTTCCTGCGAACGGTCAGCAACAAAGGTCATTGCACCGCCTTTGCCTGTGGTCGTACGGCGAATACCCAGGAATGAGGCCAGGATTTCTTTTTGTTCGCCGTCCCATTCGATGCGTTCTTCGCTGACCACATCGATCATCTTCATAACGAGCTGGTTTTTGCTCTGCTGGCTGTAGTGAATCGCCTGTGTCTGGCGCGGCGCAAAGTCCTGCACCATCTCATAGACCCCGTGACCAATGCCCGTGGTATCAATGCCGATATGGGTAAAACGGTAACGGTTGAAGAGATCTTCAATCAGTTTGGCTTGATGTTTCCAGTTCATACCCTGCCAATAAAATGTGGCCAAAATGCGAAAAGGCTCGTCTGCCATCAGGGGCGGGGCAACAATCACAAAGGTAGACGTATCACCGGAGCGCGCCGGGTCAAAACCGCCCCAGACTTCCCGCTCACCGAACGGGCGCGCCGCATCAAGGTCGTGATCTTCCCACAGGTTGATATCAACAGCGCACTTTTCCAGTTGGTGATATTTGAAGACGGATGTGCCACTGTCCACAAATTGGCACATATAGAGCATGTTAAAGGTATCTTGGTTATAGCGGTTACGTAGCTTTTCGATAGATGCCAGATTAAATCCGCCCTTGATAGCATCCATCATGGTAATGACATAGCGCCATTGACCATCAGGGCAATCCCGCCCGCCATCGCGCATCTCATCAACCGTAGGAAATATCACATTCTTACGTTTGGCATCGTTACCACGCCATTCGTCACCCGTCCAGAACGGGTAAGCCGGATGCGTTTTGGCACTGGGTGTTGAAAAATAGGTCGTGCGCCAATGATTATGGGTTGCCATAGCAGAGGCGACTTCATTCAGGCGCTTAAAGTCGGGTACCCAGAAATATTCGTCACAATACAAATGACCGGAATAAGATTGCGCGGTGTTCTTATTGGTGGATAAGAAAATAAGTTCTGCTCCATTACTCAGGCGCGGACGCTCACCCGTTAGAGATCATCCCGAAAAGCTGTTCAGCAAAGTTAACGATATAAGAGCGGAAGACTTGCGCCTGAGGTTTGGATGCTGACAAAAACACCTGGTTTTCGCCTGTTAATACGGCATCTTCAAAGGCTTCAAACGCAAAATACCATGTTGCTCCAATCTGGCGCGATTTTAAGATATTTCTGACCTGTTTATGCTTGTTGGTGCGCAGATGTTTTTGATAGCCAAACAAATTGCCGTCAACAAAGGTCTGGAAGTCTCGTCAGGGCAGAGATATCATTTTTGCGATAGCGTTTCTTTTCTTCGGTTCCCCGTTCCCGGAGAACGCCGGATCGCTGTCATTGCCGGCGTGTGCCCGCGCCTGAATCTCAGCCAGTTTTTCTTTATGTTTATTTTCCTGCGCCATCAGTTTGACATGATGGGTAATCAGGCGGTCGAGTTCGTCCTGTTCGGGGGGCGTTTTTACTATTGCGTTCACTGAGCAGGGCAATCCGGCGATTGATGGCCTCAGCCACCGTTTCATGACTGAGCATATCCGCCCAGTGCCACTTTTCCGCCCAGTAGTAAATGATCCGCCGATTGGGCAGATTTAACTCACCGGCAATTTCAGCCGGCGTATAGCGGCGCAGGTAAAGCGACTTCGCTACTTTTATTAATTCATCGGGAGTATTTAGCCATATCCTTAAGCATCCTTTCCTTGGTGCCCTCATTATGCAGGGCGAACAGATGGCTTTCGTTCAGTTTACTTCGGTTACATTCGGTTATGCGTGATATCCGAATTCATCCGAATTGCACTGCTCGCGCAGACCGATTGATTTCGCAATACTGTGTCCGAAGCAAACGAAAGGAATGCGATATGTCTCAGTTAATGACGAACTGGATATGTATTGCCATGGAGGGCGACACCGTTGATGGCCGAACAATCGAGCCGCAATGGATCCTGGAAGCGGCCGAACTCTACGATCCGCAACTGTACACCGCCCGGATTGGCCGGAACATGAACGCTGGTTCGGGGCAATGGGGGAAGTGCTCGCGGTCAAAGCCGAGCGGGGCGATGAGGGCGCTTTGCGTCTCTATGCGCAACTGCGCCCCAATCACCGCTTGTTGGAGGCCAACCGGGACGGGCAACTGCTGTTTACCTCCGTGGAGTTTACCCTTAACGGTAATTTTCGCGGCACCGGCAAAACCTATCTGGAAGGACTGGCAGTGACTGACTCGCCAGCCAGTGTAGGCACCACACGCCTACAATTTAGTAAAAAGAAACAATCTCATCGATTCGGTGCGTATAAACCGCTGGTCATTGATGAGGTCAGGGAATTTAAGCAAAAGGGAACAAAGATGGCTAAGTAAAAAACCTAAAAAATCATGGCGCAGTATCTTCAATATTGAAGAGCAGGACGATACCTCGACCGAAACATCCGGTGATGATGCGTTGCAGGCACTGGCTCAGGCCGTCGCAGATTTGGAAGCTCGCGTGGCGACACTGGAAACCGCGCAGACCCACAGAGCAGGAAATAGAAGCGGTTCAGGAAGAGGTCGAAACCGTGAAAGAAGTGGTCGATACCGAAGAATTTGCGCGCTTACGTGACAATTTGGGCACAATTTTAAAGAACTTCGGCAAGCTGAATAACATTGCCACGCCATTGCCGAATAAAAATCCGAAAGGTAATAAAAACGCCCGTTTTAATTTCCTATAACAGCGAAGGGAAGAACTATGCAATTAAATCAACGGGCACGTGCTTTTTTACAGAATTATTCTGTAGGACTCGCCGAAGACTATGGCGTTCCTGATACTTCACGTTACTTCGCCTTGTCTGATCCAAAAGAGACGGCGCTGCGCAGTGCACTGCTGGAATCGGTTGAGTTCCTCAACATGATTACCTGTGCGGACGTAGATCACCTTTCCGGGCAGGTCGTATCGGTCGGTAATCCGGGACTCTATACCGGGCGTAAAAAAGATGGCCGTTTTATCCGTGCGACGGGTGTCGATGGTAATGAGTATAAACTGGCCGAAACTGATTCCGGTGCCGCGCTGAAATGGGACTTGCTGTCTATCTGGGCGAACTCCGGCAGTGAAGAAGAATTCTTCCAGAAAATGCAGGCATTCACCAATGAATCTTTTGCGCTGGATATGCTGCGTGTCGGCTTTAACGGTCAGGGTGTAGCGGAAACTACCGATCCCAAAGCTAACCCGAATGGCGAAGACGTCAACAAAGGCTGGCATCAGATTGCCAAAGAGTGGAACGAAGGGAAACAGGTTATTACCACCCCGGTCACACTGGATGAACACGGCGATTTAAAGTCACTGGATGCGATGGCCTCCGACCTGATTAACACCTGTATTCCGCCGCAGTTCCGCCATGACCCCCGCTTAACGGTGTTGGTTGGCGCGGATTTGGTCGCCGCTGAACAATATCGGCTTTATCAGGCTGCTGACAGGCCAACAGAAAAAATCGCCGCGCAGATGCTGGGCAGCTCTATTGCTGGCCGTCCGGCGATGGTGCCGCCGTTTATGCCGGGCAAGCGTATGGTCGTCACGATGTTGCCGAACCTGCAAATCCTGACCCAGCGCAATACCCGTCAGCGTAAGGCGGAATTTGTGGACGACCGTAAACAGTTCGAAAATAAATACCTGCGCAACGAAGGTTACGCACTGGAAACGCCGGAATTGTATGCAGCCTATGATGAAAATGCCATCACGATTGGCACAGTGGCAGAGCCGGCTGAAAAACTGGGGCAGAATGCTGTCCCGGATGAAAAACCGGATCACGAATAATGTTATCACCCGCTCAACGACACCGGGCAGCAGTGGAACTTCGCCAGAAACTGGCACGGCAGCAAGCCGTAGCCATTGCCGATGGCGCGAGTATGCACTTGCAAGCCCGTGCCATTGGGCAGGATGTTAAGCGATTACGTGAGTTACTGACCACGGCGGAACGGGTAGACATGAAAAAGCGGGAACTGCTGCCCAATTACCTGCCCACGGCACAACGCTATCTGGCAGAGGGCGAGGTGTACCACAACCCGATTTTTGTCTACTGCGTGATCTGGTTATTTGATATCGGGGAATTCAGTCAGGGACTGGACTGGGCAGACATTGCCATTGAGCAGGGACAGCTCACCCCGGACAATTTTCGCAGTGGTTTTCCGGCCTTTGTCGCGGACACCGTGCTGCTTTGGGCACAACGGGAAGCGGAAGCCGGGAACCCCGTTGAACCCTATTTTTCACGGACATTTCAGAATGTCACTGAAAAATGGACAGTACACGAGAAAATCAAGGCCAAATACTACAAATTTGCCGCTTTGCACCTGATAAAAGGGGATAACACCGACATTAAAGCCAGTTCAGTGGATAGGTTAGATGTGCTGGAGCAAGCCGATAGTTGGTTAGCAAAAGCCCATCAATGCAACCCGGCCTCCGGCGTGAAAACCTATCGGCAAAGGATTGCCGCCCGGATACGGGCACTGACAACCGAATCGTAACGACTACCGCAAGCCGGAGCGGGCGCGGTGGAGGCAGAGCAATTGATTGCTGATGGCCGTGGAAACCGGACAGCCCGCTTTTTTTCAGGGAGAGAATGACCGATGTTTAATGGCAACACGGTGGATTATCGGGATGCCCCGCTCACTAATGATGGTTTTTGGCCGGACTTGAATTTGCGGGAGTTTCAGGTCAATCGCAAATTACCGCCTGATTTGGATAACGACATGCTGGCGAATGCGCTGCTGGCAACGGTGGCGGAGATCAACCTTGATTTGCAACGCCTGAAAGCCAGCTTACAGGCCCAAGGTTACCAGAACGCCGCTGAGGTGTCAGGTATTTCCATTAACGGCAATACGGCGCTGGTCAGTCAGTATAAAAAAGCGGTTTATGCGCGGGCAAAAGCCGATTTATTGGGGGAATATACTTCACTGGTCAGCCGTGCCCCCCATCCGGGACAGGAAAGCCCGGAAGTCCGTCCCCGTCTGCTGGCTGAGGCCGCAGTGGTACTGCGCAATATGAAAGGGCATAAACGTGTCACGGTGCGTTCAATATGAGCAAATTACAGCAATTAACGGCTTTTTTACGGGAAAACCTGCCGGAACGGATTTGCGAGACGGAATTTACCAGTGAAATGGATGAAATCCGCTTTATTCCGGCACAGCGGGATTTAGGGCTGGGGCAATACCAGATGTTTGTCCAGCAATATGAGGCGGTGATTGCCTGGGGACGTTTTCCGTATCGGGAGTGCGATCCGCGCAATATTCCGCTGCTGATTGATTCATGGTTAACCACTCAGGGAAATCGTTTCGGTGATGCCAATGTCGAGCAGGAACGGCCAACACTGACAGTTGATGTTGATGGTGAAACAGCCGTAGTCATTGTGACGCTTTCTTTGGCTGAACCTGTGGTGATACGGGAAAACCCTAAGGGCATGATCCCGTTTGATGGCAAACACTGGTCACTGGCAGCCACAGAGATTTGGTTTGCTGAACAAGGCGCAGTTCACAGCGTGGATGAAACAGGTGCACGGATTGGGGCAGTAAATCATGTTTAGTGGACAGATTAACAAAGGGCAACTGAAATACCTGCAAAATGAACTGAAACAGCTTGATTTAACGCCCAATAAAAAACGGACGTTAATGATGAGATTGGCGAAGCAGGGAGTTATCGCGGCAGCTAAACGTTATGTCGCGAAACAACAGACACCGGAAGGGCAGCCGTGGCCTGCGAGAAAAGGTAAGAGAAAACAGAAATGCTGGAAAAATTACCGAAAATCTTACATGTCAAGCATATGCCGGAAATTCAGGGTGTCCGTCTTTACTTAAAGGGGGGAGGATACCGTAGCGGGAAAAAATCAATCCCTGCTGGGGTGGTAGGTGGTCGCCCAACAAAATGGCTATCGCTTTACAAAGCGGTCACAGTAAAACTCCCCGTGATAGAAGCAAAAAAAGCGCGGAAAAACAACAGGCTAAAAAATTACTCTCATTGGGTTATAAGGTCAGAAAGGGAAAGGGATGGAAAGCACCAGCGCAAAAAAATATCACGGGTGTCATGAGTTTTTGGCAGGCGGGGTAATTTATTCGAATCTTGAGTGGAAAAGCTCCTAAAAAAACATGGACTATTGATCTTCCTGCGCGCGAATTTTTGGGTATAAACCAAGAGGATTTTGTTAAGGCGCTGGAAAGAGTACTACAAGGTATTAATTACGGTGGGCAAAGATAAACCACGAGACATAAGATAAAGGATTAAATTATGTGGCCACATGTTCAGGTTAACCAGGTTAACCAACTGCAAGGCGAAACCCGGGAAATTGAGCGGGTATTGCTCTTTGTCGGGACGGGCAAAACCCACACAGGCAAGACGATTGCCGTCAATACCCAAACGGACTTTGATGCCGTGCTGGGAACGGCACAAACCGCCCTCAAACGTCACGTACTGGCGGCAATGGCCAACGCGGGGCAAAACTGGTCGGGCTATGTGCATATTTTGCCCGACGCGGCGGATGAACTGGCCTTTATCGAGGCAGTGACCGCCGCGCAGACGGTCGCCAGCGTTGAGGGCTATGTGCTGACCCTTGGCGCCACTAAAGCGGTTATCAAGGCAGCGCAAACCCTGCGTGCCAACACCATCGCCAAGTTTGGTCGCTGGCAGTGGGCGATCCTGACCGTGGATGGCCCGCAATCCAAAGAGCCATGGGCGGATTACGTGAACCGACTGGCGGAATTGCAAAAAGGGGAAGCCGTGTCATCGGTGCAATTGGTGCCGTGCCTGTGGGGCAATGAGGCGGGCGTACTGGCCGGGCGTTTGTGTAACCGCGCCGTGACCGTGGCAGACAGCCCGGCGCGGGTACAGACAGGTGCCCTGATGGATTTGGGTTCAGCCGATTTTCCTTTGGATGGTACAGGCGCGCCGATTGATTTGGCCACCTTACAGGCACTGGAAAAACTGCGTTTCAGTGTGCCGATGTGGTATCCCGATTATGACGGATTGTACTGGTCAGATGGCCGCACGCTGGACGTGGAAGGCGGGGACTACCAGAGTATCGAAAATTTGCGGGTCGTGGATAAGGTTGCCCGCCGTGTGCGGTTGCAGGCGATTGCCAAAATTGCCGACCGCAGCTTAAACAGTACGCCGGGCAGCGTTGCCACGCATCAGGCTTACTTTGCCCGCACCTTGCGTGAAATGTCACGCAGTACTGAAATTAACGGGGTGACGTTTCCGGGCGAAGTGAAGTCACCGAAAGACGGCGATGTCGCTATTACCTGGCGCAATAAAAACACCGTGGAGATTTATATCACTATCCGCACCTATGAATGCCCGAAAGGAATATCGGTCAGTCTGTTGCTGGACAGCCAGCTGGAGAAAAGCGCATGAGCCAACGTATTTCAGGCCAGTCGATTGATTTTAATATGGACGGGGATCTGGTTCATGCGGAAAAGGTCAACCTGTCCATTACCGACAACACCGCCGCCGCGCAGACGCAGGGCGTACCGGATGGCTATATCGCCGGGGATGTGGCGGCGGAAGGGGAGATTGAACTCAGCACCAAATATCTGGAGATTGTGACCGCCAAAGCCCGTTCGGCGGGGTCATGGCGCGGCATTCAGCCCGTCGATTTAATGTGGTACGCCAAAGCGGGCAACGAGGAAATCAAGGTCGAAGCCTACGGTTGCAAGCTGATTGTCAGTGACATTCTCGACGTTGACCCAAAAGGCGGCAGCGTCATGACCCATAAGGTCAAGTTTGTCGTCACCTCACCGGATTTTGTGCGCATTAACGGCATTCCCTATCTGGAAGCGGAACTGACACAAAGTTTGATTGGCTAAGGATGGCGGTTCATGGAAGAACATGAAAAAACCTTTGTCACGCTGGTGCTATTGGGGGCACTGATTGCGTTAGGCAAAATGCTGACCGGCAATGAACCCATCACCTTACGGCTGTTTATCGGTCGCGTGATCCTCGGTTCGGCGGTGTCAGTGATGGCAGGTGCCTTGTTGATTTGGTGGCCGGGTATCAGCCCGATAGCGGTCACGGGGATTGGCAGCGCATTAGGGATTGCCGGCTATCAGTTGGTTGAGGTCTGGTTACAGAAGCGCGGCAGCGCCTTACTGACAGGGAAGTTAAAGCCATGACACTGAGTGAGAAACAGCAGTTATTTGCCGTCTTGATCGCCCAGCTTATTTTATGGGCGGATGAGCGCGGCTATCGCGTGACGTTCGGGGAAGCCTACCGGACACCGGAGCAGGCGAAACTGAATGCGCAAACAGGGACGGGCATTGCCCATAGCCTGCATACCCAGCGTCTGGCGGTTGATCTGAATCTGTTTATCCAGGGCAAATACCAGACCCACAGTCAGGCCTACTTGCCATTGGGGGAATATTGGGAGTCGCTCGGCGGCACATGGGGCGGGCGTTTCTCCCGTCCCGATGGCAATCATTTCTCGCTGGCCCATAACGGGGTGAAATGATGCTTAAGGCGCGGACGCTCTATTTCCTCATCGTGGCATTGGCGTTCGTTGCGGGCTGGCGCGTGAATGGTTATTACCGTGACAGCGTGGAACTGAACATCACACGGGCAGCGAAAACCGGAGAGAATATCCGGCAGGCATTGCAGGCCATTGCCAGCGCTTCCGCCCGGCAACTGGAAGGTAAACTGGAGGAGATCGCCCATGCTGCCCCCAGAGAAATACGGACTGAGGTGGTTAAGCCTGTTTTTACTGCTGTGTGCGTTAGCCCTGAGTTTGTCAGGATGTACAACGATACCGCCGAACGGGTCGAGCGTACCTTATCAGGAAAGCCTGCTGACAACCTGTCAGGAACGGTTACCCCGACTGGCGGGAATGACCGGAAATAATTTAGCGAATATTGTCATTGATTATGTCCAGATATATGGCCATTGCGCCGCCCGGCATAATCAATTAGTGGATGAAATAAATAAAAGGAAAGGAATTAAATCATGAGTAAAGAAAATAAAATTATCACCTTAATGATTGGCGAAACTGACATTAAATTTGAACCGAATATTATTGCCTATAACAGCATGATTAATGACATGACGCTGGATAATAAAATTGTGCCGATTGTCACTTACTTACGCCGCATCGTGCAACCTGCGGCTAAAGCCGCGCTGGATGAGTTCCTGCAAATCCCCGGTGCGGCCATGCAGATTGTGGAGCGGGTGAATTCGGAATATGCCCCTAAACTGGAGATCGAAATAAAAAACTAAATGCACGGGTTAAGGCCATTGAAGCGAGTTTATTCGAGCAGGCTTTAATATTACGCCGTCATTATTTACCGAATGAAACAGATAATACGGAAAATTTAGCCCGGGCTATTTGGCTGGATAATCGTTATTGGGAAAATATGCGCATTGCGACGGCAAACGGCATCGCATTGGCGTTCAAGGGTGAACCATGAGTGGGCAATTAGATTTTACCTTAAGCCTGATTGATAAGATCACCCAACCGCTGGCGAAAGCCCAGGCAGCGGTGTCAGGGTTCGCCCAGTCTTCACAAGGCGCCTTTGAGAAATTGGCCGTGGGCGGGGCGGGACTGGCGGCGTCGTTCTGGTCTATCAAGGGCTTTCTTGATCCGGCCATTGAAATGGATGAGGCGCTGAAATCGGCGTCTTTGCAGGGCATTGACAGCAGCGTGATGGATAAGGTCGCCAAAGATGCCATGACGTTTAGCTCCCAGTACGGCAAATCGTCCATTGAGTTTGTGCAGTCGGCATCGGAAATCAGTAAGGCGATCGGCGTGTTGTCACACAGCGACTTGCCTCAGATGACCCACATTGCCAACACAACCGCCGCCGCCCTGAAATCCAGTGCCAGCGATACCGCGGGTTATATGGGGAAAATGTTTGCGCAGTTCTCCAGCCAGGCCAACGCAGTGGGGCATCTCCAGTTTGCCGAGGAACTGGCTGGCAAGGCGGTGGTGATGTCAAAAACGTTCGGCATGTCCATGACCGAAATAGCGGATGCTATGGAAGGGGCACGCGCGGCCGGGACCCAGTTTGGTGTTGGCATTGATGAGCAGTTGGCCGTGTTGGGGGAATTGCAACGCTCGCTGGGCAGTGAATCCAGTGGTGCCTATGAGTCGTTTATCGGTAGCGCCGAAGCGAGTGCGAAAAAACTGGGACTCAGTTTTGTCAATGCGTCGGGGAAATTGCTGTCGATGCCGGACATGCTGGAGAAGCTCCAGGCCAAATACGGCAAGAGCATTGAAGGTAACCTGAAGGCACAGGCCGAAATTGAGGACGCCTTTGGCGATTCGGCCGTGGTGGTCAAACAGCTTTACGGCAATGTCGATATGCTGCGCAAGAACATGACCGCACTGGGCGCCAACGATGGCATGAAACGCACACAGGAGATGGCCGAACAGATGGCGAACCCGTGGGAACGGCTGCATGCGATTTGGGAAAATATCCGTATTGCCATTGGCACAACCCTGTTACCGGTGATTGCCCCATTGGTGAACCAGATGGCCAATACCAGTCAATTGGTGGTGCGCTGGCTGAAACTGTTTCCCAATATCGCCCGTTGGATCGGGTATATCGCGGTGGGCATATTGAGTTTTGCCGCCGCAGGTGCGGCCGCCAATATCGTGATGGGGGTATCTAAATTTATCTGGATGGGCCTTAAGGGTATTTGGGCAGCCTGTACGCTGGTGATGAAGCTGTGGACGGCGGCGGTGTGGCTGTGTAACGGCGCGGTTACCGTCTGGAACGTCGGACTGAGAATATTACGCAATACATTGATAGCTGTCCGTATGCAGGCCATATTAGCGGGTATCTCATTCAGTTTTATGACGTGGCCGATCCTGCTGATTATCGCGGCGATTGCGTTGCTGGCTGTCGGCATCTACCTGCTGATTAAGCATTGGGATACCATCAAGGCGGCCATCATGAACACGACGGCCTTTAAGGTTATCGCGGCTTGTGTGAAATGGGTTGGTGAGATCTTCGGGGCGGTCTTTGCCTGGATTGGTGAGGCGTGGGATAACCTCTGTAACTGGTTCAGCAACTTTTCACTGGCGGATACGTTTTCCGGCATGGTGGACAGTGTCAGCAATCTCTTTGGTGGCTTATGGGACTGGCTGAAAGGGTCGTTTGGGGACGCCTACCATTGGATTATCGACAAGTTGAATTACATTCCCGGCATCAATATTGAAACCCAGGCTATTGAGAAGACGGTCACCGAACCGACCGGAAAAGCGGCGGCTCCGGTGCAGGAACAGCCCAAAGTCATGGGAGGCGCGGCAGTACCCAATATGGGCATGGGCGCAAATCATCCCAAATTAATGATTCAGCCCAGCGGGATTTTGCAGGGGCAGCCTCAAGCGATGATCCAGCCGGTGAAAGCCATGAAGCCGCCCGAAACTGAGGGCGTATTAACAGGCGGGAAAACGCAGGGCATTGGCAAGCAGGGTCTGATGAAAGCGGTGACAACGCATTCACAGACCATCACGGATAACAGTCGCCGGATTGAAAATGTGACACTGAATGTGAAGGGCAACGTCACACCGGCACAACTCACAGAATGGGAACAGGTGGCTTATGGATGAGCCGAAATACATTGATTTATGGATCACGGGCGGCAATTTTACGCTCAACTCTGGGAATGAGCCGCGCTTTTGCAATAACCGCGTGTCGGTCGGTCAGGATTGTGTTCATGCCATCCTTGAAAGCGGCCTGGCTACGGCGCTGGTTGCCGAACGCAGCCCGACCCTGCGTGCCGATATCCGCACTCAGATAGAAATTCTGGTTGAGGATGATGAGCGGATTATTCCGGGTACGGTCACGATTAATGAAGCGTCGCAGACTTTGTTATGGATCACGGCGGAAACCTATGATTTTGGCCGCCTGAGTGTGAGTGTGGGGCATGGACACTAAACCGACGATAGATTATGAAAAGGTCTTGCGTGACAGCGGGATGCCGACCACGGAAGCCGATATCAGCAAAGCCTTTGCTCAGGTCGTGGATGCAGCGGGTCTGGTGACCAACACCTCGCGCATGTCGCCGTTCTGGCGGCTGATTAACACCCTTGTCACGCGCCCGGTGCTGTGGCTCAAGGAAGCGTTAATCAACGTCACGCTGAAAAACATGTACCTGGCGACGGCATCGGGCACTTGGCTGGATATGTTCGCCTGGGGCGTGAACCTGAAACGTAAACCTGCCTCGGCCGCCCTTGGGGTGATCCGTTTCTATAAAGCCGCAGGGGCTTCGGCGGTGACCGTGCCTGCCGGAACGGTTATTCAGACGGAGCGCATTAATGGCGAAATCTACCGGGTCAGCATCACGGAAAGTATCGTGATGGCCGAAGGGGTCAGCAGTGCTTTACTGCCCGTGACGGCCGACGCCGCGGGCGGGGCCTTTAACCTGGCCCCCGGTTATTTTCGCATCCTGCCTGTGGCCGTGTCCGGCGTTGAACGAGTGCAGAATGAAGAAGGCTGGCTGTTAACGCCCGGTGCAGATGCCGAATCCGATGATGACCTGCGTGACCGTTGCCGCAACCAGTATAACCTCGTGGGTAACTACCATACCGATGCGGTTTACCGGGGCATGATTGCGACGGTGGCAGGCTTAAGCATTGACCGTATTTTCTTTCTGCATGATGCGCCCCGTGGGGCAGGCACGGCGAATGCCTACCTGTTGCTGGATTCGGGGGTCATCAGCCAGCCCTTTATTGCGGCGGTGAACGATTACATCAGCAATCAGGGGCATCACGGGCACGGCGATGATATGCAGTGCCTGCCGATGCCGGAAACGCATCATGCGCTAACCGTGACGTTGTTTGTGGCGAATAGGGCGAACTACAGCCAGGAACAAATCGCTACCCTGAAAACCGATGTCAGCAATCTGATCCGCTGCGCCTTTCGGGAAAATACCGACTATCAGGTTAAAAAGACCTGGCCGTACTCGCGCTTTTCCTTTTCGAATCTGGGGCGTGAGATACACCGTGAATTCACCGACATTGAGTCACTGACCTTTTCACTGGGCGACATCCTCAGTGAGCTGAGTGTGCCCCGGCTGCAATCGTTGTCTGTGGCGGTGAAAAATGTCTGAGTTCCGGGAACGCCTTAAGCGGCTGGCCTTACCCTCATGGATGGACAAGGGCGAACCCGCCAAGTTGCTCAGTGCGGCGCGGGCATTCTGGACAGCGGTTTATAGCTGGCTTAAATGGCCGCTGGCGCAACTGGATGCGGAAACCTGCTCCGAAGCGTTGTTGTCGATGCTGGCGTACCAGCGGGATACCCAGCGCTTTAACGGGGAACCACTGGCGTTGTTTCGCAAGCGGGTGAAGTACGCCTTTATCAACGCCAGGGACGCGGGCAGTATCGCAGGCTTTATTGCCATCTTTGCGCGGCTGGGCGTGGGCTATGTGGAATTGCTGGAGCGTCAGCCAGGCATTGACTGGGATGTGATTATCCTGCGCCTCAGTGACGGCCAAATAGCGGCTAACCCCGATTTGCTGATGAACATCATCCGCCAGTATGGTCGCACCTGCCGCCGCTACCGTTTTGAAGTGATCGCCAAAAATCAATTGATTATGCGTGTGGGGAGCGTGGGCGCTGACTATGGCTGTTATGCCGCTGCCCTCCCGACACAACCCCTGTTATTACGGGTCGGGCATATTGCGGGCGTTGCCGTCTGTGACAATGCCAGCCTCAAGGAACATACCGCACCGACTGTGACCTACGGTGCGTCATTATAAGGAAATAAAACATGGCCTCAGTCATTACCCTGGACTTTGAAAAATGGAAAGCCCGGCAGGTTGCTGCAAATCAGCCTGTCATCTTGGATGAATTTGTCTTTGCCAATGTGCCGGATTTAGATCCCACTCAACCCATCAACCGTGATGAGAAATTACCTGCACAAAACCACATCGTACACCGTCAGGCGGTCAATAAAACCGGGCTGGCCAGTGAGAACGCCGTGGCCTACAGCGTCACATTAGGGACGGAAGTCGGCCATTTTGATTTTAACTGGATTGGCTTAATCAATCAGGCTTCCGGTGTGATTGGGATGATCACCCATGCCCCGACCCAGAAGAAAATCAAGACCGCCAACGGCTTGCAGGGCAATGTCTTAACCCGCTCGTTCCTGCTGGAGTTTGACGGCGCGGCGATTGAAACCGCTATCACTACGACCGCCGAAACATGGCAGATTGATTTTACCGCCCGTTTATCCGGTATCGACGAGATGCAGCGTTTGATCAATACCGACAGTTACGGCGAGGCCGCATTTTTCGGTGAGGGCTTTGCCGTGGTGCGCCACGGTGACCAATACTTGGTGAAAAAAGGGCTGGCCTATGTCGGCGGCTTGCGTGGGCTGCTGGCATTTGACCAGACGCTTAACAGTCAACGCAATACCCGCGTGTATGCCGATTTCAGCTATCAGGGCAATCTGGTGAGCCAGTGGAAAACCGTGGTTAAGGTGACGGCAGCTAACGAACTAAAAAACTACATTGATGCAGCGGGCTACCCGCATTATGTGTTTGCCATTGCTCGTATTGATGATAATGGCAATGTGGTTGATTTACGTAATAAAGGAACATTAAGCGACCGAGATATTGCTGATCTACAAAAAGCATTGAGTAAGGTTCAGCAAGACTATGCCACGAAAGCCGCGTTATCCAGCGGTTTGAGTGGAAAACAACCCAAAGGGGATTATGCTACACGGCAGGAAGTATTAAATGGATTGGATGCAAAACAACCGAAGGGGGACTATGCCGCCAATGCCGCAATGAATGCAGTCAGTGACAATGCCAACAGCCGTCTGGCTAAATCCGCAAACGGTGCAGATATTTTCAATAAATCTGAGTTTGTTCGGCAACTGGGTTTGTCGAAAACAGTAGAAAAAGCAGAAAATGCGGTTCCGACTACCCGGAGAATTAATAATAAGCTATTAACGGGGGATATCACACTGAATGCATGGGATGTGAACGCATTTCCTCAAACCAAGTCTATGACTCATATTCCTGATGGCAGCTACATAGGACCGTTCGCCTGTGGTAGAGAAGGCGAGTGGGTCAGGGGAATTAGTATGGGTTTTATCAATAGTGATGTAGGACAAATCTGGATTGATGCCTATGCGACATTGTACACACGGTATTTGAATTCAAATGGAAATATTGAACAACAAAAAATTCTCGGAGTTCCCATTGGTGCCACGATTGAATGGCAATCCGAGGCACTGATCCCGCTTGGATTTATGGAAAATAACGGGCGAGAATTTGATAAAACCCAATATCCAGAATTATTGAAAGTGTTTCCCAGTGGGCGGTTGCCTGATGATCGGGGATTATTTAAACGTGGATTGGATACCATGGGCGGGATCAGTAGGGGACTTGATCCGGGGCGTAAATTGGGCACGGTTCAGGGAGATACTATACGGAATATTACGGGTAGTTTGGGTTCACCCACGGTAGAGAGAGGGGGGTATGGTGATGGGGCATTTGCTTCAACATTTAAAGATGGCGGCCGTTCTGCGGGAAGTGGCGGTGGTTCAATCACATTCACCTTTGATGCGTCACGCGTTGTCCCAACAGCAAACGAAAACCGCCCCATTAACAAGGCAGTGATTTATATTACAAGGATATTCTAATGGCAAAATACACAACCCATATTCCGATGGCGGAATTTGATGATCATGGACTGGCAATTGAAGCGGGCTGGGTAGAGGTTTATCACTGCCATGCGCAGACACGCGAGTTTTTAGGTAAATCGTATGACAGTGTGCCTGTCGGTTTTTCCATCGTTTCGGATGCGTATTTAGATGAACCAGAATTACCGGAAGCAGATGATATCGCGGTGATCCGTTCCCCTGATGAAACCTGCTGGCTGCAGGTGCCCGATTATCGTGGCAAAACGGCCTACCATATCAAAACCCAGGCACCGCAACAGATACAGAAAATAGGGGAACTCGCCATTGATTTGACGTTACTTGAACCCCGAACCCCGTTTGATAAATGGGAGGGTAAAAAGTGGGTAACAGATACCAGGGCAAAACAGCGTCATGATGTGCAACAGGCGGAAAAACGCCGGGAAGAATTGCGCGAGCAGGCAGAAAAAATCATTATGCCTTTACAATATGCTGTCGATACCGGGCTGGCGACCGAAGCCGAAGAACAGACCTTGCTGGCTTGGAAAAAATACTTGGTCATGTTGATACGCCTGGATGTGTCAAATGTCGCTCATATTGACTGGCCGGAGCAACCCGCATAATGTACTGGCAGCGTAAAACCCTACAACTGTCCCCGGATTTGTCGGGGATACATCCCCCGCCATTGTGCCCGTTCACCCGTTTCTTTATGGTATCGGGCAACAGACCGACAGTGGCAGTTACTTAAGCCCGGCGAACGCCATTGACACGCTGGCGACGAAACTCACGGGCGCAGGCAATATCAACAGTCTGGTGCTGATGGTCTGCGCCAAGACGCACACAGAGTTTATGCAGCACCTCACGCAGTTTTCATCGGTCTTGCCGCTTCCGGTTTTTGCGCAGGTCAAGCGCATGGCAACTACAGCCGACAGTCTGGCTATCACCAAAATGCAATTGCCGGGCAAGCCGGGCGGTGGGCTACCGCTGCCACAACCCTTGTCAACGGCAACCAGCCGTCTGGTCGTCAATGCGCAATTAATCGCACAGGCCAAAGCGCAGACCCGTGCAGGCAGCAGTATTGCGGGAATAAAGTCACAGTTAGCGGTATTCACGACCGCCCGCCAGTCGGCCTTGCAGCAAATGAGTGAGGCAATGAACGGGCTTAAGGGAAAATCCGCCGACGTCTGGGCGTTCTCCGGGAAAGGGAACGGCACACATCTGGCGGAAAAATTGTGCCAGAATATCCCTGAACCCGACGCCGTTTATACCCTGGCAATCTTGTTTGCCGGAGACGAGCTCCGCCCATTAGAAAGGATGCTATTATCGCATGAGCCAGATTATCACCCTCGCCCTTGATGGCGAGGCTATTCCGTTAAAAAGCCTGACCGTGACACCGTCGATGATGTTTCAGGATCAAGACCAAAGCGGGCAGTCATCCAGCACCGCCGTCGCCGAGCAGGGCATTAAGCCGAAAGAACTGCGCATTACGGGCATTATTCCCTTTACCGAGCAGAAAACCCTGTCCCGTTTGTTTGCTCTGGCGGAAGCCAAAGACGGCGGTAACCTGAAACGCTACCGGGTCGCTAACCTGACCGCCCAGGCCATTAACTTTCGTATCAGTACCTTTACGGGCACGATTGATGCCAGCAAGGTAGACGGTAAACAGGCCTGGCAGGTCACCTTTACCTTGCGGGAGCATTTATCCGTATCTGAAAAACGCGATGCCCGTGCAACCGGCAATATTCAGGCCAAGAAACAGACCGAACAGGGAAGCGGAGCCGCCAGGGAAGAACCAGAAAAATTAAGCTGGTTTGAACGCGAGGTGTTAAAGCCCATTAATGACAGCATAGGGGCCGCCAATGAAACCCCTTAACCGGCTTTATCTGTCGGGTGATGAGATCCACCTGGTGGATGCCAATCTGATGCTGGAACTCTCATCCTGTGGTCGAGGCTTCATGACGGCAGAAACCACCACCGATTACACCGGAAAACTGGTGCGCCTTGATGTGGGCTACCCGGATTTGGTGCTGCGCTGGTTTACGGGCTATGTGGAACGTTCACAGCCTGCCCAGAACGGTTACCAGCGTCTGTTTGTGCGTGAACTGGTTGGCGTGTTTGATAAAGCGTGGCCGTGCTCGTTTCAGCATCCCACCCTGCGCCAGATTGCGGGCTGGTTGCAGACGCACAGCGGGCTGACGTTTACCTTACCGGACGCCCCTTACACGGATAAGCCTGTCCCGCACTACACGCACAATGGCACAGGCTACCAGCTACTGGCAAATCTGGGGCAGGTCTTTGCTATTGAGGATTATATCTGGCATCAGTTGCCGGAGGGTTCGGTCTATCTGGGGAGTTGGGCGCATTCGATGTTTAAGGGTAAGCCCGTTGAGATCCCCAATGAATTTAGCCAGCAACAGTCGGCGGGCAATAGCATGACGATTCCGATGATCCAATCCCTGCGGCCGGGTTTTGTGATCAATCAGCAACGGCTCAGCAAGGTCAATCTGACCAATGAAAACATGACCATCACCTGGTTACCTAACGGGAAGCCCGCGGACAAAACCCCTGCCCAACGCCAGATTGATGCCGTTTATCCGGAATTATCGGCGGGCACGCACTTGCCCAAATTTGGTCGTATTGAGGCGCACACGGAAAATACGGTCAGTGGTGATATGGCTGACCCGTTCCGGCCACGCTATGCGGTGGATGTGCAATTGCTGGATGATAACGGTAAGGATGCCGCCGCCCCGGTTTACCGGGCTGTGCCGCTGCCCCTGCCGATGGCAGGCGCTGAATCGGGCATGTTCCAGTATCCGCCCATTGGCACCGTGGTTGAAATTGCGTTCGAAGGTGGCCGACCGGACAAGCCCTTTATCCGCCAGACCTTAAGCCAGGGCAATACCCTGCCCGATATTAAGCCGGGTGAACAATTGCAGCAGCAGCGGGCGGAAGTGTCACAACGGGTCACACAAGAAGGCAGTTGGATCAGGCAGACTGACCAGACCATTAATGAGTCGTCCATGCACCGTGAAGTCAAGGCAGACACGGAAACGCGCACCGTGGTCACCCGTGATACCACCATTCAGGCTACGGATAAGACTACCGTTTTGGGTACATCTACCTTACTGGCGGGCGCTGTCCAGCAGGTGGCAGACGGGGATTACTGCCTGGCCACCTCAGCGAATTTTATCGCCAGTGTGGGGAAAGCGGCTCATATTGACGTCGGGCAAAAGCTGATTGAGAAAATCGGCCTGCTTAAGCAAAGCATCGCGGGGGCTAAACAAGAGATTGTCGCGCCGGTGGTCTGGGTGGGCAGCCAGCAACTTAACGTCATGACCTTGATGTTAGAGACACTGGATGTGGTGAAGGAACTGGCCGAACTGACCGCCGCCCATACCCATCACAACACAGGCACACCGGAGAACGCCAGCGCCATCAGGAACACCGCTTATAAATCCGATGAGCTGAAACAGAAGTATTCGCCTGTGATTGGGTGAATCTTTATTCCTTAATTGGAGTCAACGGGTGAAAGCATGTATTTATACCGCTATCATCGTTCTCAAGGCGTTAATTGCGCTTTTAGAATTGATCCGTGCATTTTTAAAATAACGGAAACGTAGATAAACCTCGCGTTGAACCCGGGGCTTTATTTTTATCTGCACTTCCTTACTTTAGTAAACAAAAAAGTTGACATGGTAAGCATAAATGTTTACTATGTTTGCATGTTCAACAGAATGGAGGAGTGGTGAAGCAAAGCGAGTTTAGACGGTGGCTGGAAGCTCAGGGCGTCGAAGTTTCAAACGGGACAAACCATCTGAAACTGAGATATAAGGGGAAGCAGAGCGTAATGCCAAGGCATCCCAGCCATGAGATAAAAGAACCACTGAGGAAAGCAATCATCAAGCAGTTAGGATTGTAATAAAAACCCGTCTCACCAGAGGCGGGTTCTCGCACAGCTTTACTATCAAATATATGCGATATCCCGTAATACTCGAACCTGTAGAAGAGGGCGGCTATTTCGTCTCGTTCCCGGATATCCCTGAAGCCTTAACCCAAGGGGAAACACGGGAAGAAGCGTTAGCGATGGCGCTTGATGCGTTAATAACCTCTTTCGAATTCTACTTCGAAGACAGCAAAAAAATCCCATCACCCAGCCCGGTAAAGTCAGGTGATGATTATGTTGATGTGTCCTTGAGCGTGGCCTCAAAGGTGCTGATGCTCAATGCGTTTGTGGATTCCCGTTTAACGCAAACAGAGCTAGCCCAGCGTATGGGCGTGAAGAAACAGGAAGTCACCCGCCTGTTTGACCTGCATCACTCGACTAAGATTGATACGGTCGCTAAGGCTGCGACGGCTATCGGGCATCAATTAACCGTGTCTATCCTATAAAGATGATCACTCCTCAAAGGCTGCGTAAATCGTGGCCTTTTTTACGTTCCTTCATTAAGCACATCAGACGCACTATAAGCCATTCACCTATCAACTCACCGCCCTGATGTGGTTTATTTGGATCACGTCACCACATCGCGCATAAGCCACGAATCCCCACGAAATAAACGGAAACCCCACGTAAAACGGACTACACCGCGCCCGCCTGCACGTTTTGGATCAAAAAGTTATTTCAGTTTGAAAATACTACAAACGGTATCGCCAGAGCGCGCCAGCACGGGCGGCATGGGAAAAATCCTGAACTGAAAGGAGTGAAAAGATTTTCAGGAAATTTCAGTTCTTGAATCAAAGACTGGATCGCGGAGAGGATATCAACATAATGATATTAAAGGAGAATTCTATTTTACGTGGGGTAAGTGGATCACAAAACAAAGCCACGTAACTATGAAAATTCAGGATTGGTGCGGCTTTGTGGGAGTGCAGAACTGAAATTTTTTTCTTTGTAAGAAAATGTAGTTGATTTTCTGAAAGTAATTCATTATCGTTTTTGCACGAGGACTCAAAACCTCAAGTAAGCGGCCAAAACCAACCCCGTCAGTGTTGGATTTTTTATGCCTAATTTTTAGTGGTAGCTATTCGGCTATCATCTTACCGACTCAATGTCGGGAGGGCGACTAATACAACACCCGCAAGGGAAATACGTCCGCGGTTTCTTACTACCGTTTTGAGCCTCCTGACACCATATTTTTAATGGTGAATCTAACTCTCAAAGAAAAGTAAGGAGTCAGTAATGGCTAATCAATTAGTAGTTCCATTCGTTTTCGAATCTCATAACATTAGAACCCTCAATATTAGTGGTAACCCGTGGTTTGTTGCTCAAGATGTTTGTTCTGCATTAAATATCCAGAACGTGACACAAGCCATTGATAGATTAGATGGCGATGAACGGTCTATGTTTAACATAGGGCGTCAGGGTAAAGTCAACATTATCAATGAATCAGGAATGTACTTTCTGACCATTCGCTGTCGTGATGCCGTGAAGACAGGAACGCTACCCCATCGTTTTCGTAAGTGGGTTACTAGTGTAGTTCTGCCTGCAATCAGAAAGACAGGTAGCTACATAAGTAAAAAGAATGTTGCTTCTCTGGAACAATCTATCATTTGTCCATGCTGTCAGAAGCCAGCCAGTATTATCGACGTCAAATATTATCACCGCGAAAAATCAGAAATTTTTGCTTTATGCAATAACGCTCAGTGCCCAAGCCTGCCATTTAAAGTAGACCTTTTATTCAGCCACTATTTGCAAATTGAAGATGAAGACAGAAGAGTTTGTGATGTAAGGCAATTAATCAATGGAATGACTGCTACTGAGAAATTAAAACTGGTGAATGCTTTAACATCTCGTTAGTGTCCATGCGTGCCCATAAAAATAAAATGGGTGGACGTAAAGTGGACATGGACAAACAAAAAGGGGCTGCGTTTTCACGCAACCCCTTGTTTTATTTGGTGGAGCTGGCGGGAGTTGAACCCGCGTCCGAAATTCCTACATCCTTGGTACTACATGCTTAGTCTGGTCTTTACATTCGCTTGCCAGCTGCGGACAGACACGCCACTAACAAACTAGCCTGATTGGATTTAACGCTTCAACCCCAGGCAGGGCATCCACGCGATCTCTTTTGGGTTTGACCTCTCTTGATCCCCGTCCTAAGAGCAGAGGCTAGGGAGAGAGGGCTCTGCGCAGGTTATTAAGCTGCCAGTGCGTAGTTTTCGTCGTTTGCGACTATTGTTTTGCGGCTTTTTACGAGGCCAACCGCCCCTCGGCATGCACCTTGGGTTTCGCGAATCCCGTCGAATCCAGAATCAGCCCCAAGTATAATAAGCATTAAGTATATCAGAATATTGGATGATAATGCCAGCGATTAACGCCCAGAATTCTTCATAATTCTCGCTTTGTCTAATTTCCACTCACGTTCTTTGATATCTGAACGCTTATCGTGCGCTTTTTTACCTTTTGCAACGCCAATTTTGATTTTGCACCAGGCATTTTTCCAATACATGGAAAGTGCGACGATGGTATAACCTTCTCGATTGATTCGACCATACAGTGAATCAAGCTCGCGTTTGTTAAGTAGTAGCTTGCGTGACCGTGTCGGATCACAAACTACGTGGGAAGAAGCAACGTTTAATGGCGTAATCGTGGCACCAAAAAGATAAGCATCACCATCTTTGAGTAAAACATAACTCTCACTGATGTTAGCCTTGCCAGCACGCAGTGATTTAACTTCCCAACCTTGTAGGGATAAGCCTGCTTCGAATTCTTCCTCAATGAAGTATTCGTGGCGGGCTCGCTTATTCATGGCAATTGTTGCCGAACCGGGTTTGTATGCTTTTTTCTTTGTCATAATGCGTTGTATTATACTGCATGCGTTAGTGAAAGAAATCTCTTCTGTATGATATTTAGCGATAAGTGCGCATTTATTGTTCTAAATGTTATCGGGTTTTTATTTAACCATGTTTAAGTGATACTATTCAGCGCTGTTATGTTTTACAGGAAATGATATGCCACAGATTAGTCGCTCTGCGCTAGTACCTTACAGCGTGGAACAAATGTATAAATTGGTCAACGATGTGACTTCTTATCCTGATTTTTTACCAGGATGTGTAGGTAGCCGTGTAATAAGCAGTAACAATAATGAAATGACGGCTTCCGTTGAGGTTTCTAAGGCAGGGATCAGTAAGACGTTCGTAACGCGCAATACGTTATTTGATAATCAACGCATCAGTATGCAGCTTGTTGACGGACCTTTCCGTAAATTGATGGGAGGGTGGCATTTTACTCCGTTAAGTGAAGATGCTTGTAAGGTTGAGTTGCATCTCGATTTTGAATTTACCAACAAGTTGATTGAACTGGCCTTTGGCAAAGTATTTAAAGAGCTGGCTGGGAATATGGTTCAGGCTTTTACCCAGCGTGCACGTGAGGTCTATAGTGTCTGAGATTAATATCGAAGTCGTTTATGCTCTGCCTGAACGGCAATATCTGCGTAATGTGAAAGTACCGCAAGGAGCTACCGTCGAACAGGCGATTGTAACGTCTGGCCTTTTGACATTACGTAATGATATCGATTTGACTAAAAATAAAGTTGGTATTTATAGTCGTCCTGCCAAACTGACTGAAACGTTGGAAGAGGGAGATCGTGTGGAGATTTATCGCCCTCTGGTTGCTGATCCAAAAGAAATGCGCCGTAAACGAGCAGAGCGCGCGAAAAATAATACACAATAATGTCTGTTTATTCGCCAGATTTTCTACTGGCGAATAAATAAAACACACATCTTACTGATTCTCTGGCAGTGATTTTTCATCCTTGATATCAGTTAGCACACCTTTGCTATCAAAGGTAAGTGTCAGGGTTTCCTGAGTTGTTTTCCCATGGCCTGGTTGTTGGCGGAATACGTAATACCAAGTTTGACTTCCAAATGGATCGGTCAGCATTGGTGTTCCCAAAGTGTAAGAAACTTGCTGCTGAGTCATTCCCTTATGGATTTTTGATACCGCAGCCGGCGTAAGGTAGTTCCCTTGATTAATATCAGGACGATAAACAATTCGCTCAAACATGGAGCAACCCGCAGTCAGCATAACAAGTGATACAGTAGCGGCAGTCAACAATTTACAGCGCATAGTAATTACATTCCTTTAGGCGTTAGGCCGTCGATAATAATAAACATTGAAGAGGTTGAAAACCTCTACGCATTTACCTATGACTGCAATTATACAAGAAAGTTGTCTCAATTTATGCCGCTAACAGCTCTTTTGCGTTAGCCAGAGTATTTTTTGTAACCTCACTCCCCGCCAAAAGCCGCGCCAGTTCTTGAAGTCGTGCTTTTTTATCCAATAGTTGCATTTGGGTTTCTGTTTCTTCGCCGTCTGTTTGCTTGCTGACATAAAAATGCTGATGCCCGCACCCTGCGACTTGAGGTAAGTGGGTGACACACATAACTTGGGTGGATTCCCCCAATTCACGTAGCAAACGCCCAACAATGGCCGCTGTTGGACCGCTGATACCTACATCAACTTCATCGAAAATCAGCGCAGGGGTTTCCATTTTTTTCGCCGTAATGACCTGGATTGCCAGTGCAATACGGGAAAGTTCACCACCTGATGCCACTTTTGCCAGTGGTTGATGGGGTTGGCCAGGGTTGGTTGTGACATTGAATTCAACTTTGCTGGCTCCATCAATATTTAAATGTTCTGCTTCAAAGGTAACATCGATGGTAAAACGGCCATGAAGCATAGAAAGTTGGTGCATACTGTTTGTTATCAGTTGGCCCAATTCTGCGGCATATTTTTGGCGAATATGATGCAATTTTTCTGCCACAGTCAAGGCTTGTTGATAATGTAAGCTGACAAGTTCACTGAGATGGGCACAATCATTTTCCTGCTGGGATAGTTGATATTGCTCTTCCAACAATTGTTGATGTAATGCAGGTAACTCTTCTGGCGCAACATGGTGTTTACGGGCCATGCTGATTTGTTGGGAAATTTTCTGTTCCAGTTCAAATAAACGATTGGGGTCCAGTTCCAGTTGGTTGCTGTAATGACGTAACTCGTCACTCACTTCATTGATTTGGATAGCAGCCTCTTCCAGCATGTTAAGCAGGCCACTGAGTTTGTGATCCATGCTGGCAAGCTCTGTCAGTTCACTGCGGGCATAGCTAAGAAGACTGACAATGTTCTGTTCATCATTATCACTTAAAATTTGGAGGATATTTTGACTGACGGACAAAAATTGCCCGCAATTTGCCAGCCGTTTGTATTCACTATCTTGTTCTTGATAATGACCTGGCTGTGGTGACAGTTCGTCCAATTCTTTCAGGTGATATTCCAACAATTGCTGACGTGAGCGACGCTCAAGAGCTTGTTGTTGGAATTGGGAGAGAGCCTGACAGCTTTGGCGCCATTTTAGGTAAGCCTGTTTCATTTCTTGCTGAAGTTCGAAATCGCTCGTGTAAATATCCAGTAAGCGCCTTTGGTGACGATTTTCTAACAATAATTGGTGAGCATGTTGTCCGTGAATTTGAATGAGATGGGAACCTAATTCACGTAATTGAGAAAGTGGTACAGCTGTGCCATTGATAAAACCGCGAGAGCGCCCATCAGCAGTAATTGTACGACGCAGCAAGCACTCATTGTCATCGTCAAAACTTCCGTCAAGCTGGTGGTCTATAAGCCATTTGCGGGCAGAAGGTGCATCAGCCAGTGAAAAACAGGCACAAAGATCGGTACGCGGAGCACCCGGGCGAACCATGTTAGCTTCGCCACGATTGCCAAGACATAAACCTAATGCATCAATCGCGATGGATTTACCGGCTCCGGTTTCACCTGTGATTGCCGTCATTCCTGGGCGGAAATCAATTTCAAGTTCGCGAACGATAGCAAAGTTACTGATGGTCAATTGAGTCAGCATCGTGCTCCTCCTTCTTTTTACTGTATATAAACACGTTACTGTATAAGAACATGTTCCTGTGCATAAAAACATGTCTGTACTTCCATACAGTATAAACTGGTTTTTTATACAGTAAAGTAGGAAAGCTTGTTTTTAGAACATTTTTTTCGACCAGCCCAATTTTGTGCTCAGTGTATTGAAGTAGTTGTAATCTTTTGGATGAATTAAATGCAGATTATAGTCACTGCGTTTGATGATCACTTCTTCACCATCTTGGATTGGCAGGACGATCTGGCTGTCACAACTGACTTCGTAGTCACTGCTGTTTTGGGCAAATTTCAGGCGAATGCTACTTTCGCTGCTGATAACGAGAGGGCGTGCCGAGAGCGTATGTGGAAACATCGGCACTAGCACGATAGCATCTAAGTTTGGGGTTAATATCGGTCCTCCAGCAGACAGTGAATAGGCCGTTGAGCCAGTAGGAGTTGCTATGATTAAGCCATCTGAACGTTGAGAAAAAGCAAAACGTTCATCAATATATACTTCGAATTCAATCATATGGGCAACTTTGCCTGGATGTAGTACGACTTCATTTAATGCAGTGCTACGACGGGATTTATGCCCAGTTTTTGTCACTTGTGCCTCAAGCAGAAAACGTTTTTCGTCTCGATATTTGCCATCCAAAACGTCGGATAGCTGCTGTAAAGCATTATCGGGATCCAAATCCGTTAAAAAGCCCAAATTGCCTCGGTTGATACCAATGACTTTAATGTCATAACGTGATAATACTCTGGTTGCACCGAGCATATTGCCATCACCACCGACAACAATCACAAGATCGGCAATTTTACCAATTTCTGTCAATCCTCCCGTCTGAGCGTCTTTTAAATTAATGTCTTTCGCGACCTGTCTATCCACAATGACACAATAACCTTTAGATACCAGCCAGTGATACAGCATTTCGTGGGTGGCCAGCGCTTCAGGGTGACGTGGACGACCGACAATACCGATGCATTTGAATTCATTATTCATTGCTGTTATTTCCTTCAGCATATGGTTTTGCCCTCACAATAATGATTGTTCCCTTGAATCCCGCATTTTGATCCCCATAATAAGCTCAAATGGCGAAGATAATACAAAATACGCGGAGATATTCATGAGTAGTAAAGACCAAAAAGTACCTGACGAGCAAGTCGCAGAAAATACAGAAAATGTATTAGAGCAACAAATAAATGCGGAACAGGCAGATGCGCCAGAGACTGAAAGCGTTGTTGATCCGCGTGTTGCTGAGTTGGAAGAACAACTGAAACAGGCTCAGACTAATGAACGTGATGCTTTGTTGCGTACACGTGCTGAAATCGAAAACATTCGCCGTCGTACTGAGCAGGATGTAGAAAAGGCACATAAATTTGCATTGGAAAAATTTGTCAATGAACTTCTGCCGGTTATCGACAATCTGGAACGTGCATTAGATGCGGCTGATCGTACCAATGAAGCGTTACTGCCAATGGTTGAAGGTATTGAACTGACTCTGAAATCTTTTATCGATTCAGTGGGTAAGTTTGGCGTTGAAGTGGTCTGTGACACCAATGTTCCTTTCAATCCAGAAGTGCATCAGGCGATGACCATGATGGAATCAGATCAGCATGAACCTAATCAGGTTATGTTGGTGATGCAGAAAGGTTATACCTTGAATGGTCGTCTATTGCGTCCTGCAATGGTTGCTGTTTCTAAATAAAGGTTACGGTCTCTCGTGATGCAATGCCGCCATGAGAAAGGCGGCATTTTTGTCGGCAAAATCGGTTATTGGGGTAATTGAGGCTCCCAATCTATAGGAGATAATCCTTGTGATTCCAATAAGTTGTTGGACTGTGAAAAATGTTTACAGCCTAAGAAACCACGATGGGCAGACAAAGGTGAAGGATGGGGGGCTTTGAATACATGATGGCGTCGGATATCAATGAAATGGCCTTTTTTCTGGGCATGAGATCCCCAAAGCAAGAAAATGACTCCGTTGCGATGTTCATTGATTGCTGCAATGACTTTGTCAGTGAACGTTTCCCAGCCTAAATGAGCATGAGAATGTGCGTTACCGCGCTCAACGGTGAGTACGGTATTAAGCAATAATACGCCCTGTTTTGCCCAGCTGATCAAGCAACCGTGATTTGGTCGAGTAAATCCAGCAATGTCCGATTCCAGTTCTTTGTACATATTGACCAGAGAAGGCGGCGCAGGAATACCTGGCTGTACGGAGAAAGCCAAACCGTGGGCCTGATTCGGGCCGTGGTAAGGATCTTGTCCTAAAATCACGACTTTTACATCAGCCAATTCGGTATAGCGGAATGCATTAAAAACATCTGTTTGAGGCGGATAAATGGTTTTTCCCGCCTGACGTTCATTGGCAACATAAGCCAATGTATCAACAAAATAAGGCTGTTTCTTTTCATTGCCGATGACATCGTGCCATGTGAGAGGTACGGACATAGCCAATCCCTTTCTAGATGATTATTAGATGACTTAAGCTTACCGATTCCCTTGAGATAGGGAAACCCTCAGATCCCAATCTAAGCTTAATTCTCAGGATGAAAATCTATTTTTATAAATTTTTTTGAAAAAATATGAAAATAATTTCATTCAATCCTGCTATAAAAAAAATCCAAAGGGAGAATCAATACTCCCTTTTTTATTTTCCATGTTTTAATTATGGGAATTAATTTTGTTAATTATGGATTAAATTTGTTTTAATTTTGTTAAAAATTCTGCCGATAGAGAGTTGGGGCTTTTAAACCACACCAAATTTAAATAATCTGTAGGGGAATTTCATGACTTTATTAGTTAATACCGATTTTTTCAGTAGCTTAGGGATCTATTCATTACAAGGAAATGCGCTACAACCTCAACCTCATTCTTCAGCTCAATCACCACCTGACAAAGTTGATCACATTTCTTCCCCAAGTATTTCATTTTCAGAAAATACCAAGCAGGTTAATGCGCTCTATCAATCATTGGTTAATAACTTAAATGCCAGCACGATGGCAGCTCCTGAATTGAAAGCCAATGATATTGCGGGAAAACAATCTAAACTGGCCGATTATACCTTGACGCTGGTTACCCGTGATGTTTATCGACAAACTAGTTTAGGGATTGGCGATTATGTGCGCCTGTCTGATGAGGATTTATCAAAATTAGGGATTGATCCTGACACTCTGAATGATTATTCAACAGGGTTTCAGGCCGGTATATACCATAATAAGGGACTATATATTGTCTCTTTTACAGGTTCGAACGAATTAAAGGATTTTATGGTAAGTATTCGTCAAGGGCTTGGTTACAATGAAAAGCAATATAATCAAGCCGTGGAATTGGCACATAAGGCGTTAGAAGTATTTGGTGAAAACATCATTTTCACCGGGCATTCATTGGGAGGCGGATTAGCAACAGTGGCTGCATTGGCAACAGGAAAACCAGCAGTTATTTACAATTCTGTTAGTGTTTCTGATGCTACATTGAAATATATGGGAGTATCACCCGACGTTGCTCGTGAATTGGCTGATAGCGGTTTGATACGCCACTATACCGTCCAACATGATTGGTTGGGTAACTTGCAAAAAACATTACCGCTTCGTCAACCGATGGGACACAACATAGAGCTTAAGTATGAATATGAGTTGGACAGTATATGGGATGTTATTCTGCTCAATCGATATGGTTTTCATACCTTTAAAGCCCATTTTTTGGAAGCTGTCCTCGAATTGATGGCGGAGCAAAAGCCTTGGCTGAACAATGGGAATACCATGTTGGCGTCAACGGATGTTACAGATATCACATCGCAGCAAAGTGAGCAGCATTATGCTGTGTAATATTTAGCGCTCAGTCTGCGGAACTTGGGCGAATTCACTGTATGGCTTCGCCCATGTTCTACGATCGGTTATGAGTTAATCGTTGCTAGATTCAGTTAATCCTGGTCTGGGATTGCCAGAAGGAGCGCGGCGTTTACCGATATTCTTGCTATCGCGATGACGAACTTTTACGCGGTTTTTCTTTGTCTCTTCTGTTTTCTTCTTCTCTTTACGTTTTGCCAGTACTTTTTTGGATGGCTTATTGCTCTTTTTCTCACTTGGCGCTTTGGATTGCGGGCGAAGCTCATCAACCACTCGTATTTTCAAAGGTTCTTTGAGGTAACGGCTGATTTTACCTAAAAGAGATTGATCGTGTGCCTCAACCAGAGCAATGGCGGTTCCCTTACGACCTGCACGAGCTGTACGCCCAATTCGGTGTAAGTAAACATCTGCGGTGCGAGGTAAATCAAAGTTAAAGACGTGACTGATATCTTCGATATCCAATCCACGGGAAGCAACGTCGGTGGCGACCAGAACTTTGACTTTGCCATCATTCAAGCGTCTTATGGCATCGGTACGCTTGGCTTGCACCATTTCACCCTCAAGGAAACCGGCTTGAATACCTGCCTGATTCAACCAGTCGACAAGCTCACGTACACGCTCTCGTTTGCGTACGAAAACAATGGACTTAGTCACATCAGGTTGTTGGAGAAGGTGACACAGTAAGGCTGTTTTGTGCTCTAACGAATCAGCACGATAATAAAATTGCTGAATTTTCTTGCGCTCACGGCGAGAAGGTTCGGCATCAATTTCAATAGGATCAGTTAACAGGCGCTCGGCAAAATCACGGATGGATTCCCCTTCAAGGGTTGCGGAGAATAACAAGGTTTGTTTACGCCAGCGGGTTTCGCCTGCAATCGTTTCGACATCATTGGCGAATCCCATATCCAACATGCGGTCAGCTTCATCAAGGATCAGCGTTTCCACTGCACGGCAGTCGAAATTTTCTTCTTTGATGTATTGCAGCAGACGCCCTGTCGTTGCGACAACAATATCCTGATTCTCACTGAATACTTCGGCATGATTCATATAGGCTACACCACCCGTAATGGTGGCAATATCCAAATGTGTATGGGCCGCAAATTCTTTCGCCTGCTCGGCAACCTGCATTGCCAATTCACGGGTTGGCGTCAAAATCAGGATGCGTGGAGGTCCCGATTTTTTGCGAGGAAAATCCAGTAAATGCTGTAGAACCGGTAGCAGGTAAGCGGCGGTCTTACCTGTACCGGTCGGCGCTGAGCCTAATACATCACGTCCGTCCATCGCCGCAGGAATGGCTGCCGCCTGAATGGCGGTCGGGTGTTCGTAGCCTTTGTTGTTCAGTGCTTCAAGCAAGGATTCATCAAGTTCGAATTCGGAAAAGTTTGTCGCAGTCATTATATACCTCTGTTTGGGCCGCCGATTATAAATCGGTAAAACGAAAAAAGAAAATACCCAAATAACACGCCAGACTCCCGCCATAGCTCGCTATTATGCTGAATTTCCTGAGTTGTTATTTTTGCTGATTTTCGTGCATTTAAGGGTTTTTTAGGCTATTTTGGGATTATCAGCACCCCTAATGGCACCCCTTTATGTCGTGAAAAATTTGAACTGGAGAGCATCACAGATGGCCTACTATAGCATAGAAAAGCGCCCTCGCGCAGATGGCACTGTCCGTTACCGCTGCACTGTCGGTGTTAAGTCTGGCGGTAAATACATTTACAGAGAGAACCGTACATTTGGAAAACACTCTCATGCCAAAACATGGGGTGCTCAGCGGGTGGCTGAGTTAGAACAAAATGGAGTCCCTACACAGAATGATACCGAAGATTTTACAGTTGGTGCTCTATTGCATAAATATATCAATGATCCAGGTTTGGGTGGAAAGGCAGGAAGAGATAAGAAAAATGTATTGAATTCGTTGTTAAAGAGTGATCTCGCAAAACGTATTCTAACTGAGCTTTCGGTCAGCCATATTATTGAACATTGCAAGCAACGACATTCTACAGGGACTACCCCCGCCACAATTAATCATGATGTCGTCTATTTGTCATCTGTCCTAAAATCAGCCAAGCCTGTCTATGGTATAGACTACACCTCGAATCCCGCACATGAAGCTCGTTCAGTTTTAACCCAAATGGGATTAATCAGTAAAAGCCAACGACGCAGCAGAAGACCAGAACGCGAGGAGTTAGATAGATTAATGGAGGTGCTGCGCAGGCGAGGCAGCCACTGGACAAGTAATATTCCTTACGAGGATATATTGAATTTCTCAATACTTTCCTGCATGCGCATTGGGGAGGTATGTAAAATCAGGTGGGATGATATTGATGAGAAGCAGAGGTCTGTGCTCGTAAGAGACAGAAAAGACCCCAGAAAGAAAGTCGGCAATCATATGCTCGTTCCCTTACTTGGGGAGGCGTGGGATATAGTTCAACGACAGCCTAAATCTGATAGTGGGCTGATATTTCCTTATAATACGAGAAGTATATCCAAGGGTTTTCATAAAGCATGTGTCGAGCTTGGCATCGAAGACCTCCGCTACCACGACCTACGCCGAGAAGGAGCCAGTCGTTTGTTTGAGGCGGGATTTTCCATTGAAGAGGTCGCGCAAGTCACAGGGCATCGTTCACTGGATGTATTATGGCAGGTATACACAGAACTGTACCCACAATCACTGCATGAAAAATTCAATAAGCTCATGCAGAAGAAAGAAGAGTAACATGGAGGGGCTGCAGTCGGCCCTTTAACTCTCAGGGTAATCAACTACAGAGGAATCCCCTACAGTTCCGTAGCCCTCATGCTCAGTAAAGTGACTCCTTAAACTAAAGTAATTCCTACAGTTAATTCCATACCTCCGTTTGAAACGGAAGAATCAATGGCCTTTATTTATCGTGACGCATCACGAATAACGTGATCAGCGAGTAACGGGTTAAAGGTGAGGAATCCCACCTTTATCTAAGTCGTTGATTTTGCTTAATTCCTGCTCAGGAACGGAATTCAATTAAATCAAGGGGTTAAAATAGGATAATTATCCTATTTAACGTAACATTTTGATTTTACTTATTTCTGTCAGAAAAACGGAAATTAAGGAGATCAAGGGGTTGGGGAAGTCCACGCGGTGCGCAGCCTAAAAAGATTAATCATGCCAGTTGAGATGGAAACGGAATTTTTTATTTTCTTGTTTTAGCAGGTTAGAAATTTTTTCCACATCGCTACCTTTATACCATGGAATATAAATAGGTTGAGGCCAATCTGTTTTTTCAATAGGATACCCGAGTTCATATTTTGTTCCATCCACAGTAATTGTTAGTAGCTTCGCTCTTATATTATTTAATGTTTCCATATCGTTTGCTAGATTTAAATGTGAAAAATTTACAGTGATTGCGTTATAGTTTTTTTCAAAATAAAAAGCAAAAATTGGATCATTACCTATATTATCTTCAATCCTAACTAAGTTACCATTTGCTACATCACCTCCATATGCGTTTGTATATTTCTGGGAGGTAGTCAAATCAAAGACTAAATTATATTCTGATGTCTCTGGTTTAATCTCAGACTTCGCCGCCTCTTCTTCCACAAACTCCCAATCACACGCCATCATATCTTCCTGTGTCGGTTGCCACGGTACGAAGTTACCGTGTTCATTGCGCAGATCAATGTGTGTCAGATAATCGTACTGAGTTCCAACCGCTACACCATCAACCGCGTAAGCACTGCCTTCTTCTACGATTAAGTTACTCACACGTGGTGTAATCGCCAGATACATTCCTTTGTCACCCCAGACAGAACGGGTAACACGTTTGCGAAGTTTTAATTGAATCAACGCCCAAGAGAAAGAACCTACTGGGGCAATAAAGCAATCACACTGATATTGTTTTGGATCGAATGGACATTCACATTCGGGCTTAATAACGTCAGACATACTATTTCCTTGTTTAATTATTAATTGCTGGACAGCCCGAATATATTAACGAATGGGGATAGTTGAATAAATTGATGGGGATTGTGTGGGGAGTGGGACAAGTGGGTACAAGGCAATAATATAACTAGTGATACAGTTTTGAGTTGAAATAATATTTTTTATTTAGTTCTGTGTGAATTAATTATGGCAGTTATCTCAAAAATCAGACAATCTCCTATCAAATATCAATAAAAGTAATGTAGTGTATGATGCCCTGCACAGGCGCGAAGTGATGCTTAGTAGCATTATTTAGTAGGATGATAGTAGTGTTTCTGAACGCTTGAGCATAAAGAGGTAAGCTACAAACATAATATTAGTTAATAATCTGTTAAGTAACTGACAAATATAAGTTTGCAGAATTTAAATTCATTAGAAGTTAAATTAAACAAAATCAGTTGATTGAAATTCATTGGTGTTGTTTCACCTCTTTCATTATTGGATGCGTAGTTAATGATTATTTACCAGACATACCTTGCAAAATACATTGTCAAGTATTATATATGGAGTATAATTTGTGACCCATCAATTTCATAATGCAGTACTTAAGGATGATGCTCAGGCGTCTGTTCAGGAAAGACAGCTATATGGCATAAAGAAAGCTGTAGCTGGTTTAGTTGAGTTTGTGACTGTAAGTCTTGCTGAGCTAGGGATTGATAAATTACATGAAATAACTGACCCATCCTTAGATGATTTGGCTGATATCGTCTCGCAACTGAGCCATGAAGCTAAACAGCATGACGATCTTAATCTTCAGCAAATCCTGTTAATTGCACAAATGCTAATAAACGATATCAAAATTAAAAATCCAGAAATGTGTGCTAATAGTGCAATGATGTTGAAAAAATCACCGCTATACTAATATAAATATACCTAGGAGACTATCAATGACCAAACAACAGAGCATTAATAAAATGCTAGCACTTTCAAGGCGATTAGATAAAATTGTAACAGAATTATATGCTCGCAAAGAAGAAGTACTAGCACGAACTTATCATAAAGTTGCCTGAATTAAATACCCTTGCAGAAAGCCATCTTATGGTGGCTTTTTGCTTATTCATCTACCATGTCACCTGTTCACCATCCTCTGTCACCTTCCCCTGCCTCAAATTCCACACCGAATCCTCCGGCATCTGGACACGAACATCTAATCGACAGCCTTCGGGAATATCACAAGGTTCAGCATCGGCATAGTAGACCTTTTCACCATCGACAATGTCTTTTATCCGCTTGTTCTGGAACTGCTTAGGTAAATGAGTGTGCTGACGGTGGAATGTCTTGATGGTGATGCAACCGTCCTTTTGCACCTGGTCATCAATATAGATGAGTTCCAGTCCGTTATTGTTCTTAGGCGACGAGATGCCGCCGTGAACACCCCATGCCCCGTCAGC
Source organism: Xenorhabdus sp. SGI 60 (assembly GCF_056632175.1). Lineage (NCBI taxonomy): Bacteria > Pseudomonadati > Pseudomonadota > Gammaproteobacteria > Enterobacterales > Morganellaceae > Xenorhabdus > Xenorhabdus sp. SGI 60. Next base: position 1,159,072 of record NZ_CP196860.1, on the reverse strand, counting down.
GTTATAGCCCAGCACACCAGATATTTGATAATGACCGATGCCGAGTTTAGTGACGGTAGCCCCCTCGGATTCGTCGTTGGTGGTGAACTTGCCATCGGGGTAGATTTGGATGAGAGGGGAGGATGCTCTCAGGTAGCCGTTACTATCTTTCCATGCATTTTTATTAGTCCACAAATAACTCACTTTTGTAGAACCACCATCATCACTACCATGGACGACTGCAACACCCCGATTATAGTGTGCAACGAATCCAGCCCATGTATCCCCCGCTCGTGTTACATAACCACATGACCATTTGTAACCTATTTCCCCGTCATGCGCTCCAAAACGGAATGCATGTCCACCATTCGGTAACGATTTAATCCACGACGTGAACTCGGTAAGGGCGGTCGGAGCAATTGGTTTATATTGGATAAACCCAGAACCATTATCTATTACCCATTGCTGAGTTACCAAACCAAGGTTTTTTACAAATTCCGATTTGTTCGGGATGTCTGCCCCGTTTTTATTCTTATCCAGCATCGCCGCCTGTAATGCCCGTATAGACTGCAATGACACGGTCTGTCCATTCGGTAAGGTCACATCAACCACACCATTCTGTGACATCCATTTGTCCATGTTCTGGAGAAATTGAGTGACGTAGGTGGTGTTGGCCACAATATGCCGGACGGCATCGGAGGCGGAATCAGGAACGGTAACCTGAATCTGGTATTTTGTGTTATTCAGGGTGACAGCGACATTACTAGCCAGTACCAGTTCGGTATCCGAGTTCACCGCCTGAATCATGTAGATTAAATTACCGTTGCCGGACTGGATCAATATAATCTGTCCGGGTGCAACGCCGTTAATGTTCGAGATAAATTTGGTGCCCGTACCGCGGACAATAGCCGAGCCGGACACGGTGGAAATCGTGCCTTGTTCATAGAGCATAGTGTGTTCCTGAGAAATTAGAAATTGAAATAACTGGCAGCGTCCAAGATAAGAATGGGTTGTTTTGTGGTATAGTTGGTCGTTCCCCACTGGCTCGCCTTATGGTATGCGCTCCTTCCTGAACCAACAAATAACGCCCCCTCCCCATTGCAGGTCAGTGACAAATCTCGGCTGTAGGCGGTACTCCCGTCCATCCACAGATGATGTCCTATCCAGGCAGGCACCAACATCGGGCGTTGTATCCCCGCTGTGGGGATGATGTCACCCAGCTTTCTGTTGCTGACATCCAGACTTACGGGTTTGGTCAGCACACCAACGCCGGAGTTAAAGGTAATAACCCCGTCCTTGTTTCTAAGTTTAAGGCCATATCCCTTACCTTCGAGCCGCTCCTTAACGCCGATGTCAGAAAAAACCACAACCCGATACCACCCCGCCCTGTCACCGCCATCGTACCTGTTACAGCTGTAATAACCTTCTCGGTGAACCAACATGCACGCCGGGTCTTCATTGTAAAAAAACATCAGACAATTTCCGTAATTGAGTCTGGGATCTATTGACGCCGGGTTAAATCGCCCCTGTATATACACACGCGCTTTATGGGAAACATAACCAAATCCGGCAGGCGGAACGCTGGTATTAAAATTACTGTTGTTTAATATTTTTAATCCCGCCCTGCCACCCAACATCAGCGGGTACGCGATAATTTTTATCAGCTCCGTGAGCCAATTATCAAAAACATTCTGTAAACTCAGGCCATCGACGATGACGTTTTCCCCATTCTGAGAGAACCGAATTCGCTCAGAAAACCCCGTTAATCTGAATCCATTTCCTGAGCGATCTTGATGAAATTCTGTGAACCCAACGGGATAGACATGTGCCTGATAGCCCACCGGGATTTTGATTTGACACTCCCATTCATAATGCCGCCAGTCAGTCGGGCTTTGATGAATCCCCGGTGTATTTTTGGCGACATAATCAGTCCATACCAGGCTGGCAGGTGTTGTTTTCTCATTAAAAATAAAACTCGTTCCATCGTGTGGATTGACAATTTTCAGCCCGTAACCACTCATAAGAATTCCCCCAGTTCAATGATTGCCCTGCCGTTGTTGTCAAACATATACCAGCCTGAATCTTTGATCTGCACCCGGTAACCATTTCCTGAACCGTTTATCTCAATGTATCCAGTTTTAGCGTCAATCCGAAAGCCCCGCTGATTGGGAATGTAATTCGTGGATTTAATATCCAGTCCAACCAATAGTTGCCTGATATTCGCCATATCAATAAACGCCTCTCTGACAAACAACTGTCCATTTTTAACCACCATAAACGGTTCCATCCTGCCGTTAACGGGGTTATAGAACGCAAAATTATTGGCAGAAAATCCGATATACGACTCCAGATTACCGTTCTTCACTTCACCGCTAATCACCATGCCCGCCGCGTTGTAATTCCGGCCATTGTGCTTGATGGTGATATTCACACTATGAATGGCATAACCGTTACCGGACTGGTTAAATTCCGCCTGCATTTTGCTGTTGATGATGGCCTGTTGGTTCTTAAACTGCACCTGAAACTGTTGCGTTGATTCAGCGACCGCTTTCTGCGTATTGGATATGGCCTGCTTATTATCTATTATATCCGCTGCAATCCGGTTCACGCTGTCGTCAGTGTTCCCGATATTGGTACGCAATTCCGTGAGTTTCTGCGCCCACGCCTCATTGTCCGTCACTCTGACCTGCCATAGCTCGCTGATTTTGGCTTTATTCTCCCCGTCGCGCACCATCAGCTCTCGGGATAGTTGCTGCTGGGCGTCGGCGAGAATAAGGGCGGTTTCATTGCTCCAATTCATGTCGGATTGCAGGCGTTTTCCGGCCTGAGCTGAAAAGAACTGGTCACCGGCTGCATCAATAATCCAGCTGGCATCATCGGACGATTCACCCCTGACAAACTCTGTCCACGGGGATTGATTGCCGGATTTATCTACTAGGCGGGCACGAAACCAAAATGCCACCCCTGCCGCCAGTCCCTGCATAGTATGCGTGCGTTGTGGGTAGGGAATGTCGGCCAATAACATCAATCCCTCACCGTCATTAGTCCGGCTGTACTGGATTTCCGTTTTTAGCGTGTCATCGGTCTGGGCAGCAAAGCCCCAATCGAGCTGAATACCGAAGATAATCGGCGTTGTTCTGAAGCCTAACGGTGTCGGCGGGTTGCCCTCTTTCCCTTTCAGATGGGTTTCCGGTGCATTCGCCCAGATACTGGATATCTCAGCGGCATTGATTGCCCTGACACGTGCCTGATAGCGACCGGCGTAAATGTTTGGAACCTCAAATCCCTGCGTCGAGGTGCGGGGTGCCGATATCCAGTTACCATTATCCCGCCGCCATTCTGCCTCATAAGCAATCGCATTCTCCACCGCATCCCACGTTACACGCAGTGTGGTGACAGCAATGCCCTGATTGACGACCGAGTAACTATTAATAGAGACATTTTTCGGGGGGGATTGAACGCCAGGCGGAATAACAGAAATGGGCCGCTCTTCGATACGGGCGCCAGTGTCAATGCGGGCGTATTTGTCGGTGTTATGTTCAACCGCGGTGATTTCAAAGGATACACCGTCCTCACCTTCCTTAATGCCCGTCACCCTGAATTGCTGGATAGCTAAATCTGTTGCATCAATCGCCCAGATACATTCGGCGACCGGCGTTTCTGAGTAGGCCGTGGTCACTGTGACAATCGGCCCGTTCACAGCCTGAATGGTGCGCCCCTCCGCTTTGCCCGATGGCAAATTCAGGATTAACCGCTCACCCACTTTTGCTGAGGATATTCTGTCCAGGGTAATATTGCGCCCATTCACCGCACTCACGCGCCCACCCAACACACGACCGGAAAACATTTCATCAGCCACCCCGATGATATATCCAGGCAACGGGATCTTGCCATCCAGTCCCACCGTAAAGGTCACCATCCGGTCATATTCGTTGGTGAGCAATATCCACTTACCGCGACGGATCGCCTCACTCTGGCGGGTGCAGCCGATTGCCGTCACATCCGCCTGTTTCACGTTATAACGGCGGATTAACCGGTTATCGAAAACAGGCTCGACCGCATCCTGATAGCCATTCTGGGGATCTGACCAGCTCACCATGGCCGTACTGTAATGGGTTTTCTCGCTGGAACTGGCATATACAAATTTCCCGTCACGCACATTAGCGCGGGTATAGAGATAATCCACATCACGTGGCATATCCGCCAGGACATTCATATTGTTGTTGGCCCAGAAGGTCATACCCCGAAAAATGCTGGCAATATCTCTCAGTACCGTCCATGCATCCTCTTGTGACTGGATATAGACATTGCAGGTATGACGCGGCTCCTGCCCTCCTTTACCATCGGGCACTAGCTGATCACAATACTGCGCAACGCGGTATAAATCCCATTTTGCCAGACTCAGGTTTTCCGTCTTAACCCGTGTGCCAATACTGAACCGGTCATTGATCATCAGGTCATACAGTATCCAGGCGGGGTTATCGGTCCACGCCCATTTAAATGTACCTTGCCATACCCCCGAATACGTGCGACTTTCCGGATCATAATTATCGGGCACGCGGATAACACGCATCTTCGGTTCACATGAGATTTGAGGGATATTGCGGAACTGTTTAGCATCAAACTGAACAAATAACAGTGCGGTTTCGGGGTAACTGAGTTTGGCATCAATCACCTCAGTGATGGCCTCAACCACCATCGCATCGGCAATCCGGTTACTGTTCTGTTTCGGGGTGAGACGACGCACACGCACCTGCCAGCCTGAATGCGCTTTAGGTAAGTCAATACGGTGTGACCGTTCGTATTTCGTGGTGGTCTTGCCATCAACAGCCAGCGTGGGTAATTCCTGATACGAACCGCCATCCGTAGCAACTTCAATGGTATAATCAATCCGATAGCCGACGGTATCCCCATCCTCTTTTTGGGTTTGCAACTGGGGCCACGATAACCGGATACGCACTGCGGATAATTGGGTATTGGTGACCGATCTGACCCATGACTCGACTAATTCCGTGCCGACGGTCAGTTCATTTTCCACTGCGGGCATACCCGGTATGTAATCCTGGTGCGGGGTGCCGGGACGAAATTCCCACTTCACCCCCTCGAAATTAGCCTGACCATCGGGACCAATAATCGGCGTGTTATCCAGAAAGATATTGGTGCCATCCAGTCCACCTGCGAATTCCCCTTCCCCCAATGCTAATAAGATTTTGGCATACGAGGTGGATTGCAGTGAATCCGGTGATTCAACGGGGGTACGCGGACTGCCACCGCCGCCCTTGCTGCCCTGAATAAGATGATTTCCCATAGTTCACCCATAAAAAAAGCCGCAAGTGCGGCGAGACTAAAAAACAATTACCGTTACTGCTGGTCTTCGGCGTAAATGCCCGCTGAAATAATGGCGCCCCCGATACGCCGCTTTCCGTAGCCCACCGGAACAGGGTTGCCCTGCGCGACAGAGTTCACAGGCCCACCAAAAGCATAGGACGGTTTGTTATCCGGATCTTCCCGTCGCGCCAGTCCGCCCGGCATCGGGGATAACATCTGCACTACGCCACCCAGCATCATGGACACACCGGACATTACCATTGGCGCACCGTAAGGTGTCATCCACATAAACGCCCCGGCGACGACCATCACCGCACCGAGAATAGTCTGAAACACGCCCGCTTTTTTGCTGCCAATAATCATCGGGGCAATGCGGATATCGTCCTCACCGGAAAATTCCAATTCATCCTGACTGATATTGCGCTTGCCGCTGAACACCGCAAAGGTCAGTCCGCGCTCTTTCGCGGTCAGCAGAAACTTTTCAAATCCGTCAATCAGGACAGACAGTGCCCTGATAGCTTCCTGAGGGGACGATACCGCCAACCGGTGCTCTCGCCCGAACAGGGCACCGAGTATCCCGTACAGCCGTATTATTCGTACTGTATTCATGATTTACTCCAACAAAAAACCCGCCGAAGCGGGTGAGTGCCTGTGACGCAGGGTGATAATTGTCCGTTCCTGCCAGTAGCCACTGTACGACACGCGATGACTGAGCTGTCCGTACATGTGGTGTAGCATTAACCCCTCGCCGATATACACCCCGGCATGGTTAGGTTCTTTGGCCTGTACCTGCATAATGATCACATCCCCCACCTGTAATTCACCGCTGCACTCCACAAATCCAGCCTCAGCATAGTGCTTCATATACAGATTTTCGCCCCGTTCCCACCAGCTATCTGAGCGTTCAAAATCCGGGATATCAATATCACGCTCCAGCCGATACCAGTCGCGCACAATGCCGTAACAGTCCCAGATACCATGCACGAACGGGCGACCGATTAACGGTTTTATCCCCTCAGTCGGCATCAGGGTACGAATATCCCCCTCGGGCCATGAGACAATCACCCACGGGATTTGTGACAGGTCACACTGGGCGATATCCAGTTGACTGGGTTGTGTTGTGGCGTCGGGGTGACTGTGAACGATAGCAATAATAGTCCCCATATCTTCGGCATTGGCATAATCTTCGGGGTGAATGCTGAATTGCTCGGTGGGTAAAGGTGCGGTATTGCGACAGGGGATATATTGTTGTTTGCGGCTATGTTGAACCACCAGCCCACAGCATTCATTGGGGTATTCTGCTTTGGCGTGATCTATGATGGACTGGATGATGTGTGGGCGCATGTAGGTTTCCTTATATAATAAAAAATCCCGTCAAGACGGGATCTCATAGTTCATACATTGCCATATGATTATATCTAGAATGGGTTGTCGTATTTTTCTGCTAATTTTGGTCACGTATTCAATTTGTTGTTTCTCATGTATACTCCTCACTTTTTCAGGAAATCAGATGGCAACGGTAGAAGTGAAATGTCGATTTTGTCAACAAACCGAATCGGTAAGAAAACATGGCACGGGTCAAGGTGAACGTCAGCGTTATCGTTGCCTGTCTTGTCGCCGTACTTTTCAGCTTGAATATGCTTATCGTGCTTGCCGGACGGGCATAAAAGAACAAGTTGTGGATCTTGCCATGAATAATGCCGGTATCCGTGACACTGCACGGGCACTACATATCAGTATTAATGCTGTCGTTCGCACTTTAAAAAATTGTCCCCACGATGTGTAACCACATTACCGCTGGAGCAGGTGGAAATTGAGCTCATCTGTGAAGTCGATGAGATGTGGTCATTTGTTGGGAATAAAAAGCAACAACGTTGGTTATGGTATGCTTGGGAGCCTCGTCTGAAGCGTATTATTGCCCATACTTTCGGCCGACGAAGCAAAAAGACGTTGAAGAAACTGCTCAAAAAATTATCGCACTTTAACGTCGCTTTTTGGTGTACCGATAAATTCAAGGCTTACACCTTGTTGCCCACGGATAAACACCTCATCGGAAAAAGTTTTACGCAGCGTATTGAACGTGAAAACCTCACCCTTAGAAACCGAATTAAGCGGCTGAATCGTAAAACATTAGGCTATTCAAAATCACCGGAAATGCATGACAAAGTCATCGGGACTTTTATCGAAAGAGAATATTATATTTAAGACCAATCAACATTTTGAATACGTGACCCTAATTTTTTAAGTATTGGCTCGTCTTTAGTAAATAATTCCTTGGGGTAATATTCATAATTCACCCACAGTATATAAGGTTCAGATTCTCCTTTATTGAGTCTTAACTGAATTTTCATTTCATTGTATTCATAGTCTTTAGCTAATTCATGGTTATTCTGCTCATTAAGAACAGGCGATCCATATTTATTGTTCAGATTCGATGCAATGAAATTAAATTTCTCTTTTAATTTATCGAAATTTTTACCCGAATCATTCACGCCAAAAGTAATTGATCTTAACCCTCTGTTAAGAGGAAAGAAGTCCAAAAAGTACTCACCATCATATTTAGACTCTATAGGAGCTGATTCTATCCTTACCGTATATACTAATTTATCTTGATATTCATTAAATTTTTTTAGGTCTAATTTTCTAACCTCATCAATAGTCATACCCCATTTGAATCCGAATGGTGCTTGAGGTTCATCTTTTGCCAACCCAAACGCCAACTGATTTATGGTGAAAAATGTCAAGATAATTAAAATAATTTTTTTCATCAAAAGCTCTCTCACTTGTCAGTAAAATTGCAACAATGAAGAAAATTGAATCAATAATCAAGGATTGACTATAAGGATATATCATCAGGCAGAGTTTGCACTATATTACCTCCTAAGCAACGCAGAACCCGGAAAACCACCGAAGGGCAATTGTGCGTTCTCGCCAAAACGTTTTTTACAATCACTCATCAGTCCACCGCAGGCATCTTTTGACGGATCATCGGTCGGGTTACCCTCTTCATCAAAATACCGCGTTCCCGTATAGTTGCAGGGGGATTTGCGATATAACCCCCGCATACACCATGTGCAAAGGCTATGAATCTGACGGGTAGGAATTTGAATCCCTTGTAAGTCAGCGGGGGAAGACAAGGCAAAATGAATTTCTGTATTGTCTTCATGTGTCTTGCTGTCAATATAGTAGACGTCGATTTTCTCCTGTGTGGGATCAGCCTCTGGGTTACCCTCCGGGAAATTACGCGCATCTAGATAATGCGCGAATGTCATACGAATAGTGACGCAAGCCTGCGCCATGTTCTGATATGCCAGACACAGGGCGCTAATAGCACCATCAAGGTTAGCCACAGTGAGTGCGGATGAAGTTGAACGACCATCGCTATTCACCTCCAACCCCTCAATTTTGACAGGCCACGGCTTATACTCTACGCCCTGCCACCAGATCGATTTAATCGGTAAATTATCTATATCACCCTCCAGTTCATTTTCCGTATAAGGGATAGGGTGATTATGGAAATAGAGTTCTGGCCCACCAAACACTGAACCATCAACAGAAAACAAAAGAATTTTATTCCCCGACTCAAGGCGCTGGAGATCTGCATTAATTTTCATGCACTGAATGCCTGTTCGAATATTGCTGATATTTTCATGACCCCACCTGCCATAGGGAGCATGGTGATTGAGTCTGCTTTAACTCGATACAACCCTTTCTCTCCAAACGGCGGCGTCCAGATAAATGATTTCAAGGTGTGATTGCGAATAAACTGAAAGATTGGAGTAACCTCCCCTTTTATGCCGATATAAGAGTAAGGCCATGACTGACTTTCTGGGTTAATTCCATCCCCTGATACTTGTTTATAACCATCGCCAAACTCAACCGTTTTAATTCGATGCTTAAATTCACCGCTGGGCGAATCCTGTATTTGAGTTCGCCATTTAAACTCTTCAATAGCCATATAAGTACCTATAAAAGAAAAAACCGCAATTAAGCGGCGTTAAAATGAAAAACCCGCACGAGGCGGGTTTATGAATCTTCTTTATCTTTGGATTTGAATATCCTGCCAATAGCAAAAATAGCTGCTATCGCTATCAAATTTCCTGTGATCAATTTTGCAGCAAAACCTAATTCACCTTTAACACCGAAATACACAGCTATACCTAAGATAATAATGCTTAAAACACAAGCCATCCATTGCCCTCTGGTATCTTTCTTTATAACTGCATTGAGTGCTGTTTTTTGGGTCTCGTGTCTAAATTGCTGCTCTTTTTCCGTTAATTCAAGAATCCTCTCTGCCATCCCCGGTAATATAGAATCATATTCTCTGAGCATATCGGGTGGAGGAAGAGGGCCTTGGAACAAAGATGTTTTATGCTGAATAATAGAGACGACTTTAGGATTATCTAAAAGCCTTTCAAGTAACTGAGGATTGGTTTCAACGACGCTCTCTAGCTGCTCCACTGATAACTCAGTACTGCTTCTATCCTCGTTTTGATTATTGTCACTTATCGGCTTTTGGTTTTCGCTCATTTGCTATCTCGCCACATCTCACAATAGCGCTAGTCATGTCTCTCGATATATTGAGAGCGTCATTTCTCAATTTCTGCGCATCATTACCAGCTGCAATAATACTCCGATAATTAGTTGAAGGCATAATGTCCATAACACTACCTATTGCCCTCATATAGCGGCGCATCGTGGCTGTCATGATTACCTCCCATTCAGTTAATTTCACAGTGCCAAAACTGCAACTTAGTATTAAGTTTAATTAAATAGCTTTAGCAATACAAGCCACTTGATTCGGTAAGAAGAGGACATATATATCACGTTTAAAGAAGATGTCGGCACGTTATAGACACGTTAGAAGAAGAATTTAAACCAATACCCCCATATTGCCACCACTTTGTATTAAATGTCATACATGTGATGAAAATCATTTTTCAGACGTCCGGTTTATCCCCGTGTGTACGGGGAACATATCTTACCGTCCGTGGCTTGGTGTTAAAATGGACAGTTCGGAATCCTCAGCTTATGTAATACTTGCCAGTTATCCTTTTGAATCCGCTTTATCTGGATATGTTCTGTGGCCTTTTCCAATATTCGCCTTGCATTGTTGGCGCATTTTATGGCATTGCGTGGGTATGCGTAGTATTCACCAGCTAGTTTATGCTCAGCTACTTTGAGTATTGGTTCTACATCAATCATGTAACGAGCCATGTTGATGGAATGTTGCCATAACCAGCAGAGAGTTTGTAAATTATCATCTGAAATTTGCGGTTCACTTTCTGGCATACATAAAGTTTCTTTACCCAGAAACTCACCCTCAATTGCCTTGGTCGCCAGATACTCTATCGCAGATGGGATCTGTTCACTGGTTAACTCATTTATATGTTTCACCCCAAACTCATGATGAACCATCTGGAACAACTTTTTGTTACTGACGCCATATTTACCCATCAGAGTGTTAACCAGACCTCGAAGAGGAGTTCTATCTTGGGTTGTGCTATTTTTCGCTTTAACCTCACCAGTTGTCCAATATTCATAAAGAACATCATCGCATTCATCCTGATAGCGGATAACTTTATCCCTGATTTCAGGTTTGACTTTATTTGGACTGATAGTCGCTAACCAGCCAGCAAGTTTACGGAGGGCAAGGCAACTCATTTCACGTCCCTTACCATCATTGGCAACCATTGTGATTTCCACAACAGTTGATTTAAATCTTTGTTTTAATTTGGTGAATTGTGAAGCCCAATTCATTCCCATACCTTCAACAATCGGCTTCATCGGTACATACGGCTCACCGTTATAATTTACGACATAGAGATCTGAACCATAAAATGGAACGTTAATGGTTTCACTAACTTCTTTAGTTGCTATAATAGACATGTCTATTTTCCTTGAGATGGTATTAGACGATTTAGAGGCCCTCAACTGTTACAGCAGTTGGGGGCTTCGCCGTTTTAGGACGACAATATTTATTACGTAATTGTAACGTTTTGTAAAGGTTATCTGCCGTGAATTGCGAGACGCCTCGAATATTCAACCATTTACACACGTATTAAGAGTAAATTTGTATTGTTATCACCAACAATCACTGTTAGATTGGCTGATTCTGTTGAATAGATCAGTATTTGATCGCCATCCTTGGCGCAATTCTTAAGCTGCTTTATCCACGCTCAACATCTTAGCTAGCTTGGAAATGCCTTTTGCAGTCACGAGAACCTGTTCACAAACTCGTTCTGTTCCGTCATCTTTGGCAACAACAGTTATTTTGTGTTCCAATAACCCTTGCTGTAACTTGTCTTGGTAGCCAATCCAACTCTTTTTACCTAAACGGCGATAAATCCACTTGATTGACGATAATGTATCGAAAAGAATTTTCGGTTTAATTTGTAGGTGCTTCGCTGCGTCTGTTATGCACATACTGCCAGTAGATTTTTTCGCAATGCGTTCGAAGGCGTCAACGTCAGGCTGCATGTCCGCGACCTTATCTTCCAACGCAATCACTTTCTCGGTATACGTCAGAAGAATCCCGCGTAATGCGTCGGGGTCACTGAGTACTTGCATTGGGTCAACTGGCGCCAACTTACCAGAACGGTAATCAATGAAAGTCTGGTTTACCTGCAAACGGAATTTGGGAGAGATCCACCCCGCGTACTCAATGGCTAAGAGTTCGTGGGCAAAAGTACCGCCAGACTTGCCTTCTGAGCTAACTAGACAAATTTGTCCAGTTTGTTTTTCTAATTCAGAAATCAAATCCTTTGCTGTTTTGTTGCGAAAGAACTTAGCTGGTGCCTTTTCTTCACCAAGCCCACTTGCTTTATGCAGGGCATTCAGATTAAAACGACCTTCTGAATCGGTAGTGATTTCTACGCCTGCAATGACAGGAAGGTTTTTATTTGCTACATTATTCATATTGTCACTCTCTGTTATGGGTTGACATGTCGGTTTCTTCGAGCGTTACTGACAAATTAGGAACCTCAACTGTTGGCGCGGTTGGGGTTTCGTTCTTATGGAAGTTGTAACTCACCTTTTTTCTCCATTTCCATCACGATATCCACTATGTATTCCAATTGGACCTGCACAGAGCGGCGCTTTTCTTCGGCTTTATCTTCTAACCATTGGCGCATTTCTGGTTTCATTCTGAAAGGAAATGGGGATGGTCTTGTATCTTTTTTCATTTTTATCTCCTATGTATATTTGTAACTTCACATCTTCATAAGATATGATTAGTTATAATCCATGAATCACCATGTGTCAATATGAATTTTTTGGACTTCACATATGAACATTGATGACAATTTTAAAACACGAATTTCCATGGCTAGGCAGGCAGCCAATCTAACTCAAGGAGAATTAGCCGATAAAGTTGGTGTTGTCAGAAGGCAAATCGCTGCCTATGAAGCTGGAGACTCAAAGCCAAGGGATAATGTTCTAACTAATTTAGCTGCGGCACTTGGCACAAGTAGAGAATGGTTAGCAATCGGAGTTGGTGATGAACCTGATCTAGGTAACATTCGCAAGACAGTGACAACACATGAGATTCCAGTGATGGAATATTATAGTGATGTATTTTCAACAATCGGTTTTACTGCATCTGGCATTGGTCATGGTTCGGTCTTGGCTCCTCCTAATGCTAGTTCTGATTGTTTTGCTGTTAAAATCTCAGGAGACTCCATGGAATCCGAGTCAGGACTCAGTTTTCCTGAAGGAACTGTGGTTATTTTTGACAGAAATCTCACAGCTCAAAATGGTGACTTTGTTTTTACTTTTTCCATAACTAACGGTGACTCTATGGTTAGGCAGGTCTTTTTCGACCAGGGTAAATGGTATCTTAGACCTTTAAACGCTAGCTATGAAATTATGCCCTTTAATAGAAAAGATTTTGAAGTTATAGGTATTGCAGTGCAATCACAATTCGATATCCATTCAAAAAGAGATTCCTTGCCGATTCATATCACTAAGAAAAATTCACACCTTAAAGAGATGGATAAGAAATTAAGTTCTATCCACTCCATGCTTGAGCAACTACTCAACAAATAAGCCCCTATGGGGCTTTATGTCACCATCTCAACTCAATTGCATTCATTTTGTTGTTAGTTGCCATGTTAATCAGTACATCAAAGCCTGATAAATATTGTATGGGGTCACATTTAGCTATGCTTTTGATTGGTAGATGCTCAAATTTCTCTCTATTGAGCCTAGCGTTAATCAGATAACGATCATCTTCATCACCAGTATCGTGATTGAATATTTGTGAATAACCAGCCGTCACAACAAATTGGATTTCTGGGCACACTATAAAAGCTATGCCTGACACGCGAAGGATCACGGCGTGAACATGCCTCGCGTAATCATGAAAATATTCCTCAGCGGTTTTCAAGCGCTCACCATTAGAGACTGGTGTATCTTCTATTTCTGGCAAGTCTACATCAATGAATAAGGTGCTGATTTCTTCATCATAATGGAAGGCAACTATGGTTTCTCTTGACCAATATGATGACAGGTAAGCATGTTTTAACCTTTCATCGACAGAACCAAGATTCACTGAGCTGTATTTGTCGAGATCATTGTGAATATCAATGATAAACTCAGGTTTCTCAGAAAAACCTCGATTGTAGAAATCTTGGTAAATTACCGTCTTACCTTTATCCAATTTTAAAACATTCGTGTACCTATTCCTTGAAAAATAACCTTCATTATTTTTCCCTGAACTAACCTCGCGCCATTCTAATCTTGTAGGAAAGCCAAATACATTTCGGTTACCATCATAATCACTGCCTGATATAACCCCGGTCAACTCTAACTCATTGATTAACCTGTTTGCTCTTTGCCATTCAATATCAAATTCTCTTTGGATTTCTTCTATTGATACACAGTTTTTTCTGACTACAAAGTCAACAGCCTGCCAATATAATGGGTCTAGCCCCAGAGATTTGGATTTCATAACCACCCTCAGTAATATTCAATTTTCCTTGAGGAGGTTAGCAAAGAAACACCAAAAACCTCACTCAAGAGGTATGGTTTGTGATCTGTATTGCAAGGTCGGCTGGGCTTGTTATCCATTATCTGAGCGCACCCACTCAGCGCCAACATTTCAACCATCCCAGTAGTTAATGTTTTCACCTTATCCCTTCTTTTCTATTGGTTATTCCATTACTTCATCAACCCATTTAACTGCTGTGTAATGCACTCCCGCTGTAACATCTTTGTATTTTCCACCAATGTAAACGTAGTACTTTGTTTTATAGCCTGTATAACCACCGTAACTATTTTTGGCATTGACATCCACTGGAACAACATAAGCTACGTTTCTTGAAGCAGGGGTATAAGCCAGCCTAGGTTTATGAAACTTATACTTAGCCGAATCAGAATCTTTCAATGTGTAAGCTATAATATTTTTCAATGTTTCCTGGTAATTAGTTGGTAATTGGTCATATTTCGCGCTCGAAATTTCCTGTTTTGTCATAGGAGTAACGCAACCAGTGACCATAAATACACATCCAATAACTAAAATAAAAAACCTTTTCATCTGCTTTCCCTCTTTAATCAGATACATGAATCTTAAACAAAGTATGGTGCAAAATGAAGCAAACTCTATTCAATTGAGGTATTAGTAACAAAAGTCACCGGATTGGTGGCTGTTCATCGTTAAATTCTTTGATAACTCTAGCTGCGTATTCCTCAGCCTCTTTGAAGTACACCGATAGCGGCTTATCAGCATTGAATTCTGCGTGATAGATGATGTGAACATCAGGACTCAATCCCGCAATAAAGCACCCACCATCTTTGGGATTGCCTTTAAACACCTCTACCGGAATGCTGATATTTTCCTGTTCAGGGCTAACTATTGTTGAACCAATTTTGAAAAACATACATACCTCGCTTATTAATAATTTCTACCTCTGGCCGCTCTAATGATCTTATACAAATCACCACCATCACGGCTTTCTTGAACTATCACCGCCCTTATTTTTCTCGTCAGTGATTGCTCCGCTGCCTGCGCGTCTATATTTGAAGCAATAGATTGTTGCTGCTGGCCTTCTACACGGATGCCGCCAAGATTGACCTGAACTCCACCAGCGGAAGCAGGTTGTATACCATACATTATTGGAGCCGGAGTGCTGACTGTCATCGGCTGAGAGCCACCAACGTGACCACCACTCGCATAGCCTTTCTTGGTGCTATCCATTAATCGATATAGGTTAGCCACACCGAGGCGCATAGTTGCTTCCTTAGTGAACACGAACTCGCCACCGTGGACAATGCCTTTAGGTTCGTATTTGCCACCGTTACCTGTGTAACCACCACCAGCAAATCCAAGGGTAGCCCCAAATGAAGTACCACCAAATGCGGCTTTCATAGCTTGTAACATAGCCATCTGCATAAGCATCTTGGTGATCATTTCAAGCACTGATTTGGTGAAGTCAGCGAAATTAGCCTTACCTGTGAGAAGAAAATCAGAAAGACTGTTACTCATTCCCATAAAAGTAGCTTGGGTAATCTGAGCTACATTTCCATAGGTATTTGATGCTTCCTTTTCAAAGTTCTCGAATCCCTTCTTAACTCCTGCTTCCCAATTAGAACGAAGAGACTCCTCATTCGCATATTTTTGTTCAACCAGATCAATTCTGCGCAAATACTCAGAATCGCCTTCTGAAATGCCTTTACGTCGCATTTCTCCTCTGAGATTTAACAACTCCCGTTCTTTTGCAATCTGCTCGTCAGTTTTGCCTATACTTTCATGGCGAAGCCTTAACTCTTCCTCTAACCCATCATTAGACAACCGCAAAGCATTAAGTTGCTTTTGTTTTTCAATCCGATCTCCCAATTCTGCCGCTTTTTCTTTTTCGGCAAGAATTTCATTCTTTTTGGCTAATAATAAGGTTTCATCAAGGCTAAGCTTTCGCTCTTTCTGAGCATTCTCAAGAATATTAAATTTAGCCTGTTCTCTAAGTAGCTCCCTGCGCTGTTGACTAATAATACCAACATAACGGCTTTCATCACTTAAAGCTCTCAGTTCTGCTTGCAATGCTAATATCCGAGCCTTAGCGGATTCATCCGCACGAGTGCCTGCATCAACCTTAAATTTTGGTTCCTTGGGTAGCTTTTTCCCATAACCAGGTCCTCGACGATCACGAAACTCATGTTCGATACCGGCGCGAGCTTTCGCAATATCCTCAGCCGTCCATAGCTTGGTCTTGCCTTCTTTTGCCAGTTGGATATTTTCTTTTATCAATTTATTGAGCATCTTGTGTTCATGCTTTCTTTTTTCTGTCCAACTCGTCCCTTTATCAACCAGCTGATTAAACTTAATCTGGCTGGTAATACTGCGCTCTTGAAGTTCTGCGGATTCCTTTTCTTTCTTTATCTTAGTATCCAGTTCACGCAGTTCTTTCTTCCACTGATCTAATATTTCATTTGATATACTGGGTTTTTTCCCATTATAGCGACGGGGGTCATTTTCTGCCGTGCGGATTTTTAACACTAATCTGGCTCTGTGCTCCGCTTCAGACGGTTTAGCTCCAATTCCCATGACAGAGTCCCACATCAAATTAGCTGCACGTTTAATCTCGTCAAATAGTTTAGGTAATGTCCCCATGCTATTTCGGATTTCTTTTGCCCGCTCAGCCATCGCCCCGCTCAATGCGTCAGTGGCATAAGTAACGGCTTCTGTTATTTTCCCTTGAAGCTCTAATTCCTTAATATGTTGGAGTACGTTAACGGAGAGGTAACGATATTGCTTATTCAGGGCAACAGAGCCACCATAAGGATCATCAGATAATCGAGCGAAATGAGAAACTAATTCATCAACGCTCTGCCCAGAATAACGGGAAAACTCGACAATAGATTCCCCAGCTTTACCGATATCTACGTTTAGCTTAAGCCCTGCATTCATCAGCTTAGTGAGCGCTTCGGCGGCAACGTCTGCACCTGCACCCGTTTTACTGATATTGTCAGCATAACCAATCAATTGCCCCTGCGTAATTCCTGCAAACCGCCCAGAAGCGATAATAGCCTTATTAAAGTTTTCCTGTACTTCTAATGCATGATAATAAGCTTTAGTAACCCCTCCTATTCCTGTAATTACCGCCCCCCACCCTCCACCACGTAACAATACTCCCATACCCATTGAATCGGAGATATTTCTAAGTCCAGCAATAACCGAAGTGTTATTCCGGTTTAAATTCTTGGTTTCCTTACTCGTTTCCTTAAGCTTATTGATATAAATTTCCGCCGCAGAACTCACACCCAATTGTGCCGCCCGATATTTCAGCAATTCATTACGGCTGAGATTCTGTGTTGCCAGTTGATCTTTTAATCTGGTAATAAACGCCTGACCTGCTGCTGTCTGTTTCGCATCGGCTTCTGCCATCTGCTTCTTTTTGCCGATAATGTCAGACAGAATATTCCGATAAGACTCAAGGTCTAATTTTTCAGACTTTCTGGCTTTTCTGGCCTCTGCCTGAATCCTGGTTAACTGTTCTGTCGCAGTAGCATTACGTTTAATGGCATCAATCTGCTTAAAGAAGGACTCTGCAACTTTATCTTGTTCCGCAGCAAGAACCTTCGCAGATGCGGCTGCCCTTTGCTCCTTTGCAGCCAACTCAGTAACACTTCGGTGTATCCGGTCAATTTCTTTAGCCATGTCAGCCGAAGCCGCAGCGCTCTTTTCTGACTGACTGGTTAACTTATTTGTGGAATTGCTGGCCTTGTCAGCAGCATCCTTGAATGAGTTTAACTTTTGCTCACCTCTTTCAAGGTCAGAGGTGTTCACCTTTAGTGAGATAGTTGCAACATCAGTCATTTGATTTTCCTTCGGGTATAAAAAACCTCCACTAGGGAGGTCACAAAAGGAGTTGTTACTTCTTATGCATAACTTCGAGTGCCTTAACTTCCATCACCCGAATATCGTTAAATACGGTCGCCCTGTCTTTGATGTTGAGATAGTCCATAACCTGATTTAATGGCGTGTAATCCAGCCCTGTAGCGCCGTTCATACCAACACGCCATTGCGTCCTCATGGCACTAAACGTCTGGTAGGAATCCCATATATCAGGCCATACCTCAACATCACACTCGTCCGGGAGGAAGCCAAAAGCCCGTTCAAAATTAGCAGCATCTTTGGCGCTCATTCCCCCGTACAGCGCCTCAGCGACCGCAATCAGTTTTTTTCCCGATTACCCAGTAATTCGTTGTAATACGTGGTTGTAATTGCCGTGGTTGCTGATGGGTAGTTATCCAGCAATAGCCGGAGATTTTCAGTGTTGTAAGGCTCCTCTATGGCCCAATCGGTAATAATCTGCTCAAAGAATTCCTGAGCAGGCATTTCCCGCATTTTATCCAGTTCACTGATCGGCTTGTGATTGAATGTGAAAGTTACTACTTCCGGTTTCTCTTTCCCAGCGACGGGGATCTGCACATTGGCTTTGAATTTAGGGTTAGGGACGAGCGTAAACTTAGCCATTTAAAAAAATCCTCAAAAGAAAGCCCCATTGAGGGGCGATTATTATTCTGCGTAAATCTGCATTTCAGACTTAAGAGAGAAGCGCGCGGTGACGTTTTCCACTTCGTTCATTGCGGTATTGGGTACGCGCTGGAACGACACGGAAGCGGTGTAATAGCGGTCTTCTGCTGCACGTTTATTGAAGAAACGAATGGCAGTAATTTGCTTACTGTCATCCAGTTTCATGAGCAGCTTACGGACAGGTAACTTGGCATCATGAGCAAAGGTGTAAACCTGAACAACGCCGTTTTTATAAGTGTCGATAGTTTCAGCCTGCTCATCCTCCAAAAACTGAACCTCTTGCGTTTGTTGCTCACCCCCCTCGGTGGAAAGTGTCATGACTTGCGGCATCACTTCCCATGCCAATACTTTTTTTAGTGAACCCGCTCCACCACCAGCAGGGAATGTGTTTTTGTCCGTCGTATCCAGGCCTTCCAATGTAATGGCTTTTTCTGCGACGAGCTTGACACGGTAAGCGCCGGAAGCTTTCTTCCAGCCAGAACTGACATGAACAATGTCACCTTTAGTGATGCCAACAGTTGATTCAACCGTCAGTACGACCTCTTCAGCATTAGATGCTGCGGAGAACTTAATATCATCTCCGTATTCGCTTGCTAAATAAACACGAGAGCCATTAGGGATGTTATAGGCCATCATCAACCTCTTTTGGTGTATAAAAAAAGCCGCTAATTGCGGCCATTATCGAATTGCATCACATCGATATGATGTACGTATGGGAATGGTGTAATTTGCGCCATCCTGAATGGAAGGAAAGACGCTAGGGTCATCATTGAGATACAGGCTTTTAGTCAGTGACAAGCCATTCGGTAAATATTCAGTTATCCGATCAGTAATTTGTGTTAACACTGACTCACCAGAGCCAGATTTTCCTACAACATTCACCTGAATCACACCACGGAAGACGGGCATATCTAACGATAACCCGATGTTCTGCGTCGTTGCGGGCATGATATGTAATTGCAGGTAAGGCTCGTTGATATCATCAAATGGCATATTCGGCCACGCCACCAGCACCCCTTCTCGCCGGGCAAATTTAGCAATGTGAGAACGAATAGCCTCGTTTATCTTGGATTGGTTCATGATTTTATCTCCGTAACAGCATCACTAAAAAACTTCTGAAATTCCTGTGCTGTTACTGCAAGCATGCCATTGGGGGCCTGCGTTGAATGGCCCATCTCAAGGCGATAAGCATAAGGGACGATATTCGAGAAATAGACCGCTTTAACTCCAACCTTAAACTGACCAATCACCAAATCCCCCACAGCTTGGGTCATATTTCCGCTTTTATCAATCCGTCCGGTTTCTTCTGCTGGGACTTCATCAAAGGTTACCTGCCAGTTTCCCCGGAATCGACCACCTGTGTATCCCGGTGGGGCTTTTATATCCATAGAGTCAGTGACACGAGCACGTTTTTTTAGCTGCCGTTTTTTTGGGGTCAGGTTATTAGGATCTGACTGCTGTTGTTCATTCCAGTCATGCACGGCCTGATTATATTCTCTTGCCGTTTGATTGACCTTCCATAGCTCAGGGTTACCTACTGGCGACATAACAATCAACCGTGACAGTATTTTGATAAATGTTCCTTTTGATGCTGCTTCAATGTTGCCTTTGGCTTTATTCACAAACGCATCAATGGATGTCATAAATGGATCTGCCATATCACGCCCTCAACTGAGATTGATAGCAAAGTACGATATCAGCGGGTTTTATTGGGTTAGGTTCAATCACTCTCAGCCAAACGCTATCCACCAGCACATGATCACCTTTTTTTATCTCAATATCAGGTGAAAACACCATCTTGATATCTGTAGACAGTATCAGTGAGCCGTCAATTTCATTGGGGTTGTACCGAGTCTTTAACCCGACAGTATTAAACCTTTTCTCCAATTCGTGGTGCTCTCTCCCCTCCTCATCAACCCAATGCCGACCGCTCCGTTTTACCTGAAATTCTGCACCATACTTTTTCAGTAACCGCTCGGCAGTTTTTTGCATTCGCGGGTAGAAATTAGCCATAGCTACCCCCTGAAAACCTTGAATGTCACGCCACCACCAGACAGAAAATCCCGCAGCATGCCATTAAGCCAAGACATGTTAGGCTTGCCTGAGTTAGTCCCTTCTGCATAGGTCACCGAGACGGCACCACTAACAGATTCAGACAGTACTTCACCACCTACCGTGGGGGTTAGGTCGTGCTCCAGTGAATCAATAGCCAATCGACACTGAGCCTGAATAATCTGCTTAGGGATAACATCAGCCGACACTGACTCACCATCGACATAAACCCCTTTTCTCGGGAATGCCAGCGGTTGACCTGCATTAGTTTTCTGCCCCTTCCACTGTTTAGTGGACAGATAATCCATCGCCTGAAACAAGAGGGGTGGCAAGACACTGTCATCTGGCAGGGAATAGCCACGCTGTGCAGCAAACTGCTTTAAGTCCTCAACACTGGCATAGCTGTTAAATTCTGGCGAGTTTTTATCTGAATTAATCATGCTCACCTCAAAAATAAAGGGGCAGATGCCCCTATTTGTTATTGACCGTCGCCCGTATTCTTCGTTTTACTGCCGGAAACAGCCTTTCCGCTCAATACCGCAGCAAACGGAACATTCTTGCGGTCAAACTTACGCTGCCAGTTAGCCGCCTGAGCGATGTCATCAATGGATGGTGTCTTATTGGGATCTTCCTCTCCCAACCAGCTAAAACCAGCGGGTTGCAGGATGAAGGTCTTACGTTCCCACAGCACCTCAGCACCACCACCATTACCGCCTGACGCCTTACGGTCTAATTCAACCGGAGTATGGGGATTACCGCTACCGTAACCAAACGCACCGCCGCCGAAGAAAACGGTCAGGTAGCGACCATCTGAATGTTTCAGGCTATCATCCATGAAAAGAGGCTTGCCCAGATACGTTTGCAGAATAACCCGCCCTTCTGAATCACGGATAGTTTCAATCAGGTTCTTAGTCGCC
Organism: Xenorhabdus sp. SGI 60; assembly: GCF_056632175.1. NCBI lineage: Bacteria > Pseudomonadati > Pseudomonadota > Gammaproteobacteria > Enterobacterales > Morganellaceae > Xenorhabdus > Xenorhabdus sp. SGI 60. The sequence goes on along the minus strand of NZ_CP196860.1, from coordinate 1,137,265 downwards.
ATCTGTTTCATAACGACAGAGTGAACGCCAATAGCACTGAACGTGTCAGCAGCATCACCAGCAGTGAAAGCAGCATCAATCAGGTTGTTAGCTGAGATTTCATCGCCGCCCTGAATCACCATGTCGCTATCATTGTTCACAATGTTGTTGCCAATAATCCCACGCGCAGTACCGATAAGATAGCGCTGCCACTGCCGAGTCCAGTAAGTACCGAATCGGTTACGGATATGGGACATTGGCTCACTGTTTGCCAGCTCTGCCGCCAAGTCAGCTACGCCATAACCCTTGTTGAGGTACAAAACGCGAGCTTTCAGACTAGACTGGCTGGCCTTACCCACCTTGCCGATCTGGTCTGGGTTGTCGGATGTAGCGTTAGGCGCTTCGTTTGCGTCCAAATCATTCCAGTAGTTAATGGTTGCCGTGCCTTGCCCATCAGAGGCGATAGCATCCAACTGAGGCAGGCGGGTAATAATCCCCGACTCAAAAACGGCGGTTTTTTCCGGGCTGTTCTGTGGGGCAATAGCCTGATAGTAGTCACCACGGAAAATGTCGGATAAACGAGTTGTTGGCATTACTTATGCTCCTAATTTACTGTGTTTTTGCGAGGCGTTTAAATTCCTCGGGATCTTCTTCAAATAAACGGATGCGCTCTGCTTCCGTATAGTCGTGCCAAGTTTTACCGCCGCCTCTGGCAACAGTTTGGCGTTGACCTTCGCCGCCGGTTCCGGTCGCTTTACTGCCGATAACAACAGGCGCAAACAGCTTGTTGCTACGGAATTCTTTTTCTAAATCGTCAATAGTCAGTGCAGAGGGTTTACCCTCGCTGTCCACAACACGTGTTTTGCCATCTTCAACGATTAGACGTGATTTGATATGTGGAAGCAGCAGCGCCGCGCTGTCCCCTGCCAACTTAGCCGCCAGTGACTGAGCGACGTTATCCACCAGCAATGTGCGCAAATTAGTGTCTTTCTCTTCGAGCTGCGTTAGTAACTCTTTCTCACGGTTACTGAGTTTTTCAGCCCAGCTTTTTTCCAGCGCTTCAATGTCACCGTTTTTGCGGGCTTGTTCTTCTGCGGCTTTTTTCGCGGCCTCTTCCGCCTGACGGCGTTTTTCCTGCTCTGATTTCTTCTCAGAAAGCAGCTCGTCCACTTTCTTTTGCAGGCCGGAAACATCGGGTATCTCTGGCAACCCTTCGATTTGTAACTGATATTTGTCACCTTGTTCTTTGTACAGGGCCTTTTGTTCATCAGTCAGCGTCTCAAATTCTTCTTTTGTTAATAAAAACTTAAACATCATTAACCTCGGGTTTTGATGATGCAGTCACCGACTGCGGACAATAAAAAAGGCCACCGAAGTGACCTTGTAATTTCTTTACCGGCAAGATTTACCGGCTAGTGATAACCAGCATCTCTGAACGCTTGTTCGTCAATCTCTTTAAGTTTTCCCAGTGAAATAAATTCGCCTTTATCCGTGTAAAACGCTGAAGGGTGCATTCCACCCTCTTTCATCAGTCGATAGCGGGTTTCGCCAAACACTTGTTTTTGCCTCCATGTAGGTTGTCTCTGTATCCATTCAATAAATTTAGTTTCTGCCGGAACCTGACCATCCATTGATGCCCGTGTCCCTTCGCTCATTTCATCAGCATTAATACCCAGTTCCCGCCATGATTTCACCACCAGCGTTTCCATTGAACGACAATTAAAGTGGATTTTGCCGGGGCCTTGCAGATAAGGAATTTTGTGGCCGATAGGCTTATCATTCAGTGTGTATTTCAGCCCATCACGGATGATGCAGTCATTGGATGTTTTATTATCCAGTGTTGATACCCACCGTTTACAATCAAAAATATCCTTATTGGCTTTTGTAAACTGCTCCCTTGCGGTTGCTTGTAAATGGTTTATCGCTGTTTTGGCAATACTGGTTGCATTAGCCCGGCTCATTTGTAACGCGCCATCTTTATGTCCCTGATTGGCATGACCTCTGATTTTTCGTCCTATATCAACCGCACTGTCGCCGTTCAGATAACCATTGCGAACCGCATTACTGATACGAGCCATACGGTCTTTTTCCAGCCCTTCTGCCCATTCTGATAACAACTTTCCCTGAAACGGTCGAGACATTACGGAGGAATACAGCATCTCTTCTGTAATGCTCATCAGCGGGTATTGCCTCAGAACAGCATCCGGTAACAGAGACTCAAACAGCGACGGGTAGTAGCCCATTTCATAGCGGACATGTTCCAGCATTTGACTAGACAACACAGAAAATGCACTTTCAACCGCATTTTTATTGATTGCCCTCACGCTGGATAACAACGATTCTAATCGCCGCACAGTGAAACTGTCAGTGTCAATGCGGGTATCGTCTAATACGGCAATTAAAGATGCCGTCAATTCTGCATCAAACGCATTCAGCGCCCTAACCATCTTACGAGCAACACCGGTACCATAGCGACCCGAAAACAGGGAGTGTGCAATCAACTCATCCATGATCATTTCGTTGATGGATTTCATTTATCTACCCCTGTATTTCAGGTTCTTTGTTTCTTAACTGATCTTCGATATCTTCCGGGGATTCGTCCTGAGGAACGATATTGATACTTTGTAGATACCGAATGAAATCGACCTTGCGCATTTCACCAGACTGGACGGCAGATAACAGCGTTGAGATAGCCGCTGAATCAAGTTGCGCGATTTCATAGGTTTTGTTCAGCTCAATCGCTGCTTCTCCAGTGCCAGCAAACTGGATACAGAACTGTAACGCGCGGTTAAATGCCTGCTCCACATTACCGGCACACAATGACAGGATAGAGTTATCCGTTTGTGCTTCATTTTGTGCCTGCGTTGCGGTTCGTGCAGACGTACCACGCTCAATCAATTTAGCGCCTAACATTGCCATTTGCTTTTCACGACGCTCTGCCACTGTTATCTGAATATTGCGCTCTTCCGGTTGAGCGAACTTCATATCGCCATTTTGAGGCAGTAACACACCACTACGTGAACCAACTGTAAACCCATCCTTCATGTGATTTTCTATCCACATGTCATCAAGTCCAGTCAGTGCCACCATTGGCTGCCCAACCGTGTGCGCTGATTCTGCAATGTCAGCTTCGGATTGATAATGCTTGATGTTCACATAAGCGATATCGGCAAGTGGCGGCGCATCCGGTGTGTGGTCATTATTCATTGAACCAACCCATGACCACGGTAATTCAGATAGGGGATTACCGCTGGCGTCTTTTAGCTCAACCCAATCGTCAGCGATTAAGTCACTGTCTCGGCACCAGTAACGGGAATAGGCCTGCCCATTTATGAGGCGTAATTCAATCCAGCGATCAACCAGTTGCAATTCAAAATTATCAGATTCGAGCGGCTCCTGATAATGGATAACCACTAATGATGTTTTCCCGTTAGTTACCCGCCAATTGATGATTTGCTTTGCTGTGAACAGGCGAATATACGGACGGCCTTTTTCAGCCTCTGATTGAATGCCAGCGCCTGAAAAATCAGTCAGCAAGCCCGCACGCCCACGCTGTAATACCTGGGATAATGAATCACGTATCATCTGTGTTAGCGGTTGCCCTTCCCCATTGATATCTGTTTCCAGATACTCAATGCCACCAGCCATATCAATTTTGACGGGTTTGTTAAAGGCGATACCCAGCAACCCCAACAACGTTCGCCCTGTGGCATTAATAAAGGATGCCCGGAGCAGATAACGCTTATAGCGCTCATTGCTTGGGTCGTCTTTGTCTTTCTTATCTGCCGGATGTGGCAAATATTTTTCACCCCGACTTTTAACAACCCGCTCGCCATCAACACAATCGCCGATCATGTTCCACTCTGGCAAAAATTCGGTATACGCCGGATGTCTGTAATCGACGTTTGTATTCATGTTAGTTCCAGTTGAAATTAATTGATTTGGTGAGGCGTTTGGTGTTTCGCCTGCTTACCGCAAAATACCTGAACCCATCTGCATCATGGGACGTGTAGTCATGAAGTGGCTTATCCTTCCAGCACCCGCGCTTGTCATCCCACTCCTTACGATAGCTTTCCAGATGGGATATCCCTTCACTGCACTTCTCTTCATCAAATACGCAACGAGACAGAATTTCACGGACTGCCTCAATACCTTCATCAACAGAGAGCTTGGGAACGACCTCAAATCGTATTGAGTACTTTTGCCCGTCAATCTCATAACCTTCCCGCGCAAGCTCTCGCCTTGATTTTGCATCATAGCCAAATTCACGGTTATCGATATCATGAGGGGCATTGTGGCTGGCATATGTGTAACCTTTGTCTTTCAATACCTTCATGTAGTGCCGCAATCCTTCGCCGCTGTTCGAGTAGTGATCGATGACATGAAATTCATCACCCACCTCACGCACGAACCAGATAGCCGTTGAGTCCCCCACGCCGATATCCCAGAACGTGTGAATCGGTAGATGTGAATTATCCGGTAGCTTGCCGATGCGTTTATTTTCATACAACCAGCGGAACTGCTTAGCATAGTAAGCGCCTTCTACTGATTGCTGGAATGCCTCAGTCGGTATTGACGGGTATTCCCGCTTCATGTCGTCGCCGAGCGTTTTCTCTTTAGCGTAGTACCAAGCCTGTTGGCGTTCGGTCAGGTTGATGCCGTGCTTTGCTTTCAATTCAGCAAAGTAATCAGCCAGTCGCTGCGGGGTTGGCTCAACCGGATCAATCGCATAGAGTGGGTTTTTCCACCAAGAAAAGAAGAAAAACTTCCAGTCGAGGTTGGAGAGTAGCTTGCCTTGTATCTGTGCCTTCTCAGCAGTCTGGCAGTAGTCAAAGAAGTAACCGGCTCGCCCTTCTGCGGTGCTTTCTATCGTTGTGAAACAGTCGGTTGATACCGCCTCAAATGCCCCAGTGACAATCTCGCGGGCCTTATCAGGAAACTTAGCGCAAATCTTGCCGAATTCGGAAACATGCAGATAGCGTAATGTGCCACCACGAAACGAGGTTGAGACATACAATGAACCACCTTTGCGAAAAACCAATTCTCCTGCCGCATCATTACTGGCAGGATTAGCCGCTTTAATCTCGTCCGGTAATCGGTCATAGGCATACTTGACCTTTTCCCGAAACAGGCGCTTAGCATCATTGAGTGTATGCGCTATCAGGGCACACTTGGCGGATTCGAACAGGGCGGCGTCCAGCTGAATAATGCAGACTTCCGTAGTAAATCCCAACTGGCGGGCTTTAAGAATGATATTGCGGGTGTGGATGCCTTCGAAATATTCCAACTGCTCTGGCGTCATCCTAAATCTGACAGGGCGACCTTCTTTGTTGGTTATCCAGTAGAGATTGTTGAGCCGCCAGAGTTTATCGCGCAGTAACGCTAAATGTTCCGGCTTCATGATTATCCCTTGGAAAGTTCGTCCATTAAATTCGATAGCTGATCAATCGCTTTATTCGGTTGCATATCATCAAGCCCGTATGCTTGACGTTCCAACCCGATAATGTTCTTTAGTGTCTCACTCAGCGCTTTCATTGATTTCACGCGCTCAGGCATGCTGATAATGGAGTGATAGAGTTCATTGAGCCTGTCTCGCCCGTTATCATCAGGTTCGTGCATTAGCTGCCCCAATTGCCTCAAGGCATCGATATCTGCGCATTCCGCACCAAGCTCATCAAATAGCGCATTAGCAATATCTCTGGCTCTGCGGATATCACCACGGTGTTCCATGCGAACCTTGGTAATCACCTCCGCAGACGCTTCAATCAGTACGCGTTCAGAGAGTGTTGTTTCACTGCGTACCTGATTGCGTACCTCTTCTTTGCGTACCATGTCATCAGAGCGAGATTTGACTTTAGCCGCCAAATCCCTTGTCCATTCATCACGCTTTGCTCGCTTGCGAATAGCTCCTTCTGATATACCATGCTGGGACGCAATTTCTCGGAGTGACATCAACCCAGCCCGGTAAGCCGATTCGATGGCCTCCCAATCTGGTTTTGCCATTCTTATTCCTTACTTTGAAAACAGCCCGCCTTGCCTAAGTTCACGATTGACAAACTGGCGTATCTCTTCGCGCACTATCTGGCGAATATGATCATCATCGGGGATGTTGTTTATTTTCGCTGAATTAATAACCGCAGAGTTAAAGTGAACCCCACAAGCTACTTCAAAAGCCCTCTTCGCCTCATTGATGATGGCGTTAGCGTTTGTATCTACTGCCAGTTTCAATGGAGCAGCAACTGCTCTTACTTTCCTTTCCGAGTCACAGACCTTGAAGCTATCGGCTGCTATAGTTGCCTGTTCCTTTTCTGCTTTCGGGTTGAACCCATTGTGAATGATGAGATGTTGAGGGGCGTCTCCTATCGTCATTTTGGGCTTACCTTCTTTATCGTAACAAGCCATGTATCCAGCAGCCTGTATCGAGGTGCTACCATCTTCATTAATGCGGATTATCATCATCGTTTTTGCCTCATTTAGCATAATCAACTGGCTTGGTTTATATAACCCCCTATTCGGGCGAGACCACACCAGACCAAAACTTACACAAAACTCTATCAAGCACCCGTTTGAGGATGCTTTGTAGAGGTTTCTACTTTTTGGGATGTTGAGTTGATTACTGTAAACTTACTCCGCTATAGCTCTCTGGTGGGATCAATGTTCCGTATTCATCTTGAACACCGATATCAGTTAACATGTCGCCATACTGATGAACGAGCGCATTCATGTACCTGATACCTCTCTTACTCAAAACAGGTATTTTTCCACCGCAGATGACCGTATTGGGTGCCGGTTTTTCATCAAATGGCTCAAGTAGCATTGAGTAGAATCTGGCTCGCCATTGAGTATCTTTTCTATCCATCAGATATCCATCAAGAAGACCAAATAAGAAGTGACGGCTAACCTCAATATCACCTGTTTCATAACGATAAATCGGGCGATGCCAAGTCGCCACTAAGTGATAGACATAGGCTTCAGCCACTCGCCAGCCGAAAAACTCATAAGGTTCTACTTGCATATCCATCATTCCACTCCCGGCAAGAATGGCTGAACCTGTTCAATCATCCGCTCGCGAGCAGTAAGCAATAGTTCTTTTCTTCCACCCACTCCCCATTGATTCATTTTCCGAGCACAGATACTGATATCTTTTGTTTCCGCATTAATAACCAGATCCAATTTGTTTAGGCGGACCATTGCATCAAATCCAAGCAGCACGGCATCACGGAAAGTGTTATAAACTCGGATTTCAAATTCTGGCTTGAGCCAAGCTGCATATCTAATCACAAGCAGCTCAACACCCCATATTCCTGGATTATCACCACCATTGTTAACTTTAAGTGGTTGATTTTGTTCCAGAGGACTTTTTTGTCCTTTGGTTAATGCTTCTATGAATCTTTTAACCTGAGCACTTCGAATAAACTTGCTAGGCTTTTGAGATTCTGTTGCTTCTCCGTTGGCTACCGCAGCAGCATGCAAGTCGTTTAGGTTGTAACGTCCTTCGTTATCTACACGAACAGATACGCCATTAACAATAACGGTTGGGTATTTCATCATGTGGTTTCCTATAGAAAGTGAACCTGTTCGCACAGAAAAGCCGCCCCAAGATAACCACGTAATTAGCGGTTTTCTCAGGCTCACTTTCTGTAGGTTCTTGGATTAAATTTGCGCGTGCGAATGCGCAGTGAAAATAAAAATGCCACCATCCCGTGAGCGTTGGGTACGCGATGGGAACGGGTGGCAGCATGGGTTATTTCTGTAGCCACTCAGGGAATGGGCAGAGGAATATTGTTTAATTCATGTATTATTATTTTTATTGCAATAATTTTATTTAGGTATCTTATATTAAAAAATGAATGCAGTAAGTCACATTTAGAAAGTTATTCGTATGAAGATTGAAAAATAAGTATGTAATATTTTCTCTTTTTATACTTTATAAGGATATCTATATATGAATATACACCATTATTACCCCCAAATTCGATGGAAAGCGGCTGAATATGAAGCTCTTAAAGAGTTATCACTTGATGTAATTTCTGGTTTAACTCCCATTATTTCTGTTCTAGATATTCCTTGGGATTTCATAAACGAATGCTATCAAAAAAACTTGATAGATCACCTTTCATCATTCGGAGAAATATTAGCTGACTCATGGAAATCTGAACGTCCTGCATTTGTTGATGTTGGTTATTTAGATGAGCATGGTGACATGCAAAATCACCCACTAGATATCTGTATTAGTCATGCAAAAAATCACGGGAAAGAATTAATCCCTGTCATATCACCAGATTACTCTACAGAATATATATATTCTGTACTGAGAAATAATAGTAATGGTGCTGCAATAAAAGTAACACCAAAAAATGCAGGGCTTATATTGTACTTACTTACACAAATTAAACTAGACGCTAAAGATGTCGATTTAATTATAGATTTTACTGATATTCCAGATCTGACCACAAAACTAATAGAGGATGCAATTTATCACTATGTAACGGTTTGTAACTTGAAGAACTGGAGGAGAATAATATTTTCAAGTTGTCATTATCCACAATTTCAAACAGGTATCCAGCAACATACGATACACACCATCCCAAGAGAAGAGTGGAGTTTATGGCAAAAAATAGTAGAAACGTCCGGCATGACTAGAACTCCAGGATTTAGTGATTACCCCACTGCCAGCTCAGAAATAAGCAATATTGACCCTCGATTGATGTCCCCGCATGTTTCAGTTCGTTACTCTGATTGGAGCAATTGGATCATCGTTAAGGGCTTGGCAGCCAGAAAAAATGGTTGGGGGCAAACACAAAATCTCTCTCAAATCTTAGTTAATAGTCCCTATTATTTTGACCCAAATTATAGTTGGGGGGATAGATATATACACGATAGAGCTAACAATACTGTAAAAGCTGGTAGCTCAAAGATATGGAGAAAAGTTGCACACACACATCATTTCACTATGGTAGTTGAGCAGCTTTCTCAATACTCCACTAAATATCCTGCTATACCTTAGTTTTTCCACGTAGTCCTTTGCTTCAAAGTGTGCCTCACTTCAACTTTCAATTTTTCAAGTGAGGTATGCTGTGCAATTATATCCCATAGTTCAAAACGTGGTTTGCTTTTATTGCCTTTCAATATATTCCATTTTTCCATAATACGAAGACATTCATCTTTCCAAAGCAGTTTTGCTAATGAAAAAACATCACCATCAGGATTTAGTTTATCCCGCCTGTAGTTATGTATATGAATCGCTCCCCTACCACCTTGATTGACTATTTTTATCCCCCACCATTCAGGGATAATTTTTTGAGCAGCCAATAAATGAGAATCATGTACAACTAGTGTGACTTTATCCATAACTAAGGAATACTGCTCTATCTGGTTAGGTAGTCTCAAAAGATTGTCTCTCTCGCTCTTTAACTCATAACCATGAATAATTCCATTAATAACCGCAATATCAGCACGGCATAGACCCTGATTCAAAGAAAACTCATCAATAACCAGTGTATCTGGATCTTTATGATGCTCTTTCAATATCTTAGAATGAACAGCACGCCGCACGTCTATGTCTTTCATTTTCTTGTCTTTCTTTCCAAGGAGTTAATGTGTTCGCTTTTTAGGACAAAAACTTTAAACGCTTACTGAATATATAGCACTATTTTTTTCTTCGTCCTCTGACGTAAAGCTAATTTTAAGAAAAATTCCAATACTCAGTTAAAGCACTGCCCCTTAACCCATTCCCACCACCTCAGTATCATTTGCTCTGAGGTGGTGTTGCGTTATTCCACGCAGATACAGCAGTGACCGATGACGCTTCCTCTGGCCCACATGCACCACAGTCAGTACATTGCACAAAAAACCACGTGTCATTTGAATATGAATTAACAGCCGTATCTGAACCACTACAAAACGGGCACGGTTTGAGTTTGTCTGTCATTACTGTGCTCTCCCACACTCAATCAGAATGTAGTTGGTTGAGCCACGGCACGAACCCAACACATAATGCCCTTTTGCAGTTCAGTTCGCCCTTCGTTCAGCCAACGCATATCAATTTGGTGGTTTCCTGTTTGTGTATGTGTCGCTACAAGATAATCATAGAGCTGACCTAATTCTGCACTTTTCGCTTTAATCTTATTCATGCAATCAATTTCATCTTGGGATAATTCACGATACCCCGTGATCTTACGGTGTTGGTTTTCCATTATTACTCCTACATTCAGTATTCGCCCACTCTCTCAATCCGAGGAACTGGGTTTTGTTTTTCTTCAATTTCCCGTATCGCCCGTTTATCCAGATTGCATTGCTCAATGACTGTCAACAGTTGCTCATTCAAAATCAGACTGTCAACCCATGTCATTTTGTCCGGTATTACAGGTGGCTGACAATCAGCGAGCAGATGCGCCGGAATCGGTATCGGCGGCACCGGAACGTATTCGGTTCGCGTGCTGCTGCAACCGGCTAACAGCCCCATCAGGCACAGTGCGAGCGGCGCAATCATGATTAACAACAATAGTTTTGATGGCGGCCTGAGTTTTCTCAGAATCCACGGCTGACCGCTGCCGGTTTTCGCTATTAATTCGTGAGATGTCATGGAATAACCTGATAGAGTGGTAGGCGTTGTCGGTGATGGACTGCTGGTGCTGGTTCTGCTGTTTCAGTGATTCATTTTCATCCCGCACCTCAATATATCTGTCAATGAGGTAATTACAGATATAACCCAGCAGCACAACGCCAACTATTGAATAGACCTGTAATTTCCAGTTCATAGCATCTCAAACGCCCGTGTGAAAACATCATCGGAATAAGGCTGCTTGCCGTTCTCCATGTAGATCATCGCCTTGACTAATGCTGTCATGACGTCCTGATTGTTAACATCAATCACCGCATCGCGAGAGATATCCACCATATCGCTGACATAGGCAATGTAACTCTCGGTGTCATTTTCATTCGGGGGTGCCCAGCGGGAAATAAACTGGCGGATGGTCCTGTCATCATAGAGTTTCACGTAATTGCGCAGGATTTTGAGCATCGCCCGAATACCATATTCTGGTGCGATAAACTGACAGAATGACTTATCCGTCTGCCTGCTGCACAGTCCCTGCCAGCCAGCGCCGTGGCGGATATTGCCCGGATTGTTATTACGAATGCCTCTCATCAGATTTTTCCCCTTTCTTGGTCAGCCCTTACGAACAACTTGATAACCCGATAACGACTCTCAAAATTAAATAAAGCGCGTAGGTACTTGGAGTAGCGAACTTGCTCTCGAATGTCCCTGTCTTCATTCCAATAGCCACGCCATTTACGCAACAACCAGCGACGACGATTTTGATGTAGAAGCTCTACCATGTAAGAAAAGCTCACACCAAATACTGACTCACTGTTTTGGCTCGTCAATTTTTACCCCCGCCCTTTTCTCTGCCATCTTACGCAGCAGTTGGCCAATGAAGTCTGTACCCAAGTAGCCAATCACCACACTGCCGATGTAGGCCAAGTCAGGATTCAGACCGAACAGATTTAATACATCACGAATGAACCAGGCGAACATGGCACACATAAAGGCATCGATTGATACCTTTACCCAGCCGCCCCCGTTGTAGCGACCTCGGAAGAACGCCATTGTTCCAGCGAGGGTTGCCCAGATGCCTTGCTCTTTGACCGATAAGAGCCAGTCACTGATATGTACCCAGGTATCAGGATTTTCTTTCATCTTCATATTCCACCCCATTTGAACAATGGGCGTCCTTGGGGTGAACGATGGTTACCCCTGTGAGTTGGTTAAAAGTAATAGGTTGATAGTTAAGGTAAGCTGCTAGATCAGCCAAAAATCAATCAACTAGTAGAGGGATGGCTGATTACCTCTGAACAAGGAAAAACATGGCATCTTTTGAAATAGGAACAGCTCTTGCAGAGTCAACATCAGATTATGATGTTGCTGCTGAGGCAGTGCTGATTTCCCTGATTGCCGTACTGGCAAAGCAATCTGAAAACGCCAATTCATTCATTTGGGAAATAGAGAACGAAGTGAAAGAACGTCTTTCTCTTAATAGGAGGCAAAATTCTCTTAGTATTGCACAGGGGATTCTTTCAGCGGTTCGCGCAAAAGCCCTGAAATAAATTCTCTTTTAGTTCAAGTGAGATCGCTGTAGCGGTTTCACTTTTTTCTGATATACCGTATCCCAAAACACTTGGATTCAAAACTGAATCAATAACAGAACGCTGATCTTCGGCATTACTCAATGAGATTTGTGAACGAAGTAATTTTTCTGTTATTTTCACCATTAAAGCCGCTTTGGTTACATCAATATCAACCTTTTTAACACCCCATGCAGCACTAGTCATTACCAAATGTTGGAGATCTGCCAAATGCTTATCTCTCTCTGAAATCATTCCCGTAATAACTTCATCAATTTCATTCATCATCATTCACCTCACGTGAGTTAATAGGCTGCCAGCCGCAATAGAGATACTGAGGTTCTGTGAGTGATTGCGGTGGCATAAATGAAAAAGGCCACCGAAGCGACCTCTGTATTAATTTATCGAGACATAAATATTAAGAATCACCGTGCCACACAAAGTCATCACTACCCATTCCGTGCGATCCGTAATGTACTTCATATGCTGAACCTAACTTAGCTGCTTCTATTTCGGCTTTTTCTTTAGTGGCATATACACCTGCCAAATGCCACGGGGAATAACGAACAACACCCCATCCGAACACAAAGCCCACATTAAGCGGATCTGGCTTTAGACCTTCTTCTACAAACATATCTATTTCCTTTGTTTGGGTACCCGGAAAATAGATTATTAATTGGTTAATTAAAGTTCAATAAAATGCTATTGATTATGCGATGTTGGCAGTGATCTCAAGTGATAACAGGTCATTTCGGTTATGCTCAACCCTAATCGGTTCATCAGAGCAATCAACATCATAAGCCTTGATGTATTCCCCTGATATTTTGCCTTTCAGGGTATCTTCAACCAGCAACTTATCATGCTGCCATATCTTGAAATTCACAGAATCAGCAGTGTTATTTTCAGTTAAACCTGAAATTGTCACCTTTAACTTTTTCATTGTGAGATTCCTAACTTTTATTGTGGAAAAACAAAAAGGCCACGCTATGCGCAGCCTTGGATTTATAACCGATTGAATTTATTCCGTTATGGGATTTCCCATATCGGGATTTTGAACTACCTGAAAATCCTCGGTAGTTTAGCTGTCAACTCCGAGTTGACCACTGATAGAAATAGAAAAGCCCCGCGAGTGCGAGGCTATAAATTTATTCCGACCTCTCAGCCGGAGTGGTTCGAGTAGGCGAAAATCTTTCGCTTGACGAACTAGACGGTTCAGTAACAAGCGCCGCCTCGGTTTCTCTTGTTACTCTGCTTTCGGTTTTACCTCCCGAGCATAACACAAAATATACACTTAAATTTCTCAAAATCAAGCTAATTTAGAAAATATTTATATTTAGTGATATATTTCGCAGTTTTCTTTTCTAATTTCCCTCTTAATCGCGTAATACATTTCCTCTTCCAATAGCTCTTCTGACCATGTAGCGCGTTTCCTAGCCCATTGGACATCACAGCCAGTCACCCCTGATAACTCACGGGCAATCTTTTGCGGGCATTTGCGCTCACAATATCGTTTAATAGCGATATCACGAATAGGATTACCCCGCTTAAACGTCTTATTCAGAACCATTTCAACAAAGGCGGCATCATCTGATTCTTTGGCGAGAGCAATGATGTCGCTTAATGTTTGCTTGGGGTTTAGAACTTCATGAGCCTTCTGAAATAACTCATCGCCTTCGTAGCCTAGTTTATGCAGATCTTTCACTACCTTGACGATTCGCTCACCTTCGGCATCAGTCCAGTCTTCACGAGTCATTAAGCGGCCTATGACGCTACAGTCTCCACCAGGATATTCATTCCCCCCATATTGCTTACCCCAAATCATTAGTAAATATCTGACCCAAACACGCTGACTTGGTGTGATTGTTTTCCAGCCTTTACCCCACACCCGACGTAAATCTTTCTTGTTGGCTACATAGGCCAGCAACGGGAATGATTCTTTACTCCTCATCTTATTCCTCTCTGGTTCCCTTTCAGCTTTGATTTTGTCATCAGTACTCCATTGCATATAACGTGATACTGACATTTAAAATCACGTGCGAATTTGCCAACTGTCATTCTGTTAATACCCAATTCACGAGCTAACTGAGTTTGATTACCTCTGTGCTTTATGAGCAGGTCGGGAATTGATGTCATTTCAAATATCATGCTGCCTCCCGTTTCAGTGTCTTTAATTTCTCCTGAAACTCAGCTTTAATCGCCTTGCACTCCTCAATCGTCCATCGGTGCCGATCATGATTGGATTCGATAGCCTCCACCGCTGCCAGACCGATTCGCCGAATTAGCTCCACCCTGTACGGAACCAGATTCCCCGATTTATGCTGATTACAGACAATGCACTGGCGATGAATATTCCGCTCATCGAATCTCAGTTGTGGCGCTGCTGACGTCGTCCGGTAATGCCCCGCATCCCATTGAGCAGACGTATACGTACCACAAGAAACACACGGTAAATCGCAGTCTCGTTCTCTGATATAGGCATTGACTGAGTGCTGGGCTTGTTGAATCCAATAACTGCGGGGTTTTACTGAGAGTTTGCGGGCTTTGAGTTTATCACGGGCTAACTTCTGCTTGATGATATTGTCTTTCTTTCGTCGTCGTTCCTGTTCCTCTCGTTTTTTCTGCTCTTGCTTCCTACCTCTGGCTATTGCACACTGAATTGAGCAGGTATTTTGTAATTGCCGTTCTGGTTGATACCACTCACTGCATTCTTTACATTTCCGTTGTCGAAACTTTGCCACCTTATCCCCCTAACACCAATCCCATAATCAGCATGAGTGCTGTCCAAAATCCGATAAATATTAAATACCTCATTGATCCTGCTCTTCATCACATTTACACCTGCATCCTTCCAAATGGTATGGGAATGCACTATCTAAATCAGAAAACCAACTGCGGCAGATCTGGCAATATAGCGCTTCCCACGGCACACCATATTCGTCCATCCATTGTCTAATCTGTGGTGATACAGAAATTGGTGGCATGCAACTGATATCAAAATTGCGCAAACTCAATTCACGTTGAGCTGCATCTAAACGTGAGTTAGCACTGATTAAACTCTGTCTGGTTATCAATAATTGCTTGCGTAATCGGTTATTTTCTTCATAAAGCTCACCAATTAACTCATTGGGATGCTGAGAAATATTTTTAACATTCATCCTGCCTCCTGTTTGAGTTTCATGTACTCGCTGTCATGAGGAATTGTCAGAGCCAGTCCGAACTGAGCGCACCATGCCTCTATCCGGCTCATGTAGTAGTACATGTCGCCTGTATCCAGTTCCGATGTTTTCCGTAATTCCTCTTTTGTATGTATTTCGCCAGTCACAAAATCGGTATACTCGACTTTCTTAAAGCCCAAATAGGTTGCTTTCAAATCATGCTTAACCTTTTTCGGTGTCATCCAAGTACGACCAGACTTAATCAGGTACTTACTGATTTCGTCGTACCATTTGTGGGAAAGGTTATTTTGAGAAAGGCTACGTCTGGGCTTGTAAGGTTTTATTGAGATACTGAGTTTTTGGTGAGTGGCGAGTAGTTGTTTCAGGTTGTCGTAAAATAATTTTTTGGTTGATTCATGTAGGCAGAAATTATCCATTTCTAACCTCCGTTATTTACTCAGGTATAAAAAAGCCCTCTTTGGGAGGGCTGGAATTAGTACTTATTTGGAAGCTCAGGAGTTTCAAATAAAGAAATTAGCTTCAGCGCATCTTGCTTTCCAATGCTTTTTTTACCAACTTGATTTAAAAGATACTTAGGAAAATTATTGATAATATAATTTTGTTTTAACCAAGATCTAAACACTGGCAAGGCGGAGTCTGGATAAGCATATGGTGCCTGTGGATTACTTTTTGACTGCGGGTAATAGTCAGGATAATAATGCTCGTATTTATCCCTTTCTCCATATTTTTCAGCAAGTGAGTTTTTTACCCAAAAATCTGACCAAGCTCTCCCGACAGATATATCAGGAATAACTTTATCACTAACGACAAACCCAGCCCTGATCATTGGTACAATCATTGAGGCTATTTCTGTAAATATACAAAAAAATCCATCAGGAACTGCGCTTGTAGTTAAATCAATTCTATCGTGAAAATGTTTCCAGCTATCAATGTTCTTCTGGTTAGGGTGATAACCAACAGCCTGATAGATATACTCGGTAAATTTAGTTCTGGCTAATGTTATAAATGCATTTTTAGCCTGTTCTCTTGGTTCATCAGCAACGAAAGCATAATACTGAAGAAGGGCCATGCAAACAGGTTCTGGGAATGCATTTACTTCTCTTCCATTAAATTCAGCATTAAGAAATAAAGAATCTTCTCTGTAATTATATTGTTCGAGTATTTTCTGTATTTCTCTTCCTCTGGGTTTTGTTTTTTCATCATTCCAGTTAATTGTAAGTCTGTAGAATGGACCATGCCCCAGCCCACACATTCGTTCTAATCCACGGCCTGATAAAAATGGTACACCACTTTCAAGAACTCCCATTTCAACGCCATCAATCTCAACTTGCTTTTCCACATGAAAGAGTTGCTGCTGAACGGGAGTGGCACCTGAAATAGCCGATAATTGAGTTAATCCATTGTTTTTAAATAATTTAGACATGGCACCTAACCTTGTTTAATGATCATCTAAACCCTAGACAGACACCGCTTGCTGAACATTGTCATAGTATTCATATACTAAACAATTCTCACCGCTTAATTGATAAAAAATTATTTGCTTTGTGAGGTATGTACATAATTACGAAAGTAATTATTCATGCTCAAAAATTCCCAGCATCTTGTTCCAATAAGAAGAATTCGATTTCAGTATTCTGATGCTTAGCTATACGCAATGCCTCTTGGCGGTCATGCTCATCATTTTCATTAGATGTCTTGATTAGACAAATTTTTGATATGATTCTAAGCAATGCTTGATTGTTACGTTCTATTAGTCGTCTAGCGTCTGCATCTAATTTTTCTTGCTCTGTCATCTCAAAAGTCCTTATGGTGGGGGTTACTTAACTTGGCGGCGGTAACTCTGCCAATTGAAATTAATGCTGGTAGGTGTACCCATTCTTAGGCGATCAATAACCCGTTCACCCAAAACAGCGGTCAGTTGCTCAAAATCTAAATTCGTCAGCACGCCAACCGGTTTTTTGTTTGCCAGACGCCGATCTACCACCTGAAAAATAATCAAATCCTCATTCAGGTTATTACGCTGCACACCGACATCATCAAGCACCAGCAAATCGACAGCACACAAATCATCAACCAATGCTGATTCGCTAATTTTCGTGTCTTTCTGGTAGGTTTCCCTCACCCGCATCATCAAATCAGGCAGAGTGGCAATCAAAATATTGTTGCCGTTCTGAATGATGTGATTGCCAATGGCTGCCGCGAGGTGATTTTTCCCCGTTCCCGGATTACCACTGAAAATAAATCCGCCGAATGAGTTGCCGAAATTTTCGGCATACTGACGTGCCCGAACTAATGCCCGTTGCTGCTCAGGCGTGGTCGCGATGTAATTATCAAACGTGCAATTCTGGTGTAACGGACTGATACCAGAGCGGCCCATAATGCGATTTAGTCGGCTAATCCTGTTCTCTTCGATGATGCGCTTTGAATCAATCTCCCCCTGTTCACGATGCCATGCCATCAGCTCCTCAGCGTTCGCGAATTTGCGTTTGATATGTTCAGGCATCATTCGATGAAAACGAGCCAGTGTTGACATGCTCATCAGAAATCCTCCGAAATGAATTGCTCTGTGCGTACAGGTTGAATAATGCGATCACCAACGCGGCGTTTGTAGCGATTGGCTTGCTGGTTATTCTGGTAATTCAGTTTCTGGCTAGTGGTAATAAACCATTTCTTCGGTTTCTCCGCTTGAAACTCCAGATCCAGCCTTTGAAGCTCATGCAGCAAATCGATATTCGGGTATAGGTTTTTCCATGCTGAATAGTCTTTGTGGTTTAAGCGGATGATCTGCCCTTCAAATGCGTACTTGCTCGACATGGGGTGAACACTGGCAGGCCGATTTTGATTTTCCTCAACGCAAGCCGGATTTTCGGCTTGGGTGTTTATAGGGTTAAAGGAATCAGGAATCAGGTTAAGGGAATCAGCAGGATTTAAATTGTTCTTGTACTGTTCTTGCACTGTATTAGTACTGTGCTTTTCTTGTGTTTCTGTATTTTCAATAATTTGCAGTTGCTCTGCACTATTCTTGCACTGTTCTTGTTCTGTGCTTTCTTTGTTCTCTTCCTGTGCTTGTTTCGGCTCTTTACTGCTCTCGCAGTATTTAGGTATTTCACTTGCCGCTTCTTTACAATGCGGGTTTTGATGCTTCTTCCAGTTATTAATCTGGATAAACTCATTTCCATCTACCGCATATCGGGTGATGAAATTCTTCTTATGCAGTTGCTGCAATAAATCATCACAATTTGCATCATCATAAGGGAGAATCATTGCCTTAATTTTACGAGGCTTATCTTCTAACCGACCTTCACGATCAGCAATAGTCCATAAACCAGCGAATAATAATCTTGCTAATGGTTCACACTCGGCTAAATCATCATTGGTGAAAAAGCCCGGCTTGATGTTTCTTGACCTAGCCATGTTAACTCCTTAAAAAGGCACATCTGTTATTGTGTTTATTGATGGAACGGGAAGACGGGGGCCAATAAATGCAGCCTGTTCCTTTAGGTGAGCTTCGAGCATTTGATCCACTTCACTTTGAATTAGATAAGCAGTTCCGTTTTGGAAGAAAAGTGAATGGGGTCTTTCTCTGTTTTTCTCTATGAGGTTTTTAACAGCAAACCTTATTAATCTATCGGCTACTGATAATTTGCAGCCAAAAATACTGACTCCCAAACTTTCAAACAAAGCATCAAGATTCAGTTCATTTAATTTTTCAGTACAAATAACGTCGTAATAGTCAGCTATTCGCTCAACGGGTTCGCCAGTTTTTACAAGCCCCGCCCCTTCGCAAGCCGCTATAATTTCCTCCAAAGAGGCGTCAAAAAATTCTCTGGATTCGTTAATGCGAAATTCGAATAACATGTCATGCACGGTCGCTTCATCGTTAGAGGGATCTCTTGAATAAAAAGTGGCTGCTATTTCAAACTTGCAAGGAACACCAGTAGCAGAGGCCAGTTCTTTTGCTCTTGCTTCTGGTGAAGTGGTTGTCATGCCAACTTTATATATTCCCGGCATATATTTATTGCTGAGTACATAAACCCAACCCTCAACCCGGAAACCTTCCGATAACTCCGCATGGGTTATTATTCCTTTATGGACTTCCATCTCTTCTAAGTGCATAATTATCTCCAACGAAATGTATTTTCGGGGAACCGCTAAATCCCTATCTCAAGTTGCATTTCAGAAGCCTCGGAGGTTGCACCCTTCGAGGTTTTTCTTTTGGGGTATCGGATATACTCCAGTGCTGCTATTAATTTCTGTGCATCCTCCCTGTTTATCACTACGTTTGTGTCTGGTGAGTCATACTCAATAGCAACCAGGAACCGAGCCATTTTCTCAATGAAACTCATGTCATCGATTTTCTGTGGGCGCTGCCAGCGAGTGATTTGGGATTCATGGACGCCAATTATTCGGGCTACGTTCCGTGAGCCTTTTAGGACGAGTTTGTTGATCAGTTCACTTTCCTTGTCTCTGAATAATTTGCTGTAACTTGCGTGATCCATACGTAAAATTCCTAATGTTTAGTTTCGTTTAATAAAAATACAGGTGTATCAACTATCCTGAGATAGATGATGTTGAATT
Source organism: Xenorhabdus sp. SGI 60 (assembly GCF_056632175.1). Classification (NCBI taxonomy): domain Bacteria; kingdom Pseudomonadati; phylum Pseudomonadota; class Gammaproteobacteria; order Enterobacterales; family Morganellaceae; genus Xenorhabdus; species Xenorhabdus sp. SGI 60. The sequence continues at coordinate 1,117,406 of NZ_CP196860.1, read as the reverse complement.
GCCCTAACACGTATTCAGGGCGCCAGTGATGTTAAAGAACGGATAGCCTAAGCAGAATGTTCACGACGATGAGCAGGGAATGGCTTTAATTCTTCTGCCTCCACTTTCCCATCATGGTGAATGATAACTGTAATTTTTCGCCCAATAGCGAGCGCCTTACTAATCGCGCTTTGGTTAATTCCAAATAGGGAGGCAGTTTCTTCCTGCCCTTTTTGGGATACAAAATCTGATAACGGAATTCGTTCCATGTCATCCTCCTGTTGGTTTCGATACGAGTATTACTTATAGTAATAAAATAGTCAACACTAACGGTAATTGGTAATTATGACTTTAAGTTATAGAATCGTGTAATGAAGAAGATTCCACTGAGCGACGAGCAAATCTCGGACGCAAATCGCCTTAAAGCAATATATGAGGCAAAGAAAAAAACATTGGGATTGTCCCAAGAGGTATTGGCTGAAAAGCTGGGTATGGGACAGAGCGCTGTTGCGCAGCTATTAAATGCGAAGAACGCTATTGGTGTATCTCATGCAGCTAAATTCGCTGAAATTTTGGAGATTACAGTAGATGATTTTAGTTCATCGTTAGCGGCAGAAATTGCCGGAATGGCACAATACATTCGTGCATTGTGCGAACATATTGAAACAGTGAGACCAGCCAATAACCAGTTAACAAAACAGCAGAAAGAACTACTAGATCTGTTCGATAGTTTACCATCAGAAGAAGCAGATCGTTTCTTGCGCGAATTAAAGGCAAAATCGGCGCATTTTAATGCGATTTTTGCCGAAATGATGGCAAAACGTGGCATCAAAGCAAGTTAGCAGAAGAATTTTCATCTGTAAATCATAACGTTGTGAAATGTTATGCTGATCATATTTTTTATATAGGCCGCATTTCGCGGCCTCGCAGTCTAATAATGTCTTAGGTGTAATCCCTGCTGAATTAATGCGTAGTTAGGTAGGTAGTTTGTTTAATTATCAATCTATGAAATATTAAAAATCAAGAGGTTAAATAGCTCTAATGGATGAAAACTTGACATTTATTACAGTCGAAATATTAAGTGAATATTTTGAGTCAAAAGAAATTTCACCACGCTGTGGACTTTGTGGTCACCTTCATTTTACTGTTCCTCAAGTTGGGGTGGCTGGAGTATTGTCTGCTGGAATGAGAATTGGCCCTTACGTTAATGTAGTTAAAGCAGAAAGCATCTATCACGAAAAAATAAATAACTATTATATTTCAATTATTTGCAAAAATTGTGGCAATGTAATAATGATAGATTCTCTGCAAGTTCTGGAATGGTTAAAGCAAAAGTATCCTGCTATCATGGAGAAAGACAGCAATGAATAAACCAGACAATGTGTTCCCAATAAGAGGTGATTTGCCATCTAAAATAGGTGGTGGTGATGGAGGTGATGAGATGTTAGAAGCTCGTGTGGCGCGGCTTGAGTCAGATGTTGAACACATCAAAACTACTATGAATGATATGAAGTCTGACCTAAAATCAGTTACCAGTGATATTGGTGTAGTGAAAACTGACGTTGCTCTGATTTTACAGAAAATGGATAACCTTTCTTCGTCTGTAGAGAGTAAAGCCAATAATAGTGACGTTGCTTTAATACTGCAAAAGATGGATAGCCTATCCTCATCTGTAAACAAGAAAGCAAGTTTTGAGCAAGTAGATACAAAAATCGGTGGCCTTAAGATATGGTTTTTGACCCTATTGCTATTTTCAATAGGAATGCCTGTCATTATGTTTTTGCTAAACCTGTACATGAAGAAACCATAAAAATGATTACATTTTGGGCGGGGTCAATATGCAAACGGATCTAAAGCAGCTTAAAGAAGATATAAATTCTATAAAAACCTCTCTTGCTGTCATCAAATCGAATTATGCTACTAAATCAGACGTAACAGGCTCTGCTAACAAAATAATTTTGTGGATTGTTGGAGCCATTGTCTTCTCTCAACTATTACCCGCGATACCAAAAATCATTGAAACGTTTATAAAATAGCCCTCCCCACGAGGGCTTTTTTGTGACCTTTTCTCACATACCCGTACATAGCCATTAGCCAAATCGAATAATCAATCACCAGTCAGTGATATAAGTCACAATATCCCACTTATAGAAAAATTTATTTCTTTATTAATCAATGACATTACTAATGGTGATAAAATATTATTACTATTAGTGTTGACTAACATATTACTAGGAGTGATACTAAATACATCAACGGCACGGAGCCAAAAGCAAAAGGAAGTTCGCTCTTTAAAATTCTGGCGCTCTGACTATGTGTTAGAGCAACCCATTAAACCGCTGAGTAGGTTTTGGGGTGTGGTGACTGAGCCTAAAAGTAATCAGACATCAAGCGCAGATGAATGTCTGTATCAGGACTACGGTCGACGCAATCTGCGATAGAGTCACAACGTAGCGATCACTGCACCACCAAAACTTACTTACGGAGGCGTTATGACAAAAATTCTGAGAAGTAATAAACCTGCAAATGCCAAAACCCGTCGTTTAGCTAAACAAAATGAGTTCTGGGACAGGAAGCGAGCTGAATACGAAGCCAAACCTAAGAATCGCTCAGTAGGGGAAATTTGGGACAGTATTTTCGGTCAGCCGGTCGATGAAATTGACGTACTGGCCAATTTATTTGCGCAACTCAAGAAAGATGAGAGTGACAACAACAGCGGTTCCTGCTGCATGAGTGACGTCGCTCTGTATTCAACCAAAACCAACTCCCGCCGTAGACTGGCGTCGGGGAATGTGACAGCGAGGGTGTGAGTTGTAAATCACGCGACGAGATCTAGGTCATTGCTAAATTTTTATTAATGATGAATCATCACAATACAATCAAAGGTGATAAATGAGTAAAAAAATGGCAAGAAAAGCTAATTTAGTTAATTTAGATGCAATGATTGCGAGAGAAGACTTTCTCGTAAAAGCCGATAGCGAAATGGGGTTTGAATCGATTCAGAATATAGCAATGAGAGATATGGGTATGCTAACTGGATTGTTAAGAAAGCCGGACTTTCAACGAGAAACCAATCACTGGACACCTGAACAGGTTGTTTCTTTATTACAAAGCTTTGTCTCTGGAGATTTGATTCCATCAGTCATTCTTTGGAAAAGTTCCTATATTTTTGTTATAGATGGTGGTCATAGGCTCAGCGTATTAAGAGCTTGGAAAGAAGATGATTATGGTGATGGAGTTATTTCTCGATCTTTTTTTGGTGGAAATATATCCGAAGAACAAAAAAGCATCGCTGATAAAACCAGGAAACTTGTTAACGAATCTGTAGGTAAGTGGGATGAAATAGAGAAAAAAATACAAAATCCAAATAGTATGTCTCCTGATGAAACTAGGCTTCTAACTAATATTTATGTAAGGGCACTACAAATACAATGGGTTAAAGGTGATGCGGAGAAAGCTGAAACTTCCTTTTTCAATATAAACAAAAAAGGAACTCCTTTAGATAATGTGGAAGAACTTCTTCTCAGAAATAGAAAAAAGCCAATATCTATAGCAGCGCGAGCAATAATTAGGGCTGGCAAAGGTCATAAATATTGGTCTTCATTCTCTGATGATAAAGTAAAGAAAATCGAAGAGAAATCACTTAAATTAAATTCAGCCTTATTTTCACCAGATATAAATTCAAAAATAAAGACAATAGATCTTCCTCTTGGTGGCTCAAGAGAAGTAAGAGTAGCATTGGATATTTTAATTGAACTTATATCAATCGCTATTGTTCAGAATAAAAAATATCAAAACGAATTAATAACTCAAACAGATGATCAAAATGGAGAAGAAACTGCTTTAGCGTTAGATAAGACATTAAAATTAGTAAATTGGATTACAGGTAATGACAGGGGTAGCCTTGGGTTACATCCAGCTGTATATTTCTATAGTTCATCGGGTAGACATATTAACCCAATGTTTCTAGGAACATTATTAGTAATAGCAAAGCAATTAAAATTTAATAACAAGCGATTTTTTAAAGAATTTATTACCATACGCTCTAATCTAGAAAAAACACTTATTGAAAATAAGCAATTGATATCATCATTAGTAAATAGAGCCAGCCATAACAAAAGGGTCGTTTATTACTCTGAATTTCTAGAATCAATGATAGATCTTCTGCTTGAAAAAATTAAAAAATCAGAAAACTCACAGCTTAATGGGGAAGAAATTATTTCACTCTCTCATTTTGAAGGTGATGTATTAAAAGGAAGCAATATTACAAAAGGAAAGAAAATCAGTGAAGATAGCAAAAATACTGTATTCATAAGAACAGCACTATCTTCGGCGTTAATTTGTCCCATCTGTAACGGATATATAGATAGTTCCAAGTCTATATCCTACGATCATAAAGCTAGAGTTGAAGATGGAGGTGTGGGCTCTGTAGATAATACGCAAATTACTCACCCGTATTGCAATATGTCAGTTAAGAATTAGTTGAAACATTGAAAATTAAACACCAGCCTCGCCAATGCGGGGCTTTTTATTACCTGAATATAGGAAAATAATAATGGCCGAATTTACACTAACAATAAAATTGATATCAAATGGCAGCGACGAAGTGAAACTCAGCACCAAAAGTGATTTGCAAGGCTCACCTTCCATATATTTTGCGCTGTTTACTAAGTCGTTTCATGAGCACGTTCAAAACAGTCTGCAAGAAAAAGCTGAAATTGCATCGGAAATAGCTCAATTAAACCAGCGAATTCTCAATTGCTATTGTGATGACGATGAATAACAGGAGGGTTTATGGAGTGGATTAAGCTCAGTGATAGCAAACCACCATATGGTAGATATTTAGTACTGTATCGAAATTCAATCAATGAAGCTCGCTACTCAATAGTAACATTCTGTGGTGTTACTAGAAGTATCTATAGTGATGAGCTTATTGATACGTGGTATGTAGAACCCAGCGGAGGTATGCGGTTATATGAATCAGAAATCACCCACTGGATGGAGTTGCCCCACCCCCCGACAGGAGAATAATATGCAACTCAGTGAGAAAAAACAGAAACTAGTTTTTGAATCATCTAAGCAGCTCAACGAAATAGGTATTAATCACACCATTGATGCCTGCGGAACTATAACGATACAAACAAAACAAGGGAAAGTTATTTATTATCCAACAAAGGAAAAAATTCAATATAAAGGAGTGGTTACCGAAGGTGGATTAAATAACGTTAAAAATTTGGTTGAGTCATTAGGATTATCTAGAGAAGCAATACTGAAAAATAATAAATCGGATGAAATGACATTGAGGGATTATTTTGCGGCTCAGGCATTAACTGCGTTACTTATTAATACTAATTTATTACCTATTATTGATGAAGGATGGTCAATTTCATTGGCAAAAGAAGCTTACAAAATGGCTGATGGAATGATGAATGAACGGGAGAATAACAATGACTAAACACATTCACGCCGATTTAATTATGGGGTAATCGTGACAATATGAAACCATTGGAATTAACAAATTTAAGATTCGATCGACTTTTGGTGATTAGTCCTGTTCCAGAAAAGCCCGGTAGATTTTGGAATTGCATTTGTGATTGTGGAAATAAAGTTCAAATTAGAGGGACTAGTTTAAAAAGTGGTAATTCCACATCTTGCGGGTGCAAATGGAATGATAATAGACCTACTAAACATAAAATGGCGAAGTCGAATGAATATTCTATTTGGTCAGCAATGAGACAGCGATGTGAAAATAAAAGAAACAAAGCATATCCATCTTATGGAGGTAGGGGAATAAGGGTTTGTGAAAGGTGGTCTGAATTCAAAAATTTTATTCAAGACATGGGAAGAAGGCCAAGCAAAAGCCATAGCTTAGATAGGATTGATAATAATGGGAATTATAGCCCTGACAACTGCAGGTGGGCGAAAAAATTAATACAAAGCAATAACACAAGAACAAATGTATTCATTACTATAAATGGAGTATCTATGACATTATCACAATGGGCTAGAATGCCAGAGTGTAATGTTCGCCCTCAAACTATCGGGAAAAGATTGCGCAAAGGATGGAGTGCTGAAGAAGCTGTTTTCACCAAAAGCGGAGCAATCCGCGAATCCGCCGAACTGCACGCCAAGGCGCTCATTTCTCTGACCTCTAAATAATCCAAACTCGAAAATCACCAATCGTTTTCACTAACGAGGGACTGTTACATGCGTAACAACATGTTGGACGGGTGCGCAGTCGTACCCACAAAACCACAGGCAGTCAGGAACCGGCGCTTCCATGCGCGCCGAATTGCACTACTCATTATCTCATTATTCGTATTTATTCCGGTTTAACGGAGGGTAATATGTTGCCATCAATAAATTACAGTTATGTCCAACCAGAGGAACGGGTATTTAACGGACGAATCTATATCAATTATCACGATCTGGGTGATATGCAATTCAATATTCCATTCAAAGAGTTCGCCCTGCGTTCCGACCTCGATGTTAGCGAAATGCTGGAATACGCCAGAGTGCGTTGTGATACAGAGCGTCTCGCGGAAGAGATGCAAAAGGCGGGTTTCAGCTATCGGGAACTTATGGCTATCGCCCAGCATATGCATAAGGAGGCCGCATGAGCTACGACGATAACGAAATCTATTGGGACGATGTTCGCAATAGAAATGACGATATTCGGGCGGCGTTAAATCGTCAGGAACGGCTGGAAGAGGATGAAGAATATCAGAACGCCCTTGCTGCGGATCTGGATAACCGAGCTAATGACCGACTGGGACAATTGCCGGATAACACATGGTCAGAGCTCATTAACACTCTGTTAGCCACCACCGGCGACAGACAGGATGAATTAATCGAAAAATACAACGAATGGCTATTTGATGTGTGTCGAGCAGTGGAGGAAGAACTACATGAAACCCGGTATCTATTATGACATTTCCAACGAGGATTATCATCAGGGCGAGGGGGTGAGCAAGTCGCAGTTGGACATAATCGACCAATCCCCCGCCGAACTGATATGGCAACGGCGCGCTCCTATTGATGAGGAAAAAATCAAATCATTAGATATGGGAACAGCGTTGCATTGCCTATTATTGGAACCGGATGAGTTCAGCAAGAGGTTCATTGAGGCGCCTCCATTCAATCGACGCACCAATGCAGGAAAGCAGGAAGAACAAGAGTTTCTAAAAGAATGCGCCGACACAGGGAAAATCATCATGGATTATGAACAACATCGGAAGTTGAAAATAATGAGAGACAGCACGTTAGCTCATCCGATCGCTAAATGGTGTCTAGAGGCAGCAGGCAGAGCGGAAAGTAGCATCTATTGGGAAGATGCTGCAACTGGAGTTTTATGTAGGAGCAGGCCGGATAAATTAATTGAGGCGCACCACTGGATAGTAGACGTCAAAACAGCAGCAGACATGAACAGGTTTGACAGGGCGTTCTACGACTACCGTTATCACGTGCAGGATGCGTTTTATTCGGACGGATACAACGAACTCACAGGAGAAATTCCAACATTCGTTTTTCTGGTTGTCAGTACCACAGTGGATTGCGGGCGTTATCCCGTCAGGATCTACGTTATGAACGAACAAGCAAGGTCGGCAGGGCGTACAGCCTACCAGAGAAATCTAGCAACCTATGCTCAGTGCCTAAAATCAAATGAATGGCCGGGTATTAGAGAGCTATCACTACCTCACTATGCTAAGGAGTTGAGAAATGACTAATACACCGCCATTGGCGCAAGCTGATTTGCAAAAGACGCAAGGAACAGCAGTCAAGGAAAAGACAAAAGATCTACAGCTAATTCAGTTTATTAACTTACCGGGAATGAAAAACCAGTTAGCAAATGCACTACCAAAACATTTAACCGCGGAACGAATGATCCGAATAGTGACAACGGAAATTCGAAAAAATCCTGATTTGGGATTGTGCGACAGGGATAGCTTTATCGGAGCTGTTGTCCAGTGCGCTCAATTAGGTCTGGAGCCCGGTAACGCATTAGGGCACGCTTACCTCTTACCATTTAAGAAAAATAAGCGCAATACAGATGGAACTTGGGTTACCGAGCGAATTGATGTCCAGTTGATTATTGGTTACCGAGGAATGATTGATTTAGCTCGTCGATCCGGTCAGATAATCAGTATCTCAGCAAGAGCCGTCCGAGAGGGTGACCAATTTCATTACGAATATGGACTGAATGAAACGCTAACACATGTCCCATGCGGTAATGATGACGCCCCCATCACCCATGTTTATGCCGTTGCCAGATTAAAAGATGGAGGGACTCAATTTGAGGTAATGTCTAGGCAGCAAATAAACAAGGTTGCAGCCCAAAGTAAGTCAGTGAAGACAAATAAAGACGGATCAATAAATTTAGCCGAAACATACTCTCCGTGGGCGACTCATTGGGAGGAAATGGCAAAGAAAACAGCCATTAGAAAAATATTCAAATATCTTCCTGTATCCATAGAGATACAGAAAGCCGTCGTTTTAGATGAAAAAGCCGAGTCAGATATCGATCAAGAACATGCTGCTGTATTTGAAGCTGAGTTTGAAGAGGTAACTCATGACCACGGAACCGAGTAAATATTTTTACGGTAAACCCTGTCCACATGGACACATTTTGAGATACACAAATAACCGTAGATGTGTTGTGTGTAGACGAATATGCGCCAATGAGAATCAAGGTAAGTATGTGAGTAAAGTCAAGAAAAAACCAGCACAACCAGCACCACCTACCACCGATTTTCAACACCGAGTCACCGTGCTCGGCAATCCAGATAGAACCCTGTAACCCCAACCCTATCACTACGCTGCTATGCGGCGGGAGGATTATTGTGCATATCGAAACATCGGATGTAGTGAAAATTCAAATCACGGATGTACCACGACATGACCCTATTCATGTTTATCTGGAAGATTACGGTAATAAGATGGGACGAATAACAATCTCTGAATATGGTAATTCATGGACTGCATTCTGGCCTGCAATGGGAAGTTCATTATCTGATTTTATTCTCAAGGCTGATAACGGATATCTCACCGGATATCTGGCTCCCGCACTAAATATTGACAGTCCAAAATACGAAAGGATGGATTCTCGTTTAAATGCCGTGAAAGAAGCATTAAGGAGATTACATGCAGTTCACCCCATGGAACCCGAATCCAAGAGCAATACAGAGAGTTAACGACCCCTACCCCATTCCGACTCATTGCCGATACTGCGGCAGGCACGTGATGATTGAGCATCATCTGAATGTTTTTAAACGCATCCATGACAACCGCTGGCCGTGGCTGTATCACTGCTGGACATGCGGTGCGCGTGTCAGCATTCATCCGGGAACGGATATCCCGATGGGGTCACTGGCAGATAAACCGACACGCAGAGCCAGAGCATCGGCTCATCGGTATTTCGATGATGTCGTCAGGAGTCGTAATTTGGAGCGCACGGAGGCGTACAGATGGTTAGCAAATCAACTGGAAATCAGTTTCAACGAATGTCATTTCGGCTGGTTCGACACTGATATGTGCGAACGGGCAGCGAATATATGCAGGGGGTTTAAATGAAGCCACTCCACCTGACTCAAATCATCGCCTCAGTTTGGGGCGATCCGGCTGATATCACCGATGCAGTATGGAAAGCCGGATACCGCAAGCCGGAACGGGGAGAAAAGGAAATCGCCGCATTGGTTATTGATGTCATGAACGGGGTGCCCGATGAAGTGCCCTACTCTGAAAGGCCAAGAAATTTGGAAGATATCCTGACTACGGAGCTGTATGACATCATTTTTGAAGCAACACTCAGTGACTTGGCAGCACCTGAAATGGTGGCAAAAATGGTTTTGTGGAACGGGTATCAGAAAGGAGTTGAGTAATGAAGATGAACACGGTGTTCTTGTTATTGGCGGAATTTGAAACTTCGCAAATTCCTTTGTCGGCCATAGCGGAAAGATATCTCAGAATGAGCCCTGGAACTGCTGAGCGTAAAGCAAATGAAGGAAAGCTGAATATTCCTACATACAAATTAACTGACAGTCAGAAATCACCAAGAATCGTTCATGTGAATGATCTGGCAGCATACATTGACAATCAAAGGGAATTAGCGGCAAAAGAAGTGGAAAGAATACAGGTTAAAAGAAAAGCAAATTAACAAAGAAAGCGTCAAAAGTCACTTCGGGTGCTGTTATTATGGCACCCCAATAGCACCCCTTAATGATATATTTAATTGATTAATAATATTATTTTACCGATTATAAACAGGTTAGGCGCATTCTTCATCCTATAAAAGCATCCAATAAGTAGGTGACTTTTATCCGTCGGCCATAAGATTTATGCTATGACAAATTCTAATTTCAGCAGAATAGGTTATGGCATCGATACAGAAACCCGCTTTTCGCCGCGGTGGTTTTACATTTAAACAGTTTTTTGTTGGACATGATAAATGTGCGATGAAAGTCGGGACGGATGGTGTGTTGTTGGGAGCTTGGGTGCCAGTATATAACAGGAAAAGATGTCTGGATATTGGATGTGGCAGTGGTTTGATTGCGTTGATGATAGCCCAACGTGCAAAAGAAGATACCCTTATTGATGCGGTGGAGCTGGATGGCCTTGCTGCAATGCAGGCAGTGGATAATGTACAGCAATCACCGTGGCCTTCCCGTATTACGGTATATCAGCAGGATATTCATGATTTCGTGCGACAACATATGCAACAAAGTGAATTGTGGAAAATTAACTCTCAATACGATTTGATTGTTAGCAATCCTCCCTACTTTGAGCCGGCTATTGCATGTCGAAACAAAGCTCGCAATCAGGCGCGTTATACGGAGTCATTGACGCATCAGGGGTTATTGGCGTGTGTACGGTCATTGCTTACGCCGACAGGGTTATTTTGCCTGGTACTCCCTTATGAAATTGGTGAACAATTTGAAAAAATGGCGTCAGATTTGGGATGGTTTACCCATTTCCGCGTCAATGTTCGTGACAGGCAAGATAAGCCGTTGCATCGTCTATTACTGGGATTGTCACGGCATGAACAGGACATCCAGGTGAGTGAATTAACGATTCGTTCCTCAGATGACACATATTCAGACGACTTTTGTCAGTTAATAACAGATTTTTATCTTTATTATTGATAATGTTAGCACTATTGAGATGGAGAATTAGATTTTTCGGTATAATAAAACAAAGGTTTTCTTTTTCTCAGTTTAAAATCGCGTGTCCTGTGAAATAGCGGCTATGATTTAGAAAAGTGCAGTACGAAAATAACAGGTGGTTGTAATCAAAATTACAATTAAAGTTGAACTTCACAATGAACTGATACTCAAAGTCATGCTTGTTCGGGAAATCAGAACATCATATTGGTTTAATTTAAGTATAAATGTGGAGTTTTACCTCAGGAGAGTGAACCTCGGATGAGCGAGCAGTTAACGGATCAAATGCTGATTGAACGCGCCCAGAAGGGCGACCAAAAAGCATTTAATTTGCTGGTGATGAGATACCAGCACAAAGTAGCGAGCCTGATTGCTCGTTACGTACCTCAGGGCGACGTTCCCGATGTTGCTCAGGAGGTTTTCATTAAGACTTATCGGGCACTTTCTTCTTTCCGAGGTGATAGTGCATTTTATACATGGTTGTACCGTATTGCCGTTAATACTGCGAAAAATTATTTAGTTGCTCAGGGGCGCCGTCCACCATCCAATGATCTGGATGCCAATGATGCAGAAAATTATGATACGTCAAGTTCATTAAAAGAAATTTCGAACCCTGAGAACTTAATGTTGTCTGAAGAATTAAAGGAAGTGGTTTTCCGCACTATTGAATCGCTTCCAGAAGATTTGAGGGTCGCGATTACATTGAGGGAATTGGATGGATTGAGCTATGAAGAAATAGCCGACATTATGGAATGTCCTGTAGGCACTGTGCGTTCACGAATTTTTCGGGCAAGGGAAGCGATTGATAATAAAGTTCAACCACTGATCCAACAATAATATAGTGGAAAACAGTGGGACAAAATAATATTGAAGGGTACTTTAGCATGCAAAGAGAAAAACTTTCCGCATTAATGGATGGAGAAGCTCTTGATAGTGAAGTAATTCATTTGGTCTCTGAAGATGCGGTCATGCAAAAACAGTGGGAACGCTATCATCTGGTGCGTGATGTGCTGCGTGGCGATGTGGGGGATGTATTGCATTTGGACATTGCAAATCAAGTAGCGTTGGCGCTTGAAAAAGAACCTATTCATATTAATCCAGCGGCCGTTCTGGAATCTCAGCCAAAACCTGAAACATGGGCTAACATGCCATTCTGGCACAAAATTCGCGCATGGAAGAGTCAAATTGCCCAAATTGGGGTTGCTGCCTGTGTATCGCTGACCGTGATTATCGGTGTCCAGCAGTATAATAGTAATAGCAGTGTTGAAACAGATAACCAATTTGAGGCGCCAGCTTTTAACACGTTGCCTGTGATGGGGACAGCCTCAACAGTTGGCTTAGCTTCTCCCGCCGAAGAAGAAACTTTCGGTGGTGATTTGAGTATGCAAGTACGAGAAAGCAATAAGCGAATTGATGCAATGTTGCAGCAATATGAACTCGCTCGGCGCATTCACTCTGAAAAAAATTATGGTGTCACTCAGGTTAGTCCGGTTCCTGAAGAGCAAGCGCCACAACAGTCACAACAACAGTGATGAAACGTACTTGGGTTGTCGTTTTTTTATTGGCGAGTAGCCTGATAAATCCTCTAAAAGCCTCAGCGCAACAACAAAGCAACGCTGAGGCTTTGTTACAAGATATGAGTAAGGCAGTGCAAACGCTGGATTACGAGCTTGGTTTCATCATCTTAGAGCAGCAATTTCTCGTTCCCTTGCGTTACCGTCATGCCATTATCAATGGGCAGGTGATTGCTCAAATCATCCAAATGGATGGCTCACGTAGAGAAATTATCCAGCGCGGTGACCAAATCAGCTATTACGAACCCGGATTAGACTCATTTAGTATCCGTGGTTCTCATATCGTCGATTATCTTCCACCGATCATCTTTGCCGATTTTACCCAATTGCAAAAATTTTATCGTTTTATTGATGCAGGCAGCACAAATGTTGGCGATCATCCTGTGAATTTTGTACGCATCATATCGAAAGATAAATTCCGCTATAACTATAACCTGCTGATTGATGAGAAAAATCATCTCCCTTTGCTGATTGACTTATTAGATAAGGATAATAAAACAGTTATTGAGCAATTCCGTGTCGTGTCATCAACGGTGAATGGCTATATTAAAACAGAATTGAATGTAATTACTGATTTGAAATTACCGCCTATGTTACTCATTCCTCCTGCTGATAAGTTGAAATTCAATTGGCTGGTTGGAAAAATGCCTGACGGCTTCAAAGAAATTTCACGTAACAGCCTGAAACTATCAGAGACAGAATGGTTAGAATCCATCATGTATAGTGATGGATTGTTTAATTTTTCTGTCAATGTTGTGAACTCGGATAAAAAGGTTGTTGATGAACAACCATTTCGACAAGGCAGAAGAACGGTTTATACTTTGGCCAGAGGCAAAAACAGCATAACAGTTATTGGTGAGCTGCCTTTCGCAACAGCCGAACAAATTGCAGCAAGTGTGACGATTACGGGAAAAACTGATGGTTAAAGAGTGGGCAACGGTTGTCCGTTGGCACAAAGGCCGGGCATTATTACGTTATGGCTCATCTTCAGGCTGCGGTAGCTGTCAAACCAAAACAGCCTGTGGTTCTTATTTACTGGAAAAAATAGGGCCAGAAAGCATCCATCAGTTGGAACTGGAAATTTCTCAACCACTCCAACCGGGGCAGAAGGTTGAAGTGGGCATTCCTGAAAGCAGCCTGCTACGTTCAGCTATGTTGGTTTATTTGACACCATTGTTGGGTTTGTTTTTGGGGGGAGTGCTTTTCCAATTCTGGACGACTGTCCAATTATGGATCTGCTTAGGGGGGATTGGCGGTGGAGTCGCTGGTTTCTTCATTGCCCGCAAGATTGCTGCGTATTGGGATAATTTGCAAGCGTACCAGCCTGTCGTGTTACAAATTGGCTTACCACCTGATTCGATTAAGGTTCTACAGCAAGAATAATCTGTTTTACCCTACAAGTTTCAATTTTAATTTATCATTACTGAAAATAACTGGGTCATATTGAAAATGACAGACATGGCTAAGTTTTCACGGGTTTGGTTTTCGCGGGTTTGGCATGTAGAATACAGCGCTTCGGGCCAGTGGCCGAACCAATAAACTGTCGCTTTATGTCCATCAATGTGTCCATAGGCGAATGATTCAGAAATATTAAGGCAAAAAAGATTTAATAATGAAGCAAATAAGAAATTTCTCCATTATCGCCCACATTGACCACGGTAAGTCCACGCTCTCTGACCGGATTATTCAAATCTGTGGTGGACTGTCTGATCGCGAAATGGCAGCACAAGTACTGGATTCAATGGATCTGGAACGTGAACGTGGGATCACGATCAAAGCACAAAGTGTCACTCTTGATTACAAGGCAAATGACGGGCAAGTTTACCAATTAAACTTTATCGATACACCGGGGCATGTTGACTTCTCTTACGAAGTTTCCCGTTCACTGGCGGCTTGTGAAGGAGCCTTGCTGGTTGTTGATGCAGGCCAGGGGGTTGAAGCCCAAACATTGGCTAACTGCTATACCGCCATTGAAATGGATCTGGAAGTGGTTCCGGTTCTGAATAAAATTGACCTCCCTGCGGCTGAACCAGAGCGTGTCGCTGAAGAAATAGAAGACATTGTTGGTATTGATGCAACAGATGCTGTTCGCTGTTCTGCAAAAACGGGGGTAGGTGTACAGGATGTCATTGAACGTCTGGTGAAAGAGATACCGTCACCGGAAGGCGATCCTGATGCTCCATTACAGGCCCTGATTATTGACTCATGGTTTGATAATTACCTTGGTGTTGTTTCACTTGTCCGCATCAAAAACGGTACGTTGCGTAAGGGTGACAAAATTAAGGTAATGAGCACCGGACAGGTATATAACGCTGACCGTCTGGGTATCTTCACACCGAAACGTATTGACCGTAATGTATTGAATTGCGGTGAAGTAGGCTGGTTGGTTTGTGCCATCAAAGATATTTTGGGGGCGCCAGTTGGGGATACACTGACAACTGCCCGTCAGCCTGCGGAAAAAGCCCTGCCTGGTTTTAAAAAGGTCAAACCTCAGGTTTATGCGGGTCTGTTCCCAATAAGTTCTGATGACTATGAAGCTTTCCGTGATGCGTTGGGCAAACTGAGCTTAAATGACGCGTCATTATTCTATGAGCCAGAAAGTTCGACTGCGTTGGGCTTCGGTTTCCGTTGTGGTTTCCTCGGCTTGCTGCACATGGAAATCATTCAGGAACGTCTGGAGCGTGAATATGATCTCGATTTGATCACAACAGCGCCAACCGTTGTTTATGAAGTTGAGACAACCAGTGGTGATATTATTTACGTTGATAGTCCATCCAAGTTGCCGCCATTGAACAATATTGAGGAGCTGCGTGAACCGATTGCAGAATGTCACATGTTGTTGCCGAAAGAGTACCTTGGTAACGTCATTACACTCTGCGTAGAAAAACGCGGTGTGCAGACAAATATGGTTTATCACGGTAATCAGGTTGCTCTGACTTATGAAATTCCAATGGCTGAAGTGGTTCTGGATTTCTTTGACCGTTTGAAATCAACCTCTCGTGGTTACGCCTCGTTGGATTACAATTTTATCCGTTTCCAGGATTCGGACATGGTTCGTGTGGATGTCTTGATTAACAGTGAGCGAGTTGATGCTCTGGCATTGATTACTCACCGAGAGAATTCTCAATACCGTGGTCGTGAGCTGGTGGAAAAAATGAAGGAGCTGATCCCACGCCAGCAATTTGATATTGCCATTCAGGCTGCCATAGGAACTCACATTATTGCGCGTTCTACCGTTAAGCAATTACGTAAAAACGTACTGGCGAAATGTTATGGTGGTGACGTCAGTCGTAAGAAAAAGTTATTGCAGAAACAGAAAGAAGGTAAAAAACGCATGAAGCAGGTCGGAAATGTTGAACTGCCGCAGGAAGCCTTCTTAGCGATTCTGCATGTTGGCAAAGATAATTAACACAAGGTCGTAAGGAGTTCAAATGGCTAACACTTTTGCCTTGATATTAACGTTAGCAACGTTAATTACCGGTATTCTTTGGTGCATAGAACGATTTAAGTTTGCGCCTGAACGTAAGAAAAAATTTGCTCACATCCAGGAACAGGCGACAGGTGCAGAAGCTCAGGAAGCTTTGGCTAAAAAACTGAACAAACCTTCATGGGTTGAAACACTTGCATCTGTCTTTCCGGTGTTAGCCATTGTGTTGGTTCTGCGCTCTTTTGTTTATGAACCTTTTCAGATCCCTTCTGGTTCAATGATGCCGACATTGTTGATCGGGGATTTCATTCTGGTTGAAAAATTTGCTTATGGTTTAAAAGATCCCATTACGCAAACAACCTTAATTAAGACTGGCGAGCCTAAACGTGGAGATATTGCGGTTTTCAAATATCCGAAGAACCCAAGCATAGATTTTGTAAAACGCATTATTGGTTTGCCTGGGGATAAGATCGTTTATGACTACGTCAATAAAGAGCTTCAGGTTTACCCTGGCTGTGGCTGGAATACACAATGTAAGGGCGATTTACCTGTTACTTACCGGAATGTGTTCCCAAGTGAATGGACAATAAAAGAAGATGTGACACCAGAAGGCGTTCGTATAAGTGGTGTTTATCAGGTTCCTGTCGATGAACCAGTCGGACCATACGCTCTTCGCCAGGACGAAAGAGTCGAAACTTTAGGTAATGTGTCACACCATATTTTGACTATTCCTGTAATACAACGTTTCCCTGGTTTCTCTCAAGAAGGCTTGCCAATGGGGACTTGGATTGTTCCCAAGGGGCAATATTTTGCCATGGGTGATAACCGTGACAATAGTGATGACAGTCGTTCATGGGGATTTATACCGGAGAAAAATCTGGTAGGCCGTGCAACCGCCATTTGGATGAGCTTTGAAAAACAGGAAGGCGAATGGCCTACTGGCGTGCGTTTCAGTCGAATTGGTGGAATTCACTAATATTTATATATTAGCGCAGCATTAATTTATCTCACAGTGTAGAATATTCTTTCAAACGAGATGACTGGCTCCTGAAGAAGATGAAGACTTTGGGAGCCAGTGCAAACGCAACAGTTTTGTAAGGCATACCGCAAAAAATGTTCCCAAGGTAACTTGGTTGGTATGGTCTCACAGGTCTGTTGCGTGTGCTTTTATTTGATGAATTCTAACTGAATTGGTAGCACATGAACCCCATAATAACGAACCGGTTACAACATAAGCTGGGATATAGCTTTAAACAACACGATTTGTTGCTTCAAGCGTTGACTCACCGCAGTGCCAGCAGTAAGCATAATGAACGTTTGGAATTTCTTGGTGACTCAATCCTGAGTTTTGTCATTGCTAATGCCCTTTACCATCGTTTTCCCCGTGTTGATGAAGGGGACATGAGCCGCATGCGGGCAACATTGGTGCGTGGTAATACTCTGGCGGAGCTAGCCAGAGAGTTTGAGTTAGGTGAATGCCTGCGTTTGGGGCCGGGTGAGTTAAAGAGTGGAGGACATCGTCGCGAATCCATTTTAGCGGATAGTATTGAAGCTTTAATCGGTGCTGTTTTTCTTGATAGCGATATTCAGACGGTCGAAAAGATTATCCTGAATTGGTATGAAACCCGTTTGAATGAAATTAGCCCGGGCGATAAGCAAAAAGATCCTAAAACCCGTTTACAAGAATATTTGCAAGGGCGTCATTTGCCGTTGCCTACATATCTGGTTGTTCAGGTTCGTGGGGAAGCACACGATCAGGAATTTACAATTCACTGTCAGGTCAGTGGATTTGAACAACCTGTCAGAGGAGTCGGTTCCAGCCGCCGCAAGGCAGAGCAGGCGGCTGCGGAACAAGCATTAAAACAACTGGAGCTTGAATGAGCGAAGAAAAAAACTATTGCGGATTCGTTGCAATAGTCGGTCGGCCCAATGTTGGTAAATCAACGTTATTGAATCAGTTATTGGGCCAAAAAGTATCCATCACTTCCCGTAAACCTCAAACGACGCGGCATCGCATCATGGGGATCCATACGGAAGGGGCTTACCAAACCATCTATGTTGATACACCGGGCCTTCATATTGAAGAAAAACGGGCGATCAACCGCCTGATGAACCGTGCGGCGAGCAGCTCCATTGGTGATGTCGAACTGGTTATTTTTGTTGTGGAAGGTACGCATTGGACACCAGATGATGAAATGGTGGTGAATAAGTTGCGTCATTTGCGTTGTCCCGTCTTACTGGCTATCAATAAAGTGGACAATGTGACGGATAAAACCATTCTTCTGCCACATATCGGTTTTCTTAGCCAACAGATGAATTTTATTGATGTTGTGCCGATTAGCGCTGAAAAAGGCATGAATGTTGATACCATTGCCAACCTAGTGCGTGATCATATACCCCAGGCGGAACATCACTTCCCTGAAGATTACATTACTGATCGCTCACAGCGTTTTATGGCGTCAGAAATCATCCGTGAAAAACTGATGCGTTTTTTGGGTGAAGAACTCCCCTATTCCGTGACAGTGGAAATTGAGCAATTTGTTACCAATGAACGTGGCGGTTATACCATCAACGGCTTGATTCTGGTAGAGCGTGATGGCCAGAAGAAAATGGTGATTGGTAATAAAGGCAGTAAAATCAAGAAGATCGGCATAGAAGCCCGTCAAGATATGGAAAAGCTGTTTGATATGAAAGTCCGCCTGGAATTGTGGGTGAAAGTGAAAGCGGGTTGGGCTGATGACGAACGAGCGCTGCGTAGCCTCGGTTACATCGACGACTTATAAGGCTGATGTGTGGACGGCTGGCAGAGAGCCTTTGTGCTTCATGGGCGCCCTTACAGTGAAACCAGTTTATTGCTGGATTTTTTTACTGAAAATGAAGGGCGGGTACGTGTTTTAGCGAAAGGGGCACGCAGCCGTCGCTCCAACCTGAAAGGTTGCTTGCAACCTTTCACCCCGCTGCTTATTCGTTGGAGTGGGCGGGGTGAAATCAAGACATTAAGAGACGCAGAGCCTGTCTCATTGGCCCTCCCCTTAACGGGAAGTGTGCTCTACAGCGGTTTGTATGTGAATGAACTCTTATCCAGACTCCTTGAGCAAGGAACGGCATATCCCGCGCTTTTTTTTGATTACCTCCAATGTTTACAAGCGCTTGCAGTGAGTGAATACACACCAGAATGTGCATTGCGTCGTTTTGAATTAGCGCTACTCACCAATATGGGATACGGAGTAGATTATCTTCACTGTGCGGGAAGTGGTGAACCTGTATCGGATACCATGACATACCGTTATCGTGAAGAAAAAGGCTTTATCGCCAGTTTGGTTGTGGATCATTACAGTTTTACAGGTTATGAACTCAAGGCATTGGCAAGTAGCGAATTTCCCGATCAGGTGACCTTGAAAGCAGCGAAGCGTTTTACTCGCATTGCCTTGAAACCTTATCTGGGGGGAAAACCGTTAAAAAGCCGTGAGCTATTTCGTCACTTCGTGCGTAAAAAAACTGATAACCCCAACAAGAAAAATGAAAACTAAAGTAAGCCACTTTTTCATGATGAAGAGTGTAGACTTTATTAAATCTTATATTATTGCAGGAGCTAAAAATGGCTGAGGTATTGTTAGGTATCAACATTGATCACATTGCAACCTTGCGTAATGCCCGTGGGACACAATACCCTGATCCCGTTCAGGCTGCATTTGTTGCAGAGCAAGCGGGTGCAGATGGTATAACCGTTCACCTACGTGAAGATCGCCGCCATATTACTGACAGAGATGTCCAATTATTAAAAAATACAATCCAAACCCGTATGAACCTTGAAATGGCGGTCACAGATGAGATGGTGGGGATTGCTTGCCAAATCAAACCTGCTTTCTGTTGTTTAGTCCCTGAAAAGCGTCAAGAGGTCACAACCGAAGGGGGATTGGATGTGTCTGGACAAAAAGAGCACATTGCTGCGGCTGTTAAGACTTTATCAGAAGCGGGGATTTTAGTGTCTTTGTTCATTGATGCGGATCACCAACAAATTGATGCTGCTGCCGAAGTTGGAGCGCCATTTATTGAAATTCACACGGGGGCGTATGCAGATGCAGGGAATGAGGTACAGCAGGAAAAAGAATTTCAGCGTATCAAAGAAGCTGCAACTTACGCAGCTGCTAAAGGGCTTAAAGTCAATGCAGGCCACGGTTTGACCTACCACAATGTGCAGCGTATTGCAGCCTTACCTGAAATTTATGAATTGAATATAGGACATGCCATTATTGGTCGTGCTGTATTCAGTGGCTTATCTGCGGCTGTGGCGGATATGAAAACTTTATTGCGGGAAGCTCGCCGTTAATGGCCATTCTTGGATTAGGCACAGATATTGTTGAAATATCTCGCATTGAAGAAATTGTCGGGCGTTCAGGCGAACGTCTGGCAAGGCGAATTCTGAGTGATAGGGAATGGCAGCAATATCAACAGCATAACCAGCCTGTCCGCTTCCTGGCAAAACGGTTTGCTGTCAAGGAAGCGGCAGCTAAAGCTTTTGGAACAGGTATCCGCAATGGACTGGCTTTTAATCAATTTGAAGTGACTAATGATCCACTGGGAAAACCCACGTTGAAACTTCATGGAGAGGCCGCAGTGCTGGCTAACAAACTGAGGATAAAATCCATGCATGTCACACTAGCAGATGAACGGCGTTATGCCTGTGCGACGGTGATATTGGAAAATTAAATTCAGATCTTATCAGCATGATGTAGAAGCACAAACTTATCCCATAACTGCTCTTCGGTTTCCTGATGGTTAGGGTCAAAGATAATGGTGTTCGTGATTGGGCAGACGGATTGACAAGTTGGCTTTTCGTAGTGCCCGATACACTCGGTACAGCGTTCAGGCTCAATTTCGTAGATCTCTGCACCCATGGTGATGGCCTGATTAGGGCATTCGGGTTCACACATATCACAATTAATGCAGCGTTTGGTAATTAGTAGTGCCATTTCAACCTCTTACATAAATTAAGCCTTTTAATTAAGGACTTAATTTTCCTCCTGATTTGTTGCTCTCGATCATCCCTTGTTATTTCATGCAATATATTTTATAAAAAATGTATCTTACAAAGAAATGATTACAACTAAATATACTGTGCAAAGAAAAACTATCTGAGATAGATGTTAACATATCAGAAAGCAATCCAGTACATTTATCATGGTATATACTTAAGCATGTTTTCAATTCATTAGAGTAAAAACATGCTTGAATACATCGTAAAACATGGTAATGATATCGTGAAAGTCTTGGGATCTATCGGGACTTTTGTTGGTATTATTCTGTCCGTATTAAAGAAGCTTTATGCAGATGTATGTGTGTTTAGAGAGAGAAAGGCAAAAAAGTACATTAAATACCTTAATGAGTACAATGTTTATTTAGATGATTTGAGTAAAGAGTATATTAAATATGAAATTGCATCTGAGATCATGTTTGATGTGACAAAGATAAAATCTGATAAATTTAGGAATATATTTATCAAGCTGAAAAAAGATGGATTGAGTCCTGAATATATAGATATTCTTAAAAAGTTGAAAGTATATATTGTCTTAAACTCTGGTGTGGTTCAAATCAATGTCAGTTCTTACTACTATTTTACTTATTGTTTTGAAAAAATATTTTCAACTTATTTTTTTACTTTAGCATTTGTTGTATTGGTTGTGTTTTTATTCAAAGTTGATGCCTTGAGTCATACTATCGGGAGTGCTTTAGATTTCTTTTTAGTCATGTTAAGTATGATTTTACTTATGGGGATTGGTATTTATCTATTAATGTTAAGCCCGTCAAAATATCAAATCCGAAAATTAAATAAGGAGTTAATTAAATATAAAATTGATTATGTTACTTTGTAGGCTGTGTTGGTTGAATTGCCATTGTATCTAAACTTAAAGTCTGTTAGATAGTGAATAGTGAGATTAATTCTGTGTGTCTTCTGGAGCTACCCCAATGAAATCAAGCTGCTTAACGGAAATTATATTACCCAATAATTATCATACGAGGGATTTTTTTGCTTTTCATCAGAGGGATGAAATGGGTATTTCTGAGATCGTACAACATAATCAAATTAAAAAAGGGATTATTTGGTATGAAAATCCGGCCCTTTTGACCATCACAATGGAAAAAAATAGGGCGAAAATACAGCTTGATATTGATGGTGATAAAGAGTGTTCTTCACAACGTGAAGCGTTATCGACGCTAGCCTCCCATATGCTTGGTTTGAAACAACCGGTTGATGTATTTGAATCTGTCTATCAATATCATCCCGTTATTGGAGAATTGGTTAACAGACAAACAGGCTTGCGCATTTATCAATCCGCGACACCTTTTGAAGCGCTTAGTTGGGCGATTATCGGGCAACAAATTAGTTTAAGCGCAGCCATTTCCATCAGGCGGCGTTTTATTCAGGCGGTAGGGCTTCAGCACTCTTCTGGGTTACTGTGTTTTCCGAATGATAAGCAGGTGATGCAATATTCTCAGCATGATCTCCGTCAGTGTGGTTTTTCTGTGAGTAAAGCGAATGCTTTATTGAATGTTTGTCAACTTATTGACTCTGGATTATTGGAACTAAATATTCCAGAAGGAGAAAATGGAGTGAAACGGTTGGCGGACAGCTTACTTGCTATCAAGGGCATTGGCATGTGGACCGTTAATTATGCCTTGCTACGAGGATTCAGTTACCTGGATGGTTCACTACATGGCGATGTTGCCGTCAGGCGTAATCTCCAATATTTGCTCAACCAGGACGATAAAGTGAGTGCGGAACAGGCAGAAAAATGGCTGGCAGATTTTTCTCCCTGGAAAGCGTTGGTGGGGGCACATTTATGGCAACAGCAATCCAGTAGTGGATATTAATACCATTCCAACTTCTTGGTTAAGTGCTTTTCGTAAAGTTTCTAAAATGGCCAGTGAAAGGACAGCGCGCATAAAATTGTTCCTTGATGCTTTTCCTGATGAGATTCAGGTTGAACCAGCAGATTGAGGCGATTGAGTATAATAGGCAGAATTTTCATAAGTAAGAGAATGGGCAGTGACAACGAAAATTTTAGTGATGAATATTGGATGCGTCGGGCGATAGATTTAGCCATGCAAGCACAAGCAAAGGGTGAAATTCCGGTTGGTGCGGTATTGGTTGCAGATAATAAGGTGATTGCTGAGGGATTTAACCATCCAATCACTGACCATGATCCTACCGCCCATGCAGAAATTATTGCGTTACGGCGGGGCGGGAGGCAATTGCAGAATTATCGTCTATTGAATACGACGCTGTATGTCACTTTAGAGCCTTGTGTCATGTGCGCAGGAGCGATGGTACACAGCCGGATACAACGGTTAGTTTATGGTGCCAGCGATATGAAAACGGGAGCGGCAGGTTCATTGCTTGATATCTTGCGCCATCCAGGCATGAATCACCAAATTGAAATTACCGGCGGTGTGCTGGCAGAAGAGTGCTCCACTATGTTGAGTGCTTTTTTCAAACAACGCAGGGAACAGCATAAGGCATTGAAAAAAATGAAAACTCAGCAACAGGAAATGCCATAGTCAGTTAGGGCTTAATGGTTGTTTCAGATTGCGTCGGTGTTTTATTCTCCGACGCTTTTTCGTGAGATTCAACATTATTGCCTGTTATTTTAGCATTTTCAGCTTGGGGAGTGCTGATTATGGTGGTATCCGTTGCCACTTCACTCTCTTCCGCTTTTTCGCGGTTGGCTTTCGCTCTAAGGTATCCTTCCAGGCTCAAATAGTAACGCCGAATATTTTCAACGTAGCGATAAGCTTCATAGCCACGGGCATAACCATAGGTTGTATTGGCGTAATATTTTTTCTTGCTGAGCAGGGGAAGACGCGTTTTAACATCTAGCCAACTGTCTGGATTACCTTTTTGCGTAGCAGTTAATTTACAGGCATCAAGAAGGTGCCCGTACCCCATGTTGTAAGCTGCAAGGGCAAACCAAATGCGCTCATCTTCAGGAATGGTTTTTGGCAAACGCGCCATCAGGTAGTGCAGATAAGCCATTCCCCCTTTTACACTCTCTTCTGGGTCCAGCCGATCGTGAATTCCAGCCCATTCTGCTGTCGGGCGAGTGAGCATCATCAAACCACGCACGCCAGTGGGTGACGTGGCTTGTGGGTCCCAATGTGACTCTTGCCATGCAATGGCTGCCACCAATTGCCAATCAAGTGAACCCGCGTATTGTTGAAAAATGGGTTGATAGGTTGGTAAGAGCGTATTGATGGCACGAATAAATGAAAGGGTATCGAAATAATCGAACGAACCGACATGGCTGAAATATTTTTCTTGTAGCCGCGATATAATACTGTTTTCAGTCAACATACTGAAGAAATCGAGCATAGCGGAGTAGAGACTATAATCGCCATTGCGTTTTAAATACCAAGTTAAAGGGCTTTCTTCACTGATATCAAAAGCCACGGCTAAATTGGGATGAATACGCTGTTGCAAGGCTAAACTGAGAGAGTCACTGATGGTATAGTTGATTTTTCCCTCGGAGAGTTGTTCGAGCAATTTCTGTGTATTCTCGTGTGGTGTTTCTTCCCAAGTTAACTCAGGATAAGACTTTTCTTTCCACTTTTTCAGTTCGCTTACATGGGTTGAGCCTGCCGTGACGATGAGTTTACCTTTTAAATCGCCAAACGAATGTGGACGTGTCGCCCCCTTGCGATAAACCAGTTGTTGTATGACTGAAGCATAGGCTGGGCCAGTGCGTGTTTGGTCCAGCCTATCTTTATTGTAGATAAGCCCGGCAGCCAGGAAATCGGCTTTATCGTTTTCCAAGTCGTCAAAAAGTTGCTTAATGTTGGGACGAAACTTAATCACAAGTTTAACTCCCAGATAATCGGCAAACCGCTTGATTAACTCATAGTCGAATCCCATTGGTTCATTTTTGTTGTTAAGAGAGATAGAGGAGAGCTGATGGTACTAACCCGCAGCTCTCCTCGTGCCAGAATTTTGTTTATCTGCTCCTGCTGTTTATTGGGCCAATTGATATTAAGGCCGATGATGGCAGCGGAGAGGAGCGTGATAATTACGATAACAAAATAATTTATCTTTATGTTATTCAAATAGTTATCTCTTTCCAGAACGATTGAGAACCGTGCGAAGTGCAAGATAATAGCATGGTTAAATTTCCAGTAATCGAGAATTTTGCGCAACAAAAGGGGGATGTGCAACCCTATTAAACCCATTTTGGCGTTTTATTGAGTCTATTATTGGGTGGATAAATCACCACGCAAACGGTTTCGTCAGAGGAAACATTCCTCTATAATGCTTGCTGTTTCCCTGAGGCATTAGTCAGGCTTTGCTTCTAAGATGAGAGAACCTATTATTATGGAAATTCTGCGTGGCTCACCCGCTTTATCGGCATTTCGTATCACTAAGCTCCTTTCCCAGTGTCAAGATCAACATCTCCCTGTTACCGACATTTATGCAGAATATGTACATTTTGCAGAAGTTAATGCCCCAATCACGGAAGATGAGCGAGAGAAATTAAATAACCTATTAAAATATGGCCCCTCTTTGGCCAAAGTTGAGCCTAAAGGACAACTCATATTAGTCACACCTCGTCCGGGTACGATATCCCCTTGGTCATCGAAAGCGACAGATATTGCCCACAATTGTGGGCTGAACCAGATTGTCCGTTTAGAGCGGGGGATTGCCTATTATATTCAAAGTATTGACATGGATGACGGGCAATGGCAAACGTTGTCGGCATTACTGCACGATCGCATGATGGAACGTGTGTTCACTCAGTTTGAACAAGTCGAAGTCCTGTTTTCTCACCAGCAACCAGCGCCGTTGAAACAGATTGATATTTTGCAATCAGGGTGGGCTGCACTGGAATCAGCAAATATTGAGCTGGGATTGGCTCTGGCTACCGATGAAATTGATTACCTGATGAAAGCTTTTCAGGCGTTGGGACGTAATCCAACGGATGTTGAGCTGTACATGTTTGCTCAGGCAAATTCTGAGCATTGTCGCCATAAAATCTTCAATGCAGATTGGGTTATTGATGGTCAGACCCAGCCTAAATCTTTGTTCAAAATGATTAAAAATACCTTTGAACAGACGCCGGATTACGTATTTTCTGCTTATAAAGATAACGCGGCGGTTATGGAAGGTTCTCATGTTGGCCGTTTTTTCCCTGATTCTGCAACCGGAATTTATGATTACCACCAGGAACCCGCCCATATCTTGATGAAAGTGGAAACCCATAACCATCCAACCGCGATTTCGCCTTGGCCTGGCGCAGCGACGGGTTCCGGTGGTGAAATTCGTGATGAAGGTGCAACCGGACGAGGCGCCAAACCGAAAGCCGGGCTGGTCGGTTTTTCAGTTTCAAACTTGAGAATTCCTGGGTTTGAACAGCCGTGGGAAGAGGATTTTGGTAAACCTGATCGCATTGTCAGTGCATTGGACATCATGCTGGAGGGTCCATTAGGCGGCGCAGCGTTTAATAATGAATTTGGGCGTCCGGCATTGCTCGGGTATTTCAGAACCTATGAAGAAAAAATTGGTTCCCATAACGGTACAGAATTGCGTGGTTATCACAAGCCCATCATGTTGGCAGGCGGGATCGGCAATATCCGTGAAGAACATATCCAGAAAGGGGATATTCCGGTCGGCGCAAAATTGATTGTGCTGGGTGGGCCAAGCATGAATATCGGTTTAGGGGGTGGTGCGGCATCTTCAATGACATCCGGTCAGTCTGATGCTGACCTGGATTTTGCCTCTGTACAGCGTGACAATGCGGAAATGGAACGTCGTTGTCAGGAAGTGATCGACAGTTGCTGGCAATTGGGGGATAAAAATCCGATTTTATTTATTCATGATGTAGGAGCGGGCGGTTTGTCAAATGCCATGCCTGAATTAGTCAGTGATGGCGGTCGAGGCGGGCGTTTTGAGTTACGTAAGATTCTTAATGATGAACCCGGCATGAGTCCATTGCAGTTATGGTGCAATGAATCCCAGGAACGTTATGTTTTGGCGGTAGCACCAGAGCAGTTAGCCCTGTTTGAAGAAATATGCCGTCGTGAACGTACTCCTTATGCGGTGGTTGGAGAAGCAACGGAAGAACAGCACTTGCTGCTAAATGACAACCATTTTGATAATCAGCCAATCGATATGCCGCTGGATGTGTTGCTCGGTAAGACGCCAAAGATGCTGAAAAATGTGCAGGTTTTGCAAGCTCAAGGGCAAAGTTTGGAGCGCAAGGGTATAGAGCTAGCAGAAGCGGTTAAACGTGTCTTGCATTTGCCCGCTGTGGCGGAAAAAACATTCCTGATTACGATAGGGGATCGCTCCATAACCGGTATGGTTGCCCGTGACCAGATGGTTGGTCCTTGGCAAATTCCAGTCGCAGATTGTGCAGTGACTACCGCCAGTTTGGACAGCTATTATGGCGAAGCCATGTCAATGGGCGAGCGAGCGCCGATTGCATTATTGGATTTTGCGGCATCAGCGCGTATGGCGGTCGGTGAAGCACTGACCAATATTGCCTCCGCTTATGTCCAGGATCTGAAACGCGTGAAGTTATCAGCTAACTGGATGTCGGCATCAGGCCATGCAGGTGAAGATGCGGGTTTGTATGCCGCCGTCAAGGCAGTGGGTGAGGAGTTGTGCCCAGCCTTGGGATTAACCATTCCGGTTGGCAAGGATTCGATGTCAATGAAAACCCGCTGGCGTCAAAATGAGGAAGTGCGTGAAATGACGTCACCACTTTCATTGGTTATCAGTGCGTTTGCGCGAGTAGAAGATGTGCGCTGTACCGTGACGCCGGAGTTATCTACTGAAGATGACAATGCGTTGCTGCTGATCGATCTGGGTAAAGGGCAAAATGCGCTGGGTGGAACAGCATTGGCGCAGGTTTATCGCCAACTGGGAGATAAAACCGCAGATGTTCGCAGCGTCGAGCAATTAGCCGGTTTCTTTAATGCGATCCAGCACTTGATTTCAGAACAAAAATTGCTGGCTTACCATGACCGTTCGGATGGTGGGTTATTGGTGACATTAGCTGAAATGGCTTTTGCCGGCTATTGCGGCTTGCATGTCGATATCAGTGCATTTGATGAAGATATCTTGGCCGCATTATTTAATGAAGAACTGGGAGCGGTGATTCAAATTCGTGAGACTGACAGGGAGCAAATTGAAAACCTGTTGGCAGATTATGGATTAAATGAATGTGTGCACTATCTGGGTAAGGCCCGGGCAGGCGATGATTTTGTGATTTCCAGTGGCAATATGGACGTTTATCGTCAGAAACGCAGCACATTGCGCTTATGGTGGGCAGAAACAACGTGGCAAATGCAGCGTCTGCGTGATAATCCAGAGTGCGCAGATCAAGAACATCAGGCAAAACAAGATGTGAATGATCCGGGCTTGAATGTGGAGTTAACCTTCAATCCTGCGGAAGATATTGCTGCTTGTTATATTGCAAAACAAGTGCGTCCGCGCGTTGCTGTATTGCGTGAGCAGGGCGTTAACTCCCATGTTGAGATGGCGGCGGCATTCCACCGGGCAGGCTTTGAGGCGGTGGATGTTCATATGAGTGACTTATTGGAGGGGCGGATCACATTAGATCAATTCCAAACATTGGTTGCTTGTGGTGGCTTCTCATATGGAGATGTGCTTGGTGCGGGTGAAGGTTGGGCAAAATCCATTCTGTTTAATTCACGGGTACGTGATGATTTTGCGAATTTCTTCGCAAGGCCGGATACCCTAGCTCTTGGCGTATGTAACGGATGTCAGATGATATCTAACCTGCATGAGTTGATCCCTGGCACAGAACACTGGCCGCGCTTTGTCCGTAACCGTTCAGAACGCTATGAAGCCCGCTTTAGCTTAGTGGAAGTGGCAAACAGCCCTTCATTGTTCCTGAAAGATATGGCAGGTTCTCGCTTGCCGATCGCCGTGGCTCATGGTGAAGGGCAGGTGGAGTTTAGAAACGACCTGAGTTTGATGGAGCTTGAAAAGCATCAGCAAGTCGCATTGCGTTTTGTGGATAACTACGGTTCAGTGACAGAAAACTATCCGGCAAACCCGAATGGTTCTGTGAACGGCATTACTTCTGTGACCAGCCTTGACGGAAGAGTCACCGTGATGATGCCTCATCCTGAAAGGGTATTCCGCACTGTTAGCAACTCCTGGCATCCTAAAAAATGGGGAGAAGATAGTCCGTGGATGCGCATTTTCCGTAATGCACGCAAACAATTAGGTTAATGGCAAAGGCCCTGAAAATGCATCAGGGCCTTTATGTATATAGAAAAACTATTTAGATATCGTAAAGAAGTAAAAAACCGCCTTCTATGAAGGCGGTTTTTTACTTTCAATGTGAGTTATAATTCGTCATTCCGCAGCTATGCCTGTAATATACTGATTTTTAAATGATTGCATGAATTTCATGCATATTTTTATTTTTAATTAAAACAATAAATTACGAATGCGGTGCGGAATGTCGGATAATTAGCGTCAAGTTGAGTGCGTGAATAATGGCCTAAGGAATAGCATTTGAAAATTTTAAAATAGGCCACTATAAAAATGGCCTATAGTTTCAAAGGGTTTTTATCTTAATTTGAAAGTAAGATAATTTTACGCATGTAATAAGTTTATAACCTGTAAAATAATAGTTGGAAAATATAAAAATCAAAATACTAATAGGTAACATAAATATCAAGAAAACAATAACAATATAATATAATGCATCAGGATGTTGTATTACGGTGGCTATAAAAACAATAAACATACAGATTAACATTGCTCTTAATGATGAAAAAGAATCATCGGATGTTTTCATTATCCAAGCAAGAAAATCCCCATCAGTTTTTTCTCTTTCAAATGAGAAATGTCTAATTAAAGTTAATTGTTCTTTAAATGTAAATGTTTTTATAATTAATTTTCTGAGTTTAGTGTCTTTCTCGATATGGATTTTTTTTCTTTTTTTATTTATCGGTTGACTAGAGTGATGCTCTGAACTAGGTTCGAAAAATATTCTGTTGGTGAAAGCAAAAAAAAACAGTTTTATCCCTATAGCATAACTGCATCCGATGTTTTTAGCTTGATTTAATATTGCCCAAAAGGAGGAGGCTAAGTAGATAAAGAAAAGGTAATTGATCCAATGTGCTTTGGAGGGAACCATCTATACCCATCGTAATTGAAGATGCTTGATTTTTGATTCTCATCAGATCAATATTACCATGAAAATTACGCTGACAGGATACTCAAAAAGAAGCCCTCGAATTGATGCATGATACGACCCGTGATGGGCGTGTACGTGATCGCATCAAGGCTGTCCTGTTGGCGTCGGAGGGCTGGACTGCCAGATGATTGCGCAAGCCCTGCGTATCCATGAAGGCACGGTCAGCCGCCATCTGAAGGATTACTTCGCTGAGGAAAAACTGTCTCCTGAAAACGGCGGTTCTGAAAGCCGTTTATCTGCCGAACAAACAACAGCGTTAGTTGAACATCTGACGATAAATTTGATGCATACCACCGCGCAAATTGTGGCTTATGTCTGGACTCGCTGGCAGGTTGCTTTTACGGTGGCCGGGATGACGAAATGGCTTCACCGTCAGGGGTTCAGCGACAAAAAGCCGATGGGGACGCCTCATAAATTCGATGAAGATAGACAGCAACAATTTATTAAGACCTACAACGCGCTGAAAGGACACCTGTGGCCAAAAAAATGAGCCGATTTTGTTTATTGATGCCGTGCATCCTACCCCAGTCCACAAAATTAAGTTCCGGCTGGATGAAGCGCGGCAGGGAGGCAGGTTAAAATAGTCAAAACCACCGGCAGTCGTACCCTGTCTTTTAGTCACATCTCAAATTACGAGCAAATGACCGCAATTTGTAGAATATACCCAACTGATTTTAAAGGAAATATTTTCCAATGCTGTCTCTATAAGTTTAAAATAATTCATATAAAACAGCAGGATACAAAGTTGTGTATAAGAGACAGCCGGCAGTCGTACCCGGCTTAACATCATGGGGGCACTCAATTTGCAACGAATTGAAGACACCATTATTCGTGAATATCCGACGATTAATGCGAAAAATGTCGTCCTGTTTTTCGGCGAAATTCGGAAAACTTACCCGCTTTCACAAAAAATCCACCTTGTTCTGGATGGTGCGGGTTATCACCGTTCTGAAATAGTTCAATTTTTTGCCGAAGTGTTAAATATTGAGTTGCACTATCTACCGCCTTATAGCCCGAATCTCAATCCTATTGAGCGAATGGGAAATACGTGAACGAACAAGTGCGAAATAACGTCTATTTCCCGGATGCCAAAACCTTCCGTGAAACCCTTCATCATTTTTTTCATGTCACGTTGCCAAAAAAAGCCAGTGAGCTTATTACCCTGTTGACTGATAATTTCCAAATCCTAAAACCTGCATCTTCAAGTTAATTGCGTATATATCATTACTGGTAAATACCCTTATACCAATATACCGATTATTGGTATAAGCCAGCTTAATAATCAGACCTGTATATGTGCAGGGATAATAGATTCCTGCATGGGAGCCTGTACGCCTGATTGCATGGGTAGCTGCTTGTTACCCATTATCTAATAAAATTTACTTAAAGATATTATTATGAAATTACCTCATGATTTAACTGAAAAAGAGTTTGGGGCTCTGCAGCAAAAAGCTGAAGAGAAATATGATTCACGGATATCACGCTATATGCTTCGTCGATCGCTTGCCGTGATATCTAATTATCTGGAAAACTATAACCGAGTATTCGCTCTACGCACTGATCTTAGGTTTGCTCAGTCCCATGTGCCAGATGAGCCAGATATGCCGACATGCTTTCAGAAAGATGATGAGAAAGCCATCACTCGGGCTATAGAATCCCTTAAAAGCCAGTTACGGGAAGAACACAAGCGTTCTGGCAGGGCTGGTGAGCCTACACCACTCGGCTATATAGAAAAGCGCTTAAGTTAGCACAATCCCGCATTTCCAGATTTCAAAAAGTTATTTAGTATCTGGTGTCTTGACCAGTTAGACGATGATACCAGTGAATTCACTTCTGGGAATGCTTTAGTCAATGATTATGGCCATCAACTTCGGCTTTTGGCACAGAGCGAACTTTCATTGACGCCATGCCAGTGTCGATGCAATCGCTCGCCTGGACGTTCAGATTATTCTGTCCAGCGCTGGCAATTCATCACCACTGGCTACGCGGGCAGCTCCACATCTGCTGGCAACCGTTTAAGGTGGGGGCACACTGTGCCTCTGAAAGTATCTATACCTCCCGGAGTTCCCCCTCCATAATGAGTAATTTGTGCCATGATTTTTTATACCCCTTGAAATCGAAAACGGGATTTATTTTTTTGAACGCGCTGACCGCCGTGAATTCAGCAATTTTGTCTGTTTTCCTCTCAGTGCAAAAAAAAATCATTTTGAGTATGTAAAATCATCCTTGATTTAAAACTATCAGTAGTAGGAACGATTAACTCAGTTGCCAGGGCGTCTTATCGCACAGCATTTGTATCAAAAGTTCAGAAGATCACTTGGGCGGCCAACATTAGTTCCTGCTAAAGCCTCAATCTTGGATTGAGCATAGGCAATAGGAGATGCTCCACTTAAAACGAGCCACGATACAATCTCGGGATTCGCTATCGAAGTGAACTGGGCAAAATTATCGATGTTTTCTTTGGCTAGTAATACGCGTTTGAGGTGTTTCTTGAGTTTATCTGGTTTGCCCTTTATGTCATCACCTTGATATTCAGATAGTTGCGAGGCAACTTCTGAGTAATTACGAGCAAGTGAGAGGTCCTTACATTCGATAACGAGAATTTGATTGCGGTCTGAGCGCCAGGCAAGAAGATCAATATCCCCCGGATCACCGGGTAGATTCCTGCGAAGAATTTCAGGGAAGCCTATGCCACGTCGAACTGTCCAGCCTGTTTCACGAAGTTCTCTCTCCAAAGTTTTTTCGAATGTGTGTCCTTCCCGCGCTCCACCTAACCAAGTGTCTCTCATGCCCTCTGTGCGAAAGAAGTCACGCTTAAATTGCCCAGTGTATGCACCATCGAAAACGTATTTAAGGGACAGGTTCAAGAGTCCTGGTGCGATAACAATTAGTGGATCGTGACTCTCTTCAATCTGTAACAAGGGACGTACAGCAACTGAAAGGCGTCGGCCAAACCTCCAGGGATATATATCAGAAAGGTCAAATCCATCGGGCACCACATCCCATTTCGGACGCGCGCTGAGGATAAACTGGTTGAGGAACGCATCAATAATTTCATCTGCGAGCCCAGCCGATTTAGCAGCATCCGCTAATTGGCTTCTTCTCATCTCGAAGATCGCTGATTCTTGCTCTATTCCGATGGACTCAAGGAACTGGATAAATCGCATTCCATCATCGAGAGTAAAGCCCATTTCTGCTTTCCAGAATGCAAGGAAAATATCGGTTTCGTCCTCGGTCGTTTCAGCCGCAACACTATCTTGTTTGTTATTCTCATCATCCCCTCCGGCAGTTTTCACATAGTGTTGCTCGAATTGTGCCGCTTGTTCCTCAAACCGTTCGTTAGTAACTTTTGAAAGCATCGGTTCAAGCACCATTTTGCCGAGTTCATCGCGAAAGAGGAGATCACCTAAGGGGGAGATGCGAATATCAGCAGGCAAAGCACCGAAACGTACGGCATCTGACATACCACCTATGCGAAAAAGCAGTGATGCCCGTGCAAGAAGTTTGCTGAGTGCCATATCAGAAGGTTCAATTCCGCCGCTTGTCGGGCACACACAGATGGCCAGTTCAATGATTAGCCGGGAAGTTAACGCTGCGCCCGCATAACGACTCATTTCTTGAGCTATCATCTCTTCGACAGCCTCTTCTCCTGCATGCAAGCCAAGGACCGCTGCTGCAGTACTACGCCAGTACGCCTCTTCACAACGTGCCTTTACAACGTTTTCAAGTAATCGCATTACTGTCTGTTTACGGTCAAATCTTGAAAGTTCGCTTTGTAAGTCTTGGATCAGCACATCAACCACATCATTAAGGAGCTTTCCAACTGCCTTTTTACCCTGATATCGTGATGGTGCATCTGCCGAAACAGCACGCCATGCTAGCTCAATTCGGGCTGCGGCTGAGTCGATATCTTCAATAGCTAAAAGGCGTTTAGTTAGTGAACGGCCTAAATACTGGTTGAAGTCATATGCCTGCATTATGTGGAAGCTGCGCGCTCTGTCATTGGGCACCGCTATCTGCTCAACAGCGACTCCTTTGTCCACTGGCTCTTTCATCCGAAGAAGTGTGGCAAACGCCGTACCGAGTGCGCGCACCAGAGCTCGTTCTGCACGGTTATCCGGTAGACGAAAACCTGCAAGATACCCATCTTGAAGAACCACGCGAATCGCCCCATGCTCATGGATTCGTTCAAGTCGCCAAAATGTATTCATATCATCAGGAAATTTCTCACCATCAAATCGGTCGATATTGTCGTTACCATCAAAATGCAGATACACCTTTAATGATTTTTTTATTGGTTGTTTACTCAAGACCTCCAGTGCCTCGCCAATCCGCCCAATCCATGTTCGAACCATTTTGGCAAGCTCAACGAGGAGCATCCAATCTTCCATTTCTGGGGCTTCGAGCGTTACCCAAAGATTACCCTGCCCCTCATATACACAGGTCAGCCGTTGCGCTTCAAGATCATCAATTGATGCGTAGCACTTGCTCTCACGCTCGGTGGGAAAGAAATCTTCTGCCGAAGGCCTCATCACTCGATGCCATTTACCATTGTTGTCACTAATGCGATGCCGGTCATATCCTGTGTCTGCCGCTATTCGTATATCACGGAGTAAATTCGTGGGAATCATTAACATTAGCGGGTGTTCCGGCGTGATACGGTCATCTGGTAACTGGCCATGAGGAACCATATGGCCATCATTGGCGCGTATCCACCCAAGAAGATTGAGAGTTCCGCTCATATTGATGAACCGAACACCAGCTTGCCTGATCGTTTCGACTGCGTCTTGCACACGCCAGAAGGCAATTGGTGACATATCGGGTAATGCCCCGAACCGGACAAAGTCCGCACCAGACATCCATTCAAATTGCCAACCATCTGGCAGTTGGGGAGGCACACCCACAAGACCCGCCCCCCACCCACATTCTACGCGCACGACTATGCCACGCTGAAAGCCGGGTTGTTTGGCGAGGTCAACTGTAATTTGTTCAACAGAGTTATCTAGAAATTGCGTGGTCTCCTCATCAAGCTGTAGCAAGTTGTTGAAACTGGTATCGGCGTATTGCTGTATGGAAGGCAAGACGAACTGAAGTACCATCAAATGACCAGCATCCACGACGGAGGTTACCATCGTTGTTCGGCTCATTTTGTACTTCTGCCATGTCAGTCTTCTTAACCTTCTGCCATTGCCGAAGACTGGCATCTCGGAGAAGGTACGGCTATAGACGTTAGCTAACGCTTTGTCTAGCTCGCTCAATTCTTCTGTGCGCTTTGCAAATGTTATCACTGCCTGGCGAATTGCAATGGTCATGGCGGTAGGAAGTACAACCACAATACCATCGCGTGTGCGGAGCAATGGCCGTTGTTCAAGCATTCCCTCCCCAGGGACCTGATTTCCAAGCGTGCTTATATGAGAGGGTTCAAGAATGAAAGGTGCTAAGTCAGCGAGTTTGATCCCCTCAGCTCGAAGAGAACGCTCGGACAACGTTACCCTTGAACAGAGCGTTTTCTCATCAAGACCAGCGGTGTCAAGAGAGTCAGGGAATTCGTCTGCGCCTTCCTGAAAACGATGAAGGCCAGAGCGAGCACAAATGGCATCTGAGAGACGGAGAATTGCCTGTATAGCGAGTTTCAGCGAGCGATAGCGGTGCGTATCCGGCATGTCGGATACAATTTCGACCATTAATTGTGTATAAAAACCTGCTGCCTCCCAAACCCCCTCTAGCACACGGTAATCACCTTTTTTATTATCAACAAGGGCGACGAAGACGTCCTCAGCAGGATCTTCTCCAACGATACTACTCGACTCCCCAATAGCTACATACCAGCGTTTCACGTCATCGATATTTGCTATCTGCTGACCTTTGCAGTGAATTAGTGCAAGGCTCGCCAGGAGTTCGAAGCGCAAACACTGAGATTGGTGTGCCGGGAGAGTAAGAAGGCTGGCGAGTAAAGCTACTGTGCTGTCACGCTCAAAATTGACAAACTCAGTGACAACCAATGCGTTGCTCTTTGCTATGTCATCAAATGAGCATTCAAGCGTTATTCCATCAGCCTGCTCGTCCATTTCTTCAAACAAGGTAAGTACATCCATATGAGAGAGATGCTCGTTCACGGGAACTCCTGGCTAAACGTTTTTCAACTTGGATTGAGGACTAATAGCGGAGATGATAACTTTAAGTCAATGTAAAACAGAAGTTTTTCTGATTTTAGTCTCTTTTCCCATACCTTTTTAAGATGACTATTATCCATAAGCAGCATTTTGAAATTTTTTCCGACTCTTGTTGGTTTTAGTTCGTATTTTTAATTCAACCAAACAGCCCCCTTCAAAGCAGTACAGGACAATGCCAAGGGTAATGTGCTGATCTGCTCCCTTACCGTCGATACAGTGCGGATTTACTAACGTCCGCTCCTGGCACAAACCAGACTGTCAGATTCGATTGCGATCTATCTACGATTCCTCCAGGACAGGTTTGAACCAATGCAACTTTGCTGGGAGAACACCAGTTCAGCTCAAAATTCAGTCCACAAGTTTTAACCCCGTTTTCCCAGTTTCAACAATGCTCCCGCTGTCGGCCTTGCTAACAAAATTAGCCCACCATTGCATCATAGGACGACGTTGCTCAAGGTAATCACTGCGGTTATAAGCGCGACGTACCTCATTTTTGTCTACATGAGCCAGTGCTGCTTCAATGACATCAGGCGGAAATCCTTCCTCATTGAGTGCCGTACTGGCGATAGAACGTAAACCGTGTGATACGAGAACGCCTCCTAAGCTAGCACGCTTAAGGGCTGCATTCACTGTCTGGCTGTTCATCGGCTGGGCAGGCTTAATGCGGCTGGGAAAGATAAATTCTCGGCCACCATTGGGTGACTTCATCATTTCCAGAATAGAGAGAGCCTCATCGGAGAGTGGAACCGTATGGTCCCGGTTCATCTTCATTCGAGCTGCAGGAATTTTCCATTCTCTGGCATCAAAATCGATCTCATCCCATCGAGCCTCAGCAGCTTCGGCAGGGCGAGTGATGGTGAGAAGTTGCCACATGAACAAGCACCGCGTAGACAGACTGATGCTAGCCGTACGCATAGTTTGCATTAATTGTGGAAGTTGATCCGGGCGGATACTAGGCATGTTTTTCTTCTGCGGTTTCTCGAAAGCTTTTCCGATGTTTACACTAGGAACAGCATCAATCAGGCCTGTGTTCTGCGCATAAATCATGACTTCGTTA
Source organism: Xenorhabdus sp. SGI 60 (assembly GCF_056632175.1). Classification (NCBI taxonomy): domain Bacteria; kingdom Pseudomonadati; phylum Pseudomonadota; class Gammaproteobacteria; order Enterobacterales; family Morganellaceae; genus Xenorhabdus; species Xenorhabdus sp. SGI 60. Next base: position 1,079,812 of record NZ_CP196860.1, on the reverse strand, counting down.
ATACGCTGACAAAGGCGGCGAACAGTCTCTAATGCACCTCTGGCCTGAACCGGCTGCACTGCTTTAACCAGAGTATGAGCCTTAATCTCAGTGACACTGATATCACCGATTGCTGGAAAAACATCTCTTTCAAGCGAGCGCCAGATATCGTCGGCATAGTCCTCCGTCACGCTGGCTTTCTTCACATTCCACCAACGTTCGGCAACTAACAGGAAAGTGTTAGTTTTGGCCTCTTGAGAATTCCTCACCTGTTCCTTCTGATGTTCCTGAGGATCAATGTCTTTTGCCAATAAAACTCGAGATTCAGCTCTGAGTTTACGCGCATCAGAAAGCGAGACGGCAGGATAGGCTCCGAAGCTTTGTTTGGTTCGCTGCTTGGTCAGAGGCCGATAGTAACGGAACTGCCAGAGCTTACTACCGCTGGATTTGATTAGCAGAGTAAGCCCGTCGCCGTCATACAGCTGATAATCGGCATCTTTAGGTTTGGCGGCTTTGATTTCCGTATCGGTTAACGGCTTGGTTTTTCTTGCCATGGGGAGTCTCCATGCGTTTAGGCCCAACGAAAACAATAGAGCTTTTCGTTGGGCCTATCAATGGGCCTAAAAGGTTCGGATTTAATTAGTTCTCTTCGGACTTCGCGGGACAAATTGAGGGCACAAAAAAGCCCGCAGGGCTTGCGCCGTGCGGGCTCTTAGGACTTCATCGGATGACTCTGGTAATCACCGGCTGGCGGAATTTGAACTGGTTATATAACTGGTTAATAAATAAGGTATTTATTATTTTTGTATTGGTTTGTTACTACCAAACTTACTACCAAAAATATTTGTGAGTGCTTTTTAACCGAGGAGGGGGTAGCGATGTATGTTCATATTTATAATACAGTATTTTTATGTGTCCCGCTGTCCCTGTGTCCCTGTGTCCCTGTGTCCCTTACTTATTTATATAAATATAAAAATATTATATATATTATATAGTTATGCTTATTTTAATAATTCATATTCAGTAAACTAACGGGACAAGGGCGGGACAGTATCTATTTTATGTGTCCCGTCCCTTTAATAAAGCTTTCCCCGGAAATGAGCAACATCTTTTTGGCTATTGTAAATACGTGTATGGCTAACGCCAAATTTGTCGGTAGAGCTGAGTGGGGATCTTCGCTTAGGTCAAAGCAGTAATTTCTGCTTAGCTCTGGAGCGGAAATATTTCTATAAAGGCTGGCTTTCCAATCCCGTAGTTTGATGTGGTTTCGGAATCGTTAATATTTTTCTGTAGTTTTATGTATAGCTAAGTGAAAAATTTTGAATGATGGGGGCTCGCTTCCTTACAGGCGCATAGCTTCATTGAACCGTTCGGCAACGTGCTTTGCTCTCAAAGATGGTGTAACTTTTGGATCATAAGCAGAATCATGTAGTTAACCGTACCTCAGATTTGAGTTACGGGCACGGCCGTTGATTCCTCCGAAACGAAGCAATTAAAATTAATCAAAGAGTTAAGGCGGAGTTCCGCCTTATATATTCAGCTCCCCGGCTTAATCCCAGCCCAGCTTTCTTAGTTCTGCTCTCATAAAGTCATAGGCAATAATTGCCGACTTAGTATTCTTTGCGTATTGAGTACAGAAAATAGCGTATGCGCTCACTGGAGAAAAATGTTGTTTATAGAAAAAGTACCTTGCCAGTGGATGTTTCTTTTCAGCGTAGATAGGTTTGTCAGGGCAATTATATTGCTCGTCCATCCAAGATATAAATTGGTCTACTGTCAGGTCATAAACTTTCTTGTCAATTTCTAACCAGTAATGATGCTCTCTCTTTTTCCTATCACTGCCTAATACAATTTTAATATCGGCATTGGGGAAAAATTGTTGAGCTACCATACCGAGGAATACAGAAGCCCCCTGACAAGAATTAATCGGGAAGCTATAAAAGAAAGGAATGCCCATATCATTTATTTTCTGGTGCTCTTTTTCAAATACTGTTCGGGTGTCAGCCGCTAATTTAACAAGTCCGTTTTGCATAGTTTGTAATCGATACTATTTAGTTTATAAAAAGGTGAGGGGATAGTTTATCAAGCCTGTCTTTGAGGGTGAAATACTACAAGCAGAACGGCTAACATTGACCATGATTAAAATGAAACGGTTATTTATCGCGATTACCCCACCCGCCTTGCTATCCCGTTTTCCCCTCCACAACACCACGTGTTAATAACCCGATCTGACTGCTGCTTTTTTATTCTGTATTTTTATGTAGTTTTAGATTATTAATTAGATTTGTGAGTGCTTGCTTACTTGTTATGGCTTGGTATTAAAGGCATCGTGAAAATTTCCATTTACCCAAACTTTGTGGTCTTATTGGGTTACTTTGGTATATTTTATCAACATAAACTTTTAAACAGGTAGGATAACCGATGGATATTTTATCAACGTTATTCTTTCAAAATACCCGAAAAATAGGGCTGATAGTGCCGAGTGTGGTGATATCGGAAAAGCACATTGACGCAACTGAAATTACCGAGCACCCGGTACAGTATGGCGCGGCTATTAGCGATCATGCTTATGACAAGCCCGCAGAAGTGACAATGGAAATTGGCTTTGCCGGTGGTGGTTCATTGATTGATGGTTTTGATACGCCTACTAAGATATTTGATTTTGATACCGAAGAAATATTGGGTAAAAACCCTAAAGAAGTTTATGAGCAATTGCTCAAACTCAGAGCCTCTAAGGAGCCGTTCGACGTCATCACGGGCAAACGGCGGTACAGAAACATGCTGATCAGGGCAATTGAGGTCAAGACGGATAAGACCTCTGAGAATGTGCTTATGGTCACGTTGACCTTGCGCGAAGTGATTATTGTCGATATTGCAACGGTCGAGGGTGTGAAAGTTCCACGGGTATCAATGAAAGCACCGTTAGATATAAGACCAGCGGTTGACCGTGGAAGGGTGACGCCAATAACAGTCGACACTAATAAGAGTTTGTTACAAGAGGGGTTTGACGCAGCAGATAAATTATTCGGCGGAGCGTTGACCAGGGCTAGCAAGAGAATCACAGGAGGTTGAAAATGAGCGTTGTTGAGATCCCTTTATTGAATGAAAACCAATTGTTTGATATTCAGCTAGGCGGCATAGAATACCGGATGAAAATACAGTACAGGGAAATTGCAGGTTGGATATTAGATATCATGCACCCTAATAGTGAACCAATTGTCTTGGGGGTGCCATTGGTTACTGGCATCGATATTTTGGAGCGGTATAGGTATCTAGGTTTTAACGGTGCGCTGGTTTTTGTTTGTAATGGTGTTGACGAGAAGAGCGAAGAGGCGGTGGGCGGTACTGGACGGCTATACTTCAAGTCTTTTTGAGATAACATTGATGATCAACGTCTTGACCATGATTCAAAACCTACATCATGATTAGAATCAAACAGTTACCTGTAGCGCAAATATGCTTTACGGGTAATATCAACGAGTTAGGCAACGTGTAAAAATTTGCATCTTAAAGCAGAAGCCATGCAAGGTGGTTAAACTGGTAAAATATTGCAAGTAGCACTGCTTACCAATATCTCGCCAGTTAAGAGCAAGGGGCTTTTGATTCTAACGAATCGGTATAATTAAGTTGAATCAGGTAGTTATATTGATGATCGAAAAACCGATCATCTTGGTTATAGATAACTCTTTGATTCTTTTAATGACGCAGATTTGCGTCATCTCTTGCCCGTTAGCCAATCAAGTGAGCACTTCCCTGTAACTTCTTGATAAGGCTTAATTCTCGCGATTCGCTAGAATTGAAAAACCCTTTGAAATCATTATTATCCAACTTTGGATCACATCATAAAGCTGATAGTAAGTAAAAACCCTTTAAAATCAGGATAGTCCAAAAGTTGTACCATCTATTTATCACGTTCCCTCTATCGACTGCCAATGCTAAACTGTACTTTCTAACTAGTACGTTCGGGGCGGATAAAAAATCATGCACAGAGATATACCGAAGATATTAACGCACTGGGGCGGGTGGGTAGTGCAAGGCAGGGTTAACATTGGGTGGAAGTCGGTATCAGCCGGGTTTAAAGACGCGGTGACTTATACCAGCAACAACAAATTATCGTGCAGTGACGAGGACGGCATGATTATAGATGGCTGCGTTGCCAAGCTGCGTAATGTGGGTATGGCTCAGGAATGCGATTTTATCGAGCACCACTATGTTAGCGGCATGTCTAAACGCGCAATTGGTCGCAAGTTCAAGCTCAGTGAAAGCGAAGTCAGAAAGCGTATGCTAGTGGCTGAAAGTTTTATCTTAGGTTGCCTGGAGGTTTTGGACGAGCCATTAGAAATAGACCTAATCTATGGCTTCCACGGTAACAGGGCGAATTTGTCCAGTTCAGCATTAAACGCTCAACGGTAAAAAGCCTATCCCTTGCCCGATAACCCGCGCGAACGGCTCCACCAGCAAAGTGATTCCGGCTACCCACCGGAATTAAGTCAATTCAACGAGTTAGATACACTACCCGGTCAACTTCCTCCAATGCAGGAAGTTAATATCAATCAACAATTTATATATCCCACCTAATCATAACCATTTGATTACGCTTAATTGTTCCAAAACAGCACGATTAGACTTTGGACAAAATCCACCAGCTATAGCACAATGTTATTCGATGGGGCTATCTCGACGGAGAGAAAAGCGGTACGCCTTACCGCCTGCCTCATCACCTCCATTGTTAAGGCATAACGTTTATAAGGCGGGCGTGATGAAAGATCCAAAACCAAAACCTCTGGCATGTGTATTTGAAAATCCCCCCATGAGCGTTGCGTTAGACTTACTCAACGCAACCGAACCACCCTTTAAAGTAACAGCAAAACACCTTGAACTATGGTTTAAAGAGGGGGTTATAGGTAGGTATAGACTTACAGACGATATACGGGATCTATGGTTTAAAGAAGGTCTAGGGTACTTATTCAGCTTACATTTTGGAGAAGCCGAAAAACATAAATACCTTGCTGTACGCTTTGGCGATTCGGAGTGGAATACAGCCGTTCTGAGTGGTATCGATTTATCAACCGGAGAAATAAACAAGGAAAAAGCAGGAAAAAAAAGCAAGATGCGTAGTTATCGTCGTTACATGATTGACGATGCTACAGAGCTTTATGCGAGCAGTAAGAACAAGAATAAAAAAAAGAAATCTGGCGCTGCATATGATGAAAATCAGGGCACAGAATACATTGAATCAGCAACGTTCCCCATGCCAGAGCCTGTTATTCCGCGTTTTGAGTTAGAGAAGCTATACGCGATTATTCACAATATCCCCTTATCTGAAAATAAACCAACGAAAAAAAATAAACCGGAGTCACAATTAAAAGATAACAAAATATCCGCCAAGAAGTTTAATACTCTCGCCCGGTTTACAAAGGCGGTACTTTACGCAGCGTATGACTCTGATACCGCTGAATACCCCCGCCGAGAATTAGATAACCCCGATAGTGGAATACGCCAAGATTTGCGAGATCGTGGCGTAGCTCACTTAGATGGAAGAAAAATACAAGACTACTTACGTGAAGCAGCTATCGAGATAACGCCATTTCTTGAAAGCGTGGATATCAAAATGGTGAATGATAAATAGTCCCTCATCTTACTTTTTTGGAATATTTGGAATATTCCCGGAACATTCGAATATTCCAAATTCAAATGCCTTAGTCTTTCTCTCGTTCCTCCAATACCAATTACTAACAACCGAGAAAGGCTATTATTTATGAAACACTCTCTTATCAGATTACCCGAAGTATGTCGCCGTACTGGTTTAGGCAAGTCCACGGTGTACAAATACATTTCCGAAGGGAAGTTCCCCAAGCAAATAAAGACCGGCGCTCGCGCTTCTGCGTTTATCGAAAGTGAAGTTGATGCGTGGATTAACCAGCGCATTATTGCCGCTCGTTTAGATGAACGCTTGGAGGCAGCGCGTAATGGCTAATATTGTATCCATTGCCCGGCAACTCACAGGCTTATCTTTGCTGGTGGATCTAAGGGCATGTCTAACATCGCAAGCCGAAGTACTTTTATCACCGTACCCTACCAAATAACGGAGTCATAAACGTGGAACATTTAAAAAGTGGCTTAAATGCCACCGGACAAACTCGCTCTAAATTCAGCCAGCACGATACTAGCGAACTATCTTTCGCTGAAATGTTACCGGTTATTCAAGGCACGATTAACGGTCAATTAATTAATGGCGCGAGTGCAAAAGCATTACATGAGGCATTAGGTGTTAAGCGTGCTTTCGCTGCCTGGATTGGTGACAGGATTAACCAATACAGTTTTATTGAGAATCAAGATTATTCTGTCGTCGAAAATTTGCGCTATCCAAATTCGGACAGCGCAAAATCCAGACAACAATTAACAAAAGACTATCACGTCACTATTAACATGGCGAAAGAGCTGGCAATGGTTGAGCGTACCGACCAAGGGCGCTTAATCCGCCAGTACTTTATCAAGTGCGAGGAAGCGTTACACAAAGTTGCTCCAGTAGTGACTAAAGAACTACGTAGTGAGCTGAAAGCACGCTTAAAGGCACAAAGCTACCACAAGCCGATGTGTGCAGCGTTGGAAATGGCGCGTATGGAGCAGGGCAAAACCACATTGCCACGTCATTACACCAATGAATCAAACATGCTGAACCGTATTGTATTGGCGGGCATGACTGCCAAACAGTGGGCGCAGCAGCATAGCATTATTGGCAATCCTCGTGATGCAATGAGCGAATTACAGCTTGAGCACCTTTCCTATCTGGAGCAGACCAACACAACGCTGATTGAGCTAGGCATGGACTACTCTACCCGTAAAGACAAGTTAATGGGCTTATCTCAGAAATGGTTAGCGCAGCGCATGGAGGCCAAGTAATGACAACGTGCAACACTACGCAACCTATTGAGTTTTTTAGCGCTATAAGAGAGAGCCATCACAAAAATAGTGATCATTGTCTCTTTACTTTGTTATCCAACATTGGCTATATTGACTGCGCACCAGCAAAATCTGGTGTCAGGCGTGAGAACCTGATTAACATCTTGGCGACACATGACGCGCCTAGCGTCTTTTTTTGTGTCACTGCATCGCAGCACCTTTCATTTGAGGCGGTATTCGCCTATACGTATTCAATGGTGCCGCTAGCGGAGCTACCGAAAGGTAGGCTGGTTTCCTTGATGTCCAGTATTCTCACCTCTGCTAGTGTCACCGCCCTTTCCGAGTGTGAGAACTCTGGTGGTGACTCCTTATATTACATCAAGGAGATCGCAACTATGGCGACTATCCCTACCCCCACTCATTTCAAATTCGTGTTTCTGAGCGTCAAGCGCGCAGATTTAAACGCTATACCCAGCCGTGTAGAGACTATTGCCCCTGACGAGCACAATGCCCGTTCTACGCTTTCCCGTGATTTCGTCCTGCTCTTTGCTGGTCGCCTGCCAGTACAGGAGGTGCGCCATGTCTGATCGTTCCTTAACAACTATCTATGCTCACCCCGCTGATGTGTTAGAGCCAGTGGCCGCATTCCTTAAAGCCGTGGAGTATTTGCGCCTAGACCCCGAAGCAAGGGATATCGAAGCCGATTTACTGGAGTACGCCCAGCAACTGTTACAACTGCATACCGAAGAGGGCAAGCGCGCTTACTGGACGGCTGAGACTGAACCCCACGTTAACCAGGCTAATGAGGTGCAATATGCGTGATTACAGAACGGTTATCGAAAACGGCATTGTGACGCTGTACAGCCAGTCCGAGGAAAACAGGCCTGAGATGATAGTGGCTTCTCTGCCTGCGACTTCTATTTTAGACCGGGTTAATGGTGGCGAATGGGACTACCAAACCGATGTCGCTTTAGAGCTAATGATGGCATGGCTAACCACACACCCCGAAGGGCAAGCGGTCGGTGATATTCGTTTCTTTCGTTGGCTGGTGGCGCATGTTTGGATTCTGGAACAAAGGGAAAAACACAACAGCAACGCCATTTTTAAGCTGAAAAATTCCCCGGTAATACTTCCATTATTCTTATCTACTGAATGCTCAGCACTGGAGAACAATATTGAAGGTGCGTTGATTGAGCGATTTGGCCACGAGAAAGGGTTAAAGAACGCTGTCAGTTTCTATTGGCAAATGCTAACGGGGTTCCCTGGTCAAGGCGCGGCGCTGTCTGATTTTGGTCGAGAAGTCATGTTCGATCTGCATCGCGGCTTTATTGAAGAGGGCTTACCGCAGATGGCGGGCAACAAGCCGAGGGTGATGCACTGATGAACAAATCTAAATCCACCAGCGTTGTCTCTGAGACAGTTAACGATGCTATGAATGAGCAGAACGGTAATGCCGAGGAAGCGATAAATACAGCTAAAGAAATTGATTTTGGCGAAGATTTTCGAGAACCAAGAGTTGTTCCGATACTGACGGTGTTTGAGGAAAACGTAAGCAAATCACGCAGCCGTAAGCTCACGAAGAATGCGACCAGAAATGCCCCCTACAGTCAGGTATTTAAATCCTCAAACGCGATTAAATTTAGTGGCGGCTCAAAACATATCGGAACCAAATCGAAGAAATGTAAGCGTAAGCAGAAAAAGAAAGGGGGACGCTAACGAGCTGTATCGGAAATAAACGCGAACGATAAAAGATGCCGTATATAAATTAAGGCAGGGATAAATATATCCCCTCCCCGGAATAATAGCCAATATGTAATTTCCTACGTATTGGCTTTCTATGTTTCGCTATTACAGCCTGCATATGCAGAGTGTATTTCTTATTACAGCCTGCACGTGTAAAGGGCTTCTTTGTTATTTCGTTAATGGCTATTTTTCTCGCGTTTATTTTCGTTTATGGCCGTTTAACGCAGGAGAATACGTAATGAGTATTAGTGAATCGATGCTGACTAAAAAAGAAGTGAAAGCGGCGCTGCACTATAAATCCGATAGTGGCTTCCATGAGTTTTTAAAAAGAACACCTGAATTCCCTAAGTCCGTGAAATTGGGATTACGGCGCATTGGTTGGGCAGCAAGTGAGGTTAATAAATATATTGAGTCTCGTCTTAATACCCGTGGACAGGAGAATAGATAATATGGCTAACAATAGACATCTGCGCTCTCAAAATGATCACATCGCTGTTATGCAACGCAGCTATTCCATTAAAAGTAACACACGCATTCCCGATTTAGTTAATCCGCGAAATTACGATGAATTGGTACTTGTTGCTGAGAATTATGTTAACCGTGCTCTATGCCGTCGTGCTGCTGCCATAGAACGCCGGGAGAACAGAAAGAAAGGAAACCGTAATAATGGCCGATAAAATTTATTATTCCCGTGGACGGGATGTATACGATATTACCCCTGAACAACGATGTGCCGAAAATGCAGATCAGTTCATTGAGCAATTAATAACTGATACTGCGACAGCTAAAAAGAAACAATATTTTTGTGCAGCAATGGAACAGGGGGAACACCCAAGAGGCAATACCCCGAAAGAAAAATACCCTGAGAAGTTTCAGGGTATAAAAAATTGGAGGCTTTCAGCATTAGCGGCTAAACGCCGCTTTGTATCGTTTGACTGCGATAGTTTTGACAGCCCCCAAACATTTGATGCGATGGTCAGTTACTTAAAAAAGACGTTCAAAGGTGTGCTTTATACGACTTTCAATTATACCGAAGATGCTCCGCGTTGTCGTTTTGTAATACTCCTAAATTCGGAGGTAGATCGCACTGAGGGCATTCATGTTTGCCAGATGATAGCCAGTAAAATAGAAACAGCCATTCAACAAATCGCCGAAGAGGATTTGATCAGCGAGTGGAAGCCTGTCATTGGGTGGGATGAATCTGTCTATCGTGCCGAACAACAATGCTATTTACCCATAGTGAATGCTGTACGCCGGAAAACCAAAACCGGGGAGGATGTGACTGATGCCATTATCCACCATTTAGACGGTGAGCTGGCAGACGTAGCGAACTATCTTGCTATGACTCCGCTTGTGTCGAAGACACCTCCCGGGCCTGTAAGACAACACTATGATAGTGACTCTGATTTAGACCGCTGGTATGAGATAGACGAACATACATTAGATGATTTACAGGCTGCTCTGTTTTCCCCTGCGATGTTGGCAATATCAGAGGGAGGCAGACAAAATTGGCAAAGGGTAATCGCTGCTCTTGGTAGTTTGAAAAACACACCCTATGAAGACAATGCATACCAATTGGCGCTGGAATGGTCTGAGGCGGGTGGAGCGGCATTTGATGCTGTTCACTTTGAATCAACTTGGGATACTTCCCGTGCTGATCTCACCAGTTATAAATGGATATTTTCGCACGCTGCCTCGCTTGGGTGGGAAAACCCCCAAATTCTTCGACCTTATTTAGAATTAGAAAAGCACGGTTTTTATATGACCGAGGACGGTCTAATGAAGAATGTTGAAGAGGGAAAAGGGAAGGCAAAAAACATTGTAGCCCGGAAGATATCTGCACCGTTCTCAGTGCTGGGATTAACTCGTGATATGTATAGCGATAACTGGGGAAAGCTGATTTCATTTAAAGACCGGGATCGGGAAACTAAGCAATTCATTGTACCGGATGAGCAATTACATAAATCCAGTAGTGATATTATCCCTACTTTGTCTAAGTTGGGGTTATATATCAGTACCAATATGAGCCGTGGTCTATTGGAATATCTTAATATCTCAACGGCAAGGGAGCGCATAACCTTAGCCACTTCAACGGGCTGGTTTAATGATCACTTGTTTGTATTGCCAGAAAGTACGATAGGTAGTTCCACCAGCAAAGTGATGTACCAATTATCCGGGCGTAAAAAGAGTGAAAGCAGTCAATTAACGCAGTCTGGTTCTCTTGAAGAATGGCAGAAAAATATCAGCACGAAATGCGCCGGTAATACCCGGTTAGTATTTTCTCTCTGCGTTGCTTTTGCTGCGCCTTTGCTCAATGTATTGGGCGTTGATGGCGGGGTATTCAGCCTGAAAGGGGCATCAACCAAAGGTAAGAGTACCGCTCAGCATATCGCCGCCTCTGTATGGGGTAGCGGTGCAACGACAGGCGGTTATTCTCATAGTTGCAATACCACTTTAGTCGGGATCGAGGTATTGGCCACAGCTCATAATGACCTGCCGTTAATCCTGGATGAACTGAAAAGCGTTAACCCTAAGCTGGTGGGGCAGATTGCTTATATGCTGGCTCTTGGGCAGGGAAAGGCACGAGGCACAAAGGATGTTACTTTGCGTGAGACGCTACAATGGCGGACTCTGGTACTGGCATCCAGTGAAGACGCTTTCGAGAGTTATCTTAAGGCTTCGGGTGAGAGAGTTGCCGCTGGTCAGCAAGCACGGTTTGTGGATATCCCAGCAATAGTAAGCGATGAAAATGGCGTTTTTGATACCCTCCACGGTTCAGGCACAGCAAAAGAATTTGCTGATTCGCTGAATGCTTTAACAACGAAATATTATGGTTGTGCCGGTATCTCATGGCTTGAAAAGCTTACCGCTTCTACCCGTTCGGAGTTGGTTGATCGCTTGCGAGAGTTAATCACTGAGTTTAAGTCAAGCTATAGGCCAGACGATGCAGGAGCACAGTTAGACCGAGTATTAGAGCGGTTTGCTCTATGTGCTGCTGCGGGAGAGCTAGCGACGGAATGGGGTATTACTGGATGGGATACCGAGGAATCGCTACGCTGCGTAGGTGAGTGCTTCAACGCCTATATAGATGATAGGGGGACTACTGGCGATTTGGAAGCGGTAAACGGCATTGAGCGGTTGCGTTCATATCTCAGTACATATAGTGAATCGCGCTTTCGTTCTTCCTCTAATGACACTGGGAGTATGCCTATATCCGATGGGTATATTACTTTGTCCAATGGGAAGAGTGTTGGCTTGGCTGATTTCAGCAACGAATCAGTATCTGCTGATGATACCCCTCTATCCCGTATTTATTGGATTACGTCAGACGCATTGAAAGATCGTGCGCTGGATGGCTGTAATTTTGATATAACAATTGCCGCGTTACACAAGAAAGGAGTGCTTATTGGGGTAACGGAGGAGACAGGCAAGAACGGTAAATCACGCACTGTTTATAATCCTAAGAAACGTGCCCCACTTGGGTATCCAGACCAGCGTAGATTTTACCGAATAGATGAAGAAAAGCTATTTGAGTAATAAAAGAGCCGGAGCAATCCGGCTTATTTCTTTTTACTGGCTCTTCTATTTGTCGAGTAGCGTTTTTACCCATCCGTAAATAGTACGGTATGTTGGTTCATTCAATCGTTGTCCGTTATTATTTAAAGGGTGCAGCCTATTATAAGCTGGGGTTGCTGGTGGATTTTCTTTTATCCAATCGCGGTAACAAGAGTCCGCGGCGGTAGCTAGCGCGGCTTTAGTTATGTTTCTACTTGTAGTATTGATAGTTTCTTGTGCCCATTTTCTAATCGAAATTTTAAGTGGGCCATAGTAGTTGTCATGTCTCGCTTTTGCTGCTTTTCTGCGCTTATATTTAATGTCTAGGTTTTCAAAGTCGTTAATAATCTCGTTGTCATATTGCTCTTGAGCCAAGATTGCAAAGACGAGGTTAGAGGCTGCTAAATAGCATGATACACTATTAGAGTCCTCGGTTAACCCCCATCCCCATATAGCACACGCACTGACCAGTAAGTCATTCTTGGTACTGTTTATAGATGTATCGACTATAAAGTAACGCCAAACATCGCTACCGGGCTGACACAGTTCTTTTATATAGCTAACAGGCCCATATAGCATATCCCATATGTCTAATCTGGATAATGATGCTTCTCGTTCAGCATCGGTTAAGTTAGCAACTTGGCCAGCACACCAATAAGCCGGGGAGTGAGGATATAGCCCGTCCTCCATCCCTCGCCCCATATTGTAGTAATCGAGTGCTGCGTTGACATTCTCAATAATAAAAAGCTCATCCGACATAATCACTTCCTACGACACGTAATCCTTTGACGCTTCCAGCTACTGTTAAATCACCCATTGCTGCACCTTTTACATACAGCCCCCACCAGTCCATCATAACCCTGCGCTGTTCTAAATAGGTGGCTCTGTTATACGCTGCCCGGACAGAGTTCTTTTCCCCCATGAGCCAACACAGCTTCTATAGCATCGGGCATAAAGCCTTGTTCATTTAATGCTGTGCTGATGATTGAGCGGATACCATGAGCAGTGAGGATATCTTGGTATCCCATGCGCTTTAGTGCCATATTTGCCGTCTGGCTACTCATGTGCGTATTGGGGGTAGATCTGTGGGGAAAGACAAATTCTCTATGCCCGCTGATAGGCTTCATCACTTCAAGAATATCTAAAGCCGGTTGGCATAAAGGCACTGTGTGAGGGCGATCCATCTTCATCGTTTCCGCGGGCGCATTCCAGAGTCTGTTATCAAAGTCTATTTCAGACCAACGAGCTTTTACCGCTTCCCCCGGGCGCATAGCGGTTAATAGTTGCCACTCAATAACTAAACGGGTTTGCCGTTCTACCTTTGCAATGGAGAGTGCTTGCATTAATCCGGGGAGTTCTTCGGGTCGAATGGTCGGGTTATGCTTTTTCTTTGGCTTAGGAAAGGCTTTGCTGACAGTGGTAAAAGGATTGGCATCAATAACGCCTAAGTTCATGGCGTAGTCGATGATCTCCACGGTTCTTTGCGTCAGGCGTTTAATCGTTTCCAGATTGCCCCGTGCTTCAATCGGCTTGAGCACTTCCACCAGCATAGGCGCTTTGAGGCTTGATATCGGTACATCACCGAGTTTAGGGAATATATCTTTTTCCAGTGAGCGCCAGATGTCTTTGGCGTAATCCTCACTAACTGTAGTTTTCTTCACCTCGAACCAGCGAATAGCAATATTCTTTAAGGTGTTGCTGTTCTCTTCCTGTATTGCCGCTGCTTGCTGTTTACGCTGGTCAACCGGATCAATATTGTTAGCCAGTAGCGCTTTTGCTTCGTCTTTGAGTCGGCGCGCATCTGCCAGCTTAATAGAGGGGTATTCACCGAACGCAATCATGGTGCGCTTTTGGGTGAGTGGTTTGTAGTATCGGAAATACCAGAGCTTAATGCCTGATGCTTTTACGAGGAGTTCTAGATTATCCCCATCACGATAGATCGTATCTTTGGGCTTACCCGTTTTGCTATCAAGTTTGGCTTTGGCATTAGATACCGTTGTAGGGGAAAGCGGCGTTATCTTTTTTGGCATCATGCACCTCTAACCGTAGTAGTAAGTGTTCTATGTGGTAGTAGTAAGCATTTATTGGTTTTGTCGGGCTGTTACTACTAACTTTACGCGATGCTCGACTTTCTAGATGAGATGACATAGTGAGTTGAAATGACATAGCCGCTCCTTTATAACTTTAAATCGCCAAAAATAGAGAAATAAAGGAACAAAAGGCTATGTCACAGCAAGATTTTATCATTTGGGTGTTTTGTGGGTAGACGATAATTTAACGGCGTTACAGCAAGGCACACGATTACGAAGCCGGGGGCAAGCCACCTAAGATGAGCGATGCCGAAGTCATCACGATGGAAGTGATTGGTGAATTCTTAGGGTTTTCAACAGATAAAGGGATTTGGAAATACTTTTTTGACCACTGGCGCGAGTGGTTTCCGGGACTGGGCTCACGCGCCAATTTTGCTAAACAGGCGGCAAATCTTTGGGTTGTCAAACAAAAGCTGCAAGAGCAGCTGGCGACGTTATTGGGCGCGCTCGACAGACCGGTGCATATTATCGACGGATTTCCCCTGCCCGTCTGTGGGATTCAAAAAAGCGAAAGGCAGCGCCAACCCTTTAAAGGGCAAGCGGATTATGGATATTGTGCCGCCAAGAACGAAACATACTACGGCTTTAAGGGGCATCTGATGATAGATGAAACCGGCGTAGTCACGGGGCTCACGTTAACACCTGCGAGCGTCAGTGAGCGTGAAGCGGCCTGGGATTTGTCGCGTCCGATAAAAGGCTATTTGCTGGGCGATAAAGGGTATTTAGGCGTTGAGTTTTAAACAGGAAATGAAAAAGCAGGGCATTGAGATGATTACGCCGGTGCGTGCCAATATGGATAATCCGATCCCCAGGGAAATCAGAAAGCGTATTAATGACAAACGCCGTTTAATTGAAACCGTGATTGGTCAACTCGCCGGGCAATTTGCTATCGAGAAGTGCTGGGCGCGGGATTTGTGGCATTTGGGTAATCGAATTGCCAGAAAACTGCTTTCTCACACGTTGGGTATTTTTGCCAATTTTAAACAAGGTAAAAGTCAACGCGACTGGCTTCAACAAGCCAACGTTATAAGGATGTTAAAGTCGAGCATCGCGTTAAAAGTAATTTATACCAATCTAATTTCAAGATGCGTGTGATTTCTCTCTGCTAAGCGGGGGAAATCCGGTTTCATAGCGTGTTGTAAATTACAACTTGAAGTTTAATGCGTATAAACTAAATTATTCTACTTATGATTTGATTATTTTTTAAAAATGTTACTGCACTCACATAATCATAAATATTAGAGTTTATTCCTATTGTTATTTTTAGCAAAACTCATAGTCTTTTAACGCTTTTAAAAAACTATAGTTGCATGTATTACAAAGGAAAAACAATATTATGAAAATTAAAGCTCTTGTTGCAGTAGCTGTTTCTGCTGCAATTCTGACAGGTTGTAAGAATATTGATCAGGGAATGCTGGCTCACTCTGGAATGCAATTATTCCAAGCGGCAACACTAAGTGATTCTGATGTCAAACAGTTATCTGACCAAGCATGTAAGGATATGGATGCACAGAATAAAATTGCACCGGCATCCAGCCAATACACTAAGCGTCTGAACAAAATCGCCAAAGCATTAGGTAGTGAAGTTAACGGTACATCGGTTAACTATAAAGTTTATCTGACTAAGGATGTGAATGCATGGGCAATGGCTAACGGTTGTGTGCGTGTATACAGCGGCCTGATGGACATGATGAACAACAATGAAGTCGAAGGCGTTCTGGGTCATGAAATGGGTCACGTTGCACTAGGCCACACCCGTAAAGCAATGCAGGTTGCTTATGCTACAGTGGCTGCACGTACCGCAGCTGCATCAGCCGGTGGGGTCGCCGCACAACTGAGCGATTCTCAGCTTGCAGCACTGGGTGAAAAACTGATCAACTCGCAGTTCTCGCAGCATCAGGAAAGTCAGGCTGATGACTTCTCTTATGATCTGATGAAAAAACGCAATATCAAAACTGAAGGTCTAGCAACCAGCTTCGAGAAACTGGCTAAACTGGGCAGTGGTGAAACCAGCATGTTTGATTCACACCCACCTTCACAGGAACGTGCTCAACACGTTCGTGATCGTATCGTAGCAGATAAGAAATAATAAGTTCTGTACAATACAAGAACAAGATAAGTGATAACGGATTGAAAACCGGCTCCCCCGCACATCATCTCCCATTGGGGGGTGGGCTAACCGATAATATTCCCGTTATCACTTTTTTCAGGTGATTTTAGTGACTTGATTAAATCGCTTCTTCGTCCTGCTCACCAGTACGGATACGCACAACACGGGCAACATCGAAAACAAAAATTTTGCCATCGCCAATTTTGCCTGTTTGTGCAACCTGCATGATTGTTTCGACGCAGGTATCAACAATATCATCCGGTACGACAATTTCTATTTTTACCTTTGGCAAAAAATCCACCATATATTCTGCGCCGCGATACAGTTCAGTATGCCCTTTCTGACGGCCAAACCCTTTCACTTCTGTCACGGTCATACCCGTGATACCCACTTCTGCCAGAGCTTCACGCACATCATCCAGCTTGAAAGGTTTGATAATTGCATCAATCTTTTTCATGAAGTTTTCCTGTAATTACCAGTTGTTACGCCCGAAACCAGAAGTAATCGGGTAGCGCCGATCTTTACCAAAATCACGCTGCGTAATGCGTGGACCAATAGGTGCCTGACGACGTTTATATTCATTGATATCAACCAGTCGGATCACCTTACGCACAATGGCTTCATCAAAACCTTCAGATACCAGATCAGCCACTGATTTATCTTTTTCAACATACCCTTCGAGGATCGCATCCAAAATGTCATAGGGAGGAAGGCTGTCCTGATCCAGTTGATTGGGTGACAACTCCGCTGACGGTGGACGATCAATCACACGCTGAGGAATAGCTGGGGATACGGTATTACGATATTTAGCCAATGCAAATACCATTGTTTTAGGGACATCTTTCAAAGCATTAAAGCCACCTGCCATATCGCCGTACAGGGTCGAGTACCCTACTGCCGATTCACTTTTGTTGCTGGTGGTCAATACCAAACGGCGGCGTTTATTAGACATTGCCATCAAAATGACTGCGCGGCAACGTGCCTGCAAATTCTCTTCTGTCGTATCTTTTTCTGTTCCCGCGAACATCGGTTCAAGCTGTGCCATAAATGCATCAAACATGGGTTCGATGGAGACAACATCAAATTCAACCCCCAGCAACTCTGCTTGTTCTCTGGCATCGTGAATACTCATTTCTGAGGTATAGCGGAATGGCATCATGACCGCCTGCACGTGATCTTTGCCCAAAGCATCCACAGCAATCGCCAATGTCAACCCTGAATCAATCCCACCTGATAAACCAAGCAAAGCGCCTTTAAAACCGTTTTTTTGCACATAATCACGTACGGACAGCACCAGCGCCTTATAAATTTGCGCCAGAGGGGGTAATTGAGGGATAGGATTTGCCATTGGTTCAATGTTCATCTCATTGAAACAACATTGCTCAATCTGTTCCTCAAATGCCGCCATGCGATGGGTTATTTCACCATTGGCATCAAAGACCTTAGAACAGCCATCAAAGATAAGCTGATCTTGCCCACCCACCTGATTAAGATAGATAATTGGCAAATGAGTACGCTGGCAGTGGGACTTCATTAATGTACTGCGGATATTCGGTTTTTCACGATTAAAAGGAGAGGCGTTAATCGACAAGATGATGTCTGCCCCCGCCTGTTTCAAGGCATCAATTGGAGCGTCAAACCACAAATCTTCACAAATCAATAAACCGAGGTTATAACCCTTGAATGGTATAACACAGTGTTGATCCCCCGCTTTGAAATAACGCTCTTCATCAAAAACGCCATAATTTGGCAGTAACTGTTTGAAGTAACGTGCCTCAATTTTCCCTCGCCAAAACAGGGAAAGCGCGTTATAGAGTTTGCCATCCTGTTGCCACGGATGCCCCACCAAAATACCAACCTGAGCGCTTGCTTGTTGCAAACGTACCAATTGTTCACAACAACGCTGATGTAAATCAGAGCGGAATAACAAATCTTCAGGAAAATAGCCAGACAGCGCCAGCTCAGAAAACATGATCAGATCAGCGCCTTTTGCCTGCTGCTCCTGAACTGTCTGCAACATACGTTCGCTGTTGCCTTCAATGTCTCCTACCAACCAATTTAACTGGGCAAGAGCAATTTTAAGAGTACGACTCATAGAATGCGGCTCTCCTGGGCCATAAATCATCTATCTGCTTTACTGAGTTTCAGCAGCAAAGCAATTCATTTCTATTCAGTGTAAAAATTTCTGGGGTAGCAGAAAAGTTATTCCTTAAAATCGTTAGCATCCAGCGCGTGGCGTGCCAGCAATTTATAAAATTCTGTCCGGTTACGCCCTGCCATACGGGCAGCATGGGTCACATTACCTTTGGTTATCTGCAACAATTTACGCAGGTAATTCAGTTCAAACTGCCCACGGGCTTCCACGAATGTCGGCAATGCCGTATTTTCCCCTTCCAATGCCTGAGTGACCAGAGCATCACTAATGACCGGCGCCATCGTCAATGCCACACACTGTTCGATGACATTAACTAATTGACGAACATTGCCCGGCCAACTTGCTGCCATCAGGCATTTCATAGCCGTGGTGGAAAAACTGCGAACAAAAGGTTTATGGCGTTTGGCAGCGTCACGTAACAGATGATTAGCCAATAGAGGAATATCTTCTGCGCGTTCGTTCAAGGCAGGAATTTTCAAATTAACAACGTTCAATCGATAGTAGAGATCTTCCCGAAACTCATTACACTGCATGGCCTTAGGCAGGTCACGGTGAGTGGCAGAAATAATTCTGACATCAATGTCGATATCCCGATTACTCCCCAATGGGCGAATCTTACGCTCCTGTAGCACTCGCAAAAGCTTAACTTGCAACGCCATCGGCATATCGCCAATCTCATCAAGGAACAATGTTCCTCCCTGCGCCGCTAAAAATAGCCCTTCCCGGCTACTGACGGCCCCCGTAAACGCGCCTTTGGCATGACCAAATAATTCAGATTCAAGTAATTGCTCAGGTAAGGCACCACAGTTAATAGCAATAAAAGGCTTCTTCACTCTGGGACTTGCCCGATGAATAGCCTGAGCCAATACCTCTTTACCGGTTCCACTTTGCCCGTTAATCAGAACACTCACACCGGATTGAGCCACCATCTTTGCCTGTTCCAATAAACGCAACATTAAAGGGCTTCGGGTGACGATTTTCTCGCACCATTGTCCATCGATGGCTGGCGTTGATAGTTCCAGCGCATTATCAATAGCTTTATAAAGTGCGTCACGATCAACAGGCTTGGTCAGAAAACTAAATACACCTTGCTGCGTTGCTGCCACCGCATCAGGAATAGAGCCATGTGCAGTCAGAATAATGACAGGCATACCGGGGTGCTGTTTCTGAATCTCGGCAAACAGTGCCATGCCATCCATTTCATCCATGCGTAAGTCACTGATCACTAAATCTACTTTTTCTCTCGCCAGTATGCGTAACGCTTCATGACCACTCTCTGCGGTCATGACACGAAAGCCTTCACTGGTCAAACGCATTCCCAATAGTTTGAGCAAGCCAGGATCATCATCAACTAAAAGAAGATGGGCGGAATTGCGAATTGTCATTATTATTCGGCTCCTTTTTCTTCTGATTTTTCTTCTAAAGGATTGGCTTTCGCGTTTGTTGCGGGTTTGTCTTTCGGTTCTGCTTTATTATCCGATGAAGGGTTCGCGTTAGGAGTAACAACACTACTTTGTTCTTGTTTACGGGAGGAAAGTTGGCGTTCAATATCAGTCAGATTTTCTAGTTTGCGGGACATTAAATGAAGCTCATATTCTAAACGTGCTCGTGTTTCTTTCAGACGATCAATTTTATTATCACTGTCAAACTGGAAGCGCTGAAATTTGGCTCTTTCTTCAGCAAGATTAATTTTCAGATATTGCTGCTCACGCCACAATTGGAATAATGGCCGCAAAACGATAGGAAATTGTGCACTATACCGATTAAAGTTTTCCACCGTTTTACGGCGTTCAGCTAATACAGAAGTCGCCCTGCCAATTAAAATACTTTGCTTAAGCACTTGATGCCAATCAGTCGGCGTCTCTGAGGTAAAACGTTTCGCCGTCTCACGCGCTTCTGCCGAAGACAATCGATCCGTGCAATCAATAAACCTCAACCAATAAAGCCCGTTTTCCATCGCCGCTGGCTTCGCGATGTCCCAGATTGAATCACAATCCTTAAGACGATAATCCGTGACACTCTGCTCTGGCAAGATAGACTGTGCCAGGGTTGTCAAATTGTCTGAGCCACTCGTTTTAACGCATCCTGCCAGCAAATAGGGAACGAACAATAGCAATATGGTCCGTAAGCGCAGGGTCGGAGCACGTGCCAAGATAGATGGCCTGATAGCCGTTTTTTTCATTGGGTTAGCCACAATATTTTGCTGTTCCGTCTCCGTCATAAAGCGGTAAGTAAACCTGTTATACATATTATTTAGTCATTCTCTGCGGTTAATGGCAGTTCAATTCGAAAACATACATCAGCAAATTCGGATTCTACCAGGCAAAGCTCCCCCTGCATTTGTTTAATGCAATCTTGCGCGATGCTCAAGCCAAGACCACTTCCTTTAACGGCACCTTTTCGCTGAAGTTTTCCTTGGTAAAATGGCTCAAAGATCATACTTTTCTCTAACTCTGGGATGGGCGTTCCTGTATTGGCAATGTCAATTTGAAGGTTTTTCCCCACTTGCCGACTCGAAATCCAAATGTTACCGGATTCAGCGCCATAGTGCACTGCATTGGAATAGAGATTATCAATCACTCGTGTTAATAAGCCAGGCTCCGCCCAACAATAATCCATATCCAATTGAATTTCCGTATAAATATTTTTTGCCCGTGCCGGCAATTGATGTGAAAGTACGACACTATCCACAATTTCTTTTAGAGAAACAATCTGATGTTCGGCAGCGCCATCGGCTAATTTGCGGTTATATTCCAATAATTGCTCAATGAGCTGCTGTAAATGCCTGCTACTGCTATCCAAGATACTGACAACTTCTCTTTGGTCTGCCGTCAGAGGCCCTGCAATTTCGTCAGCCAATAACTCCGTTCCTTCACGCATACTTGCCAAAGGGGTTTTCAGTTCATGGGAAATATGGCGTAAAAACTCATGGCGCTGAGACTCAAGCCAAGATAAACGCTCACTCAGCCAAATAATGCGTTGGGCCAATGATCGTAATTCCCGTGGTCCTTTAAAGGAATCAATCTGATTTTCCAATGATTGCCCTTCTCCAAGCCGATTGATCATCCGCTCAATGCCTTTTACTGGCCCAATGATCATACGCGTAAACAAGGTTACCAAGAAGGCACTTAACAAGAATAAAATAAGGCTCTGCCAACCGAAAAATTGTCCTTTATCGGCAATGTCTTTTTGCAGTTGTTCGCCACGGCTAAAAATAATATTACGGGTTTCCTGTACCAAAAGATTATTAGCCCTGGAGAATTCTTCAAGTAATTTAGATGAAGTTGCTTCTGGCGCCCCATTACTACAAGAGATTTGGCTCAAGCCCGACAGTAATTCATTGAATTTCTTCGTATACTCTGTATTAGCTAACATCGCCATCTGATTACCAAGCATATTCATATACTGCCGATATTGGCGTTGATAAAGTTTTTCTAGCCGACTATCGCCTAATACACAGTATTGACGGTAACTACGTTCCATCTCAAGGGCAACGCCAACCATCGCTTCGCTACGGCGGGCATCCACCAGCGTTGAACGATTAATCTCAGCAGCTTGGGTACTAAGCTGATCAAGACTTTGATAAGCCTGATAAGCCAAAACTAATAGTGGCAATAATACTAACCAGAAAGCCATAACAACCAACTGGCGCAATGAGCGTGGAAATAAACGCCATTTTTTCAAAGAAATCATCTCATAACCTGTAATGACATTGATGCTACAGTGACTTTTCTTTTATTGAAAATGGTCAGAATAATAGTTGAAAACGGCGGATAATTGAAACAATCAGTCATTGAAAGCGATGCGGATGCATACATAAACACGGTGGGTTGCCATAATGACGGCGGGACAGTAACTTTTTTTTACCATCCCGCCAGTGAGGATCCTTCATGTGAACATGTAGGCGGTGCCTCACTCCACGTGTCGCCCTGTGTTTGATAAGGCCCGAAGGCGAGTATCATTAAGTTGGACGGTAGGCACCTTACTTTGGCATCATTCTGAGGCTTATGTGGCATGTTTCCACCCAATTGCGGGCCGACATAACAAAGTTGAATGAGCAACTGCTCTGTATTATGCATATTACATGCCAATTTGAAAAGTAATTTTTAACCAATTGATATTATTGAAAATAAATAAAAATATAGACTTATTGCATTTTCTTATCGGTATTTATTCATAATTTAATAAACATTAGTGTCGCCTATTTATGACACTTCACTATAGAAAAAAATTTTATAAATTATATCAATGAATTAAGTGTCTCTTTTTTGACACACCCAAAAACATCATTGTCGCGATATAGAGACACTGCAAAAAAAGCGATAACTTAACATTAATTTATTTTCTATCAATTCTTAATAAGTTTTATTTAAAAACAAGACGAATAAATCTCTTGATGCCCCACAGGGATGAAATGAGGTCAGTATGCTAATCAATGGATTTAATGCGTGACCAAATCCTGTTTTTAAGTTCATCTAATTGTGATACTTGAGTAACTACTACTATTCATTCTATTATAAATAGGTTTTCATAATACTGAGAGTATCAGATGTTGGCGTTCCTTACCCCGCGCTCCGCGCGGGGTAAGGAATACTCCTATCATTTTGAAACGCTATTTATTATGCTGAATTAAAAACAAATTACGATTTAATCTGATAAATTTGGGATAGCTATGCGATTAACTCATGACAAAAAAATTAGGAAATCAATCATTAAACTGTTTACATTTACAGAGCAAATTACCCTACTCAAAAGCTTTACATTAATAAAAAATGAAACTTCCGACGATTTTACTGCTTGGATAAAATGGTTAGCTTATGAAACTCTGGCATCTGTAAAAAGAGTTACTCTATTTTTTATTATAATTGCCATTACATTATATACCAATCTCACTTCAAGATGATGGTTTTAAAATCTGGAAATTATCAGTCAGTCGAGTCGTCAATTCTTTTGCTTTTTCTGGCAAAGTGACATGAAAAAAGTGACGAAGGGTTTCACGAAATGTTTTCGTATCCGGAAAATAAACATTGTTACGCACTTGCTCATTCATATACTTCCACAATCGCTCTATCGGATTGAGGTTTGGGCTATAAGGCGGGAGGTAATGCAACTCAATATTTAGGACATACGCCATCTCTTTCACCAACTCGGCGCGGTGGTAACCCGCACCATCCAGAATAAGATGGATTTTTTGCGAAAGCGGGTAAGTTTCCCTGAGCACCCCGAAAAAATACGCGATGTTTTCAGCATTGATACTCGGATATTCACGGATCACCGTGTCTTCAATGCGTTGTAAATTGAGGGCACCCAGAATATTGAGACGAGTACGACTACCAGTGGTTTCGACGACTTTTACCTGATTTTCTCCGGCTTTCATCCAGCCATAACTGAGCGTTGTGGACTGGGAAGGATGCACCGCATCAATAAATAAGATCGGCTCATTCTGACCCGCTCTACTTTTCAGCGATTGGTAGTCATCAATAAATTGTTGCTGTTTATCTGCATCGAATTTATGCGGCACGCCCTTGGGTTTTTTGTAGCTGAAACCCTGGCGGTGAAGCCATTTCGTCATGCCAGCCACACTGAAAGAAACCTGCCAACGCACTTGGACATAGGCCACAATTTGGGTGGTCGTATGCATCAAATTTGTCGTCAAATAATCAATCAGAGCGGCAGTTTGTTCGGCAGAGAGATGGCTTTCCGAGCCACCATTTTCCGGCGTGAGCTTTTCCTGTGCGATAAAATCTTTTAGGTGACGGCTTACCGTACTCTCATGAATACGTAGAGCCTGTGCAATCATCTGAGCTGTCCAGCCCTCTGAAGCCAAAAGCACGGCCTTGATGCGATCACAGACTCGACTGTCTCGAGTGGTGTCATGCATCAATTCAAGGGCGCGTTTTTGTTCTGGTGTCAGATGAATTTTCATGGTCGCAAGCATGATCGGATTAGGATAAAAAATCAAGCATCTTCAATGACGATTGGTATATATTACATATACCGACTAATCAATACGGATAATAACTCCACTCACAACAGCGAAACCCGCAGCACACCTGGGGTCATGAGAAACATAACAACTTGATAAAGCGTAGAAATCACTCTGAAGTTATTCTCTTAAAGGGACGCGACTGATAGCGCTAGGCTGTGCCCCTTAATATAAATTGATAGTATTATTATCCAGTTGATTTTAATACTGGGACAAAAAGATGGCACGCTACGACATTTCTGATGACGCCTGGAGAGTGATAGAACCTTGTTTACCGCCTGTCCGTTCAGCGCAGGCAGGACGTCCACATGTTGAACACCGTCGTGGGATGAATGGGATGTTCTGGTTTATGTTCAGGTGCGCCCTGGCGCGATTTGCCTGACCGCTACGGTCCCTGGAAAACGGTTTATAACCGATTTAACCGTTGGTCAAAATCAGGCATTATCAACAAGATCTTTAACCGATTACTGTCCATTTTGGATGAAAAAGGCTTGATAGACTGGTCTGAAATTTGTCTGGATGGCAGCAACGTGCGAGCCAGTAAAGACGCCGCCGGGGCGAAAAAAAACATCCCGATATCGCTGCGGATCATGCGTTGGGTCGCTCACGCGGTGGTTATGGCACCAAAATCCACTTGGCTACTGACGGAAAAGGGTTCCCACATCAACCTGATGTTGACGGCGGGCCAAGCCCATGAAAGCCAAACTGCAATCCCCTTGCTCGACGGCATTGGCGTACAACGCAAAAATGGCTTTATGAAACGGCGTGGCAAAGCCGTATTGACAGATAAAGGTTATTCGGAAGGAAAATTCCGCGGCTACCTGCGAAAATTGAGAATAAAGAGCATTATTCCTTATAAAATCAATGAAAAAGGAAATAGTGATGGTCGTGTTCAATTTGATAAACAGGCTTATCATAACGGGAATGTTGTCGAACGTTGTTTTGGCTTTCTCAAAGGAAATCGGCGTATCGCAACACGTTATGAAAAGACAGCGCGGAACGACCTGTCCATGGTGAAATTAGGCTGCATTCGGCTCTTTTACCGGAGATTATATAATTAAGGGACACAACCTAATAAACGCTCACAATCCGGAGCTTCAAAAGTCGCCCTAAGTTGAGCAACGGGAATACTGTTAAGTGCGGACGCTGCCAACTTATTCGCAATGGCATGAGGTAAGATAGCTCTCCAGTGAGCTCTTTTCTTCGTCGACCAGAACGACAGACGCCTGCTGCGCTGCTGCACGCTGCATACCTGCGACCAGTAGACGGGATGAGCCTGTTCCCAGTGAGCGCAAGGGCACCCCTGTAGCATCGTGTAGCGCAATGGCTCCGTCTCCGATCGATACGGCGTGCGCGTCCAGCAATGCCTGGGTGCCACCACCTACAGGCACGCCAAGTTCATTGGCTTTCTGGGTCACAATTTGCAGTGTTGCTGCCAGCTGTACACCGGCCTGATCTCCGAAACCATTTCGGACCTGGCGTGCCGCATTGGCCAATTCAGCACCAAGATTTGGCCGCTCCGCTGTCAGGCGATTGAGTACAGAACCGCGTGTCCATGACAGGTTGGAACTAGCATAAGCCCCGAGCCGGGCTGGGGCTAACAGCAACCGATCCTTCCAGGCAATATTGCGCTCCTGCCCTTGTGCCTGAGCGCGCTGTGATACCAACGACCAGACAGGCTCCAGCTCGCTATCCACCGCCAAACGTAAGCAAAGAACCGTTTCCAGACCCTGTTCAGGTTCTTCGGTGACCAACCCGTTTGCGCGGTTGAAGGCCTGTAAATAATTTCCGTACGAATCTAAGCGCATCAGAGCATCGGGCAACGAGCCAAGTGTCAGCGTGATGCTGATGGGCTGGGTGACATCCAGCCCATAAAAATCAGTATCGGCGAAACTGATATTGCGGCGGGCACCAAGGCAAAGGTCAATCGCATCGAGAATAGTGGTCTTACCGCTGTCTCCTGGGCCAATCAGGCAGTTGAGGCTTGGTTAAGGTTGCCAGCTCAATAAGCGGATAGTTCGGAAATTCTGGATCTCGGCTTTGCAAATTCTGGTCACGGATCTGCTCCTTAATTCTTATTTTCTTCATCTGCAGCGTGATCACAAAAGACATCCATGAAGAAAATCTACAGCGCAAAAAATATATTACGCTCTCAATGAACAAGGATCTAAACAGGGATTCCTACCTTACTGTTTTACCTGCTCGTTTCTTGATCTACCCCCAATTTTGTGGCATATGCGAGGAACACACTGTCTGTATTTTGCTCGTTAAGTTTGCCGGTATTGGCTATAGAGGATTATTCGTGTCACTTAAGCTGGCCAGTGATTAAGAAACTCTAGTATTAACCATGCCTGCTTCTGGCATACAGCAGATAAGCGCGTGACGCTGAAGGTCTGCGAGAGCGAAAAGTGGACCTTACGCAATCCTTTTAAAAGGATTTCTCGCTATGATGTTAAATACTATTACTTTTGTGGATTTTAGTCAGCGGGGAACTTTGTGTTATGAAGTCCAGAATCGGGCCAAACGGAGTGCATTTCTTCGATCGAAATACAGGTCTGAATGTCCTCTTAGACGAACTGCACCCTCAGGAGACGGTTTGGTCGATGTCTCCCCGTCAAGTTTCAGTGGCACTCACCAACCTTTGTGATCTCCACTGTACGCATTGTTTTGCACCCAAGCACAAGGCATTGCTGCATACTAACCAAGTTCTTGACTGGTTGAAGGAGTTGGATACTGAAGGATGCCTCGGCATCGGATTTGGCGGAGGGGAACCAACTCTCCATCCAGATTTCGTCGAAATATGCAAACGGGCTGCGGGGGAAACTCAGCTTGCCGTGACATTCACGACTCATGGTCACCGTTTGTCGCAACAATTAGTTAAACACCTCAAAGGTTCGATTCACTTCGCGCGTATTAGCGTTGACGGGACAGGCCGTACCTATGAAAAACTGCGCGGAAAACCGTTTACCAACTTACTTAAGGGAATTGAATCAATTGCAACATTGTCGTCCTTTGGAATCAACGTCGTGATAAACGAACGTACAGTCTTTGAGCTTGATGCAGTAACTGAGCTGGCGCAACAGTTTGGAGCTAGTGAATTGCTGTTGTTGCCTCAGCAAGCAACTAACGCGGTCGCAAGTATGGATGAAGTGGTCGGCCGAGAGCTTAAGAACTGGGTCTCCAACTATAGAGGAGAGGTTCGACTTGCAGTAAGTGAGGTGGGAGCGTCAGGACTACCCATATGCGATCCTCTTCCTAATGAGACTGGCCTTCGAGCCTACGCGCACATAGAGGCTTCCGGCATATTGCGTATGAATTCTTATTCAACCACAGGTATGGATATTGGCGAAACCGGTGTTCTGTCAGCGCTTAAGCGACTTCGAAATACCTTAGATATTAAATAAGGGGTACAGTAATGAAAATTTGGAGCGGATATGGTTCTGAGCATTCGATGAACTTAGTTCTCATCGGAAAATTCAAGCTAGAGCAAGATGCAGAGAAGGTCGAGAAGGATATTAGCAAGCTCAGAACTCAAGCTGAGAAAGATGATTGTTACTCCATCTCTTTTGATGAGCCAAAGAATCAACGGTTTTCAGACGAGATGCTCTCGTTACTTTGCAGTTTAAAACTCAACACTTTAGGACCAACTGATCTTGGCCAATTCGTGTCGGATCATCATCTAAGTCGTGAAGGAGATAGAATAACAATAACGACTGATGAGGCAGAGGTATCCGCGTTCGTGAAACTGTTTATCGAAGCTGGGGCAAAGGTTGAAGTTTTCTCAGCGCATGACTATCCGTCCGATTCCGACGACGCAAACTAATAGGGGAATGCCGATGCCTGAAGCAAATTGGGATGTATTCAGCAACCTACCCGGTGCAGCAGATGAAAATTTTGAGAAGCTTTGCCGTGCTTTGGTGCGTCGACATTACGGATGTTTCGGGCGCTTCAAGCAACTCGCAAACCAGCCAGGCGTAGAATTCCACCTTGAGTTGACCGAATCTTGTGCTCTCGGAACACCACCGCGCTGGATTGGCTGGCAATGCAAATGGTATGAACTGGCAAATGGACAAGGTTTGGGAGCCCAACGCCGCAAGATAATCGTCGAGGGTATCGAGAAGACGCGCAAATATGTCCCAGGTGTAACTAATTGGAAACTTTGGACACGCCACACCCTGACAAAAGATGACCAAGAGTGGTTTTTCGCACTGGAGAAAGATAGTTTCCCTGAACTTAAGTTGGAGCTGCTGACTGCTGAGGATATAGAGGAACTTCTCGTCGGACCTGGAGCTCTATTTCGAGAGACTTACTTCGGTGAGCTTGTTCTGACACCAGCGCTACTTGCTGAGCAGCATAAGCTCGCTGCGGCTCCGTTCAAACGCCGTTACCAACCAGAAGTTCATGTTGCCGTTGCAGCCGAGGAGAAGGTTCTTAGGCATTTGGGTGCCCAAAGTGTATGGAAATCGTTAGAGACGCTCGCCAGTTCCCTTAAGATAAATTGCTCGGATATTGTTTCATTAACAGGTCAACTCAAAGCTGAACTCAAAGTCGAAGTTGACTCACTCTTGGCTAGAGCCAACGAATCGGCTGATCTGTTAGATGACCTGCACACAGCACTCGGCAGCGGTGACTTCGACGCCATAAAAAATATGCTGGCTGCTAATCCTCCTCAACCGGTGCGCTATGACAGGCTACTCTCGAAGTTGCGAGGGGCTCGTTCAGATGGAGCACCGTTAACCGCAAATCTGGTTGCGGATATCCATGCACTTTCATCGGTGATGCTCAGTCTGGAACAATCGATCAGCGTTCGAGCCGTAGCCGTTCTTGCAGCTGCAGGAGAAGGAAAATCCGAGCTTGCCGTTAAGGTGACGGAGCCAGATGGAGATTTCCCCGGTGGTATCTTGCTACTGGGCAAGAACCTTCACGCAGGCCAGGGTCTTGACGATCTTGTGTCTGCTTTCAAAATATCTGGGAGACCTGCGGAAAGCTTCGACCGATTGGTTGAGGCCGTTGATGCGGCAGGTCAACGCGCGGGCAAGCGCATCCCTATAGTCATTGACGGTCTGAATGAAGCAGAAGACCCAAGAAACTGGAGAGATGAACTCGCCCGAGCGCAGGAGTTTCTGGAGGGCTTTCCTTATGTTCTGCTGGTTGTCACTCTACGTAATGAGTTCGCGCCGATGTGCCTGCCAGAGGACTTTTCTCTAGTTGAGCACAACGGATTCCAAGAAGCCCCGCAGCAGGCCATTGAGAAGTACTTTGAGTACTACAGGATCGATGCCACTGACGCGGATCTACCAATCGAGTTCTTGCAGCACCCATTGACGCTGAAAATCTTCTGTGAGGTGGCGAACCCTCGGCGCCAGCACCTTGTCGGGGTGGAGGCGCTGCCCAGTTCGCTTACAAGCCTATTCGATGCTCACTTCGACAAGGTCGCTGCACGAATTGCTGAGCTTTCACCGGCGGCGCATCGTATCTATCAGGAAGAGGTGCAAGATGTACTACTGACGATAGCGGGGCTCCTTTGGGATGGCAACGCGAGAAGCGTGAAGTTCCAAACGGCACGGGCGGCAGTTGGAGACGTAGGCCGTTGGGACGTCAGCATCATTCGCGCGCTGGAGTCCGAAGGCGTACTCGTTCGAACGACTTCTGGAGAAGGCGTCCAGGGCATCGCGTTTTCATACGACCTGATGGCCGGACATATGATAGCGCATCACCTGCTTGCTAAACTTGACTTGGTGCATTGGCTGCAAAGCAACGAGGGACTCGCGCAGTTTCAATTCCGTGAGTCTGGGTCGCACACTTTTGCCTATGATGTATTTCGGGCTCTGGTTGGCCTGTATCCGCAACATCGTGGCCGCCGCTCGCTTTGGCAAGACTTGCTAGACGAGAATCTAATCATGAACGCCCTGTTGTTGACGGCGCAATCAGACCCACGTCACATCAGTCGAGAAACGGTTGAACAGTTTGCATGCGCGATGCAGGAATCAAAGCCGTTTGCACGATTAGCTTTCAAGAGACTTCGTAGCACCAGGGCAGCAAGAGCGCATCCGTTTGACATGGATTTCACACATGGCGTGCTCTTGGCCATGCCAAATACGCAGCGAGACCTGTTCTGGTCTGAGTGGGTTAGAGAGAGACCTAAGGAAATTGAAGATGACTTTAATTTCCTGTCGTCCCGATGGAAATCGAGTGTTCTAGACGAGCGAGATACTCGTCGGGCACGATGGGTGATGTGGACGTTGACGTCAACGATCAGAAGCCTGCGCGACTTGGCCACCAAGACCTTGTATGAATTCGCAGTCAAGCGGCCAAGAGAGTTTTTCGGGCTGGCTGTCGAGTCGATTGCCGTTTCAGACCAATATGTCACCGAGAGAATGTTCGCCGCAGCCTACGGTGCGGCTTTGACCACTTGGTCGGATATGAATGCTGTGGAGATGCGTGAAGCACTACCCCAAGTTGCTCGTGAGATTTATGAATCGATGTTCGCACCTGGCGGGTCACATCCTACTTGGCATGCCCTATATCAGCAGTACTGCCTGGGAACCATTGCCATCGCAAGGATGGTTGATCCGGCTTGCTTGTCTGAGGACGAGGCAAAGCACCTGCTTCCTCCGTTTAGCCATTTGCCTAATCCGTTTGATGTCTTGCCGCATTACGACTTGGCAGTGATCGAACGTGCAAAAGACGCAGCGATTCAAATGGACTTCGGCAACTACACGATAGGGAGACTAATTCCAGATCGCTGGAACTACGATGATAGCAACCCAGAATATCAACGGGTGCTGTCGGCAATTGTTTCGCGAATGTTGATGCTTGGATATGATCCCGAGCAGTTCGAAGCCGTTGACCGGCAAATGAACTCCGGCCCCCGCATGGGAGAAGACAAACACAAAATCGATCGATATGGGAAAAAGTACAGCTGGATAGCTTACTTCGAGATGTGGGGAATACGATACGCGCAAGGTCTTCTTTCCGAGGACCGCAGCTCTCGCCCATCAGATGCAGATATCGATCCAACGTTCCCACTAGAGGCTGAGAGCATTGATTTGCCACTACCGGCCTTATTCAACGATCAGTTGACAGATGCTGGCGATTGGATTGTAAGAGGTCCGCAATCTGACTATCTAAGCATCCTTGAACTCACAGAAGTTGATGGTATGGCAGGACCGTGGATCCTTCTTGACGGTTTTATTGAGCAAAATGCTACCTCGGATGACCGACAGATTTTCACTTTCCTGCGAGGAGTATTCGTAGATAGCCAAGAAGTTGACAATCTATGTAGGTTGTTCACTAATCTTGAATACCCTGGCAATAGCGCCATCCCTGATGCTCCTGGCTACTATTACACCTATGCGGGTGAGATGCCTTTCTCGTCGATTCCGGGGCTGCTAGTCGCAAATGAACAAGAGGATGATAGCGATGAAAATTTGGTGTCCGCAGACAGATGGTCAGGCAGTGGCGTTGCGGTAGATATCACCGTGCAGGACTACAACTGGGAGAGTTACCATAGCGTGGAGAACCAAAGCAGCGGTGCGAGCCTGCCCTCAAAGCAACTTTGTGAGGCTTTGAATCTCAGGTACCGTGCAAACAAATGGGATTTGCATGATGCTGCAGGTGTGGCATCACTTTACCGCAAAGTTGGCGAATATGGTTCGGACGTCAGTGGCTCTGTCAGCTATCTACGTCGTGATCTACTTGACCGCTACTTGATGCAATCCAGTAAGGTATTGGTATGGCTTATGTGGGGGGAGCGTGGTTTTCATTATCGGTCCAACAAGACGCGCAATTTGCACAGGTATTACGTGAATCACCAACATATTCACAAGCGTATTCATATCCATCAGATAGCTTCGAGTGCTAGTAACCCAAATATTGCGGACGGAGTCGCTATATGAGTTACGACTTCAGAAATCTTTCATCCGCAGACTTTGAGGACCTTATTCGGTGTCTCATCTGAAAAGAAGAGGGGCTTCGCTTCGAAGCCTTCTGTCCGGACCAGATAGAGGCATTAACGATAGACATGCTCATACTGACGGGAAGGTTATTCTACAGACGAAGCATAATAGAGGGTCTCCGTTCAGTAAGATGATGTCCGCTATTCAGTATGAGCATATGTCGAGGGATGAACTAGTGACGTCCATTTTTTGTACAGAGCAATCTGTCAGCTAGGCATTCTAAAATCGTCACAATCGAAGCCATTGGTATTTGGCTAGCACTCCAAATAATTTCAGACAGATATTATCTCCGCGAATCCCCCGCATCCCTTACCGGATCGCGGGGCTTTTTGTTTTTCACGCTGAGATCTCCCTATGCAAAAATCTGACGGCCTTCAGGCCTTTGAACAACCGCTGGCTTCGCTGCCTCATACCCTGCGCAGCCTCATCCTTGAACGTCTTCATTGCCTTACGCAGTACGAACCGGTAATCGGCATCATGGGTAAAACCGGTGCGGGTAAAAGTAGTCTCTGCAATGCTCTCTTCCAGGGAGAAGTTACACCTATCAGCAATGTTGAGGCCTGTACCCGGGACGTGCTGCGTTTTCGCCTCCGTAATGGCAATCACAGCCTGATGATTGTTGATTTGCCGGGTGTGGGTGAAAGCGAGCAACGCGATGAAGAATACACCGCACTGTATCGTCGCATCCTTCCCGAACTAGATTTGGTACTCTGGGTTAGCGGAAGCTGAAGTGGCAATGCATGGTCATAGCCCTGCGTGTGTAAATTGGTCTGGTTCAATCACTGCCCCTGACGGAGGAGTTGATATCCATGTTCAGGTTGATGAATAAATTGCTCAAATTCATACTCTAAATTTAAGGCCGCGCAAATTTGCACGGCCTTTCTCATGTTATAAAGGTGGGATTTCTCGATTTCAAATTGGAAAATTCTTTTAGCGAGTAGACAAAGACAGTTGCATCAACCATGACTTGCCTAAGCGGGCACACCTTCGTTATGCCCATTGACCCGGCCTAGCAGAGCCAAGATCATCAACGCCGTCAGCACGGAAGCTCCTGATAGAATGAACAAGGTAGTGCGAAACGCTGCATCGTAGCTGCGTAGCACCGCGTCCTCTAATCCAGGTAGCAAGGTGTTGGCACCAGCCAAGTCGCCAATAGCAGCACGGCTGGCTGCTTGACCCAATGTTGTGTTGGAAGCGATGTCGGATAAACCAGACTGGATCAATATCACCAATAACACACCAAATACAGCCAGTGCTAAACCATCAGCCGATACACGGATCGCATTGAAGATGCCTGTGGCCATACCCGCTCGTTCCTTCTCCACCACGCTGACCGCGAGGCTGTCCATCAGACCCCACGGTAAGCCGATGCCTACGCCGATCAGCAGCATTGGCCAGTGTAATACGCCATTAGCAGCACCTCCGGCTAGGTTATGACCCAATAGAGCCAAGCCCAGTGCCAGGATCAACAGGCCAATACCCGACAATACACCCGCCGATATCCAACGAGCCAGCACTCCAGCGATGAAAGGTACCACCAGCAGCGGCGCTGATAAAGCGATCATAATTTGTCCAGCTTCCAGTGCGCTGTAACCATCTACGCTGATGAAACGTGCTGGCAGGATCACAATCAGCGTGATATAGAAAAACGCGGGCGAAGCACCTAGCAGTTGTACGCCTACAAAGCGGGTGTTAGCGAACAACGATAGATCGAGCATAGGGCGAGTCTGTCGTTTCTCTATAATGATAAAGGCGACGAACAATATCATGGTTGCCACCAGAGACGCCACTACGCCAGTATCTCTCCAACCGTGCTCCGGTACACGTAGCAGCCCGTAAGTCAGCAGTGTCAGGAAGCCGGTGAAACTAATTGCTCCAGGCCAGTCTAAACCCCTAGCCTGTGGGTCGCGTGACTCGTCAGCGGTGAAGAGTGCCAAAATCAGGCTAATGATACTGAGCAGTGCGGTTGCCAAAAATACCCAGCGCCAACCCGCAGTATCAACCAACCAACCTGCGGCCAATGGGCCAAAAGCCAGAGCAACACCGAAGCATGTACCGAGGATACTGAATGCACGGGTGCGAGTTGAGCCGTGGAAGACTTGAGCTAGGGTTGAAATACCCCCAGCACATGCTACGGCTCCCGCTGCGCCTTGGAACAGACGCAACACACCTATCCACAGTACTGACGGCGCGTAGGGAATGATAAATGTGACTACGATGAATAGCGTCAGCCCGAGCAACCAGATCCGCTTGCGCCCATAAGTGTCAGCCAGACTTCCCCCTGCCATCATCAGGCTGCCATAGGTCAGGATATAGCCGTTCATCACCCAGCTAAGCTGATTAGGTGTACCGCCCAATATCTGCTGAATCGATGGTAATACTACTGCCGGACCGGTAAAACAGAGTGGTGTCAAGATGCCAGTTAGGCAGACAGTGAGGAGTAGGAACCAACGGCGCATGCCAGTATCGGATTTCTTCATTATGGTATTCTTCCGTTTGGATTGGATCGATTCAAGCGTTGAAACCGCCGTCCACGTCGATCACTGCACCGGTGATATAACGTCCGCTGTCGCTAGCTAAGTAGAGTACGGTAGCGGCAATGTCTTCGGGTTGGCCGTAGGCAGGCAGAGCCAATTTGGCCAAATTTGAAGGCGCGCCCGGCCCATCGGCTGGGTTCATATCGGTGTCGATTGGACCCGGCTGGAGCAGGTTGACTGTGATGCCGCGTTTACCCAAGTCATGCGCGACACTCTTAGTCAAACCGACCAAAGCAGATTTACTAGTGGCATACAGGCTGATACCGGCTCGCCCCGCACGTGGGGCGAGGCAGCTCCCTAGAGAGATGATGCGTCCGCCATCGGGCAAATATTTGACTGCTTGCATCATGGCCGCGAATACGGCCCGTAGATTGACCGATATGGTGCGCTCGAAATCGTCAATCGTGAGCTGATCGATGGTTCCAGTCAGGAAATTGCCAGCATTGTTGACCAGAATATTAAGTTGCCCGAGCCTGGCGATGGTTGTGTCCACGGCGGCGATAACTTGGGTGGCATCGGACGCATCGGCGGCGATGATTTCGGCACGTTGGCCAAGTGCGCGAATCTCTGTCGCGACAGCCTCTGCTTTGTCTTTGGAAGCACTGTAGGTAATGGCAACGTCTGCACCATGTGCGGCTAGCATGCGCGCAATGGCGGCACCAATACCGCGGCTACCACCGGTGACGAGAGCGACTTTTCCTGCGAGTGAGCTCATGATTAAAACTCCTATAATGGTTAAAGATGAAAGGTCATTTACAAGTAAATCTCAATGACTGGAAGGTATGTGCTCCTGTGGCTCGCAAAACCCGTCGTCATTAGTGCAGGTAATCCAGGAATTGGCAGGCGTTCACTTTCTGTTCCTGGAAATGTAGAGGTGTTTTCGTGCATCAAAGCGGCTCCTTATTATTTATATACCAATTGATATAAAATGTAATGATGATGAAGCTATCTTGTCAATGATTTTTATATTGAATAGTATTTAAGTTTATTTTTAATAAGGAAATGGTTATGGCTAAGATGGGTCGCCCCCGTACTTTCGATCGTGATGAAGCAATCAATCAAGCAATGTTATTGTTCTGGGAGTATGGCTATGAATCAACGTCTCTAAGCCTACTCAAAGCTGGGATGGGTGGTATCTCCGCTCCCAGTTTCTATGCGGCCTTTGGTTCCAAAGAGGCATTATTTAAAGAGGTGGTAATCCGTTATACCGATACGTATGGACAAGTAAGAATGAGCCTTTGGGATCAAACGCTTTCTCCCAAAGAGGCTATTGAGTTAACTCTACGTCGCTCAGCAAAAATGCAGACAGAATGTAGCCATCCTCCTGGATGTTTGTTGGTACTGTCAGCGAGCGTTTGCTCACCGGAGCATGACCATATCCAAAAACTGTTGGCTGATGCCAGAGGACAAGTACGGCAAGGATTCGCTGCCTGCATTCAGCGAGCTATAGACAACGGTGAATTGACAAGTGAAAAGGACCCAGCCGTAATGGCTGCAATGTTTGACAGCTTCCTGTCAGGATTTTCAACTTTAGCTAGGGATGGAGTTCCTCTGAGTGTTCTCGAGTCATCCATTACGCAACTAATGAAAGTTTGGGATAGTAAAGTCAACAACAGTTGTGAGCATCACGATCAATTTCGTTGAGTGTAATGATTTCGATAATAGAAGCCTGTTTGGTTTCTATTGGTCATAGCTTAATAGTTTTGTCCATTAAAAATAGCACGATGTACTCTGATCTACTTTAATTAAACAAGATACTTTAATAACGGAATATAATCCCATTATTGAGTTGTAAAATGACAAAACGTAATAATAGAACTTATTCCACTCAATTTAAGCAAGACCATAAACGACCATTGCTTATCTATTTCACAGATAATTTGAATATTATTTCCATTCAGGGATAGTGTCGTTACGTTTCGGGACGTGAGGTTTTTAACGTTTTCATGACGGTGGCTGTGGCGACTTTCAGGACTTGAGCGGTGTTTCGAATTCCCCATTATTCACCGTCATGTCGACAATCTGCTCTACTACTTAAAAGTAATGATGCACAATTACCGGGGTCGCCATGAGAATACCTACTGTGTCGAACCAATAATGGATTAATTGATAAAAAGTGTATGTAAATATAGGGGTAAATCCACTTTGATTCAGCCATTTCTGGCTGAATCATTTCTGTACCAAACTGTGGTGAATTAACAAGCAATAATTACTTGGCCAGATGTTAACGCATTGTATTTTTAATAGCTTCTTCTAACGTTGTTTTATTCATGCGTACACAGTAAACGGGACGCCCTCTTTCAAACTTCCAGCTTTCAGATAACGAACCAACATCAAGCGGATCAAAACCGAACTCCTCATATAACTGAGTAACAATTTTCTTTCCTTTTTCATCATTACCAGCAAAAGGTAAAGCTCGTCGATTATTTTCACCCTTAGGTAAACCATCCTGCTCTAATTCCGTCATCGGAATAGCATTAAATGCCTTTGTTATATGTGAAGTTGGAATAACCCGAGAGATGAGTTCGCTCGTGGTTAATGTGTTCGATTCGAGCTCTTCAATGATCCCATCTCGTTCAGGATAATAATTCATTGCATCAATGACTTGCTTATATTGCAATGCCTTGGCAGGCAAGTCATTAATCGCTGACATAGGTATAGCCAATACGACGACATCACCGAAACTTGCTGCATCTTCCGGAGAACCAATCTCACAACCTATCATCGGTTTTAAACTGAATAGTGTATTGGGGGACCGCGAATTACTTAGCATCACTTCATGCCCTGCGCTTAGTGCAAGTTTAGCGATTGCTCTACCCACAAAACCAGCCCCAACGATACCTATTTTCATGTTCTTCTCCTTTCACTTTTGTGTGTGAAAGGAGCATAATAAACAACAAATAATAGATAAATCGTCATTTCCCACAATATTAATCAACAAACAGGAGTGAATGATGGATCGACTCACCAGTATGGCCGTATTTGTAAAAGCTGCTGAGCTAGGCTCTTTCACAGCAACCTCAGAGGTTTTAAATATGTCAGCACAGATGGTGTCAAAACACATTGCTTGGTTAGAATCGAGATTGGGAGTGACATTGCTCAACAGAACGACTCGTCGCCAGCATTTAACCGATATAGGTCAACGCTATTATGCTCAATGTCAGTTAATTCTTGCGGAAGTTGAGATGGCAGACTCTCTTGTCCATGATTTAAAATCTACACCATCAGGTATTTTAAAAGTTAATGCTCCGGTGACATTCGGTTCAATATCACTAACACCTTTTATCACAGACTATCTTGGACGTTACACTGACACAGAAATCGAGCTTACATTAAGCGATCGCATAGTTGACCCGATACAAGAAGGGTATGAAGTTACGATTCGAATCGGGGAATTGGAGGACAGTTCCTTGATTGCTCATCGATTAAGGCCATACCAATTGATAGCCTGCGCGTCCCAGGACTACCTAAATCGATTCGGGACACCTAATTCACCGTCTGAATTGTCCATGCACTCGTGCCTGATTTACGGTATTTGGACAGTTTCTATGCCTTGCAGATGGATATTTATCAAAGAGGGTCAAGCGGAAGAAGTGAAACCACAGGGAAGATTTCGTTCTAACGATTGGAAAGCACTATTACATGCAGCTATTGAAGGCTATGGAATTACTCTTGGTCCAAGAGATATATTACAAAATGAAATCAATAGTGGTCGCTTAGCTCAAATCTTAACGGATTATCAGACCCCAGCGCGTCCCATGCACGTTCTAACACCATCCACCCAACGCCCAGTTGCGAAGATTCGTTGCTTTATAGATGCCCTCAAAGAGCGATTCGGCCAATATTGACATCTTGTTTAGGTAATAAATAAGCTTTCATAATAACGATACACTCATTTTTTTCATTCCCGGTTGTTGCCCTAATGAAAATGCAATCATAAATTCTTCAACGCACGCTAAGAGTTGCCACATATACTGACAGCAATGATTTCGGGTGACGGTTTCATGCAAGGATTGCCACAGGCGTTCAATCTTATTTAGCCATGGTGAATAAACCGGTAAAAATAACAGGTTAAATTGAGGATTTTGTTTTAGCCATTCCCTGACTTTATGGCTTTTGTGAATACCATAATTATCCAAAATCAACGTGATACTTTTGGCTTGACGATACTGACGATTAATTTTCTCTAACATGTTGATAAATAAATCAGCGTTTTTCTTTATACCACCGATATAGGTCACTTGACCTGTTCGGGCATCAAGGCAGCCTGCAAGGTAGTGCTTTTGGTTTTTCCCCGGCGTCATCACGCGTTTTTGTTGTCCTTTTAGACACCAGTCTACCCCGATTTTAGGATTCAGATCGATATCGACTTCGTCTTCATAAAAAACAAGCTGTTGCTCTGATGCGTTGGCTAAGGCTTCGGTGATTTTTGCCATTTTTTCGTCATACTCCGGATCAGGCCTTTTGATGGTAGGCGCCGCTCTTCGCCAGACAATACCCACCTGACAAAAGTCACGATAAAGCGTAACACCATTCAGTTAAGGGATTACCTGCTTAGAGCAATTGACTGATCCTCAGGTTAATTCAAAATACCCTCATCACTATTAGGTCATGAGGGTATTTTTTGCTTAATCATTGGTTACTCGATATGGAGACATTTGCTGCACCTAAGTCATTATCGACGTTTCAGCAATCTATACCGCTTGAATGGATTGAACAGGCCCTAGACAGTATCGTCATGAGGTAAATTGTGCGATATGCGATAATATTTCTTCTTCCATCAAAAGAGCTGATTAACCATGAGTATACCTGCACACCGCCGTCACGATATTTCAGATCATATTTGGGTTCTGCTTGAACCTCATCTACCTGGACGTCAGGGCGCTTGGGGACGTGTTGCTGAAGATAATCGCCGTTTTATCAATGGGGTATTTTGGATTTTACGGACAGGCGCTCCCTGGCGGGATTTGCCCCCTGATTATGGTGACTGGAAAAATACCCATCGTCGGTTTTGCCGCTGGAGAGATAAAGGGATATGGGAAAAACTGCTCGAACAGTTAGTGAATGCCCCTGATTTCGAGTGGTTAATGATTGATGCTAGCCATATTAAAGTGCATCCCGATGCCGCGGGAGCAAAAGGCGGTAATCAGGCGATGGGACTCACAAAAGGGGGCTCAATACAAAGATACATTTGGCCGTGGATGCGCATGGTATGCCGGTCAGAGTTGTTATTACAAGCGGTACCACAGCGGATTGTTCACAAGCTGAGGCCTTGATTGACGGATTTGATGCCGAGCACCTCTTGGCAGATAGAGGCTATGATAGCAACGCAATAGTAGAAAAAGCGGCACAACAAGGCATGCAAGTTCAGATCCCCAGTCGGAAAAATCGAAAGGTTGCCAGAGAATACGACCGTGAACTCTATCGACTCCGTCATTTAGTTGAAAATGCGTTTCTTCATCTTAAGCGCTGGCGGGGTATCGCGACGCGCTATGCAAAAAATCGCGCATCTTTTCTTGCCGCAGTACAAATTCGTTGTCTTGTTCTTTGGCTGAATGTTTCATGACGACAGAATCTAGAATCCACACAAAAATTCAGCGTTCGACGACGTAAGTTACCGGCTGAACTCGTGGTTTGGCTTGTCGTTGCCATGGGCTTTTTTCGTGACCATTCCATCACCGAAGTGGTCACGAAATTGGATCTCAGTGTACAAAATAGTGCCGGTGAAACCGTCGCGCCCAGCGCAATCCCTCAGGCGCGTCAGAGACTGACTCACGAACCCTTAGCTAAACTGTTTGACATTACGGCCTCGCACTGGGTTAAGCAGGAAGACAGTCACGATATCTGGCACGGTTTAAGGCTGTATGCTGTCGATGGGACACAGTTCAGAACCGCCGATACAGACGAGCTTGACCACCATTTTGGCCGGATTAATACAGTGCGACAAAAACAACGGAATACCCGATTGTCCGATTATGTGCACTCAGCTCATTACGTAGCCGGCTGGTCCGGGATGTGGCATTTGGCCCCAGTTTTCAGGGGGAAGTCACGTATGCCAAGCAGTTGTCGGTCTGACCGGAAACCAGATAAAGGGTACTGACGGGTATCATTGTAGCGCCTCAATCCAGTGGCGTATCTGTGCGGTGGATAACTCAACCGGCAACTCAGCCCGAAGTCCGCCGGGTAAAAAGAGCGTGACGGTCTGCTCAGCCTCGGCATGTTCGTCAACCACCACAGGATGTAGGCGTTGAGGCGCCTGCTGTTGACGAAGTTTTTTTGCCCAATAGTAAAATGTGGCCAGGTTAATCTCATGGTGCTGACAATAGGCTGTCACGGTCATCCCACTTTGTTTCTGGGCTGCGATAACGGTTATCCAATGTTGTTGTTTTTCAGTCAGTGTCATGGTGTTTTTTCCTTTATCAGAAGAAAACACACTATGACAAAAGATTAATTCATCGGGTATGTGGGGTTAATTGGGCGTTTACGCTGTAGCAGCCTCTAAAAGTCGGAATATTTTTTTTGGTTGAGCTAAATTGACCTGACTGAATGTCATGGGGTTGCTGACAGTTCAGCACCCCTGACAAAGTATATTTGGGCTGAATAATGCCAGAAGTGACACGCCTCCAATATACATATTGAAACAAGCAGAGGGTGAAGACATGATAGTTAATTTTTTATCTAAAATTCAATTTTGTATCCAACTTAAATTCAATACTATCAAATCAGGATAAACGGAATATCCCTGAGAAGTTTATGCGCAAGTTCATGCTCAGGATAAAACATAACGGCTAATTTCCACACACGGCTTGCCTCTTCTAAGTTATCGTTATTCCAATGAAGTCCACCAAGATTAAACAATGCCAGTTCATTTTTTTCATTCAAAGACAAACATTTTTCATAAGCTTCGATAGCTTCAAGTATACGCCCTTGAAACTCATAGGATATTGCCACTTGAAACCAACTAAAATCATCTGGTTGAATTTTTTCAGCTTGTTCAAGTAGTAAGGGTAAACTCTCCTTAAACCGTCCAAGATGATTTAAAACGACACCAAGGCAGTACCCATATTCCCCTCCATCAATGTTATAGGCTTTTCGAAAGCATGATTCTGCATCCAACCATTTATCTTCATCTTGAGCCCAATGACCCAAACGATCCCATAAAAATGCTGTATCTTCATATTTAACATCCAAGATGCACAGTTCAAATTCCTTTTTGAAGTCATCATAAGAGAAGACCATTTCATCATTATTCATTCTAAGAAAATTTTTTGCTAATAATAGTTCTCTTGATGCATCAGGGTTGTGTGGATACCTATTTAAAAAACGCTCCCAGAATGGTAGGCTTAATTTTGCTGAAATTGTAGACGTTCGACAAAAAGTAGCAACTATCATTAAGCACCACTTCCATAACTGATCTTTATTTTCGCTTCCACTCAGTAATGTATTAATTTCTCTATATGCTGAACGATAGTCATTTAGATTAAAAAGAGTATTGATTCGCCACTGCACTACACCAACTAGTCTATTTGGAGTGTTATGCGAAAAAATAATGGCATCGAAATACTCAAGCGCCAACGCATAACTCCCTTTTCTATTGTAGTAAACACCTACCGCATAATTTGCCTCACTTAAATTAGGATCTAATTTAAGTGCTTTTTGATAGCAATCCAATGCTTTATTTTCTTCTCCAAGAGCAGAATAACTCCCTCCCAAGTTTCTATAGCATTGTGCTGTTAATTGGTTGTCGTCAGATAAATACTCCAATGCATTTTTATATTCTTGAATAGCTTCATTTTCTTTTTTAAGAGCCGTAAACCCGTTGCCAATAGAATAATAGAGACTACCTTTAGTAAGTTTTCCTTCAGATAGCCTTGATCTAAGGTACTGAATACCATCAATAATTCGCCCTTTATCATGACACATTCCATCCATACCCTTATTAATTTCTGACATATAAGGGAAAATCATGGCAGGATGTTCTGCACCCAAAATTGCCAAAAAATCATGGAAATTAGCACTAATTATTTCATCATGATTATGATCATATAATGATGTTAACATTTCTTGAACTAATTTTTTATCTTCAGGGATATGAATCTTTGGTACAGTTTTACTAATTATCTCCGCAACATTTTCAATTGGATTTGTAACTATGTTTATTCTTGCATCCCGAGTTGCAAGAGCATTGAGTTTAAGTAGTTCGGATATTTCGTGCAAACGTGACTCAGATATATCATCCACAAATTTCACAGTGAGGG
The DNA here is from genome assembly GCF_056632175.1 of Xenorhabdus sp. SGI 60. Classification (NCBI taxonomy): domain Bacteria; kingdom Pseudomonadati; phylum Pseudomonadota; class Gammaproteobacteria; order Enterobacterales; family Morganellaceae; genus Xenorhabdus; species Xenorhabdus sp. SGI 60. The sequence continues at coordinate 1,036,538 of NZ_CP196860.1, read as the reverse complement.
TTTCTTGCTCAGACCAATTTTTTCCTGACTGCTCATAATTGCGCAATATATTTTCAGCGAAGCATATTTTGAGCAATTTTGTAGGAGCGTGAAAGCAAACATAAAATGAATATGGATGCATTAATAAGTAATTCAAGTTAGCTCTATTAACTGAAATACTAATTGAACCATCAAAATTCAGTTCTTGTTCCGTACCTTTCAGTTGAACAAATAATCTGATATTTGTCGCTTGACCGTTAACTGTTATTTCAAGTTGATAGTCTACCCCGTAGTCATTAACATCCTGACTCTGTATGAAAAAATCCTTTGAGTCCCTAAGAAATCCTTCAAAAGCTGTAATGGCAAGCCTTTCAACTCTGTGATTTCTATCTCTTTTGGGGAAATCATTTAAATGTTGCATTTTCTACCCTACGATCGAAGATGTGCTGGAGAATCTAGCCTATTCAGTGCAATTTCAGAGATAAAATTTTTAATTGTCAAGCAATAATAACTTTTATCGGAGTTGAATTGCCCCAGCGGCTTCGGAAGCCAAGTTTAAGCAGACAAATCTCCCGTTTTCGCTCAAACGGGAGGTTATTAAACCAAAAAATCACTCGATTGTTCTTACCCAGCAATATAGTGAACACGCGAAGAAGTGAATTAACTCTCAACTAAAGATAGCTACCATAAAGATAGCTACCATGATAAAACAGTATCAACTTTTATAAAGCTTCGCAAACAACCCGCACCTGATTTTCGGGGGTATTGTTGCATTATATACTCCCCACAAATTTTATAGTTTTTTTATACTGTTTTTCCTCAAACATTTTATCTATATTATTTTCATCAATCTCACCAAAAGTTAATAAATGAGCGTAGTATAAGAGGTTCATCGGGGTTCTGGAAGCATAAGTAATTTGAATGTCATTTATTGAAATTCTTCGCTTAGAATTTTCCCCTTTTACATTTATATAAAAATTCATCATGTAAATAGAATTATCAATGTATGCATCGCCTTCCGCAGCATATCTGGTAACAAATCGAACTGGTATAGCTACGGAATATTCACCTTCTGCCATGTTTTTAGGAAAGATCTTTTCAATAAGTACATTCATATTCTGGCTTGGATAAAAAAGCTCAGTAGAATCGATATATTCTTCCTTTTGGGTGAAACCTTTAGGGAAAATTATGTTGATAGATAATATTTTTTTATTACCCCCTAGGGCTTGAACTTGCATTGTGTTTTTTTCAATATTTTTTTGCTGTAATCTATTATTTTTTGGTTGTTTGCATAGGCTGCTTCTACATATTTTTGATTGCTACATGAAGTAAATAATGCTGCCATTGATATAACAAGAGCAGTGAGATCAATTGATTTTGACTTAATGGCTGTATAAATTTCACTCCAAGTCACTTCATTCCCCCTTTGGTCATGTTTCCAATGATTAGATGTTGTGATAAATTTCCCTTTTTTATTATGGGTAAGAGATGGCTAAAGTTGATGTGGCTTGTCGTTACTGTCACAAAACAGAAGAGGTAAAAGGACATGGAAAAGGGCGCACTGGACATCCCCGCTATCACTGTTACGCCTGCCGTAAAACTTTTCAACTAACCTATACCTATCAAACCTGTAATCCCGGTATGAAAGAGCAGCTTGTTGTTGAAATAGACGAACATGGTCGTTTGTCGGTAACAAGAAAAATCAGTGCTGGCTCTGGTATGCTTGGGAACCGAATATGAAGCGGGTCATCGCACATGTCTTGGGTGATCGCAGCAGGAAAACGTTGGAAACATTGCTGGCTCTTCTGTCTCCTTTCAACATCCAGTTCTACTGTACGGATGATTACATCGTTTACGATTGTCTTCCTGAAAAAAAACATTTCATAGAAAGAAATTTACTCAACGTATCGAGAGAACCAATCTCACCCTACGTATTCGCATCAAGAGACTGAATCGAAAAACGATAGGCCATTCTAAATCCGAAGAAATACACGATAAAGTGATAGGCATGTTCATTGAGCGTGAATACTACCTTGTTTAACCGATCTAACTATTGGGAACATAACCTACGTAACCTTCAGTATCAACGCTATCAAGCAACCAAAGATTCTCGGCCTCAACAATTTCACGGGTACGTTTATCACGAGCAGATTCCATGAATTTCTCCTTTAAGCAAAATGCTTGTATAGGTTCGTAGCCGTCATTCCAACCGCTATTCACGTTCTCTTTCGCGTTCAACTAAATCAATCATTTTTTCATACGCAGCGGCAGCCTTGGCATTCTAATTCCTTGAGCTGAATGCAATCGAAAAAGCCGCGGTTAAGCTAACTATGTTGTCGCAGGGCATCGATTGACGAGCAACCGAAACACCTGCATTGAAACAAAAATACCTAGCCGCAATTAGAGGTTCACTTCACGAAGGTGACAAGGTTATTAAAGCCTAAACATGACTTTATCTAAAAATTCCAATGATAGCGGGAACCTGAGACCAAATGATGCAGAAGTAATAGAATGAGAAGATAAATCCTACACTCAATAATATGACAAGCAGCCAGCTAAATAGTTTGTTATCTTTCTTGCAACTTTGTAACGCAGCAATTAATCCAATCAATAAAGCCACTGTCAAAACAGTAACAATAGGTAGTGCAATAACGAAAAGAATCAGAATTATTCCCATAACCAAAACCTCCTTTGTTCATTAATATCATTGAAGTTTCAGTCTACTTCATGGGCATATTGCTGTCAGCTTTTTCGTTTCATTTAGCATCATCAACTGCATTGGTTGATATAACCCCGATGAATTTCGATACTACCGAAGCACAAAACTTATGCAAAACCCTATCAACACCGCTCATAGACGGGTAGCAGCATTCGTTTTCTGTAGCCACTCAGGGAATGGATACAAAAATATTTCTTTTAGTTTCAGATGGTAACTAATTGTTAAGCATTATTCGCTTGTTATTGGGTGAAAATAGGTTTAATGGGTTAATTGGTTTTTGTTGTTGTCAGTGAAATGGGGTAAGTAAAATGAAAAAGTTCATTCTTCTTTGCCTGTTAGCAGGCACTACACTTTTAGCTTCAATGCAAACTTATGCCTTGGCGTGCTCAGTATATCCTATAGATAGCCAAGCATGGCACAACTGTGTAACTCAATGCATAATAACACAGAGTCAAATAGGAGGCAGCATTCTACTCTGTTTATAACAAAATCGCAGAACGGTAGCGCTCCTGCCGTCCTTTCGTCATGACTCTGTATTAGTTCTGACCACCTCAGCATCATTTGCTCTGAGGTGGTCAGGTATTATTTAATGATCGATGCTGTATACTCAATTAACAAGACCTTAGACGCTACAATTAAGCAAATGCACAACGCAGAGAGATAAAGCCGAATGCACAAACAGCAGTAAAAAAGATACACACCAAATTCATTGTCAATATCACTTGCTATCACGGTGGCGGATATTCGTTAATTGTCAATATGTTGGGCACAATCGGCCCTTTAACTTTCAGGGAAAGCATTATCATCTCAGAGTAGATGATTTGAGTTGGTATTTAAGTCAGCGTTTGAAGTATTTATCTAATTCATCCCGATATCGGTATTTTCTGTATTCTATGAACCAGAAGATAAATCCTAACACTGCACCAATTGCCGCAAGTTTGGTATATAGCCACCCTCTAAATCAGGGCGAGATCTCACATTTTTAGCAAGGTTATTGAGGTTAAATAAAGACCAGAATATGACTTTTTATAGCTATTTCTCCCATTAAAACGCTAAGATCACGCTATTCCATAAAAATAGCGATCATAACAATGAGTATTTTTTATTTTATCAGCAAGATAGATGACCCACGTTCTGACATCAATAAAAAACATGAATTGATGGATGTGATTTTTTTGGCTTTTGCAGCCGTGTTATGTGGTGCATCAGGTTGGAAATCGATTCAAGAATTTGGTGAGATACAAATCGAGTGGCTTAAAAAATATACGCGCTTTACTCATGGTATTCCTCGTCGTCACTGTATTGCCAATATTATCAAAATGATAGAACAAGATGCCCTGGTTGAAGCCTTTTATAGCTGGGTAAATCAACGCCGGCTCAAAGCAGGAAAAAGCCTTATCGCTATTGATGGAAAAACGATGAAAGGGACGTGTAAAGGGACTCTGTTTGAAGCCCTGCATATAGTCAGTGCTTATGATGTGGACTCCGGTGTTGCCCTGTATCATCGGACAGCCGAAAGTAAAGGCAAAGAAGGTCCGGTTGCAAGACAACTGATTGAATTATTGGCGCTTGATGATGCGATCGTCACGATGGATGCGCTGCATTGCCAGAAAGAAACGCTTGAGTTAATTACTCAGCGGGGGGGCGACTTTATTGTTGCCGTTAAAGGTAATCAGAAAAGTCTGGCTGAGTTTGTTAAATCCCATTTTGCTGCGCATTATGAAAGTCATGAGCTTGTTGAATTTACAGAGAAAAGTAGAGGTCATGGGCGAGAAGAACTCCGTCACGTTATGCAAATTCCTGTGGCATTACCCGAAGGGCTTCAGGAAAAATGGCCTTCAATACAATCGGTTATAGAAGTAGTCAGTGAACGCAAAGTGAAAGGCCAAGCCTCCCATCGTGACTCACGCTGGTATGTCAGTTCATTGCCTTTAGATGCGGAACTGGCGGCCACAGCAATAAGAAGACACTGGTCGGTGGAAAATGAGCTGCATTGGGTTTTGGATGTCACCTTTAGGGAAGATGCTATTTCGCTTAAAGATCCTGATGGTGCGGCACAAATGGCGCTTTTTAATCGTATAGCACTCAATGTGATTAAACAAAATACCAGTATAAAAGATAGTCAAGTGGCTAAACGTCGAAGAGCAACGTGGTCAGCAGAATTCCGTAGTCAGCTTATCTTTGATTAAATTAAATACAAAGTGGAATCCCGCCCTGCCCTCTAAATAGAATGAATTCGCAAAATGTGTACTCTTTTTTTATTAAATCAATTGCAACGCCATTTATGATCATATCACTGATAAATACAATTACTGGTAGAGCAAGAGCACATGCGATTACCAAATATATCAGAGTAAATATTCTTACTTTAGTATTGAAGTTCATTAGTCACCGCATCTTATTATATCAATATTTTATACAACGGTAGTTAAGATTACTTGAACAGTGTACCACCAACACCTCCATGCCACCACATCTCATGGTGGTATTTTTTATTTCCAGCTGTAGACATATCTCTATGGTTATTTTATGTGTGAACAATTTAACCTACTGTTTTCACTTCTCTCTTGCGTATTTCTCCATGAATTAAGGTGTGGTATCCTACATTTATATAACTATTTGATTTTAATTGATTCTTGCATATAGCGAGAATCGAATAGTTAGCGGTCTTTTTCTCCATCCAAAAATATACCTATGCTATCTGGTTCCGAGCCGCCAACTCTTTGTGTATTTTCCATCTGGCAATTTTTCAGATCTGAAAATATGTTAATTCGTAATAATATTTGAATATTTTGATTGTATACCAATCTAACTTTAAGATGCGTATGATTTAGTGTTGTAAATTGCAATTTGAAGTTTAGTGCGTATATACGAGAGAATTTTTACAAACAGGCAATAAAAGCACCTTATTTATACATTCTTATCAGAATAAAAATAAACTTTATTAATTATTAACTGATTTTTTATGCCATCCTCCCATCGAAACATATGCAATTTTCTAACTGATCTGAGTCAAGACTTATCCTCCAATATTTATTAATTTATTTTATTGATGTTCACAGGTGAAGAAATAACCCTCTACATTCATGTTACTTAGCAACGAACTTATTAATTAAACAAGGGAGTAAATATGAACACTAAATATAACCAACCTAATACACCAACCTTAGAAGATGAATTTTTTATAGTACCAACTCAGAAGTATGTAAAAGACTTAATTCAAAATCACGCTCAAAGCCGGAATCATCCTTATGCAACACTGCAAGACAAAGGATTTGTTACCCTAAGCAATGACGTGAGTAGTGATAGCGAAACTAATGCTGCAACACCAAAAGCAGTAAAAATAGCATACGATTTAGCGAATACCGCTAATCAAAATGCCAGTAATGCAAATGAGAATGCCAATACTCGCTTGTCTAAGGATCAAAACGGTGCAGATATTCTTGATAAGGCAGCATTTGTAAAGAATCTTGGCTTATCCGAATTGGTTTATAGGACTGTAGGAAATGGGCCAAACCAGATACCAGATATGAACAGTTTTGAATCAAAGCTTAGTGAATCGGGTTATCAGAAGCTCCCTGGTGGCCTAATAATTCAATGGGGAATTGTGAATGGTGGAATAAGCAATACGGACTTACGAAAATTTCCAATTCCATTTAATAATAAGTGCTTTGTTGTAACGGGTAATTATGTCAAAGGAGAGCAATGGGGACAAGGCATATATCTTGAAATTAGATCAAAAAAAGAATTCTTAATTGTTGTTCATAACTCATTTGGAAACGGGTCAAGTTTACAAATACAATATATCGCTATCGGATATTAATTGTATTAGTCACAACTCAATCTGAAACATCCAACTCTGGAGATCAGGGGCAGTCAATCCGCCCCTGTATGTCTTGCTCAATGCCTATTGGGAAACGTCATTTTGATAATTTCTTACCTTGCACAAAATTTTATTATTTTATAAACCATATTCACTTAATCCCTTATGTTCATTAGGGCGACGTCCCAATGGCCAGTAAAAAAGCCTTTCCGTTTCCTTAATTGGCATATCATTGATACATGCGAAACGACGTGTCATTAAACCTTGCTCATTAAATTCCCAGTTTTCATTACCGAAACTACGGAACCAATTACCTGAATCATCATGCCACTCATAGGCAAAACGTACAGCAATACGATTTGCATCAAATGCCCATAATTCTTTGATAAGACGGTAATCAATCTCTCGATTCCATTTGTGTGTTAAAAAATCGACAACGGCTTCACGCCCCTCCACGAACTCAGTTCGGTTACGCCAGAAGGTATCTTTTGTATACACCTGCGAAACCTTCTCTGGGTTCCGGGTGTTCCAAGCGTCTTCTGCCAGACGGACTTTCAGCTTTGCAGTTTCAACTGTAAACGGAGGTACAGGTTGCTTGATTTCCATAATATTCCCCTATCGTATGTAGACAGATCTGTCCACATACGATAGATTAAGTAGACGGAGTTGTCTACATAAATAATTGCATGAGGAGAAAAAGGATTATGAGTGAAAAAGTATCCAAAGCGCGTGACCGTATACTAAAAACAGCCCATATGTTGTTTTATCGTGATGGTATACGAGCTACAGGCATTGACCGCATCATCAAGGAATCTGAAGTAACGAAAGTGACGTTCTATCGCCATTTTCCATCCAAAAATGACCTGATACTGGCCTTTCTTGATTATCGCCATGAACAGTGGATTCAGTGGTTTAAAGGATCTCTCCAAGCCAACATAAACCGTTATAGTTCACCGACTAAAGCTCTGACAGAAACATTAGCTGAGTGGTTCAACTCTGATGAATTCAGAGGCTGTGCATTCATCAACACAGTCATCGAAATAGGAAAGGAGCAACCACAAGTTATTCCTCTTATTCAGGAGCATAAAAAGCAAATGGAACAGGTAATTGCGTCTTCTCTACCCCCTGAGTTTAACGGAAAACGTCTGGCGCAGAAATTTGCTTTACTTGTCGAAGGTGCCATCGTTATGATGCAACGCACTGAGTACAGTGATGAAGTTTTATCACTGTTGCAGGAGTGCTTATCAGATATTGCTATGTCTGAATAATTACGGAATAACTATGTTGGTAGTGTAGTGATCGAAGGAAGCCATCATTATTTTATTCGAAAAATTCACTACCAATAAAGCAATCGCATTGACACTTTTTATATCGAATAAACATTTATATTCATTTGTATTCAATAATATTAATGGGATACGTTACCGGGCAAAGGAGACTAAAGTAATGAAGTTTATTCTCGATTATAATCATATCCATGCAGCACATTCTCGTATTAAACCCTATATCAATAAGACTCCTGTATTCACGTCAACAACTGTCAATACACTCTTTGACGCTCAAGTCTATTTCAAGTGTGAAAACTATCAAAAAATGGGGGCATTCAAATTCCGCGGAGCCATGAATGCTCTATCCCAGTTTAATGTTGAACAGAAAAAAGCAGGGGTTATTGCTTTTTCATCAGGCAATCATGCACAGGCAATTGCGCTGGCAGCTAAATTACTGAATATTTCAGCCACCATTGTCATGCCACACGATGCTCCCCAGGCTAAGATAACAGCAACAAAAGGTTATGGTGGTAAAGTCGTTTTTTATGACAGATATACTGAAGATCGCGAAGAAATCGGCCAGCAACTGGCGGAAAAACACGGTATGACACTCATTCCACCTTTCGATCATCCACATATCATTGCTGGTCAAGGCACCGCAGCTAAGGAGCTATTTGAAGAAATCGGTGAGTTGGATGCTCTGTTTATACCTCTTGGCGGTGGTGGTTTATTATCTGGCTCTGCGCTTGCCGCTGCCCACTTATCCCCTACATGTCAGGTTTTTGGTGTCGAGCCAGCAGCCGGTAATGACGGTCAGCAATCTTTTAAAAAAGGTGAAATAGTTCATATAGATACCCCAAAAACCATTGCAGATGGCGCTCAAACACAGCACTTGGGACAACACACTTTTGCCATCATTCGCCACCTTGTCAAAGATATTCTTACTGCGTCAGATGATCAATTAATTGATGCCATGTACTTTTTGGCAGAGCGAATGAAAACCCTTGTCGAGCCTACCGGTTGTTTGGGATTTGCTGCGGCAAAAGCAATGCGGGAACAATTGCAAGGGCAACGTATCGGAATTATCTTGAGTGGCGGAAATATTGATATAAAACGATATGCACATTTGTTAGCAAACAAGATCTAATAAGCATTCATTGTCTAACAATTAAAATACCCGATTATTATAAAAACGTGGAAAATGTTTCTACTTAACTTTTTCCTGCTCCTTCTTTAACTTCCGCCATAATGTCGTGCGGCTAATTCCCAGATATTCCGCTGCCGCACGCCGATTACCTGAGAATCTCGCCACAATACCATGTAATGAAATACCATGTAATGAAGGCGTGTTTTCAATAAAAGGAGGGGACGCAATCTGAGAGTTTCATGCTGCTAATGGTATTGGTGCCAATCTGGCGCTCAGGTGAAAGTGATAATATCAATGCAGAGGTTAACGCCTGTTCTGGATGAGCACTTAAATAGAGCGCTATCCGTTCCATTAAGTTACGTAGTTCACGCACATTGCCCGGCCAATGATAGACGTGCAACACGTCATGACACCCAGCGAGCTCCTGTATTCTCAATGCAGAAACGGGTAAGTTGAGTACCGCAAAAGCCCGTTGTAAGTACTCTATCGCCAACAAACCAATATCATCTCCCCTCTCCCTCAATGCAGGTATGTTGATCCGTAATACACTCAAACGGTAGAACAAATCTGCCCGAAAACGCCCTTCCCTGACCCAGGTATCCAAATCACAATGCGTCGCACAGATGATCCGCACCTCGACAGCAATCGGACGATATCCACCCACCCTGACAACCGATTTTTCTTCCAAGACCCTTAATAACCGCGTTTGCAAAGGCAACGGCATTTCACCGATTTCATCCAGAAATAACGTCCCTCTATGTGCAATTTCAAATAATCCCGCACGTCCGCCACGTCGTGAACCAGTGAAAGCGCCTTCTTCATAGCCAAACAGTTCAGCCTCCAGCAAAGACTCGGTAATCGCGCCACAGTTAACCGCCACAAACGGCCGTGGATGCTTACCCGCGAGCTGCCCATACCGCAAGGTATATTCATGATGAATAGCCTGTGCCACCAACTCTTTTCCCGTACCACTTTCTCCCTGAATTAAAACTGTTGCCGTTGAACGGGAGTACAGCATAATTGTATTGCGCACCTGTTCTACCGCAACAGAGTGGCCTCTGATATCGTTGATTGTGTGCCGTGTGCGTAGTTTATCTTCGGTAGGATAAGGAGAAATCACTGCCTGATTCAGTTTGCTCATTCGGGCCATCTCCAAAGCATCCCGAAATGCCTGTCGAATCGAATCCGCTGAATAGACAAAAACCCCCACTAACTCAGCTTCATAAGCAAGATCGGTAATCAATCCTGCCCCGACAATCACTTTGATGCCCATCGCTTTCAAGGCATTGACCTGCGCCCTGGCATCTTCCTCTGTGACATAACTGCGTTGTTCAATGCGCAAATTGAAACGCTGCTGAAATTCTTCTAATGCAGGCAAAGTATTCTGGTAGGTAATAACACCAATTCGGGAACTGATTTGTCGGGCACGAGCCAATGCCTGCATAACATCAAATCCGCTGGCTTTAGCAATAATCATCGGGACGGATAAACGGCTTTTTAAATAGGCTCCATTAGACCCTGCGCAAATCACAGCATCACAATGCTCGGTTTCTAGCCGTTTGCGAATATGTTGAACCGCACGTTCAAAACCCAACTGAATCGGTGTGATATCAGCTTGATGATCAAATTCCGGTGTAATATCACGAAAAAGATCAAACAGCCTGGAAACGGAGACTGTCCAGATCACTGGTTTGTTGTTATCACGTTCCCCTGAGTGTGCTGATGCCATATCTCCTCCCCCATTTCTTGTATACGGTTTCACCGCCAAAATATGAAACAAAAATGAAACCTAATTGATTCAAGATGAAACAAATATACATTATAGCCAATAGCTAAACAGTAACCACTCATCAACTAAAACCTATCCCCAAAATTAATTTAGATAATAAAAACAATACGATTGTTATATCCCTACTGGTTCACCTTCCCGCTTTTAAAGTATTGGCATAAACCTTGCTATAAATATTTCCATCGTAACAATCAAACACAAATCAGTTTCATTTTAGTAACAATGGGGTTGTATATGGCATTTTCTTCCGCTGGTTTAGCTTTTCGTCAGGCAATAGAGGACGAATCTCCGCTACAAGTCGTCGGAACCATCAATGCAAACCATGCATTGATGGCAAAACGGGCAGGCTACAAGGCGATTTACCTTTCAGGCGGTGGGGTTTCTGCGGGTTCGCTGGGGCTACCCGATCTGGGGATCTCTACGCTGGATGATGTGTTGATTGATGTCCGCCGCATTACTGATGTCTGTGACTTACCGCTGCTTGTCGATGCCGATATTGGATTCGGTTCCTCAGCGTTTAATGTCTCCCGCACAATTCGTTCTATTATTAAAGCAGGGGCTGCTGGTGTCCATATTGAAGATCAGGTCGGTGCTAAACGTTGTGGCCATCGTCCAAATAAAGAAATTGTTTCCAGACAGGAGATGGTAGACCGTATCAAGGCTGCCGTTGATGCCCGCACCGATGAGAATTTTGTCATTATGGCCCGCACGGACGCACTGGCCGTAGAAGGGTTAGATGCAGCACTGGACAGGGCCGCAGCTTATATCGCAGCTGGCGCCGATATGCTGTTCCCTGAAGCAATCACAGAGCTGCCTATGTATCAGGAATTCGCATCCAAAACGCAGGTTCCTGTTTTAGCGAATATTACCGAGTTCGGTGCCACGCCGCTCTTTACAATCGAAGAATTAAGGAGCGTAAACGTCGCCATTGCCCTTTACCCTCTATCGGCATTTCGGGCTATGAATAAGGCGGCCGAACAGGTCTATACCACTTTGCGTCGAGATGGCACCCAGAAAAATGTCATCAATATGATGCAAACCCGTAATGAACTTTATGAAAGCATCAACTACTACGATTTTGAACGAAAACTGGATGCCCTGTTTTCCCAGAAAAATAGCAGAGGTGATACTCATGAGTAAGCAGAATACGACAGCGGGAGTTTCTGAATCTACACCAATCAAACCCAAAAAATCAGTTGCACTGTCCGGTGTTACAGCAGGCAATACGGCGCTCTGTACCGTTGGCAAAAATGGCAATGAATTACATTACCGTGGCTATGATATTCTCGATTTGGCCGCCCATTGTGAATTTGAAGAGGTCGCTTATCTTCTCATCCACGACAAGCTTCCCTCCCGCGCAGAATTAACGTCCTACAAAAACAAATTGAAATCCTTGCGTGGCCTGCCCAGCAGTGTCAAAGCCGCCTTAGAAGCATTGCCTGCGGTGGCACATCCTATGGATGTCATGCGTACCGGCGTTTCTGTACTGGGTTGTACGTTGCCAGAAAAAGAAGATCACAACCTGGCTGGTGCCCGCGATATTGCTGATCGCTTACTCGCCTCGCTCAGTTCAATACTGCTTTATTGGTATCACTACAGCCATAATGGCCGCCGCATTGAAGTTGAAACCGATGATGATTCCATTGGCGGACACTTTCTCCATCTCTTGCGTGGTCAAAAACCACGGGGATCATGGGAAAAAGCCATGCAAACTTCCCTGATCCTGTACGCCGAGCATGAATTTAATGCTTCTACCTTTACCAGCCGAGTGATTGCGGGCACGGGATCGGATATTTACTCTGCCATTATCGGGGGGATTGGTGCCCTGCGTGGACCAAAACATGGTGGGGCCAATGAAGTTTCATTTGAAATCCAGCAACGTTATGACACTCCCGCGCAAGCCGAGGCCGATATTCTGGCCCGTTTGGAGAGAAAAGAAGTCATCATGGGTTTTGGTCATCCGGTTTATACCGTTTCCGATCCCCGCCATAAAGTGATTAAAGAAATTTCCCGGCAACTGTCTCAGGAAGCAGGTACGACTCAGATGTATGACATTGCTGATCGGATTGAATCCATGATGTGGGATAACAAAAAAATGTTCCCGAATCTCGATTGGTTCTCTGCGGTGTCCTATCACATGATGGGAGTCCCTACTGCCATGTTTACCCCGCTGTTTGTGATTGCCCGTACTTCTGGTTGGGCCGCCCACATTATTGAACAACGTATTGATAACAAAATTATTCGTCCATCAGCTAACTATATTGGCCCTGAAAATTTGGCATTTATACCAATTGAACAACGTTAATAATCTGATTTACAAATAACACGACTTAAGGATTAATTATGTCTACCTCTGTTGTTAACAACCGCCCTGATTACGATCAGGTGATTGTAGATATTGTGGATTATGTCATGGACTACACCATAACATCCCCAATTGCTTACGCTACAGCCCACCACTGCCTGATAGATACTTTGGGTTGTGGACTGGAAGCGCTGGAATATCCCGCCTGTACAAAATTATTAGGGCCAATTGCGCCGGGCACAACGGTGCTTAATGGCGCACGTGTACCAGGAACGCAATTCCAGCTCGATCCTGTTCAGGCTGCATTCAACATTGGTGCCATGATTCGCTGGCTTGATTTCAATGACACCTGGCTGGCGGCCGAATGGGGACATCCTTCTGATAATCTTGGCGGAATACTTGCCACCGCCGACTGGTTGTCAAGAAATGCGCTTGCCCGCGGAGAAAAACCACTCATCATGTGGGATATTCTGACAGCGATGATTAAGGCGCATGAAATTCAAGGCTGTCTGGCATTGGAAAATGCTTTCAATAAAGTCGGATTGGATCATGTCGTTTTAGTCAAAGTGGCTTCCACGGCGGTTGTTGCCCAAATGCTAGGGCTGAAACGAGAAGAAATATTAAGTGCGGTTTCATTAGCCTGGGTTGACGGACAATCCTTAAGAACTTATCGCCATGCCCCCAATACTGGCTCTCGTAAATCCTGGGCTGCGGGAGATGCAACCTCCCGTGCCGTACGTCTGGCTTTGATAGCCCAAACAGGTGAAATGGGCTATCCGTCTGTATTAACGACCAAAACCTGGGGATTTTATGACGTCCTGTTCAATGGTCAGCCATTCAAATTCCAGCGCCCTTATGGTTCTTATGTGATGGAAAATGTGCTGTTCAAAATCGCTTTCCCGGCAGAATTCCATTCACAAACTGCGGTAGAAGCGGCCATGATCTTGCATCAGCAACTGAAAAAGCACGGCAAAGGCATTGAAGATATTGCTCAAGTCACTATACGCACTCACGAAGCCTGTATCAGAATCATTGATAAACAAGGACCATTGAATAACCCCGCTGACAGGGATCACTGCATTCAGTATATGGTGGCTATTCCACTGATTTTTGGTCGTCTGACGGCGGCGGATTATGAAGATGATATCGCCGCCGATCCACGCATTGACGCCTTGCGGGAAAAAATAGTCTGCGTCGAAGACCCCGATTTTACCCGTGATTATCACGATCCCGAAACTCGCTCCATCGCCAATGCGCTAACGTTGACATTCACCGATGGCCCCCAATTAGACGAAGTTAAAATCGAATTCCCGCTTGGACACGCTCGTCGCCGCAAAGATGGCATTCCGCTATTAGAGGAGAAATTCAAAACCAATCTGGCGCGTCGCTTCCCGCATGAGCAGCAACAAAAAATTTTAGCGGTATCTCTTGACCTGATGTCATTGAGAAACATCCCGGTAAACGAGTACCTTGATTTGTATGTCATATAATTTGTCTACCCTTGAGCGATGAATGTAGGAGAGATTATGTCATTCCAAGATTTCTATCAGCATTCAATTGATGATCCCGATACTTTCTGGGCAGAACAGGCTAAACGAATACACTGGCAACAGCCTTTTGAACAGGTGCTGGATCATAGTCATCCCCCGTTTGCCCGTTGGTTTTGTGGGGGAAAAACTAATCTCTGCTACAACGCATTAGACCGCTGGCTGGAAAGCCAACCCGATGCCAGAGCACTAATTGCCATTTCAACGGAAACTAAAACCAATAGCGAGCGAGTTTTCACCTATAAAGAATTACATCGGGAAGTGAATCGAGCCGCCGCCATCATGTTGTCGCTCGGCGTAAAAAAAGGCGATCGTATCGTTGTTTATATGCCAATGGTGGCTGAAGCCCTGTTTATTTTACTGGCCTGTGCCCGTATTGGGGCAGTCCATTCAGTCGTATTTGGCGGTTTTGCTTCCCACAGTCTCGCTACCCGATTGGATAACGCCGAACCGGTTTTAGTCGTCTCAGCGGATGCTGGTTCACGTGGTGGAAAAATCATCCCCTATAAGCCTCTGCTTGATGAAGCCATTGAGTTAGCCAAGCACACGCCCCGCCATGTTTTAATGGTAGATCGCGGGCTATCCGATATTAATTGGGTCAATGGCAGGGATATAGATTTTGCCACACTACGGCAGCAGCATCTTGATGCGGAAGTTCCTGTCACCTGGCTCGAATCCAATGAAACTTCTTGTGTGCTCTATACATCAGGTACAACCGGAACCCCGAAAGGGGTTCAACGTGATGTCGGCGGTTATGCCGTGGCGCTGGCAACATCAATGGACGTTATTTTTGGTGGTAAGGCAGGCGGCATTTTTTTCTGCACATCGGATATTGGCTGGGTTGTCGGGCACTCTTATATTATCTATGCCCCCTTGATCGCCGGCATGGCTACTATCCTGTATGAAGGTCTCCCGATACGCCCGGATGCGGGCATTTGGTGGCAAATTGTCGAAAAATATCGTGTCACCAGAATGTTTTCTGCCCCTACAGCAATCCGCGTTCTGAAAAAATACCCGACGGATTGTATCGCCAAATATGATATCTCATCGCTTGAAACACTCTATTTAGCGGGAGAACCTCTTGATGAACATACTGCCCGTTGGATTGCCGAAACTATTAATGTGCCCGTCATTGATAACTACTGGCAGACTGAAACAGGCTGGCCCATTATGGCAATTGCACGTAGTCTGGATGACAGGCTAAGCCGTTTTGGCAGCACAGGCTTTCCCATGTACGGTTTCAACGTCAAATTGCTCAACGAACTGACTGGTCAGAAATGTGGTGATAATGAAAAAGGAATGCTGGTCATCAAAGGCCCTTTGCCTCCGGGTTGCATCCAGACTATCTATGGCGACGATCCCCGTTTCATTAATACTTACTGGAGTCACTTTGACCAGCAAGTTTATTCGACATTTGACTGGGGGATACGTGACAGCGATGGTTACTATTTTATTCTGGGACGTTCGGATGATGTGATTAACGTTTCCGGCCATCGTTTGGGAACACGAGAGATTGAAGAGTGCATTGCCAGCCACGAAGATGTCGCCGAAGTTGCCGTCATTGGTATCAAGGACGAAATAAAGGGGCAAGCCGCCGTGGCGTTTGCTGTTCTCAAAGAAGGACGAGAAATCCAGAGTGCTGACCATTTTGCCACATTGGAGAAAGCATTAATGGAATTGGTAGATAAGAAAATCGGCAGCGTTGGACGTCCGGCTCGAGTCTATTTTGTGACGCAATTACCGAAAACCCGTTCAGGAAAAATGTTGCGCCGTACCATGCAGGCCATTTGTGAAGGACGTGTGCCAGGCGATATTGCCCTGATTGAAAATCCCGCTTCATTGGAAGCCATTCGGGATGCAATTTCCCATTAAACAATTTTCATTAAAAAATGGATGAAGGTCAACCTATGATAATCACTGATTATTTGGTTGGCTCTGTTGATAAACACCATTATGCTCTATCAGCCATACCAAGTATTCGCAAACAGAAACAACTTGCCTAAACTATAAGATAAATAACCACCACCTATAAAAATACCCTTCCCCCCCTACTCACCCTTCTAATGTTTTTTTTGTTTTATTATTATATCTCTCACCATTTTCTTTATTTTCCCTTTTAATGTACGCGAGGCCCGCTGCCCTCTCAACCTAAAAAAACATACTCATCTTTTAAATGGGCCGAGCCCCCATGTGTATAATATTTAATTTATATTTTCCTCCTCTCCCCCTTCCCTACTCTCTCCCCTACCGTCATTAGATATGAATATTACATTCCTCCCCCCTTCTCACTAATAATCTAATAGATATTTTTTCGTGTTTCCTTCTTCTTTTTTTTCTTTTTTTGTTTTATGTTTTATATATACCCAACGGACATGGCTGACTCCCTGCCGAAAAAAAGAAACCCAAAATAAAAAAACAAAAACAAAATCGCCCCAGAATCTCTCTTTCTATCTCTCCCTCCTCTCTATATAACTCTTGAAAAATCCTGCTATTCTTGCGGAGATAAATTTCAAAGGTGGGGTAATCCAAGGGGAAATCAATATTATTCTTAAGATTAGATGTTTTTTATGCAACCTTGTATTTTGTTTAATCCGCATTTAATCTCACAGAGTTATCATACCTTTGTACTACATTTTCCCAGCTACTTTTACCCATTCCAGCTCCGTTCCTACACGGAGCTTTTTTTTCCAGACAAATAGATTAACGCTTTTATTTATTGCTTTTTGAAGTGAAATGGCAGTTAGATTTGATGAGATAGCTGCTAACATGAATGAGACAAATGTTAACAGCTATAATGGATTGACTCAATTGAAGGGTATAGAGAGAAATTCTGTCTATTTTATTGCATCTGACTCATCAAATAACGATATACAAAGCACTCTGGCGGTAATTCAACAAATCTTTTATTTATATCAATAAGTCCCACTTTTCTTTTTTTTTGGGTAAAAACTCTGATAAAATCCCAACAAAGTAATGTCTTCCCCATATTTATGCACCATATCAACCATAATTGTTTCCACATCTTGTAAGGCAAGAACATCGTTCTTATCTGAGGATTACTTGAAGTTTATCGAGTATATAAAATGCCATCTATACGAATCAATTCGTTATTTTAGGCTCTTTTAGTGCAGCTTCTGCCCACTCCACCATTGCAGGATGTTTTAACATACGATCAACCCATCTCTGGCTGGTTGCGGAAAGTTTCAATCCGTAGGTTTGCACACGAAAAGCGACAGGGGCATAAAACGCATCGACAGCCGTGAATTTATTTCCCGCCAGCCATTCACCACCAAACCTAGTTAGCCCTTCTGCCCAAAGTGCATCAATTCGTTCAATATCACACTGCAATTCAGAAGTTATCTCATTCAACTCAGTGCGAGCAGAGCAATCCATCGAGCAAAGCTGGCGTAATGTCGCAAAACCAGAATGCATTTCTGACGCAGCACTTCTCGCCCATGCTCTGGCTGCTTTATCTGATGGCCAAACTTGAGCATGATCCTCAGCAATATATTCTATAATTGCCAGAGAATCCCAAACAGTCATTTCTCCATCAATCAAACAAGGAACCAAACCCGTAGGTGAAAATGCCTGAAATTTTTCACGGCTGCTTTTGCCATCTTCAAAATAGCTCAGCTTTTCATTAAAAGGAATATCCAGCCCCTTGAGCAAAATCCACGGACGCAGTGACCAGGAAGAGTAATTTTTATTGGCTATCCATAGTATATACATCGTTTTTCTCTCTATAATAATAAAATAGTATGATTACATAAAATATTATACTTTCCTATTAAAGTAGTAAATTAGTTTATCCATTATAAAATACTACATTATTAGAATAACATTCTATAAAAAAGTAAAATAACACACAAAATAAAAAAATCAATTCACTATACACTTTAAAAACTCTCGTCTATATTGTAGAAACATCTTTATATTAAAAATAAGGATATAATATGTCACTCAAAAACACTTCCACCAGCTTTGGCCATATTTCTATTTTAATTCATTGGCTAGTAGCACTCGCTGTTTATGGAATGTTTGCACTTGGATTATGGATGGTCACATTAAGTTATTACGATAACTGGTATCATCGTGCTCCTGAACTGCATAAAAGTATAGGTAGTTTACTATTTATTGTTATGATTATTCGGCTAATATGGCGATTTATTTCACCACCACCAAAACCCTTGGCAAGCTACAGTCTTTTTATACGCATCAGTTCACAACTGATGCAACTCACTGTCTACATCGCCTTATTTGGTATTCTATTTAGTGGATATTTTATCTCTACCGCCGACGGGCAGCCAATCAGCATTTTTGGCTGGTTTGAAATTCCTGCAACCTTAACAGGTCAAGGCATACAGGCTGATACAGCGGGCGTTATTCATCTTTATCTTGCCTGGACTGTTGTAGTGCTCTCCCTATTACATGGGCTTGCTGCACTAAAACATCATTTTATTGATCGTGACACCACCCTAAAAAGAATGTTTGGTTACAAACCAAATTAGAATGACTTTTGGAGAATTATTATGCTGAAAAAGACGCTAGTAGCCCTGACCGTAGGGGGATGGCTTATGAGTACAGGAAGCGCACTCGCTGCTGATTATAAGTTCGATAAAATAGGCCAACATGCCTTTATTGAATTTCGTATTCAGCATTTAGGATTTAGCTGGCTTTATGGTGGTTTTAAGGATTTCGATGGTAACTTTACTTTTGATCCGCAAAATCCGGCAAACGATAAAGTGAATGTGGTTATCAAAACCGATAGTGTAGATACCAAACATGCCGAACGAGATAAGCATTTACGTGGACCGGACTTTTTAAACAGTAATAAATATCCTGAAGCTAAATTCACATCAACGAATGTCAAGAAAGAAGGTGAACATTACTTTATTACCGGCGATCTCACATTAAATGGTGTGACCAAGCCTGTCACACTGGACGCAAAATTGATCAATGCCGGAAACGACCCGTGGGGAGGATATCGCGCGGGTTTTGAGGCGACCGGCAAACTCAAACTAAAAGACTTTAATATCAAAGAAGATCTGGGACCAAAATCTCAGGAAGTCGAACTGATCATTTCTGTTGAAGGCGTGCGAGAAAAAGCCTAATCATAAAAGAACGCGGTAAGAAAAACGTACCGCGTTCTATTTTATCCCCTTCGGCTTTCAAAATACCTATTGGGTAATCAGTTCATTAATATGACGCGTTATTGATGCCAAAGCGTTATGGGCATCATAATCTGCCTTAATAATCTGTGACTGCTGGCGCCATATCGGGGAGGATAATATCCTTGTCACTGCCTGATATAATTGCTGCTCACTTGGTGTATCAGTATGCAAACTGATACCACAACGTGACCAGATAACGCGAGCGACGGCTTCCAGCTTACCATCTCCTGTTCCCGCGACCACCAAAGGGACACCGTGACGAATGGCTGAATTCAGTGAACCATAGCCACCATTGGTAATAAAAATTGATGCTTTTGGAAGCCAGTGTTCAAAATTGAGATACTCTACCACTCTGGCATTCTCTGGCAGATCGTTGCCCAGGACATCAATAGAGCGGCCACCGGTAATCGCTAATACCCGAACTGGCAACGTTGCCAACGCGTGCAATGTCGGTAATATCAATTGGCTAAAATCAATATTAGCCAGTGTTCCCTGAGTCACCAGAATCAATGGCTGGCTCTCATCCGGCCAACTGATTTGCGTTTTATCATCTTCCACTTTCACCGGTAATGAGCCGATAAACTCCACCGTTTCAGGTAAATCATCACGAGAAAATTCAAATGACTGAGTTGCCAGTTGTAAGAAACGATCAACTCCGCTCATCAAAACATCATTATGATCTCCTGTCAGTGGGAGACAATCCACGGCAGCAAGTGACTGATTGAATGCGGCCCTGACCTGTTCAATTAATTGGTGCGTTTCCTCATCAACCAATTGCTCGCGTGTTAAATCAGCAGGCAATAATTCAGGTGGGATTCGGGCCCCCCAGAATATGGCATCTTTTGCTGACCACGGCAACGGAGAAACACCAATCGCAATGACAGGAATACGTTTTTCAGCCGGTTTCTGCAATAACGGCAGCACTGAATAAAAGGTATTATCGATAATTAGCAGGTCAGCTTGTCCTTCTTCGATCACTTGCATCAATTGTTTCGATAACACCGGAATAGGCTCGACAAAAAATCTCCTTAGCGATAGTGCCATCTGGGTATTTCCCGGTGGATGTTCTGCCCGTTCGGGAAAATGTTTTTCCAGGTAGCGGTAATCCACATCTACTTGCTTATCGAAAGGAATAAAAGTGGCTCCTAACGCTTCAGCCTGCTGTTGGAACAAGGAACCACTGAATATTGTGACATCGTGTCCCTGTCCTATTAAATGTTCCGCAATAGTGAATATTGGCAAAACATGACCAGGCGTTGCAACCGCAGCTAAGACAATACGCGACATTAATCAAACCTCCTTCAAGGCAATATCTACTCAATCGGCACTGGAAACAGAAATAGTGCGGAAGCTGTGATTTTTACAGACAGGCACGCCGTGGATATGCACCCGTTGAATATGACGAGGAGAACGGGAAATAAAAGCTTCACGTCCATGTAATAAAGTGAAGTTATCGCAAATCGCAATGTCACCAGACTGCCATTGGTGGGCGTAGAAATAACGCGGATCATACAATCGATTATACAATGCTTCTTCAAAGGATTGCTGCTCTTCGTGTGACATGCCATCTATCGCCAAAGAGTGATGATCAGCATACTTCATATCTTTTTTTCCCATCGGCTCATTATAACGCATCACCCATTTTTTACCGTCGGGGTGAAGGCAAACCAACGGTGAAATCACTTCACCACCATAATGTGTCACTCGGCTTGTGCGGTAGGTAATGGTGGTATTTTTCCATGCATTACGTTCATCATCACTAGCATCGGTTATTAATTGCTCCGTGTTGACAAACGTAGTACGCCCTCCTTGAGCCGCTTTTGGAGCAGATACACAATGAAATATCTGAAATTCAGGGATCGTCTCCCTATACATTCCATCCCAATGCAACGGTACACTACCGCTGTCCAGAACATGGTCAGAGGGTTTCGGAGACTCCATAACATCCAATACCGCACCAAATGGCCACATCATGATTTCACCCCAACGGCCAGAATATTCCGCCAATTTCTCTTTATCCGTAAAACCGGATTGAAAGCCACGCAATACAACCAGCAGATGAGTTCGAGCTAATTCACGCAAAGCATCAACTGACAGTGCGGTAATATCCTGATCAGGGTAATTGGGCGTAATCAATACGCCGAAAGGTTTCATCGCCTCAATATGACAATCAAGTTCATAGGTATTCATGATTTTTCTCTCTAAAATACGGTATACCACGTGGTTATTCTGCTTATGCTGTCGCTGTTTGGAATTCTGTTTGCGGGTTTTCTTCTGATGGCATTTCAATCAAGTAATGGCTTGGAACACCCCGAATTTCGATCAGCTTTCCATTCATCTTTTTCACTTCATCACTTTTCATCAGTACAAACTGACCGTTAATGTTGGCCGCCACGCCGTGCCACGGCGTCAACCAATCATCGCGGGTTGGCATCATATGAATACCAATTTTGATACTGTCCACGGGCTGCGGGTGAATAGAAAGACGGATCGCCAAGGGGAACTGTTCTGCCAACAAATTACCCCACGCCCAGCTACGTTGGATAACCCCAGCCGAGCGCTGGCGTGCATCTTTTTGCAACGCATTTTTTGAACCTGTATATTCCGGCAATAAGCTATCTTCATAAAGAAAACGAGTAATCGCCCGATATAATTGAACACCTTCTTCGGTTTTTTTAAGTTCTTCTTTGATCTCCTCGATTGAAGAGGCATAACGACTGACCAATAATTCACGCAATTGATCGTAATCATTAGTATATTGCGTTAGTGATTTAACGTTACCAAGATTAAAAACTGAAAGGTGAGTAGCGCCCAGTTCATGCAACAATTTTTCAATTTCTAATTGATAATGGGTAATTGTGTCATCATCGACAAGAATAAGATCACTAAAAACATGCCCATCAGAACAAATAACAATATTTGCCCCAGGTGGATAATAAAGCTGAATACGCTGACAAAGGGAATTTAGAAAAATCAGTGATAATTTTTCTGCCATATCCGGCATGTTACCCAATACTTTTCTAGGATTGGGGGATTTTGTCGGAAATGCAGGTAAAATACATTCGATAGGTTTCCCTTGCTCCACAAATGCACGGATACGTGGCAGCTGAACCTCAGAAACCTTTTTTTCTTCATATTGAAGTGTATGTTCAGACTCAGGGAAACGACGTCGATACTGCAATAATTCGTGTAAAATTTTGTTAGACACTTCTTCTATGTCAAGACGTTCCATAATTCATTCCTAATTTATTACATTTACATCACGGCTAATTAATGCAATTGACAATATAGATATATTGCTGGGTATAAAACATCAGCTCACATGCTTTTAAATATATAAAAAAACACAGGAATAAAACTTACAGCATGTAAGTTACAATATACAACCAAATTCAACCATAAATACACTGAGTTTTTTTATTGTATCTCTTTTTATTACATGTGTTATACAACCATAAAAATCATGAACATAAATATATAGCATTATAATTTCATAAAAAAATTAAAATTTTTAAAAATTTAATTCAATTTTTTTGATGATGTTACAAAACCAAAATAAAGTTCAAAGTTCTTAAGAAATATTATTTTTAAAAGCTATATTATTTATATATCCAACATCATTTATTACGGAATAAAAAATAATGCATAACGAATTTACAAATAAATCCGAAAACGAGGGGGCAACAACCCCAGAAGAAGCCCGTGATTATGGTATTGTTGGGCAAATCATTCATCATTGGGATGAATTGCATGAATATTGATGAAATTATGAGCATTACTGACTAATAACACAGGCGGTATTATCCAAATACTAATAAGAACCGCCTGCTTTCTTAACACTTATTGAGGAACCCCGGGGATTTTCGTTTTGTCTAATGTCCATACAAAATCCTGCTCTACGACAGGTGAAAATCCCAGTTTCTTATAAAGCCAACCGGCATTAGAAGTCACCAACATCACATGTTTTACATGGGGAATAATCGGATGCTGTAAAACACATTCTACCAACCAACGCCCTAATCCTTTTTTCTGATAGTCATCGATAATAAATACATCCGAAAGATAAGAAAACATTGAAAAATCAGTTACTAATCTTGCAAATCCAATTGCTTTATCACGATGAAATAATGCAAAGCATAAACTATTTTCTATTGCAGTTTTGACTTTATCAAACTCAACACCACGCGCCCAAAATAATTGCGTTAATTCACTATGAACGAAATGCATATCCATCTTACTCTTATCCGTTGTAACCCAATATTCACCTCGTTCCCATGTTATATTTTGCTCCATCATTTTTCCTTTTAAGAAAAGATTGAAATGTGAATAAATCTACCATAAAAAGGAATAAAAAAAGCCATGCTATACCCAATGGATTTCAAGATGCTCACCCCCGCGAGCGGAGGGAAAAATAATGACATAGATAAGTATAAGCAGCCAACTGGAAGTGAGATGGCAAAAGCTAACAAAAGATGAAAGACAAGGTATATAACATGGCTTAATCAAAATGAGGAAATATTAATTAACGGATGAATCATCTTTCTGTAAGCGTGTCCGGTATATCAATCCACCGATAGCACCACCAATTAATGGAATCAACCAAAATACCCAAAGCTGCTCTAAGGCCCAGGTCCCCTGGAAAATAGCAACCGCAGTACTTCTTGCCGGGTTAACCGATGTATTTGTGACGGGAATACTGATTAAGTGAATAAGTGTCAATGCTAAACCGATAGCCAATGGTGCAAAACCTGCTGGTGCCTTTTTATCTGTTGCTCCAAGAATGACAATCAAGAAAAAACCGGTTAATACTAATTCAATAATAATTGCAGCTTGTAATGAAAAACCACCAGGAGAATGTTCACCATAGCCATTAGATGCAAAACCACTTGCCGTTGCATCAAAACCACTTTTACCGCTGGCGATAAGGTACAGTACCGCGGCTGCCGCAATTCCTCCAATTACTTGGGCAATAATATAAGGAATAACATCTTTAGCTGAAATACGCCCGCCAGCGAACAATCCCAATGTTACCGCCGGATTAAAATGCCCTCCTGAAATATGCCCTACAGCATAGGCCATCGTTACCACAGTTAGACCAAAAGCCAGAGATACGCCGACAAAACCAATCCCCAGCTGTGGAAATGCCGCAGCTAAAACAGCACTACCACATCCACCAAACACCAACCAAAAAGTACCCAAAAACTCTGCCGATAATTTTTTAAACATTCGATGATTCCTCAATGATATTTGCATGAATGCAAAAGAATCCAAAAACAGTTTAGTTAGTGTTTTTAATTATGGGCAAGGAACCACAGGCAGAAAAATAAAGAAAAAACCAATATAAATTGATTTATTGTTAAATTAACAATAAGCAACGAAAAAATGCATGTTTAAACAACCTGAGTTTAATATAACAACTCAGGTTGTTTATTTATTTAATCAATAACTTATTTGATAACTGCTTTCTTTACCTCATCCGAGGCTTGCCAAATACGATATTTAACTGTCAACGATTTTGGCGTATATACTACGATAGGTAATTTACTGTTATAACGGACAAAAGCATCCTTACCTAACTGAACCTGAACAAAACGCACTGTTTTTTCTTCATTTGGACAAGCCATTTTTGTTGAAGCAGGGCCAGTCACATTATTTAGCACATAATAGTCATATCCCCAACCTTCCAGTGTTTTCGTCTCCAACTTACCGCCAAACCAGTGATGATTACAATCCACTTTCATATCCTTGCCAATCACCAACTCAACCATATAGCCGTTTTCATGTTCTTTCTGAGGCAATTCAATCACGCTACGAGCCATTTTCTCAGAAGGCGCAGGATAAGGGGCGATGTCTTCCAGTTTTTTGTCGGCAAAAACCGAAGTCGATACCATCAATGCAGCTAAAGGAAATAGATATTTTTTCATATATCACCTCTGAATATGTTTAAAAAGGAGACTAGATAATAACAACAAAAAAATTGGGGTAAATTATGTTTTTTGGCAAAGCACTGATTCTTAAAGGCATCAGATAAGAAAAAATCTATCACTCATAATCAATGTTAATTTTTATTAATCACCAACCAGACGAACAGGTTCTACCAGTTCTTTTTTATGTGATATTTCTCAAATCTGATATTAAAATGACCTGCTACACTCTCATTGAGTGTGGTAGTGAATTTCGTATAGGAGGTTTTATGTTTCCAGAATATCGTGATTTAGTATCCAACCTGAAAGAGTCTCATCCCCGCTTCCAATCCCTGTTTGAAAAACATAACCGACTTGACCACGAGATAACCCAACTTGAAGGCCCAAATGGTGCAGGTTACAACGATAAAGTTGTGCGCCTGAAAAAAGAAAAACTACACATCAAAGATGAAATGCAAAGGATTTTGCAGGAACAATATCAGAACCAGAAATAAACTAGCTAAATGGTTTTGACGCCTACTTTGTTGACGAGTGGGCGTCACAAGAAGTTCTCGGATAGAGAACCTATGTCAATCCAACATCCAAAAAAAGCCACCATGACGGTGGCAAAAAAACTGGAGCAATAATTTTTTCGTTATTTATTGTACGGCAGCTGCTTTCTGGCGAAGTGGTCTCTTGGTTTTTGCCCTTGGATGTGGCGTCACATTCTGGACTTCACCTGGCTTAGAAATGAAACGGACAAAGGTTTCATGGCTGACGAACGTTGCTCCACAATTGATATTCTGACATTGGTTATAGCGCTCCTTTGTTTGGCTTGAATGCTCAAAGCTACTACGAGTATGCGCTGATTGACCACACAGAGGACACTTAATCATATTGTTCACCTTTCTGAAATCGTTATCTTGAAATAACTGTCTTGAAATAACACCATCTCGTCTGGTGAACAATATACCAAAGATCTCATATTAAGATCAAGTACTCATTTCAAATTCGTCGATTTTTATTTCGAGATCTAATGATGTCGTAAAACCACTGTCATTGAGCGTGTGTGTGACTTTGACCAAGGTCCAGTCAGTTCCATCAATTTCTGGCTTAAACCCCTCTAACTGGATGGGAGTTTCAGGATAAATATCAGCACGCCCCAATGCTAATGTGATAGAGAACTGCGCAGCGCCTCGTTGCATTTTTTTCCAAGCAGCGATAGCGGCACGCTCTGCACTTTCTTTGTTAGAATAAATGCGCGAAAGCGTCAGAATATTCTCCTGAGTTCCTACCAAATAGCTTGCAGATTCTTGCTGTACCGTAGTGGTTTGATGGTGTTCAACCGTTGATTCACGCTGTTCTTCATAAGATGAGCTTGCTTCAATATCGAAATTTGCTTCTATTTCGATACTACCATTGCCTTTGTTTTTGCTTTTCTTTTTACTCCCCTTTTTAATATAAGCTGGCTTTCCACGACCTTTAGTTTTTGGATTTTTCTTCGCCAAATTAACTTTGCCAGGTGCAGGTGGTTTAGGTTTAAGAGCTTTGTCTTTTTTAGAGGATTGTGGTTGCTTTTTCCCGGAAGAAACATCCTCTTTTTTAGTGGTTTTTTTGTCTGTTTGAGAAGAATTTTTGCCTGATGATTGGCTACTACTTCCATATTCAACGACAAGTTCAGCTTTTCCTTCCTCTGATTCCTTTCGCCTCAGTTTAACCGTCTGTTTAGTTGCTGTACGTGTATCCATCCATTGGGCAACAACACCAGTATAGGCCTCACGATCGGACAGAGAAAATCTGTGACTATCCCCTGAGTCACGCGTAATCAGTACAGGTGGAATATGCTTACCACTCGCCGTTTTATTCTGCCCTTGCTGAACAAACAATAATTCGCCATTTTTTACTGAAGCGATTGCGCCTTCTTGTTTTGCCAGTCGAGTCAAAAAGCTCATGTCAGATTCATTTGTTTGATCAATATGCACAGAGATATTTTCCAACTCTGAACTTATCTTAAATGCCAATTTATTTCTGGCAGCAATGGTACTGACAATACTGCCTAAAGTGCATTTATGGTAAGAAATTTCCTTTTTCGTATTCAGATCACCACGAAAATCTGCACTGCGGGCACGAATGGTTAATCGATCTGGTGCACCAACATGTTCAATTTCATCAACAACAAATTTTCCCTTCGGTGTTAAGGAGTGGCCATGCCACCCCAGTTCTAATGTAAAAATATCGCCACGACGAGGCAGCCTCAGCATACCGTCCGCATCATCCAACTCAATATCGAGCTGGTCTGACTCCAAACCACGATTATCCGTCAATGTTAATGACATCAAGCGTGATTGGATCTTCCCACTGATATCCTTGTTATTGATTTCCAGACGAAAAGCTGGCTCACTGACTTTTCCAGTGACCAAATCAAATTGGGGAATCCAATCTGTGTCGGGTATCCACTTTTCAAAATCGATCATGAGAATACTCCATTGACTTTATCAACAATATCATCTTTGAATGCAGAAAGTTTCTTTGGCAAATTAGGTAAATCTTTCTTGATATCAGAAAGCTGATCCTGCAAATCGCCCAACATTTCGAGCAAGTTATTGTCAACACGTCGCAAAGTCAGCGTGAAACTGATTTTTCTGGCCGCACCGCCTGACATAAATTCTGTTTTTGTCTCATCAATGCTTTCGATAACGAACATACCGTAAATGGCACCACTGCCATCAATAAAAGACCACGCTTTGCCACTATCTGCCATCAATTTCAATGCGGTTAATGAAAGTGAGCCACCTGTCAGTTCAGGATAAAGCTCCCCTGATAGCGTGATCGTATCATTGTCTGAACCGACAAACTGCCATGCAGGCCGCGCTCCCACGCGGCTGTTGAAGGCATGTCGCCAACTCTGTTTATATTGAAAAGTCTGATAGGGCGTTGTTTTCAACATAAAAACAAACAAACCAAGTGCAGCCATCATGAGAAATCTTCTCCTCTGTCTGAAAGTGAGCTACGCATACGCGCTTGGTGCATACGTTCCCTTTGTTCCAACTCCTGCCTGACCACACGGGCAATATCCTGTGCGGATTGTCCCTGAGCGCCATAGACATAGATGTTATATTGCGGTGCTGCGCCACCGTATTGCTGTGGCTGACTCCGCTCCCATTTCGCCTGCACTTCCTCATAAGCGTGAGCAGGTAAACTCTGCGCATGTAATGGTGCATCCTGCGCCGCAACCGGCAGTGACATTGAGCTAACAGCAAGACCCAAGGCAGCAAGTTTCGCGGTATTTTTCCGGCTGGTAACATTGGCTGGGCCATTGATAATTTCAGGGCCATATTCCCCCACAAGGCCTAGTTTCCCGGCAGGAATAAATCCGCCTTTATCATATTGAGTAATCTGTTTTGCCTGCTGAGATGTGTCACTCTTGGTAATTTCCTGTGATGTTTTTACGGTAACGTCCTTTTTATCATCACCAGACCACCACGATTTAAACCAATCAGTAATAGAGGCGAATTTACTTTTCAGGTTCTTCCATTTTTCTTGAATACCAATTAGCAAACTATCGATCATTGCTGAGCCAGCAGCTTTTAATTTTTCAGGAATAGCCTGAACATCAGCAACAATTTCATTCCATCTATCTGAAATTGATTTTTTAACGCTCTCCCAAATTTCTAACGTACTCTGTTTAACGGATTCCCAACTCCCCCTATAGTTTAACGATTCCCAAGCTTCTGAGGTGCTTTGTTTAATCGTGTCCCAATTTTGGTAAATAAGGCCAATTAATCCACCATCCATGAAATAACTCTTAATACCTTCCCAAGCAGCACTGACTCTGTCTTTAATTCCCTGCCATGCATTGCTACAAACATTTTTGATGTTTTCCCACAAGGCAGTGAATTTGGGTCCCAATGTTTCCCAATTCTGCCAAATATAAATAGCAGCCATTGCGATAACACCAATAATGGCAAGAATGGGGTTCGCCATCATAGCTCGGCCAATAAACAGTATCGCTTTACCTAATACACTAAAAGTACTACTTAAAAAAGACAGGCCTTTTACACCAACACTTGCCAGAATATTTATACCATTACCGAAAACGCCAAAAACTTTTTGGCCAATATTCCCTAATGTTCCTATACCTTTTCTTAACCCTACAAAAATACCGCTTTTGTTACCGCTACTGAATAGTGTATTTAATGAATTTCTGAGAAAACCAAAAACTTTCCCTCCAACACTACCCAATATATTGAGACTACTTCCCAAGTAACTAAATACTCTTACACCTAATTGACCAAATATACTTAAGCTAATTCTCAAAGAGCCAAAAACTCGTATCCCCAACTGAGCAAAAATACTCAAACTAATTTGCAATGAACCAAAGATTCGGATACCCAATTGTCCAAAGATATTCAGACCAATACGCAATGAACCAAAGATCCGGATACCCAATTGTCCAAAGATATTCAGACCAATACGCAACGAACCAAAGGTCCGGATACCCAACTGCCCAAAGATATTCAGGCCAATACGTAACGAACCAAAGATCCGGATACTCAATTGTCCAAAGATATTCAGACCAATACGTAACGAACCAAAGATTCGGACACCTAACTGCCCAAAGATATTCAGACCAATACGTAACGAACCAAAGATCCGGATACCCAATTGTCCAAAGATATTCAGACCAATACGCAACGAACCAAAGATTCGGACACCTAACTGCCCAAAGATATTCAGACCAATACGTAACGAACCAAAGATCCGGATACCCAATTGCCCAAAAATATTCAGGCCAATACGTAACGAACCAAAGATTCGGACACCTAACTGCCCAAAGATATTCAGACCAATACGTAACGAACCAAAGGTCCGGATACCCAACTGCCCAAAGATATTCAGGCCAATACGTAACGAACCAAAGATTCGGACGCCTAACTGCCCAAAGATATTCAGACCAATACGTAACGAACCCAAGGTCCGGACGCCTAACTGCCCAAAGATATTCAGACCAATACGCAATGAACCAAAGATCCGGATACCCAATTGTCCAAAGATATTCAGACCAATACGTAACGAACCAAAGATTCGGACACCTAACTGCCCAAAGATATTCAGACCAATACGTAACGAACCAAAGATCCGGATACCTAATTGCCCAAAGATATTCAGACCAATACGTAACGAACCAAAGATCCGGATACCTAACTGCCCAAAAGTATTCAGCCCTATACGCAGTGAACCAAAAATTCGGACGCCTAACTGCCCAAAAATATTCAGGCCAATACGCAATGAACCAAAGATCCGGATACCCAATTGTCCAAAGATATTCAGACCAATACGCAACGAACCAAAGATTCGGACGCCTAACTGCCCAAAGATATTCAGGCCAATACGCAACGAACCAAAGACCCTGACGCCTAACTGCCCAAAAATATTCAGCCCTATACGCAGTGAACCAAAGATCCGGATGCCTAACTGCCCAAAGATATTCAATCCAATACGTAACGAACCAAAGATCCGGACACCTAACTGCCCAAAAATATTCAGCCCTATACGCAGTGAACCAAAGATCCGGATGCCTAACTGCCCAAAGATATTCAATCCAATACGCAGCGAACCAAAAATCCTAATGCCTATCTTTCCAAAAATATTTAGCCGAACTTTCAATGTTCCAAAAGTCTGAATAGACAAAATACCAAAGATACGGAGACTAACTCTCAGAGAGCCAAAAACTCTTATACCAACACTGCCAAAAATTTTTATAGAATTAATTAGGATTTGAAACGACGCCTTCACTGAATTAGTAGGAAATTTCAAAACTGTTTTAATTTTATTCAGCATACTAAATAAAATTGTTATCTGAGGATTAATATTAATAACCAATTTATCTAACAATTTTAAATTGTTAGTCATATTACCCGTCACACCAAGATTAAATTCACTCTTTTTATTGGATGAATTTTCCTGTCTGACATTCCGGTTTATTTGAACAATATTAGCTGATTGGCTGGCAGCACTCACCTGCACTATTTTTGAGGAGTTCTGCCGCGTAGAGAAAGACTGTTTAATGGTTTGATTATAAGCCTTAAGATCGGCGCGCATACGCGCAGTTTCCTGCGCATAACCTACAATGGGTTTTAATTCTTCAACAGTCTTATTAAGTTTTTTAAACTGGTTATAAATTTTATCAACTGAGTCTACCAGTTTTTTCTGATGCTGTTGAAAAGATTTAAAGGAACTGGTCAGCTTTCCAACGGTACTCAGTACCTTATTTAGCTGTGACTGTATATTACTCATTTTCTGCACCACTTCTTAAAATGGCCCGATGCCGCCAGTCCAATAGTTCCGATAGTGACATTTCATCTGTGACTGTCGGTGACCAGTGAAAAACGGTGGCAATATCTGCCACCAATTCATCAACAGTTAATCGTTCTGGGAATCGGACTTGACCGACTTCGGCAACAAAAAATTGACCACCTCCACACTGAGATTAATCAGATCACCAGGTGACATCATCATCAGGTCATTTTTGGTCAATGCAGGGGTGGTCACACGCGGCAGGACAAGCAGCATAGAATCCACATCCATTTCCAGCAGAGCCTGTAAACGTGCACCGCGCAACGCACCGCTGTTAGGTTTGCGTACCATCACTTCCGTGATTTCGCCGTTGCCTCGCGCCAGTGGAGCTTCCAATTCAATGGTGCGCAGATCGTCATTTTGAGTATTCAGTGTTTCTGTCATGGTTCAACCTTGTTTATCCGATTAGAGACCTGTCTCAACAGGTACGATTAACACACTGAAGAGACAGGAAATAAGTTTTAAAAAAGTTAATTGCTAAAAGAAGCGATTAAAAAAGACCGATAGCGCGGCGATGCTGCTCCAGACGATCTTCCCCACCAACTTTCTCAACCATGTTGATGGTGTCGATTTCAATCAGTTCTTCACCACCCCATGTCAGTTTGAAATAAGTGTTTTTGGCGGTGATTTTGGTCTGAGTGTTATCACCCTGTTTATAAGTGCCGTGATCGAACTCCTGGAAGCGGCCACGCATCACAACTTCAACTGCAACCACGTCACCGGTATCTTCGCGCTCAAAAGAGCCGGCAAAGCGCAGCATGACACCATCGGCTTTCGCGATGCCCCACTGCTTGTACAGTTGAGCTTCAACGCCACCTAGAGTGAATTCAGCATCCAGTGCGCCTTCATCCAGACCTAAATCCACCATTGCGCTGCCATTCATGCCAGCACCGCGATAGGCTTCCAGCTTGCGGCTTAACTTAGGAAGAGTCAGTTCTTCCACGATCCCCTGATAGTTGTTGCCATCATTGAACAAGTTCAGGTATTTAAGTTTGCGAGGTAATGCCATCAGTTAGCCCCTTATTTATTGATACTTTTCGCGAAATCCATCAGGTAACTATCTGTAATGCGCTGGCGTAACATCATGTTTTCCAGTGGCGGTACAGGTGTATAGTCATAGTCGATGGTCAGTTTGCCGGCTTTCAGGGTATCCTTGTCATTAGCCTTGTCGTCATACCAGCAGCGGCCATCAATGATGTAGCCACCAGATTTCAGTTCACGGAACTTGGCATTGATACCTTCGATGATGTCGCGTACCAGTGATGGAGTCAGCGGTTTGTCAATCGCCCACATGTGTGATTCAGCCATAGTGTCAGCCAGAACCTGAGCGGTACGGGTGTAGCTTTCAAACTGGAACAGTGCGTCATCAGAACAGGTGCGTGAACCCCAGAAACGGAAACCGTTTTTGCGGATCAATGTGGTGATGCCACTTTTGTTCAGCAGATCAGCGTCAGTTGCAGTATCTTGCAGATCCCAGAACACATCTGCAGATAGGCCAGTCACACCATTGACGCCAACGTTGGACAGGGTTTTATGCCAGCCAGTCTCTTCGTCGATTTTGGCGCGCAGACCCAGCGCATAAGCGGTTGCAAATGCAGTCGCTTCGCTGTTGGTCACCGTATCCCAGCTCAAGAAATCAGGCCAAATCAGCATCAGCTCACGATGCTTGAAGTTTTCACGATATTTGATAACTTCTTCGATTTTTTTGCAGCCATAAGCGCTCACATACGCCATTGCTTTCAGTTTCTCGGCAATAGCGGCCAGTTCAATAGCCACAGCTTTTGAATCCAGACCCGGAACCCCCAGAATGCGAGGCTTAACACCGAGCTGGCTTTGCGCCGCCAACAGTGCCTGCATACCGGTTTTCTTACCTTCATTAGTGACACCACCGATGATGTTAGAAGCGGTCACTTCTTCAGTTTCGCCCTTTTCTACACGAACAACCACAGTCACAGGCTGAGCCTGAGCTGCAATAGCTTTCAGTGATGCGGACAATGTGCCTTCTTTGCCGGCCTTACCAATGGCGTTCATAACGTCAGTCAGTAATACCGGAGTGTTTAATGGAAATGTTTTTTCGTCTGC
This sequence comes from Xenorhabdus sp. SGI 60, assembly GCF_056632175.1. Taxonomy (NCBI): domain Bacteria; kingdom Pseudomonadati; phylum Pseudomonadota; class Gammaproteobacteria; order Enterobacterales; family Morganellaceae; genus Xenorhabdus; species Xenorhabdus sp. SGI 60. Next base: position 1,002,448 of record NZ_CP196860.1, on the reverse strand, counting down.
GTCAGGGGCAGTACAAACCATACCTACGATAGCGGTGCTAACGGTAGTGATGGTACGAGTACCTTCGTTAATTTCCTGTACACGGACGCCGTGATGATAGTCTTGTGCCATATTAGCGTTCTCTCCTGTTAAGGTGTGCTGATATATTGGCGGATTAGGCGGGGGAAATCATTCGATTGGCTGTGTGTGGGAGATGGTACAAGTGTGTTTTAGTATTTTACTTTATAATCAATGCATTAAACTAATTTTAATTGATTTTGGTTGGATTGGGGAAATTAGGTGGTTTGGTTGGAGAGAGCCTTTACCTGGTCAAATAACAACCTTATTTTGATTATTCATTGAGCTTATCTTGGTTTAAAATTTATCCTTTTCGGTACTATTCAGTGTGATTATGGCTTTTGGTTATTTTTTGACAGGCTAAAATGGCTCTTTTTTGTCATTGGGTTTTGGTTTTCAGGGTTTAGAGAGTGGGATCTAGCTGGATCGTAAGAATCTGTGGGTTTTGGAAAACCCTGGTTTAGCGGAAACCGTTAATCTGGCTGCCGGAGCCTTGCCACGTAGTGGGGGAGAGGTAACAGGGAATATCACGATTTCGACTGATACTGAGATAGCCTGGCGTAGAAACACGGACATGGCCGCTATTGGTTTTAAAAATACCGGAGATGCTGATACCGATTCCTATATGTGGTTTAAAACGGGAGATAATGGTAACGAATATTTTAAATGGCAGCATAGCCTCTCTGGAGGAGGAACCACGGAATGGATGAGCCTAAAATCGGATAATCTCCGAGTAAAAGGGCATCAGGTTTATCATGAAGGCAATAAGCCAACTGCTGCGACTATTGGTGCTTATACAAAATCAGAAGCTGATAGTAAGTATCAACTAAAAGGTAGCTTTGGGTTTGGTGGAAGTGGTGGTACTGTTTTTTCCAAAAATAACAATGAATTTTTGACTTGGATACGTAGATCTGGCGTTAGTCCTGAATTTTTTAGAAATTCAGGAGAATCTGATTATACACATATATATGGTGCTGGACTTCTTCTAAAAGCCGGTGATACTTATGCATCATTTTCAGTTAATTATGCTACAGCCCGTGTAAAAGTAGTTGCAGGAAATAATGCAGGTACTGCTAATTCTCCTATTAAAGAATTGGCTTTCACTGATGATAGTTATACTAAATCTGAATCTGATAATCGCTTTATTCAATTAAATACTCATACTAAGACATCGGGATATATTTTATCGAAAACAGCTAATTACCTTGAAGACACTAATGCACGGCATTTAGGTCGTTCGGGTTTTTTAAGGCCTAATGGTATAGATAATCTTGGTGGGTTAGCCATTCATGTTGCTCACCCTTCTGTAGAGGGACCACAGCATTCCAGAGGCATTTCATTTAGCTATGGAAGTAGTTCGGATAGTTTTGGTATATCCACATATGCTTTTGATAAGGATGGAAAATTCCGAGGGCAAAAGAAAATATTAACAGAAGATGATCTTGCATCCATCAGAAGCACTTCCAAAAAAGAGCCTAATGGTTGGTGGAAGTGTGGTGATACAGGTTTAATTATTCAGTGGGGTAAGTGGAAAAATCCGTATAAAACAAATGACTTAGGTGGAGGTAATGGAATACCTCATGGGACAAACTTTACGCAAAAATTTGCTATCCCTTTTTCCAATGTATGTTTCAATATAATGCCTAATATTACTAATAGCGATACGAGGGATAATATAAATAGTCCAGCAATAACAGTTCATAGTTTTGATAAAGAAAAATTTATATTTCAAACGGGTGAGCACTGGAGCGTTGTTCAAAATTCATTTATCTACTGGATGGCAATAGGGTATTAATTTATGTATTATTATAGCTCAAAATAATTAATTTTATCCTGTATTTATGAAACAGGATTATATTGATGCAGGTTCATTTCCTGATGATGCAATAGAAGTTGATGAAAGTGTTTTTAGTGAGTTTGCGGGTAATATGCCTCCTGAAGGTAAAATTCGTATAGCTGGAGATGACGGTTTACCTGCATGGGGAGATATTCCTCCTCCAACCAAAGAAGAATTACAACAACAAGCAGAGCAAAAAAAGCAATATTTACTAAATGGAGCCGATACACAAATCATGAGGTTAGAGCGTATTGTCAAAAGAAATATAGCGACAAATGATGAAATTAATCGGCTGGATAGCTGGGAATTATACAGCATAGCATTAAACCGTTTGGACTGTTCAAAAGTTCCAGATATTAATTGGCCTAAAAAACCAGAGTAATTATCAGGGGCATATGCCCCTGATTGTTATTAATAATGAATAAATAGAAATCTATTCCTATGCTGTCCTATACCATCCCATTAACATGACATATGAATTGGTGATATTGATAGCTGAGTTACCACCAGTATTTCCCGTTGTTCCTGAAATAGAGTGAGTATGTGATCCTATGTGTACTGTATGGGTATGTGCACCTTCAGTACTGGTTTTATACTTATAATTATCTTTATCAGTATCACCAGAGCCTGTATTACCTCTTGTATTATCATAAACTCCATATCGGGCACCACCGATATAAGCTTCTCCCCAACCACTATCATGGAAATGGCTTCCATTAGAATTAGTATTTTTAGCGCCATAGTCAAAATTGCTGGTAGTTGCACTAAATGAGTGATTATGAGTTGGTATTTGTGCGTCCGTGAGTGTTATTAAATCATTTCCACCGACAGTAAATACGTTTGAACCATTTTGGTTAGCTAAACGAATTGTTTTATTTTCGCCTATATATTTCCATTGTGTTTTAGGAAAAAGAGTATTAGGGTTTTTATTCTGGGCAAACCATGCAACTATTCCTACTGGGTATACCATATCTAAAAAATCATATGTATATGGTGTCTTAATATCAGCATATTCTTCCCCTAATATAGGATCATCAATAGCATAGGATTTCACTACCCATTTAATTTCAAAATTATTTTGTGATTCCAAAGAACGAGATATTTCAACTTCATTGTCTTTACGAGAATAATTAATGTCAGAAAAATTACTTGTCACATGGTAAGTTAAACCTCCACGTAAATAACAACCACTGAATACAGGAGATTCTACAATATCACCAGATCTAGCACCGCCATAGAGGGGATATTTACTGTCTATTGGCCGTGCAACACTGATCATACGGTAACGAATATTCTTGACTGTATTACGGTAAGTTTGACTAATTCGTTTAATACTCAGATATTGGGCATCCCCGCCCCAAGCAACTTCACTTCCTTCAATTTGGAGTTGCAACCCAGCGAGGTGAGTTACACCTTCCCCAAACGGCTTTTTTTCCTGATCCTCGGAATAACTACGATGTATTGTTAACCATGAATTAGCACCTCCATAGTTATGTGGGAAACGCCACCATATCGGATAATACCGCTCACTGCTTAATCCGGTCAGGTCTATCGTTTTATTAAAACGCGGTTCAGCCTGAATCGCCTCAGCAGTTGGCTTATTGCCTTCATGATAAACCTGATGCCCTTTTACTCGGAGATTATCCGATTTTAGGCTCATCCATTCCGTGGTTCCTCCTCCAGAGAGGCTATGCTGCCATTTAAAATATTCGTTACCATTATCTCCCGTTTTAAACCACATATAGGAATCGGTATCAGCATCTCCGGTATTTTTAAAACCAATAGCGGCCATGTCCGTGTTTCTACGCCAGGCTATCTCAGTATCAGTCGAAATCGTGATATTCCCTGTTACCTCTCCCCCACTACGTGGCAAGGCTCCGGCAGCCAGTTTTACAGTTTCCGTCAAACCGAGGTTTTTCACAAATTCGATCTTATTTGGAATATCCGCGCCATTTTTGCTTTTTTCCAAACGGGTGTTGGCATTTTCATTCGCTGCATTTGCCTGTGCTTTCGCTTCATTCACACGGACATCTGTTTCGTCTTTAGAATACGCTCCCACATCACCAGCCGTTGGTTTATTAGCCGTGTTATAATCCCTTCTCCAGCTCGGGTAATAATCCTTGCCATGATTTCCATAGGTAAATTGTGCATTCTCGATGCAGCCATTAACCGATGTTGGAGCCGTAGTGACTCGGATAGTCATTACATTTTCGATGCCCATGACTTCCACGACTGCACCAGCCAGATGGATTGAGCCACAACCAGTATCGGTGATCATTTTATTGTGAGCATATGCCCATGTGCCCTTACACATCCAATAAGGATGGTTAAAAGCCCCCTTACTTTTCAGCCATACAATGAATTCATCGGTAGTCCAACTTCCACCACCACCAATAGGAACTTCTCCACTGAATGCCCTGCCTGAACCAATATTACGGTTAAATGCATCCTTATCAGTTACATCCGCTCCGTTCTTGTTTTTCTCCAAACGTGTGTTGGCATTATTATTTGCATTAGCCGCATTTTGGTTTGCAGTGTTAGCTAATGATCTAGCCTCACTCACTTTAGCGTCAGTTTGGGCTGTGTTATACGCACCAACATCTCCCCGCATTCAGCGCAATATCCGCCGACAGCGCCTTACCATTCACCTTACGCCCTGCCGGAACGCGGCCATTGGCATTATCATTCGCCGCATTAGCCAAATCATACGCCGCCTTCACCGCCTTCGGGGTTGCCGCATGCGTTTCGTTATTGCTGTCCACCGCGCTGCTCAGGATCACAAATCCCTTCTCTTTCAGCGTCGCGTCAGGATGGTTACGGCTATTGGCATGTTGCTTAATGGAATCATCCACATACTCACGTGTTGCCAAAATCACAGACGGGTCAACTTTCAATGTCACCGCGTTAGCGCTGCTGACAATCAAAATCATGCGAATAGTCTGGGTGCGGCCAGAACCTTCCTGCAATTGGGGCTTGTAGGTTTCCGCACAGTTACCCACGGCAATCAGGATGCCGTCTTTGTCAAACAGGCCAATCTCACGGATCCACCAGCCACCTTCGTTTTCAGGAATAACCTGTTCTGCAACAATTTGGTTGGTGTTTTTTGGATCAATGCTCAGCGTGTTAATCGCTGCACGACGCTTTTCATTAATCAATTTGGTTTGTTTAGTGTCTGGCGTCGGCAGACTGCCGCTGCCATCCCCAACGGCCATATGGGTAATTTCAATTTTAGTACCCAATGCCGCAGCATTTGCTAACTTATCTGCGCCTAACTGCGTCAGCAGCGCAAAATATTTGGTACTCATGATCTAATCCTCATGTCATCAATAATATGTACGCCCGCGCCCACAACTTCTGAGCCGGAGATTGTTACTTGTTCCGGGAAATAAGGGTAAACCGTCAGTTCGTCACCACTGTAAGTCGCCGCCGAATAGTGATATCCACCGCGTGTATCCAGGTTGATGTCCAACCCAATCAAATGTCGGCTCACTGGCTTGGCATCAAAAATCAGGTTTTCCAGCTCCTCGAACATTTCATGGGTGATGCCGTTTTCCAGTACGCCGATATCCAGCCGGAAGGTGCCTGGGGTATCGTTGGTCTGCCACCACTCTTTTACGCGGATGAGATAACCCAATGGCTCGACAACTCGCCGGATCGCACCAATCGTTCCTTTATGTTTATGCAGGAATAGCGAGCTTTTGATCACTTCCCTTTTGGTATTCTCAGACCAACGTTCGTCCCAACGATCAACTGACCACGCCCAGGCCAGATAAGGCAGTAGTGATGTCGGACAAGTGTCTGGGTCCCACAGCTCACGTAGCGGAACCTTGACCTTCTGCAATTCAGCGCAGGCTTTGGCCGCCGCAAGTTCTAGCTGAGTCGAACCCATCGGTAGAAGGCGATCACTCATCCGAACCTCCCATCGTCAGGGTAGTTTTGGTACAGTAAGATGCCTGTGTTTTATCCAGCACGACGTCTTTCAACGGCGCTTTCAATTCTACGCGCTGGATACCTTCCACATGCAATGCGGCATAAATCGCTGACAAACGAATGTCACGCCCCAGACGGTGCTGGGCTTCCACATAGTATTTCAGTCGCTGTTCTGCCGCCTTGCGGATCGGTTCTGATTCTGGTGTAGGGAAGATGTACAGCACCGCATCAATTTCATATTCCACAATGTTTGCTGACTGGACTTTCAGGCGATCCGCCACTGGTCGCACGTTTTCATCGTTCAGCGCTTTTTCGACTATTTCCAGCAATTCTTTGGAAGCAACCCCCTTGTCTTCCCGCGACATAATGGTCACGGTGACGTTAGCTGGCGACGGGCTGATTGCCGAAGCGTCAGCGACACGACCATCCGCACTGCGTGCATGGTATTCATACGCACCAACTGGACCGGCAACACTCAAACCTTCAAAAGCCTGTGGAATGCGCACGCGGTAGTCGTTGTCAGATTCCATCACCGCCGGTGTCGGTGGCACGGTAGAATTATCCACAGGATGCAGAACCATACGGGATACGTTGTTGTTCGCTCCCAATTGATCCAAATCGCTGCCTGTTGAATAGGCCACCATCACCGCCCGCGCAGCTTCGTTAACCCGTTGACGCAAGAGCAGTTCACGATAAACATTCTCTTCCAGCAACTTGACCAGAGGTTCAGATTCCAGTTGCAAAGTACGTGCAATAGCGTCTTGCTGATCTTCTGGATAGAGCGAGATCAAGCCTTTTTTGCGCTCTTCCAGCAGTTGTTCGTAATCCAGTGGCTCAACCACATCCGGTGGTGGCAACTGGCTTAAATCGATTGTTGGCATGACTTATTACCTCACCGGGAATGTCTCACCGGAATAGAAAGTGAAAATTCCCTGGCGGATTGATGATATGTGCCCGTAATATCCACCACCATTTTGCCGTCCTGTCGGGTTTCCATCGTGATGGAGGTCAGCATCACTCGTGGTTCCCAACGGCTGATTGCGGTATAGCTGGCCGCCATAACCTGAAGCCGAAGCGCTGCGTTTTGTGGCCAGTCAATCAGTTCTGGCAGCAAAGAGCCGTAGGTACGACGCGCGATACGGCTGCCCACAGGGGTTAATAAAATATCGCTGACGGATTGCCGGATATGTGCCAGATCGGTCAGCTCTCGGCCCGTCTGCCGATTCATTCCCAGGTACATCATACGGGGCCTCCTGATGTGTCACCGCCTGACCTGATGCCGGTGTGTTTATGGGAATCCACGACCACGCCGTTGGAACTGAATGTGCCTCCGGTGTGTTCAATATTGCCCGTCATTTTGCCGCCGTTGCGCACGATCAAGTTGCCTGTGCTCATTAGCTGCGTGCAGATGACTTCCGGTGTATCCAGCGTAATTCGGGCGCTGGCGACACAGGTAATTTCCGGCGCGGTAATATGGACGGAATCCGAAGCAGTCACTGTCGCGGTTTTGATGCCGGTCACAGTCAATGCGCCAGATTGCGGTTCATACTCCATCACGGCACCATCTGGAAACTTGATATGTGTCGCTTCAGGTGATGTTGATGGAGCCGGAAACTCATCTGAAAAAATCGCAGGCAATACAAAGGCGGTGGTCAGCTCTCCGCCTATGGACAGTAATAAAACCTGCTCACCGACACTGGGTGCCCACCATGTGCGGGAGTTTCCCGCTCTGGATGTCAACCAGTGCAGCCAGTTGGTTTCAAGATTGCCTGTCGCGACTCGGCACATTCCCTTTGTGGTATCCACTTGGGTAATAACGCCGGTTCGGATCAGGTTGCGCAATAAGCGCATCAGTTCAGTGAGTTGTGTGTTCATGACGTAAGAATGCCATGAAACAGCAGGCTGGACATTAAACTGGGTTTGTAAGAAATAGTATACAAATCCAGAATAAAAACCTTTTAAATCAATAAAATAAAAGGCCTTCTTTCATTCCAAAGAAGGCCTTGAAAACAGCATTGCAATAAGGTGCGATCATTCTGATTTACACTGCCGAACAACATCCCGCACATACTGTTGTAAATAATCTAATTTGGCCTGGTCTTTGATGATGCCGGTTCGGATATCGTAAATAGCATGTCCAGCTTTTGCAGTGAGTTCGACTTGGGTTCCATCGCCCATGCGGCGGGCGCGGGTATCTCGGCTTTGGGTGAGTTGACAGGTAGCAAGGTTGGCGGCGGCGATTTGCACCCGCCTATGACCAGCAATAATGTCAGCCCGCAAAGCCGCATTTTTTTCGGTGACATGAGCTAATTTTCCTGAATAGTATTCATCCAATTGTGCAGCCCGATTTTGGGCGTCTTTCATTTGCCCAATAGCCGCCAACGTTTCTGAATGGGCTTTTTGGTTGATGGCAGCAAGCTGTACAGCATGTTGCTGTTTCAAGCTCGCTACTTCGCTGAGAAACAGGAAACGATGCCCCCACCAGCCAAGGCTTCCGCCAATGACCAGGCTCATAATTAAGGGCATTTTTTTTAGTGTATTAATTCCCAACAAACCAGTTCAGCCTCCCCTTAATCCCAAAGCTGGATAATAGGTTTACTGGCGGCAGGCATAAATTCTGGCATTTCAACTTTCGTTCCATGCGGCAGTACCACGCCAAAATCAGCCAATCCAGGGTTTGCCAGCAACACACGCTCAGTCATTCCCAATGTACGGCCATAATGACGCCAGCAAATGGCATCAACTGTCTCATTTTGTTGTGCGATAACTTGCATACACTCTCCTTTCTCTTTGCAAAAGTCAGTTAGTAAATCGGAGAGTTATGATCAAATAATTAGCGAAATGCCTCAATATGGTGAGATTGTCAGGTAAGTAATACATAAACCAAGGGCAGGAAACGATTTCCTGCCCCTTGGTTATTATCTCTTATTACAATAACTGCTATTCATTGGAGGATATTGCCACTTTGTCAGCGTTAATCAGATAGCCAACTGTCATCCTCCCAAACCTCTTGAATGAGTTCCATCATGTGGTCGTGTTCACTACTTTTTTTAGTCCCTGTCACCCTTACGGAGGTGCTGCTGCTAATTCCAACTCTAAAATTCGTATCAGGATAGTGTGGTAATATTCTTTTTTTTAGTTCACTTTCTAATGAAGATATGACTGATTCAGAAACATTAGCTCGTTTATCGAAAAGTATCTCTACTCGCATGCTTTCCCCCGCCGCCAGATCTATTCTTCTATTATTGCACCCGAATTCCCTAACATTTTGTTTCTGCTCACCTCATTACCTAACAGATCGCTTTCCTGTTTACCCTGGTAACTGTTAAACCTTTTTTCATAAGGTGCAGATAGCTCTGCTATCCAAACCAGTGCCAGCTCTTTGTCTTCCGCATGATTGCATTCGCAGCTTGTTGCCATTCTAGCAATGAAATTGATACGTTGCGCTACCAATGATTCTATAAGAGATTCCACTGATCTATCTGCCTCCATATAAGAAACTGTATATATATACAGTACACGTAATAAGACTAAAATTAAAGTATTTTTTACCTGTTTTAGTCATTAAATTTAATAGTTAGTAACTATTGTTTGTTGTTTTAGCAGAAATATTTGCCAATTTGTTTGATTTTTCTGCTATGACAATTCTGCGGTCTGTATAACCCGCTACCTTTCTACTTACCTGTTCATCCGTACAGTTATTGACAGAACTCCAAGAGGAAAATTTTATGCGTCTTTTATAAACAATTCGTTCAGAGGTAACCGTCGATTCTGATTTTGGCACGATGGTCCATTGGTGGAGCCGCGTACAAATAAATTCTGCGTGGGACAAAAATGGTGAGGTCACACCTTGTATGGATTGAACATCCTCACCATAAGGACTGCCAAAAGGGATATTTTTGTAAGATAAACGAATAATTAAATCACGACGTGAAACCCAAGGTCCGCCCTGTGCTTGGGTATAAGCAGCCCAATTTCCTTCATCTGCCGCTTGTAACACTGCGTTTATCTTGTGGTCAGACAGGCGTACTTCCCTGAGCCGACGCAATTCGCGCCAAACCGAAACGGGAGCGCCGCCGATTTGTTGAAATTGGCGAATACGCCAGCGACTCGCCCAGGCAGTCACTGATTTAGCCATATCGCGCAGGGGTTCGCCGGTTTCATGGTCTTTTTCTTCTTCCAGCGCATAACCATCAATATTTTTAGAAATATATTTGGCAATATAGCCCGTTGCGCTGCCTTTACTGGGGTCAATCGCCCGATAATTAAAACGCGCTTTTTTAGCTTCATCGTCCTGTAATTCGCCCTGTTCTTCCTGACAGGCGTAATGCTCAAGGAGTTTTCTGACTTGCTGCAAATGCTCCGGCAACATAAACAGCACCATATGCCAATGGGGAGTACCATCATGATGTGGTTCCACTACACGGAAACCAAAGACATTGATCCCTGCTCGTGCCAACGCAGCCCGAGCTTTTGCCCAGACACCGCATAAATAACGTTGAGTATCACGTGGTGTTGCGCCATTCCAGGATTTGACAAACCCGCCCTTATGCTGGACAGCATGATATTTTGCAGGCGCAGTGATGGTATAAAATTCCCCAACACATTGCATCTTGTTGGCAATATCTTCGAAACCGCGCATTCTGACCATCAATTCACAACGTCGGATTGCCGGATTTGCGTTGCTATGAATAACGGTCTCTGCCAGTGAAATTCGCTCCCCTTTTTCATTTTCCAAATCAAAATGCTTGAAAAATTCACGGTTACGCCGTTTTTGTTCCAGCCATTCCCGTAACGCCTGACGTGAAACATAAGGAGAAGCGACTTGCTGTACCTGCCCAACGGCAATTGCCATATGTTCAGATCGGATATCACGCAGGCGTTTTAAACGAAAATACCACCAGCGGGCAGACATCATGCGTAACATGCCAGAACAGAGTTGATCAACTGATGGCAGTTTGCGGCCATGATTGAAACGTTGCCAATAAGGCGGATGAGTGCCACATTGCAAAGTCAGCTTTGCCAGTAATTGGTACAACTTAGCGACACGGGAAAATGACTCATCTTTGCCGCCAACAGAAGTTGATGAATGTTTTTGAGAAACACGCAAAGAATAGTGCTCATAATTACCAGAAATAAAAACGGAAATGTCGTGAGCAAGTTTCAAGAGCTGTTTGCGATCATACGTTGCTACATTTTCCAATTGTTCAATAAAAGGAAAAGGTGCCACACCAGAAATATAGTGGTTAAACTGATATTTTTCTTTTACTAACTGCAATCTTGGCAAGACTTTCTGTCCAACCGCTTTTCTCAGGAAAGAATTTGCATCACGGCGGCCTGAGCGATTAAAGATATCGATATAACGGTGACTAAAATATTTCGCCAGAAAATCCGGCAGTTGTCCTATATATTGGTGACGCCATTGATGATCTTCCGCGTTAACTTCCCATAACAGGCGCTCCGCCATTGAAACACCCAGCGGTATGCTTTGTTCATAAGTGATAACGTTACTATTCATCAAGTTCACCATATTCAGGACGAGTAAGGGCCTGGCGTATCCATGCCATTTGTTCAAAAAAGAGATAACATATTTAGATAGAAAGCTGTCATTAATTAGGTAATGTCAGGTACTTCGGAAATTGACTGACAACAACCTTAATATGATTCATTGCCTTAATCAGCGCCTGCTTTTCCTCTTGGGTAAAATGGTTGAATTCACTATCGTGGCGGGAGTGCGGGATATTCGCCAAATAGAAAATGGCAGATAACGCTCGTTTATTTTCTTCATAGTAACCGTCTCTTTTATCACGCATATCAGCCAAAAACCGATTTAACTCCTTTCCATTGTCACCCCAATATGTCGCCCTAATCCTCGACAGGTGATTCAATCCTTCCAGCCGCTGGCCGAGGTTAATTTGGGTAAACTTTTCTTGCTCAGTATTCGCCATATTTTCCCTCAACATTTTCCTACAAAACGATCCTCACGATTCCCCGCTATTGCCAACATTCTCTTCATTTCAAACTCTCTATCTATCCTCAATGGCATTTCCGAAATACTTCAATATCAGGCATAAAGATTGAAATTTGGGCGTTCATGATGCAATATCTCTCAATGGTTTTCATCTTAACCAATTCGGACTCACCAATGATCTCATATCGAGAACACCGGTGGGATACTAATAGCTCTTATCTGTACTGTCAATGAAAAATACCAATATTGAGATCAAAATGGGGGCCAATAGTGGGGGAAGACCTGCTATTGAACGTCTTGTCCGCGCATATGGATTTAAATCACGTCAGGCCCTAAGTGACCATTTGGGCGTTTCCAAAAGCACGATGGCAAACCGCTACCTTCGTGATAGTTTCCCTGCGGATTGGATCATCCAGTGCAATCTCGAAACTGGCGCTTCACTGCTGTGGCTGAGCACGGGTCAGGGAGAAATGTTCCCAGATGGAGAAAGCGGCAAAAAAGCGGAACGGTTGGAAGATATCATTGCCCCATCCATTTCTCGTGTAAAATTATCGGGCGGTAAACTCAATGAAGTTAGCCCTGTGATTTTGGACAGCGAATTGATTTCCAAGGAACTCAAAAATCCACTGATTGTTGATGATGGTGCCTCATGGTATCTGCTGGATACGCAGGAAGATAATATTCAAGATGGTTTATGGCTGGTGGATATTGAAGGTATGCACAGTATCAAAAAGATTGCCAAAATCCCAATCAGCAAGATTCGGGTCAGCGATAGCGACGTCACTTTTGATTGTGCAATCAGCGATATCAAATTCATTGGCCGCGTCGCTCTGGTCATATCCAGACAATAATAATCTGGCATAAAACAGTTTCCATCAAGGTTATCTCTATCCATTAGGATAACCTTGATGGCGTTCAACCATTTTCATACAAAATCTGAACACCGAAGCCGGTACAGAACATGTTCCCTTAATGGATGATTTTCTTCCAACCCAGGATGGAGAAATGTTTTTTCATCCCTGACCATGCCCAATTTTTTCATGACATTTTCCGAGTGGTAATTAGAAACCGTGGTAAAAGCGACAACCTCTTCCAACCCGATTTCGGTAAATGCAAAGTCAAAAATTCGGCGGGCAGCTTCACAAGTATAACCTTGCCCCCAAAATGGCTTATCCAGACGCCAGACGATTTCAACAAAAGGCGAGAATGGAAATTTGATGTTCGGGATATTCAGTCCCACACACCCCATAAATTTACCACTCTGTTTTAATTCAACCGCCCATAATCCCCAACCGCCCTGCGTTTCAAACTTACGAATGCAATTATCGATAAAAGTATCGCTCTGCGCTTTAGTCAGTATGTCAGGGAAAAATTCCATTACGTCAGGATGACTACTTAGGTGAAAGAAAGGTTCTCTGTCCGAGGCTTTCCTGGCCCGGAGCCACAACCTTTCTGTTTCCAATTCGACAATCACAACGCCTCCTTGATGATCAAGCGTTGCTTTTCACTTTTGGTTTATCACCCTGATTTTCTCTAATAGAAACAACGCGTTCCATTTCTATTTTTTTCTTATTATCAACCTGTTCAGATTGACCAAAAAACAATCCACCACGTCGAATTGACATACTGCCGCAACGGCTAATGCCCCGTAACTCGCCATGTTCAAGGATATCTAATGTCTCCGCACAGCATGTGCCTTCAACATGACCATCAATGATAATTTCAGGTGCATTCAGCTCACCTTCTACTTTGCCGGCATGCATAATCCGAATGGCACCACCTTTTACGCGAATATTGCCAACAACTTTACCCCAGATCTGGATATCCCCGTCCATTTCGACATCCCCCTTGAAGACAGAGTTTTTTGCAATAATGGTATTGGGACGGATCTCGGTTTCAGGTAATTTTTTCTCTTCAGCTTTGATGCCCATAGCAGGTGTCGCAGAACTGGCAGTCGCTGCTTCGGTTGTTTTTTTTCCAAACATAGCGTTTATTCTCAATTTCATTTTCATAAAGTAAAACACTAAGGCTAAAAAAGATAAAATTGCTGTCATGGTGCAACTAAAATGCGCACCATACAGATATAGTCCCAATGCAATTCCCCAAAGGAGCCATACACTGCATAAAAAAGCGTTATCTGAAAAACGATACATTTTCATATTGTTCTCGTTTTTGTGGTTTTTTCTTATATTTCATCAGCAAAATATATCTATACATATGCCTTAGCAGGTAACAGCAACAGACTGTGGAAGCACATCCTACCATTGTACAAGTATAAAAAACAATCTACTAAGCTATAACAGAGTTATTTATAGCGTTATTACACGGATAAAGCTTCTATTTGAGTTTAATCCTCTGATTTGTCATTTAATTTTCTCACATTTATGAAATAAGAAAATACATAAATTTAATTTCTTATTTCATATATACAAATCACATAAACCCACAATTTATTAACAACACATACAATACATTAATAAAAATGCATCATGGTTAGATGCCATGAAAAACACGTTATTCTCAATAGCTATTTAGTTTATGTTTAGTTATATAATGCCAGCGGTTATTTAATAATAAAAAAACACTTCATGCACTCATCAAAAAACGATTACTCACGATACGGAAAATTAGGAGTATTAGATGAAAAGGACGACGGGCTTAAACCAAAAGCATATTTGCACAATCCAATTAACTATGCCGGATTTCAATATCCTGGAGCATAAACAAAGAGGGCTATATATTTTACTTGATGGCGAAATGGTGTGGAAAGATTGTATAAACACTTATCACATTAAATCGAATGAAATCCTTTTTACCCACCCCGGAAGTTATGCAGCTAAAACCAATACAGAAAGTTGTCAGCTCTTATGGTTGCCCTTACACATGGAGTTTTTACGTCGTTTTTTACAACGTTTCGGCTCATTATTAAGTCAGTTAGAGCGACAGGAATTTTCTGCTTCCAGGTTGATTCCTTTTAATCAGTTTCCCTTATTAATGGAAAGCATTCGCGGGCTGGCGAACTTACTGACGCATGATTCCCCTCCGGCTTTGGTTCAACTAAGAGTTGAAGAGTTATTGTTACTGCTTTCCTTGGGTAAACAAGGCGCATTGTTAATGTCTATTCTACGGAAATTAAGCAACCGCCCGGTAGAACGCCTGCAAACATTTATGGAGGCTCACTATCTCAAAGAATGGAAATTGAATGACTTCGCACGTGAATTCGGTATGGGGTTAACTTCTTTTAAGGAGCTTTTTAACAGTGTCTATGGCACTTCACCCAGGGCCTGGATTAGTGAACAACGCATTCTTTATGCTCATCAACTATTACTAAATAGCGAAATGAGTATCGCCGATATTTCATTGGAATCGGGTTTTTCCAGCCAGTCCTATTTCACTCAAAGCTATCGCCGACGTTTTGGCTGTACACCTAATCGCTCCAGATACGGCAAAGATTAATGATTAATTTAATAACTAATAGTTAGTGCTATCTTCCATAAATCAAGGCTTTCCAGTTTTATATAAACTTGTTTAGATCAAACTGAAAAGCCGCAACCACAATTAGGCTAAGATATTGCCTAAATCATGTATGATCGTTTTTATCGATCAATCTTCTCTTATTGATCTGTGCAATCCATTGGACGACGCTGTCTCATCTCGCATATAGTCATGGTGACTCATCACTGTTTAGAGCTAATCCGACTAAGCTCTAAGTCACCACCAGGGATTTTTATATTTGCCGTATTTTTGGCCTGCTTCCGCGCAGGCTTTTTTTTTATTCTTTTTGCTTGCTATCTGCACTATAAAAGACTGTGCCTAATTTAATTCTTTCACGGCCGGTAGCCAGACGATGGCGATTAGTATCCCGCAACGAGTAAATACAACCACAATATTCCTGCTGATAGAACGCTTCTCGTTTACTGATTTCTATCATGCGGGCAGATCCGCCCCCTTTACGCCAGTTATATTCCCAATACATTAAGTCAGGGTAACGGGACGCAGCACGAACCCCACATTCATTGATTTGCTGCATATTTTTCCAGCGCGAGATACCGAGTGAGCTGGTAATCACTGGGAAACCATGTTCGTAGGCATAAAGTGCTGTTCGTTCGAAACGCATATCAAAACACATTGTGCAACGAATACCGCGTTCAGGCTCATTTTCCATTCCTTTCGCGCGTTCAAACCAATTATCACGGTCGTAATCGGCGTCGATAAAAGGAATGCCCATCTCCTGCGCAAAACGGATATTTTCATCTTTACGTAACTCGTATTCTTTCAGGGGATGAATATTCGGGTTATAGAAAAATATTGTGAAGTCAACTCCTGAAGCCAACATGGCTTCCATCACTTCCCCAGAACATGGCGCACAACAAGAGTGCAACAAGACTTTTTTGTTCCCATTTGGCAGTGGAAGAGGTTTACGCTCATCATTCAGTGACATAATATTTCTTACCTGATTCAGACAATAAAAATCAGGAAGAGAACAAATCCCCCTCCCTGTGTTTACTGGATAGACATTTTACCTTTTTCTACTGTCTTACGACAATCTTTGTAACATGATCAGGCTTCCTGTACTTCTGGCAAAACCTGCCCACCATCAACGACAATCGTTTGTCCGGTAATATATTTCGCTTCATCGGAAGCCAGGAAACAGGCGGCATAGCCGATATCTTCAGGCGTACCCAAAGCCCGCATTGGCGTGATATCTTTCGCATGACTGAGGAATTCATCACCAAATGACGTTAAACCTTCCGTCATGATCATACCTGGCATAACTGCATTAATGGTGATACCTTGCCCCGCATATTCCAACGCTGCACTACGCATAAACCCTAGTTGCCCTGCCTTACTGGCACCATAGTGACTGTAACCCTGAATACCCGTTATCTCACCCGTTATTGATGAAGTGATAACAACGCGCCCGTAACGCTGTTTTTCCATGACATTCAATGCCGCTTGTACCAGAAAAAATGTCCCTTTAAGGTTGACGTTGTGCACTAAATCCCAATCCTCCGCAGTCATATCTTTCAGATAATGCTGTGGAAAAATACCTGCATTGGAACAAAGAATATCGAGCCGGCCGTACTTTTCAACAATCTGGGCAATCACGTTTTTACATGCTGCTTGATCAGTCACATCAAGGGGAATGAAATCAACTTCCAGCGCTTTGGCAATGGCTTCCCCTCTCACCTCATCAGTACCGGCAATAATAGTAACCGCACCAGCTTGCTTCAATACCTTGGCAATTCCCGTGCCAATACCTTTGGTGCCACCTGAAATAAAAGCAATTTTTCCGGCTAAATTGAACATAGTTTTTCCTTTTGTATTAGTGGTGAACGTTTTTTTATTATCTAAAAATAGAACTCTTCGATTTATTTTTAAACCGTGACTTTATCAAGTTTAATAAATTAAAGCAGCATATTAAAAAACACAAAATAAAGTCACATCATTTACATGGAAAATCGAAATAAAGCTCCTTCCCTAAATTTTTCTGACATTGCTTATTCTGCTGCCAGAGATTACTTTTAAAGTACATAACATTTTGTTAACGATAATAATATGGAGTGAAGAGTATGATCCTCGATAATTCATTCTTACATGAATATACCGGCACTGCATTATCACCGATTTTATTTCTTAAAAGGGCTGTATTAAGCAATGGAAATGATATCGCCATCATTGATGGAAAACAGCGTTGGACCTGGCACCAATATGCCAATCGCTGTGAAAGGATAGCTATCTCTCTCCAACAAATGGGGGTGAATAAAGGAAGCGTAGTCTCGGCTATTTTACCCAATATCCACGAACTGCTTGAATTACATTTTGCCGTTCCTTTGTCCGGCGGCATTCTTAATGCCTTGAGTATCCGAACAGACGCAGCCACATTAAATTTTGTTTTTGAAAAACTGCATCCCAAAATATTATTTATCGACAAAAATTATCTTTCACTATTAAATAATGTCTCTTTCAATCATCCAATTAAGATAATCATTGTTGATGAAAACAACTCAGCTATTCCTATATCTCCTGCCGGACATGAATTGATATCTTACGAGTCACTGGTAACCGGACACTCATCAAAGACACTATCATGTATCCAAATTGACGAACAGGCCGCTATCAGGGTATCAATTGCACTTCGGGCCCCCAGCGGAGCCAACCGAAACTGGGGCTTGTTTATTCTCACCGTGGAGCATTTTTTAAATGCCATTTCCAATATTCTCAAATTGGCCATGCTAAATATAAATACTGTCATTCCTGTTATTTTTCGATAAAGAGTCAAAACCTGCTGTCGACCACCCCTACAAAATGTGGTTTTCAGTGAAGAGTAAACTTTATACTTTGAAAGGATAATATAATGACTATCATAACAACAGTTCCTGCGGATAAGCAAATATTATCAAAGGGCAACCCTTCAGTGTGGTTGTTTCAATAAGTGGTGAAAATAATATTCAGAGTACTGTAGAAGTCAGTGCTGCTCTCCCGCCCGGTGTGAAATTAATCAAGACATTCCCCGGTACGGTTGTTAAGGAAAACTTTTCCCAACAACTGATATTTCAGGCCGACGAAAGCGGTTGCCGATCACGAAATCAAATTTACTTCAGACTCGGCGAGTAAACCGAAAGGGCAGGTAACCTATCACCCCGTCGATAACCCGACACTTAAATCCAAATACTTGTGTACTGAGAGGAGCCTCAACTTATCTTGTATATCCAACCCTGCTAAGTCCTCTGATTCCCACAAATAACCCATTTATTTCAGCGTCAATCAATCCGATGATGAAAAAGGGAGGGGCAATTTCAAACTATGATATTCCCTCTTCGTGCAACAGCGCCTGCTACGAATATTCACTGCGGAGGACATGAATGAAATTTCCTGCTTATGATGTTGATCTGGAAAAAAATTATTATTACTATTTGATTAATAAACCATCAATAGATGCTGTTAACCTAAAAATATACGCGACTCAAAGTATCAGTCGGTTCGTGGGATACGATATTCAGTGATGAGAATGCGTCAAAAAGAAACCATATTTTTAACACTATTACGCTTAATACTTCCAATTGCCTTTGAACCGCCTGTTATTGAGGAAACATACTCATCTTCTAAATTAACAAGGCCGGATCAAACGGATAATTTCCATTTCATCATTCCAAATTACCCTGGCGCGAAATCCGGTGATTTCATCATCGGGTTTGTGACGGACGATGAAAATAACATTTATAAGAAACAGCTATGTTTTGGACAGTTAGAGCGAGAACAGAGCGGATATTATAAATTGTCAGCCGATTATGACAATCTATATGCTGGTGATAATTTTATCAGCTATGTTGGGCTTAACGAAAAAGGCATGTCAGGAATATTAAGCTTAATTACATAAACTATGTATGGCGGCAATAACGCCAAATCCGATGATGAAACCGAACTCTGCTTGTCAGAAGATTGATCAGTTCGGAGTATTTTTGGTATATTGAGCAGTCAATATCAACAGTATTGGTCAAAAAGGTCTTGAAGTACGACTGCTATCCGATTCGACGAAACCAGGATACATACAATAGCCGCAGGTGACATGATCACGATTAAAGCTTTATAAGCGTCACTCCACCAGCACGTAACCCATTACCGATTGTGGTTGTTTATATTCACTACTGTGAAACCGGAAAGATAACGAAAAATGATAAAAAGCATTTTAATGGTCGCGTTTATGGCCGATGAGTTGCTGGCTCACCACCGATCAGGTGGTGATGACGTAAGCACTTCGCAATAGACTACAGACGTGTTGCTCAGAACCAGAAATCGAACGTTTTCATTGCTGGACGAGGTCGGTATCACCTACAAAATGTGGTTTTCAGTGAAGAGTAAACTTTATACTTTGAAAGGATAATATAATGACTATCATAACAACAGTTCCTGCGGATAAGGCAAATATTATCAAAGGGCAACCCTTCAGTGTGGTTGTTTCAATAAGTGGTGAAAATAATATTCAGAGTACTGTAGAAGTCAGTGCTGCTCTCCCGCCCGGTGTGAAATTAATCAAGACATTCCCCGGTACGGTTGTTAAGGAAAAATTTTCCCAACAACTGATATTTCAGGCCGACGAAAGCAGTACTGATCACGAAATCAAATTTACTGCAGATTCGGCGAGTAAACCGAAAGGGCAGGTAACCTATCACCCCGTCGATAACCCGACACTTAAACCAAATACTTGTGTACTGAGAGGAGCTTCAACTTATCTGTATGATCAAACTGCTAAGTCCTCTGATAATCCCACAAATAACCCATTTATTTCAGCGTCAATCAATCCGATGATGAAAAAGGGAGGGGCAATTTCAAACTATGATATTCCGCTTCGTGCAACAGCGCCTCTACGAATATTCACTGCGGAGGACATGAAGGAAATTCCTGCTTATGATGTTGATCTGGAAAAACAATATTATTACTATTTGATTAATAAACCATCAATAGATGCTGTTAACCTAAAAATATACGCGACTCAAAGTACAGTCGGTTCGTTGCGATTGATACGATCTTCAGTCAGATAGGAATACAGTCAAAAAGAAACCATATTTATTAACACTATTAAGCTTAATACATCCGATAGCTTTGAACCGCCTGTTATTGAGGAAACATACTCATCTTCTAATTTAACAAGGCCGGATCAAACGGATAATTTCCATTTCATGATTCCAAATTACCCTGGCGCGAAATCCGGTGATTTCATCATCGGGTTTGTGACGGACGATGAAAATAACATTTATAAGAAACAGCTATGTTTTGGACAGTTAGAGCGAGAACAGAGCGGATATTATAAATTGTCAGCCGATTATGACAATCTATATGCTGGTGATAATTTTATCAGCTATGTTGGGCTTGACGAAAAAGGCAATACTGTAGGATCTAAGCTTAATTACATAAACTATGATAGTGGCGGCAATAACACCCCAAGTTCCCAATGATAAAAACCGAACTCTGCTTGCTCCAGAAGTATATGATCAGTTCGGAGTATTTATTGGTATATATCAGGCAGTCAATATCAACAGTATTGGTCAAAAAGGTCTTGAAGTACGACTGCTATCCGACTCGAACGAAACGGATACAACAATAGCCGCAGGTGACATGATCACGATTAAAGCTTATATTTCATACAGCGTCGATACTACCTCACCAGCCCGTCCTTTACCGATCTTAGTTATTGAAAATCACTCTGTGAAACCGAATGAAATAATAGATGGTTATTATAAGGTTATCATCAAACCTGAATTGTTGATGGGTTATGGCTCATCAGGTGGTGATGACGATAGCACTATCGCAATAGACTACAGACGTGTTGCTCAGAACCAGAAATCGAAACTTTATATCAGGAGCTTTGGTACAAGCTTTGGGACAGCAGAACCTTAACTAACCAAAATAAGTGGCAGATAATAACTGTCATTTTTTATTATCCGGCGCAGTTTAGTTTATCTAAGAAATTTTAGATGCACCCACATAAACTCCTTCGGTAATATCAAAATAATTAAATTAATTTGCCAGAGGTGATGTTGCCGATAAACAACAGTCACGGTTCCTTTTTTACCACAAAGCAGTAATGGTATTATTGACGAATCAGAGCTAAGCCAACCTATATTGGTGGTAGTAGTCAACCAGTATGAACACGCCCATATTGGTGATTATATTATTGTTCATCTGAATAACAATATATCTTCGAAACCATTTTATATTATAGAGGAAAATATCCATTTTCCAAATTATGAAATAATAATACCATTTTCTGATATTCCTCTTGGTAGCTATGATGTTTTCTATACTGTTACCGACTGGACAGGAAATACGGTGTCATCTGCAACTAGCCATGTCACAATTCAAAAGACAGAGCCGCAAAAAGACACATCCTCCGCAGTCATCTCTTGAAGCTATTCTAATGATAACTGGATATGAACCAGTCGGTTATGAATATGAAATTCTAACAATTCAGGTTTACGATAAACAAAAGAATGAATTAATTAAAAACACTAATTTCCAGTATAAACTAATTCAACCCGTTAATATCATTGACGTTCCTGAAATTGGTTCAAATCCTGATACTAGATACTCAATGACTACAAACGAATATGGAGAGTTTAAAATAAATCTAAAAGGTCAAAAATTTGGGCATTGTATTATACAGGTAACAATTAATAATCTTGTTGGCAACATAAATCATACTATGGGAGAGTTTTAACTATGGCTATGCAAACACTTTTATTTCCAGCGATAGGAAATGGTTCACGTGTATCGATTTTCTTTCAAAGAGTATCTCAATATTATTATTTCGCACAGTTAAAAGATAGCTCTACTGGAAGGGTTTTCTTCACTTGGAATGATCAGAATCCTGACTATGGAATTGCTAGTTCATTTGCTTATGATGGATCACCTGGAAATCTAATATGTACAGTGGATTGCCTACAAAGCCCCCGTCTTGATAATACATGGGCTGAAAACATAATAACACCTAATCCGCAAAGTCCAACTTATGGAATAGTCTATAATGTGGCTTTTAATGATTATAGTGGTCCAATTCAATTCTCTAACTTTTTTATCTCTCTGGCAGGATGGCCCGCCCGTCCCACCTATGACTATCTGATAGTGATTACCGTGGAATAATTTTCCACGGTTTCATTCTTATTGCATATTTTTATATTACCACGTCACCCTTAGCCCAATTTTTGCACTCATTTCATAGCTATCAGCAAAATTATTCAGGCTGGTGTTGACTGAAGTCTGACCGAAAACGGAATACTGGCCATCCCCCCAACTGTAAGAACCACCAACACCAGTCTCACCCCAAGTGAGATCATTCCCTCCGTGGAAGGCAACATCAGCAACATCAACCGCGTCATTACGCCACAAAATTTCCTGACGGATGTTGAAAAGGCCGTAAAGATTAGTGGCTTTTTCATTCTTACCCTGATCATCTCTCCACTTTTGGCTGTAGTCTAGCGTCGCACCCATGCGCAATTTCATGTTCCTGCTTTGTTCAAAGCGGACTTTGGTTCCGAATGTGTCATGGAAGTCATTCATATCGATGGAAGAGAACATAAGCTGTGCCTGTGGGGTCAGTGACCATTCTGAAGTCAAATCAAATTGTTGTCCTGTTTCCAGACTCAACGCATAACCCAGAGCGGACTTATTGTTCCCCAGTTGCCGACTGGCCGTCTTTGAATCCAGATCATTTTCAAAGTAGTTAAGTTGAGTTAATCCATCCAAATAAAACCCATTATTGCCATACCATGTACTTGTCGCACCTATCGTGTAACCATTCGCACGAATTTTACCTTCACCATGCACAGAGCCTACTTTTGCATTAATATTCGAATATTGCAGAAAACCACCACCAACCATTGAGCCGTGGTCATTTTCATAAAAGCGTCTGTCCAGGCCGATTTGAACACGAGCCATATTATAGGTGATATCGCCAGCTCCAGATGTGGTGATACGTGGCGATAATTTGCCGTAAGAGGCTGTCATTCGTCCCCATGCGCCATTGGGCAACGGGTTTGTGTTATCGTCTGCGTTACCCTCGTCAGCCGCGGTTCTGAAACCATCACCATGTAGTCTGCTGCTCTTACGCCCACCAATCCGGTCATGTAAGGACTCAGGCATATTCAGGGTCTGTAAAACCCGGCCATAGGCCTCGTAAACGCTAACACCAGCATGATAGAGCCGAGGTGGTTCTGGTTCCGGTTCCGGTTTCGGGTCTGGGTTGGGTTTTGGATGGGTCAGTGACGAGCGCAGATACCAGTTTCCATCCGAATTATCAATGCCATGCTGATAAAGACGGTAAGCATAGGCACCGGCCACAACGGCTGACTCTCCCTTATAACTATAGTCACCAACCAAACTGAAAGTGCCGTCCGACGTGCCTTTCACATCAACAACCTTGATGCCTTCATTCGTCGGCGCACCCGCTCCAGCGACATTTTTGATCACGAGATGAGTGGTACCGGATGTACTGCCGTTCACCACCAGTCTGTCAGTCTTTGAGTTATCGCCTTCCAACACGGTCGACAAACTCACCATACCGTTATTACCGCTATAGTCCCCTGCGATCATCAGTGTGCGCCCTACGGCTTTATCATCTCCGCCAAACAAGACGGTACCACTGTTACTCAAAGCGGAAATAGCCGTATTAAATCCGCCCATATCAAACTTACCCTGCTGTCCGATGGTATAAGACGAATCTGCACTGAAAGCCCCTTCCGCTCCCTGGCGAAGCACTCCCTTCTGTACTTCTGTCGTGCCTGTATAGCTGTTAGCGCCTGTCAGAAGGGTCGTACCGTTACCAGACTGCACCATTTTCCCTTGCCCTTTCAGGGAACCGGAAAATGCCACTTGATCAGCACGGTTGAAAATCAGTGTCCCTCCCTTGACTGCCGGTGACCACATCACCGGTGAGACTGCCTTTCGTGCCGCCGTCCCCGACCTGAAGGACACCCTGCGTCACTGTCGTGCCGCCCGTATGGGCATTCGTGCCGGTGAGCACCAGCGTGCCTTTACCGTTTTGAGCCAGCCTGCCATCGCCGGTGAGATTACCGCCAAACGTTACGGCATCTGAGCGGTCAAAAGCCAGCGTCCCTTGACTGCCGGTGACCACATCACCGGTGAGACTGCCTTTCGTGCCGCCGTCCCCGACCTGAAGGACACCCTGCGTCACTGTCGTGCCGCCCGTATGGGCATTCGTGCCGGTGAGCACCAGCGTGCCTTTACCGTTTTGAGCCAGCCTGCCATCGCCGGTGAGATTACCGCCAAACGTTACGGCATCTGAGCGGTCAAAAGCCAGTGTCCCTTGACTGCCGGTGACCACATCACCGGTGAGACTGCCTTTCGTGCCGCCGTCCCCGACCTGAAGGACACCCTGCGTCACTGTCGTGCCGCCCGTATGGGCATTCGTGCCGGTGAGCACCAGCGTGCCTTTACCGTTTTGAGCCAGCCTGCCATCGCCGGTGAGATTACCGCCAAACGTTACGGCATCTGAGCGGTCAAAAGCCAGTGTCCCTTGACTGCCGGTGACCACATCACCGGTGAGACTGCCTTTTGTGCCGCCGTCCCCTATCTGGAGCACACCCTGCGTCACTGTCGTGCCACCGGTGTAATCATTTTCACCTGTTAAAACCAACGTACCGTCATCCGTTGTCTCAAGTGTAGCCGAACCCGTCAGGATTGACTCAATCGTGGCAATCCTACTGGCTGTTGACTTATTACCCGTTCCAACCCGAATTTTGGCGCTGCCTGTTTTATCATTTTCTAAAATCAGAGCGGCGCCGGTGATTTTATAACCATCGGCGCTAAACTGCATACCATTGACAGTGACATTGCCACCGCTATTATCTACCTGCACAGTACCCGCGGTCCCTGAGAAAATGGCAAACTGGTCAGCACTTTTCCAACTGGCATTGAGATCTCCTGTTTTTGACGTCCAGTTATCATTTCCACCGACCTGCCAAATACCATTACCACCATCAATGGCATTATTGTTGTGTTTACGGGTATCACCACCATCCCAATAGTTCAGGCGCATACCGCCAGTATTGATGAGATGGACTTTATGGTTTCTATTTGTAACGAGAGAGAGCGAGTCCGGTTTGCCGCCAGTGAATGTCATTCCGTTATTGGTTAAGGTGCCGCCATAGTGGAATATATCGTATTCCCCCGCGGCTAACCCACCAAGATCCGTGACATTAAGCGTTCCTGCCAGTGTCAGATCACCACGAACATCAAATAATGCCGACGCGGATGTATCCTCTGCCCCAAGCGAAATATCCACATTTGCGCCGCTACTGAGAATAAGATCGTTGCTAAATGTCAGAGTATCACCTTGTTTGCCCGTAAGGTGACCGCCGCTTTCGATCGTTGTCATGCCGCCAATGATGCCAGTACCATTAACATCCCCCCATTTTTAACTTTGAAAGTCGAGGTTGTTGTGCCTAGCTGGCTATCAACGACAAGGGTTCCCTCCTTAACATGCGTTGATCCTGTAAAAGCCGAGGAATTTGAACTGAGTGTCGTTATGCCAGAGCCAATCTTATTGATATGGCCACTGCCAGAAATAACACCATCAAAGTTGCTTGTTCCATTCAGATTGAGCGCCACAGTACCTTTGTTTAAAATATCGCTCTTGGTAAGATTTCCGGTCGTTCCACCATGACCAAGTTGTAACGTTGCGCCATTGCCAATGGTCGTCTGGCCCGAGTAGGTGCTGTCACTGGTTATGATAGCTCTGCCGCCGGTGATCTCCAGCGTGCCTGTTCCGTTTATTTCACCATCAAGTGTCACCACACTGTTAGCAGCACCGGCAATGATAACCGACCCATTATTGTTAATTCCGGCGAGCGAAAGCTTGCCGATTGTGGCACCATCGCCAAATTGCAGTTTGCCTGATGCAACTGATACTGGCTTACCCGTGGTCACATTGCCGGTCAGAGTCAAATCACCTGTACCCTGTTGGTGAAGGGAACCTACGCCTTCAATATCAGCGGCAAAGAGGGTGTGATCCGTTCGGTCGACGGCCAGTACACCGCCCTGCCCGATTGTCACTTTGGAAGTATTATCGATGCTTCCTGCCGTCCCTTTATCGCCAAGTTGCAAAATACCCGATTCTATTTTTGTCTCACCGGTATAGGTATTCGCATCTGTCAAAATGGTTGTGCCATTACCCACTTGGTGAACTGATCCTGCTCCACTAATAATGTGGTTATAGGTAACTTTATCGTTCCGGTTGAAATAAAGGCTCCCCTCATTATCCACATTACTGGTAATGCTTCCCGTTTTATGTCCGTCACCCAGACGTAACGTGCTGCCGGATAATATATTGACCGTGTCGACGTTCATGTCGTTAGTAAATGTAAGATCCAGATTTCCCGTCGTAGCACTTTTTCCCCCGATGGTGACACCTGAATTTTTCGCCCCGGACACATTGCCTTTCAGGGTTGCATTTGGACCAGACATATAAAGACTGGCGCTGCCAAGCTCTACATTGCCATCAATTGCGCCTGAATTATGAATATCGTTAGTGATGGTGCCATTATTCTTTATAGAGAATTGGTCTCCCTTTATTACGCCGCCATCCAAATTCGTGATGGTATCAACAACGCCTTTATCGTCGATATAAATTCCATTTCGCTTTCCATATAGCAGGGAAGCGTTGGTAATTTGTTTAATCTTGGACGGTCTGATCTGGGGATTAGGAGTATCCAGAAGAGCCTTACCCTGCCCAGTGACCTGAATGGCGTCCTGATCAGCCGTGATCCCTTTACTTCCGGAGTTATTATTCAGGTTTTCGAGGTATCCCCCATCCTGGATCAGAACGCCGTGATTGGGGCCAGTCACTGTTCCATCATTATTGAAAGTGCCGACATTACTGCCAGATTCGATATCAAACGTTGCGAGAGTAAATGGCATTATACTTATGAGATGTCAGTATTCCACGATTATCAAGATTCTTAAGTTTTGAAGTTATAATTGTTATCCCATCAATCGATCTCTCCTTCTTTCCGATTTAGGAGGGTATCTACGCGGCCATATTGATCATTATTATTTGCGTTAATTGCCGGCTGGATCCTTATTGCATTAAATGAATCAGGGTCATTAATAGCTGTAATTGAGCCATCATTATCTAACGTGTTTATTTGACCTGAAACCCATATAGCTCCGCTCACTCCACTTATATTTCCGTGATTAAGCAATTGTCCAACAGAGCCACTGTGAGTTACTGTGACTCCACTGCTTCCCTGCAAAACTCCATTATTCTCAATGCCATCAACTAAAGTTTTTGGTGCCTCATTATTGTTATCGCCGACATTGACCGCACTGAATTCCAGACCATACATATCATTGTTGTTACTTCCTCTAGGAACATCAATCGATACACCTTTATCGATAGTAAGACTTTCACCACTTGACAGATTACAGGGTTCTGTCTCATCACCGGAAATAATTGTCGTATTCGAAGAACCACATGATGAAGCCGCTATTGCATTAACACTCATTCCAGAAAAAAACAGAGCCACTCTAAGGGCCATCGGCAATACTGCATATCTGTATATTTTCATCAATAAATCTCCTAAATAACCAGATATCATTATATTTCCGGTGGTGAGAATATTTCCAGCCTTGAACTGGAAAATGCTTTATCGAGTTACCCGGGTGTGTTAGCGGTTGCTGTTGTAGCGAAACCCCCAAAAACCCGATCCCTATTCATCCCTATTTGGGGGGAAGTTCCCCATGCTTTTATTGAACTCGACGAAAATGCATCCATCACAGAGCAAGAGTTAAATGATTACATTTGTACGGTAATAGCACGCTATAAACGCCCCAAAGGATATACTTTTTTAACTTTACCGCGAAATGCCAATGGCAAAGTGGTAAAAGATCAATTGAGAAAACGTGTCAAAGACTGATATAACCAGCATAAATACAATAACGATAAATACAATAACGATAAATTAATCTTTTGGACTTAATTTATCTGTTTAAAGACGGCGCTATTACGTGCGGCCTTTCTAACGCCGGCAGACTGATCCCACTGCTTGCCAATTTCCCCATACGGCAATACATCGAGCAGGCTGCATCAATCAGGGACATAGCTATGGCCGCACCGCTGCCCTCACCAAGACGCAAATCTAAATGCAAGTAGGGTTGCAAATTCAAATATCGTAACGCCAGCGCCGCACCTTTTTCTGCCGACATGTGGGAAGGGATGCAATAATCCCGTGCTATGGGGGATAGTTGACATGCGGCTAATGCTGACGCATAAGACAAGAAACCATCAAGTATCACAGGTACACCAGAAGCGGCCGCTCCCAGAATCACACCAGCCATACCGACAAGTTCAAATCCTCCCACTTTTGCCAATACATCAATGGCGTTTTTGTGATCTGGCTGATTGATGGCAATAGCCAGCCGTACAATGAACTGCTTATGTGCCAGCCGCTCAGAAGGAAAATTAGCGCCTAACCCGACCACATCACGGGGATCATTTCCTGTCAGGACACTGATAACCGCAGCGGCTGCCGTCGTATTGGCAATCCCCAGCTCCCCAATACCAAATACCGTTATTCCTGCCGCAATGCGTTGTTGCACCAGTTGCGCGCTTGCCAGCAACAAAATTTCAGCGTGTTCATAATCCATCGCTGCCCCTTTGGCAATATTGCCGCAACCCCGTGCGATTTTAAGGGACAACATTTGTTCGATAGGCTCGCAATCAATGCCAATATCCACGGGCAAAACATGCGTTCCACTGTTTTTCGCCAGCACACAAACACCGGTTAACCCTTGCAATATATTGCGTGCCTGTATAGCCGTAACATTTTTCGGTGAAATAGCCACACCTTCGTCATAGACACCATGATCAGCACACATGACGATAATCTCTTTTTGCAGGTTTTGTAGACCAACAATGCCAGACATGCCCGATAATTGTATCGCCAACGCTTCAAGACGTCCCAAACTTCCCAATGGCTTGACTAAGCTGTCAATATGCCGTGCCGCTTTTTCCATATTTCCCCGATCCAGAGGTCGGATAGCATCGAGCAATGATGTTAGTGTCATGTTTATTCATCCCATGCCGAACGAGAAACAATCGCATCTGATTATTCTCTCCTGATTGCCTTCGTTTATTGCCAAATCATCTATTGCCAAATCATTGCCAGCAAAAAAGCAATTTCCCCCACCTCAATGGAAGCTCCCAACGTATCGCCAGTTTGTCCCCTCAGGCGATAATTGAAATAGAGAGCAAGCCCGTAAACCACAAGCAATGACATCACCATCGCCGACAAAGTTTGCCAATTCCCCAGTGCCATCACCAATACAATACCCACCAACAAAGTCAGCGTAGTCACAGAAAAGCTAATTTGGCCAATATAACTGCTTCCCATCCCTGCGCCTTCACGAGCATCACGTTGCGCATACATTAAAAGCACCACGGCTGTACGTCCGACAATCGATGCACAAGTCAACAAGGCAAGCAAATACAAGGGAGGATGATAAGATAATTCAACAACAGCGAATGTTTTGAGGGCAAGACAGAAAATTAACCCGACTCCGCCATACGTTCCAAGCCGGCTATCGCGCATAATGTCCAGCATTTTTTCTCGCTGGCGGGAGGAAAAAAGCCCATCACACGTGTCCGCCAATCCATCTAAATGTAACCCTCCCGTCAATAAAACCAAAGCCAACACATAACCCATCGCACCGATATACATTCCCCCACCCGACTGGCTGATCAAAAGTGACACCAGGCCAGCCACACCACCAACAATTAACCCAATCAATGGAAAATAAGGCACACCACGCCAATATTGACGAAAATCGACGCCTGCCGCCCACTTTCTGGGGATCGGAAGCCGTGTCATAAACTGTAGTGTGGCCCAAAAAAGGTGCAGTTTCATTTGATCTTTACTCCAATGCCCGAAACCATCAGCCAGACTTCTTTAGCCGCTTGCGCCAACTTTTGGTTAGCACGTCCAGCAATATCGACAAAATGGCGTGCCAATCGGTTTTCAGGTGTAATGCCCATACCCAACTCGTTGGTCACCAAATATACTGGCATCGGACACATCAAGCTGGCATCAATCAGGTCATCGATCTGGTGATGGATAATCACCTCTAATGAGGCGAAATCAAGTTCATCAGGTGATACACCACCCGCTAAGTCAAACAACAAGTTGGCAATTAATGTGGTAACACATTCTAGTATAACGCCCTCTTGGGGTTGGCGGTGCTGGCGGATAACAGAGTCTAAATCTTGATGGCCTTCCCAGGTTCGCCAATGTGCCGGACGCTCCTGTTTATGCCGCTCAATACGAGCCGCCATCTCTTCATCAGTGACCTGTGCCGTCGCGATATATAACACCTGCTCACACTGTTTAGCGAGCAGATGTTCAGCGTGAGTACTCTTGCCACTGCGAGCACCGCCTGTCACCAAAATCATGGCATTACTCCGCCAGATGTATGTTCATGCATTAATTGATAAATCCGCGCGATATCCAGATGCTCACGCATACTGGCAGCCAACTTATTGAATTGTTTTTCTTTATGCTGGCGATAATTAAAGACCACATTTTCCAGTGGAACATCGCCTTTTCTTATACGCAATTGATTTAATAGTGGGCGAGTAAATGTGTTTTGATCGAACAAACCATGCAGGTAACTTCCCATTACCAAACCATCTTGAGCAACTGCACCATCAAACCCGTTTTTTTCTTCACTATTTTTTTGCCTTGCGCCAATATATTTGGGCAAAAGGCGTTGCCTGCTGACCAAGCCGAGTGGTTCCCAGATGGATTTCATAACCCGCAACCGGTTGTTCACTGCATAATTTCAGCATACCTGACAACGCAGGCATGACTACGCCCCTAACCTGTGCGGTCTGTTTTGCACTGGCAAAGTGGGTTTCCGTATCCAATAAACCTAATCCTGTCATTTGAGTTAAGCCGGATTCCACCCCATCCACGATCTGCTTACCTAACATTTGATAACCACCACAGATCCCGATAATCGGCACACGGTTCTGCTGGGCTGTGATAATTGCCTGCTCAAACCCCCGGGTTTTCAACCATAGCAAATCTGCCAATGTATTTTTGCTGCCGGGAAGAATAATAAGGTCGGCTTTCTGGAGTT
Source organism: Xenorhabdus sp. SGI 60 (assembly GCF_056632175.1). NCBI lineage: Bacteria > Pseudomonadati > Pseudomonadota > Gammaproteobacteria > Enterobacterales > Morganellaceae > Xenorhabdus > Xenorhabdus sp. SGI 60. The sequence goes on along the minus strand of NZ_CP196860.1, from coordinate 971,000 downwards.
CAGAAGGTTTGGAGACATAATGCAAAAACACATCCGGTTGAGCTGCCAGCGCATTGAAATCGGTGAAATTGGCAATATGAGGGTATTGGATGACAGCAATATCCAGACAGTTTCCTGTTTTTTGTTGCTGCCGATCATATTTACCCACCTGCAAAGCAACGCTATCTTCATCTTCCAGATCAAGTTCCAGCCACGGCAACACCCCCAATATCGGGATTTGTGTCAAGGCTTCAATCTGATCGATCCCTGATTGCAGCAAAGAGATATCGCCGCGAAATTTATTGATGATCACGCCCTTAATACGGTTTTTTTCTTCAGGTTTAAGCAAAGCCAATGTGCCGTAAATGGATGCAAATACCCCACCACGATCAATATCTGCCACCAAAATGACCGGAGCATCCACTAATTCAGCCATCCCCATATTAACAATATCGCGATCACGCAAATTGATCTCTGCCGGACTGCCCGCCCCTTCTAACACCATGATATCCGTTTCTGCTGCTAACCCGTTATATGCCATCAAAATCTGCTGGAGCAATTGGGGTTTATGTTCGTGATATTCCACCGCATTCATGCTGCACATCACTTTCCCCATAAAAACCACCTGAGCCTTGCGATCGCTGGTGGGTTTCAACAATACAGGATTCATACGTACATCCGGCGCAATCCCCGCTGCTTCCGCCTGAAATATCTGCGCTCGTCCCATCTCTTTGCCATCTGCGGTAATCCCAGAATTAAGCGCCATATTCTGTGATTTAAAGGGAGTACAACGATAACCATCCTGTGCAAATAGCCGACAAAATCCTGCCACCAGCACACTTTTGCCTGCATCAGACGCCGTTCCCTGAACCATCAGCGATAATGTCATTCTATTTCCTCCCTTATTTCATTGTGTACTTTTTTCCCGCCACAGCAGTGCCAATCACCACCATCGGCATACCATTATCATTCACCTTGATAATTGCCAGTTTTTATTAACCAAAATTGTTGAAAAATATGACAATCCCTGCATCCTCTCTTTTTCGCTGAGGGACAGTGTGGCAAGATTGCGCCAACATTGCTCAGTCGGCAAAGTCGCATCAGCCATCATTAGTGCATGTTCTAATAGATTGTGACGTTGCAGCAGGTCACGGATCAGGGGAAAACGCGAATAGACTTTCATCAGGACAATGCAGTCGTGATTGAGTAATGCTTGCTCCAGGACAGCTTCACAAGCGGTACAGGAAATGACAGCCAATGTTTGCTCTTCCATCGCCAGCGGCATTACACCGACTGCGGCAATGGCAGAAAATGAGGTGATCCCCGGCACAATTTCCAACCATGAAGGAGAAGCCATCGGTTGCGATACCAGTCTTTGTAAAAGAAATACCCATGTACTAAACAGCATGGGATCGCCCAAAGTGATAAAACCGACTTTCCTGCCATTCGCCACTTCCTCTTTCAAGGCTTGCGCCACTTCTTCCCACACCGCTTGTTTTGCTGCTATGTCGGCTTTCATTAAAAAATGGTAAGTGCAAACTTCCGTTTCCGGCGAAAGGTATTCTTCAATAATGGAGTGGGCGAGACTTTTGGCGCCTTTTTTTCCCGTCGGGGTATAGATCACATCAAGCTCAGAAAGAATACGTGCAGCCCGTACAGTCATCAGATCACTGGCACCTGGGCCAACGCCCATAACATACAATTTTCCTGTTATTGCTGTTTCGTTCATAAGGCTTTCTCCTGATCATTTAGCGCATAAGCAAGGTGATCGACAAACATCTGCCGAATCATCGGGTTTTCTCCCAATCCCTGCAACCAGGGGATCGCGACGATCCCCGCATTCTCTAACTGTGATTTCCAGGAGTCTTCTTCATTTGATGCCATATCATTGGTGGCATGATCGCCTGCCACCAACATCAATGGCATCAAATAAGCCTTGCGGATCTTTTGCTCCTTTAATCCCTTGATGATCAGAGGAAGTTCGGGATAACTTTCGACCGCACCGACCCGTGCCGGAAAATGGTAGTGGCTCATCAGGTGATCCAGACAGGCGTAGGCAGAAAAAGCAGGGTGGGTTGTGCCGTGTCCCATAAAAACGACACATTCATTCTCTGCCAACCGAGGAAGCTGGTGGCGCAGTGCTCGCATCAATTGCAGGTAGTCATCAAAGTGGCTAAGTAGAGGCGTACCCAGCACCAACTGCTTAAAACGAGGACGAAATTTCTCAACCTCACGCCGCACTTTTTCATATTCATCGCCATTAATGATATGCAGGCATTGAACAGCAACATCATGATAACCTGCGTGATGCAATCTGGTCAGTGCATCATGGGGGGTATCAATGTGAATGCCATCGCGTTGACGCAATTTGCGAATGATCATGCCAGAGGTAAATGCCCGAAATAGTTCCCTGTCTGGAAATACCGAGGCCAATTGCCGCTCACAGGCTTCAATATTGTTTTTCAGCGTTTCGGGATAACTGGTTCCGAAACTTATCACCAATAATGCTTTTTTCATTTCGCTTTTCCTTATTGGTTTATTTACGTGCCAAAATTCGCCAATACCTGGGCAATCTCTTCCAATCCGTTGGCTTGCGTAATCCCCTCACCGGTAAATTGCTGCCCTGGGCGACAGAGCACAATACAGGGCAGCCCAAGGGAAAGGCATGGCTCCACTTTTTCCCTGAACCCGCCTTGTTCACCAGACTCTTTGGTAATGACGACCTCCGCCTGACAAAATTGGTAAAATGCCCGATTGAAATCGGCACTGAATGGGCCTTTCAGGGCAAAAATCTGATCGACTGACAAACCACAAGATTCACACATCGCCAAAACTTCTGCGGTTGGTAATACACGGGCCAGCACCGTTTTTCCTGGCAGGTGCCCCACGTAGTCGGCCAATTGTTTACTGCCGGTGGTCAGCAAAATACGGGTTGCCAAACTGGTTGCTATTTCACACGCCTGCTTAATGGTTGCCACTTTATAGATAAGGGGATGTTCAACAGCATCAATATCGCTGGGACGGATATAACGAATGAGAGGAATAGCCAACTTTTGGCAAGCGCCGACAATGTTTTGACTCAGCCGTTCGGCATAAGGATGGGACGCATCAATCACCATTTTCGTCCCTCGCTTTTGCAGATATTCGGCCATCTCTTCGGCTTCCATCCTGCCGGTAACAATTTCACCGCGAATACCCATCGCCTGCTGTGCTCCCGCCGATGTCGCCACGGATAAGCCATAATCTATGCCGGCAATATCCATCATCACACAAATCTGGCGGGCATCGCTCGTACCGCCAAAAATGTGAACCAATGGCCGTTTCATAACTTATATCCTCTCGGCGTGATCATCAGCCCATCACGTATATAAGTTGACTGGTTACCCACTATCACCAGACTGCGCATATCAACACGGGAAAAATCCATTGAGCCAAAAGTAGTCAGCCATTTATCCTCATGTTTGCGCCCTGCCGCTTTCACCACGCCAACGGGCGTTTCCGGCGATTTCCACGGTGCCATCAAGGAAAATGCCCGTGCCAAATGTTCTTCCCGTCCGCGACTACGGGGATTATAGAAACAGACCACAAAATCGGCTTCTGCCGCAGCCCGAACCCGCTTTTCAATGACCTCCCACGGGGTGAGCAAATCGCTTAGGCTGATATGACAAAAATCATGCATCAATGGCGCACCAAGCAAAGCGGCGCAAGCCGTACTCGCCGTTACTCCCGCCACCAGCCGAACTTCTACATTGCGCTTTTGCTGGCTGACCAACGCCAAAATCAAGCCAGCCATGCCATAAATACCCGCATCACCGCTACAAACTACCGCCACATTTTTACCCTGCTCGGCCAGCTCAATGGCTGTCTGGCAACGTTCAATCTCTTTGCACATGCCGGTTTTGATAATTTCTTTATCGCCTACCAGTGATTTCACCAGATGGGTGTAAGTTTTGTAACCCACCACGATGTCAGCCGCTTTCAATGCAGCAATTGCTTCCTGCGTCATCATGGCTTCGCAACCGGGACCAATTCCAATGACCGTTAACATGGATGCAATACTCCTAATGTGATAGTGACGCCCTGCTCACGCAGGGTATGACCAACCAGGTGCCCCTGGCTCATTAGCCAAGCCACAGGTTGGGAGACACAGCCTATGCCCACCGTTTTTCGCACAAATTCAGAAACCGTAAATGTCTGTTCACACTGGGCAAGCTGATTAACAGAGAAAATTTGGTATGGAATTTGACGCTCTTGTGCCAATTGGATTAACGCCGGCTCGTTTTTTTTCAGTTCGACACTGCCGACGGCTTTTAGCGCCAAAGATTCAAGGTTATGTTCCGCCAGATGGCGATCTAATAATTTTGCGAGCCGTTCCCCTTCCACTCCCCGCCGACAACCAATGCCTGCAACGATACGGCGCGGGATTAATTTAAAAGTGGGGATGGCCAGTGCCAGATTTGTTCGTTCATAGCTGATGTATACCAGGGCATCCAGCTCAGGCCGATCTTCCAGAGAGTCAACGGGAATAAACCCACGCGTATCATAGCGATCTTTTTCATCACTCAGGTTGGGATGCCACCAAATGCCTACCCGCTTGCCATTGACCAGCATTTGATTAACGGTTTTGACATTGGCACGGAAATTCTCCGTTGTTCCATCAAGTTCTTGCGATAACAGATCCAATGCGGCGACCTGGTTAACATCGGTTGCAGTGGTGATCACCGCCTGACCATCAAGAATATCTGCTATCTGTTGTGCCAGCTTATTCGCGCCTCCCATATGCCCCGACAATAAACTGATCGCAAATTGCCCTTTTTCATCCAGTACGACAACCGCCGGATCGGTCATTTTGTCCTTGAGCAGCGGGGCGATAACCCGAATGGCGATCCCCGTCGCACCAATCATGATCAACGCGCCGTATTGGGTGAATACCTTGCGTATCGTATTGGCAAAACCGCCTTCAAATGCCATAAATCCGCGACTGGCATCCATAAATTCACTCTCCACCAATTCAGGGGAAGTGAAACAATCCATCGCTAAATGGATTCGCAAACGACGAGCCAACGCCATACCCCCTGCTGTCAGGCAAAACAAGGCATATTCTTTGTTAGATGACATTGTTTTAAGTAATCCAGTTTTAGGTAATCCAGTTTTAGGTGCTATTGCGTCAGGTGATATTAAGTCAGGCGCTACGGTATTCATGGCTGAACCTCGCATCGTACAATTTCGAGTAGTGATACTCTTCTCCAAGAAAAGCGCCCACTAGGATCAAGGCCGTTTTACGAATGCCCGTGCTGCCTACCTGTTCAGCAATTGTCGCCAATGTCCCCCGTACAATCTGGCAATCCGGCCAGGTTGCCTTGTAAACCACTGCAACAGGAGTTTCCTGTCCATAACCGCCCTGAACCAACCGAGCCACAACCTCCGTCATGTTCTGTACCGAAAGGAAGATCGCCATTGAAGTTTGGTGAGCGGCAAAGGCTTCCAGCGTTTCCCGTGGTGGCATTGGCGTTCTGCCTTCCATACGGGTGATAATCAAACTTTGTGCGACTTCGGGTACGGTGTACTCCACACCCAACTGCGCCGCCGCCCCAAGAAACGAACTCACCCCGGGCACAGAGACAAAACCAATACCATGATTTGCCAGTTCTTCGGCCTGTTCACGTATAGAGCCAAACAGCGATAAATCTCCCGTTTGCAGGCGAACCACCAATTTGCCTGCTTTCACGCCATTCACCATCAATTCCGTGATTTCCGATAACGTCAATCTCGCGCTGTCATGGCATTCAGCATCTGTGCGGCAATAATCCAGTAACTCCCGATTAACCAGCGAACCGGCATAAATCACCACTTGCGCCTGACGTAATAATTGATAGCCTTTCAGGGTAATCAGACTCTTATCCCCTGGCCCCGCACCAACAAACCAGACTTTTTCACTATCAAAACTGACGTTATCTATCTGTTCTGAGTTAATATATTCAGGCATCATTCCGCTCCTCTTGACCGGACTCTTTCAGGCAGGACAACAAATAAGTGGGATTGTTGGGTTTGAAATAATGTCCTTGCCCTAGTGCCGTCAGTTCTCCCACCTGAATTTCTCGCCCATCAAGTTCTGTCACCCGACAGGATTTCAGGTGCAATAATGCTTGTGTGAAGTTTTCCAGCAGGATAAAAGTCATGACTAAACGTCCACCTGAGTTCAGGTGCAGCAATGCCCAATCAATGATTTCTGTCAGATGCCCACCCGTTCCGCCAATGAAAATAGCCTCTGCGGTACTGTCTAACGGCATAGGAGCACTACCAGACTGGATACGAACCCTCTGGCAGCCAAAATGCCGAACATTTTCAGCAAGCAGTAACAAGGCATCTTCCTTGCGTTCAATGGCGAGGATATCCAATGCCGGATAGCGCACTGCCGCTTCAATACTGACGCTGCCAGTACCCGCACCAACATCGATAAAACGGCAGGCGTTTTCCAGTTCCAATCGTTCCAATGCCAGCGCCCTAACCGCTTCTTTGGTCATGGGGATGCGATGACCACGCAAAAACAGTTCATCTTTCATTCAGGTTCACCATTTAAAATCACCACAACATTCAAGCCATAATCAATGTTGCCGCGTTGCACAACCTGTTCCGCGTGCAAACAAATAATTTGCTCATGTTCATGGGATAAATTTTTACCGATCACCATGCGACGTTGCTGCCCGCGCGCCAGAATTTCTTGCGCAATCTGGTAAGGGCCAATAACGTTATCCGTTACCATGGCAATTTTTTCGTGTTGCAATAGCCAATCAAAATCCGGTTTGCGTCCGTGGCTGCTGGTGAGATAAATGTCGTTCATATCCAGCAAAATTTGGGCGCATAAATATTGGATTGAACTTATGCCAGAGATAATGCGGGTATTTTGTCCAGAAAAATGCTCAGTGATTCGTTTGCCGATGCCATAAAAGAGAGGATCACCCGAAGCCAGCACAATAATTTGCCGATGCTGATTCTGTTCAAGCCATTGCATCAATCCATCCACATCAGCATCCAAACGGCGGGTTTCTCCGTTGAAATGAGGAAATTCGGCGAGATGGCGCTTTCCTCCGACCAACACTTCCGCCTGTCTGATAGCTTCCAGCGCAGCCAATGTTTGGTTTGCAGTGGCACCAGGGCCAATACCAACAACGGTGATCATCGGCAATCCTCCATAAAATCCTTCACTATCGCGTCCACAGGCCGATTGCAGCCCAAGACCTGATTATCAAAAGAGAATAGAATGGCGTCACACTGCGGTTTACCACTGGCGAAACGGAGCATTTGGTCGATACGCCCGCAGATTTTCCGGGCAATTTGTTGGTACACGGCCTGCCAGCCCTGCTCTGCAATCAACTCAATGGCTGCTTCGGTGGTATCACATTGATCCACGGCCTGAATCAGTTCGAAAGGTGCTCCTGTTAAGGCCAAATTGGCGATCAGTGTTTCCATACGACCATCAGCAATATGGCTGTGGGTATGAAAGATACCGGCAGCGATTTTCACCAACTTGCCGACATGCCCTACCAGCACCACATGGCGGAACTCCAGACGCACAGCTTCTTGCAACATATAGCCGACAAAATTACTCATTGTGACGACATAATTCGCATCAATACCCAACTGCTGACTGACAAAACGTTCACCGTGATTTCCCGGTACAAAAATAATGCGGTCCAACCCATTGGCACGTTTGGCTTCTAATTCCAGTGCCAGAGAACGTTTCCAGCTCTCTTCTGACATCGGCATCACAATGCCAGTCGTACCAATAACCGAAATACCGCCCTTAATCCCCAATCTGTCGTTATAGGTTTTTTTCGCCCGTTCCTCGCCTTCTGGGGCAAAAATGACGATATCTGCTCCACGCTGCGGACCTATTACTTCCCGTACCGCTTCTTCAATGGTATGCCGTGGGGTTTTATTAATGGCTGCCCAGCCCATCGGCAAACCCACCCCCACTCGCGTTACCCTGCCAATACCTTCACCGCCATCCAATGTGATCACACCGCTGTCATTCAGGGAGACACGGGCAAAAATCAACATACCGTGGGTAGCATCCACATCATCGCCGCCATCTTTACGGATAGCGGCAACCGCCTGTTGTCCTTCAATCAAGGGTTGTTCGACATTCAAGGCCAAGGTGACACCCGAAGGCGTGACAATAGAAACCTGATGAATAATCTGCTGACGCAAGATCATCAATGCAGCAACCCTGGCTGCGGCTGCGGCACAAGATCCCGTGGTGTAGCCCTTGCGATACTGCTTTCCCCGATGCCAGACCGTTCCGAGGCCATTGCCCTGCGTATCACTGATTTCATTCATGACTGACCTCTGGCATCCGGTACAGAATGGCGTTGATAATGGCGGCGGCAATATTGCTACCTCCCTTGCGCCCTTTTGCTGCAATGCAACTTAATCCGCTATTGATCAGAGCATTTTTTGATTCCTCTGCGCCAACAAACCCAACAGGCACACCAACGACTGCAATAGGTGCAATTTGGTGTTCCATCAAACGAAACAGCGCAGTCGGGGCGTTGCCAAAGACAAAAATCTTCTCCCCTGCTTCTTGCAAGGCCAGATCGACGGCGGCCATTGAACGTGTAATTTGCTGGGCTTTTGCCATTTGAACGGCGCGGGGATCGCTGACATAACAACGGCATTCACTGCCATATTGAGCCAAACGCGTTTTATTGATACCAGATAGCGCCATTGTTGTATCGGTATATAACGTACAACCCCGCAATATACCGTCACGAATGTGGCGCAAAACATCCGGGGAAAAATAGAGAATATCAAGCCAATCAAAATCAGCGGTGGTATGGATCACCCGTTTGATCACTGCTTCTTGATCCGCGTCCACAAAACGATAATCAGGCCGCGATTCGAAAATAAGCTGGCTGATAATGTCAAAGCTATTTCTTTCGATCTGTTGGGGTTGTCGGATGTAATCGCTCATGCTGTTCCCTCCTTATACCGTCACACTGACCAGACTATGCAGCAACGCAAACAGCAGGAGCGCCATCACTGATGCCACCATCATCATCTGAACAGATTGTGGAATATCATCAGGCGTGACTTCACGCCTTGCATCACCAATCCACGGTTTTTCGACAAGCTGGTTAAAGTAAACATTCGGTCCGCCAAGACGGATGCCCAATGCCCCCGCCACAGTAGCTTCCGGCCAGCCACTATTGGGGCTACTGTGTTGGTAGCGATCACGCCAACCAATGCGTAACGCCTGCCGAAAATCCAAACCCTGCCATTTCGCGGCCATTGCCAGCAGAAGCCAGCCCAAACGGGCAGGCAGCCAATTCGCCACATCATCCATACGTGCCGAAAACATCCCCAGCGCCCGATAACGGGGGGTTTTATAGCCCACCATGGAATCAAGGGTATTGATTGCTTTATAGGCCATCGCCAGTGGAGCACCGCCGAGCATTAAGAAGAACAATGGGGCAATCACGCCATCCACGCTGTTTTCTGCCACGGTTTCAATCGCGGCGCGGCTGATTTGGGCTGTTTGCAATTGGCAGGTGTCCCGACCGACAATTTTGCCAAGCTGTTCACGGCTGGCATCTAAATTCCCTTGATGCAATGCCTGATAAACGGCATTTGCCGCGTCGCCTAAGCCACGTCCTGCCAACACGGTATAAATCAGCCAAATTTCAACCAAACATCCCAGCCAGAACGTCACGCCATAAACCAATTGCAAAACCCAATAGCTCGCCAGCCAGACACTCCCCACGACCACCAGCCATAACAGTACGCCGCCCCATTTCAAGTCGGTTTCAGTTTGGCTAATCCGGCGAATAAGCTGTTCAGTTTGGTTAGTCAGCTGCCCCATCCAGCGCACAGGGTGCGGCCAATGAGGAGGATCACCCAATTTCCTATCCAGAATAAAAGCCGTAAACCACAATAAGACGGTCATAACAGCCTCCGTGCCATCATCAGCCAACGATGGAGAAAATGGGGGCGTTGGGCAAAATGAATATGCAGATAGCTCGCCAGGGTATTGCCATTCTGGTAGCCTCCCTGCCAGCTTTTCTGCACGGTTTTTAATGTTTCTTTTGGATTACACCATTTAACACACTGAAAAATAGGTGGTTGAGTCGTGATAAAATCCGAGTAATGGAATTCATGCCCGCGCAACGTTTCCCCTTTCGCCACGAAAGGCGTATCACACATTGCCGTAGCTTCGCAGTAACCAAAACGTTGCAGGTGATCTCCCATCTGGCTTTCACCGGCAATCAACCCCACCATGCCATGCCGTACACCATCTGCATCAATCAGGGTATCGCCGAGATACATCAAGCCACCGCATTCCGCATAAATGGGGATACCTTTGTGCTGCGCCTGACGTAATGCCAAATGCATAGCGTAGTTAGAAGACAGGGATTGGGCATAAATCTCAGGGTATCCCCCCCCCAAATAGATCATCTGGCATTCAGGTAACCGATGATCATGCAGGGGACTGAACCGTTTGATAGTTACACCGGCTTTTTCCAGCAACAACAGGTTATCAGGGTAATAGAAGTGGAATGCCTCATCTTCTGCCAGAGCCAGTGTTAAGCCTTGCCCCATCGCGGGATCAATGAGGGAATCGATATTTCCTTTTGGTAAAGAAGATAGCGGGGTTAATGCCAGCAATTTATCCAAATCCACCAAGGCTTCGATCTGCTGAGCCAGACGAGTCCAGCATTCTTCGCGTTGACTGATTTGTTCTTGCGCAGGGATCAACCCAAGATGGCGGGAAGGAAGGGTAACCTCTGGCATCACCGGAAGCCGCCCCAAAACAGGAATACCGCAATAACCTTCAATCGCCTGTTTTAATAACTGAAAATGGCTATCCCGATTGACGCGATTGATCAGCACTCCCACAATATTGACCGTCGGATCAAATTGCTGAAACCCCATCACGGTAGCGGCTATTGAGGTAGAAACCGCCTTCCCATCCACCAATAAAACCACCGGACAGCCAAGTTGCTTTGCCATTGCCGCGCTACTGCAATAATTGGGATCAGTACCATAGCCATCATATAACCCCATCACCCCTTCAATTACGGCAATATCTTGATCAACCATAGCGTGGTTAAACAAACCATTCAGGATAGGTTCAGGGAGCATAAAAGCATCAAGATTACGTGAAGCGACGCCCGTCACAGCACGATGCCAGCCACCATCCAGATAATCAGGCCCGATTTTGAATGGCTGTACCCGCAATGAACGGTTCATCAAGGCGCGCAGGATGCCTAACGTAACGGTTGTCTTGCCACACCCGCTACCTGTACCGGCAATGACAAAAGTATGTTTCTGTTGCATATGCTTACCCCAAAACATTTAAATTCTGTATTGGTGTTAAAATCGGTATTAGTTTTAAATCTGCAACTCATATTCTCATTCATTGATATTTATCAAATAAAAGTCTTTTAGTTCATTTTCGACAAAACAATTAATATTCAATGAATAACGTGGATATCCACAATCTTTTTATTTCGTAACAAACAAGCAACTTAATAAAAAACATTACCACAATATTAATTTCGCATTAAAAATAAAAAAGAGAAATAAATTTATTTTCAAAATACACATTTTTCATTTTTATAAAAACACCCTTTATTATTTTTGTGATCTTGTTCATGATTATTTATTTTTAAACGCCATTTTTATTTCTAGTAAAATAAAAAATAACACACAACCACTAAACCAGAAATTAAAAAATAAAATTCAATTCATTGAATTTATTATAAAAAAATAAAAAAATTCAATATAATAAAGCAACTTTCATATAGGTAAATATTTTCAACAAACAATAAAGCTCAATTTGAAAATAATTCATATTTAAGAATAAAAATATTGATATAAATCAACTTTACTTATCCTGCATTAAAGTAATAATTATAAAAAATTGAAATCAATATAACGTCGATCATAAGAACAAGAAGAAATTACCCATAAAGCAAAAAATAAAAAACAGAGCATCACCACCCTGATGAAAATATATTTTTCCCTTTGATAATTTATATTTTAATTCCATAGAGGTAACCCAATGAATAAAAGCAATGTTTGGTTAGTGGGAGCCGGCCCTGGTGATGCAGGTTTAATCACAGTCAAAGGATTGCGCTGTATTCAATCTGCGGATGTCATTGTTCATGACCGTCTTGTCAATTCTGAACTTATTGCCCAAGTACCAGATCACTGTGAAATTATTAATGTTGGGAAAGAACATGATTACCATCCCATCCCACAAGAAGAGATTAATCAAATTCTGGTCAGGCATGCACAGGCGGGAAAACGGGTTGTTCGCTTAAAAGGCGGCGATCCCTATGTTTTCGGCCGCGGCGGAGAAGAAGCGGAAGTGCTGGCACAACATGGCATTAAATTCGAAATCATTCCGGGGATCAGCTCCTCAATTGGTGGATTGGCCTATGCCGGCATTCCCGTCACCCACCGCAATTATGCATCGAGTTTTCACGTTGTGACCGGACACACTTCTCAAGGCAATGAACAACAGAATTGGGAGATACTCGCCCAATTGGAAGGAACATTGGTTATTCTCATGGGGATGACCCGCCTGATGGAGATCTGCCAACAGTTGATGCTATATGGCAGATCCCCCACAACGCCTGCGGCGGTGATCATGTACGCCAGCCATCCCAAACAAAAGAGCGTTATAGGCACACTGGAAACGCTGGCTGCAAAAGCAGAAGAACAGGATCTGCATGCACCCGCACTGATTGTGGTTGGTGATGTCGTCAAGTTAGGGACAATACTCGCCTTCTCTCCCACTGACGGAGCAATACCATGAGTGAACATGGCGGCAATATTATCGGCATTGCCCAACAATATGGTCTTCCAGCCAACGAGCTGATTGATTTCAGTGCCAATATCAATCCGTTAGGTGCGCCAGAACGGGTTAAGGCGTTGATCAAAAATAGCCTTTTTGATATCGAAAAATATCCAGATATGGAATATCGCCACTTGCATCAGGCGATCGCAGAGACCCATCAATGCGATTACAACTCAGCAATAGCAGGCAATGGTGCAACAGAACTGATTTATGCCGTCACCCGTTATCTCAATCCCAAACGAGCCTTGCTGCTTATCCCAGGATTTGCTGAATATCGACGAGCCTTGCAGCAAATTGGCACAGAAATTATCGACTATCCATTAACAGAGGACGCCGGATTTCAACCTGATTTACGCCTGCTAGATACACTTTCCACAATTCAACCCGATTGTGTTTTTATCGCTACGCCCAATAATCCCACCGGATTAATGCCTGACAACCCGTTTATGCAATCACTGGTGGAATATTGTGAACAACAAGGGATTTCGCTGATTGTCGATGAATCCTTTATTGATTTTCTCCCTGAGAATCGAGGATTGATTCCGCAAGTTACGGTCACTAAGCATCTTTATGTATTGCGTTCAATGACCAAATTCTTTGCCATTCCCGGATTACGCTTAGGCTATTTAGTCAGCGGAAATATGGCAGGGATTGCAGAGATGAAAAATCGACGTGAACCGTGGTCAATTAATGCCTTTGCTGCACGGGTCGGTGAGATTTTATTTGATGAACATGACTATATTGCTGCAACACATCAATGGCTAACATCGCAGCAACATTATCTAGGGTCTCAGCTTTCAACTTTCCCTGAACTGACTGTCTGGCCGCCATCCGCTAATTTTCTGTTCTTTCGCTGTGATAAACCCAATCTTGATTTATGGCATGCTTTACTTAAACGTCGGTTGTTAATTCGCCATTGTAAAAATTATGCCGGATTAGACGAGCGTTACTATCGCATAGCCGTGCGCAATGAGTGGGAAAATCAGCGCCTAATCGCAGCTATGCAGCAGGTTTTTGCCTATGGCTGAAGCCGCTTGTCCCGCTTCCTGCGGAGAACTGCTACAAGGATGGCTGTTTGGGGGGGAAAAGTTAATCTCCTGCCCAATCAATTGGTTCAGTTGTGTTTCCGTTAATGAAGGTATTCCCATCCCCCATGAACGGCCACGTATGCGCCAGATGGTCAATGTACTGCTGGATTACTGGCAGGAGCCACCAGAATTGACTGCTGGCTTGCGGATTGAATATCAATCGACCATTCCGATCGCCAAAGGCATGGCCAGCAGCACAGCGGATATTGCCGCTACCGCCCAGGCCACGGCCAGATTATTGGGCAAGTCACTGGAAAGCACCGAACTAGCGCAACTTTGTGTCAAACTGGAACCCACTGACAGCACGATCTTCGAACAATTAACCTTGTTTGATCATCTCACCGCCCAAACTCAAATTCCCTTCGACTGGCAACCGGATATCGATATTTTACTATTGGAAAGCCCACAAACTATTTTGACAGAAGAATATCACCAACAGGATCATCACGCACAATGGCGGGATAATACCCCTTTATTCCAACAAGCTTGGTGGCAATTTCATACAGCGAACCAACGGCATGACTATTATCGCCTTGGGGAAGCTTGCACATTAAGCGCTATCGCCAGCCAATCGATATTACCGAAACCCTGTTTTAATCAACTGCGGGATTTGGTCGAGCAAACAGGTATCTATGGACTGAATGTTGCCCACAGCGGCAGTGTCGTCGGCCTGTTATTCGATTCACATCGCCATGACGTCAATTACCTGCGCTGGTGGCTGCGCCAAAAGAAGATTTCTGAGCACTATCCGAAAATTCACCAGGTTAAACTGATTGCGGGTGGTATTCGCTGAAATCTATACATAGATTCACATTTTCTTTATTATAAATAACATAATTTAAACAATGAATTAAACCATATGGAAAATACAACTCTGACACCGACGACAATTGACACCTTTATGTCACTCAATATTCGCGTTGGCACAATCATTAATTCCCCAAAAAACGGGAAATTAGCATCCGAATGTTGTAATTTTTTGAGTCGTAAAATAACAGTTTTACTGCGGTTTGTGATGAACAAGGAACCGTCCTTATCCAGCCAGAAAAAAACGGGAAATCAGGCTCCCGAATGCTGTAATTTTTTGAGTTGTAAAATAACATTATTGCGTTTTAATAAGAACACTACTTATATCTTGCATCAACAACTTCATCAGCCTGATTTAAAATAGACATACTGTTACTTATCCACCCTCATTAATAAATATTAATCATATCTACACACTGATAACACTATTTCAATGAGCAGTATAATTTTTAAATCAAGCTTACATTTTTTATATTTTATCCTGCCATACCAATATGTTTAGAATAGCCGCGGTCATAATATATAGATTCATGCCAAAAAATAATAACAAACTTCAACCACAAGGAGAAAATCACAACAATTATATTGTGGACCATAGAAAAAAACCAAAAATAAACAAATTAATTTTTTAAAAGACAAAATTAAACCTTAATAACATTTAAAACGGGATAATACCTTATGAGCACAATCAATATAAATATAAGTGGCAGTAGTGACATTACAATCATAAACAATACTACATCTAACCCAGAACCACTCATTTACAATACAGACACACCCGCATCAGAACCTCTTACCGTCAATCCTTATAGGGATATGACAATAGAGCCACACTCTTCTATTCAAGCAATAAGAATTGATACGCCAATTATTCCCGAAACACGCCCCAATTATTACGTAGCCAATTCTGGCCCCGCACCATCAGTTAGGGCTGTTTTTTATTGGTCTCATCCTTTCACATCAGAATGGTTCGAATATTTTGTTATCACAGTGAAAGCCGGGGAAGACGGCATATTAAAAGCACCGAGCAACTCTGTGTATTACAGCAAGGTCGTCATTTATAACGAAACAGATAAACGCGCCTTTGTTACTGGATATAATATGTCATAATATAAAAAAACATTTATAAATCATAGCGTTTTATTTAATTACTATCTAACTAAAGCACTATTTAACTAAGGAACTAAGGTAAAATACAATTATGAATACCACACCGATTAATGTATCTGAAAATGACACATTGCCTGTACTCACTGACGTTATGCTTATGGTGCCTTATACCACCTCTACCCCCGATTATGAATGGGATATGTCATCAATTATAAAGGATGCCATTATTGGTGGTGTAGGGTTTATTCCAGGAGCAGGTCCCGCAATGTCCTTCCTGTTAGGACTATTTTGGCCGCAACAGAAAGATAATACCTGGGAGCAAATTCTCCAAAAAGTAGAGCAAATGATAGAGAATGCAGTTCTACAAACGATTAAAGGAATACTTAATGGTGATATACAAGTGATCAAAGGAAAAATGGAACATGTGCAATACATGCTGGAAACCTCGCCTGGCAGCCAGGAAAGCCATGACGCATATATGTTCCTGGCTAGATATCTGGTGAGTATCGATGAAAAATTCAAATCATTTAATAATAAAACCAATTACCAAATCATGCCGATGTACACTAACACGGTTATGTTACAGATCCCTTATTGGAAAATGGGGATAGAGAAGAAAAATGATATTGGGCTGACCGATATTGAAGTCAATGAGTTAAAACAACTTATCGACACATTGGTTGACAGAGCCAGAAACTATATTCATACGATGTATACTGATGAATATAATAATGCCATAAACACATCAACAGCAGAGAGTGTCACTAATAATTTATTGTCTGTAAGAGGATATTGTTTATTACACGGTTTAGAGTATATTGAGTTAATTGAACATCTCCAAAATAATAGTCTGGAAAGTGGTTTAAATCCTAAAACTATCAGTTATTCAACCGTGTTTGATCGTCCTACTAACAAAACGAGAATTCAAGCTCTGACAGAAGACGATCAAATGCAGGAACCCTTCAAGCCCTCTTTAATCGACGGTAAATACAATAAAATAAAATCATTGCTTGGCTATGTACGAAGAATCGGCAATGCCCCCAGAGTGGGTGGTATTAAAATCACGTTTGCCAACGGTTCATCCTATACACTCGGCACAGTAACATCAGAAACGAGTTCCATTGAACTCAATGATAGTGTTATCGAAAGGTTGGAAGTATGGGGCAATGGCGCGGTTGATGAGGCGTTATTTACGTTAAGTGATGGGCGTCAACTCAGAGTCGGTGAGCGCTACGCGACAAAATACAGAAAATACGCTGTTGATGGTCACTATATTGCAGGGCTGTACTTAGCCAGCGATGAACCTTCACTTGCTGGTCAAGCCGCAGGTATTGCCGTTTCATACCATATGTTAGCGGATAAAAAATAATACCGACTAATGGAGTTTGAGTTGTAGATCAGCTCCCCTGGTTACAAGGCTAATTATGTAGCCGGGGGTAGTTTTTTCTCATCATATATTCCAGTTTCACCTCGCCATGAAAATCAACAAATCATAAAAACCAAACATATGTTTGCAGTTTCCATAAATCAATACAACACACTGTTTTAAAAGAGATTTTAACAGAATAAAATATAGTTGACTCACTTGATGTATTTAGTTACCTGATTTTTATGAATTTTTCAGCATAACATTCGAGACAACCATCACATTTTTATGTCATTTACTGGCTTTACCAATCTTACGATCATATTCTCATAATGAGAAAGAAATATAAAATAGCCTTTACTGTCTGTCAGACATGACATAAAACATCAGTATAAAAAAACAACCAAAGGTATGATATGTCAAAAAGGGAAAACCAGATATTGCAACTTCTAAAGCGTGATCCTTTCATTCAGCAACAAGAAATTGCTGATATTCTCGGAATCAGTCGCTCATGTGTTGCAGGACATATTATGAACCTAAGTAAAAAAGGTTATATTAAAGGCAAAGGGTATATTTTATCTAACGATGTTTATACTGTGACTATTGGTGCAGCTAATATAGATTTAACAAGCTATACCTCAGCCAAATTAATTTATGAAGATTCCAACCCAGGGAAAATTATTTCTACTCCAGGTGGTGTAGGAAGAAATATCGCTCAAAATATTGCGTTATTAAAAAATGAAAGTTATTTAATTTCCGTTATCGGTAACGATTCAAACGGCAACGCACTGTTTGATCATACAAAATCGACCGGTGTTAATGTTAGCTATTTCTATAAATTAGATGGCGAAAAAACCTCAATCTGCAATTCTGTTATAGATGAAAATGGAAAGTGTGTTGTTACTGTTAATGATATGAGCATTCTGGAAAAATTAACGCCTACGTTATTATCTCAAGCTAAATCTTTAATTCAGCATGCTAACGTGTTAGTTATTGACTGTAATTTAACTGAAGAAGCCCTAAAATGGCTATTTAATCATTCCGGTAATGTCCCGATTTTTGTTGACACGGTTTCAAGATCCAAAGCATCCAAAATTCGCCATTTCCTATCGCATATTCATACTTTAAAACCCAATCGAACTGAAGCAGAAATCCTTAGTGGCATAAAAATTGAAACTCAAAAAGATGCCGCTGATACGGCACACTGGTTTCATCAACATGGCGTCCAGCGCTTAATTTTGAGTATGGATACAGAAGGTGTTTATTACAGTGAAATGGATAATACATCAGGATGTTCAAGTGCAATCAATACCAATATTGTTAATGCCAACGGCGCGGGTGATGCCATGATGGCTGGCCTTGTACATTGCTGGTTAGAAGGCATGGAACTGAAAGAAAGTATCCGCTTTGCACAGCAATGTTCAGCATTAACACTCTCTTCGGAACATATTGAGATATTTCCTAAGAACCGTATGTATTTTTGAATGACAAAATTAGAACCACCTGATATATGCAACTGGATTCATCATTCCTATCACACCTGTCAGGCCGAAATTAAAGAGCAACTCGTTGATCTCTCCATGAATAAGTCATGTCCCCCCTGGCATTACATATCAACATTAATGCTACTTCCTGCTAGAATTCACGGCGTGAAACAGGCATTATCGTAATGAGTTAATAACAAATAACACCAACAGGTTAATTAAATGGAAAGTATGTGCAAGAAACTGAATGTCTTGCGTCAAGTTGATAATTTCTTAATGGCTCATAAGCCCAATAGCAGCACAGGTATTAAGCGATTTATTTTAGAGTTTCTTTTCTTCGGATTGATTAATGCACGTTCATGCTTATTTGCTGGTTTCTTTTTTTTGGCTCTATTTTTTGTTCCAGCAAAAGGCATCGTGGGCATACCACGTTATGATGTACTATTAGTATTTGCGTTGACCTTTCAAGCATTACTAATACGGTTAAAACTCGAAACATGGGATGAATTGAAAGCGATCTGTGTCTTCCACTTAGTTGGTTTTATAATGGAGTTATTTAAAACATCAGCATCTATTAGTTCATGGCAATATCCTGATGCTGCGTTTACTAAACTTTGGGGAGTCCCGTTATTTACAGGTTTTATGTATGCGGCCGTGGGGAGCTACATTATACAGTCATGGCGCTTTTTTAAGGTACGCATTGAGCATTACCCACCGTATTGGATGGCAACACTAGTGGCACTGGTAATTTATATCAACTTCTTTAGTCATCATTATATTGATGATTATCGCTGGTACTTAACGGCTTTTATTTTCGGTCTGTATGCACGTGGTACTGTTTTTTATACCCCATTGGATAAAGAACGCAGAATGCCACTATTACTTGCTTTTATACTGATTGGTTTTTTTATTTGGCTAGCGGAAAACTTCGGGACTTTCTTTGGGATCTGGCAATACCCGAATCAATTAGGCGCCTGGTCTGTTGTTCATGCAGGAAAATGGGGGGCATGGTCATTATTGGTGATTGTTACCTTTACGATTGTGGTTCACCTTAAACATATCAAAGCGAGTGTGGCAATTGCCCGTTAAAAAACGCGCTGTCCGGTTAACCGGACAGCGCGTTTGACTGGTTTTAATCTAGAAATGATTACTTATGCGTATGCGGACGCATTGCAGGGAACAGGATAACATCACGGATAGTATGGCTGTCAGTAAACAACATCACCATACGGTCGATACCAATCCCTAAGCCTGCTGTTGGCGGCAAGCCGTGCTCCAACGCAGTAATATAGTCTTCATCGTAGAACATCGCTTCGTCATCACCCTGATCTTTCTGGCGAACCTGCTCTGCAAAGCGCTCTGCCTGATCTTCCGCGTCGTTCAGCTCCGAGAAACCGTTACCAATTTCACGACCACCGATGAAGAATTCAAAACGATCAGTAATGAATGGGTTGTCATCGTTACGGCGAGCCAGCGGAGAAACTTCTGCTGGATATTCTGTAATGAATGTCGGCTGAATCAGGTGGCTTTCTGCGGTTTCTTCAAAGATTTCACACTGAATACGGCCCAGACCCCAGCCCTTTTCAATTTCAATACTCAAGGATTTCGCGATAGCAACCGCTTTGTCCATATCATCCAGATCGGCCATGTTGGTTTCCGGGCGATATTGGCAAATCGCTTCTTTCATGGTCATCTTGGTAAAAGGCTGACCAAAATCGAATTCCTGTTCGCCGTATTTCACCAATGTTGTACCCAGTACTTCTTGAGTCAAGGTACGGAACAGTTCTTCGGTCAGTACGATCAGATCCTGGTAATCCGCGTAAGCCATGTAGAGTTCCATCATGGTGAACTCTGGATTATGGCGCGGAGAAACACCTTCATTACGGAAATTGCGGTTGATTTCGAAAACGCGCTCAAAACCACCGACCACCAAACGTTTCAGGTACAGTTCTGGCGCAATGCGCAGGTACATGTCGATATCCAGCGCGTTATGGTGCGTAATGAATGGACGCGCACTTGCCCCCCCCGGGATCGCTTGCATCATCGGCGTTTCAACTTCCATGAAGTCTTTTTGGATCATGAAGCTGCGTAATGCCGACATCACGCGGGAACGGATCTGGAATGCCTTGCGTGATTCATCATTCGAGATCAGATCCAAATAACGCTGACGATAGCGAGTTTCCTGATCCGCCAAGCCGTGGAATTTATCCGGCAGTGGACGCAATGCCTTAGTCAGCAAGCGCAGCTCAGTACAATGGATAGAAAGCTCACCCGTTTGAGTTTTGAACAGCTTACCGCGTGCGCCTAAAATGTCACCCAAATCCCATTTCTTGAACTGAGTGTTGTAAATGCCCTCCGGCAGGTCATCACGGGAAACGTAGATCTGAATGCGTCCCCCCATGTCTTGCAGGGTGGCAAAAGAGGCCTTACCCATGATGCGACGAGTCATCATACGACCAGCAACGGTCACTTCAATGTCAAGCTCTTCCAATTCTTCTTTAGTCTTGTCATCGTATTTGGCATGCAGATCTGCGGAAATGTTTTCGCGACGAAAATCATTTGGGAAAGCAATGCCATTGCTGCGCAGGACAACCAGTTTTTCACGGCGCGTTTTCAGTTCGTTATTTAAATCAGGGGCCTGTTCAGCGCCTTGTTGTTGTTGTGACATTTTAGTTCCTCATAGGCCAGCTTTTAAGCTTGCTTCAATGAATTTGTCCAGATCCCCATCCAGCACAGATTGAGTATTGCGGGTTTCTACACCAGTACGCAAATCTTTAATGCGGGAATCATCCAAAACGTAAGAGCGAATCTGACTGCCCCAACCGATGTCCGATTTGTTATCTTCCATTACTTGTTTATCTGCATTCTTCTTCTGCATTTCCAGTTCGTACAGTTTCGCTTTCAACTGTTTCATCGCCTGGTCTTTGTTTTTATGCTGAGAACGGTCTGTCTGACATTGGGTGACAACACCAGTCGGTACGTGGGTGATACGTACTGCAGATTCGGTTTTGTTAACGTGCTGACCACCCGCACCAGAGGCACGATATACATCAATGCGTAGATCAGCCGGATTGATCTCGATATCAATATCATCATCCACTTCTGGATAGATAAAGGCAGAGCTAAATGATGTATGGCGGCGACCACCTGAATCAAAAGGACTTTTACGTACTAAACGGTGGACGCCCGTTTCTGTACGCAACCAACCGTAAGCATATTCACCCATGATCTTGATGGTGGCAGATTTCAAACCAGCAACATCACCATCAGACTCTTCAATAATTTCTGTCTTGAAGCCCTTGGATTCTGCCCAACGCAGGTACATACGCATCAACATGCTGGCCCAATCCTGTGCTTCTGTACCGCCAGATCCCGCCTGAAGATCCAGATAGCAGTTTGCGCTGTCATATTGACCAGAAAACATGCGACGGAATTCAAGTTGGCCTAACTTCTCTTCTAGCTGTTCCAACTCAGCGACGGCTTCATTGAAGGTTTCTTCGTCATCAGCTTCGACGGCTAATTCCAGCAGGCCGTTCACATCTTCCAATCCTTGGGTCAGCTGATCAATGGTTTCTACGATGCTTTCAAGTGATGAACGCTCTTTACCCAACGCCTGTGCCCGTTCCGGTTCATTCCAGACATCAGGCTGTTCGAGTTCAGCATTAACTTCTTCTAAACGTTCTTTCTTGGCATCATAGTCAAAGATACCCCCTCAGAACTGCTGTCCGCTCAGACAGGTCCTGAATGTGATTTTTTACCGGATTAATTTCAAACATATTTCGTGTCTTATACGTTGTGTATTATGAATAAACGATGGTCGCATGGATATTTTCGAACCGTGCATTGTAACGGATCTATCCAGGGGTTTATAGCCTTCATCTTTTAAATGCAACTGGAAAACCTAAGTTCATTCAATAGGGCCAAATATGCTGGATCAAAAGCTGAACATCACGATTACCACGAAATTCGTTAATATCCAGTTTATAAGCCAATTCTACCATTTTGATACTGTTATCCGGCCAGCGACTGACATCAATATTAAATGCAATGCCATCTAACATTGGCCCACCATTTAATGGTTCAAGCATGACTTTCAGGTGCTTTTCACCCACGATACGCTGTTGCAGTAACTTGAATTTGCCGTCAAAAACGGGTTCCGCAAATGCCTGCCCCCACGGGCCACCATCACGCAGAATTTCAGCAACTTCCAGCGATAATTCTTCCAATGCTAATTCACCGTCGCTCCAGATCACACCTTCAAGTTGGGTGATATCCATCCAGTCTGCTACCAGCTCGGAAAAATAGCGCTGAAAGAGGTCAAATTTGTCTTGTTCAATCGACAATCCCGCTGCCATCGCATGACCACCAAATTTCAACATCAGTCCTGGGTACAGAGTATCAAGACGTTCAAGTGCATCTCGCATATGTAAGCCATTGACGGAACGCCCAGAGCCTTTCAAAGTGCCATCGCCCGCCGGAGCAAAAGCAATAACCGGACGATGAAAACGCTCTTTAATACGTGAGGCCAAAATACCCACAACCCCCTGATGCCATTCGGGATGGTAAATTGCTAATCCGTAAGGTAACTGGGTATGGGTTCGCTCGATTTTATCGCAAATCTGCAAGGCCTCTTGCTGCATACCTTGTTCGATTTCTCGACGGGTTTGGTTTAAGCCATCCAGCTCACAAGCAATCTGACGGGCTTGCGTCATGTCATCGGCCAGTAATAACGCCACCCCAACGGACATATCATCCAGACGTCCGGCGGCATTTAATCGTGGCCCCAACGCGAACCCCAAATCACTGGCGGCCAATTTTGTCGATTCCCGTTTGGAAACTTCGAGCAGCGCCCGTATTCCCGTACAGCAACGCCCTGCCCGGATACGATTGAGTCCTTGATATACCAGAATGCGGTTATTGGTATCGAGGGAAACCACGTCAGCCACTGTACCCAATGCCACTAAATCCAGCAGCTCCGCCAAATTGGGTAATGGAATACCTTGTTGTTCAAACCATGCCAATTTGCGCAATTCAGCCCTGAGTGCAGACATCAGATAAAATGCCACACCAACCCCTGCTAACGCCTTAGAAGGAAAAGAGCAGTCAACTAAATTGGGATTAATAATGGCATCTGCGGCTGGCAGTGTTTCGCCCGGTAAATGGTGATCAGTGACGATCACCTTGATGCCATGTTGATGTGCCGCGGCTACACCATCATGGGATGAGATCCCATTATCCACGGTGATAATCAGATCTGCGCTTCTTTTGACAACTTCATCAACCACCTGAACGCTTAATCCATAACCATCTTCAAAACGGTTTGGCACAAGATAATCAAGGTTACGATATCCCATTGCACGCAAGGCACGGATACTCAAGGCGGTACTGGTTGCCCCATCTGCATCAAAATCACCAACAATTACGATACGCCAATGTTCATATAATGCAGTGATCAACAAAGCAACTGCCTGCTCAATGCCATTGAGAGATTGGTAATTGAGAAGTCCTTTTGCACTACGCTCCAGTTCATCAGCTTGAAGTATGCCACGCATAGCATATAAACGGCGCAATAATGGATGGATATCGTTGGGAAGATGGTTAGGATCCGCCACCGGTCGGCGGCGGAGTTGTATTTCTCTGCTCACAGTTTCTTATTCACTGATTTTTATTCACGAGTTTTTGTATTCACTGAATGGCATGCCTGATCGATTTCGATCATTCACCATCATGCTCTAATTCAGCCTGCAAATCTTTGGGTGACAAGTAACCACCGAGTACTCTGCCATTTTTTAGGACAATCGCTGGTGTGCCCTGGACGCCAAACTGTAAGCCCAGCTGATATTGTTTTTCGATGTTGGTCTTACATGCCTTAATTGGGGAGATATTTTCGCCTTTAAAAGCCGCGTTCAGTGACTTATTCGGTGTTGCACTGCACCAAATAGATTGCATATCTTTAGCTGATTGGTGTTGCAAGCCATGACGAGGAAACGCCAGGTAACGGACAGTAATCCCTAATTCATTGTATTCTTGCATATTCTCATGCAATTTACGGCAATAACCACAGGTAATATCAGTAAAAACAGTAACAACATGTTTTTCTTTTGGCGCTTTGTAAATAATCATTTGATTTTTCAAAGCTTCCAATTTTTTAACCAGAACCTGGTTGCTGATATTTTGGGGTACTTTGCCACTAACATCATAAAGTGGGCCTTGTAACAGGTACTTACCATCATCAGACATATAAATAGTGCCATGCTCGGTTAAAATTGAACTCACACTTGGTAGTGGTGATGGCGTGATACTTTCAGCCTTAATTCCCATTTTAGACAGTGTGTTATTGATAGCACTCTCATCAGCAAAAGCATTGCTGGCAACAGCTGTCAACAGTAATGAAAGGCAAAACGAGATCTTCTTCATTATTCGTTCCTTTATTTTTTCACCTAATTCGCAGCTATCCACGAGGGTGATGTTGTTGATGCAGCACTTTGAGACGTTCGGTGGCTACATGGGTATAAATCTGGGTTGTGGAGAGGTCACTATGGCCTAATAACATCTGCACAACACGTAAGTCTGCACCATGATTAAGTAAATGTGTTGCAAAAGCATGGCGTAAGACATGGGGTGACAAGCGTTCAACATCAATGCTTGACAATATGGCATAGTGTTTGATTCGATGCCAGAACGTCTGACGTGTCATCTGCGTTCCCCGCTTACTGGGAAAAAATACATCAGATACAGAACCATGCAATAACCACGGGCGTCCATATTCCAGATATTTTTCCAGCCAATAAACAGCCTCTTCTCCCAAAGGAACCAATCTTTCCTTATTTCCCTTACCCACAATTCTGACCACGCCCTGACGTAAGCTCACATCAGATAAGGTCAGGCCAACCAGTTCTGAAACTCGCAATCCGCAAGCATAAAGCACTTCCAGCATGGCTTTATCCCGCAATTCAAGGGGTTGGTCAACCAAAGGCGCATTAAGCAAATCTTCTACTTGTTTTTCGCTTAAATCCTTGGGCAGACGTTTAGGCAACTTAGGCGCAGATAATAGTGCTGTTGGATCATCTGCCCGCATTCTTTCACGATATAGATACTGAAACAACCGCCGCATGGCACTCAGCAAGCGGGCTGAACTACTGGCTTTATAACCGCCATCTACTCGTTCAGCCAAAAATGATTGTAATTCTATCGACTGCACTGAAAGTAAATCATGACCATAATGCACCAACCAATTGTTCAAGGCTTGTAAATCAAGCCGATAAGAAGCCAAGGTGTTTTCGGCCAGATTTTTTTCCAGCCAGATGGTATCGAGAAATTGCTCTATCAGGGGATTAGCCGATGGATGTGATTCCGTGAATGCTGTTTAATTACATCATCTTCCATGAATGATTGTCTGATAGGTTATGTTTTTTTGGCACAACGCCTCCTGTCTGCCTATCTGCAACTCCCAATCGGCTATTATGCCTGAAAAAGCAATTATTCTGTTACAATACCGATCCTGATATTCGAAATTCCCTGATAAATAATGATGAAAATTGGTCTCTTTTATGGCTCCAGTACCTGCTATACAGAAATAGTAGCAGAAAAAATACGCGATATACTCGGTGAAGATCTGATCGAACTACATGATGTCAAGGATTGTGATCCCCGCCTGATGGAAGGATATTCTGTCCTGATCCTCGGTATCCCTACCTGGGACTTCGGCGAATTACAGGAGGATTGGCTGGCTATTTGGGATCAACTTCCCTCGTTAGATCTGGCAGGAAAAATCGTTGCCATGTATGGAATGGGCGATCAGATCGATTATGGCGAGTGGTTTCTGGATGCATTGGGAATGCTGTATCACCATCTGTTACCAACGAGTGCACAGTTTATCGGGTTTTGGCCAACCGAGGGTTATGAATTTACCAGCCCGAAACCGCTGTCCGAAGATGGCAAACATTTTGTCGGGCTGGCTCTGGATGATGTGAACCAATTCGAACAAACAGATGAACGTTTAAGCGAATGGTGCATGCAGATATTAGCTGAAATGGAAGCGTTGTTTTAGCAATCATCTCCGTCCTGGATATTGGCATATTGGCGCATCAATTGATTCAAATGACGCCAGGCAGCGGGCGACATACTATCTGATGCTATCCATAACCGAACTGGCGGTGAGTAGCGCATATTTTCTGCCTGACTAAATGCATGGAGCATAACGGCCATACCATAGCGATGGAACCACGGTGGTTGAGCGATGCTCCAGGCAGCTTTTTGCCAATGCACTTTGTTACCTTTGAACAGTACCAACCTGCCCTGACATTGCCGGATATTTTTCTGGCTCCATGCCCAACTGCTTATAATAATGGCAAACAGTGGAAACCAGAAAAATGGAAGCCAAAAATAAGCACTGTTAATCGGCCAGGGTGCCACCAAAGCAGCAATTGCGACTACACCATGCACGCCCGTGGAAAACAGGCGAGTATGGCGAGACTCCCTCAATTTATTGTTCCACAGGACCACGGGCTTGGTTTCTGCTCTGGATCAGTTTCACCATATGGTAAAGCGCCTCATCTTCGGGCCGTCCATGATTCATGAGCCAATTGAAAAGGTCGGGATCTGGGCACTCCAGCAAACGAACGAAAATCCGTTTGTCATCATCACCTAATGAATCATATTCATATTCAAAAAATGGCATGATAGAAATATCCAGTTCACGCATTCCACGACGACATGCCCAGTGAATACGTGCTTTATTACCAATGTCCATGTTTAAAAAGCCTCTTTATCATTTTCATTCGTGCCATTAAAACGGTAATAAGATTATTAACGATTCTGGCCTGTTTTTCATCATCTGCATCAGTGAAATCACGAGATATATCGACAAGATGCGAAGCCTATCGCAACAAATTGACCATGTATGCCTTATCTATAAATAACAAGAATAACCCCTTTGCATTAAACCGCATCTCTTTTACCATTAGCGTTATTTCTTAGTTAGTTTACTGGCAGGAGCTGCTATGACTTACCAAACTCCGTTTTCTGCACAAGATCCATCTCCTTCTGCAACACTACCACTGACTTTAATTTCCCTTGATGATTGGGGGATCGTGACAGCCATTGGCGCTGATGCGAAAAAGTATCTGCAAGGTCAGATTACAGCCGATCTTACTTCCCTGAATGATAACCAGCATGTGTTAACTGCCCATTGTGACGCCAAAGGCAAGATGTGGAGTAACTTACGACTGTTTCAGCGTGGTGAAGGTTTTGCCTATATTGAACGCCGTTCATTATTAGAAACCCAATTAACTGAATTGAAAAAGTATGCTGTGTTTTCCAAGGTAACGTTTGCCAAAGATGAGGAAAATATCTTGCTCGGTATCGCCGGCACAGGCAGTCGGGGAGCGCTGAAAACCCTCTTCCCAACCCTGCCTGATACCGAATCCCCAGTTATCCAGCACGAAACCACAACCCTTCTCCACTTAGCGCTTCCCGCTGAACGTTTCCTTATCGTCACAGACAAAATAACTGCCGCTAAATTAACCGAAACGTTAGTCGAAGAGTTTCAATCGCAGTTGAACGGCAGCCTGCAATGGTTGGCGCTGGAGATTGAAGCAGGGTTCCCAGTGATTGATGCCGCCAGCAGCGCACAATTTATTCCACAAGCAACCAACCTCCAAGCAATCGAAAACGGTATCAGCTTCAAGAAAGGCTGTTATACCGGTCAGGAAATGGTAGCCAGAGCCAAATATCGTGGGGCAAACAAGCGAGCCATGTACTGGCTGGCAGGTAATGCCTCTTCCTTGCCTGCCGTTGGCGATGATTTGGAATGGCAATTGGGTGATAAATGGCGGCGAACCGGTTCAGTATTGGCGGCGGTCAAACTGGTTGATGGTTCAATCTGGGTCCAAGTTGTCATGAATAATGATATGGAAGCAGAGAGTATATTCCGTATTCGTGAAGTTGAGGGCAGTGTTCTCACCATTCAAACATTGCCTTATTCACTAGACGAAGAAAAATAACTATTGAGGTTTTTGTATGTCATTAGCTGTACCTCCTGTTGATTTCGGCCCTTTCACCGATGTCATTGCGTTTATAATGGAACTGGATCAATTAAAATATGTCCATCGCAAGACGAAATTATTGAATAATACGCGCCATGAAAACTCCGCTGAACATAGCTGGCATTTTGCTGTTGCTGTCATTGGCTTTGCGCCTTATGCCGGAGATGTGGATATTAGCCGCGTCGTACAGATGGCTTTGATTCATGACATTGTTGAGATCGATGCGGGTGATGTTATCGCGTTCGATCTGGCTGCCCGTGCAGCCATTCACGAACATGAAGTTAAAGCGGCTAACCGTATTTTTGGCTTACTACCGGAAACCCAGGGAAAATATTTTCTGGAACTGTGGCACGAATACGAAGACGCCATCACGCCGGAAGCGCGTTTTGCTAAAACCCTCGATAGAATTATGCCGGTATTTATGAACCTGCATAACCAGGGACAGAGCTGGGTCGAGAATAATATTCGCTTTGAGCAAGTTTACAACCTGCTCCACTTTGTTGCCGAAAGTTATCCTGAACTATGGAAATACCTGCTGCCACAACTGGAAGCAGCAAAAGAAAAAGGCTGGTTAAAATAATTTTCCGCCTTTTCTCCTCTAAATTCAAGCTGTCAGGTACAACTGGCAGCTTTAAAGTTCTTTCTTACTCTCCTTTCTTAAGCAAAGCTCACATTACGTCAGGTATTTTAAGGTTTTAATAGCGAATGGGTTGGGTCTGGGCGGATCGACATGAAGCCGTTCACGGGTGACGGGTATTTTAAGGTTTTAATAGCGAATGGGTCATGGAGCGTGAAACTACATTTATCAACCCATTCAATACATGACCGCGGGTCATCACCCATTCAATACATACCTGAAACTACATTTAGCTCACAACCCATTCAATACATGACCATAAATAAAAAGCAGTGTCAGGAAATATTTCAGACACTGCTTTCGTTGAGTCTCGTTAATCTATTTATGACTAACGATAATCTTCAATCGGTGCACAAGAGCAATGTAAATTGCGATCACCGTAAACATCATCAAGGCGTTTAACCGTCGGCCAGTATTTATTGGTTTTCGTTTCCGCTGTTGGGAAAACGGCAATTTCACGGCTATATGCATGCTCCCAATCAGAAACCAGTTCAGTCTGAACGTGTGGCGCATTGACTAAAGGGTTGTCTCCCAAAGGCCATTCTCCGCTTGCCACTTTGCTGATTTCTTGCCGAATTGCCAGCATTGCGTCAATAAAGCGATCAATTTCAATTTTACTTTCTGATTCCGTTGGTTCAACCATCAGGGTTCCCGCAACCGGGAATGACATGGTTGGCGCATGGAAACCATAGTCAATCAGGCGCTTGGCGATATCCATCTCATTGATGCCGAATTCTTCTTTCAGTGGGCGAATGTCCAGAATACATTCATGGGCAACATACCCATTACGTCCGGTATAGAGGATCTCATAAGCACCTTTCAGGCGGTTTGCAATGTAGTTGGCATTCAGGATCGCAACCTGGCTGGCTTGTTTCAGCCCTTGTGCCCCCATCATGCGAATATACATCCAGCTAATTGGCAGGATAGAGGCACTGCCAAATGGCGCTGCGGATACTGCACCTAATGTCGTAACTTCATCCATTTCCACTACGGAATGGCCCGGCACAAATGGTACAAGGTGTTTTTTCACGCCAATCGGCCCCATGCCTGGACCACCACCACCGTGTGGGATACAGAAGGTTTTATGCAGGTTCAGGTGCGAAACATCAGCACCAATAAAACCAGGTGTCGTAATACCCACTTGTGCGTTCATGTTCGCACCATCAAGGTAAACCTGACCACCGTTTTGATGAATAATTTCACAAATCTCACGGATGGTTTCTTCATAAACACCGTGAGTTGATGGGTAAGTCACCATGATACAAGCAAGATTGTCACTGTGTTTTTCTGCTTTTTCACGCAGATCAGCCAGATCGATGTTGCCTTCTTTGTCACAGTTCACAACAACAACCGTCATGCCCGCCATATGAGCAGATGCCGGGTTTGTGCCATGCGCAGAGCTTGGGATTAGGCAAATATGGCGATGTTGTTCTCCACGGCTGGCGTAATAGCGACGAATTGCCAGCAGACCGGCATACTCCCCTTGTGCGCCAGAATTAGGCTGCATACAGAATGCGTCATATCCGGTCAGCAATACCAGCCAATGGGAAAGTTGGCTGATCATCTGGTGATAACCCTGCGCTTGTTCTGGTGGGCAGAAAGGATGCATATCGGTAAATTCAGGCCAGGTAATTGGCATGATCTCCGCTGCTGCATTCAGTTTCATGGTACATGAACCCAGCGGGATCATGGCTTGATTCAGCGCCAGATCTTTACGCTCCAGACTGTGCATATAACGCATCATGTCAGTTTCGCTGTGGTAACGACGGAAATTATCATGTGCCAAAATGTCGTCATTACGCAGCATGGAGGCTGGAATAGATTGGCTGTCCGTCGCAACTTCACGGTCAAGAGCATTAATATCCAGTACTGAGTCAGAACCTGTTATCACTTGATACAGGGCTAGCAAATCATCGCGGCTGGTTTTTTCACTCAAAGATACCCCGACGGCACCAAAAATATCGGTACGCAAGTTAATTTGTGCTTTAGCCGCTCTTGCCAGTACCTGAGCCTTATCTGACACTTCAATCGCTAATGTATCAAACCATGTCTTATGACGTAGTGTGATACCCGCCTTTTGCAAACCCGCAGCCAGAATATCTGTCAGTCGGTGAATACGGTTAGCAATGCGCTTCAAACCTTCAGAACCGTGATAAACCGCGTACATGCCCGCAATATTGGCCAGTAAAACTTGCGAAGTACAAATGTTGGAATTCGCTTTTTCACGGCGAATATGCTGTTCGCGGGTTTGCATCGCCATACGCAATGCTCTGTTACCCGCGGCATCACGGGAAACACCGATAATACGGCCCGGCATGGAACGTTTGAACTCATCTCTGCATGCAAAGAAGGCGGCATGAGGGCCGCCATATCCCATCGGTACACCAAAACGCTGTGCAGAACCAAAGACAATATCGGCACCTTGTTTACCCGGTGCGGCCAATATGACCAATGCCATGAAATCCGCGGCAACGCTGACAATGATTTTACGCTCTTTCAGTGTTGCAATCAGGTCACTGTAATCATGGACTTCACCCGTCGTACCTACTTGTTGCAGCAGGACACCAAAGATCCCTTCCAGTTCCAGTACTTTTTCTGCTTTATCAACAATGACTTCAAATCCAAATGTTTCGGCACGGGTACGTACGACATCCAACGTTTGTGGATGAATATCATCGGCCACAAAGAAACGTTCAGCCCTTTTCAGTTTGCTGATCCGTTTTGCCATTGCCATCGCTTCTGCGGCTGCTGTGGCTTCATCCAGTAGTGAAGCAGAAGCCAGATCTAAACCTGTCAGATCAATGGTGACTTGCTGAAAGTTCAGCAAGGCTTCCAATCGGCCTTGAGAAACTTCCGGCTGATAAGGGGTATATGCAGTATACCAGCCCGGATTTTCCAGCAAATTACGCAAAATAACGGGAGGAAGAATGGCGGGTGAGTAACCCATACCAATATACGATTGATAACGCTGGTTCTGGCTCGCTATTGCTTTCAATTCAGCCAAAGCCTGTTGTTCAGTCACTCCTTCACCAACCGCAGGAACCTCTGATAATGCGATATCACGGGGAACGATTTTATTGGTCAGATCATCAAGAGAATTTGCACCGACTATCGCCAGCATCTCTATTTGCTGTTCAGCAGAAGAACCAATGTGGCGACGAATGAATTCACCTTGATGTTCAAGTTGGATTAATGTCTGAGTCATTGATGATAATTTCCTGAAACTCGCTATGCCTTTTATCTTTCAAGTGACAGTTTTGTTGTCTATCACTTGAAATCTATTGGCTATAAAAAACGACACAAAAAAAAGCCCCATTCACAATGTGATATGGGGCGATTCAAAATAATTACTCGTCTTCTTCCAAGAGTGACCGATAACTTTCGGCATCAAGCAAATTAGCGAGTTCACTCTCATCAGCTATTTTAACGCGGAACAGCCAACCTTCGTTATAGGGTTCACTGTTCACCAATTCGGGAGAACTTTCCAGGCCAGGGTTAACAGCGATAATCTTACCGCTGACTGGTGCGTAAATATCAGAAGCCGCTTTGACTGACTCTACAACAGCACAATCATCACCACTATTTACCTCTGTACCTATTTCAGGCAAATCAACAAAGACCATATCTCCCAATAACTTCTGGGCATGTTCGGTAATACCTACGGTATATTCGCCATTGTCTTCCGAGCGAACCCATTCATGTGATTCTGTATATTTCAATTCTGCTGGTACATGACTCATCGTTGCCTTCTCCTTGTTTGTATCACTCTACAAGTGGTTTTCCCATCCGCACAAAGCCCGGTTTAACAACCTGAACGGGCATTTCACGATTACGGATCTGGACAACCGCCTGTTCACCAATACCTTGCGGTACACGTGCAAGGGCTATACTAAATCCTAAGGTTGGGGAAAATGTTCCACTGGTAATTACGCCAGAACGCATTTCACCAGAATCACCAGTGAAGTTGACAGTTAAGCCACCACGCAATACTCCCTTTTCACGCATGACCAGTCCAACCAACTGATCAGTAACGGTTTCGCGTTGTCTTTCCAATGCTTCTCGACCTATGAAGTGACGGTCTTCCGGCTTCCAGGCAATTGTCCATCCCATGTTGGCGGCCAGAGGTGAAACAGTTTCATCCATTTCTTGACCATAAAGATTCATGCCCGCTTCAAGACGCAATGTGTCACGCGCCCCTAATCCAGTGGGTTTTACCCCTGCTGCCAATAACTGCTGCCAAAAGTCTGCCGCTTGTTCTTTAGGCAGTGCAATTTCATAACCTGCTTCGCCGGTATAACCCGTCGTTGCAATAAACAGATTTCCCGACTGGACGCCAAAGAAAGGTTTCATACCCGTTACCGCTTGCTTCTGTGCATCACTTAGCAATGATTGAACTTTGACTTGCGCGTTTGGTCCCTGGACAGCAATCAAGGCCAAATCATCACGCACGGTAATTTCAACGTCATATTTCTCAGCATGTTGGTAAATCCATGCCAAATCTTTCTCGCGGGTCGCCGAATTCACAACCATACGATAAGAATTATCAGTGAAAAAATAGACAATCAGGTCATCAATAACGCCGCCAGAAGCATTTAACATTGCGGTATATAGTGCCTTGCCCTGCTCGGTGAGTTTGGTAATGTCATTGGCCAGAAGATAACGGAGAAAATCACGACAATCTGGACCGTGTAGATCCACAATTGTCATGTGGGAAACGTCGAACATGCCGGCATCAGTACGCACTGTATGATGCTCGTCGATTTGTGAACCATAGTGCAGGGGCATCATCCAGCCATGAAAATCTACCATGCGTGCTCCGCATGCCAGATGTTGATCATATAGTGGGGTGTGTTTTGACATTATTTCCCTCTTTACGTTCTTGACATGAAAACATTCGTGACCTGAAAAAACATACGGCGCATTAACCGGCAGGTGTTGGATCATGAAGCAAAGAAGCGGTTAATCACGCAAACGATACCTTGGGATCAGAAGTTATCACTGAAACAGGAAATGAACCATAAAATAAATTAGTTGCATTGCTGTAGCAATCCGAAAAGACAAGTACTGCCATGCAGAATTTTTGTCTTATTTATTGCACAAAAACACTCGAAATTTTTATCAAATGGCAAAAAACAATCTTTTTAGATTGAAAAAAGGCTAAAACGTGAAGTAAACCAACTCAACACACCTTAGCCTGACATGAGAAAAACTAATTCTAATTCATGGGCTGAATTAGATTTTTTCAACCGAAGAGGTTTGAGCGATCAGCCAATCAGGCAAGTCATTGAGTCCCATTGCATGACGAAGCAATTGCGGCTTCATTCCCGGTAAGTGATCAGCCAATGTTAATCCAATTCCACGCAATAATTTTTTAGCCGGGTTATTTCCATCAAATAGCTGACGAAAACCCTGCATACCTGCAAGCATGACCGCAGCACTGTGTTTACGGCGACGTTCATAACGTCCCAAATAGAGATACTGACCGATGTCTTTTCCTTGCTGGTTTAAGCGGCTCAATTCACCTATCAGTTCCGCCACATCCATCAATCCAAGATTAACGCCCTGACCAGCCAGTGGATGGATAGTGTGTGCCGCATCGCCCAAGAGCGCCAATCGATGAGCGGCAAAATTGCGGGCATAACGCCCCGTCAATGGGATAGTTTGTCGATCACTGATCAGTTTGCATTGACCAAGACGCATATCAAATGTCGCGCTTAATTGCCGATTAAACAGCGCCGATTCCATAGATTTGCGCTGTTGTGCAGATTCAGCCGGTAGTGACCATACAATCGAACATAAGTAAGGATCGGGCAATGGCAGGAAAGCCAATATTCCATCACCGTGGAAAACCTGACGTGCAACACCTTCATGAGGCTCCTCAGTCCGAATTGTCGCGACCAATGCATGGTGTTCATAATCCCAGAAAGTCAGTGGAATATCGGCATGTTGACGCAACCAAGAATGGGCACCGTCTGCACCAACGACCAACCGTGAAGTCAGCATTCTTCCATCAGATAACGTGATGAAAGCTTCGTTTTCTCCCCAGGCAACATTCTTAAGAGAGGATGGGGTGAAGAACATCACATCTGGCAGATTTTCCGCACGTTGCCAGAGAGCTTGCCGGATCACACAGTTTTCGATGATATGGCCCAGATGGGTCAGGCCATTTTCCGCCGCATTAAACTGAATACGCCCGAAACTATCCCGATCCCAAACTGCCATCCCCTGATAAGGACTGGCTCGCATTGCAAGAATATCTTGCCAGACACCAAGGTGAGTGAGTAATCGTTCACTGGCTGCATTGATGGCCGAAACACGTAACGCATATTCATCATTGGCACCAAATGGCGTTGTCGGTGGGTGCTCTTCTACCATCGCGACACGCAAACCACTACCTTGTAAACCACAAGCCAGCGCAAGGCCAACCATTCCGCCCCCTGCGATCACCACATCAAATGATTGCATTTTTTCTTTCCTCTTAATCTGCCAATGGTGACTGTGCAACCCAACCTAATGTCTGACGGGCAAATAGATCCTGCATTGGGGATAACCTTTCCATTGTCATCAAGCCAAGATTACGCCCCATTTTTAACGGTAAATAGTCATTGGCGAATAATCTGACCAACCCATCCGTGAGTCCAATGGTGGTGTCACGATCGGCCTGACGCTGTTGCTGATACTGTGCCAGTACTTTATAGGAGCCAATATCCTGTCCAGAAGTGGCCGCCACTGAAATGACTTGTGCCAAAGCCATCACATCACGCATCCCCAAGTTAAAACCCTGCCCAGCGATCGGATGCAAGGTTTGGGAAGCATTACCTACCAACGCCAAACGGTGGCTAATTTGCCTGTTGGCTGTCGATAAAGCCAATGGATAACTATGTCGTTGACCGGTTTCCAGCATTTTCCCCAAACGCCAGCCGAATGCTTTTTGCAGCTGTTGGCAGAATTCATGCTGGCCCCAGTTATTGACTTCTGATTGTTGTTCCAGTGGGTGGCACCATACCAGTGAACTACGCCCTCCCGACATAGGTAACAACGCCAATGGCCCATGTTTGGTAAAACGCTCGAATGCCCTTCCTTGAGGATGTTCGGAAGTCAAAACATTGGCAATAATGGCTGTCTGCTCATAAGATCGCCGTTGGAAGGGGATATTACACGCTTGGGCTATCGCAGAATAGCTACCATCCGCCGCGACCAGCAGTTCTCCTGTCAGTTTTTCACCATTATTCAGCGAAACCACTACAGAACTTTCTAAACGTTCAACGGAACTCACTTTAGCCGGGCAGTAAAGTTTAATATTTGGAGATTGTTTTAATAACTCAAAAAGATAAATTCCGGCATCATGCAATTCAATCACATTGCCTAATGCCGGAATGTCATAGTCACTGGCGCAAATATTGACGAAACCGCTATTGCCGCGGTCGCTGACATGAACGTGAGTGATTGGGGTAACACAATGTTGTAATGCAGGCCAAATGCCGATCTGATGCAAGCGCTGACATGTACCATAGGCCAAGGCGATGGACCTTGCATCAAAACCCGGATGTTTTCTGGTAGGTTCTGCTGCTTCAATCAAGGAGACTTGCAATTGCCCCCGACTCAACGAAGCAATAGCCAGAGCCAATGTCGCTCCTGTCATTCCTCCGCCCACAATAATCACGTTCATTGTCACTTCCTGATCACTTTAACCTTAACTGTGCTTTGCCTGTACCATCAGAGCTTCTATCTCATCGGGATCTTTCACGACAGACTCAGTCAGGTTTTCATTTCCTGTTTCTGTTATCACAATGTCATCTTCAATACGAATACCGATACCCCGGTATTCCGGCGGGACATCCGCATCGGGTGCAATGTAAAGCCCAGGCTCTATAGTCAGTACCATGCCAGGTTCCAGAATACGATCGCGGTCAACACCGTAATCGCCGACATCATGCACATCCAGCCCCAACCAGTGACTTAAACCATGCATGAAAAATTGACGGTAAGCATTGGTTTCGATCAATTGTTCGACTTCACCATGCATAATTCCCAATTTTACCAGCCCTTTCACCATGATGCGTACAACTTGTCCGGTAACTTCGCTTATGCTGGTCCCCGGTCTGTATAGCTCAAGGGAAAAGTTAATGGCTTCCAGCACAATGTCGTAGATTTCACGTTGGGGGCGCGTAAACTTGCCATTTACCGGAAATGTCCGCGTAATGTCACCTGCATATCCCTGATATTCACATCCCGCATCGATCAACACTAAATCGCCATCTTTCATACGACGTTCATTTTCAGTGTAATGCAGGATACAGGCATTATCTCCCGCGCCAACAATGGTGTTATAAGCAGGGTAACGTGCGCCCTGACGGGTAAATTCATGGTGGATTTCAGCTTCAAGCTGATATTCAAACATACCAGGGCGGCAAGCCTGCATCGCCCTGATATGCGCCTGTGCGCTGATTTCCCCAGCTTTGCGCAGGGTTTCTAATTCAGCGTCTGATTTAAACAGACGCATTTCATGCAGCCACGGGCGCCAGTCTGCGATGACCGTTGGCGCTTTGAAGTTACGGCGGCTGTTTTTGCGCAATTTATCTAAAGCACTAAAAACGAGGTTATCCGCGTATTCAAATTCTCCTTGGGCGTGATAAACCACTTCCAAGCCATTCAACAACAAATAGAGTTGTTCATTGAGATCATCAAATGGCAGGGCACGATCCACCCCCAATTTTTCCAACGCCGCTTCTTGTCCAAGACGACGACCAAACCAAATTTCCGCTGTCAAATCGCGAACACGATTAAACAACACACTGTGATTGTGGGTTTCATCGCTTTTGATCAGTACCAGAACCGCTTCCGGTTCACTGAAACCGGTCAGATACAGAAAATCACTGTTCTGACGGTAAGGATATTCACTATCTGAATTACGTGTCGCAAGCGGGGCCGAAAAAATGATAGCCGCACTGGCCGGTGCCATTTTTGACAATAATGCCTGACGACGGGATAAATATTCTTGTTTAGTCATACCCTCTCCTGCAATTCCATATTATTAGTTGGTATACCCCTTATCTTCCAAGGCTTGAAATTTATAGGGTGAATACCGCCAATCAGTGCAATGTTGGTTTTTCATTTTTTGCATTGCCTGCGGTTTTAGGTGTCGCAAACGCGATATAACAGAGTTGAACCGCAACACGGACATATTCCAGTACTTCTTCAAGGGCTTGAGATAGCTCTTCCTGATCTTCGTCTTCGTCATAGCCCAACATGCCGATGTTACGTAAATCGGTTATAACCTCCTGAATTTCTGGATTTTCTGTCAATTTAGGATTGGCTACGCCCAATCCGAGCAGAAAATGGTTGACCCATCCCGACAACGCTTCTGCGCATTCAAAAACCCCCGCCTCTTCATCAGGAAGCAACAGATGAAACGAGAAACTACTGTCATCCAGCAATTCAAACGTCGTTTCGTACAATTCCTTCAGCGGTAGAGCCAAAACCTGAGAAAATGCCAGGCCATCATTCGCAAGATCATGCACCAGTGTCTGCCAACTACTCTCGTGATTTCCACTACTGTGATTTCCACTACATAGTAACCCACTGATTAAGCCATGCATTTCTGCTGCTGTCAGGGCAATGGACTGTTGATGCAAAATTTCATCAAATGATTGATAATTAGGTAATGAGTTTTGTATAGACATGTATATTGATCATCGTTGGCGATATAAGTTCATGCTATGCTACCATCAAGGGGAGTCGCTATACCAGACAGCACACACCGATATATCCCCAATCGATTTCGAGATGCCGCGTTGATAGCAAGGACACGAATCCCCAAAACATAGATACTTTATATCTATAATTCATTGACTGGGATAAGTGAACATTGCCCAAAAGCAGCAGCTTGAAGATGAAGGGAAAAAAGGGGCTTTTGGTATTGTACGGTAATGATTGGTGTCGGCCTTGTTTTATACCATAATTTACTTTATACCCAACAGATTTCAAATTACAGCTCTGGCAACAAAGTCGCAATTTGAGAGATACAGGGATATATATCAACATCAAGGTATCGGCACAATAATAAATCAGGAAGGTGTCATGTCTGCACAACCAGTAGATATTCAGATTTTTGGGCGGTCATTACGTGTCAATTGTCCAACAGAGCAGGTTGAAGCGTTGCAAGCTGCTGCTGAGGAACTTGACCAGCGTTTGCATAACCTTAAAGAACGCACCAGAGTCACTAACACTGAGCAACTGGTTTTTATTGTGGCACTGAATGTCTGTCACGAGTTGGCACAGGAGAAGATGAAAACCCGTGATTATGCTTACAATATGGAACAAAAAATAAAAATGCTCCAGCAATCCATTGAAAAGGCACTGTTAGAGCAAGGTAAAGTTACCTGATACTCCAGTCGTCAACTAATCTTGTTGATAAATCAGGCAGTAGTCACTATAGATTAATATAAGCAGTTGCTTTCTTCGTTTAGTTCCATACAATAGGCTTCATAGCGTTGCTTAAGGCCTATTTAGTTGGTTTAAGCAGCAAAAAATTTTCTCTGAGGTGTTCGTGAGCAGGGAAGTCCCCTGAGCCGATATTTCATCTCTATAGAATGTGGTGCTACGTTTCTTGTGAGCATGCTTGGCCAGACCAAGAAGCCTAATAGCAACGACGCTGCGTTCACCTTGAACCAAGGGTTCAAGGGTTACCACCTGTAACGGCATCTTGGAGAACCTCTCATTCTTTATCTGTTTTGTATCCTTTTCTGTGTTAATTAACAGGCAGGTATCATGCAATCAGATTTTTCTTTTTCTCTGCGCAATTCCATTAGAAAAAAAATTCGGCAGCTACGTCAAAATCTATCCCCTGAACAACAATCGCAATTTGCTCAACAAGCCGTTAAACAAGCTATAGCTCATCCTAAAATCCAGCAAGCTGATAAAATTGCCCTCTATCTCTCCTTTGATGGGGAATTAGATACGCGTCTGCTAATTCAACATTTTTGGCAGCAAAACAAACAGGTCTATTTGCCAATATTGCATCCTTTCAGCCGCAATCACCTGCTGTTTCTCCGTTATTGCGCCGATATGCCTCTTATTCGTAATCGCTTTAATATCGAAGAGCCTCAGTTGGATGTTCGGCAGGTTTTACCCATCTCTGAACTTGATGTCATGTTTATCCCTTTGGTCGCTTTCGATTGTACAGGGCAACGCTTAGGGATGGGTGGTGGTTTCTACGATAGGACTCTCGCAAAATGGCAACAACAAAATTTTTATCCGATTGGATTAGCCCACAATTTTCAGTTAGTTGAGAAACTACCCAGTGCGAGTTGGGATATTCCTCTGCCAGAGATCATGACCCAGAAAAAGTATGGCGATGGATATGAACGACAATTCTACTCAGTGATTAACAGGAGCTATTGTGTCTTCAATAGCCCCTGACTTTCTAATCAATAACGATCCTTGTTAACGAGCGATCATATCTCAGTAAAGCAAGCGAGAACGGATCGTGCCCGGCAAGGCCTTCAGTTTCTGCAAGACCAATTCAGCCTGAGCTGAATTCTGCGTCGTGATATCAATTACTACGTAACCAATGCCGCTGTCAGTCCGCAGATATTGAGCATCAATATTGATCTCTTGCTCAGTGAACACTTGGTTAATACTGGTCAAGATACCCGGGCGGTTTTCATGGATATGCAGTAATCGGTTAGTATCCTTGGCATGAACAGGGAGCGAGACTTCGGGAAAATTAACCGCTGATAATGTCGAACCATTATCAGAATATTTGACCAGTTTACCAGAAACTTCATAACCGATATTTTGCTGGGCTTCTTGTGTCGATCCCCCAATATGTGGCGTCAGCAGTACGTTATCAAACTGGCTCAATGGTGAGATAAAGGGATCATTGTTTGTTGCAGGTTCATGAGGAAAAACGTCAATCGCGGCACCAGAAAGATGCCCGATTTCCAGCGCATTGCTGAGGGCTTCAATATCAACTACCGTACCACGTGATGCGTTGATCAGAATTGAACCTGGTTTCATCAATTCCAGTTCTGCGGCGCCAATCATATTTTTGGTTGAAGCGGTTTCGGGAACATGCAGACTCACAACATCGCTCATATTCAATAATTCAGATAAATGATGAACTTGCTGTGCATTACCTAATGGCAATTTATTTTCAATATCATAGAAATAGACATTCAGGCCAATATTTTCCGCCAAAATGCCAAGCTGTGTACCAATATGCCCGTAACCGATAATGCCTAATTTTTTTCCGCGCGCTTCGTAGCAACCTTTTGCTTGCTTATCCCATACTCCATTGTGGGCTTTGGCATTCGCCTCAGGAATACGGCGTAACAGCAGCAACAGTTCACCCAATACCATTTCAGCGACCGAACGCGTATTGGAAAAAGGCGCATTAAATACCGGAATACCACGCCTTGCCGCGGCTTTCAGGTCAACCTGATTTGTGCCAATACAAAAACACCCAACTGCAACCAGTTTTTCCGCTGCGGCGAAAATCTCTTCGGTCAATTGGGTGCGGGAACGAATTCCGACAAATCGGGCATCACGAATCGCTTCTTTCAACGCCTCAGGTTCTAATGCCCCTTTGTGATATTCAATATTGCTGTACCCTGCCGCTTTTAGGCTATCTACTGCGCTTTGGTGAACGCCTTCCAGCAGCAAAAATTTAATTTTGTCCTTTTCTAAAGATACCTTAACCATTTACCCGCCCTATTTGTACTTACTTTCATAATGCATATCGACGCCACCAAAATAACAAAAAAAACAGTAACGGCAATACAATCGATTGCTTATATCACAGAATAAGCAACAGTAAATAAGTTGTTATGCAAAGTAAAATAATTCGTTACGGGATAAAGACAGGATTTTGCGGTTTTTTTAGACAGAAAAATGATATATATCACTAAATTTTCTGTTTTGAATAAAAATAAAAATATTTTGAGGGCAGACTATTCTGCCCTCAATAAATGCTTATTCAGTGAGCGTCTTAACGCCATCCGCAGTACCTACCAGCACTACGTTTGCTCCTCGATTAGCAAAAAGGCCCACTGTCACCACGCCAGCGATCCCATTGATTTTATTTTCTAACGCAATGGGATCAACAATCGAGAGATTGTGAACATCCAGAATATGATTGCCATTGTCAGTGACTACGTTTGCACGATAAACCGGTGTTCCGCCCAATTTCACCAGCTCACGAGCCACATAAGTCCGTGCCATTGGGATGACTTCAACGGGCAAAGGGAATTTGCCTAACACATCGACTTGCTTAGACGAATCAATAATACAGATAAATTGCTTCGCAACCGCCGCGATGATTTTTTCTCTAGTCAACGCTGCGCCGCCGCCTTTGATCATCTGCATTTGACCATTAATTTCATCAGCACCATCAACGTAAATATCCAAAGCGTCAACCTCATTGCTGTCAAACACAGGAATACCGAGACTTTTCAATTTCTCAGTCGATACCTCTGAACTTGACACAGTACCTTCAATTTTATCTTTGATAGTACCTAACGCATCAATAAAATGCGCTGCGGTAGAACCTGTACCCACACCGACAATTGTGCCTGGTTTAACGTATTCCAATGCCGCCCAACCCACTGCTTTTTTCAGTTCGTCCTGAGTCATATTGATCACAGCCTATAATCAGTTACAAGGAAAAATCTGACGGCTAGTATAAACAATATTGGCTCACCTCATGAAAAAATATGGCATAGTGCTGGTTAGGCCACATAATGGTTTTTATTGAGCTGTAACACAAAAAGTACAAACACGGAGAATCTTATTTTCAATGAAACGTCCTGATTACCGATCATTGCAAGCATTAGACGCAGTGATCAAAGAACGTGGTTTCGAGCGGGCAGCGCAAAAACTTTGTATTACTCAATCAGCGGTATCCCAGAGAATCAAGCAATTAGAAAATATGTTTGGTCAGCCACTATTGGTACGCACTGTTCCTCCCCACCCGACAGAGCAAGGACAAAAGTTGCTTGCGCTATTACATCAGGTGGAACTGCTGGAAGCGCAATGGCTTGGTGATGAAAATAGTAATGAGATCCCGTTATTGCTTTCCCTTGCTGTTAATGCAGACAGCCTGGCAACGTGGCTTTTACCTGCTCTCCATCCGGTTTTGTCTGATCTCCCTATTCGGTTAAATATTCAAGTAGAAGATGAAACCCGTACTCAGGAGCGTTTACGGCGTGGTGAAGTCGTCGGTGCAATCAGTATTCAGTCTCAACCTCTGCCAAGCTGCTTAGTTGATAAATTAGGCGCTCTGGATTATCTGTTTGTGGCCTCTCCAGCGTTTGCAAACCGTTTTTTCCCGAATGGCGTCACGCGTTCAGCATTACTGAAAGCACCTGCGGTTGCATTTGACCATTTAGATGATATGCATCAGGCATTTTTACAACAGAATTTCGATTTATCGCCGGGAAGTGTGCCCTGCCATATCATGAATTCTTCCGAAGCATTCGTGCAATTGGCAAAACAAAGTTCGACTTGTTGCATGATCCCACACTTGCAAATCGATAAAGAGCTAAAAGCCGGTGAGTTAATCGATCTAACACCAGGACTATGCCAACGCCGTATGCTTTATTGGCATCGTTTTGCCCCTGAAAGCGGAACGATGAGAAAAGTCACTGACGCCCTGCTAAAACGAGGGCGCCAGATGTTACGTCAGGAAGATGATGCTCATTAACGTTGTAATTCAAAAACGGCATCAACGTG
Organism: Xenorhabdus sp. SGI 60; assembly: GCF_056632175.1. NCBI lineage: Bacteria > Pseudomonadati > Pseudomonadota > Gammaproteobacteria > Enterobacterales > Morganellaceae > Xenorhabdus > Xenorhabdus sp. SGI 60. Next base: position 926,885 of record NZ_CP196860.1, on the reverse strand, counting down.
ATCAGAAAACTCTATGTTCTGTGGTTCGTAAGTTTCGCTGGCAGAGCCAGAAGCGGGGGCTGCCAACAAATCAGCCTGGTATTTCAGACGACTCATTGGTATAGGCACAGCTTCAGGCGCACGGTAATTAATGCTATATACAGGGCCTAACTTACTGTTGAACCCTTTTGCCAATGTCGTCGCCTGTTGAATGGCGTTCTCGATGGCTTTTTGTCTGGCTTCATCGCGATAACGTTGCGGATTATTGACACCAAACTGAACCGAGTTAATTTCATTCAGCCCTGCTTTCAGGGCACCATCCAATAAGGCATTCAGTTGCTCTAGCTTGTTAACTTTCACTTCAACTGAACGCGACGCCCGATAACCTGTAATACTCGATTTTCCACTCTTTTGTTCATATTGATATTCTGGCTGGGTGCGCAAATTAGCAGCATCAATATCTTTTTTTTCGATGCCACTATTTTTCAGAAAATCAAAATATTTCGCCACACGTTCATCGACTTTTTTCTTTGCTTCTGCCGCCCCCTTTTGCGTTTCACTCACATGGATTACCAAGGTAGCCATATCTGGTGCCGCTTTAACTATCGCATTACCAGAAGTGGAAATATGTGGAATAGAGAGTGAGTCAGCAGCGGAAGCTGTCATGCAAGACAGGCTTCCTAAAGCCATCATTGCGGTCAATACCAGTGATCTACGTTTCACAAGACCTCCTAAAGTTACATGAATAAGGTGCTTTCAAAAACATTAGCACACTCTCTAGAGAGAAGTAATCTATAGAGAAAATTAATTAGTAAAAATGAATGATTCTAATACATCATTAGGAAAGGTGGCGTGAGAAATTCTCACACCACGATATCTTGATGTAACCGCGCAATTAACCCCACATACCCAGCGCATTAATCTTTTGTCATAGTGTGTTTTCTCTTATTGATAAGGAAAACCACCATGACACTGACTGAAAAACAGCAACATTGGGCAGCGGTGATTGATTCCCAGAAGCAGAGCGGACTGACGGTGACCGCGTTTTGCCAGCACCATGAGATTAATCTCGCCACCTTTTACTATTGGTCCAAAAAACTTCGGCAACAGTCTGAACCGCAGCGCCTGCATCCCGTTGTGCTTGATGAGTTCCCGGATACCGGACATCCCGTCATACTCTGCCTGCCTAACGGGATCCGGGTTGAGTTACCCGCGGCGTTATCCACTGTACAGATCCGCCACTGGGTTGAGGCGCTGCAATGATACCGGTTGGCAACATCTATCTGGTGTCTGGCCAGACTGACATGCGAAAATCCATCGACGGGCTGGCCAGTGTGGTTGATGCGCTGGGGTTAGATCCGCTCAGTGAAGCCGGATTTATTTTCTGTAATCGCCAGCGCGATAAACTCAAGATCCTGTTCTGGGACACCAATGGCTTCTGGCTTTACTATCGCCGGCTGGAAAAAGGTCGCTTCCAGTGGCCGTCTCCGGTGTCGGATGGTACCGTGCACATCCGTCGTCAGCAACTGAACTGGCTGCTTTCCGGGCTGACCTTATCCCATTCCCGCGCTCATCAGCCCTTGCGGGAATTAAAAGTGTGACCGGTGACACTGATCTTTCATTCGCATTTGCATGATCCCCTGTGGCTGTCACACTCAGATTTTCCTTCTGAGAGCCTGAGTCCATGACTGACCTGCCTGATGATATTGACCAACTAAAAGCCCTGATTTATCAGCTTCAGGCCGATATTCAGGGCAGAGATCGTCAGATCCAACATCTGCTCGAACAGCTCAACCTCAGCAAATCAAAACGCTTTGGTAAACAGAGTGAAAAGGCCGACAAAGGGACGTTCAACGAAGCGGAACAGCAGGAGAGCCTGCCGAAACCGGCCCCGGCGCATCACAAAAAAGGCCGTCAGCCGTTGCCGGCCGGGCTGGCGCGGGAAGTGCTGCGTCATACGCTGAATGCGCCGCACTGCGATTGTTGCGGTGAACCATTGCATGCCTGCGGCACCGAAACGTCAGAAACGCTGAAAATCATCCCGCAAAAAGTGAGCGTCATTCGTCACGAACGCACCAAATACGCCTGCCGGCAGTGTGACAAAACCGAAGCCCACAGCAACATCATCACGGCACCGGTTCCGCCCAGCCTGTTACCCCGGACCATCGCCAGCCCGGACACGCAGGCCGCGATAGTCACGGCGAAATATGTCGATGCGCTGCCCCTGTATCGGCAGGCCGATATTTTAGCCCGCTCCGGGATTGAAATCAGCCGCAGTACCTTGGCGAACTGGTGTGTCCAGCTCGGGCGCAAAGTGCATGTGCTGGTTGACCTGATGCGGACTCACTTGCTCAGTGAACCGTTGATTTGTGCGGATGAAACGCCGGTGCAGGTGCTTCGCGAAGTCGATCGCCTGGCGCAAAGCAAATCCTACATGTGGGTGTATCGCAGTGGTGAATTTGCGGCGCATCCGGCGGTGATTTTTGACTATCAGCCAAGCCGCAGTAGTCGCTGTGTCGCGGATTTTTTGGGTGATTATGCGGGGTATCTGCTGACGGATGGCTATGCCGCTTATGATACCCTGAAATCCGTTAAACACGCGGGCTGCATGGCCCATGCCCGGCGTAAATTTACCGATGCCCAGAAAGTACAGGCCGGTAAAAAAGCCGGCCGCGCTGAGCAGGCACTGACGTTTATCGCCAAACTGTACGGCATTGAACGGGAAGCGCGATTACTCAGCCCCGATGAACGACGACGGTTACGGCAGGAAAAAGCCTGTCCTCTGCTGAAAAACTTTCACGACTGGCTGACGGAGGCGAGTCAGACGGTGTTGCCGAAAAGTGCTATCGGCACGGCGATCACCTATGCGCTGAATCAGTGGCCGAAACTAATAATGTATCTGGAAGACGGGCATATCAGCATTGACAATAATATTACCGAGCGGGATATCCGTCCGTTCACCACCGGGCGCAAAAACTGGATTTTTTCGACTTCAGCAGCAGGCGCATTTGCCAGCGCGAATTTATACAGTCTGGTGATGACCTGCCGGGCCAATGACATCAATCCGTATTTTTACTTCCGGCATATTTTCACCGAACTCCCCAAACGCCAATCCGGTGATCCCCTGCACGATCTGCTCCCGTGGAATGTGAATATCAGCGAGATTATGTGAATTGCACGGGTTAATTGAGCGTTTACGTATTCGTCCGTCTTCTTCTGTAAAACACCATGTTGCTGATGCAGATAAACATCCATTTGCGGGAATGGAATGCCGATATTGTGCTTATCCAAAGCACGCTTAAAGTTTTCCATCAAATCCCAATAGACGTTCCAGGCGTCACCATTGGTAGTCCACACACGCACAATAAAGTTCAATGATGAAGGCGCCATTTCATGCAGGCGAATAGTGACACCTTTTTCATGTTGAATGCGTTTATCTTCTTGAATCACATCACCCAACACTCTTTTCACTTCATCAATATCCGCATCATACGCAACACCTACCATAATTTGGGTACGGCGATCAGGTTCACGGCTGATATTGATAATATTGTCCGCAATAATCTTACCGTTAGGGATCACAATGATACGGCCATCTGCCGTGCGCAATGTTGTCGAGAAAATCTGTACTTGCATGACAGTTCCTTCCACGGCGCCAATGCTGACATATTCGCCAGTACGCAGTGGGCGGAAAAGCACCAATAAAACACCGGCAGCAAAATTAGACAGTGAACCTTGCAATGCCAGACCTACCGCTAAACCCGCGGCACCGATGACTGCAATCACAGAAGCAGTCTGAATACCCAATTTCCCAAGAACAGCGATAATCGTAAACGCGATGATGGCGTAACGAATAATCGCGGACAGAAAATCAGAAATGGTGGCATCAATGCCACGTAGTGACATAACACGCTTAATGGCTTTATTAACCAACTTGGCAACAAATAAGCCAACGATAAGGATCAAAAAGGCAGATACGATGTTTACCGCATACTGAATCAGTAGATCCTGATTGTTGGTAAACCAGTTTGCCGCTTTATCAATCTCATTTGACAGATTGATCTTTTCCATACAAAGCCCACCGTTATTGTTGGAGCCTATTTCCATTCAATGCCGTTATTCACAACGAACACGACTAGCAGATATAGGCTCCCGTTCAAAAATAGCTTTTGTTCAAAGACTTTTTGTTCAAAGAATAGAAAGCCACTATCACAACACAAGAATGTGTGGAATATAAATTATGGCAGAAAGCCTTCATGGCTTGAACACGGCCACTTATGTTTTATTTTTGTGCAAAATAAATTCTCTGTAGTTTCCCAACATCTTGATAAAATCATCTGTCCCACAAAAAGCCAGACTCTCGTTATCGTAGTAACTCATTCCTTCTTCTATAACCTCTGTATCAAATTGAAGTTGATTGGTCCTGATCATGATCTCATCTTCACTCATCAATAGCGTATATTCATGACCCGCCAACTGCCACTGGCGTTCACTCCCTTTAATCTCTTGCAAGGCCACAATGATTTTATCCAATACACGCAAATCGCCTTTCACTTCTTCATTCAACCAATGGCCAATAGCTTCATGATCCATTGAAAAGGATGTTGTTACTTGGCCGGTAATATCCTGCATAAATTCATATTCCATCACATACCCCCTCACCTACTATTTTTACAGATACCAAATAATTCCATTTGGATTTTAAACAGTTCTGCTACTTCCACCTCTGAAGAGCCGTCCACAAACTGAGAAAAAACAGATACTACGAAATTGATTTATAAAACGGTAGGCAGAAAAACAAAAAAAGGGGAAGCATCTGCCTCCCCATACATTGCAATATACTTTTTTATACTGCGGTTTGGAAGATCACCTCTTCCGCTTTCTCTGTGTATTGATTCAATTGATCAAAATTGAGGTAGCGATAAGTATCTGCTGCGCTTTCATCGACTTTATCCATGAACTGCAAATACTCTTCCGGTGTTGGCAAGCGCCCCAATAATGAAGCTACAGCCGCCAACTCCGCCGAAGCAAGGTAAACATTGGCACCGGAACCTAGGCGGTTAGGGAAGTTACGGGTGGAAGTGGATACCACTGTTGCACCATCCGCCACACGTGCCTGATTCCCCATGCACAATGAACAACCTGGGATCTCAATGCGTGCTCCGCTCTTGCCGAAAACACTATAATAACCCTCTTCCGTTAATTGAGCAGCGTCCATCTTAGTCGGAGGAGCAACCCACAAGCGAGTCGGTAGCTGGCCTTTATGCTGATCCAGCAATTTACCCGCCGCACGGAAATGACCAATATTCGTCATGCAAGAGCCAATGAAAACTTCGTCAATTTTGCTGTTAGCCACGTCAGATAACAGGCGTGCATCATCGGGATCATTAGGTGCACATAAAATAGGTTCTTTAATGCCTGCCAGATCGATCTCAATAACGGCTGCGTATTCAGCATCTGCATCCGCTTCCAACAATTGAGGATCATTCAGCCAGTTTTCCATACCGATAATACGGCGTTCCAATGTCCTGCGATCACCGTAACCTTCCGCAATCATCCATTTCAGCAAGACAATGTTTGATTGCAAGTATTCAATGATTGGCTCTTTATCCAGCTTGATGGTACATCCTGCCGCAGAACGTTCGGCAGACGCATCAGCCAACTCGAATGCCTGCTCGACTTTGAGTTCAGGCAAACCTTCAATCTCAAGAATACGGCCAGAGAAGATGTTTTTCTTACCTTTCTTCTCAACAGTCAGCAAACCTTGCTGAATCGCATAATAAGGAATGGCATGAACCAAATCACGCAAAGTTATTCCAGGCTGCATTTTTCCTTTAAAGCGAACCAGTACAGATTCTGGCATATCCAATGGCATGACGCCCGTTGCCGCAGCAAATGCCACCAGACCTGAACCCGCCGGGAAAGAAATACCAATTGGGAAACGGGTATGGGAATCTCCGCCTGTACCCACCGTATCTGGCAATAACATGCGGTTCAACCATGAGTGGATAATGCCATCTCCCGGACGCAACGATACGCCACCACGGTTCATAATGAAATCAGGCAAAGTATGGTGTGTCGTTACATCAACCGGTTTTGGATAGGCAGCCGTATGGCAGAATGATTGCATGACCAGATCCGCAGAGAAGCCCAGACATGCCAAATCTTTCAATTCATCCCGTGTCATTGGCCCCGTGGTATCCTGGGAACCCACAGAAGTCATCTTAGGCTCACAATATTCCCCCGGACGAATACCACTTTTACCGCAGGCACGGCCAACCATTTTCTGTGCCAATGAGAAGCCACGATCGCTTTTCGCAACCGCTTTTGCCTGACGGAATACATCACTGTGTGGTAAACCCAATGATTCACGTGCTTTGCCAGTCAAACCGCGACCGATAATCAATGGAATACGGCCACCGGCACGGACTTCATCGATCAGCACATCGGTTTTCAGGGCAAAAGTAGCCAGTAATTCATTGGATTCGTGATGGCGGACTTCACCTTTATGGGGATAGATATCAATCACATCTCCCATATTCAATTTGGAAACATCCACTTCTATGGGCAACGCACCTGCGTCTTCCATGGTGTTGAAGAAAATGGGGGCAATTTTTCCGCCCAAGACCACGCCTGCACCACGTTTATTTGGGACAAACGGAATATCTTCCCCCATAAACCACAATACGGAGTTCGTTGCCGATTTACGGGAAGAGCCTGTACCAACCACATCCCCAACGTAGGCCAATGGATAGCCTTTCTTGCTCAGGGCTTCAATTTGCTTAATCGGGCCTACGACACCGGCTTGATCAGGCTCAATACCTTCACGGGCATTCTTGAGCATTGCCAAAGCATGTAAGGGGATATCAGGGCGTGACCACGCATCAGGAGCAGGAGAAAGATCATCGGTGTTGGTTTCCCCCGTGACCTTAAAGACGGTAACGGTGATTTTTTCCGCTAATTCAGGACGCCCAAGGAACCATTCTGCATTTGCCCACGATTGCATAATCTGTTTGGCATGGACATTACCCGCTTTTACTTTTTCTTCCACATCGTAGAAGCTGTCAAACATCAGCAAAGTATGAGAAAGTGCTTTCGCCGCAATCGGAGCCAACTTGTCATCATCCAGGGCATCAATTAAAGCGTGGATATTATACCCACCCTGCATGGTTCCCAATAATTCAATGGCTTTTTCCTGTGTCACCAAAGGAGAATCAGTTTCTCCCTTAGCAACGGCAGCAAGGAAACCTGCTTTAACATAAGCAGCTTCATCTACACCAGGAGGGATACGATTGGTCAGTAGATCTACCAGGAAATCTTCTTCACCTTTAGGTGGGTTCTTCAGTAATTCGACCAGCGCTGCTGCTTGAGCTGCGTCTAACGGCCTAGGGACGATGCCTTGAGCTGCACGCTCGGCTACGTGCTTGCGGTATTCTTCTAGCACGACTTTCTCCTCGCTCTCATTGTCATTTTCTATACCCGGCTGTCAGCACCCGCTAACGATCATTGAAAATGATCATCTAAAAACAATCACTAAGGGTGCAAGGTCAGAGGATTTTGCTCGCATAACATCAGAATTATGCCCAGATTCGGGCGTTTAGCATACCAAAATTTGAATAGCATGTTAATTCATTCACATAAAATCAACATTAAACCATAATAAAATTCTGGATAAATGAGCTTGGAGAGAGTATTAAAGTTTTAAATGCTATATGTTGTTATTTTGGCCTGAAAATTCCTTAATATCTACCTGCAAATTTTTGCCTATCTGTAACTAAAAACGGCTTTCACACAGGAAAGCCGTTTAAAATTTCTTTTTAACCTACTGCAAAATCTAAAGAATTATTTCTTTTTCTTTGCTTTAGGGTTTGGCAAGTCAGTGATGCTGCCTTCATAAATTTCCGCAGCCATGCCAATTGATTCGTACAGGGTTGGGTGAGCGTGGATAGTCAGGGCGATATCTTCTGCATCACAACCCATCTCGATAGCCAGACCGATTTCACCCAGCAACTCACCACCGTTAGTACCAACAATGGCACCACCAATAATACGGTTAGTTTCTTTGTCGAAAATCAGTTTAGTCATACCATCTGAACAGTCAGAGGCAATTGCACGACCGGATGCTGCCCATGGGAAAGTCGCAGTTTCGTAGCTGATGCCTTTTTCTTTCGCTTCTTTCTCGGTCAGGCCAACCCATGCCACTTCTGGCTCAGTGTAAGCGATAGATGGAATAACTTTTGGATCGAAGTAATGTTTTTTACCAGAAATAACTTCAGCAGCAACGTGACCTTCGTGAACACCTTTGTGTGCCAGCATTGGCTGACCAACGATATCACCGATAGCAAAGATGTGAGGCACGTTAGTGCGCATTTGTTTATCCACGCGGATAAAGCCACGATCATCAACTTCAACGCCCGCTTTGCCAGCATCGAGCAATTTACCGTTTGGTACACGACCGATAGCAACCAGAACCGCATCATAACGCTGTGGCTCTGCCGGTGCTTTCTTACCTTCCATTGTTACGTAGATGCCATCTTCTTTAGCTTCTACCGCGGTCACTTTAGTTTCCAGCATCAAGTTGAACTTCTTGCTGATGCGCTTAGTGAACACTTTAACAACGTCTTTATCCGCCGCAGGAATAACCTGATCGAACATTTCTACCACATCGATCTGAGAACCCAGAGCGTGGTAAACAGTACCCATTTCCAGACCGATAATACCACCGCCCATGACTAACAGGCGTCCTGGAACCGTTTTCAGCTCCAGTGCATCGGTAGAATCCCATACACGAGGATCATCATGTGGAATGAATGGCAGCTGAATTGGGCGTGAACCCGCTGCGATAATGGCATTTTCAAAATTGATCGTTGTTGCGCCGTTTTCGCCTTCCACCACCAAAGTGTTAGCACCTGTAAATTTACCAACACCGTTAACAACGTTAACTTTACGGCCCTTAGCCATGCCGCCCAGACCACCTGTCAACTGAGAAATAACTTTTTCTTTCCAGAGACGGATCTTATCGATATCAGTTTGTGGTTCACCAAACACGATACCATGCTGTGCCAGTGCTTTTGCTTCTTCAATCACTTTGGCAACATGCAGCAGTGCCTTGGATGGGATACAACCAACATTCAGGCAAACACCACCCAAAGTAGAGTAACGTTCAACCAGAACAGTGTCCAAACCTAAGTCCGCACAACGGAAAGCAGCAGAATACCCTGCCGGGCCTGCTCCAAGCACCACTACCTGGGCTTTAATTTCAGTACTCATCATGACCTCTTAATTGTTTGTCCGGCGGGTCAGACGAAAAAAAACCATATTCCACCGGGACGTACACACCGCGAGCAGTTTACAGAATTGTAAATAACCTGAAAAGCGCGTTAACGTGACAGAAATCCCAACCTGCCAGATGCAAAGCGAAAATATCTGTCACGATAGTCATTATCAGGCCGGTATATTTACCGGCCTTTGCATTACATCACCAAACGGCGGATGTCGCTCATCAATTGATTAATATAAGTGATGAAACGTGCACCATCTGCTCCGTCGATCACACGGTGGTCGAAAGACAGAGACATAGGTAGAATCAGGCGCGGAACGAATTCCTTGCCATTCCAGACTGGTTTCATGGAAGAACGAGACAGACCCATGATTGCCACTTCTGGCGCATTCACAATTGGTGCAAAGCCGGTAGTACCGATACCACCCAGGCTGGAGATGGTGAAGCAACCACCTTGCATGTCGGAAGCGGTCAGCTTACCAGCACGTGCTTTCTTGGAAACTTCAGCCAATTCTCTGGACAGTTCCAGGATGCCTTTCTTGTTGACATCTTTGAATACAGGAACAACCAGACCATTAGGTGTATCAACCGCGATACCGATGTTGACATATTTTTTCAGGATCAGCTTCTGGCCATCTTCAGAAATGGAGCTGTTAAAGCGAGGCATTGCTTCCAATGCTTTCGCCGCTGCTTTCATGACGAATACCAGTGGAGTGATCTTCACGCCAAGTTGTTTCTTCTCAGCTTCTTTGTTCTGCTGTTTACGGAACTCTTCAACTTCAGTGATATCCGCTTCATCAAACAGATTAACGTGAGGGATCATGACCCAGTTACGGCTGAGGTTAGCACCAGAAATTTTCTGGATACGGCTCATTTCAACTTCTTCGATTTCACCAAATTTGCTGAAATCAACTTTTGGCCACGGCAGCATACCTGGCAGACCGCCACCCGCAGCAGCAGGCGCTGTTTCTGCACGTTTAATCGCATCTTTCACATAAGCCTGAACGTCCTCGCGCAGGATACGCCCCTTACGGCCAGTCCCTTTTACTTTAGCCAGATTTACGCCAAATTCACGCGCCAGACGACGAATCACTGGAGTAGCGTGAACGTAAGCGTCATTTTCAGCAAATTCATTTTTGCCTTCTGCTGGCTTGCTTGCTGCTGGCGCTGCTTTCGCAGGTTCAGGAGCAGGAGCTACTGGCGCTGCGCCGCAGGAGCCGCACCCGCAACCTCGAATACCATGATCAGAGAGCCAGTTTTCACTTTATCGCCAGCCGCGATTTTGATCTCTTTCACCGTACCCGCAAATGGTGCAGGAACTTCCATTGAGGCTTTGTCACCTTCAACTGTGATCAGTGACTGCTCTTCAGCAATGGTATCACCCACTTTTACCATGATTTCGGTCACTTCAACTTCGTCACCACCGATATCTGGTACGTTAACTTCTTTTATCGCAGAAGCCGCAGGCGCCGCTACTGGAGCCGCTGCCTGTGCTACCGCTGGACGCACCTGAACCTGCTACTTCAAAGACCATGATCAGGGAACCCGTTTTCACTTTATCACCCGCCACGATTTTGATCTCTTTCACCGTACCCGCAAATGGTGCAGGAACTTCCATTGAGGCCTTGTCACCTTCAACTGTGATCAGTGACTGCTCTTCAGCAATGGTATCACCCACTTTTACCATGATTTCGGTCACTTCAACTTCGTCACCACCGATATCTGGTACATTCACTTCTTTGCTTTCTACTGCTGCCGCTGCTGCTGGAGCTACCGCCGATTGCGGTGCAGGTGCAGCTTCTGCCGCACCGTTTGCGGATTCAAAAATCATGATCAGCTTGTCGGTTGCAACTTTGTCGCCAACTGCAACTTTGATTTCTTTAACTACACCCGCCTGTGGAGAAGGAACTTCCATAGAAGCTTTGTCACCTTCAACCGTAATCAGTGACTGTTCTGCTTCTACTGTGTCACCCACTTTCACCAAAATCTCGGTAACTTCAACTTCATCTGCACCAATATCAGGCACGTTAATTTCGATAGACATTAATCTTTACCTCTTATGCCAGACGTGGGTTAACTTTTTCTGGGTTGATGTTGTATTTCTTGATAGCTTCTTCAACGACTTTCACATCAACTTCGCCACGTTTAGCCAGTTCACCCAGAGCCGCAACAACCACATAAGAAGCATCAACTTCAAAGTGATGACGCAGATTTTCACGACTGTCAGAACGACCAAAACCGTCAGTACCCAATACACGGTAATCGCTTACAGGAACGAAATTACGTACTTGCTCTGCAAACAGTTTCATATAGTCAGTAGAAGCAACAGCCGGCGCTTCGTTCATGACTTGAGCAATATAAGGAACACGAGCTTCTTCTGATGGGTGCAGCATGTTCCAACGCTCACAATCCTGACCATCACGAGCCAGTTCGGTGAAGGAAGTAACGCTGTACACATCGGAACCAATGCCGTATTCAGCAGACAGGATCTTCGCTGCTTCACGAACGTGACGCAGGATAGAGCCAGAACCCAGCAACTGCACTTTACCTTTTGCACCTTCCAGGCTTTCCAGCTTGTAGATACCCTTACGGATGCCTTCTTCAGCACCTTCAGGCATGGCTGGCATGTGGTAGTTTTCGTTCAGCGTGGTGATGTAGTAGTAAATATTCTCTTGTTTCTCACCATACATACGCTCCAGACCATCTTGCATGATAACAGCAACTTCATAAGCGAATGCGGGATCGTAAGAGATACAGTTAGGAATAGTCAGGGACTGAATATGGCTGTGGCCATCTTCATGCTGCAAACCTTCACCATTTAGAGTCGTACGACCAGAAGTACCACCCACCAAGAAGCCGCGAGCTTGCTGGTCACCCGCTGCCCAGCACAGATCACCAATACGCTGGAATCCGAACATGGAGTAGTAGATGTAGAACGGGATCATTGGCAGGTTATTGGTGCTGTAAGAAGTTGCAGCAGCCAGCCAAGATGAAGCAGCACCCAGCTCGTTGATACCTTCTTGCAGGATCTGGCCTTTTGCATCTTCTTTATAGTATGCAACTTGCTCACGGTCTTGCGGAGTATACTGCTGACCATTAGGGCTGTAGATACCGATTTGACGGAACAGACCTTCCATACCGAAGGTACGTGCTTCGTCAGCAATAATTGGAACCAGACGATCTTTGATCGACTTGTTCTTCAGCATGACATTCAGTGCACGAACGAAAGCGATAGTGGTAGAAATTTCTTTGGATTGTTCTTCCAGCAGAGAGCTGAATTCTTCCAGCGCTGGGATTTCCAGTTTCTCGTCAAAGTTAACGCGACGGCTTGGTACATAACCACCCAGTGCGTTACGACGCTCATGCAGGTACTTAGATTCTTCAGAATCTTTATCGAAAGTGAGGTATGGCAAGTTTTCGATCTGCTCATCAGATACCGGTACATTGAAACGATCACGGAACTGACGAACGCCTTCCATGTTCATTTTCTTAACCTGGTGAGCGATGTTCTTACCTTCAGCGGTATCACCCATACCGTAACCTTTAATGGTCTGAGCCAGGATTACAGTTGGTTTGCCCGTGGTATTCTGTGCTTTTTTCAGTGCAGCGTAAACTTTCTTCGGATCGTGACCGCCACGGTTCAAAGCCCAAATTTCGTCATCAGTCATATCTTTGACTAATGCAGCAGTTTCCGGGTAACGACCGAAGAAGTATTCACGAACATAAGCGCCATCTTTAGACTTGAATGTCTGATAGTCGCCGTCCAGCGTTTCGTTCATCAATTGAACCAGTTTACCACTGGTGTCTTTACGCAGCAGTTCGTCCCAACGCTCACCCCACAGGACTTTCAGTACCTGCCAGCCAGCACCTTCGAAGATACCTTCCAGTTCGTTAACAATTTTGCCGTTACCGGTTACTGGGCCATCCAGACGCTGCAAGTTACAGTTGATGACGAATACCAGATTATCCAGTTTTTCACGAGTTGCGATAGTGATCGCACCTTTAGATTCTGGTTCATCCATTTCACCATCGCCCAGGAAAGCGTAAACGGTTTGTTTAGACGTATCTTTCAGGCCACGATTTTCCAGATATTTCAGGAATTTAGCCTGATAAATAGCGGAGATTGGCCCCAGACCCATTGAAACAGTTGGGAACTGCCAGAAGTCAGGCATCAGTTTTGGATGCGGGTAAGAAGACAGGCCATTACCACCAATTTCCTGACGGAAGTTGTTCATCTGCTCTTCAGTCAGACGACCTTCAAGGAACGCACGGGCGTAAACGCCAGGGGAAATGTGGCCCTGGAAGTATACCAGGTCACCGCCATCATTTTCGTTACGAGCGCGGAAGAAGTGGTTAAAACACACGTCATAAACGGTAGCGGAAGACTGGAATGAAGCCATGTGCCCCCCCAGTTCCAGATCTTTTTTAGATGCACGCAGAACGGTCATCACCGCATTCCAGCGAATAGCAGAGCGGATGCGGCGCTCTAAATCCAGGTTGCCAGGGTAAGCAGGCTCATCCTCAGCAGGAATAGTGTTGATGTAATCGCGGCTTGCAGCACCTGCAGCAACGCTAACACCACCTTTACGAGCTTCATTCAAAACCTGATCAATCAAGAACTGAGCACGCTCAACACCTTCTTCACGGATGACCGATTCGATCGCCTGTAACCAATCGCGAGTTTCGATCGGATCCACGTCATTTTTCAAAATATCTGACATGGTGTATTCCTTATCTGTTATCTATTTTCTAATGGTTATTGGAGCCTATCTTCTGGTCATACCTTTTGACGAAACTGCCTGTTATGACCGGAAGATAGGCCCTGCTGTATATTGCTGCTAAAACTCTTGAAAAGAGTTGACAAACTGTACAAACGCAGCAGTCAAATCTGTACAGTTAAGTTAGAACCCACCCCATTCGGGAATTTGATTTGTCTATGACGTTCCAAGGGACAGGCTCTTATTCCTGATGTTGCTGGAGCCGCCTCAATGAACGCTCACGGCGAGTACGTTCACGAGTCAGATCCAATAAAACTTCTTCAATAAAGGCCAGATGGCGATGGGAAGCCTCACGGGCTTTTTCCGGTTCTCTCGCCATAATAGAGCGAAAAATTTCAGCCCTGTGGTTACTAACAGCTGCCAACATTTCTTTACGGGTATAGATAACTTCAAAATTGCGCCTGATATTTTGTTCTAACATTGGGATCATACAGCGCAATAAATGCAGCAATACCACATTATGGGCAGCTTCCGTGACAACAAGTTGGTATTGCAAGACAGCATCCGATTCCGCATTCACATCACCACTTTGTTGTGCTTCTTGAATGGCAAGATGGCTTTGCTCAATGCGTTGGAAATCCTCATCAGTTCCTCTAAGGGCGGCATAATAAGCAGCAATCCCCTCTAACGCATGACGGGCTTCAAGGAGATCGAACTGGGATTCTTGATTCTCTGCAATAAGTTGGGCAAGTGGGTCGCTGAAACTTTGCCACAGATTGTTCTGCACGAAAGTTCCGCCCCCTTGACGACGGAAAAGAAAGCCTTTGGCTTCCAATTTTTGAATGGCTTCTCGCAATGAAGGACGTGATACTTCAAACTGCTTTGCCAGTTCACGCTCAGGCAGCAGTTTTTCTCCCGGGCGTAGCGAGCCTTCGAGAATGAGCTGTTCAAGACGCTGCTCAATCACATCTGATAACTTTGGTTGGCGAATCTTGCTATAGGCCATATCTGCTGTAAGCCATTCAATAAGTAAATGTTGCTTTGGACTATGCCCTACTCAGCTAAGTCTTACTGACTAAATCTTAGCCATTAAGCCCTAGTTAACAGGTCAAAGTCAATTGGTAATACCAATTTAGAATACAGGGTCTTAAAGTAACAAAGTATTCACTAGCTGTCTATAAAGACCTTGGGCTAAATCATAAAAATCTGCAAATTTTAACAAAATATTTTAAATATTATTAGAAAATTATAACCAGAGAGGATTTTTAGATAGGAGATATTAGGGAGATTTAACGTTTTTTAAACGCATAGATGAGCAAAATGAAACGTTACAGCAAGATAAAAAACTCGAAATCAAAAAAGATAAATGGGCAAAACTAAAACCCAAACAAAAAACCCCCAACTCAAAAAAAGCTCCCTATCCATGTTAACGCTTAAAATTTAGAGAAAATGGGCTTTAGCCCTCTATGCTCTCTTGTTTGTCAAACTAATGTCCCATAAATCGTCAACAGTGCGACAATAATCACAATAGTAAAGGTAGCTTTTTTCGCTAATGTTACGGCAGCAACAGGCGTTTCTATAGGGTCAAGATGGGGTTCTTTACTTAATGCGAATTGTGCTAATTGACTAACGACCTTGTATTGTGATGACCGAAAATCAGTGAGTGATGCAATCCAGGCTGGTAAGGCTCTCTCTCCATGTCCTAACAAGGCATAGGTAATACCTGCCAACCGAGCAGGAAGCCAATCCAGCCAATGCAGTATGCCGTCAACGCCAGATTGTGCTCTCTGCACTGCCGTTGCGTGCTGGGCCAACCAACGTTGATAAGCTCTCAGGCAGCCATATCCCATCAAAACCGCCGGACCGAATTTACCCAAGACAGCCAACCAAAAAACAGGGGCAAGATAATAACGGAAATTTATCCAAATCAATGCATTCTGTATCTCACGCAACCGCTCCTCTTTTGTGGTGTCAGGTAATATTCCCTGAATCATCGTCAGACGGGCAAGATACTTTTTCTGCTGTCCAAAATCATCCTGGCGCACAGCCTGAAGATATCCGCGGTAATCATGCCGCAGCCTGCCTGCACCAATGCATAACAGACTGATTATGATACCCAGCACAATCGCGAGCATACCAAAAGCAACAGAGCCAGAAATATCAATAAGCTTCCATGTCAATAACGCGACCAGAAAGGTCATGCCCAAGCTACCCCATAGTGAATGTGATTTGAGTCTGGCAAAAGCTGGGGCTAGATAGCGTTCCAGTTGCCAGTGATCCCTCATCTTAAAAACACGTTCCCATGCCAGTATTAACAATAGAATAAAGAGAGTCATCCAACTCGCTCCTGCAATAATTGACGGTAATGTTCCCAATAAAAATAAGGTCCAGGATCGGTTTTCCTTCCCGGGGCGATATCGCTGTGTCCTGTAATATTGTCATGAATATCAGGATATTGGTTAATAAGCAGCTCAGTAACTTCCGCTAATTTAATGTACTGAATTTCAGTAAATTCCTCATAATCTGTGCCTTCCAGTTCAATGCCTATCGAAAAATCATTACATTTCTCACGGTCACAGTAGCAGGAAACACCAGCATGCCAAGCTCTTTTATTGAAAGGAACATATTGTACAATCTCACCATCGCGCCGGATTAAGCAGTGAGCAGAAACACGTAAGTGCTTAATTTCACCAAAAAAAGGAGCGGCTTTAGGATCTAATGTTCCCATAAATAATTGATCAATATAAGGGCCACCAAACTTGCCAGGAGGTAAACTGATGTTATGAATAACCAATAATGCGGGTATTTCTCCTTCTGGGCGCAGATCACAATGCGGGGAAATAACCTTTCTCGCATCATCAATCCACCCTTCATGCAGTTTCATTCTTTTGCCTCCCCCTTAATATTTAATATCACCTTGCCAAAATCACCATTCCAATATGGCCAATATCAATCAACTTCATTAAACGTAATGCTATGGCTTAAAGTGTAACAAGTTAGCATGTTAGCACCTTCAATCGGCCAATATATCGGGTGGTTTCTTATTTACGGGCTGGCTCGAAAAATTTGTGCAAAAAAATGCAACATAAAGTTATTTTTTCGAGCCAGTTTCATAAAGTTTATTAACGATATTTTATTTCTCTCCTTTTCCCTCAATGCTTAGTGGCACCGACATTCATCCCAATAGATTGCAACTTACAGAATGAAAGGCATCTCTGCCATTGAAGATGGTCAGTTATCCCAAAGTCCATATAAGGAGGAAACATGAAACAACAAGGATTTACATTAATTGAAGTGATGGTTGTTATGGCTATCGTGTCTATTCTCGGCGCAATTGCCATTCCCAGTTATCAGGGATATATCCAAAAAGCCGCGTTAACCGATATGCTACAAGCTATTGTGCCTTATAAATCTGGTGTGGAACTGTGTCGCTTCGAGGCTGAAAATTATAAAAATTGTCACTCTGGTCACCCTTCCATTCCATCAGGCCACAATAGCCGCTATATCAGCACCATCTCAGTAAAAGAGGGGGAGATAACGATAGTGGGTCAGCAAAACCTTAATGGACTCCATGCCACGTTAAAACCTATTCAGGATACGAAGACGGGTTTCACTCAATGGGAAGCGATTTGTGAATCTGAAAATGAATCGTTAAAACTAAAATGTCAGGAAACCGTGAAATTTTAAACAGTTACTTTCATTCCTGACAGACTTTAAATTAAAGAGAAAACAATTAAGTCACGCCAATATTAAAGGAATAAAGATAATGATAAATAAGGATAACCTCTTAATGGAAAAAGAAATAAAAGAGCTGTGTCAACGACATCAGGCCATTATTATAAAAAAAGATTCCCATACAATCACAATTGCCTGTAATAAACCACCTAATGAGGATTTCATTGCCGCACTGAGATTTATTTCAGGTTTAATCGTTAATGTAGATATTTGGCCACAAGCAAAAATAGAGTCGATGTTGACACAAGAAAATTCATTAATGTCAGCAAAAAATTACTGTTCAGAAAGTGATGAAGAGGAACCGTACCGTATAGATCGCCTTGATAGCCACCATACTCATTATCATGATGCAACACAAACCAACAATCTCCATGGTGAAGAAATAGACACGCCCATTATTCAATTAATTAATCTGACAATATTAACTTCAATACAAAAAAGAGCTTCAGATATTCATTTTGAACCATCTCAACATGGTTACCAAATACGTATTCGAGTTGATGGTACATTACATACCATGCAGGCACCTCCTCCTCAAATGAATACGGGTATTCCTGCTCGCTTAAAAATCATGGCAAAACTCAATATTGCTGAAAAACGTCAGCCTCAAGATGGGCAATTTGACTGGAGTGATAACAAAAACAGTTATGCGATTCGTATATCAACACTCCCCACACTACATGGAGAAAAAATAGTCCTGCGTATTTTAAATACCATACATCAACTATCTCTGGAACAGTTAGGGTTGCCTGAACCACAATTACAACTTTTACAACAGAAACTCCATTTACCACAAGGGATGATTTTAGTCACTGGCCCGACTGGCAGCGGGAAGACTGTCACACTATATAGCTGCCTGAAATATTTAAATCAGGCTCCAAAAAATATCTGTAGTGTCGAAGATCCTGTCGAAATTCCTTTAAATGGCATCAACCAAACGCCAGTTAATAACAAAATTAGTCTCGATTTCGCCAAAGTTCTCAGAGCATTATTGCGGCAAGATCCCGATATTATTATGGTTGGCGAGATCCGTGACAATGAAACCGCTGAAATATCAATGAAAGCAGCTCAAACAGGCCACTTGGTTTTATCAACCCTGCATACCAACTCCACTATTGATACGTTATCTCGACTGCATAATCTGGGAATTTCTGGCTATACCACAGCCTCATGTGTGAAATTAATTATTGCACAGCGACTGGTTCGTAAGCTCTGTCCCCATTGCCGACAACAAGACAGTATATCCACAGAGATCCCTAATATTACTGGTTTAACATCTATAAAAAAATGGAATGCGGTCGGTTGTGATCACTGTTTTTCTGGCTATTACGGCAGAACTGCCATCTATGAATTTCTCGAAATCAAACCTGAACTCCAGCAAGCCCTGTCTGAGTGTTCTAACGCCAGCTTCTCACATCTACTTGCCTCACAACAAGATACAACGCTTTTTTCAGCAGGACTGACATTAGCGAAAAAAGGAATAACCACTCTTGAAGAGATTTATCAGATTACAGGCCATGAGACAGTATGAAAATAGAATATATTTACCAATGGCAGGCAATTAACAAGAATGGAAAAGCCATAACAGGGGAGAGTATTGGGCACAGTAAAAAAAGTGTATTCCAATACCTCAGCCATCTCGATCTTCAACCCTATACCATTAAATGTAAAAAAATTATTTATTACAGCAAAAAGGAAATTGCCTATCGCCTGCATTTTATTCATCAGTTAAGTACGTTACTGACTTCAGGCATCCCTTTACTCAAGGGACTGACTATTTTACTGCAAGAATGTAAATATGCTCTCTGGCGATGTGTATTGATGGATATAATTCAGAAAATTCGTCAGGGAGAGGCATTCTCCTCCACACTCGAACACTATCCGAAGCTATTTTCTCCCTTGTTCTGTCAACTTATCGCAGTAGGAGAACAAACCGGTCAGCTTGAAAACTGCTGCCAATTAATCATTAATCGGTTGGAGCAGCAAAATAGGCTGGGGAAGAAAATTCAAAAGGCTTATCACTATCCCTTGATAGTCGCTTTTGTGAGCTTTTTGGTTATTATTCTGATGTTGATCTTTGTTCTGCCAGAATTCCGACAAATCTATTCTTCGCTAAATGCCAGCCTGCCCTTGTTAACACAGTGGGTTCTATCAGGATCTGATTTATTGATCCATCATGGCGTATTACTATTGTTAATAATATTTATATTATTAACCAGTTATCTATGGCTACGTCACCGTTTTCCCACTTTTAAAGCAAAAGAAAAAATGCTCTTCCTGAGATTCCCTATTTTTAAGCAACTCACAATTTATCAACAAACTAATCAAATATTTCATATCCTGTTTATGACACAAAAAGCGGGATTAACACTAATTGCGGGGCTTGAATGTGCCCTTAGTGCAACTCAGCATCCTGTTTTTATCGCTGGTGTGAAAAACCTGCACAGGCAAATTCAACAAGGCATATCAATGAGTGACGCATTAAAACAAACAGCATATTTCCCTGCGCTATGCCAACAATTTGTCATGATAGGTGAAGAATCAGGAGAATTAGAATTATTTTTATTCAATCTTGCAGAATGGTATCAAGAAAAATCAATCAACCTTGCTGATAGATTGGTTCAATCATTAGAACCTTTGTTGATGTTAATAATGGCCTTGATTGTCGGTTTATTATTGCTAGCTATGTACCTGCCTATTTTTCAATTAGGTGCAATATTAACTTAACAAGGTAATTACATGTTTCGTTATCTTTTCCCAAGGCTGCCAAAGCAGGAATTGTACGTGTTTGTTTATAGCCCATCAGCGTCCCTTGAGTTACAATTTGATTATGCTATCAGAGATATTTAAAGGGATAGAATGACTTATATTGTTGCACTTACGGGTGGAATTGGTAGCGGTAAAACGACTATCTCTAATGCATTTTCATCCCTTGGTGTCCCGTTTGTTGATGCAGATATTATCGCCAGAGAAGTTGTAGCTCCTGGTACCCCCGCACTACAAGCAATCACCGCGCACTTTGGGGCCAATATATTATTGCCCGATAGTAGCCTTAATCGCGCAATGTTGCGCCAAAAAATTTTCGCTGCCCCAGAAGAGAAACAGTGGCTCAATACACTTTTACATCCACTGATCCAAACAGAAACACAGCAGCAATTAAACCAGGTGACTGCTCCCTATGTCATCTGGGTTGTTCCTTTGCTCATTGAAAACAATTTAATGCATTTGGCAGATCGTGTTTTAGTTGTTGATGTCCCAGTTGAAGTACAGATTACCCGAACCATGGCTCGTGATGGAGTAAGCCGTGAGCAAGTAGAAAATATTCTGGCTGCACAGGCCAGCCGTCAGGACAGACTGGAAAAGGCAGATGATGTCATCGTTAACCACAGCAGTGAACAAGATATTACCTCTCGTGTGGTCGAGCTACATCAACAGTATTTAAAACAAGCAAAATCAGTCAGACAGGAAAACCGTAATGAGTGATGCACCATCCACTATTATTTTTGAACATCCACTCAATGAAAAAATGCGTTCATGGTTGAGAATTGAGTCTTCACTGCAACAGTTGGAAAAACAACGTCATCTGAATTCTCAGGCGAGTAGCCTTTCGTTTTTCCGTACAATTGCTGAATTAATTGAGATCATGGAACGCGGTGAAGTCCGCTCTGAGCTATTGAAAGAGCTGGATCGCCAGCAAGCGAAATTAAAACAATGGCTCGGCGCTCCGAATGCCGATACGGCTATGATCCATAGTTTGACAGAGCAACTTAAAGAACGCAGTATTGCCTTGAACCAAGCTCCACGGCTTAGCCAATTTATCAAAGAAGATCGGATTATCAGCATGGTACGTCAACGTCTCAGCATTCCTGGAGGATGTTGTAGCTTTGACTTGCCAACATTGCACCTGTGGCTACATTTACCACAATCTGCCAGGGATAAATCTGTCACAGCCTGGCTGGACAGCCTTTGTCCGTTACAACAAGCCTTAGAAAACATTCTGGAACTCATACGCCACTCCGCCGCTTTCACCCCTAAAATCAGCCATAACGGATTTTATCAGGGGAATGCTGATGAAGCCGATTTGTTGAGATTAAAATTGGACGTGGTGCCAGATACATTGGTTTACCCACAAGTCTCCGGCTACAAAACACGTTTCGCTATCCGTTTTTTACCAATGGATAGTGAACATGGTGTTGTACCTGCCCATTTGTCATTTGAATTGGCCTGCTGTTAACATAGGCCCAATAAATTTCAAGCTGCGATGTGAAAATGGAGGGTATGACCTTCAAATCAAGCGGGAGAAAGTATTATGTCTGAAGTATTGACAGTCGAGTGTCCAACGTGTGGCAACACGGTAGTATGGGGAGAAATTAGTCCACATCGCCCATTTTGCAGTAAACGTTGCCAATTAATCGACTTGGGTGAATGGGCCAGCGAAGAAAAGCGAATAGCAAGCCAAAATGACAGTTCAGAAAATGATAACTGGAGCGAAGAGTCTTAATATCACGTAACGTATGTTATAGCGGTGCCTGTTTTATTTGGCGCCGCTTATATTGAATGATTTAACTACCCTAATTTATTAAAAATCCTTTAGCAGGGACTATTTTGGGTTAGAAAGCCTACAAGACTACGGTTTGCTGGAGGAAATTCATCAGCAATTAATTCTGATTGTAAAACCCAACGGGAAGGTTGCCCTTCTTTACCAAACGGCTCGTTTTCCCATTCATCAACCAGGAAAAAATCAAGGGTAATACTTCTATCAGGAAAATCATGTTTGATGGTATCAATTAATTCACAGCGCGTTACTGTGATCCCAACTTCTTCCTTTAATTCTCTAATCAATGCTTGTTCGGATGTTTCTCCCTGTTCGCGTTTTCCTCCGGGAAACTCCCAAAAACCTCCCATATGTGAATCAGCCCTACGCTGAGTGATAAAAATTTCATCATTGCTATTTTTAATAATACCTGCTGCAATATGCAGATGTTTTTTTTCCATAATCGCTTTTCTTACCGTCTATTATTCAACTTAAGTAACTATCCCTTGCAGATTACATTAGAATGAGTTTAGGCTGCAAATTTGTATTTCATGCAACAAAGTGTCATCGTTTTTAATTACCAATTACCTCTCTGGAAAAAAAATCATGTGAAAACAAGCTGTAAACAGTGTCAAAAATTAACTTACAAATAGATTAAAACGACTATTTTAAGCATTAAGGAAGCACGGTTTATGCTAAATGATGTTCAATCATTGATCGAAGCACGGCAAATCGCCTATCAATTTTCTGGTGAAACAACGTCGCTATTTTCTGGTATCGATATATTCTTAAATACAGAAAAATATGCGCTAGTTGGGCGCAATGGTATTGGTAAATCCTGGCTGGCATCAATACTGGCACAACAGATCCTTCCCACAGAAGGTAGTGTAAAACATTTTTGTGAGGTGGGTTATTTGTCACAAGGTTTAACACCTTTTTCCGGTAATGCCGCGGATATGCTGGGGTTAACCAAAATCATGAGCGCCAATGAACGTGTCCTGGCTGGAGTTGGTGATGAAGCAGATTTTGATGTTATAGAAGGAAACTGGGATTGGCAATTTCAAACTGAGTCTTTACTGGCTGAAGGTGAACTCAATCCAAGCGTATTAAATCAACCTGTTAATTCCTTGAGCGGTGGGGAACAAACACGGATCAGGTTGTTGGCGCTGAAACGTCAAGGCGCCGGTTTTATGATTCTGGATGAACCAAACAATCACCTTGACCGACAAGGCCGCCTTTGGCTAGCTCAATGGTTAAGTGCTTTTGATGGCGGAGTTCTGCTGGTTACCCATGATACCCAACTATTACAGCATGTATCGGTTGTTTACGAACTCAGCGGATTAGGGTTATCCCGCAGTATCGGTGGATGGGAAACTTGGCTGGAAAGTAAAGAGCAACTACGGCTGGGCATTCAACGTGAAGTGGATCAAACCAGAAAAAGCCTAAAACAAGCCTTACGTGATAAGCAAAAAGATCATGAGAAGACCAGCAAAAGGCAAAGTCAGGGGAAGCAACGGCGGGAAAATGCCAATCAGGCTAAAATCCTTCTTGATCAAGCATTAGGACGCTCAGAAGCAACATTATCACGGATAGCAAAACAGAATGAAGAGCGATTGCAACGCAGCTTTTCATTAGCCACAGAAGCCAGAGCAAAACTCGAAATTATCGATCCACTATCAATCGCTGTTGCGACTCCACAAGCTGCAACTTCTCCGTTACTTTATCTTCAGAATATCATTCTGCCCTTCGGCTCCGGTACTCCCATCAGTTTAACCATCAATAATGGTGATCGCTTGGCTATCACTGGTAAAAATGGTAGCGGAAAATCCACCTTATTAAAGGTAATGACGGGTTCACTGGTTCCGAAACAGGGTATCTGTCGTATCACCCCGTCACACAGTCTGATGGATCAGCATTTTTCGTTCCTTGATAAAAACCAATCTGCACTACATAACTTTCAATTACAGTCACCAGGCTGGACAGAAGATCGTTACCGTACTCGGTTGGCACAATTGCGGATTCGCGGTGAAGAAGCCTTGAAACCTGTCGGTTATCTCAGTGGAGGAGAACAACTTAAAGTCGCGCTGGCTTGCCTGTTTTGTGGGCCATATGCACCTGCCCTGCTGTTATTAGATGAACCAGATAACCATCTGGATATTGAATCACGTGAGCTGCTGCAAAAAGCGCTACATGATTATACAGGAGCGGTGGTACTTATTTCCCACGACGATAAATTCATTGAAAATGTAGGCAATATGCAGGAATTAATATTATGACAAAACCCTCAAATCTATTTCTTAAGCAAGTTCCATTGAAGAATATCAGAATAAGATCTAAGGGTTTTCGATAAATCAACCCGTGCCAGTGGTAACTGAATTCACCACTGGCCGACTTTTTTGCTTATAAACTGTATTACCGCAGACCACATTAAAAGAATATTAGTTGAATTTATTTCATATGCTTGCTGTCGCTGGTTCAAATCAGGTTCGTGCTAATTTTCATTCGGTATTTAACTTTGGTTTATTCGCTGATAATGTCCTGCCAAACTGAATGAAAAAGCTATTTTTCCAAAATAACCTATTTTGTGAATAAGTTCACAAAATAGAAATAATGAGGTTTATGTTAAAAACCAGACCTATTTTTTTATTTGTAATTCATTATGTTATAAAACCCCCTGGATTTTTGGCACAAAATCACTCAGTATAATGCACTCGCCGAGTAAATATTGCGAAAATTTATTTTCCAACGGCAATGTTTTTAACTTTTTACACTGTGATTGTACAACGCGCCTTTTTTTTCCACTTGATTTTATTTGGTTTTTAATTGTCCACTCCTTATTATTTCCGGCAGAATTTTTTATCACGAACGGAACCAATCATTCTGGCTTAACCGGACATGTCTGCCTTATTCAGTACAGGAAGCTCCCTATTTTCAGCTTATTGTCAGACGGGAAAAGCAGGTGTGCGAAAAGAGGTTTTCCCTTCCTGCCGAATATGACGATGTCCCCGTTAAGCCCATTGCCGATTTTATATTCCATCGGCATGACTAGGAGACAGACCATATTCAGGGAGAAAGAGAAAAAGCCCCTCACAACATCGCAGGCAGGAAAGGCGCTGTTAGAACAGGGACAGAAGCAATAACCAAACAGGCTAAAACGCTGTTAGCGGATGCGAGCGGTATTCCCTACCCGGTCGTAGCAAAACTGGCGGACAGCTCAGCCCCGGAGAAAACCGTGCGTACCAATGGCAAACCCGTGGTGGTGTTTGCCCACAGTTTTGTGCCCACCACCTTGGGTGACCAGCCTAGCGTAGCCAATGGCGTTAAAAGCGGCACGGTAGGCGGTAAATGCCATCCACAGGAGCATACTAAAACGGTACGGGCCGGTAACAAACTGGTGTTGCGCCACGGGGATAAATTTTGGATGAACGGGGAATAAAGAAGGAAACCATGGTAGAAAACAACGGAACCAGAGCAGACAGCAAAGCGGCTACTCAGGCAGAAGAGTCGACCAGCCCGAAAGCGCCTGATACCCCTAGTAAACCGCCCAAACCAAACTCCCCGTTACCACAAAAGGTACGGGATGACAGCCCGACCGGGGAAGGCAATACCATCGGTAAAATTGTCGGTCAGGCACCACGGGCAGCCAATCCGCCGCATGAAGCTAATGCAGTAATACTACCGGAAACCAAAGAAGAAAAAGGACTTTGGTCGCAGATAAGAGATTACTTTGACACGGGTATGATAAATTCTGTGAATGCCGATGCAGAAGAACGCGCCGCTATATTAGCTATGACCGGTCAGACAAAAGCCGCAGAAAACTTACAGGCTGTGACAGAGAACGCCCGGCAGAATGCTGATAAATTTCGTGCGACGGATATGGCTATTGGCGCAGCGAAACGTGTCAATAACATGGCTGTCGATGCTGCAGAAGCGGTAACAAAACTCCAGGGGAATCCGGCGCGGGGAGCTGCGCAATCTGCGGCTGAATGATATTGACTTCGGACGGGGTGCGGTGATGGTACGACAAGGCAAAGGCCACAAAGACAGGGTGATCCCCATCGGGGAGCGGGCGCTGGACTGGGTAGACCGTTACGTTGCAGATGCGCGGCCACGGTTAACACTGCGTGATGACAGTGGACACCTGTTCGTTACGAAATGGGGCAAACCCATCAGTCCGGGGATGTTAACGCAAATCGCTGCCGAAGCCATCCGGGAGCAGGCACAGCTTGACAAACCGGGTGCCTGCCACCTGTTCCGGCACTCCATGGCGACGCAGATGCTGGACAACGGCGCGGATATCCGTCATATCCAGGCGATGCTGGGGCATGAGAAAATCAACACGACCCAGGTCTATACGCGAGTCGCCATCAAACAGCTCAAGCAGATGCACAGCCAGACCCATCCGGCAGAGCGTGCCCCCCAAACCCAACCGGACGCCGACTGCCATACCGAACCGCCAGAGAACGGTTCAGGCAGAGCCAGTGGCGAGTCTGAGGCCAAACCGACGTCACAGGGCACGGGACAGTCCGATCCTCCCCGTTGAGTCCGTCGGGGTACGGTGCAGGGGCAGACCGTGGCCGGACTGCCCGTCGGCATCAGCGTCTGCGGGGGTAAATGGGCAATGGGCGGCGGCGGCCCCTGTGTCCCCAACCCGTGTGTACTGGCCGCCCAAAGCCCATTTAACATAATGCAGGGAGATTATGCGAAATTCGCCGGGCGGCCCTGCTGTCCCGCTCACCGCCCGAAGAGCGGCTCACATCGCCTAATCTGCATTATGTCTGGCGCCCCCGCTTATCGGCGCCGCAGACGTGCCGCCGCACAAGGCTGGCGCCTTCTGCTCTAACCGCCTGAGCCGATCCCTGCCAAAAACCCGCACCAGACCGGAACATCGTGCCCCCGTTCGGCCAAAACCCCTTCATCTTTAGCGGCCTTGCGTTGCGCAGGCCAACAACCCTGTAGGCAGGTCGGCCTGCGGCCTCCGCGTTTACCTCTCCCGCCCCAACCCCGCTGCACTGGCTGCGCCCTGCTCGCCATCGCCGCCGCTTGCAGGCTCTATGCCGCCCGCACCCGCAGAACGGCCGCCCGGCGTCCGGCAAGCCGGCCCCCGTTCGTCCGTTGCCGAAAGTGAAAACCCTCACAAAATCAGGTTGTTTACTCCATCAATAAGAAACAGAGGCGCTATACTGCACAACGACTTGCGGCGGTAGCAGGGCAAAAAGCGCACCGGGGCAACATCGCAAAACAGGCCAAAAGTGCACATCGGCGTTTTAGGTTCGCGGGGATGGGCGGAACAGGTAAAAATGGTTCTTTAACAAGCTGATAGTCAAAGAAAAAATCGCTTAAAACAGTATGACCGCACCGGAATCGTTCCTAAGACCCCATTGGGCTGCTGGGAGGTTTTAACCCGTATTCTTATGTTTATAATCCAGCGAAGTGGGTTGATCCATATGGTCTGGCAGGTAGGATTGGTAACAAAGGGGAACCGAGTAAACCTGATTTTTATGTTGGGCCAGATGGACCGAGTGCAACCTTACCATCAACGGGGTACCGTCATATGAAATACTTAGAAAAAGATGGTTCAGTGAATGAATGGGTTGCCCCAACAATGAAAACTGAACAACCACCGACTAAAGTCGGTGGGTTAGTGATTAACGGACTGAAAGTCCGGATACGCGTCGGCTAAACGACGCGTCAATCGTCCATTCTGAAATTATCATCCGGGTTCGGTTCAAAATGATGCTCCAGATAGGCCCTTATCATCTCATCCGTTAATTGACCCACCGTGGCACAAAAATAGCCTCTACCCCAAAAATGTTGACCCCAGTATCGCTTTTTCAGATGCGAAAATTCTTCAAACAACTTACTCGCTGTCCTTCCCTTCAGTCTCCTCATGATTTCTGAGGGCGCTAATGTCGGAGGACTACTCACCAGTATGTGAATATGGTCTTTGCTTACTACGCCCTTTAATATCCTGATTTCAAACGTTTCACATGTCTGACGGACTAATTCCCGTACCCGTATAGCCACTTCACCTGTCAGCACTTTGTACCTGTATTTTGTTACCCACACAAAATGATATTCAATCTGGAATACTGTGTGACTGCCGTATCTGTAATCCATGTTGCACCTCCAGTACAACACAGTATTGCAGCTAAAGCTGACCGACTAAAGTCGGTGGTTTTAACCTTTCATATGGAAGAATAAACGATTAGCCTTATCATTATTGACAGGGCAAGGAATCAAGCCCAAAGGATCAACATATTTAACGGGATTATGTACATATCCATAAGGATTCAACCCGCCTGCCAGATTCAGGGGGTCTTAGGAACGATTCCGGTGCGGTCATACTGTTTTAAGCGATTTTTTCTTTGACTATCAGCTTGTTAAAGAACCATTTTTACCTGTTCCGTCCATCCCCGCGAACCTAAAACGCCGATGTGCACTTTTGGCCTGTTTTGCGATGTTGCCCCGGTGCGCTTTTTGCCCTGCTACCGCCGCAAGCTGTGGTGCAGTATAGCGCCCCTTTTCCTTGTGATTGACTGAACAGCCGGTTTTTGTGCGGTTTTTCACGGCAACGGGCGAACGCCGGCCGGCTTGCAGGGCGGTGGGCAGTGTTCTGCGGGGGCGGGCGGCATAGAGCCTGCAAGCGGCACACTGCGACGCTCTGATGCACGATAGCCTAAGCTGGAGATCGGCTTTGCATGACCGCGCCGGGTTGCTAAGGGAAGCCCCCTGCGGGGGCTGCACGGGGCGGCGATGGCGAGCACGGGAACGAGCAAGGAGCACAGCGACTGCGAGCCGCGCGCAGTCGTCGCAGCGGGGTCGGGGCGGGGGAGGTGAACGCGGAGGCCGCAGGCCGACTTGCCTACCGGGTTGTTGGCCTGAGCCAAGGGCAAGGCCGCTAAAGAAGAAGGGATTTTTCTAAACGTCGGCTCGGTGCTCAGGGTCTGGCGCGGTGTTTGGCAGGCATGGGTTCCGGCGGTTAGAGCAGAAGGCGTAGCCTTGTGCGCCAGCACCCCTGCGATGCCGACCCGCGGGGGCGCCAGACATAATGCAGATTCTGCGCTGCGAGCCGCTTTACGATGCCGCTGGCTGGCGGCGGCGCTGCCCGGTGAGTGGCGTATAATTCCCTGCATTATGTTAAGTGGGCTTTGGGCGGCCTGCACTGACTGAACGGGGACATCACCCACTACCGCCCATGGCCCATTTACCCCCGCTGGCACCGGGGCTGACGGGCATGCCGACCACGGTCCCCCCCCAATCCACAACTAAGGGGACGGGGCTGTCCGGTGTTCTGTGGCGTCGGTTCGGCATCCGGCTCACTGCTGGCACGGGCAGAGCGGCTCTCTGGCGTCCGCTCTGCCGGGTGGGTCTGCTTATGCACTTCTTTTAAGTGTCCGACGGCAACATGGGTATAAATTTGCGTCGATTAGCTTCGTATGACCCAGTATCGCCTGAATGTGCCGTGTATCTGCCCCATTTTCTAACATCTGGGTCGCCATGCCATGCCGGAACAGGTGACACGCGCCCGGTTTATCAGATCCCGGCACGATGCAACGCATTGCGCACTATCTGGGTCAGGGTGCCATCGGCCAGCGCATAACCTTTTGTGACACGAACAGATAGCCACGGAATCTTTTTTCCCAGACCAGACGCGGGCGCACCTCATTCAGGTAACGTTGCAGCCAGTGGCGCGCCGACTCGCCGAAGGGAACAACCCGGTCTTTGCGCCCCTTGCCCTGCCGGACAAAACAGCGCGCCGGCGGCAAAGTCAATGTCACTGACCTGTAACCGCTGGGACTTCTGAGCGCCGCATGCCTGTACTCC
The DNA here is from genome assembly GCF_056632175.1 of Xenorhabdus sp. SGI 60. Classification (NCBI taxonomy): domain Bacteria; kingdom Pseudomonadati; phylum Pseudomonadota; class Gammaproteobacteria; order Enterobacterales; family Morganellaceae; genus Xenorhabdus; species Xenorhabdus sp. SGI 60. Next base: position 896,812 of record NZ_CP196860.1, on the reverse strand, counting down.
ATAAGGTTTCCATCATAACCCGATGGCGGATCCCCAGCACCTCAGCGGGTGATTGTTGTCAGGGCTAAAACCTGCCGGGTTTCCTGCTCATTCAGCATGCCCCATGGCAGACGCCGCTCCTGCCGGGGCAGCACCAGCCGCTTGCGCCGGGTTGTACAGCAGGTGTTGCTGTTCCAGTCACCAGCCAACCGAACAGATTACGCAGGTGGGTCAGCTCTTCGCGATGGTGCTGCCCGTGAGCGGCTGACCCCGCCCGTTTTCGGGCAGACAGCCGCTGCCAGCTTTCCAGCGGGGAAGCCGGGAAGCTGACCTGCTGAGCAGGGTTATTGCCCGTTCGGAGTCACACCAGCCGTAAATTGCACCAGATGCTACAAAGGTTTGCCGTGTGCATAGCGCAGGGCTTGTGCCCAAGGTGTAGAGGAAGGCCTCGATATGTTGTCTGAGTGTTGTCGAATGCCATGTGAAGTTGTCGATGTGAGAAGTCCTTTCTGTGTGAAGCAGGAAGTACGGTTACGATGGGGTAAATGAAGGTGCCGGGAACAGTGTTTTTTGAAGTTGTCCGACCGCTTTTCGATAAAGCCTTACTGTGCCTACCGTTGTGATAATTTTGCTATTCCGACCGACTGGGACCGACTTGAACCCCGACCAGAGGGCGACCGCTTAGCTATTTAGACAAAGCCTATCATGCAGGGTTCAATCAGGCCGCACAGGTGCGCGGTGTCGCTGTCGTCGCCGTCAAACGGCAGTTCATATGAAAGACGAACGTCAGGCCGCGACGGTGCAGCAACAGGTATTCCATTTCAACCAGTCGTGAAAATGCACTTTGAGCTGGGTATCGCCCCACTGTACCGCATCCCGTAACTGCTTCCGGGTAAAGCCGCATTTTAGGGCATTGGGAGCTGGCCGCTGTTCCATGACCCACGCCTGGATCAGTAATAACAGCTTGCGCGTCTGCGGCGGCATTTCGTCCAGTGTCCGGCCTAAGATTTCATGCGCCAACTGATTGGCAAGCCGGATATCGTCTTGGGTCACTTCGATGTATTCTAGCTTCTTGCCACGATGCTCAGCCGTTTTGATGTCCCGCTGGTGCTGGTGCAGCAGGGCGATGCTCTGAATGAGCGTCAGGTATTTCATATGGTCGCGGCGGGTACGGGTTTTGTCAGACATGAAGGTGAGTCGGGCGGCATAGGGGTTGACCACATTCAGCGGTTTCAGCAGCCGCTGGGCGTTCTGGTGAAGTTGTGTCAGATAGTCGCGCTCGTTCTCAGCCAGCAAGCCGGCGAGTGTCTGCTTCTGGCGCTGTACCGCATGGATAGCTTCGGTTTGCTCGCGGGATTCGTTGACCGTCAGCACCAGACAACGATTGAGCAGCTCTTCATCCACATCAATGGCGGTGGTGGTGAGCATCAGCATCACCGGGCCTTTGACGGTGTAGCTTTTGGTCACCAGATTGCCCGTCGCTTCATCTTTACCCGTGCTTGCCATCGTTAGTTCGCCATCACTCTGCAACAGCTTGAGCGCATAGGCTGCCTGCCGCACACCTTCTTCTTCCGCGATGGCTAAAATCTTGTGCTGGAGAGGGGTTTCACCGAGATAAAACAGGCTCTGGCCGGTCATGGCGCTGTACTGGATGCGTTCTTCTTCCGGGATCAGATTGAGCACCGCATCCATCAGGCTGCTCTTGCCGGCGGCGCTGCTGCTCTGGATCAGGACAGCTAAGGGTTTGGGCAACTTTCGGCTCACCGCCGCCAGATAAGCGGCCAACAGGTTGGTCGATTCACCCACCACGCCACAGGCAGCTAAATCAGTGGTGATACGGCTGACCAACGCCGGATCTTGCAACATCAAAACCAAAGCTGCTCAACGCTCGACCTCAGTGCCGGCACTGCGCCGTCTCTGCTGCCATCCACGACCGTTGCTCCAGACACCAGTAACACCCGCCCCAGTGCCCGCTTGATCAGCGTATCCGGCAGTGCCAGCTCCTGACTTGCCTGCCGCGCAAACCCCGAACGCGCCCGGGCGCTGAGGATATCGAGACTATCGACGAACAGCGCGCCGCTGTTTTTGTCTAATAACTGCACATTGATTTTCATTACCGCGCCGATTTGCTGGCGCCCCCCGCGCAACCGCCACTCCTGTGCGTCCTCCGGATAACGATATCGCCGTTGGCCTCAAGCGTTGTCACCACGCCCGGTTCACTGCCAGGCGCAGGTCAGCCGCAAAGAACCGGCGGATTTTGGTGCTGCCTGGCTCCACTTTCTGCCGCGTCAAATCCAGCCATGTGCGCCGATGCCAGCACCTGGCCAACAACCGACCAAGGCCGTTTCCGGGTTCGCCACCTCGCAGCTAAAACGATTGGCATCGCGGCCTTCGGCGGAACACCACCTGCCAGACATCCCAGCCCCCGGCCAGTTGCAGCTCTGACGCCAGCCGCACCGCCGCGTCATTGCCCGCGTTATCATTGTCATAGGCAATGTAGACCTGTTGCACCTCATGTTGCCGGAGGGCTTCCCGATGGGCGTCGGTAAAGCCGTGAACGCCATAGGAACAGGTGACATTGCGAAAGCCGGCACACCAGAAGGACATCGCATCAATCAGCGATTCACACAAGATAACGGACGCCGAACCTCAGCCCCGCTTCATTCCAGACGCCGCCATGCTCACCCGGTAAATACAGATGCCGCGGTGTGCCTGCCCGCAAGCTCGGAGATTTTACGCCCGTACATCTCCAGCACCTGACCCTCCAGACCGATCACCGGCACAACCAGCGAGCCGCTGAAGTGTTCCTGCCCGCTGTCCCGCAATAGGCCAATGGTCTGCAACTGCGCGCGGATCTCCGCTCCGGCCTTGGTTTTTTTATCCGGCAAGCGATAACCCAGAGTGCGGTTGGCAAAGCCCAGTTTAAACTGGCTGACCAGCTCAGGATGATCGAGACGGCGTTTTTTCAGGTAGGCCAGCGCTTCCGGCGCATTCAGCAGTGTCTGGTGATAAAAGGTGATCACCCGCTGCAACAGCGCCTGCCGCCCGTTCCCCTCCGCCACCGACGGCACCGCTGCCAGCGGCTCCACCGCCGGATTGTGTCCCAGCACGGCCTTTAAGCGTTCGGCGGCATGGCGCAGGCTTAAATTCTCCGTTTTCATCACCCAGTCGAGCACCGACCGCCCGCATCGCAGCCAAAGCAGTGATAGAGATTTTTCGACGGGGTAATGACCATCGAGGGCGTTTTCTCCTCATGGAACGGGCACAGCACGATCATGTCTTTGCCGCGCTTAAACAACTGCCGCCCCTGCTGCTCAATAACGGCAACTAAAGAGACAGCGGATTTCAGGTGCTGTAATTCTGCGTCGGGAATGCGAGCCATTTCGATAGTCCTTTAAAAACCTGTCAATAGTTATTTTGAAGTGGCTATGCGATATATTATATAATGTATACGATAGTAAAGCAAGTCGTTTTAATAACACACCTTATACCGGAGCACTTTATGGCTGATATGACAGAAGAGATTATGGAGACTTAAGAACAGCGCCGGGCATTTGGTCAACGGCTAAAAGAATTGCGCAACAACAACGGAGGACACAGAAAGAATCGCTGGCGTGATTGGGTTACAACTTTCGCAGTAAACAAGTACGTATCCGGGATGGCACATCCCGCCTGCGGATAAACTGATAAAACTGGCTGAGTTATTTACGACGTCGATTGATTATTTGTTATTAGGTTCGTCTGACGAGCAATTACCGCTAAGTAACACGCGGTTAATTGAGCGACTTAAAGCCCTTGAGGAGTGACAGCCGGAAGAACAAGAAACGGTGATTAAACTGATTGATGCGGTGATTATGAAGAGCCGGGTTGAATCAGCGATGCGCCCGGTAGAGCATGGAGAAATGGCAGCTAAAGAGAAAGCATTTACGCGGCGCTGGTGTGCTGGTAACACGCCGACGCCGCTCACCACAAGCAACTAAATAGGAGTTGAATGATGGCTAAGGCGCATTCTAAGCAAAACCGTGCAGTAAATAAAGCGACAAAAACAGAACGTTATTACACCGTGGGATACGTGCCGCAAAATAACAAGGCCACCGCCCCGCCTGCAATACACCTGAAAGGCCAGTGGCTTAAGGCCGCCGGGTTTGATAAGGGTTGTACCCTGACCGTCAAGATTATGGACGGCTGTCTGGTGCTTATTCCTGACAGTGACGACACCCGCAGCATTAAGCAACAGTACCAGCGCCAGCAAGACCAGCTCAGTGAGATTAAGCTCAGAATGCGGGAACTGCTTGGCGACTACAACAGCAACTAAGGGCAGGGAGTGAGTGCTCTTAAAAATAAGAAAGCTGGAAGATCATGGGATCTTTCGGCCTCAGGAGGCAGTCAAATACCGCGCCGGGCTTACGCCAGCCCGCACAACGGGCAAGGCTTCCGAAGTGGCAGATTGATAGCGATCGTTTCTTTGACTCTCATTTTGACCCCCGACACCCCCCGACGCCCCTTTTTTGGGATTGTTTGGCGCGGCTTTGCCCTGCTACCGCCGCAAGCCGTTATGCAGTATAGCTTCACTGTTTTCCTTGTGATGAGCTGAACAACCTGATTTTGTGCGGTTTTTCACTTTCGGCAACGGGCGAACGCGGCCCAACTTGTTGGGCGGCGGGCGCACGTTCTGCGGGTGCGGGTGGCAAAGAACCCGCCAGCGGCGCATTGCGACGCTCTCAGGCACGGAAGCCGAAGTTGTAACGGTTTTGTTTGAGGGCACTTTACTCAAGGGAAGCCCCCTGCGGGGGCTGCATGGGGCAAAGATGGCGAGCACAGTAACGAGCGAGGAGCACAGCGACTGCGAGCCGGGCGCAGTCAGTCGCAGCGGGGTTGGGGCGGGGGAGGTAAACGCGGAGGCCGCAGGCCGACCTGCCTACCGGGAAGTTTGCCGGAACAACGCAAGGCAGCTAAAGAAGAACGGGTTTTTGCTGACGGTTTTTGCTGAACTGGCTCAGAAGCTGACAGCAGAAGGCGCAGCCTTGTGCGGTGCACCTTGCGATGCTGATAAGCGGGGGCGCCAGACATAATGCAGATTGTGCGTTGCGAGCCGCTCCCCGGGGGGTGAGCGGGACAATATGTCGTACCCGGCGAGTTGCGCACAATCTCCCTGCATTATGTTGAGTGGGCTTTGGGCGGCCTGCACTGACTGAACGGGGACACCAAAGCCCACGCTGCCCATTGCCCACGTACCCCCGCGAGCGCCGGGGCTGACGGGCAGTCCGGCCACGGTCTGCCCCGCGCCGATCCCAGCGAACTCAACGGGGACGGCCGGGCTGTCCGGTGTTCTGTGGCGTCGGTTCGGCATCCGGCTCACTGCTGGCACGGGCTGAGCGGCTCTCTGGCGTCCGCTCTGCCGGGTGGGTCTGCTTATGCACTTCTTTTAAGTGTCCGACGGCAACATGGGTATAAATTTGCGTCGATTCCAGACTGGCATGACCCAGTATCGCCTGAATGTGCCGTGTATCTGCCCCATTTTCTAACATCTGGGTCGCCATGCCATGCCGGAACAGGTGACACGCGCCCGGTTTATCCAGATCCCGGCACGATGCAACGCATTGCGCACTATCTGGGTCAGGGTGCCATCGGCCAGCGCATTACCGTGTTGTGACACGAACAGATAGCCGAGGTCTTTTTTCCAGACCAGACGCGGGCGCACCTCATTCAGGTAACGTTGCAGCCAGTGGCGCGCCGACTCGCCGAAGGGAACAACCCGGTCTTTGCGCCCCTTGCCCTGCCGGACAAACAGCGCGCCGGGCGGCAAAGTCAATGTCACTGACCTGTAACCGCTGGGCTTCTGAGCGCCGCAGGCCTGTGCTCCAAAACATTTCCATCATGGCGCGATCGCGCAACCCCAGCACCCTCTGATCGTCATGGCTCTGAGCACCTGCCGGGTTTCCTGCTCATTCAGCATAGCCCCATGGCAGACGCCGCTCCTGCCGGGGCAGCACCATCTGCTTGGCCGGGTTGTACAGCAGGTGTTGCCGCTTCGCCAGGCCAACTGAACAGATTACGCAGGTGGGTCAGCTTTTTGGCTGATGGTGCTGGCCGTGAGCGGCTGACCCCGCCTTTTTTCGGAGCAGACCCGCTGCCAGCTTTCCAGGGGCCGGGGAAGCTCACCTGCTGAGAGGGTTATCCGTTGTCACACCAGCGGGCGAACTGCATCAGATCGCTTCAATAGCTCAAGTGTGCTAGCCGGGGTTGTGCCCCCGTGTGTAGCGCAGGGCGTCAAGGTGTTGTCAAGGTAGTCCTCAAGGGATATGTTGTCTGAGGTTGTCATGAGAAAATCTCCTTTCTGTGATGGAATAGCAGGAAATACGGTTACGATGGGGGTAAATGAAGGTGCCGGGAACAGTGTTTTTTGAAGTTGTCCGACCGCTTTTCGATAAAGCCTTACTGTGACTACCGTTGTGATAAATTTTGCTATTCCGACCGACTGCCGACTTGAACCCCACCCAGGGGCAGCTTAGCATATTTACTAGTCATACCTGCCTTATCAACGACGATAAGGCCGCACAGGTGCGCGGTGTCGCTGTCGTCGCCGTCAAACGGCAGTTCATAGAGCGAACGTAAGCCCGCGGCTTAGTGCAGCAACAGGTATTCCATTTCGACCAGCCGTGAGAGATGCACTTTGAGCTGGGTATCGCCCCACTGTACCGCATCCCGTAACTGCTTGCGGGTAAACCGCATTTCATGGCGGAGCTGACCGCTGTTCCTGACCCACGCCTGGATCAGTAATAACAGCTTGCGCGTCTGTGGCGGCATTTCGTCCAGTGTCCGGCCTAAGATTTCATGCGCCAACTGATTGGCCAGCCGGATATCGTCTTTGGTCACTTCGATGTATTCAAGCACCTTGCCACGATGATCGGCGGTTTTGATGTCCCGCTGGTGTTGGTGCAGCAGGGCGATACTCTGAATGAGCGTCAGGTATTTCATATGGTCGCGGCGGGTACGGGTTTTGTCACTCATGAAGGTGAGCTGGCTGGCATAGGGGTTGACCACATTTAACGGTTTCAGCAACCGTTGGGCGTTCTGGTGAAGTTGTGTCAGATAGTCCCGCTCGCTCTCAGCCAGCAAGCCCGCGAGTGTCTGCTTCTGGCGCTGCAACGCATGGATCGCTTCGGTTTGCTCGCGGGATTCGTTGACCGTCAGCACCAGACAGCGATTTAATAATTCTTCATCCACATCAATGGCGGTCGTGGTGAGCATCAGCATCACCGGGCCTTTGACGGTATAGCTTTTGGTGACCAGGTTGCCGGTTGCCTCATCCTTGCCCGTGCTCGCCATGGTCAGCTCGCCATCCGACTGCAACAGCTTGAGCGCATAGGCCGCCTGCCGCACGCCTTCTTCTTCCGCGATGGCTAAAATCTTGTGCTGGAGAGGGGTTTCACCGAGATAAAACAGGCTCTGGCCGGTCATGGCGCTGTACTGGATACGCTCTTCTTCGGGGATCAGATTCAGGACGGCATCCATCAGGCTGCTCTTGCCTGCGGCGCTGCTGCTCTGGATCAGGACAGCTAAGGGTTTGGGTAATTTTCGGCTCACCGCCGCCAGATAAGCCGCCAACAGGTTGGTCGATTCACCCACCACACCACAGGCAGCTAAATCAGCGGTGATACGGCTGACCAACGCCGGATCTTGCAACAACATCAAAGCAGCTGGGATCTGCGATCCTCAACGACGGCCTGCGCCGTCTCTGCTGCCATCCACGAACGTTGCTCCAGCACCAGTAACACCCGCCCCAGTGCCCGCTTGATCAGCGTATCCGGCAGTGCCAGCTCCTGCGAAGCCTGCCGCACGGAACCCCGAACGCGCCCGGGCGCTGAGGATATCGAGACTATCGACGAACAGCGCGCCCCTGTTTTTGTCTAATAACTGCACATTGATTTTCATTACCGCCCCGATTTTCTGCGGCCCCCCGCGCAACCGCCACTCCTGTGCATCCTGCCGGATAACGATATCGCCGTTGGCTCAAGCGTTGTCAACCACGCCCGGCATCACGCTAAGGCGCAGGCACAGGGGCTAAAGAACCTGCGGATTTTGGTACGTGCCTGGCTCCATTGTCTGCCGCGTCAAGTGCCAGCCATTTGCGCGGATGCCAGCACCCTGCGGGATGCCAAACCGACAAGGCCGTTTCCGGGTTCGCCACCTCGCAGCTAAAACGATTGGCATCGCGGCCTTCGGGGGAACACCACCCGCCAGACATCCAGCCCGGCCAGTTGCAGCTCTGACGCCAGCCGCACCGCCGCGTCATTGCCCGCGTTATCATTGTCATAGGCAATGTAGACCTGTTGCACCTCATGTTGCCGGAGGGCTTCCCGATGGTCGTCAATAAAGCCGTGAACGCCATAGGAACAGAGGTGACGTTGCGAAAGCCGGCACACCAGAACGACAGCGCATCAATCAGCGATTCACACAGGATAACGGACGCCGACCCAGCCCCGCTTCATTCCAGACGCCGCCATGCTCACCCGGTAAATACAGATGCCGCGGTGTGCCTGCCCAAGCGATCGGAGATTTTACGCCCGTACATCTCCAGCACCTGACCCTCCAGACCGATCACCGGCACAACCAGCGAGCCGCTGAAGATGCTCATGCCCGCTGTCGCGCAACAAGCCAACGGCCTGCAACTGCGCGCGGATCTCCGCTCCGGCCTTGGTTTTTTTATGCGGCAAGCGATAACCCAGAGTGCGGTTGGCAAAGCCCAGTTTAAAATGGCTGACCAGCTCAGGATGATCGAGACGGCGTTTTTTCAGGTAGGCCAGCGCTTCCGGCGCATTCAGCAGTGTCTGGTGATAAAAGGTGATCACCCGCTGCAACAGCGCCTGCCGCCCGTTCCCCTCACCGACGGCACCGCTGCCAGCGGCTCCACCGCCGGATTGTGCCCCAGCACGGCCTTTAAGCGTTCGGCGGCATGGCGCAGGCTTAAATTCTCCGTTTTCATCACCCAGTCGAGCACCGATCCGCCCGCATCGCAGCCAAAGCAGTGATAGAGATTTTTCGACGGGGTAATGACCATTGAGGGCGTTTTCTCCTGATGGAACGGGCACAGCACGATCATGTCTTTGCCGCGCTTAAAGAGCTGCCGCCCTTGCTGCTCAATAACGGCAACTAAAGAGACAGCGGATTTCAGGTGCTGTAATTCTGCGTCGGGAATGCGAGCCATATCGTTATTCCTTTAAAAACCTGTCAAGATTTATTTTGATTCGCTATGCGATATATTATATAATCGCAACACGATAGTAAAGCAAGTCGTTTTAATAACACACCTTATACTCGGAGCACTTTATGGCTGATATGACAGAAGAGATTATGCAGACCGAAGAACAGCGCCGGGCATTTGGTCAACGGCTAAAAGCATTGCGTAACCAACAACGGCGGACACAGAAAGAAGTCGCTGGCCTGATTGGGTTGCAACTTTCGCAGTACAACAAGTACGAATCCGGGATGCACATTCCGCCTGCGGATAAACTGATACAACTGGCTGAGTTATTTACGACGTCGATTGATTATTTGTTATTAGGTTCGTCTGACGAGCAATTACCGCTGAGTAACACGCGGTTAATCGAGCGACTTAAAGCCCTTGAGGAGTGCCAGCCGGAAGAACAAGAAACGGTGATTAAACTGATTGATGCCGTGATTATGAAGAGCCGGGTTGAATCAGCGATGCGCCCGGTTGAGCAGGAGAAAGGCAGCTAAAGAGAAAGCATTTTTAACGCAGCTCCGGCGCGCTTGCAACACGCCGAAGTTGCTCACCACAAGCAACTAGATAGGAGTTGAATGATGGCTAAGGCGCATTCTAAGCAAAACCGTGCAGTAAATAAAGCTACAAAAACAGAACGTTATTACACCGTGGGATACGTGCCGCAAAATAACAAGGCCACCGCCCCGCCTGCAATACACCTGAAAGGCCAGTGGCTTAAGGCCGCCGGGTTTGATAAGGGTTGTACCCTGACCGTCAAGATTATGGATGGCTGTCTGGTGCTTATTCCTGACAGTGACGACACCCGCAGCATTAAGCAACAGTACCAGCGCCAGCAAGACCAGCTCAGTGAGATTAAGCTCAGAATGCGGGAACTGCTTGGCGACTACAACAGCAACTAAGGGCAGGGACTGAGCCGCTCTAAAAAGAAGAAAGCCGGAAGATTACAGGGATCTTTCCGGCTTTTTACGAACATAGAGCTTTAATTTAAACAATGAATGAGTTTATATTTTATCTAGTTCTTTTTGACATGCATACATTATTTTCTAGATACCCTCTAGTCATATTCTTCACAATATTAGTTTTTAGCTCTCCTGATTCTAAAGATAAAAGCTTTAAAATTTATGATCCAGTTATTCTCTGCTAGACTTTTTTAGTTCTTCCAGATTAAAAATTACATTTTCTATTAAATTTATTAATTCTTTTTTATTCATATTGTTATCTCTATTTTGATGGGACGACAGTTTTATTTTTCCATCTTTAAAAGAATCAATCCAAGCTGATCTAAGGGGGCTTTTTCAATCTCCTTGTAAAGATTTAAACCAATGGAAACACAAGTGGTGTCCCCCGTCCTCTGCGGAGAATTGTCGGGACGAAGAGTAAAAAAAACCCCATACCCTAAACAAAATTCTGGCCTAAAAAAGGAGAAAGCCGGAAGATAACGGGGATCTTGCCGGTTTTGTATTTTCTAACTTAACCTGAATTCTGGATAAGACATTGACGAAGTCTGTTCAAGAGCAAATTTTGATGCACACCAAATGATAAAGTAAATTATTCTTCAATATTTTCATTCAAAGAAATAATTTTCTCATAATATTTGATCATGATAAGCCGTAATGAAAGCCCTCTGGAACTGAGTTAATGACAATGTTAAATTTTTTATCACAATTAATGGGCAATTAAAAACAATTTCTCAAATAGACATTCTCGCCACCGAAGTATAAAAGGATTTCGTATTGACCGTTTTAGGATTGACGCCAACGAAAGCCATCTGAGTGTCCCATTTTTTAGTATTACTAATAGAGATAACATAACCAATAGAATGTTGATATAATTGTCTGTTAATAATATTCAATTTTGTGGCAATTTTTTATTACATCTGGGCCAATTTGTAAGTGTTCAATCATTAGAAGTAGCATCAAAAGTCATGATCTCCATGGTTTTTGGATGATCAAATAATTTTTGTAGTTTTAACGGTTTTTGTTGATCAAAAAGGAAATGTTCACCATTATCTTTTCCACTAAAGCGATATGATATAAAATTTAATGAGTCTTTAATATGGGCAATCCTTTTCAGCTTTAATCCAAAAGGATCAACATATTTGACTGGATTATCGACATACCCATACGGATTCAAGCCCCCCTCGAGATTCAGAGGATCCGGCGAGATATATTGCCCCGTCTCGTTACTGTAATACCTAAAGCGATTATAGCAAAGCCCGGATTCTTCATCGAAATATTGGCCCAAAAACCGGAAGTTGCACTGGACATGGTGATCCGGGTGATGGGACGGCACACCGCCCCGGTTTTCGGCTTTGCCCCAGGTGCTCAGCCGTTGGTTCCAGATCAGTTCGCCCTGCTCATCCAAAATCTCCCGTACCGTGCCCTGATGGTCACTGATGGCGTAGTGCAGTTTGCCCCGCTCAAAACGCGCCGATGGTGTTAATGAACCCGGTTCATATAACCAGCGGACGCGTTTGTCTTCCCGCCTCGTACCGTCAAGCTGATACGGCACTTCCTCAATCAACTGATCACCGCTCCACAGGTAATCATAGCCGCCCAGCGCCTTCGGGTTGTCGGGTAAATCAGGCTTACCCCGAAGCCACAACTGTAAATTCTCTGCGACCCGTTTTCCATCGTGGGTTTTTTGTTTCTGGATACGCCGCCCGAAAGGATCGTATTTGTACTGCCAGCGCGAGCCGTCCGGGGTTTCTAAATGGGTGAGCTGGTTTTGCGTATCCCAGCGGTAACGCCAGACCTGGGGACGAAAACCGTCACACTGCTCGATTTTTTCGATGAGCCTGCCGTTATCATCATAGTGATAATGCGAATCACCCCGTTGCACGACCCGTCCGGCCTGCTGGCGTTGCATGAACTGTTCCATCGCGCCCTGCGCATCGGTGGGCAAATGTTGGCGCAGGTTGCCGTTGGCATCGTAACTGAATTGCTCTTCATTTGAGCGGAACCCACTGAATTGGGTGTTTAGGATCTGGTCGTTGGTATTGTAACGATAACGGGTTTGCCCCCAGCGACTGTCGTCAATGACCAGGACGTTACGGGCACGGTCATATTGCCAGCTCCGGTTGACGGCAGTGGCCTGTGGCGGGAAGTGCGGGTCGTTTTGAGCCAGCGCTTCCCGGAAAAAGGCGCTGTCCCGCCCGGCTGACTGATGGGCCAGCAAGCCGGTTGCGGTGTAGCGGCTGGCGAGGATAAACCCGTTGGCACTTTCGCGCACCGTTTCCTGTCCCAGCGCATCATGCCGGAGTGTCAGCGGCGCATGCTGGCTGAACTGGAAATGATTGAGTGCCCCCGATAGAGGGTGATAGCCGAAGTGCAGGGTGTGACCATCCAGGCTTTCACTGACCGGGCGCCCCGTCAGGCTGTCCCATTCGCGGGTGATTGCTCGCCCGTTGATACGCTCACAGGTCGGCAGGCCGGTAGTCTTGTCATACTCATATTCCACCACCGCATCGGCATTGGTGGCTTTCACCAGTTGATGCCGCGGGTTGTATTCGTAAGTGGTGGTCGCTTTCAGTACCCACTGATGCTCTTCCGGCTGCCAGCTTTCCTGTCTGACCAGCAAGCCGGCAGCGGAATAGTGCCAGCGGAGTTGCTGACCATCGGGATACTGCACTTGCGTGCGACGCCCCAGTTTATCGTACTGATACTCAAGGATACGTCCGGTAAAATCGATTTCGCGGGTAATCTGCCCGGCAGCATCCCGCTCATAACGGTAAGTTTCGCCGGTGGAGGCCGTGACTGAGTTTAAGCGGGTCAGGCGGTCATAGCCAAAGTGCAGCGTCGTGCCATCCGGCCGGGTCACCTGGGTCAGCAGGTCAAAGGCGCCGTAAGTGTAGCGTGTGGTGCGCCCTTCGCCGTCAGTCACCGCCACCACACGCCGTTCACTGTCATAGGCCAGTTGCTGCGTGGTGCCATCCGGCAGGGTGATTTCGGTCAGGCTGCCATTGAGACTGGCATGGTCGTCGCTGTAGCGGTAGCGGGTCTGTTGTTTCAGGGCATCAGTGAGTTGGCGCAGGCGACCCAGTTCATCCAGTTGTAAGCCGGTAGTCTGGCCGTCCGGCGTGATAACTGCGGCCAGCCGTTGTTGTTTATCGTAGGTATAGTGCCACTGGCGACCATCCGGCAGTAGGCGCTGGCGTAATTCGCCATGTGTACCGTATTGGTATTCCTCCCTGTGCCCCAGTGGATTGGTCAGCGCCGCCAGATTGCCCTGCTTATCATAGTGGAATTTCCAGCGTTCGCCGGTCGGCAGCACACTTTCGATAAGCTGCCCATGTTCATCATAACCGTAAGCAAAAATTTCACCTGTTGGCGACTTTACTTCCGTCAGCGCACCATCCGGGTTGTAACCGAAGGTGGTGACATTGCCAGCGGGATCTTCTTCCCACATTTTCTGGCTGTTGTGCCACTGTCGACGGGTGATCCTGCCTAATGGATCAATTTCACGGAAAACCAGTCCATGGTGATCGTAATGGTGCTGAGTTTCCCCGCCCTCAGCATCCCGGTAGGTCGTGATACGCAGCCGATCATCATAATAAAAACTGTCGCACCAGTAACCACTGGCCGTACTCGTTGTCAGCACCCGCCCCTGTTCATCATAAGTGAGGTTAACATCAGTCTGGTCGGTGTCATGCCAGCGGATCATCCGCCCCTGAACATCATATTCATGCCACAGGTGATGGTGCTGGAAGGCATCACATTCATTGAGATAGCCTTGCGGATCATAATGACAGGTGACTAATCGCTGCGGTTTCTGCGGGTCGAGATAATCGACCGTCTGGAGTTGCTGCCTTTGATAGCCCAGCCTTAACCGGAAACCATCCGTGCGGGTAATTTCGATGAGTTGTGAGTGTTCATCATAGATAAACTGGATAGCGTTTTGGCGACGATCGGTGATCGCAGACAGCTTGCGGAGAGAGCCGATCGCGTAATTGAAATGGTAAATCAGTTGCGAGCGGCGATCGGTCAATTGCAGTTCGCCGTTTAACTCACCGGTCAGCACGTAATGAGGAATATGCCGGTTACGGGCGAGCACGGTGTTATCCGGGGTGCTGAAATCGTAGAGCACGCCGTCCGCATCGGTGAAATTCACTTTGCCCTCGGACAAGGCTAACTGGCGTGACCAGTCATCCGCCCATTTCGGCCCAAACAGGCCGCTGTACCTGGCGGTGGAGCGATAGGTGCGGGTCAGGGTGATGGGCAATAATCCGGGAATGGCAATCACTGGCCAGACTTGCAGGAAGTCGCCGGTGGCCATATCGACAGGCTCACCTTTTGTACTGCACGTCCCGGTGCAACTGCCTTCCTTATTGCTGGACTGGTTGTCAACGGTCTCTTTTTCGGCATTTTTGGGTTTTTCAGGCGTGGGATTAGCCCTTTCCTGAGACTGGCCTTTGATTTTAGCCCCCGATGTTTCGGCGGCTTTGGCTTTTTCCCTCAACACTTTGCTTTCAGCTTTGGCTGTTGCTTTTGCGGTGCCTTTTGCTGCCTCTTTAAGTATCCCTGCCCCTCCCATCGCTATACTACCGATATCGAAAGCGAGGCCTCCCCCTTTTTCGGCATCGCTTTTCATTTCCAGCTTAATCGCATCAGTATTGACCGCCTCCACGGCTTTTTGCTGCATTTCAGCCATGCCGACAGGCGCGACCCCCATATACCCCAACCTTTTCGGCTGTAACGGCGGGAGAGGTCGCGGCAATCACCATCCCCTTGCCAGCCAATTCCGCCATTTCAGGGACGGTATTCCAGAGCGCTTTTCCTGCCCCGATAGCGGCTTCGCCGGGATTGTCCCAGGCTGCTTTCAGATTGTGTTTACTCTCATCAAGCCAGTTGTTGACGTCATCGGTGGTTTCCTGAAACCAGTCAACGGTTTTATCCCACAGGCCCTTTTCTGCCGGCGTTTCTGCGGTTGGAATGGGATTGGCGTCTGCCGCTGACACTTGTGCCGGGGCGGACTGAGCGACAATTTTGCCCAGGGTATTCCCTTCCCCGGTCGGGCTGTCATCACGAACTTTGGCGGGTAAAGGGGAATTGGGCTGAGGATAGTCAGGTGCTTCTGTTTTTTCCTTTTCTTCCCACGCTTTCAGCGGAAACTCGCCGCTGTTGAATTTGTCAACGGCATCCTGTGCCGCTTTTTTAAAAGACTGCGCTTCGAATTGGGCGTCTTCGTGATTGTAGTATTCATCTAACTCCGGATCGTCTCCGTAAGCGCCATAATATCGGCGGCTTTGTGGATAGAGCGTATCGACCCTGCTCAGTGCGGTTTCCGCCTCAGCCTGGGTCCGAATATGAAACTCCTCACAAAATGCTTTAGCGGTGTAATGATGGGGGGTGACGATCATTGTATCTGACATGGTTTCCTTCCTTAATGCCCCATTTATCCAAATTTTATCTCCACCAGTTTGAGTAAAGGCGACAAAATGACAGGCATAAGATGCAAATAAATCCCAAACTGCCTCTCGCAAATTCGGTATTTAATGGAAAATATTCTTAAATAGCGTTTTAAAATGATCTGAATTTCTCTCAACAAAGCGGGGAGAAATCACACGTATCTTGAAGTTAGATTGGTATAAATATTAAATGGTATTCAAATAAAAATAAACTCAACAACCACCTACTGAAGTAGGTGGGTTAGTGATTAACGGACTGAAAGTCCGGATACGCATCGGCTAAACGATGCGTCAATTGTCTACCCTGAAGTCATCATTTGGATTCGGTTCAAAATGATGCTCCAGATAGGCTTTAATCATTTCTTCTGTTAACTGACCCACCGTGGCACAAAAATAGCCTCTGCTCCAAAAATGCTGACCCCAGTACCGCTTCTTCAGATGAGCAAATTCTTCAAACAACTTACTCGCTGTCCTTCCTTTCAGCCTCCTCATAATTTCTGAGGGCGCTAATGTCGGGGGACAACTCACCAGTATGTAAACATGGTCTTTACTCACTACACCTTTTACTATCCTAATTTCAAACGATTCACATGTCTGACGGACTAACTCTCGCACCCGCATACCGACTTCACCTGTCAGTACTTTGTACCTGTATTTCGTTACCCACACAAAATGATATTCAATCTGAAACACTGTGTGGCTGCCATATCTGTAATCCATATCGCACCTCTCGGGCAATAGAGTATCGCAGCTAAAGCTGACCGACTAAAGTCGGTGGTTTTAACCTTTAATATGGAAAAATAAAACTAAGGGGAAATGAGCTTCATTAATCCGCAATGATAGGATAAAAAATTAAGGTTATTGCCTGATTGGATTTACGCTCTTATTTTTTGTATTTTGTTGGCGATTTATTCTGGTGTTATTGATCTATTTCTAACAAAAATCACTGCCGAAATGATTTGGGTTATTTTATGCTGTAAATAGGAATTATTAATTGAATATACCAATCCAACTCAAGTTGCAGCTTGCAAATCAATGTGATTGTTTATATCTCCCCGCTATACGGGGAGATATAAGGCGCATATTCCAGTGACACACACATCTCACAATTAAAATCCGTCAGCCAAATCAACCTGCTGATTGTCAATCAATCGTGTTTGTCCCAACCATGCCGCCATGAGAATTACGGCTTTTTTACTTTGTGCCGTTAATGGCATCAGGTTTTCTGCATCACGAATAAATAACTCATCCGGCATAAAGCCTTCTTCCTGCAAATGTGCAGATGCCAGTTCAATGAGTCGTTCAGTATCGCGTTCACCATTTTTCAGCCTTTCTGCTATACATTGCATAACTTTATTCAGCAAAGGCGCAATTTTTTTCTCTTCAGCGGACAGAAGGCTATTACGTGAGCTTAACGCCAATCCATTTTTATCACGGACGATCGGTACGGAAACCAAGGTAATATCGTAAGCCATATCTGCAATCATCTTGCGGATAATCTGTAATTGCTGGAAATCTTTTTCGCCGAAATAAACCAGATCGGGCTGGATCAGGTTAAACAATTTGCTGACAACGGTAGTGACGCCACGGAAATGTCCTGGTCGGCTGGCACCTTCAAGAATATGGGAGAGTTCAGGGACGTCGACAACAGTTTGGTTGCCGTTTAAGCCATGTGGGTACATCTCGTTTGCATTAGGGGCGAATACCAACTCGACATTGCGACGGCTCAGTCTTTCGCAATCTTCCTGCAAGGTGCGAGGATAATTGACCAGATCGTCTTCTCGATCAAATTGCATCGGATTGACGAAGATACTGACGATAACAACGTCAGCCTGTGCTTTGGCGGTATCAACTAACGCCATATGACCATCATGCAGGTTTCCCATCGTAGGGATGAAGGCAATACGTTTACCCGCCTGGCGCCAGCGACGGATTTCTCGGCGTAAAATGGGGATCGTTTCTATAATCAGCATTGCTGTACTCCTTTAATTAGTCGTCATGCTGGAGAATATTCAGTTGAACGAGTGTGCCGGGTCGGGATAGGCGCCGCTTTCTACTTGTTCAATGTACAGGCGAATGGCATCCCTTATATTGCCAGTTTCATTGAGGAAGTCTTTGGCAAATTTAGGTGGTCTTGCGGTAATGCCCAAGGCATCATGCATCACCAGAATTTGACCGTCAGTCATATTGCCTGCCCCAATGCCAATCACCGGAATGTCCAGTGCATCAGTAATACGCTGCGCCAGTGCAGTCGGAACACACTCTAACACCAGGAGTTGCATACCCGCTTTTTCTAAGGCAATAGCATCGTCAAATAACTTTTGAGCTGAGGAGTCATCGCGTCCCTGAACTTTATAGCCACCAAGTACATTGACGGATTGTGGTGTCAGGCCTAAATGACCGCAAACGGGAACGGCGCGCTCGGTCAGCATTTTGACAGTATCACATAGCCAATCTCCACCTTCAATTTTGACCATATTGGCACCAGAACGCATTAGTGTAGCCGCATTGTCAAAACTTTGTTCGGGGGTTGCGTAGCTCATGAAAGGCATATCCGCGATGAGAAAAGCATGAGAGGCACCAGCGCGAACACTTCGGGTATGGTAAGCGATATCTTCAACGGTAACGGGCAGGGTAGAGTCAAATCCCTGTATAGTCATGCCGAGTGAATCACCAATGAGCATGACGTTAATGCCTTGTTCGGCGAAAAGGTGGGCGAAACTGGCATCGTAAGCTGTGATGGTTGCAAATTTGCGCTTTTCTTTCTTTAACTGACTGAGATCAGCCAGGGTTGTTGGTTTCATCATTCTCTCCTGAATAGTTATACCCTCTATTTTTATAACCAAAGCGTCAGGTCATTTTCCGGCACTTTTTTTAATTGCTCTGTCAGGGTTTCTCCATCGGGAAACACAAGGTCAGGTGCAATTTCTGCAAGTGGATAAAGCATGAATTCACGCTGTTTTAACCCATAGTGGGGAACTGTCAAGCGTTCGGTGTTGATGATGTGATTACCAAACAGCATGATATCCAAATCGAGCGTTCTCGGCCCCCAGCGTTCGCCCTTACGAATGCGTCCTTGTTCCAGCTCGATCGCTTGAGTGTGATCAAGCAATGTTTCTGGTGATAACCGCGTTTCCAATGCGACGGCAAGGTTGAGGTAATCTGGTTGACCCTGTGGTCCCATTGGTTTGGTTCGGTAAAAAGATGATCGAACAATAAAAGTGGTATCAGGGATCTTTTTCAGAGCAGCAAGTGCATTATTGACTTGCTGCAAAGGGTCGGCCAGATTACTGCCAATGGCGATATAGGCTCGAGTCATATTAATAACCGTTGTTCCTGCTCTGGTTCTGGCGAACGCGTCCAACACGGCGGGGGCGTGTCCTGCGGCGAATGGGTTCGCTGCCCAGATCGGATATCATTTCACGCTGTTGCGATGATGTTGACTGTTGGAATTCAGTCCACCACTGTACCAGCTCTCTCAGTTCATGGCGTGGCTCAATGCTGGCGCGCAATTCCAGTAAGTCATACGCAGCACGGAACTTCGGATGTTCCATCAACTTATTTGCTCGTTTTCCTTGACGGCGCGGCAAACGAAGCTGGAGCAACCAGATATCGCGCATGGTGGTGGTATGGCGTTTCGGGATCGCAATGGAGCGACACTGTTCATCAAGAATATCATTCATTGCTAACGCAAAGGCGTCGTAATATTGTAATCCACCTTCCTGTGTCAGCTTTTCCGCATGTTCAATCAATGGATACCATAGCATGGCCGCAAATAAGAAAGCGGGATTCACTCTCTTGTCACTTTGTAAGCGAAAATCGGTATTTTTCAGCACTTGTACTAACAGCTTTTCCATTGACGAATCACCACGTTGGGTGAAACCAGGTTGAATAAGCGGAAACAATGGCTGGAACAGATGATATTCGCGCAGCAGTTTATAAGTCTTGTAACTTTGTCCTGTTTGTAACAGTTTCAGCGATTCTTCGAACAGACGTGCCGCTGGAATATCTTTCAACAGAAATGCAAGGCGCGGGATAGGCTCAGCGGTAGCTGGCTCGATAGTCATATCCAGTTTGCTGGCAAAACGGACAGCCCGCAGCATACGCACGGGGTCTTCCCGATAGCGAGTTTCTGGATCACCAATCAGGCGAATGATACCTGCGTTCAGATCGGCCATTCCACCAACGTAATCCCGCAGTGAGAAATCTTCAATGCCATAATAGAGGCTATTGATCGTGAAATCGCGACGAACAGCATCTTCTTCTACTGAACCAAAAATATTATCCCGCAGTAACATGCCGCTTTGAGCTTTATGTGACTGGTTCCGGTCATTGTTTTCAATCTGATCATGTGGTCCGCGGAAGGTGGCAACTTCAATCACATCAGGGCCAAACATGATATGGGCAAGGCGAAAACGACGTCCGACAAGGCGACAGTTACGGAACAGTTGGCGAACTTGATCGGGGGTAGCGTTGGTTGCTATATCAAAATCTTTGGGTTTTTTGTGCAGCAGTAGATCACGAACTCCGCCTCCGACCAGATAAGCTTCAAAACCTGATTTATTTAGGCGATACAGGACCTTCAAAGCATTATCACTGATATCCTTGCGTGAAATTGGGTGCTGGTCGCGTGGGATCTCCGTGATCGGGGAGTCCGAACGTATTGCCTTTACGGATTTTTTCTTCATTTTGTCGTTTTCGGCATGTGATGAAGATGAATGATTCCCTCTGCTACGTTTACGCAGAGGACTGCTCTCTGTTTGAGCAGAATGGTCAGATACGGTGACTGGCCTTTCACTGACTGCCGGTGTGTCGCGCTTTGTTCTGTGATCGCGGATTAATAAATTACGGCAGAAAGTGGCTACTCGGTTAAAAATGGTACACCTCGGTAGTGACTGATCAATTAAAACAAAAAAACAGCCGCCAATCATAACTTACTGGACATTTTTTGAGAATGCTTACAGTACTAATAGAAAGACTTTATTTAACTTAGTCTATTAGCTAGGTTTTTTTGGCGGAACCACGTTTATATTCCAACCGACGATAGCCTGCTGTAGCAGTTGATCTGTTGTGAGATCCTGCCAGCCTGCGATAGTGGGCTGATTTAAAAATGATAACGCATCAATAAGCAATGGCCTTGGGTCGCTCAATGGGATCGGCTGGGCATGATTTTGCTTAGAAAGTTTATTTCCCTCTTTATTTAGCACGAGAGGTAAATGCACATAATCTGGTGTTGCAAAATTCAAATGCTGATACAGAGATAGCTGGCGAACTGTGGGTTCAATTAAATCAGCTCCTCTGACAATTTCAGTGACACCTTGATAGTTATCATCAATAACAACGACAAGATTATAGGCAAATAAACCGTCTTTGCGATAAATAATGAAATCTTCCTCAGCCATTTCCGAGGGAACAGTGATATGGCCTTGCAATTTATCGTAAAAACCATAAATCGGATGGTGCTGTTTTAGACGAATTGCAGCGTTGTGAGCTGGCAGAGGTAAATGTCGGCAGTGGCCATTATAAAAGCCACCTAGTTGTTGGATGCGTTGGCGGGTGCAGGTACAGTAATAGCTATCTCCTTGCTGTTTTAATTGATCGAGGATGGCACGGTAAGCGTCATGACGCTGGGATTGATAGAGTACCCCACCATCCCAATAAAGCCCGTAATGCTCAAGGGTTTGCAATATCCGCTTGTCTGCTCCGGGAATTTCCCGTGGGGGATCAATATCATCAATACGCATCAGCCATTTTCCGTGACAGGCACGGGCTTGCAGATAACTACCTAGTGCAGTGACCAGAGAACCAAAATGGAGATCGCCGGAAGGAGATGGCGCAAAACGCCCAATATATAACGAGGGATGTCTGGATTGAGTCATCGTCGATTCAACATAGGGGCATACGGCGCATTTAGCGCCGTACTTAACCCTATTGGTTAGCCAGCCATTTGTTTTTCACGAATTTCGGCCAACGTCTTGCAGTCAATACATAAATCGGCTGTTGGCCGAGCCTCTAAACGGCGGATGCCGATTTCAATCCCACAGGCTTCACAATAGCCAAAATCTTCTTCTTCGACCTTTTTCAGCGTTTTTTCGATCTTTTTGATCAATTTACGCTCACGATCCCGATTACGTAATTCAAGACTGAACTCTTCTTCTTGCGCCGCACGGTCAACTGGATCAGGGAAGTTTGCTGCCTCATCTTGCATATGAGATACAGTACGGTCTACTTCATCCCTGAGTTGATTGCGCCATGCTTCCAGAATTAGCTTGAAATGCTTTAACTGGGCATCGTTCATGTATTCTTCGCCTGGCTTTTCCTGGTAAGGTTCTACCCCAGCGATGGCGAGAATGCTCAAGGACGAGGTTTTACGTTTTTGCCCTTCTTGCATAATGCTTCTCCTTACACACGCACTATCAAACGACCCCCCCACAAGAGGGGGAAAAAAATAGGCCGCTATAAATAGCAGATGACTGCGAGGTTGGCAATTGTTCCTGCCATTAGTTTTGCAATGGTGTGAAGGCAGGCATGTTTACTGCTTAAATATGTTGCAAAACCCCTCTCGTCAGTATGATTTGTTTACAAATTATCCCATTGATACGAAAGGTAATTTGTCACTTATAACCATCCCGTTTTCTGTCATGCTGGCCTTATAACAGATTACTTCGACCCCTGATTGGCATGCTTGTTCCAAAAGAAAAGCATAATCATGGTCAATATGTTTTGCTGCTGCAACCTGGCTGATCCCAGAATGTAAAACAGCAAATAACAAAACAGCCCGCTGGCCTTGTTGTGCTATCAATGATAGCTCACGTAAATGTTTTTGCCCTCGAATTGTGACCGCATCAGGAAAATATCCATAATTTCCTTGTAACAATGTGACTGATTTGACTTCAATATAGCAGTTAACTTTTTGTTTTGATTGTAACAATAAATCTATACGACTTTTCTCTTTTCCATAGCTAATTTCACGACTCATGTGCTCATATCCAGATAATTCTGAAATGATATTTTTTTCAATAGCTTGAAAGGCCAGCTCATTGGCTTTGAGGGTATTGACACAAATCCAGTGACCATCTTGGGTTTGCGTTAGTTCCCAGCTATTGGGGTACTTGCGTTTGGGATTATCGGATGTGGAATACCACACGGTATCGCCTGGCGTGGCACATCCTGTCATGGCTCCCGTATTGGCACAGTGTATAGTGAGTATTTCTCCTTCTGGCGTGAGGACATCCGCAAGAAAGCGTTTATAGCGGCGGATTAAGGTAGCAGGTTTCAGGGGAGGTGAAAATTCCATAAACTTTCCTTCATAACCAGTGGGCGAATGAAATCAAAGGCGCTAATGCTACAATGGCATCCATTGAAAGTTAATTCATTATGGTGATCCTTTGTCATTGCCCATTTGTGACTTATTACCCATTTATGACGTCGTGGGTTCCGTTATTGCTGCATTGCAAACGTCGAAGCAAGTGTTATTACATGCACCAACGGGAGCAGGAAAATCGACCGGGTTGCCATTGGCAATTTTACAGCAGGCCCAGTTGCCGGGGCGCATTATTATGCTGGAACCGCGGCGCATTGCTGCACGGAGTGTGGCTGAACGCCTTGCCGAACAACTCAATGAACCTGTTGGTATGACCATCGGCTACCGGATGCGTTCGGAAACTAAAGTCAGTGTTGCAACACGGCTTGAGGTTGTGACCGAAGGGATTTTGACGCGCATGCTGCAACAAGATCCTGAATTGAACGGCATCTCTCTGGTCATTCTTGATGAATTCCATGAACGTAGTTTACAGGCCGATCTTGCATTGGCACTGTTGCTGGATGTACAGGAAGGGTTGCGCGATGACCTGCGTATCTTGGTGATGTCAGCAACATTGGATAACCAGCACCTTTCTTCTTTATTACCCGATGCACCGGTGATTGTGTCAGAAGGACGCAGTTATCCGGTAACGAGGTCATATCATCCACTTCCCTCTCATCAACCGTTTGAACAATCTGTTGCATCGGCGGTAGTGCGGTTATTGCAGCAGGAAACGGGATCGTTGTTACTGTTTCTGCCCGGTGTCGGTGAAATTCAGCGGGTATTGTCACAATTGGCCGGTAAGATCAATGACGATACGCTGTTATGTCCATTGTACGGTGCATTGTCGTTGGCAGAACAACGCAAGGCAATCACATCAGCGCCAGTGGGGATGCGTAAAGTTGTACTCGCTACCAATATTGCAGAAACCAGTTTGACAATTGAAGGTATCCGGTTAGTAGTAGACAGCGGACTGGAACGCTCCGGTCGATTTGAACCAAAGAGTGGCCTGACACGCTTAATTACCCAACGCATCAGCCAGGCATCTATGGTTCAGCGGGCTGGGCGGGCTGGACGACTAGAGGCCGGTGTTTGTTGGCACTTATTTAGTCAGGATCAGGCAGAAAGAGCCAGAGAGCACAGCGAACCGGAGATCTTGCATTCAGACTTAAGCGGTCTACTGCTCTCTTTATTACAATGGGGATGTCGTGACAGTAACCAACTCCATTGGTTGGATAATCCACCACAACCCGCATTGGCGGTTGCAGAATCCCTATTACTGCGTCTTAGGGCGTTGGACGACAACCAGCAACTGACTTCCCGTGGTTGGCAAATGGCGGCATTTGGCAGTGAACCACGTTTGGCTGCGATATTGTGTTCAGCGAAGGAGAGCGGAAATAAAAAAGGCGAAGGCTGGGCAGCATTGATAACAGCCGCGAAATTGGTTGCCATTCTGGAAGAACCACCACGTCGTGGACAGCCTGACCTTCTCTATTGGATGACGACAAATCAGCGCCATTGGCAGCAACGAGCCAATCAGCTTGTCAGGAGTTTTACAAATCAACTGGCGGATAAAACAAGCCATACTGAAAACCTGAGATTGGATCTTGTGCCTGAACTCTTGGTGCAGGGTTTTCCAGACCGGATCGCCAAAAAACGCGATAATCTTGGACGTTTTCAGTTAGCCAATGGCCTGGGGGTGGCACTGGAACGTGAAGAGCCACTTTCGGGAGAGGCTTGGTTAATGATTCCCTCATTACAGCAAAAAAACAGCCATCCTGATGCACAGATTTTGCTTGCCTGCCCGTTGGAGATTGAACAGACCATAAAGCAGCACCCTCTTCTGTTTACTGAGCATACAACCGTAGAGTGGGATGATAATAAAGGTTCGTTACGGGCGTGGAAGCGTTTGCAATGTGGGCGATTGATTGTCAAAGCACAGCCACTGGCAAAACCTTCGGCGTCGGAATTACAGGAAGCCTTGCTGCATTGGGTCAGGCAGGAAGGATTGTCAGCGTTGAATTGGTCACCGGAAGCGTTGCAGTTGCGCATCCGCCTGCAAAGAGCGACAGAATGGTTACCGGAGGTGGAATGGCCTGCGGTTGATGACAAAGCATTGTTGAACTCCCTTGAACAGTGGTTGCTGCCCGCCTTGGGTGATGTTGATGACTTGAAAGGCCTGCGCCAGATTGAGTTGTCCTCCTGTTTGATGGGATTGCTTGATTGGCAACAACGGCAAATACTGGATAATGAATTGCCTGCTAATTACACTGTGCCAACTGGAAGCAGGATCACTATCCGGTATTTCCATGACAAGCCTCCTGTACTGTCAGTGAGAATGCAGGAAATGTACGGAAAGCAGCAAAATCCAGTATTGGCGAAAGGACGGGTTCCGGTTGTCATTGAATTGTTATCTCCCGCCCATCGTCCATTACAGCTCACGCAAGACCTTGCCGCGTTTTGGCAGGGAACGTATCGTGAAGTGCAAAAAGAGATGAAAGGGCGTTATCCCAAACATTTGTGGCCGGATGATCCTGCCAACACCGCACCGACCAGGTACGTGAAAAAAAAGATGTAATTGTTTGTATTTATCTACCTGTATTTAATCAATATTTGGAGAATTCGGTATGTCTGATGATGATCGTCAGCCAATCGGACGTAAGGGTAAAAAATCAGAACTTCGTCGTGGGCGAACATCTAATAAACGCAATCGGCGGGATGACTATGGTGATGAAAATGATGATTTTGACGACAACGATGAGGATGAAGTCATGACGAAAAAAAGGAAGAGCGCCCGCAGTCCTAAATCCCGCCGGCCTAAAAAAAGAGGGCACTGGTTTTTGTGGTTGCTGCTGAAAATCTTTATTGTGCTGGCGGTACTCATTGTCATTTATGGCTTCTATCTGGATAACAAAATCCGCAAGCGTATTGACGGAAAAGTCTGGGATTTACCGGCAGCGGTGTATGGACGGATGGTCAATCTTGAACCTGGCATGAATTACAGCAAGGATGAAATGATCCACTTGCTGGAAGGCATGCAGTATCGAAGCGTGACAAAGATCACCCGTGCAGGGGAATTTGTAGTCAGGGGGAATAGCATAGAGATGCTGCGCCGCCCATTTGATTTCCCTGATGGTAAAGAAGAGCAAATTCAGGCACGACTGACCTTTGATAATAACCATCTTGCCAGCATTGAAAACATGGAAAACCATCGCCAGTTTGGTTTTTTCCGCCTTGATCCCAAATTGATCACAATGATGCAATCACCGAATGGTGAACAGCGTCTGTTTGTCCCGCGTTCCGGCTTTCCTGATTTACTGGTTCAGACTTTGCTGGAAACAGAGGATCGTTACTTTTATGAACATGATGGCGTCAGGCCGCTTTCCATTGCCCGTGCGTTTTTGGCTAACCTGACGGCGGGACGTGCGGTTCAGGGGGGAAGTACCCTGACGCAGCAATTAGTGAAAAACCTGTTCCTTTCCAATGAACGTACCTTTAGCCGTAAAGCGAATGAAGCATATATGGCGTTACTGATGGATGCGCGTTATAGCAAGGATCGCATTCTGGAATTGTACTTGAACGAAGTTTTTTTAGGACAAAGTGGTGATGAGCAGATCCATGGTTTTCCATTGGCAAGTCTGTACTATTTTGGTCGCCCGATTGATGAATTGAGTTTGGATCAGCAGGCGTTGCTGGTGGGAATGGTCAAGGGGGCTTCGTGGTATAACCCATGGCGTAATCCTAAAACTGCGTTGGAGCGGCGCAATGTTGTTTTGAAAATTCTCCAGAACCGAAACATCATCAATCAGGAACTGTATGATTTACTGAGTGCCCGTCCATTAGGGGTAAAACCGAAAAGCGGGGTGATTACACCACAGCCAGCCTTTATGCAATTGGTGCGTCAGGAATTGCAGGGAAAGCTGGGCGATAAAGTCAATGATTTATCAGGGGTAAAGATCTTTACTACCCTCGATCCTGTTTCTCAGGATGCTGCGGAAAAATCCGTTGAAGAGGGCGTTGCTGCCCTGCGAAAAGTACGCAAGATTGATGATCTGGAAGGGGCGATGGTCGTTGTTGACCGTTTCAGCGGTGAGGTTCGTGCTATGGTTGGCGGCTCCCAGCCGCAATATGCTGGATTTAACCGGGCATTGAATGCCCGTCGTTTGATTGGCTCGCTTGCTAAACCTGCTACGTATCTGACGGCACTGAGTCAGCCGGATAAATATCGCTTGAATACCTGGCTGGCAGATGAACCTCTCTCTGTCCCCCAAGCGGGTGGAAAGCCCTGGGAACCGAAGAACTTTAGCCGTACTTTCAGTGGGCGTGTCATGTTGATCGACGCGTTAGCGCGTTCGATGAATGTGCCGACCGTGAATTTGGGGCTGGATGTCGGGTTAGATCGCATTTCCAGCACCTTGATTGCACTGGGTATTCCTGCGAAAGAGATCCAACAGATCCCTGCTATGTTATTGGGCGCGATTAACCTGACGCCAATGGAAATGGCACAAGAATTCCAGACGATTGCCAGCGGTGGTAACCGGGCGAAACTTTCTGCGTTACGCTCCATCATTGCCGAAGATGGTACGGTGATTTACCAGAGCTATCCACAGGCAGAACGTGTTGTGCCGCCACAGGCCGCTTATCTGACGCTATACGGGATGCAGCAGGTGGTAGAGAGAGGTACAGGGCGCTCACTGACAGGGAGATATGGCAAATATCACCTGGCAGGCAAGACCGGAACAACCAATGACCTGCGTGACAGTTGGTTTACTGGCATTGATGGTAAAGAAGTCGCGATTGTTTGGACTGGACGTGATAACAATGGCCCAACCAGTTTAACCGGAGCAACAGGCGCACTGACGATTTACCGTCGTTATCTGGAAAATGAAACGCCACTGGAACTGAATAACCGTCCACCGGAAGGTATTGTGGATATGTCCGTCAATGAAGATGGCAGTTTCAACTGTGATGGAAGCGGTATCAGAGTATTACCGGTTTGGACTGATGATCCTCAGAAGCTATGCCAGCAATCGGCACAACAGCCTATAGAGGAGAATGAAGAAGAAGCACCTGGCTGGCTACGTGAGATGTTTGGTCAGTGATAAGTAATAAAGAATAGCTCCCAACTCGAAAATGAGTAGGGAGCTGATTTAATGTATTATCTTTGGGAAACGAACCATCTTGAGTCAGGGAACATAACACCTTGAATATCCTTATCTTATCCTTACTCTTTATTACCGCTGCATTATTGCATGGTATCAGCGGGATTGGTTTTCCGATAGCTAGTACGACAGCGTTAAGCTTATTTATGCTATTAAAAGAGGCGGTGGTATTAGCTTTATGGCCGACTTTATCGGTCTTTATCGGTACACGCCTAAGATCGCGTATCAGCCAACACCATTTTCGCTGGTTAATGTTGATGTTACTTGGCGTGCTGGCGGTGATGTCAGCTATTCAGGCGATACAGGATTTGGTGTGAATATTTTATCCAGACGCCATTAATAATGCATAGTGACGTCTGGGGTTTAGAATATTTTATTTCAGTTTTGCAAAACAGCGTGCTGCTGCATCAACCGTGCGCTGGATATCTTCATCTGAATGAGCAATGGACATAAAACCCGCTTCAAACGCAGAAGGCGCCAGATAGACACCTTCATCCAGCATCAAGTGGAAGAACTGCTTGAAGCGTTCTACATCGCATTTCATAACATCCTGATAGCAGGTAACACTTTGCGCATCGGTAAAGAAAATACCGAACATGCCCCCGACGTGGTTAACAACCAGTGGGATACCAGCTTCTGATGCTGCATTTTTTAAACCAGCAGCCAGTGTGTCGGTCAATTCGCTCAAGCGCTGATGGACACCAACTTGGGCGACTTCTTTCAGACATGCCAGACCCGCAGCCATAGCGATTGGGTTACCCGAAAGGGTTCCCGCCTGATAAACCGGACCTGTGGGTGCCAGTTTTTCCATGATTTCCAGACGGCCGCCAAAAGCACCGACAGGCATACCACCACCGATGATTTTGCCAAGGGATGTCAAATCTGGCTTAACATCGTAATACTCTTGTGCGCCACCCAGAGCGACACGAAAACCTGTCATCACTTCATCAATAATGAGCAGAGTACCAAATTCATCACACAGCTTACGCAGGCCCGGCAAGAATTCTGGCAACGGTGGAATACAGTTCATATTACCTGCGACCGGTTCGACGATAATACAGGCAATTTCTTCCGGGTATTTTTCGAAGGCTTCACGGACAGAATTCAGATCATTGTAAACACACGTCAGGGTATGTTTAGCGAAATCAGCGGGAACGCCGGGAGAGTTTGGTTGACCGATAGTCAGGGCACCCGATCCGGCTTTTACCAGTAAGCAATCAGCGTGGCCGTGGTAGCAACCTTCGAATTTAATGATTTTATCACGTTGGGTATAGCCACGGGCCAGACGAATAGCACTCATGGTGGCTTCTGTACCTGAGTTCACCATGCGAACCATATCCATGGAAGGCACCAGTTCAGTGACCCGTTTTGCCATTTCCACTTCGGCGGCAGTTGGCGCGCCAAAACTCAAACCACGCTCTGCGGCCTCAATAACCGCGTTACGGATAGCAGGGTGATTATGTCCGAGAACCATCGGCCCCCATGAACCGACATAATCGATATAGGCATTGTCATCCACATCATAAAGGTAAGCACCATTCGCACGTTGAATAAAGACGGGGGTCCCACCAACACCATTAAAAGCACGTACAGGTGAATTGACTCCACCGGGGATGACATGTTTTGCCTGAGAGTAAAGCGTTTCGGACTGGCTCATTAATAAAAGCTCCTGAAAGATAACGGGATACGGGAATGCCATTTTAAAATACCCCACCAAGGAAGCCAAATCATCATATGCCCTTCATCGTTCGGTTTATTACATTCATGTGACAAAACTTGAACGAATCAGTCAGGTATTGGATAATCCCGGCTAACTGATCAGAAAGCATAAAATAACTTTCCAAGAATTTTCACCGGAGAACCGGACTGGAGTAAAAGTATGAGTGATGATGCTGCATTGCCTTTGCAGTTTACTGATGCCGCGGCCAATAAAGTCAAAGTACTGGTTGCTGATGAAGATAACCCGAACCTGCGCCTGCGGGTTTACATTACAGGTGGTGGTTGTAGCGGTTTTCAGTATGGTTTCACTTTCGATGACCAAATTAACGAAGGTGATATGACAATCCAGAAACAAGGAGTTGAATTGGTTGTTGACCCAATGAGTCTGCAATACCTGATAGGCGCTTGTGTGGATTATACAGAAGGGTTGGAAGGTTCCCGTTTTATTGTTGCCAATCCGAATGCAAAAACCACTTGTGGTTGCGGCTCTTCTTTCAGTGTCTGATTGGAAAATTCACTATTGCAATAAATGGCCTCTTATCTAGAAGGCCATTTTGCAAGATACTTATACCAATCTCACTTCAAGATGCGTGTGATTTCTCCCCGCAAAGCGAGGAGAAATCAGGTTTCATATCGTGTTGTAAATTTTAACTTGAAGTTTAATGCGTATACATATACAGGATCTTAAGCATTAACTGTATATTTTAGATAGAAAAAAGGCTTCATTTATGATCTGATAATCGTCGCCAAACTAATACCAAAACCACGGATGAAGCCTGTGACGATTATTGCTATAAAACACCAGTTAATGCAATTTTTTAGTGATGTTTCTTTGCAAAAGATAGCGTTTGGCTGCGGATTTACTCAACGCATTAGAAATATTGAACCCCGCACATTGCTGCTTAGCCTGATTACGGCGCTCAGCACAGATAAAATCACCTCCATTGCCCAATTACATCAGAAGTTTAATGGCTTGTGCCCTGAGATTCGGCAACAAGTCAGTTACCGACCCTTTTACAATCAATTACGTAAACCGGCCTTTGAGGAATTTGTGAAAATTATTGTCAGGTTTGTCATGGCACAGTGGGTTGAAAAACACGTCGCGATACCGAAAAAATTAGCTCAATTTCAAAATGTTATTTTACAAGATGGGAGTTCATTTAAAGTGCATCCTGCGCTCGCGGAAGTTTTCCCCTCTCGATTCAAAACAACCTCTGCCGCCATTGAATGCCATATGACGATGTCGTTATTGAGCCAGACACCAACAGGAATGGCGGTGACGGCCGATACCGCGTCTGAACGCGCTCATTTGCCTGCACCGGCCACATTACGCGGGCAACTCTTGCTTGCGGATGCAGGATATCCGGCTTTTGATTATTTTGAACAACTCTCCCATTTTGGCGCGGCATTTATTGTCAGGGGAAGCCAATCGCTGAATTCTCAGATTATCACCGCGCACACTGGACAAGGGAAACCGCTGCGGAAACTGGCCGGAAAAACCTTAAAAGAAGTCACCCGCAGAACCAACCGTTCAGAAGTCTTGGATCTGTGCTGTCGGAGAAAGGGCTATGAATTCCGGATCATCCGTCGCTGGTTTGCAGAAAAGAAGCGGTTCTGTATTTGGCTGACAAACTTACCACCAGAGGAATTTACCGCGAATGACATTATGGACATTTATCGTTGCCGCTGGCAGGTCGAGTTGTTATTCAAGGAATTGAAATCACACACAAACTGGCACGGATTTACCACCCGAAAAGCGTCGTTAGTCACTGGGCTTGTCTGGTCAAGTTTGCTCGCGTTGCTGGTCAGGCGGACAATGGCAAGACGACTATTTCCAGACGCTTCTTTGCTAAAAGCAGCAAAAAATACGGATATGTGGTTACGGCCAATAATAGAAAATTTGATCCAACGAGCGTGGTCGGAAACCGGTTTTTTACTGGAAAAGGCGAGGGAATATTTATGCCGGAATGCTTTCAAAACACCGCAAAGAAAATCATGTAAAAACAAAACATTGGAGGCGTGTTTTGAAAGGCTTAATTCTTAAGATCCGGTATATGAATGCGTATATATCTTTAATTAAAATATGATCGTGGTAAAAAATGAATAAAAAATATGTAAATTTAATGCTTATTTTTATATGTCAGGGGCTTAATGGTTCAATTATTTCCCTGCTAACATTAACGTCGACATTAGTTGGTAATACATTAACTTCCATTGATTACTTATCTACTTTACCAATAACTGCAACAGTTTGTGGTGCTGCTTTGATGGTTTATTTTGCTTCAATGTTAATGGAAATATATGGAAGAAAAATTGCTTTTATTATTGGTAATATTATAGGGATAATTGGAAGTGGATTGGCAGGTATATCTATTATTTACCAATCATTCATTATATTTATATTTGGAACATTTATATTAGGATGCTCAACTGTATTTAATCAATATTACAGATTTGCTTCAGCTGAAATATTTGATGACGAATTAAATAAAAAAAGAGCTGTATCAATTATTATTGGTGGTGGTGTTTTGGGAGGAGTACTTGGTCCTTTTTTAGCCATGAAAGGCGAATGTATATTTCCTGATTACCATTTTTCAGGGACATTCTTATTAACAGCTATAGTATGTGTTATTGTAATTGTTATTCAATCATTTGTTTATTTACCTATGAAGTTAAAAAAAGAAATAATAAACACACATCGTGACACTAATTATAAAAATGAAAACATTGCTGATTTATTAAAATCAAGATTGTTTTTTTTGGCAACAAGTAGTTGTGCTATAGGGTTTTCCTTAATGACATTATTAATGAATTCTACCCCTTTAGCTATGTTGCATGCTAAATTTGAAATGGAAGATAGTGCATTGGTTTTACAGTGGCATTTCTTTGCTATGTATGCTCCAGCATTAATACTTCCATTTCTTGTCAGTAAATTAAAAACAAGAAATATAATCTTATTTGGATCTTTGTTTTTTATAATTGGTATGATTATAGCTATTTTTATAGATGGATTTTATGGTTTTCTATTTTCACTATTTTTTGTTGGATTAGGATGGGCATTTATGTTTAATGGTGGGACATTCCTGCTTAATGGATTTGTAAATAGCAAATTTAAACATAAATTGCAGGGAGTAAACTCATTGGTGGTTTATATATCTAATATGATTTCATCATTGTCTGTAGGGATCTTGATGAGCTATCCAAGAGTGTGGAGTATTTTAAATTCTATTGGTGTAATGTTAATGTTTATATATGCTGTTGTTTTTTTTATAAAAAGTAATGAATTGTCGAATGAGTATATATAGCTTTGTAGCAATTCAGCAAGTCGTCGATATGGCGATAAATGACCAGCAGCGCGTGTTATGGGGATTGTAACGTGCTCAGTATAAAGCACGTTTCTTTATCTGATGGTGAATTCGTATGTCAATGCAGTAACTAATTGTAAAAATAATTAAGAGGTTGATGATATTTAATTATGCGGATAGTGAATAAGGTTATGGATAACGACGGCCTCATCACTTGAATTGGCATAAGCGTGGTGACAATCGGCATGAAAACGCATGGATTCACCCGCTGAAATTTTATACCAAGTGTCATTAAGACGCAGATCGAGTTCCCCGCTGAGTACGATAACATGCTCTATTATCCCGAATTCATGTGGAGAAGATTCACTTGAAGCACCGGGGACTAATTCTATTTTGAACAAATCGATGAAGAGTTCATCATCAAAAGGGATGAGCGGCGTGACACGCATACCTGAGTTGTTTTGTTCAAAGATCGGTAATTGATTAAATCGATGTAATTCAGGCTGAGATTGGGGAGCTGCCCCCTCTAAAAAGGTTGAGAAAGCAATATTAAAGCCTGTGGCAATTTTCCACAGTGTTGAAATCGTCGGGCTTGATTGACCCCGTTCAATTTGCCCAAGCATCGCTTTACTCACTCCCGTCAGTTTAGCGGCCTGGCTGAGGCTTAGCCCGCGAGAAGCTCTTAATGATTTAAATTTTTCAGCAATTTTCGATGTGATATCACTCATTGGTGCCTTCTCAGAAAATAGATGCATGATTGAACGTTATAACAGACGATGATATTCTGACCATCGTCCGTTATAACATCCGTCAGGTAATGTCATATGTCTAAGCTATCATTTTTCAGGGATTTTTCACCAGCAACACTTATCACCGGATTTGTTGCGGTATTAGTGGGTTATGCTAGTTCAGTGGCGATAATTCTCCAGGCAGTGGCGGCTATCGGCGTCGAGCCAGCACAAATAGGTGCCTGGCTCAGTATGCTCGGCGTGGGAATGGGGATCACGACAATGGGGTTGTCACTCTATTATCGTACCCCTATTTTAACGGCCTGGTCGACACCGGGAATCGCATTACTGGCGACAAACTTACCGAATACCTCCGTTAACGAAGCCATCGGCATTTTTATCTTCGCTTCGGCATTAATGTTGATATGCGGTATCACCGGACTGTTTGCCAGATTAATGAATTACATCCCGCACACCATCACGGCGGCGATGCTTGCCGGTATATTGCTTCGTTTCGGTTTGGACGCGTTTGCAATGCTACAAGTCAACTTTTGGCTTTGTGGTGCCATGTTACTCGTCTACTTAATTTTCCGCCGCTATTTTCCGCTATACGCCATAATCTCGACGCTGGCGGCTGGATTGATTATTTGTATTCTTAGCGGTGATTTAACGTTGACGGGTGAAAATATGATGTTTTCCATGCCTGAATTTGTGATGCCTCAATTTAGCGCAACCACACTGATTGGCGTGGGCATTCCATTTTTTATCGTCACGATGGCGTCACAAAATGCGCCGGGGATCGCGATCCTACAGGCGGCGGGATATCCTCCCCGTGCCTCCAAATTACTTATCTGGACGTCATTGGTGGCAATGATCCTGGCCCCTTTTGGGGGATTTAGTATTTGTATTGCTGCAATTATGGCGGCTATTTGTATGGGAAGTGATGTCCATCCCGATCCCAATAAGCGATATATTGCCGCTGTCAGTGCCGGTTTTTTCTATTTGTTGGCTGGCATTTTTGGCGGGGCAATTTTCTATCTGTTTAGCGCATTTCCAGCCCCGTTAATAAAAATTCTGGCCGGATTGGCACTGCTTGGCACTTTTACCAATAGCCTGAATCAAGCGATCAAGGATGATCACACCAGAGATGCGGCAATTATCTGCTTCCTCGTCACCGCATCGGGCGCCAATTTACTGGGTATCAGTTCAGCATTTTGGGGATTGATTGGCGGGATCATGGCTCACAGTGTGCTAAAAAAACGCACCAAGATAAAAAAATAGACTCTTTAACTGGGACGATTTAACTGCTTACAAAGTTGTTCTGCCGCCCAAATAATCCTTGGTCCCGCACGGCTAAACCAGTCATCATTTAGGGCGATAATAGTGACATTCATTTGTGGTCGCCAAAAATCGGCCACCCGCTGTTTTTGCCCTTCCATTCCACCGATGACAATGATTTCCGGTTTGCGGGTAAGTACTTGCTCACGGTTAACCTGTGGCCACGGAACGGGGCTATCAGCGAAAATATTTTTACCGCCACAGACGGAGACAATTTCGCTTTGGATAGTATGGCTTGAGGAAGTAAAAATCGGGTGCATGCCAAATTGCAAGAACACAGGCTTAGGGTTCAGGTTGGCATACTTTTGTTTTAATTGGCTGAACTGATCGCGCATATCTGTGGCTGATTTCTTAGCTATATCGGGATGTGGACTATAGGCAGCCAGTCGTTCCAGTTCTGATGCAATATCTTCGACTTTTTTTACATCCGAATAAAAAATGGGGATACCTAAAGCAGCGAGTTGTTCCAGAGGACGTTGGGGATTACCGCCACGCCATGCCAGAATCAGGTCAGGTTTCAGGGCGATGATCCGTTCAACATTGATGCCTTGCCAATCAGCAACTTGTTCTAATTTTTTAGCGGCTTTGGGATAATCGGAGTAAGCACTAACTGCGACAAGCTGGTCGCCCAGCCCCGCGGCATATGCCAGCTCTGTCGTTGATGGGGCAAGGCTAATAACACGGGAAGCTGCCGCATAAAGTGGAGCACTGAAACCACACCAAAAGCTGTATAAAAGGAATAAGAATGCCAGCCTAATGGATCGATGGGAAATTATTTTCAACCATGATTTCATTATCGATGCTCCACTGTAAAGACGCTTTATTGTTTGCTGAGTTCGGTCAGCATGGCATTGACCATCCGCGTCGATTCACGTGCTGCGACAACTAAAAACTCATCAAAACTGATATGGGACTCTTGATCGGCTACGTCAGAAATAGCCCGAACGACAACAAAGGGGATGTTATATTGATGGCAAACATGACCAATGGCCGCCGCTTCCATTTCAACCGCAGCAACTTGCGGGAAGGTGGCCCGAATGCGTGCCAATGGTTCAGAACCATTGATAAAGGCATCACCGCTGCAAACCAGACCACGAACGGCATTCAGGTCGAGGGATTGGATACATTTTTCTGCCAGGGCGATTAACTTATCGTCAGCAATAAAAGCGGCCGGGCATTGCGCCATTTGTCCTGGTTCATAACCGAAAGCGGTAAGATCGGCATCATGGTAGCGAACTTCTTCGGAAACCACGATATCTCCCACCTTCAGGTTAGGATCAAGGCCACCGGCTGAACCCGTGTTAATCACGATATCGGGCTGACAATGTTCAATCAACAAGGTGGTGCCAAGTGCGGAGGAAACTTTACCAATACCCGATTTCAACAAGGCAATATCAACACCATTCAGCTTGCCGGTATAAATTTCGCATCCACCTCGTGACAATGTTTGCAGACCTTCAATCTGGTCACGCAATAAAGTCACTTCTTGTTCCATCGCCCCTATTACACCTATTTTCATTGTGTCATACTCGCTTATTATTAATGGATTGATGCCTTATTAACAGGCCGATTTAATCGGCAAGTGTATCATTGAATGGCTATTTACCGCAGATTCCAATTCTAAATAATCGTTATATTTGGCATGGGGGGATTAATGTCTAAGATTGATTTCAAGCAGAAGTTGAATTACCAACGCAAGTTCAGTAAATCTTCCATTCATCCCGATGATGAAGAGCAAGTGAATCGCCAATTTGAAAGTGATCGTGGGCGGATCATCAACTCAGCCGCTATCCGGCGGTTGCAACAGAAAACACAGGTATTTCCACTGGAACGTAATGCGGCGGTACGCAGTCGGCTGACGCATTCGCTCGAAGTACAGCAAATAGGGCGCTATATATCAAAAACGATTATTGCCGAGCTGTCAAAGCAGGACTTGCTGGAAAAATATGGGTTGAGTGATCGCTTGCTTGCTTTTGAAAGTCTGGTTGAGATGGCTTGTTTGATGCATGATATTGGCAATCCGCCATTTGGTCATTTTGGCGAGGCCGCTATTAAAGATTGGTTCTCCCGCCGATTAGATCCTGACTATTCGTCTCATTCGTCTCATTCGTCTCATTCGCCGAAAACGGAGAATCGGCAGGATGCCTGTCAGGTTGCGGCATTGCGTCTGACGGGAGAAGAAAAAGAAAGATCTATTTCGTCAGCAATTGCGCAGAGATTTATGTCAGTTTGAAGGAAATGCTCAGGCGATCCGTCTGGCACATAATCTGCTGCGCTTGAATCTCACGTATGCCCAGATTGGCTGCATATTGAAATATACGTGCCCGGCTTATCGTCTGGAAGAGGTGCCGGCTGAATTTAGTTACCTGATGAAGAAAATCGGTTATTACTGGTCAGAAGACAGCTTTATCCGTGAACTGAAAAAAGAACTGGAAATGGGCGATTTTTGTCGCTTCCCGCTGACATACATTATGGAAGCCGCCGATGATATCTCATATTGCATTGCGGATTTGGATGATGCGGTAGAAAAGGATATTTTTAATGTTGAACAGTTGGTGGAATACCTGAAAAAAGAGTGGGAAGAAAATGGGGGACACCGGAAAGGTGACTTGTTCGAATCTACAGTGATACAAGCCTATAAGAAAACCACCAATAACGAAGTCCGTCGTAATATCCACGAACAATTTTTCATGTACTTACGGGTGTTTATCACCGGAAAATTGGTGCCTTATACCGCCAAATTGTTTATTGAACATCTGCCTGAAATCTATACAGGTACATTTAATCGCGCCCTGTTGGAAGGAAATGGGGAAGAACACCGTTTATTGAAAACTTTGAAAAATGTCACCCGTAAACGGGTTTTCAATCACCCTGAAGTGGAAGAGCTGGAATTACAAGGATACCGGATTATTACCGGATTGCTGGATTTCTATAGCCCTTT
This sequence comes from Xenorhabdus sp. SGI 60, assembly GCF_056632175.1. Lineage (NCBI taxonomy): Bacteria > Pseudomonadati > Pseudomonadota > Gammaproteobacteria > Enterobacterales > Morganellaceae > Xenorhabdus > Xenorhabdus sp. SGI 60. Next base: position 858,684 of record NZ_CP196860.1, on the reverse strand, counting down.
GCTGGAACTGCCTCGTCAGGATTTTATGGAATTGAACCAGAATAATTTTCACAAAAAATACTTTATTGAAACTCGCCTGCTGCACAAACTTTCGACCAAACATCGTTTGGCTTATGGTGAAGCCGTGGAGGGCATTGTTGCCACTAATGAAGCTGAAAAAGATGTGATCGAGTTTTATTACCGTGCACGTCTTATTCAGGACTATATCAGTGGCATGACGGATAATTACGCTTACGAAGAATATCGTAAGTTTATGGTTACAAAATAACGAGTTAGAGTGATACCGTAGCCTCAAGTACATCAGCAGCGGCTGCTATGACGTGATTGATCTCATCCATAAACTCCAGCAATTCTGGCTCCAGATCAGTTAGGGCAACCCCTTGTTGCAGTTGTTTTTCAACCAATTCGCAAATGGCTTTCAGTTTAGGAACACCGTTATAGCAACAACTGCCGTGCAGTTGGTGGACATGATGCTGAAAGTGTTTGCGGATTGCTTCATCATCGGCAGTTAAAGCCTGTTTAATCATTCCCTTCATGTCGGGCAATGATTTTACCAGCATTTCCAGCATCTCCCGCGCCAATGATGCTTTACCGGCGGTTTGCTTTAACGCCATCTCCCAGTCAATAGCGTGTGGTCTTTTCCGGGGGCAATATTGATTCAGCAATGCTTTCAGGCCGTTTTCATCCAAGGGCTTGGAAAGACAGTCAATAAACGGTGCATTTTTCGCCTCGTGGCAGGCAAAGGCTGTAACCGCCACAATCGGCGTCTCTTTATGCCGGGGCAATTGTCGGATCTGCTCAGAGGTTTGGATACCATCCATATCTGCCATCTGAATATCCATTAAAATCAGATCCAGCGAATGTTGTGTCGCTATTTCCAGCGCCTCCATACCATTACTGCACAAAAAGGTATTTTCAACCAGTTCATGCAGCAGTGTACCGATCAATTTCAGGTTAGCGGGATTATCGTCTACTGCCATAACGGTCATGGGTAAACGCGATGATTCAGAACAGATTGGCAGATGTTCTGGCAATGATCCGAATGAATACTCCTCTTTTTCCAGCCAGATATCAAAGTAAAATACCGTCCCTTTAGCGACTTCACTGGTAAAGTCAATATCTCCTTTCATTTCACTGACCAGTCGCTTAGTGATGCTTAATCCCAGTCCGGTTCCCCCATAATGGCGGGTAATGCTGGCATCTGCTTGATTGAAGGCCTGGAACAGAATCGGACGGTATTCGGGTTTGATACCGATACCTGTATCGGTCACGGTAAAATCGATCTGGACAAGATGGTGTTGCTGCTGGCGTAATTTGATATCCAGCGTGACATAGCCTTTATCCGTGAATTTAATGGCATTACCAATCAGGTTAGTCAGTATTTGCTGTAAGCGAATAGGATCGCCAATCATCAAATTGGGTAACTTCTCATCAATATGGTGATGCAGGGGAAGATTTTTCGCGTTGGCAGCCGGTGTGAGTAGTTCGATAACTTCATTGACGGTATCCCTTAGCAGAAAAGGCACTTGATCCAATACCAGTTTATTGGACTCCAGCCGTGAGAAATCCAGAATATCATTGATGATTTTCAGTAGGTTATTGGCCGATCTGTCAATGACATACAGATACTCCATCTGCTGTGGTGTAATGGGAGTTTTTAACATCTGGCGGGTAAAGCCAATGACGCCATTAAGCGGCGTGCGTAATTCGTGAGACATATTGGCCAGAAATTCCGTTTTGATCCTGACCGCCTCTTGGGCGCGTTTTTTAGCGATAGTTAGTTCAACATTCTGAATTTCTAACTGTTCCATCGTAATTTGCAGGTCGGAAGTGGCTTGATCGATATGAAGCTGCATCTCATCTTTGTATTTCGAGAGCGATTCTGCCACGGTGTTGATACCATTCTGGAGTGCGGATAATTCCCCAGGCATGGCACCTGTCACGCGGCTGTTCAGTTGCCCCTGACGGATGCGATCAACGGCTTTAACCATGCAGTTCAGGGGTTGGGTGACTTTGCGCACCAGCACATGGGCAAACAGTGCCGTTCCCCCAAGGCACAAAATCAACAAAATGATGGAGGTGGCAATCTCCTTGTATTGCTGGAGCTGGGCAGCACGTAAGTCTAAATCAATCGCGATATAGCCAATCGGCGGCGTATCGCTGGTGGAAGTGTTCCAGGGATTAGGAGAAGCGGTTTCTGAGATAATTGGCATTTTCAGGATGATACTGTTGCCGTATTCCGTTTTGGACAAGGCTGTGGGCATGGCTTCGTTGGCAGCGAGCCTCAAGCGATTGACATTATACTTGTCATTCGAAATATCGAATAACTTGTTATACTTATCAAAGATCGCAATTGCCCTGACAATTTCAGAGTTTCGGCGATGCAGGCTGTTTATTAATGAGTCAACTTGCTGGCAATTGTCCAGATTAATGCCAACCTCGCTGGCGATAGATAAGGGTTCAATAATGCTGATCCCACTGCGGACTATCAGGCTCTTCAACTCGTAATAGCGGTATGAGATAAATGATATACTCACAAGCGTTCCGACCAGTAAAACAGGAACCAATATCAGGCTCATCATACGGGTGCGTAGGCTATATTTGGTCATAAGCGTCCATTGTGGGAAAATCAGAACTCAATTTTTCAAAGTCAGTCAGAATCATGGTGCAATTTTACTCCCCAAATCGTCGCTCCGTAAACCGAAGCATTATTTCCGTTACCGCAGATAACCTTGATGCACAAGGGCAAGGCATTGCTCGTCATCAGGGAAAAACACTCTTTATTGCAGGATTATTGCCGGGTGAGCAGGCACAAATCCAACTGACAGAAGAAAAACGGCAATTTGCTAAAGCTAAGATCGTGAAAAGGCTATCAGATAGCCCACATCGCGTAGCACCTTACTGCCCATATTTTAAAGTGTGTGGCGGGTGCCAACAGCAGCACGTTGCCACTGAGCTGCAAGTTAACACTAAGGCCAGTGTACTGGAACACCTGATCCAACGGGAAACAGGAATTAGCATCAGTACCCATCCCATCATTCGCAGCCCGGAATATGGCTACCGGCGCAGGGCCAGACTCGGTCTGCAATATCACACCAAACAACGGGCATTATTGATGGGGTTTCGCCAGCGTCAGACCAACGATTTGGTGAATATTAAACACTGTCCTGTTATGCGTTCTGAATTGGAGCAATTATTGCGGCCGCTGTACCAGTGCCTGAATAGCCTGTATGCAGTAAAACGATTAGGGCACGTGGAATTGGTCTTGGCTGATAATGGACCATTAGTCGTGTTGCGCCATCTTGATCCACTTAAGCAGGAAGATAAGGAAACACTGCGTATTTTTTCGGTGCAGTACAATGTCGCGATTTATCTGCTTGGTGAAGAAAAATCCCTTGAACCGTTGATGGAAGGGCAAACAGCACCGTGGTATCAGGTGAATGGGTTGAAATTGGTGTTCAGCCCCCAAGATTTTATTCAGGTGAATGATGTCGTTAACCAACAAATGGTTGCACAGGCGTTGGCGTGGCTGGATTTACAATCAACAGACAGAGTATTGGATCTGTTTTGTGGCATGGGAAACTTTACCTTGCCGATCGCCACGAAAGTACAGGCAACCGTGGGTGTGGAAGGGGTTGCTGAGCTGGTGGCGAGCGGGCAATATAACGCTCGGCTCAATAAACTTAATAACGTCGATTTTTTTCATGAAAATCTGGAATCGGATATTCACCAGCAGCCCTGGGCCGCACAAGGGTTCAATAAAGTGCTGCTGGACCCCGCCCGTGCTGGTGCAGCGGGTGTTATGGCACATATTGTAAAATTGGCCCCCGAAAAAGTGGTTTACGTTTCCTGTAACCCCACAACCCTTGCGCGGGACAGTAAGGTCTTGTTGGAGGCGGGTTATCATCTTGTCAGTGTGCGGATGCTGGATATGTTTCCACACACAGGCCATCTAGAGTCTATGGCGCTGTTTAGCAGTGAGCCAATGGATATCGAGTAGGGAGAAATTATGGTTGCGGTAAGAAGTGCGCATCTCACGCCGGCAGGTGAATTTGCGGTCGATAAGTGGATCGCGAGTTTAAACATTACTAACCCACAATCCAGTGAAAAGTTGGTTGAAACCTGGCGATATTGTTACGAAAAAGTCCAGGGTCAGCCTAATGCGGAACGGTTGCTATGGCGCGGTGTGGAAATGGTGGAGATCCTGTCCACATTGAGCATGGATAATGACAGTATGCGTGCTGCGCTACTTTTTCCCATCCTTAATGCCAGACTACTCGATAGCGAAACCGTGACAGAAACATTTGGCAAGGCCATCACGAATCTGGTGCATGGTGTATTGGAAATGGATGCCATTCGCCAACTGAAAGCCACTCATACCGATGCGACTTGCTCGGTACAGGTCGATAATGTTCGCCGGATGCTGCTGGCGATGGTGGAAGATTTTCGTTGTGTGATTATCAAGCTGGCGGAACGCATTGCCCACTTACGGGAAGTGAAAGATGCCGGTGAAGATGAACGGGTGCTGGCTGCTAAAGAGTGTTCCAATATCTATGCCCCGCTTGCCAACCGGCTGGGAATTGGGCAGCTAAAATGGGAGCTGGAAGATTTCTGTTTCCGCTACTTGCATCCCGATGAATATAAGAAAATTGCCAAGTTACTGCATGAGCGCCGAATTGATCGTGAACAGTATATCGAGAAATTTGTAACGACTTTGCGTAAATATATGCTGAAAGAGGGCGTCCGCGCTGAAATATACGGGCGTCCGAAGCACATTTACAGCATTTGGCGCAAAATGCAGAAAAAATCCCTCGCCTTTGATGAACTATTTGACGTGCGCGCTGTGCGGATTGTTGTCGAGCGTTTGCAGGATTGCTACGGAGCGCTGGGAATCGTGCATACTCACTATCGTCATTTGCCAGATGAATTCGACGATTACGTTGCCAACCCGAAACCGAATGGTTATCAATCGATTCATACCGTCGTCTTGGGGCCGAATGGCAAAACGCTTGAGATCCAGATCCGTACTCGTCAGATGCATGATGATGCAGAACTTGGCGTAGCGGCGCATTGGAAATACAAAGAAGGCACTGCGATTGGTGGTAAATCCGGTAGTTATGAAAGCCGCATTGCATGGCTGCGAAAATTGATTGCATGGCAGGAAGAGATGGCGGATACCGGCGAAATGCTGGATGAAGTGCGCAGTCAGGTATTTGATGACCGCGTTTATGTCTTTACGCCAAAAGGGGATGTCATTGATTTGCCAATTGGCTCCACGCCGTTGGATTTTGCCTATCACATTCACAGTGATGTCGGCCATCGCTGCATTGGGGCAAAAATTGGCGGACGCATCGTGCCATTCAGCTATCAGCTTCAGATGGGCGATCAGATTGAAATCATTACCCAGAAACAACCAAATCCAAGCCGTGACTGGTTGAATCCTAACCTTGGCTATGTGACGACCAGCCGTGGACGCGCAAAAATCCACAATTGGTTCCGTAAGCAAGATCGTGACAAAAACATCATTGCTGGCCGCCAGATGCTGGACAATGAGTTGGCCCATCTGGGGATCACGGTCAAAGAAGCAGAAAAAGAACTGATTGCCCGTTATAACGTCCACACGTTGGAAGAAGTGTTAGCGGGCATTGGCGTTGGTGATATCCGCATTCACCAGTTAGTGAATTTCCTGCAAAGCAAATTCAATAAAATTACGGCGGAAGAAGAAGATCGCGAAGCGCTTCGCAACCTGGAGAACAAAACCTATACGCCACGTAATACCAGCAAAGATAATGGCCGTATTGTCGTGGAAGGGGTAGGCAACTTAATGCATCACATTGCCCGTTGTTGCCAACCTATCCCCGGTGATGAAATTATTGGATTTATTACACGCGGGCGAGGGATCTCCATCCACCGTGCTGATTGTGATCAGTTGGCGGAACTCGAAGCCAGTTCACCGGAAAGGATAGTCGATGCCGTGTGGGGAGAGAGTTATTCCAGCGGCTATTCACTTGTGGTACGCGTTGTTGCCAATGACCGCAGTGGATTATTGCGTGACATCACGACCATCCTCGCCAATGAGAAAATTAATGTGTTGGGCGTCAGCAGCCGTAGTGATGTTAAGCAACAGCTTGCAACCATTGATATGAACATTGAGATTTATAACTTGCAAGTGCTTGGGCGGGTATTGGCGAAACTCAATCAGTTGTCTGATGTGATTGAAGCCAGACGCTTGCACGGTAATTGATTGAAAATGGATTAAGATGAAATCGAACTCTATTGAACGACTGAAGGGAATAATGGCGCAGTTGCGCCATCCCCAGGATGGTTGTCCTTGGGACAAGGTACAAACCTCCGCTACGATTGCCGCTTATACTCTGGAAGAGACTTATGAAGTGCTTGATGCGATTGAGCGCAATGATGTCAGTGCCTTAAAAGAAGAACTGGGGGATCTGCTGTTTCATATCGTATTTTATGCTCAGATGGCCCAGGAACAGCAACAGTTTGATTTTAATGATATCTGTGAGGCGGTGTGTGACAAACTGGAGCGCCGTCATCCTCATATCTTCAATCAACAAGCGGGTATCAGCGGCGAAGAGGCAATAGGCAGTTGGGAACAACGCAAGGCCGCAGAACGGGCTGAGAAAGATCAGCATTCGGTACTGGATGATATTCCTGCCAGTTTACCGGCCTTGATGAAGGCTTATAAGATCCAGAAACGTTGCGCTTCGGTCGGTTTTGATTGGGATACCCTTGGCCCCGTGCTGGACAAAGTCTATGAAGAAATTGATGAAGTCATGGACGAAGCAAAGCAGGCGGTGGTTGATAAAGAGCGATTGGAAGAAGAGTTGGGAGATTTACTGTTTTCGGTGGTTAATTTATCCCGTCATTTGGGGCATAAGCCGGAGATCGCATTACAAAAAGCCTGCCAGAAATTCGAGAATCGTTTCCGTCATGTCGAAAAATTGATCCTCGACAAAGGCATGTCACTGGAAACAGCTACACTAGATGAAATGGAAGCAATGTGGCAGCAAGTGAAAAATCAGAAGATATAGCAATCACAAAAAAGTTGGAAATAGCGAAAAGGATGTCGCTTAAACGACTGAATAACCTGAGTCGGATGAAAAAATTTCACACCAATAACTTAATGAATTTAAAGAGAAAGAAGTGTGTTTTTTTCGCCGTGTTACTGTTTATGTGGCACCTTACCCCGTTTAGATGGTTTGTAGCGAAATTAAGGTTAGGGTATACTGCTTTCCCGTCCTGTTATATTCATCATCCTTTTAAACCTAAACTTTCAGGTTCAGCATGAAAACTAATTATATTTTTGTGACCGGCGGGGTCGTATCCTCTCTGGGTAAAGGCATTGCCGCAGCCTCTTTGGCGGCTATACTCGAAGCCCGTGGACTCAATGTCACCATTATGAAACTGGACCCGTATATCAACGTCGATCCAGGCACAATGAGTCCAACCCAACACGGGGAAGTTTTCGTTACCGAAGACGGCGCTGAAACTGATCTTGATTTAGGTCATTACGAACGTTTCATCCGAACCAAAATGACACGCCGCAATAACTTCACAACAGGCCGTGTCTATTCTGAAGTGCTGCGCAAAGAACGCCGTGGCGATTATTTGGGTGCAACCATTCAGGTTATTCCTCACATCACTAATGAAATCAAAGACCGTATCATCCGTGGCGCAGAAGGCCATGATGTTGTGTTGGTGGAAATCGGTGGTACTGTCGGTGATATCGAATCCTTGCCATTCCTTGAAGCTATTCGTCAGATGGCGGTGGAAGTCGGCCGTGAAAACACGCTGTTCATGCACCTGACGCTGGTGCCTTATATGGCCGCAGCGGGCGAAGTGAAAACGAAGCCGACCCAGCATTCCGTGAAAGAATTACTGTCGATTGGTATCCAACCGGACGTATTAATCTGCCGTTCAGACCGCGTCATTCCGGCCAATGAGCGTGCAAAAATTGCGCTTTTCTGTAACGTTCCAGAGAAAGCGGTTATCTCTTTAAAAGATGTTGATTCCATTTATAAAATTCCAGCCCTCTTGAAATCTCAGGGCTTAGATGATTATATTTGTAAACGATTCAGCCTCGAATGCCCGGAAGCGGATCTGTCCGAATGGGAACAGGTCATTTATGAAGAAGCCAACCCATCGGGTGAAGTGACCATTGGGATGGTGGGCAAATACGTTGAACTGCCAGATGCGTATAAGTCAGTGATTGAAGCGCTGAAACATGGCGGGCTGAAAAATCGCCTGACAGTCAACATCAAGCTGATCGATTCACAGGATGTTGAAACGCGTGGTGTTGGCGTATTGAAAGGTCTGGATGCGATTTTGGTACCCGGTGGTTTCGGTGGCCGTGGTATCGAAGGTAAGATCATGACCGCACGTTATGCCCGTGAAAACAAAATCCCCTATTTGGGTATTTGTTTGGGTATGCAAGTGGCTCTGATTGAATTCGCTCGCAATGTTGCGGGAATGGCAGGGGCTAACTCCACTGAATTCGATCCTGAATGTAAGTTACCGGTTGTTGCTCTGATCACCGAATGGCGTGATGAGAACGGCAACGTAGAAGTACGTAGCGAAGAGAGCGATCTCGGCGGGACGATGCGCGTTGGTGGCCAATTGTGCCGTCTGACTGAAAACAGTCTGGTACATAAACTTTATGGTCAGAATGACATTGTTGAACGTCATCGCCATCGTTATGAAGTGAATAATTTGCTGTTGAAACGCATTGAAGATGCAGGTTTGTGCATTGCTGGCCATTCAATCGACAACAAACTGGTGGAAATCATCGAGAACCCAGCACATCCGTGGTTCGTGGCGTGTCAGTTCCATCCAGAATTCACTTCAACGCCTCGCGATGGTCATCCGCTATTTGCTGGCTTTGTCGAAGCTGCTGGCAAATATCAGAAAGGCCAGTTGAAATAAGATATGGGGCAATGGATTGAGATTAAGCTAATTTGCTTTTAAGGTTATTACTATTTAAGAAAATAGTTTTATTTTCAATCCGTTGCCCGTAATTTAACTTGTACTGAGGAAAACCTAATGTCCAAAATCGTTAAAGTGCTTGGTCGTGAAATCATCGACTCCCGTGGTAACCCAACGGTAGAAGCAGAAGTACACCTGGAAGGGGGCTTTGTTGGTCTGGCTGCTGCGCCATCAGGTGCATCAACCGGTTCTCGCGAAGCGCTGGAACTGCGTGATGGCGATAAGTCTCGTTTCATGGGGAAAGGTGTACTAAAAGCCGTTTCTGCGGTTAACGGCCCAATTGCACAGGCTCTGGTTGGTCAGGATGCGAAAGATCAGGCTAACATCGACAAGATCATGATCGAGCTGGATGGTACTGAAAACAAATCTAACTTCGGTGCTAACGCGATTTTGGCTGTTTCTCTTGCTAACTCCAAAGCCGCGGCCGCAGCGAAAGGTATGCCTCTCTACGAGCACATCGCTGAGTTGAACGGCACTCCGGGTAAATTCTCCATGCCTCTGCCAATGATGAATATCATCAACGGTGGTGAGCACGCAGACAACAACGTCGATATTCAAGAATTCATGATCCAGCCGGTTGGCGCAAGCACACTGAAAGAAGCTGTACGTATGGGTTCCGAAGTATTCCACAATCTGGCAAAAGTGCTGAAAGCTAAAGGCATGAACACTGCGGTGGGTGATGAAGGTGGCTATGCGCCAAACCTGGAATCTAACGCAGCAGCGCTGGCGGCAATCAAAGAAGCGGTTGAGAAGGCGGGTTACGTTCTGGGTAAAGATATTACTCTGGCGATGGACTGTGCAGCTTCTGAATTCTATAACGAAGAAACGGGTAACTATGAACTGAAAGGCGAAGGCAAGACTTTTACCTCTCAGGAATTCACCCACTATCTGGAAGGATTGACCAAAGAGTACCCAATTGTTTCCATCGAAGATGGCCTGAACGAATCTGATTGGGAAGGTTTTGCTTACCAGACTAAAGTGTTGGGTGACAAAATCCAGTTGGTTGGTGACGATCTGTTCGTAACTAACACCAAGATCCTGAAAGAAGGTATCGAAAAAGGTATTGCAAACTCCATCCTGATCAAGTTCAACCAGATCGGTTCTTTGACTGAAACGCTGGCTGCAATCAAGATGGCAAAAGAGGCAGGTTACACTGCGGTTATTTCTCACCGTTCCGGTGAAACTGAAGATGCAACTATTGCTGATCTGGCTGTTGGTACTGCTGCGGGTCAAATCAAAACGGGTTCTATGAGCCGTTCTGACCGTGTTGCTAAATACAACCAGTTGATCCGTATCGAAGAAGCACTGGGTAATCGTGCTCCTTTCAACGGTCTGAAAGAAGTGAAAGGACAGGCATAATTGTCGGTTTTTTCCTTTAAAAAATAAAAATTATTTATGTTTTGGCGAAAGAGAGTAGTCTCTTTCGCCTTCTTATCGAAAGAAAATATTATTTTTCATGCCGGTACTTATCTTATTGCAGGATGAAAGTGTGATATAACAACAGAAATTTAGTTCTTTTTTTGAACAATAATTCAGTGGCCAGATAAATCCCGCGTAGCAGATCCCAAAATTATACAACTCGTATTTTATTCCTTGTTAATACTCCTTATTATTTCATATGTAATGTAATTCTTTAACATTTGTGACAATGATTCATCAATTATTCTTTTTACATTACAGAGTCATGTTTCATTGTTTTATGGAGTCTTCATGGACGCTTCTGAATCTTTAACCCCAGCGATTGGGCCTACACCCTCAAATAAAAGAGGCTTAATTATTCTCGCGCTGGATATTATCTTACTTGTGATATTGCTTAATTTATTGCCTTTTGGGGAAAAAGCAAATATAGGTTTGGCACTAATGGTATTTGTTGGCGTGTTATGGTTAACGGAAGCCATTCATGTCACCATTACTGCGCTGTGTATCCCTATTCTGGCGGTCGGCATGGGATTGATGAATACCGGTGACGCGTTGAAATCTTTTGCCAACCCGATAATCTTTTTGTTCTTTGGTGGCTTTGCACTGGCAACAGCGCTACATATCCAAGGTCTGGACAGATTGATCGCTAATCGTCTGCTGATGATTGCCCGTGGGCGTTTATCTGTGGCGGTATTGCTGATATTTGGTATTACTGCCCTGCTTTCTATGTGGATAAGCAACACGGCAACTGCTGCCATGATGTTACCACTGATCCTCGGTATTCTGGCGAATCTGGATGTACGTACTGAGCGCAATACCTTTGTTTTTGTGCTGCTTGGTGTTGCCTATAGCGCTAGCATCGGTGGCTTGGGGACATTGGTAGGTAGCCCACCCAATGCCATCGCTGCCGCACAATTGGGCATGGATTTCTTTACATGGATGAAATATGGCGTGCCAATGGTGATTATTCTCATGCCTGTCATGATTGGGATAATGTACATTATGTTGCGCCCCAATCTGAATCATAAATTTGAACTGAAATTGGAACAGTTAGAGTGGAATAGTAAACGTGTTATTGCTATGAGCATTTTCCTGCTGACCGTGGTGTGCTGGATTTTCAGTTCATTCATTAGTGATGCACTCGGCGGTGTCAAAGATCTGGATACAATTATTGCAGTGAGTGCAGCTATCTTGATTGGTATCACCGGTGTATCAACATGGTCACAGATTCAAAACAACACTGAGTGGGGCGTATTGATGCTGTTCGGTGGTGGTTTGACATTGAGTGCTGTCTTGAAAAATTCCGGTGCCAGTGAAGTTATGGCAAATGGCATGGCGACGACTTTTGGTACAAGCCCCTGGTTTGTGATCATTGTTGTGATTGCTGCATTTATTATCTTCCTGACAGAATTTACAAGCAATACGGCAAGTGCGGCGCTGCTCGTGCCTATTTTTGCCACGGTTGCAGAGGCACTGGGAATGCCGGTCATGGTTTTGACTATGATAATTGGTATTGGGGCATCTTGTGCATTTATGTTACCTGTAGCAACACCACCTAACGCGATTGTGTATGGCTCTGGTTATATCAAGCAAGCAGAAATGGTCAGAGTGGGGATAGCACTGAATCTGGCGTGTATTGCCATTATTTCTGTTATCGCTTGGTTTTTCTGGCTGTAAATGATTCTTTGGTGAATGGGTAAATCGCCACCCTTGCAGGTGGCGATTGTGTTACTCTTCTTTGGTGCTGATATAGATATTTTTCACTTCTGTATAAGCATCCAGCATCATCTTGTGGGTTTCACGCCCAAGTCCTGATTTCTTATAGCCACCGAAAGGAGTATGAGCGGGCAATTCATGATAGGTGTTGATCCACATACGGCCTGTTTTTATTGCTTTGGCGATGTGCAGGGCACGGTTAATATCCTGCGTCCATACGGCACCTGCCAGGCCATATTCGGAATCATTGGCCATTTCGATAACGTCTTCTTCGTTACTGAACGGAATGACGCATAGTACAGGCCCGAAAATTTCTTCCTGTGCCACCCGCATCTTATTGGTGACATTGGTCAGGATCGTCGGCTGGATAAAGAAACCATCATCATATCCTGCCCCGGTTATGCGTTTTCCGCCAGTCAAAACGGTAGCACCTTCCTGTTTTGCGAGGTCGATGTAACCTAAAATAGTGTTCATCTGTTCTTCACTGACCTGGCAGCCCATTTCTGTTTCTGCCAGCATCGGGTCGCCCACTTTGATTGATTCAAACACTGTTTTCAGTGAATTCAGGAATTCATCATGAATATCTTTATGCAGGAACAGGCGGGCGCCGGATTCACAGGCCTGCCCTTGGTTCAGCAAAATTGCATTGGCGGCGTATTTGATGGCCTTTTTCATATTGGCATCCGGGAAGACGATGTTGGCTGACTTCCCCCCAATTCCAGTGTTGCCGGAATAAGCCTTTTCGCCGCCGCTGCGGCAACGTTGTAACCGACTTCTGTTGATCCAGTAAAGGCTACTTTGTTAATGCCGTCATGGTCGAGAATTGCCTGGCCTACCACTGAGCCACGCCCTGTAACAATATTGACAACACCCGCGGGTAAAACTTGATTCATGATACGCCCCAATTCAAGCAGAGTGATTGGAGTCAGGCTGGCAGGATTGATAACAATAGTATTACCGGCAGCAAGGGCAGGAGCGAGTTTCCAGGCAGCCATTAATAGCGGGAAATTCCACGGAATAATCTGCCCGACTACGCCGATGGGTTCTCTGATGACTAAGCTCAGTGTGTCATTATCAATGACATCCGTCGTATCAGAATGAGCACGGATAACGCCGGCAAAGTAGCGGAAATGATCAACCGAAAAAGGAATATCGAAATGACGACATAGCGCCTGGGTTTTACCACCATCCAATGTTTCAAGGGCAATAAAACGTTCGGCTTCGGCTTCCAGCAAGTCGGCAATTTTCAGTAATAAAGATTGCCTCTCCGCCGCGGATGTTTTGCTCCATACTGGCAGCGCTTTTTGGGCAGCCTTGACGGCAAGTTCAACATCTTCGGCATTTCCTGCTGCATATTCTGTCAACAATTCACCTGTTGCAGGGTTGTAGCTTTGCATCGTATTTTTTGAAACGCTATCAAGCCACTCACCATTAATCAGCATCTTATAAGATGTACAAGGCAACAATGTTTTTTCGATATCATGTAGTTTTTTCATTATATTCTCCGGGTACTTTGGTTTGAGGTATGCTAGGATATATATTCCCAACTTATTATCAGACTAATTCTTAATTGTGAGCAAAGTTGAACTGAAATATAAAAGAGCTATATCAATAAATATAAACCTTGATAGTTAAATGCGCGACATATAAAGACTACATAGAATATGATTTTTCTAGTGGAATATATTTTTTGAGAGTAATAACGGTATGTTATATCTTCTTGTTCTGCTTGTGTTTTTTTTGGTGTAAATTATTTCACTTGCTGTTAATTTGGTTTTTATATCTCTTATTATATTTATTTATTATATCTTAGGAAAGATTTTAATTTTTTTAGCAGGTTTTTTCTAACGCTTTTGCATGATTCGCTTTATATTTCATGAGTTTTTCTTTTTTGCGGTTCCCTCCCTTCTTTTTCCTCTTCTGCCAGGGCCGTCCCTGTTGTGATTCCCTTCCCTTCTGCCTTCTTACTCCCTCACTTATCAGCTCCTTTGTCCCCTGTTTTCTCTCTGCCCAGGTTTTTCTTTTTCTTGATTCTGCCTTCCTTGCTGGCGGATGCCTTCCAATCCTTTAATTGATTAATGCATAGTAGAAAGATTAATTTTATTTAGCAGCTGGATTTGGTAAGAATATAAAGCACTGTAATTAACGTGACTTTTCACATTTTATTCCACCAACATCTCACCTTTGGCATGGTGTACCCGCAAATTTCCATTAAATTAGACTTTACGACAGGCTTCTTTTATAGCCGTTGAAAAAATTGTAATACCTTTTTTGTATCGTCCCCTCTCCTTCTGTCGCTGTAATATTACTTACACCCCGACTCTAAGGTGTATGAGTTTGATATTCATAAAAGGAATTATTTTGCGGTTATCCAGAAAAGGCGCTGACCATCTAATGCTGTAAGGGTTTGGTGAACATATTAACCCGTGGCAAATGCCCATAATCCCATCATGGCATAATTAATCTTTCAGTAATAAAGCCACGAACATGTTGACAGGTATTTCTTCATTTTGCTGCAAATTCCCCACATTTTTTATCTTTTTCTTTCCAGCTATTCCTGTGACTTCTGGCGGATGAGTGGCGAAGAGTCACTTTTCAAATCCCATTAAGGTATTCATCCGGATTTAATTCTGTGGGGAATAAGGCGGTAAATAAAACACCTCAATGCGACTTTTATAGTTTTTTCTTTAGAACTGTAGCCATAGGTCTCCCGTTTTTATCCATTTTTCGTATTGATATTGGGGTCTTGTTTATCTTTTATTAATTCATTTGATTTCTCGTTTAGTGGCAAGAGTACGTCTTAGTATTAGATAAATTCTCATTATTTTGGCAGGTATTATTCGTACAATAAATCGACTTTAATCCGACTCTGAATTTTTGTTATGAACCTTCTCAAGATTGTAATGCCTAGGTTGTGTATTCAATAGATAGACTGCATTCTTTTAATGACTTTACGACCGTCTTCTTTTATGAGATTGTAAATATAACTTTTTGGCGGTCATCGTCTCCTTTCTGAGCGGTTTTCATGCGGGTTGTAAATTGCAACTTGCAAATCATAGGTTCTTTAACCTGCCCCGCTTATTGTGGCTGATATAAACATATCTTGAAAGGCGCTTTTCCTTTAGTACAAAGCCACTCGATGACATGTGGGAAAGGAATTATTTTGCGGTTATCCAGAAAAGGCCGCTACCATCTAATGCTGTAAGGGTTTGGTGAACATAAATTTCGTCCGCTTCCTCTCCGGCTTTTTGTCTTGATAAGATCTGGATGTAACCATTTTTCGATGGCTTCTTCCGTTTTTTTTGTATGGAGTTTTATAGTTTTGTTCGTAAATCTCTTTTAGACGGTTTTCGCGGGTAGATTTCCCAATCTTTAGATAATCAGTGAGCTTATTTCGGCAATTTCTCGATCCGCCACATTTCCGGTATGCCAAATGGGACATACTGGCTTTTGAATGGCTTTACTCCCCAAAGGGCAAACGGTAATTGCATTTGTGTCGGGGTCTTATCGCGTAAAACTTGTTCTGCTTAAGTTTGTCTTTCATTCCAGTAAACGTTGTTCCCGCCCACGTTGTTGCCATCTGAAGCAAGGTTTCCATGTCTCCGAGGCTGTTATCGCAAAGGTCTTACAACATCTTCTTGTACCTGACGTTCCTACGTGCGTTAATAACGTCAGCTATTTGTTAGGTGATAATGCGCAATCCGTTGATTAGTGATACTAGTGATTATCATCATCTGGACGAAGTTATTCGCATTTTCTTCTCGTTGATACATTTGCGTATCAACCAATTGATCCGTATTATATTGTTGTACTGGAGGAAGTGTTGAAGTTGTCGAGTATCTTTTTTCATCTTTCCATAATACAACCATTATTCGTATTTGAACACCGAATTAATAACCAGATCGGGCTTATACATCATGGCTTTTTCGATATTGAAATCACTGGTATAGGCATTAGGGAAAACCGGAATTTTCCTTAGCTGGGGAAATTTCTTTTTATAGACTGTCACAAGATCAGGGAATTGTTTCTCCTTTTATAGGAAGTGATATAAGGAATAGCAGATTGATATTGCAATATTTCAGAAAATAAATTCGGTATGTATATTGATTATTTTTAATTACATAAAGTAATCAATAATCAAGTTATAAATATTCTTAATTTGATAATAAAAATTTTTCTTAAAACGATTTATATGTTCACATTCTTGCTATGATTACTTTATCGGTAATCGCGGGGCTGATCATGAAAAAATTGTTAACGATTTGTTTATTAGGATTTGCATTGATTGGATGTGATAATCAACTCAAAATTGATGGAAAAAATGACATCGCTGTAAAAACATCCATTGAGAAAATCAGAGATACTTTACCAGAAGATAAAAGATTACAATTTGATGACTCATTAAATGTTGTCATGATCAATAATATCGACTTTGATGATCTGTTCAAGGATAACAAGAATGGAAATATCAAACATGCAGATATACAAAAGTTGGAACAGAAATTTTTTCAATCCCTTCATGGGAAAACAGCCGATCAAATTATTGAAGAAGCAGAGAAAATTAAAGCGGCCAGCATGCACAAAAAATGAGTATATACCTTATTAAGTTGCCTCCAATAGAGTTAGTTTTTCACCACATTGGTAGCAAACATAGCAATTTTTTCCTCTGAGGGACTTATTGTGTTGCCTTATCGTTAGTTCATGTTGCTGACAACGATAATAATAAGGGAATGTCTTACTGCACACAGAATGTACGGGGAACGCTAACGGATTTCATTACGGCTGAATACTGTACTTTTGATCATAAAAAAACCCGCAGTATTTGCGGGCTTCATAGGTTAGCGAAGCATTTATTTCAATCCTGCCGCAGAGCGCAGAATTTCAGCTTTATCTGTTGCTTCCCACGGGAATTGTTCACGACCGAAATGACCGTAAGCTGCGGTATCGCGATAAATGGGTTGTAACAGATTCAGCATCTTGATCAGGCCATAAGGACGCAGATCAAAAAATTCACGGACTAGTTGGATCAGTGTGGAAATTGGGACTTTCTCTGTACCGAACGTTTCCACCATGATAGATGTTGGCTCTGCAACACCGATGGCATAAGAAACCTGGATTTCACAGCGATCAGCCAGACCTGCCGCAACGATGTTTTTGGCAACGTAACGTGCTGCATAGGCTGCTGAACGGTCAACTTTGGAGGGATCTTTACCAGAAAATGCTCCACCACCGTGACGAGCCATACCACCATAGGTATCAACAATGATCTTACGGCCAGTCAGACCACAGTCACCCATTGGCCCTCCGATTACAAAACGACCTGTTGGGTTGATGAAATATTTGGTCATCGGAGTAAGCCATTCAGCAGGTAATACCGGTTTGATGATCTCATCCATCACGGCTTCATGCAGTGCTTTTTGAGCAATATCTTCGCTGTGCTGGGTTGAAAGGACAACTGCATCAATACCAACAATCTTGTTGTTCTCGTACTGGAAAGTGACCTGACTTTTTGCATCAGGGCGCAACCACGGCAGCGTGCCGTTTTTACGAACTTCGGCCTGACGCTCAACCAAACGGTGTGCATAAGTGATAGGTGCTGGCATGAGAACATCCGTTTCATTGGTCGCATAACCAAACATCAAGCCCTGATCTCCTGCACCTTGCTCCAGAGGATCTGTACGGTCAACACCCTGGTTGATATCTGGAGATTGTTTACCAATGGCACTGATAACTGCACATGAATTGGCATCAAACCCCATATCTGAGCTGGTATAGCCGATTTCACGTACTGTATTGCGAGTAATTTCTTCTATATCAACCCAAGCGCTGGTAGTGATTTCACCACCAACCATGACCATGCCTGTTTTAACATAAGTTTCGCAGGCCACGCGAGCTTTAGGATCCTGTTTTAAAATTGCATCAAGGACGGCATCGGAAATCTGATCGGCAATTTTGTCTGGATGTCCTTCTGAGACAGACTCAGAAGTAAAAAGATGTGTAGTCATTATATTTTATTACCTTAAAGATAATCTTGGATTAATGGCGGATGTTTTACCGTCTAGACGGCTATTTTAAGTCACTCTTGCTAAGGTTACCAGTTTTTTTAATTCTAATTAGCTTCCATTGTGTGACATTTTAGCTTCATCATCTAAAAAGTATGAGGGATGTTCGACTTTATTTAGGTAAATTGCATTTTGCAATTTTGCTGGATTACAGGTATAAACTGCGCGCGTAGCATAAGTCATTTCGATGTTACCCACAGCATAGTTATTTGCAATATGCAGCATATAAGCAGCAAGTAACAGCAATATTGGGCTGACATCATTATATAGTCACGCAGTAACTCGTTGTTTAGTACTCTCTAAACGTTCCTATAATCTAAGAGCATGCTGTTCCCTGACATTTTTTAATGCGCAAGATACGCACGATAAAATAGTGTCTTGGGTTATTGACCTTACAGGCGAAGGCAAATCTCGACTCCATGAAGGAGACTGCCATGAATGATAATATCGCTCGCAAAATGCGACAGACCTATAACATCGCATACTGGGGCGGCGGCTATTACTATGTCAATGATCTGGGTAATGTCAGTGTTTGCCCAAACCCTGACTTACTGGGAGCTGAAATTGAACTCGCCACTCTGGTGAAGAAAGTTCAGGAAGAAAAAGAACAATTGCGTTTGCCGGCATTGTTTTGTTTTCCCCAGATTTTGCAACATCGCTTGCGTTCGATTAATGCCGCGTTTAAACGTGCACGTGAATCTTATGGGTATAAAGGAGATTACTTCCTTGTTTATCCAATTAAGGTCAATCAGCATCGCCGTGTCATTGAGACATTGGCAAATGCTGATGAACCGATTGGATTGGAGGCAGGCTCTAAAGCGGAATTAATGGCAGTGTTGGCTCATGCAGGCATGACAGGTACTGTGATTGTTTGTAATGGTTATAAGGATCGCGAATACGTCCGTCTGGCATTGATCGGTGAAAAGCTGGGACACAAAGTGTATCTGGTTATCGAGAAGATGTCTGAAATTGAGATGGTACTGGAAGAAGCCAAGCGCCTGAATGTGATCCCACGTTTGGGCGTTCGGGCCCGTTTGGCATCCCAGGGGTCTGGTAAATGGCAGGCCAGTGGCGGTGAAAAATCGAAGTTTGGATTGGCTGCCGCACAGGTATTGCAATTGGTTGAAAGGTTGCGTTCAGCTGGGCGGTTGGATAGCTTGCAATTGCTGCATTTCCACTTGGGTTCCCAATTGGCAAATATCCGTGATGTGGCAACGGGAGTGCGTGAATCTGCCCGTTTTTACGTCGAGTTGTCTAAACTGGGCGTCAAGATCCAGTGCTTTGATGTTGGTGGTGGTTTAGGGGTCGATTATGAAGGAACACGCTCCCAGTCAGAGTGCTCGGTTAATTACGGTTTGAATGAATATGCGAATAACGTTATTTGGGGCATTGGGGATGCGTGTGAAGAACATGGCCTGCCTCACCCAACAGTGATTACGGAATCCGGCCGGGCATTGACCGCCCATCATACCGTTTTGGTCTCCAATGTAATTGGAGTAGAGCGCAATGAATTTACTCAAACTACGCCGCCGGCAGAAGGTGCGACGCGCCCTCTGACCAGTTTGTGGGAAACCTGGCTGGAGATGCAATCTGACAGTAGCCGCCGTTCCCTGCGTGAATCGCTGCATGACAGCCAGTTTGATCTGCATGATGTCCATACCCAGTATGCTCACGGTATGCTGGATCTGTCAGAACGTGCGTGGGCGGAAGAACTGTATTTAAATATCTGTCGCCACATTCAGCAAGACCTTGACCCAAGCAACCGTGCCCATCGTCCGATTATTGATGAATTACAGGAACGCATGGCAGATAAATTCTACGTGAATTTCTCGCTGTTCCAGTCAATGCCGGATGCGTGGGGGATTGATCAACTTTTCCCTGTTTTGCCAATTGAAGGTCTGGATAAACCGCTGGATCGTCGTGCTGTTTTGTTAGATATCACCTGCGACTCTGACGGTACAATTGATCACTATGTTGATGGTGATGGTGTGGCGACAACGATGCCAATGCCCGCATATGATCCAGAAAACCCGCCACTGATTGGTTTCTTTATGGTCGGAGCTTATCAGGAAATTTTGGGTAACATGCATAACTTGTTTGGTGATACGGCTGCCATTGATGTTTATGTTGCAGAAAATGGCGTAGTGACTCATAAGCAGAGCGAGGAAGGTGATTCTGTCGCCAATATGCTTCAATATGTCAAACTGGAGCCGCAGGTATTATTGACCCGTTTCCGTGATCAAGTGAAATCGACTGATCTGGATGACAATTTGCAGGAACAATTCTTGCAGGAGTTTGAAAGTGGCCTGTATGGCTACACCTATTTGGAAGATGAATAATCCTGATTAGCCATTAATTTGCGTTAATAGTCATTCTTAGTCATGTGTTTTATATAATTATTTGAGTTTGAATGACTATTTTTTTATACCGAACATGATGAATATTCAATTTTTAATTTACATATTGGCTATCAAATCATTGCCGTCACTGGTTAGATAGAAAGAATTCTTGAAAGGTGATTCAATCTATATTAATTTACAATATTGGCTATCAAATCATTGTCACTGGTTAATTAGATAGTATAGTATTATACGGATTAGAACTTCCAAAATTTGGGAATAATTATAATACTTTTTGAAAAATTATTGCTCAAAAGTCAAAGTTATTTAGCGTAATAAACGGATAAGTTATATCCCCATCATTCTATTTGTGAAAAAAATTTTATAATCTATGTCAAGAAAAGATGTATTGGGATTAAAAATCAGAGTCATTTTATTTTAGTATATCCGCCAATTTTAATAAAAATAATTAATGGTTTAGTATGATGTGTAGAGATAAAAATATCCTTTATTTTCTGCATGATGTAGCTATTTGCATTTAGTCTTAACATATTTGTAATTAGTCATATGTTTGTTCTTACAGAAAATATATTTGATATTTTATGGTATGAACTTCTCAAAGTTGTGGTAAGCAGAAAATATGTCTAATACTATATATTCATTTAATCTTCTAGTGTAAATAAGCCTTCATGTTACTCGTTACTGCCAATTATTGAGTATTGTCAATATTGGGGGCTAGTAATAAGCCAACATGCGACTTTTGAGGATATATCATGAGTATTAGCTCCTTAGGAAACCAGATTGATAACTCTTTGGTTTCAAATGCCTTTGGCTTCCTGCGTTTTCCATTGAACTTTCAACCCTATTCCAGTGATGCGGAATGGGTGATTACCGGCATTCCTTTTGATATGGCAACATCGGGACGTGCGGGCAGCCGCCATGGGCCAGCCGCTATTCGTCAGGTATCGACTAATCTGGCGTGGGAAAGCTGCCGCTGGCCATGGAACTTTAGCTTACGCAAGCATCTGAATGTGGTGGATTGCGGGGACCTGGTATTTAATTTCGGTGATGCCCGGGATATGAGTGATAAGTTGCAAGCACATGCGGAAAAGGTGTTGGCATCGGGTAAGCGTATGCTGTCGTTTGGAGGTGATCACTTTGTGACTTTGCCACTGTTACGTGCCCATGCAAAACACTTTGGCAAAATGGCGCTGATCCATTTTGATGCTCATACAGATACTTATCCAAATGGCAGTCAATTTGATCATGGTACGATGTTTTACCATGCGCCAAATGAAGGGCTGATAGATCCTCGCCATTCAGTACAAATAGGTATTCGTACTGAACATGATACGAATAATGGTTTTACTGTACTGGATGCTGGTCAGGTTAATGATCGCGGTGTTGATGATATTGTTGAGCAGATTAAAACAGTGGTTGGTGACTTGCCGATTTATCTGACGTTCGATATTGATTGTCTTGATCCGGCATTTGCGCCAGGCACTGGAACGCCGGTGATTGGTGGATTGACGTCAGATCGCGCTTTGAAAATAGTGCGTGCCTTACAACCATTGAATATCGTTGGAATGGATGTGGTGGAAGTGGCGCCGGCTTATGACCAATCTGAAATTACGGCATTGGCGGCCGCAACAATTGGACTGGAGTTGTTGTATTTGCAGGCATCAAAGAAAGATATTTAATGCATTAATTTTGTAGGTTGTTTTTAAAGGCTCATCAAGGTGAGCCTTGAAATTAATTTGAGTGTGTCTATAGAAATGTAATTTTTTATTAGTCTGAACCCATAAAGGTTTCGACAGGAACGTTAAAGAATTTGGCAAAGCCTTTTACTTGTCCAATGTTCATAGAACGTTTTCCATGCAGTATCTCTGATATGACACTCTGGTTTGCAATGTCACGCAGATCAAGCTGCCTTATGCCTCTTTCTTTCATCAAGTAACTTAATGCTTCACGTGGAGTAACATTGGGGACTTGGCGATTTTTAGCTTCGTATTCATAGACACGGTCAGTGATAAAATCAGCGAACTTTGCTGCGGTATGTTCGGTATTTTCAGCATATGAGTATAACTCATCAATCAGTGCCATTCGGGCATTCATATCTTCATCATTTTCTACAGACTCAATACACGCGGAGAACAAAAGTGCCAGCGGGCTGATTTGCTCAGATATTGACTGCATCATTTGGGGTAAAATTTCGATGAGTCCATCAATCCTTTCATAAGTAACGAGTGATGTTTTTCTCATGCTTCACCTTTTTGATCGTTTTGATTTAGTCTGCTTACGCCACCATTTATCATATTCGGTATGGGAGCAAACTTCTTTAATGTAAAAAGTGCCTGATTTGGGATTAATCCATGTGATAATGCGGCATTTATTTTTATGTATATCAAATATATAAATATCTAACGGCCCTTTTTTGCTTCCTGCCTCCAGTAATTCGTGGGCTATACGATCAACATTCCATGTCGATGTTTTAAGCCATAGCTCACGGATTTGAGTATAAGATTCAAACCGTAAAGACACTTTATCAAAAACATCCAACCAGAGTTTTAGGCCAACCTTCCATTGAGCATGTTTTTGCATTGCTTCGATGATGACTTTTGCTGTGATAACTCGCATATCACTTCCTTATGATATCGCAATTTGCGATATTTTCAATATTTGAAAAAATTTAGGGGCCTCTTTTTTCAAACAAAGCATATCACTGCACAATATACGTCAACACCTGCTGCTGGGGCATTAAGGCAAAATTTCCGTGGAATTGCGAATCAGCTCGATACTCATCAGATAATGTTTGCAGTAGTTTTATGCTTATGGCGTAATCTCTGCAATTAATTGACGTAATTTCAGCCGCATGGAAATCAAAGAAGCGTTTTACGTGGGGATAAAGTGCCTTAAATAAACTTTCTTTGATGGAGAACGCAAGGGTGAATGCCTGTGTAAAAGGTAATGGACATTCTGTCAGTAATTTCACTTCATTGTCATTGATGATGCTAGGTGAAACACTTTTGATGGTATCTGACTTAATCTCCTGCTCGATATCTACGCCTATTATTCGGTATTTATTGCAAGAAGCCGCAAAGGCAATAGCACAGCTGGCTGAATGAGAAATCGAACCACAAATATTGTCAGGCCAGATTGGGGAGCGATCTCGGGCATTGGTTACCTGAAAGCCAGAGTAACCCAAACGGTTTAAAACTTGTTGAGTGCAATAACGGGCTGCCAGATATTCCGCACGTCGTTTATTAACTGCATTTTGTAATTGGCTTGGGTAGGTAATACCACATTTGTCAAATAGTGCATCCCGATAGTAAGACGGATCAAAATAAGTTTTTATGACATGAAGATCGGGATGTTCTGACAGCGTACCTGCTTGTATGTCTGTAAAAAAAGGATCATTTATGGCAGTAGCTTGAGCAGAGGTAAGGAGAGAAGTAAAAGTCATTTTTTTCATCATGGTTTTTTATTATCGGCTGCGATTATTAGATAAGGGATCAATTAAAAATGTTTATGGTCTTATTTTGCCATATCTTAATTTTAGTTCACTAACGTACTAACTCTTTTTATACTCCTCGTTGTTACCATTTTTGAAAAGAGGTTGTTGTGGAAATATTAGTAACAGGCGGGATGGGATATATCGGTAGCCATACTTGTGTTCAAATGATTGAAGCTGGAATGACGCCGATCATCATTGATAACCTGTGCAATGCCAATCATGAAGTTCTGGCGCGCATTGAGGCATTGACGGGGGTACAGCCACTGTTTTATGAAGGGGATATTCGTGATGAATCATTCCTTGATGCTATTTTCTCCCGCCACCAAATTCAGTCAGTTATTCATTTTGCAGGCTTGAAAGCGGTTGGGGAGTCAGTCGCCAAACCTATCGAATATTATGACAATAATGTCAATGGAACTCTGGTACTGGTGCGTAGTATGCGTAAGGCGGGGGTAAAAAGCATTATCTTTAGCTCATCCGCGACGGTATATGGTGATCCGGATGTTGTGCCTATTACTGAACAGTCTGCGGTAGGTAATACAACTAACCCTTATGGCACCAGTAAGTATATGGTTGAACGCTGCCTGTCTGATTTTCATCATGCGGAAAATGATTGGTCTGTAGTGTTATTACGCTACTTCAATCCAGTTGGTGCCCATCCTTCGGGCACGATGGGGGAAGATCCTCAGGGAATTCCCAACAATTTGATGCCTTATATTGCTCAGGTTGCGGTAGGTCGTCGGGAAAAACTGTCTGTGTATGGTAATGATTATCCAACATCCGATGGTACTGGAATTCGCGATTATATCCATGTTATGGATTTGGCTGACGGGCATATCGCCGCCCTAAATGCGGTTGGTAAGAAAGCAGGACTGCATATTTACAATTTGGGTACTGGAAAAGGCACCAGCGTACTGGAAATGGTAGATGCTTTCAGTAATGCTTGCGGCAAGCCAGTTCCTTATGAAATTTGTCCACGTCGTCCGGGAGATATTGCAGAATGTTGGTCAAGCCCGGAGAAAGCCGAGCGAGAGCTGGGCTGGAAAGCAAACCGGACTATCGTGGAAATGACTGCGGATGCCTGGCGTTGGCAGTCTCAAAATCCCAATGGCTATAAAGCGAAGTAAGAAACAGTAAAAAAAGAACGACCGTGGAGTGGCATTGATGAAAAACCACTCCACGTTACCTTGCCAGCTTATGATAAACACTGTTTTTTATGCCCGAACAATACCCGCGCTGTCAGGCTACAAAAGGTGTCAGTCAACTGGAATAAGCAAAAGAGGGGCGTCGAAAACATTTTTTCTAAATGATATGCTCTCTCAATACGTAACCTTAACAATATAAGGAGTATGATCGTGAGTTCTAAACCGCACGTAGTCCTCCAGCAACAATGGACAAAAGTTGACGACTACCTTAAACAAGCCCTGTTACCTAAATCCCCGCACCTTGAACAAACACTTGAACACATGTCCGCCCAAGGCTTACCAGCCATTAATGTTTCTGCGTTGCAAGGGCAGTTTTTGATGATGATGGTACAAATGAGTGGCGCAAGACGTATTCTCGAAATTGGTACATTGGGAGGGTATAGCGCCCAATACATGGCAAAAGGATTGCCTGATGATGGGATACTATTGACATTGGAAAAAGATCCCCGTGTGGCCGAAGTAGCTCAACACAATATCGAAAGGGCGCAGCTTGCTCACAAAATCAAAATCATCGTAGGAGAGGCAAGTGAAACCTTGCAGACACTAAGTTCGGAAGCTCCCTTTGATTTGATTTTTATTGATGCCGATAAACAAAATAGCCCGTTGTACCTGGATTGGGCTGTCAAGTTGGGACGTCCGGGAAGCATTATCATCATGGACAATATGATCCGTGAAGGCGCAATTGTACATGAGCAGCGGAGTGAATCTGTCGAAGGTGTGCGTCAGGCACTGGATAAAATGTCCAACTATCCTGAACTGACAGTAACGGCTTTACAGACTGTAGGGGAAAAAGGTTGGGATGGGTTTGCCTTATTACGGATCAATACGGATAGAGAAATTACACAATAGTTTTTTATAACCCCCGTTGGGGTGCAGGTTGATTGGCAGATGTTGGTGTTCGGGCTGACTGGCAAGCTTTACGCTCACCGGGTTCGCGTTTTTGAATGATTTTTGCGGTTTCATCGATGGCGGGAAGAGGGAAGCCCATATCATCATAGGCACCAAAACCAATTAAATGATAACTGTTCAGTGGGCTATTTATTGGGACGCGAAATTCTTTCTTTTCCCCCGGTGCCAATGGTTCAAATGGGTACACGGTCAGTATACCTGGCTCACATTTTGCGTTAAGGGGTAAAACAGCCAGATAGCCCCCCGCCACAGGTTGGTCGCCTTGATTTTGCAGTGTGCCGCCTACAAAGAATGTACCGTTGGCTCCCAGCCCCATGTGAAATAACAAGTGCGCTTCCCCTTTTGCCCATAATGCAGGGGAGAATAGGCCACTTGCTATTAATACTGCACTGTATGTGTAACCACGCCATTTCATCTTTGTGCTCCTGTTTGTTGATGATGAGTTCCTAACTATAAATTAATACAAGAATCAATATCACCCTGTTTTGTGACTCTTCTGAACACCTCCAGATCGAGTCTGGCAATATAATTGATTAAATAGTGGCTACATAACGGCCCATCTGAAATAGCTAAATTGGTTTGAGGTTTAAACTCGTTGATATAGTCCAATGAGGCATATCCCAGGATTTTAGGAGGCAGATGAGGTATGACGTCATCGATATAGTTGAACACCGCAAAATTGCTAAAGTTTTGGGTAATGAGTTTGGAGAATTCTCTGTTTCCTGGTCTTGGGCAGGCAAATAAACAAGCTGAATGATTGGGGGCTATCGAGCCTATTTCATACATAAGGTAAGACGCAATTGCTGCCCCAAGGCTGTGACCAGCTATAGTGAATTGGCCATTTACCCCGATAAGTTGGGCAATCGCTTCCGCCAATTTGAGATTGCTGTAAACACGGTGAGATTCAGGCTCAATGGTAATCAGCTTCATTGAATCATAAACACTAAAAAAACCCTGGCTGACTTCTATTTTGGGGAAACGAGTCCACGGTGAGGTAAAATCAATCAGTCCATCATGGACATCTTCTAGCAAAATTGTGGGATCGGTTCCACGTATAGCAATGATATATTCCCCTGGAGAATTGTTTTTTTCTGCCACTTTCTTTGCCACATAACCATAACAGACATGTTCGGGCAATTCGCTTTTTCTGGACGTTACAGAGAAAGACAGGTCATCTGCTGAGATATACGCTATAACTTTCCATCCATCCTCTTCAATTCGAGGGTCGGCTGGGGGTATTGGATTATTGTAGTATTGTTCATTCATTTTCGCTGCATATAACACGAATGCCGCAAAATTGGCGGCTTCTCTGTATGTATACATAGGTGCCTCTTTTTTTCGGGTTGAATGATGTATGTTTAGATTGTAATGAGATTTTCGTTATGAGGAACTTATTTTCATCAAGCCCTATTATTAGGATTTATTTATTATTAAATGATAAAAAATAATGATTTGTAGACATGTTTTAATTTATCAATATCGAATTAATTAATTCTCTTTTGTTATATGTAGTTTTCATTTGTTCTTTCAAATTGATTACCATGCAGCGTTATTCTTTCCCAATCTGAAAGTTTTGTTTGCAAATTTTACCGATTATCAAGAGGCAAATATGGCAGCACCACGTTCGGTTCTTGAACTTATAGGGAATACACCGCTATTGGAATTGACTCATCTGGATACAGGCCCTTGCCAGCTATTCATTAAGTTAGAGAATCAGAATCCGGGCGGTTCAATTAAAGATCGTGTTGCACTTTCAATGATTGAGCAGGCGGAAAAACAGGGGGTATTGAAGCCAGGGGGTACCATCATTGAAGCCACGGCAGGTAATACGGGTATTGGGTTAGCGTTGGTTGCCGCCATGAAGGGCTATAAACTGATTTTAGTTGTACCTGATAAGATGAGCCGCGAAAAAATTTATCACCTGCGAGCGCTGGGAACGGATGTTCGCTTGACACGCTCTGATGTTGGAAAAGGGCATCCAGAATATTATCAGGACTATGCCCTGCGCCTGTCGAAAGAAATCAGTGGAGCTTATTATATTGATCAATTCAATAATCCTGCGAACTCAGCCGCACATCTTGCTACCACGGGGCCGGAGATTTGGCAGCAGATGGAGCAGAATGTCGATGCTGTGGTCGTAGGTGTCGGTTCTGGCGGGACTCTGGGGGGCTTGAGCCAGTATTTTAAGGAAGTTTCCTCTCATACGGAATTTGTCCTCGCAGATCCTAAAGGTTCTATTCTTGCCGATTATGTTGAGCATGGTCACTATGACGAAGCCGGCAGTTGGTTTGTGGAAGGTATTGGAGAAGATTTTGTCCCGCCGCTTGGGGATTTTTCTCAGGTTCACCATGCTTATCGCATTACTGATGCAGAAGCGTTTGCCTGCGCCCGAGATTTACTATTGACAGAAGGGATCCTGGCTGGCTCTTCTTCAGGAACATTGTTAGCGGCGGCGCTACGTTATTGCCGTGCACAGACAACGCCGAAACGTGTGGTGACGTTAGCTTGTGACAGTGGCAACAAATATCTGTCGAAGATGTTCAATGATTACTGGTTATTGGAACAAGGGCTGCGTTCACAACCACAAGAAAATAATTTGAGCGATTATATTACCTATCGTTATCAGGATGGAGCGACGGTTTCCGTTTCTCCACAAGATACCTTGCAGATCGCTTATAGCCGCATGCGTCTGTATGATATTTCACAGTTACCTGTGATCGAAAACGATCAAATTGTCGGGCTTATTGATGAGTGGGATCTCATGCATACCATTCAGGCCAATTCACATCATTTCTCGTTGTCTGTGACTGAAGCGATGACTAATCAGGTTCATACGCTCAATAAAAAAGCGTCATTGGCGCAGTTAATGGCTACCTTTGATGTTGGCCATGTGGCCCTGATTGTTGATGATAACAATCGTTTTCTGGGGCTTGTTACTCGTACCGATGTTCTGAACGCATGGCGTCAACAACTCAATTGATCTCTTTCAGGAATAAATTAATGACGAAGTTTAATAAGACTCAGTTTAATCGGATTAAGTTTGATACACAAAGCGTTCATGCAGGCTATGTACCTGATCACACGGGGGCAGTGATGCCCGCAATTTATGCCACATCGACTTATGCTCAATCGGCACCTGGCCAGCATACGGGATATGAATATTCCCGTAGCGGGAACCCTACGCGTGATGCCTTAGAGCGTGCGATTGCTGAATTGGAAAATGGCACGCGGGGTTATGCTTTTGGCTCTGGTCTGGCAGCCAGTTCGACTATTTTGGAGTTACTTGATAAAGACAGCCACATCATTGCGGTAGATGATCTCTATGGCGGGACTTACCGATTGCTGGAAAAAGTGCGTCGCCGGACGGCGGGTCTGAGAGTCACTTATGTTGAGGCAGGGGATACTACAGCACTGGAAGCGGCAATTCAGCCCGACACTAAAATGATTTGGGTGGAAACTCCCACTAACCCACTATTGAAATTGGCTGATTTAGCGGCGATTGCACAAATTGCCAGGCGGCATAATATTATCAGCGTGGCAGATAACACTTTTGCTTCCCCTTATATTCAGCGTCCGCTTGATTTGGGGTTTGATATTGTTGTGCATTCTGCAACTAAGTACTTGAATGGTCATTCTGATGTTGTCGCGGGTCTTGCGGTGGTGGGAAATAATGCAGAGTTGGCCGAGCAAGTTGCCTTCTTGCAAAATTCCATTGGCGGTATTCTTGATCCGTTCAGCAGTTTCCTTGTCCTGCGTGGTATTCGGACATTGGCACTGCGTATGGAGCGCCATATTGACAGCGCTGAGAAGATTGCGCATTGGCTTGAACAGCAGCCACAAGTTGAGAAAGTGTATTATCCCGGTCTTGCTTCTCATCCTCAGCATGAATTGGCAAAACGTCAGATGCGAGGTTTTGGTGGCATGATCTCCATCGTGCTGAAAGGGGATGAAGATTATGCGCGTCGCGTCATTAAAGCGCTGCAACTGTTTACATTGGCGGAAAGTTTAGGCGGCGTGGAGAGCTTGATTGGTCAGCCATTTTCCATGACTCATGCTTCCATTCCGTTGGAGAAGCGTCTGGCTGCCGGAATTACCCCACAATTGATCCGAATTTCTGTCGGTATTGAAAATGCAGATGATTTGATAACGGATTTGTCTCAGGCATTTGAAAATGTTTGATTTTAAACTGAAAGACAAATAGCGTATTCAGGGTTTCTGCCAATTGAGGGTTACAAGAAGAAATGGCGAGCCAATAACGGTGCTGTAAAGTTTTTTTTCAAATAAAAACCTCTGGGCAACGTCATAATTGGCTGGCCGTATTCTCCTATTGCTTCTGTCAATGCTTGGCTATTGGCGGCCTTGGGACGCAATTGCAGTACTTCACCATGACGGGCAGTAATGCTTTCGACTTTTCCTAATACAATGAGATCCATCAGTTCTTCCCAATCGCGTCGCAGCAACTCTTCTTCAATCACATTCGGACTCCAAAGCAACGGAGAACCTACACGGCGTTCAGATAGTGGAATATTTCTTTCCCCCTCAACAGGTATCCACAGGACGCGGGATAATTTACGCCTGACGTGGCAGTTTTCCCAGGTAATGCCGCTATTGCCTGTTAAAGGAGCAACACAGACAAAGGTTGTTTCTAATGGATAACCTTTGCTATCCACGGGGATAGTTTTCAACTCGACACCGATATGTTCAAAATCCTGTTCAGGTTTACTGCCCGCATTTGCCCCTAAATAGTATTCAAGCAACATACCGACCCAACCTTTATCACGTTTTAAATTGGGGGGAATGGAGAGCCTAGCGAACGCAGCAAGTTCACCCATAGATAAGCCAGCCAGGGAATGGGCACGATTGAAGAGTTGTTGTTCGTTTTCAGGCGGTGTTGGGGGCGTAAAGTACATGTTATAGAGTATATTTTTTGGTTAAAAAATGTTCATGTGAATTTTTGAAAATCATTATTAATTTATCATTAGCATGATCACTTTGATAATAGCATGATATAAAAGATTTTTTCATTGATGTTTGCTGCATTAAAAATAGACTCATTATGATTGTTCACCTATTTCCAGTGATAATAAACAGGATCTTACACCATGTTATCCACAGATTTATGGGATAAGTGATAAAAAGTGAGATCACTGGTTTGATTTACAGCTCTAATGAATGATATTTTCTACAAAAATAGGCGATTTTTGTTTAACTAAAAGGCATATCCTGTGGATAAATTCACCTGTGACTAATATTTGCTCAGTGCAAGAAAAGCCAAAAATTTTCATCAGTAATATGTAACGTTAAAAGGGGTGTGAAATATATTAACGCAATGAAAAATAATGATTATTTATTTTCTCTTATAGAGAGTGTAAAAATATGTAATAAAAGTATACCCGTTTTACCCCGCTCTTTTTCACATACATATCCACAGAAAAAGTGAATAAAATGGTTCTGGCCAGACAATAAATGTTTATAACTTTAGCTTTTCCTG
The DNA here is from genome assembly GCF_056632175.1 of Xenorhabdus sp. SGI 60. Lineage (NCBI taxonomy): Bacteria > Pseudomonadati > Pseudomonadota > Gammaproteobacteria > Enterobacterales > Morganellaceae > Xenorhabdus > Xenorhabdus sp. SGI 60. The sequence goes on along the minus strand of NZ_CP196860.1, from coordinate 827,026 downwards.
TGAATTAACTTTCTGGAAGCGTAATCTACGCAGATTTAAAATCAAACCAGCCAAAGGTGTTCATTTTTACTCCTCTTATGCTGCGTTTATCTCTGATTTTTTGAGTAATGGTCTTTTTACCAGCCAGTAAGCTATCTTACTGGCCTTTTTCAATGCCTATATTTCCCTTTGGTTAGATTTTCCTAAACTTCTTCGGTGATATAGCGTGCAATGATATCGCCCATTGTATTGGTGCTGACCGCTTTGTCATTGCCCGCGAGATCTGCGGTACGATAACCTTGTTCCAAAGCGTGATTGATCGCTCGTTCAATAGCATCAGCGGCATCAAGGTATCCAAGGCTGTAACGCAGCAACAATGCTGTGGATAATATTTGGGCAATTGGGTTGGCGATATTTTTACCTGCAATATCAGGGGCTGAACCGCCAGCAGGTTCATATAAGCCAAAACCTTTTTCATTCAGGCTGGCAGAAGGCAACATTCCCATTGAACCCGTGATCATTGCGCACTCATCGGATAAAATATCGCCAAAAATATTGGAACATAATAGAACATCAAATTGAGCGGGACTTTTAATAAGCTGCATAGTGGCGTTATCAATATACATATGCTCGATTGCAACGTCAGGATAATCTTTGGCGATGTTGCCAACGACTTCACGCCATAACACGGAGCTTTGCAAAACATTCGCTTTATCAATCGACGTCACCTTATGGCGGCGATTGCGCGCAGATTCAAATGCAATACGCGCTATCCGTTCTATCTCGAATCGATGATAAACCTCAGTGTCAAAAGCACGTTCGTATTTTCCTTCACCTTCGCGCCCTTTGGGTTGTCCAAAATAAATTCCGCCTGTCAGCTCACGGACACATAAAATATCAAAGCCTTTGGCGGCAATATCATGGCGAAGAGGACAGAATGATTCTAAGCCTGCATATAAGCGCGCTGGCCGTAAGTTACTGAATAATTTAAAATACTTTCTCAATGGCAGTAATGCCCCTCGTTCTGGCTGTTCGGCGGGCGGTAGATGTTCCCATTGCGGGCCACCTACGGAGCCAAATAGGATCGCGTCAGCTTTTTCGCAGCCAGTAATCGTTTCTTGAGGCAAAGGTGAGCCATGACGATCAATGGCAATCCCCCCCACATCATATTCGCTGGTTGTGATACGGATATTAAAACGTTGACGGATGGCATCTAACACTTTGTAGGCTTGCTTCATCACTTCAGGGCCAATGCCATCACCAGGCAAAACAGCAATGTGGCAATGCCTAGTTTCTTGCTTGCCCTGAGTCGCGTCATTTGAAATAGATTGGCTTGAGGTCATGATTATGCAGTTTCCTTTTTGTTGTTCTGGTGATTGTTTTGAATATTGTTGTCTTGGTTACTGCTTTGGGAGATGCGTTGCTTCTCTTTTTCTACTTGTTCTGCCTGCCAGATATTGTTCAGAACATGGACCATCGCTTTGGCAGAGGATTCAATAATGTCAGTTTCCAAACCCATGCCGTGGAAACGGCGGCCAAAACATTCCACAATAATATCAACCTGACCGAGCGCATCTTTACCATGCCCCTTACCGGATAATTGATAGGAAATTAATTCCAGAGGGTAACCCGTAATGCGGTTGATGGCCTGATAGATGGCATCAACAGTACCATTGCCCGTCGAGGCTTCAGATTTGATTTCATCTCCACAGGCCAGGCTAACGGTTGCAGTAGGTATTACATTGGAGCCTGACTGGATACTGAAATAGTCCAGACGGAAATGTTCATGTTCTTGCTGTTGTTGATTGATAAACACCAGAGCTTCTAAATCGTAATCAAACACTTGTCCTTTTTTATCTGCCAATTTCAAGAATGCTTGATACAGTACATCCAAATTGTAGTCACTCTCTTGATAGCCCATTTCTGTCATACGATGTTTTACTGCGGCACGTCCAGAACGTGAGGTCAGGTTCAACTGGGTATCTTTCAAGCCGATAGATTCTGGAGTCATGATTTCGTAAGTTTCACGATTTTTCAGCACACCATCCTGATGAATGCCGGATGAATGGGAAAACGCATTACTGCCAACAACGGCTTTATGAGCGGGGATTGGTGTACTGCTAATTTGGCTAACTAACTGACTGGTACGGTAAATTTCTTGATGGTTGATCTTGGTATGTACTCCCAACATTTGCTGGCGCGTTTTGATAGTCATAATCACTTCTTCCAGCGAGCAGTTACCTGCACGTTCTCCCAATCCATTGATAGTGCCCTCTATTTGACGAGCACCTTCCTGGATTGCTGTAATGGAGTTAGCGACGGACATGCCTAAGTCGTCGTGGCAGTGGACTGAAATAATCGCTTTATCAATATTGGGTACGCGGTTAAATAATGTGCGTATAATACCGCCAAATTGGTAAGGTGTGGTGTAACCCACCGTGTCTGGAATGTTGACGGTGGTTGCACCTGCTTTGATGGCTTGCTCGACAATTTTGCACAAATTATCGATATCTGTACGGCCTGCATCTTCGCAGGAAAACTCGACATCATCGGTGTAGTTGCGCGCTCGTTTGATGGAGCGAACCGCCATTTCCACAACATCATCAAAGGTTCTTTTTAATTTATGCTCGACGTGCAGATTTGAGGTAGCCAGTACCATATGCAGGCGGAAGGCTTCAGCGACTTTCAGGGCTTCAGCGGCGACATCGATATCTTTGTCGACACAGCGGGATAAGGCACAGATACGGCTATTTTTGATTTCACGGGCGATGGTTTGGACTGATTCAAAATCGCCCGGAGAAGAAACGGGAAAACCGGCTTCAATGACATCAACCCCCAGCCTTTCCAGTGCATAAGCGATTTGCAGTTTCTCTTTCACACTCAGGCTGGCTTGTAACGCCTGTTCTCCATCACGTAACGTCGTATCGAAAATAATAACTTGCTGGCTCATGTTGTGCTCCTGTTAAATAGATTAACTCGTTAATTTAGTTAGATAACTTAGTTCTGTAACTGGGTTTTATTTTTGATTCTGAGCGCCGGCAGGTAAAAAAAACCCGCGCATGGCGCGGGTTTTTTGTGTCTGATGGAGGTTAACTTATCCCTGTTTTTCACCCACCAACATACCACGCGCATTATTAAAGGCGATAATTAGTAGGCTTAGTAGAAGAATAGGGTGAATCATGTGAGCTAACCTTTGTAAATTTGTTAACTTAATTTTAATTTTCAATGTATTTTATAGATACGTTATCTAAAAAATAATGTCAAGCAGTATAAGTATGAATTTAACCTGGATTGCCCACATTTTAGGTTTTTTATTGAGCAATTGTTGAGCTTGGTGACTATTTTTTACATTTTTAGCGATGTTTTTATCTATTTTTCATATCTATATATGGAGTAAAATCCTGCTCTGATGGATAAGGAACAAGGATAGATGGATGTTAACCACAGTGTTTTAGGTTAAGAAGTCATAACCATACAGAATATTAATAAATTATATTTTGATAGATTGGTATTTCATTATTAGCTAATTATTTTTGATAAAAGTCATTAGCGTAATTTTAGTTATTGCCATTCATATATAACACATTAATATTCATACCTATAAAAATATTACGGTTACGTAGATAAAAATGTATTGGTTATGTATGTTTTATTTTTTGTACAAGAATGAATCTCAATATATTTTCTAATAAATTGGGGTAATTGATCTTATTAATTTCCATATTTAATGAGAACACTGCTATAAATTTAGTGGAGTGAAATAATGACAGAATACAACTCAATAAAGACAGAAAAAAAAGAATCATGCGATATTCAATTGCGTAGTGTGGATCTTAATTTGCTGACTGTTTTTGATACTGTAATGCAAATGCAGAATATTACACGTGCAGCCCAGGCATTGGGAATGTCACAACCGGCTGTCAGTAATGCAGTGGCTCGTTTGAAAACAATGTTTGGTGATGAATTATTTGTGCGTTATGGTCGGGGTATTCAGCCAACGGCGAGAGCAAAACAGCTTTTTGGGCCACTCAGACAGGCACTGCAAATTGTCCATAATGAACTGCCTGGAGTGGGATTTGATCCCAATAAGAGTACGAGAGTATTTCATCTCTCTATTTGTAGTCCTCTTGATATTCGTTTAGCTGCTCAAATTGTTGGACAGGTAAAAAAACATGATTCTAATATCGAGGTTGTCATTAAAACACAAATTAATGATGGTGTTGAGGAAAAATTAAAATATCATGAGATAGAATTTGTCATCAGCTACAACCAATTGGAATGTTCTAATTTCCATAATTATTCTCTGTTTAATGATGAATTAGTTTTGGCTGTTTCTAAACATCATCCCAGAATTAGTAAGCGAATTACTCAGCAACAATTGCAGGAAGAAAGACATGCCATCGTTGCGTTGGATAACATAGATTCATTTAGTAAACCTTACTATGAAAATAATGAATTATTGCGTTCTGTTTCTTATCAGGGAACGGATTTGAACAGCGTTCTTAATATTGTTTCCCAGACTTATTTAGTTGCCATAGTGCCAAAATGGATGGTTGAGCACTATTCCGAACAGTTAAATATCTGTTCGGTATCTTTGCCCAATGGTCAGATTTTTCGTCCTTGTTATTTGATATGGCATGGTGCAGCCGAACGGGATCAAGGCCATCAGTGGATGAAATCATTGTTAAGTCATCTTGGTAAGCAAGAATAGATCACGTTAAAGCAGAATAGATGAAATAAGAGTCTATCCCTATGTTGTATACAAGATGGTTGCATACAGGGATAGCGCTCTATCAAAAATGGACTTCCCCCTTTTACTAGGAATAGGTAGACTGCGCGCAAATAGCTAACATCTGTAAGCTGAAAAGTAGATAATACACTCAGACGCTGAATGAAATATTTATACAGGAATATATTGTGATAACAGATCCTCTGCACGCCTATCACTTGGTTAATCGCTTGCAGCAACAATTCAATGAATATCCAGAAAAAATTGCCTTTCGGCAATGGTCACCATCAAAACAGTTGGAAATGAATTGGCAGCAGGTTGGATGTACAACGAGATCCGTGGCAAACGCATTATTGTCATTGGGAATAGAAGTGCAGGGGAAAGTGGGTATTTTTGCACAGAATTGTATGGCATGGTCATTGGCTGACTTAGCTATTCTCCAGCTTCGGGCTGTGACAGTGCCATTATACGCGACCAATACGGGTGATCAGGCTGCATTTATTCTCAATGATGCAGGCGTACAGGTGTTATTTGTTGGCGGGCAGGAGCAATATGACATTGCAATATCACTGGTTGAACTGTGTCCTCAACTTGCTCATCTCATTGTTATGGATGAATCTGTCGACTTAAAAGGATGCCCGCAGGCATTGTATTTATCCGCTTTTATTGACAATGATTATTCGCAATATCAGGCAGAACTTAATCGCCGTATTGCGGATCAGGATTTGAATGACCTTTTCACGTTAATCTATACCTCTGGCACAACAGGAGAGCCAAAAGGAGTGATGCTGGATTATCGGAATATGGCGGCACAGCTCTATCTGCATGACCAGAGATTAACATTGACTAACCAGGATGTATCGCTCTGCTTTCTGCCGCTATCCCATATTTTTGAGCGGGCGTGGAGTTATTATGTCATGCACACGGGCGCCCTGAACGTCTATTTAACAGATACGAATCTTGTGCGTGAAGCCATGTCTGATGTGCATCCGACAGTGATGTGTTCTGTCCCCCGTTTTTATGAAAAAGTTCATAGCGCGATCTTAGAAAACGTTTCCCGTGCACCTTTTTGGCGTAGGATGATTTTTAATTGGGCCTTGAAACGGGGAGAAGAGCATTGGATGCGTCAGCAGGAAAATAAAAAAGGTTGCCCATTCACGCGCTGTAGTTATCAATTGGCTGACAAATTGGTGTTGAATAAGCTCCGTGGTCTTTTAGGAGGGCGAGTACGTTTCTTGCCCGTGGCGGGAGCACGTCTCGACGATGCCATTACCCGTTTTTTTCTGTCCATTGGTCTGGATATCAAATATGGGTACGGCATGACAGAAACTTGTGCCACGGTATCTTGCTGGGAAGAAAAAAATTATCTGTTGGGTTCAATTGGTACGCCATTACCTGATGTTGATGCCCGCATTAGTGCGGAAGGGGAGATCCAGGTGCGTGGCTCTATTGTCATGAAAGGTTACTTCAACCGCCCGGAGGAAACGGTCCATGCCTTTACGGAGGATGGCTGGTTGCGGACAGGCGATGCCGGAAGACTGGACGCTAATGGTAATCTGTATATTACCGAGCGCCTGAAAGATCTGATGAAAACGTCAACAGGCAAATATATTGCGCCGCAAATGATTGAAGGGGTGTTAGGACAAGATCGTTTTATTGAACATATTGCTGTCATTGCTGATGCCCGCCAATTCGTTTCTGCGTTGATTGTTCCCAGTTATGAAACACTGGAAGAATACGCGAAATCTATCAATCTCCATTACCGTGATCGTCTTGAGTTGCTGCGCAATCACCAGGTTGTCGCGTTGTTTGAACGACGTCTAAAGGAAATGCAAAAAAATATTGTTAAATTCCATCAGGTCAAACGATTTATTCTTTTGCCGGAAGCTTTCTCAATGGAAAAAGGAGAATTAACGCCGACATTGAAATTGCGCCGTAAGGTTATTTCTCAGCGTTATCAGCGCGAAATTGAATCTATGTATCTGGATTGAAAATAGGCAAAAATTCGGCTCTTCTTCAACGAATGTTTTCAATATGTAAATTGATGTTTGCTAACACTTGTATCTAACGTTATGTTAGTTAACTTAGCGTTATGGAATAAATAAGAAATGGAATAAATAAGGTAACTTTTTCGTTACCTTATGAAATTCCGACGATTAACTTGCAAACAGAGCCTGGAGGCAAACTCGATGGAGATGTTGTCAGGAGCCGAAATGGTTGTCAGATCGCTAATCGATCAGGGCGTTGAACACGTGTTCGGTTATCCGGGCGGGGCGGTACTGGATATTTATGATGCCCTGCATACGATTGGGGGAATCGAACATATTTTAGTGCGTCATGAGCAGGGTGCTGTTCATATGGCGGATGGCTATGCACGTTGTACGGGAAAAGTCGGGGTTGTTTTAGTCACCTCCGGGCCAGGGGCAACCAATGCTGTTACGGGCATTGCAACGGCATACATGGATTCAATTCCTATGGTCGTGTTATCTGGTCAGGTTGCTAGTTCCCTGATAGGTAATGATGCTTTTCAAGAGTGCGACATGGTGGGAATTTCCCGCCCCATTGTGAAGCATAGTTTCCTGATAAAAAAAGCAGAAGATATCCCAGATACGATTAAAAAAGCTTTTTACCTGGCCGCAAGTGGTCGGCCAGGGCCTGTTGTTATCGATTTTCCTAAAGATACCGTCAATCCTGCATTGAAATTCCCGTATGTGTACCCTGAAAAAATTAACATGCGTTCTTATAACCCGACTGTTCAGGGACACAAGGGGCAAATTAAACGTGCATTGAAGACGCTGGTGGCAGCAAAAAAACCTGTGATTTATGTCGGGGGGGGTGCCATAAATTCAGCATGTACCACTGAACTGCGGAAGTTGGTTGAATATTTTCACCTTCCGGTCGTCATTTCGTTGATGGGATTGGGCGCATTTCCTGCAACGCATCGCCAAAGTCTGGGCATGCTGGGAATGCATGGGACTTTTGAAGCGAATAAAGCGATGCACAACTCGGATGTCATTTTTGCCGTGGGTGTACGTTTTGACGATCGAACAACCAATAATCTGGAAAAATATTGCCCGGAAGCAACCGTATTACACATTGATATCGATCCAACCTCGATTTCCAAAACGGTAACGGCGGATATTCCTATTGTTGGCGATGTTAAACAGGTACTTGGTCAGATGCTGGAATTATTGGATTCCATAGAAGATACCCAAGATCCTGATGCCCTGAAAGATTGGTGGCTTTCCATTGAACAGTGGCGCAGCCGCAAGTGCCTTGATTACGATCACACGACAGTGAAAATCAAGCCACAAGCCGTTATTGAAACCCTTTATCGTCTAACCAATGGGGAAGCCTATATTGCGTCAGATGTTGGTCAGCATCAAATGTTTGCTGCTTTGCATTATCCATTTGATAAACCGAGACGATGGATCAATTCCGGTGGTTTAGGAACGATGGGATTTGGTTTGCCTGCTGCGCTTGGTGTGAAGTTGGCAAAACCTGAAGCCACGGTCGTGTGTGTGACAGGAGATGGCAGTATCCAGATGAATATTCAAGAATTATCTACTGCCTTGCAATATGGTCTGCCTGTTCTGGTACTGAATCTGAATAACCGTTTTTTGGGTATGGTGAAACAATGGCAGGATATGATATACGCGGGGCGTCATTCTCAATCCTACATGGAATCCCTGCCTGATTTTGTCAAATTAGCCGAGTCTTATGGACATATTGGTATTCCCATCCAAACTTACGATGAGTTGGAGGCTAAATTGACCCAGGCATTGCATGAAGTGACTGAAAATCAACGTCTGGTTTTTGTGGATGTTACCGTTGATGAGACAGAGCATGTTTATCCAATGCAGATCCGAGGCGGAGCAATGGATGAAATGTGGTTAAGCAAAACAGAGAGGACCTGATCATGCGCCGGATTTTGTCTGTATTACTTGAAAACGAATCGGGGGCTTTATCCCGTGTGGTTGGCTTGTTTTCCCAACGGGGTTATAACATCGAAAGTTTGACCGTTGCTCCAACTGAAGATCCCACGTTGTCACGCATGACCATTCAAACCAAAGGTGATGCCAAAGTATTGGAGCAAATTGAAAAGCAACTGCATAAGTTAGTAGATGTATTGCGGGTCAACGAATTAACAGCAGGGCCTCATGTTGAGCGCGAAATCATGCTGGTTAAATTACAAGCCAGTGGATATGGACGGGAAGAGATTAAGCGCAGCACAGATATTTTTCGCGGGCAGATCGTTGATGTGACTACCACACTCTATACCGTCCAATTAGTGGGAACGAGTGAAAAACTGGACGCTTTTCTTGATTCAGTCAGAGAAGTGGCAGAGATTGTCGAAGTCGTGCGATCGGGTATAGTTGGTGTCTCGCGCGGAGATAAAATTATGCGATGAAAAATCGTAATCTGCGGGTTAAAATACAGATATTCATTGAGCCCTACTGTAAAGTAGGGCTTTTTCATCATCTTACTGAGGGGTTAATGTGAAACTGGATGAGATCGCCCGCTTAGCAGGTGTTTCACGTACTACGGCCAGTTATGTCATCAATGGTAAAGCCAAGCAGTATCGGGTCAGCGATAAGACAGTAGAAAAAGTGATGGCAGTGGTCAAAGAACATAATTATCATCCTAATGCTGTCGCTGCTGGTCTTCGGGCGGGGCGAACCCGCTCAATTGGTTTAGTCATACCCGACTTGGAAAATACCAGCTACACACGTATTGCCAATTATCTTGAACGCAAGGCCCGGCAGCGTGGCTACCAGTTATTGATCGCCTGTTCTGAAGATCAGCCTGATAATGAAATGCGCTGTGTTGAACATCTTTTGCAACGTCAGGTCGATGCTATCATTGTTTCCACCGCTTTGCCGCCTGAGCATCCTTTCTACCAACGTTGGGCAAATCGCGCATTACCAATCATCGCACTTGACCGTGCTCTGGACAGTGAACACTTTATCAGTGTGGTTGGAGATGATCTCGAAGATGCGAAGATGTTGGCACAGGCGTTGCGTCAATTCCCGGCTGAATCTGTCCTTTATTTGGGGGCATTGCCTGAATTATCGGTCAGTTTCTTGCGTGAGCAGGGTTTCCGCGAAGCATGGGAGCATGATCCACGAGAAGTCAACTACCTTTATGCTAATAGCTATGAACGTGAATCTGCGGCTGAAATATTTGCGTCATGGTTGGAGGCAAACCCTGTTCCTCAGGCCTTGTATACCACTTCATTTGCATTACTTCAGGGAGTCATGGATACACTCCTCAAACGCAGTGGCCGTTTACCAGGTCAATGGGTTATTGCCACATTTGGCGATCATGAGTTGCTTGATTTCCTTGAATGTCCGGTATTGTCGGTGGCACAACGCCATCGTGATGTCGCTGAACGTGCCCTTGAACTGGTATTAGCCAGTTTGGATGAAAAGCAGCGTCCAACTCCTGGAATAACCCGAATGCGTCGTCATCTATGCCGTCGCGGCAAGTTAAGCCGAAAAGCCTAATTGAGTACCCTCATTAAAGGTGAGGGTGCTGTTTGCCTGCCTAAAATCATCAAAATACGCTTGTTGAAGTAATTTTGAGATTATTCTTACTAAAATTCTGCTAAACGGATTTTTATGACCGCGAAAATCGATAATGTGTTATTTAAATTCACAAGATAAATAATTTTGTAACAAAATATTATTATTTATGTATGTTATTTGTTATTCAGATATTATTTTTTTACTTGATTGATATGTAGCCATTTTATATTTTTAGATAAATACAAAATTTCAATATGTTATTATTTTTTATGCTATTGTAACCTAAATATATAGTTATTATTAATAAGTTTATGATGATTAACAATTAGGCAACAATGAGATATGAGTTACATAAATTAATTTAAGTGGTAATTAATTGCGCTAAATTCCATCCCGAATAAGGCTCTCTACAGATTTATTAAATTATTCAAAATTATCATAGTGTTATCTATTATTAATATAGCCAAAACTAAAAAATCCTTCTTTTTCTCTTCCGAATCTTTCTGTAAATCTAGCTAAAGCGCACTGGCTCTGGCTTGACAAGGTTTTCATACCATCCGTAAACTCTTAATTGTGGTGATTTGTGGGATAATGTGGCGATTTGGGCCATCAAGGGGTAACCTGAGTATGTTTCGTGGAGCAACACTGGTTAATCTCGATAGCAAAGGGCGGCTCACTGTACCAGCCCGATATAGAGAAATGCTGAATGAAGTATCAACAGGCCAAATGGTTTGTACTATTGATCTTCATCAGCCGTGCTTGTTGCTTTATACATTACCCGAATGGGAAATCATCGAAAAAAAATTATCTCGCTTATCCAGCATGAATCCAGCCGAACGTCGTGTTCAACGTTTGTTATTGGGACACGCCAGTGAATGTCAAATGGACAGTGCAGGACGTCTTTTATTAGCCAGCACACTGCGTCAGCACGCAGGGCTAACAAAAGAGGTCATGCTGGTTGGGCAATTTAATAAATTTGAATTGTGGGATGAACAAGTTTGGTATCAACAGGTACAAGATGATATTGCGACTGAACAATCCACACAAGAACCTCTATCAGCAAGGCTACAGGATTTATCACTATAAACATGGCAAAGAGTCATTTTGAACATACCAGTGTACTGCTGGATGAAGCTGTCAATGGATTGAATATTCAAGAAGATGGAATTTATATTGATGGAACATTTGGACGTGGGGGGCATTCTCGCCTGATTTTGTCGAAATTGGGTCCTAATGGACGTCTGATGGCGATCGATCGTGATCCACAAGCTATTGAAGCGTCAAAGGCCATTACTGACAAGCGTTTTTCTATTACTCATGGGCCATTTTCTGAATTGGCAACGTATGTAGAAGACGCGGGTCTGATTGGAAAAATTAATGGCGTATTATTGGATTTAGGGGTTTCTTCCCCACAGCTGGATGATCCTGAACGTGGTTTTTCATTTATGCGTGATGGGCCGTTGGATATGCGTATGGATACCACACGGGGGCAGTCTGCCGCAGAGTGGTTGATGAAGGCTGAAGCAGAGGATATCGCATGGGTGTTGAAAACATTTGGCGAAGAACGTTTTGCCAAGCGTATCGCGAGGGCCATTGTGGCACGCAATCAGGAACAACCCATTACGCGTACCCGCGAGCTGGCCGAGTTAATTGCTCAGGCAAGCCCGGTTAAAGAAAAGCATAAGCATCCGGCAACCCGCAGCTTTCAGGCTATCAGGATTTACATTAACAGTGAACTGGAAGAGATAGAACGTGCATTGGATGGCGCACTGCGCATTCTGGCACCACAAGGGCGATTATCTGTCATCAGTTTCCATTCGTTGGAAGATCGCATAGTGAAACGCTTTATCCGACAACACAGTCAGGGGCCACAGGTTCCAGTCGGTTTGCCTCTCACGGAAGCGCAGTTAAAAACGCTGGGGGGACGAAGTCTGAAATCCATTGGCAAAATGAAACCCTCAGAGGGTGAAGTCGCCACAAACCCAAGAGCGCGAAGCTCGGTTTTGCGGTTTGCTGAAAAGGCGGGTGAATGATGGCGGCTGAACGTCATGGGTTAGTTGGAGTGATTGGTAATGATTTAATTCGTCATGCCAAACTTCCACTGATTTTACTGGTGGCTGTAGTCGTTTCAGCCATCGGTGTTGTGACGGTCGCACATCAAACCCGCTTATTGACTGCGGAAAAAGAGCTTCATGTGATCGAGCTTGATGTTCGGGATATTGAGTGGCGTAACCTGCTCCTTGAAGAGAACGCATTGGGTGATCACAGTCGGGTTGAACGGATTGCAACTGAAAAATTGCAGATGCAACACGTTGATCCAAGTAAAGAGAATATTGTGATTACTCAATAAGTCCAGTTGACAACCAAAAGGTGGGCGATGAAAGCTGCACGCTCTTTAAAGTTGAAAAAGCAAGAAGATAAAGCAAGTTTTGTAAGCTGGCGTTTTGCCTTGCTGTGTGGAGGCATTGGGATTGCTTTAATCGGGCTTTTGATTCGTGTTGCCTATTTGCAGATTATCAATCCTGATCGTTTGGTAAAAGAAGGTGATTCGCGTTCCCTGCGCATCCAATCTATCCCCACTGCCCGTGGCATGATTAATGATCGCAATGGGCGCCCACTGGCGGTGAGTGTGCCTGTTGATGCGGTCTGGGCAGATCCCAAGGAAGTGTTTGAAAAAGGCGGCATCACAAATGACACTCGTTGGCAGGCTTTGGCTGATGCTCTTTCTATCCCTCTTGAACAGTTAACCAGCAAAATTAGCGAATATCCCAAGGGGCGTTTTGTTTACCTTGCCCGCCAAGTAAACACTTCTATCGGCGATTATGTCGAGAAATTGAAGCTACCCGGTATTTATTTGCGTCAGGAATCCCGTCGTTATTATCCGGCAGGGCAAGTGACAGCCCATATTATTGGGGTGACTAATATTGATGGCAAAGGCATTGAGGGCGTTGAAAAGAGTTTCGATAACTGGCTGACAGGTATGCCGGGAAGCCGAACAGTTCGTAAAGATCGTACCGGGCGTGTCATCGAAGATATTTCCTCTACCGATAGCAGGGCGGCCCACGATCTGACGCTCAGTATCGATGAGCGTCTTCAGACGTTGGTGTATCGCGAATTGACGAAAGCGGTTGCACTGAACAAAGCCGAATCAGGTACAGCGGTACTGGTTGATGTCAACACCGGCGAAGTTTTGGCGATGGCAAACAGCCCATCTTATAACCCCAATAATTTGGCTGGGACACCGAAAGATGCGATGCGTAACCGCGCCATCACCGACATTTTTGAGCCTGGTTCCACGGTGAAACCGCTGGTGGTGATGAGTGCACTGAATAGCGGCATTGTCAAAGAAAATACGGTGTTAGATACCCGGCCATACCGCTTAACCTACGGTTCGCGGGGGCATGAAATCAAAGACGTTGCGCCACGCCCTGAGTTAACTATCACCGGGATCTTACAGAAGTCGAGTAACGTGGGGGTTTCCAAGCTGGCGTTAGCGATGCCTGCCTCAGAGGTGGTGGATGTTTATTCACGCTTTGGGATGGGAAAACCGACCAATTTGGGGCTGGTCGGAGAAAGTAGTGGCTTATTTCCAACCAATAAACAACGGTGGTCAGATCTTGACAGGGCCACCTTTTCTTTCGGCTACGGGCTAATGGTAACACCGTTACAGTTAGCGCGAGTCTACGCAACGATAGGCAGTCTGGGCATTTATCGCCCGTTGTCAATTACTAAAGTCGATCCCCCCGTTCCGGGCACCCGGGTATTCCCTCAATCTGTTATGCGGACAGTGGTGCACATGATGGAGAGTGTGGCATTACCGGGAGGCGGGGGGGTACGGGCTGCGATAAAAGGCTATCGCATTGCCATTAAAACGGGAACGGCAAAAAAAGTCGGGCCGGATGGTAAGTACGTCAATAAGTATATTTCTTACACCGCAGGGGTTGCCCCTGCGAGTCATCCACGGTTTTCATTGGTTGTGATCATTAATGATCCACAGGCAGGCAAATATTATGGTGGTGCAGTTTCAGCGCCTATCTTCGGCGCCATCATGAGTGTGGTTCTGCGTACCATGAATGTTGAACCAGACGCATTGCCTGTTGGCGATAAAAACGAATTTGTAATTAACAATAAAGAGGATAAAAGTGGCAGATCGTAATTTGCGCGATTTATTGGCTCCTTGGGGTGTTGATACACCGGAGCTTCCGCTGCGTGAAATGACATTGGATAGCCGTAAGGCGGCTGCCGGAGATCTGTTTGTTGCGGTTCAGGGGCATCAGACAGATGGTCGAAAATATATTCCTCAAGCCATCGCTCAAGGTGTCGCAGCGGTGATTGCAGAAGCGAAAGGAACAGCGGATAACGGCACTGTGCAGAAAATGCACGGTGTACCTGTTATCTATCTGGATGATTTAAATAGTAAATTATCCGAACTGGCGGGTGAGTTTTACCAACATCCCGGCAATAAACTGAAACTGGTTGGCGTTACTGGCACCAACGGGAAAACCACAACAACACAATTGTTGGCGCAATGGAGCCAGGGGCTTGGCGAAACCAGTGCCGTGATGGGAACAGTAGGAAATGGTTTGTTGGGCATGATAGTCCCCAGCGAAAATACGACGGGTTCTGCGGTTGATATTCAGCTTGATTTACAGCAACTTGCTCATCAAGATGCCACTTTTGTGGCGATGGAAGTCTCTTCACATGGTTTGGTCCAGGGACGCGTGGCCGCATTGCCATTTCAGGCTGCTATTTTTACTAATTTAAGCCGTGATCACCTGGATTACCATGGTGATATGGAAAATTACGAAGATGCCAAATGGCGACTGTTCAGTAGCCATAATGTAAAACAGAAAATCATCAATGCGGATGATACGGTTGGGCTGAAGTGGTTGTCCTGCCTGCCGGACGCCGTTGCTGTCTCAATGGAAAATAACTTGCCAGAAAATTGGCAGGGGCGTTGGCTATCAGCCAGTGAAGTACATTATCACGATAAAGGTGCATCCATCACGTTTACTTCCAGTTGGGGAGAGGGAACGCTGAATAGCCCTTTGATGGGGGCGTTTAATGTCAGCAACTTACTTCTGGCGCTTGCCACTTTGTTGTCTCTGGATTATCCCCTGGAGAAATTGCTATCGATGGCTTCTTGCCTGAAACCTGTTTGTGGACGTATGGAAGTTTTTTCTGCTGCTGGTCGTCCGACGATTGTAGTTGATTATGCCCACACGCCTGATGCTTTGGAAAAAGCATTGTCTGCGGCTCGCCTGCACTGTAAGGGGCAACTCTGGTGTGTATTTGGTTGTGGGGGTGATCGCGACAAAGGCAAACGTCCATTAATGGGCGGCGTTGCAGAGCAGGGTGCTGATCGTGTGATTGTCACTGATGATAATCCTCGCAGTGAAGAGCCTCGGGCAATTGTAGCTGATATCCTGCAAGGGTTCATCGATCCGGGGCAGGCGATGGCGATTCATGGGCGTGTTGAGGCCGTCACCAGTGCCATTATGCAGGCAAGCGAAGAAGATGTTGTTCTGGTGGCAGGAAAAGGCCATGAAGATTACCAATTGGTTGGCAATCGTCGTCTGGATTACTCAGATCGCCTGACCGTTGCGCGTTTGTTGGGGGTAATTGCATGATCCCTCTGACCCTACAACAATTGGCACAGTTGACGGATGGTTTGTTATATCGCGTTACCGAGCAGCAAGCTGAAACTTTGCAAATTAATACTGTGGAAACGGATAGCCGTAACATCGTGCATGGCGGTTTGTTTATTGCCTTAAAAGGGGAAAAATTTGATGCCCACGATTTCGCTGCTGATGTAGTACAGCAAGGTGCCGGTGTTTTATTGGTTAGCCGTCGTCTGGATATTGATTGCCCGCAGGTTGTGGTCAATGACACTCGTCTGGCGATGGGAAAACTAGCGGGCTGGGTTCGTCAGCAAAGTAAAGCGCGAATTGTGGCTTTAACCGGTTCGTCGGGGAAAACGTCGGTAAAAGAGATGACAGCGGCAATCTTGCGTCAGTGTGGAAATACCCTTTATACCGCGGGCAATTTCAATAATGACATTGGAGTGCCATTGACCCTGTTCAGACTGACTGGTGAGCACCAGTTTGCTGTTATTGAACTGGGAGCGAACCATATCGGTGAAATTGCTTACACCACTGAAATGACGCGTCCTGAAAGCGCATTAGTCAATAACCTCTTTTCTGCCCATTTGGCCGGATTTGGCTCTTTGGCGGGGGTGGCAAAGGCTAAAGGTGAAATCTTTGCCGGCCTTGCTCCGACCGGAACCGCCATAATCAATCTGGATAGCCATGATTGGAAAAATTGGCAGCACAGCATTAGCGGTCAGCAAACAGTATGGCGCTTTTCCGCTTCATCAACGACGGGGGCAGATTTTTACGCAACGGACATTTTAGAACAACCGTTGGCTACGCATTTTTGTCTCCATAGCCCAATTGGCAGCGTTGAACTGACATTGCCATTGCCGGGCAAACACAATGTTGCCAATGCATTGGCAGCCAGTGCGCTGGCAATTTCTGTTGGTGCATCACTGGATGATATTCGTACCGGATTATCGGGATTGAAAGCGGTTGCAGGACGTTTGTTTCCTATCCCTCTGACTGAGGGAAAAGTGATATTAGACGACACCTATAATGCGAATCCCGGCTCCATGATTGCGGCGGCGCATGTGTTAGCGCAGATGTCCGGTTATCGGGTCATGGTTGTTGGTGACATGGGCGAATTGGGGGAGCAGGCGATTGAGTGCCATCGTGAGGTGGGTGAAGCCGTGGCATCTACAAATATAGATAAGGTCCTCAGCGTTGGTGCTTTCAGTACCCATATTAGTGACGCGAGTGGTCGGGGGCAGCATTTTGCGAACAAGGCTGAATTAGTTGCAGCGCTGCTTCCTTTATTGGAACAACAAGAGATGATTTCCATATTAATTAAAGGTTCACGTAGTGCCGCGATGGAAGAGGTAGTGAACGTACTGAAGGAGAACTTCCAATGTTAGTTTGGCTGGCCGAATATTTGGTTAAGTATCACACGGGCTTTAACGTCTTCTCTTATTTGACGTTCAGAGCCATCGTCGGCTTGCTTACTGCATTATTCATCGCGCTATGGATGGGGCCAACTTTGATCGCTTATCTGCAAAAATTGCAAATAGGTCAAGTTGTACGAGACAACGGCCCTGAATCCCATTTTAGCAAGCGTGGAACACCGACAATGGGAGGATTGTTGATTTTGTTCTCCATCACGAGTTCTGTGCTGTTGTGGACTCGTCTGGATAATCCTTATGTCTGGTGTGTCTTACTTGTTTTAGTCGGTTATGGCGTTGTAGGGTTTGTGGATGACTACCGCAAAGTGGTGCGCAAGGATACCAAGGGGCTAATTGCTCGTTGGAAATATTTCTGGCAATCCGTTATTGCGTTAGGTGTTGCGTTTGCTATGTACAGCATCGGCAAAGAGACAGCTGCAACACAATTAGTCGTGCCATTCTTCAAAGAGGTTATGCCACAACTGGGCTTGCTTTACATTCTGCTGACTTATTTTGTGATTGTCGGAACCAGTAACGCGGTGAACCTGACTGATGGATTAGATGGTCTCGCCATTATGCCAACAGTACTTGTTGCAGCAGGTTTTGCTTTGGTGGCATGGGCAACAGGTAACGTGAATTTTGCGAACTACCTGCATATTCCTTATTTGAGCCATGCGGGTGAACTGGTGATTGTCTGTACTGCGATTGTCGGTGCCGGGCTGGGTTTCTTGTGGTTTAACACTTATCCGGCGCAAGTGTTTATGGGTGATGTTGGTTCATTGGCTCTGGGGGGGGCATTGGGAACCATTGCCGTATTACTGCGCCAGGAGTTCCTGCTGATCATCATGGGCGGCGTTTTTGTGGTGGAAACGTTGTCGGTCATTTTGCAGGTTGGATCATTCAAACTGCGTGGACAGCGCATTTTCCGTATGGCACCGATTCACCATCACTATGAATTGAAAGGTTGGCCGGAGCCACGCGTTATCGTGCGCTTTTGGATTATTTCCTTGATGCTGGTGTTGATTGGTCTGGCAACGCTGAAGGTACGTTAATCATGACAGAATACAAGGGTAAAAAAGTCGTCATCGTTGGGTTAGGGCTGACAGGCCTGTCCTGCATTGACTTTTTTATTACACGTGGCGTGATCCCGCGTGTGATGGATACCCGTATAGTGCCACCAGGCAGCGATAAGCTGCCTGATAATGTCGAATGTCACACAGGCAGCCTGAACAAACAATGGTTGATGGATGCCGATTTAATCGTTGCCAGCCCAGGCATTGCCCTGGCAACGCCTGAGTTGCAAACGGCGGCTGATGCTGGGGTGGAAATTATTGGTGATATTGAGCTGTTTTGTCGCGAAGCGACTGCGCCGATGGTTGCCATTACGGGTTCAAATGGTAAAAGCACCGTGACCACTCTGGTTGGCGAAATGGCGAAAGCAGCGGGATGGCAAGTTGGTGTGGGTGGCAACATTGGCGTTCCTGTCTTGGAATTGCTGAAACAGCCCTGTCAGCTCTATGTATTGGAACTGTCCAGTTTCCAACTTGAAACAGCATATAGCTTGAAAGCAGCGGCAGCGACGGTACTGAATGTAACCGAAGATCACATGGTTCGTTATCCCAAAGGGTTGGCACAGTATCGGGCAGCGAAGTTGCACATTTACAATCAGGCAAAAACGTGTGTGGTCAATGAACAGGATGCTCTGACACTACCAGAAACAGGCAAAGATAGCCGTTGTATCAGCTTTGGTGTGGATAGTGGTGATTATCAGCTTGATAGTGAACAGCAACAACTGGTGGTCAATCAACATCCGGTGCTGGCAACACGTGAAATGCAGTTGGCCGGGCAACATAACTATACCAATGGCTTGGCAGCGTTAGCACTGGCAGATGCTGTAGGCATTCCTCGTGCGGCCAGTCTTCAGGCTTTACGTACCTGTGCCGGGCTGGAACACCGTTTTCAGGTGATTCACATGAGAAAGGGAGTTCGTTGGGTGAATGATTCTAAGGCGACCAACGTTGGCAGCACCCAGGCGGCACTTAGTGGATTGAAGCGGGAAGGGACACTCTATCTTTTATTGGGGGGAGATGGAAAAGCGGCAGATTTTACCCCACTGAAACCCTATATATCTGGAGATCATATTCGCCTTTACTGTTTTGGTCGTGATGGAGGGCAGTTAGCACAATTGCGCCCGGAAATTGCAACACTGACGGAAACAATGGAACAGGCGATGAGAGAAATTGCACCCAAGCTGGTTTCTGGCGACATGGTATTGCTGTCACCCGCTTGTGCAAGCTTCGATCAGTTCAATGGTTTTGAACATCGTGGTCATGAATTTGCCCGTTTGGCAGAGGAGTTAGGCTGATGACCATTCCAGGCCTTGGTAAATTTAAAACTTGGTTGGCGGGAAATGTGGAAGCCGATGCCACAGATACCGTTATGTATGATCGTACCCTGGTCTGGATGATATTAGGGTTGGCTGTGATTGGCTTTGTCATGGTGACGTCGGCATCAATGCCCGTTGGACAGCGCCTTGCTCAGGATCCTTTTATCTTTGCTCGACGTGATGCCATTTATTTGTCACTGTGCTTTTTCTTGTCCCTTATTACGTTGCGCATTCCGATGGACTTCTGGCTGCGTTACAGCAACGTCATGTTATTAGTAACAATCATGATGCTGATTGTGGTGCTGTTTGTGGGAAGTTCAGTCAATGGGGCGTCACGTTGGGTAGCGATTGGCCCATTACGTATTCAGCCAGCGGAATTGTCGAAACTATCACTCTTTTGTTATCTCTCCAGCTACCTGGTTAGAAAAGTTGAGGAAGTAAGAAACAACTTCTGGGGATTTTGCAAACCGATGGGGGTCATGGTTGCATTGGCGATATTGTTGCTGGCACAGCCCGACTTGGGGACAGTGGTTGTGTTATTTGTGACAACTTTGGCACTGCTATTTCTGGCCGGTGCGAAATTGTGGCAGTTCCTTGCCATTATTGGTTGCGGAATATTTGCCGTGTGCGTACTGATTATTGCTGAACCTTATCGGATACGCAGGGTGACCTCTTTCCTGGATCCGTGGGAAGATCCTTTTGGCAGTGGTTATCAGTTAACCCAATCGTTAATGGCATTTGGTCGTGGCGACTTCTTTGGGCAAGGGCTGGGAAATTCAGTCCAAAAACTTGAATACCTGCCGGAAGCCCACACTGACTTTATTTTCTCCATTCTGGCCGAAGAATTGGGTTATTTCGGTGTGGTTTTAGTGCTGGCAATGGTATTCTTCGTCGCTTTCCGCGCAATGAGGATCGGTCGTCGGGCATTGCAGCTCAATCAACGGTTTTCCGGCTTTTTGGCTTGTGCCATCGGCATATGGTTCAGCTTTCAGGCGTTCATTAACGTCGGTGCGGCAGCAGGTATGCTGCCAACCAAGGGATTAACATTACCTTTAGTCAGTTACGGTGGCTCTAGTTTGATAGTGATGTCAACGGCCATCGTCTTGTTGTTGCGAATTGATTATGAAGTCCGTCTGGCAAAAGCACAGGCGTTTGTAAGGAGCCCTAAATGAGTGGCAATAACCGGCGTTTAATGGTGATGGCGGGTGGTACGGGCGGCCATGTGTTCCCCGGGCTGGCCGTTGCCCACCATTTAAAAGAGCAGGGGTGGGATATTCGCTGGTTGGGAACCGCGGATCGCATGGAAGCTGATTTAGTGCCGAAGCATGGCATTGATATCGAATTTATTCAGATTTCAGGCTTGCGGGGCAAGGGGATCAAAGCGTTGCTTGCAGCCCCAATGAGAATTTTTAAGGCCATTCGACAGGCAAAAGCCATTATGCGTCGTTATCAGCCTGATGTTGTGCTGGGCATGGGAGGATATGTCTCTGGGCCTGGTGGAATAGCGGCATGGTTGTGTGGCATTCCGGTTGTACTGCATGAGCAAAATGGCATTGCGGGACTCACTAATCGTTGGTTAGCCAAAATTGCCAAAACAGTTTTACAGGCATTTCCAGGGGCATTCTCTGATGCGCCGGTTGTTGGCAATCCTGTAAGGGAGGATGTATTGGCATTGCCAGAGCCAGTACAGCGTTTGGCCGGGCGTAAAGGACCTGTTCGGGTACTGGTTGTTGGCGGTAGTCAGGGAGCCAGGGTTCTGAACCAAACTATGCCAGAAGTCGCTGCTCGCTTGGGCGATAAAATTACTTTATGGCATCAGGCAGGCAAGGGTGCCAGGGAAGAGACGCAGAAACAATATGAAAATTCGGTTAAATCTGAATTCAAAGTGACTGAATTTATTGATGATATGGCGCAGGCCTATGCGTGGGCTGATATTGTCGTATGCCGTTCTGGTGCACTTACGGTCAGTGAGGTTTCCGCCGCAGGCTTACCGGCGATTTTTGTTCCTTTCCAGCATAAAGATCGCCAGCAATATTGGAATGCCTTGCCACTGGAAAAAGCGGGAGCCGCAAAGATACTCGAACAGCCCGAATTTACGGTTGATACTGTCGTAGGTCTATTAATTCAGTGGCAACGCCCACAATTGCTGGAAATGGCAGAAAAAGCCCGCTCAGTCGCCATTATTAATGCAACCGAGCGTGTAGCAACAGCATTGGTTGATGCTGTAGAGAATCATTCAGGCCGTTTCAAGTAGAACGGTTGATGTAAACATAACGAGTGAAGATTAAAACGTGAATACGCAACAGTTGGCGAAATTAAGAACTTCAGTGCCTGAAATGAGAAAAGTCAGGCATATCCATTTTGTTGGCATTGGTGGTGCTGGCATGGGGGGTATCGCCGAGGTGTTGGCTAATGAAGGTTATCAGATAAGTGGGTCTGATTTGGCCCCCAATCCTGTCACACAACAACTGATCGCATTGGGTGCAACTATTTATTTTAATCACCGTCCAGAAAATGTGCGGGACGCCAGTGTCGTAGTGGCATCCACGGCCATTTCGGCAGAAAACCCCGAAATTGTGGCGGCGCGTGAAGCGAGAATCCCCGTGATCCGCCGTGCGGAAATGCTGGCAGAGCTTATGCGTTATCGCCACGGTATCGCGATTGCGGGAACCCATGGAAAAACCACTACAACGGCAATGATTGCTGGCATTTATGCGCAAGCGGGGCTTGATCCTACCTTTGTGAATGGTGGGTTAGTCAAAGCTGCGGGCACACATGCTCGATTAGGTAGCAGCCGCTATCTGATTGCAGAAGCAGATGAAAGTGATGCTTCATTCTTGCATTTGCAACCCATGATGGCGGTTGTCACTAATATTGAAGCTGACCACATGGATACCTACCAGGGTGATTTTGAAAACCTAAAGCAAACGTTCGTTAATTTCCTGCATAACCTGCCATTTTATGGACGTGCGGTTATGTGTATTGACGATCCTGTCGTGAAAGAACTGATTCCCCGAATTGGGCGTTATATCACGACCTACGGTTTCAGTGAGGAAGCAGACGTCCGTATTACTCATTATGAGCAAAAAGGGGCTCAGGGATTTTTCACCATCAGCCGATCTGACTTGCCGGATTTGCATGTGGTCTTAAATGCTCCCGGACGACACAATGCGCTGAATGCAACTGCGGCAGTTGCAGTGGCAACAGAAGAAGGCATTGATGATACCGCTATTCTGGCGTCACTGGCTGAGTTTCAGGGAACTGGACGCCGCTTTGATTTTCTGGGGGATTTTCCTCTTAAACATATCAATGGCAAAGAAGGTAGCGTGATGCTGGTTGATGATTATGGTCATCATCCAACAGAAGTTGATGCCACGATTAAAGCGGCACGAGCGGGTTGGGGGGATAAGCGTATTGTCATGGTATTCCAGCCACACCGTTATACAAGAACTCGTGATTTATATGATGATTTTGCCAATGTTCTGAGTCAGGTAGATGTTCTATTAATGTTGGATGTGTATGCCGCCGGTGAAACGCCGATCCCAGGCGCGGATAGCCGTTCTTTATGCCGTACTATCCGCAGTCGTGGCAAGTTGGACCCGATTTTTGTATCAGAACCTGAACAAGTTTCAGCTATTCTGTCACAGGCGATAGAAAACAACGACTTAGTCTTGGTGCAGGGTGCAGGTAACATCGGTAAAATAGCGCGCAATTTGGCTGAAACAAAATTGCAGCCATCTTTTTATGAGGGAGTACATCGTGGTTGATAAGGTTGCTGTTCTGCTGGGCGGAACTTCTGCTGAACGCGAAGTTTCATTGCAATCAGGACACGCGGTTGTGGCAGGGCTGAAGGAAGCCGGCATTAATGCTTATTCAATTGATACAAAAGACTTTGATGTGACTAAACTCAAAGAGGAAGGATTCAATAAAGTCTTTATCGCACTGCATGGTCGCGGTGGTGAAGATGGCACCTTGCAAGGTTTGCTGGAGTTTTTGCAAATTTCTTATACCGGCAGCGGAGTGATGGCATCAGCCTTGTCAATGGACAAATTGCGCACAAAACAACTCTGGCAAGGAGCAAAACTGCCTGTTTCACCTTATGTCGTCATTAATTCTCCAAAATTTGAACAACTTAATGATTTTCAACTCAAAGAGTATGTTCAAGAATTAGGTCTGCCATTAATGATTAAACCGAATCTGGAAGGCTCCAGCGTAGGGATGACTAAGGTGAGTGAATATGCCGAATTGCGTAGCGCATTGGCGCTGGCATTTAAATACGATACTGATGTGTTGGTTGAAAAATGGCTGTTTGGCCCTGAATATACCGTCGGATTTTTAGGGGATGAAGCTCTTCCTTCTATCCGTATTCAGGCTCCAGATACATTTTATGATTACGATGCGAAATATATTTCCAACCAAACGCAATATTTTTGTCCAAGTGACTTGAGTGCGGAAAAAGAGCAAGAACTGTTAGATATCGCATCAAAGGCTTATAAGGCGCTGGGATGTCGTGGCTGGGGGCGAGTCGATATCATGGATGATGGGAATGGTAACTTCTACCTGTTGGAAGCGAATACTTCCCCTGGCATGACCAGCCATAGTCTGGTGCCAATTGCTGCGCGTCAGGCTGGATTGAGTTTTTCTCAACTCGTAGCGAGAATTTTGGAGTTGGCTGATTAATATGTCGCAAGCAGCCCGGAATAGCCGGGAGCGGGAGGGTGAAGCGCAGAGATCTCGTCCTAGTAATGGTTACTATCTGGCAGGGATTGCCTTCTTCTTGATGGTAGTAGGCACTATCATATGGGGGGGCTGGATGACACTGGACTGGATGAAAGATCCTAGCAGATTACCACTCTCAAAGCTGGTACTGACTGGTGAGCGCCATTACACCACGAATGATGACGTAAGACAGACTATTTTATCCCTGGGATCTCCCGGGACATTTATGACCCAGGATGTCAACGTCATTCAGGAAAAGATTGAACAATTGCCATGGATTCGGCAGGTCACTGTTCGGAAACAATGGCCTGATGAACTTAAAATACATCTGGTAGAATACGTACCTTATGCGCGCTGGAATGATACCCAACTGTTGGATGCCGAAGGCCGGGTATTTAGCTTACCTATAGAGCGCAATGCAAATGGCCAGTATCCGATGTTGTATGGGCCAGAAGGCAAAGAAAAAGACGCATTGAATGAATACCACACAATGGCGACTTTTCTTGAAAAACACCAGATGAAACTGAAAGCAGTGATCATGACAGCGCGTAATTCCTGGCAACTGATATTGGATAACGATATCCGTTTAGAGCTAGGAAATCGAGATAAAATGGAACGAATGAAACGTTTTGTTGAACTTTATCCTGTGTTGTTGAGAAACACTGAAAAACGTGTGGCTTATGTTGACCTACGTTATGACAGTGGTGCTGCGGTAGGTTGGGCTCCTTTATTAACTGATACGCCGGTTTCAATGAACAGGCAAGAAAACAAACAGTGACTGGTAATAATACAGAGACAGGCAGAATAACGATGATCAAATCAACGGACAGAAAATTAGTAGTTGGCCTTGAAATCGGTACAGCAAAGGTATCTGCCCTGGTTGGTGAAATTCTGCCCGATGGTATGGTTAATATTATCGGAGTAGGAAGTTGCCCATCCCGCGGCATGGACAAAGGCGGTGTCAACGATCTTGAGTCGGTTGTCAAGTGCGTACAGCGTGCCATTGATCAGGCTGAACTCATGGCGGATTGCCAGATATCTTCAATCTATCTGGCGCTTTCCGGCAAGCATATTAGTTGCCAGAACGAAATAGGCATGGTGCCGGTTTCAGAAGAAGAAGTTACACAGGATGATGTGGACAGTGTTGTCCATACAGCTAAGTCAGTTCGTGTTCGTGATGAACACCGTATTTTGCATGTGATCCCACAGGAATACGCGATTGACTATCAGGAAGGGATCAAAAATCCGGTTGGACTCTCTGGTGTGCGTATGCAGGCGAAAGTCCACTTGATTACCTGCCATAACGACATGGCGAAAAACATTGTAAAAGCTGTTGAACGTTGTGGATTGAAAGTTGATCAACTTATTTTTGCAGGATTGGCAGCAAGTTATGCTGTGTTAACAGAAGATGAACGTGAATTGGGCGTCTGTGTCGTTGATATCGGCGGTGGGACGATGGATATCGCTGTATATACTGGCGGTGCATTGCGTCATACCAAGGTGATTCCTTATGCAGGCAATGTGGTGACCAGTGATATCGCTTATGCGTTTGGTACTCCTCCAAGTGATGCTGAAACCATCAAGGTTCGTCATGGCTGCGCATTGGGTTCGATAGTAAGTAAGGATGAGAGTGTAGAAGTTCCAAGTGTGGGAGGACGCCCTCCTCGTAGCTTGCAACGTCAAACACTGGCTGAAGTTATCGAACCCCGTTATACCGAACTGCTGAATTTAGTCAATGATGAAATATTGCGATTGCAGGAACAATTACGGCAGCAGGGAGTGAAACACCACCTGGCGGCAGGGATTGTCCTGACCGGGGGAGGCGCCCAAATTGATGGTCTGGCCGAATGTGCTCAACGGGTATTTCATACCCAGGTTCGCATTGGCCGCCCTCTGAACATCACTGGATTGACAGATTATGTGCAGGAGTCTTGCTACTCAACAGCGGTTGGACTTCTGCATTATGGCAAAGAATCCCACCTTGGCGGAGATTCCGATGCCGATAAAAGAACGTCAGTGAGTGGCTGGTTTAAGAAAGTTAGCAACTGGCTGAAAAAAGAATTTTGATTTTTTATACAGAGGCCATGACAAAGTCGCTGGCCTCGTTATAAAGGCACAAAACGGAGAGAAATTATGTTTGAACCACTGGAATTAACCAACGACGCGGTGATTAAAGTCATCGGCGTCGGCGGCGGCGGCGGTAATGCTGTGGAGCACATGGTGCGTGAGCGCATTGAAGGTGTAGACTTCTTTGCTGTTAACACGGACGCTCAGGCACTGCGTAAGACAGCTGTTGGTCAGACTATCCAGATTGGCAACGGCATTACAAAAGGATTAGGCGCTGGTGCGAACCCGGAAGTTGGTCGTACAGCTGCGGAAGAAGACCGCGAATCACTGCGTACAGCACTGGAAGGTGCAGACATGGTGTTTATTGCCGCTGGTATGGGAGGTGGCACGGGAACGGGGGCTGCACCTGTTGTAGCCGAAATTGCCAAAGAGCTTGGCATTTTGACCGTTGCCGTTGTCACTAAACCATTTAATTTCGAAGGCAAAAAACGGATGGCCTTCGCGGAACAAGGGATCACTGAACTGTCCAAGCATGTGGACTCATTGATCACTATTCCAAATGACAAATTATTGAAAGTCCTGGGACGAGGTATTTCCTTGTTGGATGCATTCGGTGCAGCCAATGATGTTCTGAAAGGCGCGGTTCAGGGGATTGCCGAACTGATTACTCGCCCAGGTCTGATGAACGTTGACTTCGCTGACGTTCGTACCGTGATGTCGGAAATGGGTTATGCCATGATGGGTTCAGGTATCGCACAAGGTGAAGATCGTGCGGAAGAAGCCGCAGAGATGGCTATCTCCAGCCCATTGCTGGAAGATATTGATCTTTCTGGCGCCCGTGGCGTTTTGGTTAACATCACAGCGGGCTTTGACCTGCGTTTGGATGAGTTTGAAACAGTGGGTAACACAATCCGTGCATTTGCTTCTGATAATGCAACGGTGGTTATCGGTACATCACTGGATCCAGATATGAATGATGAGCTGCGTGTAACCGTTGTGGCAACAGGCATTGGCATGGACAAACGTCCAGAAATCACCTTGGTGACCAATAACAAAGCTCCTCAGACAAATCCGATGGAGCGCCGTTACCAGCAGATATCTGGCGGAATCTCTTCATTGTCTGATGAGAACAAAACGGTAGCAAAAGTCGTGAATGACCAAAACGCACATACGAGCAAAGAGCCTGATTATCTGGACATTCCTGCATTTTTGCGTAAGCAGGCTGATTAATTGCTAAAAAATTGGCTTCTCCGCTTTTTGTGTTAAACTATCCTGCCAGTCATACATTATAGTGATTGGCGGGATAAGTAACATTGCGAGATATAAACGATGATCAAACAAAGGACACTAAAACGTATTGTTCAAGCGACCGGCGTCGGTTTGCACACCGGTAAAAAAGTCACGCTGACAATGCGCCCAGCGCCGGCTAATACCGGGGTCATCTATCGTCGTACTGACTTGAATCCTCCGGTTGATTTTCCGGCAGATGCCAAATCTGTGCGTGATACTATGCTCTGTACTTGTCTGGTGAATGAGCATAATGTGCGTATTTCAACAGTTGAACATTTGAATGCAGCGTTGGCAGGTTTAGGGATCGATAATATTGTTATTGAAGTCGATGCACCTGAGATCCCGATTATGGATGGCAGCGCTAGCCCGTTTGTTTTCCTATTATTGGATGCGGGTATTGAAGAGCTGAATGTCGCAAAGAAATTCGTGCGAATGAAAGAAAGCGTCCGTGTGGAAGACGGTGATAAATGGGCTGAATTGGCACCTTATCATGGTTTCAGTCTGGATTTTACCATCGATTTTAATCATCCGGCGATTGATGCGAGTACCCAGCGCTATGGCCTGGAGTTCTCTGCGGATTCATTTGTTCGCCAGATTAGTCGTGCGCGTACTTTCGGGTTTATGCGTGATATTGAGTATTTGCAATCTAAAGGCTTGTGCCTCGGTGGCAGCTTTGATTGTGCGATTGTCGTTGATGACTACCGCGTACTCAATGAAGATGGTTTGCGTTTTAAAGATGAATTCGTCCGCCATAAAATGTTGGACGCCATCGGTGATCTATTCATGTGTGGGTATAATATCATTGGTGCCTTTACTGCGTTTAAATCAGGCCATGCACTAAACAACAAGTTACTGCAAACTGTTTTAGCACAGGAAAGCGCGTGGGAATTTGTCACATTTGAAGATGAAGCTGAAATGCCATTGGCTTTCCGCGCACCATCACTGGTGTTGGCATAATGGCTGACATGTGTATTGATAAAGAATGTTGAGAACATTCCTATGATGCACCAATGGGTTATGTTATCTGTCACGCTTCTTTCTCTGATGTTTTTTATTCAGCGTTAACGCTTCTTTTTGGCTGTACTGGTACTCTCTCCGGCCAGCGCAGCCAACCGCTCTAGCCTCTTTTTCAATTTTTCAGGGCTATTTTCAGCCAACATCATTAATGTTTTTGCACTTTCATGAGTGAGCTGGCGCTTTGGTAATTCCTGATTATCATTACTGGATGCTTTGGTTGATAATTTTGAGAATCTTTGTTCATTATTATCACACTTAACCATTAATGATGGGTTAATCCTGATGTCGATTGAGGATAAAGATGGTAGAATTTCGCTTCTCAATGTAGAGAGCAAAACAGGAATTTCATAGCGCAGCCGGGTCATCCAACTGGCATTTCCTGCTTCCAGGACCAGAATTTGTTTGCGATAATTAGCGACCCTGCACCACGGGTGCAATTGTGCAGGAAGCAAACTGAGAACGGCACGGTTGAGTTTCAGTAATGCGATGGCATGTTGTTGGATGATTTGAAGTGGGCTTTTTCCGACAGTTGCCGCGTCTTCAAACAGCTTATCCAGTGATTGTGGGCGGCTATCTCGCATAATAGGGGCAGTTCCAGTATTTATTAATGAAGGATTAATGAGTATTTTAAATCTTTGGCGACAATTTGGTAGGCGTTATTTTTGGTCTCACCTTTTACTGGGCATGGTTGCTACAGGAATTGGTGTTCCTACTGTTTTCGCTGGAGTGGCAGAAAGCCTACATCATACAAATACTTCTTCTGCCCAAGGAAGCCGTCACCAGGCATTTTCCTCTTTTGAGCACTTATTTAAATTACACTTACTCCAATTAAAAAGTGTCCAGCGCCAACCCGCTAATTATTTAAATTATTGGCAGCAACATGCCGTTCGTAATGTGATCCGTCAACTTTCTTTTGCTTTTTCGGTTGCAGAGCCAATCAAGTACGAAGGCGCAAAAGAAAGTTCCGGATTTCTTCTCCCTCCATGCAACGACTTATGCTGGATACGTTGCATGCCATGCTGACACAAGCATCAACGCCATTTGAAGAAATTATCTCAGATGTTGCGATGGTTGATGCTGTGCTTCCTGATACCCATACTCCAGCTCTCTGGATCGCTAAAGTTCAGGGAATTAGGGCAGGGCCAACGCCCAATCATCTATTTTTACTTTAATACTGCCGTCTTATTTAACTTTAAGTTTAATAAGACAATTTTTAAGGAATGATTGATTGGCTACAACAATAGCCCTATCTGAGATGTGCTAATTATGCTGACTAAATTACTGACAAAAATTTTTGGTAGCCGCAATGACCGTACCTTGCGCCGTTTGCGCAAAGTGGTTGATGAGATCAACCGTATGGAACCGGACTTTGAAAAACTCTCTGATGAAGAGTTGAAAGCGAAAACAGAACAATTTCGTGCCCGTTTTAACGAGAGAGAATCACTGGATAAAATTCTGCCAGAAGCGTTTGCTACTGTGCGTGAAGCCAGTAAACGTGTATTTGGTATGCGCCACTTTGATGCGCAGTTATTGGGCGGGATGGTCTTGAATGAACGCTGCATAGCAGAAATGCGTACAGGTGAAGGTAAAACACTGACTGCAACATTACCGGCTTATCTTAATGCCCTAAGTGGCAAAGGTGTTCACATTGTTACCGTGAACGATTACCTGGCACAGCGCGATGCTGAAAATAACCGCCCGCTGTTTGAATTCCTTGGCTTAAGTGTCGGTATTAACTTACCGGGTATGCCATCACCGGCAAAACGTGAAGCTTATGCTGCGGATATCACTTACGGTACTAACAATGAGTTTGGTTTTGACTATTTGCGCGACAATATGGCATTTAGCCCAGAAGAGCGAGTCCAACGCAAATTGCACTATGCGTTGGTGGATGAAGTTGACTCGATTCTGATCGACGAAGCCCGTACGCCACTGATTATTTCAGGACCGGCGGAAGACAGTTCTGAGCTTTATATCAAAGTAGACAAGCTGATCCCGAAACTGATTCGTCAGGAAAAAGAAGATTCAGATACCTTCCAGGGTGAAGGTCATTTCTCTGTTGATGAAAAAACACGTCAAGTCAACCTGACAGAGCGTGGCCTGGTATTGATTGAAGAGTTATTGGTGGATGCCAAATTGATGGATGAAGGCGAATCCTTGTATTCACCGACCAATATTATGCTGATGCACCATGTAACAGCCGCTCTGCGCGCTCACGTCCTGTTTACCCGCGATGTTGATTATATCGTCAAAGAGGGTGAAGTTATCATCGTTGATGAACATACCGGGCGTACCATGCAAGGACGTCGTTGGTCTGATGGCTTGCACCAGGCTGTGGAAGCGAAAGAAGGTGTTGATATTCAGAATGAAAATCAGACGCTGGCTTCAATCACATTCCAGAACTATTTCCGTATATACGAAAAACTGGCAGGGATGACAGGCACAGCCGACACGGAAGCTTTTGAATTCAGCTCCATTTATAAATTAGATACCATTGTTATTCCAACCAACCGCCCAATGATCCGTCAGGATTTACCGGATCTGGTCTATATGACAGAAGAGGAAAAAATTGAGGCAATCATTGAAGACATCAAAGAGCGGACACACCTTGGCCAGCCTGTTTTGGTGGGGACAATCTCGATTGAGAAATCGGAACTTGTGGCTAACGCATTAACGAAAGCGGGTATTACACATAACGTTCTGAACGCAAAATTTCACGCATTGGAAGCCGACATCATCGCGCAGGCTGGTCAAGCTGGTACAGTGACTATTGCAACCAACATGGCAGGACGTGGTACAGACATCATGTTGGGGGGCAGTTGGCAGGCGGAAATCGCTAAATTGGAAGAGCCAACCGAAGCACAAATCGAGAAAATCAAGGCAGAATGGCAAGAACGCCATGATGCAGTATTGGCTGCGGGTGGCTTACATATTATTGGTACGGAGCGTCATGAATCACGCCGTATAGATAACCAGTTACGTGGTCGTGCGGGCCGTCAGGGTGATGCGGGTTCTTCACGTTTCTACCTCTCAATGGAAGATTCCTTAATGCGCATTTTTGCTTCCGATCGTGTGACCGGCATGATGCGTAAACTGGGCATGCAGCCAGGGGAAGCCATTGAACACCCATGGGTAACGAAAGCGATTGCGAATGCTCAACGTAAAGTTGAGAGCCGTAACTTTGATATTCGTAAACAGTTGCTGGAATATGATGATGTTGCGAACGATCAGCGCCGGGCTATTTATGCTCAACGTAACGATTTGCTTGATGTGAGTGATGTCAGCGAAACCATCACCAGCATCCGCGAAGATGTCTTCAAGGTAACCATTGATGCTCATATTCCACCGCAATCACTGGAAGAAATGTGGGATATTGAAGGATTGCAAGAACGTTTAATCAACGATTTCGATTTGAATCTGCCAATCAAAGAGTGGTTGGACAAAGAGCCTGAATTGCACGAAGAAACATTGCGTGAACGTATTCTTGAAAAAGCGATCGAAATTTATAAGCAAAAAGAAGAAATTGTCGGTGCAGAAATGATGCGTAACTTTGAAAAAGGCATCATGTTGCAAACTCTGGACACATTGTGGAAAGAGCATTTGGCGGCGATGGATTACCTCCGCCAAGGCATTCACTTGCGTGGTTACGCCCAGAAGGATCCAAAACAGGAGTATAAACGCGAATCTTTTGCCATGTTTGCCAATATGCTGGAATCACTGAAATATGAAGTGATCAGTACCTTGAGCAAGGTCCAGGTTAGAATGCCGGAAGAAGTAGAGGCGCTTGAACAGCAGCGTCGTGAAGAAGCTGAACGTTTGGCAAAACAACAACATTTGAGCCATGAAGTCGAACAGGGTGCGTTGATGTCAAAGGCCGAAGCTCAAATGGCAACGGGAGAGCGTAAAGTTGGACGCAATGATCCTTGCCCATGTGGTTCTGGCAAAAAATATAAGCATTGCCACGGTCGCTTATAAGTAGAGTGAATTTATAAGCAAAAAAGTCGGCCAGTGGTGAATTCAGTTACCACTGGCACGGGTTGATTTATCGAAAACCAAAAGCTGGAAGATAATGGAGATCATTCCGGCTTGCAAATCAATGTGATTGTTTATATCTCCTCGCTGCGCGAGGAGATATAAGACGCATCTTAAAAGGCGATTGGTATAATCAATTCTCTTTTTTCACCCTGAATAAATAGCGTTTCAAAATAATAGGAGTATTCCTTACCCTGCGCGCCGCGCGGGGTAAGGAACCCCAACATCTGATACTCTCAGTATTATGAAAACCTATTTATATTTTAAATTATTCAAGGTGAACGGTTACTGGGGTGATATCCTGTTGTCATGTTATTCCCTTTGGATTATTGAAATGAGATGCTGAATTATCCCAAATAAATTCTTTCTTCTGGTAACAAATCGTAAGCCATATCCAGTTTATTCATTTTTACCAACTCATGAATACGATGTGCTTTACTCGTTATATCCTCGATGTTGATAATCCATTGGTTGACATAATGTTCCACAGCCTGATTACGCAGACCAATCTGTATGGTTCTCTGTTCTAACTTATTTAAATGAATGTCTCGTTCAGGGTCCCATTGAATAACCACATCACTTTGTTGAACTTCTTTTTTCCATTCTTCCTGAGAATTAAACAAATCAGGGTCATAATGACTAATAACGCCTTGTTGAAGAATTTCTCTAAATCCATCATGCGTGATATCAATAGCCAAAATACGTTCCTGACCACGGTCTTTCATTCCCCAGCCAGAACGATACATCATCCATAAGAATGAGGGTTTAATCCATGTCATGCGCGTCATACTAAAAGGTGGAGAAACGAACGTGTTATTTTTAACGGCGCTGTTAGCAATGATAGTAGAATACGCCTGATATACTCTAACTGATTGTGGAGTGTAAAATGCTTTTATTGGGTTGTTTTTATATGTAAATATGGTCATTTTTTGCTACCTAATTGTCATTTATTATGCTATGTCAAGGTGATATGTTAAGGTGGATATAACAAAGTCGGAAGATCATGGAAACCTTTACGGCTATTATTTTGACTATCTCACCGATTATTTTAAATATCTTTTCAATTGATTAAGTGCATTTTATTTAATTATTTCATTATCTGATGTTGAAAGTATTTTTAACTTTTCCAGCGCTTCAGGTGTACCTATATCACCCAATCCCCAAATGCATTTTACAGCTAAAGCATAACTGTCATCAAAATATAGATATTCCAATTCAAATGTTGCTACCTTATATAACGCATCAACACTAGAAGGTTTTTTATATTTCTGCAATAGCCTTGCTAAATCTTCGTGTTTATAATGCCACTGTGCTAATATTAAT
Source organism: Xenorhabdus sp. SGI 60 (assembly GCF_056632175.1). Lineage (NCBI taxonomy): Bacteria > Pseudomonadati > Pseudomonadota > Gammaproteobacteria > Enterobacterales > Morganellaceae > Xenorhabdus > Xenorhabdus sp. SGI 60. The sequence goes on along the minus strand of NZ_CP196860.1, from coordinate 792,923 downwards.
TCGTTCAATATGTAAATGCATTTATATTCATACCCTACGATTGCAGCCAAATATAGAAAACTATCAATAGCATTAGCATCTTTTTTTATCATTGATAATTCAATATCATGGCAAATATTTATTTTTCCAAAAAAAAACGATATACCGTTGGACAAGAGTTTCTTTGTCGATCTCTTTTCCCATAAATGAATCTATGAGTTCTATTTTTTTACTCTGCATATTAATCAACCTTTTTTATATCTTTTATTCTTTCAAATTTTGATAAATAACTTTTCAAAATGGTAGGAGTGTCGAAGAAACTCAGTCCAATTTTTGCGAATTTTGATTTTCCACAAACAAAAAAGCAAAAGAGAGGACTGAGTCATGCTTATCTTACCACCAACTTTCCGTATTGAACGCCGTTTGATGAAAAAAATTGCCCAAAAAACGCAAGATAAAGCCTATGCTATCCGGGTTATGGCCGTGCTTGCACTTTACCGAGGTGAATCAGTTTCTGTCGTAGCTAAAGAATTTTGTATCGCTCAATCTTCTGTATGGCGTTGGATTAAGCGTTTTAGAACATATGGTTGGATAGGATTGAAAAGTAAGCCAGCGGGCCGCCATCGCCAATGGGATCTGGCCCCACTTTTACCTTTTATTCTTCATTTACTGGAAATTTCGCCACAACAGCTCGATTATGTCCGTTCTCGCTGGAGTCTGGAGCTTTTTATTATTCAGATCAACAAAATAATAAACATGAAATTTTCAATCAGTACACTTTATCGATTTCTCCATAAAAATAAAATCGTTTGGCGACGGGTAGCCCCTACCGTACATAAACCAGACCCTAACTATGAGGAGAAAATGGCACGTATTAATCAGGCATTATCACAGGCATCAGAAGAAAATCCCGTCTTTTATGAGGATGAAGTGGATATTAATTTCAATCCCAAAATAGGTTCAGACTGGTATTTCAAAGGGCAGCAAAAAAGGCTCATTACACCGGGAAAAAATCAAAAATACTACTTTGCTGGTTGTTTTAATATTCAAACCAGAGAAATTGTCTATACGGGTTATAATAGAAAGAACTCTCAATTATTTATCAAAATGTTAGAGAAATTAAAGCACCATTACCATCATGCAAAAACGCTAACCGTCATTTTAGATAATTACAGCATTCATACCAGCAAACAAGTCAAAGCCTGGTTGGAGCTAAATCCGACAGTAACACTGTTATTTCTTCCTATTTACTCTCCATGGTTGAATAAAATAGAATGGTTATGGCAATCATTGCATGAAACGGTGACACGAAATCATTATTGCCAATATATGTGGCAGCTAATCAAAAAAGTTAAGATTTTTTTGAATGCCGCTTCAGCAACCACATGGAAAGGAATAGGAAATATGAAACTCTCATGATTATGAAAAGTTATATATATTTTCATTAAATACATCTATATCAATCCAACTTCAAGTTGCAGCTTGCAAATCAATGTGATTGTTTATATCTCCCCGCTTCGTGGGGAGATATAAGACGCATCTTGAAAGGCGATTGGTATAGAGCTTTACCTTTACCAAGTCCTACATTTATTTGTTCATCTTCTGCTTTAAAATAAGCATTATATTTACTCCATCCTTTGCTAATTACTGGCATATCAGGATATTCCTTCATCGTGATTTTGGACGTGTCTCTCACTCCAATCTGTTCCAGAACTTTTGTTGTACCAAGATTTAAGCCAAAACGAACAAGTGTACCTGTATAGCTTTCAAAAGCTCCAGCATCCCTAGCGGATCTTAGGGATGATTCCGGTGCGGTCATACTGTTTTAAGTGATTTTTCCTTGACTATCAGATTGTTAAAGAACCGTTTTTACCTGTTCCACCCAACCCCGCGAACCTAAAACGCCGATAGGCACCTTTTAACCTGTTTGCCCGGTGCACTTTTGCCCTGCTTCCGCTGTCAGCCGTTATGCAGTATAGCGCCCCTTTTCCCTTGTTATTAACTGAATAGCCTGTTTTTGTGCGGTTTTTCACGGGAACGAGCAAGGAGCACAGCGACTGCGAGGTTGGGACGGAGGAGGTAAACACGGAGGCCGCAGCCCGACCTACCTACAGGGGGGTTGGCCTGAACAACGTATGGCAGCTAAAGAAGAAGCGCTTTTAGCCGGACGGGGCACGGTGTTCCGCTCTGGCGCGGTTTTTGGCAGGGACCCGCGATAAATTTAGCGGGAAGATGTCTTAAACAGGCTGGATTCGATATTGGCGGCACACTGACCGTTAAAATTATGGACGGCTGTCTGGTGCTCATCCCTGACAGTGACGACACCGCAGCGTCAAGGAACAGTACCAGCGCCAGCAAGACCAGCTCAGTGAGATTAAGCTCAGAATGCGGGAACTGCTTGGCAACTACAACAGCAACTAAGGGCAGGGACTGAGCCGCTCTAAAAAAAGGAGAGGGCCGGAAGATCACGGGGATCTTTCCGGCTTGATCTTATTTTATTGTAAATGGGTTAATCCATTTCATAGCATATTCTAATACAGTGTTTAAGTTCTGTGGTCCTCCATATCCTTTGAACTCTTTATCGTCAGCTTTTATGTTAATCCAATGGTAATCCCCCCTAAATACCAGAGTGTCCATAAGTAGAATTTTCTCATACGCTTAAAGTATCAGAGGAGATTGAAATCTTATGAAAAAATCGCGTTTTACTGACAGCCAAATCTTAGCCATTCTAAAACAGGCTGAAGCAGGTACACCTGTACCAGGACTGTGCCGTGAACACGGCATAAGCAGTGCCAGTTTTTACAAATGGCGGGCTAAATACGGCGGAATGGATGCCTCTTTGATGACCCGTTTGAAAGAACTGGAAGAAGAAAACCGACGCCTTAAGAAGATGTATGCTGAAGAGCGGTTAAAGGCTGAGATTATTCAGGAAGCCATGACAAAAAAGTGGTAAAGCCCGCTCAACGTCGGCAGATGGCAAAAGACGCGGTTGAGCAGAAATCCATTAGCATTCGCCAGGCCTGTCAGATTTTAGGGTCAGTGAAAGCAGCTATCACGCTAGGCCCCGATTATCTTCAGAAAATCGGCTCATTGCGGATTGGTTGCTCATGCTCACAGAACAACAGCGTCATTGGGGATTTGGGCTTTGCTACCTGTATTTACGCAATGTAAAAGGATTTTATTGGAATCATAAACGGGTTTATCGAATTTATTGTGAATTGGCTCTGAATAAACGCATAAAACCTAAAAAGCGCTTAAAGCGTGAACAGCCTGAATCGTTAAAAGTCCCTGATAGGCCTAATGATAGTTGGTCTATGGACTTTATGTACGACCAGCTGTCAGATGGGCGTTCGGTACGTTTGCTCAACATCATTGATGACTTTAATCGTGAAGCCTTGGCGATGGAGGTGGATTTTTCATTACCAAGCTGTCGTGTAATACGCACGTTGGAACAGCTGATAGAATGGTGAGGCAAGCCGGTTTCAATTCGTTGTGATAACGGTCCCGAATATACCAGCGCTGAATTTCAAGCCTGGGCGAAGCAACATCAAATCCAGCTGAATTTTATCCAACCCGGAAAACCGCAACAGAATGCTTATGTTGAACGTTATAATCGAACAGTACGCTATGACTGGTTGGGCCAATATTTATTTGCTTCTTTGAGTGAATGACAAGATTCGGCGACAAAATGGTTGTGGTTTTATAATAATGAAAGACCCAATATGGCATTAGGAGGGTATACACCGACACAACATTTATTACGGGCCGCTTAAATTCTACTTTTGACCTCCATGGAAAATGGGAGGATTACCCTTCAACCCCTGACGTTGGCCGGAACACTCTTGCCATCCGGATGATCTTTCCCTCAATCGGAGCGATTCAAAACCTTGCGGTCTGACAGGTTTACCAGCTTCGCTGGGCAAATGAAAAAGCCGTATTACTACGGCCTTGTGATTAAGGTAAATGTCGTCTTGGATCAAGACAAGAACACACTATTTTTTATCTGTTTGTAAAAAATCGAAATAGTCAGGTGTAACAAGAAAAGGAACAAAATCACCATTAGACAAAGATGAGTTGGAAACATCCGATAGTCTAAATTTCATTTCCTTAGCCAGATTGATCCCATTTGCCACAAGCGGGTAATCTTTATTTTTCGTACTGGTCATATAAGTACCCAGACTAACCAAGGTTGGCACAGGTTTTGTTCCTCTTTCCAGAATAATGCTCATTCTGATATCCAGTTTACCCATCATATCTTTTTGTGCCTTTTTGACTTTATTAAGCACATCTTTTGGGATCACCGCACCTGCATAAGCCTTTTGGTGGGAAAGAATAAAAACATCCGCCTCATCACCCAGTTGACCATCTTCTGGCAATACCCCCACTGCGACACAGGGCGGGATTCCACTTTGTATTTAATTCAATCAAAGATAAGCTGACTACGGAATTCTGCTGACCACGTTGCTCTTCGACGTTTAGCCACTTGACTATCTTTTATACTGGTATTTTGTTTAATCACATTGAGTGCTATACGATTAAAAAGCGCCATTTGTGCCGCACCATCAGGATCTTTAAGCGAAATAGCATCTTCCCTAAAGGTGACATCCAAAACCCAATGCAGTTCATTTTCCACCGACCAGTGTCTTCTTATTGCTGTGGCCGCCAGTTCCGCATCTAAAGGCAATGAACTGACATACCAGCGTGAGTCACGATGGGGGGCTTGGCCTTTCACTTTGCGTTCACTGACTACTTCTATAACCGATTGTATTGAAGGCCATTTTTCCTGAAGCCCTTCGGGTAATGCCACAGGAATTTGCATAACGTGACGGAGTTCTTCTCGCCCATGGCCTCTACTTTTCTCTGTAAATTCAACAAGCTCATGACTTTCATAATGCGCAGCAAAATGGGATTTAACAAACTCAGCCAGACTTTTCTGATTACCTTTAACGGCAACAATAAAGTCGCCCCCCCGCTGAGTAATTAACTCAAGCGTTTCTTTCTGGCAATGCAGCGCATCCATCGTGACGATCGCATCATCAAGCGCCAATAATTCAATCAGTTGTCTTGCAACCGGACCTTCTTTGCCTTTACTTTCGGCTGTCCGATGATACAGGGCAACACCGGAGTCCACATCATAAGCACTGACTATATGCAGGGCTTCAAACAGAGTCCCTTTACACGTCCCTTTCATCGTTTTTCCATCAATAGCGATAAGGCTTTTTCCTGCTTTGAGCCGGCGCTGATTTACCCAGCTATAAAAGGCTTCAACCAGGGCATCTTGTTCTATCATTTTGATAATATTGGCAATACAGTGACGACGAGGAATACCATGAGTAAAGCGCGTATATTTTTTAAGCCACTCGATTTGTATCTCACCAAATTCTTGAATCGATTTCCAACCTGATGCACCACATAACACGGCTGCAAAAGCCAAAAAAATCACATCCATCAATTCATGTTTTTTATTGATGTCAGAACGTGGGTCATCTATCTTGCTGATAAAATAAAAAATACTCATTGTTATGATCGCTATTTTTATGGAATAGCGTGATCTTAGCGTTTTAATGGGAGAAATAGCTATAGAAAGTCATATTCTGGTCTTTATTTAACCTCAATAACCTTGCTAAAAATGTGAGATCTCGCCCTGCACTGCGACAGGAATAGTGAAATGCGCATAGGAATCAAATTTCTTGCGATAACATTCCACGTACTCGGCATTTTTAAAAATAGTGGGGACTTTCTGTTTTAGTTCGATGAGGTTCTTTGATTCCTTACGTGAATCTTCATAGTCATTACAGGATGACACTTCAATATCGATATTACCCTTAACCAATTTATGCTCAACCGCTGTGAGATCATCGGTATTTACTTTCGTTTCAACATCAACCTTACAACCGGAAAGGAGATTGTCGCCAGTGCTTTATTGTAATGGTTAGTCATAGAAATTTACCATAAGTCGAACATTTCTTCCGGCTCAAACAGAGTCAACTATTTCAATATCTTGTGACCAATAAATAGAAAATCAGGTCATGATTCCAATTTATTGATAGTGACGAATGTTCAAATAATACCCAATGACTCTGTCATGCATTTCTATGGATTTTGAAAAAGATAAGGTCTTGCGAGTCAGTCTTGCCAAATGCTGACGAAGATTCAGGTTATGCCTCTCTATGCGTTGTGTATAACGCTTGCTGACCACATGCAGTTTACCGGCCAGTATTTTTTCATAACTTCTCCAACCATCTGTCATATAGACCACTATGTTAAAAGGCGCCAGCAAAGCCATCAGACGCCCCAAGGTCCTCTTTGTTCTCGGGCCAAAAACATGGGCGATCACTTTTCGTCTTATCCTGTCGTAGGCATAAAAGAGCCAGCGGGGCTGATTCTTTGACTTCACGTACGACCACTGCTCATCCATTTCACAGCAGACAATCACTTCAGTGCCAGGAGCAATGGTTTCGGTTACCGATTTGGGTTTGAGCTTTTTAAATGGCGAAGAACGGTATTCAGGCCAATTCCCATCACTCGTGCTGTCGCCCGACATCCCATGCCATTCATGGCCATATCGACGATTTGTTTATGTGTACCGGGACGACAAGCGGCATAAGTGAATTCGAGTTGCCAGGAGTGACGGCAGGATTGGCAAAGATAACGTTGCTGACCAGAACGTGAGCGCCCATTACGGTGGATCCCTTTAACTGCACAACAAGAGGGACAGGTCACATCAATCTTTGCCATCTGAATGTTCTCCAAATAGGCATACTATACATGATTCAATAAATTGATGTCACGACCGAAAATCATGTAAAAATAAAACCAATGAAACCAAATTTCGTATTCAAGGTGTTATTAGTTGTGTCTACTCTTTATTTTCAACCCTAATAGCGATACAAGAATCAACATATTGAATATTCAATTTAATAATTAATATGATATACCAATCTAACTTCAAGATACGTGTGATGTCTTATATAGTCTAACGCGATGCTCGACTTTCGTGGTGAGTTGAAATGACATAGCCGCTCCTTTATAACTTTAAGTCGCCAAACTGAGAGAAATAAAGGAACAAAGGCTATGTCACAGCAAGATTTTATCATTTGGGTGTTTTGTTGGGTAGACGATAATTTAACAGCGTTACAGCAAGACATACGATTAAGGAGCCGGGGGAATCCACCTAAGCTGAGTGATGCGGAAGTCATCACGATGGAAGTGATTGGTGAATTCTTAGGGTTTTCAACAGATAAAGGCATTTGGACGTATTTTTGTGACCACTGGCGTGAGTGGTTTCCAGGACTCGGTTCACGTGCCAATTTTGCTAAACAGGCTTCAAATCTTTGGGTTGTTAAACAAAAACTGCAAGAGAAGCTGGCGAGATTATTGGGTGCATTCGACAGGCCGGTACATATCCTCGACGGATTTCCGCTGCCCGTCTGTGGATTCAAAAGAGCGAAAGGCAGTGCCAATTTTAAAGGACAAGCCGATTATGGATACTGTGCCGCCAAGAACGAAACTTACTACGGCTTTAAAGGGCATCTCATGATAGATGAAATCGGCGTAGTCACGGGGTTCACGTTAACACCTGCTAATGTCAGTGAGCGTGAAGCGGCCTGGGATGTGTCGGCCCGATAAAAGGCTATTTGCTGGGTGATAAAGGGTATTTAGGCGTTGAGTTTAAACAGGAAATGAAAAAGCAGGGTATTGAGATGATTACGCCGGTGCGTGCCAATATGGATGATCCGATTCCCAGGGAAACCAGAAAGCGTATTAATGACAAACGCCGTCTAAATTGAAACCGTGATTGGTCAACTTGCCGGGCAATTTGCTATCGAGAAGTGCTGGGCGCGGGATTTGTGGCATTTGGGTAATGGAATCGCCAGAAAACTGCTTTCTCATACGTTGGGTATTTTTGCTAATTTTAAACAAGGTAAAAGTCAACGCGACTGGCTTCAACAAGCTAACGTTATAGGATGTTAAAGTCGAGCATCGCGTTAGTGTTGTAAATTTTTAATGCGTATATCTACTCCGCCGCAATCAACGGCGGAGTATTGAATTTTTTGGCTATTAAGTTCTCAGCCCTCGCCCTGATTCAATCAGATACCAGGCCAATAGATAGAATCCAACAATAAAAAGCCCCAGCATACCTAATGTCATCGCCAGAGAAACATCCATAATACCGAGAAAACCATAACGGAAGCCACTGACCATATAGACGATGGGGTTTAGCTTTGACACTATTTGCCAGAAAGCAGGCAACAGGGTAAGGGAGTAGAATACGCCCCCCAGATAGGTTAACGGGGTCAGAACAAATGTTGGAATAATACTAATATCATCAAACGTTTTCGCAAAAATGGCATTCAATAGCCCCGCCAACGAAAATAAGATTGATGTTGCCAATAAAGTGATCACCACCATTCCCCATGAATGTATCTGTAACGGTACGAACAATAGGGAAACCAGTGTCACCAGGATGCCAACGCATACCCCACGCGCTACTCCCCCCCCAACAAACCCAGCAATAATGATATGGGTTGGAACCGGAGCGACCAGTACTTCTTCAATACTGCGCTGGAACTTAGCGCCAAAGAAAGACGAAGAAACGTTAGAGTAAGAGTTGGTGATCACTGACATCATTATCAACCCGGGTACAATAAACTGCATATAACCCACCCCACCCATTTCGCCAATGCGGGAACCGACCAGATTGCCGAAGATAACGAAATAAAGAGACATCGTGATCACTGGCGGCAGTAATGTCTGTACCCAAATACGACCAAAACGGGTAACTTCTTTGCTCCAAATGGTTTTCAGAGCTACCCAATATAGTTGGATCATTACCTCTCTCCTTGATTGTTATTGGTTAATCCGACAAATAGCTCTTCCAGGCGATTCGCTTTATTGCGCATGCTACTGATTTGTATGCCCTGCGTGCTTAACTGGGAGAAAACATCATTTAATCCCTGCCCACGTTTTACATCCACTTCCAGTGTTACTGCATCAATCAGACGGTAGTCGTAGCCTTCAACAACAGGCTTTGCTTCTTTTGGTAATAAATCCAGCAAGAATGTTTCACTTTCAAGTTGACTAAGCAGGTTTTTCATGCTTGTGTTTTCCACCAGCTCACCATGTTGGATAATGCCGATGTTACGACACAGCATCTCAGCTTCTTCAAGATAGTGGGTTGTCAGGATGATTGTGGTTCCCTGTGCATTCAATTCTTTCAAAAATTCCCACATAGAGCGACGCAGTTCGATATCCACTCCCGCTGTAGGTTCATCAAGAATCAACAATTTTGGCTGGTGCATTAAGGCACGAGCAATCATTAAACGCCGTTTCATACCACCAGATAAACGAATTGCCCGCTCGTTGCGCTTTTCCCATAGATCCAATTGAGTAAGGTAGGTTTCCGCTCTCTCCTGTGCCAGATCGCGTGGAACGCCATAGTATCCCGCTTGATTCAATACAATCTGAATCACTGTTTCGAATGGATTGAAATTAAATTCCTGTGGAACAAGGCCAAGTTGCCGTTTGGCATTAACGAGATCCGTATCAATATCGTAGCCAAAGACGTTGACCTCACCGCCACTTTTATTAACCAAGGAGCTAATAATCCCTATCGTGGTCGATTTCCCGGCGCCATTTGGCCCTAAAAGCGCGTAGAAATCGCCTGCTTCTACACGCAAATCAATCCCCCGCAGTGCTTTCACTCCACTCTCATAGACTTTCGTGAGCTGCGTCAATTCCAATGCGTAAGCCATAAGTAAAAAATACCTTTATTATTTGCTAATTCTGACTGCTGCAAGAGAGAAAGTATGCCATTATTTTTCTCCTATTTCTTAGCAATGATAGGGGGCCAATAAAAAACATTCTTCAATAAAATATTAAATTCTCAATTAATGTTGTATATGATTCTATCTTAAACATGTTACTAGGCTATTAGTTATGATGAGAAAAATTGAAGAGCTGTTTGCCAGGAACAAACAGTGGTCAAAGTCCGTAAACGAAGAAAACCCCCTTTTCTTCAAAGAATTATCAAAAGCACAAAAACCCCATTTTCTGTGGATAGGCTGCTCTGATAGCCGAGTACCTGCCGAAAAACTGATTGATGCAGCCCCTGGCGATCTTTTTGTTCACCGAAACGTCGCTAACCTTGTTATCCATACCGATTTAAACTGTTTATCTGTTGTACAATATGCCGTTGATGTTTTGCAGGTTGAGCACATCATCATCTGTGGTCACTACGGTTGCGGTGGCATTGAAGCTGCCGTGGATGGCACTGAATTGGGCTTAATCAATAACTGGCTGCTCCATATCCGTGATTTGTGGTACAAGCACAGTTCCATGCTGGGTGAGTTACCGCCTAATGATCGACTGAATCGCCTGTGTGAGTTGAATGTCATTGAACAGGTTTACAACCTTGGTCACTCAACCATTATGCAATCTGCATGGAAACGCGGGCAGAAAGTGATGATCCACGGTTGGGTATACGGTTTAAAGGATGGTGAGTTACATGATCTGGATATTACCGCTGACAGCCGTGAAAAATTGGAGCTTAATTACCGTCAGGCTATTTCCAAGTTATCTCAGACAAAATAGCAACTCGAAAGACAATCTATTATTAGAAAAACAAATGGCAGCCCAAAAGCTGCCATTTGCTTATACCATATTGATTATTTCTGCTTATCGCAAAAATTAATCCTCTAGCAAGGTGACATGTCCGATATAAGGCAGATGGCGATAACGCTGTGCATAGTCAATGCCGTAACCGATGACAAATTTATCTTCAATTGAATAACCGATCCACTCAACTGGCACATCGACTTCGCGACGAGAGGGTTTGTTCAACAAGGTACAAATCGCCAGTGAATTAGGTTCACGCAGCGCCAGAATCTCGCGGATTTTGTTCAGTGTATTGCCTGAGTCGATAATATCTTCAACGATCAGCACATCTTTACCACGAATGTCTTCATCCAGATCCTTGAGGATTTTCACATCGCGGGTAGAACTCATCTCATTGCCATAGCTGGATGCAGTCATAAAATCCACTTCGTGGGGAACCTGAATTTCACGGCATAAATCTGCCATAAAGATAAACGACCCTCTCAACAAGCCAACCAACACTAATTCACGATCGCTATTACGATAGTGTTCTGTAATCTGCTGCCCTAACTCAGCAATACGTTGCTTAACCTCTTGTTCGGAGATCATTACTTCTACAATATGTTTCTTCATTAATATAACCAGTTGATTTTATCTAAATAGTTACAAGCAAAACCCAAAAATGAATGTGACTATTTTAAACATACCGCTCAATAGCATAAGCTCACCGAGCGCATAAAATAACACTCTCTGCCATCAGAACAAACCTGTTCGTTAACATACAACCCAATTTTCTCACTGGCAGAAAAAACGGTAATTTTATTAAATTGAAGCAAATAAAGTTTGGCTAACAAAGACATTAATATGTTAATTTAAGTAAAATGGTAAAAAATCAGTATAATAGAAATTATGCAAAAAATTGCCTTATTCGCGTACATTCTGGCTCTGTTTAGTTTTGCTCAACCAGCAACAGCACTGTCTGAGAATGAAGCTGAAGATCTCGCTGATCTGACAGCCGTCTATATCTATCTAAAACATGACTGCGGCTATAGCCAAATCCCAGATTTTCAAATTAAGCGTACAATTATCTATTTTGCCCAACGCAACAAGTGGGATCTCAATAACTATGATAGTCAGTTAATGCAAAAACTAAATCAATTAGGTTACAACGATTTAAAGGAAATCAACCTGCCTCATGAGGTTAAATGCCGTTCTCTTGCAAGGAACTCCCTCAGCCTGCTCTCCTATATAAAAAGTTCCTTTTAACGACTTCCAAGATTAATTTCATGTTGAAACTAAGTGACAGCTATGTGAATTGTTGGTTACTATGTGCACCCAATGCCGATGAAGATCACAATGGAGGAATAGCAGAACATGTCACAAAAAGAAATTTGGTATGAAACGTTACATCCCAATTTCGGTCAGTATTTCGCAGTTGAAAACGTACTTTATCACGATAAAACAGAGCATCAAGATCTCATTATTTTTGAAAATACAGAACTAGGCCGCATCATGGCACTTGATGGTGTGGTTCAAACCACAGAGCGCGATGAGTTTATCTACCATGAAATGATGGCCCATGTACCACTATTTGCGCACGGCCAAGCCCAGAAAGTGTTGATCATTGGCGGTGGTGATGGCGGGATGCTGCGTGAAGTTTGCCGTCATCACTATCTCGACAATATTACAATGGTAGAAATTGATGCTGGTGTAGTCGAATTCTGTCGCCAATATTTGCCAAACCATAACGCGGGAGCCTATAACGATCCCCGTTTCAAGCTGGTGATTGACGATGGCATTAATTTTGTCAAAACCATATCTGAAAAATTTGATGTCATCATTTCAGATTGTACCGATCCTGATGGACCAGGTGAAAGCCTGTTTACTTCTGAATTTTATGCAGGCTGCGCTGGTTGCCTAAACGAAGGTGGTATTTTTGTTGCCCAAAACGGTGTCTGTTTCTTTCAACAGGATGAAGCCGTCAACAGCCATAAAAAGTTAAGCCACTATTTTACTGACAGCAGTTTTTATCAGGCAGCCATTCCAACCTATTACGGTGGGATCATGACATTTGCATGGGCAACCCAGAATTCTGCCTTGCGTCAGGTATCTCTGACAACGTTACAACAACGCGTTGAAGACGCGGCCATAACCTGCCGTTACTACACACCCGCCGTACATGCAGGCAGTTTTGCACTACCGCAATACTTACTGGATGCTCTATCTGGAAACCAATAATCATCCATTAACCGGGAGGTGAACTAAATTGCGCAAACTGAAATTGCACGGCTTTAATAATCTAACAAAAAGCTTGAGTTTCTGTATCTATGACATCTGTTATGCAAAAACAAAAGCCGATCGCGACAGTTATATCGCGTACATTGATGAACAGTATAATGCAACCCGCCTAACTGAAATTCTCAGTGAAACCTGTTCAATCATTGGTGCAAACATTCTTAATATTGCTCGCCAAGACTATGACCCCAAAGGGGCAAGCGTTACCATTTTAATTAGTGAAGACCCCATTGATCCCAAGCTGGTGGATAATACGGAAAGCCTAGGCCTACTCCCTGATTCTGTCGTTGCTCACTTGGACAAGAGCCATATCTGTGTGCATACCTATCCAGAAAGCCATCCAGATGGCGGCATATGTACCTTCAGGGCAGATATTGAAGTCTCAACCTGTGGTGTTATTTCTCCCCTTAATGCTCTGAATTATCTGATTTATGAATTGGAATCTGACATTGTGACAATGGATTATCGTGTTCGTGGTTTTACCCGAGATATTAATGGCGTAAAGCACTATATCGACCATGAAATTAGCTCCATCCAGAATTATGTGACAGAAGAGATCCAATCTCAGTACCATATGATTGATGTGAATATTTTCCAGGAAAATCTCTTCCATACTAAAATGATGCTGAAAGAATTTGATCTGAATGAATATTTGTTCAATACCACAGCTGAAGACTTGAGTGAAACGGAAAAGAGAGAAATCATCCAGTTACTTAAGAAAGAGATAAAAGAAATCTATTATGGCCGAAATTTACCCGATCTATAACTAATTGAATTCAGCCTGATCTATTTGACTGGCTGAATATCAATCAACCAGTCATTCATTTTTTATCAAACATAACATTCTTTATTTTAAAGATCCTCTTTGTGTGTTATACGTCATTTTTCCGAAAAATAATAATGGAAATAATAAAGCGTAAGAAAAAAAACACCATTTAATATTCATGAATGTTTTTAGTTTTTATGGAAATCCATAAAAATAGCATTCATTACTACTATATAGGGGTACAGAAATAACAATAAAAAAATAATAATAACCAACTGAAATCAATAGGCTTTACCTGCCTTAAACTAAATTTTGTTATCTAACTAACAAATTTACTTTATTTATTTGCATGATTTTTATTTTATGAACATTATGATATCTAAATGATTTATAATAAAACTCCTTACGACATACAATAAAAATGACGATAAAAATTGCCCTCATTGATGATCATGTTGTTGTCCGTTCAGGTTTTGCCCAATTATTGACACTTGAAGATGATATTATAATCGTTGGCCAATACAGCAGTGCCGATGAAGCATGGTCGGATTTACTAAGAAAAACGATTGATATTGTTATCATGGATATCTCCATGCCCAACGAAAGTGGCCTACAGCTTCTGACCCGGCTTCGCCCCACCAACCCAAATTTTCGTACGATCATGTTAAGCATTTATGACACCGCTGCGCTTGTGCAAAGTGCGCTAGATTCAGGTGCACGAGGTTATTTGACGAAATGCTGTGGGCCAGAGGAATTAGTACAGGCCGTCCGGTTAGTCCATCAAGGAAATATTTATCTTTGCGCTCATGCACTAAAAGCACTTCGCCAAAAGCCTCAAGAAATTACAGCACTACACGCTCTGACACCAAGAGAAAGAGAAATTTTTACCCTATTAGTCAATGGGAGCAGTGTAAAAGTAATTGCAGAGCAACTTGAACTTAGCCACAATACAGTTCATGTCCATCGAGCCAGAATTTTAGATAAATTACAATGTAATACCACTATTGATCTAGTTCATTATGCCCTCAAGAATCAAATCATTACGACGAGTTAATCAATGAATGAAAAATTTCTCTTCATTTTACAATCACTGTTCCTTTGTCTATTTTATTCACTGATTTGGATTTCATTATGGGTCATTAGTTTTTATTTTCACAATAGTGGACTACAGGCGACACTATTTTTACCCCAAGGGATACGTTTAGTATTTATGATATTACTGGGGCGGCGTTATCTTCCAATCCTTCTGATGAGTGAAACCTGTATATTGCTGTGGCTAAAAAGCGAGCAACTCATTATATATCCAATCATTCTGCTTTCACCATTTATTAGTGTGATCACAGCACTAACTATTCAAAAGATATGGTGGAATTATTCTCTTTATTGGCAACAGCTTTCTATCTTGTTGGCGGGCGTTATCATTAATAGCCTTTTACAAATCTTGTTTTTAAGCTTTTCGTTACCTGATCAAATCAGCTTTATTTTTCTCTCTTCCTTAACTGGCGGATTTTTACTCTCCCCGTTCATCTATCTGATTTATGTTTATTTATATGAGAAATATTGGAAGAATCAGCATACCAAAGCCGATATACCCGAACCACAATTAAGAACATCCTTGCTAATGTGGTGTTTCCTGTTTAGTTTACTGGGAATAAGTGGCCAATATCTTCTATCCTCGGAAATAGAGTGGTTACTGTCAATTTTAGTCTTTATTCCTAATATATTCATGGCTTATCATTATGGTTGGCAAGGCGGTGTTCTCTCCGCATTGTTAGGAAGTTTACTCGTCACTTCTGCCCGTCAATTCAATGGCTCATTCAGTGAATTACAGGAATTGGAGATTTTTTTAACCACTCAGGCTTTATTAGGGATAGGGCTTGGTATTGCCATCAGTCGCCAGCAACAATTGGCAGGTAGCCTAACCTATCAAAAACAGTTGGCAAATAATTTAAACCGTTATCGTGAACGATTAGAAAAAGAGTTAGCAACACGCCATATTTTGATGCAAAAATTAGTACATACAGAAGAAGATATTCGTAAAAATATTGCCAGAGAACTTCATGATGCCATTGGACAAAATATAACTGCCATTCAAATTCAATCTATGCTAATAAAGCGTACTTCAACGTTATCATTAGCTCATAAATCTGCCGAACAGATTAATCAACTCTCCCAACAAATACATCAAACGACTCGTCAACTGCTGCGTGAACTTCGCCCACCTGCACTTGACGAAATGTCTCTTGAGCAATCAATTCATCACTTAATAAATGAGTTTGCTTTTGAAGAACAACACATTTGCTGCCATTTTGATTACCAGTTACCACACACTCCCAGTGATAACACGATCACTCTGACACTTTATAGGCTGATTCAAGAATTACTGAACAATATCAGTAAACATGCTAACGCCAACCAAATAGACATTACATTAAAGCAAAAAAGAAATTTAATTGTGCTTCAGATTGGCGATAACGGTATTGGTATTATTAATGATAAAAAAAATACGGGATTTGGGCTTAAGGGTATTGAAGAACGTGTCCGGGCACTCGGAGGCCATTGGAGGCTCAAAATCCAACAAGGAACCCATGTCATTATATATTTACCAATAGATTCAGGCAGTGATACTGAATAACAAACTATCCTCTTTGGGACGGCTAAAGCAACAACGACTATTCGTATCTTTTTTATGGAGGCACTAATGCAAGGCACCAGCCATAAGCAAATATCACAACATTATCGTTATTGGCGAAGCCATTTGCTCATGTCAATGATTATAGGCTATTCCGCATTCTACCTAACTCGCAAAAGTTTGAATGTCGTTATGCCAGCCATGCAGCTGGAATTGGCTCTTAATAAAACTGATATTGGATGGATAACCAGTTTATTTTACCTTGCATATGGCAGTTCAAAATTTTTTTCCGGCATTTTTCACGATCATACTGGTTATCGCTGGTTCATGGGGATAGGGCTATTAATGACAGGAGTACTAAATATTATTTTTACCTTCTGCTCATCACTGCCTTCCTTACTCTTTGTCTGGACGTTGAATGGCTTTTTTCAGGGATGGGGATGGCCAACATGTGCTCGACTTCTCACTCACTGGTATTCGCGTAATGAGCGAGGTTTCTGGTGGGGCTGCTGGAATATATCTATCAATATAAGTGGTATTTTTCTGCCATTATTGTCTGCATTTTTAGCAAATTATTATGGTTGGCGCGCGGCATTATTCGTTCCTGGACTCATTAGCATTGTGCTTGGAATTTGGTTATGCCGGAGAATACGGGGAATTCCACAGGAACATGGTTTACCTAGCGTAGGGCATTGGCGACAAGATACTATGGAACTACGGCAAGAACGATTGTCTTTACCCATGCCCATGATAAAAATCCTAAAGGAAACCATTTTATTCAACCGTACCATCTGGCTCCTTGGTTTTTCTTATATCCTCGTCTATTTCATTAGGATCGCAATTAATGACTGGGGTAATTTATGGTTATTAGAAAAACATGGAGCTAACTTACTGAATGCCAATGCCACCCTATCACTATTTGAACTGGGAGGATTATTAGGTGCTCTTTGTTCTGGATGGGGCTCTGATTTATTATTTCGCAGTCAACGTACACCAGTAATTCTACTATTTTCTCTCGGCCTTTTCTTTTCTATGGCCGCGCTCTGGTTAATTCCTATAAATAATTATGTACTATTATCTATCTGTATTTTTAGTATTGGCTTTTTTGTATTTGGTCCCCAGATGTTAATAGGCCTTTCAGCAACTGAACACTGCCACAAAAAAGCGGCAGGTACGGTAACTGGATATTTAGGATTGTATGCCTATTATGGTGCTGCAATTGCTGGTTGGCCATTAAGCCAAGTCATTGACCACTATGATTGGACAGGCATGTTTGCTTTGCTGACTCTTGCAGCCGCTGTGATGGGGTTATTACTGATGCCAATGTTAATGGCTGACGTCAGTAAAGAGTATAAAGCATACTGATAACAGAATGATATCGCTGTAGTGTTCAAGTAAATTGAACACTACACGATTAGAACAACACTATATTATTAACACAATAAAATTAAGTCTCAGGATCACTGAAATACATCTATAAAAATTATTATCAAAAAACAGTTAACACATTGCATTCGCCCTGAAGCCATTACCTTTGGCAAGGCAGTGAAAGCCGGCGCTGTAAGGTCAATCATGTCGCGTATATGGGAGCACAATATGAAGTAACGGTTGACTGCATGGACAAACGCTGCTATTGCAAGTCAATGCCACTCAGCTACAACCCAAAGTTGATGAAGATTATTATCTGGAAATTAAACACCAATCGGGATGTTTGTTTTGGACGAGGAGACACATGCTTAGGCTTAACAAAACTCAACGGTAAGACGGCAAGGCAGGAAAGCGCCGAAGGTCACGCGAAAAAATAACAAACTCATAACCAAATTTACCGTGTTTATCAGACTCTTTTGGAAAATAATTCCACAACACCTGACTCCTGCGGATGGAAAAGTTAACAAAACAAAAACCAATACCTACAGACCTTAAAAAAAAACACCGATAATTGCCGCAGGGAGATTAAGACATAAATCGCTTGCTCTGCCTATCAAATCACCAATAAACCCTGTAAAATCAACTATGCTTTCTGGGTATGTCTCACCGCAAAAGACCCTTCATTTCACTTCTAATAAATAGGTTTTACTAATGCATCAGTCTGATGTTGTTGATCGCTCGCTTTTTTCATTAAGCTGGCCGATTTTCATTGATATCTTTCTGCATATGGCGACGTTATTAATCAATACGTATATGGTCAGCCATATTTCTACTGCTTACCTTGCTGCAATGGGAGTGGGTAATCATGTTTTTGATCTCTTTATTACAATTTTTAACTTCATTAGCGTAGGTTGCAGTGTTGTCATCGCGCAATATCTGGGATCAGGGAAACGCAATAAAGCAGGTCAGGCGATTCATATTTCCATCGCCTTTAATTTTCTGTTGGGTTTCAGTTGTGCGCTGATCACCGTGTTCTTCGGTTATAAGATCCTGCATCTCATGAACCTGCCTGAAAATCTGATGGAAGATGGGTTCGCTTATCTGCATGTTCTTGGTATCTGTCTGATCCCCGAAGCGATTTCAATTATTCTGGCCGCCTGTATGCGGGTTTATGGCAAGTCGAAATCGGCCATGTATGTCACGCTGATTGCCAACTTGCTTACCATTATCGGCAATATGATCGTGTTGTATGGATTCTTTGGACTGCCTCAATATGGGCTTGAAGGCGTAGCGTGGTCTACGGTATTTGGCCGTACTGTGGCTGTTATTCTGCTCTTCGGATTACTGTTTTGGGGTTTGAAGCTCAAACTCGAACCTAAATTGCTCGTGAACTGGTCCAAGAATATATTGGGAAAAATCCTGCACGTCGGTTTACCCGCCGCAGGTGAAAATTTGGTGTGGATCCTGCAATATATGACTGCACAGGCATTTATCGGCCTGATGGGTGAAATGTCTCTGGCCGCGCAAACGCTGTACTTCCAGCTATCTCTGTTCATTATGTTGTTTGGTATCTCTATCAGCATTGGCAATGAGATTATGGTTGGTCACCTTGTTGGAGCAAAGCGTTTTGAAGATGCCTATCTTCGAGGGTTGAAGAGCCTGAGAATTGGTGTGATTGTTACAGTAGGCATCGTCTTAATGTTCTGGATTTTCAGGGAGCCGCTTCTCTATATCATGACAGAAGATCAGAAGATTGTTGAACTTCTGCTGCCTTTGTTCCTGCTCTCGGTATTTTTGGAACCAGGACGCACTTTCAACATTGTGATGGTCAATGCCCTGCGTGCTTCCGGTGATGCACGTTTTCCACTCTATACTGCATTGATTTGTATGTGGGGAATATCTATTCCAGTCGGTTATTTTCTGGGAATTACTATGGGCATGGGGATATTGGGGATCTGGATAGGATTCTTCTGTGATGAGTGGATCCGTGGGTTAGTGAACGCCTGGCGTTGGAAGTCTAAAAAATGGCAAACCAAGCGATTGAATGTCTAGTTAAAAAATAACAGTAACAATAAGTGCATACACATTAAACTTCAAGCTGCGATTTACAACACGATATCACACGCATCTTGAAGTTAGATTGGTATAAAAAATGCCGCAAATAAACTTGCGGCATTTTAATCAAAGATGGGTTTGACTAATAATTGCATAGTAACTTGAACAAGTTTCTCATTAATATGTTATTCAGTCTTTATCTGATAACTTAATTTCAAGACTGTGAAAAAATAAAAAACAGGGCTATTTCCGTTTTATTTTATAAATAACATTATCCGCTTTGTTTTTATTAATACCAAGTCTATATACCAATCGTCTTTCAAGATGCGTCTTATATCTCCCCGCATAGCGCTGAGGAATCCCCAGAAAATAGACAAGCATAGCGTTGTGTGATCTACTGATTGTTCCACCAAGTCAATAGGGTCACTGCTATGCCTGCACGTCAAGTATGCCATAACTTCTTCAAAGATGCCTTAGCGCCGTTTCATCAATATCGTCAGAACGCATTAATCGATGCCACTACCGCTTTAATTAATGGGGCTTCTCTGACGTTAACCAGTATAGGACGTTTTTTGCCCGGAAAGGCTCACGTCAAACATAAAATTAAACGCGTTGACCGATTACTCGGTAATGAAGCACTCCATAGAGATATTCCTGATATTTTTCGTCACATTATCGCCATGCTGACTGAACCGCTATCACTGTGTGTGATTGCTGTTGATTGGAGTGGATATCCATCACAAGAACATCATGTACTGCGCGCGAGTTTGATTTGTGATGGACGCTCAATCCCTTTGTTAAGTCAAATAGTTCCGTCATGCGAGCAACAAAATTCAAAGATACAGAAGGTGTTTCTTGACAGTTTAGCGCAAGCCGTTAACCCTAAAGCCAGAGTCCTTATTATCACCGATGCCGGTTTTCAAAATGCCTGGTTTAAGCATATAAAAACACTCGGTTGGGATTTTGTCGGACGCATTCGGGGAAATACGCAATTAAGGCTTGAGAAATACGGTGAGCTTTGGTTTAAACGACAAGCGTTAAAAGCCACGGAAACCCCCCAATTTTTGGGCATGGGGACATTATCAAAAGCAAAATATGCACGTTGTGATGGTTTCTTCTATCTCCATAAGAGACCCAATAAAGGTAGAAAATTTAAAAAGTCACGCTACCGAATGGAACGAATGTCGCAGGTGAAAGATGGACGTTCGTCAGCCAAAGAACCCTGGCTAATTTTTACCAGCATGGATGATTTTAAACCTCGGCAGGTCATGAAATTATACAGCCGAAGAATGCAAATAGAGCAAAATTTTAGAGATGAAAAGAGCGAGCGTTTTGGATTTGGACTCAGGGCGAGTTATAGCCAAGGCGCTGGTCGTTTATCCGTATTGAGCCTGCTTGCTACACTCAGCTCAATTGTCCTTTGGCTGATTGGATTTTATGCTGAAAACCAAGGGTTACACCTCCATTATCAGGCAAATAGTCTCAAATCAAGAAGGGTCATCTCTTACCTGACATTAGCGGAGAATGTATTACGCCATTCCCCGCTAATATTATTTGAAATAGTTCTTAATCAACTCCTCAAATACCTCGCCAAAATCTACCAAAATATGGTTTTGATTTATTAGCACCGTTTTGTGGGGATCCCTCAGCGCATAGCGGGGAGATATAAACAATCACATTGATTTGAAGTTGGATTGGTATAGTAAAATAAGGCCTTACCAATTAAGTATTAATTTTCCTTTATTTTTCATCGAGAAACAGGATGACACATAGTTTAATCCTATTTCACTAAATAGCGTTTCAAAATGATAGGAATATTCCTTACGCCGCGCGGGGTAAGGAAAGCCAACATCTGATATTCTCAGTATTATGGAAACCTATTTATACCAATCTAACTTCAAGATGCATATTGTTTCTCCCCGCAAAGCGAGTGAGAAACAATAAGTTATGTTGTCTTACAATGAGTAACTTGAAAGGTAACGCGTATAGTAAAAAATTCTATACGCATTAAACTTCAAGCTGCAATTTACAACACGATATGAAACCTGATATCTCCCCGCTTCGCGGGGAGATATCACACGCATCTTGAAGTTAGATTGGTATAGATTAATCCTTTGAATTACAGCATAATATTAACGATAAAAAGGATTTAATCCTGACAACGTGTTTTTGACAATTTTCTTTTTTGCGCAGTTTCCCTTTGTAATTTCTTCTTCATGAAAAAGTTGTTCTCCTTGGAATCACATTGACGATCAGCAAACGACAATTCACTTATTAAAAGATATGAAAACAGCAACAAACAACAATGATGTCACGCCACAGTTATCTCCATCGGCCAAACGAGCCAACATGACGGAGGCTGAGTGGAAAAAAGCAATAAAATTTGACCATATCGATACCGGTTGGGTCATTATGAGTATTGGTATGGCAATCGGAGCCGGAATTGTTTTCTTGCCTGTTCAGGTTGGATTGATGGGATTGTGGGTTTTCCTCCTCTCTTCCATTATTGGTTATCCTGCCATGTATCTCTTTCAGCGACTCTTCATCAACACCCTTGCCGAGTCACCAGAATGCAAAGATTATCCTAGTGTTATTAGTGGTTATCTTGGTAAAAATTGGGGCATTCTGTTAGGAATACTCTACTTTATTATGCTGGTGATCTGGATGTTTGTTTATTCCACCGCGATAACCAATGATAGTGCTTCTTACCTGCAAACATTTGGGATCACTGATGAATTAATATCGAAAAATCCGCTTTATGGATTGGTATTAATCTGTGTATTAGTCGCTATCTCTTCCCGTGGTGAACAATTACTGTTCAAAATATCCAGCCTGATGGTCATAACAAAGTTATTTGTTATCGCAGCATTAGGATTTTCCATGATCGGTATGTGGCATCTTTACAATATCGGGGCATTGCCTCCCTTGGGGCTATTGATCAAACAAGCCATCATCACGTTACCTTTTACGCTCACGTCCATCCTGTTTATCCAAACACTTAGCCCAATGGTGATTTCTTATCGCAATCGGGAGAAAAACCGTGAAGTTGCCCGTCACAAGGCACTGCGAGCTATGAACATTGCCTTTGGTATCCTGTTTTGTACGGTATTTTTCTATGCTATCTCTTTTACGCTGGCAATGGGACATGACGAAGCACTCAAAGCCTATGAACAGAATATTTCAGCATTAGCCATTGCCGCCCAATTCTTTCCCGGCGGTTGGGTTATTGCCGTCAGTATCATGCTCAATGTCTTTGCCGTGATGACTGCGTTTTTTGGTGTTTACCTTGGGTTTCGCGAAGCCAGCCAAGGCATTGCCATGAATATTCTTAGTCGCCTGGTGCCTGCCGAAAAGATCAATGAAAAGTGGGTACAAAAAGGCATCATGGTTTTTGCCATCTTATTGTCATGGGGCGCGATCCTCCTGAATGCCCCAGTATTAAGTTTTACTTCTATTTGTAGCCCAATATTTGGCATTGTTGGCTGCCTTATTCCGGCTTATTTGGTCTACAAGCTCCCTGGACTGCACCATTACAAAGGGATATCGCTCATCTTGATCATCTTTACTGGGATCTTGCTATGTATTTCCCCTTTCCTGGCCTTCTCCTGATATGAGGGCTTATTATTAAGGTTTACCCAGTGCGCCCTAAATCCTCGTCTTTCTAGTTAGGGGATATAAGGCGCATTCAACTAATCAACGCCCTACAAAATTCTACTTCATTTATTCATTAAATAATCCTTTTAATGATGACGCTATATTTAATTAATCATGAAAAATATCTATTTAATTAAATTGCACAAAATGAACAAAAAACGACCGCCCAGCTCAATCCAAACAAAGATATAATAAATATTGGAAACTATAACCAATGTTACCAAGTTAACGAAAACCCTTATTTTAACCTAATGTTATTTCAAGCATTATCCCTTGATCTCCCTCAATATTTCTCCTTTTTTATCCAAAAAACGCAGTAAATCAGGATAAAAATCCAATATCAAACAAAAAATAAAAATATTGTTTCAAAAACACCAAGTAAAAGTTAATTTTCAATCAATAATAAGGCGTTATCTAAACAAATTAGATAAATCATTTACTTTTTCCACTAAATGCAGTAAAAATACAAACCCAGTACACTTAAAAGGATTTTTAAAAGAATAAAAAACTAAAAAACAAACCAAGCTAAATGATTAGTTGTAAAGTTCAATAGAGCTGTTTTTATATATGGAATTCTATTTATGATTGCCTCATTCTGTGTATCAGAATCACATAACACGTATTTATACGATTTCAATTAGCATTTTCATTAAAAATAAGACAAAAATAAGCAGC
This sequence comes from Xenorhabdus sp. SGI 60, assembly GCF_056632175.1. Taxonomy (NCBI): domain Bacteria; kingdom Pseudomonadati; phylum Pseudomonadota; class Gammaproteobacteria; order Enterobacterales; family Morganellaceae; genus Xenorhabdus; species Xenorhabdus sp. SGI 60. The sequence goes on along the minus strand of NZ_CP196860.1, from coordinate 768,903 downwards.
AATTTTTTTATTTGCGTTATTCCAATTAAATTAATCTGGTATTTAGCTAATCATATTTAAAAAAAACTAATGTTTTGTTGTATTCGATTAACTTAAATACCTCGCTATTCACAATTTATCTCTCTGATTTCATAGGAATGATAATTTCATGAAACAACGTAAGTTTTTAACCCGATACGAAATAGACGCAATTTTGGCAGCAACAAAACAAGGACGTCACGCAGAGCGGGATTATTGCATGCTGTTAATGTGTTTCATTCACGGCTTTAGAGTAAGTGAGTTATGTAATCTATGCCTATCTGATCTCGATTTGAATTCAGCGATCATTCACATCAGACGGTTAAAAGGTGGGCTTTCAACCACACATCCTTTAATTCCAGAGGAAATTGAAGCGTTAAATAAGTGGCTAGATATTCGTCAAAAATGGCGTGAAGCCGATTCTCCGTGGGTATTTCTCTCCCAAAAATCGGGTCCTGTTTCACGGCAACAAGTTTATGGTTTATTAAAACGTTATGGAAAGCAGGCATCTGTCAGTGTTTCTCCACATCCGCATATGTTAAGGCACGCTTGTGGTTATGCTTTAGCTGATCTCGGTCGCGATACCCGCTTGATTCAAGACTATCTCGGACACCGTAATATTTCGCATACTGTAATTTACACCGCCAGTAATGTGAAACGTTTTTCCAGAATTTGGGAGTCTCACTCTAAATAGTTGTGTTATTTTTTCTGCTGTTTTCACTAACATGATCGGTTATTGTAACAATCTCCACTAATTAATTTGTGGAGATTGCCGACAGGCAAAATAGACAATGCCATGTACATCTAAGATAAATTACTATTTTATACGCATGACAAACCTGATTTGTAAATAAATTTTATTTTTATTGTTTTCCATCTGTTAAATAACCTAAGTTTATTCTTTAAAAAAACTTAAGTCCAACAGGTCAATATATAAATTTTATTTAAACTTGAGCAGCGAATTTATATAAATAACTTCACTGCTCAATAAGAAATAAAAATTATCACCCGCTATTTTACTTGCTGCGGCAAGTGAGGGTTCGATGTTCGTCGCCCATTGCCCCATGAAAGATAAGGAGAAGCAGGAATGAGTCAGGCAAAACGTTACGCGATTATTGATGGCGCGGCAGAACCCGATTTGTTTTTGGCGCTGGAACGCTACGATCCGCCTTCGGCCTGCCTTTATGGTGAACCCCTTCAGCCAGAGCTGGTTAAAATCGCGCCTTATCTGGTGCAGGTTACTGAAGAAGTCAAAATCTGGCTGGAATGCCGCCGCACGCCGTGGGGAATTTTCATCCATAGTGAAGCGGATATGAAAACCGTGCGCCAGCATTTACGCAAATACCTGCAAGTACTGCTTCCCCGGCAGGATAAACCGGTCTTTTTCCGTTTTTACGACCCGCGCAATATCTGGGATTTTCTTGGTGTCCTGAGTGACTGGGAACTGCATTGCTTTTTAGGTCCATATCACGCATTACAACACGCTATCTCGAAGTCGAACGTACGGATAACTTTGTAAAAAGCAGAGAGCCTTTTCCATTAAAATTCCACAAAAATTGATTACTCAATCAATTATTCTTCAACCAATTCCGCAAATTTTTCACGGATTTTCTGTTCTGGCAGATCTATACCAATAAAAACCAGCACACTTTCACGTACTTCATTATCGCGCCATTCCCTATCCCAATCTGCGCTATACAGACGCTGAACCCCTTGAAACAGTAACCGACGAGGTTCTTCTTTGATAGCAAGAATGCCTTTGTATCGCAGGAAATTATCCGCAAAACTCAGTAATAGCTCTTCCATCAGGTTAGAAATTTCTGGCAGTTCAACTGGATACGCCAAGTTAATGACAATCGACTGAACCGAGTTTTGTTGTTTGGGTAAAAATCGAAAAATAGGTGTCGAAACCGACAGTTTGTCATTCAACATAAAACCTTCGATATCGAACAGTAAGTCTAAATCTGCTTCACCTTGAATAACTTTGTGGATGGGTGCTCTGGCATTGATTCGCTGCAAACGTTCAACTAAGGCATCATGAACGGGAGCAACATCTGTTTTGGTTAAAAGAATGCTGTCTGCATATCCTACCTGTGCCTGTGCAATGGAAAAACGATCTAACTGCTGTTCCGCATGAACCACATCCACCAGCGTAATAATGCCATCGAGCAAAAAACGCTGACACAAAATTTCATGGGAAAAGAAAGTTTGCGTAATCGGACCAGGATCAGCCATGCCCGTACATTCGATAATCAAGCGGCCAAAGTTGATCTGCCCTTTATCCAAGCTATCCAGCAAGTCCAATAATGCATCTTCCAGCTCATTCGAACGACTACAACAGATGCATCCGTTACTTAATGTCTTAATCTGAGTTGCCCGATCACCAATCAATTCATTATCAATAGGGACTTCACCAAATTCATTTTCAATGACGGCGATTTTATAACCATGATTGGCATTAAGGATATGACGCAGCAGCGTCGTTTTGCCTGAACCCAAAAAACCGCTCAGGATCGTGACTGATATTGGTTGCATTTTCGTTTCCCAATTTTTCACTAACAGCAACGCATCCCGCCTTTGCCATCGCCACCATAGCGAGCATTCTGACGTTCGCGAAAAAATTCTTCATAAGACATATAAGGCTTATCTGGGTGGTTTTCCTTCATATGTTGTACATAGGTGTCATAGTCAGGAACGCCCACCAACATGCGGGCAGCCTGCCCCAAATACTTGCCTGCCCGACCAAGGTTATCAAACATAAATTGTTCTCCAAGGCTTGTTCTTTGTTCTATAAGGAATAGCTTCCCAATAAAAAATACCCCACATAATACAAAGTCAATTATGTGGGGTATAGCGGTTACTGATACGGAATGATTGGGTCGGTATCAGTTTTCGTATCGCATCAGTGCGTAGAAGAGACTTTCACCCCACCTTCAGGAACCGGAACATAAGGCGTTTCATTATCGGTACGCTCTGGGTTCTTACTTGCTTTGATCGCCGTTTTGATACCATAAATAATGATGCTATACACCACGATTAGGAACAAAATACTTAAGCCCGCATTGGTGTAATTGTTTATAACAATATGGTTCATGTTACTGATTTGCTGAACTGTTAATTCTGCACCACCTTCGGCAATCCGCTGCTTGTATTCTTTCGCCAGAAAGAAGAAGCCTTCAAGCCGTGGGTTATCACTGAATAATTTCAGCCCCAACGCCCATGTGGTACAAATCAACAACCAAACCGCAGGAATAACCGTTACCCAGATATATCGGGTGCGTTTCATCTTGATTAAGACAACCGTACCCAATACCAACGCAACGGCGGCCAACATCTGGTTGGAGATACCAAATAGCGGCCACAAGCTCTTGACGCCACCCAATGGATCAACCACACCTTGATACAGCAAATAACCCCATAAGCCGACACAACCGGCTGTACCAATAATACCCGCAATCAAAGAGTCCGTTTTTTTCAGGAATGGAACAAAGTTACCCAGAAGATCCTGCAACATGAAACGGCCAGAGCGTGTACCTGCATCCAGCGCCGTCAGAATAAACAACGCTTCAAACAGAATACCAAAATGATACCAAAAGCCCATGTCTGCCGCAGGCATGATCTGATGGAATACATGGGCAATACCCACTGCCAAGGTTGGCGCTCCCCCTGCGCGGTTCAGAACGGATGGCTCACCAATGTCTTTTGCCGTTTGCAGAATTTGATCGGGTGAAATAACAAAGCCCCAGGAACTGACGGTCGCTGCCGCATGGCTCGTGACTTCTTGCAAAGAGGCCATGATCATTGGCGCTTCGGCAGTACCCAAATTATGCAAATCAGGCATGGTAATGCCCAGTGCTGCCGGCGGGGTATTCATCGCAAAATACAGGCCTGGCTCAATGATGGATGCAGCAACCAATGCCATGATCGCCACAAACGATTCCATTAACATCGCACCGTAACCAATGAAGCGAGCATCTTTTTCATTTGCCAACAGTTTAGGTGTCGTCCCCGAAGAGATCAGGGCATGGAAACCAGACACCGCGCCACAAGCAATAGTAATGAACAAGAATGGGAACAACGTTCCTTTCCAGACTGGCCCTGTACCATCAATATATTGTGTGACGGCTGGCATTTTCAGTTCAGGGTTCAGGATGACAATCCCAATTGCAAGACCAACAATAACCCCTATTTTCAGGAAGGTTGCCAGATAATCACGTGGCGCCAAAATAAGCCAGACGGGCAATAATGCAGAGATAAAGGCATACCCGATCAGTGCATAAGTGATGGTGGTATCTTTGAAAGTCAGCGCGGGTCCCCAGTAAGGATCTGCGGCGACAACGCCACCTAACCAAATGGCGGCAATCAGCAGGAAAATACCGATCACAGAGACTTCACCCACACGCCCCGGACGGATATATCGCATGTAGATCCCCATGAAAAGCGCAATTGGTACTGTTGAGCAAACAGTAAATACGCCCCACGGACTTTCCGCCAATGCTTTCACGACGATTAAGGCTAGTACCGCCAGAATGATGATCATGATTAAGAAGCAACCAAACAGGGCGATTGTGCCTGGCACGCGCCCCATCTCTTCCTTGACGATCTCACCCAGTGATGCCCCATTACGGCGGGAGGAGATAAACAGCACCATAAAGTCCTGTACCGCTCCGGCAAGCACTACCCCTGCCAATAGCCACAATGTTCCTGGCAGATAACCAACCTGTGCCGCCAATACCGGCCCTACCAACGGACCCGCCCCTGCAATGGCGGCAAAATGGTGACCAAACAGGACATTTTTGTTGGTGGGAACATAGTTCAAGCCATCATTATTGACAACAGCAGGCGTTGCTCGCGTGGCATCCAGCTTCATCACCTTCGTAGCGATGTACAGACTGTAATACCGATAAGCAACCAAATAAACGGCTACGGAAGCGACTATGATCCACAAAGCACTAACGTGTTCTCCCCGGCGCAGCGCAACGACTCCAAGACAGAATGCACCAATTATCCCCAATATCATCCAGGGGATATGTTTTAACAATTTATTATTCTTCATAAAACTTCCTTTTCCACAGTAAGACGAACAGCAAGTCATTATTTAATTTTTACTTCCTTCTCCATAAACCGACCATCTACAGCCGGCAGGAAGCGATACCCATTAAAAGGTATATACTCCTCGTCACACTGCACTATGATATAAAACTCTCCCTGATAAGAGGGAGAGGATCTTACTCAGCGGTTGAATACCAACATTAAGCGGTCAAAATCCCCCAATCAGTGGTTCATACATATAGAGCATGAGCCGGGTTTTGTGAGGTAACTCACTTCCTCAATAAATTGCAAGACGAAGGTATATTCACCAATCGAAGTTAATAGCGTCATCCTTTAGGTGATTAAAGTCTTTATATTCGTTACTGAATGAAATCACGGTATGTTGGTTCGGACACGCTTGGTTGGAAAACCAAGCACATTTGGATACCAGGCGAGGTTCTTCAATTCCCAACCATGTGGATAACATAGACAGTAGATTCAAACCGCTGCGGTGAGCATCTATGATATTTTTGTTTGCTGTGTTCTTGTCGGCATTTTTAATGCCATAGTCATAACCGGTAATAATAAAGGGAACTTGATAGTTCTGCTTATTACTATCGTTATGGGTCAGATTCTCGCTATCTGTATTCTTATTCACAAGCGACAAACCATGATCCGCAAAGTAAAGCATTGTCCAGTGCAATTGATTTTTATTGGCAATACTTTCAATGTCAGCCAGCAGGCTGTCCGTATTATGAATACTCTGGAGATAACATGAAATATTTTTGGAATGAAAATAGATGCCGTATTTATCATTCGTTCTGGTGCAAGGTTGTGGATGCGAACCCATTAAGTGAATAATAATCAGTTTCTTTTTTTGCTCACTCTTCCCTAATGCTTTGCGAATATAAGGCAATAAATTTTCATCCGGCATATAACTGCGATCATCTGAATTGCCTTCTTTTAGAAAAGTATAATGAGTGGCCTGCTGACCAATCAGTGCTACAGGAGAATCAAACCCTCCCTTCATTCCCTGGTTGGACAGCCAGTACGTTTCAAATCCCGCTTTTTTCGCCAGTGAAACAATACTGTTGTTCAGTTGAATTTCATTTGCTTCACGAACTGCCAGAGAGTTAGTCAACGATAACTGTGTCGATGGTGCCGCAGAAATATAGTTGGTTAACACGGTGGCATTTGCGTTATCCAACCAAGAGGTATTTTTATCCGGGAACCCATAGACACTCATAAAATCTTTTCGGACGCTCTCACCGATCACCATGATATAGGTATCGTATTTCTCTTCTTTCACCACTGGCTGCCAGTCATCCCGATATTTAATGATCTTGGCAAATCGGTGATTTTCTGACATGACTTGCTTGTAGCTCTGATAGACATCACTGAAAAAGCGAACTTCCGGTAAGCTGGTATTCAAAAGTTCCGAGCTATCTTCAAAACCCGATTTTATATACCCTTTGGCTGGGGACCAGAAAGCCGAAATAAAAAACAGGGTAAACAGCCACTTTTTACTTTTGCCTGTTAAGGTGACATTTAGCTTAAGTGAAAATATCATCAGAACAAAAATAGCTATAGCAGTTAAATATGTTGAAACAGAAAGGCCACTAATATATTCCGCCGTTTCATTCCTATTTGTATAGATTAATGATCCCACCGCATTGATGTCTGGATAACCGTAATTGAGGCCAATTGGGGTATAGAGCATTCCTGTCAAGGAAAAAAAAGCAATCAAAAAGATATATATTCGTCTACTGATAGCAGCCAAAAATAAAAAGAGTGCAAAGGCACTAAAGACATATATGAGTTTTAATTGATACCCCAAACATTTATGTATCAGAAAAATAAGAAAAAAGAGAACAATAAAACAAGAAAGATTCTTGTTTTTATAAAGCCAAGACATAATCACCCTGTAATTTCACATAGTCGCAGTTAAATTTCTATAAGCCCAACACTGCACAACACAGTATTGGGAATAACTATCACATAATAAATTGTAATTTATTGACTGACTCTATAACGTGCAAAAATTTCGCGTTCTTCAATTTCGCGTTCTTCATCCCGCAGCGTCAACACGTTAACACACCACACGGGCCAAGAGCGTCAACACGTTAACACCATCACGGGTACGATCGTATGCTCAAACTGGGCCGATACCATCACGGCCAATTGGTTATCTGCATACCTTGGTTGTTACTGTCTACCGACAACGCAATCTTCTTTATTACAGCTCCAAAATCTTTTTGCTTCAGTTGATTTTTTGCATAGGTTCGATAAATGGTGAAAGTCATGAAAGTCACTCTTCCAAGCCAAATAATACCTTCTCCCGCCTTGCCATAATGCAGAACTTGTCGGTTCCTCATGCATATTGCCGCCAATACCGTGCTCAAAATCAATATTGCTCACAAACGATTCACGGTTACCATCGTGTAATTATAATTAATTCACTCATCGTGTCATTGCTTGGCATGTCGCTGTACCGTATGTTGCACCATGTCATATTCCCCCTGAGTGAGCCGTGGTATTGACGGTAAGATTATGCCATATCGATAAACTGCCTTGATAAATTCACATCAACCAAACGTATTGGCATGGACGATCAACCAATCCAGTCATCAATGGCTATGTGCGGACAATAAATCCCTCATACAAACTATGCAGTCCCTATGCTTCTATGCTGCTATGTGCTATCGCTATAATATCCCTCTTTTTTGGCGGTAACATCCACATTAACAATATCCCCACCTTTCAGTAGCCAGCCAGCGATTTCAGCTTCTTTTCCGAAGGCCAGCCATGACAAACAACGTGATTTACTGAGGTATTGACTGTATAAGGAAAACCATATTGCCCTAAGCTACCCGGTATCGCATCAAGGGTATTGATGATATCATCATGGCAAAGAACATGACTCAAACCAAACAACAATCGAGCTGCTTCGCAATCCTGCTGAATTGTGAAAAAATCTGATACATTCCTGCGAGTAATCCTGCTAACCTACCGTTTAAATCTTCTCATCGCATCCACAGATGAATCACACAGATTATCAGTGATAAGATAGCGTTTTCGCCCAGGATGAGGTCTATTAGCGTTCCATCCTTAGCTGATTATATTTAGGTTTTGTCATTTAGATGGGTTGACTGAGCGTCGATAGCCCAACTGAGTCAACAGGAATAATAGAATTGAATCAAGTCAATATGAAAGAATCTCCAGCAAAGGATATAGATAGCCATACTCCCATGATGCAGCAGTATCTGCGTCTGAAAGCGCAGCACCCCGATATTATGCTGCTGTATAGAATGGGGGATTTTTACGAGTTGTTTTATGACGATGCCAAAAAAGCGGCGAGGTTACTGGATATCTCCCTAACCAAGCGCGGGCAATCGGCTGGTCAGCCTATTCCGATGGCAGGTGTTCCTTATCACGCGATCGAAAACTATCTGGCAAAACTGGTACAACTCGGTGAATCTGCGGCGATCTGCGAACAAGTTGGTGATCCTGCAACCAGTAAAGGCCCTGTTGAACGCAAAGTTGTGCGTATTGTCACTCCTGGCACCGTCACTGATGAAGCTTTACTACAAGAACGTCAGGATAATCTGCTCGCCGCTATCTGGCATGATAATCAGGGATTTGGTTACGCGACGCTGGATATCACTTCTGGCCGTTTCCGCGTTTCTGAAATGTCCGATCAAGATAGTATTGCCGCAGAATTGCAGCGCACCCGTCCCGCGGAATTGCTTTATCCTGAAACCTTTGAGCATATGGCGCTGATTGAACGTTGTCATGGTCTGCGCCGGCGCCCAATGTGGGAATTTGAGCTGGATACAGCAAGACAGCAACTTAATTTGCAATTTGGCACCCGTGACCTGATTGGCTTCGGGGTGGAAAAAGCGATGCTCGCCCTGCGTGCAGCAGGCTGTTTGCTGCAATATGTCAAAGATACTCAACGCACCACTTTACCTCATATTCGCAGTATTACGATGGAACGCCAGCAGGAAACGGTGATTATGGATGCCGCCACCCGCCGTAATCTGGAGCTGACACAAAATTTGTCCGGTGGCACTGAGAATACGCTGGCGGCGGTACTCGATCAATGTGTGACACCGATGGGCAGCCGAATGCTGAAACGCTGGCTGCATGCACCAACCCGCAATAAAGTTATGCTGGAAAATCGCCATCAAGCTATTTCCGCATTACAGGAAATCGGTTATGAATTACGGCCGTTTTTGCGTCAGGTCGGTGACTTAGAGCGTGTGCTTGGCCGTCTTGCTCTCCGCTCTGCTCGTCCCCGTGATCTGGCCAGAATGCGCCATGCTTTTCAGCAATTGCCTGATATTCATCAGATCCTGGCGTCCTCCGATGCCCCTTATATCCAAGTACTACAGCAGCGTGTGGGACATTTTGATGAATTGCAGATTCTGCTAGAGAATGCGATTGTCGAAACGCCTCCTGTCCTGGTGCGTGACGGTGGCGTCATTGCCACAGGCTATAATGCTGAATTGGATGAATGGCGAGCACTAGCCGATGGTGCCAGTGATTATCTGGATAAACTGGAGATCCGCGAACGTGAAAAACTTGGCATTGATACCCTGAAAGTGGGCTTTAATGCGGTACATGGTTACTATATTCAGGTCAGTCGTGGACAAAGCCATCTAGTCCCTATCCATTACGTTCGTCGTCAAACGCTGAAAAATGCAGAACGCTATATCATTCCTGAATTAAAGGAATATGAAGACAAGGTGCTGACTTCCAAAGGCAAAGCACTTGCCATCGAAAAAGCCCTGTACGAAGAGTTGTTTGATCTGTTGCTGCCTCATCTGGCCGATTTGCAAACCTGTGCCGAAGCGCTGTCAGAGCTGGATGTACTGGCAAACCTCGCCGAACGTGCTGAAACTCTAAATTACACCCGCCCGATACTAACCGATAAAGTGGGTATTCAGATCACTGGCGGTCGGCATCCGGTTGTCGAACAAGTATTAAGTGAACCGTTTATTTCTAACCCATTGACGCTCTCATCACAGCGCCGTTTGCTGATTATTACAGGGCCAAATATGGGGGGTAAAAGTACCTATATGCGTCAGACGGCTTTGATCACGTTGATGGCTTATATTGGAAGCTTTGTTCCTGCCGAAAAAGCGGTTATTGGCCCTGTAGATCGCATCTTTACGCGTGTCGGTGCATCCGATGACCTGGCATCAGGACGTTCTACTTTTATGGTGGAAATGACTGAAACGGCCAATATCTTGCATAACGCGACTGAACACAGTCTGGTTTTGATGGATGAGATCGGTCGTGGTACATCAACTTATGATGGTTTATCCCTGGCGTGGGCCTGTGCGGAAAATTTAGCTAATCGCATCAAAGCAATGACCCTGTTTGCAACCCACTATTTCGAACTGACAACACTACCTGAGAAACTGGAAGGGGTCGTCAATATTCATCTTGATGCTGTCGAACATGGCGATACCATTGCTTTCATGCACAGTGTACAGGAAGGGGCAGCAAGCAAGAGTTATGGATTGGCGGTCGCTTCGCTGGCCGGTGTTCCACGCGATGTCATTAAACGTGCGCGCCAAAAATTGAAAGAGCTGGAATCACTCTCCAATAATGCGGCAATAGGCCATGTCGATACTCCGCAGTTAACCCTGCTGACAGAAGAAACCTCTCCGGCAGTTGAAGCATTGGAAAACCTGAATCCAGATACCTTGACACCACGTCAGGCATTAGAGTGGATTTATCGTCTGAAAGAGATGGTTTAGCAATGAATGAAACAGCCATGAAGGGAACAACAATGAAGTTTGATACTCATCTGTTAGTACCCATTTATCAATTTTTACAGTGCGAGACTCCCGACCAATGGGTAGAAAAAGCGCGGCTGCCCGAGCATTTGCCCATTTTATTGCGCGATCATCTACTATGTGAATTAAAAGCGGCACAAAGTGCTATGTTCTTAATTCGTAAATATGCCGTTGATCCTGAGAGTGCGGATGCTCTGCTGGCTTGGTTTCAGCCCTATGAGGATTTTGCCTATAAAAAAATGGGGGATATCCATTCATTGAAAGGAAAAAATCAGGCCACCAAGCAAATTACCGCGCGGGCAAAATCACCTTATAGTCAAGATCTCATCGATAAGATGGTGTTATTAATTAAGGAAGAGTTGCATCATTTTTATCAAGTATTAGAAATCATGGATGCCAGAGGGGTAAGCTATGACAGTATCAGTGCCAGCCGCTATGCTAAATCCCTATTTCAGCATGTTACCAATCATGAACCTTATACGTTGGTCGATAAATTAATTATTGGTGCTTATATTGAAGCACGCTCATGCGAACGTTTCGCAAAACTGGCTCCTCATCTGGATGAGGACTTGGGTAAGTTTTATATTTCTCTGCTGCGTTCAGAAGCTCGCCATTACCAAGATTATTTAATGCTCGCTCAGTCAATATCTAAAGAAGATATTACAGAAAGAGTGAATTATTTCGGCCAGGTTGAAGCAGAACTTATTCAAACTCCCGATCATGATTTTAAATTTCATAGTGGTGTTCCGATTATCTAGCTTTTGATAAATGTCACACCAAATGGTAATAGAAATATAAATGCCTAAATAAAAGGTGGGCTAAATAAGCCCACCTTAAGATTACTGCCTCTCTTCTCTATTCCTTTATCTTTTCAATTATCACTTTTGGAATTACTTCTACTCTTGCCATCACCAAGTTATCTAATTATCTTTGTTTCTGGAAATTCATCTATTTTCCACTCACGCTGCAATTTAAAATTTCTTAGGTATACGTTCTCAGGAATAAAAAATTAAGTACGAAATAATGATTCTATATTCAAACCTTGGGTATGCAATATGTCTCTAAGACGGCGCAATCCCTCAACTTGAATCTGACGAACTCTCTCTCTTGTTAAACCAATTTCTCGCCCAACATCTTCCAATGTTTCTGCTTCGTATCCAAGCAAACCGAAACGACGGGCCAAAACTTCGCGCTGTTTTGCGTTCAGCTCAAACAGCCATTTCACGATACTCTGTTTCATATCATCATCTTGAATGGTTGTTTCTGGCCCTGAATCATTCTCATCAGATAAAATATCCAATAATGCCTTATCTGAATCACCACTCATTGGTGTATCAACAGAAGTAATGCGTTCGTTAAGTCGCATCATACGACTGACATCTTCAATAGGTTTATCCAGTTTTTCCGCAATTTCTTCGATACTGGGTTCATGATCCAATTTGTGTGCCAGTTCTCTTGCAGTACGTAAATAGACGTTCAATTCTTTGACAATGTGAATAGGCAAGCGAATTGTGCGAGTTTGATTCATAATGGCACGTTCAATGGTTTGACGGATCCACCATGTTGCATAAGTAGAAAAACGAAAACCTCTTTCAGGATCAAATTTTTCCACTGCACGAATAAGCCCAAGGTTACCTTCTTCAATCAGATCTAGCAGTGCTAATCCACGATTGCTATATCGGCGGGATATTTTTACAACCAATCGCAAGTTACTTTCAATCATGCGTTGGCGTGCAGCAACATCCCCTCGTAGTGCTCGTCTGGCGAAAAGAACCTCTTCCTCTGCTGTCAGCAGAGGTGAGAAACCAATCTCTCCGAGATAAAGCTGTGTTGCATCAAGAACCCGTTGGTTTACTCCTTGCAACAAATCCAAATCTTCATCAAGACCAGTTATATCATCCTCATCTTTCAGCAACGCTTCATCAAAGTCATCAGCTTCCGTGCTATTTTCGTCTAAATTCGCATCATCATACAACTCATTAACTTTAAGCGTACTTTGGCTCATCAGCTGCTCCTACCCATGATAATGCGGGCAGGAATTTCAGATCCCTGCCCCGGTTTATCGCTGCGAAAGATAACGCAGCGGGTTTACGGATTTTCCCTTATAGCGAATTTCAAAATGCAATCTTACTGAACTTGTTCCGGTGCTACCCATAGTGGCAATTTTTTGCCCCGCTTGAACGTCCTGTTGCTCACGAACCAACATTGTGTCGTTGTGCGCATAAGCACTTAGGTAGTCATCGTTATGTTTTATTATTATTAGATTTCCATAGCCACGTAATGCATTTCCGGCATAAACCACTTTCCCACGGGCTGTAGCAAATACGGGTTGACCACGGCTCCCCGCAATATCAATGCCTTTATTTCCTCCTTGAGAATCAGAGAAACCTTCAAGAATTTTTCCTTCTGCCGGCCACCTCCAACTATTAATAGTATCAATACCATTAATAGCATTATTTGCCCCTGTATCTGTTGCTATAGATAATTTTGGAGCAGAATTGTCGCCATCAGAAATGGTTGCCTTTGGCAACATTTTCCCTGACTTTGGTTTATCAATATTTGCAGGATACGCATTAATTTTTTGAAAATCAACCTGACTAATTTTTGATTCAGTACTATTTGATGCTATTAATACACCATTTTTGGAGGTTGAATTACCTATTCTCAGGACCTGACCAACATTTAAGCTATAAGGCTCTGAAATATTATTTCTGAGAGCTAGATCACGGAAATCACTGCCTGTAATCCAGGCGATATAAAACAAAGTATCGCTATGTTTAACCGTATAAGTGCTTCCGTTGTAGCTTCCTTTGGGAATATTTTCATAGTTACGGCGATAAATAATTCGCCCTTGAGATGAATTACTATTGGCAGCATTATTCACTGCCTGACGATTTTTAATCGCATGATTATCCGAAACACGATTTGTATCGATATTCACGATTGGAGCTGGACGATTTGGTGTATTACTGCAACCTATCAACACAACGCCCATAACAGTACTGGCGATTATCCACTTTATTTTTTTCACTGGTTTTTCCAGATTCATACTTTATTCCCCCATAAAGGCAAATATAAGTGAAAATAATAATGATTTATGAAAATTTAGGATTACGAAAGATTTAAAGCGAAACATTTTGCTTAAATTCAGAAAAAAGAACAGCTAATTTGAAACTACCCTCAAATAAATTAGCTGATTATGTTAGCTCGCCTTGAATTAGAGGTACAAAACGGACAGGTTCGATAACATCGCCATGAAAATCATTCCCATAACGATGTACGACTTTCAGTAACTGAGTACGCTCGCCGACAGGTAAAACCATCACACCTCCGTCAGCAAGTTGATGGAGTAATGCCTGCGGAATTTCTGGTGGTGCGGCTGTGACAATAATAGCGTCAAAGGGTCCTTTTGATGGCCATCCATCCCAGCCATCACCGTGGCGGGTTGAGATATTATGTAGGTCGAGTTGCTTCAATCTGCGTTTAGCCTGCCACTGCAATCCTTTAATCCGCTCCACGGAGAAAACGCGTTTGGCTAAGTGGGCAAGTATTGCTGTTTGATAACCTGAGCCTGTTCCAATTTCCAATACGTTGGATGCCGGGGTTAAATTCAGCAACTCAGTCATGCGAGCAACAATATAGGGTTGGGATATCGTTTGCCCATGACCAATAGGCAGTGCGGTATTTTCATATGCCTTATGTGCGAGAGCTTCATCAACAAAACATTCTCGAGGGACTTTGCCAATAACCTCCAATAGTGGCTCATTGTGAATTCCTTGCTGGCGCAGTTGCACCAGCAAATTTTTCATTGATCGGTTTAACATTCCCCAATATCCCCGACTTTTGCCAACCAATCACTTATCAGCGCCTGGGCTTTATAAGCTGTTAAGTCCACATGCAAAGGGGTAATGGAGACAAATCCTTCTTCTACCGCAGCAAAATCTGTTTCAGGCCCAAAATCACTTTTTTCTCCCGGAGGACCTAGCCAATAGAGCATATTGCCTTTGGGATCTTCCATCGCATAGACTTGTTCAGCAGCACTACGGCGACCGCATCGCGTCACCCGAAACCCTTTGATCTGTTCAAAGGGAATATCAGGTACGTTAACATTCAGAATATTACCTGCTCTCAATGGGGATTTTTGCAGCAAAGCTAATAAACGCACGGTCACTTCTGCCGCCGTTTCGTAATGTTGGTCACCATTGAGTGATACCGCCAATGCGGGTAGGCCTAAGTGGCGTCCTTCCATTGCAGCCGCGACCGTGCCAGAGTAAATCACGTCATCACCAAGGTTAGGGCCACAGTTGATGCCAGAAACGACAATGTCAGGACGAGGGAGTACCAGATTATTTACGCCCAAATAGACACAATCCGTCGGTGTACCTTCCTGAACAGAAATATCACCATTGTTCAGTGTGTTGATGCGCAAAGGGCGATCCAGCGTTAAGGCATTCGACGCCCCACTACGGTTACGGTCAGGTGCAACGACCTGAACATGATAGTGTTTCCGCAATGTAGCCGCTAAGGTTTGAATACCCGGTGCGGTGACACCATCATCGTTACTCAGCAATATCCGCAACATTGATATATCTCATTGATTTTAATAAAAATAAAATAGGTTAATAATGTAAATTACCCTGTGTGTGTTTGATCTTAGCATGACGTTGACAGTTTTGTAGAGTGCTTTGCAATCAAGCCACATCAAGGGAAGAGCCGAGATCCTGATTGATCAGTTCTCTAACAACACTGGTTGCAAAGCTACCAGATGGCAAAGAGAAATGCAGAGTGACAGTTTGATCATCTTGCCATTCCCAACGCAAGTTCAGTGGTTTCACCAATATTGCCCGACGGGCGCTCTCCACACGTTCACGTTTGGCTAATCCCCAAAAATCCTCATAATCCAATAAGCATTGTTGTTCGAAATCCAAAGCCTGATGCTGCGTTCCTAATGCCTTATCACCCGGTAAAGGAGCCGTTATTTGTAATTCTCCACCCATAACTCGTTGCTGCAATACCGACAATTCAGATTCATCAGCGACAAACCAGCTACTACGCCCTGTTAATTGTAATGCATCGCCATTTTTTACCTTTTGGTGTTCATCCTGGGCAATACGTCGGCTGGCAACAGCATTAAACATCGCGCTGCGACAGGCAGAAAGATAAAAACTGCGGCGGTTGCGTTCTTTGACATGGATTTCATTAGCTGCCCAGCGTTGAGCCTGAACTAAATTTTGTCCATCCCGCCCGAAACGTTGTTCACCAAAGTAATTTGGAACGCCGGTTTGCGCTATCTGCTGCAAGCGTTTTTCCACCGATTGTCGGTCAGAAATGTCTCTTAATACCAGAATGAAATCATTGCCTTTCAATGCGCCAATCCGCAGCTTGCGTTTCTGGCGGGAAGTTGCCAGCATTTCACAACCTTCAAGTTGAAATGCCGCTAAATCCGGATCTTGTTTCCCCGGTAAGTGTAAGCAGAACCACTGTTCCGTCACTGCGTTGCGATCTTTCAATCCCGCATAGCTGACAGAGCGAGCCGGTATTTTGGCAAAACAGGCAAGCTGATCCGCGACAAACTGGGTATTACATCCTGTTTTACGGATATATACCATTAAGTGTTCGCCTTCTCCATCAGGAGAAAATCCCAAATCTTCGCGAACAATAAAATCTTCTGGTGTGGCTTTAATAATACCGGTTGCTTCCGGCTGGCCATAAAGCCAATGTAATTTACTCAGTGTCATGCTTATTTCTTTTATCTGCTTACTCTTTAACCAACAAAGCAACCGCTTCGCAGGCAATGCCTTCTTTACGCCCAACAAATCCCAATTTTTCTGTTGTTGTCGCTTTAACGTTAATATCGTCCATATGACATTCAAGATCTTCTGCCAGATTAACCCGCATCTGGGGAATATGTGGCAGCATTTTCGGCGCTTGTGCGATAATCGTGATATCCAGGTTTCCCAGCCGATAGCCCTTCGCACGAATGCGGCGGTAGGCTTCTTTCAGTAGCTCACGGCTATCTGCGCCTTTGAAGGCAGGATCGGTATCGGGAAATAATTTACCAATATCACCTAAAGCTGCCGCGCCCAGTAAGGCATCTGTAGCTGCATGTAAGGCGACATCACCATCTGAATGGGCAATTAACCCTTGTTCATAAGGAATACGGACACCGCCAATGACCAATGGCCCTTCTCCGCCAAATTTATGCACATCAAAACCGTGTCCAATTCTCATACGATAGATTCCTTAGCTTTTCGGGATAGGTAAAATTCAGCCAGTGCCAAATCTTCAGGTTGGGTCACTTTTATATTATCCGCTCGTCCCTTGATCAGTACGGGACGATAACCACAATGTTCAAGCGCCGAAGATTCATCGGTGGTGCAGGCTTGATCTGCAAGTGCCTTGAGCAAGCAATCACGCAATAGCTGCAAAGGGAATAATTGTGGGGTCAAAGCATGCCAAAGTCCGTTACGGTCAACGGTATGAGCAATCAAGGGGGGGAAAGTGTGGATGATCCTGCCACTGATAGCGATACCATGCGTTTCATCGTATCCCTCACAGGAGATGCCAAAAGCCCGCCACATATGTCAGGGGATTCTGTGTTGTGATCAATCACCCGCAACAAGCTATCAAGATCATTTCTATGAAGACAAGGACGGGCTGCATCATGCACTAAGACCCAGATTGCCTTGTCTGTAGCCAAACCAATCAGATAATCTAATCCAGCCAATACCGAATCAGCGCGTTCTTCACCGCCAATGACAGTCATTATTCTTGGATCAGAAGCAATAGGTAATTGCGCAAATTGTGTATCAGCAGGATTCAGCGCGATAATAACGCGTTGTATACGAGGATGCTCAAGCAGTGCTGTCAGGGTATGTTCAAGAATCGTTTTTCCGGCAACTTTCAGATACTGTTTTGGGCAATCTAATTTCATCCGGCTACCGATACCCGCAGCCGGGATCAAGGCGATGATTTCAGCAGGGGGACGAAGTTGTGAATTATTCATTTCGATTATTATTTACTGTCTTGATTTAAAGTTACTGCGCATTATTTTTTGAGGTATCAGGCACCATACGATAAAAAGATTCTCCTGGTTTAATCATGCCCAATTCATTACGAGCACGTTCTTCAATCGCTTCCTGTCCTCCTTTAAGATCCTGAATTTCAGCTAATAACTGTTCGTTACGTGCTTTCAGTTTAAGGTTATCAACCTCTTGTTTATCAACGTCAGCCTTCACCCGCACATAATCGTGAATACCATTTTTGCCGAACCACAGCGAATACTGTAACCAACCTAGTAGAACCAGTAATAATAGCGTTAATTTGCCCATCTCCCCCCCTGAAAACTCGCTAATCATCCCACAACTGAAAGCATGACGCCACTGACTCTCACAAAACCATTTGCAAACCCACTCAAAAACAGGATCACGCGAGATATTGAATTAACTGAGTGTAAAAACACATTATTTCACTAACAATAATAATGTGTTTCATGACAGTTTGTTTGATTTGGTCGTTAAGTTGGCAGGATATTGCCGTTTTTCAGGACAAAAAGCAGTTTTTCAATTGAAGATTCCATAGACTGTGAACCATCTAAATAGACTTCTGGCTGTTCGGGCGTTTCATAGGCCGCATCAATTCCGGTGAAATTGTGCAATGTTCCCGCCCGTGCTTTTTTATAGAGTCCTTTGGGATCACGGCTCTCACATATCTCCAGTGGCGTATCGACGTACACTTCAATGAATTGCCCCTCTTCCATTAATTCACGGATTTTTTGCCGCTCAGCTCTATGGGGAGAAATAAATGCGGTCAGAACAACCAGGCCTGCATCAACCATCAATTTTGCGACTTCACCGACTCGTCGGATATTTTCCTGCCGATCTGTTTCAGAAAAGCCCAAATCACTGCATAGGCCGTGGCGCACATTATCACCATCCAGTAAGTACGTTTTGATTCCCTGTGCAAACAATGTCTGCTCCAATGCCCCTGCAAGAGTGGATTTTCCTGAGCCAGATAGCCCTGTAAACCAAATCACCAATGCAGGATGACCATTTGCGCTTTCCCGCTGTGCCCTATCCAAAGCATGTGGATGCCAGACGATATTCTCCTGAGCCACTTATTTTCCTCCCAATAGATCACGTACGCCCCAGTGCGGGAAGTGACGACGAACTAAGCGATTAAGTTCCAGTTCAAACTCACTGTATTCTTTCGTCTCTTCGTAAACATCGACTTGAATTTCACGCACCAATCCCGCTCCTACGGTAACGTTGGTTAGGCGATCAATCAGGATAATGCCACCGGTATCCGCATTTTGCGCGTAACTGTCGAGCAATAAAGGTTCATCAAATGAAAATTCCACCCGCCCAATGGCATTAAGCGGTAACTCAACAGCGACTTTCTGTGTCAGGTTGTTAATATCCACCTGATATTGAACATTATCGACTTTACCACGGCTTTTTTTGCCCGCGACTTTAATATCCAAACTCTGCCCTTGAATCAGCGGCTGTTCCGACATCCAGACGACATCAACCAGAGCGTGGTGGGTCGCACTCATTTGATCTTCAACGGCAATCAATAAATCACCACGGCTGATATCAATTTCATCTTTTAATACGAGGGTAATCGCTTCTCCGGGTACGGCAAAGGTGAGATCGCCATTAAAAGTAACAATTCTTTCCACCGTAGAAACTACACCAGATGGCATCACTTTTATTTGCTGACCTTGCCGTAAAATTCCTGAAGACAATGTGCCGCTGTATCCACGAAAATCAAGATCGGGGCGATTTACGTACTGGACCGGGAAACGCAAGGGCTGTTCTGCCGCTTTTGTTTTTACGTCCACGGATTCCAGGATATCCAGTAGCGTTTCTCCCGTATGCCACGCCATGTTCTCGCTGCGGGTCACGATATTATCCCCTTCTAACGCCGAGATCGGAACGAAATAGATAGTTAAGTCAGTCGGGAGTTGTGCCGCGAAATTCAAATAATCTTGTTTAATTTGTTCAAAGATATCTCGCCGATATTCAACTAAATCCATTTTATTGATTGCCACCACCAAGTGACGAATACCCAGCAAGGTGCTGATAAAACTGTGACGGCGAGTTTGTTCCTGAACACCTTTGCGGGCATCGATCAATAAAATGGAAAGATGACTGGTTGAAGCGCCTGTTGCCATATTGCGGGTATATTGTTCATGCCCTGGTGTGTCCGCAATAATGAATTTCCGCTTTTCCGTGGAAAAATAGCGGTATGCCACATCAATGGTGATGCCCTGTTCCCGTTCAGCCGCCAATCCATCAACCAATAAAGCCAGATCGAGCTTTTCTCCCTGAGTCCCTATTCGCTTGCTATCGCTTTGTAAAGTTGCAAGTTGATCCTCATAAATTTGACGGGTGTCATGCAGCAAACGTCCAATTAGGGTACTTT
This sequence comes from Xenorhabdus sp. SGI 60, assembly GCF_056632175.1. Lineage (NCBI taxonomy): Bacteria > Pseudomonadati > Pseudomonadota > Gammaproteobacteria > Enterobacterales > Morganellaceae > Xenorhabdus > Xenorhabdus sp. SGI 60. The sequence continues at coordinate 748,621 of NZ_CP196860.1, read as the reverse complement.
TGCCATCATCCACGCTACCGCAGGTTAAAAAGCGCAGTAATCCTTTTTCCTGCTGCGTTCGAAGATAAGCTTCAACTCCGCCTTGTTGCTTGATCTGACTAGCCATAGTTTCATTATATGCAAGTGCTGGCATATCTGGACTCCTTAAAAATAACCCTGGCGCTTTTTCAGCTCCATAGAACCTGACTGATCACTATCAATCAGCCGCCCTTGCCGTTCGCTAGTGGTTGATATCAACATTTCTTCAATAATTTCCGGCAACGTTTCTGCTTCTGATTCCACTGCCCCTGTCAGCGGCCAGCAACCCAGTGTCCTAAAGCGCACTTTACGCTGGCTAATCACTTCCCCTGTTTTTAAATCGATTCGATCATCATCAACCATAATCAAGGTCCCTTCCCGCTGAACAACCGGACGGAACTTAGTAAAATAAAGGGGAACGATATCGATCTGCTCCAGATAGATGTATTGCCAGATATCCAACTCTGTCCAGTTGGATAACGGGAAGACGCGGATACTTTCCCCTTTGTTAATCTGGCCGTTATAGTTGCGCCAAAGTTCGGGACGCTGATTTTTGGGGTCCCAACGATGGGAGCGGTCTCGGAATGAGTAAATTCGTTCTTTGGCTCGCGATTTTTCTTCATCACGCCGCGCCCCGCCAAATGCTGCATCAAAGCCGTATTTATCCAGTGCTTGCTTCAACCCTTCTGTTTTCATGATATCGGTATGTTTAGCACTGCCATGAATAAAAGGATTAATGCCCAACGCCTCGCCTTGTGGATTACGGTAGACCAGTAACTCAAAACCATATTTTTCCGCTGTACGATCTCGGAAGTCGTACATATCCTGAAATTTCCAGCCGGTATCTACGTGCAATAAGGGGAAAGGCAGTTTTCCCGGATAAAACGCTTTACGTGCCAGATGCAGCATCACAGAGGAATCTTTACCAATCGAATAGAGCATAACGGGGTTGGCAAATTCAGCCGCCACTTCCCGAATAATATGGATACTCTCAGCTTCAAGTTGCTGTAAGTGTGTCAGTCTTTTTTCGTCCATTAGGCACTCCTTATACTAAATCAATCACAGCAGGGCGATTTACTTGATCAGCAGCGTTTCCGCGCTCAAACCATCCTATTTGATGGTGGAGTTGAACCACCTCTCCTATTACCAGCAAGGCGGGTGATGGTGCTTCTTGTGCCAATCGCTCCAATTCGGATAAGGTTCCGGTCAATACTTGCTGTTCTGGACGAGTGCCACAACCAATCACGGCAACGGGGGTATTGCTATCCCGACCATGCGAAATCAGCTTTTGGCTGATCAAGGCGGCTTTCATGATCCCCATATAAATAGCTAATGTTTGATTGCCCCGCGCGAATGCAGGCCAATCCAATTCATCGCCATTGTCACGGCAATGTCCGGTAATAAAAGTGACGCTTTGCGCGTGTTCTCTGTGGGTTAATGGGATACCTGCGTAAGCAGAAGCGCCCACTGCTGCCGTAATGCCGGGCACGACTTGAAAAGGAATTCCCGCTGCGGCTGCAATCTGTAATTCCTCTCCACCACGGCCAAAAATAAAGGGATCCCCCCCCTTTAAGCGAACTACTTTTTTCCCCTGATTCGCTAATTTGATGATAAGTCGGTTGATTTCTTCTTGCGCCACGGAGTGATTACCCGCTCTTTTTCCAACACAGATTTTGTCTGCATCACGGCGGACTAACTCCAGGATTTCTGCACTCACTAAATGATCATAAAGAATGACGTCAGCCTGCTGGATCACCTGTAGGCCTTTTAGAGTCAATAATCCCGGATCACCTGGCCCAGCGCCTACCAACGCAAGTTCTCCTTGGGAATGAGAATCACCTTGTGCCAACTGCTGTTCAAGTTGCTCTTCTGCTTGCTGTAATTGCCCATTGGCGATCAGTGTGGCAAAACGCCCATTAAACGCCTTTTCCCAAAAATGGCGCCGTTGACGTATGGAGGTGAAACGTTTTTTCACGCGTTCGCGCCAGCGTCCTGCGATATTTGCCATCGCACCAAGGCTAAATGGGAGCAAAGACTCCAACTTTTCTCGCAATAATCTGGTTAATACCGGAGATTTTCCAGCCGATGAGATCGCCACGATAATCGGGGAGCGATCAATAATTGATGGGAAAATGGCCGAACAGAGCGGTTGGTTATCCACAACGTTGGTCAAGATAGCGCGCTGATTGGCTTCGGCAAAAATATGTTGATTTAAGATGTTATCATCTGTGGCGGCGATCACTAAAAATACGCTATCAAGATATTCTGTTTTAAACGTTTCCTGTAACCACTCGAATTCTCCTCTTTGATGACGTTGTTGCAGTTCTGCATGTAGCTCAGGCGCTACAACCGTTAACGCTGCACCAGTACGAAGTAATAAGTCTGCTTTACGAGAGGCGATTTCTCCACCCCCAACCAGCAGTACAGATCGGGCTTTAAGCTCAATAAATAAAGGTAAATAATCCACGATACCATCCCGCGTTAGAGCCTGTTCATGTTCTATCCTCTGGACTTCAAGTCACAAAGGATATAGCTCTTAATTATTATGACGACCAGAAGATGAATATATGAGGCCGTGATCAGGTTATGAAATGACAAAAAGTAATTATTTGTTCCTGAATCGCATAAGCTAAAAAGGTCACGTATCCAACCCGGGCGGACGTCGGCAGAAGTGCCTCGTTATTCAAATCCCCCGAACACGATAAGATGCGGCTGACCACCGTGCATATACATATGCTTAGTCACATAATTTTTCATCTTTTGCATACTTTCTGGGAGCACTTATCGATTTTTTATAACAAGTAATATATCCTTTTTCTTTTAATTTGAAATCACCGTACCAATATACAGGTAAACTAATTAAAAAACCTAAAATACCAAAAAATGTAAGAAACTTAAAAATTGAATTATTGTGTTTTGGCAACTTTAAAAAAAACAAATAATAAAACATAGAAATACAAAAATAAAATATTAAAGGGTAAAAAAACAATACTGCAAACATCCTCCATGAAAAAACAATAACATCCGAAAAATTATAAATCAATAAAAATTCATCAACAGCAAAAAAGAGAGCCGCATTTATTATTAAAAACAAAAAAGACATACTAATTGCTAAAATTGATTTATTTTTATAATCCATCTCGGCCTCTTTATTATTTACAACACAATTATGATAAATTAAGGTTATTTTATTCGTGGATAAGGATAACCAAACGGTTGTTTACGATAATCTAGTTTACCAGCCTCAGCTAGTTCCTTTTCGCGCATGTAGTTTATCAGTTTTTCGCTAATTTTATAACGGTCATCAATCTCAGATAGTACCCAAGTCGTAAGAATTCCAACAGCTAACGCCACAACAGTAACCCCTAGAGCAACAGTTCCCGTTACCGAAGCAATGCCGGCACCAACAACAACCCCAAGGCCAACCAAAGCTCCAACAGCGGTTTTAGCTACATCCATTGTGATATTTCCGAAAAAAGCATAAATATCGTACTCATCTCTAAATGCTAGTTCCGTTGATCTATACAGGACAGAAACAATAACAACTCTTCTAGATACTGTAGCTATTCCTTCTCTCATCGCTTGTGTTCCTATACCTATATCTATCAACTTCCAATGACCTGCTCTATATTTTGTAGCGGTTAAAAATTTTCTGATTCCGGCATGTCCTGTCAGCTTTACCATTCTGTTCCCATATCGGTTGACATATTCAGTTACTCTTACGCCAAAATTACTACTTAATTCATTTGCTAATCGCATAAAAGCATAACCATCCAACATATTACCTGAATACGTTGTTGCAAGATCAAAAACTTTCCATGCTGACCATGATGAGTTCGGATTATTGCCACAAGAATTTTTTACAACATCAACCATTTCACCATGAGTTAATACAACATAATACTCTTCATCATCACACATTCTTCTCACAATATCAGATGATATACTAGAATATTTTCTTTCAATTTCAGCGTAATTTTTTCTTCTATAATCTTTTGTGTGAGATAGTGGCTTGATCTCTCCATTATCAACTACTAGAGAGTTATCGAAAATCGCGCCTTCAAATCCCCTTCTATTCATTTTAATATCTCCATCTAAAATAGATAATTTAATGTTTTAATTCTAATTTTATAATTTTACCATCAGAAGCATGCATATTTACTTTATCTGTCTTTGATGATGACATAAGCTGGAAACAAAACATCATCACAGCCAACTTATCTTCTAACCCTATTGAGCTAGAAGATAATAATTTACTTATTTTTTGAATTAATTCATCTTTATTATCCATACAAAACACCTATCCATATCGCAAAAACCAAAAAAGAACATATTTATATGAAAAATAAAATCAGTTCTGATACCACACTTTTTAAGTGAATCTGGGGTTAATTTAACTTTCGTGTAAACCGCACTCACGTTTCAGGCCGAAAAAACGGGTTTGTTCTTCACTCATTCCAGGTTCCCATTTTTGGGTGGTATGCGTATCCCCGACAGAAAGATAACCCTGCTCCCATAATGGATGGTATTCAAGGCCATGCTTTATCAGGTATTGATGTACCTGCCGATTATCCCAATCAATTATAGGCAGGATTTTAAAAACTCCCCGTTGAATTGCCAGCACAGGTAAATTGGTCCGGCTTTCTGATTGCTGGCGACGCAACCCCGCAAACCAGCTTTGTGCTTGCAGAGATTCTAATGCACGATTCATCGGCTCAACTTTGTTGATTTGGTTATAACGCTCAATTCCCTTTATTCCTTGTTCCCATAATTTGCCATAACGTGATTCTTGCCAAGCTGGAGAATGCTCTGCACGAAAAATCTTCAAGTTCAGGTTGAGTTTTTCAGTCAATTTATCGATAAATTGATAAGTTTCAGGAAATAAGTATCCCGTATCGGTAAGGACCACGGGAATATCAGGATACTCCCGTGTCACAAGGTGCAAACAAACTGCCGCCTGAATACCAAAACTAGAGGAAAGCACAAATTCGCCAGACAGATGTTCCAATGCCCATCTCACGCGTTCACGGGCATCCAGCACCTCCAGTTGCTGATTGATTTCTGCCAATGACGTGATTTGCTGCTCTGGAGCCAGTGCCACCCGCTCCGATAAATTCAATCGGCTCATACTGCCTCCTGCCAATCATAAAAATCGACAGCTGAATTCAATACTGGTTTGATGATATCAGTGCGGATCAGAAAATCACCGAAACATTCACCGACATGACGCCCTGATGCCCAACGACCAATTAATTCATCCAATATCTCAAGGATCTCTGCTGATGTGATATTTTCCCTGTACATGCGGGGAATGCGATCACCGATACGATTTCCACCAAGATGCAGGTTGTAACGATCAAGCGCTTTACCCACCAGCCCAATTTCTGCCAGCATCGCCCTGCCACATCCATTCGGGCAGCCTGTAACGCGCACTATGATCTCTTCATCACCCACACCATGCTTTTCCATTAACGCATCAACATAATCGACAAAAGTTGGCAAGAAACGTTCTGCTTCGGCCATCGCTAATGGGCAAGTAGGAAATGAAACACAAGCCATAGCGTGGTGACGCAAAGTTGTCACGCTATCGTCAATTAAACCATGAGTACGGGCAATTTCTTCAATCCGCGATTTTTCACTCTCAGGTACCCCTGCCACAATCAGGTTTTGGTTGGCAGTCAGACGAAAATCGCCTTTATGAATTTTCGCAATTTCTGCAATCCCTGTTTTTAATGGCTGGTTGGGATAATCCAGCAAACGGCCATTTTCAATAAATAAGGTCAGATGCCATTGATCATCAATGCCTTTTAACCAACCAATTTGATCACCCCGACCAGTGAATTTATATGGGCGAATGGCTTCAAATTTCACGCCAGCACGTTTTTCAACCTCTTGTTTGAAGGTTTCGATACCCACTCGTTCAAGGGTATATTTAGTTTTCGCATTTTTACGGTCAGTCCGGTTACCCCAATCACGTTGGGTGGTCACTATTGCCTCTGCAATGGCCAGTGTGTGCTCTTGTGCAATAAAACCAAATTCACTCGCCAGCCGTGGAAAGGTTTTTTTGTCACCGTGGGTCATGGCTAGTCCCCCACCCACCAATACATTAAAGCCAATTAATTGATCATTTTCCGCAATGGCGACAAAGTTCATATCGTTGGCATGGAGATCCACGTCATTTTGAGGCGGGATCACCACCGATGTTTTGAATTTACGTGGCAGATAAGTCGTACCAAGAATAGGTTCTTCATCAGTTGTTGCAATTTTTTCTTTATCCAACCAGATTTCAGCATATGCATTGGTACGAGGCAGCAGATGTTCCGATATCTTTTTTGCCCATTCGTAAGCCTGTTGGTGTAAAGCAGATTGCACCGGGTTGGACGTACACAGCACGTTACGATTGACGTCGTTAGCGGTAGCCAGCGAATCCAACCCCATTAGTGCCAATAATTGGTGTGCGGGTTTGAGATCATTTTTTAAAATCCCATGAAACTGGAACGTCTGGCGGTTGGTCAACCGGATGCTGCCATACAGCGTATTTTCTGTCGCAAACCGATCAATGCCCAGCCACTGTTTTGGGGTAATAATTCCTCCCGGCAGGCGACAACGCAACATCATGGCATGGCGTGGTTCGAGTTTTTGTTCTGCCCGTTCTGCCCGGATATCTCGGTCATCTTGCTGATACATACCATGAAAGCGGATAAGGAGGAAATTATCCCCCTCAAATCCGCCTGTCAGCCCATTTTTTAAATCTTCGCTAATCGTTCCTCGCAGATAATTGCTGTCCAACTTCATGCGTTCACTGTCTGCAAGTTTGCCTTCAACGATCAAAGTACCTGTTTTTTCTTTGCTCACATTGCTCATATTAGTAAACATCTCTCTGATAACGGCGCTCAAGGCGCAATTCACTCAAGAATTCATCAGCCTGTTCAGCATCCATGCCACTATGTTGTGAAATGATGTCCAATAGGGCTTGTTCTACATCTTTTGCCATGCGATTCGCATCGCCACAAACATACAGATGGGCACCATCCTGAATCCAGCGCCAGACTTCTCCTCCCTGTTCACGCAGTTTGTCTTGTACATAGATTTTATGTTGCTGATCCCTTGACCATGCCAGATCAAGGCGGGTCAATAAGCCTTCTTTCACATAGCGCTGGAATTCAACCTGATAAAGAAAATCTTCAACAAAATGTGGGTTACCAAAAAACAACCAGTTTTTACCTTCAGCTCCCTGACTGTCACGATGCTGCAAAAATGCCCTAAACGGAGCAACACCTGTTCCCGGTCCAATCATGATGATGGGTGTATTAGGATCGACCGGTAAACGGAAATTGTCGTTCTGTTCGATAAACACGCGGATGTTGTCATCTTCCTGCAAACGATCCGCCAGATAACCCGACGCGCCGCCTGTACGGACACGCCCTTCAATGTCATAACGAACGACTCCCACGGTAATGTGGACTTCGTTTTCCACTTCAGATTGTGAAGAGGAGATGGAATAGAGACGTGGTGTCAGTGGGCGCAATAAATCAATAAATTGTTGGGCTTCTGGATGTGAAGCAGCAGCCCTGACCATATCGACAATAGGTGTTGTCTGGGCATATTGCTGCAATGCTTGTTTATTAGCGGCCAGCGATAACAGTTTTTCATCTTTCGCCAACGCTGCATATTTCCCAACAATCACACCGGTATTTTGGGTCAACTCTATATGGCTAATCAGCGCCTCACGCAATGGAAGTGATTTTCCATACACATTGACCTGCTCTGAACCTTCCAACCAAAGCAGGGCTATTAATTCATTCACTAAAGCCGGATCGTTTTCAAACCAAACGCCAGGGCATCCCCCGGTTGATAGCACAGCCCTGAATCCCCTAAATCAATTTCAATATGGCGAATATCTTTGTCAGAACCACGTCCCGTTATTTTCTGGTTAGTCAACAGGGAGGCCGTTAGAGGGCTTTCTTTGATATACGTTTGGGTTTCCTGGATATGCGCTGAAATAGTAGATGAAGTGGCAGGAGAAGTGACAGCATTTGCTTGTACTGACAAACGCTGTTTTAAGATATCCGTAATTTGCTGACGCCATTGAGTAGCTTGTTCTTGGTATTCCACATCAGCATCAACACGATCCAGTAGGCGTTGAGCACCAAGCTCATGCAGACGACTGTCAAAATCTTTCCCTGCCTGACAGAAGTTTTCATACGACGTATCCCCAAGGCCAAATACGGCATATACCGTCTCTTTCATTGATGGTGCTTTTTTGGCATAGAGATACTTATGGAGCGCTACAGCTTCTTCGGCAGGTTCGCCTTCACCTTGTGTTGAAGCAATAATAATCAATACACGTTCCTGGGAAATTTGCTTAAATTTATAGTCACCCGCATTAATTAAGTTTACATTGATATTTCCAGCTAATAGTGAATCTCTTAGTTGTTCAGCCAGACGACGGGCATTGCCTGTTTGCGATGCGGAAAGCAAAGTCACTGTTTCCTGTGCAGAAACGACAGGTGTCTCTGCCCCAGTTTGTGGCTGATGATTCACCATTCCCCAAAAATAGCCAGACAACCAAGCTAATTGATGGGGAGAAAAATCGCTAATTGCAGATTGCAAGCGTGATAATTGCTCTGGAGAAACAGGTAGTAATGCGATTGAAGGTGGTTTTGCGGTCATTGTCCCAGTGCCTTTTGCTATAGCCAGTATCCATGTTGTAAAAAATGCAGGAATCAATCCAGTCATCAACATGAATTGATTAAGGTTATCCCAGAATAGGGGTTGTATTTAAAGAAAGGATCGCAATATCTCATAACCAAAACGCCTAACTTTATTTACAGATTTAATATATCAATAAAGTCGTTAAGCGTTGTGCTTTTTACTTCCAGAAAAATCACGTTAAGCTCGCAAAGTTCAGGTAGAATAGCCGACCTTTTGCAATCAGGGGAAAGCACAATGAGTACAACCATCTTTAAAGATTTTCAATTCGAAGCAGCACATCATCTTCCACACGTACCGGAAGGGCACAAATGTGGGCGTTTGCATGGGCATTCATTTATGGTACGTCTGGAGATCACCGGAGACATCGATCCGCTCAGTGGCTGGCTCATGGATTTTGCCGATGTCAAGGCTGCCTTTAAACCTGTCTGGGAACAGCTCGATCACCACTATCTCAATGAGATTCCCGGGCTTGAAAATCCAACCAGCGAAGTGTTGGCCAAGTGGATTTGGGAAAAGTTAAAACCGACGCTGCCTCAACTCAGTGCTGTTATGGTTAAAGAGACTTGTAGCGCAGGCTGTATCTATCGGGGAGAATAAGGATTCAGCACCAGAGCCTGGTGCTGAATGAGATTTAAGCGATATTTAAGTATTTATGGGTTTGCATCGAAAAACGCCAATTACGGGCAATGCACGTTTCGATGCACAGGCGAGTAGCATCTTCTTTCTGGCTGATCGGCTGTAAGGCAATAACCGGAGTAGGGTTTCCATCAAGCATAGTCAATAATTCATCTAATGCTTCAATATCGCGCTGCCGCCCAACAGGGTGCTTAATTTCATCAGCGCGTTTAACAGCCTCAGACAAAACCCGATAGCCTCCGCGCATTTTCACTTTCGGAGAAACCGTCACCCACGTTTTGTCAGAACACTGAATCGCATGTGTACCACTCGTCTCTATCTGACATTGATAGCCTTCACTTTCCAGTGTTTCAGTCAAAGGACGCAAGTCATATAAGCACGGTTCTCCCCCGGTAATGACAATATGCTTCGCACTATAACCTTGGCGAGTGAATATGTTCAGCAATTGTCTTGCAGTGGCAACGCTCCACAGATCGCTCTCTTGCGATTTCAGCAAGATATTTTCCATCGGCTGCTGTTTATCAGCCTCTTTTTCCCACGTATGTTTGGTATCGCACCAACTGCACCCTACCGGACATCCCTGCAATCGAATGAAAACCGAAGGTACACCGGTAAACACGCCTTCTCCCTGTAAAGTTTGGAAGATTTCATTTATTGGGTAAATCATAAAAAAACTCTGGTTTTAATAAACTACCCGTTATTATTACAGATATCTATCCCGCGAACATCCATCTTTATGGTATTGTACCAGGTTGCTTTTGCTGGCATCTCACGCCAGACAGAGCATCGTATGCCTAAATACTCTCAGGCTGAAAGGATAGATGGGAATAACGAATGCAAAATAATGAAAATCAGCTTAAACAGGGTCTAAGCGTGCGGCACATCCGCTTTATGGCTTTAGGCTCTGCAATAGGCACGGGGCTGTTTTATGGCTCAGCAGCAGCAATACAGCAAGCTGGCCCCGCTGTATTGCTGGCCTATTTACTCGGTGGAGCTGCCGTATTTATCGTAATGAGAGCACTTGGCGAAATGGCCGTTCACCATCCTGTTTCTGGTTCTTTTTCGCAATATGCCAGCCATTATCTGGGACCTTTGGCCGGATTTTTAACTGGCTGGATCTATATTCTTGAAATGCTGTTTGTTTGCCTGGCTGATGTTACTGCATTCGGCACGTATATGAAGCTCTGGTTCCCACATGTTGATCAGTGGATTTGGGTTTTGGGGATTGTATGTTTTATTGGTGCCTTGAATCTATGTCACGTAAAAATCTTTGGTGAAATGGAGTTTTGGCTTTCAATCATTAAAGTCACTGCCATTATTGCCATGATTATCGGCGGCCTTGCCATTATGTTTTACGGTTTCGGACAAGTAACTGAGCATGCAACCGGTCTGTCCAATTTATGGGAGCATGGCGGTTTTATGCCAAATGGCATCAGTGGGGTGATAGCTTCATTCGCCATTGTTATGTTCGCTTTTGGTGGCATAGAAGTCATTGGTATCACTGCCAGTGAAGCAAAAAATCCAGAAAAAACGATCCCTCAGGCAATTAATGCTGTCCCGTTTCGTATCTTGATCTTCTATGTTTTGACTCTGTGTATCCTGATGAGCATCTATCCATGGAATCAAATTGGTCAGGATGGAAGCCCATTTGTACAGATCTTTTCCAATTTGGGAATTAATTCAGCCGCAAATATTTTAAATGTGGTCGTGATTACCGCTGCTATTTCCGCTATCAATAGTGATATTTTTGGTGCTGGCAGGATGATGTATGGTATGGCGCAAGAAGGACAAGCTCCCGAATCATTCAAAAAATTAACTCGTAATGGTGTGCCCTGGATGACGGTTCTTGTCATGACTGCGGTTCTGTTACTTGGCGTAGTGCTAAATTATCTGATCCCTGAAGAGATCTTCATTCTTATCGCTTCTGTTGCCACATTTGCAACCGTCTGGGTATGGTTGATGATTTTAATCTCGCAAATTGCCATGCGTCGCCAAATGAGCGCGGAAGAAGTCAAGACATTGAAATTTCCAATCCCAATGTGGCCTGTCGCTCCTGCAATCACACTCGTCTTCATGGTCAGTATCATCGTATTGCTGGGCTATTTTGAACAAACAAGAGACGCGCTGTATGTTGGTCTAGGTTGGGTATTTATTCTGACTCTAGCCTATTTCTTCGGTGTGAAGAAGAAACTATCAGCAAAACGCGCTTCTAACCAATAAACTACTTAAGTATACCTAAAAAAGCGTCGGTAATCTCCGACGCTTTTTTTATCTTTTCTTTGCAAGATCAATAAGTCGCTTTATCCATCAGTTATCATCACACAAAGAAATCGTCATAAAGAGAAGTTCACCATTAATGGGTTATGATCAGAAGCACCGGTCATTACAACTGCTGCACGGGAAACTTTTAATTCACGATAAAAAACAAAATCCAGCGGGTTGCCAAAAACAATCGTTCTATGATCATCATTAAAATAGACTTCTTTCAAATGCATACGGTGTGCAAAACGCTCTAATATTTTTAACCTTTGCCGACTCCATGCATTAAAATCTCCTGCAAAAATGACGGGGCCATTGTGTAAGCTTATATGAATACCAATGTTATTTAATTGTCGACTATAAACATCAACACCAAGGCTAAAGTTAATGGCATGCACGTTTATCACCATCAACTGGCGTTTATCTGGCAATGGATAAATTGTAATTAATGACGATTTAGACAATCTAAATATCGGTTCTTTTTCACGCAGAGGACAGCAATAAACTGGTGAAGACGAGGACAATGTCATCACACCTGATGGATGTTGAGGGAGAGCAAATGCAGGAACCTGATCCGCGATCAAGCCGCTATCTGTAATGAATTTCAATAAGGCAGGGGTCGTTTGTGCTTCTTGTAACAAGACAAGGTCACTCTTCTCAATCAAAGAAGTCAAAACATGTTGCCATGATGGGCGCTGTTGTTTATAGATATTCCAGATGGCAACAGAAAGCTCACGATTATGGTCAAAGAGCGGATCTCCACGTGGTAGCGACTCATCCTCAAGTAATTGCTTAGAAGTAGGGAAAACCCGTTCCACAGGCTGTCCAGCAACATATCTCATGGCAAAATTTTTTTGAGCGTAATCTTTTCTCACCCAGTTTTTTCTTAAATAACTGTTATCGGGATGTTCTTGGTCCTGTCTATCTTAAATAACTATTCCTGATCAAGTTTCCCCCAGCTTACCTCAACACCTTTATCTCCACTAATATGACATCTTGGTAATTGATTTCAATCTCTAGCGCTTAAAAAGCCAACATGGTTGCGTAACTATATAATAACAACACAACATATTGGTAAAACAATTATTCATTAGAATTAGTAGATTGGTTTATTTAATATTAAAAAAATAAATATTAATATATTTAATAAGTATCAAAAAATATCATATTTAAGAAATAAATTTCTCTAAGGTAAAGACATGTAAGGATAAAATTACTTTATAAAAGCTGTAATTATTCCACTATAGATTAAAAGATCATCACTCTAATGGAATAAAATAAAACGTAAATAAGCTCATTTACCAACTATATGAAAAATAAGAATTTAAAATCATTGATAAGAATATAAGCAATAAACTGTAGATTAGGCAATAGAAAAAACCCTGAGAGGCATCTCTCAGGGTTTTTTCTAAATACGGTGGCGGTGCGGACGGGACTCGAACCCGCGACCCCCGGCGTGACAGGCCGGTATTCTAACCAACTGAACTACCGCACCACCGAATTTCTCTATCTGTGCTGCCTTTTGTGCCGGCAACACGTTTTTTAATCAATGTCTGGCAGTGTCCTACTCTCGCATGGGGAGACCCCACACTACCATCGGCGCTACGGCGTTTCACTGCTGAGTTCGGCATGGGATCAGGTGGGACCACCGCGCTGTTGCCGCCAGACAAATGCTGTATTCAATCCCGAACAAGCTGCTGTGCTCTCTGAAACCTCTCTCTCAATCCCCAAAACACCTTCGGTGTTGTCAGGTTAAGCCGCACGGCTCATTAGTACCGGTTAGCTCAACGTCTCGCAACGCTTACACACCCGGCCTATCGACGTCCTCGTCTCGGACGGTCCTTCAGTACCCTCAAAGGAGTAAGGGAAGACTCATCTTAAGGCAAGTTTCCCGCTTAGATGCTTTCAGCGGTTATCTCTTCCGCACTTAGCTACCGGGCAATGCCATTGGCATGACAACCCGAACACCAGTGGTGCGTCCACTCCGGTCCTCTCGTACTAGGAGCAGCCCCTTGCAATCTTCCAACGCCCACGGCAGATAGGGACCGAACTGTCTCACGACGTTCTAAACCCAGCTCGCGTACCACTTTAAATGGCGAACAGCCATACCCTTGGGACCTACTTCAGCCCCAGGATGTGATGAGCCGACATCGAGGTGCCAAACACCGCCGTCGATATGAACTCTTGGGCGGTATCAGCCTGTTATCCCCGGAGTACCTTTTATCCGTTGAGCGATGGCCCTTCCATTCAGAACCACCGGATCACTATGACCTGCTTTCGCACCTGCTCGAGCTGTCACTCTCGCAGTCAAGCTGGCTTATGCCATTGCACTAACCTCCTGATGTCCGACCAGGATTAGCCAACCTTCGTGCTCCTCCGTTACGCTTTGGGAGGAGACCGCCCCAGTCAAACTACCCACCAGACACTGTCCGCAACCCGGATAACGGGTCCGCGTTAGAACATCAAACATTCAAGGGTGGTATTTCAAGGATGGCTCCGTGCAGACTGGCGTCCACACTTCACAGCCTCCCACCTATCCTACACATCAAGGCTCAAGGTTCAGTGTCAAGCTATAGTAAAGGTTCACGGGGTCTTTCCGTCTTGCCGCGGGTACACTGCATCTTCACAGCGAGTTCAATTTCACTGAGTCTCGGGTGGAGACAGCCTGGCCATCATTACGCCATTCGTGCAGGTCGGAACTTACCCGACAAGGAATTTCGCTACCTTAGGACCGTTATAGTTACGGCCGCCGTTTACTGGGGCTTCGATCAAGAGCGTCGCGTTGCCGCTAACCCCATCAATTAACCTTCCAGCACCGGGCAGGCGTCACACCGTATACGTCCACTTTCGTGTTTGCACAGTGCTGTGTTTTTATTAAACAGTTGCAGCCAGCTGGTATCTGCGACTGGCCTCAGCTCCGGACGCCTGGTCCTTCACCTAACGCCAGCGTGCCTTCTCCCGAAGTTACGGCACCATTTTGCCTAGTTCCTTCACCCGAGTTCTCTCAAGCGCCTGAGTATTCTCTACCTGACCACCTGTGTCGGTTTGGGGTACGATGGACCATAATCTGAAGCTTAGGGGCTTTTCCTGGAAGCGGGGCATCAGCAACTTCAGCACCGTAGTGCCTCGTCATCGTGCCTCAGTGTTAGGGATAACCGGATTTGCCTGATTATCCCACCTACACACTTAAACCGGGACGACCGTCGCCCGGATTGCCTAGCCTTCTCCGTCCCCCCATCGCAATTATGGCCCGTACAGGAATATTAACCTGTTGCCCATCGACTACGCTTTTCAGCCTCGCCTTAGGGGTCGACTCACCCTGCCCCGATTAACGTTGGACAGGAACCCTTGGTCTTCCGGCGAGCGGGTTTTTCACCCGCTTTATCGTTACTTATGTCAGCATTCGCACTTCTGATACCTCCAGCAAACCTCACAGTTCACCTTCAACGGCTTACAGAACGCTCCCCTACCCAACAACACATTCATGTCGCTGCCGCAGCTTCGGTGCATGGTTTAGCCCCGTTACATCTTCCGCGCAGGCCGACTCGACCAGTGAGCTATTACGCTTTCTTTAAATGATGGCTGCTTCTAAGCCAACATCCTGGCTGTCTGAGCCTTCCCACTTCGTTTCCCACTTAACCATGACTTGGGGACCTTAGCTGGCGGTCTGGGTTGTTTCCCTCTTCACGACGGACGTTAGCACCCGCCGTGTGTCTCCCGTGATAACATTCTTCGGTATTCGCAGTTTGCATCGGGTTGGTAAGTCGGGATGACCCCCTAGCCGAAACAGTGCTCTACCCCCGAAGATGAGTTCACGAGGCGCTACCTAAATAGCTTTCGGGGAGAACCAGCTATCTCCCGGTTTGATTGGCCTTTCACCCCCAGCCACAAGTCATCCGCTAATTTTTCAACATTAGTCGGTTCGGTCCTCCAGTTAGTGTTACCCAACCTTCAACCTGCCCATGGCTAGATCACCGGGTTTCGGGTCTATACCCTGCAACTTAACGCCCAGTTAAGACTCGGTTTCCCTGCGGCTCCCCTATACGGTTAACCTTGCTACAGAATATAAGTCGCTGACCCATTATACAAAAGGTACGCAGTCACCCTGATAAATCAGGGCTCCCACTGCTTGTACGTACACGGTTTCAGGTTCTCTTTCACTCCCCTCGCCGGGGTTCTTTTCGCCTTTCCCTCACGGTACTGGTTCACTATCGGTCAGTCAGGAGTATTTAGCCTTGGAGGATGGTCCCCCCATGTTCAGACAGGATACCACGTGTCCCGCCCTACTCTTCGAGCTCACAATATCACACCTCTTCGGATACGGGGCTGTCACCCTTTACTGCCGGCCTTTCCAGACCGTTCTCCTGACGTGTGTATCGCTGATGGCTCTGGGCTCCTCCCCGTTCGCTCGCCGCTACTGGGGGAATCTCGGTTGATTTCTTTTCCTCGGGGTACTGAGATGTTTCAGTTCCCCCGGTTCGCCTCATTAACCTATGAATTCAGTTAATGATGGTGCAACGGATTGCACCGGGTTTCCCCATTCGGACATCGCCGGCTGATAGCGCTTCATATCAGCTCACCGGCGCTTTTCGCAGATTAGCACGTCCTTCATCGCCTCTGACTGCCTAGGCATCCACCGTGTACGCTTAGTCGCTTAACCTCACAACCCGAAGGTGTCTTCGAGTCGGAGTTATTGAGAGACTCCTCAATTCCTCAAGACAGATACTGAGTGTTTCAAATTTTCAGCTTGTTCCAGATTGTTAAAGAGCTTACATTTCACAACACACGGCTTTTCATGTGTTCTGAAATGATTATCAGTAAGAAGAGGATGGTGGAGCTAAGCGGGATCGAACCGCTGACCTCCTGCGTGCAAGGCAGGCGCTCTCCCAGCTGAGCTATAGCCCCATCGAGGTGTCCGGAAAAGTTGGTAGGCCTGAGTGGACTTGAACCACCGACCTCACCCTTATCAGGGGTGCGCTCTAACCACCTGAGCTACAAGCCTATTCCGTTCCCGTCTCTTCTTTATTCATCAGACAATCTGTGTGAGCACTGCAACAAAATCCATTATCTTTTCGGTAAGGAGGTGATCCAACCGCAGGTTCCCCTACGGTTACCTTGTTACGACTTCACCCCAGTCATGAATCACAAAGTGGTCAGCGCCCTCCCGAAGGTTAAGCTACCGACTTCTTTTGCAACCCACTCCCATGGTGTGACGGGCGGTGTGTACAAGGCCCGGGAACGTATTCACCGTAGCATGCTGATCTACGATTACTAGCGATTCCGACTTCATGGAGTCGAGTTGCAGACTCCAATCCGGACTACGACAGACTTTATGAGGTCCGCTTGCTCTCGCGAGGTCGCTTCTCTTTGTATCTGCCATTGTAGCACGTGTGTAGCCCTACTCGTAAGGGCCATGATGACTTGACGTCATCCCCACCTTCCTCCGGTTTATCACCGGCAGTCTCCCTTGAGTTCCCACCATGACGTGCTGGCAACAAAGGATAAGGGTTGCGCTCGTTGCGGGACTTAACCCAACATTTCACAACACGAGCTGACGACAGCCATGCAGCACCTGTCTCACGGGTCCCGAAGGCACTTCCGCATCTCTGCAGAATTCCGTGGATGTCAAGAGTAGGTAAGGTTCTTCGCGTTGCATCGAATTAAACCACATGCTCCACCGCTTGTGCGGGCCCCCGTCAATTCATTTGAGTTTTAACCTTGCGGCCGTACTCCCCAGGCGGTCGATTTAACGCGTTAGCTCCGGAAGCCACAGCTCAAGGCCACAACCTCCAAATCGACATCGTTTACAGCGTGGACTACCAGGGTATCTAATCCTGTTTGCTCCCCACGCTTTCGCACCTGAGCGTCAGTCTTCGTCCAGGGGGCCGCCTTCGCCACCGGTATTCCTCCACATCTCTACGCATTTCACCGCTACACGTGGAATTCTACCCCCCTCTACGAGACTCTAGTCAACCAGTCTTAGATGCCATTCCCAGGTTAAGCCCGGGGATTTCACATCTAACTTAATTGACCGCCTGCGTGCGCTTTACGCCCAGTAATTCCGATTAACGCTTGCACCCTCCGTATTACCGCGGCTGCTGGCACGGAGTTAGCCGGTGCTTCTTCTGCGGGTAACGTCAATCACAGCACTTATTCAGTCCTGTGCCTTCCTCCCCGCTGAAAGTACTTTACAACCCGAAGGCCTTCTTCATACACGCGGCATGGCTGCATCAGGCTTGCGCCCATTGTGCAATATTCCCCACTGCTGCCTCCCGTAGGAGTCTGGGCCGTGTCTCAGTCCCAGTGTGGCTGGTCATCCTCTCAGACCAGCTAGGGATCGTCGCCTAGGTGAGCCATTACCCCACCTACCAGCTAATCCCATCTGGGTTCATCCGATGGCGTGAGGCCCGAAGGTCCCCCACTTTGCTCGTTCGAGGTTATGCGGTATTAGCCACCGTTTCCAGTGGTTATCCCCCTCCATCGGGCAGATCCCCAGACATTACTCACCCGTCCGCCGCTCGCCGGCAGGAAAGCACGCTTTCCCCCGCTGCCGCCCGACTTGCATGTGTTAGGCCTGCCGCCAGCGTTCAATCTGAGCCATGATCAAACTCTTCAATTAAAGTGTTTGATGCTCAAAGAATTCTGACTGTTCGTTCATAATGAATTAACTGTTCAGTCACTCTTCAAGACTGTTTAATCTTTTTCGCCTTGCGGCGTCAGAGAGTGTCTTGCGAGTGCCCACACAGATTGTCTGATTAATTTGTTAAAGAGCGGGGGCAACCGGAAGCCTCTTCCGGGTTGCGAGGCTGCGTATCTTACGCCTTCCTCTTTTCGTGTCAAGCCTTATTTTTCAGGGCTTTTCACGTTGTCATCCCGACCGGTTTGTGTGTTTGTCGTGACAACGGAAGCGCATTATAGGGAGTTTTATGACGCTGACAATAGTTTTTTTAAATTTTTTTTCTGTTCGTGGTTTTTTTCCTCAAAACGAGGCAATAACCAGCAGAAAGACTGTTTTTAAGGCGTTTTATCACACGATATTTGCAAAAATTTCCCAGAAAAATGATCTACCTGTTCCCAATCGGTGTATTCAATTTCTTTTGTAGTGTCTGTTTCTCCTCCGGTCATTCGCATAATGAACTGAATCATCATGCGATCCAACCAACGATAACGTGGATAGAGTAGCGCTCCCGCAAAAACTCCGCATAAATCAGGTTGCCACGGACTTTTTATTAAAAACTTACGTACATAAGCGTTCGTTTCTGGCGTTCTTTTTTCTGGCTTTCTCGCCGTTAAGTTAACGCCAAAGAAAGCTGTTGGCATTTGGTTCAATTGTTTTTGATGGCGAATGACAAAATCATGCAACACAGAATTGAAACGACCATAACGTATCGACGCCCCTACCATGACTTTTTGGTAAGGCATCAAATTGATTTGTTTCACTGTAGAAAGATCTCTTAACTCACACTTAATACCAGCACGGCGGAGGTTTTCTGCGATACGGGTAATAATTTTTTTGGTCTGCCCATCCTGGGTAGAATAGAGCAACAAATAATTCATAGATACGCCCTTATTAAACAGAGACTCGCATATAAACACTATTCACGCCAAAAAGTAGGGGTAAATAGGACCAATAATGTGAATACTTCCAAGCGCCCAAATAACATAGTGACAACCAATATCCATTTAGCCGCCGGATTCATAGTTGTAAAGTTATCAGCGACGACTCCCAATCCTGGCCCTAAGTTATTCAATGTTGCGGCGATGGCAGAAAAAGCAGAAAATTCGTCAACACCCGTAGCGATCAGTAACAACATACTAACGACGAAAACCAGTGCATAAGCAGAGAAAAAACCCCATACTGCTTCAATAATCCGTTCCGGTAATGCTCGCCGCCCCAATTTAATGGTATACACTGCATTCGGGTGCACTAAACGCTTTAATTCACGCGATCCTTGCAAGAACAACAACAAAATACGGATAACTTTGAGACCGCCTCCCGTTGACCCCGCACATCCCCCTATAAATGCAGAACATAACAGCAGAAAAGGCAGAAACAGAGGCCAATTGGCAAAAGAGTCCGTTGTAAATCCAGCCGTTGTCGCCATAGAGACAACTTGAAAAAACGCGTGATTCAATGCTTCCCATTCTGATTCATAAACAGAATGTTGCCATAATATCAGCATACAGATGGCCAATAGTGCCAACTGAATAGTAATGAACATCCGAAATTCTGGATCACGCCAGTACACTTTCAAGCTTCGTCCAGAAAGAACCGCAAAATGCAAACCAAAATTGCAGCCCGAAATCAATAAGAAAATGGCAATAATCGTGTTGATGGCCGGGCTATTAAAAAAACCGATACTGGCATCATGGGTAGAAAATCCCCCAATAGCGATGGTAGAAAAGCTATGAGAAATCGCATCGAATACCGACATTCCCGCCGCCCACAATGCCAGCGCACAAGCAATGGTCAACAAGACATAAATCAGCCAAAGCGTTTTGGCCGTTTCTGCAATACGAGGACGCATTTTATTGTCTTTCAACGGTCCTGGCATTTCTGCACGATAAAGCTGCATTCCCCCCACACCAAGCAGAGGTAAGATCGCCACAGCCAGAACGATAATTCCCATGCCACCTAACCATTGCAACATTTGTCGATAGAACAAAATAGCCTTGGGAAGGGAATCAAGGCCAACAAGCGTTGTCGCTCCTGTTGTCGTCAAGCCAGAAAATGACTCAAAAAAGGCATCTGTGACTGAAAGATTGGGTTTTTCAGAGAAAATGAATGGCAATGCCCCCACACTTCCCAACACGGTCCAAAATAGGACAACAATCAAAAAGCCCTCTTTTGGCTTGAGTTCAGATTTTTGTTCGCGATTAGGTATCCACAATATTAAACCAATGACGAGAGCAAAGATGAATGTCTGGCTGAATGCCCTGCCTGCGCCATCGCGATAGATCAATGCGACCAGCCCCGGAATAATCATTGTGACAGAGAAAAGAATGACAAGTAGTCCAACAATACGGGTTATGGCGCGAAAATGCATTCGGCTGGTTCCTTAGAAATCCGGTATGAAGAATAATTATGATTTTGGCGTTAAAAACAGAGCACCACGGCTCAAGTCCCGTAATTTATCACCTATCTCACCAACAAGGGTAGCTGGCAGCGAGACTTGCAACGTGACATTTTCAGCATAATCACTGGCGATCACTTGCCCAGAAAATTGGTGTAGCAACTGTTCTACCATTGAAATATGCGAGTACTCACACTGTAGCTGGTATAACTTCTGCGGTACTTTGTATTCGGTTTGCAACAACTTCAGAGCTTGCTGTACTCCATTGCCATAGGCTTTTACCAAACCACCCGTACCCAATTTTATGCCACCAAAATAGCGAACAGATACAGCAGTAATTTCCCCTAAGCTACTTCCTATTAACTGAGCAATCATCGGCTTACCAGCGGTTCCGGTGGGTTCACCATCATCAGAAAACCCTAACTGTTGGGAATCATCCGGCGCTCCTGCCACAAAAGCCCAACAATGATGCCGAGCATCAGGATATTGTTCTTTGATGCTTTGGATAAATAACTTCGCCTCATCCACCCCGCTGGTATGCTCCAGCAGGGTAATGAAACGACTCTTTTTTATTTCTTCAGTAAAGCTGACTGAAGCCGCAGGAATTAAATAAGGCTTCATTACGATAATTGTAATTCTCTGGTCATATTTTCAATTTTTCCATCGTGAATAACGATGTTATCTTCAATACGAATACCACCATAATTTTTCAACATATCGATTTTCTTCCAATCGAAATGTTGACGATATTCGCTTTCACGCCACTGCGCTAATAAAGTTTCAATGAAATAGATCCCAGGTTCAATGGTCAAAACCATTCTTGGCTCCAGAATACGGGTACAGCGCAAATAAGGATGCATCTCCGGGGCTGCCAGATGGGTTCCTCTATCATCTTGCATAAACCCAGCAGCATCATGCACCTGCAAACCTAAAGGATGGCCGAGTCCGTGTGGGAAAAATGGTGTCGTCAATCCTGTTTCAACCATACCTTCTTCACTGATCCCATGAACAATATCATGTTTTTTCAGTATCCTGGCTATACGTTGGTGCATATTAACATGGTAGTCGGTATATCGAACGCCCGTTTTAATTGTGCCAATGAGTGCCTGTTGTTCTTCATTCAGATCCTTTATCAGTGAGGCAAAATCGTTATGAGGTTTTGCTGCATAGGTTCTGGTGATATCCGCGGCATAACCATGATATTCCGCTCCAGCATCAATCAAAAAACTGCGTATTTCTGAAGGAACCCTCTGCTGTAATTTGTTGTAGTGCAAAACAGCCGTATTTTCATTCAAGGCAACAATATTATCATAAGGGACATCGGTATCACGGTGCCCTGTTGCCATCAAATAGAACATATTGATTTCGAATTCGCTCACACCAGACAAAAATGCATCATAAGCTGCCAGATGACCATTAACGGCGGTTTTCTGGGCCTCACGCATACAAGCCAATTCATAATCTGTTTTATATGAACGATGATAATTCAAATAATCCAAAACAGCTTCTGGGTTGATATTGTGATCAAGAATGCCCAAAGATTTAGCACGCTCCGTTTGTTCACCAATATAAGCGGTGTTCTGTTTTGATAATCCATTCAGTTTAACGCTGATATCTTCAGCTTTTGCCAAATGGATCATTTCTATGTCTTCCGTCCAATAGCCACCGGGTAGTGGCTCTACGCTGTGCCAGTAATCTACTGGTGAATAAAACCAGAGCTTAGGTTTATTGACACCATCAATCCACAACCAGCAATTAGGCACTTTGGTCACAGGTATCCAGGACTTAAAGTGTGCATTTACCTTAAACGGATAATGGCTGTCATCCAGAAAAACCCGTAATGATTCACCTGAATGAATAAGCAAGGCGTCAAACTGAGTTCGCTCCAAGATTTCTCGGGCACGTTTTTGTAAGGTTTTAATATGTTCTTGGTACAGAGATGCCAACTTTTCCATCTTCTTAATTAGCCTTTTGATTTTTTGGCAGGAGCTTAAATATTACCACAATTCATTATGGTGGGAGCTATCACGTGAAAAACGCCCTCTCTAAAAATAAACTAATATATTTATATTTTTCAAAGTATTAACAAAATACATTGCTCCCTGCCATAAATCTTACCTGTGATCTACCCTACAAAAAATTAATCATTGATTTGCATTAAATTAACACAGTAATCACAATCAACTGCATCTGGTCATACCAGATGGTATGCACTCATTGAGGAGAATGACATGCTCTACCTAAGTGAAACTATTCAAGTAAAATGGCTGAAAGATGGCATTGCTGAACTCATCTTCAATGCACCGGCTGCAATTAATAAATTAGACACAAAAACGGTTACTTCGCTGGATAAAGCCGTTGCTACCCTTGAGCAAGAGACTAAACTAAAAGGGTTACTGCTACGCTCTGAAAAACAAGCTTTTATTGTTGGTGCTGATATCACAGAATTTTTATCGCTATTCAGTGCACCAGCAGAAAAACTGCACGAATTGCTGGATCTCGCCAACAATATCTTTAACCGCATAGAAGATCTCCCTGTTCCAACTGTCTCTGCCATCAATGGCTACGCCCTTGGCGGTGGATGTGAATTAGTGCTTTCCACCGATTTTCGTGTCGTATCCCCAGATCTCCGTATCGGATTGCCAGAAACGAAACTGGGGATTATGCCGGGGTTTGGTGGTTCTGTCCGTCTGCCACGTTTGATTGGTACGGATAATGCTCTTGAAATCATTTCCGCTGGAAAAGATATAGGTGCTGAAGAAGCGCTGAAAAATGGCCTGATTGATGCCATCGTTTCTGCCGAAAAACTGGCTGATTCTGCCGTTTCAATTCTGGAACAAGCCATCCGAGGTGACTTAGATTGGAAAGCGGCTCGTCAGCCTAAACTGATGCCTCTGACTCTCAATGAGATTGAACGAACCATGAGTTTCACCGTAGCAAAAGGGATGGTAATGAAGGTCGCCGGCCCTCATTATCCAGCACCAATCACTGCGGTAAAAACCATTGAAAAAGCCGCTACACTGGGTCGCGATGAAGCCTTAAAACTGGAGTCCGCCAGTTTTGTATCATTAGCACATACCCCTGTCGCTCGTGCTTTAATCGGTATCTTCCTGAATGAACAATATGTTAAAGGGCTGGCGAAAAAACACCTGCAAGCTGTCGCCACCCCTGAACATGCGGCTGTACTGGGTGCAGGGATTATGGGTGGAGGCATTGCCTATCAATCAGTGCGCAAGGGTATTCCTGTCTTGATGAAAGATATTAATCAAAAAGCGCTGGATTTAGGTATCAGTGAAGCTGCCAAATTGCTGAATAAACAATTTGAGCGTGGACGCTTAAATGCCATGAAGATGGCTAAAATTCTGGCATCCATTCATCCAACCCTGAATTATGCGGGTATTGAGCAATCCCAAATTGTTGTTGAAGCTGTCGTTGAAAATCCGAAGATTAAAGCGGCGGTTTTAGCAGAAACAGAATCACATATCAGCGATGATTGCATTCTGGCGTCCAATACCTCCACTATCCCAATCACTGAATTAGCAAAATCGCTAAAACGCCCGGAAAACTTCTGTGGTATGCATTTCTTCAACCCAGTACATCGTATGCCGTTGGTTGAAATTATTCGTGGAGAAAAAACCTCAGATAAGACGATTGCAAACGTTGTTGCGTATGCCAGTAAAATGGGTAAAACACCGATCGTTGTTAACGACTGCCCCGGCTTCTTTGTAAATCGCGTATTGTTCCCTTATCTGGCTGGTTTTGGCATGTTGTTGCGTGATGGTGGTGATTTCCGCCAAATCGACAAAATCATGGAAAAAGAATTTGGCTGGCCAATGGGTCCTGCGTATCTCATTGATGTTGTCGGTATTGACACCGCACACCATGCACAAACTGTCATGGCTCAGGGTTTCCCAAACCGCATGAGCCGCGATTATCGGGATGCTATTGACGTACTATTTGAAAATCAGCGTTATGGTCAGAAAAATGGCGTTGGTTTCTATAAATATAGCCAAGATAAAAAAGGCAAGCCGAAAAAAGAGCGGGATGATACTACCGATCAATTATTGGCTAGCATCAGCAAACCGAAACAGACTTTCTCTGGCGAAGAGATCATTGCCCGAACCATGATCCCAATGATTAACGAAGTTGTTCGTTGCTTAGAAGAAGGTGTTATTGCCAGCCCCGCAGAAGCGGATATGGCACTGGTCTATGGCTTAGGCTTCCCTCCATTCCATGGTGGCGTTTTCCGTTATCTGGATACCCTGGGAACTGCCGCCTATGTGAAGATGGCAGAAAGTTATGCTCACCTGGGCGCCCTCTATCACATACCCGCTGGTCTGAAAGCAAAAGCCGAAGGTAACGAAAGTTACTACCCTGCCCCAGCAGAACTTGCTGTTAATTCAGGTGAAAAAGCGTGAGGTCTGAAAACATGGAAAACGTAGTTATTATTGATGGTATCCGTACCCCAATGGGGCGCTCAAAAGGTGGTGTATTCCGTCAGGTCCGTGCCGAAGATCTCTCTGCACATCTGATGAAGTCAATACTCAAGCGCAATCCTACTGTTAAACCTGAAGATATTGATGATATCTCTTGGGGATGCGTGCAACAAACACTGGAACAAGGGTTCAATATTGCCCGCAACTCAGCTTTACTCGCAGGTATTCCCCATTCAGTTCCCGCAGTCACGGTTAACCGTCTCTGTGGTTCTTCAATGCAATCGCTGCACGACGGCACCCGCATGATCATGACCGGTGATGCCAATATTGTTATGGTCGGCGGTGTTGAACATATGGGACATGTTCCCATGACACACGGTGTCGATTTTCATTCCAAATTAAGCCGTAACGTTGCCAAGGCAGCAGGTGTTATGGGATTAACGGCAGAAATGCTGGCTAAAATGCACAATATTAGTCGTGAAATGCAAGATGAGTTTGCCCTTCGTTCTCATCAACGTGCAACACAAGCGACCGAATCCAAGGCTTTCTCTAGCGAAATAGTCCCCATATATGGACATGATGCTGAAGGAAATCTGAAACTCGTCGATTTTGATGAAGTGATCCGCACAGATGCTAATCCAAAAGATTTGGCTGCACTGCGTCCCGTTTTTGATCCTGTCACTGGAAGTGTGACTGCGGGTAACTCCTCAGCCCTTTCCGATGGCGCCTCTGCCATGCTGATCATGAGCGAAAGCAAAGCTAAAGCGTTAGGATTAAAACCTCGCGCCCGTATTCGCTCAATGGCAGTTGTGGGTTGTGATCCTTCTATCATGGGTTATGGCCCTGTGCCAGCCACACAAATGGCCTTGAAAAAAGCCGGATTAAGCCTTACGGATATTGGCGTTATGGAATTGAACGAAGCATTCGCTGCACAATCTCTGGCTTGTATAAAGGGATTGAATCTGCTGGATAGTATGGATGACAGAATCAACCTGAACGGCGGCGCTATTGCTCTCGGTCACCCATTGGGATGCTCTGGTACTCGCATTACAACCACTCTGCTTAACTTGATGGAACGTAAAGATGTTCAGTTCGGGCTATCAACCATGTGCATCGGGTTAGGCCAAGGTATAGCCACGATTATTGAAAGAGTATAGTCATGAAAACTTGGCGATAAAGCATAGTTGACGATTGACATTTATGGCTTTTAAAAATTAACGTTTTTCCCTTGTCTGTCTTATCTATTGCATCACTCTAGTAAGTTGTTGCCGTAATTTCCCGCCTGTCAGGGGCGGGTTTTTTTTTTTTTTGTCGTCTTATCTTTTATCGGCAAACGGCTCAAATAAACTCAAATGCATCCCCATACATGTGCTCGATGGATGCATCACGTTCACTACAGAACCGTTCACGGGCAATTTTAGCCATCTCAAAGCGGCCAGCAATGTAAATATCATGGTTTGCCAAACTGCCGAAATCCTCCAAAACCGCACTCAGAACTGTCCCCGTTCTTCCGCGCCAGTGTTCATCAACTTGTTCAACCACAGGTACAACGGTCAAATTAGGATAATGCTCACTTAATGATTGCAACGCCCCCAAATCATAAAGGTGTTGCAGTTCTCGCCCTCCCCAATAGATGGAAATTTCACGATTAGGATTTTTTTCTAATGCAGCCAATAAGATAGAGCGCGTATATGAGAATCCCGTTCCACCGGCAATCAATAACATCGGGTTTTTGCTGTCTTCACGAAACCAGGCATGACCATGCGGAATATCAATATCAATGACTTTCTGATCCAGAATTCTATCCATTACCGCCATCGCATAGAGATTTAGCTCAGAAGCCCCAATATGCAACTCAATTATCTGTTTTTCTGAGGGTGGTGATGCCATGGAGAAAGGACGCTTATCCCTTTCATCCATAATCACCATTAAATATTGTCCTGCACGGAAAGAAAAAGGCGAATCAGGTAATAAACGAACCCGATAAACTGTATCTGTAATGGAGTCAACCGATGTTACTTTACAGCTTAATATTGTCATGCGTTCCCTCTTATCGCTTCAAAATATCTAATTGATCCCAAATTTCATCGACACGGACCCGAATCTCATCGCTCATCACTATCGGGCGCCCCCATTCCCTTTGTGTCTCTCCTGGCCATTTATTCGTTGCATCTAACCCCATTTTTGAGCCTAACCCAGAAACAGGAGATGCAAAATCGAGATAGTCAATGGGTGTATTTTCCATTAAGACCGTATCTCTCTGCGGGTCCATTCGCGTTGTTATCGCCCAGATGACATCATTCCAATCTCGCGCATTGATATCATCATCACAAACGATAACAAATTTTGTGTACATAAATTGTCTCAGATATGACCAAACTCCCATCATTACTCGCTTGGCATGGCCTGCATACTGTTTTTTCATTGTAACGATCGCGAGTCGATAAGAGCAGCCTTCTGGAGGCAAGTAAAAATCCACAATTTCAGGAAATTGTTTTTGCAATATTGGCACCAATACTTCATTCAACGCAACCCCCAGCACCGCAGGTTCATCCGGCGGACGCCCAGTGTAAGTAGAATGGTAGATAGCATCACTGCGTTGGGTAATATGGGTTACGGTAAATACCGGGAACATATCGACTTCATTGTAATAGCCGGTATGATCACCATATGGTCCTTCCGGTGCCATTTCACCAGGTTCAATATAGCCTTCAAGAATAATCTCAGCGCTGGCAGGCACTTCCAAATCATTGGATATACATTTAACAACTTCCGTTTTATGCCCACGCAATAATCCAGCAAACGCATATTCAGACAAGGTATCAGGAATTGGGGTAACCGCCCCCAATATCGTGGCAGGATCGGCTCCCAGTGCGACGGATACAGGGAAACGTTCCCCCGGATGAGCCTGACACCACTCCTGAAAATCAAGCGCACCACCACGATGTGATAACCAGCGCATAACCAGTTTGTTTTTTCCCAATACCTGTTGGCGGTAGATACCCAAGTTCTGGCGCTCTTTATTAGGTCCTTTCGTCACCGTCAATCCCCAGGTAATCAAAGGGGCAGCATCTTCAGGCCAACAATGCATGACTGGAATACGGGTAAGATCCACCTCATCTTCGGCCCAAATCTGTTCCTGACAAGGCGCAGAGCTAAGGCGTTTGGTTGGCATATTCAAAACCTGTTTGAATTTAGGCAATTTATCGACCAAATCACGAAAGCCTTTTGGTGGCTCAGGCTCTTTAAGAAAAGCCAATAGTTTCCCAACATCATGCAGTGCCTTAACATCATCCTGCCCCATTCCCATGGCAACACGCTTAGGTGTCCCAAACAAATTGCACAACACAGGCATCGAATATCCCTTAGGATTTTCAAATAATAAGGCAGGACCACCGGCACGAAGAGTACGATCTGCGATTTCAGTCATTTCCAGGTATGGATCAACTTCTATACGAATTCGCTTTAATTCACCTGATTGTTCCAACAAGGAAAGAAAGTCTCTTAGATCGCGATATTTCATATTGTTCATTTGTGCCGATTTTCAAGGAGGGAAAGCCATTATAATCCCTCCCATGAGGGTTACAAGGAAAACTCATAACCTGCTAAAACACAATGGATTTAGTGCAATAATCAATATATAGACTTTTACTGAAAATAAGCACGATAGAATATAAAAATACGGCTTACACATAAATAACTTCTGTCTTTACTGATGACCCTTTAGTACTGGTTTTGTTATGCTAAGCATTCTACGCAATGGAGTCGAAATATGATGGGAAATTGGTATCTTCTTTACTGTAAACGTGGGCAAGTCTCTCGGGCAATAGAGAATTTAGAGCGACAGGACGTAATTTGCTTAACACCTACAGCCAAAATTGAAAAAATTATTCGGGGTAAACGAACCACAGTTACTGAGCCACTGTTTCCCAATTACCTGTTTGTCCACTTTGATCCCGAAGTTATTCATACCACGACCGTTAATTCCACACGTGGCGTCAATCATTTCGTTCGATTCAGTACTTATCCTGCCATTGTTCCACAAACATTGATTGATGAATTAATGTCTGTTACTGAGCAAGAATATATTGCACCTGAAACCCCGATTACTGGTGATACTGTCTTAATCACTGAGGGAATTTTCGAAGGCATTCAAGCAATTTATAACGAACCGGATGGGGAAACTCGCTCCATTCTCTTGCTAAATATTCTCAACAAAGAAGTTTCTAAGGTTTTAGATAATAAATATTTCATCAAAATTTAATCAGAAGACGGGCAAAGTTGCCCGTCTCAAGCGATTACAATAATCAGTATTTTTGTTCATGCAGCCACTGCGCTACACGCTTGGCAAAATAGGTCAGAACACCATCTGCGCCCGCTCGTTTGAAACACAATAGTGATTCCATAATCGCTGGCTGCTCTTTCAACCAACCATTTTGAATCGCTGCCATATGCATGGCATATTCACCAGAAACCTGATAAGCAAATGTCGGCACACCGAAAGTCTCTTTTACCCGGCGAATCACATCCAAATATGGCATACCAGGTTTAACCATGACGCTATCTGCACCTTCCTGTAAATCCTGTGCAATTTCCTGCAACGCTTCATCACTATTTGCAGGGTCCATTTGATAGGTCATCTTATTGCCACCTTTCAGGTTACCGCTGGAGCCAATAGCATCCCTAAATGGCCCATAGTAACAAGAGGCGTATTTGGCAGAATAAGCCATAATTTGGGTATTAACATAACCATCCATCTCAAGCTGCTCGCGAATAGCACCAACGCGGCCATCCATCATATCGCTTGGCGCGACAATTTCGACCCCAGCTTCAGCATGGGACAATGCCTGCTTAACCAAAATATCTTTGGTAATGTCATTGATAACATAACCATCCTGATCAATAACACCATCTTGCCCGTGGGTAGTAAATGGATCGAGCGCTACATCCGTCAAAAGACCCAATTCAGGTACAGCATCTTTCAGGGCACGAACAGAGCGCTGAATCAAGCCGTCTGGATTATAGGCTTCTTTCGCATCCAATGATTTCTTATCCGCTTCAATGACCGGAAACAGAGACAAAACAGGAATACCCAGTCGGGCAATCTCTTCTGCTTCTTTCAGCAAAAGATCGATTGTCAGACGATACACTCCTGGCATTGAAGACACTTCCTGACGCTGATTCGTTCCTTCCATAACAAATACAGGATAAATCAGATCATTAACAGTAAGTTGATTTTCAGCAACTAAGCGACGGGAAAAGTCATGACGGCGCACACGACGCATACGACGACCGGGAAATACCCCCGGAAAGACATAACTCATATTGTTCTCCTAATGTAAAACCCAGCGCCAAAGCGCTGGGTTAATCGTCATCGTTTCATGATAATGATGTTAACACTATCAATCAGTTCGCGATAATCATGAATGCCGGGCATCAGATTATTTTTTAAAATTGTCACCAATATCACTGTCTGATTTATCTTCTGGGTTGATAAAATTACGCCGTCCCCATTTACCAACATAGAACTGCGAAAGCAAAATCCCCAGCTCAAATAGCAAATACATGGGAACAGCCAGCAGAGTCTGCGAGAAAACATCAGGTGGTGTTAACAACATCCCAACCACAAACGCCCCAACTAAAATATAAGGACGCTTTCTCTTTAGTGATTCTGGCGTCACTATCCCACTCCAACACAGCAAAATAATGGCAATGGGTATTTCGAATGAAACGCCAAAAGCCATAAATAGCGCCATGACAAAGCTTAAATAATTGCTGATATCCGTCGAGATTACGACCCCAACGGGTACGGTATTGATAAAGAAACCAAACGCAATGGGAAAAACGATAAAATATGCGAATGCCATTCCCAGATAAAACAATATGCTACTGGAAAACAGTAAGGGCATAATCAAACGGCGTTCGTGTTTATATAATGCCGGTGCAATAAATGCCCATACTTGATAAAGGATCATCGGTGCCGAAACAAAGATAGACACCATAATGGTCAGTTTAATTGGTGTAAAAAAAGGTGATGCAACATCTGTTGCAATCATATTGGCACCTTTAGGTAATTGTTCCATTAAAGGCGCTGCAATAAGTCGATAAATGTCATTGGAAAAATAAACCAATGCCAGAAACACAACCAGCACGGTAATTAAACTATTTAAAATCCGCTTACGCAGTTCAATCAGGTGACTGATAAGAGGTTGGGTATTATCCACAGACATGTTTCAGTGTTCGCCATTTACTTGTTCAGGTGGTTTTCTTTTTTGTTGCTCTGTGCTTGCGTTCGATTGTTCTGTAATGACTGATTCTGAATTCGGGTGCCTTGCAACCGATTGGGACCCAGAAGAATGAAAATACGTTTCGTCCTCCTCCAACTCCCTCATTTCATCCGGTTTCAACTGATAAGTATTTTTCAATGACTCAGCCGCTTCCTTCAACTCCTCCATTGAAGCTTTCAGTTCTGGCGAAAGTGATTGCAGGTCGGCTTTTTCTTCCATTTTTTTCAGTGTGTCCTGAAGCTCTTGCAATTTTAGTTCCTGAGCAAGCTCATTCTGGACATTAGTTGCCAGAGAGCGCAATGCCCGAATCCAGCCAGCCACTGTTTTGACCGCAACAGGCAGACGTTCCGGTCCCAGAACAACCAAGCCAATGATCATCACTAACAGTAGTTCACTAAAACCAATGTCAAACACGGTTTATACCTGCTCTTTATCTTTACTTTTACTCTCTGATTTTTCAGATTGCGCAGCCGTGAACTTTTCAGTGAGGTTTTTAGTTTCAAACTCGGCATCCTGACTCATTTTTTCCGGCTGCTGTGACTTTCCATCATCACTCATTGCCTTTTTAAAGCCCTTTATTGATTCACCCAAGTCTGAACCCAAGGTACGAAGCTTATTAGTACCAAACACCAGCACGACAATGACGGCAATGATGAGCAATTGCCAAATACTTATACCACCCATACTGACCTACCTCTATTCATAGAATATTACTAGTGATTTAATTATAAACGACGAATTCATGTTCAAAAATAACACAATCATACCCAGGATCGTGGCAGAATTATCTTCATTTAATATTCATCATTACTGAATTATTGACGTTTGCTTAAATGACACCAGCCCAATCCCCATGATGCAATTCCGCCCCCTATCATTCCCCATGCCAGATGTTTCTGATCTATAGTGAAAAACAAACTACCACAGATAAAAAGAGTTGCACCAATCCCCAACAAATAGAGAGACTTGCGCTGTCTGAGCTGTTGCTCCCTGAATTGTTGCGATATCTGATCAATGCTGCTTTGTAAACGCCGGTGCTGCTGGAGCGTGCCATATACCAGCTCTGGAAGTTCTGGTAACTTTTCCGCCCAATAAGGCGCCTTCTCTTTAAAAGCACGCACAATAGCGGGAAACCCAATCTGATCATGCAGCCAATCTTCCAGAAAAGGTTTTGCTGTTTTCCACAGATCAAGCTGAGGATAAAGTTGGCGCCCCAAACCTTCAACATACAACAGCGTTTTTTGCAGCAGAACCAGCTGGGGCTGAACCGCCATATTAAAACGACGGGCGGTATTGAAAAGGTTTAGCAAAACATGCCCAAATGAGATTTCAGCCAATGGTTTTTCAAAAATTGGTTCACAAACGGTACGAATAGCGAATTCGAAATCTTCCACATTGGTATCTGCCGGTACCCAACCAGAATCGACATGCAGTTCAGCGACCCGACGATAATCACGATTGAAGAAAGCAATAAAATTTTCGGCCAGATAGCGTTTATCATCTTTATTCAAAGAGCCAACAATGCCGTAATCGATGCCGATATAAGTAGGATCGTCCGGTTTGTCATAACTGACGAAAATATTACCGGGATGCATATCCGCATGGAAAAAACTATCGCGAAATACTTGGGTGAAGAATACCTGAACGCCACGTTCAGCCAACAATTTCATATTGGTGTTCTGCGCCTCTAAAGCCGCAATATCTGACACGGGAATACCAAAAATGCGCTCCATCACCAAAACATTTTCCCGGCAATAGTCGGGATAGACTTCCGGCACGTAGAGCATTGAACTATCTTCAAAATTACGCCGCAATTGAATCGCGTTTGCAGTTTCACGCAATAAATTCAGCTCATCAAGCAGAGTTTTTTCATATTCTCTTATAACTTCACGCGGACGAAGACGGCGACCATCAGGTAAAAGAGGAACCAAATTTGCCAGGCGATACATTAACCGCACATCAGCTTTAATTACCGGCAGAATATCCGGGCGGATCACCTTTAAGACAACTTCTCTGCCATTTTCTTTCAATCGAGCAGTATGTACCTGAGCGATAGAAGCGGAAGCCAGTGGTTGTGGATCAAAATCTTCAAACCACGTTTCCAGCGCTCCCTCTAAAGCCGTTTCAATCGATTTTCGTGCCACCTCGCCATCAAAGGGAACTACCCGATCTTGTAACATCGAAAGTTGATCTGCAATCGCAGGCGGGAACAGGTCGCGACGCGTGGAGAGCATCTGGCCAAATTTGATCCACACTGGACCAAGTTCTTGTAATGCTAAACGCAAACGTTCGCCGAGAGGTTTATCCTTATGCTTGTTAGGTATCCAAAACAGGAAATAACGCCCAAAACGCAACGGCCATGTCAAACGAATATTAGGGATGAGTTCATCTAACCCGTAAGAAAGAAACACTCGGATGATAAAGTA
Organism: Xenorhabdus sp. SGI 60; assembly: GCF_056632175.1. Classification (NCBI taxonomy): domain Bacteria; kingdom Pseudomonadati; phylum Pseudomonadota; class Gammaproteobacteria; order Enterobacterales; family Morganellaceae; genus Xenorhabdus; species Xenorhabdus sp. SGI 60. The sequence continues at coordinate 714,770 of NZ_CP196860.1, read as the reverse complement.
AAGTCGTCTAATTTCACTGGGTGTCATGTTTTCCCTCCAGTGCCGCCAACCGTTTTTCGAGTTGTGTTATCTGATTGGCAACGGCACTAACCTCTTCGCTGAAATAAGCCACTTCCAACGCACTGGGAACCATTTCCCATTCTTCCGTCAATGATTCGGTGAAATACGTTTTCTTCCTTGCAATGGTATTGCTGGCAAATTCAAAACTTTTCTTTATCATCCGGCTGATACCTTCTGCGGCAATATCACCGACATAAGGGGAAAGATAATACGCAGGATCCCACTCTGACATATCCAGCAAAGCAGACCATTGTTGAATCACCTGCATGTCCCCTTCAATGACAATTTCACCACTGTTAATCAGGGTTGAAAGGCACTGACGATCCCGTAGTTTGAGTAGTGCAGGGAGCGTTGCTTTCATCGAGCAATCCACAAGCTCTGACCATTGGCTCAAAACATCCACTCGTTTCTCACTGAATATCAGTATCAAGGGGGTTTCGATTTCTTTCAGTTTGATGGACAGAATCTTACCTGCCAGTCTCAAGCGGGCAGGTTTTAATACCGTTTCGCGATATAACAGATGATTCAAGGTTGTTTCCAGAAAGGCCGTTACTACCGGAAACAGCACCTTATCATTGGATGCCGCAGAACTCATATTATGGCTTGATGAGGGGGTTTCCATCTCAGAATTTGAATCCTTTGTGCAGTGCAACAATTCCACCAGTCATGTTGGTGTAATAAACCTGGTCAAAGCCCGCATCTTCCATCATGCCTTTTAACGTTTCCTGATCAGGGTGCATACGAATGGATTCTGTCAGATAACGGTAACTGTCCCCATCATTCACAACCATCTGACCGATTCGGGGCAGAACATGGAATGAATAAACATCATAAACCTTACTTAACGGTGCCAATACAGGTTTAGAAAACTCCAGCACCAACAAGCGGCCACCTGGCTTAAGTACCCGATACATGGAACGTAGTGCTTTTTCTTTATCCGTAACATTACGCAAGCCGAAAGAAATCGTAATACAGTCAAAATGGTTATCAGGGAAAGGCAGTTCTTCGGCATTGGCTTGAACATAACTGACATTGCCTACGATACCGGTATCGCGTAATTTTTCGCGTCCAACTTTCAACATTGAGTCGTTGATATCCGCCAGAACAACTTGACCTTTTTCCCCCACCATTCGGGAGAATTTTGCGGTTAGATCACCTGTTCCACCAGCAAGATCAAGCACCTTATGACCACGGCGAATACCACTTGACTCAATAGTGAAACGTTTCCAGATACGGTGAATGCCAAATGACATCAAGTCATTCATTAAGTCATATTTCGAGGCCACAGAGTGAAATACCTCTGCCACCATCTCTTTTTTTTGTTCTTTGGCTACGGTGCGGAAACCAAAATCAGTGGTTTCTTTTGATTGATCTGCCATGTTATTTGTCCGCTTTTTATTCAAAAAAATTTATAGTCAGTGTACCAGCCTTTCCAACAAAACCCTATCCAGACTTCACTCATTCACCTGCAACGATTGGCAAGATTTATCAATCAACTATGAATCAATAGGACGCTTCACATCCACGCCTAAATCACGAAATGCTTCGGCCTGACTAATTAAATTACCTCTGCCCTCAACAAGCTTTTTCATTGCGAAATGGTAACTCGCCTGGGCTTTGTTAAGGCTTTGCCCCAATCCCTGCATATCATCCACAAACAACCGCATTTTGTCATACATTCTGGCGGCCTTATCGGCAATCAGACGCGCATTTTGGCTTTGATATTCATAACGCCACAGGTTATTGATAATACGGACAGCAACCAGCAAAGTTGAGGGGCTAACCAACATAATATTATGTTTCAATGCTTCATCAAGTAATTCTGGAGCCTGATTGAGTGCAACCAGATAAGCGGGTTCCACAGGAATAAACATCAAAACATAATCCAGTGATCGTAATCCGGGTAATTGTTGATAATCTTTTCGGCTCAGGCCACGAATATGTCCTCTGATAGAGTTAATATGTTCCTGTAATGCTTGCGCCTGTTGTTCTTCGCTATCACTATTGAAATAACGTTCATAAGCAACCAGAGACATTTTGGCATCAATAATGACATCTTTTCCCTGTGGCAGATGCACAATCACATCCGGTTGAAAACGTTCGCTGTTTTCAGCCTTAAGATTAACCTGTGTATCGAACTCATATCCCTCACGCAAACCAGACGCTTCCAAAACCCGAGCTAATACCATCTCTCCCCAGTTTCCCTGCATTTTATTGTCTCCTTTCAGGGCGTTGGTAAGATTGATGGCCTCTTTTGCCATCTGTGCATTGAGTTGCTGAAGATGGCGAATTTCATGAGTCAAAGTATGGCGCTCACGGGCTTCTTGTCCAAAACTGTCTTGTACCTGACGGCGGAATCCTTCAAGTTGTTCACGAAATGGCATCAGAAGATTATTGAGGTTTTGACGATGATATTCGTCAGTACTGCGTCGATTCTGATCAAAGATACGATTGGCGAGATTTTCAAATTGGGTACTTAATCGCTGCTCACTGTTGATCAATAAACGCTGCTTTTCCTCCGCAGCCAGTCTGGTTTCTTCAAGCCGAGTGCTCAATTCTCGCAACTCAGCTTCCTGCACACTGTTAATTTCGCGTTGAGCCAATAATGCCTGATTTAGTTGATCGCATTCAGTACGCCAATAGTGGGATTGCTCCAGCTTTTCATGGCTAACAGCCAGTTGGCTATATAATTCACGCAGTTCCTGCTCTTTTTGTTGGATTCTCTGCTGAACAGAAAGCCAGACGAAAATCCCTCCGCCCAGCAATCCACCTAAGCCACCTATCATCATGTATAACCACTGGATATCCACCTATACACCCTCGCTAACTCTATTCTTTTTAACCCTATTCTTCATTGGCACTATTACCGATAAATTTCAGTCAACTTTTCTGAGTCACTCGCCTCAATGTAAGTTAAATAGAGGCTGTATAGATGTCCAGAATATCTAATGGCTTTCTTTCAGTTTGCAAAGCAGCTCGCAATTAACCCATCCACTCTGCCAACCAACGCAGGCCAAATGCCCCTGGTGCTAAGATACCGAATGCCCAGATCAATGCAGAAGTTAAATTAGCGAGCTGAAAATGACGTTTTGGCATGGCACAAATTCCAGCCACCAGCGGTACAACTGCTCTTAACGGACCAAAAAAACGCCCAATGAAAATGCCCCATACGCCCCATCGTTCAAAGAAACGATGTCCGCGAACTAACGTTTGAGGATGGCGGGAAAGCGGCCACATCTTGCCGACATTTTCTTTGTAATGGAAACCAAACCAGTAAGAAACCCAATCCCCAAAGAAAGCGCCGGCGGCGGCGGCTAGCCATATTGGCCAGAAGGTTAATCCACTTTCACCAATTAATGCGCCTAATCCCAACAAAATGATCGTTGCGGGTAACAATAGGGAAATAAATGCCAACGATTCACCAAATGCCAGTAGGAAAATGATGGGAATTGCCCAAACTTCATGGGCTTTTACGAAGTTTATGACCAGTTCGATAATTTCATGCAGGCTCACATTAATCTTTCCTGTGTTATCAGTGGGAGGTTATAGGTCAGCCTTGAACAATCCGTCCAATGCTAACCTGATATTTTTATTCAAGAAAATAAGCTTGTAGTTTTTCACGCGCAGCGATATTGAGTCCGATATCTTTTTCCAGCCAAATATCTACGCTGCCATAATGCCGGTTAATACTATTAATTGCGGTCAGCAGAAACTCTTCCCTCACTGAATAAACATAAGCAAATTTTTCGACCACACTTTCACACATAATTTTTGCGTGTTCACTCAATAAATAGTCGCGGTATGGAGCCAATGTGATATTGGTCAACAAATAATCTTCCATCACCGTATCCAAATCAGCACCCAGTGCGAATAAAACCAGTGCAGAACCCACTCCTGTCCTGTCTTTACCCACCGCGCAATGTTGTACAATTCCGCCTTTCTCTGGTTGCAGCAATAATGTCGCTAACGTCTTATAAGCTGGATTGTTAAGGGGTAACAATTCATATAAGCGAGCCATAAATACTTTCGCGTCGAATTGCTCCAGTATTTCTTTGTCTAACTTATCCAGATTAGCATCCACTTCTTTGGAAAGAGGATTAGCTGGAGCATGGTGATAATGCGCACCATTCCATATGCGATCGGGTTTATCCATAATTTCGCTGTTATCACGATAATCAATGATCTGCAAAAGGTTTTGATCGACTAAAAAAGCCTGATCGTTTTCTGTCAATCTGTCCAGTGATCCTGAACGAAATAACAATCCTGATTTAATTTTAGCGCCATTCTTCAGGGTCTTATTACCCAAATCACGAAAATTAATGCCGCCATTCAAAGGAAGTAGTGAAGGATGAGATAGAAATGTTGTGGTCATAGTCACTCTTGTTGCGATTAAAAAAATAGTTAATAGAACAAACTATCTATTAGTACAAAATGTTATGACATTATCAAATTTTGAAATGAAGGGAAAATGAAGGGAGACAAAAAGATAACAAAAACGATAGGGCCAGAATGCTCTGACCCTTGATGAAAGACTTCACAGCAGGCGACGGGCGGCTTCCACAACAATCCCCAGTGCATTGCTTTCTGTTTTTTTCAGCAGCTCAACATCGGGGATTTCCTGTTGGGTACGGTTAACGATCACACCGGCTACCATACCAGCACGTAGTCCCTGACTTGCGCACATGGTCAGCAAGGTTGCTGACTCCATTTCAAAGTTCATTACGCCCATTTCTTGCCATTCTTTCATCGAGCCTTGGAAACGGCGCACAACACGACCGGAATAAGTATCGTAACGCTCTTGTCCTGGATAGAAGGTATCGGAAGATGCAGTAATGCCAACATGGGTAACAGAACCCGATGCCTTTGCGGCTTCATACAAGGCATTTGTACACGCAAAATCAGCAACCGCAGGGAACTCCATTGGGGCAAAGTGCAAGCTGGCACCATCCAAACGAACCGCTGCGGTCGTGACCAATACATCCCCTACATTGATATGTGGCTGAATCGCCCCAGTTGTTCCGATACGCAGGAAAGTACATACTCCTAACTGTGCCAGTTCCTCTACAGCAATCGACGTTGAGGGACCTCCAATGCCTGTAGAGCAGACGACCACAGCCTTTCCGTTGATTTCTGCACGCCAGGTTGTAAATTCACGGTGGGCAGCCAAATGTACTGGGTTATCCATCAGTCGCGCAATTTTCTCAACACGGTTAGGATCGCCTGGTACAATCGCCAGAGTTGCGCCTTGCAGGTCGCTTTTGGTGATACCTAAGTGAAACACATCAGACATATCAGACTCCTCAACGGGCATGATTCAAAATTTGAATACCTAAATTTAGTCAATACTCTGACATTTTTTAGTGATTAAAATCATCTTTAATTGATATTCAAAAGAAACACATACATATATTTGTGATAATTGTCACATTTAAAAAGAAAACGCCCTCTACAGGGCGCTATTCACATAATAAGTTACATGATGAAATTAAGCAGCAATACACCACACAGTCCAATTCCCCAAGCAATTGTGGTGGGTATTGACCAGATGATAATCTGCTGTCTCACATTCTTAATGCCCATCATCCGGTTAACCACCCAGAAAAAACAATCATTGAAGTAACTGAAAAATAGTGTGCCCATCATCGCAGCCTGAGCCGCCACCAACATATTAACATCCGGTATCTGCTTGATAACCGGCGCAGAAATAGAAGCCGCAGTTATCATTGCCACTGTACCAGAGCCTTGAATTATGCGGATGAGCGTTGCAATGATAAATGGGATCAAGACCGGTGTTATGGGCAGGCTGGCAATATAATGCGCCAATATCGTCCCTGTTGAACCTTCGTTCAACACTGCACCTAATGCACCTCCTGCTCCTGACACCAACAGAATAATGCCTACCGTTTTTAACCCTGTTTCCAGATGTTCAATCACTTCATGCTTACTAACGTTTGGCATTAAGGTATAAACTGCCAGTAATACACTGATTGCTAGCGCAATAATGGGTGATCCTAGAAAATCAAAAATCTGAAAATAGAAAGCGTTTTCCTTACCGGCAAACCCATCCATTTTCCGTATCATTCCATTAATGACACCAATAACAATCAGCATAATTGGCACGACGATAGGTAAAAGAGAAAGAAATAGACTTGGAAGTGATTTTTGCTCTTTCTCTTCCATATAACGCTGATGTACTTGTGGCAAATTTTCTGCACTTTCTTCTGTATCACCCAGTTGATATTGAGGATATTTAGTTTCCAGCCACTTTGCATAGCAGGTAATACCGATGACACAGGGCGCCGCCAGTATCATACCTGCCAGCATCATTTGGCCGATACTGACCCCGAATATTCCGGCGACACCAAGCGGCCCAGGTGTTGGAGGAACGATATGGTGAGTCACCACTAACCCTCCGGCCAGAGCAACCCCAAGGGACAATACATTGCGTTTACCTTTTTTCGCCAATGCCTTCACCAGCGGATAGAGGATCACAAAAGCTGAATTCACAAATATGGGGATACTGACAATATAACCGGTAATCGCCAAAGCCCACTCTTCGCGCCTTTTACCCAACCATTTAATCAGGCTATAGGCGATTTGCTCTGTTGCTCCCGATACTTCCAATATTCTCCCCATCATGCATCCCAATCCAATCACGATACCGATGTTACCTAGTGTCGAACCAAATCCTTTAGCGATTACTTCAACGATATTATTCATAGTCAAACCGCCTGATATTCCAGCGATTATTGCCGCAATTAACATAGCGATAAGGACATGAACACGCGTGCGCAAGACCAGAAAAACCAGCGTAAATACCGCCACGCCCAATCCCATAATTGGAATATAAAACTCCATCACAAAGCCTCATTAAAAATGGATAAATTGGAACATGCCATATTTACAATGCTTTTCGCTATCAGAAATCGATATTTTTCCAAGGATAATCTCAGAGATCAGGAATGAAAATCGCAATTGAAAAATGAGATTGCTTGAAAATAGTTGAGAATTACCAGAGTAAACTGGCATTATGCATGAATAATTCTAAACGGAAGAATCTGGATGAAAAATTGATTGGGATGTCTGTTGAGCGTATTAAGTAGCCAAGACATGACTCGCTTTTTCACCCGCTACATGAATCTGACTGTAGCGGGTATTTTCATCACTTATTAAGTTTAAATTGAACAAATAAACTCTAAATTAGCCATTTAATGAAGAGCGCAAGCGTTTTGCCGCTTCAACCATGTTTGCCAACGCTTGTCTGGTCTCTGTCCAACCGCGAGTTTTCAAACCGCAGTCCGGGTTCACCCACAAACGCTCGACCGGAATACGATCAACCGCTTTGCGTAATAATGACTCAATCCATTCGACGCTAGGGACGTTTGGTGAGTGAATATCATACACACCAGGCCCTATCTCATTCGGATATGAGAAATCTTCGAACGAATCCAGCAATTCCATATCCGAGCGCGAGGTTTCAATAGTGATTACATCTGCATCCAACGCGGCAATGGAAGGCATGATGTCATTGAACTCGCAATAACACATATGGGTGTGGATTTGGGTATCATCTTTCGCAATTGCTGCGCTCAGTTTGAAAGCATCCACCGCCCATTCCAGATATTCTTGCCACTCTTCTCTGCGCAGTGGCAAGCCTTCACGCAATGCGGGTTCATCAATCTGGATAATGCCAATGCCTGACTTCTGCAAATCATCAACTTCATCACGCAAAGCCAGTGCGATCTGTTTAGCGATGGTTTCACGGCTGATATCTTCCCTTGGGAATGACCAACAAAGAATGGTCACAGGTCCCGTCAACATGCCCTTAACTGGCTTATCGGTCAAAGATTGTGCATATGTCGCCCAATTTACCGTTATGGCTTCTGGACGACTAATATCGCCAATAATTACCGGTGGTTTCACGCAACGGGAGCCGTAACTCTGTACCCAACCATTTTGGGTAAAGACATAGCCGTCAAAATGTTCACCGAAATATTCCACCATGTCGTTACGTTCGGCTTCACCATGTACCAATACATCCAGTCCCAAACGCTCCTGTTCTTGGATCGCCTGTTTAATATGCTCACTGATATTGGCTCGGTAATGCGTACTATCCACCCGACCTTTTTTGAAATCGAGACGCAGGCTACGAATTTCCGTTGTTTGTGGGAATGAACCTATGGTTGTTGTTGGCCACAGCGGTAAGTTATAACGTTGACGCTGGAGCTTAGCACGTTCAGGATATACCTGATTACGTTCACTATCCTGTGGCTTAATTGCCGCAATGCGCCCAGCGACCGCTGGATTATTCACCCTTGTGGAACTGCGACGGGCGCGAATTGGGGCACTATAGGCATCCAAATCAGCCTGTTTACTGCCTTCCGGCGCATTCAATGCTTGTGACAGCAAAGAAAGTTCCGCACATTTTTGCAATGCAAAGGCAAACCAGCTTTTCACTTCTTCGTCCAATCCTGTTTCATCATTCAGATCAATGGGGCTATGCAGCAATGAACAGGCAGTGCCGATCCACACATTTCTCTTACCAACCAATGGGGCGACAAGCTGGTATTTTTCACTCAAATCGGCTCGCCAAACGTTGCGGCCGTTAATCACCCCCAATGAAAGCAACCAATCTTCCGGCAGAGATTTATCCAAATGCTCAAGAGAATCCTGTCCCGCTACCAAATCAACATGCAATCCTTGCACTGGCAGCGATTTGATGGTTTCCAGATTGTGACCGATGCTGTCAAAATAGGTCGTCAGCAACAATTTCACTTGTCCTTCAAGTGCTTGATAAGCCGTTGGGAATGCCGCCAGCCACTCTTCTGGTAATTCCAGTACCAGAGCCGGTTCATCAATCTGTACCCATTCAATGCCGCGTTTTGCCAGTTCTGCCAACACCTGCTGGTATACCGGCAGGATATCCTTTAATAGAGACAGGCGATCAAAAGCCTTGCCTTTCACCTTACCGAGCCATAAATAGGTCACTGGACCCAAAAGTACAGGTTTTACGTTGTGTCCCAATGCCAGAGCTTCATCAACTTCGTCCAACAACTGAGTCCAGCCCAACTTAAATGCCTGCCCTTCCTGAAATTCAGGCACGATATAGTGATAATTGGTGTTAAACCATTTAGTCATTTCCGAAGCAGCTACAGGTGTCCCTGTTGGAGCACGACCACGGGCAATGCGGAACAGCGTATCCAGATCAATATTGCCACCTTCATTTTGATGACGCGGTGGAACATTGCCCAATAACAAGCTGGTGGTCAATACTTGGTCATACCAGGCAAAATCACCAACGGGGACTAAATCAACGCCCGCTTCTTTTTGTTGTTGCCAGTGACGTGCACGTAATTCACGACCTGTCTCCAGCAATTCCTGTTGAGAAATTTTGCCCGCCCAATAGCTTTCTTGCGCTTTTTTTAGCTCTCTTTTCAATCCGATACGTGGAAAACCTAATGTATGATTCAGAACCGTCATGTCGTCACCCTGTAATTTTTAGCCGTCTAGATGTTTACACTTCTATAATCAACAGGTAAGGTATAAACCACAAGCGCAAATTATTCATTATCATCTTGAAGGTTTTTCATGATCGAACTAAAACACTTAAAAACGCTACAAGCACTGAACCATTGTGGTTCACTCGCCGCGACAGCAAATTATTTGCATCAGACGCAATCGGCCCTTTCTCATCAGTTCAGTGAATTAGAACATCGGCTGGGATTTAAGCTATTCATTCGTAAAAGCCAACCCTTAAAGCTAACCCCCCAAGGGGAAGTGCTGTTGAAGCTGGCAGAGCAAGTTTTGCCCTTGGTGACCGCTTCCTTACGTGAATGCCATGAGCCGGAAGAGACAAACTTACGCATTGCCATCGAGTGCCATAGCTGTATTCAATGGCTGACACCAGCACTTAAGCGTTTTCGTGAAAGTTGGCCGCAGGTTAATGTGGACTTTAAATCTGGTGTGACATTTGATCCTCAACCTGCACTACAAAAGCGCGAGCTGGATATCGTTCTGACATCTGACATTATTGCAGACAGTAACCTGCATTATACGCCGCTGTTTGATTATGAAGTGAAGCTGGTGATCGCACCGGATCACCCATTAGCAAATAAACGTGATATTCGTCCACAAGATCTCGCCACAGAAACTTTGCTGATCTATCCGGTCCAGCGCCAACGGTTTGATATCTGGCGTCGTTTTCTCCAGCCTGCGGAAATTACTCCAACATTAAAAACTGTCGACAATACACTATTGCTGATCCAGATGGTTGCTGCCCGATTGGGTATTGCCGCGTTACCACACTGGGCCGTGGAAACATTCGAAAGACAAGGATTGGTTGTCACCCAAACATTGGGAGAGGGATTATGGAGCAGATTGTACGCTGCCAGCCGAGAAGGGGAGCAACGCCAACCCGCTATTGATACCTTTATTCGTTCTGCGCGCCAGCACGCGGTGGACAATTTGCCGTTTGTGAAACGGGTTTCAGTATCCAACGGTGATGCACCCAAAGTGACGCAACAATCAGGCTGCCTCCAATGGTAAAGCTCAGCCAATTAGGATGCTGCTGCCAAATCGCAAAATTGACCAATAACCCCGCCGGAACCAACATATTATTCATAATCGCCAGTGTTCCGGCATCTACCTGAGTGGCACCATAGTTCCACATAAAGTAGCCAATCCCCGATGCCCCGACACCCAGCCAAATTAAAACGCCCCACTGTAGCTGAGTTGTTGGCAATTTTTGCGGATCACCAAACATCAGCCAACCGATGATAGCGACAGCACAAGCGCCCAGATAAAACCACGAGAATGCCATTCGTTGTGGGATCGGATGGATCTCCATCAAGCGCTTATAACCGACTTGACCAATCGCAAAGAAAATATTTGCCAATTGCACTAACAGCAAGCCAACCCAGAAAGACTCACTCAATCGGTCATAACGAATAATCGCTGCGCCAGCCACTGCCAATAAAGAACTCAAGGCATAACTCCAGCGCAATCGCTGACGTCCCATCAGATCATAAATTAATGTGACATAGAGCGGCGTCATGATGGTAAATAGCAAAAATTCTGCCACGGTCAGATAGTGATAAGCGTGAAATACAAACAAATACATCACACCAAGCTGACAGGCACCGACGGCCATATACAGTGAAATGACTTTCAGCGATAACCCACGCCAGCGCAAAAATGGCAAAAATACCATTGCTGCCAACATGACCCTGACAAGAACCGAAAACCAGCTATCAACCTGACCAGCGAGATAAGCGCCAATCAGGCTAAATGAGGCGGCCCATAAAAATGTTGTGATCGTTAACAGCCACATAATTTATTGGTCTTTTACCTTTTATTGATCTTTCTCTACTAAAAGCGCTTCTAACAAATCAAGATCATGCAGTAACGTTTGTAGTGTTTCATTACTAATCTTACGGGTTGCACGCAGGTGATATAACTCTCCTCGTTCAGCCCTTAATGCTGTCAAACGGAAACGACGTTCCAAATCTTCAACCATCAGGTTATGTTCGATTTCATCCGTTCCCGCAGTACGACGCCGCAAATAACCAGTAACGCGAGAAGCAATCTCACTAATAACCTCAGCATCCAGTTTTTCTTCAGTACTGGCCGACAAACGCTCTTCCATCTTATTCATACTGACAATAGCAACTTCAGCCATTGCCGATTTTGCCATTCTGATTTCATTGAGATCTGCCAGCTTATCACCGACTTTCATGCCACGCAGTAGCAAAGGTAAAGCGACAACCCCGACAAAAAGGGAGAACAAAATCACGCCCGCTGCAATAAAAATCAACTGATAACGCGCCGGGAACGGATCACCATCCGGCAAGAACAAGGGGACAGACAGCGCACCTGCCAGCGTAATTGCCCCTCGAACACCCGCGAATGAAGCCAGCCACAACTCACGGGCCGTATAGGAGGCAAACTGAAGAGGTTTTTTCTTTATCAGCATCTTGCTGATATTTTTCATCAACCACAACCAGCCGAATCTCAGTAATACCAGCGCAACATAAATGATCCCAACGGCAGCAAATAGCATCCAGGTTTCAACATGTGGGTCAAGTTCAGCCTGTGCCACCGATGCTTCCCAGATACCCGGCAATTGCAGCCCCAACATGATAAACACCAGGCCATTGAAGACAAAGGCCAGCATTCCCCATACGTTGTCTGCACGCAGGCGCATATCCAGTGGCGCGTTGCGGATCACGCCTGCCTTACTGATAGTCATACCTGCGGCAACCGCAGCCAGAATGCCTGAGACACCGATATGTTCAGCAATCATATAAGAAGCAAACGGCAACAGCATCATAAACATGATTTGAGTTGCCGGATCATCTCCACTCCAGCGACTCATCAATCGCAGTGATTTACTGTATAACCAGGTAATGGCGATACCCGACAGCAATCCCCCCACCGCCACCTTGAAAAACTCAACCGTTGCACCAGTGACGGTAAAGACCATCGTGCCCATGGCAATCGCGACGGCGAATTTCAGAGCCACCAGACCGGAAGCATCATTCATTAATGCTTCCCCTTCCAGCACGCTCATCATATTTTTAGGAATACGATCTTTTCCGACAATGGATGACAATGCCACCGCATCTGTTGGGGATAATACAGCCGCCAGTGCAAAAGCAGCAATAAGTGGAATACTCGGCAATAACCAATAGATCAAATAACCAATGCCAATAACCGTCACCAATACCAATACTAAAACTAAAATGACGATTTCACGCCCATGCTGGAAAAACTCTCTGGTTGGCGTTTTCCAACCATCAACAAATAACAAAGGAGGGATAAGTAATACGAGGAAGAGTTCTGGATCGAAAGTAACGTGTAAACCAAAATGAGGCCAAGCCAGCAACGCTCCCATTGCTATTTGCACTATCGGCAAGGGGATACGGAACGGAATCATTTTAGTAAGAACACCAGAAACTGACACCACCAAAATCAAGATCAAGATAGTAAAGAATATTTCCATGTTACCCTTACAAATTGCCAAAAATCCGTCAGTGGAAAGATTGTGACTGTTTTTTCCTGTTAATAATAGCGCTAATAACCATAAATATTACAGTTATTAAAGAAAATCAAAAAGCAATCACATTGTGAATCAATAAGCATTGATTCATATTTCTATTTTATGCTTATCGGTCAAAGTGTATTGAAAAATTAGCACATTTTCGAAGATGTCTGGTGATCACCAGATAACTAACAGTGGAATGGAAAAATATAAAAGGAATAAGGATACGCAAACTCTAAGTGTTCGCGCATCCTATTTTAATTAGATAGCCCAATTTCCGGCATAAAATACCACTAATACAATGGCAAGTATCACCGTACCAGTATTCAGCTTACGCCATTCCCCCGCAAAGATACGCCCAACCACCAATGCACTGAAACCCAGCATAATGCCTGTGACGATATTACAAGTCAGCACAATAAATACAGCACACAGTAAACCTGACATTGCATCCACAAAATCATCAAAATTCAGCTTTCGCACATTACTCAACATCAGTAATCCGACATACATCAAGGCAGGAGCCGTAGCATAGACGGGAACTAAATACGACAGCGGAGACAAGAATAAAATCAACAGGAATAAAATACCGACAACAGAAGCTGTTAAACCCGTTTTACCACCAGCTGCGGTTCCCGCAGCAGACTCAATATAAACCGCGGCGGGAGAAGAACCGATAACCCCTGCAAAAATACTACTGACAGAATCTGCTGTCAGTGCCTTGCCGCCATTGATAATCTGGCCTCTCTTATCCAATAAATTGGCTTGCCCCGCCACAGCCCGGATCGTACCCGTCGCATCAAATACAGCTGTCATGACCAGCGCCAGAACACTGGGTAATACAATAGGCTGTAAAGCTCCCATAATATCCATACTGAACATCAGGGACAGGCCATCTTCCCCCAATGTAGGAAACTTAAAGAATCCTTGATACTTAACGGTTGGATCAAAAATCAAGCCAATAATAGAAATTGCGATAATTATCAGCAAGATACCGCCAGGCACTTTTTTCCGTTCCAGACCGATGACTCCCGCCAGCCCCAATAGTGTCATAACCACCGGAAATGAAGTCAGTGAGCCAAAGGAAACCGGCAAGCCAGCGTTTGGGTTCTTAATCACCAGACCAACACCATTGGCCGCAATCAACAATAAAAACAATCCGATGCCAATCCCCGTGCCATGTGCGATGCCCATTGGCATATTGCGTAAAATCCATGCCCGTACCCCTGTCACGGAAATTAGTGTAAACAAACATCCCATCAGGAAAACCGCACCCAATGCCACTGGAATGCTTACCTGTTGTCCTAATACCAGGCTGAACGCGGTAAATGCAGTCAACGAGATTGCACAACCAATCGCCATTGGCAGATTAACCCACAATCCCATCAATAACGAACCGATACCGGTCACCAGACAAACAGAAATAAACACGGCGGTATGAGGAAATCCGGCTTGCCCAAGCATCCCTGGAACCACAATAACGGAATAGACCATTGCCAAAAACGTCGTTAATCCAGCGAGAACTTCCTGACGTACCGTCGATCCACGTTCAGTAATCTTAAAATACCTATCGAGTTTGCATTGAGTTGGTGCCTGCATACCAGACATGTTTTTCCCCTGCTTCTGTTAAATATATCGCCTTGAAAAGCTCTCGTCCCATTTCTTCACCTCTGCAAACGAAAACGATTACGTCACAAGATAATAAAAATCGGTGCTGCATTCGTTGGGTTCAACCATTCGTTTGCGCAATCGTTTGGCTTGTTGGATAAAGAAACAGTGAGAAAATTTGAAGCGGATGATTATCCAGTGAATCAGGGATAAGAATCAAGCGTTAATCACATCGAAGATGATAAAATCCACACTCTGTAAGATACATTTTTATGCGGCCTTTAGGCCTGACCTTGTGTAAAATCCCCTCAATTCGACTTTTAACTGGTTCGTTAGGATTTCTGTAAGAATTGAGGAGATAAACCATGACAACTTATGCCCTGGTAGGTGATATCGGCGGTACAAATGCACGTCTGGCATTATGTGATATAGATACCGGGCAATTGAGCGCGGTCGAATTCTATCCCTGTGCACATTATGCATCGCTTGAAATTGTTATCCGCCAATATTTGAAACAGCAGAACTGTGAAGTCAAATATGGCAGTATCGCTATTGCCTGTCCGGTAACGGATGATGTAATCAGTATGACCAACCACAGTTGGCGTTTTTCTGTTAGCCAAATGAAAGCCTCTCTGGGGTGGGAACATTTTGAGGTGATTAACGATTTTACTGCCGTTTCCCTCGCCATTCCGGTTCTGGGAGCAAATGATGTGATTCAGATTGGCGGAAAGCAACCTCAGGCTAAACGCCCTATTGCGGTTTATGGTGCAGGAACTGGGTTAGGCGTCGCGCATCTTGTTCATACAGGCAGCCAATGGATGAGCTTACCTGGTGAAGGTGGTCACGTAGAGTTCGCGCCAGATAGTACGGAAGAAGATCATATGTTGAGCGTATTGCGCGAAGAATATGGTCATGTCTCCGCCGAACGAGTCCTTTCCGGCCCTGGTTTAGTGAATATTTATCGTTCCCTGATGAAACTCAACAGTCAAGCCGCCGAAGATCTTACCCCTCGCGATATTTCAGACCGTGCACTGAATGGAAATTGCCCTATCTGCAAACAGGCGTTAGAACTCTTTTGTACTGCGTTAGGGCGTTTTGGTGGGAATTTGGCGCTGAATATTGGTGCATTTGGCGGTGTTTACATTGCAGGTGGGATCGTCCCACGTTTCCTTGATTTCTTCCAAAAGTCAGGTTTCCGACATGGGTTTGAAAACAAAGGCAGATTTACAGACTATTTAAAAGATATTCCTGTATATCTGATTACTCATGACAAACCGGGGTTATTGGGTGCGGGTTCTTATATTCGCCAATTGCTAGATAAAACGATTGGTTAAATAGAACCAAGATATTTATATGTACTCATGCTATTTGTTTGATTTTCTGGTAATCACTTTGAGCGATATTTAGCATGAGTATTTTATGAGTGAGCTGTTTAATGACTATTCCTCCCGAAGCAGATAAAACGTTGGTGAGCGTCCAGAAGCGATTAGCGGAATCGCTGGTCGCTGTCTACCTTCATGGTTCGGCTGTAGTTGGTGGTCTTCACCCCTTCAGTGTGTAGATTTGCTCGTGGTTATTGACCAACCGATGACGTCTGAAGTTCGTGAATGTCTTGCTGCCGATTGGGCGATTCCCCAACCCCCCTTTAACTACGGACCCCTTTTGGCGAGAGGGAACCCCAACTCCTGGATTCCCTTAACCAAAAAAAAGAACATCAAATTAGTTAAATTGGAGATTGAAGATATCAAGCCGCTATTTTCAGTCCGATGGGCGTGCGACCTATTGAACTGACTGTTTTCTTGGTCACCGATGTCAGTGTATCATTTTATCACTCCCAGAAGTGAATGTGTTTTACGTGCGTTTGACTTCGCCATGAATTTGAGGTGCGAAATTTTTTCAAGTCGGTTTTTGATTCCAGAACTTATTCTTAGTATTGGCTCAGAATGGCAGAAAGCAATGCCACCCTGCGGGGTTCCACTGTGAGTGCCAAAATAACGCCAGTCATCTAAGTATCCGGTTTTCAAAGTTCAGACATTTCATCATGCAGTATTAAGGACGTCCTGCCGAATCTAACTCAGTCACTCAAGCAGGAGATGGACAGTAATAACCTTCTTACGCTGGCAAGTATGTGGCGGACATTAGTTTGACGGGAGAGTTTGTTTCTAACGATGTTGCTGACGATTGGGCGGCTGCTCGTCTTCATGCCATACAGGCCGTAGTATTATCGCCGATGTCCGGGACACCTATTGGATAGGACATGAATAAGATTGGCAAAATCGCCAGCAAGAACTTCAAATTACGGTAAGTTGGATGTACGACTTGTGAGCTAACAAATATTGGTATGACTCTTAAGACGTGATCAGAAAATTATCGAAACACACTATGAACTATGGCCAGATCAAGCTTAACCATGACTTCAAGACTGGCGCAAAATAGGTTACTGATCCTGACCAGAATCAAGCTACTTTTTCAAGGTTCACTCAGAAAGGAATATCATCATCGAAATCTATTGGCGGCTCATTACTCTGTGGCATAGGAGACTGCGCTGGACGAGATGGAGTACCGCCACTGAATTGCTGGGAAGCTTGTGGCTGCTGTGGCTGCCCCCAACCGCCTTGTGCTGGTGCATCTTGTGCTGCGCCGCCACGACTGCCCAACATCTGCATGACGCCACCGATAGGATTGACTACAACTTCCGTGGTGTAACGGTCTTGGCCGTTCTGATCTTGCCATTTGCGAGTCTGCAAAGAACCTTCAACATAAACCTGAGAACCTTTGCGCAGGTATTCACCGGCGACTTCTGCCAATTTTCCGAAAAACACGACACGATGCCATTCGGTCTTCTCTCTCATCTCACCGGTTTGCTTATCACGCCAGCTCTCAGACGTTGCCAGAGTAACGTTGGTAACTGCACCGCCATTCGGCATATAGCGAACTTCCGGGTCCTGCCCCAAATTACCCACTAAAATAACTTTGTTTACGCCTCTGCTGGCCATTGGAAATACTCCTGATGAAATGAATTTTGCTAAAAACGGATTTCTCTAATTATAAGCAAAGTAGTTTACCATGCGAGGGATAAGTTTAAACAGAGAACCGTTATATTATACTTTGCGAAGCGCATCGTACTTTACATTGTCATGGTTACAGCACGATTGTCCGTTAAACACTGTATGTCTATTCAGCAATATTTGTGCGATAATAATGCGTTTTGCACTATCAATAATCTGGGAAGTGGTATATGGATAACATCGAAGTTCGGGGCGCCCGTACCCATAATCTTAAGAATATCAATTTAATAATTCCCCGTGACAAGCTGATAGTCATTACCGGGCTATCTGGTTCCGGTAAGTCATCTTTGGCTTTCGATACCCTGTATGCGGAAGGGCAACGTCGCTATGTTGAATCCCTCTCTGCATACGCTCGCCAGTTTTTGTCACTGATGGAAAAACCGGATGTTGATCATATTGAAGGGCTATCTCCGGCTATTTCCATTGAACAAAAGTCTACTTCCCATAACCCCCGCTCTACGGTCGGAACAATAACTGAAATTCACGATTATCTTCGTCTGCTATTTGCACGAGTGGGTGAACCACGCTGTCCTGAACACAATATCACTCTGGCGGCACAAACGATCAGCCAGATGGTAGATAACGTTCTGGCACTACCAGAAGGCCAACGCCTGATACTGCTGGCTCCTGTCGTCAAAGAACGTAAGGGTGAACATCTCAAGTTGCTGGATAATCTTGCCACACAAGGCTATATCCGCGCCCGTATTGATGGTGAAGTGTGCGACCTTTCCGATCCACCAAAACTCGAATTACAGAAAAAACACACTATCGAAGTCGTCGTCGACCGCTTTAAAGTGCGTGCCGACCTCTCCCAACGATTGGCGGAATCATTCGAAACCGCGTTGGAACTTTCCGGTGGTACTGCCGTCATTGCCAATATGGATGATACCCAGGCCGAAGAACTGGTCTTCTCCGCCAATTTTGCCTGCTCAATATGTGGCTATAGTATGAGCGAGTTGGAACCTCGCCTGTTTTCCTTCAACAATCCCGCAGGCGCTTGCCCTACTTGTGATGGATTAGGGGTTCAGCAATTTTTTGATCCCGAACGGGTTGTCCAGAATGAAGGTATCTCCCTTGCCGGCGGGGCGATCCGTGGTTGGGATCGCCGTAATTTCTATTACTTCCAAATGTTGAGATCACTAGCAGAACACTACAAATTCGATATCGAAATACCATTTAATCAATTAAGCCCAACCATTCAGAAAGTGGTTTTATATGGTTCAGGTAAAGAATCCATTGAATTTAAATACACCAATGATCGTGGTGATGAGACTGTCCGTCACCACCCGTTCGAAGGTGTTCTGCATAATATGGAACGCCGCTATAAAGAGACGGAATCTACCGCTGTGCGGGAAGAATTGGCAAAATATATCAGTAATCGATCTTGCGTTTCCTGCGATGGAACGCGACTGCGTAAGGAAGCACGCTATGTCTTTATCGAAAATACGACGCTGCCACAAATTTCGGATTTCAGCATCGGTCATGCAATGGCGTTTTTCCAAAATATCAAACTGAGTGGACAACGCGCCCAAATTGCCGAAAAAGTCCTGAAAGAGATCCGTGATCGCCTGAAATTCTTGGTAAATGTTGGCTTGAATTATCTGACACTCTCCCGTTCCGCAGAAACGCTTTCCGGCGGGGAAGCCCAGCGTATCCGTTTGGCGAGCCAGATTGGTGCGGGTCTTGTCGGTGTGATGTATGTGCTGGATGAGCCTTCCATTGGCCTGCATCAAAGAGATAATGAGCGTTTGCTGGAAACTTTGCTGCACCTGCGCAATTTAGGCAACACGGTTATCGTTGTCGAGCATGACGAAGATGCCATCCGTGCGGCTGACCATATTATTGACATCGGACCAGGCGCGGGCATACATGGTGGCGAGATTGTTGCCGAAGGAACACTCAGCGATATCATGGAAAGCCCAAAATCGCTCACCGGAAAATTCCTCAGTGGTGAACGTCAAATTGCTATTCCAGAGCAGCGCGTGTCTGTTAATCCAGATAAAATGCTGAAATTGATTGGCGCAAAAGGCAATAACCTGAAAAAGGTGACATTAAAACTACCTGTTGGCCTGTTTACTTGTGTTACAGGTGTTTCTGGTTCCGGTAAATCAACATTGATCAACGATACGTTATTCCCTATTGCACAGCGTCAGTTAAACGGAGCCACAAATATTAATCCTGCTCCTTATATCGATATCCAGGGTCTTGAGCACTTTGACAAAGTGATCGATATCGACCAAAGCCCGATTGGCAGAACCCCTCGTTCAAACCCTGCCACTTATACTGGCATATTTACGCCTGTCAGAGAGTTATTCTCAGGCGTTCCTGAATCCCGTACCCGTGGCTATACACCGGGGCGTTTCAGTTTCAACGTTAAAGGCGGGCGCTGTGAAGCCTGTCAGGGCGATGGCGTAATTAAAGTTGAGATGCATTTTTTGCCTGATGTTTATGTGCCTTGTGACCAATGCAAGGGCAAGCGTTACAATCGCGAAACGCTGGAAATCAAATATAAGGGCAAGAATATTAATGAAGTGCTGAATATGACCATCGAAGAGGCTCGTGAGTTTTTTGATGCAGTTCCTGCCCTTTCCCGTAAATTGCAAACTTTGATAGATGTCGGTCTTTCCTATATTCGTCTGGGGCAATCCGCAACGACACTTTCTGGCGGGGAAGCACAACGGGTAAAACTGGCACGGGAATTATCTAAACGGGGTACAGGCCAGACACTGTATATTCTTGATGAGCCAACAACCGGCCTACATTTTGCGGATATTCAGCAACTATTGTCCGTTCTGCATCAATTGCGGGATCAAGGAAATACTATTGTCGTTATTGAACATAACCTGGATGTAATCAAAACTGCTGATTGGATTGTTGATCTTGGCCCTGAAGGTGGTAGCGGTGGCGGGGAAATATTGGTTTCAGGAACACCAGAAGAAGTGGTTCAGTGTGAAAAATCTCACACTGCTCGCTTTTTGAAATCGGTACTTGAACGCAATTAATTTATTAATTTCGACCAACACCTAAAATTGCTGACAATCCTCCCCCGAATCCTCCCCCACATAGCGGGGAGGATTTTATTTATTTTCTACACAATTATTAATCAAATTCATCTTCCTACGTGTAGAAATGCTTTTTCTTACAGCCAATTCAGATGAAACAATTTTTCCTGAATTAATATTGTATTGTTGTTCTAATATTATTAATGCTCACATTACCAAAGTATTAATGTCATAATGACATTACATATGCTTCAAATTTATAATGGAGATTAAACATGTACATGTTTTTACCGTTCTTAATTGCGCTAGTTATAATCGTCACTATCATTACCGGCAAAAAAAGCTGACGTATACCCTGTGGTTTGCTTTATTCATCATCACGGTATTTTGGTTTAAATACCATGCAACTGATGCATTGAACCTTTCTTTCTAATCGGAGGCCGTAATGAATAACACAATGTCAGCACCACGTAATATTAATCTTGCAATGGCCTTGAATATTCTGGGATTGTTAGGTATTAGTATTGTTTTGATAGTCGCATTTTATTATCAATTAGCGCGTTTTGAACTTCCCTGCCCATTATGTTTATTGCAGCGAGCTGGCATAATCATGATTGGTTTTGGATTTTTGTTTAATATTTATTTCGGCATAAAAAATGTCCATTATAGCCTTTCACTGCTTGGCTGCATTGTGACTGGTTTCATTGCCATGCGTCAGGTTTCTCTCCATATCATGCCGGGAGATATGGGATATGGTTCAACTTTCTTCGGTCTGCATTTTTATACCTGGGCTGCAATTCTATCTATCCTGACTATTATTGCCATCGCAGCTATTATGCCCCTGAAAGCAGGCAATGTTGATTCAGCAAGATACACACCACCAACATTAGGCAAAATTGTCATGGGATTGTTCGCATTTTTAATTGCCGCCAATTTGGTTTCTACCCTATTGGAATGTGGTAGCGGGCAATGTGATGATAACCCAACATTCTATCAATTATTGCAAAAGTAATTTTTATTTATATTGAAACTATTAAAACAGAAGGCTACATAATTCCAATAGCCTTCTACTTTTTTCAACTGAATGTTTTCAATCAGGCTCTTTTCTCTAATTTTCTTTGCGTGCAGGCAATAAAAATGACTAACTCACCGCAGCAAACGCTTCTGTAATGCGTTGTACGTTATGATGATTCACGCCAGCCATACAAACGCGGCCAGAACCGACCAGATAGACGCCAAACTCTTCACGTAATCTATCAACTTGTGCCTGACTGAATCCGGTGTAACTGAACATTCCACGCTGTTTCAGTAAATGATCAAAGTTTTTTTCTGGTAGCGCTTGTTGCAGGGCACTTACCAATACTGTTCGCATTTCCAGAATACGCAGACGCATCCGTTCAACTTCATCCAGCCATTGGTTTTTTAATTCAGGGTTACTCAATACCCTGGCAACAATCTGCGCGCCAAAATTTGGTGGGCTGGAGTAAATACGGCGCACCGTCGCTTTCAATTGTCCCAAGACGTGTTCAGCCACGTTGGCATCGCCACAGATAACTGATAATCCACCAACACGCTCACCATACAGCGAGAAAATTTTCGAGAACGAGTTGCTGACCAGACAAGGTAAACCCGCATTGGCCATTGCGCGGATCGCGTAGGCATCTTCTTCCATACCATCGGCAAATCCCTGATAAGCGATATCAAGGAAAGGAATCAATTCTCGCTCTTTTACAACCTGAACCACCTGATCCCATTGGTCATTGGTGAGATCGGAACCTGTTGGGTTATGACAGCAAGGATGCATCAAAATGATGCTTTTTACGGGCAATTGCTTGAATGTTGCCAGCATTTCGTCAAATTTTACCCCTTTGGTTTTAGCATCAAAATAAGGGTAATAGTTCACTTTGACGTCTGCTCCGGCAAAAATAGCGGCATGGTTTTCCCATGTCGGATCACTGCACCATACTTCAGAATCAGGGAAATAACGGTGTAAAAAATCAGCCCCTACTTTTAATGCGCCTGAGCCGCCCAGTGTTTGAATCGTGGCAATACGTTGTTGGTTTAATAATGGGTGATCTTTGCCGAACAGCAGTTCCTGAATTGCCGTACGATAGGCAAGCAACCCTTCCATTGGGAGGTAAAGGGAAGCAGACTGTGGCAAGGCGTTTATTTGTTTTTCAGCAGTTGCAACAGCCTGTAATTTTGGGGTTATACCCTGTTCATCGTAATACAGCCCGATGCTCAGATTTATTTTTTCTGCACGGGGATCGTTTTTGAATTCTTCCATTAACGACAGAATAGGATCGCCCGCATACGCATCAACATTCTGGAACATGACGTTATACTCCCTGCTATTGAGTTATATATTAAAAGTACCAATAAACAGACAATATAACTTACCCAGATTATTCGTCTAGATATTCCATTGCAACGCGTGAGGTCAGTTTCGTAATCAGCTCATAAGCGCTGATCCCCGAATGCTCCGCAATTTTTTCAACAGGCAGGACATTCCCCCAGAGGATTACTTCATCACCAACTTTATCCTGACATACCGGTCCCAAATCCACCGTAATCATATCCATAGATACACGACCAACAAGGGGTACTTCCCGACCATTAATAAATATTGGTGTACCGACAGGTGCACTGCGGGGATATCCATCACCATATCCCATCGCCACAACACCAAGATATGTATCACATTCACTGCTCCACGTACCACCATATCCCACGGCTTCACCCGCTTTGTGCTTACGTACCGCGATTAAACCAGATTTGAGTGTCATTGCAGGGAGTAAATTAAAGTCAGCCGCAGTTTTATCCGCCATCGGCGCGGCACCATACATCATGATGCCGGGACGAACCCAGTCTAAGTGTGCCTTTGGCCATAATAAAATCCCCCCCGATGCAGAGATGGATTTTTCACCAGCTTTATCCGCAATAAATGCCATAAAGCGCTCGATTTGCTGCTGGGTCGTTTCAACTGCAGGTTCATCTGCACGGCTAAAATGACTGATGAGATTAACGGGTTGTTCAACGTTACGACAGCGGCTCAGGCGTTGATAAAACTCATCTGCTTCATCAATCCTGATCCCCAGACGATGCATACCTGTATCGAGTTTCATCCACACTTTAATCGGGTGGGATAAATCTGCCTGTTCTAACGCTTCAAGCTGCTCAATGCTATGCACCACGGTTTCAATATGATTAACGACTAAAACTGCCAGATCTGCCGCTTCAAAAAAACCTTCCAAGAGTAAGATTGGCTTGACGATCCCACCACTGCGCAGGGCTAGCGCTTCCCCAATGCGAGCGACACCAAAGCAATCAGCATCTTCCATTGTGCGCGCAGTTTCCAATAAACCATGTCCATAGGCGTTTGCTTTCACAACTGCAATCAGTTTACTGTCAGGAGCTTGCTTCCTTACCTGTTGCAAATTGTGTCGCAGAGCGCGGCGGTCGATAACAGCAGTAGCCGCTTTCATTCCATCCCCTTTTTTATAATTTTTCAGTCAGGTTTGATAAATAACAGCCTATCTTCAATGTTGATTATTGAAGTCATTTGAACATGAGTGATAGGCCCTTAGGTTTATTCGTCGCTGTAACTTGGCCCGGCATAATTATCGAATCGTGACCATTGACCATTAAACGTCAGCCTTACTGCACCGATAGGGCCGTTACGCTGTTTACCAATGATGATTTCTGCCACACCTTTCAGTTCACTGTTGTCGTGATAAACTTCGTCACGATAAATAAACATGATCAAGTCAGCATCCTGTTCGATAGAGCCTGATTCACGCAGATCGGAGTTAACCGGACGTTTATCAGCTCGCTGTTCCAAACCACGGTTAAGTTGGGAGAGTGCAACAACTGGCACCTGAAGCTCTTTTGCCAGAGCTTTCAGTGAGCGGGATATTTCCGCAATTTCCAGTGTTCGGTTGTCGGATAAAGAAGGGACTCGCATCAATTGCAGGTAGTCGATCATTATCAAACTGAGTCCACCGTGTTCGCGGAAAATTCGTCGCGCACGGGAACGCACTTCTGTTGGCGTCAAACCGGATGAGTCATCAATATACATATTGCGTTTTTCCAGCAAAATTCCCATCGTACTGGAAATTCGTGCCCAATCCTCATCATCAAGTTGACCGGTACGAATGCGTGTTTGATCTACGCGGGACAGAGATGCCAGCATACGCATCATGATCTGGTTGCCGGGCATCTCAAGGCTGAAAATCAATACAGGCTTATCCTGCATCATAGCCGCGTTTTCACACAGGTTCATCGCAAAAGTCGTTTTACCCATTGAAGGACGCGCCGCTACAATAACTAAATCTGATTTTTGCAATCCTGCGGTTTTCTTATCCAGATCTTGATAGCCGGTAGAAACGCCTGTTACGCCATCATGCGGGCGCTGATAGAGCTGTTCAATTCGTTCAACGGTTTCTTCCAGGATCTGTTCAATACCTTTCGGACCCTCGTCTTTATTTGCCCGATTTTCTGCGATCTGGAATACTCGTGATTCAGCTAAATCCAACAATTCCTCGCTGGTTCGCCCTTGTGGATCGTATCCTGCATCGGCAATTTCATTGGCGACCGCGATCATATCACGTACTACCGCACGTTCGCGGACAATATCAGCATAGGCATTGATATTCGCCGCACTCGGGGTATTTTTCGACAATTCAGCAAGATAGGCAAACCCTCCGACATTATCGAGTTCGCCATTCTGTTCAAGAGATTCCGATAATGTGATCAGGTCGATAGGTTTGCCTGTTTCGAGCAAACGCTGCATTTCAGCGAAAATACGCCTGTGTGGTCGGCTAAAAAAGTCATTGCTGCTAACCCGTTCGGATACATTATCCCAACGTTCATTATCCAGCATCAAACCGCCTAACACGGATTGCTCTGCTTCCAAAGAGTGTGGTGGAAGTTTCAGCCCTTCCACTTGGCGATCTTTTGGTTCAGCCATACTGTTGTTAGTTGGTTTTTTTCCAGCCATGTATACCGCATCAATCCACTAAACAAAAAACGAAATAGGGTATCAGTATACGCCATGAAAACAGCCTTGAGTAATTATAGATATACCAATCTAATTTCAAGATGCGTGTGATTTCTCCCCGCAAATCGGGGGAAATCCGGTTTCATATCGTGTTGTAAATTGCAACTTGAAGTTTAATGCGTATAGTCTGTAATGATTTCAGATACATTAACGCGCTATTTGTAGCTATTTCATTGCAAACGTGCGAGGCTGTTCCCAATATTTCTAACATAATGAGAGAGTTACCATGGCAAAACACATCGAATTATCCGCCATTGGCGGCCCAGAAGTACTCCGATATTGTGAATTTATACCTGCTGACCTTGCTCCTGATGAAGTACAAGTCGAAAACAAAGCCATCGGTATTAATTATATTGATACCTACATACGCAGTGGCTTATATCCACCAGCCTGCCTGCCCTGTGGCTTGGGAACAGAAGCCGCAGGCATTGTCACTAAAGTTGGCTCCAATGTGACATCAATTAAAGTCGGTGATCGTGTGGTTTATGCCCAGTCAGCCTTAGGTGCTTACAGTGAAATACACAACGTTCCTGAAAACAAATTAGCACTGTTGCCGGATGAGATTTCGTTCGAACAAGCGGCTGCGGCATTTTTAAAAGGCCTGACTGTTTACTATCTGTTCAATTTGACACATAAGCTCCAGACAGGAGAAACCATTCTATTTCATGCCGCCGCCGGTGGTGTTGGTTTGATTGCCTGCCAATGGGCAAAAGCACTGGGCGCGAAATTGATTGGCACAGTAGGTTCAGACGAAAAAGCGGTGCTCGCCAAAGCAGCAGGAGCATGGCAAACCATCAATTATCGTCGCGAGAATATTGTAGAACGCGTCCTGGCTATTACTGGCGGGGAAAAAGTTGGTGTCGTATACGATTCTGTTGGCAAAGAGACATGGCTAGATTCACTGGATTGCCTGAAACGACAAGGTTTGATGGTCAGTTTTGGTAACGCTTCAGGTCCCGTAACCGGAGTGAATTTGGGTATCCTCAATCAGAAAGGTTCACTGTTTCTCACCCGTCCTTCTCTTAATAGCTATATCACGACTCGCGAAGAGTTAGCAGAAGCCAGCAAGACATTGTTTGCTTTAATTGCCAGCGGCAAAATCAATGTGGATGTACCAGAAGACCAGAAGTTTCCACTGAGAGAAGCAGTAAGAGCACACCAGACGCTGGAAAACCGTGCAACCCACGGCTCCAGCTTATTGATTCCATAATTTCAGACAAAACTCCTGAGCGGATTTACATCCGCTCTGTCACCATTTCCAACGCTTTTTCAACAATCATAATATCAGCGCCCGGCTTATGGGCGTTTTCACTTAAGTGACGACGCCACTGACGTGCCCCAGGGATCCCTTGGAAAATGCCTAAAATATGGCGGGTGATATGCCCTAAATAAGTGCCTTTGGATAGCTCTTGTTCAATATAAGGATAAAGCGCCTTAACCACCTCAACCGTATTGGTCACTGGAACTGTTTGGTCAAACAACTCACAATCCACATGTGCCAGAATGGATGGATTTTGGTAGGCTTCTCGTCCAACCATCACACCATCCATATACTGCAAATGCTGCTTGACCTCTTCCAACGATTTAATACCGCCATTAATTGAAAACGTCAGTTGGGGGAAATCCCGTTTCAATTGATAGACTCGCGGATAATCCAAAGGTGGAATTTCACGGTTTTCTTTCGGGCTTAAACCAGAAAGCCACGCTTTACGTGCATGGATAATAAAATTATCACAATCACTATTTTTCACAACAATATCAATAAAATCACACAAAAACTCGTAGCTATCCTGTTCATCAATTCCGATGCGAGTTTTAACGGTAACAGGAATATCCACGACATCCTGCATTGCCTTAATACAATCAGCTACCAGCGCTGCTTCTCCCATCAGGCAAGCACCAAAACGGCCATTCTGCACACGATCAGAAGGGCAACCCACATTCAGATTGATTTCATCATAACCTCTTTCCTGCGCGATCCTGGCACACTGTGCCAATGCCTGAGGATCACTGCCCCCCAATTGCAGTGCCAATGGATGCTCTTGCTCGTTATAGGCCAGATAGTCCCCTTTGCCATGAATAATCGCCCCCGTTGTAACCATTTCCGTGTAAAGTAGTGCTTCCTTACTCAATAAACGATGAAAGTAACGGCAATGGCGGTCAGTCCAGTCCAACATGGGCGCAACGGAAAAGCGGGATGATGGGTGCATATCACAAACCTCGTTTAAAAATCAAAAAGATAGCGCCGATATCGCCACTTTATATTCTGGTTTATTTCGGCTTATTCTGCCATTAGGAGATATTAAGGGGGAGCACAAACTCCCCCAAATTATCCAAGACGGGCGATTATACAGAGCGAAAAGGATCGCTTCAAACTCAACCAAAAATGAATACTTGAATTAGTTCCATTCAAAGTGTAGTGACGAGAATTTCTCTTGAATTTCATTAATAAATCGATTTGTACTAGAAAGGCTCCAATTTCTAGCGATGTAATACCCCTCACCTTGATAATCAAACTCAGGCTCTAACTGAGTACGATACTTTTTGTATTTGTCTTCTGTTCCTTTAATTTCTTCATATTTTTTCAGCAACTGAAACGAACAAGTTTTATTATTTCGTAGATAGTGAAAACCAGACTCATCAATTAATTTATGATCCTCGAGTGCCTTAACTGTATAAAAACCAATGTCTGACTTACGGAAACCTTGCTGGTAAGACATCTCATTAACATACAGATTAAGTGATGAGTGATCTTTTTCATTGCTAATAGCTCTCTTTTCCCGCTTTTTATGACGTACCTCTATCTGGTAATCTACTGCTTCGGGAAGAGGAATAATTTGCTCAACATTCAATAAAATTTTTTCATTTACTCGAAAAGGTTGAAGACGAACACAAGTTATATCCATCCCTATATCATTCATCCACAAAACCGATGTCGTAATCTCTTTAGAAAAGCTAAAAGCAGCTAAAACGATACGGGTTTCTTTAGCAAAATCATTATGCTGTGGAGAATCCCAGGCCAGAAAATCCAACAACGAACTTTCAGCATCAATATCTTGTTCCGTTTGACTCAAAAATTCCCTGTAGGCACTAACAGCCTGCTCCCACGTTAGATTCGAAACCATAGCTGCATACCGAATCGCCTGAAGTTCCATATGACCACCATCGTCATCCCGCTTCAGCTCTATGACGACGAGATTGGCAGACTTATCGATACCAAGTAAATCAAGGCGGCGATTAGAGCCAACAAAATGACTATATTCTTCTGCAATCACTAATGTATCTGGACTAATGGCTCCAATTTGTGATTTTAAAAGACGCTGAATATCTTGTCGTTCCTTCAGCTTCTCTGCCTCAAATGAAGTCATTTCAACTTCGATTAACCTATCCTGTGTTAATTCATATATTGCCATGTTTGTACTTGTAGTATTTTTTGTAATTGTTTCTTTGTGCCATAGAGTATACATACCTATCCCTACAGGTTGTTAATGCAATACACGAATTTCGGTATGGTTATACTCCTCATCCATTACTTCGTCGTCAAATGAATCTTCCATTTGTTGATCGCGCAATATGGAATTGACCGCATCAGCAAAACCATCTTTCATATATTGTTCCATAAAGATACCTTTCGGGCTTGGCCAAGGTAATTGAGCCATTGGCCAGTCACAGTGTTCCTTGTAAAACCAAAACTCTTTCAAGCGTCCTTTCACTGTGTCAAAATCCCGACTCCAGTAGGCATTACCTAACCGATAATTCGTATGGAATTCATCGAAGCTGCCAAAAATTTCATAAACATAATCGGCTGTTTTTAGTATATTTTTCCACGCCGTTTCTTCACTAATATAGCCCGCAGCAAAACAATTTCGGCTCAAAACTATCGCTCGCCAGAGATCAAATCCCCAAAGTAAAGCGGGCGGGCGTCCATTAATTGAGCGAGAACATTGCTGTACATATTCCTCTGGCTCTTCAATTAAATTGCCAAGTACCTTAAACATTTCTCCATCGGTAAAAACCGCATCAACCGCAAAACGCTCTGAGTGCATTCCCGCCCATAAATCATGCAATACTTTCCAATAATCTTTTTCATCAAGTATTCCCCAATTTTTATAGACTTGAGATTGGTGAGGTTCTGCATCAGATAAGGGCAAGATACGGTATTGGTAATTATCGCGAGAAACACGGCTTTTTAAAGGGTAATGTTCTAATGTTTCGGTCCAAAAACCATCGTAATAACAACTAACGATATGCAAACGCAATGCCTGACGCTTTTCTTCCGGCAAAACAGAATACTTTGCCTGTAAGTAATAACGTTTCTGCTCAGTAATAGGGAGATTTTTGATGCGTTGTAAACTATAAGTGGAGAAATATATACCAAGTAAGCTCAAGCCAATCAAGCTAGCCCAAAGTATGTATCCCTTTGAAGATACGTTATTAGCATCAAAGATCAGTATCGTTATTCCGACCGATAATACCCCTAACAAAAGTGTTGTAATCCAAAGAACACTAAATCCAACTACCTGAACAGGCTTGAGAAATGCCACTCCCTTTCTTTCCTTGAGGATATTTTTGATTATCCTAAAACCATTAACAGGAAATCTTCTATTATTCGGGTGGTTTTGCAATAATTCTTTCATTTTTAATCCATTAATTAAGTAAGATGTATTTCGAATTTTTTAATGTTGATTTTTTCTTTCCTAAGTGGAACCATTAGAATAAACAGCTTTATATTATTAATCATTTATAAACCATCTCTAATATTAGTAATGGAGAATACTATTTCCAGTGTTAATTATAAAGAATGACATATTTAAACAACATATAATAATTTTAATTTCCAATATAATTGGCCGGATAAATTAACTTAAGCACCTGGATATTATCCAATATTTTCAGCTTT
This sequence comes from Xenorhabdus sp. SGI 60, assembly GCF_056632175.1. NCBI lineage: Bacteria > Pseudomonadati > Pseudomonadota > Gammaproteobacteria > Enterobacterales > Morganellaceae > Xenorhabdus > Xenorhabdus sp. SGI 60. The sequence goes on along the minus strand of NZ_CP196860.1, from coordinate 684,034 downwards.
ATTTTCTCCGTTTTTCAGCCCATTTTATTGTTCTTATCCACGGATTAACTTTATTTTCAAGTATTTCATCATGACAAGTGAACCATTCTTCTTCACCGGTATCACCGGTATGTTACACATCAGACGAGAACTGAACATCATATAGATCCCACTCTCAGGTTAAAAAACATGATAACATTAACGTCATTAGCATCGTGTCGGGGTGAGAGGTGTAATGAAAACTATCAATCAAAAAAAGTTACTGGCACAGGCTGAAACAATCTGCCTGTCAAGAGGGGTTCGTTTAACACCTCAACGCCTTGAAATTCTTCGTTTAATCACTGAACAACCCAGCGCGATAAGCGCTTATGATTTACTGGATTTATTGCGTGAAGTCGAGCCACAAGCCAAGCCTCCAACAGTTTATCGTGGGTTGGAGTTTCTGCTGGAACAAGGTTTTATTCACAAAATAGAATCTACAAATAGCTATGTACTTTGCCATCATTTTGAAGAGCCTTGCCATACTTCGGCAATGTTTATCTGTGAATTTTGTGGTTCAGTAACCGAAAAGGATGCAAAGGATATTGAATCAGCTATCCAACAGCTAGCACAAGGTACGGGATTTCACTTGCGAAATAGCGTGATAGAAGTGCATGGCATGTGTTCTTCCTGCCATGAGATTGAATCCTGTACAGAGCGCGATATATGCCAGCACAATCATTCGGTTGAAGAAAATAAAAAGAAATAAGAAAAAACATTTGAAGCCAAATTGAGCAACGAGGCGGTCATAACTAATATAATCATATATTTTTCAAGTTTCCGTTGAACTTACGTTTAACGGACTCAGGGAAAAATGACCGCCCCAGAATGGCAAACTGCAATTATCCGCCTTTACAATCAGAACCAGTCCCCGCTACGAATAACACCGACGGCCAATCCTTCAATAGTGAAATTCTGCTCGCTCAAATCAACAACAATGGGTTTAAATTCTGGATTCTCAGCAATCAGTTCAATTTTATTTCCTGTTTGTTTGAAGCGTTTTACTGTGACTTCATCTTCAATGCGCGCCACAATGACTTGCCCATTATGAACATCCTGTGTTTTATGCACAGCCAATAAATCTCCGTCCATAATCCCAATGTCTTTCATGGACATCCCACTGACACGTAACAGAAAATCAGCACTTGGTTTGAATAATTCAGGATCAACCTTATAATGACTTTCAATGTGTTCCTGAGCCAGCAGTGGTTCTCCAGCAGCAACACGACCGATCAACGGCAATCCTGCTCCTCCATCTTCCTCTTCAAGAAGCAAACGGATACCTCTGGATGCACCAGAGATAATCTCTATCACCCCTTTACGCGCCAGAGCCCTTAAATGCTCTTCTGCTGCGTTAGGTGAACGAAAACCAAGACGCGCTGCAATTTCAGCACGTGTTGGTGGCATACCCGTTTGCGAAATATGGTCACGCACCAAGTCGTAGACTTGCTGCTGTCTGGCCGTTAATGCTTTCATTTCGCCCCCTGTTTGTTTATACAGTCAAACTGTGAGTATATACAGGTAAAGCCGAATTGGGAACCGGTCAGCATGTAAAAGCAGCGAACTAACATAGTTTGCTGAAAAAACACGCTACCTCAACGCATAAAATGCGACCAAAAGATCACTCCCCAAATAAACAGCGCCAAAAGTATACTGAGCAATACCGCCGCAGACCCCATATCTTTCGCTCGACCTGATAATTCATGATATTCACTACCGATGCGATCCACGACTGCTTCTATGGCACTATTGAGGATTTCGACAATGACCACCAGCATAACAGAGCCAATCAGAAGGAGTCTTTCAAGTAAGCCAAAATCTATAGAAAATGCAATGATGATCGCAAGTATGGCGGCTATTGTTTCCTGCCGAAATGCCGCTTCATTTTGCCATGCTGCCTTGATTCCTTTCGCCGAATACCCAGCCGCTTTAATGATGCGACTCAAACCTGTTGATTGATTTGCCATAAAAATTTTCTTTAATGAACTTATTGATTGTATGGTTATATAACTTTTAGCTCTTATTATTGTCTTATTTCCACAGATCTCAAAACCCGTTTCTGGTATCCTTGCGATGCGTTGCTAACAAGAGGCTTAAAGCAGTTATGTCAGGTTGGCGTAAAATATATTATAAGTTATTGAATTTACCACTAAAATTTTTAGTAAAAAGTAAACTAATCCCTACGGATCCTATTGCGGAGCTGCGTCTTGATACGACTCGGCCTATTTTGTACATATTACCGTACCGCTCAAAAACAGACTTATTGACTCTGCGTCAACAATGTCTGGCGCAAGATCTGCCTGATCCGTTGAATCCTTTGGAAATTGGTGATACACAGCTTCCCAGTTGTGTCTTTATTGATAACGGTCCACGTGTGTTCCGTTGTTATGCGCCAAAACATGAATCTGTAAAAATTTTCCACGCCTATCTGGACTTGCATCGTAATAATCCCGATCTGGATATCCAGATGGTGCCTGTTTCCGTCATGTTTGGCCGCTCCCCAGGACGCGAAGGGCAAGAAGGGCATACAACCCCACAATTACGCTTGCTAAATGGCGTGCAGAAGTTTTTTGCCATCTTATGGCTTGGACGGGATAGTTTTGTCCGTTTTTCCACTCCTGTGTCTTTACGCCGTATGGCCGACGAACATGGTACAGATAATATCATCGCCAATAAACTCACCCGTGTGGCTCGGATGCACTATTCCCGCCAGCGTCTTGCGGCTGTTGGACCTCGTTTGCCTGCCAGACAGGATCTGTTCAACAAGTTACTGACATCAAAAGCAATAGAAAAAGCGATTGCTGATGAATCCCGTAGCAAGAAAATCTCTCCCGAAAAGGCAAAGCAGAATGCTATCAATATGCTGGAAGAAATTGCTGCGGATTTCTCCTATGAAACCGTACGCTTGACCGATCGGGTTTTAAGTTGGACCTGGAACCGTTTGTACCAAGGTATCAATGTTCATAACGCCGAACGAGTTCGTCAGTTGGCACAGGATGGTCATGAACTGGTTTACGTTCCCTGCCATCGTAGCCATATGGACTACCTTCTGCTCTCTTATGTACTCTATCACCAAGGGCTGGTTCCACCGCACATTGCGGCGGGCATTAACCTGAATTTCTGGCCTGCCGGTCCGATATTCCGTCGTCTTGGTGCGTTCTTTATCCGCCGTACATTTAAAGGCAATAAGCTCTATTCAACCATCTTTCGTGAATATCTCGGTGAGTTGTTTACCCGCGGTTATTCGGTTGAATACTTTGTCGAAGGAGGACGCTCCCGTACTGGTCGTTTGCTTGATCCCAAAACGGGGACGCTTTCCATGACCTTGCAAGCCATGCTGCGGGGAGAATCTCGTCCAATCACGATTGTGCCGATCTATATCGGTTATGAATATGTGATGGAAGTGGCAACGTATGCCAAAGAGCTGCGCGGTGCCACCAAGGAAAAAGAAAGCTTTTTCCAGATGGTTCGAGGGTTGCGCAAATTACGTAATCTGGGACAAGGTTACGTAAATTTTGGTGAACCGATCCCGTTGATACAATACCTGAATCAGCATGTACCAGAGTGGCGTGACTCCATTGACCCAATAGAATCTCAGCGTCCAACATGGCTGACGCCAACAGTCAGTAAACTGGCTGACAATATTATGGTCAATATCAATAATGCTGCCGCAGCTAATGCTATCAATTTATGCACTACAGCATTGTTGTCATCACGTCAGCGAGCACTTACTCGTGAACAACTTATTGAGCAGTTAGATTGCTATCTGCAATTACTGCGTAATGTGCCTTACACTAACGATATCACGGTGCCAAACCAAACCGCAGAAGAGTTGTTAGATCACGCTCTTATGATGAATAAGTTTGAGGTTGAGAAAGACGGCCTGGGCGATATTATTATCCTGCCACGTGAAAGCGCGGTACTAATGACTTATTATCGTAATAATATCCAGCACTTACTGATCCTGCCATCCCTGATTACCAGTATTATTATGCATCACCGCCGCATTAGTCGCAGTGAATTGCTCAGACAGGTAGCACTGATTTATCCGCTGATCAAGCAGGAACTTTTCATGCGTTACAGTAAGGAAACGCTCCCGGACGTCGTCAATACCTTGATTGATGAGCTAGCGCGCCAATGCCTTATCTGCAACAAAGAGCAAGAAATGCTGGTGCTGAATCCTGCACGTATTCGCCCACTGCAATTGCTGGCAGCAGGCATTAGGGAAACGCTGCAACGTTATGCCATAACGCTCTCTTTGTTGAATGCCACACCTGAAATCAGCCGTGGTGTACTGGAAAAAGAGAGCCGGATGCTGGCACAACGTCTGTCAGTTCTGCATGGCATCAATGCGCCAGAGTTCTTTGACAAAGCCGTTTTTGCTTGCTCGGTCAATACGTTGCGTGAAGAAGGTTATATTCAAGACAGCGGCGATATGATTACCACCAGTGCCCAGGAACTCTATCATGTATTGAGTGAGTTGATGTCACCTGAAATTCGCTTGACGATTGAAAGTGTCAGTATGCCACCAGAACAGAACGAACCTATACAGATAGCGCAAGATCAGCCATAACAATGCCCGGCTGGTGATGGCAACAAGAAATTAACGGGCGGTTTATCGCCCGTTATATTAGACATAGCTAAAAAAGATGCCGAGGAATAGAACTAAACCAACGTAGTTATTATTCATAAACGACTGAAAACAGGCAGATCTTTCCCGATTTGTGATCAGTTTCTGCTGATAAATGAATAGTGCTGTTGCCAATAATACCGTCCAATAATAGATACCCCCCAGATTCACCATCCCACCCACCAAGACCAAAATGCCCAGCATGATGAATTGCAGAATGCCAATGATCAGTTTATCAAAGCGCCCAAAAAGCACGGCGGTCGATTTCACTCCGATTTTCAGGTCATCGTCACGATCAACCATCGCATACTGTGTATCATAAATGACAGACCAAATGATATTGGCCAAAAATAACAACCAGCATTCTAAAGGTAAGGACTCACTGACTGCGGCAAATGCCATAGGAATTGACCAGCCGTAAGCAGCACCTAACACAACTTGTGGCAAGTGACTAACACGCTTGACAAAAGGGTAAACCCACGCCAGTGCCAGACCAACGACCGACAATGCAATCGTCATTTTATTCAGTGTCAGAACCAACGCGAAAGAAATGAGTAACAGTGTGGCAAACAAGATTTTGCTTTCTTTTTCGGTAATATCGCCACTGGGAAGAGGACGAGATTTTGTCCGTTCTACATACCCATCAAATTTTCTGTCTGCGAAATCATTAATGCAACATCCCGCAGCACGCATGAAAAACACACCGAGAGTAAATACTAACCCTATGTGCAAATCTGGCATACCTTTTGCTGCAATCCACAATGCCCAATAGGTTGGCCATAATAGTAATAATGTGCCAATGGGTTTATCGATACGCATTAAACGACAATAAGCCCGCCATTTATTCTGCGTCATACTGACCTTCAATCTATTTCTCCCCTTTAGTTCTGTTGATCTTAATTCTATTTATATGCAGGTGAATTCGGTAAAAAAACCTCTGTAAGCAGCAGTGGCTTGCCTGACAGTCTCAATAAAGAACGGCGCGCCCAGCGATCCCCCTGTAGGCCTATTTGAATATAATCTCGCGTTAAATTATTACCACTAAAAAGATAACGCCCAAGTGGAACAGTGCCCACATCCACCAATTTTCTATCTGGGCCGGTGAGTGTTTCCTCAGGAATCACTGTGCGCCCCAAAAGCCACGGAGTGTTATCTCCATACAAGACAATTTCACGTAGCCAATATTTTTCACTTACAGGTAAGTGCTCACTTTCACCCTCTAACGCTTCTAAAGTGACAAAACCTTCCCGGAAAGGAGTAACCGATACATGCTGACAATGTTGTTCAAAGCGACGTGTCATTGAGCCAACTTCCATCAACCAGGCCAAAATAGACTCAGGAAGAAGCTTACTTTCATATGCCGATAACCAGTGGATAGGGGTTGAAGTTAATATTGTGTCATCTGCCATGTCATTTTTCCATTGCGGGGAAGAGCAATTTCCCCGACAGCACAACGAATGGGGAGTGAGGATATCATGTTGCAGGCCAAGAAAATTAAAAGTTGCTAACAAATTATGTAAATCACAAAAAAACTCACCTCAATAATAACTATTATTAAGGTGAGGGAAGGGTTAGATAATATGGAAGTTCAGATTAACGCCACGCTTTGAATTGGTTAATCAGGCCATTTGTGGAGCTGTCATGGCTGGTTACAGCTTCCGCCTCGTGCAATTCAGGCAGAATACGGTTCGCTAACTGTTTACCCAGTTCTACGCCCCATTGGTCAAATGAGAAGATATTCAGAATTGCACCTTGAACAAAGATCTTATGTTCATACATGGCTATTAACGCCCCTAAACTGAATGGGGTAATTTCACGCAATAAAATGGAGTTAGTCGGACGATTACCTTCAAACACTTTGAATGGCACAACACTCGCCACATCCTGAGCATTTTTTCCTGCTTGCGCAAATTCAGCTTCTACCTGAACCTGTGTTTTACCAAATGCCAACGCTTCAGTTTGCGCAAAGAAGTTAGAGAGTAGTTTGCTATGGTGATCGCTGATTGGGTTATGGCTCATTGCTGGCGCAATAAAATCACACGGGATCAATTTAGTTCCCTGATGGATAAGCTGGTAGAAAGCATGCTGCCCATTAGTGCCAGGCTCACCCCAGATAATCGGCCCTGTCTGGTAATTCACCGGATTACCATCACGATCGATGTACTTACCATTTGATTCCATGTTGCCTTGTTGGAAATAGGCAGCAAAACGGTGCATGTATTGATCATAAGGCAGAATCGCTTCAGTTTCTGCACCAAAGAAATTGTTGTACCAGATGCCAATCAGGGCCAACAAAACAGGAATGTTCTGCTCGAAGGCGGTTTGCTCAACGTGTTTATCCATTGCATGAGCGCCGCTCAACAGCTGTTCGAAATTTTCATAACCAATGGAAATCGCAATAGATAAACCAATTGCAGACCAGAGCGAATAGCGGCCCCCTACCCAATCCCAAAACTCAAACATGTTTTGTGAATCGATACCGAATTTTATGACTTCTTGTTCATTGGTCGATAATGCCGCAAAATGTTTCGCGATATACGCTTCATCAACAGCACGTTGCAGGAACCAATGGCGTGCAGTATGCGCATTAGTCATCGTTTCTTGTGTGGTAAACGTCTTGGAAGCAATCAAGAACAAGGTGGTTTCTGGATCTAAGGCTTTTAGCGTTTCGGCAATGTGGGTGCCATCAACATTGGAAACAAAATGCATATTCAGGTGATTCTTATACGCTTTTAGTGCCTCAGTCACCATATAAGGGCCAAGATCAGAGCCACCAATGCCAATATTGACAACATCTGTAATGGCTTTGCCTGTATAGCCTTTCCACTCACCGCTGATGATGCGTTCACTGAATGATTTCATTTTCGCCAGCACCGCATTGACTTGCGGCATCACATCTTCGCCATCCACCAAAATCGGGGTATTACTGCGGTTACGCAGGGCAATATGCAACACCGCTCGATCTTCGGTACGATTGATTTTATCACCAGAGAACATACTGCGAATGGCACTGGCTACATCAGTCTCTTGCGCCAAGGCTTGTAATTTCTCCAGCGTTTCTGCGGTGATGCGGTTTTTGGAGTAATCCACCAGAATCTGCTGATCAAATGTCGCTGAAAATGCGGCAAACCGTTCTTTGTCCTGTTCAAACAGATCCCGCAAATGCACATTTTTCATTTGCTCAAAATGCTGTTGCAATTCTTTCCAGGCTTCTGTCTGGCTAGGGTTGATGTTTTTCATGAATAACGCTCTCTATCAACTGTCAATAAACAATAGGAATGCACAGATTGTAACGGTTTCATTCTGTGATTTATCTCCCTTTCCTTGTAGTTACTGATATTGGTCAAAATAGTCCGTGATTTCCAGCCCTAATTGTTAAGATAGGCAAAAACGATAATTTCTTTTCCATCATGAAAATTATTTATGCTTCATCGTCAAACATTGACTCAGTACGCCTAACCCGATATTTCTAAACGCTTACTCTCTGAACTATTCTCCAAACAAAAGGTTATCATCCATGTGTGCTGTTTCATCTCCTGACTCGCAGTATGTTGTAGCAAAATTTGGTGGTACTAGTGTGGCAAATTTCGATGCCATGAATAATTGCACCGACATTATCCTGGCGAACACAAATGTCCGTGTGGTCGTCCTGTCAGCTTCCGCTGGCGTAACCAATTTGCTGGTTGCATTGGCGGCTGGCTGCGGTAGTGACAAACGGGAGAGCTATCTGAAACAGATCCGTGACATTCAATATGCCATTATCGACCGACTGAATGAAGCCGATGTGATCCGTGAGGAAATTGATCGTCTGCTGGAAAATATTGAGATGCTGTCAGAAGCGGCATCGCTCGCCACTTCAGAAGCACTGACGGATGAATTGGTTAGCCACGGTGAAGTCATGTCCACCTTATTGTTTGTGGAGTTACTCCGTCAGCGCAATGCAAATGCCGAATGGTTTGATATCCGTCGGATCATGCGAACCAGTGATAATTTTGGGCGGGCTGAGCCGGATATGCTCCAGCTTCATACTTTGGCAATGGAACATCTTCATTCCCGCCTGAATAACACAATTGTCATCACGCAGGGGTTTATTGGCAGGGAAGAGAAAGGCCGTACAACGACACTGGGACGAGGTGGCAGTGATTATACGGCTGCCTTACTGGGGGAAGCACTTGGGTTACAGCGTGTTGATATCTGGACAGATGTGCCGGGTATCTACACCACCGATCCCCGTATTGTCCCTACGGCCAAGCGCATCAATAAAATTGCCTTTGATGAAGCGGCAGAAATGGCGACATTTGGTGCCAAAATTCTCCATCCCGCCACACTGCTACCGGCTGTTCGCTGTGGCATTCCGGTATTTGTCGGCTCCAGTAAAGAGCCACAAGCAGGCGGTACAGTAGTTTGTGATAAAACAGAAAATCCCCCGCTGTTTCGTGCATTGACCTTGCGCCGCAAACAAACTTTACTGACATTACATAGTCTGAAAATGCTGCATGCCCGGGGCTTTCTGGCAGAAGTTTTTACCTTACTGTCACGCCATAATATTTCGGTGGATTTAATCACCACATCAGAAGTCAGCATCGCCCTGACGCTGGATACCAAAGGTTCCACCAGCACTAATGGCAACCTGTTGACCAATGCGTTGCTAACTGAACTTTCTAAATTGTGCCGTGTGGAAGTCGAAGAAGATATGGCATTAGTAGCAATTATCGGTAATGAACTTTCACGAGCAAAAGGATTGGGAAAAGGGATTTTTGGCGTGTTGGAACCCTTTAATATTCGCATGATTAGCTGTGGTGCAAGCAGCCATAATGTCTGTCTGCTCGTTCCTGGTCACGATGCGGAACAGGTCATTCAGACATTGCATCAGAGTTTATTTGAAGGATGACAAAATAAAGTCAAACATCGTGTCAGAAAAACCCGCATAAAAAGCGGGTTTTCTTGATCTTGCAAAGAGGATTAGTTAATCAAACCACAACACATCGGATGTGTTTTTCCCCTCTTTATCATCCATAATAAGAAAACGAAAACAAATTCCATTTTGTGTCCATCGCAGCTATCGTTGCTGCAAGCAGACGATTATTCAGAGGGAACCTTATGAGCACAGCCATTGCCAGCAAACGCACAAAAAAAACGAAAATGATGCTAAACAGTACCGCTGCAAGCGGTCAAGTTCAATCTTTAAGCCGCGGACTAACACTTTTGGAATATATTTCCGATTCGCCTGTTGGTGTTACTTTGACTGATCTGGCGATACAAGCCGGTCTGCCCAACTCCACTACCCACCGTCTTTTGACCACCTTGCAGCAACATGGTTTTGTTCGCCAAATAGGTGATCTAGGGTTATGGGTGATCGCTTCCCATGCTTTTGTCGTTGGGAATAGTTTCTTACAAAGCCGTAATCTGATGGTGCTGGTTCATCCGATATTGCGTCAGTTAATGGAAGATTCCGGTGAAACCGTCAACCTTGCTATCCTTAATCTGGACGAATATGAAGCCGTGATTGTTGATCAAGTGCAATGCAATGCGTTGATGAGAATGTCCGCTCCCATTGGTGGCAATCTACCGATGCACGCTTCCGGCGCTGGAAAAGCCCTGCTGTCTACCCTATCTGAACAAAAACGCTTCCAATTGCTGCATAAAAAAGGAATGCACGCTTATACCCAACATACCTGTACCACCGCCGCAGCATTAACAGAAAATCTCGAACAGATCCGCAAACAGGGTTTTTCATTTGATGATGAAGAACATGCATTAGGATTGCGCTGTATTGCTGCCTGTATCTATGATGAGCATCATGAAGCTTTTGCCGCTATTTCCATCTCCGGTCCAGTATCACGTATCTCTGATGATCGAGTGACTGAACTTGGCGCTCTTGTAATGCGGGCAGCAAAAGCAATTAGCCGAGAATACGGTGGAATTAAGTAATTTTTACCAGGATCTTATCGACAAGCTGATTTGTGAAAGTGATGTTCGTTGTCCATTATCAATGTTTCACAAGCTCAATGAAAGTGCCTATGACTTTATCATGTTGCATTCCGATTTGAAAACAAAGGTTTTTCAATTAATCGCTTGGATTAGTTATGGCCTGAAAAGCATTAAATTTATCACAGCAAACTCGATTAACAGTTTAATACATGACCTATTATCTTTATCTGTGTAAATTGTGATACCACTGATTATATTTCTTATTTGGTTTATTTAAGTACGTTGACTAAATCGCTGTCTACAGCGATACGCAAAAACATCTTCTATGTATCCGTTTTTAATACGCTCTTGCAATGCCCGCCAGTAATCTGTTTTAAACAGATCACTGTGACTTTCCTCAAAATAACTTCGAATACGTTTGTCAGTACATAAAAAATGCCGAAACTCTTCTGGAAAAACATCGTTAACAGCAACACTAAACCAAGGTTCGCTCGCCAACTCATCTTCTGGATAGCGTGGCGGAGGAATATCGCGAAAATTCACTTCGGCCATATAACAGATTTCATCATAATCGTAGAAAATCACCCTTCCGTGGCGTGTAACACCAAAATTTTTAAACAACATATCACCAGGGAAAATATTTGCCGCGGCCAGTTGCTTAATGGCATTTCCGTATTCCTCAATCACATCCTTCAATTGCTCCTCATCATTGATCTGTTCCATATAAATATTTAACGGCATCATTTTACGCTCCATATAAAGATGCTTTATCAAGAGATTATCGCCTAAATCTTCTAGCTTTTTTGGTATCTCTTTTTGCAATTCCTCCATTAACTCAGGGCTAATATGGCGTTTATCAATCACAAAGTTTTCGAATTCCTGAGTATCTGCCATTCTTCCAACACGATCATGCTCTTTTACCAGACGATAGCACTCCTGAACACGCTCTTGAGAAACCTCTTTCTGTGGTGCAAATTTGTCTTTAATCACTTTAAATACACGATCAAATGACGGGAAAGTGAAAACCAGCATTACCATGCCCTTCACACCTGGTGCAATTGTAAACTGTTCTTGAGTGGAATTGATGAATGTCAGATATTCACGGTAGTATTCTGTTTTACCGTGTTTTTGACAGCCTATCGCCATGTATAGTTCTGCCGTGGATTTCGTCGGAAGAATTTCACGCAACCACTCAACTAAAGCGGCGGGCAAGGGCGCGTAAACCATAAAATAGGAACGGGCAAAACCAAAAACAATGCTGGCATCATCGTAGTTGGTCAGACAGGTATCGACAAAAATTCCCCCCGATTCATTGTGATGAATCGGTAACAAAAAGGGATAAACAATCGCCCCCATCCTGATCTTGCCTACCAACCAGGCTGCCTTGTTGCGGTAAAACAATTCATTCGCGATCTGGAATGTGGAGTGTAATAAATCAGATTGGGAAAATGTATTCTGTAAATATTGTGTGATATAACTAATATCCCGATCCAAATTCTCCCATTTAAGGCGTAATGGCAAATCATTTAAGATGGTTCGCAACGTTGCTGCAAGATTATCATTAGGAAAAAAATCCCGTGATAATGGACGAGAAATATGACGAAAACGGGAAGAGGGTTGAGAAGAAAAAATATAGAGATTTTCTGGTTTCAAGTTGCGATGTTTAAAAAATCGACAATAAACCGAATTAAAAAAACTTTCTGCAATTTCAAAACGCGGATAATCAGGCAGTAAACGGGTATAAACCGCTTTAACTTCGGCAATGTAATCTTCATCATATTGTAATGAAGTGTGAATGCGCTTCAATTGCTCCACCACCAATCCAACATGATGATCATACAAGTTAATTCTCTTTTTCATGGCCTGCTGTACAGCCGGCCAGTCAGCCTGTTCAAAACGTTGCTGTGCCCCAGAAGTGACCTCCAGAAATCGACCATATTGCGCATCAAATCCCTGCAAAATGGTTTGTGCAATTAAATGTGCGAGATCTATTTCCATATTTAGCCACCTTTACTCGACACGTAAAGGGGTATCCCTTTGGGAATTCCCCCACAGTTTATTACCCCAATCAGTATAATGAATTTAGAATTGCTGTTCTTCTGTCGATCCGGTTAATGCCGTAACAGAAGCCCCCTCTCCCTGAATAATCGTGGTCACTTTGTCAAAATATCCCGTTCCCACTTCCTGCTGATGTGAGGAGAATGTATAACCACGGTCAAGGGCAGCAAATTCTTGTTCCTGAACTTTTTCAACATAATGTTTCATTCCTGCACCACGTGCATAATCGTAAGCCAAATCAAACATGTTGAACCACATGCTATGTATGCCCGCAAGTGTGATGAACTGGAATTTATATCCCATAGCAGATAACTGATCTTGAAAACTGGAAATCGTTTTATCATCCAGATTCTTTTTCCAGTTGAAAGAAGGCGAACAGTTATAAGCTAACAACTTGCCAGGATATTTAGCATGGATGGCTTTAGCAAAACAACGAGCCGCTTCAATATCCGGTGTAGAGGTTTCGCACCAGACAACATCAGCGTAAGGCGCATAAGCTAACCCACGGCTGATAGCTTGTTCAATACCAGCACGAGTACAATAGAAGCCTTCACAGGTTCGCTTGCCAGTAATGAACGCTTTGTCATAAGGGTCACAATCCGATGTCAATAAATCTGCTGCATCTGCATCGGTGCGCGCGATTAATAAGGTGGGTACACCGGAGACATCAGCTGCCAACCGTGCAGCTACCAGCTTCTGAATAGCCTCTTGAGTCGGAACCAAGACTTTGCCACCCATGTGTCCACATTTTTTCACTGCTGCAAGTTGATCTTCAAAATGCACTGCCGCAGCACCCGCCTCGATCATCGCTTTCATCAGTTCAAATGCGTTCAGTACCCCGCCAAACCCCGCTTCCGCATCTGCGACAATCGGCAGGAAATAGTCAATATATTCTTGACTATCTGGACCGATACTATTTGACCATTGGATCTGATCGGCACGACGGAAGCTATTATTAATACGTTTGATTACATTAGGAACAGAATCAACGGGATACAATGATTGATCGGGATACATGCTCGCTGCGGTATTTGCATCTGCCGCCACTTGCCAACCGGAGAGATAAACCGCCTCAATACCTGCTTTAGCTTGCTGAAGTGCCTGGCCGCCTGTCAGCGCTCCAAGCGCGTTCACATAGCCTTTTTTCGAGTTACCATTCAGCAAGTTCCACAACTTTTTCGCCCCCATTTGCGCTAAAGTATGTTCAGGATTAATCGAACCCCGCAATTTGACGACATCTTCAGCACTATATGGACGAGTGATACCTTTCCAACGCAGTTGTTGCCACTCTTGTTCCAGTTGAACGATTTGTTGTTTCCGGGACATGGTCATGATGTTCTACTTCCTATTCTTAATTAATCGGATATTTTTGCCATTATTGTCTTTAAGCTAGTCTAATAACTGATAACCAGGTAATGTTAGGAAATCAATTAAGTTGTCCTGAGTGGTAATTCTTTCCATTAAATCAGAAGCTTCCATAAATCGCCCTTGATTAAAGCTCGACTCCCCAACTTCCTGTTTAATAACATCTAATTCTTCTTTCAACATTTCTCTGAACAGTTCCTTTGTCACTTTTTTACCATTAGAGAGTGATTTTTCATGGCGAATCCATTGCCAAATAGAAGTTCGGGAAATCTCTGCCGTAGCCGCGTCTTCCATCAAACCGTAAATCGGTACACATCCATTCCCCGAAATCCAGGCTTCTATGTACTGAACGGCAACGCGAATATTTGCGCGCATTCCCTCTTCTGTCCTTTCTCCCAAACAAGGCGCAAGCAATTGTTCAGCCGTAATCGCATCATCTTCTTCACGTAAAACGGTTAATTGGTTTTGACGCTCTGCCAGTTTTGCATCAAAGACCTCCATGACAATATCTGCAAGCCCTGGGTGCGCAACCCATGTACCATCATGGCCGTTATTGGCTTCCAGCTCTTTATCCGCTCTGACTTTGTGCAAAACTTGCTGATTTTGTGCAGGATCTTTACTAGGAATAAATGCCGACATTCCTCCCATTGCAAATGCCCCACGTTTATGACAAGTTTTAATCAGTAAGCGAGAGTAAGCACTCAAGAAAGGTTGTGTCATCGTAACCGATTGACGATCCGGCAAAACGCGATCAGCATGATTTTTCAGTGTCTTGATATAACTGAAAATATAATCCCAGCGTCCACAATTTAGGCCAACTATGTGATGACGCAAGTGATACAGAATTTCATCCATTTGGAATACGGCTGGCAATGTTTCAATCAAAACCGTTGCCTTAATTGTGCCTATTGGCAAATTGAAATGTGATTCCGCAAAACGAAAAACATCACTCCACCATTGTGCTTCATGGTAGCTCTGTATTTTGGGTAGATAAAAATAAGGGCCACTACCTTTTTGCAGTAATTTTTTATGATTCAAGTAGAAATAGAGAGCAAAATCAAACAACCCGCCAGAAATCGGTTCGTTCTTGTAGAGGATATGTTTTTCTGCCAGGTGTAGCCCTCTAACCCGGGCAATCAATACGGCGGGATCTGCTTTCAACTCATAACGCTTACCCTGCTCATTGGTATATGAGATAGTCCCATTGACGGCATCCCGTAAGTTAATTTGTCCATTGATGACCTTATCCCATTCAGGCGCTAATGAATCCTCAAAATCTGCCATAAATACTTTTACATTGGCATTTAAGGCATTGATGACCATCTTGCGCTCTACAGGACCTGTTATTTCAACCCGACGATCTTTGAGATCATCGGGTATTCCCTGGATTTTCCAATCTCCATTCCTAATGGAATCTGTTTCCGAAATAAAGTCAGGTAATGAGCCACTATCTATCTTTTCCTGCCAATGTACACGCTCATCCAATAATTTTGTACGTCTGTCAGAAAATTCGATTATTAAATCCTCTAAAAAGCGAATAGATTCAGGCGATAACACCTGTTTTTCCTTCTCTCCAAAAGGTTTAATAAAGGTTAATTTTGTTGCTAATGCCTGCTGCATAATCTCCCCACTTCTCACTTTTAAACACTCATCTGCTTAAGAGTAATCAATTAAAAAAATAAATCAAAAACAGTTTCCATTATTTTTAATGATAAAAATTAATTAATTAAAATCAATAAATTAAGATGCATAAAAGATAAAAAAAGCTGGGAAATAAATTCCAAAAAATAACACGCAACAATGTTAAGTTTTTGTTATGTATGAAAAATAACGGATGACTATTGAACAACAACAACGGAAGGAAAATTAACAAAATGAGAAGTGGCTCGCTTCAGCAACTGCTCATTTTTATTTAAAACTCAAATTGGATTTAATCTAAGGTGGGATTCATAACAGCCAGATCATATGGCGTAATTTGGTAGACATAATAATTCAACCAATTTGAAAATAGTAAATGACCATGGCTGCGCCAAGACGCAATAGGTTTATTTGCAGGATCGTTATTTAGAAAATAATTAACCGGTAATTCCGGTTCCAGACCAGCAGAACGATCACGCCAATATTCTGCGGCCAATGTACCTGCGCCATATTCAGGGTGCCCTGTCACAAATACTAATCTTTTATCTTTGCTGGCAAATAAATAAGCGCCTGCCTCTTCTGAGCTGGCTAAGATATCCAAATCTGTATGTCCACGAATCAGAGGTTCAGGAAAATCAGCAAAACGCGAATGAGGGGCAAAAAATGTTTCGTCAAATCCACGGGTTAACAATGCCAGAGGATCTAAAGTTGAATGGAGATAAACGCCAGATAGTTTAGTTTTTCGCGTATATTTAGGAAGGTGATAAAGCACTTTCAATGCCGCTTGAACAGCCCAACAAACAAAAAGTGTCGAGGTAACGTGCTCTTTTGCCCATATCACTATTCTTTCAACCTCGCTCCAATAAACCACATCCTCAAATTCAATGAGTCCCAAAGGAGCGCCTGTGACAATCAACCCATCGAAATTTTGATCTTTTATTGAATCAAAATCACAATAAAAAGTGTCCAAATGCTCAGCAGGGGTATTTTTGCATTGGCGACTATCAATACGCAGCAATTGAATATCGATCTGGAGTGGTGTGTTAGATAACAACCGAATAAATTGGTTCTCTGTTTCTATCTTCTTTGGCATTAAGTTGAGGAGCAATACCTTCAATGGACGAATATTCTGAATACTGGCGCGTGTTGATGTCATCACAAAGATGTTTTCATTGCGAAGAGCGTTCACCGCAGGTAATTCATCTGGTACACGAATTGGCATTGCTTAAAACCTCGACTATTTAACTTGTGTATTTAGACTTCTAGATATCCAAATTTATCCCAAATGGAAGTTAAATGTCGAGTTATTGTACTCAAATTGAAATTATTTCATTTTATTATATAGAAATAGTTACCAAACGCAAAAAAGCCATCCGGTGACGGATGGCTTCTCTGACTCAATGAATGTCTGGCAGTGTCCTACTCTCACATGGGGAGACCCCACACTACCATCGGCGCTACGGCGTTTCACTGCTGAGTTCGGCATGGGATCAGGTGGGACCACCGCGCTGTTGCCGCCAGACAAATACTGTATTCAATCCCGAACAAGCTGCTGTGCTCTCTGAAACCTTCTCTCAATCCCCAAAACACCTTCGGTGTTGTCAGGTTAAGCCGCACGGCTCATTAGTACCGGTTAGCTCAACGTCTCGCAACGCTTACACACCCGGCCTATCGACGTCCTCGTCTCGGACGGTCCTTCAGTACCCTCAAAGGAGTAAGGGAAGACTCATCTTAAGGCAAGTTTCCCGCTTAGATGCTTTCAGCGGTTATCTCTTCCGCACTTAGCTACCGGGCAATGCCATTGGCATGACAACCCGAACACCAGTGGTGCGTCCACTCCGGTCCTCTCGTACTAGGAGCAGCCCCTTGCAATCTTCCAACGCCCACGGCAGATAGGGACCGAACTGTCTCACGACGTTCTAAACCCAGCTCGCGTACCACTTTAAATGGCGAACAGCCATACCCTTGGGACCTACTTCAGCCCCAGGATGTGATGAGCCGACATCGAGGTGCCAAACACCGCCGTCGATATGAACTCTTGGGCGGTATCAGCCTGTTATCCCCGGAGTACCTTTTATCCGTTGAGCGATGGCCCTTCCATTCAGAACCACCGGATCACTATGACCTGCTTTCGCACCTGCTCGAGCCGTCACTCTCGCAGTCAAGCTGGCTTATGCCATTGCACTAACCTCCTGATGTCCGACCAGGATTAGCCAACCTTCGTGCTCCTCCGTTACGCTTTGGGAGGAGACCGCCCCAGTCAAACTACCCACCAGACACTGTCCGCAACCCGGATAACGGGTCCGCGTTAGAACATCAAACATTCAAGGGTGGTATTTCAAGGATGGCTCCGTGCAGACTGGCGTCCACACTTCACAGCCTCCCACCTATCCTACACATCAAGGCTCAAGGTTCAGTGTCAAGCTATAGTAAAGGTTCACGGGGTCTTTCCGTCTTGCCGCGGGTACACTGCATCTTCACAGCGAGTTCAATTTCACTGAGTCTCGGGTGGAGACAGCCTGGCCATCATTACGCCATTCGTGCAGGTCGGAACTTACCCGACAAGGAATTTCGCTACCTTAGGACCGTTATAGTTACGGCCGCCGTTTACTGGGGCTTCGATCAAGAGCGTCGCGTTGCCGCCTAACCCCATCAATTAACCTTCCAGCACCGGGCAGGCGTCACACCGTATACGTCCACTTTCGTGTTTGCACAGTGCTGTGTTTTTATTAAACAGTTGCAGCCAGCTGGTATCTGCGACTGGCCTCAGCTCCGGACGCCTGGTCCTTCACCTAACGCCAGCGTGCCTTCTCCCGAAGTTACGGCACCATTTTGCCTAGTTCCTTCACCCGAGTTCTCTCAAGCGCCTGAGTATTCTCTACCTGACCACCTGTGTCGGTTTGGGGTACGATGGACCATAATCTGAAGCTTAGGGGCTTTTCCTGGAAGCGGGGCATCAGCAACTTCAGCACCGTAGTGCCTCGTCATCGTGCCTCAGTGTTAAGGATAACCGGATTTGCCTGATTATCCCACCTACACACTTAAACCGGGACGACCGTCGCCCGGATTGCCTAGCCTTCTCCGTCCCCCCATCGCAATTATGGCCCGTACAGGAATATTAACCTGTTGCCCATCGACTACGCTTTTCAGCCTCGCCTTAGGGGTCGACTCACCCTGCCCCGATTAACGTTGGACAGGAACCCTTGGTCTTCCGGCGAGCGGGTTTTTCACCCGCTTTATCGTTACTTATGTCAGCATTCGCACTTCTGATACCTCCAGCAAACCTCACAGTTCACCTTCAACGGCTTACAGAACGCTCCCCTACCCAACAACACATTCATGTCGCTGCCGCAGCTTCGGTGCATGGTTTAGCCCCGTTACATCTTCCGCGCAGGCCGACTCGACCAGTGAGCTATTACGCTTTCTTTAAATGATGGCTGCTTCTAAGCCAACATCCTGGCTGTCTGAGCCTTCCCACTTCGTTTCCCACTTAACCATGACTTGGGGACCTTAGCTGGCGGTCTGGGTTGTTTCCCTCTTCACGACGGACGTTAGCACCCGCCGTGTGTCTCCCGTGATAACATTCTTCGGTATTCGCAGTTTGCATCGGGTTGGTAAGTCGGGATGACCCCCTAGCCGAAACAGTGCTCTACCCCCGAAGATGAGTTCACGAGGCGCTACCTAAATAGCTTTCGGGGAGAACCAGCTATCTCCCGGTTTGATTGGCCTTTCACCCCCAGCCACAAGTCATCCGCTAATTTTTCAACATTAGTCGGTTCGGTCCTCCAGTTAGTGTTACCCAACCTTCAACCTGCCCATGGCTAGATCACCGGGTTTCGGGTCTATACCCTGCAACTTAACGCCCAGTTAAGACTCGGTTTCCCTGCGGCTCCCCTATACGGTTAACCTTGCTACAGAATATAAGTCGCTGACCCATTATACAAAAGGTACGCAGTCACCCTGATAAATCAGGGCTCCCACTGCTTGTACGTACACGGTTTCAGGTTCTCTTTCACTCCCCTCGCCGGGGTTCTTTTCGCCTTTCCCTCACGGTACTGGTTCACTATCGGTCAGTCAGGAGTATTTAGCCTTGGAGGATGGTCCCCCCATGTTCAGACAGGATACCACGTGTCCCGCCCTACTCTTCGAGCTCACAATATCACACCTCTTCGGATACGGGGCTGTCACCCTTTACTGCCGGCCTTTCCAGACCGTTCTCCTGACGTGTGTATCGCTGATGGCTCTGGGCTCCTCCCCGTTCGCTCGCCGCTACTGGGGGAATCTCGGTTGATTTCTTTTCCTCGGGGTACTGAGATGTTTCAGTTCCCCCGGTTCGCCTCATTAACCTATGAATTCAGTTAATGATGGTGCAACGGATTGCACCGGGTTTCCCCATTCGGACATCGCCGGCTGATAGCGCTTCATATCAGCTCACCGGCGCTTTTCGCAGATTAGCACGTCCTTCATCGCCTCTGACTGCCTAGGCATCCACCGTGTACGCTTAGTCGCTTAACCTCACAACCCGAAGGTGTCTTCGAGTCGGAGTTATTGAGAGACTCCTCAATACCGTCCTCAAGACAGATACTGAGTGTTTCAAATTTTCAGCTTGTTCCAGATTGTTAAAGAGCTTACATTTCACAACACACGGCTTTTCATGTGTTCTGAAATGATTATCAGTAAGAAGAGGATGGTGGAGCTAAGCGGGATCGAACCGCTGACCTCCTGCGTGCAAGGCAGGCGCTCTCCCAGCTGAGCTATAGCCCCATCGAGGTGTCCGGAAAAGTTGGTAGGCCTGAGTGGACTTGAACCACCGACCTCACCCTTATCAGGGGTGCGCTCTAACCACCTGAGCTACAAGCCTATTCCGTTCCCGTCTCTTCTTTATTCATCAGACAATCTGTGTGAGCACTGCAACAAAATCCACTATCTTTTCGGTAAGGAGGTGATCCAACCGCAGGTTCCCCTACGGTTACCTTGTTACGACTTCACCCCAGTCATGAATCACAAAGTGGTCAGCGCCCTCCCGAAGGTTAAGCTACCGACTTCTTTTGCAACCCACTCCCATGGTGTGACGGGCGGTGTGTACAAGGCCCGGGAACGTATTCACCGTAGCATGCTGATCTACGATTACTAGCGATTCCGACTTCATGGAGTCGAGTTGCAGACTCCAATCCGGACTACGACAGACTTTATGAGGTCCGCTTGCTCTCGCGAGGTCGCTTCTCTTTGTATCTGCCATTGTAGCACGTGTGTAGCCCTACTCGTAAGGGCCATGATGACTTGACGTCATCCCCACCTTCCTCCGGTTTATCACCGGCAGTCTCCCTTGAGTTCCCACCATGACGTGCTGGCAACAAAGGATAAGGGTTGCGCTCGTTGCGGGACTTAACCCAACATTTCACAACACGAGCTGACGACAGCCATGCAGCACCTGTCTCACGGGTCCCGAAGGCACTTCCGCATCTCTGCAGAATTCCGTGGATGTCAAGAGTAGGTAAGGTTCTTCGCGTTGCATCGAATTAAACCACATGCTCCACCGCTTGTGCGGGCCCCCGTCAATTCATTTGAGTTTTAACCTTGCGGCCGTACTCCCCAGGCGGTCGATTTAACGCGTTAGCTCCGGAAGCCACAGCTCAAGGCCACAACCTCCAAATCGACATCGTTTACAGCGTGGACTACCAGGGTATCTAATCCTGTTTGCTCCCCACGCTTTCGCACCTGAGCGTCAGTCTTCGTCCAGGGGGCCGCCTTCGCCACCGGTATTCCTCCACATCTCTACGCATTTCACCGCTACACGTGGAATTCTACCCCCCTCTACGAGACTCTAGTCAACCAGTCTTAGATGCCATTCCCAGGTTAAGCCCGGGGATTTCACATCTAACTTAATTGACCGCCTGCGTGCGCTTTACGCCCAGTAATTCCGATTAACGCTTGCACCCTCCGTATTACCGCGGCTGCTGGCACGGAGTTAGCCGGTGCTTCTTCTGCGGGTAACGTCAATCACAGCACTTATTCAGTCCTGTGCCTTCCTCCCCGCTGAAAGTACTTTACAACCCGAAGGCCTTCTTCATACACGCGGCATGGCTGCATCAGGCTTGCGCCCATTGTGCAATATTCCCCACTGCTGCCTCCCGTAGGAGTCTGGGCCGTGTCTCAGTCCCAGTGTGGCTGGTCATCCTCTCAGACCAGCTAGGGATCGTCGCCTAGGTGAGCCATTACCCCACCTACCAGCTAATCCCATCTGGGTTCATCCGATGGCGTGAGGCCCGAAGGTCCCCCACTTTGCTCGTTCGAGGTTATGCGGTATTAGCCACCGTTTCCAGTGGTTATCCCCCTCCATCGGGCAGATCCCCAGACATTACTCACCCGTCCGCCGCTCGCCGGCAGGAAAGCACGCTTTCCCCCGCTGCCGCCCGACTTGCATGTGTTAGGCCTGCCGCCAGCGTTCAATCTGAGCCATGATCAAACTCTTCAATTAAAGTGTTTGATGCTCAAAGAATTCTGACTGTTCGTTCATAATGAATTAACTGTTCAGTCACTCTTCAAGACTGTTTAATCTTTTTCGCCTTGCGGCGTCAGATAGTGTCTTGCGAGTGCCCACACAGATTGTCTGATTAATTTGTTAAAGAGCGGGGGCAACCGGAAGCCTCTTCCGGGTTGCGAGGCTGCGTATCTTACGCTTTCCTCTTTTCGTGTCAAGCCTTATTTTTCAGGGCCTTTCACGTTGTCATCCCGACCGGTTTGTGTGTTTGTCGTGACAACGGAAGCGCATTATAGGGAACCTTCTAATTTAGGCAAGCCTTTTTTGTTATTTTTTATTTAATCGCTCACAATTTAACCCAAAGGGTTATTTTTGCCTATTTTTTATGACCTTTGGCAAGTCTGACAAGCTATTAACTACCAAATCCGCAACCTGTTCAGCTTCTTCTGTTACCGGTTTTCCTGTACGAACAAGAATCTTAGTACCAACTTTCGCAGCTTTAGCTGCCAACATATCTTCTATTTTGTCTCCTACCATATAAGAAGAGGACATATCGATATGCAGTGCTTGCTGTGCATCTAATAACATACCTGGCTGTGGCTTGCGACAATTACAGTTCTTCTTATATTCTTCATCCTCTGCTTCTGGATGATGCGGACAATAATAGATGCCATCAAGATCAACACCTCTATCCGCCAATGACCAATCCATCCATTCTGTTAATTGCATAAACTGATCTTCAGTAAAAATCTTACGGGCAATGCCTGACTGATTGGTAATCAAAACCAGGGCATAGCCCATTTTTTTCAATTCAAGCATGGCTTCAATAGCACCATCAATAAATTGAAAATTATCTATTTCATGTACATAACCATGATCGATGTTAATCGTGCCGTCACGATCTAAGAATACGGCGGGAATACCTTGAGTCACCTGATTACTCCAAAAATGTACCAAGTGGACAGTATCGCATGATTTATTACTGATTGAGAATGCAGCATTTAATTTATTCCTAGTTGACTTAGACGTCTAGACGCCTTAACATCCACTTTAATTCATGACTTGTTGAAATGTTCTCAAGTCATTCATCTTTACATCTAATAAGAAAAATATGATAAGACTGACTCAGATAAATAAGATATTTCAACAAGGAACGCGCACAATAAAAGCGCTTTCAGATATCAATCTACATGTCCCGCAGGGGCAAATATATGGTGTCATTGGTTCTTCTGGTGCGGGCAAAAGTACCTTAATTCGCTGTGTGAATATGCTTGAACGGCCGACTTCTGGTCAGGTATTAGTGGCAGGGCAGGACCTCACTTCTCTTTCAGAACGTGATCTTACTCATGCGCGTCGTCATATTGGCATGATTTTCCAGCACTTTAACTTGTTGTCATCCCGAACCGTGTTTGGCAATGTTGCGTTATCTTTGGAACTTAATAACACGCCTAAAGCGGAAATAAAGACTAAGGTTAACGAATTGCTAGAGTTAGTAGGCCTCACTGAAAAACATGATGCTTATCCTGCCAATTTATCTGGTGGTCAAAAGCAGCGTGTTGCTATTGCGCGGGCCCTGGCAAACTCCCCCAAAGTGCTTTTGTGTGACGAAGCCACCAGCGCTCTGGACCCAGCAACAACACGTTCTATTTTGGAGTTATTAAAAGACATTAACCGTCGACTGGGTTTGACCATTCTTCTCATTACCCATGAAATGGACGTCGTTAAACGTATCTGTGATCAAGTTGCTGTCATTAGTGGTGGTCAATTGATTGAACAAGATGTTGTGAGCGAAATATTTTCGCATCCCAAGACACCGGTTGCTCAGGAATTTATCAAATCTACGCTGCACTTGGATATTCCTGAAGATTACTTACAGAAGTTGCAACCGGAATCCGCTCCTGATCGCAGTCCATTACTAAAGCTGGAGTTCACAGGCAAATCAGTTGATGCACCTGTAATCTCTATAGCCGTTCGCCGCTTTAATATCGACATCAGCATATTAAGTTCCCAAATGGACTACGCCGGCGGTGTGAAATTTGGGGTTATGCTGGCTGAATTAGATGGGGAAAGCGATAGCATCAAATCAACAATTGCCTTTTTAGAAGAGCATCATGTGAAAGTAGAGGTTCTCGGTTATGTCTGAAGGAATGATTTTATTAATGGCTAAAGGAGTCTGGGAAACCCTCGTCATGACTTTCGTCTCTGGTTTCTTTGGCTTTGTTATTGGATTACCGGCGGGTGTGCTTCTATACGTTACTCGCCCTGGGCAGATCATTGAAAATGGTACGTTTTATCGCATACTTTCTGCATTGGTAAATATAACGCGTTCAATACCTTTTATTATTCTGTTGGTATGGATGATCCCATTTACCCGTCTGATTGTAGGAACATCAATCGGCTTGCAGGCAGCCATTGTTCCGCTGACTGTGGGTGCAGCACCGTTCATTGCCCGCATGGTGGAAAATGCATTGCTGGAAATTCCGACTGGCTTAATTGAAGCAGCGCGTGCAATGGGAGCAACCCCATTTCAGATCGTCAAAAAGATTTTATTGCCGGAAGCCTTACCAAGCTTGATTAATGCCGCCACCATCACGTTAATTACATTAGTGGGTTATTCCGCAATGGGTGGCGCTGTTGGTGCCGGTGGTTTGGGACAGATTGGCTATCAATATGGTTATATTGGCTACGATGCGACAATAATGAATACCGTATTAGCATTATTAGTTATTTTAGTGTTCTTGATTCAGCTCGGCGGTGATCATTTAGTGAAAGCCGTTAATCGCAAATAGATTATTTTCAACAAAATGGCAAGGCTTATACCTATACCCGACAAATTTCAAGTTGCTGCTTTATTGGCTGCAATTTGAAAAATGATGGGAATAAGAGCCTCAATATAGTAGTACGCAGTAACTTGATAAGACAGGTTATAAATCAGTATTCAATAGGGGTGAAAATATGTCAGTAAAATTGAAATCCATCGCAGCAATCAGTGCATTGTTAGGTACATTAATTCTTGCTGGTTGCGGTCAGGAACAACGTGATCCAAACCATATTAAGGTTGGCGTTATTGCAGGACCTGAACTTAAGGTTGCCGAAGTGGCTAAACAAGTGGCTAAAGATAAATATGGCCTTGATGTTGAGCTGACGACATTCAATGATTATGTTCTGCCAAATGAATCATTGAGTAAGGGAGATATTGATGTGAATGTCTTCCAACATAAGCCTTTTTTAGATCAGCAAATGAAAGAACGTAACTACAAACTGGCAATTGTTGGTAACTCTTTCATTTTCCCAATAGCGGCCTATTCTAAAAAAATTAAGTCAGTGGATGAATTACAAGATGGTTCTCAAATTGCCATCCCCAACGATCCGACTAACCAAGGCCGCGCCCTGCTGTTATTACAAAAACAAGGTCTTATCACTCTGAAAGAGGGTGTTGGTCTGCTGCCAACTATTTTGGACATTACCAGCAATCCTAAACACCTGGATATCGTACAGTTGGAAGGCCCACAATTACCACGTTCACTGGACGACCAAAAGATTATTTTCGCTATTATCAATAATACCTATGCGGGGCAAATTGGTTTAACACCAGAGCAAGATGGGATATTCGTTGAAGATAAAGATTCACCTTACGTAAATATTATTGTCAGTCGCGAAGACAATAAGGATGAGGAAAATGTGCAAAAATTTGTGAAAGCGTACCAGTCTCCAGAAGTAGCAAAAGAAGCCAATGAAGCCTTTAAGGGCGGAGCAATAAAAGGCTGGTAATCTTTCCTATTCAGTTAATCAAGATTAAAATCATTGGGTGGATATTTTTATATCCACCCATTTTTAATTTTAATGAGGATTCAACTCAATGCGTGTGTTACCTGTCTGTTTCATGGCGCTCTTTATCGCTGGGTGTACTTCACCGTCAACCCAGTTCAGTAAATCTGATATGTCAGATCCGAAGTTGAAACATCAGCCAGCCAAAAAAAGCAAAGTGCTCTCTTATGTCCGTCTATATACTAAGCCGGATGAGCTTTTAGGTTTACCATTTAAAGAGTTAGGTATTGTCGCCGGAGAGTCCTGCCGTAATACGTTGCAAGACTCTCCCGCCAGTATTGCAACCGCACGACAAAATATGCTGACAAGAGCATCTTATCTAAACGCAAACGCAGTTTTACTTCATCAATGTGCAATTTTACCGGGTCAGGGTTGTTACCAAATTGCCATTTGTGAAGGCACTGCATTACTGACAACCAATAAATAATTGTTATTAATAAAAAGCGCTTATGGCAGATTTTCATTTTACGCAAATAGGAACTATTCATTCTCCTTACAAAGAGAAATTTGCCATCCCACGTCAACCGGGTTTGGTCGAAGATGGTACAGGGCAGCTAGAGTTACTTGCGCCTTATAATCAGGTTGATGCAGTACGTGGACTGGAGCAGTTCAGTCATTTATGGATTATTTTTGTCTTCCACCAAACCATGGAAGGTGGCTGGAATCCATTAGTGCGCCCACCCCGTTTAGGAGGAAATGCCAAAATGGGCGTTTTTGCCACCCGTTCAACCTTCCGCCCCAATCCAATTGGCATGTCACTGGTGGAATTGAGAGATATTCAATGCGAGAACAACCGCGTTATTCTGAAACTGGGTAGTTTGGATTTGGTGGATGGTACACCAGTTATCGACATCAAACCTTACCTGCCTTTCGCCGAATCACGACCAGAAGCCAAGGCGGGTTTTGCCCAGGCCGCACCAGAGTCAGATATGGCAGTGGATTTCTCACCAGAAGCGGAATGCCAACTTTTATCCTACAAAACCCATTATCCTCATTTGAGGCGCTTTATCAGCCAAGTATTGGCTCAAGATCCTCGTCCGGCCTACCGTAAAAAAGCGCAGGAAAACCGCCTATATGCCGCTCATATCTTGGATTTTAACGTCCGCTGGCGAGTTTTTAATACCACAACAGAAGTGGTTTCTATCGAACACCGCTAAAACTCCTTTTGACATCGCAAGCTCGCTGGTAGACTAGCGATTTGTCTTTATTTTTCGCTATCCAATGGAAACTTACTATGCGTACTAGCCAATATCTGCTCTCTACTTTAAAAGAGACACCTGCTGATGCAGAAGTCGTCAGTCATAAACTGATGCTTCGTGCTGGAATGATCCGTAAACTCGCTTCTGGTCTGTACAACTGGATGCCGACAGGTGTCCGCGCGTTGAGAAAAGTTGAAAACATTGTTCGTGAAGAGATGAATAATGCGGGAGCAGTTGAGGTTTCCATGCCGGTAGTTCAGCCAGCAGATTTGTGGCAGGAAAGTGGCCGTTGGGAACAATATGGCCCAGAATTACTGCGTTTTGTTGATCGCGGTGAACGCCCTTTCGTTTTGGGACCAACTCATGAAGAAGTTATCACCGATCTGGTGCGTAACGAAGTTACTTCCTATAAGCAGCTTCCACTGAACCTGTTCCAGATCCAGACTAAATTCCGTGACGAAGTTCGCCCACGCTTTGGTGTTATGCGTTCACGTGAATTTATCATGAAAGATGCATACTCTTTCCACACTACCCAAGCCTCCCTGCAAGAGACTTACGATAAGATGTACGAGGCTTACAGTAAGATCTTTACCCGCATCGGCTTAGATTTCCGTGCAGTTCTGGCTGATACGGGTTCAATCGGTGGCAGTGCTTCCCACGAATTCCAGGTCCTGGCAGACAGCGGTGAAGATGATATCGTTTTCTCTACCGAGTCTAACTATGCCGCCAATATTGAATTGGCTGAAGCAGTCATGCCATCTCAAGAACGTGCGGCTCCGTCTGAAGAGTTGCGTCTGGTCGACACACCAAACGCTAAAACCATTGCTGAACTGGTAGAACAATTCAATCTGCCAATCGAAAAAACCGTTAAGACGCTGATCGTTCATGCCGCAGAAGAAAGTGGGCATAAATTAGTTGCCTTGCTGGTACGTGGTGATCATGAACTGAATGAGATCAAAGCAGAAAAATTGCCTTTAGTCTCCAGCCCGCTAACTTTCGCGACCGAAGAAGAAATCCGTGCCATCGTGAAAGCAGGCCCTGGTTCTTTAGGTCCAGTCAACCTGACGATGCCTGTCATTATTGACCGCAGCGTATCTGTCATGAGTGATTTTGGTGCTGGCGCCAATATTGATGACAAACACTATTTCGGCATTAACTGGGAGCGTGATTTACCATTACCAGAAGTGGCTGATATCCGTAATGTCGTTGAAGGTGACGCCAGCCCAGATGGTAAAGGAACACTGTTAATCAAGCGTGGTATTGAAGTTGGTCATATTTTCCAATTAGGCACCAAATACTCTGATGCCTTGAAAGCAACTGTACAAAATGAAGATGGGCACAATCAAATTATCACTATGGGATGCTATGGAATTGGTATCACCCGTATCGTTGCAGCAGCCATTGAGCAGAACCACGATGATCGTGGCGTTATCTGGCCAGATGCCATTGCCCCATTCCAAGTGGCTATTCTGCCAATGAACATGCATAAATCTTACCGCGTGAAAGAAGTCGCCGAAAAATTATATGCAGACTTACGTGCCAGCGGCATTGATGTCATTTTCGATGATCGTAAAGAACGCCCTGGTGTTATGTTTGCTGATATGGAACTGATCGGTGTACCACATACTCTGGTTATCGGTGATCGTAACTTAGATAACGGTGAGATCGAATATAAATACCGCCGTACTGGTGATAAACAGATGCTGAAACTGGAAAATATTGTTGATTACCTGAAAGGTCATATTCAACAAGCTTAATTTCGTTTGTCAGTTTTAATTAAGAAAACCTGCGTATTTATTACGCAGGTTTTTCAATAGATTATGCGCCACAGTTATACGTTATTTCTTAGTATGGCAGGAAGAAGCTTTATCAAAACGGACTTTACCTGTTTGGACCACGGCATTATCAAACAAGCCATCTTCCATTGAAGGACGAACCGTATAATAGCCCTCCATTTCCACATAAACAGGAGTTCCACCTTCTACTCCCATCGCACTGTAACCATGTTCTAAATCGATATTTTCCGCCGCATCATAACGTCTTCCGGTGCCACATTCGGTAAAGAGAGCAGAATCAGCAAAATAGCTGTACTCTCCTGCCAGTTTTTTCGGTTTGGCTTTAGCTAATTCATAATTGAGGCTTGATTGAATTGGCTCGCCGTTGATATCCAGCATAACCAGGTTCTCGCCTTTCATCAGATAATAAGATTTTTGGCCATCTTGCTGACTTAAGACAATCTTTTTACCCTTTATCACCCAATGACCGGTTTCAAAGAACGTATTTTCCTCATTTTTGGCTTCCAAATAGGTTTGCCCCAATATATATGTCCCATCTTTAGCAAGTTGTAAGGTGGTCTCAATACCTGCACAATCCGCACAAGGAACAACACCACTAAACACGTTGTCGCTTGACTGAAACTTTTCCTGAGAAACAGGGCTATTCTGGGTTACGAATGTATTCTGGCATCCCGCAGCGGTGAACACACCAGCAGCTAATAATGCTAGCAATATTTTTTTATTCATCATTTGATCCAATAAATTCAAAAAGAGAATCATTCACTTTCAAGCAAAGCATAAACTTTATCTAACAAAATTGACATTACTCTGCTGGGTTCCAAAATGCACGGAGAGAGTCATCGAATAGCATGACTTTATTTTATTGCGTAATGGTAAGATACAGGTTTAATCCACTTCCTGTTTTAACGAAAGTCTCACCGACTTATTCAGTAATAACGGGAAGCTTACTGTGCTATAGTCGTAAGTAGCATTTTGCATTTGATTTTGGTCAATCACGGGCGGCACGATAACCGCCACTAACATAGTGGTGAGCAAATATGTCTATAGATAACGAAGAATATCAACCAATTAACTGTGATGATTACGATAACCTTGAGCTAGCATGCCAACGCCAGCTACATTTGCATCTCCAATTGCGAGATGGTGAAACATTTGAAGGAAAAGCTAATAAACTGATTTTAAGAAAAAAAATTGAATATCTTCTCATCGATTCAAATAAAGGAATCCGTGAATTAAGGTTAGATTACATTATCAGTTTCAGCAATCCAGAAATTGGAACGATTGTTCTTGAACATTCTTAAATCTGATCGCTAATAACGACTAGAACCTTCCCCCCCAAAGTCCTTATATAAGATAAGGACTTTTTATGTAAGAAAAACAGCATTAAATAGGCAGCGTGATTTTCTCCCACTGAACTGAAATACCTTCATCATCAGGCAAATTCCGCCCTTCTTTAGTGATGAAAACTCCCTGCGCGGCTATCAGTTTTTCGTTGTAATAAAGCAAAGGGGTTCTCTCTCTAAGCCAAGGTGCAACCCCAAATTCTTGCCACAGTTTTTTACTGTGACGGGAATGTTGTCGTCCCACAACGCTAATATTGCCCTGAACACCAAAACGAATTGTTACTTGTTCATTGCTGGTTGGCTTTCTCACCGTAGCACCACTTTCTTTAGAGCAAAACAGCGTTCCCAACCCATCTGGTAACGTCAATGCCTGCTGTAAATCCCATTTAAGAACAGTTCCCGCCAGATTCTGGTATTGAGGAAGTAGCCAAAGTTGCTGCCGATAACGACGAATATCATAGTGCCCTAACCTAAAGCGCGGTTCTGCATCTTGTCTGGCGAGTGCTACTTCTGACCAAATGCGTTGAAGCTGCTCTCGTGCCGGCATTTTTACCCCACACTGATTGAGCCATCGCCGCAATAATGCATTTCGTTTTACTTCCGAACTGTTTTCCAAAGGAGGTATAGATATCGAACCTTCCGCTGTAATCATTGAATCCAAAGATTCTTGCAGCAATT
Source organism: Xenorhabdus sp. SGI 60 (assembly GCF_056632175.1). Classification (NCBI taxonomy): domain Bacteria; kingdom Pseudomonadati; phylum Pseudomonadota; class Gammaproteobacteria; order Enterobacterales; family Morganellaceae; genus Xenorhabdus; species Xenorhabdus sp. SGI 60. The sequence goes on along the minus strand of NZ_CP196860.1, from coordinate 653,069 downwards.
CATCCAGCAATTGTTCTTGCTCGCCACACAAGCTGGCACTGCGGGAAACCATTTGGGGGAAATGCGGCCAACGCTGATTAAATAACGGCATGATATTCAGGCGCAGAAAATTACGGTCATAACGATCATCTTGATTACTGTCATCCTCGACCCATTGTAATTTTTGGGCCTGTGCATACTCTTCCAACTCTGCACGGCTTACATTTAGCAATGGGCGAATCAATGTCGTTCCCGCAAATGGCATTCTGGCAGGCATGGCAGATAATCCCGCCGGACCACTCCCCGTTTCAGTGCTAATAAAAACGTTTCTGCTTGATCATCAATATGTTGCGCCGTTATTAAAACCTCATCCTGTTGTAGCTCACGCTGGAAAGCGTGATAACGCGCATTTCGGGCCGCGGCTTCAATTCCATTCTTGCGGGTATCAAGTCTGACTTTTTCGGTGCGAAAATCAACCAACCAGTCAGCACAAATTTGGCGACAATGTTCGCCCCATAAATCCGCCTTTGGGTTTAAGCCATGATGAATGTGGATCGCTCTTAATGCCATTTGCTCACCATTCAGTTGTTGAGATTGTGCTCGCAAACGAACAAGCAAATGCAGTAATACGGTGGAATCCAATCCACCACTAAATCCGACCAAAATCTTTTTATGCTGACCAATTTGGTCTGCCAACGTCATAAGCAAAAGATCATGAATATTTGCCATTATGGAACCAAACCTTTCTTCATTTTCCTGATCAATCCTCAATCAGATCATCCATTAATTCATTTTGTTCAGAATTCTTTCTCTTAGCACTGATGCAGAGTAATCCAGAAATGATAACCAGCGCTAACCCAACCACATAGGCAGGGACAAACGCATCACCAAAAAACAGGATAATCCACATCATCGACAAGACGGGTGATAAAAATAAGATTGAGGCAACCTTATGGGAATCAGGGCCATTCATGGCCTTAAACCAAATAATATAAGAGATTCCATTCAGTATAATGCCGTTAAGTAACGTTGGCATCAGTGAATCACCGACAGGCAAGTTAATTCTGCTAAAAGCAAACATAAATACCGCAGAGACTAAGGTAGAACAAGTGAATACCCAGAATGTACTAATATAGGGATCAATAGCAAATTGCCTCGATAATACCGACATTAATGCAAAACAAAATGATCCACTAAATACCAGCAATAATGCCTGCGGATGCTCCACCGCAATCTCGGTAATATTTCCTTTCGTGAAAGTGATCACAACAGCCATAAAGCCCATTGCAATGCCAATCATCTGCTTGATCGTTAATTTTTCTTTAAACAAGAAAAATGACAATCCAATAATCATTAACGGCCAGCTATATTGGATCACCAAAACAGCAACACCATTTTCAATGGAATAACCATAATAAAGCAGCAAATAGAAGAAACAATCCAAAGCACCTAAGATCAAAACCTTAAGCATAACGGGTAAAGGAATGAATAAAATGCCTTTCCAACTTCTCCCCATCATGAGAGCAACGACAAATACTGCTAAAACAGACAAAATATTTGACCAGAATAGATATTGGAAGTGATCCATTTCTTTCTGACCAAAACGCGATATAGAAGGAATAAAGCTCCAGATAAACACACAAGAAAACGCATAAATAATATATTTATATTTGGCCATAGAAAAACTCAACTTATTATTTTAAAGCCCAGCCCACAAGGCACCCATTCCATCCCAATATCATTGGGCATGATAATATTAGATCCTATATATGCCGTGATGATTTCGCCCTCACAAACAGCAAAACAGGTGGAAATATCAGGGAGTTATCACTCCTCAATATTTCCACCTGATAAATACTTTCAACCCGCTATTAGCGATTAAAAACTTTCAGTCAGATCTTAGCAGTAACCGTACTGCATTAAACGCTCATAACGACGGTTAACTAATTCTTCACTGTCCAGTTCACTCAATTCAGAAAGATCAGCCAACAATTGAGCCTTCAATGTTTCAGCGATTTCTTCATAGTGACGGTGCGCTCCGCCCAATGGCTCAGGAATAACAGTATCAATCAGATTCAATTCTTTCAGACGTGGTGCGGTATTCCCCATCGCTTCAGCCGCCAATGGTGCTTTTTCAGCGCTTTTCCACAAAATGGAAGCACAGCCTTCAGGAGAGATGGTAGAAAAGGTGCTGTATTGCAACATGTTGACTTTATCACCAACACTAAGCGCCAATGCACCACCAGAACCCCCTTCACCAATCACTGTACAGATGATAGGGACAGAAAGATGAGACATTTCACGCAGGTTACGTGCAATGGCCTCTGACTGACCACGCTCTTCTGCACCTACCCCAGGATATGCACCAGGAGTATCAATGAAAGTAATGATTGGCAATTTGAAACGTTCGGCTGTTTCCATCAATCTCAGAGCCTTACGATAACCTTCCGGCGATGGCATACCAAAATTGCGGCGGATCTTTTCTTTGGTTTCACGCCCTTTCTGGTGGCCTATCACCATGACAGGACGGCCATCAATACGCGCTAACCCTCCTACAATGGCTTTGTCATCTGCATAAGCACGATCACCCGCTAATTCTTCAAAGTCAGTAAATATGCGCTGAATATAATCCAGTGTATAAGGGCGCAGTGGATGACGTGATAGCTGGGAAATTTGCCATGCCCCTAAATCAGCGAAAATTTTGCGAGTCAGCTCTAGGCTTTTTTCCCGCAGGCGCTGGACTTCTTCATCCAGATTGATATCTAGCTTTTCATCTTGACGGCTAACTGCGGTAAGCGAATCAATTTTCGCTTCCAGCTCGGCAATCGGCTGTTCAAAATCCAGAAAATTCAGACTCATAATGTTCCTATTCTAGTCAAATTCTAATTCTACCTGCTCATTACCCAGCAGAGTGCGCAGATCGGTCAAAAGGGTGTCTGTTGGCGTTACCCGCCATGTCGCCCCGAATCGTAAACGAGCGCGGGCATCTACCCGCTGGTAATAAAGATGAACCGGTATCGTACCTGAACGGTGTGGCTCCAATGCTCCACGAAGACGGCTCAATAATTGTGCATCAATTTGCCTGTCTGATAACGAGATAGCAAGCCCACGTGCAAATTTTTCACGTGCTTCACTGATATCCATTAATTCACGAACTGTCATTTTAAGCCCACCGCTGAAGTCATCAAAGCTGACTTGTCCGGTAGCAATCAAAATCTTGTCCTGTTCCAATAAATGCTGATACCTTTCCAACGCATCAGAAAACAGCATGATCTCCAGACGTCCTGAACGATCATCCAATGTACTGATACCAATCCGGTTTCCCCGTTTGGTCGTCAATATTTTGGAAGCTAATACCAAACCTACCACCGTTGTTAGCTGGCCACGAGGTGTCGGGTTCACATCTTTTAGACGCAATCCATTGGTATATCGTTCAATCTCTTTCAAATAACCTGTGATTGGGTGTCCAGTTAAGTACAAGCCTAATGTTTCCCGCTCACCATCCAATACCACTTGATCTGGCCATTTCGGGGTGCTGGCATAGGAACGCTCAACTTGTTCTGGTTTTTCAGCTAACACACCAAACATATCTGTTTGACCCGTGGCTTCGGCTTTGGCATGTTGATCCGCTGCTTTCAGTGCTCCTTCCAGGGAAGACATCAGTGCTGCACGATGTGGTCCCAACCGATCAAAAGCACCGGACATGATCAGTTTTTCCATCACACGACGGTTTATTTTTTTGATATCAACACGTGCGCACAGGTCGAATAGCTCTTTGAAATGCCCCCCTTTCTGTCGGGCTTCGATCATCGCTTCAATCGGCCCTTCACCCACGCCTTTAATCGCGCCAATGCCGTAAACAATTTCTCCGTCATTATTGACATGGAAATGATACAAGCCACTATTAATATCAGGAGGAAGAACTTTCAGCCCCATGCGCCAGCATTCATCCACCAGCCCAACGACTTTTTCGGTGTTATCCATATCCGCTGTCATCACGGCAGCCATAAATTCTGCCGGATAGTGGGCTTTTAGCCATAAAGTCTGATAAGAAACCAGCGCATAAGCTGCGGAGTGAGATTTGTTAAAGCCATAACCCGCGAATTTCTCCACCAAATCGAAGATCTTCATGGCGAGCGTACCATCCACGCCCTGTTTTACCGCTCCCTCTTCAAATACCGACCGCTGTTTAGCCATCTCTTCTGGTTTTTTCTTACCCATCGCACGGCGCAACATATCTGCCCCGCCAAGGGTATAACCGGCCAACACCTGTGCAATCTGCATCACCTGTTCCTGATACAGAATGATACCGTAAGTTGGCTCCAATACAGGTTTTAAGGATTCGTGCTGCCATTCAACATCAGGATAGGAGAGTTCTTCCCGTCCATGTTTACGGTCGATAAAGTTATCTACCATGCCTGATTGCAACGGCCCGGGACGGAACAGTGCCACTAATGCGATCATGTCTTCAAAACAGTCAGGGCGCAGACGTTTGATTAAGTCCTTCATTCCGCGAGATTCAAGCTGGAACACGGCCGTGGTTTCAGAGCGTTGCAGCATATCGAAACTTTTCTGATCATCCAGCGGAATAGCTGCGATATCAATCGGTTCCAACCCTTTCCTTGCACGACGTGCATTCACCATCTCAAGCGCCCAGTTGATGATGGTCAGGGTTCTCAGGCCAAGGAAGTCAAACTTAACCAAGCCTGCGTATTCCACATCGTTTTTATCAAACTGGGTAACCGGGTTTTGCCCTTCTGGATCACAGTAAATTGGTGCAAAATCAGTAATTTTAGTAGGTGCAATCACAACACCACCGGCATGCTTACCTGCATTACGAGTGACACCTTCCAGTTTGCGCGCCATGTCTATCAGCGCTTTAACCTCTTCATCCGCTTCATAAATTTCAGGGAGCTGTGGCTCAGCGACAAAAGCTTTTTCCAGTGTCATACCCGGATCAGAAGGCACCAGTTTCGATATTCGATCCACAAATCCATAGGGGTGCCCAAGTACACGCCCAACATCACGGATAACCGCTTTCGCCGCCATCGTACCAAAAGTGATGATCTGCGATACCGCATCTCTTCCGTACATATCTGCAACGTGATCGATAACCTGATCACGTTTTTCCATACAGAAATCGATGTCAAAATCTGGCATGGAAATACGTTCAGGGTTAAGGAAACGTTCAAACAGCAGATCGAATTCCAGCGGATCGAGGTCAGTAATTTTCAACGCATAAGCCACAAGGGAGCCGGCACCAGAACCTCGCCCTGGGCCAACGGGAACACCGTTGTCTTTCGACCACTGGATAAATTCCATTACGATCAGGAAGTAGCCAGGAAATCCCATCTGGTTGATAACGCTCAGCTCAATATCCAGACGCTCATCATATTCTGGACGTTTTTGCCCCCTGACGTCTGGATCGGGATAGAGAAATTCCAGACGCTCTTCCAACCCTTGCCTGGATTTTTCAATGAGAAAGTCTTCAGTGCTCATTTCTCCCGTCGGAAATTGTGGCAGGAAATACTCACCAAGACGGATCGTGACATTACAGCGTTTAGCAATTTCTACGCTATTTTGTAGCGCTTCAGGAATGTCTGAGAAAAGCTCGCACATCTCCCGTTCACTGCGTAGATATTGCTGAGGGCTGTAATTTTTAGGACGTTTCGGATCAGACAGTGTATAACCATCGTGGATAGCAACCCGAATATCATGGGCTTCGAAGTCTTCGCTTTCAAGAAAACAAACTTCGTTGGTTGCCACAACAGGAAGATTTTTTTCTGACGCCAGCGCCACAGCCGCATGAAGATAGTTTTCTTCATCCTGACGTCCGGTGCGGATCAACTCAAGGTAATAGTTGTCAGGGAAATGTTCCTGATAAAAATCGAGACATTGCTCCACCATAGCACGATTGCCACGCAGCAGGAATTTACCCACATCCCCCATGCGCCCACCCGACAGCAGGATTAACCCTGTTTTGTATTTCACCAGCCATTCCCGCTGGATAGTCGGGCCAATCGCGCCATAACCTTTTTGGTAAGCCTCAGAGATCAGCAAAGTCAGATTTTGGTAACCTTCATTATTACGGGCAAGGATCGTCAGATGGGCATACTCATCCCCCAACAAATCACTTTCCACATAAAAATCTGCACCAATAATTGGCTTGATACCGGCTTCGTGGGCACTGCCATAAAACTTCACCAATCCACATAAGTTGGTAAAATCCGTGATCGCAAAAGCTGGCATCCCCAATTTGGCGATTTTTTTCACCAGTGGGCCGGTCTTAGCCAAGCCATCAATCATTGAATAATCACTGTGAACACGTAAGTGTACAAAACGTGGTTCTGTCATAATCTGCCCAGATACACCCATTTTATCTAAGACCTAGCGCCCGTTTAACTGGCGCAAAACTTTTACGATGATGCTCCGTAGCGCCCAAAGAAGCCAGTTTTTCCAGATGCAGGGCGGTTGGATAACCTTTATGTTTCGCAAAGCCGTAGTCAGGGAACTGCTTATCCAGCTCTGCCATTTCGCTGTCACGTGTTACTTTGGCAAGAATAGAGGCAGCACTTATTTCTGCAACCAGATTATCGCCCTTAATGACGGCCTGGGCTGGCATGGCTAACGCCGGACAGCGGTTGCCATCAATCAGCACATAATCTGGTGTGAGTGCCAACCCTGCAACGGCTCTTTGCATAGCCAGCATCGTGGCATGAAGAATGTTAAGCTGGTCGATTTCTTCCGGTTCTGCACGACCGAGGTTCCAACATAAGGCTTTTTCTTTTATTTCCCAATACAGTGCTTCACGGCGTTTTTCCGTGAGTTTCTTGGAATCCATTAGACCTGCAATAGGGTTGCGCGGATCAAGAATAACCGCCGCAGTCACGACAGCCCCCACCAGTGGGCCACGCCCAACTTCATCAACACCGGCAATCAAATTCGCCTGTGGATAAACAAAATCCATTATCTTCTCGCTAATTCCAGAACGGCTTGTGCAGCCTGTTCATCGGCATCACAGCGAATGCTTTCATGTAAATGGAAAAACGTTTGTTGCAACGCTTCCACATCTGCACCACCTTGTAAAAGAGGCAATAACGCCTCTGACAACGCTTGTGGTTCGCATTCATCCTGTAGTAATTCTTTGACTAATTCTTTTCCCGCCAGCAGGTTAGGCAAGGAAACATACGGTGTTTTCACCAGTCGTTTTGCCAGCCAGAATGTAAAAGGTTTCATTCTATAGCCCACCACCATTGGGCTTTTGGCCAGCATACACTCCAGTGCAGCCGTACCGGATGCAAGTAAAGTCGCATCGCTGGCAATCATGGCTTCACGCGCTTTGCCATCCAATAAATGGAGCAGCAAATCCGGTGCTATCTCGTTTTTAATGCGCTGAAACTGTTCACGCCGTTTGGCATTAACCAACGGAACCAATACATGTAAGTCGGGAAATTTTCCCGCAATAATTGGGCGGTTTTTAAGAAGTCAGCACTGAGCATCTCGACTTCAGCATGACGACTCCCCGGCAATATTGCCAAACAGTGAGCAGCCAATGGAATACCCAGAATTTTTCTGGCGGCGGCTTTATCGGGTTGCAAAGGCATCGCATCTGCCATTGTGTGCCCGATAAATCGGCACGGAACGTTAAATCGATCGTAAAAGGCTTTTTCAAAAGGTAAAAACGCCAATACCAAATCCGTTGCCCGCCCCATTTTAAACACGCGTTTCTGACGCCACGCCCATACCGATGGGCTAACGTAATGGATCGTTTTAATTCCCTGCTGTTTAAGCCTGCCTTCCAAAGTAATGTTAAAGTCAGGCGCATCAATGCCAATAAACACATCAGGCTTCAACGCGGTAAAACGTGCGGTTAAGTCTTTGCGTATTTTCAACAAACGGGGCAAACGTCCCAGCACTTCGACTATCCCCATGACGGCCAGCTCTTCCATCTCATACCAGGCTTCACAACCTTCTGCCTGCATAAGAGGACCAGCAACCCCCACAAAACGGGCGTGCGGAATTTTTGCTTTCAATGCACGAATTAGCCCTGCCCCAAGGATATCACCGGAAGTTTCTCCGGCGACCAAACCAATTGTCAGCGGGCGCTGATTATCAACAGAAGAAAAGGTAGTCAAAGGAGTATCCTTCATCTACTTAACGAATGATGCCACGGCTGGATTTTGCGGAATGTTCCAGAAAATCACTGAATACTTTCACATGCGGGCTGTTTTCCGCTTGGAGATCAATCTCTTTTTTGGCTTCTTCCAATGTTTTTCCGCTGCGATAAAGCGTCTTATAGGCATTACGAATGGCATGCAGAGATTCTTTGTCAAACCCACGGCGTTTCAGGCCTTCGATATTCAATCCGAAAGGGGTTGCATGGTTTCCCTGTGCGATGATGTAAGGAGGAATATCCTGAGCAACGCCGGAACAGCCACCAACCATCACGTGGGAACCAATTTGACAGAATTGATGCACCGCCGTCATGCCACCAATAATGACATAATCACCCAGAATAACATGCCCGCCCAATGTACCGTTGTTCGCAATTATACAACGATCACCAATGATACAGTCATGGGCAATATGGGCGTTGATCATCAACAGATTGTCACTGCCAACTTTAGTCACGCCCCCACCCTGCACAGTGCCTCTGTGGATAGAAACACTTTCACGAATGCGATTACGGTCACCAATTTCAACACGGGTCGGTTCACCCTGATATTTGAGATCCTGATTGACCTCCCCAATAGAGGCAAATTGATAAATCTGGTTATCACGACCAATCTTGGTTATCCCATTAACCACAATATGGGATTTTAATTCAGTCCCTTCACCAATCTCAACTTGGGCACCGATATAACAAAATGGGCCAATGCGAACATTGGCACCAATAACAGCACCTTCTTCAATAATGGAAGAGGGATGGATAATAGCGGTCTTATCAATCATGGATTAAGCCTCACGACGGCGAGCACACATCATTTCAGCTTCGCAAGCCACTTCTCCATCGACTTTCGCTACGCCCCTGAAACGCGCAACACCGCGACGTTCTTTAATAAATTCTACTTCCATGACCATTTGATCACCCGGCAGAACCGGACGCTTGAAGCGAGCACCATCAATCGCGGCAAAGTAATACAATTCACCCGGCCCCAGTGATCCAACACTTTTGAACGCCAGAATGCCGGTAGCTTGTGCCATAGCTTCAAGGATCAAGACACCAGGAAAAATGGGCTTACCAGGGAAGTGTCCCTGAAAGAATGGTTCATTAAATGAGACATTCTTGACTGCGCGCAGAAATTTACCTTCCTCAAAGTCTAAGACGCGATCTACCAACAAAAATGGGTAGCGGTGAGGCAGTAAATCTAAAATCTCTTCAATTTGCAGAGTATGATTATCACTCATCTAAATACTCTTCCTGTCATATAAGTATCATAATATTAACGACACGGCCTGCGTTAACTCCAAATTCAGAGCTATCAGGCAGGCCGCAAAAAAATCAAAAGCACAACCAAAAATGCTAATTAAAAACGTTTAACCAAAAATGTCTATCCAAAATGCGGGGATGATTACTCGTTTTCACCTTCTAATCGGCGTTCAACTGACTTCAACCGCTTATTCATCTCATTGATATTCATGACTAAAGCGGTAGTTTTGCGCCAAACATTGTTCGGTTGTAACGGGATACCCGACGAGTACACTCCAGGCTCTGTAATTGGACGTATCACCATGCTCATACCCGTCACGGACACTTTATCACAGATTTCAATGTGCCCATTAATGACACTGGCGCCACCAATCATACAGTAACGGCCGATTTTCAAACTGCCCGCCATAACGACGCCACCCGCCACTGCGGTGTTGTCTCCAATCGTTATGTTGTGGGCAATCTGGCATTGATTGTCTATGATAACACCGTTACCGATGACTGTGTTATCCAATGCACCGCGATCAATTGTCGTGCAAGCGCCGATTTCAACGCGATCCCCGATGATCACTGTGCCTAACTGGGGAATTTTAATCCAATTTCCACGCTCATTGGCATAACCAAAACCATCAGAACCTATAACAGCCCCTGACTGGATCAAGCACGATTCACCGATTTCAACATTATGGTATACCGAAACATTGGCCCAAAGACGGGTTCCCGCACTAATCCGCGCATTTTTTCCAATAAAGCAACCTGCACCAACGATAACATTGTCACCCAGCACAACGCCGGATTCGATAACCGCATTTGCACCAACTGCCACATTTTGGCCCAATACCGCCTCAGAAGAGATAACGGCTGATGGGTGGATATCCTGCGCAGGTTTCGGTGTGGTATCCATAAGTTGCGCCATGCGGGCATAGGCAAGGTAAGGATCATCAACAACCAGCGCAGCAACCTTGCAGTGAGGGAGGTCTGCTTCACGCAGCACAACAGCCGCCGCCTGACATACAGCCAGTTTGTCAGTATAGCGACTATCGGATAAAAATGTAATTTGCTCGTTATTTGCTGAATACATCGGTGCAATATTGGTGATGACGATATCGCCATCACCATGCAATTGCGCATTCAACTGCTGAGCGAGATCAGCTAATCGAATTGAAACCATCTACTTACTTAACCTGTTTCATTACTTCTGCGGTAATATCTTTACCAGACGCAGAATACACAGCGGTATTCGCATCCAGAACCAGATCGTAACCTTCTTTACCCGCAATCACTTTAACTGCATCCTGAATGCGGTTGAGAATTTTACCACGTTCTTCCATCTGACGACGGCGGTTGTCGTTTTCAAAACTTTGCGCTTTCTGAGCAAAGTCATCACGTTTCGTCATCACTTCTTTTTCCAATTTTTCGCGTTCACTGGCTTTCATGGTTGAGCCATCACGCTGTAATTTTTGGATTTTAGTTTGCAGCTCAGATTCCATACGCTGTAATTCGGTTGCGCGGCCTTTAAATTCGTTTTCCAACTGTTTTGCCACAGCTTCACGGGCAGGTAACTGTTGAAAAATTTCAGCAACGTTCACTAAAGCAATTTTATCTGCCGCCTGCGCACCCGTAGAAAACGCTAATGCTATACCCAAACCTGCTGCACACAATATTTTCTTCACTATAAACTCCTTTGACCTACGCTATTTTTACATATTAATAATAGGGCGATTTTTACCAAAAATGATTAAAAATTACCAAACGCTGCCAATATTGAACTGGAACTGCTCCGCTCTATCACCGGCATATTCCTTAATTGGCTGTGCATAAGAGAAGCTCAGTGGCCCTAATGGTGACATCCATTGCAGAGCAATACCGGCCGAAACACGGATGTTATTTGGCTTGCTGTAGTCTGGCATCCCCGCTGCGTAAGTCTTATCCCAATTGGTATCCCACACTGTTCCCGCGTCCACAAATAGCGAAGTCCGCAGGGAGTGGGCATATTTAGCATCCAGGAACGGTGTCGGGGTAATCAGTTCGAAACTCGCAACCGCCGTCGCGTTACCTCCCACGGCATCACGGGATGGGCTATTTGGTTTATCACTTTTTTCATCTAAATAAACCGCTTTCGGGCCAATATTATTCGATCGGAAGCCACGAACACTGCTGGAACCACCGGCATAAAAGTTCTCATAGAATGGCATTTCCTTGCCACCAAAACCGCCACCATATCCCAGACGTGTACGCCCCATCAGTACCCATGCGTGATTATCATCTAATGGATAATAAGCGGTTGAGTTCCAAGTGATTTTATAGAACTGGTTGTCTGAACCAGGAATGGTCACTTTCGTATCCAGAGAGGATTTCAGGCCAGATGTCGGGAAGAAACCACGGTCAAGATTGTTGTAAACCCATCCTACTGTGACGGTGAAGTCATTAGAATCAAAATTCGCCTTATCTTTAAAATTTGGATGTTTACCCATTTTATTCCAATAACGCCACATCGCTCTCTGTGGTCGCATATTAGACAGAGAGTTATGGATATAACCCAGTCTAAATGACAGGCCGTTATTTTCATTCAATGGGAAGCCGAACATTCCCTCAGTACCGTATGCTTTATTGGTATAATTAGAAGATCAGCATCATCGGCGCGGAAATCGTTATAGAACAAACGCCCCCCCAAACTGACACCATCGACGGTAAAGTAAGGGTTAGTCATCGATAAATCAGCCGATGTTGAATAGTCATTTTTACTGGCGTTGATGCTCACAGAGTTCCCTGTTCCCAGCCAGTTGGCCTGTTGGAGTCCAACCTGGAAACCCATGCCACTTTCCGTGCCGAAACTAACACCAAAGTTCATAGAACCCGTATTGCGTTCTTTGACTTTGTAAACCACGTCAACCTGATCTGGGCTGCCTGGTACGCGTTCCGTTTCCACATCAACAGAGTCAAAATACCCTAATCGATTGAGGCGTTCTTTACCCTGTTCAACCAAATCACTCCCCAGCCATGAACCTTCCATCTGACGCATTTCACGGCGCAATACGGAATCTTTACTCACATCGTTGCCTGAAAAACGGATCTTACGCACATAGAAGCGATTGCCAGCATCAACATTCACATGCAGCTTAACCGTCTTATCGGAGTCATTGATTTCAGGTTGTGTCATTACGCGAGGATAAGCATAACCGTGGCGACCAAGCAGGTTTTTGATGGCGGTTTCCATCTTGGTTACTTCTGCACCATTATACAGCGAACCTGGTTCGATTTTAGTCAATTCTTCGATTTGGGACTGGTAACCCGCTAAATTACCATTCAAATCAACCCCTGCGATTTTATACTGATCGCCTTCGGTGATATTGACAGTGACATAAATACCTTTCTTATCTGGCGTCAGGTTAACTTGAGTCGAGTCAATATTGAAACGAGCATAGCCTCGATCAAGATAAAAACTACGCAAGGTTTCAAGGTCACCTGCCAATTTTTGTTTCTGGTATTTCTGGTCAGCCGTCATGTTCCACCAGGGAACATCATCCCTAAGTTGGAACTGGTTAAGCAATTCATTGGTTGAGAAGGCTTTATTACCAACAATATTAATTTGTTGGATCTTGGCAGAAACTCCTTCAGAGAAAACGAGCTTCAAATCAACACGGTTACGGGGCAGTGGCGTGACAACGGCTTTTACTGTCGCATTGTATTTACCAACACTGTAATAGAAATCTTCCAGCCCCTTCTCAATATTAGACAGCATAGTACGGTCAAGGGCTTCACCAACACGAACGCGAGAGGCTTCAAGGTTTTGCTTGAGCATGTCATCTTTCACCGATTTGTTGCCGGTGAAAGTAATACTAGCGATGGTTGGCCGTTCTTTTACCTGAACAACAAGTGAATTGCCATCACGTAAGACACGAACATCTTCAAAGTTTCCAGTTGCGAACAGTGAATGAATCGTGCGGCTAATATCTTCATCACTAACCGTATCACCCACTCGAACTGGCATGTTCAGTAATGCTGCACCAACGGTGACGCGTTGAAGACCGTCAAAGTGAATGTCCCGAACTACGAATCCGTCTGAACTGTATGCGGTGGCGCTGCCGAACAGCAGCGACGCTATGAGCAACTTTTTCATCGCCATCGTTGTTATGCGTTTTCCTAACCGGTCTCCCACCTTAAAAGCGAGAGAAATCATTGAAAAGTGCAAGCCCCATTAATAACACCAGTAATATAGCACCAATGCGATAACTGAAGTCTTGTACACGCTCGGAGACTGGCCCCCCCTTGATCTTTTCGATAGCAAGGAAAAGCAAGTGTCCACCATCTAGTACAGGTAATGGGAACAAATTAATGATCCCAAGATTGACGCTAATCAGCGCCAAAAACATTAAATAATACACCAAGCCAGAATCAGCCGATACTCCTGCGCCTTTGGCAATGGAAATCGGGCCGCTCAGGTTATTCAGTTTTAAGTCACCCACAACCAATTTGCCGATCATATTGACAGTCAGCTTCATTAATTGCCAAGTCTTGTCTCCTGCCTCATAAATGGCAGAAAAAGGTCCATATTGCTGAATAACCTTGTATTCATCCGCCAATGGAATGATTTTCAGTTCGATACCAGCAAACCCCTCTTCACGGCCGTTGGATAATTTTCTGACTTCAGGAGTCAGGGACAAGGAGAGCATTCCCCCCGCTCTCGCAACGTCCAATTTTAGAGGAGTATTAGGATTCTTCCTGACAAAAGATGAAAAAGTGTGCCATACATCTACATCTTGATCGTTGACTTTAACGATCCTATCCCCACTTTGTAAACCCGCTTTTTCAGCGGTTGAAGCAGGATAAACTTTTTCCACTTGCGAACTCAACCGTGGTACAACAGGCATAATTCCCAAAGACAGCAAAACATCCTGCCTGGACGGATCAAAGGTCCATTTACTCAAATCCAGTGTTTTCTGAACATTATCAAGTGCGTTCAGAGGCAAAACGGCCATAGTGACTGATGTCGCCCCCACTTTACCTATCATGGCAAGACGTACTGAATTCCAATCAGGAGTTTCGATACCATTAACGGCTTTTAGTTCCATTCCAGGCAAAATATTTGCCTGTGCAGCAATCGAGTTTGGCTTAATATCCAACACTACCGGACGTACAGATGGCACGCCAATCACAAAAACCAGCCAATAAGCGATCACCGCCAGAATGAAGTTTGCGATTGGCCCTGCGCTGATAACTGCTGCCCGCTGGCCAATAGTTTTGTTATTGAATGCCATATGACGACGTTCGGGAGCAACTTCCCCTACCCGCTCGTCGAGCATTTTGACATATCCACCAAGGGGGATAAGAGCGATAACGTATTCAGTTCCCTGTTTATCTGTACGACGCCAAAGCACCTTGCCAAATCCGATGGAAAAGCGTTCAACATAGATACCGCATCGTCTGGCAACCCAAAAATGACCAAACTCATGCACTGTGATGAGAACACCCAAAGCAACAATAAATGCAGCCAGACTCCAGAGAATATCCATTACGTACCTTCAGAGAATAAATCCAGAAGAAATCAACATAACCAGCCCAGCAAACACTGGAACTGCCGCAGTCAGACTATCAACCCTATCCATGACACCGCCATGCCCCGGAATCAATTGACTACTGTCTTTGATCCCAGATTCCCGCTTGAACATACTTTCAGTCAGATCACCAAAGACCGAGGCAACCACCACCACCGTAGAAATCAGCAACAAATGTTCTGGCATCGCGGGGACAGGGGCAAATTTACCGAACAACCACGAAATCAGTGCAGCCGTTAATAATCCCCCCACCACCCCCTCAAGCGTTTTACCTGGGGATACTTTTGGGGCCATTTTATGTTTACCCATGGTACGGCCAAAAATATAAGCGCCTGAATCGGCAGCCCATACCAACAGCATGACGTACAGCAACCACCATGCGCCATCATAGGGATTATTTTCATAGCTCTGAGTACGCAGTACCATCATTCCACAATAAAATGGCACGATAGTCATAACCCCGAACAGCAGACGCAAGGCAACCGACGATTTCCAGATGGAAGCAGAAGCCGGATAAGTCACCACCAATAAAATGGCGACCACCCACCAAAGCATGCCAGCCCACAATAGGTATACAATTTGTGGTTTCTCAATGAGGTGAGAAAAATCCGACAAAGAGTACTGCAAGGCCAATAGCCCGACAGCAAATAACACAGCCAGCGTAATGCGCTTAACTTGAGTGAAAAGACCTGCAAATTGACCCCATTCCCATGCAGCAAGTGCTGAAACAGCAATAACAACCAATCCAAACCCTGCTGGGGAGAGGAAAAACAGCGCTACAATAACAAGTGGAATCAATATCAACGTAGTTAAAAGACGGTACTTCAGCAAGTTCTCCTCCTATGATCCCACTTCGGCATCGTCTGGTGTTCCGCCAAATCGGCGTTCTCGTTTGGCAAAAGCATTAATCGCACCTTCAAAAACAGTTTCATCAAAATCAGGCCAAAGTATATCGGTAAAATACAATTCTGCATAAGCGATCTGCCAGAGCAGGAAATTACTGATACGATGTTCGCCTCCGGTCCTAATCACCAGATCCACTTCAGGTTGCTGACTTAAATTGATGAAGTCATCAACTGTAGTCTCGGTAATCTCTTCGGGAGATAATTCATTGGCTTCAATCTTTTCCGCAATTTGTTTAAAACTCTGAACCAGATCCCAACGACCACCATAGTTAGCAGCAATATTAAGCTGTAATCCGGTATTGCCTGCTGTCAATTCAACAGAACGGCGGATACGCTCCTGCAACCGTAAGCTAAAACGACTGATATCACCAATCACAGACAATTTCACATTGTGTTTATGCAGGTTCTTTACTTCATTATCGAGAGCAAAAACAAACAACTCCATCAATGAACTGACTTCCTGCTGTGGACGATTCCAGTTTTCGCTGCTAAAAGCATATAGCGTCAGTGAATTAATATTATGTTTCACTGAAAAACTCACGGCACTTCGTACGGCTTTAATTCCTGCACGGTGGCCAAAGACTCTTAATTTGCCCCGTTTTTTTGCCCAGCGACCGTTACCATCCATAATGATGGCGACATGTCTGGGTAACGTTGGCAATGAGTCATTATCACTGGGAGATATCACTCAAAATAATCCTTAAATAACTAAGCTGACTTTTTGGTAAACTCAATCACTTCTAAACATGAAAAAGCCGTGTTACGTGTCAACAAGTTAGCACGGATAGCACGGCTATTCAGGCACGACTGAATGAAAGCCTTTAACCTGTGCTTATCTATGATTAGAATGCAAGCACCAGATAATTGAAATGGCTATTATAGCAACTGTAATTTACCCGCGAACTATATCATTTGCCAAAACGCAAACCTATACTTATTAATAAAACTGGCTATTTGGCAATAGTGCTTATGGCTTCTCTCGCTAAGGCCCTGGCTATGTTATCGATTTCTAAGACCTCTTCGATACTTTGAGGTTCAGATAAATTTACTTTTTCAACGACCAACCGATTGATTGTCGCAATATCGGTGAAACGGATTCCACCTTGCAAAAAAACATCAACGGTTTCTTCATTTGCTGCATTCAACGCCGTTGTTGCCGCCTGCCCCTGGTGACAAGCCTCAATCGCCAGTTTCAAACAAGGATAACGCTGATAATCCAGGGATTCAAAAGTGAGCAAACTCAATTCGGTAAAATCCAATGGTTTTGCACCAGATGGAATACGATTAGGATAAGCCATCGCATAGGCAATTGGGGTACACATATCCTGCGTACCCAGTTGTGCGATGATGCTGCCATCCTGATAACGAACCATCGAATGAATGACCGATTGGGGATGCAATAATACTTCTATTTCATCTGCGGATGCATTGAACAGGTAACGCGCTTCGATATATTCCAATCCCTTGTTCATCATGGTGGCAGAATCCACCGAAATTTTACGTCCCATTGACCAGATAGGATGAGCACACGCTTCATCAGGAGTCACATTGGGCAGATTCACCAAAGGCGTCTTGCGGAACGGCCCGCCCGATCCCGTCAGGATAATGCTGGAAATACCGTGTTCTTTTAGGTTTGCCTTGCCAAGATTGTGCTGAACCCCCTCCGGCAGACTTTGGAAAATAGCATTATGTTCGCTATCAATCGGCAATAATTGCGCTTTGTATTGGACAACCGCATCCATAAACAGACGACCACTGGTAATCAAAGATTCTTTATTAGCCAGCAGAACTTGTTTTCCCTTGCGGATAGCGGCCAAAGTCGGCAATAAACCTGCGACGCCAACAATGGCTGACATGACTTGATCGACGTCTTCCAATGCCGCTAAATCACAAATAGCGTCTTTACCAAACAGTACTTCGGTTTGACTTCCCTGCGCCTGTAATAACTGACGCAGCGCTTTTGCTGACGGCTCATCTGCCATTGCGGCATATTGTGGGTGGAATTCCAAACATTGCTGTGCCATGACTTCAATATTTTTCCCGGCAACCAGTGCGATTACACTGAATTTCTCCGGGTTATTGCGGACAACAGAAAGCGTACTTTTCCCAATCGAACCCGTTGAGCCAAGAATAGTTAACCGTTTCATTTTAATACTCTAAGTATGCTACTGATATAAAATTGCAATGGAAAATCGCAACAGAAAATCGTCATAGTTTGAGCGGTGCAGATCGCTATGTCCATCGCTTGAGAAAGAAATGTGATACGAAGTGTAAAGAACAACGCCGCAAGAGCTGCGGCGTTGTATGCGTGAAACGGCAATTAGAAATCCATCAACTCAGTTTCTTTATTTGCCAGCGCTTCATCAATTTTCTTAATGAAGCTGTCAGTCAATTTCTGAATTTCATCTTGTGAACGACGTTCTTCATCTTCACTGATTTCTTTGTCTTTCAGCAGTGTTTTGACCTTATCGTTCGCATCACGGCGAATGTTACGGATGGAGACACGGCCCTGTTCCGCTTCCCCACGAACGACTTTAATAAGATCCTTACGGCGCTCTTCTGTCAGTGGTGGTAATGGAACACGGATAATGGTTCCGGCAGAAGATGGGTTCAGACCCAGATCAGAAGCCATAATGGCTTTTTCAATCGCCGCAGTCATAGAGCGATCAAATACCGTGATCGCCAAAGTACGGGCATCTTCTGCAACAACGTTTGCAATCTGACGCAATGGAGTCGCAGCGCCATAATATTCAACGCTGATGCCATCCAACAGGCTAGGAGAAGCACGGCCAGTACGAACCTTGCTAATTTGATTTTTCAGTGCTTCGACGCTTTTTTCCATGCGGTCTTGTGCGTCTTTCTTGATTTCATTAATCACGTTACAAACCCTTGGGAGATGGTTATTTTTTAGGCCACACTGCGTAAGTCATAGATAAATGAACCGAATACGCTACGACATATGTGACCCTGTGTCATTAAATTTGGCGCATCAGGACGCTGATCATACCGTCAAATTTCACCAATGTCTCTGAGCACGAACTGTGAAAAATCAGCCGTGAGAAATCAACGTACCTTCACTTTCTCCCATCACAACACGACGAAGTGCGCCTGGTTTGTTCATATTAAAGACACGAATTGGCAGATTATGGTCACGAGCCAGCGTAAAGGCCGCCAGATCCATCACTTTCAATTCACGCTCCAATACTTCCTGATAAGTGAGCTTATTGTAGAGAACGGCTTCAGGATCTTTTGCAGGATCAGCAGAATAAACGCCATCAACTTTGGTAGCTTTTAACACAACATCCGCTTCAATTTCAATGCCACGCAGACAGGCAGCGGAATCTGTTGTAAAGAACGGGTTGCCAGTACCCGCAGAGAAAATAACAACACGACCGTGGCGCAATAAGCTTATCGCCTCAGCCCAGCTATAATTGTCACACACGCCATTCAATGGGATGGCAGACATCAGACGAGCGTTCACATAGGCGCGGTGCAAAGCATCACGCATTGCCAGACCATTCATCACAGTCGCCAACATGCCCATGTGGTCGCCTACTACACGGTTCATTCCTGCCTCTGCCAAACCGGCACCACGAAACAGGTTACCGCCTCCAATAACGACACCGACCTGAATACCCAGCTCAACCAGTTCTTTGATTTCCTGAGCCATGCGGTCTAAGACACTGGCGTCGATACCAAAACCTTCTGTGCCTTGCAGGGCTTCTCCACTGAGCTTAAGCAGGATTTTCTGATATACGGGTTTTGCATTGGTTGCCATGGTGTTCAGTCCTAAGCAGATAAGGATATTGGGGATTTATTAAGATTTACTCAACTACTACACACCCACGCGATAAAGCCCAGATGTAAAAATTCATCATGAGATAAAACAGAACCGCCAATCGGCGGCTCCGTTCAAGAAAATTAAGACTGTTTGCTCATTGCAGCAACTTCTGCTGCGAAATCAGCTTCAACTTTCTCAATACCTTCACCAACTTCGAAGCGGATGAAGTTGATAACCTTAGCATTGTTTTCTTTCAGCAGATCGCCAACAGATTTGCTTGGGTCCATCACGAAGTTTTGGCCAGTCAGAGAGATTTCGCCGGTAAATTTGTTCATACGGCCAGAAACCATTTTCTCTGCGATTTCGCGAGGCTTACCAGACTGCATAGCGATATCCAGTTGGATCTGGTGCTCACGCTCAACAACGTCAGCAGGAACGTCAGTTGGGTTCACGTATTCTGGCTTGCTTGCCGCAACGTGCATTGCGATGTGTTTGATCAGTTCTTCATTGGCACCTTCAGCCGCAACCAGAACACCGATACGAGCGCCGTGCAGGTAAGAACCCACAGCTTCACCTTCCAGAATAGCAACGCGACGAATGTTGATGTTTTCACCAATTTTCGCGACCAGGCCAGTACGCTGTTCTTCGAACTTCGCTTTCAGTGCGTCGATGTCAGCGTTTTTGTCTGCCATAACAGAAGCAATAACTTCTTTACCGAACGCCAGGAAGCCAGCATCTTTAGCAACAAAGTCAGTTTCACAGTTCAGTTCAACGATTGCTGCGAATTTAGCATCAGCCGCAACTTCAACCAGAATAACACCTTCAGCAGCAACACGGCCTGCTTTCTTAGCCGCTTTTGCCTGACCTGATTTACGCATGTTATCGATAGCCAGTTCGATATCACCATTTGCTTCAACCAGTGCTTTTTTACATTCCATCATGCCTGCGCCAGTACGCTCACGCAGTTCTTTTACCAGAGCAGCGGTAATGTCAGCCATTTGTTTTATTCCTCGATGTGTCTCGCGGGAAGATAATACTCCGCGTGGAAAGTTCTATATCAGATAATAGTTCTATATCAGATAGGTAAAAGGGGCCTTGATAGGCCCCCTAACCAATATATTTCAATACCTGGTCAATAAGGGCTCAAACAAAATGAGCAGGCCTTATTATTCAGCGTCTACAAGACCTTCTTCAACCTGAACAGCCTGATCCTGAGAACGACCTTCACGAACAGCGGTAGCTGCCGCAGTCAGGTACAGTTTAACTGCACGGATTGCGTCGTCGTTACCTGGGATGATGAAGTTAACGCCGTCTGGATCAGAGTTGGTATCAACGATAGCGAATACAGGGATACCCAGGTTGTTTGCTTCTTTGATAGCAATGTGTTCGTGTTCAGCATCGATAACAAACAGCGCATCAGGCAGGCCGCCCATGTCTTTGATACCGCCCAGGCTGTTTTCCAGTTTGCCAAGCTCACGAGAACGCATCAGCGCTTCTTTTTTAGTCAGCTTGTCAAAAGTACCGTCCTGAGACTGAACTTCCAGATCTTTCAAACGCTTGATTGACTGACGAACAGTTTTCCAGTTAGTCAGCATACCACCCAACCAACGGTGGTTAACGAAGTATTGGTCACAGCTCAGTGCGGCTTCTTTTACGGCTTCGCTAGCAGCACGCTTGGTACCAACAAACAGAATCTTACCTTTACGGGAAGCGATTTTGTTCAGCTCTGCCAGAGCATCGTTGAACATTGGAACAGTTTTTTCCAGGTTGATGATATGAACTTTGTTACGAGCACCAAAGATGAAAGGTTTCATTTTTGGGTTCCAGTAACGAGTCTGGTGACCGAAGTGAACGCCCGCTTGCAGCATATCGCGCATGGAAACAGTTGCCATTTTAGACCTCTATAAAGTTAATTGGGGTTATGCCTCCACAGATCCCATGACACCGACTCATTAGCTGCGGGCTATTTGTAAAAATGAGCTAACCGCATAAGAGCACCCCGGTGTATGTGCCGATCCGTGTGTGTTATTTACACATAATGAGTTTATTTAGTATCCCTCGTTCATTGCATCACATCAGAAACAATTACACAGAATACCGGCGCGCTTTATACCATAAACCACCTCCAGACTCCAACATTTGTTACAGCTATGTTTATTACGGCGACTGATGCGGGTTATATTGGCATCCATTCGGTGGGCTGATACCATTACCGACAATACTTTCCTTAATTAATATCAAGTAGTCGGTAATTTTCCGACTTAAATGGACCCAATTCATGGCTATTTCTATCAAAACAGAAGAAGACATTCAGAAAATGCGGGTTGCCGGACGTCTGGCCGCCGAAGTTCTGGAAATGATTGAACCTTACGTTAAGGCAGGCGTCACTACGGGTGAACTTGATCGTATCTGCCACAAGCACATTACCGACAAACAACAAGCCATCTCGGCTTGTCTGGGCTATCACGGCTTCCCTAAATCTGTGTGCATCTCCGTCAATGACGTGGTTTGCCACGGCATTCCAAGCGATGATAAGGCTCTGAAAGAAGGTGATATCGTCAATATTGACGTGACAGTCATCAAAGATGAGTTCCACGGTGATACTTCTAAAATGTTCATTGTCGGCAAACCAACCATTCAAGGTGAGCGCCTGTGTCGCGTAACGCAGGAAAGCTTGTACCTTGCCCTGAAAATGGTTAAACCCGGCATCCGTCTGCGTACCATCGGCAAGGCAATTCAGCAATTTGTCGAAAATCACGATTATTCTGTTGTCCGCGAATACTGCGGTCACGGTATCGGCAAAGGCTTCCACGAAGAACCTCATGTTCTGCATTATGATGCGGATGATGGCGGCGTGATATTGCAAAAAGGGATGGCATTCACCATTGAGCCGATGGTCAACGCGGGTGATTTTCGTATCCGTTCCATGAAAGATGGCTGGACAGTTAAAACCAAAGATCGCGGTTGGTCTGCTCAGTATGAGCACACTATTGTCGTTACCGATAATGGTTGTGAAATCATGACATGGCGCCAAGAAGAAGAAGCGCATATCTCAGCAGTATTAGAAAACGCATAATTGCCAGCTAACACAATTTATTAAATTTAATCAACAAGCTCCCTGCTATCTTCAACCCACCGGGAGCTTTTATCTCTGTCAATAATCCCTGTTCATCCTATCATTTTCTCAGTAATCTGGTCATCATGGGTTTTCTCACGATAGGTCTCTGCACATGCCGGTTGATATCTCCTTAGCGCAAGCTCCCGTTCCCCCCTTTCTCCTGTGGAGTTTTCCCACGATGATCTGCAATTCCCCGCCCTTAAACAGCATATTGATGAATTCCAGCTCTGGCTTGAACACGCATTCAGGGCAGGGATCTCACCGGATGCACTGATTTACACCCGCAGTGACTATATTGATCAACTTTTAAAACGATTATGGCAGGAACAGGGATTTGATCAGATCGATTCCTTTTCCCTGATTGCGGTAGGTGGCTATGGTCGCCGCGAATTACATCCTCTCTCTGACATTGACCTATTGATTCTGAGCCAATCGCCATTAACTGAAGAACAATCAACCCGTCTTGGACAGTTTATTGCCCTACTTTGGGATATCCGGCTTGAAGTCGGTCATAGTGTCAGGACATTCGAAGAATGTCAGCAAAAAGGGCTTTCCGACCCCACTATCGCGACTAATCTCATTGAATCTCGCCTAATTTGTGGAAATTTGCCGCTATTTCTACGATTACAGAAATATATTTTCAGTGATGATTTCTGGCCATCCGCTCAATTTTTCGCAGCCAAAATTACTGAACAACAAGAACGCCATCAACGCTATCACAGCACCAGTTACAATCTAGAGCCAGATATCAAAAGCAGCCCTGGTGGTCTACGCGATATCCATACATTACTTTGGGTCGCTCATCGCCATTTTGGTGCTACCTCCTTAGATGAAATGGTCAATTTTGGTTTCCTGACCCAAGAAGAACGCAATGAATTGAACGAATGTCAGAATTTTCTCTGGCGTATCCGTTTTGCGCTTCATTTGGTGGTTACCCGTTACGATAACCGGTTGCTGTTCGAAAGTCAGTTTAGTGTCGCCAGACTACTCGGCTATGAAGGGGAAAGAAATCAGCCGGTCGAGCGAATGATGAAAGATTTCTATCGCATGACCCGCCGTGTCAGTGAGCTAAATAACATGCTGCTGCAACTGTTTAATGAAGCCATTTTGGCACTGCAACCTAATGAAAAACCACGCTTCCTGAACACCGAGTTTCAATTGCGGGGAAACCTTATCGATCTCATTGATGAAACCCTGTTTAGCCGCGATCCCACTTCAATATTGAGAATGTTCTATCACATGGCTGAACATCATGAAATTGAAGGGATCTATTCCACGACATTACGCCAACTTCGCTATGCCCGCAGAAACCTGACTACGCCGTTATGCGAATTCCCCGAAGCACGAAAAATTTTCATGGATATTCTGCGCCACCCCCATGCCGTTACAGGGGCATTACTCCCGATGCACCTGCATAGCGTCCTAGGGGCTTACATGCCATTTTGGAGTCATATTGTCGGCCAGATGCAATTTGACCTTTTTCATGCTTATACCGTTGATGAACACACCATCCGCGTACTGCAAAAACTGGAAAGTTTTGCTGATGAAAACAACCGCGTGATCCATCCGCTGTGTGTTGAACTTTATCCGCACCTGCCTCAACCAGAGCTACTGCGATTGGCGGCGTTTTTTCATGATATTGCCAAAGGACGCAACGGTGATCATTCTGAACTCGGTGCCAAAGATGCCTTCGCATTCGCACTACAGCATGGCCTGACCAACCACGAAGCTGAATTGGTGGAATGGCTGGTTTGCGACCATCTGCTGATGTCAGTGACTGCACAACGTCGGGATATTCAAGATCCTGAAATTATCCAACAATTTGCCAGTCAGGTTAAAAACCAAAATCGCCTTAATTACTTAGCCTGCCTGACTGTTGCAGATATTTGTGCCACCAACGCTAAACTGTGGAATAGCTGGAAACAGAGCCTGATACGTGAACTCTATTTCGCCACTAAAGCCCAATTACACCAAGGTATCCAAAACACTCCTGATTTACGGGAACGCATCCGTAACAATCGCTTGCAAGCATTGGCTCTTCTGCGCCAGGAAGAGATTAACGAACAGCGTTTGCACAACATCTGGAGCGGTTGCCATGCAGATTATTTCCTGCGCCATACCCCCGACCAATTAGCGTGGCACGCTAGCCATTTAATCCATCATCCCCCCCGGAACCCATGGTTTTGATCAGCACCGCATTTTCTCACGGTGGCACAGAAATTTTCATTTGGTGCCAGGACCGGCCTTCTCTTTTTGCGGCCGTTGTTGGGGAATTGGACAAACGTAATTTAAGTGTCCATGATGCTCAAATCTTCACTAATCGTGATGAAATGGCGATGGATACATTTGTTGTTTTGGACCCTAACGGTCATCCACTGGCGTTTGATCGTCACGAACCTATCCGTCGTGCCTTATTGAAAGTCGTGAATGATCCGCATCCTAACGTACCAAAAGCCCGCAATCTGCCTGCCAAGTTGCGCCATTTTAATGTCCCAACCAAAGTCAACTTCTTACCGACAAAAAATGCTCGCCGTACTTACATGGAATTGATCGCATTGGATCAGCCTGGATTATTGGCACGGGTAGGCAATATTTTCGCTGAATTGGGGGTTTTCTTACATGGAGCACGCATTACGACTATTGGCGAACGTGTGGAAGACTTTTTTGTATTAGCGGATAAAGATCAAAACGCATTACATAAAAAAATAAGGGATGAACTCTCAGAAAGGTTGACAGAGGCTCTCAACACACGAGATAAACTATAGCAAGATTCTCTTAACAGACAGAAATAGACAGAAATGAGGAACCGCATACTTATGCAGCAATTACAAACGACTATCGAAAATGCATTTGAAGACCGCGTTAACATCACTCCAACTACTGTTGATAGCGCAACCCGTGATGCCATTAATCAGGTTATTCAAATGCTGGACAGCGGTAAACTGCGCGTTGCCGAAAAAATCGACGGAGAGTGGGTCACTCATCAATGGCTGAAAAAAGCGGTATTGCTTTCCTTCCGCATTAATGACAACCAGGTGATGGAAGGGGCAGAAAGCCGCTATTTCGACAAAGTGCCGATGAAATTTGCTGACTATGATCAAGCGCGTTTCGAAAAAGAAGGATTCCGTGTCGTGCCTCCTGCGGCTGTCCGCCAAGGGGCTTATATCGCCCGCAATACCGTATTGATGCCATCTTACGTCAACCTTGGGGCTTACGTGGATGAAGGCTCAATGGTAGACACTTGGGCCACCGTCGGTTCCTGCGCACAAATCGGTAAAAATGTTCACTTATCCGGTGGTGTTGGTATTGGTGGGGTTCTGGAGCCATTGCAGGCCAACCCAACCATTATTGAAGACAACTGCTTTATCGGCGCACGCTCTGAGATTGTCGAAGGCGTTATCGTAGAAGAAGGCTCCGTGATCTCAATGGGAGTTTACATCGGCCAAAGTACCAAAATCTACGATCGCGAAACCGGCGAAATCCATTATGGCCGCGTACCAGCGGGTTCTGTCGTCGTCTCCGGTAATCTTCCGTCAAAAGATGGCAGCTACAGCCTATATTGTGCTGTTATCGTGAAAAAAGTGGATGCCAAGACCCGTGGCAAAGTGGGTATTAATGAACTCCTGAGAAATATTGATTAAATAAAAAATAACCGCGCCACCCATTGGGGTGGCTGTTAATATTAATAACTAGGTGACACGCTATGTACGATAACTTGAAAAGTTTGGGGATCACACATCCTGAAGATATTGATCGCTATAGCCTCCGTCAGGAAGCGAATAACGACACACTGAAGATTTATTTCCGTAAGGATAAGGGCGAATTCTTTGCCAAAAGCGTTAAATTTAAGTATCCACGCCAGTTAAAGACCATCCCTGACGAACACTCAAGCCAAGGTTACAAAGAAGTCAAAGAGATCAACACCAACCTACGCTATGTCATTGAAGAATTAGATCAGATTTGTAAACGTGATCAGATCGAAGTGGATTTACAACGCAAAATTCTCGACGACTTACGCCATCTAGAACACGTCGTTGCCAACAAGATTGCAGAAATTGAAGCCGATTTGGAAAAATTGGCTCGTAAGTAAACTATGTCCGTTTGTTATACACCGCTTATCCTTCCCAATGCTCAAACCCAATAAAGGCATAAGCGGTGTAATCGATCACTTTCTTACAACAAAGCCCCCCATTCTTCAATCCAGTTTTGAGCAAAGACTTCAGGTTCAACAACCTCAATGGCATCAATCAACAGTACCTCGCCGATTCGTTTGGCTCCCTGTTCCTGTAACAGTTCATCAAAAGTACGGCCACCACCACAGAACGTATCGTAACTGCTGTCACCTAACGCAATCACGCCATAGCTCAGATCGGGCTGATAGCCCAACTTATCATTTAATTCTGTATAGAGCGGCTGGATATTGTCAGGCAGATCGCCTTGTCCGGTTGTCGAAGTGACCACTAAAACAACGTCCTGCACATACTCTTGCCATTGTTCTAAGGTTGCATCTTCAAAAACCGCAGCCTCATGCCCCTGCTGCTCAAGTATCTGCTGCGCTTCTTCCGCAACCGCTAATGCATTGCCATAAACTGTACCAACGAAAACACCAATCTTTGCCATAGATATTGATCTCTTTAATCGGTTTGATACTGCGTTCATTCATGAATAGGAAGACATTCCAGATCAGGCACAATACCCTGCCAGCCAAATTGCTCAAGCAAATGCTGCCATGATTGATCCCAGCGTGCAGTCAGAAGAAGGTTTTCTCCTGTCACGGGATGCTTGAGTTGAAGATGGCTGGCATGCAACATTAACCTGCCAGTCTGATAATATTTAGCAACGCCTCGATTTTGTCGCAAATCGCCGTGCGTGGTATCCCCAATGATCGGATGTCGAATATGTGCCATATGCCGCCGCAATTGATGCTTACGACCGGTCTTTGGCATCAGCTCCAACAGGCTGAAACGAGATGTTGGATAACGCCCTATCTCAACCGGACACTCTGCTTTTGCCAATGAACGGTAAGAAGTCACAGCGGGTTGCGCTGCTCTATCTGTATCAGCAAATTTATCCGCAATTTTATCCAACTGTTCCATTAGGGCATAGTCGATAATATCATCACCTTCAACATAACCCCGTACAACTGCGTGATACGTTTTTTGTATATCGTGGAATTCAAATTGTTGCGAAAGTGCCCTGGCGACGTCACTGGAAAGCGCCATCAGCAAAACGCCCGATGTTGGCCTGTCCAGACGATGGACAGGAAAAACATGCTGCCCAATTTGATCACGCAATGTCTGCATCACAAAAACCGTTTCATGGCGTGCCAGCCAACTACGGTGAACCAACCATCCGGCCGGTTTATTGACCGCAACAATATGCTTATCCTGATAAATGATCTCCAGCATATTAGACATCCTGCGTAAACAGGTTATCCAATGCCCGTAAATGTTCAAGCAAAGGTAAAAAACGCGCCACGTCTTCTTTAAAAGCCTCTTCAAAATACGGGGCGATGGAAAATGCCGTCGGCAGGCTGGCATCCTGCTCTATCAGGGCGCGCATTCTTGGGATTAATACCCACTGAAGCCACTCTTCTGCTGACATGGTATCAATGGAAAAAGGTTCGGTGCTTTCAAAGGATTCTGGTTTAGGGGGATAATTTTGCCATACACCTACCGTTTTCATGGCCGCTTCAATGAGCTGTAATTTATGTAGAATTTGTTTCTCGATACTCATGATGTTTCGTCTGATGCTTGTCGATTGTTCAGATGACAGAAACTGCCACCGTGTCATTGGGACGGCTAGAGTACCATTGATACGATTTCGGCGGAAAAGATACGATAGGAAAAAAGTGGCGATAGTTAAAGCAAACAGTTATGGCAATACAAGTGAGTAAGAGGAGAGATTTCTCTCTCCTCTTGAGTGGCTGTCATAGCAATCCTGCTACATGGGGGGCTTCCTGCTGATTTCCCTGACAAAATACGTCCCTGTCAGCTATCCTTTATGCAATCATTATACTGATAGTTTTTAGCATTCCTGCCTATACCTAATCATCCTTGTACCATCTTCCCGATGGATTTATTCCCTGGTTATTGTTTTGTAGTGGTTCCTTGCGGAACAGTGAAAGGATCTACGATCCAGCTTCTTGAAACAAGCAACTGAATCAGCATCGTAAGAGATATGAAAAATTCACATTGAGGTAATATTACGCATATTATTGATATAGAATAAAAATAATTTCACTAAATAATATTAACACTATGATTAAAAGAGATATCTCACGTGAAATGTGAGATATCTCTTACAAAAAAGCCAACCAATATCTGCAATTAACTGCACATAACAGGATTGATAACCGAAAGGAAACTTGCCAAATCTGCGGATAAAATTTTCCGCTCATGGCTACCAAACTGTTCAAGAATCACTTGCCCTGTCAAATTACACACAGAGATCAAGCCCATATCGGAATCGGTCGTCCCAATAAAGACAGTAGGCGAGAGCTTTAACCGCTTCTGTGTAACAAGATGACCAATCAGGTTTTCCTGCAAGCGAATAAAATCATCTTCACTCCATACCTGAATCAAGCTGAAATTTTGTCCGGCAAAACTGGCAGTCATATCACCCGCAAACTGCATCACATAATAATCATGGATGGAGTCCAGCAAACGTATCTCCAGTGCATTTTCTACCTTGCTGAGCTTTTCTTGGGCAGAAAACGACCGTGGAAGCCAATGCACCACACCATCTCCCGTGCGCTCAATACAGGGGGAAGGTATGCCATACAACTCACTGCTGGCTGGCGGAAACCTCGTTTTCTCTTGCCACAATTCAACATAACGTCGAGTAAAGTCAGAGAGTGCCTCTGTCACATTAAAGATCATATTATTATATCATCCACATTTTCAGGCTTATAAGGGTGATGTTACCATCTATTTCAATAAATTATAAAATTTATCATGGCTTTCTATTTTATACCCTATAGATTTCAAATTAAAAATACAGGTTATAACATTATCAAATAAACAGTAGATATATTTTCACATCTACTGCTTATCAATTTATAGTATTAACCGCCCACTCAAATGATGATCTATATTTCATTTCCATAAAATAGCTTTTAACAAATAGATATATTGTTGAACTTATATTAAAAAATTCACCCCCTACAAATTAAAAACAAAGGAAATAAAACATGCCATCACCCGATTTACTGAAACAAGAAAATATTTCTTTACAAAAAGAAACAATTAACGAAATAGAATATAACTTACCTAATTTCCCACAAGAAGTAACCTGGAAAATGATCAACTTTAAAAATTGGTCAGGAGAAATTTGTGCCAATAATATACCGTTCTGCATACCGAAGACGATTGAAGAGGTGATTTCCGTTGTCAATTGGGCATGGAAAGAGAATTATAAATTAAGACCTATCGGACAATCACATAATTGGTCACCACTCATATTGGAATCAGGTCAAAATTTCAAAAATCACATTATGTTGATGGATCTTTCCTCGCATTTCACCCATGTTAATATCGAGCATCGTGCTCAGTTTTCTATAGTGACTGCACAACCTGGCGTATTGATGGAAACATTAATGACCCAAATGGAAGAACAAGGCTTGGGTTTTACTGCCACACCTGCTCCCGGTGATTTAACACTCGGTGCTGTTCTTGCAATAGACGGGCATGGAACTGCC
Source organism: Xenorhabdus sp. SGI 60 (assembly GCF_056632175.1). Taxonomy (NCBI): domain Bacteria; kingdom Pseudomonadati; phylum Pseudomonadota; class Gammaproteobacteria; order Enterobacterales; family Morganellaceae; genus Xenorhabdus; species Xenorhabdus sp. SGI 60. Next base: position 622,602 of record NZ_CP196860.1, on the reverse strand, counting down.
ATTAAAGCCGTTGACGAAACTCCACTTCCTGGACACACATTTGGTTCCCTCAGTAATACGATATTATCCCTGTCTGCTGTTGTATGGGATAAAGAAAACCAGCAATATACCATTAAACGTTTTGAGCGAAATGAACCTGATTGTGCACCGCTATTAACGCATGTCGGATGCGCTCTGATTTTAGAAGTGCAATTTCAGGCAGGTCAAAATCAACGCCTTCGCTGCCAAAGTTTCACCGATATTCCAGCGGATGAATTATTTTCCCTGCCAGAAAACGCAAAAGAAAAACGGACCTTGAGTTATTTTCTGGATAAAAGTGGTCGTGCTGAAATCATTTTATTTCCCTTTACCAAGGCACCGTGGCTAAAAGTCTGGAGTGTGGCACCAACCAAACCCGCTTCCAGTGTTGAAGTTAATGCGCCCTATAACTATCCATTTTCCGATAATATTTCATCAACCTTATCGGATATTGCGGATAATATTCTGGCTAACTTCCCGCTGATTACGCCGCTTGTTGGTGAAATGCAATATCAACTGACACATGCAGCCTTGCAAAACTATGGAAAAGATATCTGGGGTTGGAGCAAGAACCTGTTGTTATATGTCAAACCAACTACATTGCGTGTCACCGCAAATGGTTATGCGGTATTAACACAACGTACAAATATCCAGCTTGTGCTGAATAAGTTTTATGCTCAATGGCAGGGATTAATACAGCACTATGCAAACCAAGGGAAATATCCCATCAATGGCCCGCTTGAAGTTAGAGTCACTGGATTAGACGATCCTGCTGAAGTGATGCATACAGGAGCAACGGTTCCCAGCTTATCCGCTATTCGTCCCCGTTTGGATCATCCAGAATGGGATGTGGCCGTTTGGCTTGATGTTTTAACCTTTCCAGAAACCCCCTATGCCATTGAATTTTGCCACCAATTTGAACAATGGCTATTCAACGAATTTGATGGTTCTTATGCCTCTGCTCGTGTTGAATGGAGTAAAGGTTGGGCTTATGGCTCTCACACTGCATGGGAGAATAAAGAAGTATTAACCAAAACAATCCCCGCGTCATTTACTGATGGTTTGCCTGCTGATAACAACTGGACTTCAACGGTTTCAGCATTACAGAAGTACGATCCACATCACGTATTTAGATCACCATTATTGGATAGGTTGTTCCCTGATTAACAAAACCCTAAGTAACGGAACAGTGCAGGCTTTCTATTTATAACAAGCCTGCATCATAAATAATATCTATACCAATCTAACTTCAAGATGCATGTGACTTCTCCCCGCGAAGCGGGGAGAAGTCAGGTTTCATATCGTGTTGTAAATTGCAGCTTGAAGTTTAATGCGTATATCTGTGTATATGAACGATTGGCTGCGATATGTATTTCATAGCTTTCACACTCTTGATCTATACTATCGCCCCTTTTGTAATACATAAAAAACACAATGGAACGCTTTCTCGAAAACACAATGTATGCCTCCCGCTGGCTACTTGCACCGGTTTATTTCGGTTTATCATTGGCATTATTTGCCCTTGCGGTTAAGTTCTTTCTGGAAATCATGCATATCCTGCCGAATCTTCTTTACATTACAGAATCCGACCTCATCCTGACGTTGCTTTCCCTGGTTGATATGGCTCTGGTTGGCGGGTTGCTGGTAATGGTGATGTTTTCTGGCTATGAAAACTTTGTTTCAAGCCTGGATATTCACGAAAGCAAAGAGAAATTAAGCTGGTTGGGGAAAATGGATGCGACCTCACTTAAAAATAAAGTTGCAGCCTCAATTGTCGCCATTTCCTCCATTCATTTGCTGCGCGTCTTTATGGATGCCAAAAATGTGCCGGACAATAAACTTATGTGGTATGTCATTATTCACCTCACCTTTGTTTTGTCCGCATTTGTGATGGGATATCTGGATAAACTAACGCGCCACAATCATTAAGCGATCAAACAGTAAGCGAACAAGCAAACCAGCAATCATCGCCCTGATGCCAGTTGAATCCAACCGGCTGGCATTACGGAATTCGCCTCTTCGATGAACTTCCTTTCACGGACTCTTTGAGCAATTTTTCAATAAACCTATCTACGACCATTTCAACGACATCACTTCTGGTTGTCTCCAGACGATTAGCCAAACTATCAATTTTTCTGATGACAGACATTCTTAGAGAAAGGGAAACCGGCTTTTTTTTCTCTTTATCAAGAAAGACATGGCTGGTGGCTTCTTCAGATTTGCAACTGAGATGCTGAACAAGGAGTTCTTCAATCCTTCTCACATCTTTCCTGGTCAGGATCCCTTTATCAACTAACTGATAAGTATTGCCCATTTTGCTAAACCGGATATCCGCACAGTAAAGATCTCTCAATTCCCGCAATGCCCGTGTTAACGTTGGCTCCGAACAATTCAGTTCCCTGATGATCCTAACCTTACTAACCGGTTTCCCCTGTGAAAGTAATAAAGTTAATTTAAAATTTCTAAATTGTTTGGGACTAAGCAGCATTTTTTATTACCAAGTCAGGGATAACAAACCCCAAGCTATCTACCGTTAACTACAAAATAACTTTCAGCATAGCTACTATCACAGGCAAATCAATATCAAAACGAATGAAAAGCGTCCGCAATATTTTCGACCGTTTAAGATCCTATTGCCTCTGGTTCTATACCATAATGCGCTGCCCGCTCGAGAATATTTACGGCCCAGCGTTGATGGGTAGCAGGTTCACACATCATTCCCTGCGATTTGAAAACGGCTTTACTGGCATTCAGAATAGTCAGCGCTTCAGCATGATCATGAGCATTAACCATTAGCGCTCGTTGGATGCATTTAATCTGCCTTGGGTGGATGGCCGTTTTTCCCACCAGACCGTGGGCAACATCCAATTCCAGCTCTTTTTCCAGTAATCTCAAATCATCAATATGCTCACAAACCGGCGCAGTCAGGGCAAATCCCCGCGCAACAAAAACAGCAACCAACATTTTAATGACATAGCCCATCGGCCCATCATACAGGGTAAAATTACGGGAGCGCCGCAGGGACATGACATTCATCAGATCATTACCGCCAATACGCAAGGCAATAATGCGATCCTTGCAAGGGTGTTGTTTGAGAATGTCCGCAAGCTGGTTCATTTTCCGAACGTCAAACACCTCTTCACTCTCCAGTGTCGGCATAATGCACAGATGGGTTGAGCCAATAACATCCCACCAGCCGGACAACGAAGCATGGGTAAATTTGGGCAAAACCAGTCCATCAATGGCACTCAGATTGACATTGGCAACCAGATAGTTTGCCATTCTTTCATCACGCGGACGGATAAAAATCAGGGGACGATGGCAATCGGTATTGGAAGAAAAACGGCGTTCTTCGGCCAATGTTTGCATAACTTCCCGGAGATTTTCGAGGGCAAGGGGAATATCCTGCTCACTAACGGCATCTTCCAGACAAATAACCAGCGAGCGCAGATCAGGGATCTTATTCTGTAACACAATTTCTGCAATGTCCTGGCGGGTGGCTGGCATATACAGAGTGGCGCCGAGTCGATGTGGAGAAGGGATTGGTTTCATCACGCGACCTTCTTAATCATAGTTACGGCACGATATTGACCGATTAGATCACCGACTTCCGTAATAACAACATTTTTCTGACGTGCCAAATGAACCAACAGGCCAACATCAGGATCATCCTGGGAACGCACGAGTACATGTTCTGGCACACGTCGTAATACTGCACGGGTTGCTTCTGCAATACCAGGTTTAATACGGTTAATACTGTCAATCTGGTATTTTTCAGCAAGACTGGAAATCACCGTTTTGCTTAATTGCTGCAAAGCGGTTTTTTCCTGCGGCAACCAAACCGCTTCTGGTATCGCAGCCCAATCCAATCGATTACGACAATCAGCAACAGTATCCACCAATAAGCGGCTGCACTCAAACTTGAGCAGGTGATCACACTGCACGCAACCGTGCAATCCTTCTTCATGCCAGATCGAACGTGATATCAATCCCGATACCGGCGCTCCCATAATACCGAAAGGAATCAACCAATCATCATCGCTGGCTGCCAGCCACGAACAACCACAAGGATCAGCTAATACCACCAGACGTGGGATACCTGAATAACCATCCCGTCCCGCCAAAGATCGCGACAGTTCTGTCATAATCGCGCCTTTTCCTGTCCAGCCATCAACAAATACCACGCCATCCGTTCCGTGTTTCTGCTCAATATACGATAGCGCTGTATTATCAATACCACGATCCCGAATAATGCTGATGCCATAATGATAAGAGCATTTGCCCATTTCCCTGAGCGTTTGATGCAACATCACCCCCAAAGGAACGCCAGCCCTGACCAAGCTGACCAAAACAATCGGCGTATCACCAAAGCGGGATACCAGAGCGTTGGCGAGCATCACAACTTCCGTCGCCAACCGAACAGCCCCTTGCCCAAGCGCTTTATCAAACAGTTCAAGGTGATAAGACGTAGGTTCTGGCTCCTGACTTAACATATCTGAATAATGGCAAGCACCAGATTGGATCAACTGTTCCTTAATATCCACAGGCGTCATCTCAATTTGAACGGGCTTTAGCAGGAATTGAACATCATCAGAAGCATAACTCCCAGAGAAAGGGGAAAAGCTATTCATTATTTACAGTTCCAAATAAGGCTGTCATTAATGTGTCAGCAAACTGGCTTTGCTGAGGCATACTAAACCAATCGCACAGTTGCATAAAACGGTGATCGCTCAGACTGTCTCCCAGGCCGATAACCGGGAAAACGCCTCTCTCAGCACGAAGCCTTTGCAAAAGATGATGAGTCGCCAGTCCCTTGTCAACACACTTTGGCAACACAGTAAGGTTGTTATTGTTTTGATGGAAATAAAAGTTTTGCTGGAAATGACTTTCTTGGGCTAAAGCGTCAGCCAGTATATTAAGCTCATTCAATCTATCGTGGTTGCGGTGCTTGATGATCAGGAAAACAGGTACATCACCGTACTCATAGTCAATCCGTACCCAGGTATCGATACCATAAGATGCCATCAAACGCTGGCTCAAACGTTCCAACTCACACAATTTATCCCGATATGACAACAATTCTGACAGCATGCTCGATTGCCAAAGCTCATCAACAGCACCTTCTGGTGTGAGGATCACCGCACCGTGCGAAACAATACGCCAGGAACTGAAAGGGATCTGCACGCGGCTTAGTTGTTCTGTATTTCTGGCTGTGACTGGAATAACCTCTGCATGAGCCAACAACCAATCAACCAGCATGGATTGTTTTTCAGTCATATAGCTGTGGGGAAAACATTTTCGATCCAAGGCGCCCACGCGAAAAGATATTTCTTTCAGCTTGCGTCGAGATTGAAATAGCGTGTCATCAAGATCAGTTAAAAATACAGGCTTAATCATATCCCACGATCTCGACAACCGGAGAAACACGGGCAAGCTGTGCCATTAACGCAGGGTCAACGGACATTTGGGGCGTTTCAAGACAGAGTAACACCCGATCAAATTGCTGATGCGCAACATTATAGAGAAAATTCGGGATGCCCAGCCCGTAATTATCCGTAAAAGCCATGACAGATTGGATGGCATGACCGCAAGAAATGGGAGAGCGAGTTGTCGAACCAAATACCACTGATGCCCCTTCCTGCTCAAGCCGTTCAGCAAGCAGAAACGGCTGCCAGACAAATTCACTGGAACCCAATACCAGCACATTTTCGCCTGCTTTAGCATTGATGGCAGCACCAATGTCACATTGGATCTCATCCAACCCCAAACGTCCCCAGCTCTGTTGGCCTATGATGTTGATTTCTCCCTTGGCCGTAACATTGACTTGAGGCATTACCGGCACTGGAGCAGAGATATCCGCTTCCCACTGCCAATTCCCCTCGATCAGGGAAACCTCAGAGACCGGTAATGGGCTGCGTTTCACAACCGATTTACCACTCCAATCCGTCAATGTCACGGTGACAATATGTTCAATATGCTCCAGCCCTGCATGACGCAGTGCATCCAGCAAATTAAGGAACGTATTGCCCGTGGTTGCTTCATCATCAATCAGAACCAGAGTTCGGGCATGACTCACCTGTTGGCGCAAGCGGCTTTCTGTTGGCCAATAAATCAAATGATCCGTAGCATGACTGTGATTTTCCTTAAACTCACACAATAAATCGCCATCAACCGGATGACGTGTCGAAGTCAGAAATACAGGCTTATCGGCTTTGTGTTTCGTTTCCTGAAATACCCCTGCCGCTAGCCCGACTGCCGTTTCTGCCATGCCAATATATAGAACCGGGCCGGGAAGATTAGCAGGGAACCGTGCAGATAATTGCTGATAAACCGAACGCATAATCGATGGCTTGACCGGAATATGTCGCCCCAAGACTTTACTGACAAACAGGAATGCTCTTTTGGGATTACGGCGTTCAGCGATATCAAACAGGGTTTCCAGACATGCTGTGCTACGCGATGCCGTCACCGTCAATGTCCCGCTGTTTAACTTTCTTTGGTAAACCTGCTCTTGGAAAATTTGTTTTTCATCAGCGAGTTTTTTATAAACATCGGTGTCACTCAACACTGTCATGGAGATGCCTTTTCAAAAAAATCTCGGCCTGAACCAATAGGGTAACTTTCAGCATTTGTTCTTAATTCGGGGAAATATACATCGCAGTCTAGAATTTCAAACTAACAAATGTCAATCATATTATGATTCTTTACACCAAAATTTGTTTGACTTTTCTGCATGGAAAAGAAATCATACCAAACGAAACCAGACTGTTTTCTATCATACAGTTAACAGCCAGATACACCTGTTTACGGGAGTCATAATATGACAGATTTAGTTATCTATTTGTCATATTATGATTTTTTAATACGTGAAATTCCCGTGATTCACCGACGAACAGAATAGAGGTGTCATTAATGGTTTCGTTAAGCAAAAATCAGTCAGTTTCGCTCGCCAAACAGAGCGCATCACTGGCTACAATGGATTTTGGTTTGGGATGGGATCCTGTGACCAAGAAAAAGGGCTTTCTGGCGAGTTTATTCAGCGGTGGCAGTGATGAAATTGATCTGGATGCGAGCTGCATTCTGCTTGATAAATCTGGTAATGCCATCGATACCGTGTGGTTCGGTCAACTGAAATCAAAATGTGGTTCTATACAACACACTGGCGATAACCTGACGGGTGAAGGTGATGGGGATGATGAAGTTATCCGCGTCAATCTCATCAAACTTCCCACCAATGTCGAATACCTTGCATTTACCGTTAACAGTTTCCGTGGTCAAACCTTCAATGACGTTGAAAATGCCTTCTGCCGCGTCGTTGACCAAAACGGCAAAGAGCTGGCTCGCTATCAATTGAATGAGCAAGGCGCTCACACTGGCATTATCATCTCTTCCTTGCGCCGCAACGGTGGTCAGTGGGATTTCACAGCACACGGCGTCCCTTGTCTTGGACGTACTATTGACGCAATGTTTCCGCAGATCGTTGAGACGGTGGTGCGCTAATGAATCTGACACCAGGGGGCAACGCTCCCGTTCCTAATCAAACGCTCACTGTGCGGGTTCTATCGGGTTCAGCCGTTGATGTTTCTGCTTTCCGTCTGTATGCAGATGGCAAAGTGAAGGGTGATCCAGATATGGTGTTCTACGGTCAGCCGGTCAATGGTGACAACACCATCCGCCTGACTGGCGGTAATCTCAATACCTCATGCAGTGTCAACTTGCCTGCATTGAGCCAGGATGTCCAGAAAGTCGCGTTCACCGCGACTTGCGACGGTAACCAAACGATTTCCAATCTGCGTAATCTTTCCATTCAGGTTGAATTGAACAGCAGCGTGATTTTGCAGGGAAATGTTGAAGTACAGGGCCGTCCAGAGGCTGCCTTAATCCTCGGCGAACTGTATCGCCGGAACGGTGAATGGAAATTCCGTTTTATTGCCCAAGGCTTTAATGGCGGTCTCAAACCACTGGCTGAACATTTTGGCGTAGATATTATTGATGATGAGCCAGCACCAAATACCGTCAATTTGAGTAAGGTTTCTTTGACCAAAGAAAAACCGACTATCAGCCTTAGCAAACGCGACAGCTACGGTGAAATTCGCATCAATCTGAACTGGAGTCAAAATGCCTCCTCCTCCTCAAAAGGCCTATTGCAAGGCATGTTCGGTGCAAATAAAAACGTGGATTTAGATCTCGGCGCTTTCGTCCGACTGCAAGATGGAGAGAAAGACGTTGTACAGGCACTGGGGAATCGCTTTGGCGATTACCGTTATGAACCCTATGTAGAATTACAGGGTGATGATCGCACCGGTCAAGTGCGTGACGGTGAATGGCTCCACGTCAATGGGTTTGAATGGAAAAACATCCGTGAAGTTTTGATCTACGCCTTTATCTATGAGGGCGTGCCCAGCTGGGATAAGACCGATGGTATAGTCACAATTTATGTCCCTGACCAGCCCCCGATTGAAACGCGGATGACAGAAGGCAACAACCACAAAGGCATGTGTGCTATTGCCCGCCTTGTCAATGAAAACGGCGCCATCAAAGTAGAACGCATCAATCAATACTTCAGCGGTCATAAAGAGATGGACAGGGCGTTTAGCTGGGGCTTTAGCTGGACATCCGGCAAGAAATAACTCTCTATTTTACCAATAAGCGGAGGGACTGATGTCCTTTTTAAACAAAATCAAATCAGCGTTCAACGCAGGCCGCGAAGAACTCACCACTCAAGTGAGTCGCTTCAAGAACAGAAAATTCATGGAAGGTACGGTAGCCGTATGTGCACACGTTGCCATGGCGAGTAACGGCGTCAGTTCAGAAGAAAAGCAGAAAATGATCAGCTTCATCAAAAATTCCCCTGAACTGAAAGTGTTCGATACTTCTGAGATTATCGAATTCTTTAACAAACTGGTCAGCAGCTATGAGTTTGATGCTGACATTGGTAAAGGTGAAGCCATGAAATTCATTATGGCTCTGAAACAGCAGCCGGAAGCGGCACAGCTTGCTTTGCGCGTCGGAATTGCAGTCGCCAAGAGTGATGGTGACTTTGATAACGACGAAAAACAGGCTGCCCGTGAAATTTGTTTAGCCCTTGGCTTTACACCGGCTGATTTCGAACTGTAATCGCAGATAATTTAAGAGGCTTACTTCATGGTATCCACGCACATTGGTTTTCCGATGGAAACCGTTGCTGTATTTATTATTCTGTCGGTTGGTGCGCTCTTTATCGACCTCTTTATGCATCGTCATGATAAGCCGGTTTCGCTGCGTAGTGCCGCCCTTTGGTCTATTTTCTGGATCGCAATTGCCTTTGTTTTCGCGGGCTTCCTGTATGTCCATCACGGTGCGGAAGCCGCGAGTCTGTTTGTCACGGGCTATGCACTGGAAAAAGTCCTTTCCGTCGATAACCTGTTTGTCATCATGGCAATTTTCTCCTGGTTCGCTGTCCCAGACCGCTATCGCCATCGGGTCCTGTATTGGGGAATTATCGGCGCGATTGTCTTCCGTGGTATTTTCGTTGCCATTGGGACAAGTCTGCTGGCTCTTGGGCCGTGGGTTGAAATCATATTTGCAGTTATCGTTGGCTGGACAGCGGTTATGATGCTGAAAAGTGGTGGTGATGACGATGAAATCGAAGACTATTCACAGCACCTTGCCTACCGTCTGGTGAAGCGTTTCTTCCCAATCTGGCCGAAACTGCGCGGCCATGCTTTTGTACTGAACCAAAAAGAAGTGGATCAGGAATTGGCTAAACCAGAAAACGCCGATGTGAAAGTGGGTCGGGCGAGCAAAGCCGCACTTTATGCTACGCCACTGATGCTATGTCTGGCAGTGGTTGAACTGTCTGACGTGATGTTTGCCTTTGACTCTGTACCTGCGGTGATTGCAGTCAGCCGGGAACCATTAATTGTGTACAGCGCCATGATGTTTGCTATCTTGGGTCTGCGCACGCTCTACTTTGTGCTTGAAGCATTGAAAAAGTATCTGGTGCATTTGGAAAAGGCAGTGATCGTTTTACTGTTTTTTATTGCCATAAAACTGGGTCTAAATGCTTCTGAGCATATATTCCACCACGGCTATTCAATTTCAGCAACAAGTAGCTTATTTGTGGTAATTGGCGTACTGGCAGCCGGTATTCTTGCCAGCCTGCTGTTCCCGCAAAAAGAAAATGCAAGCTAAATCCGTAAAATCCAGATAACTAATACGACGTAATAAGTGAGGAAATAACAATGGGTGTATCTCTTTCTAAAGGCGGTAACGTTTCTCTAAGCAAAGAAGCGCCAAGCATGAAAAACGTTCTGATCGGTCTCGGCTGGGATGCTCGTTCTACTGACGGACAAGACTTTGACCTTGATGCCTCAGCTTTCCTGCTGACAGCAAACGGCAAAGTACGTGGTGATGCAGATTTCATTTTCTACAACAACCTGAAATCGTCTGACGGCTCCATCATGCACACTGGCGACAACCGTACCGGTGAAGGGGATGGCGATGACGAATCACTGAAAATCAAACTGGATCAAGTTCCTGCTGACGTAGAAAAAGTGGTGTTTGTAGTCACTATCCATGAAGCACAAGCTCGTCGCCAGAGCTTCGGTCAAGTTTCCGGTGCCTTCATCCGTCTGGTTAACGATGACACACAAGTTGAAGTGGCGCGCTATGACCTGACTGAAGATGCGTCTACCGAAACCGCTATGCTGTTCGGTGAACTGTATCGCCACAATACAGAATGGAAATTCCGCGCAGTAGGCCAAGGCTATGCTGGTGGTTTGGCTTCTGTTTGTGCCCAGTATGGTATTAACGCTGCTTAATTTGGGTGTTATTAGCTTGAGTTCAGTGCACTGAAATTAAAAGCCCTGCTTGATAATATCGGTAGGGCTTTTTGTTGCTTTACCTATTTGTTTATAATTCATTACCCAGAGCCAGAAATTGATCACTGGAAACTGAGGTTATCATACGGATATTTCTGCCACTTTAATTCGAAAAGATGTTGGAGTGCGTTTCATTTTACCTTTTTTATAATATTCCTATCTAAAACTCTTTAGTATTTTTTCACGACATATAACATGTCAATATTTATAATAGGTACAGGATAAAAAAATATAACCTGTCAAAAGAAGCCACAGACTAAAAGATCCCATTTTAAATTTTTCATCCCTTTTGATAACACAGAAAATCACATAATTATTTACAGAGTTATTTTTTGTTCTAACTTTAGAGATGCATTTCAAAATGGATAAATATCCAGTCATTTTTTGCGAGTTGCTTCGCAAAGAGCAACATTACCGATGGCATATTAGCCAACTAACCGCTAGGGTAGATATCGATCATTCACAATGAATACCATTTAGATGAAAAACACGTATGAATTCGCGGTGCAGTGCGGGCGAAGCGCTGATAGAGTATCGCAGTATATCCATAACACAAGGAGCGTACAAATGAACCTTCATGTTTCATTTCGCTATTCTGACATTGATACCCCAGAATTAATACTGAACGGCAGTGCACTCAGCGATGCTGGATTTACCGCAAATGAATTATTTCATATCTCACAGTTTTCCAATGGCGTTATTATTTCTCTTATTGATCCTAACGCAGATTTAGCCTGTTTAATCAACGAAATGGAAAATAACCCATACCAAGGAATCGACAATATTCGTGAAAATGGTGAACTTTATATTGCTGGGGACTGGCTAACGATCAGCAATTTAGTGGAACAACCTATTAACATTGAAATACAACCTGACAAAATTATTCTAAAACCTAAATTGGTGGAAATATTGGCTTAAAATCAATGGTCACTACAAAAATAGTCTTCCATTGATTAGCCGGAAAGAAATATTAAGAAGCATTCCGGCTTTTCTATTATCTGATATTAAATGCCGCCTTATTTAAACGGCATTTCGAACTCTATGGGCTATTTACCACCAGCCAAGTCAATGAAATTGCCTGTAACATACGACGATTCATCAGATAGCAGCCATGCAATGGCCTGAGCAACTTCTTCCGGTTTTCCACCCCGTTTCATAGGCAAGAAATCTTTGATTCTTTCAACTCGTTCAGGCTCTCCACCATCGGTATGCATTTCGGTATAGATGAATCCAGGACGCACAGCATTTACCCTGATTCCCTGTGCAGCCACCTCTTGCGCCAACCCAATTGTCAGCGTATCAATGGCCCCTTTCGATGCCGCATAATCAACGTATTCATGGGGAGAACCCAGTCGAGCGGCAGCGGATGAAACATTGACGATGACTCCACCTTGCCCACCGTGACGCAAAGCCATTCTCTTAACCGCTTCACGTGCACAGAGAAAGGCGCCAGTAATATTAGTGGCAAAAATTTCATTTAGCCGCTCTGCTGTCAACTGTTCAATGGTAGCCTGAGGCTTTAAGATCCCGGCATTGTTCACTAACCCAGAGATATATCCCAACTCTTTTTCCGCCCTCTGGAACAATGCCATCACTTGCTTTTCATCCGCGATATCCACCTGAATCGCAATTGCTGACAGCCCAAGGGTACGGATCATATCCACCACTTCATTAGCGCTGTCTTCACGGTTACGATAGCCAATACAGATATGGTGCCCCTGTTTTGCCAAACAAATCGCTGTGGCCTTACCGATACCTCGGGAACCACCAGTAATGATCGTTACTTTTTTCACAATGACACCTCATATTTGCGTTATTTTTTTATTCACTATGTTAAATTTGCAATCATAACATTCAAAACTATACTCCAAACTGCAAGAGTAGATTTCGAGTTTCAGTACTCTAATCAGAGGAACTATATGATGAAAAGCTTGAAGTTATCAGTTGCAGCATTACTGGTGTTGTTTTCAAGTGCAACACTTGCAGCGCCAGCAGTATCAACCGCCGCCGAAGCCGCCGCAAAAACAGCAACGGCAGCAGAACAAAATGTTAAGTCAGCAAAAAACAAAGCTAATTCATTAGAGAAAAAAGTTACCAAAAAAGTAAAAAGCCCAAAAGTATCAAAGAAGAAAAATAGAAATAGCTCAGTCAAAAAAGGCGCTAATACGGCTCTTTGTAAAGATGGTAGCTATAGCAAGAGTAAATCCCGTAAAGGAGCCTGCTCTCGCCACGGTGGTGTTGCTAAATGGCTGTAAAATTTCGTTGATTTTTCATCATGCACAATTAGGGAGCTTCAGCTCCCTAATTCTTTTTTTGAATCTGTTTCATTAAACCATCCAGTTATCATACGAAAAATAAAGGATAACTTACTACCCAACGAGAAAAAATAGAATAATAATGCGGCTGTACTGACGACAAAAAAATAAGAAAATCGATAATTAGGTTATTTACCTATACCGAGCAACTCATCATACTCAAAAGCTTTGCATTAGTTAAAAATGAAACCAGGGATAATTTTACCAACTGATTAAAAGGAATAGACTATGAATTTATTGATTCGGTAAAAACCGTAACATTACAACTATAAAATCAGCGTTAACTGAAAAATACAAAATAAGATTAAACTTAATTTAAAAACAATGTTAGTTATTCATTGAAGATTAATTTTTATTGTTAAATTAACCAGATAAAATCATACTATTTATTACATTAATTTACTATAAAAAGTAAAAAATATAGATATTTGTCAGTAGGGTGCTAATATTCGTTACAGAAACGAAACTTATGAATGACGAGTAACAGTAGCCATATATTGTTTGCTCTGCTAATATTCGTCTGATTTTTATCCAGAGTAATAAAAAGAGGAGAAGCAAATGCCCTCTCTAATGATGAGGACAAGTGCGGTCTTCGCTTTCTTTATCTCATTAATCTTTACCGGTCTGAGCCATGCCTCGACCAGTACCTCAAAAGTGCAAGAGTATTCTCACAATGGCATGCAGGTAAGTTTGCCTGATTTGCGACAATACCCTTCAGGTACACCTCGGAAGAAAGCGTTTTTAAATATTATTGTCCCTGTAATTGATCAACATAATCAAAAGATTATGCAAGACCGCAAATGGCTCCTGTCACACCAAAAGAATCATCATTGGTCTGTACAGGATAGTCACCGATTGAAAAAGATCTGCATGGATTACAAAATGACCTGCAATTCGCCAAAGCAGCTTAATTGGAATAAGTTATTAAGTCGGGTTGATATTATTCCCACCCATTTTGTTGCCACTCAAGCAGCGGCTGAATCGGGTTGGGGAACGTCAGAACTTGCCAAAAAAAATAATAATCTGTTTGGAATGCGTTGCAGCTCTTGCAGCAAAACGAAAGGAAAAGTCAAAGGTTATTCAGTTTACCCTACTATCAATGCATCCGTCGTTGCCTATATGAAAAACCTGAATACGCACCGTGCTTATGAGTCACTGCGCTCTTCTCGTGCAAAGCAGAGAACAACACAGGAGCCGTTGAATATCAGTAAGCTGATTGATAATCTCAATGGTTATTCTGAACTGGGATCTGACTATAATCGCTATTTACATCGGGTATTTAATGGCAACAAGGAACTGATTTCACAAGCGCAAGAATTGTCTATCCAATAACACTCTCCCAACAATCCACATTGTATTAATTACAAAGTGGATTCTTTTTTTATAATCTGTCGCTGTATGATCTACTGTAAACATCGACAAGTTCCATACTATAATGCATTTCAGAATTACATTCTTTCTCCCAATGATAAATGGTTAACCAGAGCCTAATATGAATTTTTTCTCTTTTGAGTTCCTTGGATCGTTTGTTATTCTGCTGGTTGTCTATTGGCTTTTACAAAAATCGCCCAGGCTACAGAATGGCGTGTTAATTTTAGCGAGTTATTTATTTGTATTCTCTTTTGCAGCAAAGTTCGCCTATATTTTATTCGCCTATACCCTATTTATTTACTTTTTGGCGAATATTCTTAGTCGTTATTTATCCAATAAGGCCATATTTACACTACTGACATTCGGGCTTCTCGGCTGTTTCACTGTTTTCAAATATTACTCTTTCTTTCAAGAGTCGATTCAACAAACATTGTCTAATGTCGGGATCAACGTGGAACTCCCTGTTCTTGAATGGCTGATGCCGCTAGGTCTGTCATTTTATGCGTTCCATTCGGTCAGCTATGTTGTATCGGTATGCAAGAAAGAGCTGCCTGCCGCTCCATTGCCTGATGTCATTTTGTATCTTTGCTTTTTTCCCAGCATTGTCGCCGGACCGATTAATCGAGCCAAAGATTTTTTGCCTCAGATTCAGGTCGCATCCAGAATTATACTGGAACCATTGAAGGCGCTATTATTGATTGCTCTCGCTATCGTAAAACTCTTTTTGCTCAGTTCTACGCTCTCTGAGTATCTTGTGAATCCCGTTTTTGAAGATCCGATTAGCCATCATGCAGGGCAAGTCCTCGTGGCAATTTATGCTTATGCCTGGAATATCTACTTTAACTTTTCCGGCTATACCGACCTTGTCACAGGTATCGCCCTGCTATTAGGCTACAAAGTGCCACGCAATTTTGATGCCCCTTATCTGGCTGAAAACTTACAGGTATTTTGGCGACGCTGGCATATCAGCCTGTCAACATTCATCCGTGATTATGTCTACATTCCATTAGGTGGTAACAAAAAAGGCGTGTTCCGCAAGAACCTGAATATGTTCACCGCTATGGTGATTTCTGGCCTATGGCACGGTGCTGGTCTTAGTTTTATTATCTGGGGGGCTATTCATGGATTAGGATTAATTCTGCAAAATATTAAAAATGCCCTGCTCTCTGTTTCCAAGAAACAGAGGGAGCCACAAGCCAGAAACCCTATTACATTATTTTTATCCCGTGTGGTGACATTCCATTTTGTCTGCTTTGCCTGGATCTTTTTCCGTAGCCCGACATTTAATGATGCGCTGACGGTATTAAATCAACTGTTCTCTGGCGAAATATTTACATCTCTGTTATCCAGCAGTTCTCTATTAATGGTTTTCTGGGGATTTTTTATTATCTATCCTTGGTTGGTGAATTTCAGAAACAAAATTGAAAGAAACCATGGCCTGATTTCCTGGGTTTATTACCCAATTCCCTTAGCCCTGATCCTTACTTTAGTATTTATTTTGTCACCTTCAGGAATGCCAGGATTTATCTATGCTAACTTCTGAATTTACATCTAATCTGAAAAAAGTCGGACAAGCAATTTGTACCGTGGTATTGACCAGCTTAATGTTAATTTGGCTCAATCAAGGTTCATTAGATAATTTCTGGCAACAGAAATATCACCGTAATAGTCCTTGGACATTTCTCAAGGGGGAACCGTGGTGGGATTTGGGGAATAATGTGCAGCAAGGAGCCATTGCTGCCAGTAAAACTTTTATGGCATATGCGCAGGGAAAATATCAGGATAACCCGTCATCAGCCATGAATATTGATAACAGGCAGACAGTATTTCCCCCTGATTTTCAGGTTGGCTTGCGCTTTCTGGGAGGTTACGTCTATCCTATCGAAAATCTCTCTTTTACCTTTCCTGAGCTACTGAACAAAAACATTAAACTCGTTCAGTCTTCTTTACCGCCAAATAGTTCAGCAGAAAATCCGGTTGTTGAAATTGCCCAGAAAACCCATGTTAATCTAGGCATAAAAGATAAGGTGTTATTTGCCGGTGATTCAATGATGCAGGGCGTGGCCCCACATTTAAAACGTCGGTTGTTTCAGCAATATGGCATTTCCAGCATTAACTTAAGTAAACAAAGTACAGGATTGTCTTATCCAGGTTTCTTTGATTGGCCAAAAACCATTAGCGATGCGTTGAGAACCCACCCTGATATTAAGTTGGTAGTGATATTTTTAGGCCCAAATGATCCGTGGAATATGCCTTCAAGACACGGAGGGCCTTATTTGAAATTCGCCAGTGAAAACTGGGAAGACCTTTATCGCCAAAGAATTGAAACTATCTTAAATGATGCGCGCCAACATCAAGCTAATGTTATTTGGGTTGGACCACCGAATATGCGCCAGAAAAAACTTTCCAGCGGTATGTCTTACCTCAATAAATTGTATCAAACTGAGGTAGAAAAAAAGGGCGAGATCTATGTTGCTGTTAATGATATGTTCAAATATCAGTCAGATAATTATTCAGACTATATTGGCGATGGCAGCAGCACCATCAAACTCCGAACCGGAGACGGTATTCATTTCAGTTTAAAAGGACAACAAACCATTGCGGATTATCTATTTTCATTGATCACATTTATTCAGGAGCCAGTTAAAGAAAATGCAACCATTTAACATGTTCCGTGGATGTTATCGGATAGTGGGCGCCGGTCTGGCTATCGCGCTTTCAATCAGCCTATTATCGTGCCAAAGGGAAAAATCTAAGCCGACAACATCGGGACTCCAAACAACACACATACACCGTCAACAACAATTGACGAATTTTGATGATCCCAATTTCGCGCTATTAACAGATAAATTACGCCACAGCGATACTCGCCAACTCCATTTTGTACAATTAGGTGATTCACACACGGCAGCCGATTTCTTTACCGGTAAGTTGCGCAGTTTGTTACAGAATCGTTATGGCGACGCAGGGCCGGGTTTTATCCCCCCAATGAGCATTCCCGGCCAGCGTAACACCTTAATACAATTTTCTGAGGATAAAACCGGTTGGTGGCTTTCAAGCAGCCGCAAGGTAAATCGGGCGGATTATCCACTGGGTGGATTTATCGCTATTCCCGAGAGTGCCAGTAGTACGATACAACTCAAATCTTCCTCTGCTCGTGGCAAGTACTGGCTGAGTGCACTCTATCAATCCCATACAGCGACTCAAATCAGAACGCCATTTACCACCATAGATTTACCCGCAACACAAAGTGAATGGCATTTCTCGCCAGAACAGAGCATTAGTTTCCCCATCAATCTCTATCCACAGGATACACAATTGAAAATTGGCGGCTGGCTGATAAAACGTCAAAATACTGGCGTTATATTATCTGCATTGGGGATTAACGGCGCTACCATTAATATACTGGATAAATGGCAACCGCAATGGATTGATACGTTGGTGCAGATAAACCCGGATATGGTTATTCTCGCCTATGGCACCAATGAAGCCTTTAATGATTCACTGGATTTGGTTGCTTATCAGCAAGATTTGACCGCTAAAATCCAAGAAATCCGCACAACCATACCGCAAGCCGTTATCCTGCTGATTGGGCCGAATGATTCGCTGAAAAACAAAACCGCGGCCAGCTGTGAAGAACAGCAACCAGCCTTACTTGATAATGTGATTCAGATTCAACAAACCGTTGCCAAACAACAGCACACCCTGTTTTGGGATTGGCGGGAATATATGGGTGGATCATGTTCTATCAGAGGATGGGAACAGCAAAACCTTGCTCGTCCTGATTACATTCACCTCTCCGCAGCCGGTTATGAACGCAGTGCCGAAGCGCTTTATAAGCAGTTTATGGGGTTGGTTGAACAATAAATCAAAAGTACAAGAGATACGAGACGCATATTAGGCGTTTTCTACATGCGTCTTGTACCTTATTTATGGAAAATTAAGAAGATAAAACTGCTTATTTCATACCGAAAAGTGCTGGCAATACATACTCAGGGTCACGTTCAATAGCACGCAAAAGTGCTTTTGTAGGGCCTGTAGGCTGACGGCGTCCTTGTTCCCAATTTCTCAATGTATCAACATTCACTGAAATCAATTTTGCATCCATTTACCACCTCCCATTGAGATCGCGTAATATCTTTTTCTCTTGTTCTGTTAGATTATCTTTAATCCCTTTTCCATAGGAACTCCATCGAATTTTTCGAAGTCCACCAATATTAGGAATAACTTGACCAAATTCAGGCTGAATAGCCAAAAATGTCTGAAAGTTGCGATATTCACCATCTGTTAATAATAGAAAAGCACCTTAATTCATATCATAAGATGCCATTAAGAATCGCTTAAAAAGGCTTCATCACAACATAGCGAAATAGATCATACCAACCATCGCGCCGATGGTGCCAAGAATAGTTTCCATTATCGTCCAGGTTTTCAGGGTTTGTTCTTCGGTCGCACCAGTAAATTTACCGTACAGCCAGAAACCAGAATCGTTCACATGGCTAAGAACCAAAGAGCCACCAGCGATACATACTGACAACGCTGCCATTTGCGCACCGGAATAGCCCAGTTCGCCAATCACGGGCAGAACCAACCCTACCGTGGTCAAACACGCGACAGTTGCCGAACCCTGAATCACACGCACCGCCCCCGACAAAATAAAACACGCCAGCGCGATTGGCAGGCCAGCACCGACCAACGCATTGCCCAATGCAGACCCAACACCTGAATCCACCAGCACTTGTTTGAATACCCCCCCTGCACCTGTCACCAGCAAAATAATTCCCGCAGGTTGGATCGCCGCAGAGCAGACTTCCATGACTTTCTCTTTGCTCATACCACGACGGATCGCCAACCCGTAAATCGCCACCAGACAAGCAAGCAAAATTGCAATGAAAGGATGACCAAGAAATTCCAGCCAATGATATAGCGCTGATTGCTGATCAACAAAACGTGCACCAATAGTTTTCAAGCCCACTAATATCAATGGGAACAATATCAATGCCAGACTGAAAGCGAAGGAAGGCATCTGGCTTTTACCAATGCTTGGTGTGCCCAGATCTTTGGGTAAATCCAGTGTCACATATTTACTGATAAAGTTACCGTATATCGGGCCAGCCAATAACATGCCAGGAACGGCGGCACTCAGGCCAATCAGGATCATCCAACCAAAATCTGCTCCCATCTGGGAAGCCAGCATCATCGGCGTTGGCCCCGGGACCAAAAACGCCGCCGCCGCCGCAACACCTGCAAACAATGGAAGCGCCAGTTTCACAACATTACCATTGGTGCGACGCGCAACGGCGAATACCACACCAATCAACAACACAACGGCCACATCGAAAAACAGTGGCAACGCACAGATAAGCCCAGCCACACCCAATGCATAGTTAGCCCGCTTTTCACCAAAACTCCCCAGCAATTTCACGGAAATCTGGTCAAGGGCACCCGTTTCATGCAAGATCTTGCCGAACATTGCGCCAAGGGCGACAACAATGGCAAGAAAGCCCAAAGTGCCTGCCATACCGTCTTGCATTGTCTGGGTGATTTGCTCCAATGGCATACCAGAAAAAATCCCTGCCCCCACAGAAACCAGCATCAAGGCAATAAAAGCATGTAACCTGGCTTTCATCACCAAAAACAATAATAGGAGAACAGAGCCGACGGCTGTCAGAACCAGAGTTACAGTACTCATGAACATCCCTCACTAATACGGTTAATGGAGTGGATATGGTCAATGGTTTTAATCACATTTTTGATGACTTCATCAAGATCAAGTTTGATATCAATGTGATGGATATCCTTTTCATCACTGGTCGGTTCTTCCAGTGTCTCAAATTGCGAAATGAGCATTTGCGGTTTGAAGAAATGCCCCTTGCGTGCTTTCAGGCGGCTTTCGATTAAGTCAGGATCCCCTTTCATATAGAGAAATGACAGGTTTTTGTTGCCATCACGTAACATATCCCGATAGTTTTTTTTCAAGGCAGAACACACGAGCAGGGAGATAGGGTTGGTGCGCTGCATGGCAAAAATGGCATCATTGAGTGCCATCAACCACGGCCGCCGATCATCATCATTCAAGGCATGGCCCTGTGCCATTTTTGTAATATTGGCACGGGGATGAAGAAAGTCCCCATCCAGAAACGCAGCTCCTAGTTCACGGGCAACACCACTGGCAACCGCGGATTTACCGCTGCCGGATACCCCCATCAATACAAAAACGTGGTTTGGCTGTTGGGTATCACTCATATCAAACTCCTTTACACAGATCTTACTGCTTAGATATCCATTTGATTTATAATAAAAAGTTAGCAGTGGAATATTAACCACCAAATGTTACCGGTAACTTATTGCCGGTAACATTAGCAGTGGAGTTGGATGGTGGGCAATCAATCAGGACCATCAAAAAAGGAAAATGTGAGGCTTATCGCAATTGAAAATGGGAAAGCATCATTTTGAGCTACAAAAATTAAACACTTTCACCCAATGAAAGGGTAAACCCAACATCGATCAGAGTTTGTTCCAGCTTTTCCCCACTCAGACGAGCAAGCAAGGATTCTGCTGCCTTGCGTCCCATTAAGTCACGAGGAGTCAGCACGCTGGCAAGCTTGGGAGTCATTACCTGGCCGACATCATGACCATGAAAGCCAGCTATCGCAATTTCTTCCGGTATTTTGATCCCCTGTCGTTGGCACTCAAAAATCGCCCCGATGGCGATATCATCATTCGTACAAAACAGGCCATCAATTTCGGGATATTTCTGGCAGGATTCCTGTAAAAGCTGCGCGCCTAATGAATAGGAAGAGCTGACTGGTGTCATCATTTTTCTTGGTTGAAGCCCGGCGCTAAACATCGCCATTTCAAACCCTTGCAAACGGATCAGCGTTCGTTCATCCTGCCGAGCACCGAGATAAATAATGTTTTTGCAGCCGCGTTCGATCATCGCCATCGTCATCTGACGAGCCGCTGCAAAATTATCGATCCCTACTGCAATATCAAGGCAAGGCGATACACTGTCCATCAATTCAACTACGGGTATTCCTACTGTTTGCAACACCTTTAACGTTTTGGATGTATGTGTACGTTCCGCCAGAATCAGGCCATCAATATTATAGGCAAGCAGGGAGAGTAAACGTTCTTCTTCTTTCTGGGCAGAATAACCATAGTGGGCGAGCATGGTCTGATATCCGTTGCGATCAGTCACATGCTCAATACCGCGAATTACTTCGGCGAAGACCTGATTGGTCAATGAAGGAAGCAAAACACCTATTGCACGACTGGTCGAATTGGAAAGAATATCGGGTACACGGTTGGGAATATAACCCAGTTGCTCCACAGCTTCCGCGATTCGTTTTCCCAACGCTTCAGAAACCTGATCGGGATTGCGTAAAAAACGGCTGACCGTCATTTTTGTGACCCCAACGAGGTCAGCAACATCTTGTAAAGCTGGGCGTTTTTTCTTCATTTTCAATGTAATGCAATCAGTTATTAATAGGTACAGAGGAATAACTCGCGGTTTTAACATATTTATACAGCATTACAACACGCCTTCTAGTGAAAAATGCCAATCTACTCGCATCTTGTTTATCAGTAATTGCTGAAATTGTGATGGATTACACGCGCTTGAATGAATATCCCAACATGCTGGTAACATCCCCACCGCACAACACAATAGTTTTCATAACCCTTACTCTCTTTGTTGTTGAGTTAAGGCCAACAGGTTCTTTTGCGATTTCTGCGATAGAAATCTCATAAATTGATAAGTAAGAGTTAAAAATATGGATGAAATGTGATCTGAATTACAGATAGTAAAATAGAAGAATGAAAGAGAAAATTTGACTGACTTTATAGACTAAAAAAATGGTAGAATTTTTCCGCTCTAAAAAGATGTTATAAAACAGGTGGATAAAATTAGAGTGTTCCCCGTGAGTACGGGGATAAACCAGGAAGGTAACGCGGCTGCCGAACTGTTCGCGGGTGTTCCCCGTGAGTACGGGGATAAACCGTTAATGCTGTACTCACGATGCTTATCCTTATTGTGTTCCCCGTGAGTACGGGGATAAACCGGATACGTTTTTTGAATGATTATCTTGGCGGTGTTCCCCGTGAGTACGGGGATAAACCGTGTACAGTCGGAATGGAACTGAGAAAATATTGTGTTCCCCGTGAGTACGGGGATAACCGTACAGGGCGGCGTAATTAGTGGCGAGTGTTCCCCGTGAGTACGGGGATAAACCGACAAGCCCGCCCTCACTGCGTGTGGAGTGGTGTTCCCCGTGAGTACGGGGATAAACCGTTAAAAGTAATAGATGATAGATTGATAGAAGTGTTCCCCGTGAGTACGGGGATAAACCTTTAGTAAATTCATGTCAGCAGAAATCCGCTGGTGTTCCCCGTGAGTACGGGGATAAACCGTTATAGTAATCGGATTTAAACTAAAGATTAAGTGTTCCCCGTGAGTACGGGGATAAACCGGCTAATCCGCTTTGAATACTAAAACATAAGTGTGTTCCCCGTGAGTACGGGGATAAACCGGGTTATGCAGCACGCCCTTAGGAATTTTAAGGTGTTCCCCGTGAGTACGGGGATAAACCGGCGTTAAAATATGGATCTATAATTAAAAAACGGTGTTCCCCGTGAGTACGGGGATAAACCGCCAATCAGACTAAACTTATTCAAAGTCCATTTGTGTTCCCCGTGAGTACGGGGATAAACCGATATGCCGCATTAGATCTGATACAAGAACAGTGTTCCCCGTGAGTACGGGGATAAACCGGAAATTATATCCGGAAGGTTATTAAACAGGACGGTGTTCCCCGTGAGTACGGGGATAAACCGGGTGTTACATTTTCCTATACTCAGGTCGACCGGTGTTCCCCGTGAGTACGGGGATAAACCGCGTACAAACGGCAATTACATATCGATATGATGTGTTCCCCGTGAGTACGGGGATAAACCGACAGATAGTCAGATACCGGTGGGATAAAAACGTGTTCCCCGTGAGTACGGGGATAAACCGGCAAATGCATTCAATTTGATGAAAAAACATGGGTGTTCCCCGTGAGTACGGGGATAAACCGGCAACTATATGCGTTTGATGGTAAAACATTGGTGTTCCCCGTGAGTACGGGGATAAACCGCATACAAATTGCAGCTGAATTCGTTGAGGTAGTGTTCCCCGTGAGTACGGGGATAAACCGATAATCTGTGTAAAGCTTAAGTGATTAAAAACAGTGTTCCCCGTGAGTACGGGGATAAACCGAAAGTGCTTGAATACTCAGTGATATTAGCTAGTGTTCCCCGTGAGTACGGGGATAAACCGTTTTTATTTTCACTTTGTTTAAACAATTCCAGTGTTCCCCGTAGTACGGGGATAAATATCTATCTGATATCTAATCTATACACTAACAGCGTTACAGTGATACAAATGATAATCCAATACAGCCTATTTTTAGAAGTTTTTGACCATAATTTTGTCTATTTGTTAGAAATTGAAAAAACTGGGCATTTGCAAACATATTAACTATGATATATAAAACATGTTCCATGTAAAAACAGAAAAAATGCCTGTACTCATGAGAGATAAACCATTAGAATATTCACCATGAATACGGGAATAAACACTTACATGCAAAAAAAAATGATGCCCCCTACAGACATGAATATATAATTGGCGCAAAAAGTCACTAAAAGCACTACTGGATCAAATCGCAAAAAAACTCTGCACAACCTCAAATAAAAATGCAGAAACACTGATAAAAAAAGCAAAACACTATAGAGATAAAATACCATCAGAAAAAAATATTCACAAAGCATTACAATTCACCATAAAAACTATCATCAAAATCTAATTCATAGTGAGATGAGATGAAATTTTGACCATTACCTTCTCATGTAATTTTAAATGTGATCAATATTCCATATAAGATACAATGTTAGTGATACCATAATATAAAATAGGGTAAATTCTCCAAATCCGTTGTTAACGGAGTGGATTTAACTAATTTTAAAAGTAATTAGTTATTTTAAAATAATATAATCACCCAGGAAAATATTTTGAATGCTAACAATGTAACAAAAATAACTTACTGGAATCGCATGGTGCCAGAACTTACTGTGACTGATTTTTCTGCTTCACTTGATTTCTATCAAAAAATATTGGGTTTCGAAATATTAATTCGACGAGAAAATCCAGATTTTGTTTATTTAGGATTAGGTGAAGCACAATTAATGCTGGAAGCATTTCATGACAATGGTTGGAATACCGGAGAATTCAATAAACCATTAGGACGCGGTATTAATTTGCAAATTGAAGTTGATGATATTAGGCCAATTCTGGCAAATCTTGCAATTAACAAAATCGAACTTTATTGCCCACTGAAAGACAATTATTATTGCATAGGTGATACCAAATCCTGTCAGAGAGAATTCCTCGTTCAAGATCCAGATGGTTATTTACTTAGGTTTAGCCAATATATAGAGCACAAAGAAGACTAATGACAACTCATTAATGGCATTCGATTTATAATTTTATCTAACCGTGAAAAACATGACTAAATTAATAAACAATTTTAGTTATCTCATACGATATTGGGGCAAAGCTAAAAAAAATCCCTATTCTGACGAAAATTACCATCTTCTGGCTTACCACTGTCTGGATGTCGCCGCAGTAGGCCAATTATTATTGGCACCACATAAAAAATTAACGCGGGATCTCGCAAACTTTTTGGGGTTATCCCCCGAATCATTACAAAACCTATTTGCATTTTTTCTGGTACTACATGATATCGGCAAATTTGCCTCTGCATTTCAGCAATTATATTCCCAAGAAAATACTGATCTGATTAAGCCCGAACAGCGCTTGCCCTATAATTCCAAAGAGTTCAAACACGATCGATTAGGGCTATTTTTCTGGAAAAAAATTCGGGACGACGTACTGTTTGCTTTAGTGGGAGATGATGGCCGGCAATTTAGTGAAGATAAACAAAAGAAACAAGCCCTGAAAACGTTAATGGTTTTGATGCAGTGTATGCTCGGTCATCATGGTAAACCCATTGATGATGGTCGTTGTGACGCAATTATCGATTTTACCGATCCCCAAAATATTGTCGATGCAACAGCATTTACCCATGATCTGCTCACGCTTTTTCAACCTCGTCTGCCACTGGAAAAACTCCTTTCAAAAGAATGGCGGCAAAACCTGAAACAGGTGAGTTGGCAACTTGCCGGTATTGTCGTATTAGCTGATTGGATAGGCTCTGACTGTTATCATTTTCGTTATCAGACTAAAGCCCTCCCGCTGGCAAAATATTGGCTGATTACCCAAAAACAAGCCCAAGTTGCCTTAGATGGTATTGATATCCATAACACTCCCGTGATATCTCCTTATACTTCTATCCAGGAGTACTACCAATTTTCACCAACTCCATTACAAAAATGGGCGGAAGAAGTCTCGATTGACGATTCCCCACAGCTTTTTATTCTGGAAGATGTTACGGGCGCAGGCAAAACAGAAGCCGCCCTTGCCCTGACGCATCGCTTAATGCAAACCGGTGCTGCGGACGGTTTCTATTTTGGCCTGCCAACAATGGCAACCTCCAACGCCATGTTTGGCCGAATCGCCAAGCATTATCATCATATGTTCGATACCAAAAACGGCAAACTGCCCAGTATCGTTCTCGCGCACGGTGCACGTGAGATGAATGATAATTTCCGTGACATCATCCTGACGTCTCAACACAACGACAGTGACTACACCAGAGACGATAGCACCGCGACAGCACAGTGCCACCGATGGTTGGCTGATTCTAATAAAAAAGCCCTATTGGCCTCGGTGGGCGTAGGTACTATCGATCAGGCATTGCTTGCCGTTTTACCCAGAAAATACCAGTCACTGCGGTTGATTGGACTCAATCGCAAGGTATTGATCTTTGATGAAGTACACGCCGCCGATGAATACATGTTTGCATTGCTGAAAAGCGTATTAAGCCTGCACCTGCACCAGGGTGGTTCCGTGGTTTTGCTGACTGCCACACTCTCCTTGAAACAGCGCCAACGGCTGGTGGATATCTGGTTACCTGCCGGCTGCATACCGCCACAGAAATTGCAAAAAAACGCCTTTCCGCTGGCTACTCATGTCACGTTAAACCCCAAAAACCCCCTGATTGAAACTCCTCTGCACAGTCGCCCAGATGTCAGCCGTACCGTCACGGTAAAAACCGTGAATCATCTGGATGAATGCGTAAAAATCGCCCTAAACGCCGCTCAGAATAGACAATGCGTGGTTTGGGTTCGCAACTCAGTGGATGATGTACTCCATGCTTTCCGACTTATTCAATCGCAAATGGATCAGCCGGAAAATTGCCTGCTATTCCACAGCAGCTTTATTTTACATGACCGAAAAGCGATCGAAAATCGTGTGCTGGCCATATTTGGTAAAGAAAGTACGCAAAAGGATCGGCAAGGCAAGATCCTGATTACAACGCAAGTCTTTCAGGAAAGCCTTGATGCAGATACGGATGTGATGATTTCCGATATTTGCCCAATCGATGATTTGATTCAGCGGGTTGGACGCCTGCATCGCCATACCCGCAATGCAAATGGTGAATACAAGCAAGGCATTACCGATAGCCGATCTGCACCTGAATTATATCTCCACGCACCAGAATGGGATGATCAACCCAAAACTGATTGGTTGAGCAAAGATTTTCGTAATACCCAATATGTTTATCGTTCAGCCGGACGTTTATGGCTTGGCTTACGCGAATTACTGCGCTTAGGTGCCATTCGTATGCCTGCTGAGGCGCGAACCTTAATCGAAGCGGTTTATGGTGAAGATGCCGATGAACACATCCCTGAAGCACTCAAACACAAGGATAATGAAGAGATAGGAGAAGGGCGGAGCAAAGACGCCGCAGCACGTTCACAAGTCCTGCAATGGCAACGCTATGAATATAGCAAACGCAGTGCCCACGGCTGGTATGACGATGACTGCAATATCAGCACCCGATTTAGCGATATCGAAACGGTGAGTGTGCTGCTCGTCAAACTGACCGAAAGCGAGGAATTAATACCGTGGGTAGAGGATGAAAAATTCTCTGTCCAATTAAGTATCGTCAAAATTTCAAAAAACAAATTTGCCGATAAGCTGTACCCCATACCAGAGTCCCTTTCTCAAGCCGTGGAGCGGCTACAGGATAAATTCAAGTCCGTCAAATACCTGCAAATCTGGCTGCCAGAGAGTGACCCTCAGTTTACTTATGATCCCAACATCGGTTTTTATCCTAAGCAGGAGGCGTAATGAACCTCGTTAAAGACGCATGGCTGACTTTTAGAATGAGAAATGGTAGTGAGAAAAAGTTACCGCTGACGGCAATCGGCGATCCTGCCGTTGTCGATATTTCCCTGCCACGGGCTGATTTTCAGGGAGCGGCTTACCAGTTGGCCATTGGTTTGCTGCAAACGGTTTTTGCTCCTGAAGATGAAGACGAATGGTATGAATTTTATCAACAAGCCCCTACACAAACTGACTTACAGACTGCATTTAATCGGGTAGAACATGCTTTTAACCTGACAGGGGCTGGCCCTCTGTTTATGCAGGATTTTGATTCGTTAGCTGAAAGAAAACCCACCAGCATTTCAGGATTGTTGATTGAATCACCTGGTGAAAAAACATTGAAGGATAATACTGATCACTTTATTAAACGCAGCCAATGTGAAGTCATTTCCCCCGAAATGGCCGCCATTGCCCTATTCACTCTACAGATTAATGCTCCTGCCGGCGGTGTTGGACATCGCGTCGGGTTACGGGGAGGCGGTCCACTAACAACCTTGATTCAGCCACAAGAACTGGATGCTTCGCTATGGCAAAAACTTTGGCTTAATGTCATTAATCGGGAACATTGGTCTTACCCTGATCCTGATCTCAATAGTCCAGACGTTTTTCCGTGGCTGGGTAAAACGCATATCAGCCAAAAAGCAGGGACAGAAATTTACGCACATAATGTCCATGAACTACATATGTATTGGGCCATGCCACGGCGAATCCGTCTGGAGATAGAGGATAAGCCAGCCATCTGCCAATTAACGGGGCAAGCAACTCACCAATCTGTTTCTGGTTATCGTACCCAAAACTATGGCAACAACTATTTTGGTACCTGGCAACACCCTCTAACGCCCTACCAATGGAATCCGAAAAAACCGGATGAAGAGCATCTTTCCGTCAAAGGGCAGCCCGGTGGTATTACCTATAAGATCTGGGATAGCCTGACTTTTTCCGATGATAAACAGGGTCAACACGCCGCACAGGTCGTAGACCATTTTAACCAACTCAATGATTATTTTGCCGATGAACAGAGTTCCACCCCACGGTTATGGGTTTTTGGCTATGATATGGACAACATGAAAGCCCGCGGTTGGTACTCCACCACCCTGCCTCTGTTTTCCATGCCGATTGAAAAGAAAGATGCCGTTTTCCGGCGCGTCAAAACACTACAAAACCTCGCTGCCAATGCGTTGATCCAGTGCCGCACCCAGATCAAAAGCGCGTGGTTCCGTCGCCCGAATGAGATAAAAGGCGATATGTCATTTATTGATGTGACCTTCTACCAACGCACCCATGCCGCCTTTTTTAAGGCTGTACAACAGATTGTCAGCAGCCAGCATAAAGCCTCTTCCCTCTCCACCGAAGACGCTAAAACCTGGCTCTACCCACTCAGAAATACCTGCTTTGATCTCTTTGATGAGTTCGTGTTGTCAGAAGATACCGATCCCAAAAAACTCATAGAAAAAATCGAGGCACGGCAAATTCTTACCAAGTGGTTAATGGGTTCTAAAGATATCAAGTCATTTATGGCAGAGCACAATATAGAAACTAAATCATCCAAGACCAAAAAGAAGGAGAAGGTTATCAATGACTAACCTAAGCGAAGGTCGTTTACTGCGCTGGTGGGAAAGCATATTCTTATCCCCTGATGAATTGAAAGAGAAAAAAATTTCTCCTGCCCCCACACTCTATAAAGCTGAATTAAAGCGTTGCCAGGATATTGAGGCAGCAACGTTAACCGAAGGTTTTCGCGCATTATGGTTCAGTTTGCCTGAAGATATCACTGAAGAAGTTCAGCAAAAGACCGTTACGCTATGGGCAATGATTGCCGTCACGCTGGTCTATGTCAAAACCAACACGACTACCAATCTGGCAACCGCCGCAGGCACTAAAACCGAAAATGACAAGCCGATTGTCAGCCTACATCGCTTTGCCCAATTGCAGGCAGCCAAAACTCCTGATGAATTTATTATGCGGTTGCGGCGCATCCTGCAACAACTGAAAGGCCAGGTTTCCGTGTTATCACTCGCCAAAGATATTGAACAATGGATGAGAGAGTACCACCAGTCAAAACCGCATCGAGCCAATAAACGTCTTTGTGTGCAATGGGCGATGGATTACTACAAGGCCGCTAAATAACGCCAATAGTTAACCACTTTTAATCTAATAAGGAATTTTAAATGAGCCAATTTATTCAGCTACATCTGTTAACTTCTTACCCTCCTGCCAACCTGAACCGCGACGATCTCGGACGTCCTAAAACCGCCAAAATGGGCGGTGTTGAGAGATTAAGAATTAGCTCTCAAAGTTTGAAACGCCACTGGCGCATCTCTGATCTGTTTCAGGATACTCTCGCCGAGCACCTTGGTTTTCGTACTAAACGCTTTGGTTTCCAGGTTTATCAACGTTTGCTTAATGAGGGAGTTAAAGAAAAGCAAGCCACTGAATGGGCTTCTGCCATCGCGGAAGTATTTGGTAAAAAGAAAAAAGATGATCCTCTGGAAATTGAACAACTGGCTCATATCAGCCCGGCAGAAAAAGAGGCTACCTTTGCCTTGGCCGATAAACTCATCGCCGAAAATCGCGCACCTACCAAAGAAGAGCTGAATCTACTGAGCGGAGAAAAAACAGCCGTAGATATTGCCCTGTTTGGCCGTATGCTGGCATCCAGCCCTGTCTATAATGTGGAAGCAGCCTGTCAGGTTGCCCATGCGATCAGCGTTCACAGTGTTACCGTAGAAGATGACTATTTTACCGCTGTAGACGATCTCAATGCGGGCAAAAGTGATTCTGGTTCGGCTCATATTGGCGAAACCGGCTTTGCCGCCGCGCTGTTCTACAGCTATATCTGCATTAATAAATCTTTGTTAATCGAAAATCTGTCCGGCAATGAAGCATTGGCGAACCAAGCCATCGCCGCCCTGACAGAAGCCGCGATTAAAATCGCCCCGTCCGGCAAACAAAACAGTTTCGGCTCCCGCGCCTATGCCAGCTATGTATTGGCAGAAAAAGGAGAATATCAGCCTCGTTCCCTGTCTGTCGCGTTCTTAAAACCCGTTGATAGTGAAGATCAGGCAACCGACGCCATCACCGTGTTAGAAAATCAGAGGGAAAACTTCGATAACGTTTATGGCACTTGCGCTGACACGCGTTATAGCATCAATGCCATCACGGGTGAAGGTCGTTTTACTGAGCTGGTTCAATTCGTTACTGAATAAAAGAGGCCAATATGCAGACTTACTTGGTCTTTCGCTTATATGGAGCACTCGCCAGTTGGGGTGTGGAAGCGGTCGGTAAAGACCGGCCAACCGGCACTTATCCAACCCGTTCGGCTATTTTGGGGTTATTAGGTGCGGCATTGGGCATCCGGCGCGATGATGAAACACAACTTATGGCATTGCAGCAGAGTGTCAAAATTGCCATCAAACAGATCGTTTCCGGTTTATTGATGCGGGATTACCATACTGCCCAAGCGCCTTCGCAAGAGAAAAAACAGGCACACCTAACCCGTAAAAGTGAGTTGCGTGATAAATCCAAATTAAACACGATACTGTCTTCACGCGATTATCTCGCTGATGGTGTATGGGTTATCGCGATTTCATTGACCGAACAGGCCAGTTTCACACTTTCTGCCTTGCGGGATGCGCTGCTAAAACCGGTCTTTACGCTGAGTCTTGGGCGAAAATCCTGCCCTCTTGCACTACCGATGATGCCGCAACTGGCAGAATATCCGTCATTAAAAGCAGCCCTTGATACACCTTTTCCTCTCTTACCTCATCAATCAGAAAAGAATCACTATTATTGGCAGCGTAATCATGATGTCGTGAGTTATTTCTGGGAAGGAGATAAAGACGAGATCACGCTCCCTGATACGACAATACTGACTCATCAACTTTGGGATGAGCCGCTATCACGCAGCCGCTGGCAGTTTACGCAACGCACGATGCACCAGTTATCGTTCCAGTTATCAGTAATGGAGGGAACACATGTATCTGTCTAAAGTCACCTTGCGCCCTTCTGTTTACCACATACAGGCACCGTCTCAAAAACAGACGAAAAATGATGTCTATACTTCCCACCAACTCTTGTGGCAATTATTTACGGAGCAGGAAGAGCGCAATTTCCTTTTTAGGCAAGAGATGAGCTTAAGGGGTCGACCAGAATTTTTTGTCTTGTCCACGACGATACCGGTAGCCAATTCCCCGCGGTTCCAGATTCAGACCAGGCCTTTTGCCCCTCAATTACATAACGGACAAAAACTGGCGTTCAAACTCCGCGCGAACCCCACGGTCTGCATCACAGATAAAAATTCAGGCAAACAGCTTCGTCATGACGTATTGATGCATGCCAAACGTCAGGCAAGACATTCTGATATCAACGTTGATGACATTGAATCATTAATGACGCAAGCTGCCCAAACCTGGATACAGGATGAAAAACGGCTAGCTCATTGGGGGATTCGCTTTGATTTCACCCCAGATATTGAACGCTATACCCAACATCGCAGCGTTAAAGCCTCTGGTCAGAAAGTAGCATTTTCCAGCGTGGATTTTCAGGGCGTACTCACTTTGTCAGATAGCGAACTTTTCCTTGAGCAATACCAGAAAGGGTTTGGCAGGGCAAAATCCTTTGGTTGTGGGCTAATGCTGATAAGGGCACTTTAATGGCATTCATTCCATTAAAACCCATTCCCATCAAGGACAGGAATTCGATGATCTTCATCGGCATGGGACGTATTGATGTCAAAGATAATGCATTTGTTGTGATTGATGAAGTCAACGGTGAACGTATGCATATTCCCGTCGGCTCCCTTGCTTGCATTATGCTGGAGCCGGGTACCCGCATTAGCCATGCTGCGGTAAAACTGGCTTCGACTACCGGAACATTGCTTATTTGGGTGGGAGAAGCGGGGGTCAGACTCTATTCCGTGGGGCAGCCGGGAGGTGCGCGTTCAGACCGGCTGCTTTATCAGGCCAAGCTGGCACTGGATGAGGATTTAAGGCTCAAAGTTGTCCGCAAAATGTTTGAATTGCGCTTTGGGGAGCCGGCTCCCCAAAAACGTAATGTCGAACAGCTTCGGGGGATTGAGGGCGCTCGCGTCAGGAAGACCTACCAAATATTGGCAAAACAATATGGGGTAAAATGGCATGGACGCAATTACGATCATACGGATTGGGATAAAGGCGATCTCATCAACCGCTGCATTAGCGCAGCAACCTCTTGCCTATATGGAGTGACCGAGGCAGCCATTCTGGCGGCGGGCTATGCGCCCGCCATTGGTTTTCTACATACCGGCAAGCCCTTGTCATTTGTTTATGATATTGCGGATATCTTAAAGTTTGATACCGTCGTGCCTATTGCGTTTAAAGTTGCTGCCACCAATAGCATTGCTCCTGACAGGCAAGTCAGAATTGCTTGTCGCGAAAAATTCAGGACAGACAAAATCCTGAAACGCCTTATTCCCTTAATTGAAGAAGTCCTTGCGGCGGGCGAAATTTCCCCGCCATCCCCTCCCGCTGATGCACAACCTCCCGCTATTCCCGAACCGGTCTCTATCGGTGACATTGGGCACAGGAGCCAGTAAAGATGAGTATGACGGTTGTCGTAACAGAAGCTGTTCCCCCTCGGCTACGGGGACGTCTGGCGATTTGGTTACTGGAGATACGGGCAGGGGTTTATGTGGGTAATATCTCTCATAAAATCAGGGAGATGATTTGGCAACAAATCACAGAACTGACCGAAGAGGGAAATGCAGTTATGGCATGGCAGACTAACACTGAATCCGGCTTTGATTTTCAAACTCTTGGTGAAAACCGAAGAGAACCGATAGATTTTGATGGCCTGCGTTTAGTGAAATTTAAACCACTTGCTGAGGATTAATTTGGAGAAGTTATAAAGGCGGTTTCTCCATCAGCTCAATGGATAACTAATATGCTGCGTATAAAAAACACAAATATAACTAAAGGTTAAATAAGACGATAATAAACTAAAGAAAGGTCATCAATCATGACTTAATGGTGACTGATTGCGGTTTAGTTATATACAAATAACTAATAGGAATAAGAAATTTCCGGCTATCTCTCTTTTATTTCAAATAACCAAGTCAAAACAGACATAGTAAATAATTACAACATTAATTATATTTACCAATTAATTCAAGATAAAAATCTTTTTATTTTCGATAAGGAAAGTAAATATCCCAAAGCGCGCAACATTCCACCTGCAAGCATAATTGGTTGATGATTGTCAAAAAAACCTATGATAATCTACGCGCCTTTCCGTCTTAAGCTGTTCATTTTATACACATAAAAACATCAAAAATAGGAAGCAAATTTACTTATGAACTTAACTAACACTCGCAAGTTGTTGGCAGCGACGCTATGCCTGGCGACCTCCTGGTGCTATGCAGATAGTGATCGCCCACTTTTCTCATTAACCATGTCAGAATCTGGCGTTTCGCAGATGAATAATGATGGTAGCTTATCTCAAACTACCAAGTCTGAATCTCGTATTCTGCCAATTTGGGGCAATGCAGCACGAGCAAAAGGCTACGACCTACCAGAGCCGTTTGGTGCTAGTTATGGTTATCTGAATCTGCGACAGAATGTTGTTGTGGATCAGGGTTTTAATAATGCCTGAAAATCCCGATACACAAAAAACTACTACAGTCAAAGCCGGAAAGACTCGTGAACACACTGAATCACACATGCTTAAGCTAGATACATGGGTTCTGCCATTTTTAAATGTTTATGGTGTATATGGAAAAACAAAAGGTTCATCTGAAACTAATATTGAAAACGTGATATTTATGGGCAATCCTTTTTTCCAAAATATTCCGTTCACTTTAGATTTTAAAGGCAAAACCTATGGCGGTGGTATTACATTAGCTGGCGGTTATAATCAATTTTTTGCAACATTAGATGCAAACTATACGCAAACCAATTTAGATATTTTAGACGGTGGTATTAAAGCTCTTGTTATAACTCCTAGAATTGGTTATGAATTTACATTTCAGCCATTATTTGCAGGACAAGGTAATACCAAAGTTCAAGTTTGGACTGGAGCTATGTATCAAGATATCACCCAACGCTTTAAGGGCAATATCGAGCTAATATAAATATGTCAGGAATACTAGGTGGCATTTGCTTGGAGGCATGCTTGAAGACGACCCTGATATGTCGTTCGACGTCAAACAACACCTGGCCCATAAATGGAACAATACCGTTGGTGCACGCTTCGAAATCACCCGTAATTTCAATGTCCTGTCAGAAGTCGGTTTTGGTAACAGAAACAGCTTCTTTATCTCCGGTGAGTTCCGTTTTTAATGTCTGGCCTTGCAACACTCAAAAGGCTGGTCATTGCCAGCCTGCTTAT
The DNA here is from genome assembly GCF_056632175.1 of Xenorhabdus sp. SGI 60. NCBI lineage: Bacteria > Pseudomonadati > Pseudomonadota > Gammaproteobacteria > Enterobacterales > Morganellaceae > Xenorhabdus > Xenorhabdus sp. SGI 60. Next base: position 587,341 of record NZ_CP196860.1, on the reverse strand, counting down.
CTTTACCATTTCATCAGCCCACGCTGATATCCTGCCTAACCGGCAAAAAATTGATGGTTGGTTAAACGAATTAGGCGGCAGCAACCATTTTGATGACCGCAAAAAAATTGACTGGGGCGTATTGCCCGGTCCTTTCTACACACCTGAAATGGGTATCGGGATTGGTGTGGCTGTGGTCGGTCTGTACCGTCCTGACCATTCAGACCACACCAGCCAGACTTCTTCATTGGGACTCAGTGGCTTTGGTTCATCTACCGGCGCGTTTGGCCTGAACTTTACCAATTACAATTTTCTTGCCAGTGACCAATGGCGGTTATTTGTTTCCGGTACACTGAATAACACCCCAACTTACTATTGGGGTAAAGGTTATGGTGCTGGTAAAAATGACAGCAACAAAGAGAAGTACCGTTCGCAGGAATTTGCGATTCATCCGCGGCTTCTCTATCGCATCACTGACGCTACCTATTTGGGATTAGGCTGGAATTTCTCGTCCGTCAATGCCAGTGATCCAGATAGCGGTGCCAAACAGTATTTTGCCCAGTCCGTCGGTGGTCGCTCGGTGATAAGTTCCGGTGTAAGTGCCCATTTCAGTTATGATACGCGGGATTTTTTGCCCAATGCTCGGCACGGACAGGCATTTGAGATCATTTATAGCTATTTTTCCCCAGAATTAGGCAGTGATCACCGTTTCCATACTACACAGCTTCAGTTCTCAACCTATTACTCGTTATCTGAAAAGACAGTCCTGGCCTTTGATAACTATGCCCGTTTCAGCGCAGGTGATGTACCGTGGAACCAGCTATCCCTGTTGGGTAACGGCCAGCGGATGCGCGGGTATTATGAAGGGCGTTATCGTGACAACAATATCTTCACAACACAGTTAGAGTTACGGCACAAACTTGACTGGCGCCACGGTGTGGTCGGTTGGATAGGCACCGGCACGTTGGGAGATTCCCCTTCACGGTTGGGAACCAAACATTGGCTTCCTTCTATTGGTGTTGGCTATCGTTTCGAGTTTAAACCACGCATGAATGTCAGATTAGATTTTGGTGTCGGTAAGGGCAGTACTGGGTTCTATTTTCAGGTTGGGGAAGCGTTTTGAGATTATTCGTTACACTCTGCCTCTGTTTTTTCCTGCTGGCATGCCAAAACCAACCCCAATCTGTTGATCCGGTAGAACCTGTCCTTGTCAGTGATACCTATGAACAATCACAGCAAGATTGGGATGCATTGCCCCCTATGGCTCCGCCAGAAGGTTTAAGGGCTTGCTGTGCTTTCGGCTATAACTTTAAAGCCCAACTCTGGAATATTCCCATTCCCTTTTATGGCATCGATAATATCGTCGAAGCTCAAAAATTAGGTGAGCATCACTACAATAACAGTGTTATCGGTGCCAGTGCCGCCTTGTTGGGGGTAAGCAATGAAAAAGTTGGTCTGCTCTATACCCATAAAGGAGGGTTTATTGATATCTCCCATGTCAGGGATACCGCAGACTATACACTTTATCTGTTCAGCCAGATTTACGCTCATCTTGGTCAAGAGTGGCAATTAACCCTAAACAATGAACTTGCTGCGCGTAAAATTCACTTTTTTGCTTTTACGCCACTGCAAGAGTCTGCTGAACGCTATACGCTAAGTGCTTATTTGGCGGCTAAACTCGCTTTTCAGCTTGCCGCCTGGCACGAAATAGCACAATGGTATGGCTATCAATCAGTCCCTGGGTTTTCAGAGGGCATTTCGGCTTTTTCCCCGGAAGATCTCTATTCAAACCTGTTGGGAGCAAGATTAGCATTAACACTGATTCTGGAAGGCCACGCATCTTCTGTGACACAGTTCTCAACCTCAATGGCTGAGATCTTACCGATGGCTTTGCATGAACTCGGGGATTATTCCAAGTCAGGCACAAAGGAGATATTTGATAGCGTAGATGGTTTATGGTGGAACAGTTATCGACGCATTCCAGAGAAGTTTTTAGTACTGCACCGGAATTATGATATCCAGGACAACCGCGTTCCATTAATGCCTTTCGGTAAAGAGCACTTTGCTCTGCGTCTGTCTCTGCCTGAGCATTATCAGCATTTCTCATTAGATAAACTGGCTGAATTTCAGCTATGGCCAACCAATGAAATGAAAAACCTGCCTGTTCCAAAGTCATATTGGACAGTGAAAGATTTTAAAATGCTGGCGGAAAATGCCCAACGGGAAGATGAGAAACAGTTATGCTGAATAAATAAGATCCATCTGAGGAATATACCTAATTCACCGGTATATTCCTCACAATGTTCCATACGAATGATTTACTAAATCCTCCCTGGTGTATGCCGTTTAATCAGTTCCTGCAAAACCGCTTTCAATAGCTGACTTTTTCCATCCCCCAATGGCTCCAGCACACTTTTCTCATGGGATTCAGCTTCAGTCAGTAATCCTTCTACCACTTTTTGCCCAGTTTCAGTCAAACATACCAAGGTAACACGGCGATCACGGCCAACATTGGCAAAACGCGCTACATACCCCTGTAGCTCCAAACGCTGCAAAACGCGAGTAATAGTCGGTTGTTTACTGACCGTTTTCTGTGCCAGGAGGCCAGTGCTAATGGAGCCACTTCCTGTCAACGCTGATAACACCCGCCACTCCAGCACTGACAACCCCCGCGCTTCAACGACATCATGAAATTGAGACGAAACTAACATCCATGCCCGCCCAAGCAAGGCAGGCAAGTAATTATCAACAAATACTTTTGAATCTGGCATAAGTTGAACAACCTTTTGTATCTCGATCAATATTTTCCTGATAACAGTGAGCCAAATCGCGGAACGTATGTATTCAGCCCAAGCTGTTTCAATATCATGTAGGTTGTTGCCACAGATGAAGAAATCACAGGTATCCCCACCCGATCTTCGATCAGTGCTACTGACGGCAGAGAAGGCATTTGTACACAGGCGGAAGCCACTATCACATCGACATTGCTGTTTAGTCGTTTGGTAATCTCCACCGGCGCGAGAGGATCTTGTCGTCCGACAGCAAGGTTATCGGGGATTTCCAGCGAAATGCTGTCGATAACTTCAATTCCTTCATTTTCAATGTAATCAATGACTAACTGAGTCAATGGCTTCATATAGGGCGTCAGTATAGAAATCCGTTTCGCCCCCAAAGCATGTAACCCATCCACCAACGCCCCCGCGCTGGTAACAACAGGTGCCGGATGTCCATTTTCAGCTGTTCGTAGATGGAGGCGCTTTTCAGAGATCCGGTGATATCCCTGTCCCATGCTCATAATCGCCACTAAACAGGCATATCCCAGCACATCAACCGCGGCATCCGACAACTCAAGCGCACAGCGATCACTGTCTGCATCCATGGCCGCCAGTTCCGCTTTTGTGACTGTTTTCATTCTCATTCGACTGGAATGAAAGGTAAAACGTTCAGGGTTTACGACTTCACGGGCCTGCAGGATAGCGGGAATTTCTGTTTCCATTGTCGTATTCGATGAAGGAACAATCAGCCCCACGCGAAAATGCGGTGTGTTATTCATGGGCGATCCTCCTGATCGGCTGGCAGATCAGTAAATCGGATCGCACGCATTGGCTGACGGTTCACTTTGAGATCGAAGATATCAAATCGGTTGTAATGCCCCGTGATATCGTGCATTTGACGAGGCTGAATACAGCGGTTCAGGTCAATATGCGCATAGACGATCCCTTCCTTATCAATCAGGGGATCACCTATCACGCGCCCATCTGGTCCAATAATGCCGGTGAATGCACTGTTAGAACGTGCCAGCAACGCTTCGGCTTCAGGATGGCTGGCCGACATCGCTGTGACAATTTCCGGCGAAATCGTGGAGCAGGAGACAATGGTAAACACCTTGCCTTCAAAACAGTGGGCTGCCGCCCGCAAACGGATCGCCTCAGCCATATCATAATCCGCTGGTGCAACCGGCAGGGAAATGTAACTGGCAACATGGACCAATTCCCCCTGAGATAATAAGGAAAAACGCGCTAACGGATTGGTATTTTCGCCACAAGCCAGCACGCCCAATGGCCCAATACGGGTATCATGCACTTTTAACGAAGCCGCATCACCATTCGCCCATGTCAGTTTTTCCGCCCATGTCGGCACCAGTTTGCGGTGACGCCCCAAAATGTTCCCTTCATCAGAAATAGTCACCAGCGTGTTATAGAGTGTTGCTATGCCGTCAGGACTGCGCTCATTAACCCCAATCACAACGTTGATGTGATGACGAGCCGCAGCCAGGGCAATTTTGTTGATCTCCGGCCCCGGCACTTCAATAGCCGATTTGCACAGTTTTTCAAACCACGGACTACCTTGTATTGGGTTCATCACCCAATTCCAATAGGGGTAACCAGAAACAAACACTTCAGGAAAAGCCACCAAACTGGCCCCCTTGTCTGCCGCTTCCTGAATCAGCCGACAAACGAGATCAACCGTCGCTTCTGTATCCAGAAAGACAGGAGCAGCCTGTACCGCAGCCGCTTTGAACTTAGGAAGTTTCAGCATATCAGGCTCCTGTTTTATTTACACCGCAATAACGGGGTGACGCAAATGACCAATCTTTTCAAGGTAGGCTTCAATCACATCCCCTGGCCATAGCCATTCTTGTGGATCACGCCCCGCTCCAACACCTTCTGGTGTTCCTGTGGCAATGATATCGCCTGGTTCCAGCGTGATGCCTTTGCTAATATCCGCAATCAAGGTATTGACCTTGAACAACATATGGCGCGTATTGGAGTCCTGTTTAGTCACGCCATTGACTTTTAGGCTCAATGCCAAATCTTGTGGATTGGGAATTTCATCAGCCGTGACGATGCAAGGGCCAAAAGGGGCGTAGGTATCCTGTCCCTTAGAGTAGATCCACTGCCCAGCCCGACGGCAATCACGGGCGCTCATGTCGATCATCAGGCTATAGCCAAAAACATATTTCAAAGCCTTATCTTCCGATACACCTTTAGCGCGGGTTCCGATAATCACCGCCAGTTCCACTTCCCAATCTAATTGCGCTGTGATCGCACTGTTATGCTCAATGGCGTCACCAGGGCCAATCACTGTTGTTGGCGGCTTAGAGAAAATGACCGGTTCTTTTGGCAGATCTTTTGCCGTATCCAAAGCACGGCTGGATTCAGCCACATGTTCAACATAGTTCAGGCCAATACCAAAGATGTTTTTCCGTGGGCGGGGAATAGGAGCAAGAATTTTCACATTCTGCAATGGCAGTGAAACTCCCACTGGCCAAAATCCCTTAAATGAATCTAGCAGCGCGGTTGTGCTATTCACCGCCAATGGTCCCAAATCAATAAACTCCAGCATATTATCCGGCAATCTATTCCCCGTATGGGAAGCCAGCTTTGCCAAGTCTATGACATGTTCATTGACAATGGCGCCTAATCGCGCAGCAGCCGTGACTTCTGAACGGTAAGTGATTAAACGCATCTCTTATCCTCTCACTCGTTGGTGCCCATCGTTATCGGTCAGGGCTTCTTCGTAATACAATTGCAATGCCTGCATAACGGGCAAGTCGTTGAAACAAAACAGGCAAGCATCATCCGTTTGCGAAACATTCACATGCTCATGAAATGCCCATGAAGGAACGCAGAAAATATCCCGCTCCTGCCAGTCAAATCGTTGACCATCAATCACGGAATAACCTTTTCCTTTCGCCACTTGATAGATAAAACTGCCGGTATGACGATGTGCCTTACCCACAAAACCAGGGCGCAATAACTGCATACTGGCGCTAAGCGTTGCCATGATATGCCCCCCTGTCAGGGGATTGGTGTAGTGCATCAAAACGTCATCAAAAGGCGAGCCATCTGTCACACGGGCGTAACGCTGTAAGGCTTCATACGTTGGTTCCCATTGATATCTGAACAACGGGGAATAGGGTTTCTCCCAGCCAACATTTTGTGGACGCAAAGCGGGAGCGCTCCAACGCGCAACGGAAGAATTCACCGGTTCAGTCACTACCTGAGACAAATCAGGATGTACCTTATAAAAACTCGCCTCCAATACGTTAATCAGCGGGATATCCAGGCCGTCCTGCCAGATACATTGCGATCCCGTAGATTCAACACCGTGTTCATGCCAGGTGCCATTCGGGGTTAAGACGAGATCATTCGCTTCTAACAACATTTTTTGGCCATCGACAATCGTGTAAGCGCCACGCCCTTCCATGATGAAACGCAGAGCAGAAGAGGAGTGGGCATGTGCCGATGCCGCCTCGCCTGGCCGCATTGTCTGGAGACCGGAGTAGAGCAAGCCAACTGCGGTGGAGGCTTCCGGATCTCCCGAATTGTTCAGGTAGACCACACGGCGCCCGGCTTTTTCCGGTGTCACCAAATCGGCTGATCTTATAACGTGCTCACGCAAATCACGGTAACGCCAAAGTACCGGCACTGAGGCTGATTTAGGTTGCCAGGGTTCTATTTTATTGGCGATGGTCCAGAGTGCCCCTGTCCGGTATTTTTCCAACTCCCTGTAATACGCCAGCAGTTCAGGGCTATCGGCCACATTGGCACGGCCGATAATATCTTCCCTATATTGATCATGAGCTTGGATATTTGCTTGTTGAGACATAACTATCTCCTAGAGTTGTTTTTTAATTAGTTGGGCTTTGCCGTAAAGATAAGGTTTCGGCCAATCGATACCCGTCCAGCCATATCTGGCGCATTCATGCAGTAGCCAGGCTGCATTAGATAAGAACGGGCGGGATAAGGCACAAAGGTCAGCGCGCCCAGACGCGATAATGCCGTTGATTTGATCAGCATCTGTAATCGCACCGACCGCAATCACCGGCACATTGCCTTCATTGCGAATGCGATCAGCCATCGGAGTCTGGTACATGCGCCCGTAAATCGGCCGCTGACCAGCGGAAACTTCCCCTGTAGAACAATCCACCATATCCACTCCGGCTTCACGGAAACGACGGGCAATCTCTACGGCTTCATCAATCGTCGTTCCCCCTTCCACCCAATCCGTGGCAGAAATACGCACCGATATCGGCAAATCAACCGGCCAAACCTCACGTACTGCCTTGAAAACGGCCAACGGGAAACGAAGCCGGTTTTCCAGCGAACCACCATATTCGTCATCGCGCTGATTAGTCAGCGGGGAGATAAAACTGGAGAGCAGATAACCGTGAGCGGCCTGGATCTCCAGCCAGTCAAAACCGGCTTTGATGGCACGCTGGGTTGCTGCAACAAACTGCTCCGTAATTTCTTGTAGTTGTGTCTTGGTCAGCGCTGCCGGCACTTGTGAAATTCCGGCTAAGTAGGGCAAGGCCGATGCCGAAACCAAAGGCCAATTACCCTCTGGCAAAGGATGATCAGACTGTTCCCATCCCAATTGGGTTGATCCTCGTCTTCCCGCATGTCCCAGTTGAATGCCTATCCGCGAGCCAGAATGCTGATGGACAAAATCGGTGATTGTCTTCCACGCCTGTACCTGCTGATCATTCCACAATCCCGTACACGCAGGAGTGACACGTGCTTGCGGAGAAATAGCCGTCATTTCAGCAATCACCAAACCCGCGCCTCCCAATGCTCTGCTACCCAGATGAACCAGATGGAATGAACCCGGAACCCCCTCCACGGCGCTATACAATAGCGTTGGAGAGACAACAACCCGATTTTTCAGGTTAACCCCCCGTACCTGATAAGGTGTCAGCAACGGCGGGGTTAATGGTGAAGACAGATGAAACTTTTGGGCAAACCAGCTTTCGTAATTTTCCAACCATGCCCGATCCCTCAAGCGCAAATTTTCATGGGAAATGCGCTGTGAGCGTGTCAACAATGAGTAAGCGAATTGTTCAGGCGAAAAACGTTCATAGCGTGCGACATTCTCGAACCACTCCGTTGAATTACGGGCGGCATTCTGAATTTTCAGCACTTCCACACTGCGCGATTGTTGGTAATCAGACAACCCCGCCTGCCAATTCCCCTGATGGGCTTTCAGGCTGTTTGCCAGTTCAATCGCATCTTCTAATGCCAATTTTGTGCCAGAGCCAATGGAAAAATGGGCGGTATGGGCAGCATCTCCCATTAACACAATCGGGATATTTTTGCCGTTATCTTCCTCTGGCTTGATCCAGTGCACCCAGTTCGCACAAATTACACGGGGAAAACGTATCCAAATAGCAGCCCCCCGCAAATGGGAAGCATTGGAGATTAAGGGATGTCCATCCAGCCACGGTGCGAATATTTTTTCGCAATACGCAATGCCCTCTTCCTGTGACATTTTGTCTATCCCCGCAGCCAGCCAGGTTTCTTCCGTTGTCTCGACAATAAAAGTCGATAAGCCTTCCTGAAATTGGTAGGCGTGAACCTGAAACCAGCCATATTCGGTTTCCACAAACAGAAACGTAAACGCATCAAAAATTTTGCGCGTCCCCAGCCAGACAAAACGGCAATGGCGTTGATCAATATCAGGCTGGAAAAATTCAGCATAACGGGTACGGATCTGGCTATTAATCCCATCAGATGCAATCAGCAAATCAGCATGATATTGGCGGGCAATCTCCTGCTCATCCTCAACCTGCGTTTCAAACAGCAACTCAACCCCGACTTCGTGACAACGATCTTGCAGGATATTCAGTAACTTTTTACGGCCAATGCCAATAAACCCATGACCACCACTACGATTTACTGTTCCCTTAAAGTGGATATCAATATCATCCCAACGGCTAAATTCCTCCCTGATAATTTCAGCCGACACCGGATCAGCCAGATGCAGGTTTTCCAATGTTGCATCCGAAAACACCACGCCCCAGCCAAAAGTGTCATACGGACGATTGCGCTCGATGACCACGACACGATTATCAGGATTTTGCAACTTCATCAGCAAACCGAAGTACAATCCCGCCGGTCCACCGCCAATACATACGATATTCTTACCCGTTACGGTCACTGCATTTTGCCTGACTACTGCATTCTTACCTCTTACATTCATAATTTCTTCTCCTGCCGCACGATATCTACCCCATGCGTAATGCGCCAGTTCTGCTAAGGCATCTGTTTAGTTAACGCATAATAAATTTCATCAGGTATGGGGATTGCTTGATGGGTATCCAGTGAAGTGGTGACATAAGTCTGCGTTACATTCATCCTCAGCTCACCTTCTTTGCTGACGCAGCGTTGGATCAACGTCAATGATTTCTTGCCAATTTTCTCAACGTTTAATTCCAGCCAAACCTGATCCCCCATTCTGCTAATGGCCTTAAATTCCGCCTCCAGGTGAACTGTCGGCAACCCAAAACGGTGTTTGGCGATGTAGTTGGCATATCCCATTGGCGTTAATTCATCGAACCAATCTTCCAGCAAGTTATTGAACATCACAAAATACTGGGGATAAAAGACGATCCCCGCCGGATCACATTCAGAAAAACGGATCTTATGGGGCTGTATAAATCTAAGCAGGCTCATTACAGGCTCCTTAGGATAAGTTCTTTAATATAAAGAGAGACGCTGCTGGCACTCGCGTAATCGGTCACCCTGCTCATCTGCCAATGCCGCTTCACGCAGTTGCCGCAGGCTGGCAGGAGATAAGTCATGCAGATGGTGATCAACAATCTCCATCAGAGTTTGAAAATGACGTGATCCACGAGAGTAAGTATCACCATATCCCTTGATTAAGCGCTGACATTGGGCAATTTCCGTAGCCAGTGCGGGATCACGCTTTGCTGTTACGCTAATTCGCCCCAACCACTCTTCAATGCGTAACGTTTCATGTTGAAAACGCAGCGTATAGCGGCGCATTCGACGCCAACTTGCCAGCATACCAAGCAACAGATATCCCCGAAGGGAACTGGTGGTAATCACTCGCCCACGGCTGAGTAATTTCGCCAACATGCGATTGACAAAATGAGGACAAGACAACCAGCGACCAATATTGGCCGGCAAGCTGTCACAAATTTCTTCCATTCTGGGATGCAGAAAGTCATTGATCTCGAATAGTTGACCGTCTTTCACCCTCATTTCTTTCCTGACACGTTCGAATCGACTGGCACGAGTTTTGAGATCTGCCACCCGCATGGTGTCTTCGTAAGCCATCCACAGTGCCAAATGGCGGGCAGTTTCACGTAATAATTGCTCGTGCAATAATCGCTCATCCGGTTTAACGGCTTGCTCGATCAGATTTTGCAATCGGTCAAGGTACAAACCGGCGTAAGCCAGATCTTGATAATCAATCAGGCGCCTGACACCTTCAATGGCGATGTCATGGACACACGCAGGCAGCTTTTGCCGGATACGTAACAACAGGGCATTGACTTTCTTGTTCTGGAAAAAACGATGATGGGAACGCAGGGCTTTTTGTGGAATATGGGGTTCTGGCGCCGTTTTTGATTCTGCCTCCAGTTGTGTCCGGCTCAATCCCAAACTAAAGGCTTGCAAACTGGGTTTTATCCCCACGTTTTTCTTGATGATCGCTGCTTCAAATTGATTACGACTAAACGGCAAGATCTCCGTCCCGCAAAGTGCACCAAACAAGACTGCACTGATCACACTGCCACTCTTCTCTGCCATCTTCGCCATATCAAAATGGATAAAACGCAAAGCAGCTTGTCGGGATTGCTGGATCAATACCTCGCTATCCACACGCCCATCGCCCATTGCCGAACGCTCTTCCATCGAAAATATCCGATGGCTTGATGCGATAAGCGTCGTGCGATCCGCTGTTACCAAACCGCGTTGGACAGCGCGTCCGGCTTCCATTAATTCCGAAGCCAGCACAATATCCACATCACCGGCAGTTGGCATTAATGCCAATACAGGTGTCGGTACTTCAGGATCATCAGCACCAGGAAATAATTCGACATAATAAATGGTTGCCCCAGTCCGCTGGGCGACACCCGGAACTGAAGTTGTTTGGGCGAAATAGCCATGCTCTTCCCCCAGGGTTACGATCCAATCGGCCAGTACACCGCCGCCTTCACCTCCCATCGCCAGGATAGCAATCTTAATCGGCTGTTTAGGCGAATTCGTCAACGGGGAATGGATGGATGGTGGCATAAGTATGACTCCTTCTTAAAAATCATATTGCTTACGACGTTTAACATCGCGACGCTGCAAATAACCGATGAGTCCTTTGCGAATACGATGGAGCAGCCGCTCCCAACGTTTGGGATTGCTAATGATCCGTGCCTTAAAGAAAGAGGGGCACAACACTGCCGCATGAGATAACTCCCCGCACAACCCACAGCCCACACAGCTATTCAATACTGTTGTCACCGGATCGGTGCGCAATGGATCAGGATTCGGTTTAATCGATAGAGAAGGACAACCGGACAAACGGATACAAGAGTGATCGCCCGTGCAGGTATCAGGATCAACCCCAAACTGTTCGCGGACGATCCGCTTCCCTGCCGCAATAGCGCCTTTGATTTTTACCTTCTCGCGCCGTTGTTTATTCAACATGCACTCACTCTGTGCGACCAATACTTTTGGCCCATGCTTACCTGTTGTCAGCGCCTCGCGTAAGGTATTCATCATGGCTTTGAGATCGTAGGTACGTTTGATCGTGCGTACCCATTTCACCCCCACACCTTTAACTGCTTTTTCGATATCATGTCCGGTACTGCGATGGGGATTTAACGCTGTTGAAGAGGGAATATCCTGCCCTCCGGTCGCGGAGGTGTAACTGTTGTCCACAATAATGGTCAGATTGTCGCTACGGTTAAAAACACTATTGGCTATACCAGTGGTTAATCCGTTGTGCCAAAATCCACCATCCCCCATAACTGAGATTGCCCGCTTATTCGTAATCGGTGTATTCAGTGCTGCCGCACTCGCTGCCCCCAATCCGTATCCCATCGTGGTATTACCCAAATTAAATGGCGGTAAAATGGCAAACAAATGACAACCAATATCAGCACTGATGTGATGTTGCCCCAACTCCCGTTCAAGCAATTTCATCGCCGTAAAGATTGGGCGCTCTGGGCAACCGGTGCAAAATCCGGGTGGACGGGTATGAACCGCTTCTTTCAGTGGATCTTTTGTCGGTAAAGTGACGGCTGGGATGCGTACCTGGCAAGCAGACACCCCACTTTCCGCTGCAATTTTGCCGTAACGCTCAAGGAAAGCACGGAGTCCTGATAACACGGTAGCCGTGTTGTATTCCCCCGCCATTGGCAGTAAGTCCTTGCCATGTAACCGGGTCGCTATCTCACGTTGGCGCAAGATATTAGCGACATTCTGCTCGACAAAATTGGGCTGGCCTTCTTCCAGCACTAAAATCGCCCGCTTACCATGACAAAAACGTTCAAACTCTTCATCGATCAACGGGTAAGCGACATTCATGACATACAGCGGGATTTGGCTATTGCCAAAAACATCTGCCAACCCAAGTAAATTCAGGGCACGGATCACGGTGTTATAGCATCCCCCTTGCAGGGCAAGGCCAACATCCTCTGCCTGTTCAGCGAAAAACTCATTCAGTGCGTGCTGTTGGATAAAACGCACCGCCGCAGGCCAGCGATCTTGCACTTTCTCTTTCTCATGCAGAAAACTGGCGGGAGGCAAAACAATACGGTTAAGATCGCGCGTCGGATTTTCCAGTGCATCCTGAATCATAAACGTTGACGAACGATTTTTCTCACAGACAAACCGACCATGCACATGGCAAGCACGAATGCGCATCTGTAACATCACGGGGGTATGACTGGCTTCTGATAGCGCAAACCCCATCTTCACCGCCTGGACAATCGAAGGCAGATTGGGGCGAGGATCGAGCAACCAGATCTGAGACTTCATCGCGAAAGCATGGCTGCGCTCCTGCATAATGGAAGAACCTTCACCATAGTCTTCACCGACAATAATCAGCGCACCACCCACCACACCGCCCGATGCCAGATTTGCCAATGCATCCGAGGCAACATTCGTGCCCGCCGTCGATTTAAACGTGATGGCTCCGCGCAGTGGATAATTCACGGAAGCGGCAAGCGTCGCAGCAGCGGTGGCTTCACTGGCACTGTTTTCAAAACGAATGCCATATTCAGATAAAATATCCTGTGCATCCAACAACACATCCATCAGATGGGAGATTGGCGCGCCCTGATAGCCGGCCACATATGCCACCCCCGATTCCAACAGTGCTTTTGTCACGGCAAGTATGCCTTCACCACTGAAAACGTCGCCTTGGCCCAGACGTAATTTTTTCACTTCCTCGACACATGATGGTTCAGCCATGCTTACCTGACCGTGTCCGCTTTACGCCTTTTAGTTCTCTTTTATGTAATGCGGACATGCGTTAACATTAACTAATTGATTTATAATGAAATTGTGATTTATGCAGTGTTTGGATAAAGCGTGCAGCAGGTGGATATAGAGTACCCATCATAAATATATTCATAATCATATATATTTCATTTAAACAATATGTGGATACTGTTATCAGATAATCGAATAAGGTTAATACTGTTATTTTTTTATATCCCGAATAATCAAAATAGGGAATAAACACGTTATTAGCGGAATATCTCATACATCATAACAATGATATGACTGGCTAGAGGTATCTGAAATGATGAGCAATTCGTGGTCTTATAACTATTTTGGGTCTAAAAATACTGAACCAAAGCACACTGACCCTCGAAGAGCTGAATCAAGATATTCAGCTTCAAACTGTTCAGATCCTAAATATGCAGTGACAAAAATCGGGGAGCATCTCAATTCCCCAAAGCATTTACTTTTTTCATCCAACGATCTTGATGAAGTTAAATCTATGGTCGGACGGGTCATCCAGCCTCATCAGCTAACTATAGTGGGCGCCCATCAAAAATTGGACGCCCAAATGCATTATATTCCACTTGGGGATATTTCCATGAGCCGATTGCGTTACGGTGCCTGCGTTGAAATCACCCCAGGAGAATTGGATTCGTTCTTTCTCATCCAGATGCCGCTGGCTGGCTGTGCGGGTATTGAAAGCGGTGACCAGTACCTTGATTCCACCCCTAATCTGGCTTCCATTCTCAGCCCAAATCAGCACACTTCCATGCGCTGGAATGCCGATAATGACCAGTTTATGGTCAAGATCTCCCGCACCTTGCTGGAAAGAACGCTGGTCGGCCAATTAGGGCACACACTGGATCAACCACTGGTATTTGAATTGGGGTTTGAATGGCAACGCTGTCAGGCCTGGCGTTGTTTGATGCCTTATATTCTGGAATGCGCCACCCAATTACCTGATATCTTGCAACACAAACTGATTACCAACCAAATAGCGCAATTGATTTCCGTTACCCTGCTATCCACACATCAACATAATTACAGTGAAACGCCTACCAACCGCCGATGTTCCATTCGCCCGCGGCATGTACGGCGAGTGCAGGAATATTTGCAAGCTCATGCCCACGAGCCAATAACCGTAGAACAGCTCGCTCAGGTGGCAGGAGTCAGCCTGCGCAGCCTCTATTCCGGCTTCAAGGCGTTTCTGAATATCAGCCCGATGCAGTATTTACGTGACCTGCGTATGGAACATGTACGCACAGAACTATTGGCGGGAGAAGCCACCAGCGTCACAGGCGTCGCCCTACGTTGGGGATTCGCCCATATGGGACGCTTTAGCGCAGAATATAAAGCCCGTTATGGCGAGACGCCAAGTAAAAGCCTGAAACGTGGGTGAAGCCATAGCGGACAACCAAATTCTGTTCTAACCTGTGACCATCTTCACAAATTATTAATATATATTGAATATTTAAGTTATTAATCCTGTCCAGTATTGGATTGAATATCCTGATGGTGATTAACATAGTAAAGGAATATCCCCTACGTACTTAAAAGGACATCATGTATGGATCTTCAAGCAGGACAAAATATCGTTTTAGCTAAAACTTCTCTTCGACTCACTCTCTCTTACCCTGCAACACCTTCTTTTCGCAGTGAAGTGGATGCCTCTGCTTTTTTGTTAAATGCCAATGGGAAAGTCAGAGGAGACAGTGACTTCTATTTTTACAATAATCCCGCAGCCGCAGATAACAGCCTGGTTTTGGAAGCATCTCACCAAGGCAGTATTATCACTGTGGATCTGACAAAAATAGCTGCCAGTGTAAACAAAATTGCTATCGCGCTGGTGATAGACGGCCCGGATTCAGTTGACGGTCTTCAACAATTGAAATTTGAGGCGCAAGATGTTGCTACCTTCTCGGTTTCAACAGCAGGCAGAACGGAAAAGGCCATGATTATTGCGGAAATTTACCGACATTCCGGCAACTGGAAGCTCCGTGCTCTCGGGCAAGGTTTCAATGGAGGGCTGGAGCCATTGGCGGTGAATTTTGGTGTCGATGTGGAACAACCTGCGTCTTCAAATAATCCTCCCACTAGCCCAACCATCAGCCTCGAGAAAAAACTACAGGATAAAGCGCCACGCCTCGTAAACCTTGCCAAGAATGTAACCGTCAGTCTGAGTAAACACAATCTGCAATCAATCAAAGCCCGGGTTGCATTTGTTCTTGATGCATCAGGATCAATGAAAGGTCAATTCAAGAAAGGAAATGTTCAGGCGGTTTTGGATCGTATTGCCGTACTGGCTGTGCAATTTGACGATGACGGCTCAATGGATGTCTGGGGCTTTGCCGAGCGACACAGAAAATATCAGGACGTAACCCTTGATAACCTTGATGACTATATCCATACAATACAGACCGCGATAAAATCCTCCAGATGGGAAATCCTCCCTAATCTTGGCGCTACCAATAATGAGCCGCCAGTTATGGAAGAAATTATCGACTATTTTAAAGACAGTGACCTACCTGTCTATGTCGTGTTTATTACAGACGGCGGTATCAGCAAAACCCGTCAAATTAAGGAAGCCATCCGACGTTCAGCAAATTACCCTATTTTTTGGAAGTTTGTTGGCTTGGGCGGTTCGAATTACGGAATACTCGAAAAACTCGATAACTTTACCGATCGCCGTCTGGATAATACCCATTTCTTCGCGATCGACAATTTTGCAACTATAAAAGAAGACGCACTGTATGATCTGTTGTTGACAGAATTTAAGGACTGGCTCGACGCCGCAGCCGCCGAACGAATACTGTAGTGATGAATGGTTACCGGGTTAATACTTAGCTCGGTCATATGGAGAAGACAAGCGTAGCGCGTCAGGATTTTCCTCTACAATAGGAAAAACGCTCTTGCATTTGGAGCAGTATTTCAATAAAAAAGGCTGAGTAGCAAACAGCACTCAGCCCATATCAGGCAACGCCTTGTATTATTATTTTTGCAAAGCAGGAAGATCTGCCAACGGCCAACGGGCTTTCACCGTTACACCTAATTCACCGACAGTCCCTCCTTGCAAACGGATCATGCCAGCCAGCGCGATCATTGCCCCGTTATCAGTACAGAATTCAGGTCGGGCATAGAAGACTTCTCCTCCCAGCTTTTCCATCACTTCCTGCATTTTGGTACGCAATGTTCGGTTTGCACTCACTCCGCCCGCCATCACCAGACGTTTAAATCCCGTCTGTTCCAACGCTCGTTTGCACTTAATAGCTAGTGTGTCCACGACGGCATCTTCAAATGCGCGGGCAATATCCGCCTTAGTTTGCTCATCCTCAGCCATATCATGACCATGAATGTTATTGCGGATCGTATTAGCGGCGAATGTTTTCAGACCAGAAAAGCTGAAATCCAGTCCCGGACGATCTGTCATCGGGCGTGGAAAAATAAAACGTCCCGCCTTACCCTGCTGTGCCATACGGGAAAGCGCTGGCCCGCCGGGGTAATCTAAACCAAGCAGCTTGGCTGTCTTATCAAAAGCCTCGCCGGCAGCATCGTCAATGGATTCACCCAACAGTTTATATTCACCGATACCCGTCACACTAATAAGCTGGGTATGACCCCCAGAAACCAGTAAGGCAACAAAAGGAAACTCAGGACTGTTTTCTTCCAGCATCGGCGCCAACAAATGGCCTTCCATATGATGCACGGGAATAGCCGGTACATCCCATGCAAATGCCAGTGAACGTCCAATGGTTGCACCAACCAGCAACGCACCAACCAATCCCGGCCCGGCAGTGTAAGCCACTGCATTGATGTCTTTACTCGTCAGACCCGCTTCCTTCAAAGCTGCCTGAATCAAAGGAACCGTTTTACGAATGTGGTCACGGGACGCCAGTTCAGGCACAACACCACCATAATCAGCATGTAGCTTGACCTGACTGTATAATTGATTGGCTAGCAGACCGGTTTTGTCGTCATAAATTGCGATTCCGGTTTCATCGCAGGACGTTTCTATACCTAAAACTCGCATTGCACTATTCGTCTCGTGTCTCGTTGTTTGGTCATATACATTCGCATTCCTTTCAACGCACGACAGTGTAACACCATCTATTGTTAAATTCTCTGCCGACACGCTTTCCATATCAACATTCACGCCACTGAATCCATTACATGCTGGCTATTTTTTCTGTTTAGTCTATAATCAATGCCCTACTTGAATATCCTGTGTGGTTAATGTTAATAACGTCGGTATCAGGCTGCTTTTTTCTTTTTTTATATACAAGAATGCATTCCATAACCCATGGCGTTATCGGTTTCAATTTTCCTCGGCACTTTACAAGGCCGTGTTCATTGAAGTAAAATTCCGCACCATTTTAAAGACGGCTGGCACTATCACGCCAGCGACAAACCCGATTTCTATTGAGGTGAGAGGCACATGCCAGTAATTAAAGTACGTGAAAACGAGCCATTTGACGTAGCACTGCGTCGCTTCAAGCGTTCTTGCGAGAAAGCAGGCGTATTAGCAGAAGTTCGTCGTCGTGAGTTCTATGAAAAACCAACGACTGAGCGCAAACGCGCTAAAGCTTCTGCTGTTAAGCGTCATGCTAAGAAGCTAGCTCGCGAAAACGCACGCCGCACTCGTTTGTACTAATCTTCGCGGTCAGTCCGCTTAGTGATTGTATTAACAAACTACTGCAGTTAAAGGCCGTGCTTTCCCAAAGGAAGCGCGGCTTATTCTCGTTCATCAACAGGCGAAAAAGGGCTTATGGCTGGACGAATTCCACGCGCATTTATCAATGACTTATTAGCAAGAACCGATATCATTGATTTGATCGATGTTAGGGTGCCTTTGAAAAAGAAAGGTAAAAACCATCAAGCGTGCTGTCCTTTTCATAACGAAAAAACCCCTTCATTCACTGTTAATGGTGATAAGCAGTTTTACCATTGCTTCGGTTGCGGGGCACATGGCAATGCCATTGATTTTTTGATGAATTATGACAGGTTGGACTTCGTCGAATCCATCGAAGAACTGGCTGCCATGCATGGGCTGGAAGTTCCCTACGAAGTAGGTTCCGGCATCAGTCAAATCGAACGTCACCAAAGGCAAAATCTTTACCAACTGATGGAGAAGCTCAATAGCTTCTATCAGCATTCACTGCATAATACTCCCGGTGCCCAATCAGCCCGACAATATCTGGCTCAACGTGGACTCAGTGAAGAGATCATTCAACGTTTCGCCATTGGTTTTGCGCCTGCGGGGTGGGATAACGCCTTAAAACGGTTTGCCCATAATGCGGAAGAGCGCAAACAGTTAAACGATGCAGGAATACTGGTCACGAACGACAATGGTCGCACTTATGATCGTTTCCGCGAGCGGGTGATGTTTCCCATTCGCGATCGTCGTGGTCGCGTAATTGCATTTGGTGGCCGAGTGCTGGGAAATGAGCTTCCCAAGTACCTGAACTCGCCAGAAACAGAAATTTTTCATAAAGGCCGCCAGTTATATGGTCTTTATGAGGCACAGCAAAGCCACAATACCCTGACAAAGTTATTGGTGGTTGAAGGTTATATGGATGTTGTTGCGCTAGCCCAATTTGGCATCGACTATGCCGTGGCTTCGCTGGGAACGTCCACGACAGCCGAACACGTTCAGTTACTTTTCAGGACAACCGATAATGTCATCTGTTGCTACGATGGTGACCGTGCAGGTCGTGATGCCGCATGGCGTACATTAGAAACAGCACTGCCTTATCTGAATGATGGTCGGCAATTACGTTTTATGTTCTTGCCTGATGGCGAAGATCCTGATTCATTGATTCGCAAAGAAGGACGGGAAACATTCGAGCAAAGAATGGAAAAGGCATTGACCTTATCTGCATTTTTGTTCGAATCACTCTTGCCGCAGGTTGATTTAAGTAACCCAGAAGGAGCGACTAAGCTCAGTTCACTAGCCATGCCACTGCTCAGTCAAATCCCAGGGGAAACACTGCGACTCTATCTGCTTCAAGAGCTTGGAAACTTGTTAGGTACGCCTGATACAACACAATTGGAACGTTTTCTGGCAAAACTTGTCAAAAAAGATACCAATACTTATCAGGTGCTAAAACTGAAACCAACAACAATGCGCATACTGATCGCATTACTGGTACAGAATCCGCATTTAGCGACATTGGTTCCCCCATTACAGGGAATGTTTCCTACTCAGATAGCAGGACTGCCATTATTCATAGAGCTTGTCGACACGTGCCTTGCGCAACCAGGTTTAACTACTGGGCAACTGTTGGAGCAATATCGCGATAATAAGTACGCTAAACAGCTTGAAAAACTCGCTGCATGGAACGATATACAAATAGAAGAGATTGCTGAAAAGACTTTCAGCGATGCACTGAACCATCTTTTTGCGTCAGCACTTGATGAACGTTTTAATTTTCTAATGGCTAAAGAGAGAACTGAAGGCCTGACACCAGAAGAGCGTGAAGAAGTCCGGTTAATTACGGTATCTGGTGCGAGGAAATAAGAATCTGTCTCAGCAAGGCTATATGACTTCAAGATTATATTAACTTGGAGGTTATACTGTTTGGCTTACTTATATAGGCTTATATCCCTAATAGGGTTGGCTGAAACTATCGTTTGATAAAAATATCACTCAATGAAATATAGCTTGGTGAAACAGGTTCTAAACCAAAACCTAAAATCACAGACACAGAATTCACGGCTTAAATGCCGCATTAGGTAGGGCAAGTCACCCTACAATTGCCGCAATTGAGGGCTGCGGCAATGCAATGAAAACGCCCCTAAATATTATTGTTGGCATATTTGTTTCGCCGACCGACACCAACCAATACTCTGAAGTGTGGATACCGTCTTATGGAGCAAAACCCGCAGTCACAGCTAAAGCTACTTGTCACCCGAGGTAAGGAGCAAGGCTATTTGACCTATGCTGAGGTCAATGACCATCTGCCGGAAGATATCGTCGATTCTGATCAGATAGAAGATATCATCCAAATGATCAATGACATGGGCATCCAGGTAATGGAAGAGGCACCTGATGCCGATGATCTCATGTTGGCAGAAAACACAAACGACACAGATGAAGACGCAGTGGAAGCGGCTGCGCAAGTGCTATCTAGTGTTGAGTCAGAAATCGGTCGTACCACCGATCCGGTTCGCATGTACATGCGCGAAATGGGTACGGTTGAACTCTTGACTCGCGAAGGTGAGATTGACATTGCAAAGCGCATTGAAGATGGCATCAACCAAGTGCAGTGCTCCGTTGCTGAATACCCTGAAGCGATTACTTACCTGTTAGAACAGTACGACCGTGTTGAATCCGGCGAGAGTCGTCTGTCCGATTTGATCACGGGTTTCGTTGATCCTAATGCAGAAGAAGATCTTGCCCCAACCGCCACTCACGTTGGCTCAGAACTTCCTCAAGAAGAACTTGACGACGATGATGATGAAGAAGAAGATCGTGATGATGATGCTGACAGCGAAGAGGATAACAGCATCGATCCAGAACTCGCTCGCCAGAAATTTTCGGAACTGCGTGAGCAACATGAACTGACTCGTCAGGCGATTAAAACATACGGTCGTAGTCATCCTAATTCCGCAGCAGAAATATTAACTTTATCTGAAGTATTTAAACAGTTCCGCCTGGTACCAAAGCAGTTTGATCATCTGGTCAACAATATGCGTTCCATGATGGATCGCGTACGTCTTCAAGAGCGTCAGATCATGAAGATGTGTGTTGAACAGTGCAAAATGCCGAAGAAAATCTTCATCACGCTGTTCTCTGGCAATGAGACCACTGATACATGGTTCACCGCTGCAAAAGCAATGAACAAGCCATGGTCTGACAAATTGCTGGAAGTTGAAGAAGAAGTTATGCGTAGCCTGCAAAAGTTACGCCAGATCGAAGAAGAAACCGGCCTGACCATTGAACAGGTCAAAGACATCAACCGTCGCATGTCAATCGGTGAAGCGAAAGCCCGCCGTGCGAAAAAAGAGATGGTTGAGGCCAACCTGCGTCTGGTTATTTCGATTGCGAAGAAATATACCAACCGTGGCCTGCAATTCCTCGATTTGATCCAGGAAGGTAATATCGGTTTGATGAAAGCGGTTGATAAATTTGAATACCGTCGTGGTTACAAATTCTCAACTTACGCGACATGGTGGATCCGTCAGGCGATCACGCGTTCTATCGCGGATCAGGCACGTACCATCCGTATCCCAGTACATATGATTGAGACTATCAACAAACTCAATCGTATTTCCCGCCAGATGTTGCAGGAAATGGGTCGTGAGCCTTCACCGGAAGAGCTGGCAGAGCGTATGATGATGCCTGAGGACAAGATCCGCAAGGTCCTGAAAATTGCCAAAGAGCCAATCTCTATGGAAACCCCGGTGGGTGATGATGAAGATTCACATCTGGGCGATTTTATCGAGGATACTACTCTGGAACTGCCGCTGGATTCAGCAACGTCAGAAAGCCTGCGCGCGGCAACTCACGATGTGCTGGCAGGTCTGACTGCACGTGAGGCGAAAGTTCTGCGTATGCGTTTTGGTATCGATATGAACACTGACCATACCTTGGAAGAAGTGGGTAAACAATTTGATGTAACCCGCGAACGTATTCGTCAGATCGAAGCAAAAGCACTGCGTAAACTGCGCCATCCGAGCCGTTCCGAAGTACTGCGCAGCTTCCTTGATGACTAATCAACGGATTTAGTGATAAATCTGAAAAGCGTCTGTTTCGGCAGACGCTTTTTTATTTATTTTCGGCTAAATCCCTGATATTCAAACAACGGCTTAAAACCAATACGCCGGTACAATCCATTACCATAGCGAGAGGCATCCAAATAGCATGCAGTTGCACTATCTTGTTTGGCTTTATTCAGTACATGATTGATCAAGGCAAAAGCATACCCTCTTCTCTGCTTTTCCACCACCGTACTAATGTCATCAAGACGGACAAAATTATTTAATCTCGATAGAGTTAAAGAACGACCGGCAGCTCATCAATATACAAGGTATAATGTTGCAAATTTTTTCCGGCATCCAAAGCCGCCTGATGGCATTTTTGGTATTGCCCAGAAATAGCATCATCTGTCTCAAATGCACTTTCTATCGGGATTGCCCAATCATCTAAACAGTGGTCAACACACCGAATGTCATATTCCATAACCGAGACATTGTTCATCTGCCAATCCACCAAATCAAGTTGCATAGCTGTAGTTATGCTATCAGCATCCAACACAAATCCAGTTTGCTGAATCACTGCTAAAATTTGATTATTTGACTCTACGGCAACAATTGCAAAAGGAACATAAGTTTTCTCTTCCAGTAACCCAATTCCCCTTTGTAAATCTCCAGCAGTCTGTTCATTAACGATCACCAACAAAAAATTCAATGAATTCGTTTCAACACCTGTCACATAGGCTCGAACACTTTCACTGATATGCTGGGACATTTGGCTGATAGACGAAAAAAAATAATCTTCTATTTGGTGATGGCTCCAAATAGCAGCTGATAGTATTATCTTTTTCATATTTATTTACCCAAAATTTTTAAAAAATAAGGACATAAGAATGGTGGAAAATCAATGAAGAACACAAAACTGGACTAACATTTCTTGACCAGATTATGGTCAGAGACCAACAAATAATCAGAAATATTTATTATAAAAACAACCAACATCACTAAAAAAAGATTCCAGATTACTTCCAATAGACTGAAATACGTTAAAAGATACTGATTATTGTCTATAAAACGCGCATATGAATTTTGGGGACTAGACCTAGCACCAAACTGTACCGTATAATCCCTCCAGTTCGACGGCCCCTTAGCTCAGTGGTTAGAGCAGGCGACTCATAATCGCTTGGTCGCTGGTTCAAGTCCAGCAGGGGCCACCAAATTTTAGCTGTAATTTCAGCAAATTAAGCCACTTCTAAGCAAGTGGCTTTTTGTTTCTGTGAGACAGTGTCGCAAGTGTCGCACGAGATTTCTCTCCCCCTACCTCGTGCTGATTCTAAAATTAACCTCATTATGCCTTTCAATCGAACCTGTATACATAATTCACGATGGCTTAACTAAAATAGCGCCACAACTATTAAGGATAATGAAGATGTTTTCCAAAGAACGGAATATAAAAATTGAAGTATCGAAAGATAGTACTCTTATCGATTTGAAAGGATTGTCAACAGAAGAAGCAATTCAGATTATTGAATCTGCCTCTGCAATTCGAGTTGTACACGCAGACGAAGATAATTCAGCGAAGCAATAAATTTCAGTTCTCCACTTCCCACAAAGCCGCTCCAATCCTGAATTCTTTCATTTAACGCGGCTTTACCTTGTGATCCAAAATCCCACGTAAAATAGAATATCTCCTTTAATATCATTATGTTGATATTTCTTCGCGATCCATACTGCGATCCAAAAACTGAAATTTCCTGAAAATCTTTTCACTCCTTTCAGTTCGGAATTTTTCCCACGCCGCCAGTATTGGCGTGGTCTGGCGATACCGTTTGTAGCATTTTAAAACTGAAAAAACTTTTTGATCCAAAACGTGCAGGCGGGTGCGGTGTAGTCCGTTTTACGTGGGGTCGCCAAGCTGTAAGCGAAAGCGAAGTGGTTCTCCAAATAAAAGATAAGAAGCCGTAGCGTGCAGGAGCCGGATGGAAGGAACAAGGTGAGATCACCGGACGCTTACATTATGCCAGCATGGTGGCACTGGCATTTATCATTGTCTGGTTGCCGATGTGGATTGATTGAATTATGACCTTAAAACATCAACAGACCCTAGGTTATGTCGTCATAAAACATTCAGCCAAAGAACAAGACAACGAATTTGTACTGCGGCAAGAAAAGATGCGCGATTTTTTGCATAGCGCGTCGCGATACCCCGCCAGCGCTTAAGATGAAGAAACGCATTTTCAACTAAATGACGGAGTCGATAGAGTTCACGGTCGTATTCTCTGGCAACCTTTCGATTTTTCCGACTGGGGATCTGAATTTGCATGCCTTGTTGTGCCGCTTTTTCTACTATTGCGTTGCTATCATAGCCTCTATCTGCCAAAAGGTGCTCGGCATCAAATCCGTCAATCAAGGCCTCAGCTTGTGAACAATCCGCTGTGGTACCGCTTGTAATAACAACTCTGACCGGCATACCATGCGCATCCACGGCCAAATGTATCTTTGTATTGAGCCCCCTTTTGTGAGTCCCATCGCCTGATTACCGCCTTTTGCTCCCGCGGCATCGGGATGCACTTTAATATGGCTAGCATCAATCATTAACCACTCGAAATCAGGGGCATTCACTAACTGTTCGAGCAGTTTTTCCCATATCCCTTTATCTCTCCAACGGCAAAACCGACGATGGGTATTTTTCCAGTCACCATAATCAGGGGGCAAATCACGCCAGGGAGCTCCTGTCCGTAAAATCCAAAATACCCCATTGATAAAACGGCGATTATCTTCAGCAACACGTCCCCAAGCGCCCTGACGTCCAGGTAGATGAGGTTCAAGCAGAGCCCAAATATGATCTGAAATATCGTGACGGCGGTGTGCAGGTATACTCATGGTTAATCAGCTCTTTTGATGGAAGAAGAAATATTATCACACAATTTACCTCATGACGACACTGTCTAGGTAAGCAAGAGATTGAAATCATGAAATTACACTAAAAATGCTAACACATGCCCCATGCTATGGCCGGTGGCTTATAACCCTAATAGGGGTTCTTCCACATGACCCCATATAGGTGACCATAGATTTTTATGGTATCTTCACTTTCACAAATTCAAGTAAGTGCACAGCCAGCTCAGGGGCATGATCAGCCATAATCAGACTCATATGATCCCCGGAAGTCACAACCGTCGTTAATCTGGTACAAAAAGCAGCATAATATGCCTGTAGCCTTTCGCCTAATTGACGGTATATCTCCCCATCCCTGCCAGACAATACAAGAGACTCACCTTCAAAGACCCCTTTTGAATAATAATTACGGAATATTCGGAGATGTTGCTGGTAAAGTGCATCATGCTCATTGGCAAGATGTTTCAGTTCGCCCCCATACTTTTCGACCGAACTCTCATCAAACAAACTGCTGACCAACGATAATGGATCTTCCTGTTTTGACGTGTCTAATGATAGCCGTTCAGGCGGAATAATGGTTCCCTCAATAATAATGAGCTTCACACGCATACCACGCTGATGCATGCATCGACCTACTTCAAGAGCTATAGTTGAACCAAAGGAATGCCCAGCAAGCACAAGCGAGTCACCCTGAATATGCGGTTCTAGCGAATTAACGAAAAATGCAACAAGCGCCTCAATGCTGGACGATTCTTCGCTCGTAGGAGCGGGATAATCCAGAACATTAAGTTGTGCATTCTGGGCAAGTGACTGTGCAAGCTGGCGGTATGACGTGCTTCTTAATCCTGCAGCTGGGAAACACCAGATAACAGGACCTTTACAGGGTGCCCATGTTGAAAAACAGGATGGCATTTCACTCCGGGTATGGGCAATGAATGCCGCCAATTCTCTAATAGTCTGGTGTCGCGTTATCGCTGTACCGGGAAGCTGTAAATCCAGTTCACGATTAATTCGAGCCAGGCAGACCATTGCCAGAAGCGAATGCCCTCCACTCAGGAAGAAATTATCCTCTACACCTAATGTGCTAAGACCAAGCACCTCCTGCCAGATCCGGTGTAAAGCGTGTTCAGTCTCACCGACAGGTGCGACGATGGGCGCGGCAGACACCGTCGCCGAGACACTATCCATCTGCTGCAGTTTTAGACGATCGGTTTTTCCGTTCGGAGATAGCGGCATCGCGTCAAGGCAAATCCAGGTATCCGGTATCATGTGTACCGGAATAATCTCCTTGAGTCTGACGACAATATCATTACGATTTACCGTCTGCCCCTCACGGACTACATACCATGCCACTAGTCTTTGTCCTTGCGCTTCATTGTACCGCGCCTGAACACAGACTTGTTCAACCAGTCCTGTCGACTGTATCGCCGATTCAACTTCCCCGAGCTCAATGCGAAATCCCCGCAGTTTAATTTGACCGTCGCGGCGCCCGGCAAACTCAATGACACCATTCTGACGGAACCGCCCCCGGTCACCAGTGCGATACATCGTCCCTTTAAGGGTAAACGGATCCGGAAGGAATTTTTCGCTTGTCAGACTCTCGCGTTCCAGATAACCCGGGCCTACACCGTCTCCCCCGATAAATATCTCTCCATCAACACCTACAGGTACAGGATTAAAAAAATCATCCAGAATATAGATTCGACATCCAGGCACCGGTCGTCCCAGTGGCACAGGCTCCTGAAACTCGAATTCTCTCGGCCTGTACATTGACCAGACGGCAATGTCAGCGCATTCAGTAGGTCCGTATGAATTGATGAGCGTCTTACCACTTCTAAGGAT
This sequence comes from Xenorhabdus sp. SGI 60, assembly GCF_056632175.1. Classification (NCBI taxonomy): domain Bacteria; kingdom Pseudomonadati; phylum Pseudomonadota; class Gammaproteobacteria; order Enterobacterales; family Morganellaceae; genus Xenorhabdus; species Xenorhabdus sp. SGI 60. The sequence goes on along the minus strand of NZ_CP196860.1, from coordinate 560,678 downwards.
AGTGTTAGCGAGTGCAGGCTCGATGACTTCACCGCCAAGGACGATCTTCTTGAGCGAACGGCATCGTGAAGAGCCAGAAAAAGCCCGATAGGCTGAAGGCGCACAACACAGATAATGAGGCTGGAAATGACTCAGCGCCCGAAGGAAACCAATGGCATCTGCGGGACTACTGTCCGGTATGATTACCATCCCACCACAAGCCAATGGCCCAAAAATATTTTTTTGGGTCAAATCAAAACTGAGAGAGCTGGCAAGGATAACACTTTCAGCCGGTTTCATTTCCAGCGCATCTTTGATGTACCACATCACCAGATTAGCGACACTACGATGAGTGTTAAGCGCCCCCTTGGGCTTCCCAGTTGAACCCGAGGTATAAATACAATAGATAATATCGTCAGGCCGGGGCTGGCTTTCAGGACGGGTCACCGGTTGTTTTATTAATTTATCAACGATCTCAGGTGAAGCCAGATCGATAACAAGCGGAACCGTGCTGAAGCTCTCTGACGCACCCTGAACAATCATTGCGCTGGCCCCTGCGTCCTCTGAGATATAGTGCTTTCGTTCAGCAGGATAATCAGGATCAACAGGAACATACGCAGCGCCAGCTTTGAGGATCCCATAGATTGTCACGATGAATTCAGGACCTCGAGGAAGACAGACCGCGACCCGTTGTCCCGCTCTGATACCGTTACTGGTTAGAAAATGGGCGAGTTGATTGACCCTGCGATTAAGCCTGTCGTAGGTTAATTCCCCCTCAGAAAACCGAAGTGCTATTCCATCTGGTGTGCGTTGGACCTGCTCTTCGAAAAGAGTTAATACCGTCAGGTTGTCGCTGTAGCGATATGGAGAAGTATTCCAGGTCTCCAGCATCATACCAAGCTCTTCCTTCGTCAGCATCGCATAAGCCGATACCCTCTTCACAGGCTCACTTAAAATTTCCTCAAGGAGCTGGAAGTAGTGCCGTGTGAACCCCTTCACCGTTTCGGCTTCGAATCGAGACGCTCTGTATTCCGTAATGAGATTAAAATTATCGTCATGCTCTGCCAGAATAAAATCGAGATCAAACGCCGCAACTTCGTTACCCATAGGCACCGCACGAACGCCTGTATCACATAGCTGCTCACCCACTCGCGCATGGTTTATACAAATCTGGAAAAACGGATTGCGTGTTTCATGACGCGTCGGACGTAGTTCTCTCACCAGTTCATGAAAAGAAACATTGCTGTGCATCATGGTGCGGATAAGGCGGTTTCTTATCTGATGAAGCAACGCTTCTGCTGTGGTCTCGGTTGTTGCACGTAACCGCAATGGCAGGACATTAACAAACAAGCCCGCCAGGAACGGTTTATCATCGTCCTTACGAAGCGATACGGGTACCCCCACCACGATGTCCATGCTCTGGCTATATCGCATCAGCAATACACTACATACTAGGGTATGAAGCATAAATGGCGTAACGGCGTGATGACGGCAATATGCCTCTGCCCGTGCATATAACTCGTCAGGAAAACGATGTGACAGGGTCTCTGCTTTACGTGTTGTGTTGCCCGCAGTCGGTAATGCAGGCAATGTTATCTCTGAAGGGGCGTCAGCCAGCTGAGTTCGCCAGTAATCCAGAGCACGTGATGTGACCGAAGAGGACAAAAGCGTTGATTGATAGTCCGAAACAGTACTGCTGCTTACCATCGACAGGGACTCACCAGGTCGCGTCCATAACCGCATAAAATCTGCCGTGAACATGGCCGCTGACTGCCCGTCGAAGATAATGTGGTGAATGACAATGAGCAAAGTGGCCCTACCATCAGCCATCCTGAACAACGTCAAACGATAAAGGGGATCATCCCTAAGCATAAATGGCCTGGCTATTTCCCCCCTCAACAGGTGCTCAATCGCAGGGCCATTGACCTCCTCAGCCTGAATGACGGTAATAGTGCACGGCGGAGGCGATACCCAGTACTGGCACGGAACACCGTCTTCTCTTTCAGTTATGCGGGAATGAAAGCAGCCATTAGAACGGAACAATGTGTCACACACGCTCTGAAGACGCTCAATGTCCGGGCTGGACGAGAAATCAAATCGTACCGGCACATTATGAGATGAGTTCCGTTCTGACAATTTATCCTGATACCACAAGCCGGTCTGTAGTTCAGACAGCGGGTATAATGCACTTGTCATCATGTTTTCCTTTTCCTTCAAACAGACACAACGGGGATCCCGCTGCCATCTCCGCTATAGTTCACCATTCTTGCCTTACGTAAGAATTCGGCTATATCGCCGTCCCTTGCCAACAGGGTGCCTGTACGCAATGCCTGATCACGGTACTTGTCCAGAGATAAACCCATTCTAATAGCCGGGCAGGATTTGCCTTCCACAACTTCCAACTCGTCTCCCGCAAACTGAAACCAGAAAGGGAAGACACGACAATCCACCGGCTTATACGCATTACTCCCCTGACCCGGAGATACACAGCACCCCATATCAGCAGGAACGATCTTCATACCACCGTGATAGTTGTCATCAATAATGTTGTAATGACTCAGGCTGAATCCCATTTTTTCAGCACTTTCCTTTTCGCCGGGTAGGAGCAATATGTATGAATCGGTGTATGTGCAGCAGTCCCAGCTACAGGCCCCCTCAGAAACAAGTTGGCTGCATGTCGGGATTTTTTCATCCAGTGTCGCCAGCACTGAAGACAATAATTCCACCGTCATCATGATACGCAACTCCAATGGGCAATTGACTTGCAGGCAGCCTCAGCAAACGCCGAAAGCGTTGTTTCTTGTGTGGCCGCGGAGACATACATTGTCTCTTCAACATCCGGACAAAGGTGATACCCCTGATTGCGCATGTCCACATACAATCCGGTAAAAATGTGCCTGGCCTGGCGGTGAACATCTTCATGGTTCGCAATCAGCGTCCCCTTCGGATGGAAAATAAACGCGAAAATACTGCCTCGACGTGCAAAGATAAAATCAGTGCCAAATTTCTTCTGGTTCAATGCGATCTGCTTTTCAAGATAGCGTCCCTTCTTATCAAGCATTTCATAAAAACCGGGTTCACTGAGCACCGTGAGCGTCGCAATACCCGCGCGCATGGTCAATGGGTTGCCAGCAAAAGTGCCCCCCTGAAGGATCTGCTCTTTATCCAGCAGATGCATAATGTCCTTTCGTCCACCAAATGCACCAACTGGTGTTCCTCCGCCGATAATTTTCCCGAACGTCACCAGATCGGGCTCAACGCCCAGCAAATTACTCACAGGGCCATAGGTCAAACGGAACCCGCTAATGACTTCATCGAAGATCAGCAATATGCCCGTTTCGTCACATATCTCTCGTAATCCTTTCAGGAATGAAATGGCTGGATCAACAAGCGACATATTGCATGGCAATGGCTCGAGGACGATAGCTGCAATTTCACCTTCAAAGGCAGCCACTGCACTTCTGACAGAATCCAGATCGTTAAAGACCGCCATAATGTTTGCTTTCATGGCATCAGGATCGAGACCCGCTGATTTATAGTCCTTCTCAGATTTGCTCTGTACTAGGTCAAAATGCCCGTGATACCCACCACGGAAGCGAATGATTTTTGTCTTCCCGGTGTAGGCTCTGGCAAGCCTGATTGCAGACATGACCGCTTCGGTCCCGCTGCAAACAAAACGGATCTGCTCCAGAAAATTTGCCGTACCCGTAATCATCTCAGCAAGCTGCGTTTCATCAGACGTAACCGTTCCAAAGAGTGAACCTGTCTGAACCCTCTCGGTTATGGCGTTGACAATGGCAGGATGGTTATGACCAAGGATCATCGGGCCAAACCCATACATAAAATCGTGATAAACACGGCCGTTAACATCATACAGGCACTCACCAATAGCCTTATCAATCACCAGTGCCTGAGAATTCACATTTCTGCATGCGCGTAGCGGCGAACTGACACCACCCGGAATAACTTTTTCAGCGCGGATAATTTCTTTACGGATAGCTTGCGAAGTTGCTTGTTCAGTCATCTTACTTCACTCCCAGTTGATGTTTTTCCAGCTCACAAAAAATAGATTCAGCGCCAGCCCTGTCTGAGCACGCAAAAAAAACAGTAATAATGGTTTCGGAATTGAGTGGTGGGCACATTACATAGTCACCATCATCCCGATATTTGATAACGACACGGGCACCAAGCTCATGACAAAGAGATTCTGTTTTCTCTGTATCAAAAAGCACACCGTTACGCGGTGCGCAAAAATCATATTCAAGTCCAACCATACGATGTGTGTAATTCAGAGGTTCACCATCATGTAAATGATGAAGTGCGTGGTAAGCATCAAGCCCGCAGCAAATATCCATCATCACCTGCCCGGTCACACCGCCACCTGACAATCGTGGACCAATCTCAAGTAAATAAATCTGACCAGAGTCTGTTACCCGAAACTCAGCATGGAACGGTGAATTATTTAATCCGGTAGCCGTGATAACATCTCGAATAATAGATATAAACTCTTCGCCCTTACGTGAACAAAAGGGCATCGTGATATACGCTGTTTCATGAAAATACGGGCCGGTAAGATCCGGTCGTTTAATGTGAAATAGCATCGGGTAAAAACAATTATTCTTAATAAACCCGTCTATCGCAAACTCCTTCCCATCAATGTACTCTTCAACAATGATTGATGAATGGCCATGCAATTTGCGAAAATACTCACCAGCGCGTCGTGACTGAGACCAGGCCTTTGAAAATAAATCTGATTCACTGACCTTCGTGACCCCGGTACTATAAAAACCATTTGAGGGTTTAATGACAACAGGATAGCCCACTGTTGACTCAACCCATTGCCGGGCAGGTAAACTGTCACGAAGTTCACTGGTTTCATACCAGCGGGCTATACAGTCCAGGCGAGGGAGCGACTTACGAAAACGGACCTTATCAGTGAAATCTGCTATCGTTTCCGGGTCTCTGTGAGGCTTACCCGCAATTCTCTTCAGAAGATCAACATTCACCTGCAAACCATCACTAAAAGAAATAATATCATCATACTGATATAAATCGTGCGCTGAATTAATCATCTCCGCCCAGGACTCATGATTATCAGCAGTCAGTGAAGGAAAGTCGAAAAAATCGACGTGCAATCCATTATCTTGCGCCCAGGAATAATAGTGACGGGCGTGCTCCGACCGCCCTAAATACAATATTTTTCTCATATCTTCCTTTTTTAAAGCTGATCAGATGAGATATTTTTCCAAAGTACCAAGGTCAGTTGTTGAATATCATCAAAACGAAGCTCTATGCGCTCCAGAACAGCTGGCGATAAGGTGGCTTCGTATTTCAGAGCCATAATAGAGAGCGCATGCCATGCCTTTCTGAGCAAACGTAATTGCTCGATCGTCTCAATGTTAAATTTCCCCATCACAAGCGCATCTTCTAGCAAGAGCAAGCCAGGAATAATATAGAGAACCACAATGTGATCGAATATTCGCCTGGCAGCGCGGACCGCTTGTTCATCTCCTCCCCTCAATAGTGCGAGATTTAGAGATTTATACTCCCTTACAGCCTCGTTAAATCGTGCTGTCGCGAGAAACTGATTGGCCTGGTCAATGATGGCATCACGAATGGTCAACCCCGTCTGCCTGTGCGATATACGCATAACCCAGTAATATCCCATGTGGTCATGGGCTTCACTACGCACTCGCTCCGTACAGGCTTTCTCAAAAACATCAGCACGAAGCGTTGCATTGCATGCCCAGGGAACTCGGTCGACAATCAGGGAATCTACAATATGAACCCATTCGCCGTTATCACTGATACCTGTCACGAGTATGGCGTGGAGATAACCCGTCTTCTGACTGTAAACATCGGCATAATCCAGCCAGCGTGAGTTAACCCAGACGATCACCCCACCTTCCTTTTTCAGAAGCTGGCGAAGCTGCTCACGCCATTTTTCTGCTATGGGGATCCGCTTAGGATCACCACCGTAGGCGCGGACCCCCACTAACCCCACTTTTTCAACTGAAAAGGTCAACTCAGGCATCTGCCATTCATCAAGCCCCGCCTCAAGGAGAAAACCGCCGCTGCAGGCAAGCAATTCGCTTTCATTTACCTTTATCCCTTTTATTTCAAAGAGCTTTTCAAGACTGCCGGTAAAGCAATTAATCGAGGGAGTGGCATCAACTTCAACCTTGTACATGCGTCTTCTCCTCCATTTCGAAGCCATGCTGTACCAGCTGATTCTCTTTATTTTTTATCGCCTTGAAAATGCGAAGAAAATAGACAACGCCTATGAACAATTCGAATACTGACCCTATGATCCAGAGCGTAATCAGCGTCTCAGGAGCATCCTCATAGTGGCGTGCAGTGTAATAAATTAACGGCACGCTCAGTCCCCACATCATGAGAAAACGGACCCAAAACATAAAGCGAGTCATTCCGAGACACTCGAGCACCGCCGACCCAGTCATTGAGAAAACAAAAGTAAGTGAATACGTCCAGAGCACTTTTTCAGTATCAATAGCCAGTGCGTAGATTGCCGCGCTGTCATGCGATAGACCGAAAAGGCTCATGAGCAATTCAGGGAACCCCACCTGAATCACGGCCACTAAACCCACGTAACATAATTCAATCACCAACGTCACCAGCAAAATACGCTGGAGGTGATGGTAGCGACCCGCACCTACAGCATTTCCACAAAGAATGCTGCAGCCAATACCCAACCCAATAACAGGAATAATGGCCATATAATTGATGGTCAGGTTCACATTATTCGCTGCCAGCGCGACAGATCCCAGAATGCCAGCAATCCAGACAAATGCGGTATTTCCAAGCTCATCAATCCCATTTGTCAGCCCGGAAATATACCCCCGGCGTAGACGGAAAAGCATCATAGAAAGGATCCCCTTTACCCGCCCCGATAACATTCTCCCGAGTTGCTCATACAACTCGCGTGGCAGAAGATAAAGGTATAGACAGGACATAATAAGGCTCGCGATAAGCGTACCCGTGGCCGAACCTCGCATCCCCATTTCCGGCAAACCAAACTTACCGAAGGTAAGCCCTACCGTAAAAATAATGTCGCAGATCTGTCCCACCAGCCCGACAAAGAATGTCGTTCGCGTACGCCCCGTACCATTAAACCAGGAAGCCAGAGAGACGTTAAACACCATAAACGCGCCAAAGTACGCCGCGATAAAGAGATACTGAGATTCAAGCGCAATACTGACAGCGCTGCGGTTACTCATCTCAGGTATCTGCGCTATCAAAGGCGATAACAGCATCAGAATTAAACCCGCGACCAGGCCGGTGATCATCCCGGCACTCCCCTCCTTGATAGCCGCTTCCTCACCATCACGTCCCCAGGCCTGTGCAACGAACGAACGGTAAATCGCAACCGTTGAACTGAAAAAAGCAATAATCGTCATTGCAGTAAAAATTGCAGGCCCTGATGCTTCAAGTGTCGACTCGGAATACCGTGCGAGACACAGGCGATCAATAACCATCATGAGGAGATTTCCCGTCATACTTCCCATTAAGGGAAGAGATACACGTATGATCTGAGCTGATATGCGGACCCACGAATCTTCCTGATGCACCATCATAAATGCTCCTGCAAACCATCAGGCATAGCCCGATATAACTGAGTGATAAGACGATGCGGTTCGTTTCCAGCCGTCTTACTGAGAAGAGTAAGCAGTAATCTTTCCATACCAAACGCAACACAACTGGAGTGGAGCTCAGTGTTCAGCCGAGCGGCTCGAATATTGAATTTCATTGTGAATAATTCACGATGATAGTTTCTTGACCCCACACTCACCGCAGGGCCCAGTTCGCCGCCAGACACTATTTCCTTCTTAACGCCAAGCACGCGTTGAACCTTTTGAGTGACAACACTGTTTTCACCATAAAACACATCATTCGCGGTCTCCTGATAAAAGCTGTTGTCCACACGATTTAAGAAAGACAAAACACGTTCAAAAATCCTGTCACAGGACTGCATAACCGCATCCGGCGTACCAAGAAGAATAAATTCCCGCATGGTAAAATTAACCAGACGACCCGGTGCGTCCTGTTCAGGCTCATATCGATGGCATTCACCTTTAGCCGTATAAAACACCAAATCCCCGTTTAGCGTTTTGTTTTCCAGAGCCGCAAAAGTGTGATAGCATGTAGACGGGCTTAGCACGAGTTTGACACTTTGGTCATCAGGCAAAATATGTGGCAGCGCAAAGAGAGGATTCGCAGGCAATTTATTAAAGAACCCGATTTTTTCAAGAACCTCTGCCGGAAGCAGCGTATTACAACTGTGCGGCGCAAAGTGTCCTTCCTGTTCAGCCAGCTTAACAAGCAGGCTGTCAAGCACTAGGTAAGCCTTGTACAGCTCCCCATGAAACCGATAACCAATAATCTTGCCCTTAGAGGCATTAACGGTCAGAAAACCACGTTCAGTCAGTTCGTTAATCATGATCTGACTCCAATGGTGCCGGAATAATTCCGCGTATTCTGTCCGTGAGAACATCCACGGAATCCACATGCAGTAATGTCGCATCCAGATCGTCAAGAAAAACCCCTAAATGCTCTTCGAGCGTAACAATGAAACGCATGTAGCTTAAGGAGTCATGCAGAATATCCGGTACCGAAATCACCACATCGCCCTCTTTTTTATTTGCCATCTCAACCAGTATTTCAGTAATGATTTCTTTCAACGTTTGCATACAATGACCCCCTGTAAATAAAGACGGTCAAGAGAAGTATTCATAAAGGTATCCAGTGCTGTTCGCGGATCCATAATAAGTGGCTGCCCTTTCACATTGAATGACGTGTTTACCACACAGCCATGACCCGTTGAATGCTTAACGGACTTTAGTAAACGGTAAAAAACGGGATTAAATTGCTCAGTGACAAGCTGGGTTCGCGCCGTTCCGTCAGCATGTCGTACGCCACTGACAACATTTGCCATCGATGCCTTTACCGTAGCCGTACTCAGCATGTAGCGATAAGGATTCTTGTGTTTGACCTCAAAAATAGTGTCTAGGCATTCATCTGTAATAGCGGGAGCAAACGGCCTAAAACCCTCACGAAACTTCACCGTCCTGTTAATGCGTTCTTTTATTTCCTTTCCTGAAGGCAACGCTAGAATTGACCTATTCCCCAGCGCACGCGGACCAAACTCCATACGCCCACTGAACCATGCAATGATGAGATCATCCCTGATAGCCTGTGCCGCCGAAGCAAAGTATTCCTCGGTATATCCCAGAGTGGTGAAACTGAGTTGTTTATACTGCGGCTCAGCAATGAGTGCCTGTATCTCCTGATCCGTATATTCAGGTCCAAGATATGGAGAAAAGAAAGAGGCTTTGGTCTGGTATGAGTGCGCATGAGCAAGGGCTGCGCCTAATGCGCTACCGTCGTCACCGGATGCAGGCTGAATAAAGATATCCTCAACCTCCTCAAGACTGGCTATCAGTTGGTTTGCGCGGCAATTCAGGAAGACCCCGCCTGCCAGACATAATCGGGAATGCCCGCTTCGACGAAGCCACCAGCGTGCCAGATTGCATAACATTTCACTAAAACGCTTTTGCAGTGCGGCAGCAAAATCGGCATGATCCTGAGTGACCTCTTCAGCAGCGTGACGCGACGCCAGACGTGTAGATGACTGGATCCACGACAGCGCGCCGGGATATCCCTCTTCAGCAGAGTTCAGTGCCCCCTGAGGCCAGCAAACAAGGATCTGACCTGTTTCATCATCGAAGCGCAGGAAATCATCGAAAAATGGAGAGTATTTCTGGCTGTCCCCGTAGGCCGCCAGACCCATGACTTTGTATTCGTCACTGTTGAACATAAATCCCAGAAAGCGGGTACAAACGGAGTACGCAATCCCGGGTGAGGAAGAAATCGGCTGCGTGCCAAGACGTTCAAATTCGCCGTTTCGGCAGCTGAAAATACTGACAGATTCCGTTTCCCCCATACCATCAGCCACAATGCATAATGCACTATCAAAACCCGATGGTAAAAAAGCAGAAACAGCATGGGTGTAGTGATGATCTGTCGCGCGAAAACGCACCCTTACGTTCGACCACCCCGCTTGCTCAAAATGCCTGATTACTGTCTCAGAGCTGTATATAGCATCAAATTTCGCTTTATCAGCCCCTGAAACAAAAAACCGCCGGCAGGCATCATAATTAAAACCGTGGGCAATAATATCAACCTCATCCTCTGCTATTCCTGCCGCACGAAGACAATAGTCAATTGCCTGACGAGGAAACTCTCCCGTTCCCTTAACACCGTTGAATCGTTCTTCACTGGCAGCAGCAATAATCTCACCGTCAACAATAATACAGGCAGCACTGTCCAGCCCCTGACAAATTCTCGCATCAAGGGGCTCAATATTCGCATAATGCTCTTTCAGCCATTTCTGGGCATCTGGCAAGCCACTAATTCCTAATACGATCATTTGTTTATCCTTGTCTGTCAGTGCCAATTCAGGGCAACCGGAAAAGTGAGATGGCATTATTTCCGCCAAAACCAAACGCATTGTTTTGAACAATCCTGACAGGCCTTGAATTATCAGGACCGTCAGTGATGAGGTTAAAATCAAATTCTGTATCAGTGGTATTCGTAGGCGGAACTTGCTGCTTTACAAGAGTCAGACAGCTTGCTACCGCTCCCGTCGCACCCGCTGTTGCCATCATGTGCCCGGTAGTACCTTTGATGGCAGTTATACGCGCATGGGGATAAACGTCAGAAAAAATTCCTGCCTCAACGGCATCATTAGCTTTCGTACCTGTACCATGTGCATAAATGACGTCCACATCTTCTGCGTGAAGTCCCGCAGATTTGAGCACCTTTTCATGGCAATTCTGAACGCGCGCTCTGTCAGGATTCGTCGGATGTCGGGCGTCATTATTACTTGCAACTGCGACCAGCTCAGCCAAAGGCTTCTGGCCGGGTAAAAGCGTATCCTCACGCTGAAGGATCAGAAATGCAGCCCCCTCAGAGATAGTGATAAATCGGCGCTTTGAAGAAAACGGTCTGCAACGCTCCACACCCAGTGCGTTTAACATGTAAAAACCTGACCAGACCTTAAGTGAAAAAGCATCAGCTGCGCCAACGATGGCAGTAGTGATTACGCCGGTACGCATCGCATCTAACGCAGTTTCTAATGCGACATTCGCAGACGCACAGGTGTTGTGAACAACCATCGCCGGACCTGATAGACGAATAAACTGGCGAATGTCTGTTGCGACGTTATATCCGCTATAACCGTAACGACGCCATCGCGAATCATCCCCTTCAACAGACTCATCAAGAATGTCTGCCTGTGCTTCATTGTTTCCGGCAAATACAGCTGCGTGCCGAAAAAGTTCATGACCTTTACTAAGTCCTGCATGTGTGATAGCTTCCTCCACAGCAGTCAGCGCATAGAGTGACGAATCTGGTAAATCACCAAATCGTGACCGTAGCGAGAGCTTTAGTTCTGCTGGGATCCTGCCTGCAAGGAACTGTCCTTTCATCGTGGGATAGAAAGAAGGCTGCGGTGTAAAGCATTCTCTCTTTTCCTTCAGCGCTTCCCATAACACCTCGACGCCTTCACCAAAGGGTGTCAGTGCGCCAAGTCCCGTCACGTACACTTTATGCATGGACATTCCCCTGCAACGAATGCGTTTTCATCGACACAGCACCCTGAATATCGAGTAATAAGGTACCGTCACCGTTAATTACATTTCCTTCCCATGTGAGAAGGTTTCCTTTGCGTGTAACCCGTGTACTAAGCATGAATTTATCCAATTCAGACATAAGTGAAGTACTGACCCGAATTTTGCTAAATCGAACAAATACAAAACGAGACTCAGCTGCAACAGACCTCTCCAACTCAGAAGCATTCACTACGAGAGCAAGATTCCCCAAAGCCTCAACAAGAAGTAAAAATACCCCGCCAGCACAGGTTTCAATCCAGGGCGATCGCTCGATTGCTAATTTCGTGTCAATCACACAGCTTGCGCACGTAAATGAAGAGTCTGTTTGTATTTTTTCCGGGAGAAACCAGTAATCCGGATGCCTGAGAGGTATCACAGAATGTTCTGCCCCTTTTGCAACAAAGGCCTCTGTGTGACCCGCGAGTTCTGCTTTCGAAACGGTAAGCCGAAACGAGAAAAAAAGGTTCTCACTGTTACAGCAAAGGATATTTCCCGAATGATTGCGCTCAAAAATAAAATCCACATCGGGCTTAATCATCTTGCGAAATATCAGCGAATCAATACTGAGGTGGTTAGCATTCCCTGCAGGAAAATTTGCCAGATAACCAGAAAGCGGCATAAATCCAGGAACAACAGGATCCCCTGGAAAATGCGCTTTAAATACCGAATGCTTTGCATTTATGGAGCTCGCCATCTTATCCCTGCCCTTCGCCAGACCTGACGGTTAGGTGCGCTGCATGCTCATCCTGAATACATATCAGATGTGCAACGGGAGGGTTAAGAGTCAGGGCCTCAAGAAAACGTGCAAACTGAAATGCAGCGTTATATGAAGTGTTGGTGTGAACATTAGGCATCGCTCCCTCTGACAACACCGCCCCCCTCTGACGTGTACGGGTATAAACAAATACAGGTTCATTATCCGGATAAGAAAAGGTTTCATCTGGCTGATAAAAATGAAATTCAGCGCTGAAATCCGCCCCCTTAACTAAACCGGCATAAGCCACTGCTGAATCAAGGGGCTTATGCCCTGGATGCCGGAGAGCAACATCTCCCTTCCCTGCAGGCTCGTAGATATCTCCCAAAAATACATGCGCTGTACGCCCAAAGTCAGTGTTGATGAAAGTCAGCGCTTTTAACATCATCACGACCATCGTTTCTGCTCCCGCATTCAGCGTACAGTTCCCCCCGGTAATACCGCGATCGATATTGACAAACGTTGATGCAGAGCTCGTTGTAGCATGAGGAAATTGCTGAGCTGACGCCTTCCTGACATCCTCTTTGCATTGCAACTGAAAACGTAACATAGATGCCAGGTTTCCATATTCGGTCCCTACTAATACGGCTGCGTCATCATTATCAGGTTGAGGTGTAATGTTTTTTCCTGCCAGATAACTGCATATCCGGCTAAAATCATCCCGAAAACGATCACCAGCAGTACCCGCAAACTCAGCCAAATCTACAGGCAGAGTAAATGTATGGGTCTCATCGCCACCAGACGGATACAACGACGTTTTAGCAATATTGAATCGCAACATATTTTATTTCCTGACCATTCAGGACTGCTGAGGTTCTGCAAGCAAAGACTCAATATGCCCCTCAAGCTCGTCGACAGTAGTGATTGAAGCAAGAGCATCTTCGGATAACGTAATGCTGAATTCGCTTTCTACACCTAAAACCAGATCAATAAGCTTGAGCGAATCAATACCCAGGTCGGCATTCAGTTCCTGAGTCCCATGCACTTTGTCGGGACTGGTTTCAGCAACAGTGGCAATAATTGCGTAAATTTTTTCTTTCATGTTGTCCTCTTCCTCATCTCGATGATCGTCACTGGCACATGGCAGACTAGCGTGAATGGTTCGCATATAGTCCCGGGTATCAACGATGGCCTGTATGAACCCCTCTTCGATCTCATTACGAGTTATCTCTCCCGCCTCAAGCATTTTTTCAATACATTCACAGGTGAAGCGTGCATGAGCTTCTTCACCATCCTCAGCCATATGAATATCAAAGTAAGGATCATGCAGCGTTTCAGTAGGATCGCGGTTCAGACATGCCAGATACAATAAAGAAATCTGGAAGTCCGCCTCCGTTTCAATCCCCAACGCATAACCCATCGCGTAGCCAAGAGAGGCTTTATAGCCGGCCAGCATATTGGAATTAAATTCGTTCGCCGCAGCAGGAATAGCCGCTTTTCCCTGGCCTGCATCAATGCCAAGTTTCAACATGTAATTGCGAAAAAGTCCGTGATGCGGCTCCGGAGTATTTTCCTCAAGAATGATGCCCTTGATATAATCTTTCCATACTGCATTGCCATTCTTATTCTGAACCTCAGGCAAAACGAGACGCTGGAAACCATAGCCTGAACCCCAGTAATACTCACACATGAAATGATCGAGCTGTTCTGCACTGAGCTTGTTCTCAAGTAGCGCGAGATACATCGGATTATCAATATGACTGAGTGACTTCATCCTCACTTTCAATAAATCGTTTAACCACGGTAATGAGGATGGATCGGGTCTGGCACTGATCCTTTGGTTATAAATCCATTCAGGAAGCTGGGTAAAAGATTTAATATTGCGAGCAGCATCAACAAATTTATCCGTTGCATGCGAAGTGACTTCCATTACATACCTCCATCTAGAGTGAGTGTTGTACCCGTCAAATAATCAGAAATGGCGAGCAATCCCACACAGAAATTAGCTATCTCCTGTACATTCGCCATACGTTGCAATGCAATATTCTTTCTAACCGCCTCACGCTTATCCTGCGGCAGATTTTTCAACATTCCACCATCGATATAACCTGGCATAACCGTATAAGCCCGTACATTAAAACGTCCATAATCATTCGCAATATTTTTGGCAAGCATATTGAGCGCAGCTTTAGAGCATGAATACGCAGCAGCGCCTGTTGCGCCTCTGACAGCCGCAGTGGAGGACAAAAACTGGAAAATACCTTCCCTATTTTTTATAAAATGCGGCAATACATTTTTGACCACTCTGACCGCACCAAGAAGATTGACGTCTATAACTGACTGCCAGTCATCAATTCCTTGATTATGAATGAGTTTGTCTTTAGTTATGGCAGGAAAATAGAGAACGGAATATATCCTTTCATGTAAACTGAATACACTCTCAAAGGCCCGCTTGACACTCTCATCAGACGTAACATCTATATGAATCTCATCCTCACTCGGCGTCCTTGTCATTGCTTTAACCATGTAATTATTATCTTTAAGAACTTTTATGACTGATCTTGCAATATCACCCGACGAACCAACAACGACTACGAGTCCCTTTTTACTATCCATTAACTTGACCCCGAAAAATGATATTTTACATTTTATTAACCAATTGCAAAAAACTTATCAACAAAAAAAATCAAATGCAATAAAAAAGGTTTTGTCGCAGCAATTATTAATGAACAGACGTAAACTGAAATTTATAACGATATAAAATTAAAATAAAAACATCATTTTTCTCTATCTAAAACGGTATCAAATAGCGCGAAAACTTTTTTATTCTTTACTCGTAATGCCATGTAAAGAAAAAGAAATTTTTTCATTGAGAATTGCTGGTTCTGTCGCATTAATGGAGAAATCGCGAGAGGAAAAGTAGGTTGGGGTTGTAAGCCGGAGAGAGCGTAAAAATCTGTGGGGCACTTTATTAAGCCACTATAAATTAAGCAATTAAGTATGCTATATCAGATAGCAGTGAGAACCACCCAATCGCCACAATTCCCCGTAAACTGAGTTATTAAACTATTTTATTCATCTCTCACCAAATCCATGCCCCACACTTTTTTACGCTCTCGTTGACTCACTCTCCTTTTAATATCCCGCCGATTGCACTTAATATGCTAATTCAGCAGTACTCTACAGTTTTGAACTTTTGTATAGAAGATCCTTATTAGCAATAAATATTACATTCTTTTATTTCAGGGTAAATAAACAAAATGTAAACATAGCACAAATTAACCATTCAGCATGAGTGCATGTTTTTTCTTGTATTAACAAATACTCTCGATAACAAAATTAATAGACATCATATATGCAAAATTTTATTTCGATAATACTAAGTTTAAATTTCACATTAAAATTAAGATATAGCTTTAGGATTACCTTCATTTATCTCATTAATTAACCTTTCTATTATTAGAGGTAAATTGATAATTTATTTCCACTAACCTTTTTATTAATTTCATGTTTCACGGCATTTGTATAAATAAGCTTTCATAATAACGATACACTTATTTTTTCATTCCCGGTTGTTGCCCTAATGAAAATGCAATCATAAATTCTTCAACGCACGCTAAGAGTTGCCACATATACTGACAGCAATGATTTCGGGTGACGGTTTCATGCAAGGATTGCCACAGGCGTTCAATCTTATTTAGCCATGGTGAATAAACCGGTAAAAATAACAGGTTAAATTGAGGATTTTGTTTTAGCCATTCCCTGACTTTATGGCTTTTGTGAATACCATAATTATCCAAAATCAACGTGATACTTTTGGCTTGACGATACTGACGATTAATTTTCTCTAACATGTTGATAAATAAATCAGCGTTTTTCTTTATACCACCGACATAGGTCACTTGACCTGTTCGGGCATCAAGGCAGCCTGCAAGGTAGTGCTTTTGGTTTTTCCCCGGCGTCATCACGCGTTTTTGTTGTCCTTTTAGACACCAGTCTGCCCCGATTTTAGGATTCAGATCGATATCGACTTCGTCTTCATAAAAAACAAGATGTTGCTCTGATGCGTTGGCTAAGGCTTCGGTGATTTTTGCCATTTTTTCGTCATACTCCGGATCAGGCTTTTTGATGGTAGGTGCCGCTCTTCGCCAGACAATACCCACCTGACAAAAGTCACGATAAAGCGTGCTTTTCGACAGTGATAACCCTAATAATTCATTGATTATCTGAGTGATAAGTTCAATACTCCAGCGTGAACGCAAACAGTCAAAATCCTGCGGGGAGTGTGATAATAAGAACGACAACAAGCTAAAAATCGAGGCTAAATTCCATCGAGCAGGCCTTCCTCTCGGTAAGCTTTTTAATCCTTCCAGCCCATATAACGTTAGCCAATTTATCCAACGATGGACGGAAGAACGTGAACAATGAAGGGTTCTGGCAATGTGAGAAACGGTCTGACCTTCATGTAACATCAAGAGTGCCATGAGTCGGCGGGCATAATCTTTATCCCGGGTTTTATGAATAAATTTTTTCATCTGACGTCGTTCATTTCGGGGTATTGGTGCGACAGGGCTAGATCTCACAATTTCCATAGGGTTATTTAGATTAAATAAAAGTCAGTCCCTAATTTTTTTAGGTACTTTTCTCATTAACACGTTAAGATCTTGCCATTCTAAATAATCACGATCCCAATAATGAGTATTTTTAATTTTATCAGCAAGATAGATGACCACCGCTCTGACATTAATAAAAAACATGAACTTATCGAGGTGATTTTTTTAGCTTTTTCTGCTGTATTGTGCGGTGCGTCGGGCTGGAAAGCCATTCAGGAATTTGGTGAGTTACAAATCGAATGGCTGAGAAAATACACGCATTTTACCCATGGTATTCCTCGCCGTCATTGTATTGCGAATATTATCAAGCTGATAGATCAAGATGTGCTCGTCGAAGCCTTTTATAGCTGGATTAACCAACGCCGGGTTAATGCCGGAAAAAGTGTTATTGCCATTGATGGAAAAACGATGCGGGGAACCTGCAAAGGCACGCTGTTTGAAGCGTTACATATCGTGAGTGCGTACGATATCGAATCGGGTGTTGCGCTGTATCATCGGGCGGCGGAAAGCAAGGGAAAAGAAGGCCCTGTTGCCCGAGAACTGATTGAATTATTGGCGCTTGATGGCGCTATCATTACGATGGATGCCCTGCATTGCCAAAAAGAAACACTTGCATTAATCACCCAACGCAGCGGTGATTTTATTGTCGGTCTGAAAAGCAATCAAAAAAATCTCTATGAATTTGTTAAATCTCATTTTTCTTCGAATTACGAGAAGGATGAACTGGCTGAATTTACCGAAAAAAGTCGGGGCCATGGCCGGGAAGAACTGCGCCATGTGATGCAGCTCAGCGCGACATTACCGGAACCCCTTCAGCAACAATGGCCGTCAATAAAGAGTGTGATTGAAGTTGTGAGCGAACGAACAGTCAAAGGCAAATCTTGCCACCGCGATTCTCGCTGGTACGTGAGTTCGTTGCCACTGGATGCAGAAACTGCGGCCAGAGCCATCAGAAGACATTGGTCGGTGGAAAATGAGCTACATTGGGTTTTGGATGTCACGTTCCGGGAAGATGCTATCTCACTTAAAGATCCCGATGGTGCGGCACAGATGGCGCTTTTTAACCGAATTGCGTTAAATGTGATTAAACAAGATACCAGTATTAAGGACAGTCAAAAAGCTAAGCGCCGAATGGCAACATGGTCAGGGGAATTCCGCAGTCAGCTTATCTTTGGTTAAATTAAGTGCAAAGTGGAATCCCGCCCTGATTGGTGCTATGATTCGCATCACTCAGTCCATTTTGGGATTTTTTTGATTTGGCGATTAATCAGATCGCAAAAATTGGACTGAGTTCCCTTCAAGTGATCTACTATTTTGAAAGCTTATTTGGTAAATTTATCTAAAATAGCTGAGGTAGGATGTGTTTTCATTTTTATCACTATGTATTATTGATTATTAGTAGTGATAGATTACTTATAACTAATTATTAAAAATAATAACCCATTTTGTATAAAACCTTATACAGGAATCCTCACGATCTCGTATATTGATTGCTACTAATCTAAAAATAGGTAAATGTAAGCTAAAACAATCTGATTAACATTTACCTAATCAAAACACAGAGTAATAATTATACAAAATTTATCTTTTTTGGTTAATTATTTTGGATAAATCTTTAATTGAAATCATGGGATCTTTTCTATGTATCATTCTATGACAGTTAGAACAAACTATCGCTAAATCAGATAATTCAGTTCTAGTTTCACCATCACTTTTATGCAATGGGTTTAAATGGTGAACTTCACAAAAACCTTTACCAACATCACCATAAAACTCAAGAAAATCAAAATTGCATACTTCACATTTTAGAGTTCCTTTTTCATCTAAAACGCTTTCTTTCTTTTTATTAACAAGGCCGGAGTTTCTTTCTCTCATAATATGCAATCGCAAACGTGGATTACCTTCAACTCCAAAATAATCCAGATCAATATTTGGAATATTATTATTTGTTCCACGACCATCAATTAAATCGTGAACTTTTTTAACATGCTCTTTACTCTCAGGCTTATCTGCATACCAAATAAGGCTTTGTCCAATTCCTCCTTCTACTTTTCTAGGTATTAGTAGAGTGCGTTTTTCAACAGGTAATAAAAAGGCATCATCCCATAATGCCTTTATACGATATATATTTATATCGTTTCTTTTCTGCTTTTCAGAGGGTGTGTCTAATTTCTGTGGTTCACGATATACAGTCGCATTTTTATACCAACCAACAACAACCGTTCCGCCACGTTCATGGCGAGCGAGCCAAACAACTGTGATATTATCAATTTTGTTATCAAATTTACCAGCCCCTAGCCTCTCTATATTAATTTTACCAGGTGATTGAACATATCCATAGACATAACCATTCACATTAGTGAAATTACAGACCTCAAGGCCTGTGTTCTCTTCATTATAAGAGCCACCATCTCGAAGAAAATCGCCATCAATTCCGTCATAATGTTCCATCCAACCAGTATTACAAAAAATAATTGTCATATATTCCTCGTAGCTATTTTAATCTTTCCTGTTCTGATAATTGAAAAAGAATTCTTCTTTTATCTTCTTCATTCATTCCAGATAGTAAAGAAATTGCTCACCTCTAAATGTTAAAGGCTACCGGGCGGTTAACCCGATGGCCTTAATTCTATCACTGAAATTGTTTGTAGTGGTCAAGAAATTCCGGGTAAGCGGCGTCAATCTGACGCTGGGCGGGGGTTTTATCCGCAGACTTCCCATTGGGCAACTACGTGATGGCCATGTTTTCATTGGTCAAGTTGACCTTGCAAAGCCGCTGCTGATGGAGAACAACCTGTTGAACCGCTTCCAGCTTAAATTCAGCGGAATAGTGGCGTTTGGTGGGTTTCAATTTCATCATTACACCTCATTGTTATGTTAATAACATTAGCAGGCTTTTGAAGCGTCCGAGATCCTTATACCACGCCAAAGTGTATCCTTGCCGATAATTGGGGTAAGCGGCATTAATCTGGCACTGCCACTTGAAATTTATTGAGTACATATTTTCTTTCATGATATGAATAAATTTGTTTCATTGATTATTTATGGCAAAAAACATCAATACTCATATTGAAATATTAATTTCATAAATAACCATAGTTATTATTATTAACCTTTTTATCACTCAGCAACACTCTCAATAAAATCTATAATGAAGTGATAGATGTAGCAGTATTGTTGGAATTTATTTAAACTATTCTGCGCAACGTAACTATTTCACAATCTATATTGTCTTATTTACCATGAGAAAAATAATGAAAACTTCATATAAGCTATTAATCAGTCTGGCTTGCATTGTCTCTCTTGCAGGCTGTGCTCGTAACGTACCGATATTAACTCCCCAAACCACCATCGTGACACAAAATTCCCTACCTTCCGTAAAAAAAGCAATATTGGAAGCAGGTAAGAACCGCAAGTGGATAATGACTGAAGTCTCTCCTGGGGTTATTAATGGCTTACTGAAAAATCGTAAGCATGACGTGCAAATACGCATCAACTATACCGCCAAAAACTACTCTATCAATTATGTCAAGAGCCATAAACTAAGAGAGGGTGACGGAAAAATTCACCGCAACTATAACCGTTGGGTCAATAACCTAGATAGAGACATTCAGTTAAATTTATCCCTGCTGACTAATAAATAAACACTTACTTTAGAGCCTATCCCAATCAATGAAAGCATCCTGATGAGATAGGCTTTTTTGTGTTCTGGCTATAGACCTATTGGATATCTGGATATATGTGAAAATTAAAATAAGCCTGCTGGATTAAAAGTGTTCGGTGAATGGTCAACTATTTACCCTGCCCTAAGCCAACTACCCGAACCTGCGAAAACAAGTTGGTTTTCATTTGACCATTTTTATTCTGATTCCGCCTTTAATGCAGCATTGAAAACAGTTTTCTCCATGGATCCTAAAGTGATTTATGATGTTGGTGGCAATACAGGAAAATGGGCATTGCGCTGTTGTCAATATGACAGTAAAGTCTGTGTCACTATTCTGGATTTACCCCAGCAAATAAAATTGGCTGAAGAAAATATACGCAGCCAGGGAATGGCTGATCGTATTTTCGGCCATCCTGTTGACATGTTATCGGATAACAATTTACCCACAGACCCCCCCTTTGGTGGATGAACCCCTTCCTTGATTGTTTTTCCGAAACACAAATTATAGGCATTTTACGCAAAATCTCCGCAGCGATGAAACCTGATGCTCGAATTTGTATCATGGAGCTGTTTTGGGACTGCCAGCCTTTTGAAGCAGCAGCTTATAGTCTTAATGCTACCTCGCTCTATTTTACTTGTATGGCAAATGGTAATAGTCGTTTTTACAGCATTAATGATTTTACCCAATTCCTCAATAAGGCTGGATTGGTTATAGAAAACCAAATAGATCAGTTAGGTTTGGGCCACACATTACTGATCTGCAAAAAACAGTAACAGATGGTATTTCATGAAATTGACATTGGATATTACAGACTGGCAAGCCATCGCTCCTGGACTTTCTCATATTGATGAGTGGAAGAAATGGTCTGCAACATTACCAGTCACTATTGATCAATCACGGTCAGTAGAGAAATGCACCCAATTACCGATGATGACAGCTCGCCGCTTAAGCTCCGGCAGTCGCCTTGCTGTGGATTGTGGCTTGAGCATCCTACGTCGCAATCAAGTCGATGCCATTGTCTATACCAGCCGTCATGGCGAGTTGGAACGTAATTACCAGATATTGCAGAATCTGGCGCACAAAGAGAATGTTTCGCCAACCAATTTTACCATGTCAGTTCATAACTCCTCTGTCGGTAATTTAACTATTGTCGCTAAGATGCCTCTGGTTTCCTCTTCCGTTTCGGCAGGTATTGACAGTTTCCAGCAAGGACTATTTGAAGCGTTAACACTGCTTCATGCGGGTCATCGTAAAGTTCTGCTTGTCGATTTTGAGGGAGAGATCCCCTGCTTTTATCACAATGTCATCGATGCCAAGACCCCAACCTATCCCTTTGCGGTAGCTCTGCTCCTGGAGCAAGGTACTGGCTTGCATTGTACAAAGCAATTTTCAGTGGAAACAGAACCGAGTCTTCCTCAAAGCCTCCAGTTTCTTCGTAACTGGTTACGAGGCGAACAGAATTTCATTGTTTCAGGAGATTATTGCCAGTGGAGTTGGAGCCGATAGGATGATGAAAAGGATTTCAATCAATATCATTGAACGCACTAACTGGCTCTGGCGTCTGCTCATGACCGGGTTGTGTTTTACCCTATTTGGCCTAGGTGGGTTACTCCTCTCTCTTATTTGGTTTAATTTGTTGTTGGTTTTCCAACGCAATGAAGATAAACGCTGCCATCTTGCACGCTACAGCATTTCATTGAGTTTTCGTCTGTTTCTTTTTTTGACCAAAAAATTAGGGGTACTGGATTATCATTTCAATGGGTTGGATAAAATCCGTGCGGATAAAGGCTGTTTGATTGTTGCTAATCACCCTACTTTGCTGGATTACGTTATTTTGGCATCGGCACTATCAGATATAGATTGCATCGTAAAATCTGCATTACTGCGCAATCCTTTTATCAGTGGCGTAATTCGTTCTGCACGTTACCCGGTAAACAGTGATGCAGAAACTTTGCTTCCTGTCTGTCGCGAGCGACTATCTTCTGGTCACAATATCTTGATCTTCCCAGAAGGAACCCGCACGACACCGGGTCAGTCAATGTCACTGCAACGTGGGGCTGCAAATATCGCTGTGCGATGTGAATGTGATTTACGGATCATACATATCACTTGCAGCCAAAGAATGCTGGACAAAAAAAGCAAGTGGTATCAAATCCCTCCGAAAAAACCCATTTATACGATCACGATTGGTGAACAACTCACCAATGAAAATTTCGCGGTTGATACAGAAAACGGGCATGCCATCGCTGCCCGCCAACTTAATCGTCAACTTACTCAATTACTAACACCATCAAATTAATAGATGTCGGATACGATGATGCAAGAGTTACATATTGAAATAAAACAATTAATTATAGACGTCCTGAATCTGGAAGATATTACACCTGCGGATATTGAAACCGATGCCGCCCTGTTTGGCGACGGTTTAGGTTTAGACTCTATCGATGCTTTGGAACTGGGACTGGCAGTAAAAAATCGTTATGGCATCGTATTATCTTCTGAAAGTGAAGAGATGCGCCAACACTTCACTTCTGTCGCCTCGCTGGCGTCTTACATCCAGTCACAACAAGCATAAGAACAGGTGTCACCATGGAAAAACAAGCGATTTTTCAGGAAGTCTCCCAGCTACTGGTTCAATTGTTTGAGCTATCTCCCGAAGACATTACGCCTGAATCACGGCTCTATGAAGATCTGGAGTTAGATAGCATTGATGCCGTTGATATGGTTGTACATTTGCAAAAGAAAACTGGGCGAAAAATCAAACCTGAAGCATTCAAGTCTGTTCGCACCGTGCAGGATGTCGTGGATGCTGTGGAACAATTGTTGCAAGAACAATAATCAGCAATAAACCCTCAGAAAAGTAGAAAAAAACGACAAACATGTGGGTAGTTCATTGATGTTATTGCTCCGTATTGCCAATACCGTAATGTTAATCGCCTGGCCTTTTTTAGTCTGGGCGATGGTTAACTACGGACAATTTCATGCCATGTTGATTGTTATTATTCTATTTTTTATTTTGCGATTACTGTCGAACAAACATCAGGCCTACAGTCAGCAGAAAACCAGTTGGGTATTATCCATAGCAGGGATAACCCTGGGTTTAGCCAGCCTGTTTCTGCGCAACCACCAACTTCTTATGTACTACCCCGTGGTTGTTAATGCTGTTCTACTGATTCTGTTTAGCAGCTCATTACGTTACGGGCCTCCTATCATTGAAAGGATAGCCCGGATCAAAGAACCTAATTTACCCCCAAAGGGTATTATCTATACACGCAAGGTCACTTACATCTGGTGCTTGTTCTTTATATTCAATGGCACAGTGTCACTCGGAACTTGCCTGTATAACAATATGACCCTGTGGACATTATGGAACGGAATGGTGAGCTATTTATTAATTGGATTACTCATTTCCATTGAATGGCTGGTACGCCAACGGGTAAAAAAATGATGAAAGCACAACCTCTATCCCAATGGCTATCAGAGGATAATGGTCTCCAGCGGCTGGTCAGTTGGGGCAATCACCCTGCCAGCCTGAAGAAACTTCGGCAGGATGTCACCGCATTATATTTACGCCTGAAAAACCTGCACATAACAGAGCCAAAACGCGCAGCTTCCCGCTGGGCTTTGTGTTTTGAAGATAGCTATGACTTCTGTGTCGCCTTGCTGGCAACACTTCATGCCGGCAAAATTCCTGTCATTCCGGGTCATTGTCGCGAAGCCCAATTACAGGAGCAGCAACCTCTTTTTGATGGTGTATTGACGGATTTACCTCTGAGCTTATCTTGTCCTTGCTGGCAGATTACATCGTCTAATCCAGAAATGGATACGACAGAAAAAACTTTACCTAACATCACATTACCAGCCATCTCACCAGATGCCTCTTTGGTGATGTTCACTTCTGGTTCGACAGGCATTCCTCAACAAGTGATCAAGCCTATTGCCGTCATGGATCTTGAATCCCAATGGCTGGCTTCTCTGTGGGGAGACAAGCTACAATCCTGCATTGTCAGAGCTTCGGTCAGCCATCAGCATTTATATGGTTTAACATTCCGCATCTGGCTACCCATGTCACTGGGCTTAACATTTGATCGCAAGATAGTAGAATTTCCTGAGCAGCTTACCAATAGCCCACGCTGTGCACTGATCAGTAGTCCAGCCTTCCTACAACGGCTTGATGACAAACTCCCCGGTCCTGATTGCACGTTTGTCGTTTCTGCGGGTGGGCTTTTGCATTTTGCCGATGCGGAAAAAGCAATGCAGTGGTTCAACACGCCTCCTAATGAAATTTATGGATGTACCGAAACAGGCATAATGGCCTGGCGAAACCGTAAAACGGACAATGCAGTCTGGACCACATTTGAAGAAGTGTCATTCCAGGAAGATGAAGAAAAGAATGTGCGTGTCTATTCTCCTCTTCTTCCTGAGCCTTTTGGTCTGATTCTGGATGATCAGTTTGCCTTCGATAGCCAGGGTAATTTTGCTCTATTAGGGCGCCGAGATCGGCTGGTGAAAATTGAAGAAAAACGCATTTCCCTGTCAGAAATCGAACGCCGTCTGTGTGAAATTTCAGGGATCGCTGACGCGGCGGTATTGCCGATTAATCGAGGTAAACGCAATAGCATTGGTGCGGTAGTCGTGTTAGATCACGAAACTGGCAAACGTTATCAACAGCAAGGAATTCACGAACTGTCACAAGATTGGCGTCATCAGTTAAAACCTTGGCTGGAGTCTGTCGCATTGCCACGTTATTGGCGAGTCGTTGAAGCCATTCCCTTAAATGCCCAAAGCAAGCGTTCATGGCCTGCATTACAGGAACTATTTAATGAAACCCATTGAAATTCATCGCGAGCAACCTGCCCCCAATGAGGTCATTGTACAACTGTATTTAGATCCCAATTTGGATTGGTTCCGAGGACATTTTCCCATTCAGCCACTTCTGCCGGGCGTGGCGCAAATCGATTGGGTCATGCATTATGCCCAACCCCTGCTGACACCAGGCTGGTCTTTTTCTTCGATTGAAATGGTGAAATTCCAGCGTCCTTTGCAACCAGGCAACAAACTGCTATTGAACATCAAATGGGATGAAAAAAAACACTTGCTGGCCTTCCATTATGACTTAGAAACCCAGAATGGAAACGAAGGCCAAACAGCAAGCCAAGGAAAAATAAAGCTATGTCGTTGAGCGTAAATACAATTACGCCTTGTGTGGTTATTCCTTGTTATAATCACGGCGCGACCATGCCTGCGGTATTGGAAAGGTTATCCCCTTATCATCTCCACTGTTTTATCGTGGATGATGGCAGTGAAGTTGAGACTCAACATCGCCTCGAAGATTTAGCACAAACCGTTCCTGATGTAACACTTATCCGCCTTGAACATAATCAGGGCAAAGGTGGTGCAGTCATGGCAGGAATGCGGGCAGCAGCGGATTCAGGGTACAGCCATGTTTTACAAGTTGATGCCGATGGTCAACATTGCCTGGAAGATATTCCCCTGTTTTTGGCAAAGGCACGTCAGTATCCCGATCACTTGATTTCCGGTAGCCCGCAATATGATGCTTCCGTACCCAAATCCCGCCTTTATGGACGCTATATCACCCATGTCTGGGTTTGGGTGGAAACCCTTTCTTTGTCTATTAAAGACAGTATGTGTGGCTTTCGTGTCTATCCACTGGCACCTACGCTACAACTGTTGGCTGACAAAGATGTCGGTTATCGCATGGATTTTGATATCGAAATCATGGTGCGGCTTTATTGGCAGGGAACAGAAAGTAAATTTGTGCCAACAAAAGTCACTTATCCTGAAAATGGCCTATCCCATTTTGATGCGTTGAAGGATAACCTTAGCATCTCATGGATGCATACCCGCCTGTTTTTCAGCATGTTACCACGCATTCCTTCACTATTATGGCGTAAGCGCTACCATTTATGGCGTAAGCGCTACCATTGGTCAGATATTCAAGAGCGTAAGGGGCTGCTTGGCATGAAGTTCATGCTAGCGGTTTACCGATGGTTTGGACGCAAGCCTTTTGAATGGTTGCTTTATCCTGTTGTTGGTTATTTCTGGCTAACTGGCGGTCTACAACGCCAGGCATCCAGCCAATATCTTGAGAGACTGAAACAAACCTTGCAACACAGAGGTATCGCTACTCCACAAGGCCTTAATAGTTACCGCCATTACCTGCGTTTTGGCCAGGCCATGCTGGATAAAATCGCCAGCTGGCGTGGTGACTTGAAATGGGGAAAAGATATTGAATTTGCGGAGGGCGCAGAACAAACATTTTTGGATGACAATTCAGGCGGGAAATTGTTGTTGGTTTCGCATTTGGGAGATATTGAAGTCTGCCGGGCACTGGCACAACAAGCGGGTAAACAGACTATCAATGCACTGGTTTTCACTGAACATGCTCAACGTTTCAAACAGATCATTGAAGAAATTTCACCTCAAGCGGGGATCAATTTATTGCCAGTCACGGATGTAGGGGCTGATACCGCTATCATGCTGAAAGAAAAAATTGACGCTGGCGAATGGGTAGCCATTGTCGGTGATCGGATTGCCGTTAATCCTTCCAGAGGCAACACTCAACGCATCGTATGGAGTCAATTCCTTGGCTATTCTGCCCCCTTTCCGCAAGGGCCATTTGTCCTCGCTTCCGTGTTGCACTGCCCTGTGCTGCTGATGTTCGCTCTTCGGCAAAATAACCAATTCAAAATTTATTGTGAGCATTTTGCCAATCCCCTTGAATTGCCACGTAAACAGAGAGAACAAGCTTTGCAGCAAGCTGTGGATCTCTACGCTTCCCGACTGGAACATTATGCCCTGCAATCCCCGCTAGATTGGTTTAATTTTTTCGATTTTTGGCAATTGCCGTCTGCCCGAACCAATAAGGAATAAAAAATGCTGACTGATCCTCGTTTTACTGCCGAGGTTGAATTAACAGTGCCATTTCATGATGCTGATCCCATGGGCGTTGTTTGGCATGGAAATTACTTTCGCTATTTTGAAATTGCCCGTGAAGCCCTGATGAATCAACTCAATTATGGTTATCGAGAAATGCGTGAATCCGGCTACATTTGGCCTGTCGTTGACGCCAAAATCAAGTATCGCGCCCCCGTACTCTTTGAACAAAAAATACGCATCAGAGCTGCCATCGAAGAATTTGAAAACCGCCTGAAAATTGCTTATCAAGTTTTTGATGCAGCAAGCGGCGAAAAAACAACTGTAGGCTACACCATTCAGGTTGCCGTTTCTAAAGAAACACAGGAAATGGGCTTTATCAGCCCAGATATTCTATTCGAACGTATGGGGGTCAAGCCGTGAAAAAATGGCGCTGGATATTGTTGTTCCTGACAGCAAGCTTCATGACAATCAATAATATGGCATATGCCATCACCCTTGAGGAATTACAACAGCGGTTTGCCCACCAACCCATTGTGCGAGCGCACTTCACACAAGTGCGGCAAATTCAAGGTATGTCTCAACCCCTGTCTTCCAGCGGTCAAATGCTGGTTTCACAACATAAAGGGCTATGGTGGCATCAGCAAAAACCGTTTCCACTGACACTGTTACTGGATGACAACCATATGGTACAAGCCATGCCAGGGCAAACTCCCCAAGTGGTCACCGCGGATTCTAATCCACAACTGTTTCAGTTCAACCATCTGATGCGAGCGCTGTTTCAGGCCGATCGGGCTGTGCTGGAAGAAAATTTCAAAATCGAATTCAACGACCTTGGGCAGGAAAAATGGCGCTTGGTACTGACACCCAAAACATCTCCTTTGGATAAACTTTTCACGGCGATTACGCTAAACGGTCAAACTCACCTTGATGCTATTTTACTGACTGATCGCCAGGGAGATCGCACAGAACTCTCTTTTACCCAACACCAATTAACACCAGAGACGCTGAGTCATGAAGAAAAGCAACACTTCAAATTCTGAGCCGCGTCGGCTGGCACTACTCTGGTTGTTAACATGCACTATCCTGCTGATATTGCTGGCCGTCTTGTTACCTCAATCTCGCCTGTCCACCAGCGTATTGGCATTATTGCCGGCCCAAAGTGCGGGAAACATACCTCCCGCCTTGCAAGAAGAGTTCATGCAACGTCTTGATCGCCAATTGGTGTGGATGGTCAGTCCGGGAAAAAACGAGGATATTGCCCCTGCACAATACTGGCTGGAACATTTGCAAAAAACGCCGTTTCTGACCAATGTCAAAGGGCCAATGACAGCAGAACAACAACAAGCATGGGGACGTTTTTACTATGAACACCGTAATGCAATGCTCGATCCTGCTACCCGTGACAGACTGAAAAATGATGGTAATCAGCAAGCAAACTGGATCTTATCTCAGATTTATTCCGCCTTTTCTGGTGTCAGTGGAAAAGAACTCAATAATGATCCCTTCATGCTGGTCAGAGGCTCACAACTAGCACTCCAGCAGACATCCAGTCAATTACGGCTTCAAAGTGGCTGGTTAGTTGCCAAAGATAATTCGGGAAGAAGCTGGTACTTACTTCATGGAGAGCTAAAAAACGCTTCCTTTGATATGCAGCAAAGCCATCATGCTGTCACTGAGTTGAGTCAGTTACAGCAGTCACTGGAAACTCAATTTCCTGATGCTAAAGTGATTTCACGGGGTACCCTGTTTTACAGCGATTACGCTATCCAACAAGCAAAACATGATATTTCAACATTGGGCAGCGCCACAGTGCTCGGTGTATTGCTACTCATCTACATTGTTTTTCGCTCCCTGAAACCTTTCTTGCTGTGCACTCTCTCCATCAGTATCGGTGCTTTGGCAGGCACTGTCGTGACGTTAGGGATCTTTGGCGAACTGCATTTCATGACGTTGGTGATGAGCATCAGTATTATCGGCATTTCCGCTGACTACGCTATTTACTATCTAACAGAATGCATGGTACATGGTCAGGAAATTACGTCATGGCAAAGTATGCGGAAAGTCTTGCCTGCCTTATTAATGACATTGGCAACCACTGTCATTGCCTATCTAATCATGATGTTTGCACCTTTTCCCGGCCTACGCCAATTGGCGGTGTTTGCTGCTGCGGGGTTAACCGCTTCCTGTTTAACCGTCATTTGTTGGTATCCCCGACTTGCTAAAAACCTGCCCGTGCGCCCCATTCCGGCCATGATCATGTTAATGCTCTGGCTGGCGTTATGGAGACGCAATCGGCTGTTTTATATGGGATTACCCATAATGTTGGCGATTTTTGCAGTACTGGGAATTTCCCGTTTGCAGATCAATGATGACATTGCCCAATTACAGGCGCTACCACAAGACATCCATCAACAAGAAAAACACATTTCCGCGTTAACCGGACAGCGCAGTGATCAGAAGTGGTTCGTTATTTATGGCAATAACGCAGAGCAAACATTGCAACGACTGGAATCCTTTATCCCCAAATTGGATACAGAAAAACAGCAAGGTAATATCAGCCAATACCAACGGTTTCCTCTCTCCTCTCTTGCTCAACAACACAAAGATCTTGCGCTGATCAAGGCGGCTACACCCAATATCGTAGCTCGGTTGACAGAAGCAGGATTAACAGTGAAACAACCAGATACTCACGCTATGACGGTGACGCCGAATGACTGGCTTAACAGTACAGTTAGTGAAGGTTGGAGATTGATGTGGATAACCCTGCCAAATGGCCACAGCGGCGTTCTGCTCCCGGTCAATGGCGTTAAAAACAGTGTTTTGATGCGTCAATTGGCAGAACAACAGGAAGGGATCAGTTGGGTTGATCGCAAGCTGGCTTTCGATGAGATGTTTCAATTCTATCGAACCATACTTGGCTGGTTATTAGCAGGTTCAGTCATCCTGATCGCTACCAGTTACATAGTACGGCTTGGCCTGCGTCGTGGCGTCATCAGCATATTACCATCACTACTGTCCCTCGGCTGTGGGCTGGCGGTTCTCGGTTTTAGTGGTCATAGCCTTAACTTGTTTTCAATATTAGCTCTGGTTCTGGTGCTGGGTATTGGCATCAACTACACCCTGTTTTTCAGCAATCCTCGTGGTACTCCGCTAACCTCTCTATTAGCGATCAGCGTAGCAATGTGTACTTCATTGCTCACACTGGGCATGTTGATGTTCAGCAGCACCCAGGCAATCAGTAGTTTTGGCATCGTGTTATGCAGTGGGATCTTTACGGCTTTCCTGCTATCACCACTGGCAATAGCGAAACACCAAAAAAGGGAAAAGCAATCATGACACGGTTACTCATCCTGTCTTTGACCTGCCTGTTGGCAGCTTGTACGAACGCACCACAAAACGGCCCCCCCAGTGCATGGCTGAAACCAGGTGTCCGTGTTTTATTGCCGGAGCCAACCATCACGCCTGCTATTAATGAACAGCAATTGTTAACAGCTACCGTAAAAGGCAAACAACAATCATTGATTGTGCTGCTTAATGCTGATAAGCAACACCTGTCACTGGCAGGGCTGTCTTCGTTAGGTATCCGGTTATTCAAATTAGATTACGACAAAAATGGTGTTCATACCGAACAATCTATTGTCTTGCCGGAACTTCCCCCTGCCAACCAAGTCTTGGCCGATATTATGCTCAGTTACTGGTCAGCTTCCGCTTGGCAAAATCGATTGCCTGATGGTTGGAGACTCAAAGAGAGCGATAATCTCCGCCAACTCTATGACAAAAAAGAAAAATTAATCACAGAAATTCATTATGATACCCAAAATGGCAAACGACGCCCATTTCGCGTCCAGCAATTCGTTTTCGGTTATGACATCGCCATTCAGCATTTAGAAGAGTAAGACATGATTTATATTTCTGCCGTGGGTATGCTCAATGCATTAGGCAATAATGTGGATGAGATTGCACAGAATCTCGTGCTCAATCAAGCGCCGGGTATGTATGAGCGTTCAGGCTGGTTACAACCCGATAAAACCTGTTGCCTGGGCGGTGTTGACGCTGAATTACCCGTCATTCCTGACAGCCTGTTTCGGCACAACAGCCGCAATAATCGCTTGTTACTGGCTGCCTTGATGCAAATAAAACCACAAGTGGACGAAGCCATCGCTCACTATGGTCGGGAACGCGTCGCTGTCATTATGGGAACCAGCACATCCGGCCTCGACGAAGGTGATCAGCATGTCAGTCGCACAATGCATCAGCAATCCAATGAACATTACCATTATTACCAACAAGAATTGGGCGATCCTTCCCGCTTTCTTGCCAGCTACCTGAACATTGATGGGCCTGCATTTACCCTCTCCACAGCCTGTTCATCCAGTTCACGAGCGATTATCAGCGGTCAACGCCTGATTGAAATGGGGCTGGCAGATGTCGCTATTGTTGGTGGTGCAGACACATTGAGCCGTATGCCAATCAATGGCTTCAATAGCCTGGAATCCATTTCTCCCACCTTGTGTACCCCCTTTTGTGAGGATCGCCGGGGCATTACTATTGGAGAGGCCTCTGCATTGCTGCTGCTAACGCGAGAACCCCAACCGATAGCCTTACTCGGCGTAGGAGAATCAAGTGATGCATGGCATATGTCAGCCCCTCATCCTGAAGGGAAAGGTGCCATTGAAGCTATCAATATGGCACTGAGAAATGCCGGACTCTCTCCAGCCGAAGTCGGTTACATTAACCTGCACGGAACAGGCACAAAATTGAATGATCAGATGGAGTCGATTGCCATCAATCAGATTTTTGGTGAAAACACGCCATGCAGCTCCACCAAGTATTTAACCGGTCATACTCTTGGCGCCGCAGGTGCCTGTGAAGCGGGTCTTTGCTGGTTACTGCTAACACGTCACTTACCACTGCCTGCACAGGATTTTTCACGCTCAAGCATAGATACCTCTCTGCCTGCCTGTGGTTTGCTAACCCAATCACAACCACTGAAAAAACCGATTGTCATGTCAAATTCTTTTGCCTTTGGTGGCAACAATACCAGCCTGATTTTGGGAGTGGCATAATGCCTGATTATTTACCAGTAGATCGTTATCTCCCACATGAATCCCCCATGGTGTTACTGGAAAAAGTACTCAACGTATCCAGCAACTATGTCCATTGTCAGGTCACAGTCAGCCAAGATGGTGTTTTATCCCCTTTCCTCAATGAAGAAGGCCACCTGCCGGGTTGGTTTGCCATTGAAATCATGGCCCAAACCATCGGGGTCTGGTCTGGCTGGCATCGCAAGGAAAGAAAAGAGGAAGATTCCGCCCTGGGCATGTTACTGGGCGGACGTGCAGTACGGTGCCAAGTACCCGCTTTCACACCAAACAGTGTTTTGGATATTCAAATGAATTTATTACTGCAAGATGAAAAAATTGGCAGTTTTGAAGGTGAAATCAGTTGCAATGGCACCGTACTGGTGACAGGCCGCCTGAACACCTATCAACCTAACAAAACAGAACTCATACAACTAATCAATAAACAGGATGGAGTAGCATAATGCGTTCAGTTTTAGTGACCGGTGCCAGCAAAGGGATAGGTAGGTCAATTGCCTGCCGACTGGCGGCAGATGGTTTTACTGTCATCGTACATTATCACCGCGATGCTAAAGGTGCGGAAGAGACACTGGAACACATTCAGGCAAACGGAGGCAGTGGCCGTATTCTTTCTTTTAATGTTTCGGATCGAATGACCTGCCGTGAAAAGCTGGAAAAGGACATCGAAACTCACGGCGCTTACTATGGCATCATCTGCAATGCAGGGATCGCCAAAGATGGCGCTTTCCCAACACTGGAAGGCAATGACTGGGATAGTGTTATTCATACCAATTTAGATGGCTTTTACAATGTTATCCATCCTTGCGTCATGCCGATGATCGGTTTACGGCAA
Organism: Xenorhabdus sp. SGI 60; assembly: GCF_056632175.1. Taxonomy (NCBI): domain Bacteria; kingdom Pseudomonadati; phylum Pseudomonadota; class Gammaproteobacteria; order Enterobacterales; family Morganellaceae; genus Xenorhabdus; species Xenorhabdus sp. SGI 60. The sequence continues at coordinate 527,203 of NZ_CP196860.1, read as the reverse complement.
GGAGGACGTATCATCACCTTATCGTCGGTGTCTGGTTTGATGGGCAACCGCGGACAAGTCAATTACAGCGCAGCTAAAGCCGGGATTATCGGAGCAACAAAAGCGCTAGCAATCGAATTGGCGAAAAGAAAAATCACCGTGAACTGTATTGCACCTGGCCTGATTGGGACAGACATGATTCAAATGGAAGAAATGGCTTTGAAAGAAGCGATGAATATGATCCCAATGAAACGCATGGGACAAGTGGAAGAAGTGGCTGGTCTTGCTAGCTACTTGATGTCTGATATTGCGGGATATGTAACCCGTCAAGTCATCTCAATCAACGGAGGGATGCTATGAACCACAATGCTATATTCCAGCCCCGCAGGGTAGTGATTACGGGAATGGGCGGTATTACCGCATTGGGGCACAATTGGCAATCTGTTTCCGCGGAATTGAAAGCGGGCATTAATGCCGTTCAACAGATGCCAGCGTGGGCAGAATATGATGGGCTTAATACCCATCTTGGGGCGCCGGTTACGGATTTTATTTTACCCGAACATTATACCCGCAAACGCATTCGTTCTATGGGGCGTGTTTCCCTGATGTCAACGCGCGCCACAGAACTGGCTTTAGAGAGGGCAGGTTTACTCAATGATCCAATACTGACTCACGGAGAAACAGGTATTGCCTATGGTTCTTCTACGGGCAGTACCAAACCCGTTAGCGAATTTGCCACCATGCTGACTGAAAAGCATACCAATAACATCACAGGTACAACCTATGTGCAAATGATGCCTCATACGACAGCCGTCAACACGGGTTTGTTCTTTGGCTTACGTGGCAGAGTGATCCCAACCTCAAGTGCCTGTACATCTGGCAGTCAGGCGATTGGGTACGCGTGGGAAGCTATCCGCCACGGCTATCAAACCGTGATGGTCGCAGGTGGAGCAGAAGAGTTGTGTCCATCCGAAGCGGCAGTATTTGATACGCTGTTCGCCACCAGCCAGAAAAATGAAGCACCGAAAACCACACCTTCTCCCTTTGATATTAATCGTGATGGACTGGTGATTGGTGAAGGTGCAGGCACATTGATCCTTGAAGACTTGGAGCACGCCAAAGCACGTGGTGCCAAGATTTACGGTGAAATCATCGGATTTGCTACTAACTGTGATGCTTCTCATATCACCCAACCAAAATCCGAAACCATGCAGATATGCATTGAAATGGCACTGAAATCAGCGGGATTACAGCCAGCCGATATCGGTTACATCAGCGCCCATGGTACTGCAACCGATCGGGGAGATGTGGCAGAGAGCCAAGCGACTACCCATATTTTTGGCAATCAAACACCTATTTCTTCACTGAAAAGTTATTTCGGTCATACGTTAGGGGCTTGTGGTGCCCTTGAAGCATGGTTAAGCCTGGAAATGATGAACGAAGGCTGGTTTGCCCAACAATCAATCTCAATGAGATTGATCCCGCCTGTGGTGAGTTGGATTACATTATGCATCAACCGCGTAAAATCCAAACCGAGTTTATCCAAAGCAATAACTTTGCCTTTGGTGGAATCAATACCTCAATTGTGATCCGTCGTTGGAATTAATGATGATTATCAGATTTACCGAGAAAACGCGGCAGAAAATATCGCGCTATTGAGGCCTTAAATAGGCCGAGACAGGAAGATAGGCTTCATTACGACGTGGTTTTGATTTATGTTTTGGCAACAATCATCAATTCACAAATGAAGCCTTTTTTATATTTAACATAAAGAATTATCACTTAAAATCCTGTATATTATTCCCAATAACCACCACCTGTGATTGTGGCAGATATTGTTCCTAATCCAGTGCCATTAAACTGTGCCAGTTTATCTAAAGATGAATTTAAAAAACCGATGGCAATAGTTACAGGTGATATAAGTGCGGCAAAGCCTCTTGCTTGCTGATAAATTATATTAATATCATCCACATCGAAAAAAAACTCACCGGAAAATTCGCTTTTTCCTGGAAATCCTAATCCTCCCGCATGTCCGTGAAAAGTTTTCGCCCCATCAACTTCCAGGGTAAATGCATAATAAACAGAGTAACCAGTTAAGTACAAAGTAGCCTTATATATATGCGTCTTAAGTTCCGATGGCTTTCTGATCGAATCACCTGCCATTTGGCTCTTTAACATATCTGCTGTGTCTTCAGACAAAGACTCAAAGATCGATAATTTTCAATCCCTTTTCAACAAACAAAGAAGATTCTGATTTGTTCATAATATCCCCCGGGTTTATAAATCGAGAAAGTTTAATTGAAAACTTAAAATTATTTTCTGATTATATGTCAAATAGAATAGTAATTAAGTCAGTTTTAATATAGCAACAAATATTGTTCTTTCTTTTCATTACGAAATTTTATAGCCCTCCAAGATAACAGTTTATTAAAAAATTAGAATGATTTATTAATCTGTTTTTGCCTAAGACTTATTTTAGAAAACAACAATCCCATAGAGGCTCAATATCCTTCAAGGAAAAATATATTTATATTTTCTCCATAATAAAAGTATAGTACAGAACTGGATATTTTCAACAAGAAATTAATTTAGTGAAATAAACCTACTTCAAAAACATTAATCGCAAGTGGATGAAATATTTTTATATCCAACAGAATCTCAATAAAATCAGCAAGTTTATAGTACTTACGATTGTTTTTGCTAATAACAGCTTTATCTCCACATTTAGGGGAAATAATTTTTAATACTCACATGTTACTTATTTTAAAGAGATTTTTATTTTGATGATTTTGGCTTCTTGCGTATTTTACCATCGAATTTCCATAACCATTTTCTCCATAAATCTTTTCATTCATAAGTATCAGTTTTTCTCGTTGTATCTCTTTGTGAGAAAGGTCTATAGTCCGCACCACTCAAGGTTATTGGGTGACTTACCTACTGCTTAAATCATCAAGATATATTCCAGTCCTTGGCCTATATCGTGACCGCCATTCGGCAAAAACCTGATGAGAAGCAGCGCATTTCTGGCTGATTTTTTATGTGGAGACGACAGTAGTGAAACTGCTGCGCAAGAATGACAGTGCATTTGTACCTATCGCCGGATTGACTGTTTTTGCCATTGCTTCTGGTTACCTAATGAGCTTAATTCCTCTGTCGATGGCAAGTTTCAGCATTGATACGGTTTATGCGAGTTGGTTAGCTAGTGCTTATTATGTCGGTTTATTAATCGGTTCAATGATGATTGAGCCTGTTATCGCCAGAATAGGTCACCGTCTTTCATTTATTATCTTTTTGTTGCTTTTGTCAGCGACTGTCATTACATTGCCTTTTTTTCCAAATAAAGAAATTTGGTTATTTGTACGGTGTATTGCCGGAGTTGCCGTAGCCGGTGTCTTTGTCGTGGTCGAATCTTGGCTGTTGATCGGCGAAAACGCCAAAGAACGCGCCAGACGCCTGAGCTTTTATATGACTTCCCTTTACGGCGGGACAACGTTAGGCCAATTATTGATTGGGCAGATTGGTACCCAGGGGATATCCCCTTTTTATTGATTTCAGCCCTGCTGTTTGTCGCGATTTTGCCCCCATTATTCGTGCGTCATGGGCAGCCTCCTGCGCTCCACCACCAAAGTATGTCGCTAAGAAAAATGACTGAATTCAGTAAACCAGCGATCGTTGGCTGCATGACATCAGGTATTGTGATGGGCACTATCTATGGTTTGATGCCCTTATCACTCAGTCAAAGTCATTTCAGTGCCGAGCAAGTTGGTGTATTGATGGCAGCCATTATTCTGGGTGGAATGGTCATACAGCCGATTATCAGCAAGCTATCTGTCATCATGAGCAAAACTTTTCTATTGGCAATGGTTTCATTATTGGGAGTCTTTGCCGTAGGAATGATCTATCTCTTTGAACATTACATCGTCATGATAGTGTCATTGGCTTTGTTGGGAATGTCGTCTTTTGCGCTGTACCCCATTGCGATCACTCTTGCCTGTGATAAGCTGGATGCGTCCTATATTATAGTGGCAAGCCAGGTCATGTTGTTAAGTTACAGTATTGGTTCCGCCGTTGGGCCACTGGCAGCGGGGCATTTTATGCTACAGCACGACTTTAAGGTTCAGCACCATGGGCTGATGAGTTTCTTTTTCATCGTGTTATTGGCTACCGCGATTTATATGCTGCTGGCGAGTTTGTACCGCAAAGACCGTGTACTGGCAAGCTAGGATAGCCTAAAAAACATTCAGACTAAAACCACAAACAACAGAAAAAGTTAGGGGTATAAAATGCAAATACAGCAAGCCCGCAAAGCTGATTTTTCAGTATTGATTCAGATTTGGGAAGCCTCTGTACTTGCTACTCATGATTTTTTGCCTAAGTCAATGATTGAAGTTTTACGCCCACAGATCCTTAACGATTATTTGCCCAATCTCACTGTTTATAAAGCGGTAGATGAACAAGATAATATCGTAGGATTTATTAGTACCGATCAACATCGAGTAGAAATGTTGTTTATTGCGCCACAAGCACGGAGAACAGGGATTGGTAAGACGTTACTGCAATTTGCTATTAAAAAATTACAGATCAATGAGTTGGATGTAAACGAACAAAATACACACGGTGTCGGCTTCTACCAACATATGGGATTTCAGGTATTTTCTCGTTCAGAGCTTGATGGTCAAGGGAATCCATTTCCTCTATTACACATGAAACTGGCTTAAAAACGTCAGAATGTTAAAAATGAATAACACATAAATAATATAAATATCATTTAATGAATAATTTGTTAAATAAAAATAGGTATTATTTTTTTAAAAATGATAATAGAATAATATCCTTTACTATAATAAATAAATTTAAAGTAAGGGCCTGTTTTGTAAACATATGAGTAGAATTTGATAAATCAATGATATAATGAAATCTCTCTATTCCCATCACCTTTCAAGTTACAGCTTTGCCGGCTACGTCCACATCCCTTAGCCACGTAGTTATAAATAGTTATAAACACAGAGTTCGCTCTGCTCTTGAGGATTTACCCTTTTGCCACTGTGTTGCAACTTGAAATCTAGTGGGTATAAATATTTTTTACTTTTGTTGAGTTTGAGTTAATGAGTTATTTACAACAACCTACGTCTTCAGGAATGAAGCTATTTGCTGCTCTTGTCGGAAAACGTATTATCCCAGGGGAACTCTGGTATTCTTCCGCTACCCGTACTAAATTTGCACTACGTAGCCTTCTGACCCCCATTTCAACATTAAAACTGTTGAATGGTATCACCAAAACGCCTCATTATCTGGATATTTTGAAAAAACAACCCAGTTTGCCTTGCAAATTACATCGTCCATACTTAAGCATTAATTTTAAGCGCAAACAGATTGTTGGTGCTCTGAATGAGCATTATCAATTATTATTCAAACAATTAGAGCCAACCGTTATTAATAGAATTTTTGATATTCATGCTTACCTGTTAGCCACTATTCAAGGTAAAAATGAAACATTTCTAATATATATTGACGCACTGGACAACCTGAATAAAGAAGGTGAACTCTCTCTCTATATTACTACTGCGGAGAATGTCATTCTGGCCAAGTGTGCTTTCACTTTATTAACGATTGATGGCAAACAGACACTATTTATTGGCGCACTACAAGGGCCAACTAAAGGGGATAATTCTCTGGAGATTATCCGCCATGCAACTAAAGAATGTTATGGGTTATTCCCCAAGCGCCTGTTAATTGAGGCTATTTGTCGTTTTGCCGATCATATGAATTGTGAACAAATCCTGGCAGCCAGTAACGAGACTCATATCTACCGTAGCATCCGTTATTGGCATAAAAAGAAAAATAAGATGGTGGCCGATTACAATTCTTTCTGGGAATCGCTAAATGGCGTCAGAAATGAAAATAACGATTTCCATTTACCATCATGCATAGAAAGAAAATCTTTGGATGAAATCCCCAGTAAAAAACGCGCCGAATATCGCCGTCGTTATCAATTACTGGATGATCTGGAAAACGATATCAAGGCATCCCTGAAAGCCGCCTGACTTCCTGTCAGAAAGAAATACCAATTAGGCACTCAACGAGGCTTCGTCATTAACCATGTAAGATGCGTTTTAATGGCGGGCCATTCATTGAACAGAATGCTATAAACACAAGTATCCCTTATCGAACCCTCTTTGGCCCGCATGTGATGGCGTAAAATACCATCCAGCTTTGCCCCCAATCTTTCTATCGCCTTGCGGCTTTGGTGATTTAAAAAATGGGTACGAAGTTCCACCGCGACACATTCCAGTTCCTCAAATGCATACTGTAACAATAAAAATTTTGCTTCCGTATTAATCACAGTGCGTTGGACAGAATGCGCATACCATGTAGAGCCAATTTCCAATCTGGGAATATTCGCATCAATATTCATATAAGTTGTCATACCAACTGCCATCCCCATTGCATTATTGATGACAGCAAAAGGCAACATATTGCCCTTGGCATGCAGGGTTAAACGACGTTCAATTTCCACCTGGACATTGACAGGCTCAGGCACACTGGCATACCACAGCTTATGTAACTGCCCATCCTCAATAGCACGAACAAATTCATGATGTCTATCATGTGACAAAGGCATTAAAGTCACACTTTTTCCGGTTAACGTAACCCAATCTGTTATTTTTCCCATAGTTACTTCCCCCACACTTATTTCTATCACACTTATTTTCCACCAAGGCTTAATTATTCATCATTCCGTAAGAATATATTCACAGTATGCACAGTTAAAAACATGCGACAACCATAAATAAGAGAAATTTCTCGCCTCAATAGATTTTCATTAAGGAACGATTGAAGCTCTATTTCATGATATTTGTCACAATCAATTAACAAAGTAGTTCCAATAATGCCGGAACTGTCTAAATTTAATCATCATCTCATCCGACCACTTAGCTGTTTTAGCTTCATACGGAAAACAATAATATTTATTGAGCTACCAAATATTTGATGGAGAATGCAATGAGCAATTACCCTCACCTGCTTGCACCGCTGGATTTGGGCTTTACCACACTAAAAAACCGTGTATTGATGGGTTCAATGCACACAGGGCTTGAAGAACATCCCGACGGTGTCCAACGTTTGGCCCAATTTTATGCAGAACGGGCAGCGGGAGGCGTCGCACTGATTGTGACCGGCGGTATCGCACCAAACCCGCAGGGCGTTGTTGCGGCAGGCGCAAGCGTCCTGAATAGTGAAGCTCACCTGCCCCACCACAAGCTTATTACAGAGGCGGTACATCAGGCTGGGGGAAAGATTGCTTTACAAATCCTGCATGCCGGACGCTACAGCTATCAGAAAAATTCCGTTGCGCCTTCAGCCATTCAAGCGCCGATTAACCCCTTTATGCCGAGAGAAATGTCTGAGGATGACATCCGGCAGACAATCAAGGATTTTGCCCGCTGCGCCCAACTGTCACAACAAGCCGGCTATGATGGCGTGGAAATCATGGGTTCAGAAGGTTATCTCATCAATCAGTTTCTGGTCACACGCACCAATCATCGACAGGATAAATGGGGTGGAACTTTCGAAAACCGCATACGCTTTGCGCTAGAAATTGTCAAAGCGGTCCGCGCTATCACGGGGGAGCATTTTATCATCATCTACCGCCTTTCTATGCTGGATTTAGTGGAAGATGGCTCCAATTGGCAAGAGATCGAACAACTGGCACGGGAGATTGAAAAAGCAGGGGCATCCATTATCAATACCGGCATCGGCTGGCATGAAACCAATATCCCAACGATTGCAACGATGGTGCCCAGAGCCGGATTTAGCTGGGTTACGCAAAAATTGATGGGAAAAGTCAGCATCCCTTTGATTACAACCAACCGCATCAACAACCCCCAGGTTGCCGAACAAGTTCTCAGTGAAGGCTGCGCCGATATGGTTTCTATGGCACGCCCGTTTCTCGCTGATGCCGAGTTTGTATTGAAAACCGAACAGGAGCGTGCTGATGAAATCAATACCTGCATAGGCTGCAACCAAGCCTGTCTGGACAGAGTTTTTGTCGGCAAGCTGACGTCTTGTCTGGTCAATCCACGCGCCTGCCATGAAACCGAATTTATTGCCGCGCCTGTCATCGCCCCCAAAACCATTGCGGTTATTGGTGCCGGACCGGCAGGATTATCCTTTGCAGTCACAGCGGCCAGCCGAGGACACCATGTCACGCTGTTTGAACGAGAAAACCAAATTGGCGGGCAATTTAATATCGCCAAACAGATCCCCGGCAAAGAAGAATTCCATGAAACTTTACGCTATTTTGAACGCCAATTAGCCTTGAACGGCGTCGAAGTATGCCTCAACCATACGGCAACTACCGACCAACTTTTATCGTTTGATGAAATTGTCATCGCGACGGGGATCATGCCACGCATCCCCAATATTGATGGTATTGAACATGAAAAGGTACTGACTTACCTTGATGTCTTGAAACATAAACAGCCAGTCGGAAAGCGTGTCGCTATTATTGGTGCTGGAGGTATTGGTTTTGATACTGCTGAATATCTGAGTCAAAACGGACAAAGTACCAGTTTGAGTAGCCATGCTTTTAGCCATGAGTGGGGAATTGATCGGGCAATTATGCATAGGGGAGGATTACGGCCAGAAGGTGCGCAGGTCGAGCGTTCCCCGCGTAAAATTTATCTGCTGCAACGCAAAGACTCCAAGGTCGGGGATGGCTTAGGAAAAACCACCGGTTGGGTACATAAAACCAGCCTGTTAATGCGGGGCGTAACCATGTTAAACAGTGTCCAGTACTTGAAGATTGATAATCAGGGATTGCATATCCGTCGTGGTGATGAACAGCAATGCCTGGAAGTGGATAATGTGATTATTTGCGCAGGACAGGAGCCATTGAAAACACTCTATCAACCGTTACAGGCAATGGGAAAAAGTGTACATATCATTGGTGGAGCAGATATCGCGGCCGAATTGGACGCTCGCAGGGCAATCGATCAAGGCACCCGATTGGCGCTTAACATGTAATGTCAATACTAAGAACAAGAACGGTGATAATTTGATTCATTATCACCGTTCTTTATTCCAGCTATTTTTACAATTAACGCTGTGCCAGTCGATCAGCCTCGATGCGAGACTCTTCAGCCTGACAAGCGGCTGCGGTAAACAGCACATCGGTGGAGGAATTCAGCGCAGTTTCAACCGAATCTTGCACTACACCTATGATCATACCTACAGCAACAACCTGCATGGCTATTTCATTGGAAATACCAAACATACTACATCCCAGCGGAATCAATAATAAAGACCCCCCAACAACCCCTGAAGTACCACATGCAGCAATAGCAGAAACTACGCTCAACAAAATGGCTGTTGGTAGATCAACGTTAATATTCAACGTATTCACAGCCGCTAAAGTCAATACGGTGATAGTAACTGCTGCACCTCCCATATTGATGATCGCCCCCAAAGGAATAGAAATAGAATAAGTATCTTCATTTAAATTCATGCGACGACACATTGCCATATTAACTGGAATATTTGCCGCAGAACTACGAGTGAAGAACGCAGTTATTCCACTTTCACGTAAGCAAACGAAAACTAACGGGTAAGGATTCCGACGAATTTTCCAAAAAACAATTAATGGATTAATTATTAAAGCAATGAAAACCATACACCCTAACAATACAGACAATAATTGCACATAATCTAATAAAACATTAAATCCTGTTGTTGCAATCGTTGCAGATACCAATCCAAAAATACCAATAGGGGCAAAACGAATAATCACACGCAAAACTTGCATTACTGCTTCGGCTAGATCATGGACTATAAATTTAGTTGATTCTTTTCCATGACGTAAAGCAATACCTATTCCTGTTGACCATGCTAATATACTGATATAGTTGGCACTTATAAGTGCATCAATGGGGTTAGCTACTATATTGAGCAATATCCCTTTCAGAACTTCAATAATATTTTCTGGTGGTAATATCTGAATATCATTCTTCACTAACGTCAACGTCGATGGAAACAGCATACTACCAATTACAGCTACAATCGCTGCCAGGAAGGTTCCTAAAAGATAGAGGATCAGTATGGGACGAATGCTACTTTTTGGGCCTGCTTTATAATTTGAAACAGAGGACATAACTAATACCCATACCAAAACAGGTGCAGCCGCTTTTAATGCTCCTACAAAAAGTGTCCCTAGCAATTCGACTGATTTAGCCACAGAAGGAGCCAACCATGCCAATAATATTCCAGCAATTAAACCGATAGATATTTGTGTAACGAGGCTTCCTTGTATAATATACTGCGCAAAACCTTTTTGTTTTTTTTCCATAGTCTTTCCAATTGATATTTATAATTAATGAATCTACCTGTTTTCATTTATATTTACTTTTTCAAGACAAGAAAATTTGAAAGGCTATAATCAACCCAACAAACAAAAACATCAACACTTAGTAACAAACCATTCACATTTATGTGATCAAAACGACAATTTTTACCATTTCAAATACATCATACAATGAATCATTACAATAAAATATATTCTGAACTCAGAATATCACAATCTTTATACCTTAAGTAATTTAATGTTTTTTATTGATTTCAAGATTAATTATCCATCATAAATTAATAACAAATTGAAATCATTTAACTATTACAAATGATTAACTCGGAATATTAACATTATAAATTAACAAGTGGTTATTTCTTTGTAATATTAAATCAAATAAACAATAACCATCATAATTGACCTTGATATAATACTCATCGTTATTATTTAAATAAAAAACATAACCCCAAAATTACCCTTGCAATAAAAAAAATTTCATATATAAAAGTGATCACCATAGAATAAAAAATGAGGTTAACATGTTTATTAATACAGATAATAATCAATACATTACAATTAATGACATTAAGAAAAATGTTATCAAAGAAATGAAAGAAAATAATTTTGTGTATCTAAAAATGGAGAGCTCTATAAAATTAATAAACGAATATATAAATAATCAGTCATTTGACGTTGATAAATTCGTAAGAAGCTGGGATAAGTTAGAACTTGATAAATATATGGGTGATGGTGGTCAATATAGGAGAAGAAGATACTCAACATTAAGCTCCGACGTTACATCAAGAGAGGTAAGAATAGAACCTCATCAACCTCATTTTCAAACAAAAAATTATAACAACCTAAATGGTGATATAGAAAGACATTATGAACCAATAAAGGACGAAATAATAAAAAGCAAAATCATGAAAGGTATTTTCCATTTATCACATGATTTATTTACAGAACTATCACCAAAAGGTAATTGGCACATAGAAACTCATCAATTCAGAATTGAAGTAACAGATAATCAAATTGGAAAACCAACGCCAGAAGGGATACATAGAGATGGTGTAGATTATGTTCTTATGTTATGCATAAACAGAATTAATTGTATTGGAGGAGAAAGTACTATTTATGACAAGAATAAAAATAAGCTAATATCTTTCACCATGAAAAATGCTTTTGAAATGGTAATGCTAAATGATAAAGAACTATTTCATGGAGTTAGTCCTATATTCAGGATAGATAAAGAAAAAAAAGCAGTAAGAGATATGCTTGTAATAACTTTCAGAAAAAAACAAGAGTAATAAAATGATTGAATTATTTTCTATTGCGACAGTAACTATTTTAGCAGTTATCAGTCCTGGCGCTGATTTTGCTATGATAACAAGAAATAGCCTTATTTATGGTCGTAAATCTGGGATTTACTCATCATTAGGAATTTCTGCTGGAGTCTTAGTTCATGTTTTTTATACTCTTGTTGGTATCGGAGTATTGATCAACCAAACACCCAGTTTTTTCGCTATAATCAGAATAGTAGGTGCATTATATCTAATATATATAGGTTATAATACTTTTATAAGTAAAGATATTTCTGTTGATGATGATGACAAATCAGAAACTATAGGAAATTTTGATTCTTTTAAGAATGGTTTTTTTACTAATGCCTTAAACCCCAAAACAACTTTATTCGTGCTTAGTGTTTACACGCAAATCGTAAGCATTTCAACTCCATTATATACCCAAATTTTGTATGGGATGTTTATGTCCTTTTCCCATCTAATATGGTTTAGTTTTGTTGCTTATTTTTTATCCAACAACAAACTAAGAGAAGCACTATTAAATAAACAAAAAGCGATAAATATAGTTATAGGTATAGTCCTTGTTATGCTCGGTTTATGGCTAATTTTTTTACAGTTAATATAACAAAATCATTTACTATAACAATTTATTTACATTAGACTTTTGATATAAAAACATCCATAGTCACCTATGCTTTTTTCAATTGAATTTTTAATTAGTTAGTCATTTCAACCAGTCACATAGATAACGATGTGACTGGTGCCTCATTTCCCCTGTACTATGGCTTCAAATCTTAATAGTTCTGAACTAAAAGTTCTATTCATTACCAAAATTGTCTGTCTCGATACTACTGATTTTGTTAAAGTGTGCCAATCGATCTTTATACCATCTTGAAGGGATTTCGAGATTATTTTATGACAACTGATATTAATTACTTTTGATTACAATGTATTTAATAGAAATTAACCATAAATGCACCATAAAAGTAAGATGTAATCCTTAATCCGTGTTTTAGGAACATTTGATGGAAATTGTAACAGACCTGATTTACGCACTTTGGCACCAAGACTACGAAACATTAGCGAATCCGTCGCTGGTATGGGCAATCTATATAATGCTATTTACCATCCTGTTTCTGGAAAACGGGATATTACCGGCGGCGTTTTTACCGGGCGATAGCCTGCTCATATTAGTCGGTGTTTTAATTGCAAAAGAAACCATGAGTTTTCCTGTCACATTAGTCATTCTCACCACCGGAGCCAGCCTCGGCTGCTGGATCGGATATCTTCAGGGAAAATGGCTTGGCAATACAAAATTAGTTCAGGGCTGGCTGTCACATCTTCCTGCACATTATCATCAACGCGCACATAACTTATTCCATCGTCATGGCTTATCTGCCTTACTGATAGGCCGTTTTCTCGCTTTTATCAGAACATTACTGCCAACATTAGCGGGCCTTGCCGGGCTAAAAAATGGACGTTTTCAAATATTCAATTGGCTTAGTGGGTTCATGTGGGTGGTTATTCTAACAACATTAGGTTATGCCCTTGGTAAGAGTCCGCTGTTCCGCCAGTATGAAGAATATCTGATGAGTTTTTTGGTGCTGTTACCTGTAGGTCTATTACTTATTGGTTTAATTGGCAGCCTGACTGTCATTTGGCGCAAAAAGCGCACTAATAAAACGCTATCGTAACGCTTTATTTTCCCTGTGGATGGCCGCATCTACCACAGGGCATTGCTTTTTTCTTCCCTTAACATTCTTATAACCTTGTTCACTTACACGCTATAACGACTTCTCCACTTAGCCATCCCAAACGGTATTTAAGGCTAATTCGCAATATATTGTGATAATTTTTCATCTATTCATACTTTCATCTCTTGATAAAAACGTCTATGTTTGAAATTCATCCATCGTATATTCAAGGAGACAGGCAATGCCACAAAAGAAAAACTCTGAAGATCTACGTGCTGAATTACAATCTCTTGCGGATACGCTAGAAGAAGTCCTCAATAGCTCCGGTGATAATTCAAAAGCAGAACTGGAAAAACTACGCAACAAGGCAGAAAGAACACTGAAAAATGCACGCTCTACACTCAGTGAAGCTAGTGATAGGCTGGTAGGTCAAACCAAGGAAATTGCCGGTCATGCAGATAGTTACGTTCGTGAAAATCCGTGGACCGGTGTCGGTATAGGTGCAGCAATTGGCGTTGTATTAGGCGTACTGCTTTCAAGGCGCTGACATGACCCAATCCCCTCACCCAAAAGGCCCGGGAAAAAGGTTCTTTGATACTGTACGGCGAGTAGCAGCCATTGCTGTTCACATAGTTGAAACTCGCATCCAACTCGTTGCCGTTGAGTTGGAAGAGGGAGCAGCAACACTGGTACAACTGCTACTGCTGGTAGGATTGACATTACTATTTGCAGGTTTTGGCCTGATATGCCTATTGGTGCTGATATTCTGGGCTATCGATCCAGCCTACCGAATAACAGCAATAGCTATCACTGCCGGAATATTACTGCTCCTCGCCGTATTTAGTGCAATATGGACAATAAAAAAGGCGCGAAAACTGACCTTTCTTAACGCAACTCGAACACAATTGCATGTTGACCGCAAAATGCTGGAGGATGATCCTCATGAGTAAATCGGGGTATCGTCAGCGAAAATTGCGAAAGCAGCAGCTATTAAAAGAGATCCAGCAACAACGGCAGTTACTTGCTATTTATAGCCAGAACTGGCTTGAAATGACACAACCCTATGATAAAGGCTGGCAAACCCTCATTACTTTTAAGCCTTATATTACCATCGGTTCTGGCCTTGTCCTGCTTTACGGACTCCGCCACCCCAGGCAGTTTTATCGCTGGTCACGTCGTATAATCAACATTTTCGGGATCATAAAAATCGTACGAAACACACTATACAAAAATTAATACCAACGAATTATTTCAAAAAAACTGCATGAAATAGTTAATATTCCTTACTATCAACCAATAACACCTCTCCGTAGAATACTTCCCATCAGATAATGATTAACAAATCGTGCTATTAAGTCCGTTTTTTGGACAATAAAAGCTAAACAGACAGTTTATTTATCGCGGCCTGCGGTATTTGTGGAGACAATCATGAAAAAATTTGAAGATAGTGGCCTGTTGGTTGCCCGTATTTTAATCTCCGTTCTTTTCATTATCGCAGGATATGGAAAACTAGGTGATGCCTATGCAGGAACGCAGGAATTTATGGAAGCCATGAAGGTGCCAGGAATTCTATTGCCACTGACTATCTTGCTTGAACTGGGGGGCGGGCTTGCTGTGATATTAGGCCTGTTGACCCGCACCACGGCTGTGTTTACATTTATTTTCTGTATTCTGACCGCGCTCCTGTTCCATAGCGATTTTTCAAATGACCTGAACCTGACTATGTTCCTGAAAAACTTCGCCATAAGCTCAGGTTACCTGCTGCTGGCTATGATGGGACCAGGAAGATTCAGTATTGACCATGTAATGAAGAAAAATTGGTAATAGAAGAAAAACAGATCATTTCCCTTTCTTTTTATAGCCCCTTCCTGTGTATTCGCAGCAAGGGGCTTGATGATATTCGCTACATCCGCTTTATTATTTTGGTGGTATGCATCTTTATTGTATTTTCACGCATGTCTTTGCTTCGCAAACAATTTAGGGATTTCACGCAAGCACCAGGACTTGGCTTCTCCCATACTATCACGCCGCCATGCCATGATAATGTTGGTTTCATGGCTGTATTCCGAACCAATAACCCGCAAACGACCTTCGGCAATATCTTGTTCCACCATAGGGTATGGCATGGTTGCCACTCCTAACCCTGCCAAAAGTGCCCGACGTTTATCTTCCAGTGAACTCACCGTCAAGCGCGGTTGTTTATCCAATAATTTAACCGTCAACACCGGACGCTCTCTTGCTGTATCAGCGACAGCTATTCCACGATATTTCACTCGTGTGGCATCAGACAATGGTTCGGGTTCATGATGGATAGGGTGATCCGCACTGGCAACATAGACATTGTTAATAGAATAAAGTGCCCGCGAATTCACTTCGGATGAAGCCCTGAAATGCAGATCAGGTGCAATCACAATATCAGCATATCCTGTTTCCAGACGTTCCCACGCACCTGCTAATACTTCCGTCATTAACGAAAGTTGCGTATTCGATTTAGCCGCCAATTTATCCACAAGAGGAAACAGCGATACCATTGGGAACAACGCTTCACACACAATAGTCAGGTGGGTTTCCCAACCACGGGCAAGCGCTTCTGCATCTGCGGTCAATTTATCCGCAGCTTCAAGCAGTAACCGTCCTCGCTCCAGTAGCATCCGGCCAACATTGGTAAATTTCGTGCGATGACCAGAGCGATCAAACAGCACAACGTCCAATTCCTCTTCCAATTTCTGCATGGTATAACTCAGTGCAGAAGGAACTCGCCCCAACTCATCCGCTGCCGCAGCAAAACTTCCCCGTCGGTCTATCGCATCCATTACCCGCAGGGATTCCAAAGTAAGCGCACGTTCTTTACCCATATTTTTCTCAATCAGGAATTTTGAATATAGCCACCAGATTAACTGGCTAACATTTCAACGTCCAGATAATTAAGATCGACAGTCATAGATCTATGGTTAAAGAGATAACAACATGATAATAACGAGAACAGCAAATCAATGCGGAAAAGCCGATTATGGCTGGTTACAGGCTCGCTATACTTTTTCATTTGGTCACTATTTTGACCCAAAATTTTTGAACTATAGGACGCTGCGTGTTCTTAATCAGGAAGTTTTGGCGCCGAAAGCCGAGTTCCAACCCAAATCTTACCCTCATGTTGATGTCCTGAATATTATCCTGCAAGGAGAAGTCCAATATCGAGACAGTGAAGGCAATAACTTCCATGCATGCCAGGGGGATTGTTTGCTATTTTCTGCGCGTCAAGGGATTCGTTACAGTGAGCACAATACCAGTGACACGCTTCCACTGACACGACTGCAACTCTGGCTCAATGCCTGTCCTCAGCAAGAAGCTCGGCCATTACAGCATATAGTTCTGCCAAACAAATCGCTTACTTTACTGGCTTCTCCTACATCAGAAAATAACAGTATGTATCTGCGCCAACAAACGTGGATAAGCTATCTCGTGCTTAAACCCCATGACAGCCAAATTTTGGCTTTACGTAGCCAACATGCTTACCTGCAATCCATCAGTGGTAATGCAATAATTAATGGCAACCAAAGCAGGGACGTAAAGATTGAATGTGGGGATGGCGTATTTATTCAGGAAGAGCAGGAAGTGATGTTACAAACGGAGACGCCATTTCGGGGCCTGCTGATTGATTTGGCTGACTAATAATTCCTTGTTTATAAAGAAAAAGCCCTATAAAGCATCTGCTCTATAGGGCAAAATCTGTGAAGTTGACCGATAAGCCGGGTTCTGTCTTGGACAGCCATTCATCTAGGCCAGCACTTGCGCACTGGCTCAAGCAACCTACCCGGGTTCGGTACGGGCCGTACCATGCGAACCCCTATTTGGTCTTGCTCCGGGTGGAGTTTACCGTGCCACGAACTGTTGCCAGTCGCGCGGTGCGCTCTTACCGCACCCTTTCACCCTTACCTGATCCCAACATTGCTTTTACAAACAAAGCTGGGCCATCGGCGGTTTGCTCTCTGTTGCACTAGTCGTAGGCTTTCACCTCCCAGACGTTATCTGGCACCCTGCCCTATGGAGCCCGGACTTTCCTCCCCTTGACTTCTCCCGAGAGAGCAGTAAAGCAGCGACTGTCTGGTCAACTCCGGCGCGGATTATAAGAGGTTTAATATCCAATGTATAGGGTTTTCACGCGTCTTCTTCAATTTGTCCCAAAGTCGTGTTTTGATCGAGTGAATAACGATATAAGGCATTTTTCTTCACACCGTGGATCTCTGCTGCCAATGCCGCGGCCTTTTTCAATGGCAGCTCTTTTTGCAACAATGCCAATGTCCGCAAGGCTTCCTGTGGCAAGCTATCCTCGGCGGGTTTACGATATCCTTCCACAATCAGAACCATTTCTCCGCGGCGACGGGTTTCATCTTCCTTGACCCATGTCAGAAGCTCACCGGCGGGCATTCCTTGAATCGATTCCCACGTTTTGGTTAATTCTCGTGCCAACACAATATAACGATCGGCTCCCCATACTTTCACAATATCTTCTAAACTGTCCAACAGACGATGTGTCGATTCGTAAAAAATCAGCGTACGCGGCTCTTGCGCTAATTCACGCAAGGTATCCTGACGTCCCTTACTTTTAGCCGGCAAGAAGCCTTCATAACAAAAACGATCTGAAGGCAAGCCAGCAGCAGACAGTGCTGTAATTGCCGCACAAGGGCCAGGTAGTGGAACTACATTGATACCGGCTTCACGGCAACGGCGAACCAGATGATAACCCGGATCGTTAATCAACGGCGTACCGGCATCAGATACCAATGCGATACTCGCCCCTTGTTCAAGTTTCGTAATCAATTGATCTGCTTTTTGCTGTTCATTATGATCGTGAAGTGCGAACATGCGCGCATTAATGGCAAAATGTTGAAGCAACAAGCCAGTGTGTCGCGTATCTTCGGCTGCAATCAGATCGACATGTTTAAGAACTTCAAGAGCACGCTGAGTAATATCCCCCAGATTTCCAATAGGGGTTGGCACAACATATAGCGTGGATGTCGTAACCACTGCTCGATTGGTTTGATTCATTGTTTCATCCGAATGACCGATTTAAAATTGAGCATCTTTGAAAAAAACATCACTGGATACAGTATGCTTCCCTCAATTTTTGTGCGTTTAAAAACTGGTTTAATCTATACAGCACTGCTGTCAACTATGATTATTGCAGGGTGTACCATGCCCGAACAGCAAGGGCAACCAACTTCTAAGCCTCAGGATAAGATCAGCGCAGAGATTAACCGCTACCAAGCCATTATTGACGCAGCACACAATCAACCATCGTTGGATGTGATCCGTGCTTACATCGCATTGGGATCTTACGCAACAGATGAAGCTGCCCGCCAGAAAAACCTTGATGAAACCTGGCAATTATTGACGCAACTTTCCCCGCAGCAAATGCGTGAATTGGTGATTAATGCCAATGAGTATACGTTGCAGGGCTGGCTTGATTTACTCAATACCTATCAGACCAATAAACAGGATCTCGATAAACTGCGTCTCGCTATTCACGATTGGCAAATTCGTTATCCAGACAACCCCGCTGCCCACAGTTTACCCACAGCTCTGCAACAAATGTTGCAAGAAGCTAAAAATAGCCATGCCACAATTGGGTTATTTCTGCCTTTGAGCGGCCAGGCCAAAATATTTGGTGACGCCATTCGCCAGGGTTTTCTTGATGCTCAAAAAGGGCTACCAAATCCATCATTGCCAGAATCATCATTGCCAACAAATGCCACCGAACCAAACGGGGCTGTTAACGCTGAACCCGCTGTCAGTCCTGAAAATGCCAGCGCTGCAAATTCAGGGAATACTGATGTTGCCACAACTGAACCTGATATGGGGGTGATAAATGATGTGCCTGTCAATGTTCAGACCGTAAAAATCTATGATACTAACAGCCAGCCTCTTACCGAACTGCTGGAACAGGCTAAACAAGATGGTGTCACTCTGGTGGTTGGGCCATTACTGAAACCGAATGTAGAACAATTGACTCAAATTGAAACGCCACTGAATATTCTGGCGCTCAATGAACTCGATATGCCACAAAGACGGCCGAATATCTGTTATTTCTCACTCTCTCCTGAAGATGAGGCGAAAAATGCCGCCATGCATATCTGGCAACAGCAAAAGCACAGCCCTTTGGTGTTGATACCTCGTACTGAATTAGGCAGCCGTGTTGCAAAAGCCTTTGCACAAGAGTGGCAAAAACGGGGTGGTCAAACGGTATTGCAGCAATCTTTTGGCACGCTAGATGAAATGAGACAATCCATAAATCGTGGTATCGGCATTCGCTTGTCAGGGACGCCGGTTGTGTCCACAAATTCCGCCACAGAGCCTGTCGATGCCGTTTATATTGTCGCAACCGCAAACGAACTGACCACTATCAAGCCCATGATCGATATGGCGATCAGTTCCCGTAAAAAGCCAGCTCTTTATGTCAGCTCACGCAGTAATAAATCAGGTTCAGGCCCTGATTTTCGTCTGGAAATGGATGGCATACAGTTTAGTGATATCCCATTGCTGACCGGCATAAACGTGCCCTTAATGCAGCAAGCAGCCAAAAAATTCACCAATGATTATTCCCTGATGCGTCTCTATGCCATGGGAATTGATGCATGGTCGCTAGCCAATCAATTTACGCAAATGCAACAAGAAATGGGTTTTCACCTGAACGGAGCTTCGGGAGAGCTATCCGTGACAGATAACTGCACTATCTTGCGTCAATTGCCCTGGATGCAATTCAATAATGGCCGCATAACCCTCGAAAATACCAATAACACCAAAAAAAAGCACAGAAGGTATCGATAACGCAGGAAATACCAATAATATAGAGAGCAGCAATAACACTGATTCCAATGCAGTACATGGTTCTCTGTGATGAAAAGTATCGTGGTCATTTCAGGATGAAAAAACCAACAAACAATCGCTATGCGCTAGGGCGCCATTATGAACAGCAGGCTAAACTGTTTTTGCAAAAACAGGGGATTGTCTTTGTTGCTGAGAATGTGAAAATTCGTGGCGGGGAAATCGATCTGATTATGCGTGACAGGTATACATGGATATTCGTTGAAGTCCGTTTCCGCAAAAATGCACAATATGGTGGCGCCATTGCTACAATTACTCAAAGTAAGCGTAGAAAGATATTATATACGGCTGCTGTCTGGCTGTCTCAACGCAATGAATGTCTGGAAACGGCATCCTGCCGTTTCGATGTTTGTGCAATAACAGGACAGAAATTTGAATGGCTGAAAAATGCCTTCAACCTGAATGAGAACCCATTTTAATATAATAGATTCTCAATTTTCTCACTAAATAAATCATTCCAATATACATAGGTCATAACGTGCTGGATAGAATTAAAGTCTGCTTTACTGAAAGTATTCAAACTCAGATCGCGGCAGCAGAAGCATTACCTGACGCAATATCGCGCGCCGCGATGATGATGGTTCAATCACTGCTGAACGGCAACAAAATTCTTTGCTGTGGTAATGGTGGCTCTGCTGCAACGGCGCAGCGTTTTACCGCCAGCATGATCAATCGATTTGAAACAGATCGACCAAGTTTGCCAGCTCTGTCACTGAATACTGACAATGTGGTGATCACTGCGATTGCCAACAGTAAACAGCCTGATGAAATCTATGCCAAACAAGTCAGGGCACTGGGACAACCTGGGGATGTCCTCTTGCTATTTCTACACATGGAAATAGCCGAGATATTATCAAAGCGGTGGAAGCCGCTGTTACCCGTGATATGACAATCGTCGCGCTGACAGGTTACGATGGCGGTGAATTAGCGGGTTTACTAGGCCCTCAGGATGTTGAGATACGTATTCCTTCACATCACAGCGTCAGGATCCAGGAAGTTCATATGTTGACAATCAACTGCCTGTGCGACTTAATCGACAACACGTTATTCCCTCATCAGGATGAATAAGGAGCCAGCTAATGCGGTTATTTTCTCTATTATTGGTCTGTTTCAGTGCAATGCTATTACAAGGGTGTATTGGTGCCGCCGTCGTAGGCTCCGCTGCGATTGCCACAAAAGCGGGTTCAGATCCGCGAACTATTGGGCAGCAAGTTGACGATACCACGCTGGAAGCCCGTGTCAGCAATGCCATCAGCAAGGACCCACAAATTAAGGCACAAGCCCGTGTATCAGTGACTGTATATCAAGGCAAGATCCTTTTAACCGGACAAAGCCCCAATATGACTCTGGCTGAACGGGCAAAACAGATTGCGGCAAAGGTTGACGGTACTGATGTGGTATATAACGAAATCCGTCAAGCCAGTCCCGTGACATTGGCGACGGCCTCCGCTGATGCCTGGTTGACGACCAAAGTGCGTTCCCAAATTTTAACCAGTGATGCAGTGAGATCATCCAGCATCAAAGTGGTGACAGAGGATGGTGAAGTCTTTTTGTTTGGCATTGTCACGCAACAAGAGGGGGCTGCGGCTGCAAAAATCGCCAGCGAAACCAGCGGTGTAAAACGTGTAACAACAGCATTTACCTACCTCAACTGAAAACCATCAAGGTGGCATTAATCAATGCCGCCCAGCCCCACATGTATTCAACGCCCATCCTAACTTATTCTGCTTTAAGTAATTCACGCCTCCCATTAACTGCATTTGTCGCAAGATCCATTGCTGGCGTTGTAATACATACCCGGAAGGCGTATTCACTTTATAACGATGAGGGTTTGGCAATACAGCAGCAAGCAATGCGGATTCGGTAGCTGTCAATCGGCAGGCAGGTTTGCCAAAGTAATGTTGGGCCGCTTCCTCAACGCCGAAAATACCGTTGCCAAACTCAGCCAGATTGAGATAGACCGTTAAAATACGTTGCTTCGACCACAGTAATTCAAGTACAGCCGTCATTCCCGCTTCTAATCCTTTTCTTACCCAACTACGTCCTTCCCATAGAAATAAATTTTTGGTTGTTTGCTGGGAAATTGTCGATGCCCCCCGAATTCGCTTCTCATATTTTTTGTTATACGCCATAGCAGTTTCAATAGCCTCAAAATCAAACCCCCAATGTTTTGGGAATTTTTGATCTTCCGCTGCAATAACAGCCAACGCCATATAGGGTGAAATGTGATTCTGATCCCTCCATGAAGAGCGAGAAACATAAGACAAATTAATTGACATTAAGGCTGAGACTTGTCTCTCTATCATCATCATAGAAAATGGCACTGGCAAAAATGAAAAGGCAATTACAGCAACGAACCACAAAACCGTGATCGACACGACAATTCTTTTCAGCCAGCGCCACAATATTGAAAAAGGGTTTCTCATCCGATTACTCAATCATTTCCAATATTTTTCTCACCAACTTATCAATTCCTTTTTCTGCCTGCGCCAAAGATTCTGCGAGCATATAAGCGGGTGTTGTTACAATTTTGTTTTCAAAATCAATGACAATGTCATCAACCGGACACTCAACATGTACCCCACCCATCCTCGCTATTTGAGCCGCAGTTTCTGGATCATTGCCGATGGTGACTTTTATCGGTTTGCCTAATATTTTAGATACCATAACCGGCGCAATACATATGAACCCCATCGGCTTGCCTTGCTGGTGCATATTTTGCACTATACTTAATAATTCTTTATTTATTTCGCAATCTGATCCTTTAAACGCGAAATTACATAAATTTTTGGCTACGCCAAACCCACCAGGAATAATTAGCGCATCCAACTCATCAATATTAACTTTGGATAAAGGTTGTATATTTCCCCTTGTTATACGGGCAGACTCTTCCATCATGTAGCGACTTTCTTGTTTCTCTTCTCCATTAAGGTGGTTAATAACATGATGTTGTATCTCATCAGGCGAAAAAAAAGACACTTCGGCGCCAAGACGGCTTAAAGAGAGCATAGTGAGAACTGATTCGTGAATTTCACTTCCATCGTACACTCCACATCCACTTAATATAATGGCAACAGATTTCATATTTCTCTCCATTTGTAGTAGATTAATGCTTAACCCCTTAGAGGGTTAAACACCAATCTTCATCACAGATTTTAATGAATCTTGTAACAAAAAATCTTATCTTTGCTATGTTGGTACTTGTGTTCTGTGTAAAAGAATTCTTTCATTACTCGCGTCGAAAACAAATCTTAGATAAGCGGGTAAACAGATTTCCCTGGTGTTGGCGCAGTATTAGCGCACCCCAACTTCGGTTGGGGTTATTTTTTTGTAGCGCTTGATAACCAATTTCTTAATATTTCTATATCTTGCTTCCATTCCAACTTTAACTCATCCACCCATTCTTGAACATTATCCCACCACGCAGGTAAATCCGGTGACTGAATCTGTTGAGCCAATTGCTGCAAATGGCGTAACCCGACTGAACCCGCCGCACCTTTGATTTTATGCGCCTCTTCCGTAATGCCTTTTTGATCTCTGGCGGTCATATTGGAGTCCAGCAAAGCAAGATAATTTGGCATCATGGTTTCAAAAATAACCAGATTGTCTGTGATCATTTGTGGCCCAACCAATTCGATATATTGATTAAGCATCTCCGTATCCAGCCGTCCTTCATCCTGAGTCACAAGCTCAACTTCCACTAAGACAGTGTCAGATTCAAAGTCCTTGCCCCAATATTTTTCTATCACAGCAGTCAACGCCTTGACAGATAACGGCTTATTGAGCACATCATCCATGCCCGCATCAAGGTATTCTTTTTTATCCTTTAAGACATTAGCCGTCAGCGCGATCAAAGGGGGCAAGAATTGGGAGGAATAACGCTGGTGCAATTGACGGGCAATATCCAGCCCCGTCATATCCGGTAATTGGATATCCAGTAACACTAAGTCATATTCATCAGGATCAAACATGGCCAGTGCATCATGGCCATTCATAGCAACATCCACACTGTTCCCCAATTTCTCCAGAACAGAACGGGCTACAATGACGTTCAATTCAATATCTTCTACCAGTAAGACATTAAGTGCTGGCAATGGCATAGTATCTTGTTCAGCCTTCCCTTCCAGGTGTTCACCAATGGCTGGCGCAACGACAGACAAGGTAAAGCAAGAACCTTTGCCTAACGTACTTTTCACCACAATGTCCCCTCCCATGCTTAGGGCAAGACGCTTCGAAACAGCAAGGCCAATCCCCGTTCCGGTTGCAGGACGCCCACCAGCGCTGTCTTTAACCTGATAATACATGGCAAAGATTTTTTCCAACTCGTCAGGAGGAATACCAATACCGGAATCCGTCACTTCAAAGAATAGGCGTTCTTCTTCTACTTCACGCCAGATACGAACCTTAATTTCGCCTTCAGGCGTAAATTTCACGGCATTACTAATCAGGTTCCACAAAATTTGGCGCAAACGGGTTCCATCAGTCAGCACTTTTGCGGGTAGTGGCAGTTCAGGCTCCAGAACAAATTTAATTCCCTTCGGCTGCGCCAATAAAGCTGAAATATTTTCTAAATCTGTCATGAAACCGGTGAAATCAACGGGTTGGTTATCAAGTTGGACTTTACGACGCTCAATTTTATCTAATTCGATAATATCATTGAAAATATTACCCAATGTAATAGCACTGACATGGATTGTTTCCAGGTACTTACATTGTTCTGGGGTTAAGTCGGTATCCATCAGAATTCGGCTCAAGCCCACAATGCCATTTAAAGGCGTACGAAGCTCGTGGCTAATCGTAGAGATAAACGTCGTCTTATCCCTGCTGGCGTTCTCCAATGCGTCCTGATAGCGTTTACGCTCCGTTATATCGCGCCCAAATCCCATTAACCCATGTCGCTTGCCAACGAGATCATAAAAAGGAACTTTCCTGAGTTCAAAACAAGCTTTACGTCCATCGGGATAAACTAACCATTGCTCATAGGTCAGGGATACATTGTGGCGAAATACTTTTTCATCGGTTTCCATCACCTTGCTGGCAATTTCTTTATCGTAAACATCTGTCGGCGTCAGGCCGATGAGCTGTTTTTCGCTTTTGCCTGTCAGCAATTCCATCGCCCTATTACAACCGGAAAATTCATTATCTTCATTACGGTAATAAACCAGGTCCGGGGAAGCATCCAGAAATGAACGCAATAGCACCGATTGCTGCTCAAGTTCAATCTGGGTTTTTTCACGCTGCTCCATTTCCAATTTGAGTTTATCCAACAAAACCAAATGGGCTTTTTCCGCCTTCTCCCTGTCGCTAATCTCTTGGTTCAATTGGTCGATGTTTTCTTTGAGTTGCAGGTTTAATTTCGCATCACGCTGGCGCATTTCTTCAAGTTTAGCGACCAGACTCGATAACCGCTGGCGGGATTCTTCAAGCTGTTCTACTACGATGGAGAGAAAATAAACCGCCCAAGGGGTAATTAACAAACCAAAAAAAATGGAGCGAATTAAATCAATACCCTGCACTTCTCCATGCAGTACAAATGTCACCGCCATCTGCATTGCCATCGCAAGAATAACTAAAGCTGATGCAAGTAATATAGAAAAACGCACCAGCCCCAGCTTCATCATCAAATCTACATAATATTGGGCAAGCCCTCGAATCAGCTTCATAACAACTCCCAGTAAGATCTTTTCCAGTAAAGTTACTGTATTGAATCATAACGTAAAAAGTCCCAACTTCGTTACGGGATATGACCTTCAATCTTTCAAAAAGAATAAAAATGAAAATAATAAGAATAATTATGCAATAAAATTTCAGCGTCCCTTTTTTGATGAAAAAACAACCAACCACTTCCTCTTGCAAATTAAAAAATACACAATATAAGTCCAATTTAAGTCAAAATATAAGAATAAAATATCAATATGGATCTATTTTAAAGCATATCCAAAATAGATAGTGTGGTGATTTTAGTGATATAACTCACATCATTTAAGAGGAATGATCTTAGTCACAAAATACAAAAAATCGCTATTTACTCATAAAAATCAAAAAAATAAATAAAAAACATCAATAAAAAACGCTATTTAACACGATTTGACCAACGCTGTTTTTACCGTTAAGTTGGGAATTCGCTGAAAATCACCTGTCAGATGATCCTCTGGCTCATATTTATGCAGTGATAGATAGATAACATAACATCATTTTGATTCACCGCTTGTTAATGCCAATAAAACAAGTGGCGTTTTATTGAGGGCGCAAATTAGACGCCTGTAGAAAAAATATATATCGATACCCTCTCGCGAGTGATGTGAGAGTCGGACAGAACTTGGGGAGCTTTACAATGTTATATGACAGATTGCAGGAAAAAGATAACTGTGGCTTTGGATTAATCGCACATATCGAAGGAGAACCAAGCCACAAGGTGGTGCGCACGGCCATACACGCACTGGCCCGGATGCAACACAGGGGGGCCATTCTGGCGGATGGAAAAACGGGTGATGGCTGTGGTTTGTTAATGCAAAAACCAGACCGTTTCTTCCAAATGATCGCCAGCGAGCAATCATGGCGGCTCGCTAAAAATTATGCTGTCGGCATGTTGTTTCTAAGCCAGGATGCCAAAATCGCTCAATTATGCCGTGATATTATCGAACAGGAATTACAACACGAAACCCTGTCCATTGTGGGTTGGCGGGAAGTTCCTATCAATCGCGATATCTTAGGTGATATTGCCTTATCAAGCCTTCCTCGCATTGAGCAAGTTTTTATCAACGCGCCAGCCGGATGGCGAGCGCAAGATCTGGAACGCCGGCTGTTCGTTTCCCGACGTCGCATAGAAAAATGTATTACCGACAATGACTTTTATATTTGCAGCCTGTCCAATCTGGTCACGATTTATAAAGGATTGTGCATGGCTGCGGATTTACCGCGTTTCTACCCTGATTTGGCTGACCTGCGCATGGAATCTGCCATCTGTTTATTCCATCAGCGCTTTTCAACGAATACCATTCCCCGATGGCCGCTGGCACAACCCTTTCGCTATCTGGCTCACAATGGGGAAATCAATACCATTACGGGAAACCGTGAATGGGCTAAAGCGCGGGCCTATAAGTTCCGCACGCCGTTAATCCCGGATTTACATACTGCTGCACCTTTTGTTAATGAAACGGGTTCCGATTCCAGTTCACTGGATAACATGCTGGAACTGTTTCTCAATGGCGGTATGGATTTAATCCGCGCAATGCGTTTGCTCGTTCCACCGGCATGGCAGAATAACCCTGATATGGATGATGATCTGCGTGCATTCTTCGATTTTAACTCCATGCACATGGAACCCTGGGATGGACCGGCCGGCATCGTTATTTCTGATGGGCGTTATGCCGCCTGTAATTTAGATCGCAATGGCTTACGCCCTGCCCGCTATGTGATTACCAAAGATAAACTGATTACCTGTGCTTCTGAAATCGGTATTTGGGATTACCAACCCGATGAAGTCATTGAGAAAGGCCGTGTTGGGCCAGGTGAGTTAATGGTTATCGATACCTATGAAGGGCGTATTCTCCACTCAGCGGAAACTGACAATGATCTGAAAAGCCGCCACCCTTATAAAGAATGGCTGGAGAAAAACGTCAGGCGTTTGATTCCGTTTGAAGAATTGCCGGAAGCACAGGTCGGGCTGCGAGAGTTAGATGATCGCCTGTTGGCAACTTATCACAAGCAGTTTGCCTATAGTAATGAGGAACTGGATCAAGTTATCCGTACCCTCGGTGAAAATGCGCAAGAAGCGACCGGTTCAATGGGAGATGACACCCCATTTGCTGTGCTTTCCAGCCGCCCGCGCATTATCTACGACTATTTTCGCCAGCAATTTGCCCAAGTTACCAATCCTCCCATCGATCCATTACGTGAAGCTCATGTGATGTCTCTGGCTACCCGCATTGGGCGAGAAATGAATGTCTTTTGTGAAGCGGAAGGGCAGGCTCATCGGTTGTGCTTTCAATCGCCAGTCCTGCTCTATTCTGATTTCATACAACTAACAACACAGCAGGAATCTTATTATCGCGCTGATACGTTGGATTTGACCTTCAATCCACAGGAAATCACCCTGAAACGTGCTGTCTCAGCTTTATGTGAAAGGGCCGAGGAACTCGCCCGCAATGGTTCAGTATTGTTGGTACTATCCGATCGCAATATTGCACCAGAAAGAGTACCCATCCCTGCGCCAATGGCTATCGGTGCTATCCAGCACTGCCTGGTTGAGAAAAACCTACGCTGCGATACCAACTTGATTGTAGAAACTGCCAGTGCGCGTGATCCGCATCATTTTGCGGTATTGATGGGTTTTGGCGCTACTGCTGTTTACCCCTATCTGGCCTATGAATCACTGGGAAAAATGGTGGATGATGGCACAATCAATGCGCCATATGCCCGCGTGATGCTTAATTATCGCAATGGCATTAATAAAGGGCTGTATAAAATTATGTCCAAAATGGGCATCTCCACCATTTCCTCTTATCGCTGCTCTAAGTTGTTCGAAGCCGTTGGTTTACACCAGGATGTGACAGATATCTGCTTCAATGGTGTTGTCAGTCGTATTGGGGGCGCAGATTTCAGCGATTTTGAACAAGATCTGCGTAATCTTGCCAAACGAGCATGGTTACATCGCCACGCCATCGATCAAGGGGGACTACTGAAATATGTCCATAATGGGGAGTATCACGCTTATAACCCCGATGTTGTCAGCACATTGCAGGCCGCCGTTCACAGTGGCAATTATCGTGATTACCTGAAATATTCCGAACTGATCAATGGGCGCCCTATCACCACCTTGCGGGATCTGCTAGCCCTTGCTCCTAAAGGTGATCCCATCAATATTGCAGATGTTGAACCCGCAGAAGCACTGTTCAAACGGTTTGATACCGCCGCTATGTCAATTGGCGCACTCAGCCCTGAAGCCCATGAGGCGCTGGCAGAGGCAATGAATACGTTAGGGGGGTTTTCCAACTCTGGAGAAGGTGGCGAAGATCCCGCGCGTTATCGTACCAAGAAAGTTTCCCGCATTAAGCAAGTTGCTTCCGGCAGATTTGGCGTTACACCCGCGTACTTAGCCAGTGCCGATGTGATCCAGATAAAAATCGCCCAAGGCGCAAAACCAGGGGAAGGCGGTCAATTACCGGGAGATAAGGTAACGTCTTATATTGCCAAATTGCGCTACTCCGTTCCGGGCGTTACCCTGATTTCTCCGCCGCCACATCACGATATTTATTCAATCGAAGATCTGGCTCAATTGATTTTCGATCTTAAGCAGGTGAATCCGCGGGCGCTGATCTCCGTCAAACTGGTTTCAGAACCTGGCGTGGGAACCATTGCCACCGGTGTCGCCAAAGCTTATGCCGACCTGATCACCATCGCCGGTTATGATGGCGGAACAGGTGCCAGCCCGCTCTCTTCTGTCAAATACGCAGGTTGCCCGTGGGAATTGGGGCTGGTGGAAACCCAACAAGCGCTGGTTGCCAATGGGCTACGCCATAAAATCCGCCTTCAGGTTGACGGTGGCTTGAAAACAGGGATGGATATCATCAAAGCGGCTATTTTAGGCGCAGAAAGTTTCGGTTTCGGCACTGGCCCAATGGTTGCTCTCGGCTGTAAATATTTGCGTATCTGCCACTTAAATAACTGTGCCACTGGTGTCGCTACACAAGATGAAAAACTAC
Organism: Xenorhabdus sp. SGI 60; assembly: GCF_056632175.1. Lineage (NCBI taxonomy): Bacteria > Pseudomonadati > Pseudomonadota > Gammaproteobacteria > Enterobacterales > Morganellaceae > Xenorhabdus > Xenorhabdus sp. SGI 60. The sequence goes on along the minus strand of NZ_CP196860.1, from coordinate 497,304 downwards.
GCCAATCTCATTATCACGGCTTGCCAGAAAGAGTCATTAACTATTTCCGCTTTATTGCGCAGGAAACACGTGAACTGATGGCGCAATTAGGGGTGAAAAGACTTACCGATTTGATTGGACGAACAGACTTGCTGGAAATACTTGAGGGAATTTCTGCCAAGCAAAGCAAACTCAATCTCGAACCATTACTGGAAACCGTAGAACCTCATACCGACAAAGCGCTGCATTGCACAGAAGGTAATCCTCCTTTTGACCAAGGTACGCTGAATAAATTGATCGTCGCACAGGCTATGCCTTATGTAGAAAACGCGCAAAGCAAGACGTTTTATTTTGATATCCAAAATACCGATCGCTCTGTTGGTGCTTCCCTCTCCGGTGAGATTGCGGCTCGGTATGGCGATCAAGGGCGGGCAGCCGATCCAGTCAAACTGCATTTCAATGGAACGGCCGGACAAAGTTTTGGCGTCTGGAATGCTGCCGGTGTCGAACTGACTTTAATTGGCGATGCCAATGATTATGTCGGTAAGGGTATGGCTGGCGGCTGTATTACCATCCTTCCTCCTGCCGGCTCAGCATTTAAAAGTCACGAAGCCACTATTATCGGCAATACCTGTCTTTATGGTGCAACAGGCGGGAAACTCTTTGCTGCCGGACGTGCCGGTGAACGCTTCGCTGTACGTAATTCAGGCACTATCACCGTTATTGAGGGGATCGGCGACAATGGCTGTGAATATATGACTGGCGGGATCGTCTGTGTCCTGGGCAACACTGGTGTAAATTTTGGCGCAGGCATGACAGGGGGATTTGCTTACGTACTTGATGAATTTGATGACTTCCGCAAACGCGTCAATCCAGAACTGGTAGAAGTTCTCTCAATGGATACCCTTGCCATTCATAAAGAACATCTGCGGGGATTAATCACCGAACATGTCCGCCTGACAAACTCTCAACACGGTGAAAACCTATTGGAAAATTGGTCTCAATGGGTCAATAAGTTTGCTTTGGTTAAACCTAAATCCAGTGATATCAGTGCGTTGTTGGGGCACCGTAGCCGTTCTTCCGCCGAATTACGGGTTCAGGCACAGTAAGGAGTTAATAATGAGTCAAAATGTTTATCAATTTATCGACTTACAACGTGTCGATCCTCCTAAAAAATCGTTGAAAATCAGAAAAATAGAATTTATTGAGATTTATGAACCTTTTTCTGAAATTCAGTCACAGGCACAAGCAGATCGCTGTCTCTCTTGTGGTAACCCTTACTGTGAATGGAAATGTCCCGTACATAACTACATTCCAAATTGGCTGAAACTCGCCAATGAAGGACGCATCATCGAAGCAGCGGAATTATCACACCAGACCAACAGCTTGCCGGAAGTCTGTGGCCGGGTCTGTCCGCAAGATCGCCTGTGTGAAGGTGCTTGTACCCTAAATGATGATTTCGGTGCCGTCACTATCGGTAACATTGAACGTTATATTAATGACACGGCTATTGCGATGGGCTGGAAACCGGATATGTCGCATGTCATCCCAACAGGTAAACGTGTCGCCGTGGTTGGGGCAGGACCGGCAGGATTAGCCTGTGCAGATGTCCTGACTCGTAATGGCGTACAAGTGGTGGTCTACGATCGCCATCCTGAAATTGGTGGCTTGCTCACATTTGGCATTCCCGCTTTTAAACTAGAAAAAGAGGTGATAATTCGCCGCCGTGAAATATTTTCCGGGATGGGGATCGAATTCCGTCTAAACATAGAGATAGGCCAAGACGTTACTCTGGCTGAACTCACCAAAGAATTTGATGCCGTATTTCTTGGGGTGGGGACTTATCAATCCATCCACGGTGGACTGGAGAACGAAAACGCTGACGGGGTATATGACGCCTTACCTTTTTTAATCGCCAACACCCGTCATTTGATGGGTTACCCGTCTCTGCCTGAGCAGCCTTATGTTGATATGAAGGGTAAACGTGTTCTGGTATTGGGCGGCGGTGATACAGCAATGGACTGCGTCCGTACTTCGATTCGCCAGGGGGCAGTCCATGTTATCTGCGCCTATCGGCGAGATGAGGAAAATATGCCCGGTTCCCGTCGTGAAGTAAAAAATGCGAAAGAAGAAGGTGTAGAGTTTCGTTTTAACCTGCAACCCATTAGCATTGAAATTAATGGCGCAGGACGGGTTTGTGGGGTCAAGGTGGTGAAAACACAACTGAGTGCCATAGATGAAAAAGGCCGTCGTCAGGCTGAGATTATTCAAGGTTCCGAATTTTTGATAGAAGCCGATGCAGTGATCATGGCATTTGGTTTCAAGCCTCACACTATGAACTGGCTGGCTGAACATCAAGTCAAGATCGATCAAAAAGGTCGTATTATCGCGCCTGAATCCAGTGATCTGCCTTTTCAGACCAGTAATCCTAAAATATTCGCCGGCGGGGATGCTGTACGTGGTTCTGACTTGGTAGTAACCGCCATTGATGAAGGCAGAAAAGCCGCTTTCGGTCTCCTCGACTATCTTGAAATCTAAATTCAATTCTTTTTTTAATGACTTCTCCGACATTTTAGTCGGAGAAGCTCTCACAAAATAAAAATACCACCATTTTTTTATTTTCTTTTACTACCAGATTAGTTGTATTTTTGGAATTTATACGACTATTCTTATATTCTAAAGTTAAATATATCGATTTAATCTCCTGCCCATTATAACAGTACAGCAATAGTGCAATACCGTAATACAGCAATAAGGTTTATTTTTTTCGAAGAGAAAATTGCTTAGCAGAACTGATTAAATAGATATGAAATAAAAAACCATTAAAGTGATAATAATAGGTAGAAATATATGCGCTTACTTCCCCAGATACTCTTCCTCTCTTTTATATCCTTAGCAAGCTTGCCCTCACTTGCCAGATTCTCTACTCCTGCCGAAATTATGCAGCAAGTACAAGAAAGAGGAGTAAATTCTGTTGTGGCAGAGATAAACGCAGAATATAAACAAGACAAAATTATCCAGAATATTGCGACTGGTGATAAACCATGGCTGCAAGTTGCCTTTAAGCTATCCCCTAATATTCATCCAGAATTTTCCCGGCAAATTATTAATGCTTTATCAGTTGCTTTAATTGAAAATCCTGTAGAGGTATTATCACTGACAAAAGCACACCGCTCCCTCTCATTCGCGGATATCTGCAATATACCGCCAACGATCAAAGGACTGAGCCAACAGAGATCATTTGCTAAGAAAATAATAAATAGCCTAAGAGCAGCGGAACAATCTAATAGAGGAAAAAACCAATATAATATTGAAGCCTGTATGTGGGAACTTGAGAGAGCGTTTAGTTATATGTAGCACTAACTTGCTAAAAATAAAGGAGATCAATGTCTCCTTTAGGGATAAATGTCTCTTTTTCTCATGAATTCCTTTCGCCTTCCAAGTTGCGGCCTTGCTGACTGCAACTTGAAATCTATTGAGTATGAGCTTTGAACAATTATTTTACGACGCGCAAGGTTGGGCGACCTTTTGGCGGTTGAGGTGGTTCGTCATCTGGCGAATCATCATCGTGAGAAGCTTTTCTATCATACTTATTATTATGGATAAACACCAGATTATCCGCTGCTGGCATATCCGTTTCTGCTGACTCAGTATTATCCACGTCATAGGCAAGTTCTGGCTCAAACATCATTCCTGCGCCATTTTCACGGGCATAAACCGCAATCACAGCCACCATTGGAACAGTCACTTGACGACCAACACCACCAAATCGGGCATTAAATCTCACTTCGTCGTTCGTCAATTGCAAATTGCCAACCGCTTTCGGCGAGATATTCAAGATAATTTGCCCATTTTGTGCATATTCCATCGGGACGTTAACGCCATAAAAGTTAACATCCACAACAATATGCGGGGTCATGTCATTATCCAACAGCCATTCATAATGCGCCCGCAGTAGATAGGGGCGGCGTGGAGACATATGAGTCATCTCCATATATTAACTCCGTGATTGTAAACGCATTTCACGTTCTACTTCCGTCAACGAGGCCAAAAATGCGTCACGTTCAAATACACGCTGCATATAGACTTGAAGATCTTTGGCACCAGGTCCTGACAACTCAACACCCAAGACAGGCAAACGCCACAGCAGTGGAGATAAATAACAATCCACCAAGCTGAACTCTTCACTCATGAAGAACGGCATTTCTCTGAAAATTGGCCCAATCGCCAGTAATTCTTCAGCAAGCTGTTTACGTGCAGCATTCGCTTCCTGAACACTCCCTTCCTGAATTTTGTACATCAGGGAATACCAGTCTTTTTCAATTCTATGCATCATCAGACGACTGGAGCCTCGTGCGACAGGATACACAGGCATGAGTGGTGGATGCGGAAAACGTTCATCCAGATATTCCATAATGATGCGAGAATCATACAGGGCCAGCTCACGATCAACGAGAGTAGGAACAGATTGGTAAGGATTCAAATCAATCAAATCCTGGGGCAAATTACCTGCTTCAACGTGTTCAATCTCTACGCTGACCCCTTTTTCCGCCAATACAATTCTCACTTGATGGCTAAAAATGTCGGTCGGGCCGGAAAACAGAGTCATTACCGAACGTTTGTTGGCAGCGACAGCCATGAAAACCTCCAAGTTTATCTAAAAAAAGGAACGAACAGCCCTTCAATGAACAGCGGCTATTCTCGCTCATATTCTCATCCTGTTTCGCGCTTATTATCCGAGGTTATCCCCCTTTATCTTCCGGTGACTGCTTTATTGGCTGTAACAAGAAAATATCTTGGGGTATTTTTACCTCTGCCAAATCGGGCAAACTCATGGATAAGGCAAAAAATTGTTACTAGTCTACCAGATTTTGCCCATTTTGTGGGAAAGTACATTGAGAATTAATGATGAAATATTAGAGTCTGGGAATTTATTTCTCAAAAATGCTATTTTTTTGCTAAAAAAAGAGAATTATCGGAGAGTGAAAAACCGGAAGGAATAAAAAACCCGCCATAAAATGACGGGCTTTTAACTTTAACCCACTGCCACAGTTGTGGCAATAAATTAACGTTTGGAGAACTGTGGACGACGACGTGCTTTGCGCAGACCCACTTTTTTACGTTCAACTTCACGAGCATCGCGAGTCACGAAGCCAGCTTTGCGAAGTTCAGAACGCAGAGTCTCGTCATAAGCCATCAGTGCACGGGTGATACCGTGACGGATTGCGCCTGCCTGACCAGAAATACCACCACCTTTAACAGTGATGTACAGATCCAGTTTGTTCAGCATATCAACCAGCTCAAGTGGCTGACGAACAACCATACGTGCAGTTTCACGACCGAAGTAAACTTCGAGGCTGCGTTGGTTGATTACGATGTTACCGCTACCTGGCTTAATGAAGACACGAGCGGAAGAGCTTTTGCGGCGACCAGTGCCGTAGTATTGATTTTCAGCCATTGCCTATAATCCCGATTAAATGTCCAGAACTTGTGGTTGCTGTGCCGCGTGGTTGTGCTCGCTGCCCGCGTAAACTTTCAGTTTACGGTACATTGCACGACCCAGTGGCCCTTTTGGCAGCATGCCTTTAACCGCGATTTCAATGACACGCTCAGGACGGCGGGCAATCATCTCTTCAAAGGTCGCTTGCTTGATACCACCGATGTGGCCAGTGTGGTGATAATAAATTTTGTCAGAACGTTTGTTGCCAGTTACAGCAACTTTTTCTGCGTTAACAATAATGATGTAATCACCAGTATCAACGTGCGGAGTGTATTCCGCTTTGTGCTTGCCGCGCAGGCGACGAGCCACTTCAGTTGCAAGACGGCCCAAAGTTTTGCCATCTGCGTCAACAACATACCAGTCGCGTTGTACGGTTTCTGGTTTAGCTGTAAAAGTTTTCATTAAAGCTTACCCAATTATAAGTTACACGTTGGTGAACACTCGATGTTCAGAAACTGTTTTTTGAGGTTCACACGACTCATGTCCAGCAAACCTACCCCTTCGAATAGCCTATGCCGGCACTAATGCAAGTTTTTTGGGAAATAAAAAATCCTGCTGTAACGTGGGGTCGCAAGATTATAGAGAACTCATCATAAAAAATCGACCCCAAATTCAATAATTATCCTAAAGAGCAAAGGAATCAGGGTAAATGTGGAAGTTTCAGGTATTCCTCACTTTGCATTTCCTGCAACCGAGAGAGGCAACGTTGATATTCAAACCTCAACAACTCACCTTGATAAATCTGTTCCATTGGCGCGTCAGCATTAATGATAAGTTTCACCTGGCGCTCATAGAATTCATCCACCAGTGCGATAAAGCGCCGCGCAGCATTTTCATTCAATGTTGTCATAATCGGCATATCGTGTAACAAAACAGAATGATAAAGCTTCGACAAAGCAATATAGTCCAGTTGACTGCGCGGATCTTCACACAATGTTCTGAAATGGATTGCCAATATCCCATCAACACTACTGATGACAGGCATATTGCGATGATTGATCGCCAATATGGGATTCGGCTCACCTTCTCGCCCGGCCAAACGCAGAAACATATGACGCATCTCCTGTCGATTCTCCTCTGACAATGGCGTCAGATAGAGATGAGCCTGTGTCAGTGTTCGTAGGCGATAGTCAATACCGGCATCGACATTCATGACATCACAATATTTTTTGATCTGCTCAATGGCTGGCAGAAATCGTGCGCGCTGCAATCCATTTCGGTATAACGCATCAGGCGGGATATTGGATGTCGCCACCAAAGCAATTCCCCGTGCAAATAAGGCCTCCAGCAATGTGCCGAGGAGCATGGCATCCGTAATGTCAGAGACAAAAAACTCATCAAAACAGAGGATATCCGTCTGTGCCTTGAAACCGTCAGCAATGATCTCTAAAGGATCTTCATGGCCTTGTAACGCTGTTAACTCTTCGTGTACCCGTAACATGAAACGGTGGAAATGGAGACGCAGTTTTCGCTCAGTGGGTAAACTCTGGTAAAACATATCCATCAGCCACGTTTTGCCACGCCCGACACCGCCCCACATATAAAGCCCCTGAACAGGGCGGAATTGCGCAGAAGTTTGCCGACTAAACAATTTGCTCAATATGCCTTTCAGTCCACTGGCTTGCGAAGTATGGCACGGTTGAGCATTGATAAGATCGCGATGAATAAGATCAAGGAGTTCAACCGTCTTACGCTGTACTTCGTCAGGTTGATACTGCCCCTCAGACAATACTGATTGATAGAGAGATGAAGGTGTAATCGGTGACATGAAAAAGACAATCCTTAAAGTTTTTTATTCTCAGTACGTATCGTAATTTACCAATAAGAACGATGCCAATTCTCACTGATGTGAATTGAGATATCTGCTTTTGGATAAGAATTTTTACCTACATATCTTGGTAAATCTGTATAAAATATATCTATTAGATTACAGATAAATGAATTAATTAATAATCAATATTCCACTCTGACTAAATTAACGGTTATAGTGGTCATCATGAACCAAGAGCCTACCCCAATAGTTGTATATCCTTGCAAACAGAACAACCTAATGGGATAACGCTCGAAGAACATTGCAGAAACAATATTGCAGAATAACGATGTGACTAAAGGAGTTGCCATGACTTGGGAATATGCCCTGATCGGATTAATCATCGGTTTTATCGTCGGCGCGCTGGCTGTCCGCTTTGGCAGCTCAAAGCTACGCCAACAAAATGCCCTACAGGCTGAATTGGAGAAAAATCGGTCTGAATTGGAAGAATACCGCAAAGAGCTGGTCAGCCATTTCGCCCGTAGCGCTGAACTACTTGACAATATGGCACGCGATTACCGTCAGTTGTATCAGCACATGGCTAAAAGTTCCAATGAACTGATGCCCAATATGCCAGTACAAGATAATCCTTTCAATTATCGTCTAAGCGAATCCGAAACTGAGAAAAATAAAGCGACTGCTAACACGCCTCCACGGGATTATTCTGAAGGTGCATCTGGCCTATTCCGTCCGAACCAAGATAAATAATTAATGCACTTTGCCGTGGTAATAATAGCTACCACGGCCCCTTGAGTACCCTTCATCCAATGGAAAGATTTTTGTTTTTTATTTTTGACTCACGTAAATACCTGTAAAGAAACGCATTGAAACGACTTTATTAGTGAACTTTGCTGAATAGTTGAGAGTCATAACAGCATTGAAACAATAATGCTTAAGGTCTATCTAACCCCTAGAAATAGATTATTTCCAAGGTAGCAAAGCCTTGACAGGATAAGTCTCTTAAGCACAATTTCCTTTTCTAGCTTAGGTATTAAGAGAACGTATTCATGAAAATAAAAAATACATTGTTCAGCGCACTCGCTATTAGTATCGGACTGTCTTTGGCTTCAGTGCCAATGGTAAGTAATGCAGCCCTACCTGCTGCAATAACCTCTCAAGAATCACCCAGTCTCGCTCCCATGCTGGGAAAAGTGCTGCCTTCTGTTGTCACTGTTCATGTTTCAGGTACAGAAGTACAAAGCCAACAGCTCCAATTACCTGAAGATTTCCAGTTCTTCTTCGGGCCTGGTTTTCCTCCGCAAGAACCAAGGAAACGTCCATTCACGGGGTTAGGCTCTGGGGTCATTATTGATGCCAATAAAGGTTATGTATTGACCAATAGTCATGTCATTAATAATGCAAATAAAATACGCATTCAATTAAATGATGGCCGTGAATACTCAGCAAAACTCCTTGGGCGTGATCCACAAACTGACATTGCTCTTTTACAATTGAAAGATGCCAAAAACCTGACAGCCATTAAGTTTGCTGACTCCGATCAACTGCGCGTCGGAGATTATGCGATTGCCATCGGTAACCCATTTGGCCTGGGGCAAACCGTCACATCCGGGATCATTTCTGCTCTTGGCCGCAGCGGCCTGAATCTGGAAGGTTTGGAAAACTTTATCCAGACCGATGCTCCAATTAACCGCGGTAATTCTGGTGGTGCATTGATTAATCTGAAAGGAGAACTGATCGGTATTAACACCGCCATCCTTGCCCCAAGCGGTGGTAACGTCGGTATCGGTTTTGCCATCCCAAGTAATATGGCTAAGGTCCTTTCCGCTCAACTCATTGCCCATGGAGAAATCAAACGCGGCATACTCGGTATCAAAGGAACCGAGATGACGGCAGACATCGCCAAGGCACTCAATGTTGAAGCACAACAAGGGACATTTGTCAGCGAAGTTATACCTAAATCGGCCGCGGCTAAAGCGGGTATCAAACCAGGGGATGTACTAATCTCCTTTGATGGCAAGAAAATTAATAGCTTTGCTGAACTGCGTGCGAAGGTGGGTACAACAGTTCCAGGTAAAGAAGTCACAATTGGTCTGCTGCGTAAAGGGAAGCCACTTGAAGTCACCGTTACTCTGGATAACAGTGACGGAGAGCCAACGAAAGCAGAAAACTTGAGTATTGCCCTGCAAGGCGCAACCCTGAGTAATGCCACCTTGAAAAGTACCCAAGGCATCAAAGTGGATTCGATTACCCCGAACTCACCTGCTGCTATATCAGGTTTGCAGAAGGATGACTTGATTGTTGGTGCCAACAATGTGCGTGTACGAAATATCAGCGAATTACGCAAAATCACTGAGGAGAAGCCGGCTATTATCGCACTGAACGTCTTACGTGGTGACGATAATGTTTATCTCTTACTGCGTAATTAATCTATACCCACGACAGACGCAGTATGATGCTGTGTCTGTCCACTTCTATGCTATTCTTCTTTCAATCAATTACTACTCTGAATAATGTCATGCTGATCAAGTTAGTACGCTCTATACTCATAGGCTTATTGATTGCCGCTATTTTGCTGGTCGCGATACCGTCCCTGCGCCCCAGCGGCTTAAAAAATTTCCTGAGCGATATGAGCGATAACAACAGCAACGATAAAATATCCAGTTTCAGCAAAGCTGTCCGCCGGGCTGCTCCTGCGGTAGTCAATATTTACAGCAGCAGCATGGGTAGTTTTTCCCATCAAAGCCGGGAACTTCTTCCCTTGGGTTCCGGTGTCATTATGAGTGAACAAGGCTATATTCTCACTAATCGACATGTTATCAATAAGGCAGCTTCCATTATTGTCGCCTTACAAGATGGGCGCTTTTATGAAGCACTGTTAGTCGGTTCAGATGGACCAACGGATCTGGCAGTTTTAAAAATCAATGCCACAAACCTGCCTGTGATCCCAATTAATCCTAAGCGAATGGCTCACGTAGGGGATATCGTATTGGCTATCGGCAATCCGTACAATTTGGGACAAACCATCACACAAGGCATTATCAGTGCAACCGGGCGCGTCGGCCTTAGCCCAACACGTCGCCAGAATTTCCTGCAAACAGATGCGTCAATTAACCAAGGCAACTCCGGTGGCGCTTTGGTCAATACGCTAGGCGAATTAGTTGGCATCAATACATTGACGTTCGATAAGTCTGAGTTTGGTTCAACACCGGAAGGGCTGGGATTTGCCATTCCAACAAAACTGGCGACTACCATTATGCAGAAATTGATCCGTGATGGCCGAGTTATCAGGGGATATATAGGCATCACCGCCAGAGAGTTACCCTATATTCGCTCATCAGGCAGTCATATCAATCAAATTCAGGGATTGCGCGTTTTCCAGATTGCACCCAATGGTCCTGCTGAAAAAGCGGGGATCAAAGTGGGGGATATCATCACCAGCGTTAATCATCAGCCAGCCATCTCACCTGTGGAAACGATGGATAAAGTCGCGGAAATTCGTCCGGGCAGTATCGTTCCTGTCACTGTGCTACGCGATGGCGCTTATCTCACCCTTAACGTCACAATCGATGAGTTTGATGGCTACTAATCTTTCCTCGCCCATTATTTTCTCGGCTATTATTTTCTCACCCACTATGTGGTGGGCGAGAAAAAATATCTAATTCCGTTTAACCAGCAGCCTTTATACGCTCAATATTTGCCCCAAGACCACGCAGCTTATCTTCAATATGTTCGTAACCACGGTCAATATGATAAATACGGTCTACGACTGTCGTTCCTTCGGCAATGCAACCCGCTAATACTAAGCTCGCAGAAGCACGCAAATCAGTCGCCATTACCTGTGCACCAGATAATTTTTCAACACCATGACACAGCACGGTATTGCTCTCAATTTCAGCCCGTGCGCCCATGCGAATCAACTCAGGGATATGCATGAAGCGATTTTCAAAAATGGTTTCAGTGATCATACCTGCGCCATCTGCAACCAGATTCAATAGGCTAAATTGCGCCTGCATATCAGTTGGGAAGCCTGGATGTGGTGCCGTGCGGAATGTCACTGCTTTCGGCCGCTGACCATGCATATCAAGGCTAACCCAATCCTCTCCCACGTTGATATCTGCTCCTGCTTCACGCAGCTTGGCTAAAACCGCATCCAAGGTATCAGGTTTCGCATGACGACACACCACCTTACCGCGCGAAACCGCCGCAGCAACCAGGAAGGTGCCGGTTTCGATACGATCAGGCAGTATGTGATGAACACCGCCCCCCAAACGCTCAACCCCCTCAATCACAATGCGGTCGGTGCCTGCACCTTTGATTTTTGCTCCCAGCATATTGAGAAAATTGGCCGTATCTTCAATTTCAGGTTCACGCGCCGCGTTTTCAATAGTGGTTGTGCCTTCCGCCAATGTTGCGGCAGTCATGATCGTAACCGTTGCCCCAACACTGACTTTATCCATCACAATGCTGGCACCTTTCAAACGGCCATCTACAGTGGCTTTGACATACCCCTCATTCAGTACGATTTTCGCACCAAGTTGCTCCAGACCAGAAATATGGAGATCAACAGGACGCGCCCCAATAGCGCAGCCGCCTGGCAAAGAAACCTGCCCCTGACCGAAACGCGCCACCAACGGTCCCAACGCCCAGATGGATGCCCGCATGGTTTTAACCAGTTCATAAGGGGCACAATATTCATTGACTCCACTGGCATCAATAAAAACAGAACCATTACGTTCCACTTTTGTCCCCAAACGATTAAGCAATTTGATCGTGGTATCAATATCTCTCAATGCAGGAACATTCTGTAATTCAACCGGCTCTTCTGCCAGTAACGCTGCGAACATAATTGGTAAGGCGGCATTTTTTGCCCCGGAAATAGTCACCTCTCCCGACAGGCAGGTAGGCCCTTTCACACGAAATTTATCCATCTGTCATGATTCTCTTATTTAATTCAAAGTGTGCTGTTCGCGGCGAGGCAAACAACTTCAAAGTCCCTGAAGCTTACGGTCACGCTGCCACTGTGCTGGTGTATAGGCTTTGATCGACAACGCGTGAATGCGGTTATCTGCGATGTATTCCATCAAAGGAGCATAAACAGCCTGCTGTTGTTTAACTCTGCTCAGGCCATCAAAAAATGCGCCAACGGCAATAACCTGAAAGTGGCTGCCGTCACCGCTGACGATAACTTCATCAAGTGCCAATTTTTCCATCAGCACTTTTTTGATTTCATTCGTATCCATAAATCTGCTCACACTCGTCTTTAGCGTTAAAATAATAGTAGATGCCTATCCTAATGGAATACAGGCAACTACGCCCCTGTAAGTTGATGGCTTACAAGGGCGCTGATGATCAAAAAAAGGGATTACGCCTTGGGCTGATTATCGCCAAGAAGAGTTTGCAGGCCATATAACGTTACCAACGTGCGCAGGCGTTCCCCTACACCTGAAAAGGTCAGTGTCCCGCCACGTTTCTGGCATTCTCCCTTTAATTGAACGAACAAGGCCAACCCCGTAGAATCCACACGGCTTAATTGGGAGACATCAATATTGTCAATGCCCTCCAGAGCCTGCTCTTTTTGTTGCCAAAGAGGCAGCAAGCTATCACGATCCAATGTGCCTTGCAGAAGCAAAGTACTACCCGCTTTTTCCCAGCTAACGGTTCTCTGATTGACGTTTTCGTTACTCATCATACCGTTATCAAAAGTCGCTTTTTCCATATCACTTTTTCTTTTCTAACGTGATCGGTGCTTTCGCGCTGATGGCTAATTGTTCAGTCAGGCCATCAATACCTTTCTGACGCAGGATATCCGCCCATTCATTCTGCTTGGTCGTGATCATGCTTACACCTTCTGCGATCATGTCGTAAGCCTGCCAATAACCTGTCTTACTGTTTTTACGCCATTGAAAATCTAAACGAACTGGCGGCTGTCCATTAGGATCGGTAATCGTGACACGAATAGCCACTATTGTCTTATCACCCAACGGCTGTTCTGGTGCAATCTGATAATCTTGTCCGTGATACATCGCCAAGGCCTGACCATATGCCTGCTCCAGATAGGATTCAAACGTCTTGAAATAAGCATCTCGCTGCTCCGGTGTCGCTTGTTTGTAGTAAGGCCCCAGAACCAGTGCGCCTGCATATTTTATCTGTACATAAGGCAGCAATTCCTGACGCACAATCTGGCGCAAAACGTCTGGATTAGCCCGAATTTTCGGTTGCTCGCTCTTCAAATGGCTAAACGTTTTTTCCGCCGCATCTTTCATCAATGCGTAGGGGTTGGTTTGATCTGTAGCGCTGGCCAATGGCGCAACCACCAGCAACGCAATCATAAGTAATCGCTTAAACATAAGTGTTATTTCTCCTAAGCAGTGGATTGCTAACTTAATGTGCTTGTTCAGGTGCCGAAGCGGATTTTCCTTGACTCCCGCTACTACTCTTATACAAGAACTGACCAATCAAATCTTCAAGTACCATCGCAGGCTTGGTATCTTCAATACGATCGCCATCTTTCAACATGGCAGACCCTAAATCAGGGTCATCAAACCCGATATTGAGAGAAATATATTGCTCTCCCAGTAACCCTGAAGTTCGGATAGAAAGCGAGCTGGTATTTGGAATATTGTCGTATTGCGTGAAAATATCCAATTCAACTTGTGGTGTATAAGTTTTGTGATCCAGCCAGATTTTCTCCACGCGACCAACAACGACTCCGCCAACTTTCACCGGTGAACGTACTTTCAGACCACCAATATTGTCAAATGTGGCATATACACGATAAGTTGGCTGGCTGCCGAAAGATCGGATATCTGCAACTTTGAGGCATAAAAATACGATTGCAGCCAACGCAATCAAGACAAAAGCCCCCACCCAAATTTCATTTTTCTTGCTTTGCATCGACTTAGTTCCCAAACATCAGTGCTGTCAGCACAAAATCCAAACCCAATACCGCCAACGACGCATGAACTACCGTGCGCGTCGTCGCCCTGCTGATCCCTTCCGATGTTGGGATAGCGTCATAACCATTGAACAGTGCAATCCAGGTTACCGTAATAGCAAAAGCCACGCTCTTGAGAAAACAGTTAAGCAAATCTTTTTGCCATTCCACCGCAGATTGCATGGACGACCAGAAAAAGCCACCATCAATGCCTTTCCAATCAACACCGACTATTGCACCGCCCAAGATCCCCACAGCCACAAAGATCAAGGAGAGTAAAGGCATACTGATAAAACCAGCCCAAAAACGCGGGGCAATAACGCGGCGCAGCGGATCAACCGCCATCATTTCCAGACTGGAAATCTGTTCAGTGGCTTTCATCAAACCAATTTCTGCGGTCAACGCTGAACCCGCTCGCCCCGCAAACAGTAATGCAGTCACCACAGGCCCCAATTCACGTAGTAGTGATAACGCCACCATCATGCCAAGGCTGCCTTCCGCGCTAAATGTGGTTAAAACCAGATAGCCCTGTAAGGCCAACACCATGCCAATAAACAGCCCTGAAACCACAATAATCAGAAGCGACTGCACACCTACGCTATACAGTTGCTGACGCAATAGTGTCCATTGTTTGGCTGGCTCTGGCTTACCAATGATTGCATTAAACAGCATAAAGCCCGCACGACCGAATGAAGCCGTAACCTCAATCGTACGTCGGCCCATTGCTGCTAATGCCCGTGTTAACATCAACATTCCATCATCCTAATAACTCAGTTTTGTAATCCCCGGCAGGGAAACGGAAAGGTACAGGTCCATCAGCAATACCATCAAGAAACTGCCGTACCCGTTGATCCTGATTCATTCTCAACTGATCTGGAGTACCTTCTGCGATCACTTTCTTCTCAGCCACAATATAAGCATAATCGGCAATACTCAGTACTTCAGGCACGTCGTGGGAAACCACAACACATGTAACCCCAAGCGCATGATTCAGCTCATCGATCAGCTTCACCAAAACGCCCATCGTGATGGGGTCTTGACCCACAAAGGGTTCATCAAACATGATCAAGTCAGGATCGAGTGCAATCGCCCTTGCTAATGCGGCTCGCCTTGCCATACCGCCAGAGAGTTCCGATGGCATCAAGTGCGCAGCGCCGCGCAACCCTACCGCTTCCAGCTTCATCATCACGGTTGTGTGAATCAACGTTTCAGGCAGTTGGGTATGCTCACGCAGGGGAAAAGCCACGTTGTCAAAAACATTCAGATCGGTGAACAAGGCACCTGACTGAAATAACATGCTCATTTTCTTGCGGGCAGCATACAGACGCGGGCGGGACAATGCCGGAATATTATCGCCATCAAACCAAATTTCACCGCGCTCAGGGCGAATTTGCCCCCCAATCAAACGCAGCAAGGTGGTTTTTCCTATACCAGAAGGTCCCATAATGGCGGTAATTTTTCCTTTCGGAACGGTCAGATTAATATCAGCAAAAATCGGGCGTTGGCCTCGGGTGAAATGCATTCCGCAGATCTCAATAAGATTTGCTGTTTGTTGACTCATTATTGATAGCCCCTAACCGTTAATAGAACTGTCTTCATGACTGTATTTAAATAATTAATAATGCATACTACAAAAAATTGTCCAATTTTGCGTTAGCAATGTTGTGACAAATTTTACTTTTTATCGCTTGATCGTCAGAATGTATAAGTCTAGCTGAATAAACATTCCATGTTTAAAAATCAACCATTATTAGCATTATGCTCGGAATAAAACTTATTTAAGGGAACCCCCATGTTTCTGACAATTGTACTGCTCATTACCGGGTTGATTTTACTGGTGTATGGTTCCGATAGATTAGTTTATGGTGCGGCCGTTTTTGCCCGCACCATGAAAATTCCCCCTTTTATTGTCGGCCTGGTTATTATGGGAATAGGAACCTCGCTGCCAGAACTGATGGTTTCTGTCACAGCAATTTTAGACGGGCAGCCAGACATGGCCATAGGTAATGCCATTGGTTCCAATATTACTAACCTGTTGCTCATTACGGGAGCCGCAGCGCTCATTCGGCCAATCGGGGTAAAATCAGAAATTCTGCGACAAGAAGTGCCCCTAATGTTGGCGATCACCGCATTTGCAGGATATTTGTTGTCCAATGGCTACCTGAGCCGACTGGATGGTATTCTTTTAGTGCTTTCAGCCCTCTTCTTTATTTCTCTGATGATAAAGATGACCGCTTTCTCTCAACACAATAGGGTTGATAGCTATACCCAGGAACGAAATGCCGAATTGCCGGTCGAAGGCAACAAAGGAATTGCGCTTCTTTGGGTCGTTCTGGGGTTAATTATTCTTCCCATTTCTACCCGCATGGTGATTGATAATGCAACCGTTATTGCACGTATTTACGGTGTTAGCGAACTGGTGATTGGCCTGACCATGCTTGCCGTAGGAACCAGCTTGCCCGAGCTTGCCACCACTATTGCTGCGGCCATAAAAGGTGAGAATGACATGGCAATGGGCAATATTGTTGGCTCAAACGTATTCAATACCACCCTTGTTCTGGGTGTCCCAGCCATACTTTCCCCCAGTGCCTTTTCACCTCAAGCATTTTCCCGGGATTTTTGGGTCATGATGGCAGCGAGTATACTATTCACGGTATTTTGCCTGGGAAGAAAGCATCGACTGAACCGATTAAACGGCATCTTGCTACTGGGCTGTTTTATCGCTTATTTTGTCGTACTTTTTGTTTCTAATTATTACAGTACTGAGTAATTGCCAATTGAGTGGGAAATAAAAATGCCTAAAATCGATTTTCAGCAAGCAGGTAAGCAAGTATTACAGATTGAACTTGAAGGGCTGATTGGCCTGGAACAATACATTAATGACGATTTCAGCCAAGCCTGTGAATTAATGTTTAGTTGTGAAGGAAAAGTCATTGTGATGGGGATGGGCAAATCTGGTCATATTGGACGAAAAATCGCTGCGACATTTGCCAGCACCGGTACACCTTCGTTCTTTGTCCATCCTGGCGAAGCCAGCCATGGAGATCTCGGCATGGTTACAGCAAAAGACATCGTGCTGGCGATTTCCAATTCCGGTGAATCAAATGAAATTCTGGCGTTAATTTCCGTACTCAAGCGGCAAAAAGTTCCGCTCATCTGCATGACAAATAATCGCAACAGTAACATGGGCAAAGCCGCAGACATCCACTTGTGTATCAAAGTTCCACAAGAAGCCTGCCCATTGGGATTAGCTCCCACCACCAGCACCACCGCCACACTTGTCATGGGCGATGCATTAGCCCTTGCGCTCTTGCAGGTCCGAGGCTTTACGGCTGAAGACTTCGCTCTTTCCCATCCGGGTGGAACACTCGGACGCAAACTTCTGCTGCTGGCCAGTGATTTAATGACCACGGGTAATGACATTCCCCGGGTTCCCCGTACAGCGACGCTGCGTGAGGCTTTGGTGGAAATCACCCGCAAAAAATTGGGCATGACGGTTATTTGTAATGATGACATGCAGATCAGTGGTATTTTTACCGATGGCGATTTACGCCGTGTTTTCGATATGGGCATTGATTTAAACAATGCAAAAATCTCTGATGTCATGACTGCCGGCGGTATTCGTATTAAACCCAATGCACTGGCGGTTGATGCGTTAAACCTGATGCAATCACGCCATATCACCTCACTCTTGGTCACAGAAGGTGACAAATTACTTGGTGTATTACACATGCACGATCTTTTGCAGGCCGGTGTTGTGTAGGCCGGTCTTCTATAAAGCAAGTAAACTGATACAAACAAGCATGATATAAATCTTAAGAGAATGTCTTAATGAGTCAAAAAGAGTACCTGGACACCTGTTATGGCCCAGTTAATAAAGTTATTATCGAAAAAGCCTGCCAAATCCGTTTACTGATTTGTGATGTCGATGGCGTCATGTCTGATGGGCTTATCTACATGGGCAATGAGGGCGAAGAGCTGAAAGCCTTTAACGTTCGTGATGGTTATGGCATCCGCTGTTTAATCACCTCCGGTATTGAAGTTGCCATCATCACTGGTCGCAAAGCAAAATTGCTGGAAAATCGGGCAGAAACACTAGGTATTACATATCTTTACCAAGGACAAAACGATAAGGTTTTGGCGTATAAGGAACTGTTGGATAAACTAGCGTTGCAGCCAGAGCAAGTCGCCTATATTGGTGATGACCTTATTGACTGGCCTGTCATGGCACAAGTGGGATTATCTGTTGCAGTTGCTGATGCCCATCCATTACTGTTGCCAAAAGCAGATTATGTGACTCAGATTGCCGGCGGTCGCGGTGCAGTCAGGGAACTGTGTGATTTGGTGCTCTTCGCTCAGAATAAGCTCGAAGATGCCAAAGGATTATCCATATAAATTAAAACTGAAAAAAGAATGAGCAAAATTCAATCCTGGCTGATCGCACTACTGGCACTGATCGCGCTTGCGCTGATTGGCTGGAATTTATCGAGTGTAAATGATGATGCCTCATCAGCCATTGTGGATGATGGTTATCCTGCTTATCAAACACAGGAAGCCATTACTTTTGTCTACGATCCGGAAGGTAAGTTATCTTACAAACTGGTCGCTGACGATGTTAAAAACTATACGGAAACTAAACTGACCTGGTTTACCAACCCGGTATTGACAACATTTGCCCCCAATGGCTCCCCTGGAACCCCGATAGCAACATGGACAGTGCGTGCCAACAAGGCCAAACTGACCCAGGATAAGATGCTCTATTTGTACGGGGATGTCCAAGTGGATAGCCTGAACGATGCGTCACAATTGCAGCGGATCACAACAGACAATGCGATCGTCAATCTGACAACCCAAGATGTCGCATCTGATGACCGAGTCACTCTTATTGGTGTCGGTCTGAAATCTGTTGGCATGAAAATGCGCGGCAATCTGCGAAACAAAACTGCTGAACTGATTGAAAAGGTGACCACTCAATATGAGATCCCACATGCACAACCTAATCCGTAATTCCGTTATTGCCAGTACACTTTTTGCCGTCAGCCTGCCCGTACTGGCCTTAAAAGATGATACAAAAAAACCCATTACTATCGACTCAGCAAGACAGTCGCTAGATTTAACGGGAAACGTTGCCACATTTACGGATAATGTTATCGTAAAACAAGGCTCGATCGACATTCATGCAGATAAAGTCGTTGTTACCCGCCCGGAAGGAAATTCAGACAAGACAGTTATTGAAGCATTCGGTAATCCTGCCACTTTTTACCAATTGCAAGATGATGGTAAACCCCTCAAAGGCCATGCATTAAAGATGCGCTATGAGATGGATAAAGAACTGGTTACCCTAACGGGAAACGCCTATCTTGAACAGCTAGACAGCAATATTAAAGGCGATAAAATCACTTATCTCGTACCGACACAACAAATGGAAGCGTTTAGTGATAAAGGTAAACATGTCACCACCGTCCTGTTACCTGCCCAGCTGCAAGAAAAGGGTTCTGGTGTTAATGGCGCGGACACTCAGAAAAAGGGTAAATAACGACTGATGGCAATATTAAACGCAGAAAATCTGGCGAAAGCCTACAAAGGCCGTAAGGTCGTTGAGAACGTCAGCCTAAACGTGAAGTCGGGGGAGATTGTTGGCTTACTTGGTCCTAATGGAGCAGGCAAAACCACCACTTTCTATATGGTCGTCGGCATTGTTCCCCGTGATGCCGGTTCTATCACCATTGATGAAGAAGATATCAGCCTGCTGCCCCTGCATGAACGTGCACGCCGAGGGATAGGTTATTTGCCTCAGGAAGCTTCCATCTTCCGTCGTTTGAGTGTATTCGATAATTTGATGGCGGTACTGGAGATCCGCAAGGATCTGAATCAGGAGCAGAGAAAAACACGTGCAGAAGAGTTGATGGAAGAGTTTCACATCTCTCACTTGCGTGATAGCCTTGGTCAATCACTTTCCGGTGGTGAACGCCGTCGTGTGGAGATTGCCCGTGCACTGGCAGCCAATCCCAAATTCATTCTGTTGGATGAACCTTTTGCCGGTGTTGACCCCATTTCCGTACTGGATATTAAAAAGATCATTCAACATCTACGGGATTACGGGTTGGGCGTACTGATTACTGACCACAATGTGCGTGAAACACTGGATGTCTGTGAACGTGCCTATATCGTCAGCCAGGGTCATTTGATTGCCCACGGTACTCCGAATGACATCCTGAATAACGAGCAGGTCAAACGCGTCTATTTAGGTGAAGGTTTCCGCCTTTAATTTTTATCCTTCTGTCAGATGCGATTCAGGGAACTATTCAAGCTAGGTTAAGGAGAAAATGGTAACGTTATGAAGCAAAGTTTGCAACTCAGG
The DNA here is from genome assembly GCF_056632175.1 of Xenorhabdus sp. SGI 60. Taxonomy (NCBI): domain Bacteria; kingdom Pseudomonadati; phylum Pseudomonadota; class Gammaproteobacteria; order Enterobacterales; family Morganellaceae; genus Xenorhabdus; species Xenorhabdus sp. SGI 60. Next base: position 476,759 of record NZ_CP196860.1, on the reverse strand, counting down.
CTCAGTCAGCAATTGACCATGACGCCACAACTCCAGCAAGCCATCCGTTTGTTACAACTGTCTACGCTTGAGCTTCAGCAGGAGATTCAGCAAGCTTTGGAAACGAACCCACTGCTTGAACAGGATGACCCGCATCAGGAAGTGGAGAATCAGGCACTTTCTGATACTGATGCCGAAACCGAAGTCATGGATACCCGTGAAGCGCTTGAACAGAGGGATATGCCTGAAGAGCTACCGTTAGATGCCAGTTGGGATGAAATTTACACCGCTGGCACGCCTTCAGGAACTCACAGTGACTATAGCGCTGATGATTTCCCCGTATATCAGGGAGAAACCACCCAAACCTTGCAAGATTATCTCATGTGGCAGGCCGGATTAACGCCCTTTACCGAAACAGACGCTGCCATTGCCACTTCAATCATTGACGCCATTGATGACACCGGATACCTGACCATTTCTATCGAAGAGATCCTTGCCAGTATTGGTGATGATGAACTGGCTTTGGCAGAGGTCAAAACCGTTCTCAAACGTATACAACATTTTGATCCGATCGGAGTTGCTGCCCGTGACTTACGCGAATGTTTGCTTATCCAGCTTGCAATGCTGCCGCCAAAGACACCTTATCTGAATGATGCCAAACTTATTGTCAGCAACTATCTGGAACTACTGGGTAACCGAGACTTCCGTAATTTATTACGTCAGAGCAAATTAAAAGAGAGTACCCTGAAAAGGGCCATTGATATCATCCAATCTCTGGAACCAAAACCTGGCCTGGTAGTCAATATCGGTGAACCCGAGTACGTTATTCCAGATGTATTGGTACAGAGAGAAAATGGGAGCTGGCAAGTCAGGCTAAATACCGATAGCATCCCCCGTCTGCGCATCAACCAACACTACGCAGCACTGGGACAACGGGCCAACAATGAAAGTGACAGCCTGTTCATACGCAATAACTTGCAAGAGGCCAAATGGCTGCTCAAGAGCATCGAAAGCCGTAATGAAACATTGCTGAAAGTCGCCCGCTGTATTGTTGAACGACAACAAGATTTTTTTGAATATGGTGAGGAACACATGAAACCACTGGTATTGGCTGATATTGCCTATCAGATAGACATGCATGAGTCCACCATTTCCCGCGTGACGACCCAGAAATACCTGTATAGTCCACGCGGGATCTTTGAACTTAAATATTTTTTCTCCAGTCACGTCAATACCGACAGTGGTGGTGAAGCTTCTTCTACCGCGATACGTGCTCTGGTGAAAAAACTGGTCGCGGCAGAAAACCCGGCCAAGCCACTGAGTGACAGTAAACTGACCAGTATACTCGCTGAACAAGGTATTCAAGTGGCTCGCCGGACTGTCGCAAAATATAGAGAGTCGTTATCCATCCCGCCTTCAAACCAACGTAAAAAATTGGTTTGAACAACACAGAGAAGGAAAACACTATGCAACTCAATGTTACAGGCCACAATATTGAAATCACCGATGCACTTCGCAACGTTGTGAACACCAAATGCGGCAAATTGAATCAATATTTCGATAAAATTAACCTCATTCAGGTCATCCTTCGAGTAGAAAAGGTGCAACGGATCGCCGAAGCTACAGTGTATGTTAATGGAGGTGAGTTGCATGCAACCTCAGAACATGAAGACATGTATGCGGCAATTGATGTACTGGTAGATAAGCTGGCGCGTCAATTGACCAAACACAAAAGTAAATTGAGACAACATTAATCGCTTTTAGGCAACGGGGCTGTCATAAAATTATCACTGTTCTATCTATAACACCGTCTATAACGTCCTATAGTGCCCGGTAATGAATACTGGGTAATTAGTGCGATCTGTAGATCGGTTTTAGAGCGCAGTGCATTAATACCGGATGCCTCATCAGGCATCGGGTATAACAAGGCCCTAAGTGAATAAAGAAATGAACAACGAAACAGATTTACCACTAAGCTCTGTGCTTTCACCCGAATGTACACGCAATAACGTACCTTGTTCGAGTAAAAAGCGCGTCTTAGAGATTATCAGTGAGCTGGCATCAAAACAGCTTGAACTGCCGGAAAATACCGTATTCGAGGCTATTCTTTCGCGCGAAAAAGTAGGCACAACAGGAATTGGCAACGGGATTGCGATCCCTCACGGCAAATTAAATAAAGCGTGTTCGGATAATGCCGTTGGGGTATTTTTACATCTGGAACAACCCATTACCTTTGATGCCATTGATAATCAACCTGTTGACTTGCTGTTTGCTTTATTGGTGCCATCAGACCAGTGTCAGACCCATTTACACTCACTATCATTGATTGCAAAGCGCCTTGCAGATAAAAACCTCTGCCGTCGCCTGCGTTCAGCGCAGAGTGATGAAGAACTGTATAAAATTATTACTGAATAAATAGCGATTATAATTATAAACATTTAGGGGGAGTCACCTCATGGTGCTGATGATAGTCAGTGGTCGTTCAGGTTCTGGGAAATCCGTTGCTTTGCGGGCACTGGAAGATATGGGCTTCTATTGCGTGGATAACCTGCCTGTTGTGTTGCTGCCAGAATTGGCAAACACACTGGCCGAACGTGATATCTCGGCTGCGGTTAGCATTGATGTCAGAAACATGCCCGAGTCGCCAGAAATTTTTGAAGAAGCACTGACGCAATTGCCTGACAGTTTTTCACCACAGTTACTGTTTCTTGATGCGGATCGTAATACCCTGATCCGCCGCTACAGTGACACACGCCGTCTGCATCCACTCTCCAGCAAGAACCTGTCACTGGAAAGTGCCATTGACCAAGAAAGCGATTTACTTGAACCCCTGCGCTCACGCGCTGACTTGATCATTGATACCTCTGAAATGTCCGTTCATGAACTGGCGGAAATGCTCAGGACACGTCTATTAGGCAAACGGGAACGAGAATTGACTATGGTGTTTGAATCCTTTGGATTCAAGCATGGTATTCCTATCGATGCAGACTATGTTTTCGATGTGCGTTTCCTGCCAAACCCTCACTGGGACCCTAAACTGCGTCCAATGACTGGTTTGGATCGCCCTGTGGCAGCATTTTTGGATCGCCATACAGAAGTTCATAATTTTATTTATCAGACCCGTAGCTATCTTGAGCTTTGGCTACCCATGCTGGAGACCAATAATCGCAGCTATCTGACGGTCGCTATTGGTTGCACAGGCGGTAAACACCGTTCAGTCTATGTGGCAGAACAGTTGGCTGATTATTTTCGTTCCCGTGGCAAAAACGTGCAATCACGCCACCGCACACTGGAAAAACGCAAATAATACGCATAACACAAGTCATGACAGTCAAACAAAGACTTGAAATTAAAAATCGGCTCGGAATGCATGCCCGGCCTGCAATGAAACTGCATGATCTGGTACAACAGTTTCAATCAGAAGTGATTCTGCGCAATAGCAGTCACTTACAGGCCGAGGCCCGCAGCGTCATTGCCATGCTGATGCTGGATTCTGAACAAGGCAGCCATATTGACGTTGAAGTCAACGGACCGGATGAACAACAAGCACTGGCGGCCATTATCGAACTCTTCAACGCAGGATTTGACGAAGAGTAACACGCCCTTCTCCCATAAATATTGACATTGAAAAAAATATATAAGGACTTCAAGTTAATCAAGACGAATATCTCCCGCTACGCGGGGAAATATAACACGCATCTTGAAATTGGATTGGTATATAGCTTGAGTCTTAATTTATTTCCTGATATATAACAGGTAATGCAATAATTATTCCTTTATTGCAAAACAACCTTATATTCAATACTTGAAATCGCACATTAGTGAAAGAATAAATAGCCAATATTTAGCTTTCCGATTACATAAATTAAAAGCCTTAATTCCAGCCATCAAGGCAACTATAAAAAAATAAGTTAAAAAGAATGAATGCAGAAGAAAAAACAACTGAACCTCGTTCCGATAATGATCTGATAGAGTTAATTAATTTCAATCTCGACTGTGCTGAAAAAGAATGGCAACAAGTCCGGCATAAATTAAATGAATATAAAAATGAAACTAATATACCCATGAATTTTATTAGTGATAATTTCCATGATAATATTAAAAATAATAATAAAATTAACACGGCTGAATCGATAAATTACCCATTCCCTTCCGACTTCAGTTACAAAGATACATTAATCCAGTGTCAGAAAAAGAAATGGTAAAAACGTTCATACCTGGCTATCCTCTCTTAGAGAACAACAAACCTGAAGTTGGTGAATTCGTGGTATTCATGATGGATATGAGGGACTCCAGCTCTAGTTTCAAACAGCTTCCCACTTCTCCTGTTATAGAGTGTGGTTTACAAAGAATTATCTATGAGACATCCGCTTTAATTCCAGCGATTGTTTATACAGCCGCTCAAGAAGGTGGAAAAGCAACCGAGTTACTGGGTGATGGAGCATTAATCCTTTTTCATATTGATTCTAACAACCGGGTTAATGTAATCAATAAAGCTTATCTAGCTGCTGAACAATGCATTAATAATACAATTAATCATGTTAATTCTATTTTATGGAATAGATATAATTTCCCGCCTTTAAGAATTGGCATAGGCCTTGCCTATGGGCCTGCCATCATTAAAGTTATGAATGTGAACGGATATCATCCTAAAGTAATAGGCCAATGTGTTTGGAAAGCAACAAAATTAAGTCACGGAGAAAATACGATAGGCTTGTCAGAAGAAATGCAAAAAATATTAAATTTGAATAAATCTTGTTGATATTATATACCAATCTAACTTCAATATGCGTGTGTTTTCTCCCCGCTTCGCGGGGAGAAAACAGGTTTCATATCACGTTGTAAATTGCAACTTGAAGTTTAATGTGTATAAAAATAGTTAGCCAAAAAGCGCTGCGAAAAATCACTAAAAATCTTACCTGGTTTATTCCCCCATCGCAGGTTCAACTATCAGCATATTTTACAAAATATGGGAATTCATCGCATGTTATTGGGAACGCCTGAAATGATCGCTGATGATGTGGAAAAATGGTTTTTTGGAGAGTGCCGCCGATGGGTTCGGGCTGACTATACAGAACAGATACGCTTCGGTGTGTCCTCTTGCCAAGGCAGGGCGAGATCTCACATTTTTAGCAAGGTTATTGAGGTTAAATAAAGACCAGAATATGACTTTCTATAGCTATTTCTCCCATTAAAACGCTAAGATCACGCTATTCCATAAAAATAGCGATCATAACAATGAGTATTTTTTATTTTATCAGCAAGATAGATGACCCACGTTCTGACATCAATAAAAAACATGAATTGATGGATGTGATTTTTTTGGCTTTTGCAGCCGTGTTATGTGGTGCATCAGGTTGGAAATCGATTCAAGAATTTGGTGAGATACAAATCGAGTGGCTTAAAAAATATACGCGCTTTACTCATGGTATTCCTCGTCGTCACTGTATTGCCAATATTATCAAAATGATAGAACAAGATGCCCTGGTTGAAGCCTTTTATAGCTGGGTAAATCAGCGCCGGCTCAAAGCAGGAAAAAGCCTTATCGCTATTGATGGAAAAACGATGAAAGGGACGTGTAAAGGGACTCTGTTTGAAGCCCTGCATATAGTCAGTGCTTATGATGTGGACTCCGGTGTTGCCCTGTATCATCGGACAGCCGAAAGTAAAGGCAAAGAAGGTCCGGTTGCAAGACAACTGATTGAATTATTGGCGCTTGATGATGCGATCGTCACGATGGATGCGCTGCATTGCCAGAAAGAAACGCTTGAGTTAATTACTCAGCGGGGGGGCGACTTTATTGTTGCCGTTAAAGGTAATCAGAAAAGTCTGGCTGAGTTTGTTAAATCCCATTTTGCTGCGCATTATGAAAGTCATGAGCTTGTTGAATTTACAGAGAAAAGTAGAGGTCATGGGCGAGAAGAACTCCGTCACGTTATGCAAATTCCTGTGGCATTACCCGAAGGGCTTCAGGAAAAATGGCCTTCAATACAATCGGTTATAGAAGTAGTCAGTGAACGCAAAGTGAAAGGCCAAGCCCCCCATCGTGACTCACGCTGGTATGTCAGTTCATTGCCTTTAGATGCGGAACTGGCGGCCACAGCAATAAGAAGACACTGGTCGGTGGAAAATGAACTGCATTGGGTTTTGGATGTCACCTTTAGGGAAGATGCTATTTCGCTTAAAGATCCTGATGGTGCGGCACAAATGGCGCTTTTTAATCGTATAGCACTCAATGTGATTAAACAAAATACCAGTATAAAAGATAGTCAAGTGGCTAAACGTCGAAGAGCAACGTGGTCAGCAGAATTCCGTAGTCAGCTTATCTTTGATTGAATTAAATACAAAGTGGAATCCCGCCCTGCTTGCCAAGGCAAACGCAAAATCAGTGATTAAAACTAACCAAAGATAAAAAATCATTAATATAATCTGTTTGTTAAATCTTAACTAAGAGTAAAAATAAGACGTTTTGATTATTAACCTAGTTAATTAATCTAATTATTTATAAATAGTATGATATAGATAATAAATGTTAGCTTTCAATAAGTTAACCATGTGAAATTAAATCAGAAAAAACTTATTATTAAAACGCAATTACACGAAGAACATTATATATACAGTTCCTAAACTGGAGATTTACTTCATGCGTTTTAATAAAACCACACTGGCAATTCTTCTTGGTTTGAGTCTGTCCCAAGGTGTTACCCAAGCAGCGCCTGTACTCTCTTTAGATAACACCCAGGCAGAAAGCATCGCAGCAACCAATAACGCTTGGGTTGAAATCAATACCACTACTTTCGAAAATAATATTCACACGCTGCAAAAGAAACTGAATAAAGGCACTAAAATGTGTGCGGTTTTGAAAGGCGATGCTTACGGTCATGGTATCGATCTGCTGATGCCATCCATCATCAAAACTGGCGTACCTTGTGTAGGCGTCACCAGTAATGAAGAAGCCCGCATCGTGCGTGAAAGCGGCTTTAAAGGACAATTGATACGTGTCCGTACGGCTGATATCACTGAAATCGAAAGCACACTGGGCTATGACATGGAAGAGATGATCGGCGATCTGGATCACGCCCAAGCTATTGATGACCTGGCCAAAAAACACGGTGAAGCCATTCGCGTTCATCTGATGCTGAACACTGGTCTTATGAGCCGTAATGGTTTGGAAATGAAAACTGAGCAGGGCAAGCAAGAAGCTTTGAAAATTGCTCAGTTACCTAACCTGAAACTGGTTGGTATGATGAGCCACCATGCATTCACCGATCTGGATGCAATCCGTGACAGCATTAAAAACTTCAAAGAACAAACTTCCTGGCTGATCAAAACAGCAAATCTGAACAGAGACGAAATCACGCTGCACGCATCAAGCTCTTTTGCATCACTCAGCATTCCTGAAGCACAGTTCGACATGGCACGCGTTGGCAGTGCGCTGTACGGCATTCTGACCACTAGCCACCCAGAATTCAAGCCATTGATTCAAATGAAAACCCGTGTTGCTTCTGTTAAAACCTATCCTAAAGGTAATGGTGTCGGTTACGACAACACTCACATTCTGCAACGCGATTCCAGGCTCGCTAACTTGCCGGTTGGTTTCTCTGATGGCTTTAGTTCTGCCATGTCAAACAAAGCTTACGTTCTGATCAACGGTCACCGTGCCCCTGTTGTCGGTAGCGTTTCCATGAACACCGTGATGGTCGATGTGACTGACTTGCCGGAAGTGAAGAGTGGCGATGAAGTGGTTATTTTCGGTAAACAAGGTAACGACGAAATCACCCAGTCTGATATCCAGAAATGGGGAGGAATGCATGTTGTTGAGCTTTCTTCCATTTGGGGAGAAACCAACCCACGTATCGTAACGACAGGCTTATAATCTACAGTTCAAAATGATGGCAGACTGTTCTTCTTTTCCATGACGGATAAGCCTTGTTTCATTAACAATGCAAAACAGTTCGTGATCATGATCTCTTTATTTTCGTGGCAGAACAGCCTAATATCATTTTATTCACTTTGAAAATAACACCCCCCCTCCTTGCGATGTGGGGTGTTATTTTATATTGAGCATAATTTGGAGTGTGGTATGAAAAAACCTAAAATCATTATCAATGAATTGGATGCCGAACGTTTAGATTCTCTGTTGGAACAACCTGCTTTTGCCAATACCCGCATCGCAGAGGCCTTGAACGAAGAGTTGGATAGAGCCGAAATAGTAGCTCCGGTAGATATCCCAGCCGATGTTGTCACCATGAACAGTGAAGTTCGCTTTATTGATCTGGGCAGTGATGAAGAGCGTGTTCGTACACTGGTCTACCCTGCTTCCCTGCAAGACAGCACCAAACATCTGTCCGTCATGGCTCCTTTAGGTGCTGCCCTTCTGGGGTTGCGGGTGAATGATAAAATAACATGGAAGTTGCCAAACGGTGAAACAACTCGAATAAAAGTATTAGAAATACTTTATCAGCCAGAAGCCGCGGGTGAATATCACCGCTAATTTCCAGCCAGCTCAGTGACACCAAACTGGCTGCTGTTGATTGAGTATCCCTACTGACCGGCGATACTCATTTCCGGCAGTAACACCGAACCACACTGAATATTACTGCGTGTTTCGATATCATCACCGATTGTCACCATATTCGCCCACATCTCTTTCAAATTGCCTGCAATGGTGATCTCACTGACAGGATATTGGATCTCGCCATTCTCAACCCAAAAGCCGGATGCGCCGCGAGAATAATCACCTGTCACCGCGCTAACCCCCTGCCCCATCAGCTCAGTGACGATCAAGCCAGTGCCCATTTCACGCAACAAGCCAGCAAAATCCAGACCCTGACCAGCAATACGCCAGTTATGAATTCCACCTGCATGGCCCGTGTTCACCATTCCCAATTTACGGGCAGAATAGGACGTCAGTAACCAAGTCTGCAAAACGCCCTCCTTAACAATATCACGTGATATTGTACGCACGCCTTCACTGTCAAATGGCGTTGAAGCTAGCCCACGCAATAAATGCGGCTGTTCTTCAATCGTCAGCCATGAAGGCAAGATCGGTTTGCCCAGGCTATCCAACAAGAAAGAAGATTTACGATAAATGCTGCTACCGCTGATCGCGCCAACCAAATGACCGAACAACCCCGTAGCCACCTCCGCAGAAAAGATAACTGGCGCTTTCATCGTTGGTAATTTACGCGCGCCCAGACGAGAAAGCGTACGACGCGCACACTCTTGCCCCACCCACTCAGGCGATTCCAACTCGTCAAAATGGCGGCTCACGGTATAAGCATAATTGCGTTCCATATTGCCATCTTGCTCGGCAATCACACAGCTTGACATAGAATGACGACTTGAGCAGTAGCTTTGCAGCATACCGTGGCTATTACCAAACACCCGAATACCATAATGGCTATTGAAACTTCCGCCTTCCGTATTGGTAATGCGCTCATCTGCCTGTAATGACGCTTGTTCAGCACGGGCTGCCAACTCAATCGCTTTATCTGCATCCAGATCAGCGGGATGGAAAAGATCCAACTCAGGCGCTTCAAATGCCAATAACGCTTTATCGGCCGGGCCAGCATAAGGATCAGGCGAAGTATAACGTGCAATATCAATGGCGGCCTGCACAGTACGGGCAATCGCTTCTGGGCTGAGATCTGTTGAGGAAGCGCTACCTTTGCGCTGCTGGTGATAAACCGTGATCCCCAATGCGCCATCACTGTTAAACTCAACATTTTCGACTTCACTAAAACGAGTGCTGACGCTAATCCCCGTCGTTTTATTGACCGCGACTTCCGCAGCATCACTACCGGCTTTCGCTAACTCCAGCGCATGGGCAACCGCCTCTTCCAGCAGTTTGCGCTGTTCCGCGATTTGTTGATTGGTAACTATCATTAATTAACCGTAATCCAATGAAGTAAAGGGAGAATTCGTCAGAAAAAATGCCTGCTTCCGATTCATGACACGAATGTAGAGTGGTAATCAGGCAATTTTCCCAGTTACAATACACAATATTAGGATGTTAACACCCACCGGACGATAGGTCATGCTCCAAAACATACCTTATCCGGCCTTTTTAGAAGGAAAACAATTATGGCAATGCAGCCTGAAGATTGGCTCGACAATTATCCTGCTGAAGAGGAAGAAGAAGAGATAATCTGGGTCAGTAAAAGTGAAATCAAGCGGGATGCTGAAATACTGAAAAAGTTAGGAACGGAACTGGTTGAACTGAGCAAAAATCAACTGGCGCGAATTCCACTGGATGAAGATTTGCTGGCAGCGATTGAGTTGGCACAGAAAATCAAACGGGAAGGACGCCGCCGTCAATTGCAATTAATTGGCAAACTGTTGCGCGCCCGCGATCCTGAGCCAATCACTACGGCGTTGGATAAACTGAAAAACCGTCACAACCAGCAAGTCATTGTTTTACATAAACTGGAAGAACTACGTGACAAACTGCTCGAAAATGATGATGCCTTTGAAGAAGTCGTCGCACTGTATCCACATACTGATCGCCAGCAACTTCGCTCATTGGTCCGTAATGCGAAAAAGGAAAAGGCCGCTAACAAGCCACCTAAATCCTACCGCCAAATTTTCCAGTATTTAAAAGAGTTATCGGAATCAGCTTAACCCACCATGACCGCCATTTCGTTAAGAATTGGCGGTCATTTCGGCAGTTAGTATCCCCATATCCTGCCAAAACCCGCCAAAAATTGGATTTAATTCGTTAATTAATTTGATTGATTAATGTGTAGAATAAATGTGCTTTTCTGTTCAACTACGCATTTTATCTCGCTGATATTCAGCATAATACCGAAACCCGATTGATAAAACATAAGTTAAATTCAATGAAAAACAACAAGGGATCGCTCTATCTAAAAGAGCGCGCTTACCTGCGAGAACTGGCTGAGCACATCGCGAAAGAGTCGCCGCATCTGGCTGAATTTCTGGTTTCCTCTCATGACCCCGATATTGTCCGTGTTTTCGAAGCCTTTGCATTTTTGATTGCCAATCTGCGGGACAAGCTGGAGGATAATTTTCCCGAAATTGTTCACGGCATGCTCTCCCGTATCTGGCCGTTAGCCCTGTTTCCCATTCCACCCACGACGATAGTACAGTTTACGCCCACGGATAATGAACATCAGGGCAGCGCCGATATCCCGATTGGCACGTCTGTGTCTGCCCGCCTTAACGGGCAGTGGCTCGACTTTAAAACCTGCCGTCCTTTGCATATTGAACCGCTGATTGTGCAGGAACGCGCAGTCAGGAAAACGGGTACTCACAGTGAAATTATCCTGACACTATGCCAAACCGGTTCGGCATCTTCTTTCTGGCAAAGCGGAGCCTTATCTTTTTTCCTTGGCTCCGATACAGAGCGCGCCGCCCAGCTCAGCCTGTGGCTGGATCAACATATCTGTGATATCAGCCTGAACACACAGGGCGAGCGGCGAACCATGAAAGGTTTTCCTTATGGCTGGCATGGCCTGCTTGACGAGCCGTTGCTGCCCACCGCCAAAAGTCCCTATTCCGGCCTGCAACCGTTGGTGGAATACTATGCGTTGCCGGCGCTTTATAACTTTGTCACGCTGGATATCAGCAGCAGTTGCTCAAAAGTCCCGCTGAATGACGATGGCACGTTTGAGCTGATTTTGCGTTTCGAAGGTGAATTGCCGCTGGATGAGGTCGAGGGGGCATTTTTGTTGGGTTGTGTTCCGGCGATTCATCTGGAAAACCAGACCAGCCCGCCAGTCCGGTTGGAAGCCGGTAATCACCGCTATCCGCTGCCATTGGGGGAATCAGTGTGCTTGTACCGGTTGCGGGAGGTTCAGGTGGTGGTGCAGCCCGAAGACAGCGAGCAGCGTGGTACGCTTTATCACTGGCTACCGATTGCGCAGTTTGTTCCCACCGGGCGTTTTTTCGATGATGATGAGCAGCCCGACACGTTTTACTACCAGCTCCAGACTGAGTCTGATTTTCTGGGCAGAACCCGCCATTGGCTGTGCTTTTTTGATTTGACCGGCAATCCGGCAAACCATCTGCCGGATATTGCTGTCTCGTGCTATTTCACCGGCTACCATGAGCAGGCACTGACGCTGGAACAGGGCGCAATTACCGTGACGCCGGAAAGTGCACCGTCGCATCTTGATGTACAAAATATTATTCCTGTGGTGACCGATTATCCGCCATTGTTACAGGAAAATAACGGCTGGCCGCTGCTCTCCTGCCTCTCCAGCCCGCCGGTGATGTTATTTGCCACCGACAGCCTGAAACAGTTTCTCCGCCTGTTTGACCCGCATAGCGAGACAAACCGTCCGTTGAGCCGCCAGTTCCGGCAACACATTGACGGCATTGTGCAGGTAAAAGAGCGCCTGACCGACTGCTTAAGGCGTGGGCAACCGGTTCGTGGGTATGTGTTATCGCTCACACTGAATCCCGGTTGTTACCGCACGCCCGGCGAGATGTACCGCTTCAGCCGGTTAATCAATCAGGCGATGGCCTGCTTTATCAGCCAGTCCACGTTCGTCATGCTGGAAATTTTTACCCCGGATAACAGTGAAGTGCGGTGGCAGTTCTGGCACGTCGATGGATTACGCCCGGCCATGTAAGAAATTCATGTCATCAACGAGAAGGAATAAAAATGAAAAGTGGATTACGTTTTACCTGCCGTATCGCGGGTGTGCCGGAAGACACCTTTGCGGTCGGCGATTTTTCTTTGCAAGAACAACTCTCTGAGCTGTTTACCCTCAACCTGACGCTGGTCAGGGCCGGTAACACGAATCCCTTTAAGCCGCAGACGGAAATTGATTTGGCCTCGCTGCTGATGCAGGAAGCGGTGTTGCAGGTTTTTTATGGTGAAACAGAGCAGCGCAAAATCACCGGGATTGTCTCTCACGCTAATTGGGTGGGCACCGAGGGTAACAGGACGCGCTATACCGTCACCGTCCGCCCTGCCTGCTGGCGTTTGACGCTCAATCAGGACAGCCGAATTTATCACCGGCAAAATGCCCCGGCGATATTAAACCGCCTGCTGAAAAAACACCGGGTAAAAGCCGATTCTAAGCTCTACGATACGCACCAGGACCGGGAATATATGACCCAGAAGCGCGAATCCGATTATGATTTTTTCAGCCGGTTAGCCGCGGAAGAAGGTATCAGTTTCTGGTTTGAGGATGAAACGCTGTTTTTCAGTGACAGCCATCTGGGCATGACCGCAGGCTTGCCGCTGCAATACCAACCCCAGCCGGAAACCGCCAACGGAACCGACACGGTTTATCAAGTACAACTGGGCGTCGGGATGAGTCCGCAACGCAGTTTCCACAAAGACTTCAACCCGGAAAATCCGCGTTATCACCTCTCCCATATGCACAGCAGCGAAGGCTTCCGCGACTTCGGCAGCCAGACCCCTTATACCGTGTTTGAAAGTTACGGGCGCTTTCAGAAAGATGCGGCCGCCAGACCGTTTTTAAAATACCGGCAGGAAGCGCGGGATAACCAGAAACAAACCGGCAGCGGCAGCAGTAACTGCATCAAACTGAGGCCGGGCAAAATTTTCGAGATAAAAAATCACCCCCATAAACCGCTGAATGTGCGCTGGCAGGTAGTCGGTATCAACCACTACGGACGCTGCCCGCAGGCGTTCGGCGATAACAGTGGCACCGGCACGACACTGAGCAACGCTTTCCGTTTTATCGACGGCCTTGCCGACTACCGCCCGCCGTTCCACTACAAACCGTTGGCCGATGGCGATGAAACGGCGATAGTCGTTGGGCCGGAAGGGGAGGAAATCTTTGTCAATAAAGATGGTGCAATTAAAGTGCATTTTCACTGGAACCGCTACGACCCGCCGGATGATAGCGCTTCGTGCTGGGTGCGTGTGGCACAAGGCTGGAACGGTAACGGTTTTGGTTTTATGGCAATACCCCGCATCGGACAGGAAGTGATTATTTCCTACCTGAATGGCGATATTGACCGCCCCATCGTCACCGGCTGCGTCTACAACGGCCTGAACCGTCCGCCACTGGATTTGCCGGCAGAAAAAACTCGTACCACGTTTAAAACCAAAACCCACAAAGGTAAAGGTTTTAACGAACTGCGCTTTGAGGATGCAAAAGGCAGTGAAGAAATCTATTTCCACGGCCAAAAAGACCTGACCGCGCATATCGAAAATGATACCTACTGGCATATCAAACATGACCAGAAGAGCCGCATCGATAACAACCGCTATCACGACATCCGCGCCGATGACCATCATCAGGTGGCCGGTTCACGCAAAATCACCACCGAAGGGGATGTCTCCCACCGGATTGCGGGTAGCCAGCATATCCAGACCGGCGATGCCACAGTGATAGACAGCGGGCAGGAAATCCACCTGAAAAGCGGCGGCAAAGTGGTGCTGGAAGCGGCGGCAGAAATCACATTGAAAGTGGGTGGCAGTTTTCTGAAAGTCACGCCGGGCGGCATTCTCTGTTCACCGATAAGTATCGGGCAGGGTTCAGGCGGCAGCGGGCGCAGGCTGGCACTGCAATTACCGGAAGGTGTGGCACCGTTGCCAATGGTGGAATTTCCGGCTAAACCGCCTTGCGCCATTCTCGCGCAGCAAGAAGAAAATTGGATTATCACCGGAGCAGAAGAAGCATGATGGAACCGACCGATTGGAAAAACTGGCTATCACAGCAGGACAGAGGCCATTGCTATTTTTTGGTCAATAGCCTGGCTAAACCGAACCCTGTCCAGACTTTTTACCTCAACGGCTGGACAGAGCAGGCATTTCCGCTCTACAGCGGTACGCCAATGGAGGCCATGCTGGAACAAAGCCCGTGGCTGATCCAACCCAAAGCAAAATGTCTGCCGGAACTGGCTTTGTTGCTGGATAAACACGAACTCAGTGATGCCAGTTGGGGCTGGGGTTATCGCAGCACCTTACCGTGGTCATTTCAGTTAGCACACTGGCGGTTGCATCAGCAGGTGTTGCTGCGTGGTCAGGTTGTGGTATTGCGTTTAATGGATAACCGTATTTTCACACCGTTGCTGCCCGCGTTGAAACCGGGGGACTGGCGTGAACTGTTAACACCGGTTAATGAACTGATGATCGATACGCCCGATCCGATGTGCTATTACCGGCCAGAGAATTGCCCTCAGGAACTGAACACGAGTTTGTTTGTGCTGGGTGATCACCTGATTGAAGCGCGTTACTCAACTGATACGATTCTCAAGAATCTGGCTTATGCGTTAAGTTGCCAGCTTTGGGAGGAAAAACCCGAATTGGCACTGAAACTGGATGAACCGGAAGGGCAATTGCAGGACAACATTTTGGCGTGGCTGAAACAGATAAGAGATGAAAAACGTAGCCTGCATAAGTTAACAATTGAGCATTTTATTACTGACAACCAACAGGTTACATTTAATAAAGATTTAAGAATAATATAATCAATATAAGGAAAACAAAAATGAGTCAGTTAGATCCGACGAATTGTATTGATTGCCAAAAAATACTGAAACACTGGATTGAATTTCAACTTGTGGATGAGCAGGGTAAACCATTGGTGGGGATGCCTTATAAACTGATAAGTCAGGGAAATAAAACATTTCCGCACAGGTGTTACCGATGGGGAGGGACTCTTGCGGGAAGAAAATCTACCGCCCATGCCTGTAAGACTATCCATATCAGCACAACCACTGGCAGATCATTGCTCATCCCACTGGAATAGTGTGGTAATAAAAGATGAACAGATTCAGGGCGGTGTAAGTGCGTTAGAGTTAATCAGTTTTGTGAACCGCCCTTGTGAAAAATGACACCGAGCCATCTTTGATATTACCGGTAAGGATATTTCAAAATGAGAAATAAAAAAACATGGGTCTTATTATTGAGTCTAGGCATGATAGTGGGATTAACTGCCTGCCAGTCTTATCTACCCGGCAAACGGGTAGTAAATTACAAGCCTATTGTACGCCACAGTGAACCGCTGCCTTATGATAAATGGTGGTTTAAAGTTACACACCCGAAATATTTTCCTGCCAGTATCAGCTTTGTCCAATTTCAGGATGAGGATAACTATATTGTGCAAAAATTTATGCCGGATGGTGCAAAACCCAGATTATAAAAGTTTACATGGCTGGAATAAACGAATATGGGCAAGTAGTGGTATTCGAAACTATGGAGAAGCCCTTCCCCTTCATTGACCGTTTGCTGGGATTCAGTAATTGATAAAAAATCGTATCAGACAACCTTTAAATTTACGTCAGATGTAAGGCAACTGATGCGTGAACCTGCTTTCTACCCCAGATATGAAAAACAGCCACCTGATTACCGAAAAGTTATTTATATCGGTTTAGCACCAAGTGGTATAGCTCGCGCATGGTTAAGCGGCATCGATAAGAATAACGGCGATAATATCTTAATTGCCACCGGTGAATCGGTTTTCGGCGATAAAATGACAGTATGTCAGGGAAAAACAAACTAGTCCTGATGGCTATAGCGGAATATTCCAAACGTATTAAAGATTTTATCAAAGGGAAAAAATATCCCTATGGTGAGTGGTAACACAGTTGCCCTGAAACCATCACAACATCATGAGCCAACACGAATTATTTGTAGTTTCTGATGTTGTAGTTGATTCAATCATTAAAAACCAAACCTTTCAGGTAATAAGATTATGACGACAAACAAAGCCGTTCTTTTATTAAATAACACCACCGATCACGGTGGAAAAGTGATTATTGCTATTGGTGGTTACACATATAACTGTATTTACTACCATCATTAAATGAAAAAACTCAAAAAGATACTGCCGAATTTATCGAGCAACAAGCACAGTCGAAGATAGATCAGTTCAGGCAGCAAGAAATAAGTTCTTTATACCCAGATAATAATGAAAACTCTACTGATAAGGAGGGACTAGGAGCTTTAGATCATAGTAGTACCTTATATTCACGTTATATTGACCAGAGATTAAGAGAACTGTGCGCGCTTCCCCCAAATAAAAAATTTCAAAGATCTAATGAAGACTTGTCATTTTTGGAAAGTGAACCAACCTCCATTCGGGCAATGCAGAATAGAAAAAAGATTAGAAAACACTATTTTTTAATGGAAATAGATAATCAGCTAGCAAGTACACTAGAAGTTACTCGAAATGATAAAATAGGTTCATTAGCCTTGCAACGTTATTCTGAAAAACGATAAAAAATAATGAGGAGTCATAGAAATGGCAATAAAATTTATGCCAATAACATTATTACCACTAACTCTGTGTTTGACCGGATGTGACTTTTTATCGAGTATTATCTCGGAATCTTGGAATTCTTATAGAAATAATGCTAACCCATTCTTTCCGCCCCAAGAAAATAAATGGATCACGGTTGAAGGCATTGTTCCACCAAATACCAAACCGAGCTTAAAAGGTGGTTATACCTCAGTTAAGTGTCTTTCTGCTCATCATACCGCGGGTGGTACGCTTTATCATGAACCTAATCATCATTGGAATAAATTTAATATCTTAGTTAATCCAAAGACAGGTTACTTTAAGGAGAAAATACCTTCATATGGAGGTGGATGGTGCCAATGGAGAATCGATACTATTACCATATCTCTTTCGTATATAAATGTTGAACATATAATGAAAGGAGCTATTCCCTACACTGGAACTGGTATAAAAGCGTTCATTAATGGAGCAAAAAAACCTGAAAGTATGAAGGAAATGCTAAATACGATTGATTACCGACCAATTATTTACCCTTTTTTAAGAAAAGATTACGATGTTCCTAATCAAATAGGTTTGTATGGTAAATCTGGTGGGTTAACATATTTTGGGTTAAGACTGATAGATGGAAATGAATGGAAAATTACCTATAAACCTATTTTAAATGAAACTAAAATACCTAAGATTATAATTCCTGGGGTGACGAACCATCCAGAGTTGAATACCCTGATGGTAAGGTTGATTTAGGCAGGGATTCTTATTGATTATTGGAAAATAAATAATACATCCCAATGGGAATAGTTATCAAAGCATGCCGACAACATCCAACAAAAGAAAAAACTCAATCTATCACATTAAACCGAAATTCCCTTTCCAGCTCTTTTTTCGGCTTCTTCTAACAACAATATTACTGCCGCAAAGCACGTTCTTTTTTGCGGAGTCACGTGGATAAAATTAATCTCAACAGGTAACTGAATATAGCCAGTCACTGTATCCCACAGTGCATTCAGGTTGACACCAAAATCATCCCCAAGATCAAAGCGCTGTTTGAATTCATCATAGAAAGCGTTCCAACCAAGACGACGGGCCTGCTTCTTCGTCATGCAATAGTCTGGCAATGTGTGATGCTGGCGCAGATAGCCCGCAACACGGTTTTGTTCAGTCAGAACATCAATCTGTTCTTTCTCTGAGCTGGCAAAGGCGGTATATATGACAGCCAAAACCAATAATACCGTCCCGGGATGCTCTTTTTCATGATGACCTCAAGCTATGCGTTCTATTGCTCAAGAAATTATCAGGCTGTTCCACCTACGGTTAGGTTATCCAGTTTCAACGTTGGCTGACCAACACCTACTGGTACACTTTGGCCTTCCTTACCGCAAACCCCTACACCTTTGTCGAGAGCCAAATCATTTCCAACCATTGAGATCTGCTGCATAGCTTCAATCCCCGAACCAATCAAGGTCGCACCTTTTACTGGCTTGGTGATTTTGCCGTTTTCAATCAAATAGGCTTCAGAGGTTGAGAAAACAAATTTACCCGATGTGATATCCACCTGACCGCCACCGAAATTCGGTGCATACAGCCCACGATCCACACTGGCGATAATTTCTTCTGGTGTGGAATTCCCCGCCAGCATATAGGTATTAGTCATACGTGGCATCGGCAAGTGGGCATAGGATTCACGGCGGCCGTTACCTGTCGGAACCACCCCCATCAAGCGAGCGTTGAGTTTATCCTGCATGTAGCCTTTCAAAATGCCATTTTCGATCAGGACATTGTATTGCCCCGGAACGCCTTCATCATCAATCGCCAGTGAACCACGGCGACCTTCAAGTGTCCCATCATCCACTACGGTACAGAGCTCTGAGGCCATTTTTTGCCCAACCTGACCAGAGAAAACAGAAGTTCCGCGGCGGTTAAAATCTCCTTCCAGACCGTGCCCCACCGCTTCATGTAGCAGAACTCCCGGCCATCCAGCACCCAATACGACAGGCATAGTGCCCGCAGGCGCTGCAACCGCTGACAAGTTGATCAGTGCCATGCGAACCGCTTCACGCGCAAACTGCTCTGCCAGAATCTGACCATTTTCAGTACGCAGGAAATATTCGTAACCATAACGAGCACCACCGCCACTTCCGCCACGCTCACGCTTACCCTCTTCTTCCACCAATACACTGACAGAAAGGCGTACCAATGGGCGAATATCTGCTGCCAATGTACCGTCTGTCGCCGCCACCAGCACTTGTTCATAAACACCGGTCAGGCTGGCACTCACTTCCTGTACTCGGGGATCTTCCGCCCGTGCAATTTGATCGAGGCGATGCAACAAAGCCATTTTTTCTTCCCGGCTCATGCTCTGCAAAGGATCAATGGCCGGATAAAGTGCCTTATGCGTCACTGCTCCTAACGTGTGCGAAATGCCATTACCCGCTTCCCGCACGATGCTGCGCGCAGCCTGAGCGCTTTGCTGTAACGCATTTAAGGTAATTTGATCTGCGTAAGCAAAACCCGTTTTTTCTCCGCTAATCGCGCGAACGCCCACACCTTGATCGATATTATAGGAACCCTCTTTGATGATGCGGTCTTCCAATACCCATGTTTCATGATAACTGGCTTGGAAATAGAGATCGGCATAATCCAAACGACGTTCCGACAATTGGCCCAGTACCGAAAATAAGTCTTGATGATTCAAATTATTAGCAGCCAGTAAATGTTCACTGACATAAGTTAAACTCATATTGATTACTCTTTTATCTTAATTTGTATTCTTTTTTATCAAAGAAGTCAGTTGTGGACGGAAGCGATTGTGTTTCACCACTTTTATCTGCTCACGCATGTGAGTCAAACTCTCCCGACGGATATTAAGCTGTAATGCGCTGACAGTCAGAGGATTTTTCTTGATAATTTCTCCCCAGCCACTGACCGCCATGGTGTGTCCCCATGTCCTGCGAGTGCCATGTACACCAACCTGGGCAGGTGCCAGAATAATACATTGATTCTCAATGGCACGAGCTCTCAGCAAGGGTTCCCAATGCGCCTTACCCGTCAAGCGGGTGAACGCCGCAGGGACGGAAATAAGCTCCGCCCCCTGTTCACGCAATGCCTGAAAGAGTCCCGGGAAACGCAGATCATAACAGATAGCCATCCCCAGGCGACCCACCGGCGTATCAACAACAGTAATATGTTCCCCACGCTGGTAAATAGTAGATTCGTTATAGGCACTGTGTTCGTCGTTGATATTGGCATCAAACATGTGAATTTTGTCGTAACGAGCTAGAATTTCTCCTTGATCATCAAACAGCAGGCTACTGCTGGTGATACGAGTAGGATCTTCCCGACTAACCAGCGGCATAGAGCCAATCAGCAGCCAAACACCGTAACGTTGCGCGATTTCGCTCACAGCTTGTTGCAATGGCCCATCTCCCTGCGTTTCTGCATGTGCGCGGTAGGTATCAGCATCAGCGAACAACAGGGCATTTTCGGGTGTCAGAACCAGTTTGACTGTCTCTGGTAATTGCCTAATCTGCTGTTCAATTTGCGCTAGATTATGTTTGACATTCGTACCACTGCATAATTGTAAAAGTGCAACATTAGCATTTCTCATGACCCTTTATTCTCCTTAAGCTGACGTAAAACTTCATCAATTTTAGGCTGTTCAAGGCTGCCCGTTAGCCGATAGCGAATTACCGATATTTTGCTCCATAGGGGCCTCAGTACTTTTGTCGCAGCAAAAATTGCGGCTCCAGCCACCGGATTGACGGCAAAGGCCGTTGCGACGCCCACCGTTGTCGAAATTTCTGGCGTGATGACCAGTTCCATATTGATCTGACGATGAACTAAATCTGTCCGCCCTGTAGCATTAATGTCCGCTGCCAATCCATCAATGAGAAAGTTATCGGTATATATGACGCCATTTTTTATCGTCGCGTCACCACGAATGGAATCAAAGTTGAAATCATTACTGAATGTGTCACTGAAATCCAATTGTAATTTACGCAACAACGCATCAAAGCTGATAAGCCTGAATAATTGCCCAGCTCTGCCACCGCCCAATTTGGCGATAGCCCCTTTTTTCATGTCTCCAGTCAACGTGCCATTCAATGTCTTGAGATCTGGCTGCCACGGGATATTGTGCCATTTCAAATTGAAATCAAATTTGAAAGGCGCATCCACAATTGGAACGATGAAGCCCAAATAAGCGGCCATATCATCGAATTTTTCGCCTGATAACTGCCCTTTGATATGGCTATAACTGCCGGTATGGTTTTCATACCAACGCCCGGATAATGTCAGGTTTCCGGCACTGTTTTCCATTTGTCCATTGGTCAAAACCAGAGAATCACCTTCTGGCTTGAGCGAGCCAGATACTTTGCCGAGTTTTAATCCAGCCACCCAGCATTCTGCGCATTTAACATCCAATGCAGGCCAATTGTTCAAAGCATAATGGGGAACTGGCGCCTTTTCTGACATTAACTTTTTGTCATCAACCGACGAATCTGTCGCAAACAGAGGATCGTAATAAAGATAATTGATTGATGCCTGCATCGGTTTATGTTTTGTAATCAGTAAGTTGCCATCAATTTCTTTCCCCTTTGCATTCACGGTGACTTCACTGTTTTGTTGCATGACATTGAGTGTGAGTTGATTCCAACGCTGTCCAGCAAGATCCAGTGCAGGCAATGAAATTTCAAATATACTTGGCCACAGCGAACCATTCTCTCTCGAGGGCTTCCAATGCAGAAGTTCAAGCAACGGCAATAATTTTTCACCCTCAATGGCAGGCAAGTTTAAAGCCAACAATGATTTTTTCGGCAGAGCAGGAATACCTATATTATCGGTCTGAAAAATACCTCGCTGCAATTTGGCATGGGCTTCTTCCAGCCTCCACTGGGTATTGAAAGCATATCGCTTGCCCATTAATCCTTTGATCTGGAACTGGTTCATATCACCTTCAGCATGGAGATTAACCTTATGCCATTCCCGCAGAGATTCTGTGTCCAATATGGGTAATTGACTGTTCAAATGTGACAAATCTGCATTAATTGCAACACGGTATTTGACGTCACTTTTTGATTCACCAGAAGGTATCGTCACATTGACATCCCCCTGCCAATCCAGCGTTCCAGATAGCTTGTTGCGAATCTCCGTTGAAAGTTCCGGTAATGCCTTCGCCGCCCAATGTGAGTTCAGTTTTACATCAACCTGATAATGTTTTGCCAAGTCTTGGGTAGAAAACTTCCAGGGACAAAGGATTTCCTAGCCAGTGAGCAGACAATGTTTCACTGTTTAACTTGCCATTGTCAAAGCGAAATTTGCCATTGAGATGCGCCATCTCGCTATTCAATGGCTTAATGAACAGATGGGTATCTTTCAGCATCACTTCTCCACTCGCCATAACTTTGCCATGCTGCAAGGGAATATCCATATGGAGTTTTCCATCCACCCTACCACTAAGCTGTAAGTTCTCGAGTGCGCTGCCAATCGAGTCTGCCATCGGACTGTGGTTGAAATAATCATGGATATTCTTCCCGTCTCCAGAGAGTGCCGCATCAATAAACAGCTTATGCTCACCGTAATCTGGGATCACTGCCGAGACGTGGGTCGCTTCCACTTTTCCCAAATGCGCTTTCTGTGCCAGCATCCACAATCCATTGTTCTGGAAATTCAGATCGATATTCAAATCAAACAGCGCCGGCCAATCGGGTTGGTATTGAAAGGTGGCATGGCGCAGCGGTATAACTACCTGAAATTGCCCATTGTTCTGTTTAAACGGGAAATCATGCGGATCACCATGAAAAACCAAGGTCGCATTATCGACCTTTCCCTTAATCAAGGAGGCGGTCAAATAGTCTGTCAGGGATCCCCCCAGCAGTGGCTTGGGAAAATAGCGCCAGGCTTCACCCAGGTCATTGGCTCGAATTCCCGCTAACATGGCTAAAACAGGCGGTTTACTGTGAGGTTTTAGGTAATGGAAATTCCCATTGAGCCACAGCGATTTGGCCTGCAAATCCAGCCCCTGGCTCCATACTTCCAGGCCATTTTGACCATTTCTCCAGGATACCTGCCCTTCGCTGCGGGTAATCTCAAGCGGAGCCTGAAACATATTGCCATAATCAATGGTGCTGTTTTTCAGTACAAGATTGAGCTTTCCCCACTGCTTATTCCCCTCTAACCTGCCACTGAAATGGTTGATTGAGGGCAATTCCTTCCAACGTAACCAACTTACATCCTGCCATTTCAGACGAATTCCCATGTCATCGGAAAGCGCTGGCGTGATATCGAGGGCAAAATGGTCAATCATCCCCTTTGGCTGTCGATGCTGCCAATCCTTGACCGTATCCGGTGTCACAAAAGAGAGTATCGGTAATATCCCGTTTAAATATTCAAGCTGAATATTTTCGGCACGAATACGCCAGTGATCATTACCCTGATATTGCTGTGACTGCTTAATATACAGTGTCGCGAGCTTCCCTTCAGGCCACGGTTGCTCATCAATTTTCAGGCTTGCTAGATTTGGGGCTTCAAACAACCACCCTTCATCCTGGCGACGCATCTGCACAAGGAAGTCACGCACTTCAAGCCGATGTTTTTCATTTTCGACATGCCAATTGGCGCCACCGTGCCTAAGCTGCAAACGTCCACTATCAATCCGCCCATTCTGCAAGGTAATCCAACTGGCTAAACTGAAATGGGCATTATCCAACCCTGTATTATCCCTTAACCAACGGCTCAGCCACAGCCGCATGTCGATATCATCGGCCTGCAAATAAACGGTGCCATTATCCAAAATCCCATCACTATCTTTCAGGTCAAGCTTCACCTGGATAATACCTTCTTGCCCATTAATCGAAGAGAGGCTTACGCTGCCTTGTGCCCGATGGCGATTATCTTGATTCAGCCATGTTAGCTGCGGTAATAGCAAATCGGCTTTTTCACCTGATGGCGTAAAAAAGGTCAATCGGCTGTCATGTAAATCAAAATGATTGAATTGTTCAAGAAACAGGGTGGAGAGGCTATCCGGCTGAGAAAACCTGTTTTCGCCCTCTGCGCCAAACAGAGCTTTATCGTAATTTACCTGAAGCTGGTAAAAGGAGAGATCACGAAAATGCCAGCGCCGTTGTAACAGTGAGCGCCAGACATCCAAAGAAAGCATAACCTTTTTGGCGTGAATATCGACATCTGCCGTTTTCGCGCTGATATCGCGGATTTCCAGACTAGGGCCAAAAGGCTCCCAATGACCTTTTATGTCGCCAATATTGACAGGAATGTTTGTCACGTCAGCAATTTTTTCGACTAATTGTTGACGATATTCATTGATGTGTGGCAGGAAGAAACGCAACCCGCTGACAAGCAAAGCCACAATGATAATGACTATTGCGGCTGTCGCTAATAGTATCCCCGGCAGTCGCTTCACGCATTTCTCCTTGGTTGCCAGCGCTATTTCTCTGCAAGCTAGTTTCTATAAATCGTCTTCTACAGACTCGCTTTTACAAACTAGCTCTTACAAATTAACTGATTGTGTTACATCATAATGACGTCAAATTTCTCCTGACTGTAACGTTGTTCCGTCTGCACTTTGACCTGTTTACCCACAAAAATTTCCACCTCTGCCAATGCGTGGGACTCATCCCCTTTTAGGGCTTCACTTACGGCTGGCGAGGCATAAACCAGAAAACGAGTGGCATCAATTGCACGGTTGACGCGTACAATTTCACGCAAGATTTCATAACAGACGGTTTCGACGGATTTTACCGTGCCACGCCCCTGACACGTTGGACAATTATCACACAAGATATGTTCGATACTTTCCCGTGTCCGCTTGCGCGTCATCTCCACCAAACCCAATTGTGAAAAACCATTGATGGTGGTTTTCACCCTATCTTTGCTTAATGCCTGTTCCAAGGAAGCTAATACACGGCGACGGTGTTCTTCATTACCCATATCAATAAAATCAATGATAATGATACCCCCCAAATTACGCAGCCTTAATTGTCGGGCGATCGCCTGTGTTGCTTCGATATTAGTATTAAAGATAGTCTCATCTAAGTTGCGATGCCCAACAAAAGCACCGGTATTAATATCAATTGTCGTCATGGCTTCTGTCTGATCAATAATCAGATAGCCGCCTGACTTTAATTCCACCTTACGTTCCAGCGCCCGTTGAATTTCATTTTCCACGCCGTACAGATCAAATATCGGTTGATTTCCCTGATAATGTTCCAGTTTAGCGTTCATTTCAGGAATGTATTCATCAATAAATTCCTGCAATTGGAGAAATGTTTGGTGGGAATCGACCCGAATGCGATCAAGGGAAGCGCCAACAAAATCCCGTAACACACGCTGCGCCAGCGCTAATTCACCATAGACCTTGTTTTTGGTGATATTGCGTTTCTTACGCTCAATCACTTTACTCCACAGGCGCTTTAAAAATGCTGCATCTTGTACCAGCTCTTCTTTCCCCACCCCTTCAGCGGCCGTGCGGATAATAAACCCACCATGCTCATCACAATACTCCGTAACGATGCTTTTTAGGCGTTCACGCTCTTCTTTGCTCTCTATGCGCTGTGAAACACCAACATGCGATGCTCCCGGCATAAACACCAAATAACGTGACGGTAAGGTAATATCCGTTGTCAAACGGGCACCTTTTGTCCCCAGAGGATCTTTCACTACCTGAACCAGTAAATCCTGCCCCTGACGCACCAATTCAGCAATATCTCTGACATGAAAATTTTTCCGCTCTTCGCCGGCAATACACTCAGTATGGGGCACAATATCCGAAGCGTGCAAAAAAGCGGCTTTTTCCAGACCAATATCGACAAAAGCCGCTTGCATACCCGGTAAAACCCGACTCACACGCCCTTTGTAAATGTTTCCGGCAATGCCCCTTTTGGCTTCCCGCTCAATATGAATTTCTTGTAAGATACCGCCATCAATATAAGCAACCCGCGTTTCGGATGGTGTTATATTGACTAATAACTCTGCTGTCATGAATAGACCTTCCCATCAGCTAACGCTAAAAATCGTGTGATTAATTCATACGTTTCCACCAATGGTAAGCCGACAACAGCGTGGTAACTGCCATTAATTTTTCTGACAAAACAACCGCCTTTACCTTGAATGCCATAAGCGCCGGCTTTATCCATTGGCTCCCCAGTGGCAATATATTCCTGTATTTCCCGTTGGGACAACTGGCGGAATATCACATCTGTAATGACTATCTCACTCAAGGTATGTTGATTGTTCGATAAAGCAACAGCCGTCATTACCTGATGGCACTGACCAGACAAACCGTTAAGCATTTCCACAGCGTGTTGCTGATTTCGCGGTTTTTCCAAAATTCGGTTATTCAATACAACAATGGTATCAGCCCCCAGAACGGGGTAAGCATGTGGTGCAATGGCTACGCCAGCCTGGGCTTTCTCTCTGGCTAATCGAGTAACATATTGCTGTGGAGACTCTCCCGCACGCCATTTTTCTTCGACCTGAGATGCCAGGATTTCAAAATTAAAATCCAATAATTCCACCAGCTCACGCCGTCTTGGGGAGCCAGAAGCTAAGTAAATGGTTTTCATCGCGAATAATCCTTAGGAGTCTATCCCATCAGCTATTTTTTGTTATATACCTTTGCTTTTTAAATACAGAACCCACTTTAACGGACTGAAAATTGACGACGGATTTTCCGCATTAATAAGAATAGCCAAGGCCAGAGAATACCATTGACCACCCCATTCCAAAACACTTCTGGGTGAAAGAGGGTCTTTAGTAACAGAGCATGGATCAGAAAAACGCAGAGGTTCATCAATGTCGAAAGACCGACCACAACCAGGGCTTGCTGCCAAAGTGCCATATTGCGGATAAGCTGAAATTTGAATGCGACCAGAAAACTGATAATGCTAAATGCCAAAGCATGTGCTCCCAAAATACTTCCGTGCAACAGGTCAGTAATAATCCCCAAGACAAAGCCAGTACCAACACTGACACGATGGGGAAGCGCAAGCAACCAATACACTAAGCACAACATCAGTAAGGTAGGCCGAAACATAAAAAACTGCTCCGGCCACGGCATAATCTGTAGCACTATTGCAATCAGGAAAGATAACCAAATGACCCAGCGTCCTTGGCTATGATATTGACTCATTGACGATTTCCTGTAGCTGGTAATGACGGTTTTTCCGCTGGCGCTTCTGCTGATTTTGGTGCCAGCAAATGCGGTGACTCATTTGATGGATTTGGCAACACTTGCGGTAACATCTGCATCAGACGTTCATTAGCAGCGCGGTATACTTCCGAAGGTAGTAATGGTTCAGAGGGATCATTATCTCCCCCCCACAATAGGAGTAAATAGCGCAAGCGCCGCAATTCAGCCAACGGACGGGCACGAATTACTGCATGAGCCCGCTGGTTATCAATTTTGACAGAAGAGACTACAGCCACAGGATAACCTTCAGGAAAACGCCCTCCCAGCCCCGATGTCACCAATACATCACCTACGCGGATGTCTGTATCACTTGGTAAGGGTTCCAGTAGGAGATCATCCGTACACCGGGCTCCACCAGCGATAACACGGATATCATTACGCAGCACCTGCACAGGAATTGCATGAGAGGGATCGCAAATCAACAATATCCGACTGCTCAACTGGCTCACGGCAGTCACTTGACCCACGACACCTCGATCACTGATAACCGGCTGCCCTTCGTACACACCATCCTTCGCCCCTTTATCAATGACAATTTGATCGCGGTATGGGTCCATCCCCCCAGAAATCACCTGCGATACCATCATGTGCTCATCATGACGCAGTGGCGACCCCAGCAATTCACGTAAACGGGAATTTTCTTGTTTCAGTTGCCCCAACAGCAGCAATTTACTGTCCTGTAAACGCAATTCATTACGCAAGGTGCTATTTTCCAGCTCAAGATGATTGCGGCTAACGAAAGATTCTGAGATGCTGTCCAAAAACTGACGCGGTCCGTTGGCAAGAAAATAAAAAGGACTCACAGCCGTATCCATGTAGCTACGGACTTTATTGAAAATACCAAGGCGAGTGTCTACCACCATTAAAATAATGGCAACAATGATAGCAAAAAAGAGTCGTAGTTGCAGAGAAGGCCCTCTGCTAAAAATCGGCTTCATAAATGGCGTATTGTCGAGCTGTGTTGTCTCATAAATGATAAAACTCCGGCACAATCAGCAAGGAGGTCCCAATAAAACATATCCACCTCCCAGCTCGCAGAGTTACTTTCAGTCTTCGCTGAACAGATCGCCACCATGCATGTCGATCATCTCCAGCGCCTTGCCACCACCACGGGCAACACAGGTCAGGGGATCTTCAGCAACAATGACAGGAATGCCGGTTTCTTCCATCAGCAAACGATCAAGATTACGCAGCAACGCACCACCGCCAGTCAGCACCATGCCTCGTTCAGAAATATCGGAGGCCAATTCTGGTGGGCACTGTTCCAGAGCGACCATCACTGCACTCACAATACCCGTTAATGGTTCTTGCAGAGCTTCAAGAATTTCATTGGAATTCAAAGTAAAGCTGCGCGGTACACCTTCAGCAAGGTTACGACCACGTACTTCAATTTCACGTACTTCATCCGTTGGATAGGCAGAACCAATTTCATGTTTGATGCGCTCTGACGTTGCTTCCCCAATCAGGGAGCCATAATTGCGGCGAACATAGTTGATGATGGCTTCATCAAAACGGTCACCACCAATACGCACAGAAGAAGAATAAACAACCCCATTAAGGGAAATAACAGCAACTTCAGTGGTTCCCCCACCAATATCAACGACCATTGAACCCGTTGCTTCGGAAACCGGCAAACCAGCACCGATAGCCGCCGCCATAGGTTCTTCAATTAAAAATACTTCCCGCGCTCCTGCACTTTGGGCGGACTCACGGATGGCACGACGCTCAACCTGAGTCGCACCGACAGGCACACAGACCAAAACGCGCGGACTTGGACGCATGAAGCTGTTATTGTGAACCTGCTTGATAAAATGCTGTAGCATCTTTTCAGTAACATAAAAATCAGCAATAACCCCATCCTTCATGGGACGGATAGCGGCAATATTACCCGGAGTACGTCCCAGCATCTGTTTTGCTTCCAGCCCTACTGCTGCAACGCTTTTTGGTGAACCGGCTCTGTCCTGGCGAATCGCAACGACAGAGGGTTGATCCAATACTATTCCTTGGCCTTTGACATAAATAAGGGTATTGGCAGTACCCAAGTCAAT
Source organism: Xenorhabdus sp. SGI 60 (assembly GCF_056632175.1). Classification (NCBI taxonomy): domain Bacteria; kingdom Pseudomonadati; phylum Pseudomonadota; class Gammaproteobacteria; order Enterobacterales; family Morganellaceae; genus Xenorhabdus; species Xenorhabdus sp. SGI 60. Next base: position 447,339 of record NZ_CP196860.1, on the reverse strand, counting down.
GGACAAATCGTTGGAAAACATGCCACGAAATTTCTTTAACATAACGAAAGGATAATCCTGCAAGCTGGGGACGGAGATTTTCCGTCTACTCTACCAACCACATGAAGCAGCGACAAGGCGCATAATTAACTACTTTTACTACTTCAATAAAAGTGGCCACGTTATTCACATCAGAAATACGATATTCTACGTTACTTTTCTCTAACGGAGCAGAAAAAAACTGCATAAAAATGGGTTAATTCAGCTAATACACCAAAAAACAACATGACAAAGAAAGTCCCAAGGCGAAATAGTTCATGAATTATAAAAACAATAGATGAATTTGGTGAGATATCACAACATTGTTGCCACCCATTTCAGTACATCAGGCTTTATCTATATAAGTTTTATCTATATAGGCTTTATCTATATCTATATTGTAGTAACGCAAAATTGTAATGATACAAAATTGTGGTAATACCAGAATCGTGGTAATGCTAAACAGGTAATAATGTCAGCCAGATACCTATCAAGAGAGGATGATCATGAAAGCTTTATTACTGGAACAACACGAAACATTATCAGCATCTATTCAAGATATTGATGTATCTCAATTACCACCGGGTAATGTGGTCGTTGATATCCATTGGTCAACACTCAATTACAAAGATGCCCTTGCCATCAGTGGCAAAGGGAAGATTATCCGCCAATTTCCGATGGTGCCAGGGATCGATTTTTCAGGTGTTGTCCATCACTGCGAAGATCCCCGTTTTCACGTCGGACAACATGTTTTGCTGACTGGCTGGGGCGTGGGAGAAACGCACTGGGGTGGGCTGGCAGAACAAGCGAAAGTATCTGGTGAATGGCTAACACCTTTACCGCACGCATTAAGTCTCCGACAAGCGATGATCATCGGCACGGCGGGTTTTACTGCCATGTTATGTGTCATGGCGTTGGAACAAGGGGGCGTCACACCGGAAAGCGGAGAAATTGTCGTAACGGGAGCCAGTGGTGGAGTTGGCAGTACGGCAATAACCTTACTGTCACAACTGGGTTATTCCGTCACAGCAATTAGCAGCAAACCCGACAGTCAAGATTACCTGATCTCGCTGGGAGCGAAAGCGGTTTTGCCCGCCAGCAACTTCAACCAGCCATCACGTCCATTAGAAAAACAACGTTGGGCCGGTGTGATAGATACCGTTGGTGGCACGATATTGGCTACCTTGCTGGCACAAGTGCGTTACAACGGTACAGTAGCCGCCTGTGGCATGGCAAGCGACAATCAACTCCCCACGAGCGTAATGCCGTTTATTCTGCGTAATATTCGTTTACAGGGCGTGGAATCTGTCACTGTCCCGGCGTCGAAACGTCCTGCCATTTGGCAGCGTTTGCAAGCGCTATTGCCAGATTCCTTTTATCAGCAAGCCGCTAATGAAATTACATTAGAACAGGTGATCGAATACGCCAATAAGTTGATAAACAATCAAATTACGGGCAGAACAGTGGTGAAAGTGTGCTGATAAGACCAGTATTTAGCTGCTAAATGCCACGATATGTTTATAATGTCGGGCTTTATCGTCAAATTTACAATTCTAGCTATCAGAAAGAGATGACAAACCGTTGACATCGAGTTATCTTGGTCGATTGTTGACAGATTGCCGGAGATACCCGCACAATGGCAGACAAGTTTCGCATTTTACTCTTGAATGGCCCTAATCTGAACCTATTGGGAACACGAGAGCCAGAGACCTACGGCAAGTTAACGCTGGACGACATCGTTAACAAACTGTCAAAAGAAGCTCCACAATCGGGGGCTGAATTATCCCATCTGCAATCCAACGCAGAATCTGAACTGATTGAAAGAATTCATTCTGCGCGGGGCAATACGGATTTTATTTTAATCAACCCTGCGGCATACACGCATACCAGCGTGGCATTGCGCGACGCACTTCTGGCGGTAGGTATCCCATTTATTGAGATTCACCTTTCCAACGTGCATGCCCGCGAACCATTCCGCCACCACTCATATCTTTCCGATATTGCCGTCGGCGTCATCTGCGGATTGGGGGCGGATGGTTATAGTTTCGCATTACAGGCAGCGGTCAACCGCTTGTCAACATCCAACTAATTGACTTAAAAGTACGGAACCACACTCATGGATATTCGTAAGATAAAAAAATTGATCGAGCTGGTTGAAGAATCTGGCATTTCTGAACTGGAAATTTCTGAAGGTGAGGAGTCAGTGCGCATCAGCCGGGTAACGACAGCCGCGGCAATGCCTGTGACCCAGCAATATATTTCTGCACCCGCCCAGCAGCCAGTGCAGGCCGCTGCGCCAGCCATCGCTGACAAACCGGCTGAAATTAGCGGCCACACAGTTCGCTCCCCAATGGTTGGTACGTTTTACCGTTCACCCAGCCCGGATGCAAAACCTTTCATTGAAGTCGGCCAGCATGTTAATCAGGGCGAAACCCTGTGCATCGTTGAAGCGATGAAAATGATGAACCAGATCGAAGCTGACAAATCTGGCGTAGTGAAAGCGATTCTGGTCCAGGACGGTCAACCTGTTGAATTCGACGAGCCACTGGTCGTCATCGAATAACAAGGCGCACCCCATGCTTGAAAAAATTGTCATTGCTAACCGCGGTGAAATTGCACTGCGTATCCTGAGAGCCTGTAAGGAACTTGGGATCAAAACTGTGGCTGTGCACTCTGCGGCAGACCGTGACCTGAAACACGTCCTGCTGGCGGATGAAACCGTCTGCATCGGCCCGGCCGCCTCAGCAAAAAGTTATCTGAATATTCCTGCCATTATCTCTGCGGCGGAAATCACTTGCGCACAGGCAATCCATCCGGGTTATGGCTTCCTGTCCGAAAACGCTGACTTTGCCGAGCAGGTCGAGCGTTCTGGCTTTATTTTCATTGGCCCGAAAGCGGACACCATCCGTTTGATGGGGGATAAAGTTTCCGCTATCAACGCAATGAAAAATGCGGGCGTCCCTTGCGTGCCTGGCTCTGATGGCCCATTGGGTGACGATACCGAGAAAAACAAAGCCATTGCAAACCGCATCGGCTATCCGGTGATCATCAAGGCCTCGGGCGGCGGCGGCGGTCGTGGTATGCGCGTTGTACGCTGCGACAAAGATCTGGAACAATCCATCGCCATGACCCGCGCAGAAGCCAAAGCAGCTTTCAACAACGACATGGTCTACATGGAGAAATTCCTTGAAAACCCACGTCACGTTGAAATTCAGGTTCTGGCTGATGGTCAGGGCAATGCGCTCTATCTGGCTGAACGTGACTGCTCCATGCAGCGCCGTCACCAGAAAGTGGTGGAAGAAGCACCAGCACCAGGCATCCCATCAGAGCTACGCCGTAGCATTGGTGAACGTTGTGCCAATGCCTGTATCGAAATCGGCTATCGCGGAGCGGGTACATTTGAGTTCCTGTACGAAAACGGCGAATTCTATTTTATTGAGATGAATACCCGTATTCAGGTTGAACATCCAGTGACTGAAATGATCACTGGCGTTGACTTGATTAAGGAACAGCTGCGTATCGCCTCTGGTTTACCACTGTCCATCAAACAGAAAGATGTCGAAATCAAAGGCCATGCGATCGAATGCCGTATCAACGCAGAAGATCCGAAAACCTTCCTGCCAAGTCCGGGCAAGATCACCCATTTCCACTCACCGGGTGGATTTGGTGTGCGTTGGGAATCCCATATCTATGCGGGATATACCGTACCGCCTTATTATGATTCTATGATCGGTAAGTTGATCACTTACGGCGAAACCCGTGAAGTGGCAATAGTGCGTATGAAGAACGCACTGGCTGAGTTGATCATTGATGGCATCAAGACCAATATCGATCTGCAACTGGCCATTATGGATGACGAGAACTTCCAGACAGGCGGAACCAATATCCACTATCTGGAGAAGAAACTCGGCTTGCATGATAAGTAAGGTTTCTTTGACCTGAATTAAAAAATCCCATCTTTTGTCGATGGGATTTTCCTGTTTATGAATTCCCCCATCTTGTTTCATGTAAATTACCCGGAGGACGAATGGACGGACGATTTGTTCAATCCCACAAAGAAGCACGCTGGGCGATATTCCTGACGTTGGCTTATCTTGTTGGCTGGCTACTGTGTGCTTATTTACCCAGTGATGCCACCGGCTTAACTGGATTGCCCCGCTGGTTTGAACTGGCTTGCCTGCTGCTACCGGCCTTATTTATCATCCTCTGCTACTTGATGGTGAAGTTTATATTCAAAGACATTCCGCTGGAGGATAGTGATGCAAAGTGAAGTCATTCTGCCTCTCGTGGGATATCTGGCATTGGTTTTCATACTCTCAATCTATGCTTATCGCCGCCGACAAACCGGTGAATTCCTCAATGAGTATTTTCTTGGCAACCGTTCAATGGGGGGTTTTGTATTGGCAATGACCATTACAGCAACCTATATCAGTGCCAGCTCATTTATTGGTGGCCCTGGCGCCGCTTATAAGTATGGTATCGGTTGGGTATTGTTATCACTGATTCAGCTGCCTGCAATATGGCTATCACTTAGCGTACTGGGAAAAAAATTTGCGATCCTCGCCCGCCGTTACAATGCGGTCACCCTCAATGACATGCTATATGCGCGCTATCAGAGCCGCTTTCTGGTCTGGTTTGCCAGTATAAGCCTGTTAGTCGCCTTTATCGGTGCCATGACAGTTCAATTCATTGGCGGTGCTCGTTTGCTGGAGACAGCCGCAGGTATCCCTTACGATACGGGTTTATTGATTTTTGGCATTTCCATTGCCCTCTATACCGCATTTGGCGGTTTCAGAGCCAGCGTCCTTAATGATGCCTTACAAGGGCTGGTGATGCTGTTGGGAACGGCATTATTACTGGCAGGCATTATCTACAAAGCCGGTGGATTGTCAGCAGCAGTGACGACACTGCGCACTATTGACCCCAATCTGGTTTCCCCTTATGGTGCTGATCATATCCTCACCGGGCCATTTATGGCGTCTTTCTGGGTACTGGTTTGCTTTGGTGTCGTTGGGCTGCCACACACCGCCGTGCGCTGTATCTCTTATAAAGACAGTCAAGCCGTTCATCGCGGTATTGTGCTTGGCACGATCATCATGGCATTCCTGATGTTCGGTATGCACCTTGCCGGTGCCCTTGGCCGAGCCATCATTCCTGATCTGACTATCCCCGATCAAGTGATCCCAACCTTAATGCTCACGGTACTACCTCCTGTTGCTGCCGGCATTTTTCTGGCAGCACCAATGGCTGCGATTATGTCTACCATTAACGCCCAACTGCTGCAATCTTCGGCCACTATCGTCAAAGACCTCTATCTGAATCTGTTTCCACAGCAGATCAGTCAGGAGAAAAAACTGTCACGTATCTCCAGTTACTCCACTCTATTTATAGGGGGATTACTGCTATTGGCAGCCTGGCGCCCACCTGAGATGATTATCTGGCTGAACTTGCTGGCATTTGGTGGACTGCAAGCTGTTTTCCTCTGGCCACTGGTTCTGGGCTTATATTGGGAAAAAGCCAATGCCCAAGGGGCGATAAGCTCAATGCTGGCAGGTGCGACAAGTTATACTTTGCTGGCAACTTTCAATATCCAGCTTTTTGGTTTCCACCCCATCGTGCCATCGCTATTGCTGAGTTTACTGGCATTCTGGATAGGAAATAAATTCGGCGTGACTGGCTCTAAACGATTACATTTCACACAATAACGTGATTCACAAAACGAGAATTTTTTATGCCTTGGATACAATTAAGATTAAACACCACGGGACAACAAGCGGAAACGTTAGGCGATGAGCTTATGGCAAATGGCGCAGTATCTGTCACCTTTCAGGATAGCCACGATACGCCTATTTTTGAGCCTCTGCCGGGCGAAACGCGTTTGTGGGGTGATACCGATGTTATCGGCCTGTATGATGCTGAAATGGATATGAAAGCGGTTGTCAGCCAATTGGAACAACTTCCACAACTGGGCAAAGGTTTTATCCACAAAATTGAACAACTGGAAGATAAAGATTGGGAGCGAGAGTGGATGGATAACTTCCACCCGATGCGCTTCGGTAAGCGTCTGTGGATCTGCCCTAGCTGGCGCGAAGTACCCGAACCAGACGCCGTCAATGTTATGCTTGACCCTGGTCTGGCCTTCGGAACGGGTACTCACCCAACCACCTCCCTTTGCCTGCAATGGCTGGATGGCCTTGACCTGACAGGTAAAACGGTAATCGACTTTGGTTGTGGCTCAGGCATATTGGCTATCGCAGCCCTGAAACTGGGCGCGAAACACGCCATCGGTATTGATATCGACCCACAAGCCATTCAAGCCAGCCGGGATAACGCCGAACGCAACGGTGTATCTGACCAATTAACCCTCTATCTGTCTAAAGATCAACCTAAAGACCTCAAATGCGATATCGTGATTGCCAATATTCTGGCGGGTCCTCTGCGCGAACTTGCCCCTGTCATCGGCTCACTGCCTAATTCTGGTGGATTATTGGGCTTGTCCGGTGTTCTGACCCGCCAGGCGGAAGGTGTTGCTCAGGCCTATGACAATGAATTCATTATTGATCCGATAGCCGAACAAGAAGAATGGTGTCGCATCACAGGGATTAAAAAATAATCACCTGATGTCTATTGAAAAGCGAGATTATCCACTAAAATGATCACCCAGGAGGTTAATTGGTGGTAATCCGCTCTCTTTATGATTAGAAATATAAGTAATAACAAATTTCAGCAATTAAATGTAAGCATTTGTTATTTAACAGTAATTAACCAAGTTTAAAAAAATCAACTGGAAAAAATCCGTTATAAATGTCGATTCGCTCAAAGTTTGGCCTTTCATATCTTGTGAAAAATGCGTAATATACGCGCCCTTAGTCACAGTTGACCACTCTTTCTTCGCCTATGCGTATCGGACAATACCAGTTGAAAAACTGTCTTATTGCAGCCCCTATGGCTGGCATAACAGATCGCCCGTTTCGATCTCTTTGCTACCAGATGGGTGCAGGAATGACAGTCTCAGAAATGCTTTCTTCCAATCCCCAGGTTTGGAAGACGGATAAATCACGGCTGCGTATGGTTCATAGCGACGAACCCGGAGTGCGTTCTGTACAAATAGCCGGTAGTGATCCCGATGAAATGGCGGCGGCAGCGAAAATTAACGTCGCTAATGGCGCTCAGATCATCGATATCAATATGGGGTGCCCAGCTAAAAAGGTGAATCGTAAGCTGGCAGGTTCTGCATTACTGCGTTATCCGCAACTGGTTGAAAAAATCCTGTCTGCGGTCGTCAATGCAGTTGATGTACCTGTCACTTTGAAGATCCGTACAGGGTGGTCACCGGAAGAACGTAACTGTGTAGAAATTGCCCAATTGGCCGAACGTTGTGGTATTCAGGCTCTTACGATACATGGCAGGACACGAGCTTGCCTGTTTAATGGTGAGGCCGAGTACGACAATATTCGGACAGTTAAGCAGACTGTTGCCATTCCAATTATTGCCAATGGCGACATTACTGACCCGCTAAAAGCCAGAGCAGTGCTTGAATACACTGGGGCTGATGCCCTGATGATAGGCCGCGCTGCTCAGGGAAGACCCTGGATCTTTCGGGAAATCCAGCATTATCTGGAAACAGGAGAATTGCTATCACCGATGCCACTTGGCGAAGTGCAGCGCTTAATGAGCGAGCATGTACGAGAACTGCATGACTTTTACGGTCAAGGCAAAGGAGTTCGTATTGCACGCAAGCATGTATCTTGGTATCTCAAGGAACATGCCCCTGATGACCAGTTTCGGCGCACATTCAACGCCATAGAGGATGCCAGCGAACAGCTGGAGGCGTTGAAGGCATACTTCGAAAATTTTTGCGTAAATAAAGAAAAGAGCTGACAGAACTATGTTCGAACAACGCGTAAATTCTGATGTACTAACCGTTGCTACTGTAAATTCACAAGATCAGGTAACTCAAAAACCTCTGCGTGATTCAGTTAAACAAGCACTGAAGAACTATTTTGCTCAACTGAACGGTCAAGACGTTAATGACCTGTATGAGCTGGTACTGGCTGAAGTAGAACAGCCACTGTTGGACATGGTGATGCAATACACCCGTGGCAACCAGACTCGCGCAGCACTGATGATGGGAATCAACCGTGGTACTCTGCGTAAGAAACTGAAAAAATACGGCATGAACTGATCCTAGTCAGTCAACATGTTGTTGAAGAAGCACTTTCTCGTTTGGGGAAGTGCTTTTTTTGTTTCTGAGTACCCCACCGAATACCCCACATAAAAATCCTCAACATAAAAATTCATTGGAAAACATAGAGACAAGCAAGAAGTGAAATTTGCGTTCAATGAGATGACCGATAACCTCAGCTTGGTCAAAGGCTAAATAGCGTTTCAAAATGATAGGAGTATCCCTTACCTCGCGCGCCGCGCGGGGTAAGGAACTCCAACATTTGATACTCTCAGTATTATGAAAAACTATTTAGTGAAAGGGATGACAGAAGCAGTTATAGGGTGGTGTCGCAAGCCCTATGTAATGATTTAGAAACAAAAGCGTTATCACTCAGGGATAGGCATTCGGACATTGGGTGCTCACTCTCCCTTCGCAATATGTTATAAAGCCTACCGACGTAAGCAAAACAATGACTATAACGATGCTCAGACAATTTCTGAGGCCTGTCAACATGGCACAATCCACCCGGTAAGAGTAAAAGCCTTAAACAGCGAGATGAGCAAACTTTTTTGAAAATGCGGCGACTTGTGGTGTGGAAGAAAAAACGCAACTGATCAACCATATCCGTAAATTGTTGGCTGGATAGGCTCTTATTAGACCCACTGACTTTGAAAGGTTTCGCGATATTTTAATTGAAGACAAGCATTATTAAAGACATAAACTCCCAAAAACAGAATAATTATGTTACTGGAATTTTTGCTTCTTATGTTTCCAGCAAAAGTTAAAATTATAACGTTCTTGAACTGGTTTATTAATTGTTTAAGAGCAATATTTTAATGTTGTGGTGTTAAATGGAACAATAATGAATGAGTGAGAATTACAAGTCTTTGTTAAAGCGGTTTTTACTATAGGAGGTTTTCTGTGACCGAGTCTTTATCAATGGAATGTAATAAAAAAACAATGTTAAGCCGATTTTTTATTGCTGCTAAAAAATATCCAGAAAGAATAGCAATTAAAGAGAATAAAAGGGAACTGAGTTACCACGGATTACAAAATTTTATCATAAGCATATCTAATGAATTACAAAAGAAAGGAGTTAAGCCAGGTGATAAAGTCGCTGTAGAACTTTCTCATTCTGTAGAATTGATAGCTACTTTATTAGCAGTGCAATATGTTGGAGCAGCATATATTCCAATTGATAAAAAAGCACCTAAAGAAAGAAATAATTTAATTATTAATGATGCTTGTCCAGTTTTAATCATCAATGATGACAGTTCAATTTTACATCATAGATGTGAAACAGAAAATACTAATTTCATGATTAATACTACACCAATGCCTATGGTATATGACGAATCATTATTACAAGAAACTGCATATATAATATATACATCTGGAACTACTGGCTCCCCAAAGGGAGTTCCAATTACTCACGAAAATTTACTCTCATTATTTAATGCAACAGAATGTTTTTATCGTTTCAATGAGACTGATATTACACTTTTATATCATTCTTATGCATTTGATTTTTCAGTATGGGAAATTTGGTCTGTTTTAGCCTATGGTGGCAGGTTAGTGATACCAGATGAAGAGACACGAATAACGCCATATAAGTTGGCTAAATTAGTTAAAGATGAAAAAGTTACTCTACTAAACCAAACACCGACGGCATTTTCTATTAATTCCCGTGCCCTTACTGAATTCGGAATGGAAGAATTATCATTGCGTTTTATTATCTTTGGAGGAGAGAGATTAAACTTTCAAGCATTGAGAAATTGGTATAATCAGTTTGGTTTTCAGGGCAACCGCATGAGTTATCAGCATGTTAAAACAAACAATTAATTAACACTAAAGTCTTGATGAGAACACCTTGTGTGGTTAATTATAGAGCAATAAGGTGAACCAACATTACGTCATATTCGCTTAAATATTGTGTATTGAATCCATTCTGAAACATATATTTAACAAAAAATCAACTCGTGCGGGAGCCCTGGTTTGGTTTTAACTCACCTCAATTAGTTAATATGTATGGTATTACTGAAACTACCATTCACGCAAGTTGGCATGTTGTTAATGAAAATGATTTAGAAAATTTTGAATCCACTATAGGATATCTATTACCTGGATTCGATTATGCTATTCGCCCAATAAGTGATGATAACGTAACTAACGAAAAAAGTGGTGAGCTTTTATTATCAGGTCATCAAGTAACTAAAGGATATTTAAACGATGAAACTAAGAACAAGGATAAGTTTATTTGGTTAGAAAACAATGGCATTTGGCATCGATATTACTGCTCTGGTGATTTAGTTTCTTATAACAAGAAAGGTGAATTAGTTTATTGTGGTCGATGTGATCAGCAAGTGAAAATAAATGGTTATAGAATCGAAATTGGAGAGATTGAATCAGTTCTAGCTAGATATGAAAAAATAAATGATATTTCAGTAATAGCTTCATATTCTGAAGTTAGTCGTGATTATTTGATTTGTTTTTTCACTTCTTCCACATCAGAAAAAGAATCCATTAGAGCTTTAACTAATTTAGCAAAAGAAAATTTACCAATATATATGAGACCATTGCGTTATAGAAAAATAGAAACCATGCCTAAAACAATTAATGGAAAAATTGACAAAAAACTAATTTTAAATTACTTGGAGTAAATAAATGATAGATAAAAATATATTAACTAATGAAAGCGATATAAAATTAAAAGCATTAGATAGATATCTTTCCTTATTGGGAAGTATGTTAGAAAAAACAGTTAAATATAATGATGATTTTATTGATGTTGGTGGTCATTCCATGATAGCAGTCTTATTAAATGAGAAAATAAAGAATGAATTCAATTTAATTTTGTCTATGGAGAAGCTTTTTAACTCTACGCTGTATGAAACATTTATTGAATCTACTTATATAAATAAATAATCAATTTAAAATAGGAAGTTTGTTATGTATCTTAAACTTAATAAAGAGCAATTAAATAATTTTCATAAAAATGGATTTATTGGTCCATTGACCATTTATTCCAAAGAAGAAGTGAATAAAGTGTGGAATGATGTTCGCCGCCAACTTCCTGATCGTAGTTATGCAGCATATCCTACTGATTCATATGGAGCAGCAACTAATATTTCGAACTACGATCGTCATTTAGATCTTGACTTACTTAGTCGACATATTATCCACCCTAAAATAATTGCTCCTGTTTCAAGCATTTTAGGAGATGACGTTTTATGCTGGAGAACTGAGTTTTTCCCAAAATATCCAGGAGATGAGGGGACAGATTGGCATCAAGCTGACACTTTCGCGAATGCCAGTGGTAAACCTCAAATTTTATGGCCAGGAGAAACAGAAGAGCAATTCGGTAAAGGAACATTAACGGTTTGGACTGCATTTACAGACGCCACAATTGAAAATGGTTGTTTACAAATCATTCCTGGTACTCATGTCAAGATGAATTATGATGAGACTAAATCAATGGAATATCAAAGCGATATTGTCAATAATTTAACTAAGGATGGTATTCATCGTGGTTTTTTTGGTTACGATTATCGGCAATTGCAAATTGATCCAGACTGGAAGCCCGATGAAACTCAAGCCGTTTCTCTAGAAATGAAAGCAGGTCAGTGTGTGATCTTTTGGTCCACATTGATGCATGCCTCTCATCCAAATATGACTAAAGATAATTTCCGTATGGGGTTTGTAGCCCGTTATGCTCCCAGTTATGTGGATATCTATCCCAATACTGACCATGTTTACGAATATGGCGGGAATATACCTCTTGATAAATTTGGTTGTGTGATCGTATCAGGAAAAAATCGTAATAATAACAATCGAGTCATTTCTCATAACTTACGTGGACAACCGTTTACTCCGTTATTTACACAATTATAAAAGGCATTTTTTATGACACAAATTCAGCGCTATCTGGACGATACGTATTGTTTTTTCTGTACGAGTGAAATAATTGCGAGTGGTTCTGATGATTGGGGGAATTGGTTTATTCTAAAAGAGAATATTTTTCATCCACAATGCGGCGGTCAGCCGTCTGATATTGGGTGGGTGAATGATATAGCTGTCCAGATCAGAAAACAGCCTACTACCGGCCAGGTAGCTATCTATCCTGAATTACCTCTTCGCTGTTCGCTGGGAGATAAAGTGATATCCAAAGTCTCGGTGGCAGACCGTATTTCTCACGCAGCATTACATACTACGGGTCATTTGCTGAACTGGGAGTTGCGCCAATATGGTTGGATCTCTACTAAAGGTCATCATTTTCCTGGAGAAGCACGAGTAGAATTTTCTCCAACAGGAGACCAAACCATACCGTTACATCAATTACCACTACAGGATATTGAAGCAGCTATTAGAATTAAATTATCTGATGGGAAGCAGGTAAAGACTTGGTATAAAGGCGACATCCGTTTGTGTTTAATTGAAGGCACTGAACCTGCCCCTTGCGCTGGTACGCATGTTGATAATCTTAAAAAAATCAATGAATTTTCTATTAAATCAACCAAAGTCAAAAAAGGGATTCTGCGTATTAGCTATGACGCCAGCCATATTTTTTTGAGGTCAGACCATGCCTCGTAAGCAATTATCGAACACAGGGCTGTATCTTTTAGATTTGGGATTACTGGTTATTGCCTTGTCTTGGGGGGCGAGTTATTCCCTGATGCAGCTCATCATTCAAGCTGGTGTCACTGTACCGCTGTTTCTCATGCTTCGCTTTGCGTTAGCAGTACCTTTTATATTTATTGGTGCTCAAATACGCTTGCGCAAGATTACTCAAGGAGAATTAGTTAACGGCATACTATTTGGTGGTTTATTATACGCTATTTTGACATTAGAAACGCTGGGCGTGAAATATACGACGGCGGCTAATGCTGGGTTTCTTATTGCATTATCGGTAGTGATAGTGCCGTTCTTTGAGCGTGTATTTGGAAAACGTAAGCAAAGTAAATTGATTTACTGTACTTGCCTCTTATCTTTGGTTGGTGGAGGAATATTAAGTTTCGCCAATACGGGTAATTTCGGGGTTAATAAGGGAGATTTGCTCATCCTGCTGGCTGCTTTGATTCGTGGTTTCCAAATTTTCATGTTTGGTAAACAAACAGCAAGTAAACCCTATTCATTGATTAATATCACTCTGATTGAGTTGGTCACCGTTTCTCTATTAGGGTTCATTTTTGTTTTAACCATTGAACCTGTTTCATTACGCTTTATCCCTGCGATCTCTCTTAATGCCTGGGGATACATTTTATTTTTAAGTGTGATGGCAACTGCCTTTGCATTCCTCATGCAACTTTATGCTGCCAAAACAACGAGTCCGACACGAGTAGGATTAATTTTATCTCTGGAACCCGCTTTTGCGGCTCTGTTTGCCATCATACTGATGGGGGAATCTATTGGTATTTTAAAAGGCATAGGAGGAGCGATTATAGTCTTTTCAGCTTTATTAGGGCGTATTGCCGAAGGGAGACGTTATGAATAATCAACGCCCTCAATTATTGATGTTTCATCATGCTGGCGGTAATTCATCCATATTTTCGGATTTTGCCAAACGTTGTTTTGATGATTTCAACGTCATTCAACTTGAAATGCCTGGGCGGGGGCGTCGGCGTCATGAACCATTAATGTATTGTGTTGATCATGTTATTGAGGATTTTGCATCACAAGTCCCACCTCAAGGTGATATTGTATTATTTGGATATAGCTTAGGGGCATATATTGCCTATGTAATGGCCGCATATTGCCGTAAGCTATCACCTAAAAGAAAGATTATCTTAGTCGTGATTTCTAATGAACCTATACATTGTCGTCGTAAATTCTCCTTAGGGGCTGGGGAATTCACTCATCAACAATTACTAAAATTTACAACAAAATTAGGTCAACTTCCTAAATGGTTACGGGAAGAATTTACCTTTTTCACTTGGTATAACGCTGGGATTTACAAAACTAAAGTATGGATAAAACTTATAGCACGCTTTATTATTTTTCCTTAAATAGGCTGTATTTGTCTTTGTTCCTCCACAATCAGATGTAGCATAAGCGTCTATTCTAAGAGCTATATTAAGTAATGGATCGCTTATATAAGCAACTGGGATAGTTAAAGGCAATATGATCACAAGAATACACATTGACTTATTAGATAATTTTACGAAATAATTATTATTGATATTTTCAATCCAATGAAAAGGAAGAAAGTTAGAGAAAAATCCAATTAACCAATTAATTAGCGGGGAGAAAATGACCCACACAATAATAAAAGCAAGCAATAAAAAAAACTGAAAAATTATACTTATTATCCAAGGCGAATATGTTAGGTAATCCTTTTCAATTTTAAGTTCATAATTCAACCACTTAATACTGATAATATAGGATGTAGATAATATAATTAATTGATGAAATTTTTTTAAATATTTTTATAGGTGTATTACTAATGGCGATATAAATCGCCATTCTTCTGAAGCTATCTATTTTTTACTTCTATAGTATAGGTTTTATTAAAATCTTTCCCTGGATACATTGTGCCCAAAGTAAACCCTACCACATCAATTTTTATCAACCCTGCATTCTTTGGAATACCAGTTATATTTATATTATGATAATGTTTTCTTATTATTTCTTTCCCTTCCCATTGAAAAGAGCTTTCTTTGGGGTGCCATGTTAAGCCAGAGTCAGCAGGATTAATTTCCACCCAAACACTTTTCTCATTTAATGCACCTCCTGTGATGGTAATTGATGCTTGATATGGTTCGTTTATCACAGCATCAGAAAGGATTTCTGATTCTGGTAAAACTTTTGGCGTTGGATTCCCACAGCCACAAAGTAAGAAAATAAAAATTATCAGTATTTTTTTCATATTATTTAAGCGGTTTAAAAACCATTCCTCCAAAGATATGATTCTTTACATAATCTAATGATTTATTGTTTTTTATTTGAGGTTCTACTTTACCCCATGAAAACAGATTTAAATTCACATACTGGTTCGGATCTGAATCATTTTTTATAATTTCATTTTC
The DNA here is from genome assembly GCF_056632175.1 of Xenorhabdus sp. SGI 60. NCBI lineage: Bacteria > Pseudomonadati > Pseudomonadota > Gammaproteobacteria > Enterobacterales > Morganellaceae > Xenorhabdus > Xenorhabdus sp. SGI 60. The sequence goes on along the minus strand of NZ_CP196860.1, from coordinate 432,132 downwards.
ATAATTTTTTACCACACCTTCCCAAACTATCCAGTGGTTTTTTCCTGATGTTTCTTCCATATTTTCTAACATACCAGCAGAAATTAAGGAAACCACATGATAACCTTGATCAATATAACCATTCAGTGTTTCAATGTCTTCTTTATTACTATGCATCAAACTAATATTACTAAATATTTTTTCATAGCCCGCTTTTTCAAACCACTCAGTCAATTTCCCCCACATAGTCACACCAGCAGCCTGATCATCAACTTCATCATAGCTGAAAATCATATTTTCTGAGTCTCTTAAGCTCGCCAGTGTTATCCAATCTAATCCTGATATTCTTGAACCATATTGGTCATAAAAAGAACCTTTAGGGTGAAGACAACCATCACCCGGCTTAATTTCTAATTGGCCTATTTTAGTTTTGCCATATTTCCATAACTCATGAGCGGCTTGTTCATAAATATCCGGTCTGTCCATTTGTAAACAATAAAAAAATGCAGCAGGACCACATAAACTTGCATCACCCTGAGTTGGATAATTTTTTTTAGATAGCCTATCCTGAATTTGTGATTCAATTTTACTTTTCTCAAATGGATCATCTTTGTGACCAATTGGATATTCTTTAGCAATAAAAGGTCGTTCGGGAACAGTCAGTTTTAATTCAACGGTATTATCTCCATCGCTGACCGGTTTTGTTTCAATCGTGCTTTCAAAATAACACGCATTTTCCCGTTTCTTTTCTGAACAGGCTTTACCTGCTACAAACTCACCCAGTGTATACATCTTTTTAAAAGGGGCTTGCAATGCCTGAATCGTATTTGAACCATGTTTGCGATAAAGCATGATTTGCATAATATAAGTCACGGAAAGATCGTCGTCTGTTTCCTGAGTGACATGCTGTTGAGTTTCATAATTGCTCTGTAATTGTGCCTGAAAAATATCAAGCAATATATGATAGCTTCCCCTTCGTCCTGACGATAAATAATCAAATCATAAAGTAACTTTTCAGCAGGTACATTCGATTCTATTTTTGTGTAAACGGTATAGGTCGGCATGGTATTAATCCTTTAAAATATGAAAACTCAGGTTCTTTTTGTCATCAGTGAGATGCCATTGAGTAAAACCTTGTTTATCGGTCTTCCCTTCTTTTATCTGACCATCCGGTAGGCAAACCCGATACTTGCGTTCGGTTAAAAGATTGCCGTCATCATCCACACAACGATAACGAGCATGATGTTTAGCGGGTTTTACCGGAGTTTCTTCAACCAGCGGCTTCTTAAGTGGCTTAACATTCGAGAACCCAGACAATAGTGGCCTGCCTTCTTCACGCCCGGATAATTGCGTAATGCTATAACCCGATGTGCCCGCGGTAAGATGCCGGCATGAAATAGACTTATAATCAATCTGCACTGTTTCATACGGTATCTGGTCATTACTGTCTATCGAATGAGGATAATGACAGGTAAAATCAACAATGGTTGCCCCTGTCAGTTTGATTTCATAAAAGGCTTCTAATTGCCCCAATGGACTGGTTCGGTAACACAAAAAAACGGCCTCTAACAATTCATTACCGTCAATTGTCATTGCTAAGAGCGGCGAGGATTTATCAATAGGCTTGGTAAAGCTAACGGGGTGATGATGTGCGTTCTGGTCGCGGCTCACTGAATGGCTGATACTCAATATCTGTATTTCGTCTTCCCGACCTGCCTGATAGCGGTTTCCAATGGATTCAGGCGTTGAGCACCCGGCTGAAATTAACCCCTGTTTCTTGCCTTTGAGTGACAAGTAAATAATATGCGACATTTTGTCTCCTGTGATCTGACTTCCGAAAATACCGAATAAATAAAGCAGAATACAACAGGATTATTTATCTATTCCAGCTTGAGTGAAAGCGCAGCAATGAATTTGTGATTAATCTCTGTTTTTTAAAGTAAATCAGAAGATTACATCGCTTAAATTTCTGGTAGCACCAAATCAGGCTGATATCGTATTTTACATCTTTTGATTTATCAGGCTTTTGTTTACCTGTCAGAGATACCCCTATTGTTGTGCTTTAATAAATTCGGACACTTTGGTAAAAGAATAGAATGACGTTAATTAACCCCTTAATGCAGTTGGAGAATTGTTTTCTGTAGCAGCAATAGCAGAACGGTATGCCGTTAATCCATTCATACATGCCGGCACTCCTGCATAAACTGCCATCTGTATAACAACCTCAAGTAACTCTTCAGGTGTTACCCCAACATTAAGCGCCCCTCGCATGTGTAACTCCAACTGTTGCTGAGCATTACCAAGACTCACTAAAGCAGCAACAGTGAGCATTTCACGGGCCTTAAGATCAAGACCTGGGCGACCGACTACTGAACCAAATGCATAATCAGTAACCAGATAGGGTAAGTTTTCATCTAATTCTTTGAGGCGATTGATTACTTTATCGGCGAGACCTTTTTCTAACTGATTCATAATGTCCCGACCATGATTTGTCAGTTCAGTACCTTGTTTCATATAACTTTCTCCGTAAGTGTGTTACTGGTGGAAATGTTGGAAGGGATCGTAGAGATAATAAGTATGGACAGAGCGATTACAGCACCTGCGGTCACAAAGAGTGCATGAAGTGACAACGCTGAGACCATCCAGGCTCCCACTAAAGCCCCCATTCCGATTGCTCCGTTAAAAAACGAAACATAAACCGCAGATGCCGGAAACGTTTTATCGCCGGCCAGACGGAGAACCCAGGTTTGGAAGCCCACGAAAATCCCAGAAATTGCGACGCCCCATAAAGCTATCGCTATCAGGATATCTGTGCGGGATAGTGATTCTGCTCTGATACCTAAGATCAGAAGAACAACCCCGATAAGCAAAGCAGACAGTGTGACCGTAGTTTTAAGGTGTTTATCAATGACAATGCCGGTCAGGAAATTACCGCCTAAACCTGCAATACCATAAATGAATAAAATTGTAGGGATGAAATCCTTAGAAAATATGGGTTGCGCATTGAGCCAGGGTTCGATGAAAGTAAACGCAGCAAAGTGTGCTGTAATAGCAAGTAATGTGGCCGCATAAATTTTCCACTGTATGGCTGAACTCAACACACTTTTTAAGGCGTTAATACCAATTGTACTTTTAGTTGTAACTTTAGGAACAAGAAGCATGATGCCAAAGAATGCAACCACACTCAGTAGTGCCATCAACCAAAACGCTTGGCGCCAACCAAAGTGCAAACCGATATAGTTAGACAAAGGGATACCCAATACGCTGGCGGCTGAAACTCCACCAAAGACAATTGATGTTGCTGTACCCAGATACTTTATCGGAACCATTGCTACCGTTGTCGCACCTATCATCGCCCAGAAAGCACCATGGGCTACAGATCCAATGACACGGGCAACCAAGAGCACTTCAAATGAATCAATGGTTGCAGACAAGATATTTGATACAGCCAAGATGATTGTCAGCGTTAACAACAGGATCTTTTTGGGGAAATTTCCCAAAAAAACAGACGCCAAAAGCGCACTTAATGCCCCACCCCATGCGTACAGTGATACCGTCATCCCAATGCTGGACTCTGAAGTATTAAGGCCATCTGCTATCGGTGTCAGCAGGCCAACAGGAGCCAGTTCAGTCGTCACAATAGTAAACGTTGATATTGCAAGAATAAACAAAGCTAACCATGTCCTAAACGGCATTTCAGGACTTTTAATTTTTGATGTCATGAATTACAACCTTTGAATAGATGTTAAATGTTGCCCCATTCTTTCATCTTCACATAATCAAAGAGGTTTGCATTGGAGCTTACATATACTGGTTTTATGAGCGTAATTCGATAAGTTCATGAACTGTACGTCACAAAAGTATTATTTTTTAGAACACTTATTTAGCCCTTCAAATATCAAAATACTACGATGAATTTTCATGAGAATTGTTAATTTTGTAATTCATTTTTGATATCACTAAATAGGTTTTCATCATACTGATGAGTATCAGATGTTGGATTTCCTTACCTCGCACGGGGTAAGGAATACGCCTATCATTTTGAAACGCTATTTAGCCTTATTATTCGCACTCAATAATTTACAAATTATTTGCATAAAATTTAAATTGATATAATGTGAAAAAATGAGCGGATAATGTATTTGTCATTCAATATGCCACTCAATTAATGGAATGGAGAATTTGTGGACAACATTAATAATAAGCTACCCAGCATAAAACAGTTACAATGTTTTTTAGCCGTTGCTCAAGAGCTTAATTTCAGAAGAGCAGCAGAAAGGCTACATATGACACAGCCTCCCCTGACTCGTCATATCAAATGCCTTGAAGAAACTCTCGGTTGTGATCTTTTTACCCGGAATACTCATGAAGTTCATCTGACAAACAACGGACTGATACTGGTTGAAAAAGCAACACATCTCATCAATGAATTCACTCTGTTCATGCGTGAAATTAAAAATGAGGAAGTTTATTTACGTATTGGACTTACTTGTACGCTAAATTTTAACAATATATCGGATCTCCATAATAAGATTAAAGCTCTTATGACAAGAGATGAAATTGACACACCGCATCTGGTTTCTAGCCAGCTCTTACATTTTCTTGCAAAAGGTAAAATGGATATTGTTATTATAGGAGAGAAGAGTCTACATAATGAACATGATCTTAAATTTTACTGGCTCTACCGTGAACCCCTTTTGCTTGCAATGCCGTCTTCTCATCCCGCTAGTCTGAAAGAAAAAGTTTCTCTTACAGAGGTTTCAGATCTCCCCCTTTTTTGGTTTTCAAGAAATGCAAATCCCATTTTTTATGACAAATGTGAAAATTATTTTCAACAATTACCGTTCTCATTAAAGAGATGTAAGGAACCTGATGATTCACTGGTCATGCTTTCTGATATTTCAAGAGGAAAAGGAATGGCGCTTATGCCCCGTTCTATATGTATTTCTAATCAAAAAGGACTTTGTTACAGAGAATTAGATGACGTTGCTGCTCAATCTTTGAATATTGATGTCTATGCAGTCATACGTAAGAGTGAAACCAGAGAAATAGTTATTAATAGTTTAAACAGTTTACTTAATAATAAAGAGAACTAAAACAGTATTATTGAAGTGATCAATAAAAATTGATTACTTCAAATGAAGGCTGTTTATTTTTAGTCCATTTTCTCACTCTCCTTGATTCCAAAATTATCATTATTTTTCTTGCTCACACAACCAGGTTTTCTAATAGATAATCTATAAAAAGACGATTCTTACGTTGAAGTTGCACATTATTTGGAAATACAATCGATATTTCCTGCTTTGGCAGATGATATTCAGGGAAAAGCTCGACCAAAGTACCAGATGCTATATCCCCATTGATAAACCACTCTGGGAGTATGGATACGCCTAAACCAGACAAGGTTAGGGAGCGAATTGCAGAAATGTTATTTGAGGCATATTTCACTTTCCCACCGTGCCGACTGATCTTCTCAACTTCCAGCAAGTTACACCAAATGGCCGCTAATGCCATTTCTATCTCCCCTTTCAGGGCTTCATAGACCTGTTTCTGGCCTGGTGCTGGCAGCGCCTAGCGATCCAGCTTGCCATTTGGCGTCAGCGGAAACTCATCCAGACGTACAAAAACCGTTGCAGAAGAACAGCCTGCTAAAAACTCCATCAATTTGGTACGGGTAAATTTTTTACGGAGAAGGGCTTTACACGATTTGTCCTGGCAATGGATATGAAAGATATGTTTGCCGAGATCGATACCAATAAATGCGATGCTGTTCATGATGATGACCTCTTTAAAAAAATCACTCTGCTAATTTATGCCTACAAGGTGAGGGGGACTATCCCATTAAATATGCCCGTGCTCTGTATTAATATTGAGTGTTCGATGGTTTTTGTTGCCATCACATATTTTTCATAAAATTACGGTATATAGCCAGCTATTGCTGGCTTTTTAGTAAAAGTTATGTAACTAGTTCCTCTAATACAAAATAGTAAATAATCATTGTTTTTATATTTACTTATTTTTCTTTGCAAGAACATATTTTATTGCACCTCTAGTATATACACCATCAAATATAGGATATGATTTTTCATTAAAAGATAAAATTAATGGAGCCAATTTTAGTATTGCTAAATTCAACTGCAAGTTGGCAAACTGAGCACCAATGCATGTGTGTATCCCACTTCCATATGATACATGGCCTTTGAAATTTCTATTTGGGTCAAATACATTAGGCTGTTCAAAATAATCAGGATCTCTATTAGCAGCAGGGATAAGCAAATAGACAAGTTCTCCTTTATCAAAAATATCACCGTGAGAAGTTATATATTTTTGGGTTGTTAATCTTGGTATTAAATGAACTGGAGGTGTTATTCTCAGTGATTCCTGTAAAATATCATTTGGTTTGCGATTTCCAGATAAAATTTCTTTTAAGTAAGTGGGATTTCTATATAAATGATATATACAAGTTGAGAGAACTTTGTCTACAGGTTCACTAGCAGCAAGCAAGATATTAAGTACTAGAGCAACTATCTCGCTATTGGTTATTTTTTTCTTTATATCTTTTTTATTTTCATCAATGATGAATGATATAAGATCCTTGCCTGGATTGTTTTCCTTCATTTCTATTAGATTTAGAATTTTATCTTCCAATTCATAAGATGATGATAGATAAATGTTTTTTTCATTATCATTAAGATTGAATCCAGTGGCAAATTTAACAATCAGTTTCAACCTTTCATGATAAAAATTAATTTCTTTACTATCAACTCCCAATATTTCAAATGTTGATAACATAGAATATTTCATTCCAAACTCAGAAATTAAATCAAACTCATCCCTTTCAATCAAATCAGAAATAATATTATCGCAAATTCTAGATAAAAAATCCTCATAGAATTCTTTTAAAATATTTCCAGTTATTTGCCTTACAATTAGAGATCTTTTTATTCTATGTTCATCCCCACTCATTTGAGCAAGCACTCTTCCACGCATTACTGGCTCAGCCCTTGCTGCCAAGGGTTCAGTGCTAAATATATTGTTCTTTGACAAAATCTCTTTTACAGTATCATATCCAACTGCCACCTTACAATTTAAACTACAGTCAAATATTACTTTTTTATTTCTGTCTATTCTATCAATAAAAAAGTAAGGGTTTCTATTATAATCTTCTGAAAGAATATTTAAATCAACAGTAGTCATATCACACCTTCCGATATTTCATGATTTTTAATTGCTAAGCTTGATTTCTTGGATGGTTTTAAATTTCTACATGAGTTATAAAGATAGTCGGCAACGTTCCAGTGATCATAATAAGATATGGATATTCTTGACGTAGATAAAAGAATTTTATCTGCTCTAATTATAAAAGGAACCTCTTTTAAAATATATTCAACACTCACATCTAATAAGTTATGGTCTATATCTGAATAATCACCGACAGATGACTTTCTTTTTTTAATAGCTTTAAATGATTGTTCTAAACATATTTTTCTAAAATCTTCAAACTTGTAATACTCATCTTTTATAAGATTATATGCTTTTATATATTCATCACTTTCGTAAAAGTCTTCGAACTTTATTATTCTTCCAAATCTTAACCTATAACCACTTGATTTTAAAAAACTTTCAACATACCTTTGAATTCTATAATACTCCTTTCTGGATTTTTTTCGTGCTTTATTTTCCTCTGTTCCACACCCCATTAACAAATACTTTGCTTCTTCAAAAGGATGTATGACATCTACAAAATTATAATTATTAAATCCCCATTCAAGCATTTTATGTACGTAATCGTTACTAAACTTTGTATTGAATGGACTTACACCAAAAATAACATGACCTTCCATACCTCCCCCATCATATAAAAAGAATAAAAAATGAAAAGAAAATATATCCTATCTCCATTGTAATAAAAAAACAAACAATATAAAAAACCTATAGTTATTTTTAAAAAAGAAGTAATTCAATATTTAAGATTATTTCATATAGAAAAAATAAAAAAAGATAATGTTTTATATTGTTATCATCATTCATAGATAAATTAATTTATTATAACTAAAATTTATTTTTATATTATTAAATATGATAGCATGCATAATAATTATGCCAGTATATTTTAACTAAAATTCATTATAATATATGAAATCATTATCTGTTCGTAAGGTTAATAATCTTTAATTCCTAAAACCTAAATCATCATCATCTTCACTTCCCAAGAATATTCTGGTACGTTCATAACAACGTGGTATCTTACCTTTTTCAAATTAAAAATTTGGAAAAAACTTCGAATTCAACAATAGAACCGTCCGTTTTATTTGCCTTAATCATATGATGAGTGTGAACATTTTCACCACTTTCAGCAACAGATAAAATAATCACCTTCAAGTCAGTTAAAGACTCCTTTAACAGCTTTATATGAGAGATAAAATCATTAAAGGATATTTTATTACCATTTACTACTTGAAAATAAACTTTAAACGTCAAAAAAACTTAAGATACTTGAGGTGTCCAAATCATCATTTTCAAGTATATATTTTAAGCATTTACTACAATATTAGAGTTGTACACAGTATACCCCCATGGAAAAACAACATACGCAGTTATAAATTGTAGTAGCTCAAAGCTAAAAGAACTAATTTATCTTATGTTGCAACTCTTCCCACAGTTATTTTGGCTATGTTGAGAAAGTAACTGACGCGCTACGCTTGTCTTCTCCGAGTTACTAGGCTAATACATTAACTCAGTAACTCGGAGAGCTGAAAGATCACCGGCCAAAGAAAACTTTTTTGCTACCCGTACCGTATTAAAGAATTATGGATAAAACTGTTCACCCTGCAATACCTTGATATATCTGGTTTACATTATAGAGTAAATAATGATGAACACTTTTTTATATTTCTTTGAAAAATCTTTGGAGTAAGAAAAAATTATTCTTCTGGTAGATTATTCCTTGTCAGCTTCGGCATCCACTCGATAACAGCATCAAGATTCAGGCTCAGGTTACTGCGAATACCTTGTTTACTTTTTTTACTTAGGTAATGCTGTCCGTACTCTGCCAGTGCTCTTGGCATATCCATGACGAAGCGGGTAACGTAAACGGGTTTGTTTAGGTTATTGCCCTTTCATATAGGCAAGATAGGCATGATAGAGATACTTGCAGGGACTGAACAGCATAATCATCTGTACAGTAGGATCGGATGCTGAAAGAGGGTAGGAGTGCCAGCAGTTTTTTCAATGTCTTCCTGCTGCGATCCCCAAATTATCACTATTTCTCTTGCTCACACGACTAGGTTTTCTAATAGATAATCTATAAAAAGACGGTTCTTACGTTGAAGTTGTACATTATTTGGAAATACAACCGTTATTTCCTGTTTGGGTAGATGATATTCTGGGAAAAGTTCTACCAAAATACCAGACGCTATATCCTCATTGACAAGCCATTCGGGTAATACAGATACGCCTAAACCAGATAGAGTCAGTGAACGAATGGCAGAGGAATTATTTGAGACATATTTAATTTTTCCACGAATGATTAGCCTGGGGTGAATAGGATGTTTTAATTCCCATTGGGTTGGGTTTTGTAAATTAGTGTTGGCAATCCAGTCCACTTTATTCAGCTCCATCGGTTCAATAATGGGGTTGCGTTCTAACCAATGTGGAGCTGCAACTAATTTAATTTTAAAAGTCGCTAACTGCCTGCTTTTCAATGTTGAATCATTTAATGTCCCCAAACGGATCGCAAGATCAATTCTCTCGGTAATTAAATCATTTAAAGCTGAGTCAGCAAAATAACCAATTTCCAGTTGGGGATGAATTTCACAAAATTGACTGATCAAAGGAAGAAGAAATTTTTCACCAAATTCAACTGTTGAAGTAATCCGTAATTTTCCGGCTAAGGAGTGATGTCGTTCTGCAACATTATCGAACGCAACCTGAATGTTATGAAATATTTTTTTAAAATCTTCATAAAATTCTCTCCCCGCTTCTGTTAATGCAATACCACGAGTATTACGCACTAACAATGGTACGCTTAAAGCTTCTTCCAGTGCTTTCACATGAATGCTGGCGACAGCTTTACTGATAAATAAAGTTTCAGCCGCCCGAGTAAAAGAGCCGCATTCTACCACTGTAAGGAAAGTTTGTATCCGATTAAGATGAGGTTGCATTTTTATTGTTAAATATAATTAAATTAAGTGTTTAAATTAAATGAATAGACTAACTAAGTCAATGGTCATTAAACTTCCTGGGTGGAGGTAGAATAATGAGTTATCGCTATCGTATTGCATTAATATTTTTGCTTGGTTTCTTTATTGATTGCATCAATATTTTTATGTCGGCAATTGCTTTGCCTAATATTGCCGATCAAATGTCTGTTTCTGAATCTCGCGTAGCTTGGGTATCCAATAGTTATATTCTGGGTTTGACACTCATTATACCTATTAGTAGCTGGTTGGCTGAACGTTTTGGCACACGGCAAATCATGGCAGCTTCGATGCTACTTTTCTCTATAGCTGCTCTGTTTTCTGGTCTGGCGGAACATTTCTATGATTTAGTATTGTGGCGCTTTATTCAAGGATTGGGAGGCGGTTTGTTAATTCCGGTCGGGCAAGCGTTAACCTTTGGGTTGTTTAAAAAACATGAACGGGCAAAAATCTCGACATTGGTTATGGCTGTTGCACTAATTGTACCGGCTATTTCCCCGAGTGTTGGAGGTGCTATTGTTGATCACTATAGCTGGAGTTGGGTGTTTCTTAGCAATATACCTTTCAGCTTGCTAGCATCCATTCTTTCACTTATTTGGATGCGTAATGAAACAATTTCGGCTCAAGAACCTGATCTGAAAGGGTTGTTATTGGTTAGTTTAGCATTGGTATCTTTACTATTAGGACTTTCTATCTACGCTGATGCAACCCCGAAATGGCTGCCAATTATCTTCCTGACCAGTGGCGCTTTTTTTACTCTGTTTTATATACGGCATTACCATCGTGTACAAAATGCTATTTTGGATCTGTCTGTAATAAAAAATACTCGCATGCGTATTTCTGTGTGGATTTATCACTCAATTCCAGGCGTATTTACCGGAGTTAATCTGCTGAATATTTTTTACCTACAACAACAGGGATGGTCAGCGGAAAAAACCGGCTCTCTAATGATTTTATATGCTATTGGTGCATTTGGTGCCATATTAATATGTGGACGAATGTATAACCGTTTAGGTGCTCATCGTCTACTTTTATGTGGGATTGTACTTCATGCTACTGGTATTGCGTTCTTAGCTACCATTAATCATACAAACGATGTACCAGGCTTGATTGGCGCGTATTTGCTGATGGGAATTGGTGGAGGCATTGGTGCTAACACTGCACAGACAACTGCGCTAATGGATTTTTCCAATGAAAAATTATCTCGAGCCAGTGTGATTTGGAATATCAATCGTCAAATGTCATTTAGTATTGGCACTGCGTTCTTCACTATGATTTTTAATTTATTACAGCAAGAATCTATTTCTACTAATGCGTATCACCTGACTTTTATCCTTGCAGCGATAATCGGTTTATTACCTTTAATGAGTCTGCATAATTTAAAAAAATATTCGGAGAAAATATGCGAAAAGAAAAAGAGTTAATTGCCTGCAAAAGTGTTATTGAAATTCATCAATGGATTGAAAATGTTTTCACCAATAAACAGGAAAAAAATTCTGACTCATTGAATAAACTACTAAATAGTTTTACCCCTGATTTTACTATGATCACTTTGGCTGGTCAGCATGTCTCATTAAATCAAGTAAAAGAAATGTTTATTAATAGTATTGGTTCCAAACCAAACTTAAAAATTGAAGTTGATAACTGTACTGTGATCGCATTCAGTGCAGAATATGTTGCGGTGCGTTATCGTGAAAAACAGACCAAAGATGGAAATACGAATTATCGTTGGTCACTAGCAATTATTTCATTCAATAATTACCATCCTCAATGGCGTTATTTACATGAAACAATGATTTCAGAATGAAATTCGGCTCAGTCATGGCTAAATATCAAATTATTCAAGTACATTAATACCAACAAAAACAGGCGAGACCAGCAAAGCTGGTCTCGCGCGTAACTATCAGGTTAATTGATATTTATTCCACAATTAATCGTGAAATTACACCGCCTCCGCTTCACAATTCATTGCCAACGCCCTATTTAAGGTTTTAGCCAAAATAGCTTTATTTTTACTATCCTCCATCAGGCTAAAGTGGTCGCCCGGTACAGATGTTAGCTGGAGCAAAGAATCAGGCATAACCTGCTTCCAGCCTAACGACGGTTCCATACTCAAAGAGGGTAATGCGGATTCCGTAACGAAAGGGATCTGTGGATAAGATTCGGTCGCATAGAACTGGTGGAGCGTTATCGCCAATGCTTGTGGTTCATATTCTTTAACCATTTGCATATAGTTTACCATCTGTTCCCAGCGTTTTGCGATCAAGTCAGGACGCAGATTTGCCGGATATAGTCCCAGTTCCTGTGCCGCAGCAATAAATTGCACCAAATTCAGTTTATCAATTCTCTGATGCAATACCGCAATCTCCTCTTTATGTTCCCCGCCCGACTGTTTTGCCAGTTCAGCAAGAAAATGAAGCTTTGGTTGAATAACCTGCTGCTTAAAGCAGTGAGGGGCAGGCGTATCAATCAAACCCAGAAAATCGACGGTCTCACCGGCGTTCAAAAGTTGCTGGGCAATGGCATAAGCCAGTACACCACCAGAAGAGTAACCGTAGATCCGGTATCGGCCTTCCGGTTGAACCGCCTTCATAAAGGTGATCATTTTGGCGGCCAACTCCTCAATAGTCGATATCGGCTCTTCATTGATGGACGGCCAGGGCAAGGCATAAATCGGATAGTCTGACTGAATATATTTAGCCAATCCAAAGATATAGGAGTAATCATCCATGCCGCTAGACACAAAGAATAACGGCGGTTCCATTCCAGATGGCCGCACAGGTATCGCACTTCTTTGTGGCTGGGACAGTGGATCTAATGTGATTTTTGATACCAGTTCAGCCAGCACAGGGAATTGGAACAAGTCATTCAATGTACACATCAAACCACGACCTGCGGCAAGGTTTATCATCCGCATAGCAAGCAACGAGTGTCCACCCAACGCAAAGAAATTGTCATACCGGCCTATTTGCTCAACTTCCAGCAATTCACGCCAGATAGCCGCCAATGCGATCTCAACCTCCCCCCGCGGTGTTTCATAGGCTTGATGAACAAAGGCATTCTGATCAGGCTCCGGCAGTACCCGGCGATCCAGCTTACCGTTAGGGGTCAGCGGAAATGCGTTCAGACGGACAAAAGCCGCCGGTATCATGTAGTCAGGCAACAGTGCTCTCAGATGGCTATACAAACAGGTAGCCAGTCCATCATCCGCTGGCGCCACCACATAAGCCACCAGACGTTTATCCGGCCCATCACCCAGAGCCAGTACGGTAGCTTCACGCACCGCTGGGTGTTCCATCAGCCGGGCTTCAATTTCACCCGGCTCAATACGGAATCCTCGGATTTTCACTTGCTGGTCGTTACGGCCAATAAATACCAGATTACCATCCGGCAAGTAGCGGGCCAAATCCCCGGTTCGGTACATCCGGGCATCAGTGTCATCACTAAACGGGTCAGTCAGGAAACGTTCAGCGGTCAGATCAGGACGATTGAGATAGCCACGGGCAACACCGTCACCACCAATATACAGCTCCCCAACCGCTCCCAGTGGAACCGGCTGGCCGCAGGCATCCAGCAGATAGACACAGGTGTTGGCTGTCGGACGTCCGATAGGCGTTAATGCATCAATATAATCTACCGGACAACGCCAGGTGGTGGCACATACCGTGATTTCTGTTGGACCATAAGCATTGAACAGCGTGGCCCGGCCACGCAGTGCCTGAAGCAGCGCCGCACTGGGCGCTTCTCCGCCCAGTATCAATGTTGGTCTTATGTTTATCTCCGGTAAATCTGCGCCATCCCTCAGCAAAGCCGGTGTCAGGCAGGCATGAGTCACTGCCTGTTCTTCCAAATAATGCCAAAGGCGGAGCGGATCCTGACGAACCGTGTCGGCAGGAATATCCAGGGTGGCGCCACCACACAATGCCATCATGATTTCCCAGACGCTGGCATCGAAACCAAATGAGGCGAATTGCAACATCCGGCTATGGGAATGAATGTCAAACTGGCTGATTTTATCCCGGATAAGGTTAACTAACCCACGATGTTCAACCATCACCCCTTTCGGTGTACCGGTCGAGCCGGAAGTATAAATCACATAGGCCAGATGCCGTGAAGTTAACGCAGGAATCTGCGGATTGTTTTCTGGTTGATTGTTTTTCGGTTGATTGTTTTTCGGTGGATTGTTGTCCAAATGGTCAGGCAAGGCATTCGGGTCAAGTACGGTTAATTTCGCCAGTGCTTCTTCACCCAGAGCGGCACGCCCGGTATTATCCGCCAGGACTATTAACGGGACAGAATCTAACGGAGCGGCATCATTCAGCATATAAGCCAGACGATCACCCGGATAGGCGGGATCCAGTGGTACGTAGGCACCACCCGCTTTCAGTACTGCCAATAGCGCCACCACCATCGCTGGCGAACGTGTCACACAAATCGCCACCCGCTGATCCGGTACTACCCCCAAAGAGATAAGCTGATGAGCCAGCCGGTTAGCCTGAACATTCAGTTCCGCATAGCTTAAGATCTGCTCCCGATGTATCACCGCTGTAGCATCTGGGGTTTTCTCCACCTGTTGTTCAAACAACTGATGGATACACACCTGTTCAGAATAAGCTGTTTCAGTCGCATTCCGCGTTTCCAACAACAATCTACGTTCCGCCGGTGACAAAATATCAATTTCCCTGACGGGTTGTTGTGGGTTAGCCACCATCACTTGCAATACTGCGTGCAGATAACCCACATACCGCTCGATTGTCTGTTGATCAAACAAGGCCGTTGCATAATTCAGAGTACCTACAATTCTGCCTTCTTCCTCAAACAGATTAAGTTCAAGATCAAACTTGACCACATCAAAAACCTGATCAATCGGTAAGATTTCCAGCGCTGGCAATTTCCACTCTATTTTCTCATTGTTCTGCCAGGCAAACATCACCTGGAACAGCGGTGTATGCGCCAGTCTGCGCGGCGGTTGCACAATTTTCAACACCTGTTCAAACGGCAGATCCTGGTTATCTTGTGCCGCCAATGTAGTTTGCCGCACACGCGCAAGTAATTCCGTTACATCCGGGGCGCCCGATAAATCGATACGTAAGGCCAATACATTGACAAAGAAACCCATCAAGGATTCCACTTCCTGACGACTGCGACCCGCACTTGGTGTACCAATAACCAGATCACTCTGACCTGACAGGCGCGACAGAACCATCGCCCAAGCTGACAGAATGGTTATGAATAACGTTGTCCCCTGCTGCTCACTCAGGCGCTTGAGGGATTTCGTTAACATTTCATCCAGATTGATGGGCAATGAACTCCCGATAAACGACTGCTGAGGAGGACGTGGTCGATCGGTTGGTAAATCAAGCAGTACCGGTGTATCAGCCAACATGGTACGCCAATAGTCAGATTGGGACTGTAAGCGTTCAACCGAAAGCCACTGACGCTGCCATGCAGCATAATCAGGATACTGAATCATCAACGGGGGTAGTGGATCAGGTTGGCCTGTCACAAAAGCCGTATAGAGGGCACTTAGCTCTGATTTCAGTATCCCTAAAGACCAGCCATCAAAAATAATATGATGCAAGATCAACAGAAATACATAATCATTGTCTGCCCGTTGTATCAAACTGGAGCGGATTAATGGTCCCTGTGCAAGATCAAACGATAGCCCAAATTCCTCCATACACAAACGCTTAAGTTCTCCATCCGCGTCAGGTACGCCTCGCAGATCATATTTCTTCATGGTCAAACCGGGTTCAGTCGGCAATAACCTGACCTGGGGTTGACCGTCAACCGTCACAATGACAGAACGCAACGCTTCGTGGCGAGCAAACAGAGCATTAAGCGCCCGCTGCCAGGCATCGATATCAAACTGACCACGCAAATGCTGTATGACAGGAATATGGTATGTATCACTCACTCCTTCAAACTGCGAGATGAACCACAGATGATGCTGGCTAAACGACAATGGCAGAGCACTATCGCGGGATACCGGAGTAATCTCAGGCAACCTGTCACTATCCTCATTACATTGTGCGTAGATCCTCTCCGCAAAAGCAGCCAGAGAGGGTGACATAAACAAGGTAACAAGCGGTAGCTCAATACCGAAAGTGGCTACCCGGTTCATCACCCGCGCAGCCAACAACGAATGGCCTCCTAACGCGAAGAAGTTATCATGTCGACTAATCTGTTCAACCCCTAACACCTCACGCCAGATAGCTGCTAACGCCGTTTCTATCTCCCCTTGCGGAGCTTCATAAACCTGACGGGCAAAGTCTTCCTCGCCCGGAGCTGGCAATGCCCGGCGATCCAACTTGCCGTTAGCGGTTAGCGGGAATGCGGTCAAACAGACGAAAGCCGCCGGCACCATATAATCAGGTAACAGAGCACTCAAATGCTCACGCAGGCTCGCTGCCAATCCGTCAGCTGATTCTGCTACCACATAAGCGACCAAACGTTTATCCTGCCCGTCCCCCAGCGCCAATACCTGCGCTTCACGTACCGCGGAATGTTCTGTCAGACGAGCTTCAATTTCCCCCGGTTCAATCCGAAAACCGCGGATTTTAATCTGCTGGTCATTACGGCCAACAAATACCAGATTGCCGTCCGGCAGGTAGCGAACCAAATCTCCGGTGCGGTACATCCGGGCATCAGTGTTATCACTAAACGGATCAGCTAAGAAACGTTCGCTGGTCAGTTCAGGACGATTGAGATAACCACGGGCAACACCGGCTCCCCCAATATACAGCTCACCCACCGCCCCCAAAGGCACTGGCTGGCCGCAAGCGTTCAATAAATAGAGGCGTGTGTTAGCGATGGGTCGGCCAA
This sequence comes from Xenorhabdus sp. SGI 60, assembly GCF_056632175.1. Classification (NCBI taxonomy): domain Bacteria; kingdom Pseudomonadati; phylum Pseudomonadota; class Gammaproteobacteria; order Enterobacterales; family Morganellaceae; genus Xenorhabdus; species Xenorhabdus sp. SGI 60. Next base: position 415,129 of record NZ_CP196860.1, on the reverse strand, counting down.
TGGGAAGTTTTGTCGTCCCTGCCGGCAATTCAGTGATACGGTATGTCGTGGTAAACGTCGTTCCTTCACTCGGCCCATAGCCATTCAATAACTGCTGAGGTGGGCTATTACGCAGGACCTGAGCGATCACATGCGGATTAAGAACATCCCCTCCGACAATCAAGATATTGATCTGTGAGAGAACCGCAGACAACTCCGTTGCCAGTCGGTTAAACAATCCAACCGTCAGCCACAGAACAGTGATCCGGTGAACTTGTAAACTCTGAACAAACGCCTGTGGCGTCAATAAGGTCGCGTGGTCGATGACAACCAGCGCGCCACCATTGAGCAAAGGCGTCCAGACTTCGAAGGTACTGGCGTCGAAAGCCGGGTTAGCGGTAAAGGCCACTCGGTCAGTCTGTCCGGTTTCAGCATACCCATTATTGATAACCAACCGAACCACCGCCCGATGAGGCACTACCACGCCTTTGGGTGTGCCAGTAGAGCCAGAGGTATACATGATATACGCCGCTCCCGTGCTGGAAGCAGGTAAATCAAGATTGGGGTGATCTTCTTCCCCGATGGTGCTCATTTCACCAGAGAAACGAAATATCGGCACAGTCAGGAGGTCAGCCGAAATATCAGTCCACATATCGGTGAGCAGCAATTTGGCTGAACAATCTTTTATCAACCAGTTCTTCCGCTCGTCCGGTACACCAGGATCAATCGGGACATACACCGCACCCGCCTTGAGAATAGCTAACTGAGCCACGACCAGCTCAATAGATCGCTCTAACAAGAGCGCAACATGTTCCCCCGAATAAACCCCTCGCTCAATTAACTGATGCGCCAGCCGGTTAGCTCGGATATTCAATTCCGCATAGCTAATGGATTGGTTTTCATAGACTAACGCTGTGGCATCCGGGGCATTCTCCACCTGTTGTTCAAACAGTTGATGAATGCACAGTTGGTCAAGATAGGTTGTTTCGGTTGCATTCCAGGTTTCCAACAATAATGTGCGCTCAGTTTCCGGCAGGATTTCCAACATTTGTACCGGCGTTTCCGGCGCCTGTTCAAGTGCCTCTGCCAGACTCTCCAGAGCCTGTTGCATATAACCGCATATTCTTTCTGGATCAAAGGGTTGTACAACCTGAGCAGTCAGCCCCAAATCGGAACCCCCATCCTCTACCGACAACACAAACGGGTAGTTGGTCCGTTCCTGTGCCCCAAGGAATTCAATTCCGCTGATGATTTCATCCGACGTAATTGGCTGGGTATTATGTCGATAATTCAATAGCGCATTGAACAGCGGTGTCCCACTGGCTACCCCACTGCAACGTTGAGCCAACGCCAGTGATGCATGTTCATGCGCTAATAATCCTGCCAATCGGCTATGAGCAGCCTGTACACTCTCCCGCACCGGGGTTTCATCTATATCCAACCGTAACGGCAGGGTATTAATAAACAGCCCCATGCCATTGTCAGCGCCTTCGCCAGCCTGCATACGCCCAAACAGCACCGTGCCAAACACCACTTGCTTCTGATCACTGGTACGCGACAACACCTGTGCCCATGCCAAATGACACAGCGCCGCCACACTGACGCCCAAACGCCGGGCCTGATCACGCAGGCGGTTATTCAGTGCAGGCGTCAGCATTCTGTGCGATTCCGTCACCTGCGAGCCATCATGGTGTACTTCTGTCAATCCGAATGGCAGCGTCGGTTCATCCACCGCCGCCAGCATATCGGTAAAGAAACGGGTATGTTCTTCCTGACTGATCCCCAATTGAGCCTGAGCGACCAAAGTACGAAAAGGTACTGGCACAGGCAAGCGGTCTCCCCGCCCGGTAAGATACGCCTGCACTTCGCCGCTCATCACTTCCAGCGTGGTATGGTCACCAATCAGGTGATGTAACAGTTGCAGCAAGATCCAGCGACCATCAATATCCTGAGCAATAACAAAGCGCAACAACGGTGCCTGACTCAGATCAATACGATGCTGGCGCGGATCAAAGCGTTGGGCCAGTTGGTCACTGATCGAACCGTCAGCCGGATTGAGTGTCAATTCTGTGATGAATAAGGGAACTTGACGACAAACCACCTGAGCCGGAGCTGATAATCCCTCCCAGATAAAAGCGGTTCGCAGGATATCATGGCGATCAACCACCTGTTGAACCGCGGCCAGATAACGATCCAGCAAAGATCGATCCGCAAAAGCCTGTTGGGTTAACAGAAGATAGGGATCGCCTTCATTTGCCAGCAAGTGGTGAAATAAAATGCCATCCTGTAGCGGTGACAGAGCATAGATATCCTGAATGTTAGCCAGTCCACCCGGTATCTGATCAACAATACAGTCAATTTCCCCCTGAGTGAGGTCAATCAGCGGCAACATCTCCGGTGTTAACACAGCCGTATCCGGTGTAATACCGTTATCAGGCACCTTGATCTCACAATGCTGAGACAAAGACTGAGCCAGCACATTCAATGTTGGATGCTGGAATAGCGCTTGTACCGAGATACCCAACCCCATACATCGCAAACGCTCAATCATCCGTACCGCCAACAACGAGTGGCCTCCCAAGGCAAAGAAGCTGTCGTGCCGACTGATCTTCTCAACGTCCAGCAATTCACACCAAATGGTCGCTAATGCGATTTCTATCTCCCCTTGCGGGGCTTCATAGACCTGACGGGCAAAGGCTTTTTCTCCCGGTGCTGGCAGCGCCTGACGATCCAGCTTGCCGTTTGGCGTCAGCGGAAACGCATCCAGACGTACAAAAGCCGTCGGCACCATATAATCCGGCAACCGCGCACTCAGGTGTTCGCGCAGACGAGCGGCCAATCCATCCTCCTCTTGCACCACCACATAAGCTACCAGGCGTTTATTCTGTCCATCCCCCAACGCCACTACCAGGGCCTCACTCACCGCCGGGTGTTCAATCAATCGAGTTTCGATCTCTCCCGGTTCAATTCGGAAGCCACGGATTTTAACCTGTTGGTCATTACGGCCAACAAATACCAAATTGCCATCCGGCAGGTAACGGGCCAAATCTCCGGTGCGATACATCCGCGCATCCGGCTGATCACTAAACGGATCCGTCAGGAAACGTTCAGCGGTGAGTTCAGGGCGATTGAGATAGCCACGGGCCATACCCACACCACCAATATATAACTCACCGACTGCGCCCAGCGGCACCGGCTGACCCTGTTTGTCTAACAGATAGACACGCTTATTAACTGCCGGTCTACCGATGGGAATTAATCCCCCTGTATGGTTTGTATAGGTATAGTCTGGCGGACAATTCCAGGTGGTGGCGCAAACGGTGATTTCCGTCGGGCCATAGGCATTGAACAGCGTGGCCTGACGGTTTAATGTCTGGATTAGCGCCGGACTGGGTGCTTCACCGCCCAATATCACGGTCGGCTTTATCGCCAGCGCCGGTAAATCAGCACCATCTCGTAACAGGGCTGGTGTCAAACAAGCGTGCGTCACCGATTGCTCTTCCAGATAATGCCAGAGACGGTGCGGGTCTTGCCGGATTGTTTCAGTCGGAATAACCAGCATAGCGCCACTGCTCAATGCCATCATGATTTCCCAGACGCTGGCATCGAAGCCAAATGAGGCAAACTGCAACATCCGGCTGGTGGCTCCAACCTCAAACTGAGCAGTGTGTTCCAGCGTCAGGTTAACCAGACTCTGATGTTCAATCATCACCCCTTTCGGTCTTCCGGTAGACCCGGATGTGTAGATCACATACGCCAGATGCCGTGAGGTGAGAGCAGGAATTTGCGGGTTACTGTCCGGCTGATTTGGCAAGGCATTTGGATCGAGTACTATTAACGTCTTTAGTGCTTCTTCACCCAGTGCTGCCCGTCCAATATGATCCGCCAGCAAAACAGTGGGCGCAGCATCAGTAAGCAGGTAAGCCAGACGTTCACCCGGATAAGCCGGATCTAATGGCACATAAGCCCCGCCCGCTTTCAACACCGCCAGCAATCCCACTATTCTTTCCAGTGATCGTGTCACACAAATGGCGACGGGTTGATCGGGTATTACACCTAATGCAATCAGTTGATGTGCTAATCGGTTGGCGCGGGTATTCAATTCAGCATAACTGAGCGTCTGGTTTTCATACCTTACCGCTATTGCATCCGGGGTTCTCTCTACCTGTTGTTCAATCAACCGATGAACACACAGTTGTTCAGGATATGGTGCTACGGTTGCATTCCAGGTTTCCAGCAACAACTGGCGCTCTACTGGTGCCAGAATATTCATTTCCCCGACTGGCTGCTGAATGTCAGCGACCATCGCTTGCAGTATTGTGTGCAAATATTCAACGTGTCGTTCGATTGTCGATTGATCAAACAGGGTGGTTGAATAACCGAGATAACCGACAACCCTGTCCTCCTCTTCAAACAAGTTAAGTTCCAGATCAAACTTAACGACATCAAAGGATTGATCGATCGGTGAAATTGTCAGCCCCGGCAATCTCCATTCCACAATCTCATTGCTCTGCCAGGCAAACATCACCTGAAACAACGGGGTATGTGCCAGCCTGCGCGGTGGTTGTACAATTTCTACCACTTGTTCGAACGGTAAATCTTGATGCTCCTGTGCCGCCAGCGCGGTTTGCCGCACACGCGCCAGCAACTCCGTCACATCAGGCTCACCCGATAAGTCGATGCGCAAAGCCAACGTATTCACAAAGAAACCAATCAGGGATTCCACTTCCTGACGACTGCGACCCGCACTTGGTGTACCAATAACCACATCATCCTGACCTGACAGACGAGACAGAACTATGGACCAGGCTGATAGCAAGGTCATAAATAACGTGACACCTTGTTGTTCACTCAGACGCTTAAGGGATGCCGTTAACTCTGCGTCCAGACTGATAGACCATTGGTTCCCGGCAAACAACTGTTCCGGCGGACGTGGCCGATCAGTTGGCAAATCCAACAAGACTGGTGCGTCAGCCAACACCATCCGCCAATAATCGGATTGAACCTGAACCCTCTCCGCAGAAAGCCACTGACGTTGCCATGCAGCATAATCAGGGTATTGGATCACTAGCGGCGGCAACGGATCAGGCTGTTGGTTTAGACAAGCCGAATAAAGTGCACTCAGTTCTGATTTCAATATCCCTAAAGACCAGCCATCGGACACAATATGGTGTTGGGTCAGCAGGAAGACATACTCATCGTCAGTCAGTTGTATCAGAACAGAACGAATTAAGGGACCGCAGGCAAGATTAAACGGCATTTTAGCTTCCTGCTCGCACAAACGCTTAAGCTGTTCATCCACCTCGGGAGCTTTACGCAGATCGTATTTTTTCATCGGCAGACCAAACTCCGCTGGCAGGAGTTCAACCTGGGGCTGCTCATTGACTGTGATAAAAACGGAGCGCAATGCTTCATGGCGGGCAAACAGATGATTCAGTGCCTGCTGCCAGACCTGAATATCAAGCCGGCCCCGTAAACGCAGCGCCAACGGAATATGGTAGGTATCACTAACCCCCTCAAACTGCGCCAGGAACCACAGACGCTGTTGCGCGAATGACAGGGGCAGTGCTCCGTCATGAGGTGTCGGTGTGATGACGGGTAATGCCCCACTCTGTTGATTAAGATGCTCATCAACCACCTTAGCAAAGGCTAGCAAAGCAGGCGCTTTAAACAGTGCGGTCAGCGGCAGTTCGGCACCGAAAGCCGCGACACGGTTCATCACCCTCATCGCCAACAACGAATGACCACCCAGAGCAAAGAAATTGTCATACCGACTGATTTGCTCAACATCCAACAATTCGCGCCAGATAGCCGCCAAGGCCATTTCAGTTTCCCCTTGCGGCACTTCATAGACCTGACGGGCAACGTTTTCCTCTCCCGGCACCGGCAATGCCCGACGATTCAGTTTACCATTCGGCGTCAACGGGAATTCATCCAGACGGACAAAAGCCGCCGGAATCATATAATCAGGTAAGATTGTGCTTAAGTGGGCGCGCAGGCTGTTGATTAATCCGTCATCTGCTTGCGCTACTATATAGGCGACCAGCCGTTTGTCCTGCCCGTCACCTAGCACCAGCACTGTAGCCTCACGCACCGCAGAGTACTCCTTCAACCGAGTTTCAATTTCCCCCGGTTCAATCCGAAAACCACGGATTTTGACCTGCTGATCATTACGGCCAAGGAATTCCAGATCGCCATCCGGCAGATAGCGAGCCAAATCCCCGGTTCGATACATGCGCGCATCCAATTGATCACTAAAAGGATCAACCAGGAAGCGTTCAGCGGTGAGTTCAGGGCGATTAAGATAACCACAGGCAACGCCGTCTCCACCAATATAAATCTCACCGATCGCCCCCAGTGGCACTGGTTGACCATAAGCGTTCAACAAATAGAGGCGTGTGTTAGAGATTGGCCGACCAATGGGAAGTTTTGTCGTCCCTACTGGCAGCTCAGCGATACGGTATGTCGTGGTAAACGTTGTTCCCTCACTCGGCCCATAGCCATTCAATAACTGCTGAGGCGGGCTATTACGCAGAACCTGAGCGATCACATGCGGATTAAGCACATCCCCTCCGACAATCAAGATATTGATCTGTGGGAGAACCGGAGACAACTCCGCGGCCAGTCGGTTAAACAATCCAACCGTCAGCCACAGGACAGTAATCCGATGAACCTGTAAAGCCTGTAAAAATGCCGGTGGTGTCAGCAAGGTAGCGTGGTCGATGACCACCAGCGCGCCACCGTTAAGCAAAGGCGTCCAGACTTCAAAGGTACTCGCGTCGAAAGCCGGGTTAGCGGTAAAGGCAACTCGGTCATCCTGTCCAGTTTCAGCATAACCATTATTGATAACCAACCGAACCACCGCACGATGGGGCACGACCACTCCTTTTGGTGTACCGGTAGAGCCAGAGGTATACATGATATACGCTGATCCGGTACTGGAAGCGGGTAAGTCAAGATTGAGGCGATCTTCTTCCCTGATGGTGTTCATTTCACCAGAAAGACGAAGTAATGGAACAGTCAGGAGGTCAGCCGGAATATCAGCCCACATATCGGTGAGCAGCAATTTGGCTGAACAATCTTTTATTAACCCGTTCTTCCGCTCGTCCGGTACGCCAGGATCAATCGGAACATAAACAGCGCCCGCCTTGAGAATAGCTAACTGAGCCACGACCAGCTCAATAGATCGCTCTAACAAGATCGCAACATGTTCACCCGGATAAACCCCTTGCTCAATTAACTGACGAGCCAGCCGGTTAGCACGAATATTCAGCTCCATATAACTGAGGGTTTGATCTCCCGCTATCAGCGCTGTAGCAACCGGCGTTTTCTCTGCCTGTTGTTCAAACAACTGATGAATACATAACTGCTCAGGATACGGTGTTTCAGTTGCGTTCCAGGTTTCCAGCAATAACGCACGCTCCGTTTCAGGCAAAATGTTCAGTGTCCGTACCGGCGTTTCCGATGCCCGCTCCAGCGCTTCTGCCAGACTGGTCAGCGCCTGTTGCATATAACCACATACCCGATCCGGCTCAAATGGCTGTACGACCTGCGCAGTCAGCCCCAGAGTAGAACCTCCGTCCTCTACCGACAGTACCAACGGATAGTTGGTCCGCTCCTGTTCACCCAGGAATTCGATACCCGGTACAACCTCATGTGGGATCAGTGGCTGCTCATTATGCCGGTAGTTCAATAGGGCACTAAATAGTGGCGTGCCGCCCGCTACGCCACTGCAACGTTGGGCCTGCGCCAGTGAAGTATGTTCATAATCCAACAATCCGGCCAGCCGGGACTGTGCCAGCCGTACACTGTCGTGCACCGGTGTCTCATCCATATCCAATCGCAGCGGCAACGTATTGATAAACAGCCCCATGCCGCTGTCAACCCCTTCCCCCGCCGCCATGCGCCCGAACAGCACCGTGCCAAACACCACTTTTTCCTGCCCGCTGGTCTGCGACAGCACCTGCGCCCAGGCCAGATGACACAATGTTGCCACACTGACGCCCAGACGTTTTGCCTGCTGACGAAGGCGATCGTTTAGTTCCGGCGATAACATCCGGTGCGATTGTGTGACCTGCGAACCATCACGATGTACCTCGGTTAAGCCAAACGGCAGCGTCGGCTCATCCACGTCAGCCAGCATGTCGGTAAAGAAACGAGTATGCTCTTCCTGATCGACATTCAACCGTGCCTGCGCCACCAGATTGCGGAAAGGCACCGGTACAGGCAAGTTGTCATTTTGTCCGGCAAGGCAGGCCTGTACTTCACGGTGCATCACTTCCATTGTCGTATGGTCGCCAATCAGGTGATGCTGTAATTGCAGCACATGCCAACGGCCACCGGTTTCCTGCGCTACTGCTTCTTGTGCTACTACAAAGCGCAACAATGGGGCCTGACTCAGATCAAAACGATACTGACGTGGATCAAAACGGTGAGCCAATTGCTCACCCACTGGCCCGTCAGCCGGATCCAGAATCAGTTCAGTGACCGATAAAGGCGCCTGACGCCAGACCACCTGCACCGGTGCTGATAATCCTTGCCAGATAAATGCGGTTCGCAGGATATCATGACGATCAACCACCCGTTGCACTGCCGCCAGATAGCGATCCAGCAGCGCCCGGTCAGCAAAAATCATCGGATAGGCCAGCAAATAGGGATCACCTTCCTTCGCCAACAAATGATGGAACAAGATACCGTCCTGCAACGGCGACAGAGCATAGATATCCTGAACATTAGCGATCCCGCCCGGCACCTGTTCAACAAGGTGGTCAATCTCAGACTGGGACAGGTCAATCAGCGGCAACATTGCCGGTGTCAGCACGGTGGTCGCTGGGGTAATGACATTCGGCGGTACGACTACAGCCTGATGTTGCTCCAATGTCTGGGCCAATTCTGACAGCACCGGGCACTGGAACAGGTTACGGGCAGCCAGTGTCAACCCCAGATTGTGCAGGCGTTCTATCATCCTTACGCCGAGCAAAGAATGACCGCCCAGCGCAAAGAAACTGTCATGTCGGCTAATTCGCTCAATACCCAGTAATTCGCGCCAAAGGGTCGCCAGAACAATCTCCATCTCTCCTAGTGGTGCTTCATAAACCTGACGGGCGAAGGCGTCCTCCTCCGGTGCCGGCAACGCCCGGCGATCCAATTTACCATTCGGCGTCAAGGGGAATTCATCCAGACGCACAAAAGCCACCGGTATCATATAATCCGGCAACCGCACACTCAGGTGTTCACGCAGGCGAGCGGCCAATCCGTCACTCTCTTGGGTCAGCACATAAGCAACCAATTGTTTGTCCTGTGCCTCTCCTAACGCCAGCACCACCGCTTCACGTATCGCCGGATATTCCACCAGTCGCGCCTCAATTTCCCCCGGTTCAATCCGAAAACCACGGATTTTCACCTGCTGGTCGTTACGACCCAGAAATTCCAGATTGCCGTCCGGCAGATAGCGGGCCAAATCTCCAGTGCGGTACATACGCGCATTCGGTTTATCGCTAAATGGATCGGTGAGAAAACGTTCAGCAGTCAGTTCAGGGCGATTGAGATAACCGCAGGCCACGCCATCACCCCCGATATAAATCTCACCAATCATCCCCAATGGCACCGGCTGACCGTCAGTATCCAGCAAATAAACCCGGGTGTTGGCAATGGGTCGACCAATAGGAATAGAAGTCGTACCCGATGTTAATTCGTCAATAGGGTAAGTCGTGGTAAACGTGGTTCCCTCGCTCGGACCGTAGGCGTTCAATAACTTTTGGGGTGGGTTTTTACGCAGCACTTGAGCAATGACATGCGGATCGAGGACATCTCCCCCAACCAGCAGCATGTTAAGCTGAGGCCACACCGAGGATAGCTCCTCCGCCAGTCGGTTAAACAGCCCGACACTCATCCACAGGACCGTAATGCGATGTGCCTGTAATACCTGAACAAAATCCCGTGGTGTCAGCAACGTGGTATGATCAATAACCACCAGCGCAGCACCATTGAGCAACGGTGCCCAGACTTCAAAAGTGCTGGCATCGAAAGCCGGATTCGCGGCGAAAGCAATCCGGTCATTGGGTTCGATGTCAGCATAACCATTATTGATAACCAACCGGACGACCGCCCGATGAGGCACGATGACCCCTTTGGGTATCCCCGTCGAACCGGAGGTATACATGATATACGCCGGCTCTGTACTGGTACCCAATAAATCAAGATTGCGATGTTCTTCTTCCCGGAGCGGTTCTGTCTCACCGGAAAAACGGAACTGCGGGACAACCAGTTCAGCCGGGATCTCCGTTTGCATATCAGTCAGCAATAATTTGGCGGCACAATCGTTTATCAGCCAGTTTTTCCGTTCATCCGGTACGTTGGGATCGACCGGGACATAAACCGCACCGGCCTTAAGGATCGCTAACTGAGCTACCACCAGTTCAATTGAGCGTTCTAACAGGATCGCTACATGGTCACCCGGTCCAATTCCCTGTTCAATCAGTTGACAGGACAACCAGTTGGCCCGGGCGTTCAGTTCCGCATAGCTCAGAGTCTGATCCCCAGCGATTAACGCGGCGGCAGTCGGGGTTTTCTCTGCCTGTTTTTCAAACAACTGATGAATACATACATGGTCAGGATAGGGGGTTTCCGTGGCGTTCCAAGTTTCCAGCAACCCCGCTTTAAGGGTATTTTCCTTGCTGGTAATACTGTCTTTCATTTGCTTACTACCTCAACGAATCTATCGGATATTTGAAAACCGTTATTTCCAGCAACCGTCACAAATGTTTTTCTTTTACTTTTAGGAGAAATAACAACAGGCACGCCAAGCATCGGAAGATACTTAGACACTATTTTTCTCAGGTGCTGGATGTCATGGTCCGGTTAATCACTGCACAGCTAAAAATGATGTGACAATAATTTTCCAGACAACGGAATAAATGGTTTATTTGATGAACCATAATAAGGAATTCCATTTTTTCCTTGTTTTTTAGATAAGCGTTTTTGATCTACATCAATTTTTTATTACGCTGAATTCCACAACTAAATAAAAATGGATCTGTTGAATATATCTACTGGCATGAGCGCTAAGTCCCTTCTGTATTTTTTCCACTTAGTATTAGTATTTGTCTGAAATTATTTCAGATAAAAGGAAGTGTTTATGTTTATAAATAGCCACTAACAACCAAGGCACAAGGAAAACCAAATAAAGTCATTATTTATCATTCCGTTATAATAAACATATGTATATTCCCCCATGTAAAAAATAAACTAAATTAACTACATATTATTTTATAATAATAAAATTACACAACTGATGTAAATGTAAAGGCCAATTATATTTAATACCGAAATAAAATAATTTCAAATAAATACTAATTTTCGTATAAGTACTCAGTGGAATAATCGATAAATTTGAAGTTATTTAGTGTAAACGCGAACTTTTTAGTTTAATGTCAAAGTTCAGGAGGAATGCAGGATAAATTAACCAGAGCAATAGTATACGGCAGTGGAAGAGCGCAAGGTTGTTGAGAAAGTAATTTCCTTATTAAAATATACCTTTTGTTAAACCAACATATTTCAATTCTTTTTTTATTTTGCCAATTTTTTCATTTTAATTTTTTTAATATTTTTTATCTGATTGTAGAATCCACATCTATACCCACAGTCCCGATGAAAACTATTTCGAACATTATTTAACGCTGAATCAGGTCAATTTGACCTGTGGCTGTAGTTGCGATCTCAACATCCTTCCTTTGAGTTTCCCGGAGTGCTACCATTATCGGCTGCGATGTTTCCAACCACAATGGTATTTCTGGGAACCTTGTACAACAGCTGTTTTTTTTAATTTTAATGCGATATCCCGAAAAAACACTTCAATACGGTTATTTTCCATAGATAAACCATCAAAGAAAAACAGAATACAGTTTGATAGAACAACCATCTACCAAGAAAAATACGCATTTCTTTGTTTTTATTATAAAAATAAAAATATTATTCAATAATCCGTATGGAATACTCTTGCCGTTTTCAAAAAAATCAAAAGTGCGAGTAAACCTCATTTTTAGGCGAATTAAAAGTCTATTTAGTGGAAAAGGTAATGGTAAATAATATTTTTAATGGAAATAGGGTAAATCAGCCGAAATAATCTACCAAAACATCAAAATACCTTTACATAAGTGAAATAAATAAAATTATATTAAAAAACAAAACAATTTATACCAAACTGTCTTATTTAGATTTATAATCCATACATCTTTTACTAAATAGAATTAAATTTTGGATATGTAATGCTTTTAAAACATTAATTCTGGATGTTCTGGCAATACTTGACTGGCATCAAGTGATATTTTTTCACCATTAATATTATGATGATGCAACAAAATATGTGAATAACAAAAAAAAATCATATATTATAATTGGTTAAATGGAATGATTTGTAGTATGTAATGAAATTTGACTTAGGTTAAATTATGTAGGATTATGTTTACAGTTTGGTATATTTTGTCCAGTTTATAACCTAAAGAAAATCATCAGCAAGAATGATATATGTCAACAAATATGAGGTTAGACAAAAATTTACCTACTTTTGCATGTTTGCCTTAATTAATTAACTAAAAACCATTAAAAATCAATTAAATAAATTTATTAAAATAGACAAAATACCATAAAATAAAAACCAGAAAAATATTGGTTATCTTTCATGCAAGGAGAATAGAAACGCTGTCTAAGCCGCATCGGTAACTCAACCGAAAAAATATGCAGAGGTAGCCATAAGGCAAGGATGACAAAAAAAGACGCATGTTAGAAAACAAAAACGGCGAATCAGGTGGTATCAATAGGCATACCGTGAACGATAGTAAATCCGTCAAGGCAGGTTCTATTATACGAGCAACCAACGGAGCAAAAATCGAACTCATTTTAAGCTTCGGCAATTCTCCTTGATGACGCCATAACTTACTAATGAAAAAAGGATGAGATATGGAAGATGCAAACCTATTAGTCGGAAAACGTATTCAGACCAAAAGGAAAGAGTTGGGTATCACTGCTACAGCATTAGCAAAGAGACTTGGCCTCAGTCAACAGCAACTTTCACGTTACGAAACGGGTGTGAATCGGATCAACATCTCCCATCTCGTTAATATTGCCGGTATATTTAATACGCCAATTCAATGGTTTTTCGAAGATTGCAAACCAGTCAAGAAAGGGGACTGTATTGTTAATAAAATTACGGATCAATATATCCCCATTGCCGAGACAATTATAGGCAAGAATGGTTGGTAAATGGGGCAAGATAAATTCGTCAGAAGCCTGTTATGTTGCTGATTTCAATGATCCCATTCAGACTTCTGATTCTTGTCATGCCACTATTTCATGCCACTATATATTGCGGCATTTTATTATCGAGAGTGACCCGCTATATCCGAGATATCGGCAATAAATCGCCTAATGATCATCAATTCTTCCGGCGAATAGTTTCCCAATTTGTAACCTTCTTGCTTCTATTTGCCAATGCAGTTTTTCAACAATAGAGCGCTGAAGAAGTTTTGCACAGATCTTTGAGATAGCCCCCTTGGTCATTCCCAGCACTTGGCTGATACTTATGATATTTAATCATACCGATTCGCCTATACGCTGGTTTACAAAATCTCCCCATTTATTAATCTTCATATTGTTTCCCTAGAAACAAAACGGAGAAAAAAATGAATAGATGTCACTCAATTCGTCATGTAAACGTGATCTTTTACCTAGTATGCTTCAGTGCCCTATTAGGATCTCTTGCACAAAATATCTATGTTCCCGTTATTCCTATCATACAGGAGCTATTCAATGCGCCCCTACCTTTAGTAAACCTGACTGTATCAGCATTCACATTTGTTTTAGCTATTATGCAAATCGTGTATGGTCCATTAGCGGACAGTAAAGGTCGTAAAGTCATTTTACTTCCTGCTCTGACTATTTCCGTCATTGGATCTGTTGGTTGCGCGATGGCTTCCGATATTTATTGGCTGATTGCCTTTCGAATAGTTCAAGCTATTGGGATTGCAGCTATTCCTGTTATTGCCGCGGCAATTATTGGCGATCTGTATGAAGAGCAACATCGAGCCAAAGCTATCAGTACTTATCAGATGGTGTTAACGCTGACTCCTGCTTTGGGACCATTGCTCGGCGGTTATTTAGCTGAATTAAACGGATATGTTGCGATTTTCCAATTTATTGCTGTTATCGGTGGGCTAATACTTATCAGCAATTTGCTTTGGTTGCCAGAAAATAAGCCCAAACAGTCAGCAAGTGCCAAAAAGGTATTCGTACAGTTCGGTCAGATTTTGTCAGATCGCATCGCACAATCTGTTTTCTGTATTGGCTTTATGCTGTCCTATTGTTATTTCTGCTTTTTGACTTTTTTACCCATCATCTTGAATAATGAATATGGTTTCAGCCCTGCCGATATTGGTTGGATGTACATTCCCATATCATTGGCAATGATTGTTGGCAGCTATAGCTATCGTTTACTCCATCATCGGTTATCTAAGATAAATGGCTTGATTGTCAGCAGCTTGCTAAATCTGGCTGTAATTCTGTTGTTTTCCATCACATATCGATTCGGCATTCCCACGTTAATCATTGTCACAACTTTATACGGTTTCACTCTGGGGATATCGACACCTACACATGCCGCTTTATTGTTAACAACATTTGTGGAAGAACGGGCAACTGTGATTGGGCTTTATAATTTTATTCGATATATGGGAATGGCTGTTGGCCCAATGGTTGGCAGTTTCTTGTTATTCAATAACCACTATGAATGGGTATTTTTAATGGGAGCGTTGTTATTTGCTGTATCTATCGGTTTTACTGCCATCATGACTCAACGGCACAGTAAACGGCGATAGTGCTCATCAAGTAGCATTTAATGGGAAATAGCCCAAATTGCTGCAATATTCCGTGCCGTTACCTGCAAATTATCGGCACCATTAGCAAGGGCATCAGCAAGGGAACAAGCCTCTGGTATGATGGAAAAGACCGCATCCAGCCCATGTTGATGCACAACATGATAATCTCGGCTCATTCCCCCAACCAACGCAATGGCGGGAATGCCAAATTTTTTCGCCACACAGGCAACACCAATGGGGGTTTTACCGTATAGGGTCTGGCTATCCAGACGACCTTCCCCCGTAATGACCAGATCTGCCCCCTGAATCACGTCTTCCAGTTGCAAGGTTTCGATAACAATCTCAATACCTGGCTGTAATCTTGCTCCCAGACATCCCAACAAGGAAGCCCCCATTCCTCCAGCCGCGCCAGCACCAGCAGCATCAATCACACGTTTTCCCGTTAGGGATTCTATTTTCATGCCATAATGACGCAATGCAGAGTCTAACGATTTCACCATCTCCGTTGTTGCGCCTTTTTGTGGACCAAACACCGCTGATGCTCCCTGTTCACCACACAACGGATTATTCACATCACAAGCCACGGTAAGTTCAATTTGCCTGAGACGTGGGTCAAGGTTCGTTAAATCAATACGTTCCAGCCGGATTAATGCCGCACCGCCGAATGGCAGAATACGACTGTCACCATCCAATAAATTCGCACCAAGTGCCTGCATCATACCTGCACCACCATCGTTGGTTGCACTACCTCCAATGCCTAAAATCAGTTTGTGTATCCCCTGTTCCAATGCAGCCAGAATCAGTTCTCCCGTGCCATAACTCGTCGTGATCAGAGGGTTACGCTGTTCCATCGGCACCAAATGCAAACCAGAAGCGGCAGCCATTTCAATCACCGCGGTTTTTCCATCGCCAAGCAGACCCAAAAATGCTTCAACAGGCTGTCCCAAAGGATCAGTAACAGTACACACGATACGTTTTCCTCCAGTTGCAGTCACCAGTGATTCTACTGTCCCTTCGCCGCCATCCGCCATAGGTAGCTTGATATAGTCTGCCTGTGGATAAATCTCCTTAAATCCCCGCTCTATTGCCTGTGCCACCTGCAAGGCACTCAAGCTTTCCTTAAATGAATCAGGGGCAATCACAATTTTCATCATGGAATTTCCTCGGTTCTTTGGTGCTGTTTGTTTTACACGCATAAAAAAAGCGATAAACAAATTATCGCTTTTTAATCCAAAAAGTTTTGCTCAGTTAAGAAATTACGCTTCAATAGCCAGTCGCAATTTCTTCATGGCATTTTTTTCTAGCTGCCGAACTCGTTCAGCAGATACGCCATATTTATCTGCCAATTCTTGCAAGGTGGTTTTATTGTCATCATCCAACCAACGAGAACGAATGATGTCCTGGCTACGTTCGTCCAGCCCTTCCATCGCCACAGAAAGTTTATCCGCAGCGTGAGTTTCCCAGTTATCTTCTTCAATGCCATCGGCAAAGTCAGACGCCTTATCTTGCAAATACAGCACCGGAGCCACTGGATGGCTATCATGATTGTCATCATCAGAAGACATATCAAATGCCATATCCTGCGCTGACATACGGGATTCCATCTCTCGGACATCTTTGCTGGTCACGCCCAATTCTTTGGCAACCAGTTCAATTTCATCCTGATTGAACCACCCCAGACGTTGTTTAGCCTTGCGCAAATTAAAGAACAGCTTACGTTGAGCTTTTGTCGTTGCGACTTTCACAATACGCCAATTACGCAATACATATTCATGGATTTCTGCCTTAATCCAGTGAACAGCAAAAGAAACCAGACGAACGCCCACTTCTGGATTAAATCGACGAACCGCTTTCATCAGGCCAATATTACCTTCCTGAATTAAATCCGCTTGCGGCAGACCATAACCGGCATAACTGCGGGCAATATGAACAACGAAGCGCAAGTGAGAAAGGATCAGCTTTTTCGCTGCATTCAGATCTCCCTGGTAATGCAGCCTTTCTGCCAGTTCCTTCTCTTCCTCAGCAGAAAGCATAGGGTAAGCATTGGAAGCACGGATGTACCCTTCCAAACTACCTTGTGGAACTAATGCCAGAGTTTGCATTTCTTTTGTCATTCAAATTCTCTCAAAATTAGATCCAAATTGATGGCTTTCAAGTTTGCCTGAGTTCACCAGTAAGGTTTATTCAAGCCAAAGATGCGTCTATTTTACCACCGTAGAGATCATATTC
This sequence comes from Xenorhabdus sp. SGI 60, assembly GCF_056632175.1. NCBI lineage: Bacteria > Pseudomonadati > Pseudomonadota > Gammaproteobacteria > Enterobacterales > Morganellaceae > Xenorhabdus > Xenorhabdus sp. SGI 60. The sequence continues at coordinate 398,051 of NZ_CP196860.1, read as the reverse complement.
AAATCGTCTTAGTTGTGTGAGTATCAATACAAAATCATAACTGTGACTTTGACAACAATTAAGCCCAACAGTTCAGCAAGCCCTGCAATGCCTTTATTCTGGCCTAAAACGACGTAAATGCTGAATTGTCGCAAACCATGCAGCAATCCAACCAATCATACCCGAAATAAGCACTAATAAGAGTGATTCATCCCACTCCAAACCATGCAGTATAAAGCTTGTACCGAAAACACTCGCTACTTCTGTGACCACATTAGAAAGTTTCCACACCAGCAGGGAAGAGAGAATCAAGGAGAATATTGCCCCCAAAATCCCCAATAAGGCTCCACCGTTGAGGAAAGGACGCAAAATAAAACCATCCGTTGCCCCAATCAGCTTCATGACATTAATCGTCTCACGACGGCTAAAGATACTCAGTCGGACACTGTTACCAATGACCAAGAGCAGCGCAACCACCATTAAGATACCTATCACGGCAGCAATTCTGCCAACAAGGTCAGCCAACGCAGTCAAGCGGGCAAACCAGCTATCATCCATTCTGACTTCTTCAATGCCTTTAATCTGGGCAACTTGATCGCGTAATGTTGTTAGCGCCTGAGTGTCCTGGAAATTCAATTTAGGAGAGACGATGGCAACTGCCGGCAACGGGTTTTCTTCCAGCAAATCTAGTGCGCTGGCAAAACCTGACCAAGCACGGAATTCGTTTACGGCTTCGTCACGGGAAAGATAATTGACCGATTTCACGCCATCCATACCTTTCAACTGCTCAATAACCTGTTTGACGCTATTATCATTCAGTGACTTATCCAGATAGACCGTGAGTTGTGGGATAGGATACCACTGCATCACTGCTTGATTGACGTTTTTCCAAACGATATAAAACACGCTCGGCAAAGTCAGAGAAATTGCGATTACCATAATGGTCAACAAAGTTGCCAGTGGTTGGCGAAACATATCCGACAACGTACTTTTCCACGCATAACGCCACTGTACACGCCATCCCCCTTTTAATGATTTTGATTTTGGGGACTGTGTTTTTTTCGCTGAATGACGGACATGCCTAACCATGATGTCCTCCTTGCATACGTCCCTGATTCAGGGTCAAGATACGATATTTTCTGCGTTCAATGAGGGCCGTATCATGGGTAGCCATCAGAACCGTCACACCAACCCGGTTAAATTCTTCAAACAGACGCATGATCCCCTCTGATAATGCCCCATCCAAATTTCCCGTCGGCTCATCTGCCAGCAATACTGTTGGCTTATTCACCACTGCGCGGGCGATCCCAACACGCTGTTGTTCTCCACCGGAAAGTTGAATGGGGAAATTTTTCGCTTTGTCCAGTAAGCCGACCTTATCCAACGCCGCAGATACCCGTCGACGAATGTCTTCAGCGCTTGCCCCTGAAATGATCAACGGCATAGAGACGTTTTCGTATACGGTGCGATCCAACAGCAGGTGATGATCCTGAAAAATCATGCCGATCTGACGGCGGAGAAAAGGCGTCTCTCTGGATTTTAGTCGGCTAATGTCATGACCAGAAAACCAAATATGGCCTGCACTAGGGCGTTCAATGCCACAGATAAGTTTCAAAAGTGTACTTTTACCGGCCCCTGAGTGACCGGTTAAAAATGCCATTTCTCCTGGAAGTAGATGAAAATCCACCCCTTGCAGCGCCTGCCGCCCTCCCAGATAGGCTTTACTGACCTGTTCAAAGCGAATCATTGATAGTTAATCCTCTCGGGCAAAAAGAGCCTCAATAAAATCGTCTGCCTTAAATGGACGGAGATCTTCAATGCCTTCACCCACACCAATGTAGCGGATTGGGATCTCAAATTGGTCGGCAATGGCGAAGATAACCCCTCCTTTCGCAGTACCATCCAGTTTGGTCAATGAAATACCCGTCAATCCCACAGCTTCATGAAATAGTTTAGCCTGACTTACTGCATTTTGACCTGTGCTGGCATCCAGAGTCAGCATAATTTCATGAGGTGCGTCTTCATCCAGTTTTTTCATCACTCGAACGATTTTTTTCAGCTCTTCCATCAAATGGGATTTGTTCTGCAAGCGCCCTGCGGTATCTGCGATCAGGACATCAATACCTTTGGCTTTGGCTGACTGGATGGCGTCAAAAATCACCGAGGCGGAATCTGCCCCCGTATGTTGGGAAATCACCGGGATTTTGTTGCGTTCTCCCCAAACCTGTAACTGCTCTACTGCGGCGGCACGGAAGGTATCTCCAGCCGCCAGCATGACAGATTTACCTTGAGAGTGATATTGACGCGCTAACTTTCCAATCGTGGTCGTTTTACCAACACCATTCACTCCTACCATCAGAATGACATAAGGTAATTTACCTTCTATCTCCAGCGGCTTATCAACCTTCGCCAGAATGGCTGACATCTCTTCTTTCAGTTTAACGTAAAGCGCTTCCGCATCTTTCAACTCTTTACGGCTGGCGTGGTCTGTCAGGTTAGTAATGATCTTACGGGTAGTTTCAACGCCCACATCTGCAATCAATAACTGCTCTTCCAGTTCTTCAAACAGATCATCATCAATTTTCTTGCCGCGGAATAGTCCCAAGAAGCCAGAGCCAAGATTTTGACGAGTTTTAACTAAGCTGCGTTTCAGACGAGCAAAGAATCCTTCTTTAGTTGGCCGTTCTTGTTCCTTAGGTAAGGCCGCCTGTTCTTCTGCCTGACGAGCCGCTTCTTCCGCTAAACGCTGCTGTTCGGCTTCTTCTGCTGCGCAACGGGCCGCTTCTTCCACTAAACGTTGCTGCTCGGCTTCTTCTGCCGCACGACGGGTAGCCTCTTCCGCCAAACGTTGCTGCTCAACTTCTTCTGCCGCACGACGGGTAGCCTCTTCCGCCAAACGTTGCTGCTCAACTTCTTCTGCCGCACGACGGGCCGCTTCTTCCGCTAAACGTTGCTGCTCAACTTCTTCTGCCGCACGACGGGCCGCTTCTTCCGCTAAACGTTGCTGCTCGGCTTCTTCTGCTGCGCAACGGGCCGCTTCTTCCGCCAAGCGCTGCTGCTCCGCCTCTTCCGCAGCCACTCTTTCTTGTTCGGCTTGTTCCTCTTGTTGTTCCTTATCTTGACGACCAAGTCCAAACCAAGAGAAGAAACCTTTTTTTTCTCTTTTGCCATCGGCCACTACACTCCTCGCGGTTAAGTTAGATATGTGCTGTTATATCCACTGAGATAGGTTCTAACGGTAATGAATCCAGTCTAACATTTTCATCACACCACAACACATATCTATAGAGGATTTCGTGGTAAATTAATCAATGGATATCTTCGTTTTCACTCACTTTTTGTCTCCGCCAGATATTATTGAGTTGCGTCGGATGGCAAATATTTAAGTTATGTAAATTATGACTAAAAAACCACAGCGCGCGTCTTTGGGACAAATCCGCATTATTGGCGGAAAATGGCGCGGAAGAAAATTACCGGTTCCTGATAGTGACGGCTTGCGTCCAACAACAGATCGCGTCCGCGAGACGCTTTTTAACTGGCTTATGCCAGTGATTCAGGGTGCTCGTTGCCTGGATTGTTTCTCAGGCAGTGGAGCGCTTGGATTTGAAGCTTTGTCTCGTTATGCAAGCCACACGACCTTAATTGAATACGATCGCAATGTGGCGAAACAACTATCGGCTAACTTAGCCTTACTGAAAGCTGAAAATGCCGATGTGGTACAAGGTAATGCGCTACAATACCTTAACAACACCGGAACACCGTTTGATGTGGTTTTTCTCGATCCTCCATTCCGTAAGGGGATGTTGACTGAAACCATCAATTTATTGGAAACCAATAGCTGGCTAGCAGAAAAAAGCTGGATTTATGTTGAGGCAGAAGCCGAATCTGCGGCAACAGAAGTTCCCCCTAACTGGCAACTGCATCGGCAAAAAACGGCCGGACAAGTTGCTTATCGGTTATATATTCGCCACCCGTAATCGGGTATCTGAGGCACGGCTTAAACTCGATTTTGGAGTCGATGATGTTTATTCAATTAGGAAAAGGGATCATGATCTTAGTTTGGGGGATCATGATCTTCAATTTGTTTCACCCATTCCCTAGTCCATTAAAATATTTTATGAATATTGCAATGGTATTTACGGTAATCATGCATTCTTTTCAGTTACTGCTGCTGAAAAACTCCCAGCCTAAAGATCAAAAGCTGTCTGGTTTTCTCCAGACCAAGATTTCTTTTTCGGCGTCTTTGAATTATTGTCCTGGCAGAAAAAACAACTAAAAGAGAAACAACAGGAGAAAAAATAACTTCCCATATCCAGTGGCTCATCCTGTTTTCTTCCGATTGGAAACAAAGCAAATATCATCAATGAGTAATTCGCGTAATTACTCATTGATGCTTTTTTTTGATAAAAAAACGTTATTCTTTCATTAATAGCGAATCAATATTATCCTGCTACTTCTTGCACACAGTATCAGTATCATTGCTCAGTACCGCTTCCCTTTTAAACTGTCAAAAGCGATTGTTGCTGCCGGTGGTTTTATCGGGCATTTTTTGATTATTCGTTCTCTATTCCTGTGATAATTTGCCTTTATTCAGTAAGAGATTGAGAAACAACTGACACCAAGAGGAAGGACATTGATGATGGAAATCCATTTTAGATAGCACAAATCATCAAAAGAATTCTTCTTATTGGATTTGACTCTGGAGTTTACTCCAAAGTGTAGAGTTAACTTTAATCATTAGTATTAACTCTATATTGAGAGGTCGCCTATGTTATCCACCACCAAAAAACATAAGCAATCACAGCACAATTCCCTATCTTGCCAAAAAAATGAACACCAGAATATCGCCAATAATGTAAGTGGGCATTCACACCAATCTCACGATCACAGCCACGAACATTCGCATAATTCTCACGCTCCAAACCATCACCATTCTTGTTGCTCTACTGGCACCGCGCGCGCTCATGAACATAAACAGAGCGGCGCCCTCTGTTCACTCGATCATGCCCATGCCATACCGGAAAACGTTCTCACCGAATTAACCGCGAGACAGCGTTTTAATTGGACTATCCAAGGTATGGATTGCCCAAGCTGTGCCGGAAAGATCGAAAATGCTGTCAAAAAACTGCCAGAAGCCAAGCAGGTCAAGGTCCTGTTTACAACAGAGAAACTGGTGGTCGATGCTGATATTGATATTCGTGCTGCCGTTGAACAAGCAGTAAAACAGGCCGGCTTTACTATCAAAGAGGCTAGTTCAGCATCTAAACTGCCTCCCGAAGTCAATCATTGGAAAACCTTCTCCCCAATCTTGATCCTAACCACCCTGATGTTCATCAGTTGGGGGATATCAAAAGCCAATGCCCCCGCAGGGCAGATCGCTTTCATCATCACTACGCTCATTGGGTTATATCCGGTAGCGACCAAAGCCATCAAACTGATCCGTTCTGGTACGCCTTTCGCCATTGAAACGTTAATGAGTGTTGCTGCTATTGGCGCCTTATTCATTGATGCCACCGCAGAAGCGGCAATGGTTATTCTCCTGTTCAAGTTGGGGGAAATACTGGAATCCTATGCCGCCGGACGCGCACGTCGTGGCGTCAGTGCTTTGATGGCATTGGTGCCTGATCAAGCTTTGCTGATTAAGGATGGAAAAAAGAAAACAGTGCCAGCGGCAGATCTGCGCCCGGAGGATATCATTGAAATCGCCCCCGGAGCGCGCTTACCTACCGATGCCGAACTGCTCAGTCCCTTTGCCAGTTTCGATGAAAGTGCCCTGACCGGTGAATCGATTCCGGTTGAACGGCAGCAAGGAGAAAAAGTCGCCGCGGGTTGCCTTTCTGTTGATAGTGCCGTGCAGATGAAGGTGATCTCTGAACCGGGTCACAACGCCATTGACCGCATCCTGCAACTGATTGAAGAAGCGGAAGAGCGTCGTGCGCCGATTGAGCGCTTTATCGACCGATTCAGCCGTGTCTACACTCCGCTGATTATCTTGTTCTCAGCACTGGTAGTCTTGATCCCTCCTCTGTTTTTTGCCGGCTCATGGGAAACCTGGCTCTACCGTGGCCTGACCCTACTGTTAATTGGTTGTCCTTGCGCCTTGGTCATCTCGACGCCTGCCGCTATTACTTCCGCACTGGCCGCAGCAACCCGTCGTGGCTCCCTAATCAAAGGGGGAGCAGCCTTAGAACAACTTGGGTCAGTGAGTACAATTGCGCTGGATAAAACCGGAACGTTGACCGAAGGAAAACCCCAAGTTACTGACATTGAACCCGTGGAAAATATCAGTGCAGAAACCTTGCTGGCACTAGCAGGTGCCGTAGAGAGTGGCTCACATCATCCTTTAGCAAAAGCTATCCTGAATGCCGCCGACAATAGAGGTGTGACAGTTGTTGAGGCTGAACAGCGCAAAGCCCTGGCCGGGATCGGGGTTGAAGGACTATTGGCGGGGCAGAGAATTCTCGTCACCGCCCCTGACAGATTGCCGGAAAATACCTTGTCCGAAAACTGGCAACAAAGAGTCACAGAACTGGAAAACGATGGAAAAACAGCGGTTGCTGTCACGCAGAATGGGCAACTTATGGGGCTGATAGCGATGCAGGATACCTTACGTCAAGATGCCATAGACGCTATCCGTATCCTGAAAAAACAAGGTGTCGAAGCAGTGATGCTGACAGGTGATAATCCCCGTGCCGCCGCCGCCATTGCAAATCGGCTGGGTATTGATTACCGCGCAGGGTTATTGCCTGGAGATAAAGTGAACGCGGTCACTGAGTTGAACCAAAAACATCATACCATGATGGTCGGTGATGGTATCAACGATGCCCCAGCCATGAAAGCCGCCAGTATCGGTGTTGCGATGGGCAGCGGCACAGATGTTGCCTTAGAAACAGCCGATGCCGCTCTGACACATAACCGCCTGACGGGTTTACCTGAAATTATCGCTTTGTCTCGCTCAACTCGTTATAACATCCGCCAAAATATCACCATTGCGTTAGGTTTAAAGGCGATCTTTCTTATCACGAGCCTGTTGGGTATTACCGGACTATGGATGGCAGTTCTGGCCGATTCGGGAGCGACGGCTTTAGTAACAGCAAACGCAGTCCGGCTGCTTAGGAATAAATCAAAAACGCAGTAAATGGCATATCAACTTAAATTGCCACCAGCAAGCGGATGAAGAAATAACAAAGGAAGATAACAAATCGAAAAGGTGCATACTCATACACCCTGCACCTTTTCAAAATCATAACTAACTACATAAAATTGTTATTAAGGAAAAAGAAACTATGGCGTCCAGCGAGGTGATAATTGACCAAACGCTATATTTAAAGCCTAGCACGGCTCCTTTTTTCTGCCAGCTAATGATATAGCCTTTTCTTAATTAAACAGAATTTTCGCTTTTTCTGAGCAGATATCGATACGGAGTTTGCGCTGTCTCTTGGGCGATCAGCGCATGATCCATAAAGCGACAGAACCCCGGAATATCGCGGGTTGTTGCCGGATCATCCGCAATGATCAATAACGTCTGACCCGCAGTCATATAACGGACAGTCTTACGCACCATCATTACTGGTTCTGGACAACGTAATCCCAACGTATTAAGCGTCTTGTCAGGGTTGGCAAAAACATCGGACATAACAATCTCTGTAGGTTCAAGCAATCTGTGTGGCTGTGAATTATATTACAAAATATCGTCAACTGCTGTACTTTACTTTTATTGCGCAACACACGTATGATCCCACTGCCTGATCTTCAGGTAGACTGATTTGTTGGGTTCCCTCACCCCATCCACCAAAAAGGTACAATATGTTCCAATTGACTGCGCAACAACGGGCCACGGCATTGATCTGGCTGTCGCTTTTTCACATTTTGATCATTACTTCCAGTAACTATCTGGTGCAATTACCCATCTCCATTTTTGGTTTTCATACCACTTGGGGAGCATTTACATTTCCCTTTATCTTTTTGGCGACTGACCTGACTGTGCGCATTTATGGTGCGCTATTAGCTCGCCGGATCATTATTTCCGTTATGCTGCCAGCGTTGCTGATCTCTTATCTGATTTCAGCTCTGTTTTTTCAGGGAACCTGGCAGGGATTTGGGACATTGGGAACCTTTAATGTATTTGTCGCCCGTATTGCTGCTGCCAGCTTTATGGCCTATGTGCTCGGTCAGATATTGGATGTTGGGGTCTTCAATCGTCTTCGCCAGAAAAGCCACTGGTGGATAGCGCCGGCTGCCGCTATGTTTTTCGGTAATATGCTCGATACACTGGCCTTTTTCTTCATCGCGTTTTACCGCAGCACGGATGCATTTATGGCAACCCATTGGGTAGAAATTGCGTTAGTAGATTATGCTTTCAAGCTGTTTATCTGCATGCTTTTCTTCCTGCCAGCTTATGGCATTCTGTTAAACTTAATCCTGAAATACTTTTTCGCCCAAACAGAAGATAAAACCCTGGCTAAAGCCAACTAAAAAACATCCTCCCTGAATCAATCAGGGGGGACAATCGTTCCGCCAGTGTTTCCTCTCACATCACTCATTTCCTGCTTTTACTCATAACTTCTCGGTATATTTTGCCGTATAGTGTAGATGGGCAATTCGTAACTTGCCCTATGCCAGTATTGTGACACTCTATGCCTAGTTTCCAGTAAAGAAGGAATATTTCTTATGCTGAAAGTGATCCAGTCTCCATCCAAATATATCCAAGGGCCAGGTGCGTTATCTCACATTGGTCGATACACCAAAATGCTTGCTGACCACGTCTTCGTGATTGCTGATAATTTCGTGATGAACCTTATTGGGGATACCGTCAGCCAGAGTCTAGAAGAACACGAAGTGACCAGCCATTTCGAACTTTTCAATGGTGAGTGCAGCCGTAATGAGATCTATCGTTTGTCTGCCATTTTGTTGAAGCAACAATGTCAGGCGGTTGTCGGGATCGGGGGAGGAAAGACGATTGATACTGCCAAGGCTGTTGCATACGAATCCAAAATACCCGTCATTATTTCTCCTACCCTTGCTTCAACAGATGCACCGACCAGTGCCCTTTCTGTTCTTTATACTGAACTCGGTGAATTCGACAGCTACCTGTTCTATCCACATAATCCAAATATTGTGCTAATGGATACCAGTATCATTGCTAAAGCACCGGTTCGCCTGCTTGTCGCAGGTATGGGAGATGCACTCGCCACCTATTTTGAGGCACGAGCCAGCAGTACAGCCCACAAACCAACTATGGCTGGCGGTGCAACATCCTCCACAGGTTTGGCATTGGCAAAACTGTGTTATGAAACCTTGCTGGCGGAAGGTTATAAAGCAAAACTGGCGGTAGAAGCCGGTGTCAGTACACCAGCCGTTGAAAATATTGTCGAAGCCAATACCTACTTGAGTGGCATTGGTTTTGAAAGTGCAGGATTAGCAGCAGCTCATGCCATCCACAATGGTTTTACCGTGCTGGAAGAGTGTCATCACCTTTATCACGGTGAAAAAGTTGCGTTTGGTACTCTGACACAATTGATCTTAGAAAATAGCCCAAGTGAAGAGTTGGAAACTGTACTCGATTTCTGTGTACAGGTTGGGCTACCAGTCACACTGGAGCAATTGGGCTTACGTGATCATGAGAAACTGCATCAAAAAATCATGCAAGTCGCTATTGCAAGTTGTGCCGAGGGTGAAACCATTCACAATATGCCATTTGTGGTGACACCAGAACAGGTTTACGCTGCAATTTTGGCTGCAGACCAGATAGGTAAAGATTGGTTGTATTAAGTGATTGCGAAATGGAATGAGGCAAATAACAACCCTATTCGCCTCACAAAATGAGGCGAATAGCATACTTAATTGACTCATCAACTGAAACTTACCCCTTGATCCGCGTTCGTACCAGCAAACTGAGCAAAAATAAAATGGGCATGACCCGCAGGAACATGCCCATAATTTGATTAAACGATGTCAACCAGTGATATCTATTTTGTTGGCTCCGGTCAAATTTTAGCGGTATGACTCAAGCATTCTTCTTTCGTTCCGGTTCTGCCGCTTGCCATCCATCACAACGGGATCTCATACTTAACAGGCCAGATTGAATACTGCTTTTTACCATTAATGACGATTGAGGTCTCTTCCGATTAACCAGTCCTGCGATACAACCAGATTAGGAAAAATTGAAAGCGCTGCCGGTAAGCATCCAATACAAAATGCCTGAATTTATGGAAAAATCACATGCTCGCGCCCCGGATAATGGCTTATCACCTGTACACCATGTTGTTTTCTCAATGCATCATCACTTCTAACATCATTCCTGATCGTATCACCGTACTGACGAATTAATCTTTCACTATGGTATCAATGAGAGGTCGTGCCATCTTCCAGCAATAATATCAATCAGGAAGGAATGTACAGTCAATCGCTAGCATACTGGCAAAATCACACGGGCTGATGGATAGAGTTTGCCAAGACCGCATAGGTTCAGGCAACAGGTTATCATGTACTGAATTTTCACTGATTTTGGCCATCCTGTAGAGCCAGAAGTACCAGAAGTAAATGCTGTGTGTAATATTGCCTTGTGTGTATAAGTACTCATAATGATGCTCTCATTCTGAGCCCCATTAGTTTCATCACTTTTCATGATGAATAGAGGCATCAATGCTGGTAGTCGTTATCTTCCAATTTTTGTCTACATTCAGTATTTTCAAATACCTTATGTTGACGCTAACTGGATCAGAAAAATAAATTGCAAAAATTTATTGCGAATTTAATAAATATATTAATTAGTATTAATTTGTAATCTTTTGTTAATTAAACAATCAACTTATATAAAACTAATTATTATTTGGAAGGCAGAGTGTATTACGCCTATACAATCTACAACCAATTTCAATTAACAAATTGATATTATTGTAATTTATATCATAAAACAGTCATCCAACCCTGCATAAAAACGGCTATCAGCAGCATGAATAACTATTTGTAGTAATATCTATTATTTTGAATTTTAATTTCAAGAATTTTATTTATAACCGCGTTACAAAAAACGCAAAGCATGTAAATAAAAATAAATCACATGGGCAAATGAGAACATTATTCAAATAATGCCATCAGAAAAACTGTACCGCTTGTTAAAAAAAGCTGACAGAAAAACGCCAACAGTCATTTATTAAATAAATTTATAATAGAAATGTTTGTGTGGATTATATTTATCTGACTTTTCTATGGTGACTACTTCAGACAAATCCCCTAATAATAATGAGCTTTTATTGGGTCGAGAATATATACAAACTTTAAACATGCGAAAATAAAAAATAGCTCAAAAGGCCGTTTATTGTGATTATCATCACACTAATATAAATAAATTGTCTTCAAAAAAAGCGCTAACTCACTCAAAATTATCGACTTTGCGAAATTATATCTATATGTTAGCGATACCTCACAGTCATATAAGGTTGTTTTCAGCTAATATTAGCTTCGATATAGAAAATAAATAGCTAAAATTTTTCGTTTAACGCCATCACTGCTTGATGGTGGTGATTCGCTCATACAAAAGTCACGTGGAGACAAAAAATATGTTAAGTATTTTCAAGCCGACGCCTCATAAAGCTCGGTTGCCCGCGCAGGAAATAGATCCACTCTATCGTCGCTTGCGCTGGCAAATTTTTATAGGGATCTTCTTTGGATACGCAGCTTACTATCTGGTAAGGAAAAACTTTGCACTCGCCATACCTGCCTTGATCGAGCAAGGCTTTTCTAAGGGGGATCTTGGCTTTGCATTGTCAGGCATATCAATTGCATACGGCTTCTCAAAATTCATCATGGGTTCCGTTTCCGACCGCTCGAATCCACGTGTTTTCTTGCCCGCGGGTTTGATACTGGCGGCGGCAGTGATGTTATTTATGGGCTTTGTACCATGGGCAACGTCCAGCATTGCTATCATGTTTTCTCTGCTGTTCCTCTGTGGCTGGTTCCAGGGTATGGGGTGGCCTCCTTGTGGACGTACTATGGTTCACTGGTGGTCACAGAAAGAGCGTGGTGGAATTGTTTCTGTCTGGAACTGTGCGCATAACGTTGGCGGAGGCATTCCACCCTTACTGTTTATGCTGGGGATGGCCTGGTTCAATGACTGGAAGGCGGCATTTTATATGCCAGCTTTTGCCGCTATCATCGTGGCATTCATCGTTTTCGCTTTAATGCGCGATACACCACAATCCTGTGGCTTACCGCCAATCGAAGAGTATAAAAACGACTATCCAGCCGATTACACCGAAAACAATGAAAAGGAACTGACTGCCAAAGAAATTTTCATGCGGTACGTTTTGCCGAATCAATTGCTGTGGATGATCGCCATTGCCAACGTATTCGTCTATTTACTGCGCTACGGTATTCTTGACTGGTCACCCACTTACCTGAAGGAAGTGAAAGACTTCACCATGGATAAATCTTCCTGGGCTTACTTCCTGTATGAGTACGCGGGGATTCCGGGTACGCTGCTGTGTGGTTGGATGTCGGATAAGGTATTTAAAGGCAATCGTGGTGCCACTGGCGTATTCTTTATGACACTGGTCACCATCGCTACTATCGTATTCTGGCTGAACCCAGAAGGTAACCCTGATATCGATATGATCTGTATGCTGGTTATCGGCTTCCTGATTTACGGTCCTGTGATGCTGATCGGCCTGCATGCCCTGGAATTGGCACCGAAAAAAGCAGCAGGGACAGCCGCAGGTTTTACCGGTTTGTTTGGCTACTTGGGCGGTTCAGTGGCGGCCAGTATCATCGTCGGCTATACCGTTGACTATTTCGGCTGGGACGGCGGCTTTATGGTCATGATCGGCGGTTGTATCCTCTCAGTTATTCTGCTGTTGCTTGTGATGTTAAGTGAACACAAACATAAGCAGGAAATTGCGCGTCAAGGTCAATAAAACACAACTGAAAGACGCCAATTAATAACCTTATCCATCGCAGTACACTTTTTTGTACTGCGATTTCTGGATGATTAAGTCTGCTCTGTTAAATAGACAGCTTGCTTTTACCTTATAGATATATTTCTCATATCCACATTTTATTAGCAACTTTTTGATTTTGAAACCACCTTTAATTGATGATAATAAAGGCTGAATATTTACACCCACATAAAGTAATATTAAATAATTCTTACCTTATCATTGTCCGCTTATATAATTTACAGTGATTGTTTGATGCTTATTTCAATATAAAAAAAATCTATTTTATCTTATGGCTTTGTTCATTTTATGACAGACAGAATAAAACCAGATATAAACAGAACGCGGAGAAAAAAATTTATGTCATAAAACTGTGACATACTGCTGATAACATTAATATTCAGGATTGTGTTATGTCATCATCTTATATAAAAATCGACTTGAATAACCACCTATTTTTCTGGCTGCTGACGAAAAATCAGTAAAACGGTAAGTAACATCATCTTTTGTTTAAGACTTTTATTAGAATAAATGGAGAACCTCAATGCAGACCCCTGTTAAGGCAATTATGGCCGGTATTTTGTTAGCATCATCCATGTCAGGCATTGCACATGCAGCAGATAAGATTGTTATCGCCCATCGTGGCGCGAGTGGTTATTTGCCTGAACACACATTACCCGCCAAAGCAATGGCCTATGCACAAGGCGCGGATTATCTTGAGCAAGATCTGGTCATGACCAAAGATGACCAGCTCATTGTACTGCACGATCACTATCTTGATCGCGTCACGGATGTCGCAGAACGTTTTCCAAACCGCGCCCGTGCTGACGGTCGCTATTATGCCATCGACTTTACCCTGCCAGAAATTAATTCACTGAAATTTACGGAAGGTTTTGATATCAAAGATGGCAAAAAAGTCCAAAGCTATCCCGGACGTTTCCCAATGGGGAAATCAGATTTCCACATTCATACCTTCCAGGAAGAGCTGGAATTTATTCAAGGCCTGAATAAATCCACGGGCAAAAACATTGGCATTTATCCTGAAATCAAGGCACCGTGGTTCCATCGCCAGGAAGGCAAAGATATCACCAGCAAGGTGCTGGAAGTTCTGAAACAATATGGCTACACCAAAAAAAGCGATAAAGTTTATCTGCAATGTTTTGATGCCAATGAACTCAAACGCATCAAAAATGAACTAGAGCCGAAACTGGGGATGGATCTGAAACTGATTCAGCTTATCGCTTACACCGACTGGAACGAAACTTACGAACAGAAATCAGATGGTACATGGCAGAATTATAGCTATGACTGGATGTTTAAACCTGGCGCGATGAAAGAAGTAGCAAAATATGCTGATGGAATTGGCCCTGATTACCATATGCTTATCGCCAGTGACTCTACGCCAAACCACATTAAATTAACTGGCATGGTAACAGAGGCTCACGCTAGCCATCTGGCGGTACACCCCTATACTATCCGTATTGATCAATTGCCAAAATATGCCACCAGCGGCAACCAATTGTTTGATATCGTTTTCGACAAGGCCAATGTCGATGGGGCATTCACAGATTTCCCTGATTTGGCAGTGAAGTTCCTGAGAAAACACCACGAGCATAAATAATCAGTGCAAATAGCGTAGAAAAACGGGGCAGTCCAAGACTGCCCCCATCGTGACTCATTGCATTAACTATATAACATCGTTATCACGAGATCCTAACAGGAAAAGCGATAACCTCACTAATCCGTTCAGCACCCAATGCCAGCATAATCAAACGATCAACCCCTAATGCTACACCTGCACATTCAGGCATTCCGTGGGCAAGGGCAGCAAGCAGGTATTCATCAATCGGCTGAACCGGTAATCCCATCGTTTCACGCTTACGGTTATCCTGTTCGAAACGAAGACGTTGCTCATTGCTATCGGTCAACTCACGAAAACCATTCGCCAACTCCATGCCTTTGAAATAGACTTCAAAACGCTCCGCAACACGGTGATCTTCCTTGCTGATTTCTGCCAATGCTGCCTGAGATGCCGGGAAGTGATAGATAAACGTCGGTTTCTCAATGCCGATCTGAGTCTCTATTCCCATGACAAAAAGTAGCTGTAATAAAGTATCCCTGTCTTCTTCCTGATCAGCGATATTACTGAGATCAAGTTTTGCCGCTACTTCACGCAATTTTTCTTTGCTTGCGGTAAGGGGATCAATATCCAGATATCGCATGAAAGCCTGTTGGTAAGACAACGATTCAGCACTTTCACAATCCAGGATCTGTTGCAATAGGTCATCCACTTCATTCATCAAACGATACATGTCGTAATGTGGACGATACCATTCCAACATGGTGAACTCTGGATTATGATGACGACCCGCTTCCTCATTACGGAAACTTTTCCCCATCTGATAAATGGAACCACTGCCGGCTGCCAACAGACGCTTCATGTGGTATTCAGGGCTGGTCATCAGGTACAGAGTCAAGCCATCTGCCGCTCCCGGCCCAACGAACTGTGTCTGGAAAGGGACCAGATGAACGTCGGTGACAGTCGCCTGACTCATGGCAGGCGTTTCAACTTCCAACACCCCACGATCTGCGAAAAAGCGCCGTATTTCTGCTAAAATCTCTGCCCTTTTCAATAAATTGGCGATAGGGGCACTTGGCTGCCAATTCGCGTTTTCGTTCATATTTCTATGACTCCAAAATAAAACAAAACGCGCAGTTTACCTTCATCGAGCCAACCAGACAATTCATTGCCCTCAATTTCTTTATGCCTTTACTCTTTATACACTTAATTTTTTAATTTTCGACCTTGTTAACTATATTCGTTATCCATTTATTTATGAATACAAAAAAATTAATTAAAATTATTTTTTTCTCTACTAATATCTAAATTAAATTAATTAAAATATTCTATCCTCAATAAAAAACGGTAATGATATAAATTTACAATGACAACTTCTTGTTATCCAAATTAATTAATTTCATCATTTACTTTTATATAAACCACATTTGTGAAGTTATTAACATGCAATATTTGAATAAACAAAAACATGCGTTAGATCACGTTTTACAGGTAAAATCCCACAAAACCCGCATCCATATCAAATTTACCCTCTACGTTGTTCGCTATAATTAAACCATATGAAAAGTAATAGATTGACTCCCACTTGAACAATGGAGAAGAGCGGTGAAAACCTTCAATGTCGACCTTGCGATTATCGGAGCCGGTGGAGCAGGGCTACGAGCCGCCATTGCTGCTGCTGAAGCCAATCCTCAACTCAAAATCGCCTTGCTCTCAAAAGTTTATCCTATGCGTAGCCATACGGTGGCCGCAGAAGGCGGATCGGCAGCAGTCACTCAGGCGCACGATTCCTATGATTTTCACTTCCATGACACGGTATCCGGTGGGGATTGGCTGTGTGAACAAGATGTGGTTGAGTATTTCGTCAAACATTGTCCAACAGAAATGATTCAACTGGAACAATGGGGCTGCCCGTGGAGCCGCAAGGATGATGGCTCTGTGAATGTGCGTCGTTTCGGGGGCATGAAAATTGAACGCACATGGTTCGCCGCCGATAAGACCGGTTTCCATATGCTCCATACACTGTTCCAGACGTCACTCAAATACCCACAAATCCAGCGCTTTGATGAGCATTTTGTCCTCGATATTTTGGTGGATGAAGGGCAAGCACGCGGATTGATTGCACTGAATATGATGGAAGGAACAAAAGTTCAGCTCCGCGCAAATGCAGTCATTATGGCGACTGGCGGTGCCGGACGTGTCTACCGTTATAACACCAATGGCGGCATTGTCACGGGTGATGGTATGGGAATGGCGCTCCGTCACGGTATTCCATTGCGCGATATGGAGTTTGTGCAATATCACCCAACCGGCCTGCCCGGTTCCGGTATTTTGATGACCGAAGGCTGCCGTGGTGAAGGCGGGATTCTGGTGAACAAGGATGGTTATCGTTATCTACAGGATTATGGCTTGGGGCCAGAAACGCCTCTTGGACATCCTGAAAACAAATATATGGAATTAGGCCCGCGTGACAAAGTGTCCCAAGCGTTCTGGCATGAATGGCGGGCAGGTCGTACCATCGCGACGCCGCGTGGTGATGTCGTACATCTGGATTTGCGTCATTTAGGTGAGAAAAAGCTGCTCGAACGTCTGCCGTTTATCTGTGAGCTGGCAAAAGCCTATGTCGGCGTTGATCCGGTCGAAGAACCAATCCCTGTTCGACCCACTGCGCATTACACTATGGGCGGGATCGAAACTAATCAGCAATGTGAAACTCGCATCAGGGGATTGTTCGCTATCGGAGAATGTTCTTCTGTCGGTTTACATGGTGCAAACCGTCTCGGTTCTAATTCTTTGGCAGAATTGGTTGTCTTTGGCCGTCTGGCGGGTGAAGAAGCGGTCAAACATATTCAGGAAGTCAAACCTGCCAATAATAACGCACTGGATACCCAATCCCGTGATGTTGAAGATAAGCTCAATCAGCTGATAAACCAGAAAGGCGGGGAAAGCTGGGCGAAAATCCGCGATGAGCTGGGGATGTCAATGGAAGAAGGCTGCGGAATTTACCGTACACCAGAGTTAATGCAAAAAACCATCGACAAAATTGCCGCACTCAAAGAGCGTTTCAAACACATCGAAATCAGCGACCGTTCCAGTGTATTCAATACCGATCTGCTCTACACCATCGAATTAGGTTTTGGTTTGGATGTTGCTGAATGTATGGCACATTCCGCCATGAATCGCAAAGAATCCCGTGGCGCCCATCAGCGTCTTGATGAAGGTTGTACCGAACGTGATGATGAGAACTTCCTGAAACATACACTGGCGTTCTATAACCCAGAAGGTGCCCCACGTCTGGAATACAGTGATGTGAAAATCACCAAATCTCAACCGGCGAAACGCGTCTACGGGGGTGAAGCGGCGGCACAAGAGAAAAAACAGAAGGAGCAAGCGAATGGCTGAGATGAAAAACCTGAAAATGGAAGTCATGCGCTATAACCCGGAAATTGACAGTGAACCCCATTTCGTGACTTATGAAGTGCCGTACGATGAGCAAACTTCGCTGCTGGATGCATTGGGTTACATCAAGGATAATCTGGCACCTGACCTTTCCTACCGCTGGTCTTGCCGCATGGCAATTTGTGGTTCCTGCGGCATGATGGTAAACCGTGTGCCAAAATTGGCCTGCAAAATTTTCCTGCGTGATTATGCACAAGGGATGAAAGTCGAAGCTCTGGGTAATTTCCCGATTGAACGGGATTTGGTGGTGGACATGACGCACTTTATTGAGAGCCTGGAAGCTATCAAGCCTTATATCATTGGCAATGACCGTAAACCCGCTGATGGCCCGAATGTGCAGACACCAGCCCAGATGGCGAAATATCATCAGTTTTCCGGCTGTATCAATTGTGGCTTGTGCTATTCCGCCTGTCCTCAGTTTGGCTTGAACCCTGAATTTATTGGGCCTGCGGCGGTCACATTGGCACACCGCTATAACCTTGATAGCCGCGATCACGGTAAGAAAGAGCGTATGCCACATATCAACAGTGACAATGGAGTCTGGTCTTGTACTTTTGTTGGCTACTGTTCTGAAGTGTGTCCGAAACATGTCGATCCGGCAGGTGCCATTCAGCAAAGCAAAGCAGAAAGTGCCAAAGATTTCCTGATCTCTATGCTGAAACCACAATAAGGGAGGAAAGAGTAATGACGACAAAACGTAAGCCTTATGTGCGCGGTATGGAGGCTAATTGGTGGCATAAACTGGGCTTTTATCGTTTCTATATGTTACGTGAAGGGACAGCCATCCCCACCGTTTGGTTCAGTGTCCTGGTACTTTATGGCCTGTTTGCCCTGAAAGGTGGCCCTGAAAGCTGGGCGGGATTTGTCTCTTTCTTGCAACATCCTATCGTACTGTTGATTAATATCATCACTCTGATGGCAGCCTTGCTGCATACGAAAACGTGGTTTGAACTGGCGCCTAAGGCACTCAATATCATCGTTAAGAATGAGAAAATGCGACCAGAGCCAATTATCAAGTTGCTATGGGCAATCACGATTATTGCTACCATCGTGATCCTCGGCGTAGCTCTGTTTTTCTGACCCCAAGGAGGATCTGATGAATCAAGTACCTAAGCGTTCCGATGAACCGATTTTCTGGGGTCTGTTTGGTGCCGGTGGGATGTGGAGTGCCATTGTTGGCCCAGCAATTATTCTGCTGCTGGGTATCTTGCTGCCACTGGGATTGGCGCCAGAAGCGCTTTCTTATGAACGCATCCTGACATTTTGCCAGAGTTTTATTGGCCGCATCTTTTTACTGCTGATGATTAGCTTACCTTTATGGTGTGGTTTGCACCGTCTGCATCATGGTATGCACGATCTGCAAATCCCTGTTCCCGCCAGTAAGTGGGTGTTTTATGGTGCAGCCGCGATTTTGAGTGTTATCGCCCTGATTGGGGTATTTACGCTGTAATCACGGTAAATGGAAAAAAGTCTGCGGATAAACCGCAGACTTATTACCAGAGGTATTTTTGCAACCTTTAAATTATGTTGGTTAGAACTTATAAGAAATTGTCGCTTTATAGGTGCGGCCTTTTTCTTCTTGTCCTCGTGTAGTATTCAAATAGTAAGAGTGTTCGTTGTGGCGCTTATCGAAGACATTATCGATACCAAACTGGAGTTCGGTATTTTTAAATGCCCCGGTTTTTGGCGCCCAAGAGACATACATATTACTTACGCCATATCCAGATTTATGTACATCGACAATAATGTCTTCTTTCTTATCGTTCCGGGTCTTACCTTTTGAATTTTTTGACAGAACAAAGCGGGTATTCCAGCCGAGTTCAATGTCAGTTTTGTCAAACAGGTAACTACCACCTACAGTAATAGAGTCACCGATTGATGGCGTGAACTCTAATCCATTGGTAAAGGCTTTGTTAATAAGTTCATTACCTTGGATAATCTTGTTATCGACCTTAGCGTAAGTTGTTTTTAAGGACAAATTACCCAGTTTATAGCCAGTCGCTAATTCAAATCCTTCCAATCTGGCTTTCTGGATATTATGTAACTCACTCTTGGCTAACGTTGTAGACAGGTTTTTAAAATTCGTCTGGAATATTTTACCTGATATAGCTAGCGAGTCATCGTCAGCAAAAACACCAGCATAAGAACCCGCCAAACCCGTTTCCAGATTATAACCGGTTGTAGCTTGCAGGTTATTGCTATGGTTGGAAATTCCCATCAACTCTTTGCCCAATGGACCTCTAAAGAGTTCAGTGTAGTTGGCAAATAATGTTGTGGCCGCGCCAAGCTCGTATTTTAAGCCAAGTGCTTTTGAGACGTGAGCATAGGTTCTCTCAAACGATTCATCCTGTTTATTAATCGTATGATAGTTATAGTGATCCCATCTGATACCCGGTATAACATGAAAATCTGCAAGCTGGATATCATCCTCTAAGTAAATAGAAGATGAATTTGCTTTTTCGATTTCTTTTTTATAGACATTTTCATCGACATCCGTGAATCTCATTCTGGTGTCAAAATATTCATATCCATAGGTTAAAGCGTGGGATAACTTCTGGGTATCAAAACTAGAGGTATTACGAACCTTAATACCTTGGGTTTCAACAATACTATTGAATCCTTGCCCATCCCCGCTTACAGGCTTCATATGGGTAGAAGTTTGTTCCGTATGATAAGCGGATAGTTTTAAATCAATCAGGTCATTATCGACTGGCGCATACCCATAAGTAATATTATGAGTATCGCGGTCAATAGCGTATTTCGCTTTCTTCCCGTTATTTATTTTAGGGCCGATATCATTACCAAAATTTAATCTATGATTGGTTGCAGCATCATTTTTATAATGTTCTTTTGATACATTAATATACTGTTCATCTGTCAGATTAAATTTCGCTTTTAATAAATAATTGAATAACCTTCCATCTGTCGGGATTGGGTCTCGCCCGTTATTATCTCTGCCAGATTTGGAGTCATGCATATTGCGGTGGGTAAAGTAACCTAATAAATCAGCAGCACCCAATCGACCGTATGTCGCTAACGATTGTTGGAATTCAGAACCATTGCTTGAATAGTTTAATTTTCCTTTAGCACCAAATAATTGCCCCGGCGCTAACAGATCACCGGCATCAACGGTTTCAAATTTTAATGCACCACCAATGGCACCAGTATCGTAAGTAATACTGTTACTACCGACCTTGATATCAACTTGCTTTAACATCTCAGGATCGATGCCGTAATTTCCGGCATGGTGGAAGTGATATCCTTCTTGCCTTGCGCCATCAATCGTCACGTTGATAAATTGATCATCCATGCCACGGATTTTGAAGCGTTGCCCCAAAGCACTGGGATGACCGGCTTGTACGCCCGGTACATTCTTTAATATCTCACCGACACTTTGTGCCTGTTTGACTCTGATTTCATTACGACTGACTTTTCTATCTTCTGGTGTTTCCTGAGCATTGTTATCCGCAATAACAACCAATGTATCGCTAGTATTAGTCGATTTTTTGGTCGTATTTTCAACATTTGCAAATGCGGTGGTAGAGATAGCGACTGTCAGCATAGATGCAGACATTAAAGGAACACACAGGCCACTTTTCGCCAGGCTGGCGTAAATTTTGGTAATTTTAGACATTTATTTTCAAGCACAAATACTATTGAGAAGGATTATTATTTACATTTCTAAGAGAAATGTAAATAACTTTACAGACAAGTAGGGGGCAGGCTGGATGAAAAGAGAACAACCACCAGTTCCTGCTATTTTAAGTGACATTAATCTCTATTAATTACTACCCTATATTAATTACTACTTTATGTTAATGACTACTCTATGTTAGCCAGAACACGCTCTGCGTCCTGATAATCCCCTGCTTGGGCACAGAATGTAATTTTTCCTGAACGATGAGCATTGATTTGCACTTCCATTTTCATGGCTTCCATAACCGCAATCACATCGCCTTCATTGACTTGCTCACCTTCTTTAACCATCCAAGAATGCAGGATACCGGAAATAGGGGCTTTTACCTGACGGGGATCTTCCGGCAGTTTTTCTTTTATGACAGATGGCGAAAATTGCTGTCCACTAACAGGAGCTAAATGCGCCAATCCTGCCAATAAATCCGATGGCAATCCCAATTCATGCCTGCGGCCATCAATCTCAATAAAAGTGCGGGTAATATTTTTATCTTCAAGCGGAAACTGACGTAATGAAGCCTCAAGTTCATTCACAAAATCTGTTTCAATCCAGCGGGTGTGGACATTGAATTTATCACCAGAAATAAAATCAGGATGCTCCATTACCGCTTGATGGAAAGGCAAAACGGAGGCTACGCCACGGATCTTAAATTCTTTCAATGCCCGACGTGCCCGAACAATAGCCTGTTCTCGGGTCGCCCCTATGACAATTAATTTTGCCATCAGTGAATCAAAGGTTGCCGGAATTGTAGAGCCATTAATCACACCAGAGTCCAAACGAATACCAGGGCCAGCAGGCGGGATAAATTCGGTGATTGTGCCTGATGTTGGTAGGAAACCTTTCTCCGCATCTTCCGCATTAATACGAAATTCAAACGAATGCCCTCTTGGGATCGGCGTTTCCTGCATGCTTAATGGATAACCTTCCGCTATCCGCAACTGCTCGATAACCAGATCAATGCCTGTTGTCTCTTCTGTCACAGGATGCTCTACTTGTAAGCGAGTATTTACTTCCAAGAAAGAAAGCATTCCCTCTGCACTGAGTAAAAATTCTACTGTGCCAGCCCCTACATAATTGGCTTCTGCACAAATGGCTTTTGCTGACTGATGAATACGTTCTCTTTGTTCCTGAGTTAAAAATGGCGCGGGCGCTTCTTCCACTAACTTTTGGTTACGACGTTGCAAAGAGCAGTCACGGGTACCAAGTACCACAACATTACCCTGTTTATCCGCAATAATCTGTGCTTCGATATGGCGGGGTTTATCCAAAAATTGCTCTATAAAACATTCGCCACGGCCAAATGCCGTTGTCGCTTCACGTACCGCTGAGTGGTAAAGTTCTGCCACTTCATCCATACGCCAGGCAACTTTCAAACCTCGTCCACCACCACCAAAAGCCGCTTTGATGGCAATCGGCAAGCC
This sequence comes from Xenorhabdus sp. SGI 60, assembly GCF_056632175.1. Classification (NCBI taxonomy): domain Bacteria; kingdom Pseudomonadati; phylum Pseudomonadota; class Gammaproteobacteria; order Enterobacterales; family Morganellaceae; genus Xenorhabdus; species Xenorhabdus sp. SGI 60. The sequence continues at coordinate 374,984 of NZ_CP196860.1, read as the reverse complement.
ATGCTGCTCCGCAAAAGCAACAACTTCCTGTACATTTTTGACTGGTTCGGATGTCCCGAAAACCAACGGTGCTCCCACTTTCTGCGCTATCTTACGCGCCTTAACCTTGTCTCCCAGCTCATCAATCGTTTCAGGATGAGGGCCAATCCAAATTAAGCCAGCCTCAATCACTGCCCGGGCAAATTCCGCTCGCTCAGACAAAAAACCGTAACCCGGATGCACCATAGTTGCTCCAGATCTCTTCGCTACCTCCAGCAAACGAGGAATATTGAGGTAAGTTTCTATAGGGCTATTTCCTCCCAAAGAATAAGCCTCATCAGCCAGTTGAACATGTTGTGCGTTGATATCGGCATCCGCATAGACAGTGACTGCCTGTACGCCATAATCGCGGCAAGCTCGAATGATCCGAACAGCAATTTCACCACGGTTGGCAATCAGCACTTTCTTATTAACTTTCTTATTAATCTTGCTATTTACATTGTTCACTGTGGTGTTCATGGCAAATCATTACTCCCTTGAATTTCATGGAATTGGCTAATGGGGTTGAACCGAATTTTGGCATTGACGGGGATCTGACCTGCAAGATCGAGATGATAATCTGCTACTGAGGCAATAACCGGATATCCTCCGGTCAATGGATGATCTGCCAAAAATAGTACCGGCTGCCCACTGGCAGGAATTTGTATCGCCCCTGCACAGGTTCCTTCGCTAGGCAATTCTTGTCGCTTAATTCGCGATAGTGAGCACTCACCATTTAATCTCAACCCAATTCGATTAGATTGAGGCGTTACTTGCCAAATCTGCTTGCTCAATAAGTCGATGGATTCTTGCGTAAACCAATCTGTACGAGGGCCAAATAGGATATCCAATACTACGATTTCATCTTTATTTGGCATGTCAAAAGCCGGAGTTTCAGAAACAGATATCGCGGCGCAATGAGATGTTTCACCGACAGCTAATTTATCATTCACTTTCAACGGAGCTGGCCCAATATTAGATAGAGTATCAAATGAATGGCTGGATAAAATGGCTGGGACAGTAAAGCCGCCACGTACCGATAAATAAGAACGCATTCCAGCGACAGGAACACCCAAGGAAATTTCATCACCATCATTTGAATCAATTGGTTGGTAAGTATTCACATGGAATATTCTACCTGATGATGTTTTTATCTCTATTGGACAGGGTGCCCCTGTAATCGCCATCAATATCTGTCCATGTGCAAGTGCTTTAAATCCGCCCTGCACGATTTCCAAACAAGCATGATCAGAGGGATTACCCACAATACGGTTTGCGCTGCGCAAAGCACTTTTATCCATTGCACCCGATTCTGCGATCCCCGATTTTGCCTGACCAACCCTCCCCAGATCTTGAAATAAGGTTGGTAATCCCACAGACAAAATTTCCAGATGACAGGAAGCCTCTGGAGTAAGTGCCCTGTTACTGTCCGGTGTTTCAGGTAAGCTGATTGTTGCAGGGTGACGCCCAGTATCTCGAAAGTTAACACGATAACCTGGTTGCAATAAGGCCGGAGATGGGCGGGAGAGATCCCACATACGTTCGGTCGTAATACCTATAAGCTGCCATCCTCCGGGGCTAGCCTGTGGATAAATACTGCTGAATTCCCCCGCCAATGCAACGGCACCTGCCGGAATGCGCGTTCTGGGGATTTTACGACGAGGTATATTCCATTGCGAGGTATTCGATACCATATAGGCAAACCCAGGGGCAAATCCAGTGAAAGCGACGGTATATTCATTTTCGGTATGTTGCTGAATAACCTCCTGAACGGTACATCCCAATATTTCCGCAACCAGTGCGAGATCATCACCGTTGTAATGCACAGGAATTTCTATGCTTTTTCCCGTTGTATAACTGCGTTCTTGCAAATCTCGTCTACTGATTTCTAGCGCCAATTGTTGGAGGGATATTTTTGTCGGCCGAAAACGAACCATCAGCGTTCTCGCTGCCGGAATAATTTCTTCAACCCCCAAAATAGGTGCCATATTCAGTAAATCAAGCAAAGCCAGTGTTTCTGCCAATCCACTCAATTCAACCATGATGGTATTGCTATTAACCGGTAAAAAACGCAAGGCTACCTCCCCAAATGATTAACCATATCAATGCCATCCATACTTATGAATGAATAAATGGCCGAATAGTTATTCCCGCCTGCTGCAAAACTGCCTTGACCTGTTTTGCCATCGCTACCGCACCAGGAGTATCACCATGCACACAAATTGAATCCGCCTGAATAGGGGTAAATTTGCCATCAATTGATTCAACGCCCCCTTCTGTCACCAATTGCAACATGCGTTGAGCAACGAGATCGGCATCATGCAAAACAGCCCCCGTTTCACGACGGGAGACTAATTCCCCTTGTGAGGTATAAGCACGATCAGCAAACGCTTCTGCTATGGTTCTCAACCCGCTTTTCTGAGCTAACTTGAGAATGTTTGATCCCGCCAGACCAACCAACACAAGGTAGGGATCTAACGCCAGAATTCCTTCAATCACAGCAATTGCCTGATATTCATCATTTGCGATCGTGTTATAAAGTGCGCCATGGGGTTTGACATAACTCACTTTAGTACCTGCCGCCGCAGCCAATCCTTGTAAGGCACCAATCTGGTAAATAATATCAGCGGTAAGTTCATGACTGGCTATATCCATTTTACGTCGCCCAAAGCCAACCAAATCGGGGTAAGAAACATGGGCACCTATCGCTACATCATTTTTCTGCGCAGATTTCAATGTTTGCAAAATCCCAACCGGATCACCCGCATGAAAACCACAGGCAACGTTAGCACTACTGACGATATCCAATATTTCTTCATCGTTTCCCATGTGCCATTGACCAAAACTTTCACCGAGATCACTATTTAAATCGATCGTTTTTATCATGATGATTTCCCTAAGCTGTGGAACTACAGAAGAAGATTGTTTGAGTAAAATGAATATATTGTTGAACAAGAGATAAGATCTGCTGAGGAAATAAGCAAACAAATTTGTATTATCGATCTTCAAAATCCAATAGAGATCACTTTATTAACATTTTTCGTTGAATTTATCGTCAATATGCACAATTTAGGTGCAATAGGTACAATAATATTGCCCTATATTGGTTCGATGGTGGTAACTTGCTGGTTATCGGGGAATATGTGAAGATTTGTTTTCGTATACGTTTTGAAGGTGTTTGTTATCAGCCATAAAATCTAACGGATGACTATGAAAAAAACCCATTCTCCCCAAATTTTGAGCAAAAGAATCGCTGAAACCATCAGAAATAAACTGGTTGCAGGGGAGTTATTACCTGGACAACGACTATCAGAAGCTGCGTTGAGTGAACAGCTTGAAATTTCACGAAATACATTACGTGAAGTGTTCCGTCTTCTCACGCAAGAAGGGCTGCTGAAACATGAACCTAATCGTGGCGTGTTTGTTGCGACTCCCGATATTGCATCCATTATTGATATCTATCGAGTTCGGCAGTTAATTGAATGTCAGGCACTTGCTCAGGCTTATCCAATGCATCCCAGTATTGCCAAAATGAAACAAGCCGTTGAAGCCGCCCAACAATGTCGCAAACAACAAGATTGGATTGGTGCCGGAACAGAAAATATGCACTTTCATGCCGCGATCGTAGAATTAACTGATAGTGATAGGTTGATCGCTTTTTATCACAATATTTCCGCAGAACTGCGTCTGGCTTTTGGTATTTTGAATAATCCTGAGCTTTTGTATGCACCTTATATTGATAAAAACGCGCATATTCTGGAATTACTCAATTCAGGGAAAAATGAACAAGCAGCTAATACAATGAAAGATTACCTGGAGTTATCAGAAAGAGCGATATTAGCCGCTTATACACGTAAAAATAACCAAGTATCATAAAAAAAATTAAACGCAAAAAAGCCATCCGGTGACGGATGGCTTCTCTGACTCAATGGATGTCTGGCAGTGTCCTACTCTCACATGGGGAGACCCCACACTACCATCGGCGCTACGGCGTTTCACTGCTGAGTTCGGCATGGGATCAGGTGGGACCACCGCGCTGTTGCCGCCAGACAAATACTGTATTCAATCCCGAACAAGCTGCTGTGCTCTCTGAAACCTTCTCTCAATCCCCAAAACACCTTCGGTGTTGTCAGGTTAAGCCGCACGGCTCATTAGTACCGGTTAGCTCAACGTCTCGCAACGCTTACACACCCGGCCTATCGACGTCCTCGTCTCGGACGGTCCTTCAGTACCCTCAAAGGAGTAAGGGAAGACTCATCTTAAGGCAAGTTTCCCGCTTAGATGCTTTCAGCGGTTATCTCTTCCGCACTTAGCTACCGGGCAGTGCCATTGGCATGACAACCCGAACACCAGTGGTGCGTCCACTCCGGTCCTCTCGTACTAGGAGCAGCCCCTTGCAATCTTCCAACGCCCACGGCAGATAGGGACCGAACTGTCTCACGACGTTCTAAACCCAGCTCGCGTACCACTTTAAATGGCGAACAGCCATACCCTTGGGACCTACTTCAGCCCCAGGATGTGATGAGCCGACATCGAGGTGCCAAACACCGCCGTCGATATGAACTCTTGGGCGGTATCAGCCTGTTATCCCCGGAGTACCTTTTATCCGTTGAGCGATGGCCCTTCCATTCAGAACCACCGGATCACTATGACCTGCTTTCGCACCTGCTCGAGCCGTCACTCTCGCAGTCAAGCTGGCTTATGCCATTGCACTAACCTCCTGATGTCCGACCAGGATTAGCCAACCTTCGTGCTCCTCCGTTACGCTTTGGGAGGAGACCGCCCCAGTCAAACTACCCACCAGACACTGTCCGCAACCCGGATAACGGGTCCGCGTTAGAACATCAAACATTCAAGGGTGGTATTTCAAGGATGGCTCCGTGCAGACTGGCGTCCACACTTCACAGCCTCCCACCTATCCTACACATCAAGGCTCAAGGTTCAGTGTCAAGCTATAGTAAAGGTTCACGGGGTCTTTCCGTCTTGCCGCGGGTACACTGCATCTTCACAGCGAGTTCAATTTCACTGAGTCTCGGGTGGAGACAGCCTGGCCATCATTACGCCATTCGTGCAGGTCGGAACTTACCCGACAAGGAATTTCGCTACCTTAGGACCGTTATAGTTACGGCCGCCGTTTACTGGGGCTTCGATCAAGAGCGTCGCGTTGCCGCTAACCCCATCAATTAACCTTCCAGCACCGGGCAGGCGTCACACCGTATACGTCCACTTTCGTGTTTGCACAGTGCTGTGTTTTTATTAAACAGTTGCAGCCAGCTGGTATCTGCGACTGGCCTCAGCTCCGGACGCCTGGTCCTTCACCTAACGCCAGCGTGCCTTCTCCCGAAGTTACGGCACCATTTTGCCTAGTTCCTTCACCCGAGTTCTCTCAAGCGCCTGAGTATTCTCTACCTGACCACCTGTGTCGGTTTGGGGTACGATGGACCATAATCTGAAGCTTAGGGGCTTTTCCTGGAAGCGGGGCATCAGCAACTTCAGCACCGTAGTGCCTCGTCATCGTGCCTCAGTGTTAAGGATAACCGGATTTGCCTGATTATCCCACCTACACACTTAAACCGGGACGACCGTCGCCCGGATTGCCTAGCCTTCTCCGTCCCCCCATCGCAATTATGGCCCGTACAGGAATATTAACCTGTTGCCCATCGACTACGCTTTTCAGCCTCGCCTTAGGGGTCGACTCACCCTGCCCCGATTAACGTTGGACAGGAACCCTTGGTCTTCCGGCGAGCGGGTTTTTCACCCGCTTTATCGTTACTTATGTCAGCATTCGCACTTCTGATACCTCCAGCAAACCTCACAGTTCACCTTCAACGGCTTACAGAACGCTCCCCTACCCAACAACACATTCATGTCGCTGCCGCAGCTTCGGTGCATGGTTTAGCCCCGTTACATCTTCCGCGCAGGCCGACTCGACCAGTGAGCTATTACGCTTTCTTTAAATGATGGCTGCTTCTAAGCCAACATCCTGGCTGTCTGAGCCTTCCCACTTCGTTTCCCACTTAACCATGACTTGGGGACCTTAGCTGGCGGTCTGGGTTGTTTCCCTCTTCACGACGGACGTTAGCACCCGCCGTGTGTCTCCCGTGATAACATTCTTCGGTATTCGCAGTTTGCATCGGGTTGGTAAGTCGGGATGACCCCCTAGCCGAAACAGTGCTCTACCCCCGAAGATGAGTTCACGAGGCGCTACCTAAATAGCTTTCGGGGAGAACCAGCTATCTCCCGGTTTGATTGGCCTTTCACCCCCAGCCACAAGTCATCCGCTAATTTTTCAACATTAGTCGGTTCGGTCCTCCAGTTAGTGTTACCCAACCTTCAACCTGCCCATGGCTAGATCACCGGGTTTCGGGTCTATACCCTGCAACTTAACGCCCAGTTAAGACTCGGTTTCCCTGCGGCTCCCCTATACGGTTAACCTTGCTACAGAATATAAGTCGCTGACCCATTATACAAAAGGTACGCAGTCACCCTGATAAATCAGGGCTCCCACTGCTTGTACGTACACGGTTTCAGGTTCTCTTTCACTCCCCTCGCCGGGGTTCTTTTCGCCTTTCCCTCACGGTACTGGTTCACTATCGGTCAGTCAGGAGTATTTAGCCTTGGAGGATGGTCCCCCCATGTTCAGACAGGATACCACGTGTCCCGCCCTACTCTTCGAGCTCACAATATCACACCTCTTCGGATACGGGGCTGTCACCCTTTACTGCCGGCCTTTCCAGACCGTTCTCCTGAGTCTATCACTGATGGCTCTGGGCTCCTCCCCGTTCGCTCGCCGCTACTGGGGGAATCTCGGTTGATTTCTTTTCCTCGGGGTACTGAGATGTTTCAGTTCCCCCGGTTCGCCTCATTAACCTATGAATTCAGTTAATGATGGTGCAACGGATTGCACCGGGTTTCCCCATTCGGACATCGCCGGCTGATAGCGCTTCATATCAGCTCACCGGCGCTTTTCGCAGATTAGCACGTCCTTCATCGCCTCTGACTGCCTAGGCATCCACCGTGTACGCTTAGTCGCTTAACCTCACAACCCGAAGGTGTCTTCGAGTCGGAGTTATTGAGAGACTCCTCAATACCGTCCTCAAGACAGATACTGAGTGTTTCAAATTTTCAGCTTGTTCCAGATTGTTAAAGAGCTTACATTTCACAACACACGGCTTTTCATGTGTTCTGAAATGATTATCAGTAAGAAGAGGATGGTGGAGCTAAGCGGGATCGAACCGCTGACCTCCTGCGTGCAAGGCAGGCGCTCTCCCAGCTGAGCTATAGCCCCATCGAGGTGTCCGGAAAAGTTGGTAGGCCTGAGTGGACTTGAACCACCGACCTCACCCTTATCAGGGGTGCGCTCTAACCACCTGAGCTACAAGCCTATTCCGTTCCCGTCTCTTCTTTATTCATCAGACAATCTGTGTGAGCACTGCAACAAAATCCACTATCTTTTCGGTAAGGAGGTGATCCAACCGCAGGTTCCCCTACGGTTACCTTGTTACGACTTCACCCCAGTCATGAATCACAAAGTGGTCAGCGCCCTCCCGAAGGTTAAGCTACCGACTTCTTTTGCAACCCACTCCCATGGTGTGACGGGCGGTGTGTACAAGGCCCGGGAACGTATTCACCGTAGCATGCTGATCTACGATTACTAGCGATTCCGACTTCATGGAGTCGAGTTGCAGACTCCAATCCGGACTACGACAGACTTTATGAGGTCCGCTTGCTCTCGCGAGGTCGCTTCTCTTTGTATCTGCCATTGTAGCACGTGTGTAGCCCTACTCGTAAGGGCCATGATGACTTGACGTCATCCCCACCTTCCTCCGGTTTATCACCGGCAGTCTCCCTTGAGTTCCCACCATGACGTGCTGGCAACAAAGGATAAGGGTTGCGCTCGTTGCGGGACTTAACCCAACATTTCACAACACGAGCTGACGACAGCCATGCAGCACCTGTCTCACGGGTCCCGAAGGCACTTCCGCATCTCTGCAGAATTCCGTGGATGTCAAGAGTAGGTAAGGTTCTTCGCGTTGCATCGAATTAAACCACATGCTCCACCGCTTGTGCGGGCCCCCGTCAATTCATTTGAGTTTTAACCTTGCGGCCGTACTCCCCAGGCGGTCGATTTAACGCGTTAGCTCCGGAAGCCACAGCTCAAGGCCACAACCTCCAAATCGACATCGTTTACAGCGTGGACTACCAGGGTATCTAATCCTGTTTGCTCCCCACGCTTTCGCACCTGAGCGTCAGTCTTCGTCCAGGGGGCCGCCTTCGCCACCGGTATTCCTCCACATCTCTACGCATTTCACCGCTACACGTGGAATTCTACCCCCCTCTACGAGACTCTAGTCAACCAGTCTTAGATGCCATTCCCAGGTTAAGCCCGGGGATTTCACATCTAACTTAATTGACCGCCTGCGTGCGCTTTACGCCCAGTAATTCCGATTAACGCTTGCACCCTCCGTATTACCGCGGCTGCTGGCACGGAGTTAGCCGGTGCTTCTTCTGCGGGTAACGTCAATCACAGCACTTATTCAGTCCTGTGCCTTCCTCCCCGCTGAAAGTACTTTACAACCCGAAGGCCTTCTTCATACACGCGGCATGGCTGCATCAGGCTTGCGCCCATTGTGCAATATTCCCCACTGCTGCCTCCCGTAGGAGTCTGGGCCGTGTCTCAGTCCCAGTGTGGCTGGTCATCCTCTCAGACCAGCTAGGGATCGTCGCCTAGGTGAGCCATTACCCCACCTACCAGCTAATCCCATCTGGGTTCATCCGATGGCGTGAGGCCCGAAGGTCCCCCACTTTGCTCGTTCGAGGTTATGCGGTATTAGCCACCGTTTCCAGTGGTTATCCCCCTCCATCGGGCAGATCCCCAGACATTACTCACCCGTCCGCCGCTCGCCGGCAGGAAAGCACGCTTTCCCCCGCTGCCGCTCGACTTGCATGTGTTAGGCCTGCCGCCAGCGTTCAATCTGAGCCATGATCAAACTCTTCAATTAAAGTGTTTGATGCTCAAAGAATTCTGACTGTTCGTTCATAATGAATTAACTGTTCAGTCACTCTTCAAGACTGTTTAATCTTTTTCGCCTTGCGGCGTCAGAGAGTGTCTTGCGAGTGCCCACACAGATTGTCTGATTAATTTGTTAAAGAGCGGGGGCAACCGGAAGCGTCTTCCGGGTTGCGAGGCTGCGTATCTTACGCTTTTTGCCTCGGGAGTCAAGCGATTATTTTCGCTTTTCTCTCACTGCCCTTCGCGGCCTGTTTCAGCGCGGCGTCGGTCAGTGGTGGCGCATTATAGGGCGTTTTACGGCGCTGACAATAGTTTTTTTTGAAAATAATTATCGTTTGATGAATTACACAGCAAAACACCGCTTTATACCTATATATACACAGATTTATCCACACATCGATATTTTGATAAAATTTATCGAGCATCACGCAAACGTTTTCGTTACAATCTGCGAAGGAAAAATCACCACGTGTTTTTTTCAGATTGTTTTGAAATGTTATTGCAGAAACCATTTTTTCTACCAATCAGTGGATTTTCCCCAATAACACATTCTTGTTTTATGAAATTCAAGGGATCACACCAATGCAACAGCTTCGTCCAATCCGTCGTGCCCTGCTGAGTGTTTCTGACAAAGCGGGGGTTGTTGAATTTGCCAAAGCTTTATCCAATCGCAGTGTCGAACTGCTTTCAACGGGAGGCACTGCTCGTCTGCTGGCCGAAGCAGGATTGAATGTCACCGAGGTTTCTGACTATACAGGCTTCCCTGAAATGATGGATGGGCGTGTCAAAACACTTCACCCTAAAATTCATGGCGGCATTTTGGGTCGACGTGGACAGGATGATGAAGTGATGGGACAACACCAGATTTCACAGATTGATATGGTGGTTGTTAACCTTTATCCCTTTGCCCAAACCGTAGCAAAACCAGACTGCTCTCTGGAAGATGCGGTAGAGAATATTGATATTGGTGGCCCAACAATGGTTCGCTCCGCTGCCAAAAACCACAAAGATGTGGCGATTGTTGTCAATAGCCAGGATTACGACAAAATTATTGAGGAGATGGATAACAACCAAAATTCACTGACACATTCCACTCGCTTTAATTTAGCCATCAAGGCGTTTGAACACACCGCCGCTTATGACAGCATGATTGCCAATTACTTTGGTAAATTGGTTCCACCATATTATGGTGAAACTGATCAACCATCAGGACGTTTCCCCCGCACGCTGAATCTCAACTTCATTAAGCAGCAGGATATGCGTTATGGTGAAAACAGCCACCAAGATGCCGCTTTCTATATAGAAGATCAAATCGCAGAAGCTTCAATTGCTACGGCAACCCAGTTACAAGGTAAAGCACTTTCTTATAACAATATCGCGGATACCGATGCCGCACTGGAATGTGTAAAAAGCTTTTCCGAACCAGCCTGCGTCATTGTCAAACACGCCAATCCTTGTGGCGTTGCGATTGGTTCTGACCTCCATACCGCCTACGACCGCGCTTTTAAAACCGATCCTACTTCTGCATTCGGTGGCATTATTGCCTTTAACCGTGAACTCGATACCAACACCGCTCAGGCCATAATTGAACGTCAATTTGTCGAAGTCATCATTGCGCCTTCTGTTAGTGAAGCAGCACTGCCAATTCTGGCAACAAAACAAAATGTCCGCGTTTTGGCGTGCGGCGAATGGCATTCGCCTGTTGCCAGTTTGGATTTCAAACGTGTCAACGGCGGTTTACTAGTACAAGATCGCGATTTAGGTATGGTGACAGAAGATAACCTGGTTGTTGTATCCCAACGTCAGCCAACGGAACAAGAGATGCAAGATGCTCTGTTCTGCTGGAAAGTCGCTAAGTTCGTCAAATCCAATGCGATTGTTTATGCCAAGGATAATATGACCGTTGGTATTGGAGCCGGACAAATGAGCCGTGTTTACTCTGCCAAAATCGCGGGTATTAAGGCGGCAGATGAAGGATTGGAAGTTCAGGGCTGTGCCATGGCTTCAGATGCATTTTTCCCATTCCGCGATGGTATTGATGCCGCAGCCGCTGTAGGTGTGAGCTGTATTATCCAACCCGGTGGCTCCATTCGTGATGATGAAGTGATTGCCGCTGCCGATGAACACGGTATCGCCATGATTTTCACTGGCATGCGCCATTTTCGCCATTAACAATTTATGTCTTATTAATAGGAGACTCAGATGAACATATTGGTTATTGGCAGTGGCGGAAGAGAACATGCATTAGCCTGGAAAGCAGCGCAATCACCTTTGGCAAACAAGGTTTATGTCGCACCAGGTAATGCGGGCACCGCATTGGAAGCTAATTTAGAAAATGTGAACATTTCCGCGACAGATATTGAAGGGTTGCTGGCATTTGCCCAAGATCATGATATTGGCCTGACCATTGTTGGACCTGAAACGCCACTGGTTATTGGTGTAGTTGATACTTTCCAACAAGCAGGGCTGACTATTTTTGGCCCGACAAAAGCGGCTGCTCAGTTGGAGGGTTCCAAAGCTTTCACCAAAGATTTCCTTGCCCGCCATCATATACCTACAGCGGCCTACCAAAATTTCACCGAAATTGAACCCGCACTGGCTTATCTGGAAAAAGTAGGCGCTCCAATCGTTATCAAAGCTGACGGTTTGGCTGCCGGTAAAGGTGTAGTAGTTGCCACAACCCTGGAAGAAGCACAAAGCGCTGTCAAAGATATGCTGGCAGGTAATGCATTTGGTAATGCCGGGCATCGTATTGTCATTGAAGAATTTCTGGCAGGAGAAGAAGCCAGTTTTATTGTCATGGTGGATGGCAAAAACGTGGTTCCTATGGCAACCAGTCAAGATCACAAGCGCGTAGGTGACGGCGATACAGGGCCGAACACCGGAGGAATGGGGGCTTACTCCCCCGCGCCGGTAGTCACGGATGAGATCCACCAACGAGTGATGGAAAAAATCATTTACCCTACCGTGAAAGGAATGGCGGCTGAAGGCCATACCTATGTTGGTTTTCTTTATGCGGGATTGATGATTGATAAACAGGGTGAACCGAAAGTGATCGAATTTAACTGTCGATTTGGTGATCCCGAAACCCAACCTATCATGATGCGTCTACGTTCTGATTTGGTCGAACTGTGTCTTGCCGGAGCCAAAGGCCAGTTAGGTGAAAAAACCTCTGTATGGGACGAACGCCCTGCCTTAGGCGTCGTACTGGCGGCGGGAGGTTATCCGGCCAGTTATGCAAAAGGTGAGGTTATCAGTGGGTTAGGAGGAGAAATCAGGTGTCAATAACTCTGACATCAATGAAAAAGTCTTCCATGCAGGGACAGCCCTTAAGGATGAAAATATCATCACCGCAGGCGGACGTGTCTTATGTGTTACTGCCTTAGGTCACGATATTGCAGACGCCCAGAAAAAAGCTTATCTGAAAGCCGAACACATTAACTGGGAAGGGTGCTTTTATCGTAAAGATATTGGCTACCGAGCCATTGCCCGTTTGAAATAGCTCAACCTAAGCCGACGGAAGGAACAGAATTACAGCTTATCTTTCGTCGGTTCCCAACGACAAAAATCATCATTGGCGACCAACAATAATTTTTTGCCTTCAGGCGAATCCAACCATGCAATAGTCAGTAAACCGGAACGATTGCTTTGCCTTTCTTCGAGCCATCTCTGTGCGTGAGGCTCAAATTCAATGAATAATTGTTTTCCTAAACAGGTGGTAACTCGTCCGTTCTGCCAATGCCCTTGTAGCAACTTAACCTTATCTGCAATTAAAGTATCACTGATTTTTTCTATCTGTTTAGCATCAAATTTCAGACGAGCCACATCATCATCGGACAACGGTTCATTACGTTTTTGCAATTGCCGTAGCTTAAAAATGACAGAATTATCTTGGGAGATACGTAATGTCTCTGCGATGGGCGGATTATCAAACACATTACGGCGGATTTGCCACAAACTACCATGACGATATTCGTAGAAAGTCACAATGGTGTCTTTATTATGGGGAGCTTTATTGTGGTAGGGGCTGTAAACACTCATAATAACCTGAGGTTTACTGTTTTGATCGTTTAAACGCCATAAACGAATAACGCCGTTATCGGTCACAAAACCACTGGCGCCGAAAAGAGGTGTTGTTGGCTGAATCGAACAGGCGCTGAGCAAAGAGATGAACCCTAATGCTAACAGCCCCTGTAGAATCAACAAAAGGGGTTTATTTCCCCCTCTTATTTTTTTTCGCAATTCGATTACTTAACTGCGTCTTTCAGTGCTTTACCAGCGGAGAAAGCAGGCACGTTTGCTGCTGCGATTTTAATTTCTTTACCAGTCTGTGGGTTACGACCAGTACGCTCTGCACGATGATTAACTTTGAAAGTACCAAAGCCTACCAGCTGCACTGCATCACCATTTTTCAGAGATTCAGTGATTGCATTCAAAGTTGATTCCAGAGCAGCTTTAGCCTGAGTTTTGGTCAGGTCTGCGCCTGCTGCAATTGCATCAACTAATTCAGTCTTATTCATAGATTATCCTTACAGTGTGTTTATCGTTTGCAAAGCATCGAGTGCGACGGATATGCCGATTTGACAGCACCCCTGCATACACGCACCGATAGCCACTTCTTTTCGCCCTCCAATGTAGAACAGAGTGAGGGCAAATGTGAAGACTTTAAATACGGCAAATCAAGCACTAAGTCACGTTTTATAAGTTATTGCGCCAAATTTATGCCGATATTGCTGACTTCCGCCTCACGGAGATCAGCCTTTAATCCTTTAATTAATTCGATGTCCCGTTCTTCGCAATCTGCCAACAAACGGTAAATCTCCCATTGAATGTCCCATTCTTCCTCAATGGCAGGTAATACGTTTAACTCATCCTCGGTCATTTCTCTACCGGCCTGCGTCATTTCCAGCATAGCAACAGTACGGATGGATGTTTCACTGACGGCTATTGCATGTTCTAACGTCGAGCCACTCAGACGAGAATGAATTGCTTCACTCAATGCAATGCACGCATCAATCGCCGGATACACACCATAAATATCATAATCTTCCGATGATGGGATAATGGTTTCCAATTTTTCCAGCTGATTATCAAAATTCACTTTTACATCTTTAACGACCAAGATTTCCCACACAAGATCCAGAATGCGGCGATATTGTACAGGGTCTGCAAATCTACTTTGGAGACAAAATGCCTGATAATTTGGATACATCCGCTCACATAGACTAGCCATAAAAGTCAAATGTTGCCAACTTTCGAGTTTCTCCAACCGCAGGTGGATCGGGTTTCTTAACATTGGTCGTTACTCATAATGCCTAATTTGCGTCGAAGTTTACCTGAAAATCAAGAATATCCACACTTTTCCGCCACAATTATAGATTTTTCTGCATTGTTTGCTTAAAAAATAGCCTATTTGAAGCAATCCCGTCCGCCCAACGGATAGGTTCAGGCAGTTTATACCCTTTCATACACTGCTCAACCCAAAATACTGCACTATCAATACTGATCCTATGTCCAAGGGAAATATAGAGCGGATTACATCTTTTTTTACTTCTCAATACGACACCTATCTGCTCACCATGATCCATCAATGGCTGACGATCACCCAGAACCTCTCCTACCGGTACATGTTCACCACACAAACGGCTTTTTGCCACCCCAATGGTGGGAACATCCACGAATACCCCAAAATGGCTGGCGATACCAAAACGCCGAGGATGGGCAATGCCCTGACCATCCACCATCACCAAATCAGGCCGCAAACTTAATTTTTGCCATGCAGCTATCAGCGCAGGATATTCACGAAATGAGAGTAAACCGGGGATATAGGGAAGTATCGTATCAATTCTGGCAATTTGGTATTCAACCAATTCTAGTGAGGGATATTGCAATACCGCAATGGCGGCACGGGTTACCGTACCGCTTTTTTCAAACCCAACATCAGCACCCGCAATGAACTTCGGCGTAAAATCTGGCGTAAAAGATGCAGAAAAAACATCATGGCGGATAACCAGCCGTGATTTCTCTATCTGTTCCTGACGTAATGCCTTTGTATCAATCATAGAATCATTGATGGTATTTTACTGAAAGCCTATGTACTGCTTCAACGAATGCGCCTGCGTGTTCTGGCGGAACATCCTGATGAATACCATGCCCCAAATTGAAAATATGCCCACTGCCCACACCAAAATCGTGTAAAATTGTCGACACTTCTTCTTCAATTCGTGCTGGCTGGGCATATAACATGGACGGGTCCATATTACCCTGCAAGGCGACCTTATCTCCAACGCGCCGACGCGCATCAGCCATATTCGTTGTCCAATCCAAACCAAGCGCATCACATCCTGTCGCCGCCATCGCCTCAAGCCACTGCCCGCCCCCTTTGGTAAACAGGGTAACAGGCACACGACGTCCTTCATGTTCGCGGATCAATCCATCAACAATTTTATGCATGTATTGCAGGGAAAACGCCAGATAATCGCGATGAGACAAAACCCCACCCCAGGTATCGAAAATCATGACAGATTGAGCGCCAGCTTTTATCTGCGCATTCAGATATAAAATAACGCTGTTTGCCAATTTATCCAGTAACATATGCAATGTAGCAGGCTCCGTATACATCATGGCCTTAATTTTGGTAAAAGCCTTGCTGCTTCCGCCTTCAACCATATATGTGGCCAATGTCCACGGGCTACCAGAAAAACCGATCAAAGGAACTTGCCCTGCCAATGCCTTACGAATAGCCCGCACGGCATCCATGACATAGCCTAACTCCAGTTCGGGATCAGGCACAGGCAACTTTTCTACATCAATATGATTCTGAATCGGAGAATGAAAACGTGGCCCTTCTCCCGTTTCAAAATACAGCCCTAATCCCATCGCATCAGGAATAGTCAAAATATCAGAAAACAGGATAGCGGCATCCAGCGGAAAGCGGCGTAAGGGCTGGAGAGTAACTTCACAAGCCAATTCGGTGTTTTTACATAACGAGATGAAATCTCCCGCCGCCTGACGCGTAGCTTTATATTCAGGTAAATATCGACCGGCCTGACGCATCATCCATACCGGTGTGATATCGACGGGCTGACGCAATAAGGCACGCAGATAGCGGTCGTTTTTCAACTCATTCATGACAAGCTCCCTTGATTAATTTATGCACGACAAACACACGAAAAAACTGGTGCAGTTTAACATGCCTGAAATTGAACTTCTGGCATAACCTCCCATAACATGATGATTACTGATGACGGCATAACGCCACCGTATCTTCAATTAAACGGCGAGCAATCGTATCAGGAGGAGGAATCAAGGGAAGATTATCATAACGGTGCCAATCTGCACTGATAAGTTCAGCGGGATCAATATTGATTTCACCGCTCTCATAATCGGCCAGAAAGCCTACCATCAATGAATTCGGGAAAGGCCACGGCTGGGAGGCAACATAACGCAAATTACGGATCTTAATTCCGCTCTCTTCCATCACTTCACGATGCACAGCCTCCTCCAGGGTTTCCCCCACCTCAACAAAACCGGCCAGCACGGTATGGACCCCATTGCGGTGACGCTGGTGTTGTGCCAGCAAGATATGGTCATGACGACGAATACCGACAATGATGCTAGGGGCAATTTGTGGATAGTAATGTTCATGGCAATGGTTGCACAAGCAGGCCCATTCACGCTGACTATGCTGCATCTCATGACCACAGTAACCACAATAGTGATGTGAACGATAAAACTCAGCCAGTTGAACACCACGCCCAACCAACTGAAATAACTTCGCATCCCGATCAGCAATTAAACGAGGAGAGGACATATCTGAAGCCATTTTCTGACGAACCAACCAGACCGTTTCTCCTAACCACTCACCGATGGGTTGTGCCATATGGCCTTGCAATGACCATTGATTGGCACTACCTAAAGGTAACTCCCCTTGTGGTAGCCAAACCCGATTTTCAAGACTGACAATCCACCAGCCTTGTTCTCTACCTGTCAGTTTTTGTTGCATAATCTGTTCCATCATTGGTTATGTGATTTATTACGTCTTCAATCTCGTTATACTAACCGCACTGTTGAATACCCTTCTTAAATAGGAGTCACAGTAATGTCAAAACAAATGCTCCCAAAAACGGAGTTGTAGTTTTCACAATCCCCTTTATACTTTGAGGTGTTTTTTCTTGTCGGAGTGCCTAGCGTTCAACGTATATCACGATGGACACAGGCTGAGACCGTTAATTCGGGATCCGCAGAACCTGATCGGGCTAATACCCGCGAAGGGAACAAGAGTAATCACTCCGCTGCCAGTATTTTGTACATTTATGTAATCATGTACAGATACCAATCAGCCCCAATCATTACTCCCTGCGAGCTCCAGACAAGCAATTTTCTCAACTTAAGCCTGATCAACAATGAGACAGGCGATAACACAGTCAGGAATTTGCTATGTCTAAGTCCAACAATATCGTTATTTCGAATACTGTTATTCCAACGGCTGATATCTCGCCTAAAGCCCATCCAGCGAGGCCACGTAAGGTTCAAAGAGATGCGGCACAAGCATTTATCCATTCCGTTCAAGGGGTCACTTTTCCCAATTCAAAGCGCATTTACCTTGAAGGCTCACGCCAAGATATTCAGGTTCCTATGCGTGAAATCCAACTTTCTCCCACATTCATTGGGGGCACGAAAGAAAAACCCCAATTTGAGGCAAACGAACCTGTCCCGGTTTATGACACTTCCGGCCCTTATGGCGATCCTGCTGCCATACTGGATGTAAGGAAGGGTTTACCTAAGATCCGCCAGCCGTGGATCGATGAACGCGATGATACCGAACCTGTTTCAGTCCTCAGTTCTGATTTTACCCAACAACGCCTTGCTGATGCTGGATTGGATCACCTGCGCTTTCACCATCGCCCATATCCACTGAAAGCCAGGCATGGCAAGCGTGTCACCCAATTGCACTATGCACGCCAAGGGATCATCACACCAGAAATGGAATTTATCGCATTGCGTGAAAATATGGGGCGCGAACGCATTCGCAGTGAAGTTTTGCGCCAGCAACATGCAGGGCAAAGTTTCGGTGCCAACTTACCGGAAAACATCACAGCCGAATTTGTCCGTCAGGAAGTTGCTGCCGGCCGTGCGATTATTCCCGCCAACATTAATCATCCTGAATCTGAACCGATGATTATTGGTCGCAATTTCCTGGTGAAAGTGAATGCCAATATCGGTAATTCTTCCGTCACATCCTCTATTGAAGAAGAGGTAGAAAAATTGATCTGGTCTACCCGTTGGGGCGCAGATACCGTAATGGATCTCTCCACCGGACGCTACATCCACGAAACCCGCGAATGGATACTACGCAATAGCCCGGTTCCCATTGGTACTGTCCCGATTTATCAGGCACTGGAAAAGGTCAACGGCATCGCAGAAAACCTGACATGGGAAATGTTCCGCGATACCTTGCTGGAACAGGCCGAACAAGGCGTGGATTATTTCACTATTCATGCTGGTGTACTGTTGCGTTATGTACCGATGACCGCCAAACGCCTGACCGGTATTGTTTCCCGTGGCGGCTCAATTATGGCGAAATGGTGCCTTTCCCATCATCAAGAAAATTTCCTCTACACCCACTTCCGCGAAATTTGTGAAATTTGTGCGGCCTATGACGTCTCCCTCTCTTTGGGGGATGGATTGCGCCCCGGTTCAATTCAGGATGCCAATGACGAAGCCCAATTCGCAGAATTGTATACTCTTGGTGAGCTGACCAAGATCGCATGGGAGTACGATGTTCAAGTCATGATTGAAGGACCCGGGCATATTCCAATGCAACTAATCCGCCGTAATATGACGGAAGAGCTGGAACATTGCCACGAAGCCCCATTTTATACGTTGGGGCCATTGACGACCGATATCGCCCCAGGTTATGACCATTTCACCTCCGGCATCGGCGCCGCCATGATTGGCTGGTTTGGCTGTGCCATGTTGTGTTATGTCACCCCCAAAGAGCACCTCGGTTTGCCCAATAAAGAAGATGTCAAACAAGGCCTGATTACTTACAAAATCGCAGCCCATGCGGCAGATCTCGCCAAAGGCCATCCGGGGGCACAAATCCGTGACAATGCTATGTCAAAGGCGCGGTTTGAATTCCGCTGGGAAGATCAATTCAATCTGGCACTTGATCCTGACACCGCCCGCGCCTATCACGATGAAACCTTACCGCAGGAATCCGGCAAAGTGGCCCACTTCTGTTCCATGTGTGGGCCAAAATTCTGCTCAATGAAAATCACACAAGATGTACGCGATTATGCAGCAAAACTGGAACAGGAAGCGGGTATGGAACAGATGTCAGAAGCATTCCGTTCCCGTGGCAGTGAGCTATATCACAGTGCGGAGGAGGTGGTACATGAAAAATCAGCCTGATATTTCAATCCGTCCGCAAGCCCCTTTTGCGCCAACAGCACACCGGTTGGGGCTTTATCCTGTGGTGGATTCCCTGACGTGGGTTGAGCGTTTACTGGCAGCCGGTGTCAGCACTCTGCAATTGCGCATCAAAGGGCTGCCGGAAGAACAGGTAGAGAAGGATATTCAGTCCGCCATTGCGCTCGGTCGTCAATATAACGCCCGTTTGTTCATTAATGATTATTGGCATCTGGCAATCAAGCACCAGGCCTATGGCGTTCATTTGGGGCAGGAAGATCTCGATATCGCCAATCTCAATGCTATCCAGCAAGCCGGATTACGGCTGGGCATTTCTACCCACGATCAACAAGAACTGGCGCGGGCAAAATCCCTGCGCCCCTCTTATATCGCACTCGGACATATTTTTCCCACCACCACGAAAGAGATGCCCTCATCACCACAGGGACTTGAAGCATTAAAACATCAAGTGGAGATCACACCGGAATATCCTACTGTCGCCATTGGTGGCATTTCACTGGAACAGGTGCCAGATGTGGTAGCAACGGGAGTTGGTGGCGTGGCACTGGTCAGTGCCATTACAAAAGCGAAAGATTGGCGACAAACAACGACCAGATTACTTCATCTGGTTGAAGGACAAGCGCGGGGGCTTTTATGTTAA
Organism: Xenorhabdus sp. SGI 60; assembly: GCF_056632175.1. Classification (NCBI taxonomy): domain Bacteria; kingdom Pseudomonadati; phylum Pseudomonadota; class Gammaproteobacteria; order Enterobacterales; family Morganellaceae; genus Xenorhabdus; species Xenorhabdus sp. SGI 60. The sequence continues at coordinate 354,879 of NZ_CP196860.1, read as the reverse complement.
ATGATCAAGAGTTTATACGTTACAGTCGCCAATTACTGCTGGAAGAAATGGGTCCCGAAGGGCAAGAAAAATTAAAAGCCAGCAAGGTGCTGATTGTCGGCCTGGGTGGATTAGGCACGCCGGCAGTGCTTTATCTTGCGGCGGCCGGAGTGGGAAACCTGTATCTGGCGGATGATGACAAGTTGCATATCTCAAACCTGCAACGCCAGATTATCTATCGCACTGCAGATATTCCTGCCAATAAAGCCCTACTGGCAGCAAAACAGCTGGCTGAACTAAACCCGCAAATCAATATCATTGCACTAACCGAGCGGCAAGATCGTGATTCTTTGGTTCATGCTGTCAGCCAAGTCGATCTGGTATTGGATTGCTGCGACAATATGGCAACTCGTCATGCCATCAATGCTGCCTGTATTGCAGAAAATAAACCACTTATCAGCGGCAGTGCCGTCGGCTTTAGTGGGCAATTAATGGTATTGACTCCCCCTTACCAGCACGGTTGCTATGCCTGCCTCTATCCTCATCAGGAAGAGCCTCACCGGAATTGCCGGACAGCCGGTATCTTAGGTCCCATCGTTGGGATCATCGGCACATTGCAATCATTGGAAGCAATAAAAATGCTGGCTGGTCTCTCTTCTCCCTTAAATGGAAAACTCCGGCTGTTTGATGGCAAACAGCAAAGTTGGAGCACCTTACAGCTTACCCGTTCATTACAGTGCCCAATTTGTGGAACTACCCGATCTACCGATAAAAAACGGTCAGGAAAAGAAGTCGCATGAATATTATCGTCAATGATCAACCCATTACGCTAAGTGCAACCATAACAGTGCAACAATTGCTGGAACATATAGAACGCACGCAATCAGGTACTGCTTTGGCTATCAACCAAACCATTATTCCGCGTTCAGAGTGGCAAACCCATCGGATCAATGACGGGGACACTATCTTGCTGTTTCAAGCCATTGCGGGTGGCTGATATTACCGGAGGTTAATTTTATGTTAAAAATTGCAGATACCACCTTCCAATCCCGTTTATTTACCGGAACAGGCAAGTTTGCCAATGCTGGATTGATGATCGACGCGATCCGCGCCTCTGGCAGCCAATTGGTCACTATGGCGATGAAGCGCATCGATCTCCACGGCAATAATGACGATGGCATTCTCGTACCACTGCAACAGTTGGGTGTCAAACTGCTACCCAATACTTCTGGAGCCAAAACCGCAGAGGAAGCCATATTTGCCGCTCGCCTCGCACGGGAAGCGTTGGGAACTCACTGGATTAAATTGGAGATCCACCCCGATGTAAAATACCTGCTGCCCGATCCGGTTGAAACCTTAAAAGGAGCGGAACAGCTAGTCAAAGAAGGATTTATCGTTCTGCCCTATTGTGGCGCTGATCCTGTCCTGTGCCGCCGATTGGAAGAAGTCGGCTGTGCTGCTGTTATGCCATTGGGCGCCCCTATCGGTTCAAATAAGGGGTTACTGACCCGCGATTTTCTACAAATCATCATCGAACAGGCTAACGTGCCCGTGGTGGTGGATGCCGGGATCGGCGCACCGAGTCATGCGTTAGCCGCTATCGAAATGGGGGCGGATGCTGTGCTGGTAAATACCGCCATCGCGGTTGCCCGCAATCCAGTCAAAATGGCGCAGGCATTTAAAACGGCCATTGAAGCAGGCGAACTGTCTCATCAGGCAGGCGTCGCAAACCAAAAATCTCATGCTGAGGCTTCCAGCCCACTGACTGATTTTCTGGGGGTAATATGACCGGCCGAACATTTAGCCAACGCTGGCAACAACTGGATTGGGATGACATCACCCTACGTATCAACAGTAAAACATCCCAGGACATTGAACATGCACTAAACAGCGATCACCTGACGTTGGATGACTTTATGGCCCTGCTCTCCCCTGCGGCATTGCCTTATCTTGAGCGACTCGCCCAACGTGCACAGCAACTGACTCGCCAACGTTTTGGTAATACCGTGGGATTTTTTATCCCACTCTATCTTTCCAATCTGTGTGCCAACGACTGCACTTACTGCGGTTTTTCCATGAGCAATCACATTAAACGCAAGACGCTCAATGAACAGGAGATTGAGGCAGAATGTCTTGCGCTAAAAAAACTGGGATTTGAGCACATTCTGCTGGTGACCGGAGAACACCAAAACAAAGTTGGCATGGCTTATTTTCATCGCTATCTTCCCCTGATCCGCCGCCATTTCAGCTCTGTCTCAATGGAAGTTCAGCCACTGGCGCAAGAGGAATATGCTGAACTGAAAACATTGGGATTGGATGGCGTGATGGTCTATCAGGAAACCTACCATCAGCCCAGCTATCAACTGCATCATTTGAAAGGCAAAAAGCAGGATTTCCACTGGCGACTGGAAACACCGGAACGCCTTGGTCGAGCGGGAATAGACAAGATTGGGCTAGGCGCTTTGATTGGGCTATCCCACAATTGGCGAACAGATTGTTATATGGTGGCTGAACACCTCTTCTTCCTGCAAAAACGGTTCTGGAAAAGCCGTTATTCCATCTCTTTCCCTCGACTACGCCCCTGTGCTGGCGGTATAGAACCCGCTTCTTTAATGAATGAAGCCGAACTAGTGCAATTGATTTGCGCTTTCCGCTTGCTGGCACCCGATGTAGAGCTTTCCCTTTCCACCCGTGAATCACCTTTTTTTCGTGATCACGTTGTTCCTCTTGCGATCAACAATATCAGTGCAGGTTCAAAAACCCAGCCAGGCGGTTATGCCGATGGGCACCACGAATTGGAACAATTCGCTCCCCACGACAATCGTTCTGTTTTTCAGGTCGCCGAAGCTTTGATTAAATCGGGTTTACAGCCCGTCTGGAAAGATTGGGACAATTACTTAGGTCGATAATTTTTGGTAGACAGTTTTTATTTGGGTATGCTGCAATCGCGGCATACCTTCTTATAAGGTGCAAAAATATACTCATAATAGGTAAAAGAACCATCAATGTGCAGGAAAATGCACATTAATGGTTATGATTAGTAGAGAGCTAACTTAAATCATGCAGATGCTTTTTCAACGATGACGTGAGACTAAAGTCTGAAAACCTCACCTGTAAGCCTTCACGTTCTGGTGAGCAACACATCGCCCCGACAAAAATCCGCTGATTGCCAACGGTAAAAGGAGACAATCGCAGTAACGGCCATGCCACGCCATCCGTGGAATACTGCAACCGGATAGCCCCATCATGGTAAGTCAACCGTAACCAGAATTTCTCTGGAGTACCGGGAAAAATCCCCATGGCCCAGTCAGAACATCCATTTGTCAATACACTACCGATGGTTGCCTGCCCATCAGAATGTTCAATGCCCGCTTTTAGCCAATGTTGCTCATCCACCAATAACATAACACCAGCCTGATCATATAATTGTTCAAACTGGCCTTCGATACAAAACTGGAAGGTAAAACCTTCTTCAAGTTTAAAATCATCAATATAGCCACCAAATACATGACCACTATGACGCTGAAAACCATACCATGTATCACGCCAGAAATCGGTTTTATTGTCTGTCGTGACATGAAGCTCATTATCCTGACACCGCCATAAAGCAGGTTCATTCAACCAATAGCATTGCTGCAAATTCATCAATATTTACCCTGTTATTTCCTGGTGGGATTAACCAAACCATATCCCGCTAACAATGAAAGGGAAAGCACAGCTATACAAGCAAAAGCACCATGTAATGTTACCAGATGAGCCAAACCACCAATAATTGCTGGCCCCAGCAAAATCCCTGAATATCCCATCGTAGAAACGGCAGAAACTGCCAACGCATCAGGCATCACTTTCTGTTGACCCGAAGCAGTGAAAAACATCGGCGCCAAATTGGATAATCCCGCTCCTATCATCAGGAAAGAAATGCCCAACTGAATTGGGCTGGTTGCCAGATAGATCAGCACAAACCCTGACGATGCCAAAATCGCACTACCTAAAAATACGCGTCGATATCCACATGCCGCAATGATCTTGTCACCCAAAAATCGCCCCGCAGTCATGGTAATGGCAAACAGCGTATAGCCAAAACCCGCCTGATGACTATTCATGTTATGCACACTACTTAATAAGATCCCGCTCCAATCCAACATGGAACCTTCCATTAAGTAAACCACAAAACAAAGCGAACCAATCAAGATAACAATGCCGCGAGGTAAGGCAAAAAATGGCGTTTCTTCCGTTTCGGCGTTATCCAGCATACCATTCCACGTTGGCAACAATAGCAGAATAACAAGTACCGCTACGGCAATTGTGGCCTGAAATGGCGAGATCCCCAAAAACAACAATAAGCTGACCGTACCAGCTCCCGCAATTCCCCCCAGGCTGAACAATGCGTGAAAGCTCGACATAATCGGTTGGTGGACTCTTTTCTCAATATTAACCGCATGGATATTGATCACCACATCTGTCGCCCCAATTCCCATACCAAATACAAACAAAGCGCAAGCCAGTGTCAATGGGGTAGAGAGCACACTTAGCCCCGGCAATATTAAAATAGCCAATAATGCGAAAAAGGTAAAAATTTTCCGGCAGCCAAAGCGAGTTGCCAACATTCCCGCTATTGGCATCATAATAAAAGAACCGATACCAAACACCAGTATCAGAAGCCCCATTGAACCATCATCCAGACCCAGTCGTTCCTTCACCAAGGGGATCAGCGGCGCCCAACTGGCAATACTGAATCCCGCAATAAAAAATGAAACGCGCGTTGCCATAACAGGCTGCTTTATTGAAGAGACTGTATATTCCTCAGACAATTTGAATCCTCCAATCAATATCCTTCAAAAAACCCTATCTTTTAAACCATAGCTTTTAAACAACGCCTTCCGCCAGAATTGGCAGAAGGCGTCAATTATTGGTCTTCAATAAAAAATCACTTTATATTTATTCCTGAAAACTGGGGAATATCCGTTAGTTTCTCAATAACACGGGAAGCCTGCTCATACTGCTCTGCTACCGACAATGCATGAGGCCAGGCATATATCCACGCAATACCCGCCTGCTTTGCCGCCGCAATCCCCAAATCAGTATCTTCAATTACCAAAGTTTGCTGAACATCCATCTTTTTCAATTTCAGCATAGCCAAATAAGGATCAGGGAAAGGTTTAGTTCTTTCCACATCATCGCCAGAAATCAAAGCAGGTGGTTCATGGAGATCCAACAAACTCAGATTGGCCAGACACACATTGCGCGGCGCAGTGGAAACAAACCCAAAGTTAGTACTATTTTGTTGCAAAGCCGCAATCAAATCAGTGATCCCCGGTCGCAAATAATGCGCAGACAATTTTTCTTGATAATGCAAAATGATTTTTTCGGTAATGTCTTGCTGCATTGATGGCGGAAGACCAACCTTATTTAAGGTTTCCGCCAAACTTAGCCCAATCAATTGCTGAGGTTGGATATCACTTAATTGAATATGTGCCTGTCCTTCCAATACATTACCTGATTCATTACCTAATACATCAAGCAATACGTCAAAATGCAGTTGTTCACTATCGACAATGACACCGTCGATATCAAAAATGACATTACATCTATTCATCGCAGTCGTCCTTCAAAATATTCAATTATTTTAGGTCAGAAATACGAATTAATACCTTACAGCTTGGTGTATTGAGAGGAACCTGAGTTTTCGATGCAATATCACAACCGACAGTAAGAAAAGCCTGTTGGTAATCTTTGAAATCAAAAATCTGGCTGATAAAACGCTTAACAGGGATTGCGCCATCACGGATCATGGTATAAGCACGTTCAAAACTATTATTCAGCGAATCAATGGAGCCTATTACTGAAAGACTTTTATCTGCAATTTTCATAATGTCCAAATTGGCATGTTTATCTTTCAGGGCAACATTTAATAATTTCCCACCCGGTGCCAGATGATCAAAAATATATTCAGTCAACTGTCCCGTTGTATCCACACATAAATCAATCAGGGCTGACGTATCACCATATTCCTGCATTAATGCTTCATTAAAGTCAGAATACAACTGGCATTCCGGCGGCAAATTATTTCTTGCAAACTGAATTCGGTTCTCATTCTTTTCGACCATAAAGGCTTTTACGCCCCGCTCATGCAGCGCCCAAATGTACAGCATCCCCATCGGGCCAGCACCTGCCACTGCCGCACGAATATTCGTGTGAGTGATCCCAAGCTTATCCACGCCGGTTATTGTGCAGCTTAGTGGTTCAGTCAATGAAGCCTCCTCCATACTGACATGATCATCCAGCCTGATAAGCAAATTTTCTTTTGCCAAATATTGCCCTGCGAAAGCGCCATCATAGGAAACCCCAGCTTCTGTGCCCAGTTTTCTCTCACAATGGTTAGGGCTGCCTGTCTGACACATCCGGCAATGCCCACAAAAGTAAGTCGGGTTGACGACAACACGATCCCCCACCTGAAATTGAGTAACACCGCTGCCAATTTGGGATACCACGCCAGTGGTTTCATGCCCCAAAGTGGTTCCCGGAATAGCTACAGGATAAGCACCCGTGATAATTCCCACATCCGTGCCACAAATACCACACACTGCAATGTCAACAACAACATCATCGGGTTCAATACAAGACAAAGGTTCAACTTGCTGGACTTCAACATCCCAAGTTTGATGATATTTAAGTGCTAACATGATACAGCCTCCGTACGTACTTGTGCGCTGGTCGTTAATTCTGAGAAAGTCAGATCCAGTTTATGGAGAATTTCTGCCAAATGTTCCTGTGTGCAAATCAGTGGAGGACGCACTTTGATTGCCCTGCCTTTACCATAACGGGAACCACGCAAGATCAAATGATGGCGGTTAGCAGTCGCGATCACCTGCGCGGCAAAATCTGGGTTTGGTGTGTCAAAGCCATACATATACCCCACCCCCCTCACTCCCGTGATCTCTGGATATCGCTCCTGTAATTTCAACAAACCATCACGCAGATAGGCTTCATTTTGTTGCACATTTTCCAAAACGTGATCATCTTCAATAATATCGATAATTTCGTTGAGGGCGACCAAAGAAAGCGGATTAGCCCCAGAAGTACTGGAATGTTCGAATGATTCCAGGATATCCAGTGAATGACGCATCAACACACCACCCGTTGGAATACCGATACCCCCCGCTCCTTTGGCGAAAACGATGATATCTGGCTCCAGCTCTTTGGCATAACCCGTCGATGCGAAGAACGTACCTGTGCGACCAAAACCTGTTTGTACTTCATCCGCGATAATGATGATGCCATGCTGGTGACAGATTTCTCTGAGTTTCCGGTAGAAAGCCACAGGGAAAACCATGTTGCCGCCATTTCCCTGAATCGGTTCAATAATCAGACAAGCAATATTGTCATTAGAGCCTAATTGAATAAACTGTTCTAAATCGACAAATTGTTCTTCACTCGGCTGTGATTGCCCAGCCAATACACTGACTGGCGTAGGAATTTTTATTGAACCATCAATATTGATGTGGAAGTCTTTAATCCTGAATGCATTGCCAGAAATTTGTGCGGTTGCAAGAGATTGTCCATGATGGGCAAGAAAGAGTGAAATAACGCCTGAGCGTCCCGTTGATTTTTGCGCTATACGGATAGCACATTCAACCGCACCCGATCCAGAAACATCTCGCAACCAGATGCGATCTACTCCTTCAGGTGTATATTTAATTAATTTACTCAAAATATATTGTGACATTTCACGTGTATAAGCCGAACTCAAATGTGTACATCTATCAATCTGTTGTTTGAGTTTTTCTGTAATCCGATCATTCGTATAGCCGAGCGGCAAATTAAAAGTTCCCGATGCCGCATCAATATATGTTTCACCATCAATGATCAAATAAGGGCCATGACCAATAAAACGAGAAAGCATGCTTTCAAGATGGTTTCTATTTTCCATAATGACTCACCACTATTAGTTATATTAAACAACAAGTTAAGTTTAAAAACAAAAAATACCGACTGTGATGAGACTAGATTATGCTCATTAAAATTTTATTTCGATCACATAAATACCATAAAAAATATTATGCAAAATTAAAAATTAATTTAAATTTTGAAAATCATATAGTTATTTATTAATACTTGTTAAATGTATTAAATACAGAAAAAATCACGTTTAGAAATTAGCAATCTAAACCCCCAACCCCATCATTCGCATTAATTTCCGGGCTTGTTGAATGGCCTCTTGTCGATGAGCAATTCCCATTTTTTGGTATAAATTACGTATATGAGTTTTTATCGTGGTCGCTGCCACATCCAGTTCTGTCGCAATTTGATCGTTACTGTAACCAGAATAAATTAACCCCAGCACCTGCCATTCACGCTGAGTGAGTGGACTATTACGGATAAGCTCAGGCACGTCAGGATGAGTGAGCAATTGTTCTACAAACGTTTCGTCAAAATGGGCAAATTTATGCCGGTGCTGTCGATTGATTTCCCGGAGAATACGCTGGGCTCTATGCTGTTCCATTTCAGGCAAGATATTCAGTTGGATAAGCTGACGCAATTGCAAAGCCATCAACTCACCTTCAATAACAAAATGGCTGATGAACCCTGTGCAGTTAGCCAAATTCAACGCTTCCATCAAAACATCCTGAGCCTCAGCCTTACGTCCAAGCTGCCAATAAAGCAAATTACACAACAGAAGATTACGATTCAAATCGCTGACCAATGCCAATTTTCTGGCATATTCATTCAGTTTCATCAGAATAGATTCAGCTTCCTCATGCTGATCCAGTAAGATTTTAGCCCGTGCAATATTGCGCCATTGATTTTGATTGAAATGGTTACAAAAGCTCTCTGGTTGCTCTGCCTGTGCCAACCATTGAGTCAAGGAATCACTATCTTCTAAAGTCTGCCAAATAATGACACGCAACTCGTCAGTGTTCGTTCGCCAATCGCGGTGATACTGCCCATTACTCAGTAAATTTTCACAACGGGTCAAGTAACGGCGAGCGTTATCAATATCACCTCGAACCAAAGAACATTTCGCCAGTTGGGTAAGACATTGTAATTGCTGCTGTGGCTGGTAATTGTCCAACACTTCCAACCCTTGACGCGCCGCCTCTTCTGAGTCATCAATACGGGCCCAACACCACAAAAGTTGTGAACGTATCCTCAGCAGAAACTCATGCATCGGCAACTGTTCCAGATGCTGCTCACGGATTAAATCAGAAGCATGGGACTGGGTATCATAAGCCGCCTGCAAATAACCCTGTGCCAGTAAAATTTCACTTTGTTGCAATAACGCCCATAAAGCATAGTGATAAACATGACAAAGACGGGCAAGCTGCTCCGTTTGCTTCATTAATGCCAATGCACTGACCAACTGACCATTGCAATGCAATACTTCCCCTTTTACTGACATCGCTACAATACGGCCATATTGATTATTTGGAAGTAAGTTCGCCAACGCCTTTTCGGCCAAAGCCTCAGCATCGGCGGGCCGTCCATCATTCATCGCCACTTGTGCTCTCAGGGCATCAAACTCTGCCAGCAGTTCCGGTTCGATGGCGATTTGCTTCTGCTTTAGTGATTGCTCTGCCTGATTCAATAATGCATTGACCTCATAGTAGCGATGCTGGCTTTGTGCCAGCCACGCTTGCAACAGTACCAGACGAGGACTTTCCAGCAGTTGTTCATACGGCAGTGCATTCATACACTCTCCCAATAGGGAAAGTTTACTGTGGTTAAATAACTCCCAGGCATGTTGCAACAAAATATCTCGTAACAAAATAGTATCTCCCGCTGCCAGGGCGTGATGAATAGCCTCCCCGGGATATCCCTGCATCAACCATCCTTGCACAGCTGCTCTATGTAATTCGGGCAATTTTGCCGCCATTTCCCATTGGCAACGTTGGCGAAGAAATGAAGCAAACAAAGGGTGAAAGCAGAACCACTCACCAGAATCATCCATTCGCTGAATAAACAATCCCTGCCGTTCAATGTCTTCCAAACGTTGCTGACCGTTTTCTTCTCCCGTCAGGCAGGTTATCAGTCCATCATTCATGGAGCGCAGAATAGAACTATGCAACAAGAAATTCCGCGTCTTCTGATCCACTCGGTTTAAAACTTCATCTACAAGGTAATCAGCAAGATGGCTGGCATTAATCCCCGCAAGGCGCTTTGCTGAACTTTCCGTCGTATTACCGGATTGACGGGCAGAAAGGGCAATCAGTTGCAAGGCCGTCGCCCACCCAGCTACGTCATTACATAACTGTTCGCAGTGTTCAGGCTCCAATGGATTGGCTAAACGCTTGGCAAAAAATTGTTGTGTTTCCTGATAATCAAAAGCCAACTGCTGACTATCAACCTCCAATAACTGTTCACGCACGCGTAAGTTGGCAATTCCCAACGAGGGCAAATGGCGTGATAGCACCACTAATGTTAAATTTTCTGGTTGATGGCGGAGAAAAAAGCGCATTGCTTCATGAATAATCCCATTCACTATCAGATGATAATCATCAATCACCAAAAAAATCGGTTTCTGCCATTCGTTAAGCTCAATAAATAACTGCGCAAACAGTGTAGATAAGCTGGCATATTGATGTTTCTGGGCCAGTACCTCACTTTTCACACAGTATCCCTGCGTTGCCTGCTGAATGGCTGCAATCAGATAGCTCGCGAAACGTTCTGGCTGGTTGTCACTATCATCAAGAGAATACCATCCCAGATGATCCTGTCCGGCAGCCCATTGTGACATCAAGGTAGTTTTGCCATACCCTGCGGGACTGGTTACCAATACCAGTCGATAATCCTGAATTTCATTGAACTTTTCCAACAGGCGCTCCCGCATAACCATATTATTGAGTCGAAGGGGGCGACTGAGTTTCGATGGGATAAGCATTAAATTTCTCCCCTCACACGCAATGAATAAAAGCAACGAATAAAAGCAACGAATAAAACTGATACCTGAATTCTGTTTGACACTATTAAGTCACTTACACATTAACATTCCTTTACGACCAACAAATGTAGAGAAACGCCCATCTTTTGCAAACAAGTTGATTAATTTCATTGTGTTAAATTGCACCTTGTCACATTCTTTGGTTGCAACCTTGCTATTTTTCTATGAAATTGCGAAAAAGCTCGAAAGAAATAGCTACGCCCTTGCGCTCCTCCCTGTGAATATTTTTACGGGATGATGTTTCCCAAGCCACTAACCTTCAGCATATCCCTGTAAATAATTATCTAAACTTTTCTCAGTTAGTGACAGGATGCAACGCCATGCAACTATCCACATTAAAACCATCCACATTAGATAAAAACCCAAAACTCAATAAGGCCTTATTTCAGGCCGCACTCACACGCCAGTGGCAATATTTTGGCCTCAACTCAGCTCAGGAAATGACTCCACATCAGTGGTGGCAGGCCATTAGCGCAGCCGTATCAGAATTACTCCCCTTATCCACTCAGCAAAACCGTGCCAATCCATCCTCTGACAATCAACGCCACGTGAACTATATCTCGATGGAATTTCTAATAGGCCGACTGACAACCAACAACTTATTGAATCTTGGTTGGTATGACGATATTCAGTCTTATTTGGCAGAAGATGGCATCATTTTGAGTGACGTGCTGGAAGAAGAAACCGATCCCGCATTGGGCAATGGTGGGTTAGGAAGGCTAGCAGCCTGTTTTCTCGACTCAATGGCGACGCTCAATCAACCGGCTATCGGGTATGGTCTCAATTATCAATATGGTCTTTTCCGCCAATCCTTTGAAAATGGGCAACAAATTGAAACACCTGATAATTGGGAACGCGAGTCCTACCCATGGTTTCGCCATAACACGCAATTAAAAGTCAGCGTCAGTTTTGGTGGCGAAATCGTGACAACGGCCGATGGCCATGAAACCTGGGTTCCCGCATTTAGCCTGATTGGTGAAGCATGGGATTTACCCGTGATTGGGTATAACAATGGGGTAACCCAACCACTTCGTTTGTGGCAGGCAACCTACGATACCCCCTTTGAACTGTCACTTTTCAATGACGGGCAGTTTCTGCACGCTGAACAGCAAGGCATTGAAGCCGCCAGCCTGACCAAAGTTCTCTACCCGAATGATAATCATCAGGCAGGTAAACGACTGCGCCTGATGCAACAATATTTCCAGTGTGCTTGTGCCGTGGCAGATATTCTGCGCCGCCACCAGCAGGCAGGGCGAAAAATAGAAGAGCTAGCACAATACGAAGTTATCCAGCTTAATGATACCCACCCCACTATTGCAATCCCTGAAATGATGCGTCTTCTGCTTGATGAATACCAGCTAAGTTGGGAAACCGCATGGGAAATAACAGGAAAAACTTTCGCCTATACCAACCATACTTTGCTGCCAGAGGGCTTGGAACGTTGGGATGAACAATTGATGAGTGCGCTTCTACCACGCCATCATCGCATCATCCAAGAAATTAACCGGCGCTTTAAAACAACCGTGGAACAAATTTGGCCTGATAACCAACAAATCTGGGAAAAATTGGCAGTTATCCATGATAATCAAGTCAGAATGGCTAACCTGTGTGTTGTCGCCTGCTTTGCCGTCAACGGAGTCGCAGCCCTGCATTCATCCTTGATCGTGACAGATCTGTTCCCTGAGTATCATCAACTGTGGCCAACTAAATTCCACAATGTGACTAATGGTGTAACTCCTCGTCGTTGGTTAAAACAGTGTAACCCTGCACTCTCTTCATTAATTGACCAAACATTAGGCCATGATTGGGTAAATGATCTGGCTGCCTTAGAACAAATCGAATCTTATGCCGATGATTCAGCTTTCCGCGAAACTTATCGCGCGGTTAAGCAAGATAACAAAATTCGCCTGTCTAACTATATCAATAAGGTCATGGGGCTGAAAATTGATCCTAATGCCATTTTCGATATTCAGATAAAACGTCTGCATGAATACAAACGTCAACACCTGAACCTGCTCCATATCTTGTCACTTTACCGGCAGATTCAGGAAAATCCGGCCTTAGATATTCACCCTCGTGTTTTCCTGTTCGGTGCCAAAGCAGCTCCCGGTTACTATCTGGCTAAAAACATCATCTCGGCCATCAATCATGCCGCTGAAAAGATCAATCATGATCCAATCGTCCGTGATCGCATCAAAATTGCTTTTATCCCCGATTACAATGTTTCCGCTGCGGAACTGATGATCCCAGCGGCCGATGTATCAGAGCAAATCTCTACCGCAGGCAAAGAAGCCTCCGGTACAGGCAATATGAAGTTAGCCTTAAATGGCGCACTTACTATTGGAACACTGGATGGTGCGAATGTCGAAATCGCCGAACACGTTGGAAATGACAATATCTTTATTTTCGGCAAGACCGTGGAAGAAGCTAAGGCCTTATTGAACAGCGGCTACAATCCGCAAGATATCCTTCAGCAGGATCACCATCTGAAAGCTATCCTTGACTCTCTCGCCAATGGTGAGTTCAGCCATGGAGATGCGCACGCGTTTGATCTTATGTTACATAGCCTGACTAACGGCGGTGACCCTTATTTAGTGCTGGCTGATTTTGCTTCTTATTGCCACGCCCACCAGCAAATTGACACTCGATATCGCGATGCCCAAAGCTGGACGCGCAGTACTGTACTCAATACCGCCCGAATGGGTAACTTTAGTTCTGATCGCGCTATCCAGGATTACCAACAACGCATCTGGCAAACTAACTAGGGGTTTTGTATGGAAAAAAAATGCCTCAATGATTTGGCAACTGAGGCCGGCATTGTCAGCGAATATATTAATGCCTATGGGAAACCCCAGGCGATCCCTGCTGAAATCAGGTATCGGATATTGGAAGCCATGAATACAGATATACCGGTCGGGAGGCCGGTTTCTCATTTACGCGCTTCCCCCTTACCTAATGTTAAGGTGGTTATTCAGGAACAAAGGATAACCCTGCCTCTGGAGGATACAAATAATTACCAGTGGCAGATACACACTGAACAAGGGCAGATATTTCAGGGTTACTGCCAACATCAGCTCACGTTGCCTGCCAATCTCCCCCTGGGATACCACACGCTGAACTTGATATCGGAAGCGAAACCAGAAACTGGCCCTTGGCAATACTCTACACAACTTATTGTTGCCCCTGAACGTTGTTACGAACCCGATGCTATAACACGTGGAGAAAAACTTTGGGGTGCTTGTGTCCAGCTTTATACCCTGAGATCAGAAAATAACTGGGGAATTGGTGATTTTGGCGACCTGAAATATATGCTGCAAGAACTGGCACAACGTGGTGGCGCCTTTGTTGGCCTGAACCCTCTTCATGCCATCTATCCGGCAATGCCTGAAAACGCCAGCCCTTACAGTCCATCTTCCCGCCACTGGCTCAATATCATCTATATTGCCGTACACCAGATAGAAGACTTTAGTTATAGCATCGAAGCACAAAAGTGGTGGCATTCAGCGGAAACACAATCCAAACTCCAGCAAACCCGCCAGGCGGAATGGGTTGATTACACCACAGTAATGTCTCTAAAAATGGCTGCATTGCATCTGACTTATCCGCAATTTAAGCGCCGCTCTGACGATGATCCCCAACAGATCGCTTTCCAACAGTTTGTGACCAAAGGAGGCAAAAATCTTTATTATCAAGCTGCTTATGATGCCCTACACCATAAGTTATATGGGGAAAATAATGTCTATTGGGGTTGGCCTGTATGGCCGGAAGAATACCGTGAACCAGAAAGTGACGCGGTTAAGGCATTCTGCCATTCATATCCACAGGAGATAGCGTTTTTCCTTTGGCTACAATGGGTAGCTGATACCCAGTTTGCTGAGTGCTTCACTACCAGCCAAACCCATCACATGCCAATTGGTATTTACCGTGATCTTGCCGTCGGTGTTGCACAAGGGGGTTCAGAAACCTGGTGTAACCGAAGCATCTATTGCACTAAAGCATCCGTCGGAGCGCCCCCCGATACTCTGGGGCCACTGGGTCAAAATTGGGGACTTCCGCCAATGAATCCCCATGTATTAAAAACTCAAGCCTATCAACCTTTCATTGAATTATTGCGCAGCAATATGCGTCATTGCGGTGCATTACGCATCGATCATGTGATGTCACTGCTCAGGCTCTGGTGGATACCACAAGGAGAAACTGCCGATAAAGGCGTTTATGTCCATTATCCGGTTGACGATCTGCTGGCAATATTGGCATTGGAAAGCCAGCGCAATCATTGCTTGGTGATAGGCGAAGATTTAGGTATTGTGCCAGAAGAAATTGTCGATAAGTTACGGGACAGGGGCGTTTATTCCTATAAGGTATTTTATTTCGAACGCAATGAGCAAGGTGAATACCGTTCTCCCGATGAATATCCCGTGCAAGCGATGGCAACCATTACTACCCATGACTTACCTACTTTACGCGGATTCTGGCAAAATAAAGATCTAACCTTAGGAGAAACCATCGGTTTATACCCTGATAAAGCTCTTCTTGCTGATTTATATTCGGAACGTAAACGCTGCAAGCAAGCGTTATTAACCAGTTTAAACCGTCACGGCTATTTATTAGTAGAATCGCTTAAGACAGATATTTTCTCCTCGTTGCAGGGAACGGCATCACTGAAACAAACAGAATATCCGATGTCACATGCTATAAATCAAAGCATACACCGCTATATAGCCCATAGCGCCTGTGCCTTATTAGGATTACAACCTGAAGATTGGCTGGATATGGAACGCCCCGTTAATATTCCTGGCACAACAGAGGAATATCCCAACTGGCGACGAAAACTTACCGCAACATTGGAAACTATGTTTGCGGATGCTCATATCAATGACTTGTTACAAACAATCGGAGAGTGCCGAAAACAGGGTTAATAACTTACTGAACTAACAGCTATATGTAGCCAAGTAGCACGAAAACGCCCCCAATCATATATAGCTAAATATGATTGGGGGAGAAGATCAGCCTTTCACGCCTCCCGACGTGAGTCCACCGACTAACCAACGTTGGGCAAGTAAGAAAACCGCCGTGATAGGGATAGCAGAAAGCACAGCCGCAGCAGCAAAATTTCCCCAGAGATAGTTCTGTGGGTGAAGATATTGCTGCATTCCTACTGCCAGCGTGTAATTGTCCACATCACGTAATAATAGAGATGCAACAGGTACTTCGGTAATCACACCAATAAACGACAAAATAAATACGACAGCCAATATAGGTACAGAAAGTGGCAACAGTATCAAACGGAAAATTTGCCACGATGTCGCCCCATCCAACATAGCGGCTTCTTCCAGAGAACGATCTATCGTTTCGAAATAACCTTTTATCGTCCATACATGCAGAGCAATTCCGCCCAAATAGGCAAAAATCACACCACCGTGGGTATTGAGACCAAGGAAAGGAATATATTCTCCCAATCTATCAAACAAGGCATATAGTGCCACCAAAGAAAGTACCGCCGGAAACATTTGAAAAATCAACATCGCTTTGAGTAAGGTACTTTTTCCACGAAAGCGCATTCGAGCAAATGCATAAGCACACGTCGTTGATAATGCCACAATGCCAGTGGCAGTAATCAAGGCAACCTTTACAGAGTTCCAAAGCCATTGCATGACCGGAAATGGGGGAAGCATGACGTGTCCATCAGCAGATTCCACGCTATAACCAAGTGCCAGCTTCCAGTGTTCCCATGAAACGGTGTCTGGAATCAGGTTACCCGTAGCAAAATTACCCGGACGCAAAGAAATAGCAATGACCATCAGCAGAGGAAACAAAATCATAGCAATAAAAGCTAGCATTAATACATGTGTTCCCCATACCCGCCATCGTTGCGATTTGGGTTGTACCATCGCCATCTTCTTTTCTCCTTAATCAAATTTCATGCGGGCAGTTTTCAAATTGATGATGGCTAATGCTCCCACCAATAAGAAGATCAATGTTGCAATTGCTGCGGCCAGCCCAAAATCCTGCCCACCACCACCTTCAAATGCAATACGGTAGGTATAATTCACTAAAAGATCGGTATAACCCGCTGGGGTCGATGTACCAATATGATCAGGTTTACCTGTGGTTAGCAATTGAATCAGGACAAAGTTATTAAAATTAAAAGCAAAACTGGCAATCATCAACGGAGTTAATGGCTTAATCAATAATGGAAAAGTAATTTTGGTAAAATTCCGCCATGGTCCTGCACCATCAAGTGCTGATGCCTCATAAAGGTCATCAGGGATAGATTTCAGCAATCCCATGCAAAGAATCATCATATAGGGATAGCCCAACCACGTATTTACAATAATCAACATGGTTCGAGCCAATGTCGGATCTGTAAACCAATCCGGTTTAAAACCAAACAACCCATTTAGCACCAGATTAATTTCACCAAAACTCTGGTTAAACAATCCCTTGAAAATCAGAATGGAAATAAACGAAGGAACAGCATAAGGTAAAATAAGCAGTACACGGTAAATCGCTCGTCCCTTAAGCGCTTCCCACTGTACAATGCAAGCGAGAACCATCCCTAGGGTAACCGTCAATGCCAATGTCGCTAGGGAGAAAACTATTGTCCAGACAAAAATGGACAGAAAAGGTTTTTGGATACCCTCATCTTGTATCACCCGTAGAAAATTTTTCCAACCAATAGAAACCGTAAATCCAGGACTTAACGTTTCTTTAGTCCATTCTCCTTCAATATTAATGGATTGGTAGAACCCTGTATCCATATTCGGCTGGTATCGTATACCAGTTTGTTTATCGGTCAGTGTAATCCCATCTTCATCAAGGGAATAAAGAGGATTTATAGCAGAGAACTGACGTAAGGAACTCATTCTCAGTTTACTGCCATCAGGAAGAACGACTACCAATTGATTCAATGCCTGACGATATTGAGTAATAGTACGCAATGTCGCAGCATTGCCTTCAAGTTTTTTCTCCTGTTCATGGAGAAGCAGAATAATTTCTTCCGTTCCCGCAAGAGAAAAAGGCTCAGATGCCAATAGGTGGGTGCTATCAGGAGCGCTCAAAGCCAAAACCCACTGTTCAGATACCGGATAGAGTTTGAAATTAAATGGTTCCCCTGTCTGATAGTGGCGACTCATTAATACCGTTTGAGCACGTTCAAAAGTTAATTGGTTGGTACTGCTATAATTTGTAAAAGCAATAGCAATCGTGCAGATAAGCGGAAACAGTATAAATATCCCTATTCCAGCAATTCCAGGGTAGGTATAACGCCAAACATATGCTTTCCGGTTAGAAAAAACATAGATACCGCTTCCCAGTAATACCAGTGTCACCATAGCAAACAGGTACTCTCCCTGTGCATACATCAGCACAACCAGATAACCTGTAAAAAGTAGGCAAATACCTACAGCAAACCATTTCAGGGCAGGATGCTGCCACCATACTGTTTTTTCTAATGTCGCTGACATCTTGCACTTCCTGTTACCAACAATTGTGACTATCCAACATCATCACAATAAGAGCTAAGGCTCCTTAAACTCAGGAGCCTGTCATTCGTTTATTTTGTCATTCTCGCTTCAGCATCATTAAGGGCAGCATCTATTGTCTGACGCCCACTGACCGTGTTAAGAACAGCGCTACGCATTGCGTACCAGAAGCTACTCATTTGGGAAATATTCGGCATAATTTCGCCGTTTTGGGCATTTGCCATCGTGGCAGCAATACGTGGATCTTTCGCCAGGATCTCCTGATAGGATTTCAAAGCCACTGCTCCCAACGGCTTATCTTTATCCATCATTGCCAACCCTTCATTGGTAAGCAGGTAATTTTCCAAAAATTCTTTCGCTAACTCTTTATTAGGACTGGCTGCATTAATTCCCGCAGTTAAAATGCCAACAAAAGGTTTAGAGGGTTTTCCTTTAAAGGTTGGTAATAGGGTAACGCCATAATTGATCTTACTTTCATCGACATTCGCCCATGCCCAAGGACCATTAATCGTCATTGCTGCTTTACCTTTATTAAAGGCAGCTTCGGCGATGGAGTAATCGATATCGGCATTGAGATGTTTATTTTTGACTAAATCAACCAGAAATTTCAGCCCCGCTTTAGAACCCGTATTATTCACTCCGCTGTCTTTGACATTATAAGTACCGTTCTCTGCCTTGTAGGCATATCCACCATCAGCAGCAATCAGCGGCCAAGTAAAATACGGTTCCTGCAAATTGAACATAATTGCGCTTTTATTTTGCTTTTTCAGTTCATTATCCAAGGCAGGGATTTCTTCCCATGTTTTAGGAGGAGATTTAATCAAGTCTTTATTGTAGATAAGAGAAAGAGCTTCAACTGCGATAGGGTATCCTACTAATTTTCCGTCATAACGAACGGCATCCCATGTAAAGGGAAATAGCTTATCAATAAATGATTTATCAGGAATGATTTCAGCAACTAACCCTGACTGTGCATAGCCACCAAAGCGATCATGTGCCCAGAAAATAATATCCGGCCCATCTCCACTGGCTGCAATCTGGGTATATTTCTCTTCCAGTTTGTCAGGATGCTCGACAGTGACAGGAATACCCGTTTCTTTTGCAAATTTCTCACCAACCTGTGCCAGTCCGTTATAACCTTTATCACCATTGATCCAAATGACCAACTTTCCTTCTTCCGGTTTCGCAAAAACCGAAGCAGACAATACACATGTTGTTAAAACGGAAAGCATCAGGGTACGAGTCCCCACTTTTAAAATTTTCTTGGTCATCATTCCGCCTTTTTCATTTGTTAGTTCAAGATAATTATCTTTGTTACATCGCGATAAAATGGCACCAGTGTGCAATCAATGTAAAAAAGACTCATCCTCCCCAGTCCTACGCCTCATACCGTATGAGTGTGAACTTGCTTACAAAAATAATTAAAATCAGAACGTTAACATCAAGACAGCATCCTTTTTTGCGATTTAAATCACATCTTATCTGACAATTTTATTCTTTCTTTCTCAATCGCATTAATCTCGTCCTCCTGGCTCCTCCACCATCAAAAATTCTGGGATGGAGGATTTTCGCGCCTGTTATTTTATACACAATCCAGCCATCAGTTTTTCATTAAGTTTCTCGCTGCGACAAATAGGAAACGAAGACGAACCAGAAACGAACAAAAAACTGGGGTGGCAAATCCGAGGGAGGGAACAAATGTCTAGCGTCACATTCCGCAATGTATCTAAATCATATGGTGAAACTGTTATCTCCAAAGATCTTAATCTTGATATTCAGGAAGGAGAATTCGTCGTATTTGTCGGCCCGTCGGGATGTGGGAAATCGACGCTGCTAAGGATGATCGCGGGATTGGAAGACATTACGTCCGGTGATTTGCTGATAGACGGAAAACGAATGAATGATGTTCCACCAGCCAAACGCAGTATCGGCATGGTTTTTCAATCTTATGCACTATATCCCCATCTCTCTGTTGCAGACAATATGTCATTCGGCATGAAGCTGGCTGGTGTCAAAAAAAGCGATATCTACAAACGAATGCAACAAGTTGCAGAAACTCTCCAGCTTGCCCATTTACTGGAACGCCGTCCTAAAGCACTGTCCGGCGGCCAACGCCAACGAGTCGCCATTGGCCGAACTCTCGTTGCTGAACCCAATATCTTTCTGCTTGATGAGCCGCTTTCCAATCTGGATGCGGCTTTGCGTGTACAGATGAGAATTGAAATTTCACGTCTACACAAACGACTACAACGTACAATGGTCTATGTAACCCATGACCAAATCGAAGCCATGACTCTGGCAGATAAAATTGTTGTTCTGGATGGGGGCAATATTGCTCAGGTTGGTAAGCCACTTGAAATTTATCACTATCCTGCCAATCGCTTTGTCGCAGGTTTCATTGGTTCACCGAAAATGAATTTCCTGCCAGTCAAAGTCTCAGCGATTGCTGTTGATCAGGTACAGATCATCCTGCCTAACGGTCAGCCAGTTTGGTTACCAGTTGAAAGCAAAGGGCTAACTGTCGGTAGTAATGTATCTTTGGGAATTCGCCCCGAACATCTTTTGCCTAATGATGTAGCCGATGTTACGTTAGAGGGGACAGTACAGATCGTGGAACAACTGGGGAACGAAACTCAGATTCACATCCGCATACCTGCCATTCATCAAAATTTGGTTTACCGCCAACCTGATATTGTTCTCGTTAAAGAAGGTGCAGATTTCTCTATCGGACTAGCTCCCCACCGATGTCATCTTTTCCGTGAAGATGGAACTGCATGTCAGCGTTTACATAAAGAACCCGGAATCTAGATCCGCGGCTATAAAAAATAACAGGAGAATCATTATGCGTATATTGTCTCTCTCATTGGCTATGCTAACTACTGGTTTATTATCCACGCAAGCTATTGCTGTTGACTTCCACGGCTATGCCCGTTCAGGCATTGGCTGGACTGGTAATGGTGGTGAGCAGAAATGTGCCAAAGTCACTGGGGCACCGAGTAAATACCGTCTCGGCAACGAATGTGAAACCTACGCCGAACTTAAGTTAGGGCAAGAGTTATGGAAAGAAGGGAATAAAAGTTTCTATTTTGATACCAATTTAGCCTATTCCGTCAGTCAGCAAAAAGACTGGGAAGATACAAAACCTGGTTTTCGTGAAGTCAACGTGAAAGCAACCAATATTATTGATTGGCTGCCTGGTTCAACACTGTGGGCGGGTAAACGTTTCTACCAGCGTCACGATGTACATATGATCGACTTCTATTACTGGGATATTTCCGGTCCTGGTGCAGGATTGGAAAATATTGATCTTGGGTTTGGCAAATTGTCCTTCGCGGTGACCCGTAATACGGAAGCAGGCGGTTCATACGGGTGGATTGATAATGAACGCAAGAAGGCCCCAAATACTTCAAATGACATTTTTGATATACGACTAGCCAACTTACCTGTCAATGCCGGTGGCACACTAGAATTTGGTATCGATTATGGGCGTGCGAATACACGTAAGGGATACCAGCTTGATAAGCGAGCATCCAAAGATGGTGTGATGCTGACTGCCGAACATACCCAAAGCCTGTTAGGTGGTTTCAACAAATTTGTCTTACAGTACGCAACTGATGCTATGACTTCCAGCGGTAATGGGCGTGCTGAAGGTGCGAATGTGAATAATGACGGGCATATGCTACGCGTCCTGAATCACGGTGCCATTAGTATCACCAAGAAATGGGATCTCATGTATGCCGCCATGTATCAAGACATTGACCTCGACAATAACAATGGCAACACATGGTACACCGTGGGTGTCCGCCCAATGTATAAGTGGACTCCGATAATGAGTACCTTAATGGAAGTGGGTTATGACCACGTGAAATCACAACGCACTAAGGAAAGCAATAACCAGTTCAAGGTCACTCTGGCTCAACAGTGGCAAGCAGGTGACAGCATCTGGTCACGCCCCGCTATCCGTTTATTTACTTCTTACTCCAAATGGAATGAAAAATGGGGTTATGACGGTAGTAGCATTGCAGCCAAAGATACAGCAGCACATCAATTCAGTCGTGGGAACAGCGATGAGTTTACATTTGGTGCCCAATTTGAGGCTTGGTGGTAATGAAAAAGCAATTACTCTCACTTTGTTTCAGTGCCCTGCTCTGCAACTTAATTCCGGCGAGTTATGCTACATCAGATACCGTACTGTCTGACCCAGCAACATCTGGTATAGAGACAATCAACTCTGCACCTGCTTTATCTTTGTCAACCTTACAGAAATTACAGTGGCAGCCCATTAATACTCATAGTACACAGACTATTATTCTTGATAGCGCATCACAGCAGCTTAATGATGATCATATCCAAGGTGCGGTAGCCACATTTGCTTTACCGGCCAATCAAGGTTCATTGGAAATCACTCTGAACAGTCTGATAAAAGATAAGCAAGTATACTCACCGAATGTTTTAGTCTTTGATGAACAACTCCACCCTGCGGCTTTCTATCCAAGCCACTACTTCCGCTATCAACAACCGAGTATTATGTCCACCGATAGACTTGAGGGTGTGTTAAAGCTGACACCGGCATTGGGACAACAGCGAATTTATTTGCTGATTTATACCACCCGTTCTGATTCACAGGCTTCAACACAAATGGTCGATCCTGCTAAAGCTTATGCTAAAGGTGTCGGTAATTCTGTACCAGATATTCCAGATCCGATCGCTCGCCATACAGCAACAGGTACATTAACGTTAAAAGTACAATCAGAAAGCAATGCAGGCAACGTTCTGATAGGCCAGGTATTTTCTTCACCTGCACCTAAACCGATCACAGTTGGTTCTACACAAACAGTATTTACATCACCGATAAGAACAACCCCGGCTGATGTACCACAAACTACTGCGCCAGTAGTTAAACCTGTACTGAACGACACCGAACGGTATTTCAATGACGCTATCAAAAGAGCTATTAACAATGGTGATGTTGATAAGGCATTGAAACTGTTAGATGAAGCAGAACGACTGGGATCTCCAACTGCACGGGAAACTTTTATCAAGACGATAAAAAACAAAAAATAAATTTATTCATCAAATAATTATAGCGAGATATTTAACTTAAGAGCCTAAGGGAATAGGCTCTTAAAAGATACAGATCATTATCCTTCTCAGATGAATTTTCATTGCATAACATTACCAACATCATATTTACTTAAAGTAATCCATAAACCCTTTCTTATTCAGATAATTCTTTATTTTTAAACGGAATTTATAAAACCAATATATAAACATTAGTAACAGTAAAATACCAAAAATCAATCTAGGTATTATGAATGAAAATATAATGCAGAATAAAATTCCTATGGAAAGCAATGAAATAACAGTTTCCTTCATGGCAACCTTAAATATCCATGCAAAAAACTTGATAATGCACTTTATAATGTTATAAAAAACTTCCAATATTAACCCCAAGAAATCCATCATTTATATCCTCAGTAAAAACATCATATTAGAATATTCTTTTGCTATTTAGCAATTAAATGATTTTACATCCTACATTCAATTATTAAGCAATCGTAAAGGCGTTAAATAGGGTTATTAGCAAGCATTTTTGCCATTTTTTCAATCGGATCTGTGCGCAATATATATAACCGCTTTAAAGAAAATGGATTATCCCCCAATTTAACTTTTCCCTGTACCGTGGTAACAAGCCAAATGGAATCCAGCTTGTTTAGCCGCTTTTATTGCCTCTGGGTTATATCCACCAAAAGGATAAGAGAGATAAAGTACATGGGGATTTAATTGTGATAATGCCCGTCTGGAACGTCTGAGATCATACAGGATATTATGGTATGACCGATTCAATAATATAGGCTGTCTATTCTTTCCCCAGACGATGCAAGAAGTGAGTATGAGACTGAAAATCAAATACATCTTGCATGACATATAATTCTGAGAGGCTTAGGAATTGCAGGCGATCAGAATTCCATTTCTGCGGGTGACGTTTAATTCTGGATGAAATAATAATAAACAATTCGTCTCATTTCAATTTTCCATCCAATAAAAAATGCCCTCTACCAGAGAGGGCATTTTCACAATTAGCTATATCTATATTTAGCTATAGGTATGCTACGCATCACGATTACTCGTTATCGCTGCTGCTACCAAAACCTGCATTCAACAATTCAGCAAGGTTTGCAGTGGCTTCGTCAACGCTAAATTGTGGCGCTTCAACCACTTCGTTTTCTTGACGACGACGGATGCGATCCTGATGGTAAGCATAACCTGTACCCGCCGGGATCAGACGACCAACGATGACGTTCTCTTTCAGGCCACGCAGTTCATCACGTTTACCTGCAACAGCTGCCTCAGTCAGAACGCGGGTTGTTTCCTGGAACGACGCCGCAGAGATGAAGGATTCTGTTGCCAATGATGCTTTGGTGATACCTAACAGGTCACGATGGAAGATAGCTGGTACTTTGCCATCCTGCTCCAGTTTGCGGTTCGAAACCTTAACGCGTGCGTATTCAACCTGCTCACCTTCAAGGAATTCGGAGCTACCCGCATTCGCAATAGTTGCTTTACGCAGCATCTGACGAACGATAACTTCAATGTGTTTATCGTTAATCTTAACGCCTTGCAGACGGTAAACTTCCTGTACTTCGTTAGTGATGTAACGAGCAACCGCGTGAACACCACGCAGGCGCAGAATGTCATGTGGAGATTCCGGGCCATCGGAGATCACGTCACCACGTTCAACAACCTCACCTTCGAACACGTTGAGCTGACGCCATTTAGGGATCATCTCTTCGTAAGGTTCACCACCATCCAGCGGGGTAATTACCAGACGGCGCTTGCCTTTGGTTTCTTTACCGAAGGAAACAATACCGCTGATTTCTGCCAGGATAGCAGGCTCTTTCGGACGACGAGCTTCGAACAGGTCCGCAACGCGTGGCAGACCACCGGTGATATCTTTAGTACCACCAGATTCCTGAGGAATACGCGCCAATGTATCACCCGCAGAGATGGACATACCATCTTCCAACTGAACGATCGCTTTACCCGGCAGGAAGTACTGAGCAGGCATATCTGTACCTGGGATCAGAACGTCGTTACCCTGGGCGTCTACGATTTTCAGTGCTGGACGCAGGTCTTTACCACTACCGGTACGCTCTGCACTATCCAGAACCACCAGCGAAGACAGTCCGGTCAGCTCATCCGTCTGACGGGTAATGGTTTGACCATCAACCATGTCATAGAACTGGATAATACCGGATACTTCACTCACGATTGGCATAGTGTGTGGGTCCCAGTTAGCAACGGTTTCACCGCCAGTTACTGTTTCACCATCACCTTTGGTCAATACCGAGCCGTAAGGGACTTTATAGCTCTCTTTGGTACGACCGAAATCGTCGATCAGGCGCAATTCGGTATTACGAGAGGTAATAACCAGTTTGCTTGCTGAGTTCGTCACGAATTTCGCGTTGATCAGTTTCAGATGACCTTTGTTACGTACCTGAATACTGGATTCTGCTGCCGCACGAGATGCCGCACCACCGATGTGGAACGTACGCATCGTCAACTGTGTACCTGGTTCACCGATTGACTGTGCCGCGATAACACCGATCGCTTCACCTTTGTTGATCAAGTGACCACGAGCAAGGTCACGACCGTAACAGTTTGCACAAACACCAAAGTCAGTTTCACAACTTACTACGGAGCGTACTTTCACGCTGTCAACGGAGTTCTCTTCTAACAGATCACACCATTTTTCATTCAGCAGCGTGTTACGTGGAACCAGAATATCCGCTGTACCTGGTTTCAGGATGTCTTCCGCCGCCACACGACCCAATACACGCTCACGCAGTGGCTCTTTAACATCACCACCTTCGATAACTGGAGTCATCAGGATACCATCGTGAGTACCGCAGTCATCTTCAGTCACTACCAAGTCTTGGGCAACATCAACCAGACGACGGGTCAGGTAACCGGAGTTCGCCGTTTTCAATGCGGTATCCGCAAGACCTTTACGAGCACCGTGGGTTGAGATGAAGTACTGAAGTACGTTCAGACCTTCACGGAAGTTCGCGGTAATTGGGGTTTCGATGATGGAGCCATCTGGCGTTGCCATCAGACCACGCATACCCGCCAACTGACGGATCTGAGCCGCAGAACCACGCGCACCGGAGTCGGCCATCATAAAGATGTTGTTGAAAGAAACCTGTTGTTCTTCTTCACCGTTACGGTTAATCACTGTTTCAGAAGACAGGTTTTCCATCATTGCTTTAGCAACACGTTCGTTCGCCGCAGCCCAGATATCGATAACTTTGTTATAGCGTTCGCCAGCAGTTACCAGACCTGACTGGAACTGTTCCTGAATTTCGGCCACTTCCGCTTCTGCTTCCGCGATGATGCCTTCTTTCTTCTCAGGAATAACCATGTCGTCAATACCTACGGATACCCCTGAACGAGCAGCGTAAGCAAAACCGGTATACATGGTCTGGTCAGCCAAAATAACGGTTGGTTTCAAACCCAGTATGCGGTAACAGGTATTCAGCATCTTAGAGATAGCTTTTTTACCCAGTGGCTGGTTAATCAATGAGTATGGCAAGCCACGCGGTACAATCATCCACAGGATGGCACGCCCGATGGTCGTATCAACCAATCCTGTATTGACAGTGACATTACCTTCACCATCTTTCACTTCTTCAGTGATACGAACTTTGACACGGGCGTGCAGAGAAGCCAGACCCGCGCGGTATACGCGCTCTGCTTCTTTAGGACCGGTCAGAACCATGCCTTCGCCTTTCGCGTTAACACAGTCACGGGTCATGTAGTACAGACCCAATACAACGTCCTGAGATGGAACGATGATAGGTTCACCGCTCGCTGGAGACAGGATGTTGTTGGTAGACATCATCAACGCACGCGCTTCCAACTGAGCTTCCAGTGTCAACGGTACGTGAACAGCCATCTGGTCACCGTCGAAGTCGGCGTTATATGCCGCACACACGAGTGGGTGCAACTGAATAGCTTTACCTTCGATCAGAACGGGTTCAAATGCCTGAATACCCAAACGGTGAAGGGTTGGTGCACGGTTCAGCAGAACAGGGTGCTCACGGATGACTTCATCCAGGATATCCCATACAACAGCTTCTTCACGCTCAACCATTTTCTTGGCGGCTTTGATAGTCGTCGCCAGGCCACGCAGTTCCAGTTTGCCATAAATAAATGGCTTGAACAGTTCCAGTGCCATCTTCTTAGGAAGACCACACTGATGCAGACGCAAGTATGGACCTACGGTAATGACGGAACGGCCTGAGTAGTCAACTCGTTTACCCAGCAAGTTCTGACGGAAACGACCCTGTTTACCCTTGATCATGTCTGCCAGGGATTTCAGAGGGCGCTTGTTAGAACCGGTAATCGCACGACCGCGACGGCCGTTGTCCAGCAGCGCATCAACCGCTTCCTGCAACATACGTTTTTCGTTACGTACGATGATATCTGGCGCAGCCAGATCCAACAGGCGCTTCAAACGGTTGTTACGGTTAATAACGCGACGATACAGATCGTTCAGGTCTGAAGTTGCGAAACGACCGCCATCCAGTGGAACCAGTGGACGCAAATCCGGTGGCAGAACTGGCAGAACGGTCAGAACCATCCACTCTGGTTTGTTGCCAGACTGAATGAACGCTTCCAGCAGTTTAATACGCTTGGTCAGTTTCTTACGCTTGGTTTCAGAGTTGGTTTCATTCAGCTCTTCGCGCAAGGTTTCGCATTCGTTTTCCAGATCGATGCTTTTCAGCAAAGCCTGGATTGCCTCTGCACCCATTTTTGCGTCAAATTCATCACCAAACTCTTCCAGTGCATCCAGATACTGTTCTTCAGTCAGGATTTGGCTACGCTCAAGATTGGTCATACCCCCTTCAACAACCACATAGGATTCGAAGTATAGTACGCGTTCAATATCGCGCAGAGGCATATCCAGCAATAAACCGATGCGGGATGGCAGCGATTTCAGGAACCAGATGTGAGCGGTTGGAGATGCCAGCTCAATGTGGCCCATACGATCACGACGAACTTTAGTCTGGGTTACTTCAACGCCACATTTCTCACAAATCACACCACGGTGTTTCAAACGCTTATATTTACCACACAAGCATTCGTAATCTTTTACTGGCCCGAAAATACGCGCACAGAAAAGACCGTCACGCTCAGGTTTGAACGTACGGTAGTTAATGGTTTCCGGCTTTTTTACTTCCCCGAATGACCACGAACGGATCATATCTGGAGAGGCCAGAGCAATTTTGATCGCATCAAACTCTTCGGTCTTAGTTTGCGCTTTCAGAAACTTCAATAAGTCTTTCACGAAATGGCTCCTGTCGGAGTTAGACCTGTTAGGTGAGTGGCCCATGCCACTCCCCTCTATAACCAGTATAACCACTGGGACCAGTGCAACCACTGGCTGGTAAACCGCCCGACATTCTTATGCTTCAACATACGGCCGGGCAGTACCAGCGGGAAAACGATTTATTCGTCTTCCAGCTCGATGTTGATACCCAACGAACGGATTTCTTTCAGCAATACGTTGAAAGATTCCGGCATGCCTGGTTCCATCTGGTGGTTACCATCCACGATGTTTTTATACATCTTGGTTCGACCGTTAACATCGTCGGATTTAACGGTGAGCATTTCTTGCAGGGTGTACGCCGCACCGTATGCTTCCAATGCCCACACTTCCATCTCACCGAAGCGCTGTCCACCGAACTGTGCCTTACCACCCAGCGGCTGTTGAGTCACCAGACTGTAAGAGCCGGTAGAACGGGCGTGCATCTTGTCATCAACCAAGTGGTTCAGTTTCAGCATGTACATGTAACCAACGGTTACCTGACGCTCGAACTGTTCACCTGTACGGCCGTCGAACAGCGTGATCTGACCGGAAGTCGGCAAGCCACCCAGTTTCAACAACTCTTTGATTTCGGTCTCTTTTGCACCATCAAAGACCGGCGTTGCGATAGGCATACCTTTTTTCAAGTTTTCTGCCAGACGCATCACTTCTTCATCAGTGAAGGTGCCCAAGTCAACTTTCTGACGGGTATCATCACCCAGATCATAAGCTTTCTGGATAAATTCACGCAGTTTGGCAACTTCTTGCTGCTGTTTCAGCATTGCATTGATCTTGTCACCAATGCCTTTTGCCGCCATACCCAGGTGAGTTTCCAGAATCTGACCGATGTTCATACGTGATGGTACGCCCAGCGGGTTCAGTACGATGTCCACTGGTGTGCCGTTTTCATCGTAAGGCATGTCTTCGATCGGGTTGATCTTGGAGATAACACCTTTGTTACCGTGACGACCTGCCATCTTGTCACCAGGCTGGATCTGACGTTTCACAGCCAGATACACTTTGACAATTTTCAGTACGCCCGGTGCCAGATCGTCGCCCTGAGTGATCTTACGGCGTTTAGCATCCAGTTTTTTCTCGAACTCTACTTTCAGTTCGTCGTACTGTTCTGCCAACTGCTCTAGCTGATTTTGTTTTTCTTCATCAGCCAGGCCCAGCTCCAGCCAACGCCCACGAGGAAGTTTGCTGAGTTTTTCCGCTTCAATCCCACCGGCAACCAGTACAGAGTGAATACGTGCAAACAGACCAGCTTCGAAAATTTGCAGTTCTTCTGTCAGGTCTTTCTTAGCCTCACGCAACTGCATCTCTTCGATTTCCAACGCACGCTTGTCTTTCTCTACACCATCACGGGTAAAGACTTGTACGTCGATAACAGTACCAGAAACACCGTTTGGTACGCGCAGTGAGGAGTCTTTCACATCAGACGCTTTCTCACCGAAGATCGCTCGCAACAGTTTTTCTTCTGGAGTTAGCTGAGTTTCACCTTTTGGTGTCACCTTACCAACCAGAATGTCGCCACCTTTCACTTCCGCACCGATATAAACGATACCGGATTCGTCCAGTTTAGACAGTGCAGCTTCACCCACGTTGGGGATGTCAGCCGTAATCTCTTCAGGTCCCAGTTTAGTGTCACGAGACACGCAAGCCAGTTCTTGAATGTGAATAGTGGTGAAACGGTCTTCCTGAACAACACGCTCAGAGACGAGGATGGAGTCCTCGAAGTTATAACCATTCCAAGGCATGAACGCCACACGCATGTTCTGACCCAGTGCCAGTTCACCTAAATCGGTGGATGGACCATCAGCCAGTACGTCACCGCGTTCTACCAATTCACCCAAAGAAACACATGGTGTCTGATTGATACAAGTGTTTTGGTTTGAGCGGGTATATTTGGTCAGGTTATAGATATCAATGCCCGCTTCACCTGCGTACATTTCATCTTCGTTAACCTTGATAACAATACGGGATGCGTCAGCGTACTGAACCACACCGCCGCGTTTAGCTACTGAGGTTACACCGGAGTCAACCGCTACCGCACGCTCCATGCCTGTTCCGACCAGCGGCTTATCAGCGCGCAGAGTTGGAACCGCCTGACGTTGCATGTTCGCACCCATCAATGCACGGTTGGCGTCATCGTGTTCAAGGAATGGGATCAGAGAAGCACCGACGGACACAATCTGTTGTGTCGAAACGTCCATGTACTGAACCTGATCACGGTTGAACAAGCTGGATTCATCGTAATGACGGCACGTGACCAATTCTTCAACGAAATGGCCTTCTTCATCCAATACGGTGCTCGCCTGAGCAATAACGTAGTTACCTTCTTCGATTGCAGACAGGTAGTGGATTTCATCAGTCACTACGCCATCACGAACCAAGCGGTAAGGTGTTTCAAGGAAACCATACTCATTGGTACGTGCATAAACGGACAATGAGTTAATCAAGCCGATGTTTGGGCCTTCAGGTGTTTCGATTGGACATACACGGCCGTAGTGAGTTGGGTGTACGTCTCGAACTTCAAAGCCTGCCCGCTCACGGGTCAGACCGCCTGGACCCAACGCAGAAATACGGCGTTTATGGGTGATTTCAGACAGTGGGTT
Organism: Xenorhabdus sp. SGI 60; assembly: GCF_056632175.1. Classification (NCBI taxonomy): domain Bacteria; kingdom Pseudomonadati; phylum Pseudomonadota; class Gammaproteobacteria; order Enterobacterales; family Morganellaceae; genus Xenorhabdus; species Xenorhabdus sp. SGI 60. Next base: position 323,490 of record NZ_CP196860.1, on the reverse strand, counting down.
GTTCTGGTCCATGAACTGGGACAGCTGGCTCGAACCAAAGAACTCTTTCACCGCCGCAGAAATTGGTTTGGCGTTGATCATGTCCTGTGGCATCAGGGTATCCAGATCGCCCAGAGACAGACGCTCTTTCACTGCACGTTCTACACGAACCAAGCCGACGCGGAACTGGTTTTCAGCCATTTCACCAACGGAACGGATACGACGGTTGCCCAAGTGGTCGATATCATCAACTTCACCTTTACCGTTACGGATATCGATGAGCTTCTTCATCACGTCAATGATGTCTTCTTTGCTCAGGATACCGGAACCTTCAACCTCTTCACGATCTAGCGAACGGTTGAACTTCATACGACCAACCGCAGACAGATCATAACGATCTTCAGAGAAGAACAAGTTCTCAAACAGGTTTTCTGCGGCTTCACGTGTTGGTGGTTCACCCGGACGCATCATGCGATAGATTTCAACCAGTGCGCTCAGGCGATCATTGGTTGGGTCAACACGCAGGGTTTCGGAAATATAAGCACCGTGGTCCAGATCATTGGTAAACAGGGTCTCGATAGATTTGTAACCAGACTGACTCAAACGGGCCAGTAGATCCAAAGAGAGTTCCATGTTAGCGGCACAGATGATTTCACCTGTGTTCTGGTCGATGTAATCTTTTGCTACAACTTTACCCGCAATATATTCAACAGGAACCTCAATGCGGTCTACCTGCTCTTTTTCTAACTGGCGGATATGACGAGCTGTGATACGGCGGCCTTTTTCAACATAAACCTTGCCATTTGCTTCGATATCAAATGAAGCAGTCTCGCCACGCAGACGCTCTGGAACCAGGATCATCTGCAATTTATTGTCGCGAATTTCGAAAACGGTTTTTTTGAAGAACAGATTCAGGATGTCTTCAGAGGAATAATTCATTGCACGTAGAATAATCGAAGCCGGCAACTTACGGCGGCGGTCGATACGCACAAACAGGTTATCTTTTGGATCAAATTCGAAATCTAACCACGAACCACGGTAAGGAATGATACGTGCATTATACAGTACCTTACCGGATGAATGGGTTTTACCCTTATCGCTATCAAAGAAAACGCCTGGGCTACGATGTAACTGAGATACAATAACGCGCTCAGTACCGTTGATAACGAAAGTCCCGTTATCAGTCATGAGTGGAATTTCACCCATGTAGACTTCTTGTTCTTTGATGTCTTTAACTGTGCCTTCTGGCGCTTCGCGCTCATAGATCACCAGACGCAGCTTAACGCGCAGAGGTGCGGAGAAAGTTACTCCACGGATCTGACACTCTTTGACATCAAAGACAGGTTCGCCAAGACGGTAGCTTACATATTGCAGCTCTGAATTACCGCTGTAGCTCTGAATTGGAAACACTGAACGGAAGGCCGCTTCCAGTCCATTTTGGCCTTCAGGATCTTGCTCGATAAACTTCTGGAACGAGTCAAGTTGGATAGAAAGAAGGTATGGAACATCCAACACTTGTGGACGTTTACCAAAATCCTTACGAATACGTTTTTTCTCGGTATAGGAGTAAACCATAGGGTTCCTCAGCTCGCTGATAAGTGACCCACTCTGTCCGCCCTTAAGGACAGCACGCTGCAACACTATTTTTTCGAACAGAAAACAGAATATTTTCCGTAATACTCATTACTATTACTCTTAAATCATTTCATTGCGTTACCTGACTACCGAGCTACCCGAGTGGATCGTAGCTGAGAACGCAGTATATTAAGTCGTCAATAAGAAGAAGTATTTTGGGTTTATTAGTAGCCAAACAGTGTGAAATGCCACTAACTCCCTATTAATGCCTTTCAGACAAATCTGACTTTCAGACAATGCCCTTACAGCGCAAAAAGGCTGGCGATTAAAAAATCGCCAGCCGCCAGCCTTAGAAAATCAGGCTGCGAACTTCAAACTAATCTTACTTGATCTCAACAGAAGCACCTGCTTCTTCCAGAGATTTTTTCAGAGCTTCAGCGTCGTCTTTGCTGATAGCTTCTTTCAGTGCTGCTGGTGCGCTTTCAACCAGGTCTTTCGCTTCTTTCAGACCCAGGCCAGTTGCGCCACGTACTGCTTTGATTACAGCAACTTTGTTAGCACCAGCGCCAGTCAGGATGACGTCGAATTCAGTTTTTTCTTCAACAACTTCAGCAGCACCACCAACTACAGCTACAGCTGCAGCAGCAGAAACGCCGAATTTTTCTTCCATCATGCTGATCAGTTCAACAACGTCCATTACAGACATTTCTGCAACTGCGTCCAGAATTTGTTCTTTAGTGATAGACATAACAAGTGTTCCTAAAATTCAGAAAAAGTTTATACGTTAAAAAGCAACGGAGGAAATAGGCTATTAAGCAGCTTCTTTCTGATCGCGTAGTGCAGCCAGAGTGCGAACCAGTTTGCCTGCGGAGGCTTCTTTCATGGTTGCCATCAGGCGTGCGATTGCTTCATCGTAAGTTGGGAGTGTTGCCAGACGATCGATATTGATCCTGGGATGAACTCACCTTCAAAGGCTGCCGCTTTAATCTCGAATGCTGGGTTCGCTTTCGCGAAATCTTTGAACAGACGAGCAGCTGCGCCCGGATGTTCGAAAGAGAAAGCAATCAAGGTTGGACCAACAAATGCTTCTTTCAGGCACTCATAATCAGTACCTTCAACAGCACGGCGCAGCAGGGTATTACGTACGACACGTACGTTAACGCCAGCTTCACGACATGCTTTACGCAGGTCAGTCATTTTATCTACGGTAACGCCGCGGGAATCCGCAACAACCGCAGACAGCGCGCCTTTGGCTACTTCGCTGACTTCAGCAACAATCGCTTGTTTGTCTTGAAGATTTAGTGCCATTAGCTTCTTGCTCCTGGATTAACCGGGAAAACCCGGAACTCACTTCACTCAGAGCACAAAATGTACCTGAGCGCTAAAACACGGTGAGCAGAATCCAGAAAATAAATTTCATGTGGCTCTGTCACCGTCTACGCAGGATATTAAGTAATTACTTACGCCTGCGGTCTTGGACGGGGCTTGGATTAAGGCCAAGCTCCAACCGAAAATCTGTTATTTGCCGATGATAATGTATTATTTTTCAAAGGATGTAGTCATCCAACACACTATATCAGGCAAAATCGAAGCGTCAGATTTTAGACAAATCTGACGCTAAGGTAAAGCGTTATTCTCAGCTTACATAATTAAGCTGATGCGTTCAGACCAGACTGGTCGATCGCAACACCTGCACCCATGGTAGTAGACAGGCTAACTTTCTTGATAAAAATGCCTTTAGCAGAAGATGGTTTAGCTTTTTTCAGCGCAACCAGCAGAGCTTCCAGGTTTTCTTTCAGTTTGTCAGCGTCGAAGTCAACTTTACCGATAGTGGTGTGGATGATACCGTTCTTGTCGTTACGGTAACGAACCTGACCGGCTTTAGCGTTCTGTACAGCTTCAGCAACGTTAGGCGTTACAGTACCCACTTTCGGGTTTGGCATCAGACCACGTGGACCCAGGATTTGACCCAGCTGGCCAACAACGCGCATTGCATCTGGAGATGCGATAACTACGTCGAAGTTCATCTCGCCTTTCTTAATCAGTTCAGCCAGATCTTCCATACCTACCAGTTCAGCGCCAGCAGCTTTAGCCGCTTCAGCGTTTGCACCCTGAGTAAATACAGCAACACGTACTGAACGGCCAGTACCGTGTGGCAGTACAGTTGCGCCACGAACGTTCTGGTCAGATTTACGAGCATCAATGCCAAGATTAACAGCTACGTCAACGCTTTCTACGAATTTAGCAGTAGCCAATTCTTTTAGCAGAGTAACAGCTTCGTTGATGTCATATTGTTTAGTTGCATCAACTTTTTCACGGATAGTGCGCATGCGCTTGGTCAGTTTAGCCATTGATTAACCCTCCACTACCAGGCCCATGGAACGAGCAGTACCTTCGATTGAACGCATCATCGCGTCAACGTCAGCACCAGTCATGTCCGCTGCTTTAGTTTCAGCAATTTCACGAATCTGAGCGCTGGTTACTTTACCAACTTTATCTTTGTTCGGTTTGCCAGAACCAGATTTGATGCCTGCTGCTTTCTTCAGCAGAACAGCCGCTGGTGGGGTTTTAGTAACGAAAGTGAAAGAACGGTCTGCGTAAACAGTAATAACAACTGGAATTGGCAAGCCTTTCTCAATACTTTCAGTTTTAGCATTGAACGCTTTACAGAATTCCATGATGTTAACACCCTGCTGACCCAGAGCTGGACCAACTGGTGGGCTTGGGTTAGCCATACCAGCTGCAACTTGCAGCTTAACGTAGGCTTGTACTTTCTTAGCCATTTATTTTTCCTCTATGCGGGTCTTATCGCCTCAAAATGAGGCTCCCCTGACGATTTGAACCCCGTCTATTATTAAAGACCAGGCCACTAAAAACTTTAACTAACCTAATATTATCTCAGCATCATCTAAAAATGTTGCCTGGATAAAAAACAAAAGGCGCGAAATTGTATGCTAATTTCACACCGCTTTGCAAGCGGAGTCGCTTACTTAATCACCAGATTAGACTTTCTCTACCTGGCTGAAATCCAGCTCAACAGGAGTAGCTCGACCAAAGATAGAAACCGACACTTTCAAGCGGCTCTTCTCGTAATCGACTTCTTCCACCACACCATTGAAGTCTGCAAACGGACCATCACTGACTCGAACCATTTCGCCTGGTTCGAACAGAGTTTTTGGCCGTGGTTTATCACCAACCTGTTGAAGACGATTCATGATCGCATCAACTTCTTTATCGCTGATTGGTGCTGGGCGGTCAGAGGTGCCACCGATAAAACCCATTACGCGAGGTACACTACGAACTAAATGCCACGTCGCATCGTTCATTACCATTTGTACCAGGACATAGCCAGGGAAGAATTTACGCTCGCTTTTACGACGCTGACCACTACGGATCTCAACAACTTCTTCTGTCGGCACCATCACTTCGCCAAAAAAATCTTCCATCTCTTGTAATTTGATATGTTCACGCAGAGATTGAGCGACGCGACCTTCAAACCCAGAAAATGCCTGGATGACATACCAACGCTTTTTTGGGGATTCAGACATTTTTAAAACCTCAGGCCTGTAATAAATGAAACTAAACGCACCAGAATACCATCAAGCCCCCACAAAATAAGAGACATGACAGCCGTCACAGCTGCAACAATCAAAGTCGTATGCAGTGCTTCCTGGCGAGTTGGCCAAATGACTTTACGCATTTCAATGCGGGCTTCACGGGCAAATGCTAACGCAGATTTACCTTTTACAGTCCACAATGCAACTGCTCCTGCAAGGGCAACAATAGCAACCACGGCTATCGCGCGCAGAGGCAGGTTATACTCTCGGTAATAGTAATTACCCACAATAGCAACCACCAGTAGCACCGCCACCAATAGCCACTTTGCTATATCAAGACCACGCCCGCTTTCTTGAGCATCGCTATTCGCACTCATAAACCAACCTGTAACTATATGTAAGTAACTATGATGTAAATAGATAGCCAGCTTGCCTCGCAAGAGCAAAACAAATCAGACCGAACCCAAAGATAATTGTAATTGTATCTGACTCGGCACCATAATTCAGCAGGACTTTTGTATCTTAATGATATTTAAGCCCATCCGTTGTATCAGAGCCTATCTCACCAATAATTAAGAATAGCAATCAAATAGCAATTTATCTGCTATTAATTGCCCAATAATGAACAACTATTGATGAGATAGGTTCTTCTTAAGACAACGTATAAAAAGGGCATCTATCGATGCCCTTCCAAAATGAACACATTAAAAAAATTATGCGATCACTTTAGCAACAACACCGGCGCCTACAGTACGGCCACCTTCACGGATGGCGAAACGCAGACCTTCGTCCATTGCGATTGGGGCAATCAGGTTAACTACCATGTTGATGTTGTCACCTGGCATTACCATCTCTACGCCTTCTGGCAGTTCGATAGTACCGGTTACGTCAGTGGTACGGAAGTAGAACTGTGGACGGTAACCTTTGAAGAATGGAGTATGACGGCCACCTTCATCTTTGCTCAGGATATACACTTCAGATTCGAACTGAGTGTGTGGGTGGATAGAGCCTGGCTTCGCCAGAACCTGACCACGCTCAACGTCGTCACGCTTAGTACCACGCAGCAGAACACCCACGTTTTCACCCGCACGGCCTTCGTCCAGCAGTTTGCGGAACATTTCAACACCGGTACACGTGGTTTTAGTGGTTTCTTTGATACCCACGATTTCAACTTCGTCACCGACTTTAACGATACCACGCTCTACACGACCGGTTACTACAGTACCACGGCCGGAGATGGAGAATACGTCTTCGATTGGCAGCAGGAATGGCTTGTCAATGTCACGCTCTGGTTCTGGAATGTAAGTATCCAGTGCTTCAGCCAGTTCGATAACTTTCGCTTCCCACTCTGCGTCGCCTTCCAGCGCTTTCAGCGCAGAACCGCGGATAATTGGTGTGTCGTCGCCTGGGAAATCGTACTGAGACAGCAGCTCACGCACTTCCATTTCGACCAGTTCCAGCAGCTCTTCATCATCAACCATGTCACATTTGTTCAGGAACACGATGATGTAAGGAACGCCTACCTGACGACCCAGCAGGATGTGCTCACGAGTCTGTGGCATTGGGCCATCAGTTGCAGCAACAACCAGGATCGCGCCGTCCATCTGAGCTGCACCGGTGATCATGTTTTTCACATAGTCGGCGTGGCCTGGGCAGTCAACGTGTGCGTAGTGACGAGTTGGGGTATCGTATTCTACGTGAGAAGTAGAGATGGTGATACCACGTGCTTTTTCTTCTGGCGCGTTGTCGATCTGGTCGAATGCACGCGCGCTACCACCGTAAGTTTTTGCCAGAACGGTAGTGATTGCAGCAGTCAGGGTAGTTTTACCGTGGTCAACGTGGCCGATAGTACCAACGTTAACGTGCGGTTTTGAACGTTCAAACTTTTCTTTAGACACGACTCTATTCCTTAATACCGCTCCCCCGTTACAAAGAGGAGGGAGCTAAAAGATAGTAAACTCGAAAACTTATCTAGATTTACGAGCTTCGATAATAGCCTGAGCGACGTTGCTAGGCGCTTCGTTGTACTTCAAGAACTCCATGGAGTAAGAAGCACGACCTTGGGTCTGAGAACGCAGGTCAGTAGCATAACCAAACATTTCAGACAATGGTACTTGAGCACGAACAATTTTGCCCGTAGCTATATCATCCATACCATCGATCATACCACGGCGACGGTTCAGGTCACCGATGACGTCACCCATGTAGTCTTCTGGTGTTTCCACTTCGACTTTCATGATTGGTTCCAGCAGAACTGGTTTCGCTTTCATGAAGCCTTCTTTAAATGCCATGGATGCAGCAATTTTAAAGGCGATTTCTGAGGAGTCAACGTCATGGTAAGAACCATCGAACAGGGCAACTTTAACGTCAACGATTGGATAACCAGCCAGAACACCGCTCTTCAGCTGTTCCTGAACGCCTTTGTCGACGCCTGGGATGTATTCTTTAGGAACAACACCACCAACGATTTCGTTCGCGAATTCGTAACCAGCACCACCTGCTTCCAGAGGCTCGATACGTAGCCAAACGTGACCGTACTGACCACGACCACCGGACTGTTTAGCGTGTTTACCTTCCTGCTCAACAGAAGCACGGATGGTTTCACGGTAAGCAACCTGAGGTTTACCTACGTTCGCTTCAACGTTGAATTCACGACGCATACGGTCAACAAGTACGTCGAGGTGAAGTTCACCCATACCTGCGATGATAGTCTGACCAGTCTCTTCATCACTGCTCACGCGGAAAGATGGGTCTTCCTGAGCCAGACGGCCTAAAGCGATACCCATTTTTTCCTGGTCAGCTTTAGTTTTTGGCTCGATAGCAACAGAGATAACTGGCTCTGGGAATTCCATGCGCTCCAGAATGATTGGAGTGTTCAGGTCACAGAGAGTATCACCTGTAGTTACATCTTTCAGACCGATAGCAGCAGCGATGTCGCCTGCACGGACTTCTTTAATTTCTTCACGTTTGTTGGCGTGCATCTGAACGATACGGCCAAAACGTTCTTTTTTGTCTTTCACTGGGTTCAGTACGGTGTCACCAGAGTTAACAACACCGGAGTAAACGCGGAAGAAAGTCAGGTTACCCACGAATGGGTCAGTCGCGATTTTGAACGCCAGTGCTGAAAATGGTTCATCATCGCTGGAGTGACGTTCAGCCGGAGTATCTTTACCGTCTGGCAGCATACCTTTGATGGATTCAACATCAGTCGGAGCTGGCAGATATTCGACAACTGCATCCAGCATTGCCTGAACACCTTTGTTCTTAAATGCAGAACCACAGGTAACCAGGATAATTTCGTTAGCCAGAACACGCTTACGCAGAGCTGCTTTGATTTCTTCTTCAGTCAGCTCTTCACCGCCCAGGTATTTATCCATCAGTTCTTCTGATGCTTCTGCTGCGGATTCAATCAGGTTCTGATGCCATTCCTGAGCCTGCTCAAGCATGTCAGCCGGGATATCTTCGTATTCGAAGGTAATACCCTGATCTTCGTCGTTCCAGTTGATTGCTTTCATTTTCAGCAAATCAACAATGCCGGTGAAAGTATCTTCTGCACCGATTGCCAATTGCAGAGGAACAGGGTTAGCAGCCAGACGAGTTTTGATCTGCTCAACAACGCGCAGGAAGTTCGCTCCCATACGGTCCATTTTGTTAACGAACGCGATACGTGGAACGTTATATTTGTTCGCCTGACGCCATACAGTTTCAGACTGTGGCTGAACACCACCAACTGCACAGTAAACCATTACAGCACCGTCAAGAACACGCATGGAACGTTCTACTTCGATAGTGAAGTCAACGTGGCCTGGGGTGTCGATGATGTTGATACGGTGTGGCTCAAACTGTTTAGCCATACCAGACCAGAATGCGGTAGTCGCAGCAGACGTGATGGTAATACCACGTTCTTGCTCCTGTTCCATCCAGTCCATAGTGGCAGCGCCATCATGAACTTCACCGATCTTATGGCTTACACCAGTGTAGAACAGAATACGTTCGGTGGTAGTGGTTTTACCCGCGTCAATGTGCGCACTGATACCGATATTACGGTAACGAGTTATAGGGGTTTTACGAGCCATTTTTTCCTCTCTCGTGGGCGTTCAATTTAGAGAACGGGTAGCTGGACAGCCACCCGGAACATATTCACTGCCGATGGAATACCCAATAAGGGGTTTTACCAACGGTAGTGTGCGAACGCCTTGTTAGCTTCTGCCATACGGTGAACGTCTTCACGTTTCTTCACAGCAGCGCCTTTATTTTCAGCCGCATCAGATAATTCATTTGCCAGGCGCAGAGCCATGGACTTATCACCGCGTTTACGAGCAGCTTCAACGATCCAACGCATTGCCAGAGCATTACGACGAACCGGACGAACTTCAACTGGAACCTGATAAGTAGAACCACCAACACGGCGGGACTTAACTTCTACAGTCGGGCGCACGTTATCCAGTGCCAGCTCGAATGCTTCCAGATGATCTTTACCGGAACGCTGAGCCAGGGTCTCAAGCGCACCATATACAATAGATTCTGCGACAGACTTCTTACCGTCTACCATCAGGATATTTACAAATTTGGCCAGCAGTTCAGATCCGAACTTTGGATCTGGCAGAATTTTACGTTGACCAATTACACGACGACGTGGCATGGAAATACTCCGTTTCGAATTTCAGGGTTGTCCAAAACTCTACGAGTTTATTTTGACATTAATGTGAAAAATGTTTGGCCTTACTTAACGGAGAACCATTAAGCCTTTGGCTTCTTCACACCGTACTTAGAACGACCTTGTTTACGGTCTTTAACACCGGCACAGTCCAGAGCGCCGCGAACGGTGTGGTAACGCACACCTGGCAAGTCTTTAACACGACCGCCACGGATCAAGATAACGGAGTGTTCCTGCAGGTTGTGGCCTTCACCACCGATGTAGGAAGAAACTTCGTAACCGTTAGTCAAACGCACACGGCATACTTTACGCAGTGCGGAGTTTGGTTTTTTAGGGGTGGTAGTATATACACGAGTACATACGCCACGTTTTTGCGGGCAAGCTTCCAGAGCAGGAACGTTGCTTTTCACAACTTTCGAGCTACGAGATTTGCGAACCAGCTGATTAATAGTTGCCATTATTAAAAAAGCTCCTGGTTTTTTGCTTCGTAAACACGGATTTTTACCCTCTCTCTGTCATTATGACAAAACAAGAGGACGCGGAATTTTATTGCTGACTTGACGAGGTGTCAAGAAATATACAGTTTTTCTATATCGGCAAAATATTATCGGTAAAGTACTGCCAGTAAAGCGTTGGACTGGTAAAGTTGCTGAAAAGTGCCATTCACACTCTACCATGCAAAATTTTGCTGATGTTTTACTGTTAAGCTAACAAAGCCATTGTAATCAATCACCATTACACGGTCTGAAATCTGTTCAATCAGCCCCCGTGCATCAAGATCTTCTTTCAAAACATAAATGCCTGCCCTCGTACGGAGCAATTCAGCCAAATAACGGTTATCATTGATGCCCAATAACACACCATTGTGCATCAATAAAACATCATCTGTATCAGATACAAGGCCAAGCATTGCATTGAAGTCATTATGGTAAGGTGAGCGACTGACAGTATATAACATGTTACCCGCCTGAAATAGATTAAAATTTCAACACAAAATCATAACCCGCCAACAATTCTCGGATTGCTGCGGCAGAAAGAAATTCAGCTTCCAGCACAAAATTGTTTGCTAGGCTGCCTCCCGAGTCATCAAATCATCCAGACAGACGTAACATTTATCAATGTCATAGAGCGGCAAGACCTTAAAGGTTGAGATGTAGTCACGGGCCAGGATTTTATCCGGCTGCTGATTGGCCAATAATTGAAATACGCCATCAGAAATAAAAAATACACCGATCTGCTCAGTCAATGCCGACGTCGCAAGCAGTGCATCCAGCCCTTCCCGCCCGGCAGAAGAGCCGTGAGGAGCTTCAGTAAAAACAAAGGCAATTTTTTTCATCGATACCCACGAAGATTCCCAAACCTAATCAGCGCTAAAATTGTATGACACGATCACATAACATCATGGCTTCTGCCAATGATCCCAGTCCACTAAGCTCAAATCCTTCGGCTAAATTAGCGGCGGGCAGATTGAATTCACGGGCTTGTTGTTCATCTACGACACCACGGCGCAATGCCGCTGCAACACAGATAAACAGATCGAATTGATGTTTGACTGCCAATGCCTGCCAGGCCCTGACCAAATCAAACTCATCATTGGCAGGGGCAACCAATTGATTGCCGTTTTGGACACCTTCGCGATAAAAAAACACGCTATGCAGTTTATGGCCAGAGGTGATCAATGCCTGAGCAAATTGGTAAGCGCTGCTGGCTTGTTGAGTACCGTAAGCTGGCCCAGTGACCAGCAAACAATAAGACAGCGGCGACATTATTTCTCCGAACCAGCACATTCACCATTTTTAAACTGGCGAATATAGAGGTATACCGTATGCTTGGAGATATTCAAACGATCAGCGACCTGATTGATGGCGTCTTTAATATCAAAAATACCTTTCTCATAAAGGTTCAGCACTACCTGTCTGTTTTTCGCATTATTGGAAACATTGCGATCAGCATTCACTTCTTCAATCGTGAATTCCAGAGTTTGTGCTACCAGATCATCCACGGAAGAGGCAAAATTGACATTTGAAGCAACTTCATGGGTTTTTTCCGGGATAAAGGTCTGAATAATTTCAGAGAAAGGCACATCAAGGTTCATATTGATGCACAAAAGCCCAATGACTCGACGCTGGCGATTACGGATAGCAATCGTGACAGATTTCATCAACGAGCCACTTTTGGCCCGTGTGAAATACGCCCTGGAAACGCTACTGTCTTCATCCGTAATATCATGCAGCATTCGCAACGCCAGATCGGTAATCGGAGAACCAATTTTACGCCCTGTATGCTCGCCATTAGCTATTCTGACGGCTGAACATTTAAGATCTTCCAGTGAATGAAGAACTATTTCACAATGCCCACCAATCAACATAGCCAGGCCGTCCACAGCAGCTTCGTAAGATTTTAAAATTTCGTGATCAGTTTCACTAAATGGTTGGTTTTCCAGTAAATCAATATCACTGTTATCACTAGAAATATTATCACCAGTTAATAGCGGGGTAGACATGTAATACACCATCCTTCAAATTCTGACTTTGCCTCACCAAAAACATCAGGGCAAGATTTATTATAAAATCACATTACTGCAACTCAGCATCTACTTCGGCAAACGCTTATTGTTACAAGAAAGTTAAATAGCCTTATGAGATAAGCGCTAAAAACAAACAGTTAAAAATGTTTGTTCTATATTATTCTATTCGGACTATTCAGAATAGTGACGTTAAAACCACATCGAACTGCCGTCAAGCGCTTGCTGAGCATAGCGCGGGGTTCTATCACAGCTTTATGCCGAATCCATCTGAAATACGAAAAGCAATATCCCATTTAATACCGTGGGAAATAATAAGCAAATAAATTTATTATTTTTTTATCCATGCTTATTACTCATCAAATAGAGGTAAATATCAGCAGCAAATCGAAAGATAGAAAAAATGTGTGATAAAGCAGGAGCCTTAATCCCCTGCTAATATCTTTTAATCACAGAAATTATTTTGCCTTGGCCGCAGGCTTAATATCCAGTAATTCAACATTGAAAACTAAAGTGGAGTTAGCTGGAATTTTAGGTAAATTTGCCTGATCATAAGCCAGCTTAGGTGGAATAACTAATGTGATTTTTCCACCTTTCTTCACATGCTGTATACCTTCTCTCCAACCTGGGATAACGCTATCCAAACGAATTGTCAGAGGCTCTTTACGGTCATAAGAGCTGTCAAAAACCTGACCATCAATCAAAGAACCTTTGTAGTTAACAACGACAGTATCAGTCTCTTTAGGAGCGTTACCCGTACCTGCTTTTTCAATTTTGTAAAGAAGCCCGGTTTTGGTTTCCACTACGCCCGCTTGTTTAGCAAACTCTTTGCGATATTGGGCACCTTTTTCACCATTTTCACTGGCTTCTTTTTCTGCCTTAGCCAGTGCTGCACTTTTCACTTTCGATTCAAAGGCTATCAGGGTTTCCTGAATTTCTTTATCCGTCAGTTTGGCTTTATTATTTAATGCATCTTCAACACCAGCCAACAACTGTTCTTTTTCTATATTGATACCGAGCGCTTTCTGCTCTTGCAGTGAGTTGGCCATGTAGCCGCCCAGAGAAGCACCCAGAGCATAAGAATTTTGCTGTTCTGCTGTTTTAAAAGCACTATTTAGTTTGACTTCGTCTTTGGTTTCGGTGTTAGCAGCCAAAACTTGGGGTACGCTAAATGCCACCGCTAGAGTTGTTGCCAGCAGAGTTGTTTTAAACAGTGATTTCATCCTATTCTCCAATAAGTTTGGGTGGGGTTGCCATCAGCATAGGTCATAACATTTACTATAACCGCCTAAGAAAACCAATGACAATATTTGCTATACCTTGCCATAAAAATCGTTGAGACAACATTAAAGCAAAGAGGTTTCGTGAAATTCTATTTCACTGGATATATGAGCATTATAGTGGCATCTTGACCAAATCATCGGTCCGTTATTTAAATTAATTGATTCAGAGGCAGGAGGAAAGATAATGGAATTATCTGAATTTGAGCGAAGATTTGAGCAACTAGAAACCAAGCTGGCTTACCAAGAAGCCACCATTGAAGCATTGAATCAGGAAGTGATAAAGCAACAGCTCGAAACTGACAGATTGAAAGAACAACTAAAATTAATCGCTGAACGTCTGAAAACTCACCAAGCATCCATCATTGCACCGCTTTCTGAAGAAACACCGCCCCCTCATTACTAATATTCATCAGGGAAGCGCCCTGCCAAGGAAGGCTAGACGCAAAATAAAAAAGAGAAGCTTAAAACCCGCTTCCCTTTTTCTGCTTACTGATATTTCAGGTGACTAACGATTTTCAGTTAGCCCCGATTAATCTTAATGGCAGCTACCGCCGCAGCATCCATGATCACCGTGATCGTGATCATGGTGGTGATCACCACAGCCATCCTGACCATGTACATGGCCATGGGCCAATTCTTCTTCGGTCGCCTCACGGATCGCAACAATTTCAACATTGAATTTCAGATTCTGGCCTGCCAACATGTGGTTCGCATCAACAACCACTTCATCACCTTCTATCGCAGTGATTTCTACTGGAATAGGTCCCTGATCTGTGTCAGCCAGAAAACGCATACCAACTTGAAGATCATCAACGCCAACAAACACATCTTTTGGTGCACGCTGAACCAGGTTGTCATCATACTGACCGTATGCATCTGCGGCTTCTACGCTAACATCAAAACGTTCACCCACCTCACGGCCTTCCAGTGCTTTCTCTAATCCGCTGATCAGAGAACCACGGCCATGCAGATAGTCTAACGGTGCACTCACCGAGGACTCATCAACTAAAACACCATCTTCTGTTCTTACTTGATAAGCCAGGCTGACCACCAAGTCTTTTGCTACTTTCATGACAACTCCTACATACCCGAGGGGAAAAAATCCGTGAGGGAAAATTTTTACTGCTCAAAAAAATGCTGCCAATTGTAACGGAATTCTACGTTACTGTACCTAGGCAATGGCAAAATTTATCCACAATTCATTGTACATGTATTGAGTTACTGTGGTGTAAAGATCCCAATGACCTGTTCCTGCTCTCTGATATGAGATGTGACAGCTTCCTCCGTCTGCCTCTGTATATGACCACAATGGACACACTCAACAACATCAACCTTATTTTCCTGCCACATTGCCAGCGTATCCTGTGATTGGCATTTTGGGCAAACTGCTCCTGCAATAAAACGCTTACGACTAATTGACATAATTCCCCCTAAGACGTGTCAGAACATCTATTTTCCGCTACCATGCACACCAGGTACTTAAAACTCAATACATATACCCAATAGATTTCAAATTGCGGCACATCGATCACTATACGTATCAACGATCACTATACATATCAATATACGATTGGTATGGGGAACGCAGTCAACAAAGCAGCAACTTGAAAGATGAAGGATATATAAATCTAACTATTAATTAACTTAACACATTATATATAGACGACATCTATGATTGTTTTCTCTTCACTGCAAATCCGTCGTGGCATTCGCGTCCTGCTGGATAACGCCAACGCAACTATCAATCCCGGACAAAAAGTCGGATTAGTTGGCAAAAATGGCTGCGGTAAATCTACCCTGCTTGCATTATTGAAAAATGAACTTCAAGCTGAAAGTGGTTCTGTCATCTTCCCCAACAACTGGGCACTGGCTTGGGTTAATCAGGAAACGCCAGCCCTGGAAACATCAGCGCTGGAATATGTCATTGATGGTGACCGTGAATTCCGGCAACTGGAGCAAAAACTCAAAATAGCCAACGAACAAAATGACGGTCACGCCATCGCCCATCTTCATGGTTTGCTTGATACTATTCAGGCATGGACAATCCGCGCCCGAGCCGCTAGTCTGCTGCACGGATTAGGTTTTTCCCAGGTTCAGCTAGAACAACCGGTACGTTCATTCTCTGGAGGCTGGCGTATGCGCCTTAACTTGGCACAAGCGCTGATCTGCCGCTCTGATTTGTTATTGCTCGACGAACCGACCAACCATCTTGATCTCGATGCCGTTATCTGGCTGGAAAAATGGTTGAAGAGTTATACCGGCACCTTGATCCTAATTTCCCACGATCGCGATTTTCTCGATCCAATCATCGATAAAATTCTGCACATTGAACAGCAGGATCTATACGAATATACCGGTAACTACTCTTCCTTCGAACGGCAACGCGCGGCCAAACTTGCCCAGCAACAGGCGCTATACCAAAGCCAACAGGAAAAAGTGGCACATTTGCAGAGTTATATTGATCGCTTCCGCGCCAAAGCCTCTAAAGCGAAACAGGCACAAAGTCGCATCAAAATGCTGGAACGCATGGAGCTTATCGCTCCCGCTCATGTCGATAACCCTTTCCATTTCAGTTTCCGCCAGCCGGACAACCTGCCAAATCCACTCTTAAATATGGATAAAGTTAGTGCTGGCTATGGCGAAAAAACGGTATTGAACTCGATCAAATTAAATCTGGTGCCAGGTTCACGGATCGGCCTGCTAGGTCGCAATGGTGCGGGTAAATCCACGTTGATCAAGTTGCTGGCAGGAGAGCTTGCACCTCAGCAAGGAGAAATTGCCTTATCGAAAGGCATTAAACTGGGTTACTTCACACAGCACCAATTGGAATACCTACGGGCAGATGAATCTCCATTACAACATTTAGCCCGAATCGCTCCCCAAGAGACAGAGCAACAGCTTCGAGATTATCTGGGAGGATTTGGCTTCAAAGGCGATCAAGTGACCGATCCAAGCGGACGTTTTTCCGGTGGTGAAAAAGCGCGTTTGGTACTGGCTCTGATTGTCTGGCAACGTCCAAACCTCCTTCTGCTTGACGAACCGACCAACCACCTTGATCTCGACATGAGACAAGCATTGACTGAAGCACTGATTGATTTCGAAGGTGCTCTGGTCGTCGTATCGCATGACAGGCACTTACTGCGTTCTACAACAGACGAACTTTATCTGGTACATGATGGCAAAGTAGAACTTTTTAAAGGTGATTTAGAAGATTATCAGCAATGGCTCACTGAACTGCAACGCCAGCAAATGCGGGATAGCCAGGAAAAAGAAAAATCAGAGAGCGAATCTTCAACAAGTAGCACTCAAAATTACAGTGCTCAAGAGCGTAAAGATCAAAAACGGCGTGAAGCTGAATTCCGTAACCAAACGCAGCCATTGCGTAAACAGCTTGCAACCCTTGAAAAACAGATGGAAAAACTGGGTACGGCATTGACAGAATTAGAAGAGAAGCTGTCAGACAATACGCTTTACGACCATGATCGTAAAACTGAACTGACTGAATGCCTGCATCAGCAAACGCAAACAAAATCCAAACTGGAAGATACTGAAATGGAATGGTTGGATATTCAGGAACAGCTCGAACAAATGACAACAGAATTTAATGCGAGTCAAGGAGTCAGTTAATTTTTCAGGTATAAACCTGTAAGTATATAATCGGGTATTGTCATTCAACACCCGATTAATCCCTGTTTAAAAGAAAAAATATAAATTTGCTTGCAAACAGCCAGAATACTCGTCGTAAAAAAATAACAATTCATCAATTATACAAGAGATTATTTTTTAAAAATATTTCAGATTTTCATTTTTCGCTCCTTGACTGAAAAAACTTTTAAAAATCACACCTCAAGCCTGATTATCATAAGAGACAAAATGAAAATATTCCGTATAAAACAAGGAATAATTACTGGCTCATACATTAGCAACTAAGACAGAAAAGTTTTCAGCATCTTCAATCAAAGGCTCATCTATGGATTTTACCCATACCACACCAAAATCAATTTTTTTATCTGTTTCAACAATTTCTAAAACATTCATATAATATTCAGGGATAGAATTAATAATCCGTTTAGGCACACAGGTATAGGCATTATTTTTTGTAATCATCTCTACTATCAACATGATATCATTTGTTTTTAATAGCAAATGCATATTTTCACCAGTATAAATAGGAAAAACATTGAGGCAATCCGTTAACTCAACCTCCTCTTTTTTTTCTGGTGAATTTGTCGGAGTAACTCCATTTCCAAACTTACTTAAGGCTGTTCTGCATTTAGATACCAGATGACTTCCTTTCTTAAAGATATAGATCAATCTTTCCGTAAATACCTTTTTTGGCTCTAACTGAGCGCTAATAGATAATAGCGGCATCACTGCAACATGTAACATCCTTGCATTCAATAAATTTATCTGCTGCTCAACTGACAGCCCAGTCACCAATGACAGCACAACATTCCCTTTTTTTTCCACGAACTGTCGCTCTATTTGAGAATAATTGTGGATAGGAAAACAAGAGCCGACGTATAAGTGCCTGACCATATCCTCTTTTGAATCAAAATGAACCTGACTTTTGAAGCGTTCATAGTGAGATAAAAACTTCCGGGTATTTTCCAACGTCTTCTGCCCAAAATCTGTCAATCTTGTTCCATTTGGTCCCCTTATAAATAGTGATGCACCAAGAATATTTTCCAACCCGTGGATTCTCTTCGTCAAGGCTGGCTGAGAAAGATAAAGCCTCTTAGAAGCCTTATGATAATTAAGAGTTTCAGCCAAAACGATAAAAGCTTCAAGATTGCGTATATCCATGTTCTTTAGCCCAATGATTGTTGAATAACTACAAAACATTACAGATTCATGGTGATAGCATTTTAACTTAGTGTTTTGTCAAAGGTTTTATCAGGTAAAATGGTCAAAATGTTAACTAATAAAATGTTAGTTAATAAGGGGATAATTCGCAAAATATTTATTATAATTACGTTTTAATTTCATTATAAAATCATTTCAACAGTAACTAATTATTCTGACAACGTGGGTATCTTCCTTGTTACCCATATTATTTATCACTCCATTTCATTTTTTAAACTACAGCGTCATTAATACTTATGAAGTTTAAAAACAATCGAGATATAGCATACAAACGGATCCACAATTGATAACTTTTCTTTATTGAGAACCTACCAAATAAAATACCAGAAATCATTAAAGTCAAAATATCATATTGTGAAACCATTGTGTGAATAATTTAATTGAAAAACATAAAGAAAAGCATATATATCTGGCTTACTCGCATAATGCAACAACAGCAGATAATTTACACCAATTATATTATTAATAGCTCTTCCATATTTTACTTTTATGGTTATTTTAACATTCACTCTTATTACGTGTTAATAAGGAGATGTGATATTAAAAAATAGCAACACGGCAATGACAGGCTTTATAGTGTGTTGCCAGTGATAATGCACACTTATTCTTAACAAGTTTTTAATCTTTTTTTATATTGGAATACTCTGTATTAGATTTTCATTTTATGAATAAAACGTGTTGATTTTTAGTGCAAACCACCAAGAATATAAACATAGTTATCGACAATTTAGTATTCCAATTTTCAAATAAAAGAGAACGCGGAAAATAGTGTTTTTAATCTATTTTGGTGTATATTTTCTATTAAATGCTCAGTAAGATAATCTGACGTGCATAATTCACTTCTTAATTTCAATAAAATATGGCAGAAAAATGATGAAAATCGACTTGAGCAATATGATAACAGAGAGTTGTAACCCCGCCAGTACCCACATTGATCAACTCTCAACTCTCGATATGCTGCGTGTCATCAACGATGAAGATAAAAAAGTGGCTATTGCCGTCGAAAAAACACTGCCTCAAATTGCCCGTGTAGTTGATAAAGTTGCCGAGGCATTTCGTCAGGGTGGTCGCTTAATCTATAGTGGCGCCGGCACATCTGGGCGCTTAGGTATCCTGGATGCCAGCGAATGTCCACCCACTTATGGTACAAAACCAGAGCAGGTAATCGGCTTAATTGCCGGAGGACATCAAGCCATTTTGCAAGCGGTCGAAAATGCGGAAGATAATCGGCAATTAGGTACAAAAGATCTTAAGGTATTACACTTTAATCAAAGAGATGTTCTGGTAGGGATCGCGGCCAGTGGCCGAACCCCCTATGTATTAGGTGCCATGGAATATGCCAAATCAGTTGGTGCTACTGTCGCCTGTATCAGCTGCAATCCAGACAGCTCAATGGTGCAATTGGCGGATATTGCCATCACGCCCGTCGTAGGGCCAGAAGTGATAACGGGTTCATCCCGCATGAAGGCAGGAACGGCACAAAAATTGATACTGAATATGATCACGACAGGCACCATGGTCCGTATTGGCAAGGTATATGGTAATTTGATGGTTGACGTAGAAGCCACCAATGACAAATTAATCGAACGCCAGAAAAGTATTGTCATGACCGCCACGGAGTGCAGCAGAGAAATGGCAGAACAGGCCTTAAACGCCTGTGGTGGTCATTGCAAGACTGCAATCGTCATGATTTTATCGGGTATTAACGCCGAAGAGGCCAAAGCGTTACTGGCAGAACACCAAGGGCTTATCCGGCCAGCTATCTCAACAAACCGATGATCATTAATACTCAACGCCATTGGCGGGATGAGTTTCACTAACGCTATTTTTCAGGTGCAAAAATATCGACTCAACCAAACCAGATTAAAGGCACACAAGCAGCAGTCAGGACACCCATTGCGATATTGAATGTAAACCACGCGCGACGGCTTCTCAGTAACTGACCAATCAGCGAGCCGAGAACCAGCCAGATTGCACCAGCAAGGGTATTGACGATTAACATCACTATACTGATAACAAAAATGGAATAGTTATACAGCTCTCCAGCCAGACTGTAACTACTGATTGCGCCCAATCCCATCAACCAGGTTTTTGGATTCAAGAACTGCAATAACCAACCTTGATAAATTTTGATTGGTTCTCCTGCCGACGTTGTGGTATCCAGCCGCTTATAATGCGAAGTGGCTGTCTTCCAGGCTAGCCATAATAAATACAGGCATCCGAGTATTTTCAGACCCGTATGTAAAGCAGGATAAATCAGCAGTAACGCAGAAACACCAAACGCAGACAGCAGCAAAATTGTCTGCATTCCCAGAATAATGCCCAGACAAAGCGGGATGGAGCGGCGTATACCAAAATTAGCTCCCGATGATGTCAGTAACAAATTGTTTGGGCCTGGTGTGACAGCGGAAATAAACATAAATATACTAAGCGAGAATATCAGGCTTAAAGTCATGGGTAGATTACCCTCCCACCCAGGTAGTTGACATTTCTTTGCAAGAAAATAACAGTATGTTATTTCACATACAAGATAACTAATCATGAAATCAATTCATTATGAATCCCAGACTACAACTCCATTGACAATGGCTAAGTTTACCCGATGATGAATTACCGTATTTTCAGGAGCAATCACAATGATTATCCCGTGGCAACAATTGGAAGCCGATACACTCCACAACTTAATTGAAAGTTTTGTCCTGCGGGAAGGTACTGATTACGGCGAACAGGAAAAAACTCTCGAACAAAAAGTGCAAGACGTCAAACGTCAACTTGAGCGAGGTGAAGTTCTGCTGGTATGGTCTGAACTACATGGAACCGTTAATATCTTGTCTAAAGAGATGTTCCGCCCGTAAAGCCCAGTTTGTTTTATTCATTCTAATTGACTGATTCGCCAATTTTATTGATTAAGGAGTCTGTTCATGTCTGCCAAATACCCCGTTATCGCAATCACTGGTTCCAGTGGAGCAGGAACAACCACTACCAGTGTCGCTTTTCGCAAGATTTTCCAACAATTTGACGTAACAGCCGCACTGATAGAAGGGGATAGTTTCCATCGTTATACTCGTCCTGAAATGGATGCCGAGATACGGAAAGCAAGAGAACAAGGCAGACATATCAGCTACTTTGGGCCAGAAGCTAACGATTTCGGTATGTTGGAAAAGACATTCCTTGAGTACGGAGAAACGGGCAATGGCCGCTGCCGAAAATATCTCCATACCTATGATGAGGCCGTTCCTTATAACCAATTGCCGGGTACTTTCACACCGTGGGAACCTCTGCCATCAAATACGGACGTCCTATTTTATGAAGGGCTGCACGGTGGTGTTGTCACGCCACAACACAATGTTGCCAGTCATGTTGATCTGTTGATTGGCGTTGTGCCTATCGTCAACTTAGAATGGATACAAAAACTCATCCGTGATACCGGTGAGCGTGGGCATTCCAGAGAGGCTGTCATGGATTCCGTTGTCCGCTCAATGGATGACTATATCCGCTACATCACTCCTCAGTTTTCACGTACCCATATCAATTTCCAGCGTGTCCCTACCGTTGATACCTCTAACCCCTTCTCTGCCAAAGCCATTCCCTCGCTGGACGAAAGTTTTATCGTGATCCGCTTCCGTGGTCTCACTCAAATTGATTTTCCTTATTTACTCGCTATGCTTCAGGGTTCATTTATTTCCAGCATAAATACTATCGTCGTTCCGGGTGGAAAAATGGGACTGGCAATGGAATTAATTATGGCGCCGCTTGTTAAACAATTACTGGAAGGCAAAAAAATCTCGTAATTTAATCCCCATTTAATTTTTAATAAAACAGGTAACAAAAAATAATGTTACCTGTTTTATTTAAATAAATAGGCCATTTTTTGTGACATAATTTTTTCCCTTTTATAAATATAAAATCAATAAAACCAACTCTTCTGCCTGATTTCTGGTAATCTGGCAGTCTGTTTAATAGGCTAAGCGATACAGGAGAAGACAGAAACGCTTTCCTGTGTTACAAACAAGGTTACAAATAGGGACTGGCAAGATATATGGTTAAGATCAATATGCCCAAATTTTGACATCTTTATAATCCATATAAAATTCCCGCTTGTCAGTTTTTCAGCAGGTTAATATGTTAAGCTATTGACTTTATAAAGCCAGCCTGAAGAGGAACTACAGTTTCTCACACCATAAAGGCAGAAATAACAACAGAGGATAAAGCGAATGGTTCTCGGCAAGCCACAAACAGACCCGACTCTTGAATGGTTTTTGTCACACTGCCATATTCACAAATATCCATCCAAGAGCACGCTTATTCATCAAGGCGAGAAAGCAGAAACGCTTTACTACATTGTTAAAGGTTCGGTTGCTGTTCTAATAAAAGATGAAGAAGGTAAGGAGATGATTCTCTCTTATTTAAATCAGGGAGATTTCATTGGTGAACTTGGATTGTTTGAAGAGGGGCAAGAACGTACTGCATGGGTGCGAGCCAAAAGTGCCTGTGAAGTGGCTGAAATTTCCTATAAGAAATTTCGCCAGTTAATTCAGGTCAATCCTGATATTCTGATGCGTTTATCTGCCCAAATGGCAAGTCGCCTACAAACCACTTCCGAAAAAGTAGGCAACTTAGCCTTTCTGGACGTTACAGGCCGTATCGCCCAGACGTTGCTCAATTTGGCCAAACAACCTGATGCAATGACTCACCCTGATGGTATGCAAATCAAAATCACACGTCAGGAAATTGGGCAGATTGTGGGTTGCTCCCGTGAAACGGTTGGCCGTATCCTGAAAATGCTGGAAGATCAAAACCTGATCTCTGCACATGGCAAAACCATCGTCGTTTACGGGACTCGTTAATTCCCGATAAACCAGAAACTCAGCCAGTGCAATCTGTTACTTCGCACTGGCTTTTTTACTTTTATTGGTTTAACCAGCGGAATATCGCCATTTCCAGCCGCATCATGCCGTCTGTAATTTCGTCCTCAGGAATGATCAATGATGGAGTAAAGCGCAAGATGCTGTCTCCTGCACTTAATAACATCAATCCCGATTCCGCCGCTTGCTGCACTATTTCTCTGGCCTTGCCCTGATATTCAGCTTTCAATACGGCGCCAATAAGCAAGCCTTTTCCACGAACTTCATGGAAAATACCATATTTTTGGTTCAGCTTTTCCAGAGCATGAATGAGCATATCGTGCCGTTTTTCCACGCCCATCATCACTTCTGGCGTATTGATGATATCCAGTACGACACAACCGATACTACAAGCCAATGGGTTTCCACCATAAGTCGTTCCATGCGCGCCCGTTTCCATTGCCGCCGCTATTGTATCTGTCGTTAACATTGCACTGATGGGAAAACCGCCCCCCAGCGCTTTTGCTGTCGTCAGGATATCCGGCTGTACGCCATAATGCTGGTAAGCATATAACTTACCCGTGCGCCCTATTCCACTCTGGACTTCATCAAAGACCAACAAGGCCTGATGTTTATCACACAATTCCCGCACTCCATGCAGAAACGCCATCGTCGCAGGAGTCACTCCCCCTTCTCCTTGAATTGGCTCCAAAACAACAGCACAAGTGTGATCATCGATTTCCGCCCTGACAGCATCCAAATCGTTAAAAGGTACGTGAACAATATCAGCAGGTTTAGGTCCAAACCCGTCGGCATATTTCGGCTGTCCTCCTACCGAAACAGTGAAAAAGGTGCGTCCATGAAACGCCTGATGGAAAGCAATAATTTTAGTTTTATTCGGATGATGACGAGTAATCGCATAACGACGTGCCAATTTAAATGCCGCTTCATTGGCTTCCGCTCCCGAATTAGCGAAAAAGACTTTCTGGGCAAAGGTCGCATCAATCAATTTTTGCGCTAAAGTTAAGGCTGGCTCATTGGTAAAAATATTGCTGACATGCCACAATTTTTCACCTTGCTGTTTCAGGACGTTCACCAAAGCCGGGTGACAGTGCCCCAAAGCCAGAACAGCGATACCTCCGGCAAAATCAATATATTCTTTACCCTGTTGATCCCATACTCGACTTCCTTGCCCTCTGACAGGAATAAAATTCGCCGGTGCATAAATGGGCAACATCACTTGATCATAGGTATTTCGTTTTGTTGCTTTATTTTCTGCCATTTCCCCCACCTTATTTTTATCTTTGCTATTTAAAAATGAAATAATAATCATAAAATATGAATAAAAAATCATTTAAGAGCAAATAAAAAAACACTGAATGAGGGAGTATGGAGGTAACTGACTAATATTTGAGGAAATTATTCAACAATTCATGTCCCTGCTCACTCAGAATGCTTTCTGGATGAAATTGCACGCCTTCCAGTGGCAAAGTACGGTGACGTATTCCCATGATTTCATCTACGTCGCCATTGCGCTGACTCCAGGCCGTCACTTCAAATGAAGCAGGAAGCGTTTCTGCGGCAACGACCAGAGAGTGATAACGCGTGACCGTCAATGGACGATCTAATCCTTTAAATACCCCTTGCTGGCTATGATGGATCAGACTGGTTTTTCCATGCATCACTTCACGAGCTTTAACAACGCTTGCACCAAAAGCCTGACCTATTGCCTGATGTCCCAGGCACACCCCGAGGATGGGCAATTTCCCTGCAAAATGTGAAATCGCTTCCAACGAGATCCCTGCTTCATTTGGCGTACAAGGCCCCGGAGAAATGACTAAATGAGTGGGCGCCAAATCTTCGATATCTTCAAGCTGAATCTCATCATTACGCTTAACTAAAACCTCTGTCCCTAACTCACAAAAATATTGATATAAATTGAATGTAAAAGAATCGTAGTTATCTATTATTAGTAACATAGGAGTATATCCTACTGATTATTATAGTCTTATAAGTTTCCCTACCCCATTGGGGTATTATGCATTCTGTATAACAGTAAAATCAGGTAAAGCAGTATTAACAGCAATGGGGGGCTAATCATACCACAGAAGCACTTTTAAAATAGTGGTACGGAGACCGCATTACCATAATGCAACATGATGTAACAACGTAGAAATGGCGGGGAGAAGGGGAATGCAAACGGTACTCAAACAACCAGTAATGATTATCCGAATACCGTATTATGTCGGTATTCGGACTGTTAAGGTTCAACCTTGGCAGACAAGATCACAATAGGTTTTACCGGTACATTTTGGTAAGGGCCAACATTTTCTGTTTTGACTTGAGAAATTTTATCAACCACATCCATGCCCTTGACTACTTTGCCAAAGACTGCATAACCGAAGTCACGCTGCCCGTGGTCAAGGAAAGCATTATCAGTCACGTTAATAAAAAACTGGCTGGTTGCGCTATCCTTATCTGCGGTACGTGCCATAGCAATAGTACCCCGCAGATTCCGCAGGCCGTTATCTGCTTCATTTTTAATTGGCTCTCTGGTAGCTTTTTGCTTCATATCCTTTGTAAAGCCGCCGCCCTGAATCATAAAGCCGGGGATAACACGATGAAAGATGGTGTTGTTATAAAATCCCTCATTGACATACTCAACGAAATTCTTGGCAGTCATTGGAGCCTTATTGCTATCTAACTCAAGTTCGATTTCTCCAGCCGATGTGACCAGCTTCACGTGAGTTTCAGCGGCTAATACTGGGACAGCTATCGCACTGATAGCACATGCAGCCATAAGCGACACAAAAATACGTTTAAACATTAATGGTTCCTTTATTTTTGAGGCCAACAATAAAACTCATAACAACAAAACGCCTTAAGTGTAATTCCCTATGGAGTTAAGTTCCAAAGATTTACCTACATTTACGAGTACCTTAGATGAATAGAGGGAAAATCTACCCATAACTTTTATATTCGCATAGTTCAGCAAAGTCTATTTTGTGAATAACCCCCATATTGATATGTTTTCCATGCTAAAACATAGAAATTGAAGATTGATGAACACTCGACAAATGATAAGAGCAATTCAAAATCTGTAAGCTTAGTTTCTTAAACTGTGCCTTCGGATATTTTTAATATCTTTATTAGCAAGCTCTTACATAATGATAATCAATATGAACTATAAATAAAATTTAATAATTATAAGAGCGTTGATAAAGCGTCTCGAAAATTCTGTGTATTAGACTTGGTTTCTTATTCTGCATTTGCTATTTTTTTATATATTCTTTATTCTTTAATGCTCTTACATAAATAATCACTATCTTATAAATAAAATTTTAATTATGAGAAGGCGTTCTATTGTATATTGGGTGAATTGTTCAACAAAAATAACCTATCATGGATTCCTCAAGTTACTCCTGTCCACAAGCAACTCCCCTCGGTATAATCACCGCGCTATTTTTGTGTATTCCTCAGGGAGATAACCATTTTGACCATCAAGAACTACAACTATCATATGACCCACTTTATTACGAGTGCACCTGACATTCGCCACCTGCCTCATGATGTGGGTATTGAGGTCGCGTTTGCCGGTAGGTCAAATGCGGGTAAATCCAGCGCCCTGAATGCACTGACCCGCCAAAAGAGCCTTGCGCGTACCAGTAAAACCCCTGGCCGTACCCAATTAATTAACCTGTTCGAAGTAGAAGAAGGAATCCGTCTGGTAGACTTGCCGGGCTATGGCTACGCCGAAGTACCAGAAGAGATGAAACGTAAGTGGCAGAAAGCGTTGGGGGAATATCTCCAGAAACGTGAATACCTACAGGGGTTGGTGGTTTTGATGGATATCCGCCATCCACTGAAAGATCTGGATATGCAAATGATCGAATGGGCGGTCGTGATGCAAGTCCCTGTCATGGTATTGCTGACTAAAGCTGATAAACTGGCATCCGGCGCCCGTAAAAGCCAGCTGGCAAAAGTTCGTCAGGAGTTAGCCTCTTTGGAAGGTGATATTCAGATCGAATACTTCTCCGCCCTGAAAAAAATCGGCATTGATAAACTAGAGCAAAAACTTAACCAGTGGTTCAATCAGCCTGCCATTGAGATGGAATAACATCCGCCTCTGTCCCTCATAAAAAAACGCCCCAGTCAAAAGAAATGACTGGGGCAGCTAATATTCAGCTAAATCCGATTACGTGAAGTAAAAGGTCTGAAAGATAGAACATCTTACCTCTGTACCCTACGCCGATAACTTTAACCTATTCTTTTAATCAAAAAAAGACTTTTTTGTAATTAATTTTCAGTAATTACCTCGATTCAGCTGTTAACATTTAAGCAAATCAGGTTATTATGGCGTCATTAATGTAGTTTAATTACATATTTATGAGATCTAGATCTAATCTAAAACCTAACTGAAATTCTTGTCACATGCCTTTTCGCAGCATAATTGAGATAATTTCAGTTCATTAAACAAGCAGTATTTTCATAAAAATCATTCAATAAAAAAAGAACCGCATTTCTACGGCTCTTTTTCAGCTTCTAAGATAAAAAAGTATATCAGTGTGCCTGATCCCAATTATCACCAATCCCAACATCCACTTTTAACGGCACATCAAGCTGCATACTTTGTTCCATCAGCTCTCTGATTTTCTGCCCTGCGGTCTCCAGCTCTGATTCATGCACTTCAAATACCAATTCATCGTGAACCTGCATGATCATGCGCACATTTGGCTGCTCACTGACAATCCAGTTATCTACCGCAATCATTGCCAATTTGATGATATCTGCTGCCGTCCCCTGCATAGGTGCATTGATGGCTTCACGCTCTGACGCCTTACGACGAATGGCATTACGCGATTTGATATCCGGCAGGTACAACCGACGGCCTTCCAGCGTTTCGACAAATTCATGATCAGCCGCCTGCGCCCGTGTACGTTCCATATAAGCCAGCACTCCCGGATAACGTTCAAAATAGAGATCCATATAGCGCTGCGCTTCACCACGCGGAATACCTAACTGACGGGATAGGCCAAACGCACTCATGCCATAAATCAGGCCGAAGTTAATCGCCTTAGCACTGCGACGCTGTTCACTGGTCACTTGTTCCAATGGTACACCAAACACTTCCGCAGCTGTCGCACGGTGGATATCTTTGCCTTGGGCAAATGCCTCTAACAAGCCTTTGTCCTGTGACAAATGCGCCATAATGCGCAATTCAATCTGTGAATAGTCCGCCGCCACAATGCGATAACCTTTCGGGGCCACAAATGCCTGACGGATGCGGCGCCCTTCATCATTACGAACAGGGATATTTTGCAAATTTGGATCACGGGAAGAGAGGCGCCCCGTCGCAGTTACTGCCTGATGATAAGAGGTATGAACACGATTTGTCAGTGGGTGCACCATCTGAGGCAATTTATCAGTGTACGTAGTTTTCAGTTTTGCCAGGCCACGATGTTCCAAAATCACCCTTGCCAATTCATGATTCTCTGCCAACTCTTCCAGTACTTCTTCATTCGTTGATGGTGCGCCATTTGGCGTCTTTTTCAGTACAGGCAAGTTCATTTTTTCAAATAAGATGACTTGTAGCTGTTTTGGTGACGCCAGATTGAATTCTTCCCCTGCCAACACATAAGCAGATTTTTCCAGTTCATCCAAACGTGCAGTGATTTCCTTTGAATGTTCTGCCAACGTTTGGGAGTTGATCAGCACCCCTGTTCTTTCCATACGGGACAGCACCGGTACCAGGGGTATTTCGATCTTCTGGAAAACTTTTTGCAGAGTTGGAGCATTCTCCAACTGAGGATACATGACTTGATGTAGCCTAAGAGTCACATCCGCATCTTCCGCCGCATATTTTGCGGCTTCCTCCAAGGGGATTTGATTGAAGGTGAGTTGCTTTTTGCCCTTGCCCGCAATTTCTTCAAATGTGGTGGTTTTATAGCTCAGATGGCGATCAGCAAGGCTATCCATGTCATGCCGCCCTGCTACGCTGTTCAAAACATACGATTCCAGCATGGTATCGAAAACAATACCATTTAAAGCAATGTCATAACGCGCCAAAACACCACGATCAAATTTCAGGTTTTGACCAATTTTAGGCAGATTGGCATCCTCCAGTAGCGGTTTTAATGCTGCAAGAACTTCGTGCAGCTCCAATTGCTGTGGTGCATCCAGATAATCGTGTCCCAATGGCAGATAAGCGGCTTCAACTTCTGATTTCCCCACGGCAATGGCAAAGGACATTCCCACCAGATTAGCTGTCAGGGTATCAAGACTGTCGGTTTCCGTATCAAAAGAGAATGCCGGAACTTGTTTCAGCTTTTCAATCCACTCATCAAAGGATTGACGCTCAAGGATGGTTTGGTACTTTTCCGGTGAAATGTTGACAGCAGCAGGTACAGCAGCCACTGATTCTGACTTAGTGCTGGCTGCAACAGGTTTCTGTCTATTACCTTCCAGCCAACTACCATTCTGTACGTCACTGATCCAACGTTTAAATTCATAATGACTGAACAGAGACAGTAACTCATCCGTATCCGGTGGGATAACAGAAAGATCTAAACAGGTCCTATCCAACTCAACGTCGGTTTTGATTGTCGCCAATTGGTAGGAAAGATAAGCCATTTCTTTATGCTGTTCCATTTTACCAGCCAGTGTTTTGGCGCCACGGAAACCAAGTGTGGCAATGTCATCAAGCCGGGCATAGATCTCATCCAATCCGCCAATACCCTGCAATAGCCCCAGCGCGGTTTTTTCACCTACTCCCGGCACCCCCGGAATATTATCGGAAGAATCCCCCATTAGGGCGAGAAAATCGATAATCAGCTCAGGAGGGATACCATATTTTCCCTCAACCTCTTCCGGTCCCAAAATAGTGTTGGTCATGGTGTTAATCAGTGTGATATTTGGCGTCACCAATTGCGCCATATCTTTATCACCCGTGCTAATCAGCACTGAACGGCCCTCTTTTTCAGCCTGCAAGGCCAACGTACCGATAACATCGTCAGCTTCAACGCCTGGCACAACCAGAATAGGCAGTCCCATTGCATTAACCATTTTGTGCAACGGTTCAATCTGCAAACGCAAGTCATCCGGCATTGGTGGTCGATGGGATTTATATTCAGCAAATAGCTCATCACGGAACGTTTTGCCTTTGGCATCAAACACAACCGCCACATGGCTGGGTTTATACTGCATAATCAAACTTCGCAACATGTTCAGCACACCGTACATGGCGCCCGTCGGTTCTCCCGAACTGTTTGTCAGTGGTGGAAACGCATGGTATGCACGATAAAGGTATGAAGAACCATCAACCAAAATCAGGGGATTGTCTGCTATCTGTGCCATAAAATTTTCTTCGTCGTTCTGTGGGGTGAATAAAGAATAGAATGCCATACTGTGTCGTTATAGACGAATTTTGCGGGAATTTTCTCGTATTAACTTGCATTTTATGACAAATATTCTGATAAGTACTCTGTGGATAACTTTGTGCACAAAAAAATGGCATATAAAACAGATTTATGTATATCACCGCAAAGAGAGGATAACAGGAGGTAAAAATCAATGAATTACGCGGAATATTAAATAAATATTACAACCGCTTTAAAATCACTGACTTGTGGATATTACCGGAGTTTATGTTATGAAAGGCGTTTTTTGGCAAGTATTGTGCCAACTCTCTCATGGCTGGCACAATACCTGTATTAATCCGGATGATTAATTTTTCTACAAAATAGAATCTTGCTCGCTAGCGTTTTTGCTTCGTTACGCCACTCTCTTGCCATTTATTTTTTGTTCACCAAATAGTTCACGACTTCAGAGAATTTCTGGGCATAGTCCAGAGTTGAACGGGTATCAACGCCACCATTGTTAATCAGGTATTTACCATTAACAAAGATCGCCGGAACACCGCGCAAATTGAAATCCTGAGCTGACTGACGCTCTTTAGCGGCTACTGATTGCACGATAAAGCTGTTCAGGGCTGCATCATACTCTTCACCAGATATACCCGCTTTGATGAAGGCATTGCGGATATCTTCCTTGCTATTGATGGTTTGGCTTTTCTGAATGCCATCAAACAAAATAGGTGTGACTTTATTTTCAATCTTCATGACAATGGCGACTGCCCAGGCATCGGTCAATGCTTTCCCCAACGGTCCCAGAAAATCAACATGATAACGCTCATGAGTCACACCTGCTGGCAAGTTTTTCTCAACAGTAGCAGGAACATGATAAATATTTTCAAACTGATAGCAGTGAGGACAATAAAAAGAAAAAAATTCCACCACCTGAGGCTGATTTGCAACCGGATCTTTTAACTCGGTATACTGTTTGCCTTCAGAAAAACCGGAAGCAGATGCATTAAATGCCATAAACGCCCCCACCAGTGCTAGCCAAAATTTCTTCATAATGGTCTCCAAAAAAAATTAATACATCGGGTTTAGCTGTAAAGGCGGCTCTTGTAACAGCCGGACTTGTTCAGAAAAAAGATTCACTTGCTTATGCCAAAAATCACTATCAGCCATCCACGGAAACGCTTTTGGAAAAGCCGGATCTTGCCAGCGACGAGCAACCCAGGCTAAATAATAGACCATTCGCATCGCACGCAGAGGCTCTATTAATGCTAATGTCTTGGGATCAAATGCCATAAACTGACCATATGACTCAAGCAAGATATCCAACTGGATCAACCTTTCTTGCCGTGAGCCACTCAGCAACATCCACAAATCCTGAATAGCGGGACCATTGCGGGCATCATCAAGATCCACAAACCATGCTTCATCACGCCACAAGATATTACCAGCATGGCAATCACCATGCAGCCGCAATACTTGCCAGTTATCATGCCATTGGCTTGCGACTGCCTGATTCAATTCATCGAGTGCAACCAGAAAATTCTGTTTATGCCGGGCGGAAATGAGTTCACATTCAGCTAGATGTTGATACGGCTGATATAAATATTCATTCAGATTAAGGGTAGGACGAGCAGAAAATGGCTTTTTTGCCCCGATTTGATGCATTCTTCCCAGCAATCGCCCAACGTCTTCCAATTGGTCAAAACTATCTGACTCGTACTGACGCCCTCCCACACTGGGAAAAATAGCAAAAAAGAAACCGCCGTAATTCAGCACTGTCTGCCCGTCAAACATTAACGGGGCTGCCACGGGCAAATCAGCCTGCTGCAATTCATGGGCAAAATCGTGTTCTTCCTGAATTTGCTGCTGGCTCCAGCGCAGGGGGCGATAAAATTTCACAACATAGCGTTTGCGATTCTCATCCATGAACTGATACACCCGATTTTCATAGCTATTCAGTTCAGTCAGGCCAGAATCAAGATACAGGCCAGATTGTCCCAATGCATCCATGATTAAATCTGGCGTAATATTTTGGAAATTAAAAGCCTTCGGTTCTGTCACAACACAGTTCTCTCTTTATCAATCTTTAATAATGCCCCGGGCACGCAACAACGCCGTCTTAAAATCTGCTTCATATTTAGTTCCTTATAAATCACGATACAAATTAGCAGGGTTAATGACTTTGAGAAAGCATTGGTCTGTCAATCAGCGTAAAGTTATACTGCCACCTCAAGCAGCATGGTTAGATATTGATTCACAATTGAAAGACAAAGGGTATACCAAACATTAAATATTTCATTGCCCAATATCAGGTGATTTAACATGACGCATCCAAAAATCAGTGGCGCAATTCTGGCTGGAGGATTATCCACCCGCATGGGAGGAAACGACAAAGGATTGCTGCAATTTAACAATGCACCACTATACCAACACATTGCCACAAGATTGCAGCCGCAGGTTCATGAACTGTTGGTGAATGCCAATCGCAATCTGGGGATTTATCATCAGAGTGGCTATCCCATCATACCGGATATCATTGCCGATTTTTCCGGGCCATTGGCAGGTATGTTGGCGGTTTTAAAAAGCGCCATCCACGAGTGGGTGGTATTTGTCCCTTGCGATGTCCCCAATTTCCCGGAAAACCTGGTCGCAAAACTGTGGCACTACAAACAAAACGCCTGGGCTGCTTATGCTCATGACTGCGAACGCGCACATCCTACTCTGGTATTAATGCACCGCAGACTAATCCCCCGTCTGGAAAGCTATCTCGCTTTGGGAGACAGAAAACTGATGTTCTTTATGCAGATGATTAAGGCAAAGGCGGTCTATTTTCCCAATCCCAATGCGTTCACCAACTTAAATACACCTGAAGAATGCCATCATTGGGAACGCCTTCAGGAGCCAGCATGAACCACAGTATCAACAATACAACACTGCCTATTCTGGGTATCACCGCTTATAGTGGAACCGGAAAAACGACACTATTGAAGCAAGTTATTCCACTGTTACGCCAGCAACACATCCGCGTTGGGCTGATCAAGCATACTCACCACAATATGGATGTCGATAAGCCAGGCAAGGACAGCTACGAGCTACGCAAAGCGGGGGCTGCACAAACATTGGTTGCCAGCCAGCAACGCTGGGCTTTGATGACTGAAACCCCAGAGTTGCCGGAACTGGATCTTGACTATCTTGCCCGCCAATTTGATGTAAATTTGTCGGATCTGATTTTGGTTGAAGGATTCAAACATGAACCAATCCCCAAAATCGCACTTTATCGAGATGGCTTAAATTATACCGTTGATGAGCTTCTCGATCCGCATGTAATAGCAATTGCCAGCGATATTACGCTGGCAACACCACTTCCACAGCTTGATATCAATCGGCCGGAACAAGTGGCAGCGTTTATTGCCGAGTGGTTACATCAATAACCGTGGTTATAACAATAAGAAATATTTCCTGTCACTCGATCTATATCCTCTTTTGCCTTATTTCCCTTCCGGCATCAAACCAATAAACGTAGTTTTTTTACGGGGTTCAGTCATCAATGCTTCCAATTTTTCGACACAGCGCAGGTAGTGAGGCGTTTTCTTATGCGCTGCAACTGCCGCTTCGTCAGCATAGGCTTCATAGATATAGAAACGAGTCGGGATATTCTCATCACGCAATACATCGAACCGTAAATTACCCGGCTCTTTAACAGAGCCAAGGTGATTATCCCGAAATACTTCGATAAATTCGTCTATCTTGTCGGCCTTAACATTAATTTCCACTAATGTGACATGCATATTATTCCCCTCTGGCTTTTTCACTCAGGAAAAGCTCATAAGCCTGAGCAGGTGTCTCATTATGGTGCACCACTGCCTGCACCGCTTTCATCATCGCAACCGGTGCTTCCGACTGGAAGATATTGCGTCCCATATCCACACCAGACGCCCCCTGATCAATCGCCTGATAGCACATATTCAACGCGTCCAGTTCCGGCAATTTTTTACCACCCGCAATCACAATCGGCACTGGACAACCCGCCACAACCCGCTCAAAACCGCTTTCGACATAATAGGTTTTGATGATGTTTGCCCCCATTTCAGCTGCAATGCGAGTCGCCAGCGAGAAGTAACGTTGGTCACGCGCCATATCTTTACCGACGCCTGTCACCGCCATTGTTGGCATGCCATAACGTGTTCCCTGATCCACCAGCTTGATAATATTCTTGATGGATTGGTGTTCGTGTTCTGAACCGATATAGACCTGTGCTGCAACCGCACAGACGTTGAGGCGCAGTGCATCTTCCATCGCCACCGCAACAGCTTCATTGGAAAGTTCAGTCAGAATCGAGTTAGCCCCAGACGCACGCAGGACGACCGGTTTATTGGTTGCAGGCGGAACCTGACTGCGCAGGATACCGCGGGTACACATCAGCACATCGGTATGTTCAAACAACGGGGCAATATTGATATCAATACGTTCCAGGCCTGTCGTTGGTCCCTGAAAATAACCGTGGTCAAATGCCAGCATTACCGTTTTATTGGTGGTGGGATTGAAAATCCGTGACAAACGGGACTGCATACCCCAATCCAGCGCACCACAGCCTTTCAGTTCAAACAGCGTGTTTTGTTGCGGTGTATTAATGCCAAAATCTTTACCATCTTTGATATCATCTAAATCTGCCATTTCTCCCTCCAGAAAGGTGCCAGGGGCTGTATACCAGCCCCATGAATTAGAAATCGTACTGATTGATATTGTCTTTGGTGAAAATTACCCGCTCCGGCATGACAACAATGCCATTGCCTTTCGCTTCATAACGGTATCCCTGTACACTGTTGGGTGAGATTTCAACGCTGCCAATACCAGGAATATTCAATTTATCCCCCACATTCAGCTCGCCTTTTTGCAATATCTCATTGGTAACATGAATGGCTATCTTGCCCTGCTTGACCACATCCCACAAAGCGAACTGTTTGACCGTACCATTTTCAACATAAGGACGCATCACATTCGGGGTACTGAACCCAACAATCGCGACATCTTGACGCTTCAGGTTTTCTGCTGCCTGAGCCGCCGCAGGCAGGGCATTTGCATCTGGGGCAATAATCGCATCCAAGTCCCCCCACGCTTTCAAAATGCCTTCCGCAGTTTGCAAAGATTTGGTGGCATCGTTATAGCCAAATCGGGTAGTGACAATTTCCCAATTCGGATGTTCCTCTGCAATTTTCGCCTTAGCCTCTTTCACCCATTGGTTCTGATCCGTCACTGTCGGGCTGGAATAGAAAAAGGCTACTTTCGCTTTTTCTTTCTTCACCTGATTTGCGGCCATATCCACCAAAATCCCACCCAACTGTTTTGGTGTTCCTTGATTGATAT
Organism: Xenorhabdus sp. SGI 60; assembly: GCF_056632175.1. Taxonomy (NCBI): domain Bacteria; kingdom Pseudomonadati; phylum Pseudomonadota; class Gammaproteobacteria; order Enterobacterales; family Morganellaceae; genus Xenorhabdus; species Xenorhabdus sp. SGI 60. The sequence continues at coordinate 287,480 of NZ_CP196860.1, read as the reverse complement.
AGATAGAGCGGCATTCTGGCGCAGTATCGGAATCCCACGTCAATACTTTGACGCCACGCTTCATAGCACGTTTCAAGGCAGGGCACAGTCCATCTGGTGACACGGCTGAAACAACAATCGCATCATAGCCTTGGTTAACAAAATTATTAATAAGCTGAACCTGTCCCGCAACACTCGGTTCTGTCGGACCATCGTAAGTGACTTCAATACCCAGATCTTTGCCTGCTTCCATCGCACCTTGCCCGCCACTGGTAAAGAACCCAACGCCAACCAATTTAGGGATAAATGCAATCTTTTCTGCCGCCTGAGCCAAGGAAACACATCCCAGACTTAATGCAGCAGCTAAAGCCAGCTTTTTTATTGTTGGTGCTTTCATGCCTATCTCCATTTATTTTTATTTCAAGATCGTCTTTCATGTTTCAGAAATATGTTGTTGTGAAACAGAAGCCCTTCGACGTTGCCACCAATCACAGATTTGATGACGATGCAGCGAAGCGGACCGTCCTATCACCGCTGCAATCAGCAAGGCACCAGACAACGCACTGGATATCTGGTTAGGAATTCCCACCATCAGCAACCCTTGCTGCAAATAACCCACCAGCAAAACCGCCAGTGCCGTCCCCATAATCGAGCCAGATCCACCGTAAATATTAGCCCCTCCCAACACTACAGCAGTAATCGCGGGCATCAGGAAAGAACTTCCCAAATCGGAACGCGCTGAACCAAAATAGGAGACCAAAATAATCGCCGCCACTGCCGAAGCCAGCCCGGTTAAAGCGTATAACAAGCATAAAGTTCGATTTACGGGGATAGCACCGTAACGGGCAACACGGCTGTTCTGCCCGATAAGAAAAACATTACGCCCACGATGGGTACGATGCATAAATAGCCAGGACACTAATGCAAAAAGTATAAAAATGACCAAAGGAACAGGCAGGTTGAACAGTGTCAGGTTGGCAAAATCAGTAAATGTATCAGGAAAACCCCCAATGCCTTCATATCCCGTCGCGCCAGATAATCCCGACAGCAATAAGGCACTACCACCAAACAGGTACATTGTGCCGAGGGTAATTACCAACGGATTCACACCTGTATAGAAAATCAGGGCAGCATTAATCAGGCCACACAGCCCCCCGGCAAATAAAGTTAAAGGGATTGCCACAATCATCGGTAAACCAGCTTGATACATGACACCCAATGCAATAGCACATAGGCCGATAATCGAACCAAAAGAGATATCAATACCACCACTGACAATCACCATCGTTAATGGCAACGCGATAATACCGATGCAGATAAAGTCGCTGGTACTGAACAACAGCACGTTAATATCCAGCATCCTTGGATTAACTATGCCAAACAGTAAAATTTCCGCCACCAACAACACCAAGAGCGCCATTTCCCAACCATAACGTTGTTACCCTATTCATTATGGCCTCTCGTTTCTTGCGGTATGTTTGTTTATTGGTTCAAGGAAACGGGCGTAACGTTGCTGGCGTAAATTATTGCCAACGACATGGCGTAAACGCCCATCCAGCACTAACACCACTAACAGGACAAAGCCAGCAATAAAATCATTCCACCAAGCCGATAATTTGAGTAGTACCAGCACACTAGCAATTTGCGTCAAAAAATATGCCCCGAAGATCGCCCCAATGACAGTTCCAACGCCGCCCAGCAAACTTATTCCACCTAATACACAGGCAGCGATGGCTTTCATCTCCAGTCCATTCCCCGTTTGGTTCGGAATAAAACCAATTTGTGCCACAAACACAATGCCTGCCAATGCTGCCATCACTCCATTTATGGTAAATGCAGTGATACGAATGCCATTGATAGGAGCACCAAGCTGACGAGCGCCTTGCAGGTTATCACCCGTGGCATAAAACCCACGGCCAAACTCAGTTTTCTTTAACATCCACGCCATCGATAGAATCAATAACATCAACAACCCGCCGATGGGTGAAACACCAAATAGCACTGGTCTGGCAAGCTCTTTAACCTCAGCAGGCAAGCCTTCTATCCATTTACCACCCGTTAACAACAGCATTAATCCACGGTATAAACAGAGTGTGCCCAACGTGGCAACTATCGCCGGAATTTTCAACCATGCTACCAACACACCGTTAATAAACCCTGCCATCATTCCAATCAGCAACGTAATTAAACAGGCCACCGCCAACGGAAACCCGGTATTAAGCAACATTCCTAACACTACAGCACATAATCCGGTAGTCGAACCAACAGACACATCAATGTTGCGAGTCAGCATTACCAACGTGGCGCCCATTGCTAATAAAATAAGGATTTGGGCATTACCGAAGATCATAGTGACAGTCTGGAGACTAAAAGCATGGCGATCGAGGCTCCCTAGCAAAGCAAATAGCCCCAGAATGGCGATCAATGCTGTGGCTTCTCGGTTATTCTGGATAAATTTCAATACGACGTTCCCCACCCAAAAGAAAGGTGCATAATCTCGTCCACATTCATGTGATCTTTATCTAGCTGCCCACAAAGCTGACCATGATGCATGACCATCACGCGATCAGCCAACTGAACTATTTCATCAAGATCAGAAGAAATCAGGAGGATCGCCACCTGCTGGCTGGCGATTTTGTGAATAAGCTGATAGATATCATTACGCGCCCCAACATCAACGCCGCGCGTTGGTTCATCAATGATCAACACGGTAGGCTTGGCTTCCAGGCATTTAGCAATCAAGAGCTTTTGCTGATTACCACCAGACAGCGTACGTACAGACTGATTTACATTGTGGAATCGAATATTGAGCGCTTGACGATATCGTTCCAATACTGCGTCATCGTGGGTGGAACGCGTCCAGAAAGTACTTCGGCTGTGCGTCAGCGAACAAACATTCCAACTCAAAAAGGCGTCCAGAAATAATCCAGAAGCCTGCCGATCTTCAGGCAGATAAACCAACCCATGCTGCAAACGTGCTGCTGTATCTAATTTATTGATGACTTGTTGTCGGAAACGAATTTCACCACTCGTTATCGGGCGCAATCCATATAGTGTCTCCGCCAGTTCCGTACGACCTGCTCCCACCACACCAGACAAACCAACAATTTCCCCCGCCCGTAGCGTCAGAGAGATATCACGGAATCCTTCTCCACACAGAGAAGTCACTTCCAAAACGGGGAGTTCTGAGATGTTATCCGATACATTACCGTTAGCTTTCAAGCTCAATTTTTGATTATCAACCAACGCAATTGATTTTACCGTAGGTGTAATCGCCTGAATTATTGCTTCCGTTGTAAAGCGCTCAATCTCACCGCTAAGAGCGATATCCCCATCTCGTATCACACTGACATAATCCGCAATCTCACGAATTTCAGGTAATTTGTGGGAAATGAAGATAATCCCCACCTGTCGCTGCTGTAATTCCCGTATTCGCGCAAACAAACGTTCGGTTTCTGCGGGCGTCAACGCGGCAGTTGGCTCATCCAGAATCAAAATGCGAGAATGACGCATCAAGCCACGCATAATCTCCACCAACTGCTGATCTGCTACATTCAAACCGCCGGCTGGCATCTTCAAATCAACTTGGCAATCAAGCTGAAGCAGTAATTCATGCATTCGGCTTGTATTGGCTTGATGTTTTGGCAAACGAAACAGGATATTTTCCTGAACGGAAAGATTGGGAAATAACAAAGGTTCTTGTGGAACCAGATAAATGCCCAATTGATGTGCTTTCGCTGGTGTCAGATAGCTGACAATAGCACCTTCCACAACTAAGGTTCCGGCATCCGGCTGTTCAATACCCGCAATGATTTTCATCAAAGTTGATTTGCCAGCACCATTTCCGCCTAATAATGCATGAACCTGTCCTGACATCAGAAAGAAATCAATCTGCTTCAACACCACCAAGCCAGAAAACTGCTTACTGATCCCACGAGCAACTAAAAGCGGGGCACTGTTAGTAGGGTTCAGGCGAAACGGATCATTGGTATTAATGGCAGTATTGCTCTGTGACATCACGTACCTCATGGCATGTTGGGTTTGCGTTTCTGACACCGATACGAAATTGAACACTTATTTATTTTAAATACATTTGTTCAAGACTCTAATGCAAAACTTAAGATTTTTTCAATAATTAGATCACATTTTGTGAAAAAATTAGATCTGCATTAAAATATGTTCAAATTTTGCGATAAGCCTCTAGTACATTAGCGATATTTATGCTTATTCTTTCCTCGTGGATAAAGAAGTTATTATGTCGATCAAATCAATCAAGAAACAATCAGTCTCAGAGAAAAGCGTATTATCCGAGGAAATAGACTATTCAAGCTACAACTATCCAGGAAACAGCATGAGTGAAGAAGAACTGATGGCCCGCATTGCCTGGTTTTACTATCACGATGGTCTGACGCAAGGAGACATCGGTGAATTACTCGGCCTCAGTCGCCTGAAAGTCTCCCGTCTGTTAGAGAAAGGACGGCAATCTGGCGTGATCCGCGTTCAGATCAATTCACGCTATGAAGGGTGTTTGGCGTTGGAAAATGCTTTACAAAAACGCTTTAATCTCAAACAGGTTCGCGTATTACCTACTCTTGATGGCATGAATCTGAATGCCCGTCTCGGTATCGGAGCCGCTCATCTGTTAATGACGCTGATTGAACCTCACCAGCTATTAGCGATTGGATTTGGTGAAACGCCGATGTGTACTTTGCAGTATCTGAGCGGTTTTATCTCATCCCAGCAAATTCGGTTGGTAACGCTGTCAGGTGGTGTTGGCCCTTATATGACGGGCATCGGCCAGCTTGATGCAGCCTGTCCTGTCAGCATCATTCCTGCACCACTGCGAGCCTCCACTCATCAAGTTGCGGCGACATTTTGCGAAGAACGCAGTGTACGGGACGTGATTTTGGCAGCTTGTGCGGCCGATACCGCTATCGTCGGGATTGGCGCCATCAAACAGAAGCAAAACGCCACTATCATGCGTTCCGGCTATATCAGCGATGGTGAACAATTGATGCTTGGCCGCAAAGGTGCTGTCGGCGATATTCTTGGTTATTTCTTCAATATGGAAGGTGAACTGATCAGCGATATTGATATTCATCGGGAACTGATCGGTATCTCTTTGCCAGAAATGAAAACCATCCCGAACGTGATTGGTGTAGCGGGTGGCATCGAAAAAGCAGACGCTATCGTTGCCGCACTGAAAGGAAGTTACATCAATTCACTGGTGACAGAAGAACAGACCGCGAAAGCTATGCTGATTTGATCGACCAATAATCTCTATCCATCCCCTGTGCCATATCGAATAAAAAGAAGATAACAACAGACGAGGATAGTATCATGAATCAACGCGCTCATGCTCACCCATCAAGGAAGTATTTGATGGCGCTTGATGCAGGAACTGGCAGTATCCGTGCGGTTATATTTGATCTCGAAGGGAATCAGGTTTCCGTTGGACAAACTGAATGGATACACCATCCCGTACCGAATGTGGCGGGTTCAATGGAATTTGATCTGAAAAATAACTGGCAACTGGCCTGCCAATGCATTCGGCAGGCACTGCAAAAGGCAGAACTGCCTGCCAATGCGATTCAAGGCGTTGCCGCCTGTTCAATGCGGGAAGGGATTGTCCTTTATAATCGCGACGGCGATCCTATCTGGGCATGTGCCAACGTAGATGCCCGCTCCAGCCATGAAGTCGGCGAGCTGAAAGCGCTTTACAATAATACCTTTGAATATGATGTCTACCGCTATTCCGGCCAAACATTGGCATTAGGCGCAATGCCGCGCTTACTTTGGCTGGCGCATCACCGTCCTGATATCTATCAACAAGTCAGTAATTTAACCATGATCAGCGATTGGCTGGCTTATATGCTAAGTGGCGAGCTGGCCGTTGATCCCTCTAACGCAGGCACAACAGGAATGCTGGATTTAGCCAGCCGCGATTGGCGCCCCAGCCTGTTGGAAATGGCGGGATTGCGCTCGGACATCCTCTCCCCCGTCAAAGAAACGGGCACCTTGCTCGGCTATATTACGGAAAAAGCCGCGGCAGAATGCGGCCTGAACAGCGGTACTCCCGTGATTATGGGCGGCGGAGACGTTCAACTCGGCTGTCTTGGTATTGGTGTCGTTAAGCCCGCACAAACCGCAGTACTCGGGGGAACATTTTGGCAGCAAGTCGTCAATCTGCCTGAACCCATCACCGATCCAAATATGAATATCCGCATCAATCCGCACGTTATTCCCGGCATGGCACAAGCAGAATCCATCAGTTTTTTCACCGGTCTCACCATGCGCTGGTTCCGCGATGCTTTTTGCGCAGAAGAAAAACTGCTGGCAGAACGACTGGGCGTTGATGCCTACAATCTGCTGGAAGATATGGCGGCAAGGGTTCCTGCCGGTGCACATGGCGTCATGCCGATTTTCTCCGATGTTATGCGCTTTAAATCGTGGTATCACGCTGCGCCATCTTTCCTCAATCTCTCGATTGATCCAGAAAAATGCAACAAAGCAACGCTATTTCGGGCGCTGGAAGAAAACGCCGCTATCGTTTCGGCATGTAACCTTGATATGGTCTCAGCCTTCTCTGGTGTCCAGGCAGAATCGTTGGTCTTCGCAGGCGGTGGCTCAAAAGGCAAACTCTGGAGCCAGATTCTGTCTGACGTTACGGGGCTGCCTGTTCACGTGCCTGTAGTAAAAGAGGCAACGGCATTGGGTTGTGCCATTGCGGCAGGGGTTGGTGTTGGATTATATGATTCCATGCCCGCAACAGGAGAAAGATTGGTACGTTGGGAGCGGGAATATCAACCGAATTTAAGCCACCGTGAGGTTTACCAGAAAGCGAAAAAAGACTGGCAGGCAGTGTATGCAGACCAACTGCATCTGGTGGATGATGGGCTGACAACTTCGTTATGGAAGGCGCCGGGGTTGTGATTTCCAGTTGTAATTGGCATTTTTAGTAATTAGAGGCCAACTTTGGTAAACATAATAGATAAAAGAGGCTTTTCCTGCACTATCTTCCTATCTCATAGTCACAAATTCTTCTGCCGCCGTCGGATGGATAGCAACCGTATTATCAAAATCCTTCTTCGTTGCCCCCATTTTCAACGCAACCGCAAAACCTTGCAGTATTTCATCCATGCCAAAGCCGATACCGTGAATACCCACTATCTTCTCATTGGCTCCTATACAGACCAGCTTCATACGGCATGGCTGACGATGCTGCGTCACTGCGGTGTACATTGCGGTGAATGACGATGTATAAACCTTAACCTGATCTTCACCATACTGAGCTTTTGCCTGTGGCTCCGTCAAACCTACCGTGCCAATCGGCGGATGGCTAAATACCACTGTAGGTATATTGGTGTAATCCAGATGCTCATCAGGTTTGTTATTAAACAGACGCTCTGACAAACGACGCCCTGCTGCTATCGCAACTGGCGTCAATTCCACCGCGCCCGTGTTATCACCCACCGCATAAATACCATTAACATTGGTGTTCTGATATTTATCGACCTGAATATAGCCTTTTTCATTCAGTTCAACACCTGTAGCGGCCAGATTCAGTTTATCTGTCATCGGCTCACGCCCAATCGCCCAGATCAGCGTATCAACAACCTGCTCCCGGCCATCCTGCAATTTAACTGTCAGGCTGCCATCACTATTTTTAATCACGGACTGTAATATTGCTTCTGTATGCAGTATTGGCCCTTCATTTTTGATGACTTCCAATAGTGTTTCCACAATCATGGGGTCAAAAGAACGCAGAGGTGCATGTTTACGGACAAACAGATGTGTTTCGCTACCCAGTGCATTCAAAACTCCCGCGATTTCAACAGCAATATAGCCAGCCCCTACCACAGCAACACGCTTCGGCAGTTCATTAAGCTCGAAGAAACCATCTGAATCAATGCCGTATTCCGCACCGGGAATATCTGGACGTACAGGACGACCACCGGTTGCGATCAGGATATGGTCAGCCGTGATTTTTTCGCCATTAACCTCGACAGTATGCGCATCAACAAAACGGGCAAATCCCTGAATAACATCGACCTTATTATTATTCAATACGCGTTCATATGACTGATGGATACGATCAATATAAGCCGTACGGCTGACAATAAGTTTTTTCCAGTCGAAGTGATTGACGGTGGTATCAAAACCATAATCGGGGCCATATTGATGAATAGATTCCGCAACTTGAGCAGCGTGCCACATCACTTTCTTTGGTACACAGCCCACATTAACACATGTTCCACCTAATGCCTTTGCTTCAATCAGGGCACATTTTTGCCCATACATGGCGGCACGGTTAATGGAAGCAATGCCGCCACTGCCACCACCAATTGCAATATAATCGTAATGTTTACTCATCTTAGGTCACTTCCGTCTAATCAATTAAGTTACTGCTAAAGCTCAACCTGACGTCATTATTACAAAAAGTTATCACTGACAGTGGACGATTCTAGCTCTTATTGCCATAGGCCACGGCTATAGAGTGATAACGCCACGCTAAACCTTTACCTTATTCGGAGACAATCCACTCTACTGATGTATGTCCTGTACCTTCAGGAACCAGTACCTGATGCAACCACGGCAATACAGCCTTCATCTGTTGTTCTAATTTCCACGGTGGATTAATGACGATCATACCTGATGCCGTCATACCACGTTGATCACTATCAGGGCGAACACCCAGTTCAATTTGTAAAATCTTACGAATACCAGCGGCTTCCAGCCCCTTCACCAAGCGTTTAATCTGCTGACGCAGAACGACGGGATACCACAGTGCATAAGTACCTGTAGCAAAGCGCTTATACCCTTCCTGAATACCCTGAACGACATTCTGATAATCCGATTTCAATTCATAAGGCGGATCAATCAGTACAAACCCACGACGGCTTTTTGGTGGCAGCTTTGATTTTAATTGCTGAAAACCATCTTCCCGCAGGACACGGGCACGTCTGTCGCGGGAAAATTCCGTACGTAACAGAGGAAAATCGCTAGGATGCAATTCACTCAGATTAAGCTCATCATGCTCCCGCAATAAATGACGAGCAATCAGCGGAGAGCCTGGGTAATAACGTAAAGAGCCTTGTGGATTCAGCATTTTTACAACATCCATGTACGCCGCCAATTCTTCGGGAATATCATCACGCTGCCAAATACGGGCAATACCTTCCAGATACTCTCCCGTACGTTCGGCATGTTCTCCACTCAAATGATAGCGGCCTGAGCCAGCGTGAGTATCCAGATACAGGAAAGGTTTTTCTTTTACTTTAAGCGACTCAATGATCAGACTTTGGACTACGTGCTTTAACACATCAGCGTGGTTGCCGGCATGGAAGCAATGGCGATAACTTAACATTGGATTTAACCCCGAGAGCAAAATATTGATAACTTGCCTGATGCCCTACCAGATTGACAACTAAAGGGGCATGTAACATAGGCCTCATTCGCAACAAAAAAGATAAGTCCCTCTTTTTTGCTCTCTTCGTTGTGAATCTAAGGAGGAGTTTTCAGGATCAAAGCAAGATCAGCGTATAAAATTTCAGATAATGAACCTAAAAATCTTAGGAATAATTCATGATGTCGAAAACAGTGATCTTATCTGTATTGATCGTTTTCAGTATGAGTGTTGCCTATGCAAACCGGGGTAAAACGGGATGTGAGATTAAGAAAAAAACGTTGGAAAAACAGCTCCAGTATGCTCAAGCAGATAAAGATAAGCGTCTGATAAAAGGATTAACGCGCTCTTTGGAAAGCATAAAGACTACATGTGCTCTGGAAGAGCTTCTGCAAGAACAAAACAATAAGCCAGAAACAGTAAAAGGCAATGCGAAAAATAATACAACAGGGAATTCAGCGGACAAGAACAGTTCACCACCATTGAAACAGCCAAGTAGCAAAAGTCAATCTCACAAACCTTCTAAAAGCAACAAAATAGACATAAGAAAAAATAAATAAAAAAGTGCAGGCCACGTACAAAACACGGCCTGCATCTAATTCTGTATTTATTTTATCATCCAATAGGTTTATAGCTTCCTCCCTCTAATTTGCTGCGCATTAGAAGGGAAGATATTGTAATAAATTTTATCACTCATAAGCGGTTCATTTTCAATTTTCACGGAAAGAATGGAGTTATCTTTAGAAATAGCATAATGACTAAAGTAATTTCCTGCTCTTTCATAAGGATAATGAAAATTAGGCTTAATAAATTTTTTCATATAAGATTCATCTGGTGGATGATACTCATCTGAATAAATCACCTTCTGATCTCTGACAAAAATAATTTTATAAAAAAGGCTGGTTTCGTAATTAAACTTTGCCCCGATAATTTTTTCAATATCCTCCGGTGCTATGCCTTTGTCGATGATATACATTTTGTCCCAGTCAAAAGGAATAATTTTATTCATATCAATCAAACAAGTTGTATTTCTCTGGCAATGCTTATCGGCGTAAGCAATAATCCCTAATCTGCTGTTTTCAAAAGAAAAAAATAAAATAGCAATTCCCAGTATTAACAAGAAAATAATCATATTACTTTTGTTGACACCACGGAAAAACATCATTCCCCCCTTCATAATCAAATTTGATATGAGAAAACGGCCTTGGAATTTTAACCTTTAAAATCAAGTGATTGATATTATTCCTTATGAATTTTACAACTTCATTTTTATCGCCACATCTTGCTTCACGGCACTGATAAACACAGGCAAAAAACACGCCTTTCTGCCTTCCACTTTCCAACAGCAGCCTGATATTTTTTAGGGTTTACAATTGCTATGAAGGTATATCTTGAATTGTGAAGACAATTCGGCATCACTTATTACTTACAAGCGATTGTTATACAATTGCTATTTGGTATCTTAAGTGCGGTTTACAAGATAAAATAGATGTCCACTTCGAATCTTTAGCATCAAGAGAGTTATACAGGGACACTCTGGATGACTAAAAAGTATAGTAATTGTACCCGCGTTTTTTTTGATTTCAAATAGAAAAATATGGTAAGCAAATAATAAAATAGATAAATAGTTGCTAACGTGATTTTATGGTAGTTTTAGAGCGATCACGTGTGTCTGATTTGTATTAAAAAATAATCAGAAAGAGAAAGGAAATACAGGTAATTTATGCATATCAGTGTACTTTTGCATTCACATACCTTACATGCCCTGTGGCAAAAAGCAGATCTGTTACCGGTTATGGTATCTACAAACTTTCAATTCCTTGCATGGCGGTTAAAATCCAGTGCCTGGCGGTTAAAATCCTGGACGGCTGTCTGGTGCTGATTCCTGATACTGACGACACCCGTACCATTAAACAACAGTACCAGCGCCAGCAAGATCAGCTCAGTGAGATTAAGCTGAAAATGCGGGAACTGTTTGACGACTATAAAAGCAACTAAGGGCAGGGATTAAGCAGCTCTTAAAAACAGAAGAAAGTCGGAAGATCATGGGGATCTTTCCGGCTTTTTCGGCAAATCACAGAATATTTCTAGTTATACTGGGAACTTTCCTTGTATATATGATTTCCAAAGATAGTTAATAGGCCAACTATTTTGAGTACTTAAAATCATATCTTTTGCAATAATTTCAATATCATCTGAGATTCTTCCTGATATCTCTGAGTCACCAATCACTCTAAATGAGGGTCACGTATTCAATTTGTTGTTTCTCATGTATACTCCTCACTTTTTCAGGAAATCAGATGGCAACGGTAGAAGTGAAATGTCGATTTTGTCAACAAACCGAATCGGTAAGAAAACATGGCACGGGTCAAGGTGAACGTCAGCGTTATCGTTGCCTGTCTTGTCGCCGTACTTTTCAGCTTGAATATGCTTATCGTGCTTGCCGGACGGGCATAAAAGAACAAGTTGTGGATCTTGCCATGAATAATGCCGGTATCCGTGACACTGCACGGGCACTACATATCAGTATTAATGCTGTCGTTCGCACTTTAAAAAATTGTCCCCACGATGTGTAACCACATTACCGCTGGAACAGGTGGAAATTGAGCTCATCTGTGAAGTCGATGAGATGTGGTCATTTGTTGGGAATAAAAAGCAACAACGTTGGTTATGGTATGCTTGGGAGCCTCGTCTGAAGCGTATTATTGCCCATACTTTCGGCCGACGAAGCAAAAAGACGTTGAAGAAACTGCTCAAAAAATTATCGCACTTTAACGTCGCTTTTTGGTGTACCGATAAATTCAAGGCTTACACCTTGTTGCCCACGGATAAACACCTCATCGGAAAAAGTTTTACGCAGCGTATTGAACGTGAAAACCTCACCCTTAGAAACCGAATTAAGCGGCTGAATCGTAAAACATTAGGCTATTCAAAATCACCGGAAATGCATGACAAAGTCATCGGGACTTTTATCGAAAGAGAATATTATATTTAAGACCAATCAACATTTTGAATACGTGACCCGGAATGGCTACAAGGAATTCCGGTTTATTTCATTTTTCGATTGATAAATCACATCTTAATAATGTCATTTCTCTTTTTTAAAGATGGATATTCAATAAACAAAGCGAGATAGTCCATTATTATTTTCCTCCTCAATCAGCTCTTTCAGAATTGAACAGAGACTAAGGTTTTCGGGAACATAAACAATACTGTTATATTCATAAGGCATCCACTCCATTGAAGCCATATCCTGACCATTTTTTAACAACCGGAGTTTATCCATCTCTTCCAATTGGGAAAGTAAACGTTCATTTGCTGTTTTGATGATCATTTTCTCCACATAATCTTTTGCTTTCCCTGAGCCGTTATAATAAGTTTCACGTATCGGTTTATATTCTCTGGGTAATTTATTATTCAGGGGTTCCAATAAATAGCGACGTAACTCTTGTCTTTTTTTTATCATTTGATCATAAACATATTGGTATACGGTTACTATATTATTTTTCTTAAGATGAGTAATTGTACTGTGTGAACGCAAATTGCTTTCATCTTCTACGCGTTTGATAAAATCCTGAACCAAACTAATAAACTCAACTATATCCTCTTTTTTGTGAACTTCTTCAAATATACAATCACCATAATGACGTGTATTTTTAACGTAATTGAATTGTTTAAATGTCGCTGTGAAAACACCCTTTGGCATAATTTCTTCAGAATATTCTTCACCTTCATAACGGATATCCAAATAATATCCGCTTTTTTTATAATAACACGTAATGCGATTAAAAGAGCCGTACAGTTCAATCGTTGTTTGATGTTCACTATAAAAAGGTCGTTCATGATCATAGGATAGAATAAACCAACCCGCCTGGCAGATAATCTCAGGGTGGTAGTTGCTTGGGAAATACATGTTTTTCCTTTTTTATAAAATTAGTAAAAATTAACGAGATGCTCGACTTTTATGATGAGTTGAAATGACATAGCCGCTCCTTTATAACTTTAAATCGCCAAAAATAGAGAAATAAAGGAACAAAAGGCTATGTCACGGCGAGATTTTATCATTTGGGTGTTTTGTTGGGTAGACGATAATTTAACGGCGTTACAGCAAGGCACACGATTACGAAGCCGGGGGCGCCCACCTAAGATGAGCGATGCCGAAGTCATCACGATGGAAGTGATTGGTGAATTCTTAGGGTTTTCAACAGATAAAGGGATTTGGAAATACTTTTTTGACCACTGGCGCGAGTCGTTTTCCGGGACTGGGCTCACGCGCCAATTTTGCTAAACAGGCGGCAAATCTTTGGGTTGTCAAACAAAAGCTGCAAGAGCAGCTGGCGACGTTATTGGGCGCGCTCGACAGACCGGTGCATTTATCGACGGATTTCCCCTGCCCGTCTGTGGATTCAAAAGAGCGAAAGGCAGCGCCAACTTTAAAGGGCAAGCGGATTATGGATATTGTGCCGCCAACAAAAAAACATGCTGCGGCTTTAAGGGGCATCTGATGATAGATGAAACCGGCGTAGTCACGGGGCTCACGTTAACACCTGCGAGCGTCAGTGAGCGTGAAGCGGCCTGGGATTTGTCCGTCCCGATAAAAGGCTATTTGCTGGGCGATAAAGGGTATTTAGGCGTTGAGTTTAAACAGGAAATGAAAAAGCAGGGCATTGAGATGATTACGCCGGTGCGTGCCAATATGGATGATCCGATCCCCAGGGAAATCAGAAAGCGTATTAATGACAAACGCCGTTTAATTGAAACCGTGATTGGTCAACTCGCCGGGCAATTTGCTATCGAGAAGTGCTGGGCGCGGGATTTGTGGCATTTGGGTAATCGAATTGCCAGAAAACTGCTTTCTCACACGTTGGGTATTTTTGCCAATTTTAAACAAGGTAAAAGTCAACGCGACTGGCTTCAACAAGCCAACGTTATAGGATGTTAAAGTCGAGCATCGCGTTAAATTCAATATTCCATAGGCATAAACTGTAATACCATGATATTTGAGTACTTATATTAAAGTAGCATAATTCATTTTATTCTCTCTCTGCCATTTTAGCAAAAATATTCATCCCGCGAGAGGGCACTTTAATAGTGTCTGTTTCTTTGTTTTCAATAAATACACATCTACCATACCCACCTGGCCGAACAACCGGTTGAATGAACTCCTTCCCTGGCCTGAAAACCCGTTTAGCTAAATTCCACTTTGTGCTTCCCTGGCAAAGCAAGGTGAGATCACCGGACGCTCACCAGGATAATAATAAAACCGGAAGATCTCTGCGATCTTCCGGCTTTTTCATGATGATATGTCTACTATATCAACTAGTTTTTAATACCATTGGATTAAAAACGACTATTTTTTTATCCTTAGTAACACCACATGGCATAAAACCTTTTTTAAATATGGAGAAGATTTCTTCTAATTTAGAACTCTCATTAAAAGAAAATAAATATCGATAAATACTAACCATATTTAGCATATGATGACACTCATCACTAACTTCTTCTAAAAATGAATCATATTCGACATTATCAGCTAATCCTTGCTTCTTTCTCATCAGATATAATTTTCTTTTCCTAATATTTTCCTTTACATAATCCTCAGTTGACACCTTTGTTCTGTCAAGAATATCTTTATCTGCCTTTTTATAATCTTCATGAAGGTAAAATTCAGATATGAGATCGGAAAAAAAATCGCTCCAAATTGCATATGGACTTAGAACATCCTGATCAAAAAGGAGTTTTATAGCATCCTCTTTATCTTCTATGATTTCATACCCTTCTAATTTATCAGAAGAGCCAGAAAGAAAATCAGAGCTTTTAAAAAAAAGCATTGGCTCCATATAAAAGTCTATTGTTTCATGCATTGATATCACCCTAATATTTTACTCCAACGATCAAACACTCTTTGCCTTCCTATTTGGTTAACATCCTTACCAAATATTTTCGTGTTATACATATCTTTAGATCTAATTATATTCCCATCCATCATACCTTTCTTAGCTATATTTTGTATGTTAGTGACTTGCTCCGATATGGCTTTTGTGGATTGACTAATATCTATTTTATCTAAAGCATTTCTAACTGCATCTGTATATCCGTGATGGTTGCCTTGGTGTCTTGCCATTGCACTGACACCATTATCAGCTTTTCTCAAGAATATTCCGTTGGCAGCATGATCGATATCATATCCAATTTTTTTCAAAGCAGGATGGTTTGCCAATTCCTTCGGTATAACATGGTGAGCTTGATAACCGCTCCATTTAGTTGAACGCGGCAAGCCCATATCTTCCATCATGTTTTTACCCAGTTTGGTCGAACACCCTACTAACCCGAATGGGTCTTAGGATTCCGACACGACCATACTTTTTTGCGAGATTTTTCCTTTAATAACAGCTTGTTAAAGAACCGTTTTTACCCGTACTGCCCACGCCCGCGAACCTAAAATGCCGATGTGCACTTTTGGGTTGTTTGGTGGGTTTGCTCCGGTGCACTTTTACCCTGCTTCCGCTGCAAGCCATGGTGCAGTATAGCGCCCCTTTTCCCTTGTGATGGGCTGAACAGCCTGTTTTTGTGCGGTTTTTCACGGCAACGGCCGACCACCGACCAGCTTGCTGGGCGGTGGGCGGCCGTTCTGCGGGTGCGGGCGGCATAGAGCCTGCCAGCGGCGCTCTGCGACGCTCTGATGCACGGAAGCCTAAGCAGGGGCACGGCTTTGCATGACCGCACCGTATTTTCAAGGGAAGCCCCCTGCGGGGGCTGCACGGGGCGGAGATGGCGAGCACGGCAACGAGCAAGGAGCCTGCGACTGCGAGCCGCGCGCAGTCAGTCGCAGCGGGGTCGGGGCGGGGGAGGTAAACGCGGAGGCCGCAGGCCGACCTGCCTTCAGGGCTGTTAAAACACCTTTTTTCCCTGCTGTTTTTTTTAAGAATTTTTTTAAACTTATAGAGACAGTGTTGGAAAATATCTCCTTTAAAAACAGTTGGGTATATTTAACAAATTGCGGTCATTTGCTCGTAATTTGAGATGTGACTATAAGAAAGGCCTTAGGGTGGTTTGCCTAACGCAAGGCCGCTAAAGATGAAGGGGGTTAGCTGAACGGGAGCACGGTGTTCCGGTCTGGCGCGGGTTTTTGGCAGGGATTGGCTCAGGCGGTTAGAGCATAAGGCGCAGCCTTGTGCGGCGGCACCCCTGCGATGCCGGACAGCGGGGGCGCCAGACATAATGCAAATTGTGCGTTGCGAGCCGCTCCCCGCGGTGCGGCGGGACAGCGTGGCTGCCCGGTGAGTGGCGTATAATTTCCCCACATTATGTTGAGTGGGCTTTGGGCGGCCTGCACTGACTCAACGGGGACACAGTTGTTCAGGCCGACCATTGCCCACGTACCCCCGCAAGCACTGATGCTAACGGGCAGTCCGGTTACGGTCTGCCCCCGCACGAATCCCAGCGAACTCAACGGGGACTGCCGGGCTGTCCGGTGCGCGGGGGGTTCAGTTCGGCGTCTGGCTCTCCGCTGACACTGCCTGAGCCGCTCTCTGGCGGTTCGGTATGGCAGTCGGCGTCCGGTTGGGTTTGGGGGGCACGCTCTGCCGGATGGGTCTGGCTGTGCACCTGCTTGAGCTGTTTGATGGCGACTCGCGTATAGACCTGGGTCGTGTTGATTTTCTCATGCCCCAGCATCGCCTGGATATGGCGGATACAAAAGCAACTAGGCGCAGGAATTAAGCGGCTCTCATATACAGGATCTTAAGCATTAACTGTATATTTTAGATAGAAAAAAGGCTTCATTTATGATCTGATAATCGTCGCCAAACTAATACCAAAACCACGGATGAAGCCTGTGACGATTATTGCTATAAAACACCAGTTAATGCAATTTTTTAGTGATGTTTCTTTGCAAAAGATAGCGTTTGGCTGCGGATTTACTCAACGCATTAGAAATATTGAACCCCGCACATTGCTGCTTAGCCTGATTACGGCGCTCAGCACAGATAAAATCACCTCCATTGCCCAATTACATCAGAAGTTTAATGGCTTGTGCCCTGAGATTCGGCAACAAGTCAGTTACCGACCCTTTTACAATCAATTACGTAAACCGGCCTTTGAGGAATTTGTGAAAATTATTGTCAGGTTTGTCATGGCACAGTGGGTTGAAAAACACGTCGCGATACCGAAAAAATTAGCTCAATTTCAAAATGTTATTTTACAAGATGGGAGTTCATTTAAAGTGCATCCTGCGCTCGCGGAAGTTTTCCCCTCTCGATTCAAAACAACCTCTGCCGCCATTGAATGCCATATGACGATGTCGTTATTGAGCCAGACACCAACAGGAATGGCGGTGACGGCCGATACCGCGTCTGAACGCGCTCATTTGCCTGCACCGGCCACATTACGCGGGCAACTCTTGCTTGCGGATGCAGGATATCCGGCTTTTGATTATTTTGAACAACTCTCCCATTTTGGCGCGGCATTTATTGTCAGGGGAAGCCAATCGCTGAATTCTCAGATTATCACCGCGCACACTGGACAAGGGAAACCGCTGCGGAAACTGGCCGGAAAAACCTTAAAAGAAGTCACCCGCAGAACCAACCGTTCAGAAGTCTTGGATCTGTGCTGTCGGAGAAAGGGCTATGAATTCCGGATCATCCGTCGCTGGTTTGCAGAAAAGAAGCGGTTCTGTATTTGGCTGACAAACTTACCACCAGAGGAATTTACCGCGAATGACATTATGGACATTTATCGTTGCCGCTGGCAGGTCGAGTTGTTATTCAAGGAATTGAAATCACACACAAACTGGCACGGATTTACCACCCGAAAAGCGTCGTTAGTCACTGGGCTTGTCTGGTCAAGTTTGCTCGCGTTGCTGGTCAGGCGGACAATGGCAAGACGACTATTTCCAGACGCTTCTTTGCTAAAAGCAGCAAAAAATACGGATATGTGGTTACGGCCAATAATAGAAAATTTGATCCAACGAGCGTGGTCGGAAACCGGTTTTTTACTGGAAAAGGCGAGGGAATATTTATGCCGGAATGCTTTCAAAACACCGCAAAGAAAATCATGTAAAAACAAAACATTGGAGGCGTGTTTTGAAAGGCTTAATTCTTAAGATCCGGTATATGAAGCGGCTCTAAAAAATAAGAAAGCCGGAAGATCATGGGGATCTTTCCGGCTTTTTAATAAGATGGATATTATGAGAAACTATGTTTATTAACCATAGAAATAGTCAAAGAAATTCCTAAAATTGTCTGAACCTATTAATGGCTCAATTTCTTTGGCAATCATTTCAACAAACTCTGGTTTCAATTCATCATCTTCATCGCAAATTTCAAAAATATCAAATTCACCATATACTATTTCTATTAATTTTGATAACGAGATGAAAAAATCAGCTAACGAATCAGATATTTTAAATGGTTTTCCAGCGTCATAATTGGCATAAACAGGTATATCTTGATTATCTAATACAGCAATGATTGGTTTTCCTCCACCAATATCATCCATGAATACTAAATTATTATCTGGCCAATTAGGATTTTTTATTATCCCATCTGAATTTTTGATCCAACCATAACCATATTGAGCCTCCTCTATTTCATCAAAGCCACAAAACTTGATCGGAGTAAAACCAGTTTCTATTACCATATCGACAGGTGAAAATTTTTTAAACAAAAATAATATACTGTCAGATTTTCTAATATAATCAGGCCATTCTTGCTCAATGCCGTCTCTTTCTTCAAATTTACCTTGAAGATTAAATTTATTATGAACACTAACTAGTTCATTTAACGCTTTTTCTAATTTATTCATGTTAATCTCTTAGAAAAGTAAAATTTATTTAGCCTTACATTTTTTCAACCGTAATTGCTTTGCAGTTTCCTCTCTATCGATTAGGCGGCCTTTTCCTGGATTTTCATAAATACCTCTATGCCCTTGATTGCTATATAAGTGTTCATCAATACCACTAGGGTGTTTACCATTCTGTAAGAAAACAATATTTCTAGGATCTCCTTTCCAAGCTCCTCCCAAGGCACCATTACCCTTAACACTAATTATATGGTGCCCTGTATATCCTCTCTGAGACATAATAGAAGCCAATTTTCCATTACTTTTAGTCTCTTTGATTATTTTAATTTCTTCATCTGACCAATTGCGAGAACCTCCGCCTGCTTCAACAAGAATTCGTTCTTGCCCCCACGCCCTATTGATCGCTGTTCCTCTCGCTCCTGATTGAGGGGTTATAGTGTCACGAGCTTTGTACCGCATTAAATCTTTTGGATTTAATCCCAGTGGATCGATCTGCCCTGTAGGGTTATGAACGTAAGCATACGGATTGGTTCCCCCCATTAGCCCGATGGGGTCTTAGGAACGATTCCGGTGCGGTCATACTGTTTTAAGCGATTTTTTCTTTGACTATCAGCTTGTTAAAGAACCATTTTTACCTGTTCCGCCCATCCCCGCGAACCTAAAACGCCGATGTGCACTTTTGGCCTGTTTTGCGATGTTGCCCCGGTGCGCTTTTTGCCCTGCTACCGCCGCAAGTCGTTGTGCAGTATAGCTCCTCTGTTTCTTATTGATGGAGTAAACAACCTGATTTTGTGAGGGTTTTCACTTTCGGCAACGGACGAACGGGGGCCGGCTTGCCGGACGCCGGGCGGCCGTTCTGCGGGTGCGGGCGGCATAGAGCCTGCAAGCGGCGCCCTGCGACGCTCTGATGCACGATAGCCTAAGCAGAAGCACGGCTTTGCATGACCGCATCGGGTTTCCAAGGGAAGCCCCCTGCGGGGGCTGCATGGGGCGGAGATGGCGAGCACGGCAACGAGCAAGGAGCGTAGCGACTGCGAGCCGGGCGCAGCCAGTGCAGCGGGGTTGGGGCGGGGGAGGTAAACGCGGAGGCCGCAGGCCGACCTGCCTACCGGGTTGTTGGCCTGCGCAACGCAAGGCCGCTAAAGATGAAGGGGTTTTGGCCGAACGGGGGCACGGTGTTCCGGTCTGGCGCGGTTTTTGGCAGGGATCGGCTCAGGCGGTTAGAGCAGAAGGCGCAGCCTTGTGCGGCGGCACGTCTGCGGCGCCGATAAGCGGGGGCGCCAGACATAATGCAGATTAGGCGATGTGAGCCGCTCTTCGGGCGGTGAGCGGGACAGCAGGGCCGCCCGGCGAATTTCGCATAATCTCCCTGCATTATGTTAAATGGGCTTTGGGCGGCCAGTACACACGGGTTGGGGACACCGGGGCCGCCGCCGCCCATTGCCCATTTACCCCCGCAGACGCTGATGCCGACGGGCAGTCCGGCCACGGTCTGCCCCTGCCCGTACCCCGACGGACTCAACGGGGCGGATCGGACTGTCCCGTGCCCTGTGACGTCGGTTTGGCCTCAGACTCGCCACTGGCTCTGCCTGAACCGTTCGTTGGCGGTTCGGTATGGCAGTCGGCGTCCGGTTGGGTTTGGGGGGCACGCTCTGCCGGATGGGTCTGGCTGTGCACCTGCTTGAGCTGTTTGATGGCGACTTGCGTATAGACCTGGGTCGTGTTGATTTTCTCATGCCCCAGCATCGCCTGGATATGGCGGATATCCGCGCCGTTGTCCAGCATCTGTGTCGCCATGGAGTGCCGGAACAGGTGGCAGGCACCCGGTTTGTCAAGCTGTGCCTGCTCCCGGATGGCTTCGGCGGCGATTTGCGTTAACATCCCCGGACTGATGGGTTTGCCCCATTTCGTAACGAACAGGTGTCCGCTGTCATCACGCAGTGTTAACCGTGGCCGCGCATCTGCAACGTAACGGTCTACCCAGTCCAGCGCCCGCTCCCCGATGGGGATCACCCTGTCTTTGTGGCCTTTGCCTTGTCGTACCATCACCGCACCCCGTCCGAAGTCAATATCATTCAGCCGCAGATTGCGCAGCTCCCCGCGCCGGATACCGCTGCTCCAGAGGATTTCCAGTATCGCCCGGTTACGTAAGCCCATCGGCGTCAGCGTGTCCAGACTGGCCAGCACCTGCTCCGTTTCACTTTCGCTTAAGACCTGGGCGGGCAGGCGTTTCTCTTCCTTGGGCAATACCAGTAATTCCGCCGGATTGTAGAGAATGTGATGGCGCTGTAATAAGTGACGGAACCACAACCGCAATGTGCTCAGCCGCTCGCGCTGGCTGTTATTGCTGTAAAGTTGCCCATCCGGTTTACGGTAACTGCGCAGATAACGCTGCCAGCTCTCCAGCAGGGGTAACGAGACTTGCGGGGCGTAGTGAACGGCCCGCTGTTCGCACCATTCAACGAAGGGACGCAGTTGGGCGCGATAGGTTTCCAGTGTCTTGGGGCTGCTGCCCTGTAATGCCCGAACATCCAGCCACGCTTCAAGCTGCTGACGCAGCGTAATCAATGAGCTGTCGTGTGAGAGTGTCATGCGGATTTTCCTTTTTGTTATGGAGGCCATCCGGCGGTACGGTATGATGGGGGTTTTATTGTGTTGCCGGAACAGTGATTTTTCGTGTTATCAGACTTGTGAGCGCTTAACCCTGTCTGGCTGTGGCCTTACGATGATTTTGCTTACCCAGACTTAGCCCCGACTTGGGGCAGACTTAGGATAGACTTGCGCTAGAGGAACCCAGACTTGCGAGGATCATACAGGCACGATCAGGCCGCTTAAGTGGGCGCTGTCGCCGTCACCGTCCCACAGGAGTTCGTATTGCAACAGATGCCCGCGACTGCCACCGTGGATCAGCAGGTACTCCATATCACTTAAGCGCTGGCAATGCAGCTTAAGCTGGCTGTCGCTCCAGTTCGTGTAAGCCCGGATATCCCGTCGGGTAAAGCGAATGGTGTTCAGGGCGCACTGTTGCTCTGCTGCCATTGCGCGCGCCATCTGCTGGATCAGTAATAACAGTTTGCGTGTCTGCGGCGGCATTTCGTCCAATGTCCGGCCTAAGATTTCATGCGCAAGCTGGTTCGCCAGTTTGATATCGTCTTTGGTCACTTCGATGTATTCTAGTGTCTTGCCGCGATGCTCAGTGGTCTTGATTTCCCGCTGGTACTGGTGCAGCAGCGCGACACTCTGGATCAACGTCAGGTATTTCATATGGTCACGGCGGGTACGGGTCTTGTCTGACAAGAACGTCAGTTGCGACGCATACGGATTGACGACATTCAGCGGTTTCAGCAGCCGCTGGGCGTTCTGATGAAGCGCCGTCAGATAGTCCCGCTCGTTCTCAGCCAGCAAGCCTTCAAGGGTTTGCTTCTGGCGCTGCACCGCATGGATCGCTTCGGTCTGCTCACGGGATTCATTGACCGTCAGCACCAGACAGCGGTTAAGCAGCTCTTCATCGACATCAATGGCCGTTGTGGTCAGCATCAGCATGACCGGGCCTTTGACGGTATAGCTTTTGGTGACCAGGTTTCCGGTCGCTTCATCTTTACCCGTGCTCGCCATGGTCAGCTCGCCGTCCGACTGCAACAGCTTGAGTGCATAGGCCGCCTGTCGCACGCCCTCTTCTTCGGCTATCGCTAAAATCTTGTGCTGGAGATTGGTTTCACCGAGATAAAACAGGCTTTGCCCTGTCATGGCGCTGTACTGGATGCGCTCTTCTTCCGGCATCAGATTCAGTACGGCCTCCATCAGGGAGGATTTTCCGGCGGCGCTGCTGCTCTGGATCAGGACGGCTAACGGTTTGGGTAACTTTCGGCTCACGGCCGCCAAAAAGCCCGCCAGTAAATTGGTGGATTCACCGACAACCCCACAGGCCGCTAAGTCAGCGGTAATACGGGCGGTCAGATAGGGGTCTTGCAGCAAGGCCAGTGCCGCTTCCTGCTCGGTGTCACTCATTGTCGGCACATTGACCACGGATGCCGCGCCGCCTTGCTGCTGCCACTGTTCAACCGCCAGTAATACCTGCCCCAGTGTCCGCCGGATGTCACCTTCGGTTAGTCCCAGCTCAGCGGCGGCCAGGCGCGAGTAACTGTTACGTGAACGCCCGCTCATCAGATCAACCCCGTCAGCGAACAACACGCCGCTTTGCGTGTCCAGCACCTGTGCATTGAGCTTCATCACAGCCGCACCGGCTTTCACCGCACTCATGCCGCGCAGACACCATTGCAGTGTCCCGGCTGAGATAAGCAACTCACCATGATCACCGGACTCACAGACCACATTCGGCGTCACGCTGGGTACGGGTTCAGCGACTAAAGGGGAAGCGGATTCTGATGCCGTGTCCGGCTCAGGCGTCTGGCGCTCCAGTGCGACCATGTCTGCCGCCTCCTGCATCGGCACGGCACTCTCAAGCAGCAGGGCAAAGGCGGTTTCTGGTTCTGCAACCTGACACAGATAGCTATTCGCATCCATGCCCGGCGGGAACACCACACGCAGCGGCGTGATCCCTTTGGCAACCAGCGCTGCCGCCAGTTTCACCGCGGCATCATTGCCCGCTGTATCATTATCAAAGGCGATCAGCACCTGTTTAATGCCGTGCTGTTCAAAGACCTGCCAGTGATCCGCCGTAACGCCATGCACACCATAGGCCGCCGTGACATTGCGGAAGCCCGCACCCAGAAGGACATCGCATCAATCAGCGATTCACACAGGATAACGGACGCCGAACCGATCAGCCCCGCTTCATTCCAGACGCCGCCATGCTCACCCGGTAAATACAAGTGCAGCGGTGTGCCTGCTCGCAAGCGATCGGAGTTTTTACGTACATCTCCAGCACCTGACCCTCCAGACCTATTACCGGCACAACCAGCGAGCCGCTGAAGTGTTCGTGCCCGCTGTCGCGCAATAGGCCAACGGTCTGCAACTGCGCACGGATCTCCGCGCCGGCTTTGGTTTTTTTATCCGGCAAGCGATAACCCAGAGTGCGGTTGGCAAAGCCCAGTTTAAACTGGCTCACCAGCTCAGGATGATCAAGGCGGTGTTTTTTCAGGTAGGCCAGCGCTTCCGGCGCATTCAGCAGGGTCTGGTGATAAAAGGTGATCACCCGCTGCAACAGCGCCTGCCGCCCGTTCCCCACGACCAGCACCGCCTGCCAGCGGCTCCACCGCCGGATTAACCCCCAGCACCGCCCTTAAGTGTTCGGCGGCATGGCGCAGACTTAATTTTCGGTTTTCATCACCCAGTCCAGCACCGACTCGCCCGCATCGCAGCCAAAGCAGTGATAGAGATTTTTCGACGGGGTAATGACCATCGAGGGCGTTTTCTCTTCATGGAACGGTATAGCACCATAATGCTTTTGCTGTGCTTAAAAACTGCCGTCCCTGCTGCTCAATAACGGCAACTAAAGAGACAGCGGATTTCAGGTGCTGTAATTCTGCGTCCGGAATGCGAGCCATTTCAGAATCCTTATAAAACACTTCAATAAACAGAATGATGATAAATTAAAGTACTAATATGATACATCGTAAAGGGTTTTTAAAGGGAGGATTAAAATGAATCATTTACGCAAAATTGGTTAAGTGACTATGAGCTTTTCTGATAACACAGCGGCCTCTCGTGAAGAGAAAAGTTTACGCAACAACGATTACGGGCACGATTGCGAGGTACCTTTCCCAGTACAAGCTGTTTTAAAACTGTTGGGAATTGACTCATCACACGCTTGAGGGTATTAAGACGGATTGCATCAGACGTTAAAAATCAGTGTGACTATGGTTGATTTCGATAACCCAAAGAAAGGGGCACTAAAGATAGCATAAAACCCGGTTAGAGGACACTTGGTCAGTTCAGGCGATGTTGATTTTCCGGAGGCAGTTAAGAAAATGATTAACAGATTTTAATGCAGGATGCTTTTTTAACCAAGACAGTTAAGAGCAATAAAAAATAGCCATAGAATTAACGCGGCGATGGGGTGCTGATAACATTTAACCCCGCTAACCACAACCAACTAAATTAGGAGTTGAATGATGGCTAAGGCGTATTCGAAGCAAAACCGTGCAGTAAATAAAGCGACAAAAACAGAACGTTATTACACCGTGGGATACGTGCCGCAAAATAACAAGGCCACCGCACCCGCCTGCGATACACCTGAAAGGCCAGTGGCTTAAGGCGGCTGGGTTTGATAAAGGATTCACCCTCACCGTCAAGATTATGGATGGCTTCTGTTTCTTATTCCTGACAGCGACGACACCCGCATCATCAAGCAACAGTACCAGCGCCAGCAAGACCAGCTCAGTGAGATTAAGCTCAGAATGCGGGAACTGCTTGGGGATTATCAGGCAAGATAATTAATTCCATATTAATTAGAGGGGTGAATACCCCTCTAATATGTTAATTAAAGCTTGAAATATTTAAGCCATAGAGAGTTAAACTCTTCCTGAGTTATCTCAGCAGCTTCGAACTGAGCATCTCCATTTATTTCGTTGATTGGAGGAACTGGAACTTCACCTAATATAGTAGATCCTGTTGACTTATCCTCTTGAGCATAATTAACCTTTCCATTAGAAAAAATTTCTATTTTCCTTACTTCATACCTATCCTTATCCAATTCACTATATATTTCAATTGGATAATCATCATCACTATGTTTCCAATACACCTTCATATATATCATTTCATGTTTTTCCCAAAGCCAATTATTCTTCCAGATATATCAAGGGCTTCATTACTCAAATTCACAAAAACCCCTTCCCTACCATTAGTGATATTTAATCCTCTAACATCAATCGCTATATAATTTTCGAATTTTCTTCCCTGATATGGAATACCTAAGAAGGAATGTGATAACTGGCCATTTCTTTTTGATTTAGGCAATATATCTGAAAAATATTGACCATCACCATACCTAGCGTCTTTGGGGTTATTGGCTTTTAAAGATGGATTTAATTTCTGTGAATTTAATATACCTTCAAGTCCTTTGTTATCAGTGTAATGATACAAAATATTTGGATCACCTTTAGAGAATTTACCTGCCTCTAGTGCCGTATGACCTTGCTGTCGATAATCTTTATACCGTGCATATCTTTCAGGACAAGCTGCCAAGCCCAACGGATCTATCCAACCCGTAGGATTATGCACATACGAATACGGGTTAAACCCGCCTGCCAGCCCCAACGGGTCTTAGGAACGATTCCGGTGCGGTCATACTGTTTTAAGCGATTTTTTCTTTGACTATCAGCTTGTTAAAGAACCATTTTTACCTGTTCCGCCCATCCCCGCGAACCTAAAACGCCGATGTGCACTTTTGGCCTGTTTTGCGATGTTGCCCCGGTGCGCTTTTTGCCCTGCTACCGCCGCAAGTCGTTGTGCAGTATAGCTCCTCTGTTTCTTATTGATGGAGTAAACAACCTGATTTTGTGAGGGTTTTCACTTTCGGCAACGGACGAACGGGGGCCGGCTTGCCGGACGCCGGGCGGCCGTTCTGCGGGTGCGGGCGGCATAGAGCCTGCAAGCGGCGCCCTGCGACGCTCTGATGCACGATAGCCTAAGCAGAAGCACGGCTTTGCATGACCGCATCGGGTTTCCAAGGGAAGCCCCCTGCGGGGGCTGCATGGGGCGGAGATGGCGAGCACGGCAACGAGCAAGGAGCGTAGCGACTGCGAGCCGGGCGCAGCCAGTGCAGCGGGGTTGGGGCGGGGGAGGTAAACGCGGAGGCCGCAGGCCGACCTGCCTACCGGGTTGTTGGCCTGCGCAACGCAAGGCCGCTAAAGATGAAGGGGGTTAGCTGAACGGGAGCACGGTGTTCCGGTCGGGCGCGGGTTTTTGGCAGGGATTGGCTCAGGCGGTTAGAGCATAAGGCGCAGCCTTGTGCGGCGGCACCCCTGCGATGCCGGACAGCGGGGGCGCCAGACATAATGCAAATTGTGCGTTGCGAGCCGCTCCCCGCGGCTGCTGGCGGGACAGCGTGGTCGCCCGGTGAGTGGCGTATAATTCCCCCACATTATGTTGAGTGGGCTTTTGGGCGGCCAGTACACACGGGTTGGGGACACCGGGGCCGCCGCCGCCCATTGCCCATTTACCCCCGCAGACGCTGATGCCGACGGGCAGTCCGGCCACGGTCTGCCCCTGCCCGTACCCCGACGGACTCAACGGGGCGGATCGGACTGTCCCGTGCCCTGTGACGTCGGTTTGGCCTCAGACTCGCCACTGGCTCTGCCTGAACCGTTCGTTGGCGGTTCGGTATGGCAGTCGGCGTCCGGTTGGGTTTGGGGGGCACGCTCTGCCGGATGGGTCTGGCTGTGCACCTGCTTGAGCTGTTTGATGGCGACTTGCGTATAGACCTGGGTCGTGTTGATTTTCTCATGCCCCAGCATCGCCTGGATATGGCGGATATCCGCGCCGTTGTCCAGCATCTGTGTCGCCATGGAGTGCCGGAACAGGTGGCAGGCACCCGGTTTGTCAAGCTGTGCCTGCTCCCGGATGGCTTCGGCGGCGATTTGCGTTAACATCCCCGGACTGATGGGTTTGCCCCATTTCGTAACGAACAGGTGTCCGCTGTCATCACGCAGTGTTAACCGTGGCCGCGCATCTGCAACGTAACGGTCTACCCAGTCCAGCGCCCGCTCCCCGATGGGGATCACCCTGTCTTTGTGGCCTTTGCCTTGTCGTACCATCACCGCACCCCGTCCGAAGTCAATATCATTCAGCCGCAGATTGCGCAGCTCCCCGCGCCGGATACCGCTGCTCCAGAGGATTTCCAGTATCGCCCGGTTACGTAAGCCCATCGGCGTCAGCGTGTCCAGACTGGCCAGCACCTGCTCCGTTTCACTTTCGCTTAAGACCTGGGCGGGCAGGCGTTTCTCTTCCTTGGGCAATACCAGTAATTCCGCCGGATTGTAGAGAATGTGATGGCGCTGTAATAAGTGACGGAACCACAACCGCAATGTGCTCAGCCGCTCGCGCTGGCTGTTATTGCTGTAAAGTTGCCCATCCGGTTTACGGTAACTGCGCAGATAACGCTGCCAGCTCTCCAGCAGGGGTAACGAGACTTGCGGGGCGTAGTGAACGGCCCGCTGTTCGCACCATTCAACGAAGGGACGCAGTTGGGCGCGATAGGTTTCCAGTGTCTTGGGGCTGCTGCCCTGTAATGCCCGAACATCCAGCCACGCTTCAAGCTGCTGACGCAGCGTAATCAATGAGCTGTCGTGTGAGAGTGTCATGCGGATTTTCCTTTTTGTTATGGAGGCCATCCGGCGGTACGGTATGATGGGGGTTTTATTGTGTTGCCGGAACAGTGATTTTTCGTGTTATCAGACTTGTGAGCGCTTAACCCTGTCTGGCTGTGGCCTTACGATGATTTTGCTTACCCAGACTTAGCCCCGACTTGGGGCAGACTTAGGATAGACTTGCGCTAGAGGAACCCAGACTTGCGAGGATCATACAGGCACGATCAGGCCGCTTAAGTGGGCGCTGTCGCCGTCACCGTCCCACAGGAGTTCGTATTGCAACAGATGCCCGCGACTGCCACCGTGGATCAGCAGGTACTCCATATCACTTAAGCGCTGGCAATGCAGCTTAAGCTGGCTGTCGCTCCAGTTCGTGTAAGCCCGGATATCCCGTCGGGTAAAGCGAATGGTGTTCAGGGCGCACTGTTGCTCTGCTGCCATTGCGCGCGCCATCTGCTGTATCAGCAGCAACAGCTTGCGCGTCTGCGGCGGCATTTCGTCGAGCGTCCGGCCTAAGATTTCATGCGCCAACTGATTCCACAGCTGGATATCGTCTTTGGTCACTTCGATGTATTTAAGTCATCTGCCACGATGTACGGCGGTCTTGATGTCCGCTGGTACTGGTGCAACAAGGCGATACTTTGAATGAGGGTCAGTATTTCATATGGTCGCGGCGGGTACGGGTTTTATCACTCATAAAGGTGAGCTGGCTGGCATAGGGGTTCACGACATTTAATGGTTTCAGCAACCGCTGGGCGTTCTGGTGAAGCTGCGTCAGATAGTCGCGCTCGTTCTCAGCCAGCAAGCCTTCGAGCGTCTGCTTCTGGCGCTGTAACGCATGGATAGCTTCGGTCTGTTCGCGGGATTCGTTGACCGTCAGCACCAGACAACGATTGAGCAGTTCTTCATCCATATCAATGGCCGTTGTGGTGAGCATCAGCATCACCGGCCTTTGACGGTGTAGCTTTTGGTGACCAGGTTGCCCGTCGCCTCATCCTTACCCGTGCTGGCCATCGTCAGCTCACCGTCTGACTGCAACAGCTTGAGCGCATAGGCCGCCTGCGACGCCTTCTTCTTCCGCGATGGCTAAAATCTTGTGCTGGAGATTGGTTTCACCCAGATAAAACAGGCTCTGGCCGGTCATGGCGCTGTACTGGATGCGTTCTTCTTCGGGGATCAGATTGAGAACCGCATCCATCAGGGAGGATTTGCCGGCGGCACTGCTGCTCTGGATCAGGACGGCTAAGGGTTTGGGTAACTTTCGGCTCACCGCTGCCAGATAGCCCGCTAACAGATTGGTGGACTCACCGACGACCCCACAGGCGGCTAAGTCAGCGGTAATACGGCTGACCAGTTGTGGGTCTTGCAACAACACCAAAGCAGACTGCTGCTCATTACAATCGGAATTGGCAAGGACTGGCGCGCCGTTTCTGCGGCGACCACTGAACGTTGCTCGAGTACCAGTAACACCCGCCCCAGTGCCCGCTTGATAGGGGTCGGTCAGGCCAGTTCAGCCGGCTGGCGCGAGAACTGTAACGCGCACGGGCGCTCAGGATATCGAGACTATCCACGAACAGCGCCCCCCTGTTTTTGTCCAACAACTGCACATTGATTTCATGACCGCACCGATTTTCGGCGGCACACCGCGCAGCCGCCACTCCGTGCCCGTCTTGATAAACAACATCCCCGTTGGCCTCCAGCGTTGTCACCACGCCCCGGCTCTGGGCCTAAGGCCGCGGGCGCGGGAAGCAGACTGCGGGAGTAGGCTCCAGTATAAGATTTTTGCGGGTTCACAGCATTGCGCGGATTCTCAAGTAACTGACCGAAAGCCGTTTCCGGTTTAACACGTCGCAGCTAACGATTGGCGTCGCGGCCTGCCGGGAACACCACCCGCCAGACGTCCAGCCGCATTGACTACCGAACTCTGCCGCCAGCCCTACGGCGGCGTCATTGCCTGCCTTATCATTGTCATAGGCAATAAGCACCTGCTCTCATACTCATGGAAAGGCTTCCCGATGGTTGGGGTAAAGCCGTGAACCCCATACGAACAGGTGACATTGCGATAGCCCGCACCAAAACGACAGCGCATCTATCGAGATTCACACAGGATAACCGGAGGCCAACCAGCCCCCGCTTCATTCCAGACGCCGCCATGTTCACCCGGTAAATACAGATGCCGCGGTGTGCCTGCCCGCAAGCGATCGGAGATTTTTAGGCCATACATTTCCTGTATTTGCCCCTCTAGACCGATCACCGGCACAACCAGCGAGCCGCTGAAGCGTTCGTGCCCGCTCTCCCGCATTAGCCCGACCGCCTGAAGCCGGGCACGGGATCTTAGCGCCCGCTTTGATTTTCTTCTCCGGTAAGCGATAACCGAGTGTCCGGTTGGCAAAGCCGAGCTTAAACGACTGACCAGCTCAGGACGATCAAGGCGGCGTTTTTTCAGATACTCATGGGCTTC
Organism: Xenorhabdus sp. SGI 60; assembly: GCF_056632175.1. Taxonomy (NCBI): domain Bacteria; kingdom Pseudomonadati; phylum Pseudomonadota; class Gammaproteobacteria; order Enterobacterales; family Morganellaceae; genus Xenorhabdus; species Xenorhabdus sp. SGI 60. Next base: position 256,561 of record NZ_CP196860.1, on the reverse strand, counting down.
CGGCGCATTTAGCAAAGTCTGGTGATAGAACTCAACCACCCGTGACAGCAGCGCCTGCTGCCCGACCGCATCCCGAAGCAGCTCTGACGATGCAACCAGCGGCTCGACCGCCGGATTGTTGCCAAGCAGCGCCCGCAACCGTTCACAGGCATGACGCAGACTTAGATTCTCCGTTTTCATCACCCAGTCGAGTACTGAGCCTCCCGCATCGCAGCCAAAGCAGTGATAAAGATTTTTCGACGGGGTAATCACCATCGAGGGCGTTTTCTCCTCATGGAACGGGCACAATCCGGTCTTTGCCACGTTTAAAAAGCGGCCGCCCTTGCTGCTCGATAACAGCCACTAAGGGAACGGCGGATTTCAGGTGCTGTAATTCTGCTTCCGGGATGCGGGCCATAAAAATGCCCTTTTAAAACCTTGTCAATGCTCTCTATAGATATTATTATATGCTCTATAGAGTCACTTAGTCAAGTCTATAAAACAGGGGGCGATAATGGAACTCATTTGATAAAGAAACGGAACATATTGATGAGTTTTTCTGCAATTTTCGGCCGCGTAAGCAGAGGTCTGACTCAGCCCCAGATGGCTGAACGGGTCGGTATACACCTGACACAAGGTCGCCGTTACGAGTCTGGCGAGGCACAGCCCTCTTTGGACATTCTGAAGCGGATTGCCGTCACGTTTAGCGTGTCGCGGACTGGCTGATATTTGAGGGGACGAGCGCGAGCCGCAGGATGAACTTAGCTGAAGTTTTAGGCGGTTAAACAGATGGATGAAGAAGAGCAGCGCTCTGTCACTGAGATATTGGAAGCCCCTCAAAATTAAAAACATCAGGCAAAACGGCTATTTGGATGACCTGATTTAACGCGGCGCTGTTGTGGTTGCAACACACCAATGCCGCTGACCACAAGCAACTATAAGGAGTTGATAATGGCTAAGGCGCATTCTAAGCAAAACCGCGCGGTAAATAAAGCCGCCAAAACCGAACGTTATTACAACGTGGGATACGTGCCGCAAAATAACAAGGCCAAAGCCCCGCCTGCGTACCATGGGAAAGTGGCTCAAGGCTGCCGGGTTGATAAGGGTTGCACCCTGACCGTGAAGATTATGGATGGTTGCTTTGTGCTGATCCCTGACAGCGATGACACCCGCACCATCAAGCAGCAGTATCAGCGCCAGCAAGACCAGCTCAGTGAGATTAAGCTGCGGATGCGCGAACTGATTGGTGGGTAGAAAAAAGCCCTAAGAGCAGGAACTGAGCGGCTCTTAAAAAAGCCGGAAGATTATGGGATCATTCCGGCTCTCTTCTTTTTTTTTAAATTTAAATTCAAATTAGACTTTAATATGTTCCAATTTTCATAAATAGAACCTTTAAATAATTCCCCTGGGAAATTCATAAGCTATTCTTATATTTATACATTTAATAAACTTCTTTTAAAGCATTCCCGTTCTGATTGGTTTAAAGTGTAGCCAGTAAGCCAATGCCTTCAGAATCTCGGGTAATTTACAATTTCTTTACGAGTCAAATAAATCAAGTTCTTTCATATATGCGCAAAATGTTAAAGTCTTCATTAGAATAACAGCTATAATAAACAATTTAGGTATTAAATGAATTTTATACATTTTCGCCAAATTGGAATAACTATTCTCATGGATTCATAAAACTTCATCTATATTATTTAACCACATATAAAGGGATTATACTATATCTTAAAATTTGCAATATAATCAATCATAATACAATATTTTCACGAAACAGAAAAGGTGATAATATTACCATTTTTTTATCATCAATTTTATGTGGCATATTTATTTGGTGCATATTTATAACATCAACTTGGCAGTACTAATTTAATAATTTACTCAACATTCATTATCTTAAAAACTTTGATTTTGGTTTTTTTAAATAACTGTAGGCAGATTCTATGCTTTAATCTTAATACTTTCCCTAATAGCTGTTGCTTTTAGATTCACAGAAACAGTGATTTTGTTTATTATTCTTTCCCTTGATGGCTATACTTTCTTTAAAATGGAAAAATAAGAAACATTTCCTTTCTTCATCAGCAATAGAAAATTTCCTTTCTCATCAATAAAAATTTTACTATGTGCGTGGTCTGTTTCAACTCGAAAAACAGAAACCGTCTCGCCGCACTTACCGTTAACCCCAAAGGGTCAATCCAAGACGTCGGATTTTTCACATAGGCATAATGATTAACCCCTCCACCTAACCCAATGGGATCAGGCGTGAGGTAGCAGCTGGCAACCGGCGAATAATACCGGAACCGATTGTAGACCAGCCCGCTCTCGTCATCCAGCCACTGCCCGGCGAACTTAAGACCCGGATTCAGTGCCGCATTTTCCCCGGTATACCCAGACGCAGCCCGTACAGGCTCTGCAGCGGCTGGCGCCAGACCCGGTGTCCCGCGGTATCAAACAAGGCCAGTGGCTCGCCCGTTGGGGCACACACCGCATACTGGGTCTGAATGGCTCCGGCGAGCAGTTCACTGCGGTTTTCCGGGTCCGGGGTGAAGAACTGTACCTGCTGTGCCAGCAACTGCCAGCCATCAAACACCAGATGGCGGATACAGTGCAGCCGGTTGTGCCGGTACTCCCGGATTTCGGCCGGCACATCGCCATCCCACAGATACGTGGTGCACTCGCCTGACTGTTCGCACCTTTTTTCGGTGCGCCGCCCGAAAGCATCATAGCGATAGTCCCACTGCTGGCCGCCCGGGGTCAACACGCCAGTCAGCTGGTTCTGGCTGTTCCACCTAAACTTGGTCAACTGAGCGCGGTGTCCTTCCTGCCACAGCTGCATCGCGGTCATGCGCCCGGCATCATCATACTCAAACAGGTGTTGGCCGAGCTGCCGTAACCGGTGCCCTTTCTGGTACAGCCGTTCCCCGTCGATGTCATTTAATCCATCAAAACGGCGCGACGGATAACCGGAAGCATCATACTGATAATGTTCCTGCAAACGATCCCGGTCGCTGACCGACGTCACCTGCCCGTTGCCGTTAACGATATAACGCAGCCATTGCCGCTCATCGTTTGCGGCCACCAGATTGAGTGCCGCGTCGTAGCGATATTCCCTGTCCAGTCCCGCCAGTGTGGGTTGCGGAATATCGGCCACTTCATGGGCTTCAAAGAATTCGGTGTTGCGCCCGGCACGCTGCGCCGTCAGTTGCCCCATCAGGGCATGCTCCTGCCGCAGGATGAAGCCTTTATCTGACTGACGGTGCCATTCATGGCCGTCGTCATCCCGCTCAAGGCTGAGCGTGTGCTCACCGCTGAAACTGACCCGCCGCAGTTCACCGACGTTATTGGCTTCGGTTTTTGCCTGCCAGCGTTGATTATCGGGGGTGAGCAATGTTCTTTCGACGGTGGCACTGTCCGGGTAATCCCGCCGGATATCACCGTATACCTGCGTTTCTTTGACGATGCGGTCTTTATCATCGTATTCAAAGGTCAGGGGCGTACTGTCGGGCGCAGTCACTGCCAGCAAACGCCCCAGAATATCGTAACTGTAGGTGGTGGTGCCTTCGGGGGTGTGCACAGCGGTCATGCGGCTGGCCGCATCATACTCAACGCGGGTGATATTGCCTAACGCATCCCGTTTTTCAATGCAGTTACCGTTGCCATCATAGGCATAGTGCCATTGCGTGCCTGCATAATCGGTTTCGGTCACCACCCGGCCGTCCGCATCCAGCGTATAACGGTAGCTTTCGCCCTGCGGATTAATGACTGCCAGTAATTGCAGGCTGTCGGGGTCATAACGATACTGCCAGCGGTTTCCTTCGCCGTCGACACGCGCCACCGGCAGGTCAAACGGGCCGTATTCGATATACCATGGCACGCCACGGGCATCTGTCCAGCCGGTCAGGTTACCGTGGCGGTCATGACGGAATCGTTCCAGACTGTTGTTCGGGCGATCGCTTAATGCGACCCGATGATGGCGATCGTATTCCCACAGCCACAGTGCGCCGCCCCCCGAGGCCAGTCGTTGCAAGCGGTCATGGCTGTCATAGCCCAGCCGCAGGCTGCGGTTTTCTTCATCAAACAGGTGGCTCAGGCGCTGGTGTTCGTCATATTCCCAGGTGCGCTTATGCCCTTCATCGTCTTCAGCGGCGATAACCAGGCCGAATGCATTACGCGTCAGCGTGGTTTTGCTGCCATCCGGGGCAATAAAGCATTCTGCATTGCCATGGTCATCGTATTGCTGCCACCAGACACGCCCGAGGGGATCGGTCATGCTGATAAGGCGGTCAGTCTCATCGTAGTGGTATTGCCAGGTTGCCCCGCTGGCATCGGTCAATGCCGTCACCAGCCCGGTATCCGCCAGATAATCCAGTTGCAGAATCTGCCCGTCCGGCAGGATCTGCCGTTGCAGGTTGCCCCAGTCATCATACTCGTAATGCGTGACATGACCGCACGGGGTTTCAATCCGGGTGACCTGCTGTTCGGCGTTATAATGCCAGGTGGTGGTATGACCCTGGGGCGTGGTGGAGCGGGTGATGCCCTGTGCATAGGTCAGTTGCACCGGGTAGAACCCGCCGCTGCCGACGCTGTGGATACAACGGCCTTGTGCATCATAGGTATAATCAACGGCCGTCTGGTCACCGTCTGACCAGCGGCTCATCAGTCCCTGGGCATTGTATTTATAGAACAGGTGAAATTGCTGGGTACTGTCCGCTTCTGCCAGCCAGCCATTGTCGTGATAGTCATAACGCACCATCACGTCACTGAGACCACTGTCACTGCGGCGGATATCGGCCAGCAGACCATCGTCGCGGTACAACAAGACCAGCGCCGGGCCGTCGCTGTGGGTGACCCGATTTAGCTGGCCTTGCGCATTGTAATGAAACCCGACGGCATTGTTGTTGCGGTCACGCAGGGCAGCCAGTTGCCAACGCTGTGTGCCGGCAGTCACGGCGATGCCCGGTTGGGTAAAGTATTTTCTGACCGGCTGATTGCGTTCGGTCAGAACGAAGCCCTGTTTTTGCCGGCTCAGTGTAAATTCCGGGTGCTCCGGGTTGATACTGTGGTCAACGCTCCGGGGCAGGGCAAAATGCAGGGAAGCGCCTTCCAGTGTCAGGATTTCCACCCGGTCACCGGTGACTATCACGGCCTCGGAGAAATTGTCCAGCCAGTTTTCGCCCAGCAGACCCCGCAATCCCGGTGACCAGCTGCGGGTAAAGGTCAGGGGGATCGTCTGCCCCAGTTCAAACTCAGTGCGCTGGTCAAACAGGCCGCCGGTGGTCACGTCTATCGGGTCACCTGAGAAGAATTTTTTGGTGGCCTGAGTGAAACGTTTAACCCCTTTATTGGCTTTAAACGCGGCTTTGGTACAGCTCAGGGTTTTACCTCTCAGTACGTTACCGGTTTTTTTGGCACCCAGTTTTGCGCCGGCCAGTACCGCCTGCCGACCGGTTTTGGTCAGCAGTTTACCCACGCCTTTGAGCATTCCGCGTGTCGGCGGCACCAGAAATTCCACCGCCACCAGTAATGCCCGCTGCCAGCCGGAGAACTCTTCTTCAATCTCAAGGTAAGTTCCCTGACCGGAGCCGATAAAGACCGTGCTCGCGCCCCCTTTGATGGCCGCCCCACAGACCAGTTTGTCACCGGCCCGCGCCGCAGGCTGACCGTTGATAAACACGGATTCACTGCCCTGCGCTATCAGGGGCGGTGCCGGGTGTTTGCTGCACGCCGCCATATCGACGGTGGCCCGTGCTGCGGGTTTTCCTTCAATGATGACGTTACCGGAACCCCCGCTCAACACCCCGTCCGGTGAGCCGAAGCTGTCGATAAAGTCCGTGACGGCCGAGCTGGCGGCTGCAATGGCATCGCTGGCCAGGTAGGTTAACCCGCTGCCTGCGGCCGCCGCCAGAAGGGTGCCCCCAATCCGCCGGGTGCCGGCCCACCGGTAAGCCGACCACGCAGAACCCCACCGCCCCAAAAATGGCGGCCCCAATCAGGGCACCGGCCACCGCCCCCATCAGGGCACCAAAGAAGCTCTTATGCTGAATGGGGTCACCCTGACGCGCTGCTGCCGGCCCTCTGGCACCGCCCGCCGGCGGCAGGGGAGGCCGGGCATGGGTGGCCCCGACCCGGGCAATCCGGGTAATAATGTCATCACCTAATCCCATATCGGCCTCTCCTTAGGCTGCCTGAAAACTGTTCACCACCGCCAGTAAGGCTTCCCGCTGCCCGCTGTTCATGGGCTGTGGCGAGGTCAGGTTAAACGCCAGCAGCTGGCTGTTCCGGATTTGCAGCACCACCGTCTGGTGCATTTCCCCTTCCGGGCTTTGCCACTGGTAATCCAGCCGCCATGCGATGTCTCCGCTGAGTTCGATTGGCAGCCGCTGATGCTCCTGATACCCCGGCAGGTGGGTGACAAACTGGGTCAGTGTCTGTTCATAATACGTCTGGCTGTCGGTGCCTGCCGGCACCGGGGTGCGGTTAATCACCAGATTGACGCCGCTGTCATCCGGCAGCACAAACACGTGCATCGATTCATCACGCCAGCCGGCAGGCAGGGTCAGGGTGCCTTCGTTCATCTGGTAGGGGAGTGTGCTCATGATTTTCCTTTTCACTTTTTTATCTGATTGATATTCAGCCCGCCGCCGAAAAATCCGGCTGGGCGGGGGTGCAGTCTGTTGTTGGTCTGCCCGGTATCAGTTCAGGGTGATGACCTCTTTGCCGTTCACAATAACGGTATTACCGGTAATATGGATATTGCCGTCCGCATCAATCGAGATACTCCCTTTGGTGTTGCCGAGGGTGATACCGCTCTCGGTGGATTGAAGGGTAATTTGTCCTTTGGCACTGAGTACGCTGGTTTTTTCCACGGTGACCTGCCGTGTCCCGATGCTGCTCACTTCCAGGCCGATAACTTCTTTATGCCGGTCCGCCCGCACGCTGAGCGCCTGATTGTGTCCGACACTTTCGGTATGGTCGTGCATCACGCGGGTCGAGCGGTCATTCAGTACGGTGGTATCCATGTCCCGCTGCGCATGTAACGCCAGCCGCTCACTGCCTTTCGCATCCTCAAACAGCAGCTCGTTGTAGCCTTCGCCTTTGTGGGTTTTGGAGCGGAAGGCCATCTGGGTTTTGCTGCCCGGCAGGGTGCCCGGCGGGATATTGCTGGCATGGTAGGTGCGCCCGGTGACGATGGGCTGATCCGGGTCGCCGTGCAGAAAGTCCACCACCACTTCCTGCCCGATACGCGGAATAGCCAGCATCCCCCAGCCCTGTCCCGCCCACGGTTGGGTGACCCGTATCCAGCACGAACTCTGGTCATCGCTCTTGCCGTCACGATCCCACGGAAACTGAAGGCGGATACGGCCGTACTGGTCACAGAAAATCTCTTCGCCGGCCGGTCCCACCACTTCGGCAATCTGCGGGCCGTCGATGACCGGTTTGGGCAGGGGCGTCGGGCGCCAGTGCTGGTTATGGCGGATAAAGTGAAAGTGGCTGCTCAGGGTGGTACCCGTGCCGCTGTTGGCGGTTTCCAGCGCCTGCGGCTGGCTGCCGGCATGATGGGTTCCCACCACCTGCCATGGCTGGTTTAGATCTTCACGCGGGTGGTGGCTCAGGGTGAATAATTTACCTGGCTGGATGGCAATGGCATGGCCGCTGCCTTGCCCGGTCATGGCATTGTTGCGCAGGGCTTCCAGCCGGTAACGGGTAAAATCTTTCCCGTGCGCTTCATCCTTAAAACGCCCCGGATAGTCGTAGTGCTCGTAATACCGTTGTTGCAGGGTATCTTCCTTCATCTGCTGGCTGAATTCGGCTGGCCAAGCCGGGTTTTTGAAGGTGTAATCTTTCAGTTGCACCTGGGCCGGTCGCACCTGGGCGCTACAGGTCAGGCTGCTGATGGCCGGTTCACCGGTGGTACTCACATCGCCCGGCTGGTAAGGAAACACGTTACCCGGGGGTACCGAACCGCAGTCATCAGCAAATACCAGCGTGTTACGCCCGTTACCACATTCAAAGAAATAGAAAATCCCCTCTTCGGCGGTCAGCCGTTGCAGAAACGCGAAATCACTTTCCTGATATTGCACACAAAATTCCCGCTCTGGGTGGGCGTGGCGCAGGCTGAACACCACGTCACGGATACCGTGCTCTTTCAAAATCGTGGTGATAATGGCGGCGATATTAAGTTGCTGGAAAATGCGCGAATTCTGACGCAGGGTGGTACGCCACAGATCCGGGCGAATGCTCATCTGGTAGGTGGTCTGGTGCAACCCGGTGTTACCCTGCTCAAAGCGGGCCACCACTCCCGTGATGCTGCGCTGTTCAACGCCTTCCTGCAAAATGGTCAGTGTCGCCGTGCGATCCAATACCGCCGGAAAATCGATCGCCGGATCCGCACTGGCCAGCCCCACTTCCAGCTGGAACGGCTGGGAAAAGTGTTCACTCAGGGTGAAGTCGGTGACGGCAAAGGTTTGTGGTGCCAGGCCACCGGCGGTCAGGGTAAATTGCAGCCCGCCCGGATTACTGTCCCCCCCGCCAAGCAGCCCCTGGCTGGCTTTTTGCAGCGCGCTGAGAGCGGCATGCTGGCCGCTGGCAGCCCGTTCGGCCAGTCCCGGTCCACCGGTGGTAGCGGCCCCGACCGGCCCCGCAATCCCCGTCGTCGGCAAGGCCACGCGGGTGGCGGACGCGCCCTGCTGAAGCAGTGACTGCCCTTGCTGTAGTGTCGTCATGTGTTTTTTCAATGACATCGGAAGTCTCCCTGATTAATGCCCGCCGTCCTGTGTCACGGCAGGCGTTTGATCTTTGGCCGGATGCGGCAGGTCATCAAAATCACGCACTTCCAGGTTGTTCATCGCGGCCCGCCAGGTCGCGGTGCCAAACATGCTGCTATTATGATTAAATTTGCTGGTATTATCGGCAAAAAAGTGGATTTATTGAGTGATTTGACACGTTCACTTGTAATGGATGTATATCCAGTATTTATTTTGCGAGATGCTTTGCAAAGGTTGTTTTTGATGATGGAATGTTACGCAAGGTGGCGATAAGGTAGGCAATGAAATCTGAACGCGGCTTTACCGTGGCGTAACACGATAAAACCGCTAACCACAACAACTCACACGAGGACTAGTTATTATGGCTAACACGCATTCTAATACAGACATCTGTATTTACAAAATTTCCCAACCGGAACGGTATCAGAAAGTCGTTTACCGCCCCCAAGGTTCCAACCGCACAATCCCTGCCATTAATTTAAGCGGAAAATGGCTACTTGAAGCTGGATTTTCCATTCATGATCCGTTAAAAATCAGAGTGATGCCCGGTTGCCTTATTATTACTGCTCAAAATTTTCATGAACTGTGGCACTGCCTGAAAAGCCTCAACGAAGGTGAATGGGATGATATCACCGTCGCCCACTGGTTACAGCAATTTCCCGGCCGGTTAAATAAAATCGGGCTGCGAAAAAACGCTTAATGCCTTATTTTTCAATGAATAACAAATAACTCATTGATAAAAAATGAACCGTTTCCTGTTTCTCTGTTACCCTTTTTTCATTTTGGGAAGCGGTTCGCATTTTTGCCACGTTAAATAACACAAGGAATGTATTCATGGATCTTTATCTTTCCTCTCCTCTTACCGAACTGCCGGCATATGTGATTAGCGGTGACACGCTGCAAGAAATCGGGTTTACCGCCGAGGCGTTATTTCATATCACGCAATTTACCAACGGGGTAATTTTGTCACTGATTGAGCCAGAAACTGAACCTGATCTTGCCGCCTTGTTCCATAAAACCGAACTTAATCCCCATCAGGGCATCGACTGGGTACGCGATAATGGCGAGCTTTATCTGGCCGGTGACTGGCTGGCAGAAAGCGGTTTATTGGATCATCCTGTGACTGTTGATACTACGTATGGCAGGATTGTCATAAGGACTGAATTGCCGATATTGCTGGCCTGAGCAATTCAATCAAAATAAACCGGAATAGCTACATAGAATTTCGGTTTATTTTATTTTTAACATGAACATTCAATAAACAAACCGAGATATTCCATTATTATTTTCCTCCTCAATCAGCTCTTTCAGAATTGAACAGAGACTAAGGTTTTCGGGAACATAAACAATACTGTTATATTCATAAGGCATCCACTCCATTGAAGCCATATCCTGACCATTTTTTAACAACCGGAGTTTATCCATCTCTTCCAATTGGGAAAGTAAACGTTCATTTGCTGTTTTGATGATCATTTTCTCCACATAATTTTTTGCTTTCCCTGAGCCGTTATAATAAGTTTCACGTATCGGTTTATATTCTTCGGGTAATTTATTATTCAGGGGTTCCAATAAATAGCGACGTAACTCTTGTCTTTTTTTTATCATCTGATCATAAACATATTGGTATACGGTTACTATATTATTTTTCTTAAGTTCATCAGAAAAACTATTTGCATCAGTGGTATAATCGGTCATCCGAAGACTGACTGCCTGTTCTTATGAAATTGAAATCGAATATCACCCTGTCTGAACCTGAACGTCTTACATTACAACAATTGGCTTTGAATCACAGACACCGGGACATCCGCACACGAGGTACGGGACTGCTTATGCTTGCCCGAGGCATCAAGCCTCGTCAGATTTCCGATGAGATAGGATGTAGTCTCCGCGTTATCTATGACTGGGTTCACGCCTGGCATGATTCAGGGATAGCCGGATTATTAGGCGGTCATGTCGGAGGCCGATATCCCGCCATGACACCGGATATGATTGCCACCGCAGTCGAATCCGCTCGTGCAGAATCGCTGACGTTAGCCCGTATCGCACAGAAAGTTGAGGACAAGCATGGCCCGCTACCCTGTACGCTGGAGACATTGGCTAATACACTGAAAAAACAGGGGTTAACCTATAAGCGAGCTCGCCTGTCTTTAAAAAAAACGCGATGAAGTGGCGTTTGCTGAACAAGCGGCCTTATTGAATAAAATTAAGGCGGGTGCGCGATCCGGTCATTATCGACTGGTTTACCTTGATGAGGCGGGTTTTTCCGCCTCTCCGCCAGTGCAATATGGATGGAGCCCACGGGGTGAACCTCATGAAGCGGAGCCGCAAAATCATGTTAGACGGTCAGTGTTGGGGGCGCTCAATTACACCGATAACACCCTGTTTTATCAGATAAAACAAGGCAACATGACGCGCACTGATGTGATTGATTTTTTAGAGCAAGTGGCAAAAACTGGCGACAATCGTCTGACATTTTTAGTCTTGGATAATGCTCCTATTCATCATGGAATCGATAAAGAAATCAAACATCGCTGGTTGATGGAACATAATATGATTTTACTTTATCTTCCCGCTTACAGCCCAGAGCTGAATCTGATTGAAATTGTCTGGAAACAGGCGAAATACCATTGGCAACGTTTTATTACCTGGACTCAGGAGACCATGGAAGATGAAATTAATACATTATTAGCAGGCTATGGTCACCAATTTGCAGTTAATTTCTCTTGAGGACTTAAGATGAGTAATTGTACTGTGTGAACGCAAATTGCTTTCATCTTCTACGCGTTTGATAAAATCCTGAACCAAACTAATAAACTCAACTATATACCAATCTCACTTCAAGATGATGGTTTTAAAATCTGGAAATTATCAGTCAGTCGAGTCGTCAATTCTTTTGCTTTTTCTGGCAAAGTGACATGAAAAAAGTGACGAAGGGTTTCACGAAATGTTTTCGTATCCGGAAAATAAACATTGTTACGCACTTGCTCATTCATATACTTCCACAATCGCTCTATCGGATTGAGGTTTGGGCTATAAGGCGGGAGGTAATGCAACTCAATATTTAGGACATACGCCATCTCTTTCACCAACTCGGCGCGGTGGTAACCCGCACCATCCAGAATAAGATGGATTTTTTGCGAAAGCGGGTAAGTTTCCCTGAGCACCCCGAAAAAATACGCGATGTTTTCAGCATTGATACTCGGATATTCACGGATCACCGTGTCTTCAATGCGTTGTAAATTGAGGGCACCCAGAATATTGAGACGAGTACGACTACCAGTGGTTTCGACGACTTTTACCTGATTTTCTCCGGCTTTCATCCAGCCATAACTGAGCGTTGTGGACTGGGAAGGATGCACCGCATCAATAAATAAGATCGGCTCATTCTGACCCGCTCTACTTTTCAGCGATTGGTAGTCATCAATAAATTGTTGCTGTTTATCTGCATCGAATTTATGCGGCACGCCCTTGGGTTTTTTGTAGCTGAAACCCTGGCGGTGAAGCCATTTCGTCATGCCAGCCACACTGAAAGAAACCTGCCAACGCACTTGGACATAGGCCACAATTTGGGTGGTCGTATGCATCAAATTTGTCGTCAAATAATCAATCAGAGCGGCAGTTTGTTCGGCAGAGAGATGGCTTTCCGAGCCACCATTTTCCGGCGTGAGCTTTTCCTGTGCGATAAAATCTTTTAGGTGACGGCTTACCGTACTCTCATGAATACGTAGAGCCTGTGCAATCATCTGAGCTGTCCAGCCCTCTGAAGCCAAAAGCACGGCCTTGATGCGATCACAGACTCGACTGTCTCGAGTGGTGTCATGCATCAATTCAAGGGCGCGTTTTTGTTCTGGTGTCAGATGAATTTTCATGGTCGCAAGCATGATCGGATTAGGATAAAAAATCAAGCATCTTCAATGACGATTGGTATATCCTCTTTTTTGTGAACTTCTTCAAATATACAATCACCATAATGACGTGTATTTTTAACGTAATTGAATTGTTTAAATGTCGCTGTGAAAACACCCTTTGGCATAATTTCTTCAGAATATTCTTCACCTTCATAACGGATATCCAAATAATATCCGCTTTTTTTATAATAACACGTAATGCGATTAAAAGAGCCGTACAGTTCAATCGTTGTTTGATGTTCACTATAAAAAGGTCGGTCATGATCATAGGATAGAATAAACCAACCCGCCTGGCAGATAATCTCAGGGCGGTAGTTGCTGGGGAAATACATGTTTTTCCTTTTTTATAAAATTGTATAAATTCAATATTCCATAGGCATAAACTGTAATACCATGATATTTGAGTACTTATATTAAAGCAGCATAGTTCATTTTATTCTCTCTCTGCCATTTTAGCAAAACTATTCATCCCGCGAGAGGGCACTTTAATAGTGTCTGTTTCTTTGTTTTCAATAAATACACATCTACCATACCCACCTGGCCGAACAACCGATTGAATGAACTTCTGCCCTGGCCTGAAAACCCGTTTAGCTCAACCCCACTTTGTGCTTATCTGGCAATGCAAGGTGAGATCACCGGACGGTTACGAAGAAAGCCGGAAGATCATGGGATCTTTCCAGCCTTTTAATAATATAAACATGACTAACTTTAATTTTAAAATTAAGCCATATCAGAACAATCTATTATTCTAATTGAGTAAAATCATGATCAAAAAATAAATTTTGCAGTGCCGATTCTATATCATTTCCTATTAAGCAAAAATAATCATCATATCCACCATAAATACCACCTGATTCAGATAGGAAAAATGTCATATGTTCAGAAAAGCCTATACCTATTGGACATAATCTATTTTTAATTATGCTTTCATAATGTTCTACCCATAATGGATCTAGCCAATCTGCTGGCTTCGTCGGAGTAAAATCACTTACATCTATATCTGTTGGATCCGCATAAGCTTCATGTTCAACCTTTATCCCGCCCAAATTATGAAAAAATTTCAGAGCATTATTATGAACGTAATAACCTTTTTCCTTTAGCACAGATAAATATTTATCAATATTTATTGACCTATTAGGAAACCACCCATTTATAAGTAATGTTTCCTTTATTGCATTATTAAATGAATAACACATATTTTATCCTGTTAATACTTTGATACCCAAACGGTTGAATGTATATTGGCAGTTTTTACATTTTGGAAATGCACTTCCATCACCAGTTCGCACTGTTGCCATTTCTAAGTCATGAAGAGAAGAACCACCTTTTATGGCCTTATTAACTGCATCAATTTCACCACAGTTATTTACTGACCAAGGTTCTAAACTTTTAGAAGGCATTTCAACACCAAGTCTTGCTGAGATTTTTTGAGGTTTAGTGCCACTAAAACCATAGAATACATCACCTGTTCTGGTATTTTTAACAACCGTTGTAGCTGTTGGTCTCCTAATTCCATTAGCTTTACTGTATTCCCTGACTTCTTTGGCTTTTCTTTGAGCTAATTCAAATGCATTAAAGCTTGATAAGCCAAATGGATCAACCCAGCTTGTTGGGTTTTTAACATAAGAATAAGGATTAAGACCACCATTTAATCCCAACGGATCAGGCGTCAGGTAACAACTGGCCACTGGCGAATAATACCTAAACCGATTGTAGACTAACCCGCTCTCTTCATCCAGCCACTGGCCGGCATATTGTAAGCCCGGATTGAAGTCGGCATTTTCACCCCGCATGCCCAGCCGCAGCCCGTATAAACTCTGCGGCGGCTGGCGCCAGACGCGGTGACCGGCTTCATCGAACAAGGCCAGTGGTTCCCCGGTTGGTGCACACACCGCATACTGCGTCTGCACTTTTCCGGCCAGTAATTCACAGCGGTTTTCCGGATCCGGCGTAAAAAACTGCACCTGCTGCGCCAGCAATTGCCAGCCGTCGAACACCAGATGGCGGATACAGTGTAACCGGTTGTGCCGGTACTCCCGGATTTCCGCGGGCACATCGCCGTCCCACAGGTAAGTCGTGCGCTCGCCCGACCGCTCACACACCTTTTCAGTGCGTCGCCCGAAGGCATCATAGCGGTAGGCCCACTGCTGGCCACCCGGCGTCTGTACCCCAATGAGTTGGTTTTGGCTGTTCCAGCGAAATTTGGTCAGTTGCGGGCGGTGGCCTTCCTGCCAGAGCTGCATGGCCGTCATGCGACCGGCATCGTCATACTCAAACAAGTGTTGACCGACCTGGCGTAACCGATGCCCTTTTTGGTAGAGCCGTTCCCCCTCAATCTCATTGACGCCATCAAAACGGCGGGCAGGGTAACATCAGTCACGGCGCTGGGATTCAGCAAGGCAGGCCGCTAAGAAGAAAGAGTAGTCCATAAAATGATCGCATTCTGACCGTGTTGGAGCACGACCAGAATGCTAACCACAACCAACTATAGAGGTAGTTAATGATGGCTAAGGCGCATTCTAAGCAAAACCGGGCGGTAAATAAAGCCGCCAAAACAGAATGTTATTACACCGTGGGATACGTGCCGCAAAATAACAAGGCCACCGCCCCGCCTGCGATACACCTGAAAGGCCAATGGCTTAAGGCCGCCGGGTTCGATAAAGGTTGTACTCTGACCGTCAAGATTATGGGCGGCTGTTTGGTGCTTATTCCTGACAGTGACGACACCCGCACCATTAAGCAACAATACCAGCGCCAGCAAGACCAGCTCAGTGAAATTAAGCTGAGAATGCGGGAACTGCTTGGCGACTATAACAGCCGCTAAGGGCAGGGACTGAGCCGCGCTTAAAAAAGAAGAAGGCCAGAGATTACAGGGATATTCCCGGCTTTCTATTACTAGCTAATTAAATTATCAAGCCATTCATTAATGATACGTTTAACATTTGATAGGTTTTCTTCGGAAAAAGAACAAATTACAACCAGTTCATTTTTCCCGTTGGAGTCTACCCAATATCGGACACTATCTAACTCTTCTAACGGTTCTTGAATTATTTTTATAGATTTATCGGTTAACTTAGATTTTGCAGAAAAAATGGGATTAGCATCCATAAATTTCATTCCGTTACTATAATGAGTATTATAATAAGGTATGATCCATTCACTTCTACGATCATTGATAATACTTAAAAATAAGCTATCCCAATATTTTTCAAGTTCACAATAAACTTGTTCGTCATTCAAATAGTTCTCAAACATCATGGGCATTTCCTGATTGTTGGTGAGTCAGGAACAAAAGCCTTGCCTGTCGTTACTTCAATATCGACACGTTCATGAGCAGTTCCCTTAACTAAAAAAGTTTTACTAACTTGGGCATCAACTCCACCGCCTTTTTCCGCACTCAGAATGAATTTTCTTGCTTTATCAAATTCAGCTTTTCTAAGTTTTCTATCTTTGTTACTTAGACTTGCTTCAAGGGAATCAAGACCCGCTAACGCATCTTTTGCTGTAATAGGCGTATCTTGTGCCCAAGCAAAAGACTCTTCTAATTTGCTCCCCTGAGCCTGAATTCTCCCCCTGTGCTTTGGTTGCAATCCAAAGGGTCAATCCAGACGTCGGATTTTTCACATAGGCATAATGATTAACCCCTCCACCTAACCCAATGGGATCAGGCGTGAGGTAAAGCAGCTGGCAACCGGCGAATAATACCGGAACCGATTGTAGACCAGCCCGCTCTCGTCATCCAGCCACTGCCCGGCGAACTCTAAGACCCGGATTCAAGTGCCGCATTTTCCCCCGGTATACCCAGACGTAGCCAATAGGCTCTGCAGCGGCTGGCGCCAGACCCGGTGTCCCGCGGTATCAAACAAGGCCAGTGGCTCGCCCGTTGGGGCACACACCGCATACTGGGTCCGAAAGGGTCCGGCGAGCAGTTCACTGCGGTTTTCCGGGTCCGGGTGAAGAACTGTACCTGCTGTGCCAGCAACTGCCAGCCATCAAACACCAGATGGCGGATACAGTGCAGCCGGTTGTGCCGGTACTCCCGGATTTCGGCCGGCACATCGCCATCCCACAGATACGTGGTGCATTCGCCTGACTGTTCGCACCTTTTTTTGGTGCGCCGCCCGAAAGCATCATAGCGATAGTCCCACTGCTGGCCGCCCGGGGTCAACACGCCAGTCAGCTGGTTCTGGCTGTTCCACCTAAACTTGGTCAACTGAGCGCGGTGTCCTTCCTGCCACAGCTGCATCGCGGTCATGCGCCCGGCATCATCATACTCAAACAGGTGTTGGCCGAGCGCCGTAACCGGTGCCCTTTCTGGTACAGCCGTTCCCCCGTCGATGTCATTTAATCCATCAAAACGGCGCGACGGATAACCGGAAGCATCATACTGATAATGTTCCTGCAAACGATCCCGGTCGCTGACCGACGTCACCTGCCCGTTGCCGTTAACGATATAACGCAGCCATTGCCGCTCATCGTTTGCGGCCACCAGATTGAGTGCCGCGTCGTAGCGATATTCCCTGTCCAGTCCCGCCAGTGTGGGTTGCGGAATATCGGCCACTTCATGGGCTTCAAAGAATTCGGTGTTGCGCCCGGCACGCTGCGCCGTCAGTTGCCCCATCAGGGCATGCTCCTGCCGCAGGATGAAGCCTTTATCTGACTGACGGTGCCATTCATGGCCGTCGTCATCCCGCTCAAGGCTGAGCGTGTGCTCACCGCTGAAACTGACCCGCCGCAGTTCACCGACGTTATTGGCTTCGGTTTTTGCCTGCCAGCGTTGATTATCGGGGGTGCTTTCGACGGTGGCACTGTCCGGGTAATCCCGCCGGATATCACCGTATACCTGCGTTTCTTTGACGATGCGGTCTTTATCATCGTATTCAAAGGTCAGGGCGTACTGTCGGCGCCGTCACTGCCAGCAAACGCCCCAGAATATCGTAACTGTAGGTGGTGGTGCCTTCGGGGGTGTGCACAGCGGTCATGCGGCTGGCCGCATCATACTCAACGCGGGTGATATTGCCTAACGCATCCCGTTTTTCAATGCAGTTACCGTTGCCATCATAGGCATAGTGCCATTGCGTGCCTGCATAATCGGTTTCGGTCACCACCCGGCCGTCCGCATCCAGCGTATAACGGTAGCTTTCGCCCTGCGGATTAATGACGCCCCAGTAATTGCAGGCTGTCGGGGTCATAACGATACTGCCAGCGGTTTCCTTCGCCGTCGACACGCGCCACCGGCAGGTCAAACGGGCCGTATTCGATATACCATGGCACGCCACGGGCATCTGTCCAGCCGGTCAGGTTACCGTGGCGGTCATGACGGAATCGTTCCAGACTGTTGTTCGGGCGATCGCTTAATGCGACCCGATGATGGCGATCGTATTCCCACAGCCACAGTGCGCCGCCCCCCGAGGCCAGTCGTTGCAAGCGGTCATGGCTGTCATAGCCCAGCCGCAGGCTGCGGTTTTCTTCATCAAACAGGTGGCTCAGGCGCTGGTGTTCGTCATATTCCCAGGTGCGCTTATGCCCTTCATCGTCTTCAGCGGCGATAACCAGGCCGAATGCATTACGCGTCAGCGTGGTTTTGCTGCCATCCGGGGCAATAAAGCATTCTGCATTGCCATGGTCATCGTATTGCTGCCACCAGACACGCCCGAGGGGATCGGTCATGCTGATAAGGCGGTCAGTCTCATCGTAGTGGTATTGCCAGGTTGCCCCGCTGGCATCGGTCAATGCCGTCACCAGCCCGGTATCCGCCAGATAATCCAGTTGCAGAATCTGCCCGTCCGGCAGGATCTGCCGTTGCAGGTTGCCCCAGTCATCATACTCGTAATGCGTGACATGACCGCACGGGGTTTCAATCCGGGTGACCTGCTGTTCGGCGTTATAATGCCAGGTGGTGGTATGACCCTGGGCGTGGTGGAGCGGGTGATGCCCTGTGCATAGGTCAGTTGCACCGGGTAGAACCCGCCGACTGCCAACGCTGTGGATACAACGGCCTTGTGCATCATAGGTATAATCAACGGCCGTCTGGTAACCGGTTGACCAGCGGCTGATCGGTCCCTGGGCATTGTATTTATAGAACAGGTGAAATTGCTGGGTACTGTCCGCTTCTGCCAGCCAGCCATTGTCGTGATAGTCATAACGCACCATCACGTCACTGAGACCACTGTCACTGCGGCGGATATCGGCCAGCAGACCATCGTCACGGTACAACAAGACCAGCGCCGGGCCGTCGCTGTGGGTAACCGATTTAGCTGGCCTTGCGCATTGTAATGAAACCCGACGGCATTGTTGTTGCGGTCACGCAGGGCAGCCAGTTGCCAACGCTGTGTGCCGATGGCACCGTGGCGGGATGCCCGGTTGGGTA
Organism: Xenorhabdus sp. SGI 60; assembly: GCF_056632175.1. Lineage (NCBI taxonomy): Bacteria > Pseudomonadati > Pseudomonadota > Gammaproteobacteria > Enterobacterales > Morganellaceae > Xenorhabdus > Xenorhabdus sp. SGI 60. Next base: position 237,536 of record NZ_CP196860.1, on the reverse strand, counting down.
AAGTATTTTTGACCGGCTGATTGCGTTCGGTCAAAACGAAGCCCTGTTTTTGCCGGCTCAGTGTAAATTCCGGGTGCTCCGGGTTGACGCTGTAGTAAACGCTCGGGGGCAGGGCAAAATGCAGGGAAGCGCCTTCCAGTGTCAGGATTTCCACCCGGTCACCGGTGACTATCACGGCCTCGGAGAAATTCGCCAGCCAGTTTTCGCCCAGCAGACCCGCAATCCCGGTGACCAGCTGCGGGTAAAGTGCAGCGGTAGCGTCTGGCCCAGTTCAAACTCGGTGCGCTGGTCAAACAGGCTGCCGGTGGTCACGTCTATCGGGTCGCCTGTGAAGAATTTTTTGGTGGCCTGAGTGAAACGTTTAACCCCTTTATGGGTGGTAAACGCGGTTTTAGCACAAATCAGCCGGCCCTTCAGGGCATGGCCCGCTTTTTTAGCCCCCTGTTTTGCGCCCGCCAGCACCGCCTGCCGGCCGGTTTGGGTCAGCAGCTTACCCAGCCCTTTGCCCATGCCCCGCGTCGGCGGCACTAAAAATTCCACGGCAATCAGCAACGCCCGTTGCCAGCCAGAAAATTCTTCCGCGATGTCCAGATAGGTGCCCTGACCGCTGCCGATAAAGACTTTACTGGCGCCACTCTTGATGGTGGCGCCACAGGCCAGCTTATCACCGACACGGGCCGCCGGCTGACCGTTGATAAAGACGGATTCACTGCCCTGGGCGATCAGCGGGGGCGGATGCTTGCTGCAGGCGGCTAAATCCACGGTGGTCCGGGCCGCCGGCTTACCCTCAATGATAACATTCGGTGAACCCTGGCTTATTGCGCCATCCGGTGGCCCGATGCTGTCTATCATATTGGTGACCGCCGCACTGACATCGCTGATAAACCCGCCCAGTGCCATCGTCCCCGCCGTGCCGAGTGCCAATACCGCCGCGGTGGCCAGCCCGCCGGTCCCGACAATCACGGCAGAAGCGGCGGCAAACACGGCCGCCCCAATCAAAGCCCCGACGACAACCCCCGCCAGCGCACCCAGAAAACTCGAATGCTGAATAATATCGCCCTCACGCGCCGCCGCCGGACCACGGGGCTGTGACGGTGGCATGACCCTGCCTACCGCGTGGGTGGCCCCCACACGGGCAATCCGTGTGACAATATCGTCACCCAGTCCCATGATGACCTCCTGTCACGCTGCCTGAAAACTGGTGATAACCGCCAGTAACGCGGTTCGCTGCCCTTCCTCAAACGGTTGCGGTGACGTCAGGTTAAACGCCAGCAACTGGCTGCCCCGGATTTGCAACACCACCGTCTGGTGCATTTCCCCTTCCGGGCTTTGCCACTGGTAATCCAGCCGCCACGCGGTGTCACCACTGAGGTCTATTTGCTGCCGCTGATGCTCCTGATACCCCGGCAGGTGGGTGACAAACTGTGCCAGTGTCTGTTCATAATACGCCTGGCGGTCGGCGCCGGCCGGCACCGGCGTACGGTTAATCACCAGATTGACACCGCTGTCATCCGGTAACACAAACACGTGCATCGATTCATCACGCCAGCCGGCAGGAAGCGTCAGGGTGCCTTCGTTCATTTGGTAGAGGTGGGTGCTCATAATTGTCCTTTTTACTTTTTTTACCTAATTTGCTCTTCAATCCGCTGCAAAAATCGGGCTGAGCGGGTTGCAGTCTGTTGTTGGCCGGCCCGGCATCAGTTCAGGGTGATGACCTCTTTTCCGTTCACAATGACGGTATTACCGGTAATATGGATATTGCCGTCGGCATCAATCGAGATACTTCCTTTGGTGTTGCCGAGGGTGATACCGCTCTCGGTGGACTGAAGGGTAATTTGTCCTTTGGCACTGAGTACGCTGGTTTTTTCCACGGTGACCTGCCGGGTCCCGATGCTGCTCACTTCCATGCCGACGACTTCTTTATGCCGGTCAGCCCGCACGCTGAGCACCTGATGGTGTCCGACACTTTCGGTATGGTCGTGCATCACGCGGGTACTGCGGTCATTCAGTACGGTGGTATCCATGTCCCGCTGCGCATGCAATGCCAGCCGCTCGCTGCCTTTCGCATCCTCAAACAGCAGCTCGTTATAGCCCTCACCCTTGTGGGTTTTGGAGCGGAAGGCCATCTGGGTTTTGCTGCCCGGCAACCCGCCCGGCGGGATATTGCTGGCATGGTAGGTGCGGCCGGTGACAATCGGTTGATCCGGATCACCGTGCAGAAAATCCACCACCACTTCCTGACCGATACGCGGGATCGCCAGCATCCCCCAGCCCTGACCGGCCCACGGTTGGGTGACGCGTATCCAGCAGGAGCTCTGGTCATCACTCTTGCCATAGCGATCCCACGGGAACTGCAGGCGCACCCGCCCGTACGCGTCGCAGAAGATTTCTTCGCCGGCCGGCCCCACGACCTTGGCGATTTGCGGGCCGTCGATGACCGGTTTGGGCAGTGGCGTCGGGCGCCAGTGCTGGTTATGGCGGATAAAGTGGATGAAGGTGAGTGGGATGATATCGCCGTCGCCCACTGGTTACAGCAATTTCCCGGCCAGTTAAATAAAATCGGGCTAAGGAAAAACACTTAATACTCTGTTTTTAATTGAAAAATAAATATTTCGCTGATAAGAAATGAACCGTTTCCTGTCTTTTTTGCATTTTGGGAAGCGGTTCGCATTTCTGCCACATTCAATAACACAAGGAATGTATTCATGGATCTTCATCTTTCATCGCCGCTTGCCGAACTGCCAGAATGTGTGATCAGTGGTGACACACTGCAAAAAATCGGCTTTATCGCCGATGCATTATTTCACATCACACAATTTGCCAACGGGTTAATTTTGTCCCTGATTGAACCAGAAACTGAACCTGACCTTGTTGCCTTGTTCCATAAAACCGAACTTGATCCCCATCAGGGCATCGACTGGGTACGCGATAATGGCGAGCTTTATCTGGCCGGTGACTGGCTAACAGAAAGCGGTTTGTTGGATCATCCTGTCACTGTTGACATCGTGTATGGCAGGATTGTCATCAGGGCTGAACTGCCGCTATTGCTGGCCTGAAAGAATTATTCAAAATAAACCGGAATGACTACAAGGAATTCCGGTTTATTTCATTTTTCGATTGATAAATCACATCTTAATAATGTCATTTCTCTTTTTTAAAGATGAATATTCAATAAACAAAGCGAGATAGCCCATTATTATTTTCCTCCTCAACCAGCTCTTTCAGAATTGAACAGAGACTAAGGTTTTCGGGAACATAAACAATACTGTTATATTCATAAGGCATCCACTCCATTGAAGCCATATCCTGACCATTTTTTAACAACCGGAGTTTAACCCAATGGGATCAAGCGTGAGATAACAACTGGCAACTGACACCCAATGGAGATGATTTTCAATTCTTAAAAAAGAAGAAAGCCAGAAGATCATAGGATCTTTCCGGCTTAATAAAAAATCAAATCTCTAACTTATATAAAACAGATAAAAACTCAGTGAATGAGTGGCTTATAAGATGAACATTACTCATATCAGGCAATTCGCCTTCATCTGCTTCAAATTCATGATCCCAGAAAAACACTCCAGAATTATCTTTTGACAAAGAAATTAATATCAAATTACCACCAGGATCATGAGCTATAGGTAAAAAATCAAGAGGAATTCTATCCTTATAGTCAAAAAAATAATTCCTGAGATTATGATGTTTCTCGGCTCCTAAACCAAGGAATCGATCAACAGATGAAGCATCCTCTTCATCATCATTTATAAAGGAAAAAGAATCAGGTTCAGGGTAACCCCCATTATATTTCTTCAGAAAATTACGATAGTCATTTGGAAGAGATTTGCCTATCTCACTTTCAAAATCAGCGACTAAAATTTCATCAATAGGTCCTTTAAAATCAATAATATTGGCAATCATAATTTATTTCCCCTTTGGACATTTTCTCGTTGCTACTCCACCTGTATGTTTCACTTTGCTATGTATATCTGTCGGAATTAGCTGCATATAACCTGAATCATGGTGATGATGCCACGTATATCCGGTTGGTCGAGGGTTATTTCTATTATATCCTGCGGCTGCATCTGCTCTAGAAAAATCAACATTTCGAGTTTTTCCAAGCTCAATCCTTACATTCTTAATAGAATATCGAGAAAAATCTGGGAATCCTGAATGAGTAAATGGTACACCATGAGGATATTTATTTCTTATTTCGACAGGTAACTCACTTGCAGGATATATTTTTCCTGCGTGCTTGCTATTAATTGGTAAGCGGCCTTTTACTGGCCTAACCATATTCCTATATGGATCAAGCTTAGATAATCCCAGCGGATCTATAAATCCCGTTGGATTTCCTACATAAGAATAATGATTTTCTCCTCCCAATAACCCTATGGGGTCCGGCGTTAAATAACACCCCGCCACCGGCGAATAATACCTAAACCGATTGCATATACCGGATCTTAAGAATTAAGCCTTTCAAAACACGCCTCCAATGTTTTGTTTTTACATGATTTTCTTTGCGGTGTTTTGAAAGCATTCCGGCATAAATATTCCCTCGCCTTTTCCAGTAAAAAACCGGTTTCCGACCACGCTCGTTGGATCAAATTTTCTATTATTGGCCGTAACCACATATCCGTATTTTTTGCTGCTTTTAGCAAAGAAGCGTCTGGAAATAGTCGTCTTGCCATTGTCCGCCTGACCAGCAACGCGAGCAAACTTGACCAGACAAGCCCAGTGACTAACGACGCTTTTCGGGTGGTAAATCCGTGCCAGTTTGTGTGTGATTTCAATTCCTTGAATAACAACTCGACCTGCCAGCGGCAACGATAAATGTCCATAATGTCATTCGCGGTAAATTCCTCTGGTGGTAAGTTTGTCAGCCAAATACAGAACCGCTTCTTTTCTGCAAACCAGCGACGGATGATCCGGAATTCATAGCCCTTTCTCCGACAGCACAGATCCAAGACTTCTGAACGGTTGGTTCTGCGGGTGACTTCTTTTAAGGTTTTTCCGGCCAGTTTCCGCAGCGGTTTCCCTTGTCCAGTGTGCGCGGTGATAATCTGAGAATTCAGCGATTGGCTTCCCCTGACAATAAATGCCGCGCCAAAATGGGAGAGTTGTTCAAAATAATCAAAAGCCGGATATCCTGCATCCGCAAGCAAGAGTTGCCCGCGTAATGTGGCCGGTGCAGGCAAATGAGCGCGTTCAGACGCGGTATCGGCCGTCACCGCCATTCCTGTTGGTGTCTGGCTCAATAACGACATCGTCATATGGCATTCAATGGCGGCAGAGGTTGTTTTGAATCGAGAGGGGAAAACTTCCGCGAGCGCAGGATGCACTTTAAATGAACTCCCATCTTGTAAAATAACATTTTGAAATTGAGCTAATTTTTTCGGTATCGCGACGTGTTTTTCAACCCACTGTGCCATGACAAACCTGACAATAATTTTCACAAATTCCTCAAAGGCCGGTTTACGTAATTGATTGTAAAAGGGTCGGTAACTGACTTGTTGCCGAATCTCAGGGCACAAGCCATTAAACTTCTGATGTAATTGGGCAATGGAGGTGATTTTATCTGTGCTGAGCGCCGTAATCAGGCTAAGCAGCAATGTGCGGGGTTCAATATTTCTAATGCGTTGAGTAAATCCGCAGCCAAACGCTATCTTTTGCAAAGAAACATCACTAAAAAATTGCATTAACTGGTGTTTTATAGCAATAATCGTCACAGGCTTCATCCGTGGTTTTGGTATTAGTTTGGCGACGATTATCAGATCATAAATGAAGCCTTTTTTCTATCTAAAATATACAGTTAATGCTTAAGATCCTGTATATGAAACCGATTGTAGACCAGCCCGCTTTCGTCTCTAAATGAAAGATTAAGAAGCCGTAGCGTGCATGAGCCGGATGGAAGGAACAAGGTGAGATCACCGGACGCTTACGTTTATGGCGGGCTGTCTAGTGCTGATCTCTGACAGCGACGACATCCATGCCATTAAAAAACAGTACCAGCGCCAGCAAGACCAGCTCAGTGAGATTAAGCTCAGGATGCGGGAATTGATTGGAAATTATCAGGCAGGATAAAGCAGAGTAATTAATTGTCCGGCAAGTTAATTAGCCGGACAATTATAATTTAATTAAGCATTACTTATTGTATATAACAGATGTATATTCTGGCGGTGTATGGCTTAGATTATTCAATAAATCTTTTTCTTCATCACGCCACCAATATTCTTTATACTCTGCTGGTTGTTTAAATTCATATATAGATATAACACCAAGCAGTCCACAAGGAGAGTCTGCCATGAAGTCCCAGCCATCTTTTTCGGCACAGTACATGTTTACTTCTTCATCATACCATATATTGAACCCCTTCTTATCTAAAACATTAAATACAGTATTTGTTACATTAGAATACTCTGATAATACTGGCATATTTTCTCCTACTTTATAATTTTGATAGCGTCATGAGGAATTTCACCTTTAAATAAACCTTCCACTGCTCTTTTGGCATCTTTTCTATTTTGTAGTGAACCTTTTGAATTAACCGCTTGCATAACATTTTTATGAGGAATATACGTTGTTCCATTTTTCGTTGCTTTCTTCAAATCAATTTGCGCCAGCCCACTGCCAGAAGAAAATCTTTTCGTTGCAGCCTGCTCTTCAGCAACCGAAATAAACCCTGTATTTTTTCCATCAACATGTTCTACGATTGATCCACCCTGCCCTTTAGGCTGTATACTTAAACCTGCATCATATCTAATTCTGTCATCAATACTTAATTCTCGATAAACATACTGACATTTCTTGGAGTTTAGTCCTAATGGGTCAATCCAGACGTCGGATTTTTCACATAGGCATAATGATTAACCCCTCCACCTAACCCAATGGGATCAGGCGTGAGGTAGCAGCTGGCAACCGGCGAATAATACCGGAACCGATTGTAGACCAGCCCGCTCTCGTCATCCAGCCACTGCCCGGCGAACTTAAGACCCGGATTCAGTGCCGCATTTTCCCCCGGTATACCCAGACGCAGCCCGTACAGGCTCTGCAGCGGCTGGCGCCAGACCCGGTGTCCCGCGGTATCAAACAAGGCCAGTGGCTCGCCCGTTGGGGCACACACCGCATACTGGGTCTGAATGGCTCCGGCGAGCAGTTCACTGCGGTTTTCCGGGTCCGGGGTGAAGAACTGTACCTGCTGTGCCAGCAACTGCCAGCCATCAAACACCAGATGGCGGATACAGTGCAGCCGGTTGTGCCGGTACTCCCGGATTTCGGCCGGCACATCGCCATCCCACAGATACGTGGTGCACTCGCCTGACTGTTCGCACCTTTTTCGGTGCGCCGCCCGAAAGCATCATAGCGATAGTCCCACTGCTGGCCGCCCGGGGTCAACACGCCAGTCAGCTGGTTCTGGCTGTTCCACCTAAACTTGGTCAACTGAGCGCGGTGTTCTTCCTGCCACAGCTGCATCGCGGTCATGCGCCCGGCATCATCATACTCAAACAGGTGTTGGCCGAGCTGCCGTAACCGGTGCCCTTTCTGGTACAGCCGTTCCCCGTCGATGTCATTTAATCCATCAAAACGGCGCGACGGATAACCGGAAGCATCATACTGATAATGTTCCTGCAAACGATCCCGGTCGCTGACCGACGTCACCTGCCCGTTGCCGTTAACGATATAACGCAGCCATTGCCGCTCATCGTTTGCGGCCACCAGATTGAGTGCCGCGTCGTAGCGATATTCCCGCCCAGTCCCGCCAGCGTGGGTTGCGGAATATCGGCCACTTCATGGGCTTCAAAGAATTCGGTGTTGTGCCTGGCACGCTGCGCCGTCAGTTGCCCCATCAGGGCATGCTCCTGCCGCAGGATGAAGCCTTTATCTGACTGACGGTGCCATTCATGGCCGTCGTCATCCCGCTCAAGGCTGAGCGTGTGCTCACCGCTGAAACTGACCCGCCGCAGTTCACCGACGTTATTGGCTTCGGTTTTTGCCTGCCAGCGTTGATTTTATCGGGGCTAATAATGTCTCTTTCGACGGTGGCACTGTCCGGGTAATCCCTGCGGCATATCACCGTATACCTGCGTTTCTTTGACGATGCGGTCTTTATCATCGTATTCAAAGGTCAGGGGCGTACTGTCTGGTCAGTCACTGCCAGCAAACGCCCCAGAATATCGTAACTGTAGGTGGTGGTGCCTTCGGGGGTGTGCACAGCGGTCATGCGGCTGGCCGCATCATACTCAACGCGGGTGATATTGCCTAACGCATCCCGTTTTTCAATGCAGTTACCGTTGCCATCATAGGCATAGTGCCATTGCGTGCCTGCATAATCGGTTTCGGTCACCACCCGGCCGTCCGCATCCAGCGTATAACGGTAGCTTTCGCCCTGCGGATTAATGACTGCCAGTAATTGCAGGCTGTCGGGGTCATAACGATACTGCCAGCGGTTTCCTTCGCCGTCGACACGCGCCACCGGCAGGTCAAACGGGCCGTATTCGATATACCACGGCACGCCACGGGCATCTGTCCAGCCGGTCAGGTTACCGTGGCGGTCATGACGGAATCGTTCCAGACTGTTGTTCGGGCGATCGCTTAATGCGACCCGATGATGGCGATTGTATTCCCACAGCCACAGTGCGCCGCCCCCCGAGGCCAGTCGTTGCAAGCGGTCATGGCTGTCATAGCCCAGCCGCAGGCTGCGGTTTTCTTCATCAAACAGGTGGCTCAGGCGCTGGTGTTCGTCATATTCCCAGGTGCGGACGCCCTTCATCGCTCTTCAGCGGCGATAACCAGGCCGAATGCATTACGCGTCAGCGTGGTTTTGCTGCCATCCGGGGCAATAAAGCATTCTGCATTGCCATGGTCATCGTATTGCTGCCACCAGACCCGCCCAAGCGGATCGGTCATGCTGATCAGGCGGTCAGTGTCATCATAGTGGTATTGCCAGGTTGCACCGGTCGCATCGGTCAAGGCGGTGACCAGCCCGCTATCCGCCAGATAATCTAACGTCAGGGTTTGTCCTTCCGGCAATATCTGCTGTGTCAGGTTACCCCACTGATCGTATTTATAACGCGTGACATGACCACACGGGGTTTCGACCTGGGTAACCTGCTGCTGGTCAGTGTAATGCCAGGTGGTGGTGTGACCTTGTGGCGTTGTGGAACGGGTGATGCCCGGCTCATAGCTCAGTTGCACCGGATAGAACCCGCCGCTGCCCACACTGTGAATACAACGGCCCTGCGTATCATAGGTATAATCGACCGCCGTCTGGTCGCCATCCGACCAGCGACTGATCAGTCCCTCATCGTTGTATTCATAAAACAGATGAAAATGCTGGGTACTGTCGGCCTCAGCCAGCCGGCCATCGGCGTGATAATCATAATGCGCCATCACGGCATCCAGACCGTTATCCGTGCGACGAATATCGGTTAGCCGGCCATCTTCACGGTAGTACAACCGCAGTGCCGGGCCGTCACTGTGGGTCACTGTTGCCAGCTGATGGCGGTCATCATAATGGAAACGTACCGCATTGCCGTTACGGTCGCGATGTTCGGTCAGCCACCAACGTTGTACGCCGATAGCACCGTCTTCTTCTGCGGATGCCCGCAACGCAAAATATTTGCGCACCGGATTATTGCGCTCGCTCAGAACAAAGCCCTGTTTTTGCCGGCTGAGCCGGAATTCCGGGTGATCCGGGTTGATACTGTGGTCCACGCTCGGCGGCAGGGCGAAATGCAGGGAAGCGCCTGCCAGCGTCAGGACTTCCACCCAGTCGCCCGTGACGATAACGGCTTCGGAGAAATTGTCCAGCCAGTTTTCGCCCAGCAGGCCCCACCATCCCGGTGACCAGCTGCGGGTAAAGTGCAGCGGTAGCGTTTGCCCCAGTTCAAACTCGGTGCGCTGGTCAAACAGGCGGCCGGTGGTCACGTCTATCGGGTCGCCTGTGAAGAATTTTTTGGTGACCTGAGTGAAACGTTTAACCCCTTTATGGGTGGTAAACGCGGTTTTAGCACAAATCAGCCGGCCCTTCAGGGCATGGCCCGCTTTTTTAGCCCCCTGTTTTGCGCCCGCCAGCACCGCCTGCCGGCCGGTTTGGGTCAGCAGCTTACCCAGCCCTTTGCCCATGCCCCGCGTCGGCGGCACTAAAAATTCCACGGCAATCAGCAACGCCCGTTGCCAGCCAGAAAATTCTTCCGCGATGTCCAGATAGGTGCCCTGACCGCTGCCGATAAAGACTTTACTGGCGCCACTCTTGATGGTGGCGCCACAGGCCAGCTTGTCACCCTTACGGGCCGCCGGCTGACCATTGATAAAGACGGATTCACTGCCCTGGGCGATCAGCGGGGGCGGATGCTTGCTGCAGGCGGCTAAATCCACGGTAGTCCGGGCCGCCGGCTTACCCTCAATGATAACATTCGGTGAACCCTGGCTTATTGCGCCATCCGGTGGCCCGATGCTGTCTATCATATTGGTGACCGCCGCACTGACATCGCTGATAAACCCGCCCAGTGCCATCGTCCCCGCCGTGCCGAGTGCCAATACCGCCGCGGTGGCCAGCCCGCCGGTCCCGACAATCACGGCAGAAGCGGCGGCAAACACGGCCGCCCCAATCAAAGCCCCGACGACAACCCCCGCCAGCGCACCCAGAAAACTCGAATGCTGAATAATATCGCCCTCACGCGCCGCCGCCGGACCACGGGGCTGTGACGGTGGCATGACCCTGCCTACCGCGTGGGTGGCCCCGACCCGGCCAATCCGGCAACAATGTTATTACCTAATCCCATTATCGGCCTCTCCTTAGGCTGCCTGAAAACTGTTCACCACCGCCAGTAAGGCTCTTCCCGCTGCCCGCTGTTCATGGGCTGTGGCGAGGTCAGGTTAAACGCCAGCAGCTGGCTGTTCCGGATTTGCAGCACCACCGTCTGGTGCATTTCCCCTTCCGGGCTTTGCCACTGGTAATCCAGCCGCCATGCGATGTCTCCGCTGAGTTCGATTGGCAGCCGCTGATGCTCCTGATACCCCGGCAGGTGGGTGACAAACTGGGTCAGTGTCTGTTCATAATACGTCTGGGGCTGTCGGTGCCTGCCGGCACCGGGGTGCGGTTAATCACCAGATTGACGCCGCTGTCATCCGGCAGCACAAACACGTGCATCGATTCATCACGCCAGCCGGCAGGCAGGGTCAGGGTGCCTTCGTTCATTTGGTAGAGGTGGGTGCTCATAATTGTCCTTTTTACTTTTTTTACCTAATTTGCTCTTCAATCCGCTGCAAAAATCGGGCTGAGCGGGTTGCAGTTTGTTATTGGCCGGCCCGGCATCAGTTCAGGGTGATGACCTCTTTTCCGTTCACAATGACGGTATTACCGGTAATATGGATATTGCCGTCGGCATCAATCGAGATACTCCCTTTGGTGTTGCCGAGGGTGATACCGCTCTCGGTGGACTGAAGGGTAATTTGTCCTTTGGCACTGAGTACGCTGGTTTTTTCCACGGTGACCTGCCGGGTCCCGATGCTGCTCACTTCCATGCCGACGACTTCTTTATGCCGGTCAGCCCGCACGCTGAGCACCTGATGGTGTCCGATACTTTCGGTATGGTCGTGCATCACGCGGGTACTGCGGTCATTCAGTACGGTGGTATCCATGTCCCGCTGCGCATGCAATGCCAGCCGCTCGCTGCCTTTCGCATCCTCAAACAGCAGCTCGTTATAGCCCTCACCCTTGTGGGTTTTGGAGCGGAAGGCCATCTGGGTTTTGCTGCCCGGCAGCCCGCCCGGCGGGATATTGCTGGCATGGTAGGTGCGGCCGGTGACAATCGGTTGATCCGGATCACCGTGCAGAAAATCCACCACCACTTCCTGACCGATACGCGGGATCGCCAGCATCCCCCAGCCCTGACCGGCCCACGGTTGGGTGACACGTATCCAGCAGGAGCTGTGGTCATCGCTCTTGCCATAGCGATCCCACGGAAATTGCAGGCGAACGCGGCCGTACTGGTCACAGAATATTTCTTCGCCAGTCGGGCCGACCACTTTGGCAATCTGTGGGCCGTCGATGACCGGTTTTGGCAGTGGTGCAGGCCGCCAGTGCTGGTTCTGGCGGATAAAGTAGAAGTGGCTGTTCAGGGTGGTGCCGGAGCCGGAGCTGGCGGTTTCCAGTGCCTGCGGCTGGCTGCCGCTGTGACTGGTCGCAACGGTCTGCCATGATTGATTCAGGTCTAATCGGGGATGGTTATCGAGAATGAACAGTTTGCCCGGTTGCAGGGCTATCGCATTGCCGCTGCCCTCTCCGGTCACAGCGTCGCTGCGCAGCGCCTCCAGCCGGTAGCGGGTGAAGGCCTTGCCGTGCGCCTCATCCTTGAAGCGCCCCGGATAATCGTAGTGTTCGTAGTATAGCTGTTGCAGGTTTTCGTCCCGTATCTGCGGGTGAAATTCGGCCGGCCAGGCTGGGTTCTTGAAGGTGTAATCCTTCAGTTGCACCTGAGCCGGACGCACCTGGGCGCTGTGGGTCAGGCTGCTGACCGCCGGTTCGCCCAGCGTGCTGCCCTCGCCCGGTTGATAAGGCAGGCGGATGCCCGGAGGCACCGAGCCGCAGTCATCGGCAAACACCAGCGTGTTACGCCCGTTGCTGCATTCGAAGAAGTAGAAAATCCCCTCTTCGGCGGTCAGCCGTTGCAGGAAATTGAAGTCACTTTCCTGGTACTGTACGCAGAATTCGCGCTCTGGATGCGGGTGGCGCAGGTTGAACACCACATCGCGGATACTGTGCTCTTTGAAGATTTTGGTGATGATGCCGGCGATATTGAGTTGCTGGAAGATGCGCGAGTTTTGCCGCAGCGTGGTACGCCACAGATCCGGGCGGATACTCATCCGGTAGGTGGTCTGGTGCAGGCCGGTGTTCCCCTGCTCAAAGCGGGCCACCACCCCCGTGATGCTGCGCTGTTCAATGCCCTCCTGCAAAATGGTCAGGGTTGCCGTGCGATCCAGTACTGCCGGAAAATCGATCGCCGGATCGGCACTCGCCAGCCCCACGTCCAGCGTGAACGGCTGGGAAAAATGTTCATCCAGGGCAAAATCGGTGACCACAAAGGTCTGCGGCGGCAATCCGCCCGCCGTCAGGGTAAATTGCAGCCCGCTTGGGAGGCTGTCACCACCGAACAGCTCCTGGCTGGCTTTTTGCAGCGCCCTGACGGCGGCAGGCTGGCCGCTGGCGGCCCGCTCGGCCAGTCCCTGACCACCGGCGGCAATTTGCCCGACCCGGCCCGCTATTCCCGCCGTCTGCGAGGCCATGTGGGCAGGCACCTGCTGCCCCTGCTGAAATTTCGCCCTGTGCTTTTTCAATGACATATCTTGTCTCCCTGATTAATGCCCGCCGTCTGGTATAACCGCGAGGGGCTGGTCTTTGGCCGGAGGTTCGGCCGCAGGGTGGTTATGACTTTCCCGGTGTTCATTCGCCTGACGCAGCCGGTCATAGCGACCGAGCAGGGCGTTAAAGCGATCATCAATCCCTTTCAGCAATACCGGCGGTGCCGGCTCCCCTTTGGCCGCATAAATGCTCAACTGGCGCAACTGCTCTTCCAGTGGCATGTCACTGCCGTGGCTGCGCTGGATGTCATAGACCGCAGTTTTCAGGTAGGACAGGGTGAAACTGCCGCGGGTACGCTCCTGCAACAGGATTTTATCCGCCAGCTGCTGAAGCTGGTCGCGGGTGGTGTTCCAGCTGCCTGTCAGCGGCACGCTGTCAATCCGGGCGGCGACCTGCTGCTGCCATTGGCGGGTCGTCTGCTGCTGAACCGGCGACTGCGGCCACTGCTGTTCCGCGGTCGCGGTCAGGCGGCGGGCCGCCTCCCAGGTAACCCGGGGCGAGGTCTCAGCCAGCCGTTCCAGCTGGCGGGAATAATCTGCCAGTTCCGGCTGATACAACCACGCCAGCCTGGCCCCTGCGGGGTGGTTGGTGATGGCCTGGAGTTGCTGTTGCAGGGGCTTGTAGCACAGCAGCCAGCCGCCCACGAACACCAATAAGCCCAACAGGATGCCCAAGCCAAAGCCCTGCCACGCATTGAGTCCCTGCGGCGGGTGTTCGGGAAACTGGACCCGTACCCGCCGTTGATTATCGGGAGCAGGCTGAGGGTCATGGTGCAGGGGCGGGGGACAGGGGGCGTTTCCGGCTCGGCTTCCGACTGGGACAGGTAGACCAGCGGCGGCATCTGCATCGGTTGTGACACCGGTTTCGCCGCCTGACGGGGTTTTTCCAGTTTTTTCGCCGCGTTCTGAAAGAACCACAGCAGGTTTTCCACCCGCGGCAGGCGTTTCAGGTCGGATTGCTGCAACCGGTCGATAATCAGCTGGAGGGCGCGTTCGGCGCGGTAAATCATCCGCAGGTCGCTGGCAGTAAAATCCCACTGGCGCAGCACGCTGCCGGTCCGGGCATGGAACCACTCCAGCAGGTCGGTACGCACCTGCGGCTGGGCTGGCCACAACGTCTCCCATTCACTGACAATCACTCCCGCCAGCAGTTCACAGCCTTCGGTGAACCCCGACAACCCGTTTAATTGCATCCGCGCCAGGGTGTAGTAAATCGCGGTCTGTAAATCGACCCCGTTGGTTTTGAACAGTGTCAGGGACAGGGATTCCACCAACGGCCAGTTCACTTCTGGCTGCGCCGGATGGCTGGTTTTATTGATTTCATCACGGATAACGGCAAATTCCGGCAAATTCAGCGGACTGCCGCCGGCCCGGATGATAAGGTTTTCAGGATGTTCGCTCATATTTTCGCTTTTCTCCTTAAAAAACCCCTGCCCGAAGGCAGGGGGAGGGGTTGCTCTCAAGACTGATCTGCGTACCTTTACCTCAATAGAGGGTGTCCGGCAGTTTGAACTGGCTGAATAACCCGCCCGCAAACGGGTTATCCGATTCATCCACATAGATGCGGTAGGTCATCTCGCCATTATCGACGCTAAAGCGCACATCAAAGAAGCCCGGCTGGACGTGAGTCAGCTTGCCGCTGTTAATCAGCCGCAACTGGGCCCACGGGCCGCTAAAGCTGACAGAGCGCGGCGCCTGATTGCTTTTCGCCGGCATCAACGTCAGCTGGCTTTCCGTACCGGCGCGCATCGAGTTTGGCCAGACCAGACGCGCCACATTGCTGCGCCCGTGGGAATAATCCACCAGCTGGCCGTCAAGGTTCAGCAAGGCCCGGCGTTTGTTGCCGGTCAGGCTCACCGGTTCCACGGCAAACTGGGTGCCGAGGCCATTTTGGGGGGTAAAGAAGGTGGTGCGGATCCGGTTCGCCACGGCCAGCTGTTTCATGACGTCGGGACGGATCAGCATTTTGCCGTCGGTGCCTGTGGTCAGGTTATTTTCCACAAACGGTTTCAGGCTTTGCTGATAGAAGGCGTCCAGCGTTCCGCCCGGCCGGAAGAAGCGGTCAAACTCGCTCAACGGCACTTCTTCGCGGGCGTTCGGGTTGAACGGATAGCGCCCCGCCAGATAGGTTTTATACTGTTTGACCACCGTGTCGTTCCATTCCACTTCCAGCGAGCGGACCGCTTCCATCATCACCACGCGCCACGCCTGTTCAGCCAGCTCACCAATCCAGCGGTTCAGCGGCTCCGGCAGGTTTTTCGCCATCTGTTGCACTTCAAAAATGGCGTCACTGTTGTTCTTGTCCAGACGCATCTGGACGGCCTGTAAGGCGGCCTTACCCGGAACCGGTGAATTCTGGATCGCCAGCAGGTAACGGTGCAGGGCCATCAGTTTTTGGTAGACGCTTTGCAACGTGCTGCCCTTATCACCATGCTCAACCAGAACCCCCGTTTCCGGGGCAAAGTCGCGGCTAATGCGGTTTAACAGGCGGTAGTCTTCTTTTAACGTCAGCGCCTGTTTTTCCTTGTCACTCAGCGAATTGCTTATCAGCGGCGGATTGGTGTTGTCGCTCAGGATTTGCAGCGCCCGCTTGAGGGGCTGCTCCCCACTGATCACTTGTTCGATAGCACTGATGGCTTGCGGCAGGTCATCAAAGTCACGCACTTCAAGGTTGTTCATCGCTGCCCGCCAGGTCGCGGTGTACTCGGCCACGTACAGTTCGGTGATTTCGCGCTGGATCCGCGATTGATCGGTGTCACTGTATTTATCGTTCACCGGTGACGGTGCCTGTTCGGGGTATTTCTCCGGGCTGTTATTCTTGATGTTCAGAACCCAGCTGTCCATCGCCGTCAGCTCCACCAGCTCATTGCCCTGCTGGACGAAATAATCCATCAAGCCGTGGCGGGTCAGGAATTGCGGCACCACCAGCCGTTTTTCGTTGCTGGCCACAAACACGCTGTCAAAGCTCGGACCAATCTGGTCACGCAAGTTGATCGGCGCGGGCAGGGCATCCTGGGCCTTGATACGCAGGTTCTGGTACACCCGCTGGTTGACGGACAACGCTTTCAACTCCTGCTGCGCCTGCCGGATCGGTTTGACAAACGGGGCGAAGCGATCCACCGCATCCTGTTCGCCATTATCTCGTTTTTCCTTCCAGTCAGTCCGCTCCAGCGCGTAGTTCAGGTGGGTCAGCAACGCCGCCTGCACATCACGCTGACCGTGGAATGCCTTGCTCCAGCGCTCACGCATATACTGGGCCACCAGGCCGCTGTTACGCTTGCTGGCATCTTCCATCATGCGCATCACGCGCAAGATCTCGAGTTTTTCTTCGCTGCCGGCCGGGGCCTGATTTAAGTCATCCAGTAACCCCAGCATCAATGCCGGCAGGAAACGCTGCTCCAGCAGTTTCAGGTAGGTGCCTTCCACATACGGCCCGACCCCGCCTCCCTGGTATAACGCCATGTCGGTCAGGAAGGATTTGTTGTCATGGTAGTTACCGTAAGCCAGTGTCGCATCCCGGATAGGGTTGAGCAGCGGCAACTGGAGGTTACCGTAGCGGTCATCCCCTTTCGGGGGCGGGACGGACAGGAAGTTTTTCGCCTGTGCCAGCACTTCTTCACCGGCCCGATAGTTTTTCTGGTAGAAGTAATGCCAGCCCCCCCACATCGCCAGAATGACCGACGCACTGATCACGGAGAAGGTATACAACTGGCGACGATTGCGGCTTAACCAGATCCGGTTTTCCGCCGCCAGATTCGGCTCGGCCAGCAGGACATTTTCGAACAGCGAATGGGTGAAGTACGGCAGGGTATCGCCCGCCGGCCAGGTCGGGTACGCCTGCGATCCCAAGTGATACTGGGCCGACGCGGACTGGGTGAACAGGTCATCCATCTGTCCCCGCTGATGGGCCGATGTCAGATAGACACCGCGCAAAGTGGGGCGGTGGTGTTCATCGTTATACAGAATATCGTCCAGCATCTGGGTGATATAGCTGTGCAGTCCCTGGATCTGGCGGGTAAAACTGAACAGGGCGCTGCGCTGGTTGGCGTCCACATTGTTCAGCATCATATCTGGCATCGCCACATTCAGGTTGCCCATCCACTGTTTCCAGAACGCGTCCAGTTCACTGCGCCACGCTTTTTCATCGCGGTTATTCAGACTGAACGTCACCCCCAAAATCTGGTCGCGCAGTTTGCGATCCAGTGACTGGTACATCGCCTCAAAGCCATGCAATAAGTCAATTTTGGTCATCACCAGATAAAGCGGCAACTGGCTGTGGAAGGTCAGGCGAATGTCTTGCAGGCGCTGGTGGATCTCCCGCACATAGCGTTCACGCTGTTCACGGCTATCAGACATCAGACGCAGGGTATCCACGGTCAGGATAATGCCGTTGAGGGGCTGGCGCTGACGGTTTTCAGCCAACCAGTTCAGCAATGCTTCCCACAGACGGCTATTGATTTGCGGTTTGTCGCTGTTAAGCGGGACTGGCTGGTCAATTAACTGACCTTTCGGATCGATGATGACCGCTTTTTCCCCTAACCAGCAACGCAGCATCAGGGGTATTTCGCCATCCTGACGCAAATATTCCGGGGCCGCGATTTCGGAGAGCTTATAACCTTCCTTGATCAGTGAAGATTTACCGCTTTTCTGGCTACCGATGATGATGTACCACGGACGTTCATACAGATAATTGTACGAATCCAGATGACGTTGTAACTGAGATTTCCAGTGGTCGAAATAGCGATCCTGATGTTCAATATCCACCCGTACCGGATCAACCACTTTCAGTTCAACGTCAAGGTTCAGTTTTTCCAGGGTCCGCAAGCGACGCCAGGCTTTCATACCAACCCAAAACACGACCATCATGACAATGATAATTGTTGCCAGCCAGCGTGCGGCGAGGCTTTCCAGTGGATAATCGTTGCGCAGTTTCCATTCCGGTCCCCACCACCAGACCGCAATTAACAGCAAGCAGGGGATAAGCGCCAGAACCAGTGCCATCAATGCCTTGAGGCGTGGCAGAGATTTAAACTTTGCCAGTGTCGGCAAGGCTGATTTCAATGGAGCCAAAGATGACAAAGAGGGCCATTTCATGGGTTAACACTCCTGTTTGAAGCCGTATCCTTGAGAGGAGAAGGGAGTTTTTCAGCCAATAAAGCCAGCAGGCTGGGTTCCCATTGAATAAGTTGCATGTGTTGTCCCGTGTGTAACAAATTCCGGTAATGCTGTTGGGCCAGCGCTGTCATGCCGGCTTCTTCAAGTAATTGGGCATTGAGCCATTGGCCATAGAATTGATCCCGTGGCTCCGTTAATTGTTGCTGATGTTCTTCCAGCATTTTCAGGGCTGCTTCCAATCCCTGTTGCTGGAAACATTGCCAGATAACTTCCTGCTCAGCAGAAACAGAACCCTTGCCCGTTGCCACAGGTTCAGGCGTGAGCCAGTCGAGGGTTTCAGGGGAAATAAACGGACTCATGTCAGAAAAGCTTAAGGTTTTCAGCACGGGCAACCGTTCTAAAAAGGCATTCAGTTCATCACGAATAGCCTGAGCGACGTTCCCATATCCCAATTGCAATGCGGCTTGTGCCGCAATGGCATGACCATCCAGCCAGTAAGGAGCAAGCGTTAGGCTTTGCTCGATTTGCTGGAGCAATTTGTTGTCCGCCAGCGGCAATCTCGCCAAATAGTCGGCAGTACGATCGGCGGAAGTCGGTGCTAATGGGGTTTTGCCTGTTGCATTCGCCATCGGAGCTGTGGTGATGGTGTGCCATACCGCGTGACGGCGCAGGGAATAACCAATAGGCAATTCGGGATAACGTTCACACAGCAAATCTGCGACGGTCATCAGGGTCTGCTTCCACGTTTTTTCGCTCGAACTGTTGACGTCGACTTCTGGCATCGGTGCAGCTTGAAAACCCTGCGGCGTTTGCGCCATAGGTTCAGCAGAAGATGATGCTGGCACCGCAGCAGGGGCAGGCTTTGTCTCCACAGGTACGGCTTCTGGCTGACGGTTATAACGAATGCGCAGTTGGTCAACTTCTTTAGCAAGATCCGCTTCATTGGTATGCCAGCATTGGGCGAGATGGGCTAACGCCCCTTGCGCATCATCCCGTTCACTTTTGCTTGCCTGTTCAATAAAACTGCTCTGGGCGGAGTCGAAACGCTTGAGTACTTGCTGTGCCAGCCGACGTTTTAACTGTGGCTTGGTTGGCCAGGCTTTTTCCCAGTAGTTTTTGACATACTCGGTCAGCAGCTCCATTGCGAGGATCAGTTCAGCCGCGTTGCCAGCATGTTGCAGAGTACGAAGCAGATGAACCACCAGCCGGAAGTCTTTGCTGTTTTCACGCAATAATTGCAGTGCCTGACGCTGGATCTCTTCAACATCCAGCGCCCCATGTGACAGCGAGCCAAATTTGATCATTTCGCTGTCAATGTATTCCCATGCGGGTTCGTTGTCTCCCAGTGCCTTGCCAATCTGTTCGTCGGACAGGGGGGCCAGCAGGGAGCCGAACCAATCGAATTGTGTTCTGATGTCCATGTCGATTACCAACGGCAAGCAGCACGTAATGGCTTCGCTGCCTGCTCCAACTGAGAAATGTTAAAGGTTATCTGACTACCATTATTGCCTGTAATACTCATCCGGTCGCTGTTCATCAAGCGCTTGATTTCTTCAATGCCCGGTAAACCACGGCTGGATTCCCACAAGTAACCTTGTTCCCGCACGAACCATTCAGTACGGTATTCAGTTCTGTCTGTTGCCACAGTGACAGCCCCTGACTCTACGGGCTTGGGCAGTGCCACCTGCAAGCGGGTGATACTGTCAATGCAACTCAGCATTAATACGGGACGTGGGGGTGGTACACCAATCGCGGGCGTGGTCAAGATAATCGGTGCCGCACCATTCTCTCCCTGCGTCACAATGAAGCTGGTAGAGTAATCGGTACGTTTCATCTCCTGTTCCATCGCTTGCCGCCACAGAGGTCCCATATTTTCGATAGGGATTTGTACCGTTTTGAACTTGAGGTTATTCAACGCTCTGTCATAACATGCCAGCCGAATAAGAGGAGACGGCTCAAAGCGGCATTTATGCAACTCATCTAAATTTTGCTCTTCCTTTACCGCAACCACTTCCTTGAGTTCTGCCACCTCTGCAAGCTTGGGGTTCCCTGTCAATGAAGCGAGCAATGAACTGATAATTAAAACAATATTCATAATCTACACCCGTACTTAGCCAGTTTGTAAACCAACGTCCGCTGGGCAATACCCAGGCTTTGTGCGATCAATCTGGTGTCATTGCCAAACTGACGCTGACGTTGAATCAACACGGCGCTTTCAAATTCTTCTATGGCCTTTGGCAGATTATCGATATGCCTGTAATCCACGGAGATACTGCTGACCGCCGCCGGTTTTTTCGATTCACTCAGGGAAGCAAGCAATTCATCCAATTGTTTTTCTTTTTGGCGTTGAACCAGAAATACCTGGCGGATTTGGCGTAACTGTCCGCGCAGTTGTTCGAGTTCCTGCAATTTTTTCAGGCGATGCTGCATGACATGGCAATAGATGCCGAACATGTTTTCATTATTGATGAAATGGCGGACATCTTCGGCAAAGATAGCGATCACACCACAAGCCTGCCCATTGCAGTCAAACAGGGGAATGCCGTACAACCCACAGTTATGTGGTAGTTCTGCAATAAACGTGCGGAAATATGGCTCGTCAATGCGTGCCCCGTGATTAAGGGAATCCCAAACAGTTGGGGTTCCCTTGCGTAATACCTGTATCAACGGGTTATTGACGTCATCAATGTCCACTTGCAATCGGCGCGAACTGGTTTGCTGAGGCTCCGGCAAGTTATAGCATTCCAACCTGTTTTCGTTGATGTTCAGCAGGAAAACCAACAGGGCATCAAAACGCGAGCTATGGCTGATCTGCAAAAAATGGTCAACCAGTTGTTCTACAGTGTCATTTTCCAATAACGCTAACGCGCTTTTCAGCCGCTGTTTCATTATTCTGCCTCCTCAACCTCTGCATGGAATTCGTGTTCAACCACGGTTAAGCGAATGGCCTTGATCGGTGTCCCCGCAGCCATTTTCTGCAACAGCTGCAATGAAACTGGCGGTAGCAGTGCACCATCAATAATGGACTCCAACATACGGGCACCATTTTCCGCGCGGGTAGCGCGTTGCAGGATCTCTTCGGACACCTCATCGCTGATGGTGACTTCTGCGTTGAAACGTTGGGTCAGCAGGGTATCCAGTCGAGCCAGTTTGCCCTGAATAATGGTTTTCAGCGTTTCATGGCCTAACGGCAGGTACGGGATCACTTCCATACGCGCCAACAGTGCGGGTTTGAAGAATGCCGCTAGTTCAGGGTAAAGCAGGTCGTTGATCTGCGCTGTCTGTTCGGCATTGTCTACGATGGTTTGATAGCCCAGGTTTGACGTCAGGAAGAACACAACGTTTTTACAGTCGATAATGCGTCCTTCTCCATCCGCCAGTTCTCCTTTGTCGAAAGCCTGATAGAACAGGTTCAGTACGTCAGGGTGAGCTTTTTCCACTTCATCCAACAAGACAACTGAATACGGTTTCTGGCGAATGGCTTCGGTCAGTACACCACCTTCACCATATCCTACGTAACCCGGAGGTGAACCGATCAGACGGGAAACTGTATGTTTTTCCTGAAACTCGGACATGTTGATGGTGGTCAGGTATTGACGGCCACCAAACATCAGTTCCGCGATTTGCAGGACGGTTTCTGTCTTACCAACGCCACTTGGCCCTACCAACAGGAATGCCCCGAGAGGACGCCCCGGACGACGCAAATCTGCCCGAGCAGTCAGTAAGTGTTTGTGTAAACACTGGATCGCAATTTCCTGTCCCTTGATGCTTTGCCCCAAGTGAGCAGGCAATTCAGTGACAATGGAAAGTTCGCTTTGTGACAAGCGGTTCAATGGCACGCCCGTCCATTCGGCAATCACCGCCGCAATCTGGGTTTTATCCACATGCGGGGAAACCAGCGTTTGCTTCTGCTGTAGTTCTGCCAACCGGGCATTGAACGTCGCCAGTTTTTCGATCAAGGATTGTTCGTCCCCCGGCAATCTCTTCAACCGCATTTTCAACGAAAGAATCATCAGCCAGTAATTGGTGGCGCAGTTCGATGATTTGTTTCACCAACTCTTGCTGCTGTTGCCAGCTCATTTCTAACGCGGTGAGTTGCTGCTGAACGTCTTTTTGCTGGTTTTGCAACGCGTCCAATCGTTCAGCATGGATATTCAATCCCATGCGTTGTTCCCTCTCCAGCACGTCGATTTCCATTTGCATCTGGTGCAGGTCGGTAGTTAACGAAGAGATCTGACGCGGTGGTGAAGTCAGGTTTATGGCAACACGGGCACAGGCAGTATCCAACACGTCAATGGCTTTGTCCGGCAGTTGGCGACCGGAAAGGTAACGGTCACTCAATACCGCTGAGGCTTTCAGGGCTTCATCATCAATCAGCACGCCGTGAGCTTGCTCGTAAATGGCACGCAAGCCACGCATGATGACGGTTGCTTCATCTGCTGTTGGCTCAGAAACTTTTACCAGTTGGAAACGACGGGACAGCGCTGCATCTTTTTCAAAATATTTCTTGTATTCGCTCCATGTGGTGGCGGCGATAGTTTTCAGCTCACCACGTGCCAAAGCCGGTTTCAGCAGGTTGGAGATATCCAACCCCCCCGCTTGATTGCCCGCACCGATCAGGGTATGGGCTTCATCAATAAACAGGATGATGGGTTTTGCCGATTGGCTAATTTCAGCCATGATACCTTTGAAGCGTTTTTCAAATTCCCCCTTAACCGCTGCCCCTGCCTGCAATGCCCCCAGATCTAGTGTCATCAGTTCACTGTTGCGCAATTTTTCCGGTACGCGATCGTTAATAATGCGCAATGCCAAACCTTCAATCAGGGCACTTTTACCGACCCCCGCTTCACCCACGACAATGGGGTTGTTTTTGCGACGACGACAAAGGATGTCGATCATCAGATCGATCTCGTTATCGCGGCATAAAACCGGATCAAGCTTGCCCTGACGTGCCTGTTTGGTCATGTTCTGGGTAAAGCGTGCCAGCAAACTGTCGCTGTTTGCCGGATGTGCGCCCTGCCCATCTTTATTACTGTTGTCCGCAAAAGGCTGTTCAGCCGAACCATTCGTCCATTCTGCAAAGTTTTGGCGCAATAATTCGCGGTTGATACCTGCCAGCAAACGCGCAGTTTGTGGTGCCAAGTAACGCAGCGGGCTGAATAGCAACGCAATCAGCATAACGCCGCTGCGCAGTTCGGTGTGCTGCATTTCTGTGGAAGCCAACAGCCAGCTATCCTGTAACCATTCCACCAGCATGGGGGAAAAATTTGGGTAGGCTTGCACAAGCGATTGATGGTGCGTCATTACCTGATCGAGTTGTTCTTTCAGCAGATCTTTATCGATGTCTGCTTTATTGAAGATAAGTCGCACATCACTAAGTGGCGTATCGATCATTTGGAGCAGCAGCTGTGCAACCGTGATTTCAGGTTGTTGCTGGCTGATGCAGGATGCCGCCGCAGCCTCCAGTGCATGGCGGGTCATCGGGTTTAAACGATTTACAAGGGTAGGCAGATCAATCTGAATCATGGCGACTTCCTATCTCAATAAGTTACTTAGCTGCTTTAATATGTCTTGGGTCTGATCACCGAGGCGAATGGCATAAAAGCTGTAAACAGCCACCAGCAAGCCCACGCTAATCACAAACAGGTGCTTGATAGTCCATCGTCTGCTCAGGCGATAACGCGCATTACTCTCGTTGACGTTGACATACAACGTGGTCGGCGGAGTATCCCCGCGCAGTGAGTGAAGCTGTTGCTGCAACCGACGGAACAAGCGCTCAAAGTCATCGCTTTTCTGGGCGCTGACTTTGTAGCGCCCGCGATAGCCCAGACAGAGGCAGAGGTAAATGAACTCCAGCAGATGCTGGTAGCGCTGCGCCTCTCCCATCAAACGTTCAAGCAATACGAAAACCTTCTCCCCTCCCCAAGTTTCATTGTGGAAGTGCACCAACAATGATTGCTTCAACCAGCCATTCTGGCTGTTCCAGCCGTGCCCCAACGCAGTTTCATCAATGAAGGTGCACAGTACGTAACGGAATGAAACAATCGCGCCGGGTTCATAACCCTTGGTTTGCAGATACTGCTCAATGGCTCGAATGTCAGTAACAACCTGTTGGTAAAGCTTGTCTGGCAGTGCCTGATCAGTCATATCCTGCAAACGCAAGACCATCCCCAGTAAGGGGGTGGCTGCATCGATCATGGGGTTGAGGCTTTCACCACGCAACGGTAGCTGGTACTGGCGCTGAGACGTTTGCAGCGTTTCAGACTTTTCCAGTGACGGACTGTCAACATTGATATCACTCATGATTATTCCTTACCGCCCCTGATAGCCCAGAGCTGCATATCTAAGTCAGGGAAATCCCCTGATACGTGGAACGCGATGGAATTTCCTTGCAGGATCTCTTTCCACGCCGGACTCTTCTGATCCAGACGGAAGTAGGTATATCCAGAGTGATACGGCAACTGGCGAGGTGCAGCAGACAGGGCAATCAATGGCACGCCCGGCAACTGGACGCTGACCAGATCGCGGATCTTTTCCATTGATGTGACTTTGGTTTGCTGGACGAACTGGCGACGCAATTGCTCCTGCGGTGTGCTGGCGCTGATTGCCAGTACGAATTCGGACTTGCGCAACAGATCGTTGTCGTGCAGTGTTGCCACACGAATGCCACCTTCGTTCTGTTTCAGTGCAATCGAAGTTGCACGTGGGGTCAGAACCACATTCAACGCATCACGAATTGCGTGCATCACAGCCTGGAAGGTATCGGTCAGGTTATTGTGGTCATACGCCAATATATTCCCTGGCAGGCGGCTTGAATCGGTGAACGTCCTCAACTCGCCACAAGTCTGGAGTAGCTCGGTATACAAATGTAGCGGGTGCAAAACGGTTTGTTTGGCATAATGGTTGAACAACGGCTGAACGCGGTTGAGCAATTGCAGCATCATAAATTCGGCGACATCCGCTACCCCTTGCTGACCCGGCGAACCAATGCGTTTAGCCAGTGTTCTTGAACGCTCGGTCAGCAGGCCATCAATTTCCACCATGAAACGCTTGAGTTTGTCGGCTACGAAGATCGACAAACAAGTCGGGACAAATTCGTTATCCAGAACAATGTTGCCATCCTTTTGCTTTTCTTTGATGCGACACAGTGGAATGGCAGTGTAAGCACTCATGTCCTCGGAGCCTTGCATCAGAACTGGCGTCAGTTGGGCAAGGTTAAGGGCAAAGGAATCGCCGCCTTTGGTGTGAAGATCACGGACATCAATGGGAAGTTCCCGATAACGCACTGCACTTTTCGTTTCTGCATCCCGATCAGCAATTTCCCGAATGGTATCGCTGGACATGGGCAACGCCAGATAAATATCTTTGCTTTTCAGGTCATTGATATTTTCAATATCCAACGGTTTTGGCAGTAAGTCCTGGCTAGGCGCAGAAAAAACGGTGCCATCAGGCATAATGCCGCTGGCCTCAGTAACTCCGATACGTCCCAGTTTGAGCAAATCATCATTAATGCTCAGGGAGCTGAAACCGTGAGCATAAGGTGTCAATACTGAAACAAGGCTATGTGCCAGATAATCAATATGTTTTTGTTGTTGCTGAAAATGTTGGGGTTTGATGAATAATCCTTCGTGCCAAATCACCCGATTTTTGCCTGGCATGATTACTCCTCCTCTTTTCTAAGTTCGACGTCGTTATTTCTGACATGCACCAAGATGTGATAATGGCGGCCGATGTCTTTTACTCGGATGATCTTTTTCCATTCAGATTGATTTGCATCTGCATAGTGAACGATGACCCCGATGTAACGGTTTTTCTTTTCCAATGCGATCTGCTCCAGGGGTTTGTATTGTCCTGGTAACAGGGTGTAATCCTGATGATCGATGTAGTTTTTCCCCAGTGCTTTTTCGAGCTTATCGCTATCAAGCTGGTCATAGTCGGCAGCCAGAAAGCGTGAATCCTCACTGAGATAAACCAAATTCATTTCAACAGGGACCGCTTCACCACTTTCATTGGGGTTGATGTCGGGTTCGGCCAGCAATGTAATGTTGGCAACAGAGGCCTGCTCATCAGGTTTACCTACCGGTGTGTAAGGGTCCCAAATGACCTGGCCCACTTTTTTTGTTGCGTTCCATGCACCGCTACAGCCGTTTAGCAACATCACTGACAGCAATAAAATCCCTACAGCCCATACACGCTGACTAGCGGAATGTGTCATTGCTGGATTCCTCCAAGCCCTGACGCAATGCGCGGTCATAAGCCTGCTCATACACCTCGCGGAATAATTTTTCGAATCCTTGTTGGCGACTGGAAGATAATTCGCGGTAATAGTTGGTGTACATTTCCCAAGCCCAGGATGCGTCTTTATTCCTGGCTTCATTGCTACGACGATAGTGTGAGAACCGACGGAGCAATTGCTCTGGAGCAAAGGCTTCCAGCATGGTGTCCAGTGCAGCAGAGATGGCAATTCGGTTAGCCTGATAGTGTAATTGCAGGTTTTGCAGACTTTCCGCTACCGCGGCCGGAGCAGAGAGATGAACCGGACTTTTCTGATCAGAAAACATCACCTGCATGGTCGTGTCATAATCCATATTCAGGCGCAGTGGATTATCTTCGATAGGCCGGAGCTGTTTATCACGTAACCCATGTTGTTCACGCTGGAGGGCCAATAACCCCTCAATGGCGGCTTTCATGGTTTTACCCATTTCTTGCAGAAAATCATTCGCCTGCTGGCTATCGTGCAAAGGCAAACGCGCTTCCAGCCCACGCATGAGAGGGGTAATGGCGACATGGTCAACATCCATACTTTCGTACTGTCTGTCGGAATCGATGTCCGGTAAATCAAGGAACTCCTGATCCATAACACTGCCTCGGTTATCAGAAATAGGGTTAGCAAATGGCGGGGTCTGGTAATGATCCGGCGGCAAAAGTTGTTCCGTATCATCAGCTTCAACCTTGGGTTTCAATGTGGTCAGGCTCTCGCTATCAAGTACCCGTAGCGGATCATCACTGAAACGATGCATAACCGTTGGAGCAATGCCTTCATCGTGGGCAAACACCGATTTTTGTACAGGTGCACCTTCCATCATGGCATCCAACGGATTGCTATAACTGGAAACCAACGATTCGGGGATATCATTGAAGGATCAACACGATCTGCCTCAGAAAAACTGATATGGGTCTTGATCGACAAATTACCTACTTTGATTTGATCGCCTTGTTGTAACAGGATCAAACCCGACTCAGGCGTCAAAGCCGCACTGTTGATTTGCACTGATTCAGCAAATACTTGCAGGCAAAATGCCCCATCCTGCCATTTAATGGCGAATTGTGACGGGCAGACATTGCCCTGCTGATCCTGTACAGACCAAAGGTGGCTTTCACTGCTACCGACCGTACCACCCTGTATCGAGAACTGGCAGTTGGCGGCTTTACCACTTTCTAGCTGTTCACTGTTAAGAACCCGCAATGAAAGGATTGGTTGATTTTTTTCCATGGTCGTTATTCCATAACTGAAATGATGACAGAAGGTTTCTGTTCCGGTTCGCCGAGAAAACTGGTCCATCCCAAATGGTTATTCTGCGTTGCCCCCAATACCATGCCGCTGACCTGATTTTCAGCCAGGCTAAGACGCAGTTCCCAGGCAAACTGGCTGCGCATGACAAAAGATATAAACATCACCAATGGCAGGTAGTTTTTGCCATCAGGCAGGAATGAAAGGAACCTGTCTCGAGGTAAATTATTGATACTAAGCAAAAACTTACCACTGTAATCCCCAACCCAAGAACCAATGGTGAAGTTGTCTCCTAATACCGATAATTTGGTATCACCAATTTTTAGCCCCTTGTTTTTTCCCCCCAGACGATTCTGCTGATACACTGGAATGATGACTTTCCTGAATTGCCAGCCGTGCAACGTGACGTCCTGCAAATCAAAACAGTGCGAAACAAGGCTGCATATGACTTCTGGCGAACGTCCGGGGCTGGCCAGTAATCCGGCGTACGCCAGCATTTTGCTGTGATTGATGTTCAGCATCCGGCGGTTGACATCACTGCCTAACCCAACGAGAGAGAACATACGTTGAGAAAAATAATCTTCCCCACCTTTCTTGAAACAGATGTAATAGCGGTATTTCCGCCAAATCTGATGCAGGATCGTAATTAAACGGTGGTTGAAAATGTTGAGAAAATCCGTCAGACGGTTTTCCCCTTGAGCATCTTCCCATGCCAGTGAATCCAGATAATAGCCAGGCATTGGGGACTGGCTGCCATGCAACCCCATAAAGGAAACTTCCAGTTCGAAGTATCCCTTTTTGGATTGTGTAAGCGAGATGACATCCCGAGTCGGAAATGCCAGGCTGGCGCTGGAACGGAAACGGATAGATTCCAGATCAGGACGATCGGTCTCTCCGGTTTTATCCCACGCGACCGCTAGCTGGTTAAGCAGCTCAACCAACTGGTAAAAGTTGTACTGTGAGATATCCAATGCCAGCGGCGTGGCAGGATCCTGTTCAGTGATTACATCAACGAGTGTTGACCTATCTGTACCGGCCATTCATAACATTCCTGATTATCTAAATTGATTACCTTCAACATATGAAACGCATTGACGCTGGCATACAGTGAGAAAAACCGTGACAGAATCGTACTAAACAGATAAAGCTCGCCTTCCGAGCTGAATGCCTGTTGCCGGATATACAGGGTTGAGCGCAATCCACGGACAGGCTGACCACGGAATAGATGATCTGTCGGCTCTGTATTAATTTTTTCAATAGCATCAAGCCGTTTCTGCGATGAACGCTTGGACTGTCGGTTATGAATACTTGGGAAATCGTAGGTACGTAGCACCTGTTTTAGTGCGTCTTTATCCAGCAATGACATATAGTTGAGCGACATATTTGACAGCAATGACCAGTGCAAACCGCCATCCAACAAAGGGTAGAGAGGCACTGACGGCCGCGTAATATTGCGGAATGACGCAAATGACGGGCTGCCGGTTGAAGGGTAATTAATGTCGCCAACACGTAACTCTAAAGGCAATTCACGGTTAGTACAGGTCAATCTGATCGAAACATTTTCTTTCAGCTTGAGTCTGAGCAGATCTGCCTCATCGTTTCGTACCAATGAGATGAAATGTTCCAGCCCCCGGCGGAAAGGAGACTCTTTCACCCGAATACGGTAATAACGCATCGAACGTTCATCTTCGTCATCCATTTGGTGGTTGAAACTTTCAAACGGGGTATAGACTCGCTCACCAAGACGGGCACGACTGCGTTCACCATTTTCCCCCGTCAGCCAGCTTTCTACGCTATCAACGGAGAAAATGTCGTAGTTATCTGGGAAGCTGTAACTGGCTTTCAATGGGTATTCCGTCTGGCTGCCATTGAGTTCAATTGCTTCACTGTCCATGGGGAACAGGTTGATTGCTGGTGTGCAGTGCAGACGAAAAGTGTCATGGCGAATCTTGGCTTCTGGTGGCAATGCCTGAGAAAAATGTAAATTTAGTTTGAAATCTTTGGTCTTGAGATCTTCCGGCAGTTCCGGGAAGCCTTTCACATCAAAAAACAGGAAACTTTCCGCGAAACAGAAATATTCCTGCAAGATGCGATATCCCATATAGGCATTTTTGGGGTAAGGCAGTAACGCATCTTCCCGCTCAAATCCCACCGGCACAAAATCAAAATCTGGCAGAGGGATCACGGTATCACCTGCCACCAACTCTGCTTTTCTGAAGTAGTAACAAAGCCAGAAATAGAGCTGGGAGGTGGTATAATTATCACCGCTCAAATAAAAACGCAGTTTGCCCAGCTCCAACTCATGCAGGCTCAGTTCTGTTTTCGACGTAAAATTCAGGCCGATAATTCCAGTTTCATTACTGTTATTGACGGTAATGTCACGGATGGAAAGCGGAAAAAGCCAGACATCGCGGCAGAGCGTAAAGGTGCAGCGACCATGATCGTCTTTTTTGCCATCCGATTTTTCGTTCGAATAAATATCATCTTGAGTCGACAACGAATGGCTCATAATCTGTGTGCCACGCTTGACCTGTGTCGCTTTCGTCACCACGCTCTCATCCGGGGTATACTCGATGATGGTCATGCTGGGGGTTGGACGCAAATAGTTCGGCCACAGCATATTGAGCAGGCCGTGGGTCAATTCTGGGAATTGATCATCAATCTTTGCCCGTAGGTTGCCCGTCAGGAAGGCAAAACCTTCAAGCAAACGCTCAACGTCGGGATCAGAACCCTGCTCTGACAGAAATGCGGCAAGATGAGGGCGCTCAACTGCTGCTTCTTTCCCCAGTTGTCGCAGATAGTTCAACTCATCTCTGAAATATTTTTCAAATGACATTTATTGAGTTCGCTCCAGGCAATAGCGCCGGTTGTTATCCAACTGGATGCTAAATTCCACAAGATCGTTGATATCATCCAGAGAGATTTCGGCGCTGATATGAAAGCTCAACAGCAACGGATCTGAATCATCATTGATGGCGCTGACAGAAACCGTTGATATTCTTGGCTCATAATTTCTGATGCACTCTTCAATCGCCCATTCGATGCTTTGCTTGAAATCCACCGATGTTGCGGTCGCATCATTAAGATCAATGACCCCTAAATCAACGGCACTTTGGCAAGCACCTGGACGGGAATTCAGCACTTCATTCAAATGCTTCTTGATAGAATCAAGTAGTGCACGCATCCTTGATTGACGGGAAGAGCCGCCGCTCTTCCCTTGAATGCGCTCGAACAGACTGGCAGAGCTGCCCCTACTCCAACTGTACAGCGCAGCCATGATTATTCCTTATCCAAACGTCCAACCAGAGACAGTTCGAAGCTTGCACCCATGTATTTGAAGTGCGGGCGAACTTGCATCGCCACCTGATACCAGCCTGGATCGCCTTCAACATCCAGCACCTTAATCTCAGCAGCACGCAGAGGACGACGGCTACGAACGTCAGTGGGTGGGTTTTCCTGATCAGCAATGTACTGTTTCAGCCATATGTTCAGTTCGCGTTCCAGATCCTGACGCTCTTTCCAAGAGCCGATCTGTTCGCGCTGCAACACTTTGATGTAGTGAGCCAGGCGGTTGATGATGAACATGTATGGAAGCTGGGTGCCCAACTTGTAGTTGGTTTCGGCGATCTTCCCTTCACGGGTATTGGGGAACACTTTGGGTTTCTGAACCGAGTTTGCCGAGAAGAATGCTGCATTATCGCTACCCTTACGCATGGTCAGGGTAATGAAGCCTTCTTCTGCCAGTTCGAATTCACGACGGTCAGTGACTAAAACTTCTGTTGGGATCTTCGCCTGAATCTGACCCATTGCTTCATACAGGTGAACTGGCAGGTCGCTTACTGCACCACCGCTCTGTGGACCAATGATGTTTGGACACCAGCGGTATTTAGCAAAGCTGTCAGTCAGGCAGCTAGCCAACAAGTACGCGGTATTGCCCCACAAGAAATGTTCGTGGTCACGGCTGACATTTTCCTGATAGTTGAATTTCTTGATTGGGTTTTCAACACTGGAATAAGGCAGACGCAGCAAGAAACGAGGTGCAGTCAGGCCTAAGTAACGTGAATCTTCTGATTCACGCAGCGCACGCCATTTAGTATGTGAAGGGCCTTCGAAGACGGATTTCAGATCTTTGATGGCAGGCAGATCAGTAAAGCTGTTAACACCAAAGAATTCCGGTGAAACGGAAGACAAGAATGGCGCATGAGCCATCGCACCAACCGAACTGACATACTGCATCAATTTAATATCAGGCGTGGTGTTGTTGAACGCGTAGTTACCGATGACGGAAGCAACAGG
This sequence comes from Xenorhabdus sp. SGI 60, assembly GCF_056632175.1. NCBI lineage: Bacteria > Pseudomonadati > Pseudomonadota > Gammaproteobacteria > Enterobacterales > Morganellaceae > Xenorhabdus > Xenorhabdus sp. SGI 60. The sequence goes on along the minus strand of NZ_CP196860.1, from coordinate 205,258 downwards.
TTCACCACCAAACTGGCCGTAGCCTGAGGCATAAACGTGCTTATAGAAGCCAGACTGAATAATTTCAGGAGAGAATTCAAAATCTTCCAACAATTCATCTTTAGTGGCATGAAGGATGTTGATTTTGATGTTTTCACGGAAATCTGTGCGATCCACCAAAATTTTCAGTGAACGCCAGGAAGATTCCAATTCCTGGAACGGCTTCGCGTGCATGACTTCATCCATCTGCTCACTTAGCTTTTTATCCAACTCAACGATCATCTTATCAACAAGCAGCTTGTTGATGGGTTCGTCGTTAGAGCCAGTATCCAGGATGCTACCGATAAACGCAGCAACACCTTGCTTAGCAATATAGTAGCCGTCATTTTCAGGAGTCATTCTCGCTTGAGACATAATTTCATCAAGCAAGGAAGTCGTTGCGCCAGAAGCAATAGCTGTGCTGTTTTCTTCGTGTTGAGCCATTTAAAAATTCCTTTAACCAGTTATTTTTTATTGACGATTTCAAGTTCTTTCAGGAGTTGCTCACGAACGGATTCATCATCCAGTAGTGACTGCAAACGAGCACGAAATGCTGGGATATTTCCCAATGGACCTTTTAATGCAACTAATGCCTCACGAAGTTCGAGAAGTTTATTTAATTCAGGCACTTTCTTTGCGATATTATCTGGCGAAAAATCATTCAGCGATTTTATTTCCAGATTAACTGGCAGATCTTCTTCGCTTTTTTCATCGAGACGATTAGGAACGTTAAAAGTTAAGTTGATGTTCGCTTCATTCATTACGGCATTAAAATTGTTCTTATTGATAGAAACTGTCTGCCGCTCTTCAATTGGCGTATCTTCGCTTTTTCCTTTCAAGTCACCGACAACCAGAAGATTTAGAGGTAATTCAACTTCTGCGGTCTGGTCACCATTATTAGGAACATACTTAATATTAATTCTTTCTTTCGGAGCTACGCTACCTGGACTATTCTTACTCATATTTGAATCCTTTGGCTAATACAACCATGAACTGTCTAACAACCCATTATTGGTGAGAGAATGATTCCAATGTTCACCCATATAATAAATACAGGAGATCTTCCTAAAAAATAGGCTAAAGAAGACAACTATATTTGCAGGTGCGAATAGTTTTATATCAACATATAGTTAAATAATCAGATATATCCTATCCAATCGTGGAAATAACATCGATACGAAAATCGTCAAGTTCGAGTTTGACATTTTATTTTTTTGATGTAAAGCCTAAACACAAATTGATAAAGACCTCTATTCAAGCTTTTAATCTTCCTATCAAAATAGATAGCAAGTTATAAACATTTTTTTGCTCTTAAAATAGAGAAAAGTTTGGTTTTACACTCTGTAAGAGTACGTAATCCCATTACCTATTATTTGCGTTAAAAGAAATATTTTTCATCTTCACCTGAATAAAATATAACCTTATAGACCGTTATCAATAATCATCATCAATCTCATTTTTTATTTTATCTTGATTAATTATGGGCCATAACAATCCGGGTTATTTCCATTTTTTTGATCTAGATAACACTTTTCAAATGATCATAAAAAACATTTAAACAAAAAAATAAAAAACATTAAATATCAAAAAGTTAAAAAAATCAAAAAGTCATAGATCATTTTTAAACCAGTTGAATGAGCTTATTGTTTATAAAAAATCAGCTATAAATTTTATAACGGCAATAATTATAAAATTATTATTTGTCATTGAATTAGCATGCATATTGCATTTTTCAAATGACTTTGCATCAGGCGATTTCAGCTTTATTATTCGCATCGAGTGTTTGGTAAGCGATAATTTCATTTTATTAACAGATGGAATAATCACGTAAGGAATGAACACTTACACTAATTTTGGTAAATTTTTATAGGATATTCATATGCCAACTCCATGTTATATTTCCATCCATGGTAAAACTCAGGGTCATATTACCGCTGGCTCATTCACTGCTGAATCCGTAGGTAATATCTTTGTTCAGGGTCACGAAGACGAAATGCTGGTTCAAGAATTTGACCACATCGTCACTGTCCCAACTGATCCACAGTCAGGACAACCTTCTGGCCAGCGTGCGCATAAGCCATTCCGCTTTACCGTTGCATTGAATAAGTCAGTTCCTCTGCTGTACAACGCACTGGCTTCTGGCGAAATGCTGCCTACTGTAGAATTGAAATGGTATCGTACTTCAATCGAAGGTAAACAAGAGCATTTCTTTACTACAAAATTGGAAGATGCAACTATCGTTGATATCGATTGCAAAATGCCACACTGCCAGGATCCAGCTAAATCAGAATTCACTCAATTAGTTCGTGTATCTCTTTCTTATCGTAAGATTACCTGGGAACACACTACTGCGGGTACTTCTGGTGCTGACGACTGGCGCGCACCGGTTGTTGCTTAATATCTTATTCATTAAATATTAAGTAATAACTTTTCAGCCAATGAATATTATTCATTGGCTGAATCATTCTAACATCTCAAAATTTCCGCCAATTTACTTTAATTCCTGTTTTTCTCTTTTAGATTTGTTTTTCTGATTTTTTTTCGCTGTCAGATTTTCATATAGTAATTATTTTCACAATAAATAGAGATAAATGAATTTATAGTTACATGAATGATTAATTTTTAGTCAAGCAATCTGACTAAAAAATATCTGCTCTTATGTTTTATATTTCCTCCACTTCGATACTTTTCATCAACATTCCATAAGTAAAAATTTTAAATAAAAAGCTCAAAATACAGAGAAAGACCCTAATTCAAACTCATTATCCTGCTGAATGTTGATTAAGCCAAATTAAATTTTACTTAACTCTTCATATTGAGTTAATACATAACTAAAATGAATTATCATAAATCACTAATGTAAATTTATAACTGGAAATTATGATTCCTAACAAAATCCATTTGTTAATCAGAACAACATAAAAGATTTTCTATGCTCTAATGCTTAATTAATAAACTAGGATGTTTAAACCTAACCCAACACGATACATTTTCCATCAACTATTATCATTTGGGTATTCCCATGATTAAAAGGACGACAATCTTCATCTTATTATGTACTGCATTTCAGGTGAGCGCATCGCCTGATACGCTTAATCCCGCTTTTCCTACAGATGAAGCAAGAAGAACCTTACAGGATAGTTCGCGAGAAATAGACCAATTAATTGAAGAGCGCCGTCATCAGGGATTGATTAATCGCACAGATAACGTTTCACCACAAACTGTCTCACCCGTAGTGGTGGAAGCACCGCCATGTTTGGCGGTTAATGGGGTTTATCTTCAAGGTATTACCTTACTCTCTCTGGGGGATCTGAATACACTCAGTGCCCTGCCCGATAGCTGTATCACCAGCAATGACATTAACAAGCTGTCAGCGGAAATCACCAACCTTTATATTGCTAAAGGTTACATTACGGCGCGGGTACAGTTTATTCCCCCCAACGCAAATGGTGAGCTAGGGATCAATGTTGTTGAAGGTTTTGTCGAGGCGATAGAAGGCGCTGACCGTTGGGTCAATAGCCAAACACTTTTCCCACGTTTGGTAAATAAACCACTCAACCTGAATCAACTTGATCAAGGGCTGGATCAAGCAAATCGTTTGCAGTCAAACAAAACCACTCTCGATATTCTACCGGGTACAGTTAATGGGGGTTCTATTGTCAGGCTACACAATCGGCACGCTTCTCCGTGGAGAATAACCACCACAACCGATAATTATGGACAGAAAAGCACAGGAAAATGGATCACGCGACTCAATGCCAGTGTTGATAGCCCATTAGGGCTATCTGACTTTGTTAGCCTCAGCGGCGCCAGTACCGTAGATAAACCCGATACCCAATATAATCGCGCCTATACTCTGCTCTATTCACTCCCCTATGGAGCCGTAACATTCAGTGGATTCAACAGTTATTCCCAATACACCAGTCATCCTCGTTTAAAGATACATTCGACTAAATTGTACGGGAATTCAAAGCAAACAGGCATTCGTGCCGATTGGGTTTTTCATCGTAACCAGTCGCAAATTAGTACATTAAATACCCAGTTGGTTTATAAGAATTACACCAACCATTTCCAAGAAGCCAAGCTCACCGTCAGTAGCCAGACATTGAGTGTCCTCGAACTGGGTATTAACCATTTACAAATTATCCCTTCAGGGCCCATCTCCCTCAATATGAGTATTGAGCGGGGAATGCCGTGGTTTGGTGCTCAAACCGCTACAGCCAACCTGAATAAGCAGTTTACCAAAGGGAAATTATCGGCAAATTTACAACAGCGTTTCACACTCTTGGATGTGCCTTACCAATTTAGCAGCCAATTTTATGCCCAATACAGCAAAGATGGGCTACCAGGTGTTGAGTGGCTCAATGTGACCGACCGTAATGCGGTGCGAGGATTCAGTAAAAATGTGTCATCGGCTGATAATGGCTGGTATTTAAGAAATACACTTTCTCACTCAATCCCCATTGCCAAAGGCGCACTTTTGTTGCGTACCGGCGTGGATATCGGCCAGGTTAAAGGCTATCGCAGTCAGGACGGCTGGAAAAGCAGTGCCGGATTAAGTGCAGGTTTGACACTACGCTATCAGCAACTGTTTGCGGATGTTGAGTTCAGCCGAGGCAAATTGCTTTCTCACCAAAATAGGCACACGGATGAACCTATGCAACTGTTAACCCGCTTCTCTTACACTTTTTAATTTTTTGAACCATTTGATTTTTTTTAACCGCAGCCAGTTGTGGGCATGATCAGAACAATGATCCCCAGAGCGCTGCACATGGCAATAAAGAAGCGAATAAGGAAATTATATGAAAAGTAAAAAATTTAAACTGTCTCCCACGGGCAAGCTTGCCGCCTCTATGGCAATTATTCTGGCAACCTGTTCAGTCAGTTTTGCCAATGATATTACGCCCGGTGGCGATGCTGCCCACAGCCCGGATGTTATGCAAGCTGATACCGGTGCAACCGTGGTTAATATCGTTGCGCCTTCCGCATCAGGGTTATCACATAACCAATACCAGGATTTTAACGTCAATCAAATGGGGGCGGTGTTCAATAACTCTCAGGAGGATGGAACATCACAATTGGCAGGGGAATTATCTGCCAACAGTAACCTTAATGGACAAGTTGCCAGTGTGATCTTAAATGAGGTTATTAGCCGTAACCCTTCATTCTTGCTCGGCGAACAGGAAATATTTGGTATCGCCGCCGATTATGTACTGGCAAACCCTAACGGTATCACTTGTAACGGCTGTGGTTTTATCAATACCAATCAGGCGTCATTGGTTGTCGGTAATCCACTGGTGGAAAATGGGATTTTGCAAGGCTTCAACACCTTTGATAACCAAAACGCCCTGAATATCAGGAACAATGGGTTATCTCATAGTGACGTTCTGAATCTGATTGCACCCAAAATTGACATCAATGGTCAGGTGATCACCACAAAAAATCTCAATATCACAACGGGGAATAACAAGATTTCGGCCGATGGTCGCATCTTGGATACCCAGCAAGCCAATATCAATGCACTCGACAGCTATTATTTGGGCAGTATGCGGGCAGGACGCATTCGTCTGCTGAATACGGCAGAAGGAAGCGGAGTCAATTTAAAAGGTCAGATAACCGCCAATGATGGGATTGAAATTGAATCCTACGGTGATGTGAAGTTGGAAGCGGCGGAGCTAAAAGGTGGGGATATCACCTTGAGCGGCAATAATGTGCTGTCCCAAGGACGCCTGAATCAATTTTCATCAGACAAAACAGGCAGCAATAATCACGATAGCACTTTTACTGGCATTTATACCGAACAAAAGCAAATCAGTGAATCTGTTGCCCGTACCCAACTGGCAGGCAAGAATATCACGCTGGTGGCCAAACAAAACAATCAAGTGATGGCAACCGATATTGAAGGGGATAATGTCAGACTGGCTGGCGCCAACCTGAAACTGGATGGGCAACAGCTTCACCAACTTGACCGTAGCACTAACAATCAACGGAAGTGGGGCTGGCAGTATGATGTCACCAATGAAAGTGAAAAATATCAGCACGAAGGCAATACCATTAACGCTCGTGAAAATATCCACTTGACCGCCAGTGAAGGCGATGCCGAAGTCCTTGGCAGTAAGATCAAAGCGGGCAACCTGTTGTCCGTATCCGCCCAGAAAGATGTGAAGCTGGCGGGTTTAGTGGAATCAGAAATGACCTTAGAGAAGGGATACAAAAAGAACCATCGAGCATCATTGCAAACGGGTAATTGGAGTGAGGTCAATTCCACCCAAAGAAGCACCGGCAATGAATTAAGCTCAGGTGGAGACTTAGGTATCAAGGCGAGAGGAAATGTTGACATTATTGGAACCCGGATTAACTCAGGCAAAAACCTGATTATTTCTGCGGATCAGCAAACTCACATTACTGTCCAATCCCTCGTTGATGATCAAATCCTTGCCAAGGATAAAACCTATTGGGGTGGGATTGCCGGTGGTAGCAAAAAAGATAATCGCGATAAATCAGAAACCCATCATATTTCCGAAGTGACGGCTGACGGGCACTTGCTGATGACAGGTGCAAATGGTGTCACCATTACGGGCAGTAAAGTCAAAGCGCAAAAAGGCGCTTATGTTGAAGCCAATGAAGGGCAGTTAATTATCGATAATGCGGTCAGCTATATTTCTAAAGAGGTGGATGAAAGAAAGGGAACAATCTTCAACATCACCAAAAATACGAATCAGGAACACAACAAGCAGCAAAAATCTTCCGGCAGTCAATTGATTTCCGATGCAGACCTGAAATTACTCAGTAATAAAGACATCAATGTCATTGGCAGTCTGGCAAAAAGTGCCGGCAAACTGCAACTGAATACGTCAGGTAATATCAATATCCTGAATTATGGTGAGAAGAATCAATATCAACAGGAAAAAACCAACCTTGACTGGCAGTACTACGCCAAGGATATGAAAGATAACCAATATCGTGCTGGAGTGGGCTTTGAACACACAACCGATAAACAGAAAGATGAAAGTACAATTCAACGCCCGTCAGAACTGAATGCGGGCAACCTTAGCGTCAATACGGGCAACAATGTCACTGTGACTGGCGCTAAGTTGGTCACAACACACGGTGATGCGAAAATTACCGGCAATAACATTGCGTTGCTGGCTGGCGAAAACAGCACATCAACTTCAACCTCACAAGAAAAACTGAGCAGCAGTGTATTTGTCACTGGCGGTATGGACAAACTCGGTAGTGGTATTGAAGGAACTTACAACAGCAACGGAAAATCCGACAGCCGGACAACGGCAGAAGTAACCAAAACCCAGGTGACGGGCAACCTTGAGCTGAATGCAATGGGTGAGTTGAAGCAACAGGGTACGGATCATCAAGTGCAAGGTGCTTATCAGGCTAATGCCGGCAGCATTAAAAATGTGGCAACGGCCAATACCGAATCCAGCTCAACCCATCAATTACAGGCAGGCGGCGAGATCAGCGGGACTGCCGATTATAGTGCAACCACTCGACCTGTAGAAAAAACAGTCAAGGCTGCCACAGATAAGAAACTGGATGCTTCCATCACGAAGACGGGTTTGCCTAATGCCGGTATTGAGCTGACAATGAATAACAACAGTCGTTACACCAATAACCATCAGTCCAATGCGGTAGTCACTACCATCAAGGCGGGTGATGTCAAAGTAACAACGAACGGTGATATCTATGACCAAGGTACGCAATACCAGGCCAACAAAGGTGGTGTCTCGCTGACGGCTGGCAGCCATACCAGTGAAGCCGCAGCCAACAGTCAAAACTCCCATACCGCTGACACAACTGGCAATGCCAGCTTGCGGGTCTACACCACAACAGGCGCAGATATCTCCGTCAATGGTAAAGGCAGTGGCAGCTATCAAGAAACATCTAACAACACTACCAGCGCAGTGACCAGCGGCATCAACGCCCAAAATGGCGTTAATGTTCAGGTGACCAGAGATGCACGCTACCAAGGCACGTCAATCAATGCCGGTGAAGGTTCAGCCAACGTTAATGCAGGTGGAAATATTCAGTTCAATCAGGCCACCAACCGTAATGAGAAACAAGGCAATGGTTACAATGGGGAAATTTCCCTGACCGTGGGAACCAACCCTGATGGCAAGAATTTCAGTGGTAGCCTCGGTGGTGGTTATAACACCGACAATCAGAACAACACTACTGCCCAAACCAGCAATATCACTGGTGGACAAGGGGTAAATCTGAATGCAGGCAATAATCTGACATTACAAGGTGGCAACGTTTCCGGCAAACAGGTAGATTTAACCGCACAGCGTGGGAAAATCGAACTGACTTCGGCTCAGGATACGGCTAGCGCCAATGGTTGGCATGTCGGTGCTAAAGCTAAAGGTGGCATGTCTTCTACCGCCCGCAAAGAAGGAGGGGATGGCGCAGCAGGCAATGCTTCAACAACAAACGATCCGGCCAACAGAATTTTCGACAATAAATATAATATTAGTGGTGAACTGAAATTTGGCGTCAATAACCTGACGCAAACCACACACCATAACGCACAGGTTTCCGGCGGCAATGTTAACCTGACCAGTGCGGGTGATACCTCACTTAAAGGTGCGAATGTGGATGCTGATCAGGTAACGGGCAAAGTCGGTGGCAATTTCAATGTCGAAAGCCGCAAAGACAGCACCCATAGCCTGAATATGGGTCTGGATGCGGGCTTGGGTTATAGCAAAACCGTCAAAGGGGATGCCGCTTCCAAACAGGCTGTTCCCACCACAGACGTCTTGTCAGAAAACACAACAAAGAACAGGGCTACCGGCGACGCTAAAACCGGGGATAAAGCCCCAAGTTTGACAGATCAATTGAAAGCCACATTCAAGGGCTTCAATGGCAAACTCAAAGGCAACTACGATACTCTCGATCGAGAAGCTGTAGGTAAGCAAACAACATTGACCGGTACTCAAGGGGTTAATCTGGATGTCTCTGGAACAACCTATTTAATGGGCAGCAAAATTGACAGTGCACAAGGTACTGTCTCGCTGAACACTCCACAAATTAATCAACAATCTGTCGCCGGGTACGATAAGGGCAAAAACTTAGGTATTAATGTACCTGATTCCCTCACCAGTCTGGCAACTTCTGCACAAAAAGATATTTTCTCCGGTAAAGTACCTTTTGTGAAAAATGAGGGCCACGATACTGAACTGCCAACTATCCACCCAACTATCCACCCAACGATCCACAGCGAAGTTAAGGGTCGTCAGTTAGATTAATCATCATGACTAACGCTTGATCCTCTGTACGGTAGCCAATATATGGCTACCGTATTTCTTCATATTCCCTAACCTGTTGCCTTTTCCATTTTGCCTGTTACTCTTTTTTCGCAGACATATTTTTTCGTCAGGGGATGTAATGCCAGATAACCATGAAAAAAGGGAACAACTCAATACAGGGAAGAGTTTCACACCGTTAGAGAAAGGGCTATATGGCAGTAAAAAAGCACTTTCCGTAACCATCCGTATTGGCAATGTCATCCGCCGTATTCCTTTTATCGCCCACTTTATCAGGGCGGCACAACGTTTTAACGACCGCATGGGTAGCCAATTCGGGGCTGCCATCACCTATTTTTCGTTTCTATCCTTAATCCCAATTCTGATGCTCTCTTTTGCCGTCGTCGGTTTTGTGCTGGCTTCCAACCCTGATTTACTGGCACGTTTGATTAATGGCATCGCCAATAGCATCAGTGATCCCGCTCTCGCCAACACACTGAAAAACAGTGTAGACACGGCGATTAACCAAAGAACAACCGTGGGATTGACGGGTTTGGCGATTGCACTTTATTCAGGGATGAACTGGGTTGGTAATTTACGTGAGGCAATACTCGCCCAATCCAGAGATGTCTGGGAACGCAATCATGAAGATAAAGAGAAAATTTACTTTCAATATATTCGCGACTTTTTCTCCCTATTCGGTCTGCTGTTTGCATTGGTCATTACCCTTTCGCTGACTTCTATCGCAGGTTCTGCCCAAGCCACCATCGTCCACGCCCTCGGACTGGAAGGCATCGAATGGCTCCGGCCGGCATGGACATCAATTGGCATGACCATTTCCATTTCAGCCAATTATTTGTTATTCCTGTGGATATTGTGGATTCTGCCGCGTCATCGCCCTGAAAGAAAAGCGCTGTTTAAAGGCACCTTAATGGCCGCCATTGGATTTGAAGTTATTAAATATATTATGACTATGATGCTGCCACGCCTTGCCAGCTCCCCTTCAGGTGCAGCTTTTGGTTCGGTGATTGGCTTAATGGCATTCTTCTATTTTTTCGCTCGTCTGACACTGTTTTGTGCCGCCTGGATCGCCACCGCAGAAGAGAAGAAAGCCAAGTAAACATCCACATATCAAATAAGTAAGACTGTTTTTTTGTTGTACCCACTTGTTTATAACAAACCCAAAAAGGAGTCATTTTTATGCCATTTGTGAATATCAGAATTACCCGTGAAGGCGTCACCGCTGAACAGAAAAAACAACTGATTGAAGGTGCAACCCAATTACTGGTGGATGTACTTGGGAAAAATCCGGCAACAACCTTTGTGATCATCGATGAAGTAGAGACAGATAACTGGGGCGTTGGGGGTAAAAACGTCACTGAGCTACGGGCTGCCGCGAAGAAATAAGTTGAAGATGTCAGAAGACATGAATACTTTAAATCGGGGCGGGTTAAACCGCCCCTTAAGACGATAGATAGAAAAGTACTCGTTTACCCTCTTACTCTCCATCGTTCACTGTTTTAGGCTCTTTCGGTTTCTCCGGCAATGGGCCTGGTCGCATAATCTGGTTAAAGCTATTTTTGATCTGATTCACATCCATTGTCGCTTCACCTTTTGGTTGCACCAGAATAAAAGAGATTTCTTGGGACAGCATCTCTTTCAGCCTCTTATTCAAGATTTGTGGTGTCAGAGAGGATAGAAACGCCTGCCTTAACCGCTGGAATTGTTCAGGGGCGATATCTATCACATTATTTTGCTGTGACAACAGACGTTGATTAATCAGAACATCGGTATCAGTGCGAGCATACATGGCAAATAGCTGCTGGAGCTGACTTTTCTTCTGCGCATAAAGCTCATCAAATTGTTCCTGTGGCAAGCCATTTTCCCGCAATGATGATAGCTGGGAAGCCAGATAAAGCGTAGATTTCATCAGCTTGTCCGCAGAGGAGTCCAGATTTAGTGAGCAGTTTGCTCGCTGGTATAGGACCCGGCAATCCAGGCCTAATTTCATGTCATCCTGCTTATCCTTAAGCCCCGATTGCAGGTAACGGTAAAGCGCTTCACGCGTCAGGTCATTTAACCAGTACTGAATTAGGGTTTCCGAATTGTTAATTGGCAACCAGTTCAGGTTCCAGATTAAAGATAAGCGATCTTGTTCGGCCTTATCACTCACTACGCCAATCGTTGCTGCTCTCAGTGGCAGCAAGGTAGAAACAGGAACCGGCGTCTGCCGTTTCCCCTCCAATGCGGCAAAGGCCCGATTAATTCGCTCTGACAGTGATCGGTTGTCAACATGCCCTGCGATATACAGCGTCATCGCATCCGGCGTGTACCATTGATGATAAAAATTTTCGACTTTTTTTACATCGACAGGCACTGATACGGACATCCCAGGATCATGGTCGATAAGTGTCGAACCTTGCAGACGCATACGCCACACAGGATCCTGGATATCAGATGGGAAAGTCGTCACAAGATGTTCATCCCCTTTTATGGCCTGTGCCAGTGTCTCCGATGTAAATACCGCACCACCAGCAATGTCGGATAACCATATCAATGCATCTTGCAATAGATCGGGACGATTATTTGGCAGGCTCAGACTGTAAAGGGTGAAATCATAGGAAACAATGGCAGGCGGAAAGAGATTTTTAGTATCTATCGCATTGTGCCATAGGTTTTCCAGTTTCTGCGATGATAAATCTTTGCTACTGGATAAGACGATTTTCGGAATCAGGTAGGTATAGCCCCGTTGTTGGGTTTTCTCAGACAGTGAGCCGGTCTTTACCAATAAGCGCAACTGTACTCTGTCATTAGGCCGCTGTGGTGTTTGCAGGATTTGCCAGCTAAATCCATTTTCAAGTTTGCCTTGTTGCCAGGCTGGATCTGGTTGCAAGGTCTCAGCCTGTGCCAAACAAGTTGTAACCAGAATCGCACCACCAATAAGATATCCGATTTTGTTGCCCAGCATGTTCACTTACCCCTACCTGTTTAATTTTATCCTGCGATAACCTAAGACAATCATTCATCCCTGAATATTATCATCAAGGATTAGACTGTTATTCATCTTGTCAGGTTTCATTTTGATGGCGTTTTCTGCTTATTAACCTGACGATTATAGCCTTTCACCAACAACCCCAGCTCATCATCCTGATGGTTTTTAGGGCAAGGTATAGTCACTGGCGGCTGTTCTTCATTCAGTTCCCGCGCAACATTGCGCAATGGATGGATAATAATGCGATTTACACACCAGCTTATCGACACCGTAAGAATCAGTGCGAGTAATAAATAAGTGGTCAACATTAATGCAAGTATATTCAAGGCAAAACGATACACCCGATTGGAATCAACCTGCAAAATAAGGTGTCCCTGTGATTGCGCTGTTTTTGGCGTAACACCATAAACATAGAGAGGAATATTGACCTCAACAGGAATACCAAAAACCTTCTTTGCCAGTTCAGGTATGGGACGATGAGTGGCAAAATCCAGGCTCATTACCCGAACGTTATCAGGTAATAACACATCGGCTCGCCCCAGAATGCCTGAGGTCTTCAACCCAATCAACAGCGTTTTCGCTTTATTGAGATCTGAACTTAACAACGCTTCCGCCAAAGGTGTCTGGATCTGTACGGCCGCATTGTTAAGTTGGCTGATATAGTCATCTTTCCGCTGCTGTAATAGGTGGGATAACTGGATGGTGATGAAAATGGCAATAGTAACCAAAGTGACTCCTGTCACTGCGGCCATCTGTTTAATGGTTAACGAACGTTTGACACGCAATTTCATCTTATCCAAACCAATACCAAACTAATAGTGAGAACACCGACCAACACATCTTAATAATGTGAGTGAGTATACTTGATTTTACTTGTGGTCGTCTCATTTTGATGAATGGCGATGCAACAGAGAAAATGACCGGGATATAACGGCATCAAATAAAGCGATTGTATAACGTTAACCGTCGCTTAGAGAATGTCAAACGTTATACCACGGTCAGATATGATCAGGTGGATGGGTTTTCATCCTGTTCGACCGCGAAACACGCGATCAGTTGTCCGCCATATTGCTTTAACTTAGGCTGGAATTGGGTACATTGGTTAAATGCACGACGACAACGGGCAGCAAAAGCACACCCCGCCGGCGGATTCATCGGGCTTGGCAGCTCTCCCGTCAGCTTAATGCGTTCACGGCGCAGTTCAGGATTAAGGCGAGGCGTCGCCGACAACAACGCCTGTGTATAAGGGTGACGAGGAGTGTTAAAAATCATTTCTTTACTGCCTTTTTCCACACAGCGTCCCAAATACATCACCATCACTTCATCAGCAATATGTTCGACGACTGAAAGATCATGGGATATAAAGACGTAAGACAATCCCAGCTCCTGTTGCAAATCCATCATCAGGTTCAGAACCTGCGCCCGCACTGAAACATCCAACGCTGAAACGGGTTCATCTGCAATTACCACGTCTGGGTTTAACATTAACCCACGGGCAATGGCGATACGCTGACGCTGACCACCAGAAAACATATGGGGATAGCGCGCATAATGTTCCGGTTTTAGTCCTACTTTCTCCATCATCTGTAAGACTTTTTCCTTACGTTCATGCGCAGTAAGTGAAGTATTAATCAGCAACGGCTCTTCCAAAATCTGCCCTACTTTTTTACGGGGATTTAAGGAAGCATAGGGGTTTTGAAATACAATCTGGATCTTCTGGCGACGAAGTTTTTCTGCTTCTTTATTTGGCACTAAGAGGTCTTGTCCCAGATAATAAAGCTCCCCCTCAGTCGGTTTTTCAATCATGGTCAACAAGCGGCCCAATGTGGATTTTCCACAGCCCGATTCGCCGACAACCGCCAACGTCTTGCCTTTTTCCAGTTCAAATGAGACACCATCCAACGCCTTAACCATACGCTCAGGCGAGAATAAGCCTGTTTTCACCGGATAATATTTCTTCAATTCCGTGGCTTGCAGTAAAGGTGCTGTCGCCTTTTCTTGTTCCCTGTTTTGTTGAATGTTCATACTGTTGGCCTCCCCTCATCATCCAGTGGCATGTGACATTTAACCTGACGCTCTCCTACTGATTTCAGTGGCGGTTCCTCCTGGCGACAATGCGCATTGGCATAAGGACAACGCGGGTTGAGCAGACACCCCATTGGGCGATCATATTTTCCGGGAACAACGCCGGACAACGATGCCAAACGGGATTTATCCACTGCAAATTCCGGCAATGCCCGCAATAATGCTTGTGTATAAGGATGGCGTGGCGCACGGAAGATTTCCGTTGCCTTGCCAATTTCCACCACCTGCCCGGCATACATCACAATAATATGGTGGGCAGCTTCCGCCACCAGCGCCAAATCATGGGTGATCAAGAGTAATGCCATGTTTTCCCGCTGCTGCAATTCCAGCAACAACTCAATGATTTGCGCCTGAATGGTGACATCCAGCGCCGTCGTCGGCTCATCGGCAATCAGAAGCTTCGGGCGACACGCGATAGCCATCGCGATCATCACGCGCTGGCTCATTCCGCCAGACAATTGGTGCGGATAAACATCCAGGCGAGAGGCCGGATCGGGAATACCCACTTGGTTCAACAAGTCTATTGCCCGCTGGTATCGCGTTTTTCGATTGCCGCCCTGATGGACTTTCAAGGCTTCCATTATCTGATAACCGACGGTGTAGCACGGATTCAAACTGGTCATGGGATCTTGGAAAATCATCGCCACTTCCGCCCCTACCAACTGCCGGCGCTCTTTTTCTGAAATTTTAGTCAGGTCACGGCCAGCGAACTCCAGTTTTTCGGCCATAACTTTGCCCGGATAATCAATCAGCCCCATAATCGCCAATGAACTGACGGACTTACCTGAGCCGGATTCTCCAACAATGCCGACAACCTCTCCCTGCTCAACACGGTAGCTGATACGGTCAACGGCGCGGAATGGTGCATCTTCATCCCCAAAATGCACTGACAATTGCTCTACATTCAATAATGCCATTTCACAATACCCCTACTGCTTGAGTTTGGGATCAAGTGCATCGCGCAACCCGTCTCCCATCAGGTTAAATGCCAGTACCGTCAACAGGATAGCCAGCCCCGGAAAGGTCACAACCCACCACGCACTCTGGGTAAATTGCAAAACATCGGCCAACATGGTTCCCCATTCTGGAGTTGGTGGCTGTGCTCCCATTCCCAGAAACCCCAAGGCCGCCATATCAAGAATAGCGTTCGAAAACCCTAATGACGCTTGCACAATCAACGGGGCAAGGCAGTTTGGCAGGATATTGATGAACATCTGGCGTATGGCTCCCGCACCCGCCACTTGGGAAGCCGTCACATAATCGCGGTTAACTTCCACCAGTACCGCCGCTCTTGTTAAGCGGATATAGTGAGGCAGGGCGACAAAAGTGAGTGCCAGGGACGCATTAATAATTGATGGACCAAAGATCGCCACCAGCACCAATGCCAGCAGCAGGCTAGGCAAGGCCAACATAATGTCGACGATACGCATGATAATGGTATCTACCACACCGCCGAAATATCCGGCCAATAATCCCAGAATGATGCCCATGATGAGTGACATCACTACCACCAGACAGCCAACCAACAATGAAAGGCGTGCCCCATACATCAGGCGGGACAGAATATCGCGCCCAACATCATCAGTGCCGAGAATAAATTGCCAGCTTCCGTCTTCCTGCCATACCGGAGGCATTAACAAGGAATCACGAAACTGTTCTGCCGGACCATGTGGAGCTAATACCCCCGCCAATAATGCAATCAGCAGCATCAGGATAATATAGACAAGACCAATTACTGCGCCTTTGTTGCGCTTAAAGTAGTGCCAAAATTCCTGTATCGGCGTCATTAATTTCGGTGCACCCGATACGACAGGCTCAGTTGTTTGAGTCATCATGTGCTCCTATTTCTTATGACGAATGCGCGGATTGACGATGCCGTACAACAAATCAACCACCAGATTGACCAGAATAATCATGGTTGCCACTAACAATACTCCGCCCTGTACCACCGGATAGTCACGACGTTGCAGGGCATCAATCAGCCAACGTCCTAATCCTGGCCATGAGAAAATGGTTTCGGTCAGAATGGCACCCGCCAACATGATACCGACTTGCAGACCAATCACCGTGACGACAGGTAACAGCGCATTACGCAGTGCATGGACGATAATGACACGAATACGACTCAGTCCTTTTGCCCTGGCAGTACGGATATAATCTTCGCCCAGCACTTCTAGCATGGAAGAACGTGTCATGCGCACGATGACGGCTAACGGGATCGTTCCCAGTACAATAGCCGGTAGGATCATGTGCATGACAGCATCGGTGAAATCGCCCTCCTCGCCCCAAATCAGCGTATCGATCAGCATAAAACCCGTGAGGGGATTGCTGTCATCAATAAACACACTATCAGCGATGCGGCCAGAAACAGGGGTCAAGTTCCAGTGAACGGAAACCAGCATGATCAGCATGATCCCCCACCAGAAAATTGGCATGGAGTAGCCGGTCAATGACAAGCCAATCGCGGTGTGATCAAAGACAGAACCCCGTTTAACTGCCGCCAATACCCCCACCGGAATACCGACAGCGATGGCAAATAACATGGCACAGATGCCCAATTCAAAAGTCGCTTTAAAACGTGGGACAAACTCATCCCATACAGGAATGCGGCTTTTCAACGAGATCCCCAAATCACCATGCAATACGCCATTGATGTAATGAAGATATTGCTCCCAGAGAGGTTTATCTAACCCCATTGCAGCCATTAATTGGGCATGGCGTTCAGCAGAAATACCTCGCTCTCCCGCCATAATCAGCACGGGATCACCCGGTATCATGTGCACAAACGCGAAAGTCAGCAGCGTAATACCAATAAACGTCGGGATCACTAATCCCAAACGCCGGAGGATAAATTGCAGCATATCCTGAGTTCCCTTTTTAAATACCAGTACGGCTCTTCGGACCGTTTGGTGTCTACAGAGTCGACTTGCCCATCAGAGAAGCGAAACCATCCCCCAGATCTTTCTGTGGGGATGGTTAATCACAACAGTTCAACAGCAAGAATTATTTGAGATCAACGTCATAGAAAAGATGTCTGCCCAGTGGATCAACCACATATCCTTTCACTTCTTTACGGACTGGTTCATAAACCGTGGAGTGAGCGATGATCAATGCAGGAACTTGTTCATGCATAACAACCTGCGCTTGCTTATAAAGTGCCGTACGCTTGTTAACGTCAGCAGTTGTACGCGCGGGTTGGATTGCGTCCTCAAATGGCTTGTAACACCATTTTGAATAGTTAGAACCTTTCTCTTTAGCTGCACAACTAAACAAAGTGCCGAAGAAGTTATCAGGGTCACCATTGTCCCCTGTCCACCCCATCATCACCGTTTTCGGTTCACCATCTTTAGCTCGTTTCAGGTATTCACCCCATTCATAGCTGACAATCTTAGCTTTGACACCAATTTTCGCCCAATCTGCCTGAATCATTTCCGCCATACGACGGGCATTCGGGTTATACGGACGCTGTACTGGCATCGCCCACAGATCGGTTTCGAAACCATTCGGGAAGCCGGCTTCGTTCAACAGTTCCTTAGCCTTGGCGGTATCATAGGAGTAGTCTTTGATATCTGTGTCATAGCCCCACATGGTCGGTGGGATCAGGTTTTTCGCTTTCTGCCCAGCGCCCTGATATACAGCCTCAATGATGGCATCTTTGTTCACTGCTATTGCCAGTGCCTGGCGCACTTTCACATTATCCAGTGGCGGCTTGGTGACATTGAAAGAAAGATAACCCACATTCAAGCCAGCCTGTTCCGTCAAGACGATATTTTTATCCTGCTTCATGCGGGATATATCCGCAGGGTTTGGATACGGCATAATCTGGCATTCGTTTTTCTGCAATTTTGCATAACGCACAGAAGCATCAGGAGTAATGGAAAAGACTAAGCGGTCGATTTTTGCTGGCCCTTCCCAATAATCCTTAAAGGCTTTATAGAGAATTCGGGAGTCTTTTTGGTATTGCACTAACTGGAATGGGCCTGTACCAATTGGATTCAGGTCAACTTTCTCAGGCGTTCCCGCTTTCATCATCACATCAGCGTATTCCCTGGACATAATCGAAGCAAAATCCATCGCCAGGTTAGCGATGAAAGGTGCTTCAGGGCGTGACAGTACAAAGCGAACGGTATAATCATCGACTTTTTCTATTTTGCTGATGATATTTCCCATATCCATACCGATGAAATATTCATAGCTGCCTCCCGAAACCTGATGGTACGGATGATTTTTATCTTTCTGGCGCATAAAAGTAAAAATCACATCATCAGCATTAAAATCACGGGTAGGTTTGAATTCCTTATTGCTATGCCATTTCACTCCTTTACGCAAATGGAAGGTATAAACCTTACCATCGTCACTCACATCCCAGCTGTCGGCCAGACTTGGAACGATGTTGGTTGTCCCTGCTTTAAAATCTACCAGACGGTTATAGATCTGTCTGGAAGTTGCATCATAAGTTGTACCAGAAGTGAATAACTGTGGGTTGAAGCCTTCAGGAGAACCTTCAGAGCAGTAGACCAACGTTTTTGCCTGAATACTGGCTGTAACAGCCAGTGCGACAAGGCCAATTCCCAGTTTTAATAGACTGGACTGTTTTTTTTTGGAGATCGTCATGACTTAAACCCCGTTTGTGATGTTTATGATGTTTAACTTGTTTTATTATTTTTCGCTTATCAATTAATCAATTGTTATGCCTGACGTCAACATCATCAAACACAACAGCAGAAACATAAGAAAAACACAAAAGAAAAGAATTATTAACAATCATGGTTAAAAAACATGACGGAAAGCACATGAAATAGACAAATAAACCAAAAATTAAGCGAATGGAAAGAATTAATCCCTGGTGATGATAAATTTGAATTTGTGACCAGATGCTTAAATAATAGGCAATATAGCTTATAAAAAGGTGGAAATTTATAACAGCATAATAAATAGAGAAAAATAATTATTCCTTATGCCCAGTTTCTTTCTGAAATGACCAATATATTACTTAGATGAACATTAGTGATGATATTTTGCTCAAAATTGACTACAATATAACCTTAGCTAACTTAGCTAATGGAGAGAAAGCATGACTATTCAAGCCAATATGCACGAGGCGAAAACACACTTGAGCCAACTGGCAGATAAAGCTGTTGATGGTGAAATTGTTATTATTGCTAAATCTGGAAAACCTTATGTCCAGCTAGTCCCTATTAATCAATCAGATAGAATACCTGGAGGATTCGAAAATACTGTTAGCATAGATGAACAATTTTACGAAGCTGATCACGATATACAGGAAATGTTTGAAGGATCTTTATGAAACGGCTTTTATTAGATACCCACACGCTAATCTGGTGGATAACGGATGATCCATCTTTAGGCAAAATGACAAGAAGTATACTCAGCAAAGGGACAAATAGCGTATTTGTCAGCGCAGTGACTCCTTGGGAAATTTCGATAAAACGTGCATTGGGAAAACTAAAGTTCAATGCTGATTTCGATATTATCATGGAAAAAAATAATTTTATTCCTTTATCAATAACACATGCTCATGCAGAAAGTGCAGGTGATTTACCACGTCATCATGGAGATCCTTTTGATAGGATGCTCATTGTACAATCTCAAATGGAAGGGTTAACACTGGTTTCTGCTGATACTGTCTTTTCGGAATATGGCATTCGAATAATTAATGCCCGACTGTAGACTTGTAAGAAAATAGCAAACTATTTTATTTAATATATATTTATCTGATATATAAGAAAAAACCCCGCTCATAAGAGCAGGGTTTCTAGATGCTGGTCGGCGAGAGAGGATTCGAACCTCCGACCCACTGGTCCCAAACCAGTTGCGCTACCAAGCTGCGCTACTCGCCGAAAACGAGCCGAATCTTACTGCCAGAGCCACCAACCGTCAATACCTTTTTAAAGATATGTGGTTAGTTGACCATAAACCATCCAATATGAACGATATAGCCTATTACTGGAGCAGGGAAATATCGGCAACACGCAAGAACAGGTCACGCAATTCACTTAATAACGTCAAGCGATTGATCCTGACTTGGCTGTCTTCATCCATAACCATCACACTATCGAAGAACGCATCTACCACTTCACGCAGGGAAGCCAATTCAACCAACGCATCCTGATAGTTTCCTTCGGCAAACAGAGGAGCCAGCTTTTCCTTCAACACTGCAAGGTGTGTCGCCAGTTGGATCTCTTCTGCCGCTTTCAACACGGAAGCAAGGACAGTATCATTCAACGGTTCTGCTGATTTCGCCAGGATGTTGGAAACGCGTTTATTGGCTGCCGCCAGCGAAACGGCTGCATCCAGAGTACGGAAATGCGTAACCGCTTTCATTCGGGCATCAAAATCTGCCGGTTGAGTCGGACGACGTGCCAGTACCGCCTGAATAGTATCAACGCTATACCCCAGCTCTTGATACCAAGCGCGGAAACGGCCGAGCATAAACTCAACCACATCATCCACCGCTTTTTCGTTGGTCAGCTTGTCCCCATACAAACACACCGCTTCTTCTGCCAACGTTTGGAGGTCAAGAGGTAATTTTTTCTCAACGATAATGCGCAGAACACCCAGTGCCGCACGGCGCAAAGCAAACGGGTCTTTATCCCCTTTCGGATGCTGACCAATCCCGAAGATCCCAGCCAAGGTATCCATTTTATCTGCAATGGCAACGGCACAGGAAACGCCTGTTGATGGCAGTGCATCACCAGAGAAACGTGGCTGATACTGCTCATTCAGTGCCAGCGCCACATCTTCCGCTTCGCCATCATGACGTGCATAGTGCATCCCCATCACGCCCTGCGTATCGGTGAATTCGAACACCATATTGGTCATCAGGTCACATTTGGACAATAAACCCGCACGCGTTGCATGATTGACATCTGCACCGATTTTTTCCGCAATCCAGCCAGACAGGGCTTGAATGCGATCTGTTTTGTCACGCAGAGTACCCAATTGTTTCTGGAACAGTACGGTTCCCAAACGCGGCAGGTTGTCTTCTAAACGTTGTTTACGGTCAGTCTTGAAGAAGAATTCCGCATCCGCCAAACGTGGGCGAACCACTTTTTCGTTACCGGAAATAATTTGCTGAGGATCAGAAGATTCAATATTGGTGACAAAAATAAAGTTCGCCATCAATTTGCCGGCCTTGTCGTAAACCGGAAAATATTTCTGGTCACCTTTCATGGTATAAACCAGCGCTTCAGCAGGAACTTGCAGGAATTTTTCTTCGAATTTCGCCGTCAGTACAACCGGCCATTCCACCAGCGAAGCCACTTCTTCCAACAAACTGTCGCTCAGATCCGCTACACCACCAAGCTGCATTGCGGCCTGTTCGGCATCACGCTTGATCATCGCCTTACGAACTTCATAATCCGCGATAACCCGACCACGCTCCTGCAAAATAGCTGGATACTGCTGTGCGTTCTCAATGGTAAATTCCGCCTCACCCATAAAGCGGTGACCACGAATAATTCGATCCGATTGAATACCCAGAATTTCACCTTCAACCACTTCGCTGCCCAGCAGCATGGTGACCGTATGTACCGGACGAACAAACTGGGTCTGTTTATCGCCCCAACGCATCAGCTTAGGGATCGGCAACTTACTCAGAGCACTGCTCACCATATCCGCCAGCAGCACTTTTGCTTCGCGGCCTTTAACTTGAGCACGATAAAGCAGCCATTCCCCCTTGTCCGTTACCATGCGTTCAGCCTGATCAACGGTGATACCGCAACCACGCGCCCAACCTTCTGCGGCTTTGGTTGGTTTACCTTCTGCATCGAACGCCTGAGCAATTGCAGGGCCACGCTTTTCAACTTCACGATCAGCCTGTGCTGCCGCCAAATTGGTTACTTTCAGTGCCAAACGACGAGGAGCCGCAAACCAGCTAACTTCACCATGACCCAGATTGGCGTTATTCAGTTCGGCTTCAAAATTGGCCGCAAAAGATTCAGCCAATGAACGCAGCGCCTTTGGTGGCAGCTCTTCTGTGCCGATTTCCACAAGGAAAGTCTGTTGAATCATGATGGCCTCTTATTTCTTGTTACACATAGGGAAGCCAAGCGCCTCGCGGGAGGCATAATAAGCTTCAGCAACCGCTTTGGTCAGGGTACGGATGCGCAGGATATAGCGCTGACGTTCAGTCACGGAAATCGCTTTGCGGGCATCCAGCAAATTGAAGGTATGGCCCGCTTTTAAAATGCGCTCATAAGCCGGCAATGGCAGCGGAGTTTCCAGCGCCAGTAATTCCTGTGCCTCTTTTTCGTATTGCTCAAAGCAGGTAAACAGAAAATCCACATCGGCGTACTCGAAGTTGTAAGTAGACTGTTCAACCTCATTCTGGTGGTAAATGTCTCCATAGGTGGTTTTACCCAACGGGCCATCGCTCCATACCAGATCGTAAACGCTATCCACGCCTTGAATATACATCGCAAGACGTTCCAACCCGTAAGTAATTTCGCCCGTTACTGGCTTACATTCAAGGCCACCAACTTGCTGAAAGTAGGTGAACTGGGTGACTTCCATACCGTTCAACCAGACTTCCCAACCCAGCCCCCATGCGCCCAGAGTTGGGTTTTCCCAGTTATCTTCAACAAAGCGGATATCATGAACAGTCGGATCTAGCCCTAACGCTTTCAAGGAACCAAGATAGAGTTCCTGAATGTTATCTGGAGATGGCTTGATGATAACCTGAAATTGATAGTAGTGCTGGAGGCGGTTTGGGTTTTCGCCATAACGACCGTCAGTTGGACGACGAGAAGGTTGCACATAAGCTGCTGCAATAGGCTCTGGTCCCAAAGCACGCAGACAGGTAATAGGATGAGAGGTTCCTGCGCCGACTTCCATATCCAGTGGTTGGACAATGGTACAGCCTTGACGCGCCCAGTAATCCTGTAATGTCAGGATGAGTCCCTGAAAGGTTTTGGTATCAAACTTTTGCATGTTGAACCCGCATGCGATGCATATGAATTTAAACGAAAGAGGTCAGTATACCCTTTGGACGTAAGATATACAGCACTGATCACCCTCAATTTTATCGTAGTATAAAAAAATCTTATTCAGGTCGCTTTATTTGTATATTTATACAGCTAAAATTAGGGTCATTATCAACCACTATTTGAGGTAAGTTCAATTCATGGACAAGGAAATAACGCGCTGTGGTTGGGTAACATCCGACCCTGATTATCTGGCCTATCACGACAACGAATGGGGAATCCCTTTAAGAGATAGCCAACAACTTTTCGAACTGCTTTGTCTGGAAGGACAACAAGCAGGTTTATCATGGTTTACCATCCTGAAAAAACGGGAAGGTTATCGAAAATGTTTTCATCAGTTTGATCCGGTCAAAATAGCCAAAATGGATGAAACAGACGTTGAAAGACTGATGGAAGAACCGGCCATCGTGCGTAATCGTGGCAAAATCAATGCCATTATTCACAATGCCCGCGCTTATCTGAAAATAGCTGAACAAGGTGAAGACTTCAGCGCTTTTATCTGGCGTTTCGTTGATCACTCTCCCCAAATGAATCATTGGCAAAATTTATCAGAAGTTCCTGCCAAAACAGCCAATTCCGATGCACTTGCAAAAGAGTTGAAAAAACGGGGATTTAAATTTATTGGTAGCACCACCTGCTACGCTTTTATGCAGGCAGCAGGTTTGGTCAATGATCACCTCATAAATTGTTTATGTCGGAAATAAGTGACTGTAGTAAAAAATTAAAATTAGTAAAAAATTAAAATTAGTGATAAAAACAAAAACAATTAAATATCAGCCTTAAAAAATAAAACTGGATTAAACACAAAATATCCAGTTATTAAAATTAAAAAAAGAAAAAACAAACGATACAGAAGCAGAATATCCGTTTTACCCCATTGCGCCCTGATAGTGTGCAGGGTATGGTGTTTTCTTCTCATACAAAAACAGACGCAAACGCCACTATGAAATTTTCGCAATTCGGAAACAAATTTACACAAGATTCAGGGATTACCCGTCTGATGGAGGATCTCAATCAGGGCCTGAGAACACCTGGCGCAATTATGTTAGGCGGTGGCAATCCTGCACATATCCCAGAAATGGATGCCTATTTCCAGCAGATATTGACTGACATGGCGTTAGACGGTCAATTAAGCGAAACACTATGTAACTATGACGGGCCACAAGGGAAAAACACCTTAATAGCGGCATTGGCCCAGGAGCTAAGAGAAAAGCTCGACTGGGATATCCACCCACAGAATATTGCCCTGACCAATGGCAGCCAAAGCGCCTTTTTCTATCTGTTTAACTTATTGGCCGGTCGCGCTGAAGATGGTTCAATGAAGCGCGTTTTATTTCCTCTTGCTCCAGAATATATTGGCTATTCCGATTCAGGTTTGGATGAAGGATTATTTGTTGCTAATAAACCGAATATTGAATTACTACCCAACGGTCAATTCAAATATCACGTTGATTTCGATAACCTGAATATTACCGAAGACATTAACCTGATTTGCGTCTCTCGTCCCACTAACCCAACCGGTAATGTGATCACCGATGAAGAATTACTGCGCCTGGATAGTCTGGCTCAACAGCATCAAATCCCCTTATTGATAGACAATGCCTACGGTGTACCCTTCCCCGGTATTATCTTCAACGAAGCTACGCCGCTGTGGAATCACAATGTTATTTTGTGCATGAGTCTGTCCAAACTCGGACTACCAGGCTCCCGTTGCGGTATCATCATCGCCAATGAAAAAATCATCAATGCTATCAGTAACATGAATGGCATTATCAGCTTGTCTCCTGGAGGGGTAGGGCCGGCCATCGCTCTGGAAATGATTAAACGTAACGATCTGTTCCGCCTGTCACAAAATGTTATTCAACCGTTTTACAAACAGCGGGTAGATAACGTGATTACCATCATTCGTCGCCACATCTCGGAAGATCGCTGCCTTATCCATAAACCGGAAGGTGCCATATTTCTCTGGCTCTGGTTCAGAGACTTACCAATCACGACAGAAGAGCTTTATCAACGGTTGAAGAAACGCAACGTGCTGATGGTGCCGGGACATTTCTTCTTTCCGGGACTGGAACACGATTGGTCGCATGCCCATCAATGTATGCGAATGAACTATGTTCCTGATATTGAGAAGATCGAAGAAGGTATTCGTATTCTGTCTGAAGAGATTGAAATAGCACATCAAGATGCAGGACGCTGATCTTACATCGCAATCTGTCCTTAGCAATAAAATAAAAAAAAGCTCCCTCATTTTAGGGGGAGGGAGCAAGATGATAACGAGGACTTTTACCTGCGAACAGGACAGTAGTTATTAGAATCCCAAAAGAATCCTTCACACACAATAGGAAAGGAAAACACTCCTTGTTTTTATACCTTCCCTGAACTGCGTATATTTAACCAGAAAAATATTATTCTAATGAATTGAATAAGCAGGGATTTTTTACTTTAAATTGCCTCTACTATCTCAAATTGAAGCCAAATTAAGATAATTGACCCGCATTCTGTGATCTAAAGCACATTTAATGAATCAAACAATTATACTTAATGAACTAAATCATAAGGCCCAGAAAATAACGGCCAAAATTTGGGGAGACATAATCCTTAAAAACATTGCCAATGGATAAACTGTCGCATATGACAACGCCGCCGCCCCACTGGTGCTATGAATTCCATTAGCAAAAGCCAGGGCGGGAGGATCTGTCATGGCACCTGCCAGCACCCCGCATAAGCTGAGATAATTCATTTTTATAACAACACGTGCCAGCAGGCTTACAACTAACAGGGGGACTATTGTTATCAATGCACCATAACCAATCCATGCCAGCCCTTCGCCATGCACCAGTGTATTAATAAAATTACCGCCAGATTTCAGCCCTACGACCGCCAGAAACATAACAATCCCCAATTCGCGTAATGCAAGGTTCGCACTGGGAGGCATAAACCAATAAAGTTTACCGATCGTGCCAATCCGTCCCAAAATTAACGCAATGACCAAAGGCCCTCCCGCTAACCCCAAGCGTAATGCGGCTGGAAAACCAGGAATAAACAGAGGAATCGAACCTAATAAAACCCCTAACCCTATTCCAATAAATACAGGCAACATCTGAACTTGCTGGAGTTTTTGCTGTGAGTTACCCAAAAGCTTTGTGACAGCTTCTACAGCTTCAGGACGACCGACAATATTCAGGATATCGCCGAACTGTAAACTGGCATTATTACTGGCAACCAGTTCAATTCCTGCACGATTAAGGCGTGTAACGACAACATCATATTTCTGTTTTAAATTGAGCGCCCCAAGCCTCTGGCTCAATACTTCATCATTCGTCACCACAACCCTAACGGATTGAAAAATATCACTGGCAGTAGATAAGGAAACATCAACCTCTTCCCCAATGACCAGCCTGACCTGATTCAACGCTTCCCGCTGCCCTACTAAATAAAGCAGATCCCCACTCTGAATCACGGTAGTTGGTTGGGGAACCATCAACAAATCCTGCCGTTTTAGGCGGGAGCATACCACTGCATCATTATGATTGAGCAACGGAATATCTTGCATCATTAATCCATTTAAATTTGGATTACATACAGCGATATTCATTATCTGGAGCAGTTCTCGCCTCTGATTGTTCTGGTTATCAAACGAATTGGCCTCCTGTTCAATTCTGACTCTGAAAACAAGGCGAACCAACCACATAACCAGCAAAATACCGCAAATTCCCATAGGATAAGCCATCGCATATCCCATACCCATTTGACTAACCAGTGAAGGGTCAGATCCTAAATCTGCCAGAATTTGCTGCCCTGCCCCTAAAGATGGCGTATTTGTCACTGCACCGGAAAAAATACCCAAAATAATGGGTAAAGGAACATCAAACAATTTGTGAATAATTGCAGCAACTAATCCACCAATAATAACAATCAGGACAGCAAGACCATTTAATTTAAGGCCAGAGACCCGCAGGGAAGAAAAAAAGCCCGGCCCAACTTGAATACCAATAGTATAAACAAACAGAATTAAGCCAAATTCCTGAATAAAATGCAGCATGTCATTACTGAGAGACTGAGAATACATCTGGGCAAAATGGCCAATTATAATCCCACCAAACAAAACCCCACCAATTCCAAGACCAATACCCCGTATTCGCCAGTTGCCTATCCATAACCCCAATGCGGCAGACAGTGCCAGCAAGCTCATTGTCAGTGCAATATCACTCATGACCCGCTTCCTTTACCAAAGGTTAATCATTCGGAAAATTAGTCATTTTCCCTTGTTCCCCATAAATGATGGCTTACCACCAATTAAATATTGGCACGAATTAACAGTAAGTTATGTGTTTTAAACCACATATTATGTGCTTTTTAGCGATAAATGCTATAGCAAACTAAATATTACCTGACTATAGTAAATAGTATTAAAAGGTAAACAGCATTAAAGGGTAAATAGCTTTAAAATACCCGTCATGCTTTGGAAAAGTGGCGTTAATAGCGAATAAAGTATCTGGACATTGGCAAATTAACTCATTGAGATCATGGAAACGATGAAAAATTGTAAAGTACTTCTATTACTATGTACCACATTAGGGTGGTTACTGGTTACTGGCTGTTCCAGCATCATGACCCACAGCGGTCCCTATCAAGGTTATTATTCTGGAGCAAAAGCCAATATTGGCATGTTGCAAGATGACAAAACCGGATGGCTTATGAAACCCTTGCTTGCGATCGACCTGCCGTTTTCTGCCTTCTTAGACACGCTTCTGCTTCCCTACGATTATGCTCGTTCCGATCAAGATAGCGCAGAGCAATCCCCCAAACATCGTATAGAGCAGCTCGATAAAACGCCAATCGTCATATTGCCTACACCAGAACCAGAAATTGTAGACCACGATACTTAGAATAAAAACTATGGGCGATATCAGCGTATTATCGGGCATCACCATTAATCGGCAATGCCCATTTTGCTCTATTTGTGTACCCTGTTTTCAGTTTATCCCTGTTTCCACCACAAATATTTGTCGGTAACCGTCAATATCACGCATAAAAGCGACATAGCGATCATCCGGTGATATCACTATCGCATCAGCGGAAGGGGCATCATCAGTGTGCTCTGTTAAGCGCTGCATTTTTCCAGTCTGGCTATCACAGAGAACAACACTATTATCACAAACACAGGCAATAAACAGCCCACGGCTATCCCAGCTAAATGCAGATTGTATGCTGTTTTTGCTGTAAGTTATCTGCATGGGTTCACCACCATTTGGTGAGATATACCATAGCTGGACAATCCCTTTTTCATCTTTCATCAGAAAACAGATTTTATTGCCATCCGGCGATGTTCTTAGCCAATGACGTGGAACCTTCACCACTCCCGGCCAGCGATTATCGTGCGTAAAAGTCAGGCGTTTCTGTTTCACTCCCGCAGGCGGTGCCGGTAATGTTGTTTCTGTACCAGCCAAAGGTTGACCGCCCGCAATGGCATATTCAGCGTTGTTTTCTGGCAGATCAACGAGATAAATTTCCGATATTTTTTCGCCATTGGTGGCGTATGTATCCCCAATAAAAGCCAATGCCCAACGCTGCCATTGACCATTATCTTTGCGATATCCTCGCTGTCCAATCCATCCTTCTTCATAAGCTCGATTGATGTCATCACTGCCGGGGCGCGGACAAGCCGTAGTCTCGCTAACCACAACCGAGAAATAGCTACCACCATATTCTCTCGAATGTTTTTTGGCTGGCATTACAGCTCGCAAAGGAACGGCCACCGCCACATTACGTAAATCAAGCGCAGGATCTAACTCGTGCATCACATGATCATTGTAGGTAAAACTTAGACGACTGCCATCGGGACTGAAAACGTGGACATGTGTTCCACCGCGCAAAGCGCCAGCGGTATAAGGTGAAGTAATATCCATAGCATCAATGTTAATTGCCACATTTGGCTGTATATCGGAAACAATGACACCACGGCGATGATGAAAATCATATTGCCACTGTGCATCTGGTTTTTCCGGGCCATGAATAAAGGCATAACGAACAGGCTCTTGCGGACTTACCGTCACCACGCCGACATGAGCGCCATCCTTTGCCTGATAGATAATTTCAGTTTGCCCATGATTAACATGAATTTTTTCTATCGTTAAACCGGTAAAAGATGCACCATCGGGACGAACATCGTATACCAACCATTGGCTGTCTGGCGTCCAAACATTTATATTAGTTATCTGATGGCTACGGCTATCGAATGTAATCTGACGTTCCTTAAAAACCATTTTACTGCCTCATTTTGCGGGGTTTCGGATAATAAAAACTAATTTTATTCAAATTCAGCTAAAAAATTTCAGTCGAAACGTTATTATTTCAACAGTACCCTTTACTTCTACGTTATATTTCATGTAATTAAATTTATGTTACTCAGTGTCCTTTATATCATTGGTATTACGGCTGAAGCCATGACAGGTGCCCTAGCCGCAGGTCGTCGAAAAATGGATGTATTCGGCGTTATCATTATTGCTTCCGTGACAGCCATCGGTGGTGGCACCGTCCGTGATATTATTTTGGGGCACTATCCCCTCGGCTGGGTAAAAAATCCAGAGTATATAGTGACCGTTGCCTGCGCTGCCGTACTCACTATCTGGGTTGCCCCCATGATGAAACATCTACGCCGTCTGTTTCTCATTCTTGATGCCATTGGCTTAATCGTCTTCTCCATCATCGGTGCCCAAATCGCGTTGGATATGCACTACAGCCCGATTATTGCCGCGATTGCCGCCGTCATCACTGGCGTTTTTGGTGGCGTATTGCGCGATATGTTTTGTAATACCATCCCTTTGGTATTCCAAAAAGAGATTTATGCCGGTGTCTCTTTTGCCGCCGCCTGGCTTTATATTGCCTTACAGCATACGCCATTACCCCCGAACAGCGTCATCTTGATTACGCTTGTTGCGGGACTAGCTGCACGATTAATTGCTATTCGTTATCGCCTTGGTTTACCTATCTTCAATTACGATGGCACAGACCACTGATACCATACCGAACCTCAGGGGCAGCCTTTTGCCCCTATTCACTTAATATCTCTTGTTTATTCTCAATGTCCCGTAAAGACAAAATATGAATTACCACTTTAATCTCAGGATGCTGTAAAAAGGCCAAGATTTTTTCTCTTTGTTTTACTGTTAATGCGTTTTTCGTTTTTGCATCGGATAATATCGTTTCCCACTGCCATCCCCGTTTATCTGCTTGTTTATCCGTAAAGTGCTTGGCATAAGGCAGGCCAATGGCTTCGTACCATAGCGAAAGTGGCTGTAACCTTGCCTGTTGAAATTGGGAGAAGATCAATTCTGCACGTTTATTTCCAATATTGGTCACTCTCTCAAGCTTTTCCTTATCCAAATCCAGCCAATCCGTTAAATTTGCCACCAGACCATGTTTTACCAACGCTGACCACGTTCCTTGTCCAATGCCTTTCATTTTCAATTTTTCCCCAAGCCATGTCAGGCGAGCGATAAACTGTTGCTGGCAATAATGATCATCATTAATTTTATTTTGATGATCGAATGTCAGGCAGCTCAGGAAATGATAATCCTGCTCATTAGGTGGTTGAATATCTGGGCGTTCCGCCATACGCCACACCACTTTATCGAGTTTGGGGATACCATGCCCCGCCAATGCTACCGTAATTTTATCGCCAGGATAGACATTCCACTGGGTCCAACGTTTGATCGAACCGATGTTGACTCGACTCACCTGTCGATCATCCACCTTTACTTTTTCCAGCTCTAATACAACGGATATTCTCCCTGTCCGGCCTATTGTGAAATTAACACCTTTTACAGTTGTCATTTGCTGCCGCAGTGGATATTTCCATGCAATCGCCCAACTGTTTGATGCGGCTCGCCATTGCCGGCCGGTCGGTTCAACCTCTTGGCGTAACACAACACCATCCGTAGCAAAAGGGAGGGGTCGGACAAAATAATCTTTCCATCTTTTTTCGGCATCTTCTGCTGTGGCAATGGGGTGGCTATATTGCTGTGTGATGGGGAAACCCATTTCTGCCAATTTTTCCAGTTTCACCGCCATTTCATTTGGCCCATCCGGCCAGCCCCAAATAAAAATACCAACTTGTTTCAGTTCCGGTGCTGGAGTTTTACGTATCATTAAGCCCGCAACTTTACTGCGCGCTCCCTGACTCCCCTCAATAAACTGTCGATGCTGTTTCTGCTGCCAGAAAAGTTCACCTTGTAATACCAAATGTTCAGGGGCATTTTTAATCCGCTGAGGAATACTGGGAATAAACGCGCTTTTATCCATCCAGTCTATTCCTTCAATACCATCACCCCGGCTGATTAACTGCACTAATTGACCTTTTTCATACACCAAAGTAGCCGCAACACCATCGATTTTAGGTTGCAGCCACACCCCGGTGCGTCCCTGCAACCACTGTCGAATCTCCTGTATTCCTTTCAACTTAAGCAAGCCTGTATGCTGGACAGGATGAAGCTGTTTCCCTGACTGTATCTCAGATGAAAGCACAGGGATCACAGAAGTATCGGCAACAGGGCTAACATCGAGTAAAGCGCTGTCTGATCCGTGATTTAAACAACTTTGCCAAATTCTCAAGGTTTCCAATAATTGATCGTAAATTTCATCATCTATTTCACTAATTCCCTGCTGGCGATAAAGATAATCCCATTTAGCCACCTGCTGTTTCAGTTGATTAATTTCATACTGAAATTTTTCTTGTGACCAGTCAGGACACTGAACCTTGTTTGCGAATGCCATTGGTATACCAGATAGCAATATCCATACTGTTATTAAAAAACTGATGAGAAAATTAAGCATCCTTGCTCCTTGGTTTCCTTAAAACGGCTTCCTAAAAATTGATTCCCAGACTGATTCCCAAGACATGGGCAGAGAATAAAAAGCAGGAGAATTTTTACCAAGTGGCAAAAAAGAAGTTTGCGAGGCGTTTCGAAAAGTAAATGTGCAATTTCTGCAACCGATTATTTTTGCTGAAAATGTTTCGCAAAAAATCTCATTAATCCCCGTTTGTTAAGAAAATATTTTGGTGAAATACCTGTTGGCATGTATTGTAGCGCTGCATGGATTAACGTATCCGTGTATACTATGCGGGATCTTATATTCCTGCGCTTGCATTTATTTATACCCAATCAGTCAAGAAATCATCATGAACCAAGGAACGTTGTATATTGTTTCTGCGCCGAGTGGAGCAGGCAAATCAAGCCTTATTCAGGCTTTATTAAAAACCCAGCCCTTGTATGACACTCAAGTTTCTGTTTCGCATACAACGCGGCAAGCTCGCCCAGGCGAAAATCATGGTGAACACTATTTTTTCGTCACAGTGGATGAATTTCAAAATATGATCAACCAAGATGAATTTTTGGAATATGCCTGTGTTTTTGGTAACTATTACGGCACATCCCGAAAAGTCATCGAAAATACACTCGCCAGTGGCGTTGATGTTTTTCTTGATATTGACTGGCAAGGTGCACAGCAAATCCGCCAGAAAATGCCAATAGCTCGCAGCATTTTCATTCTTCCACCTTCTAAGGAAGAGTTGCTCCGCCGCCTGCGTGGGCGCGGTCAGGACAGCGAAGAAATCATTGCCAAACGCATGGCTCAGGCTGTCGCGGAAATGGAACACTACAACGAATATGATTACGTCATCATCAATGACGATTTCAATACGGCACTGGCCGATTTACAATCTATTATTCGTTCAGAGCGTCTACGATTAGATCGTCAGACCCAGCGGCATGATGCCTTAATCAGCAAATTATTGGCAGACTGAACTAAGTTTCAGTATTATGCCCAGTCATTTATTTATCTGTGGAGTAGCACACATATGGCACGCGTAACTGTTCAAGACGCAGTAGAAAAAATTGGTAACCGTTTTGACCTGGTGTTGGTCGCTGCTCGCCGAGCACGCCAATTGCAAGTAGGTGGCAAAGATCCCCTCGTTCCAGAAGAAAACGATAAGATGACTGTTATCGCCCTGCGTGAAATCGAGCAAGGTCTCATCAACAACAAAATTCTCAATGTTCGTGAGCGCCAGGAACAGCAAGAGCAAGAAGCCGCAGAAATCAAAGCCGTTTCTGCCATCGCTGAAGGTCGTCGTTAATTTTACGGTAGGTCTGCCTTGTACCTGTTTGAAAGCCTGAATCAGCTGGTTCTGAAATATTTGCCTGAAGATCAAATTGATCTGCTTAAACAGGCCTATGTGGTTGCGCGGGATGCCCACGAAGGGCAAACCCGCTCCAGCGGTGAGCCATACATCACTCACCCCGTCGCCGTTTCCTGTATTTTGGCTGAAATGCGCCTTGACCATGAAACACTTATGGCGGCACTTTTGCATGATGTCATTGAAGATACCCCTGCAACATTTCAGGATATAGAACAGTTATTTGGCACGGCTGTTGCCGGATTGGTGGAAGGTGTATCCAAGCTGGATAAGCTCAACTTCCGTGATAAAAAGGAAGCACAGGCTGAAAACTTCCGCAAAATGATCATGGCGATGGTACAGGATATCCGCGTCATTTTGATCAAACTGGCAGACCGTACGCACAATATGCGAACCCTTGGCTCCCTGCGCCCCGATAAACGGCGGCGCATTGCCAGGGAAACGCTGGAAATTTATAGTCCGCTGGCTCATCGTCTGGGTATTCATCACCTAAAAACCGAGCTGGAGGAACTGGGGTTTGAGGCCCTGTATCCAAACCGCTACCGCGTAATCAAAGAAGTTGTGAAAGCCGCTCGCGGTAATCGCAAAGAGATGATCCAGAAAATTCTGTCGGAGATTGAAGGCAGGTTAACGGATGCCGGTATCAAATGCGCAGTCAGTGGCCGCGAAAAACATCTCTATTCGATCTATCGTAAGATGCGTCTGAAAGAGCAGCGTTTCCATTCCATTATGGATATTTACGCCTTTCGTGTCATCGTCAATAATCTTGATACCTGCTATCGCGTACTGGGGCAAATGCACAGTTTGTACAAGCCACGCCCGGGTAGAGTGAAAGATTATATTGCCATCCCCAAAGCCAACGGCTACCAATCCCTCCATACTTCCCTGATAGGCCCGCATGGAGTACCCGTCGAAGTTCAGATCCGCACCGAAGATATGGATCAAATGGCGGAAATGGGGGTTGCCGCACACTGGGCCTATAAAGAACAAGGGGAATCCGGTACAACTGCGCAAGTTCGTGCCCAGCGCTGGATGCAAAGCTTGCTGGAACTCCAGCAAAGTGCCGGCAGCTCTTTTGAATTTATTGAAAGCGTTAAATCTGATTTGTTCCCTGATGAGATTTATGTTTTTACCCCTGAAGGACGAATTGTTGAGTTACCGGCTGGCGCAACCCCTGTCGATTTTGCCTATGCCGTCCATACCGATATCGGCCACGCCTGTGTTGGTGCACGCGTTGATCGTCTGCCTTATCCTCTCTCACAAACGCTTAGCAGTGGGCAAACGGTCGAAATTATTACTGCACCCGGTGCCCGCCCTAATGCGGCATGGCTGAACTTTGTCGTTAGTTCCAAAGCACGCGCCAAAATTCGCCAGTTACTGAAAAACCTGAAACGGGATGATTCCATTAGTCTGGGGCGTCGTTTACTCAATCATGCACTCGGTAACGGCACAAAAATTACCGATATTCCGCAAGAAAATATCAATAAAGAGCTGGTAAGAATGAAGCTCGCTACTTTGGATGATCTGCTGGCGGAAATCGGATTGGGTAATGCCATGAGCGTGGTTGTCGCCCGCAACTTATTATTGGGTTCACCAGAAAAAATACCAAACAACAACGGCAATCCTTCCCGTAAGCTGCCTATCAAGGGCGCTGATGGTATTCTGATTACTTTTGCCAAATGTTGTCGCCCCATTCCAGGCGACCCGATTATTGCCCATATCAGCCCCGGAAAAGGTTTAGTCATCCACCACGAATCCTGTCGCAATATCCGTGGATATCAGAAAGAACCGGAAAAATTCATGCCTGTTGAGTGGGATAAAGATATCAATAGCGATTTTATTGCTGAAATTAAAGTCGATATGTTTAACCATCAGGGGGCATTGGCAAATCTGACTGCGGCCATTAACGATGTAAACTCCAGTATTCAAAGCATGAATACAGAGGAGAAAGATGGCCGTGTCTATTGTGCTTTCATCAGGCTGACGACCAAAGACCGTATTCAGCTGGCGAATATCATGCGTAAGATACGTATCATGCCAGACGTGATGCGAGTCAGCCGTAACCGAAACTAGAGGTTATGAATCCTAAACGTTACGCACGCATTTGCCAGATGATGGCAATGCGTCAACCTGACCTGACAATCTGTTTAGAAGAAGTTCACAAACCCCACTACGTATCCATCGCTATTCGTACTGCGGATGCTGTTGGTATTCATCAAATCCATGCTATCTGGCCTACTGAGCAATTAAGAACCCAGCTATCTTCGGCTGCGGGCAGTAATAGCTGGGTTCAGGTGAAAACGCATTTCACGATTGAACAAGCTATTCACCAATTTAAATCTGATGGAATGCAAGTGCTGGCAACCCATCTTTCTGATAAGGCCGTCGACTTCCGTCAAATTGATTACACTAAACCTACCTGCATCATTATGGGACAGGAGAAAAGTGGTTCTGCCGGAAGAGGAGCAGCAAAGGTTACTGTTCAAAGGAGGGTATCCCGTGTTAGCCGCCGTTTCTCGCCGTAAAGGCCTGGAACAACCTTTGATAGATAAGCAAGGGCAAATCATCGCAAGTGGGTCATGGTGGTCAGCTATGCAAGTAACATCAGCCGCGCAAAAAACAACTGCACCATCAGCAAGGAAATAATCACACTGACGGAGAAATCGTATGAAAGGCCAACTACTTGATGCCATCCCCTTAACCATGTTACGTGGCGTTGGAGCCAATCAGGTCACTAAGCTCGCTAAGTTAGGGTTGGTCAATCTACAGGATCTGCTTTTTCACTTGCCGCTCCGCTATGAGGATCAAACCCGCCTGTATACCATTAATGAATTATTGCCCGGCATTTATGCTACGGTAACAGGTGAAATATTACGCACCAGTGTGGCATTTGGGCGGCGGCGCATCATGACCTGCCAAATCAGTGATGGCACAGGTATATTGACTCTGCGTTTTTTCAATTTTACTGCCGCCATGAAAAATAATCTGGCCGCGGGAAAGCACGTTGTTGCTTATGGGGAAATTCGTCGCGGGAATCAAGGGCCGGAGATTATCCATCCTGAATATAAAGTCCAGCAACACGCCAACCACATCCAACTGCAAGAAACGTTAACTCCCATCTATCCCACGACCGAGGGAGTGCGTCAGACAACGCTGCGCAAGTTAATCGATCAGGCATTGGAAATATTAGACACCTGCGCCATCAATGAATTGCTGCCGGAAGAATTCAGCCGGAAGATCATCAGACTGCCCGATGCACTGCGTACATTGCACCACCCTCCACCGGAGACTTCTCTGGCCGATTTGGAGAATGGCCGACATCCGGCTCAACGAAGGTTAATTCTGGAAGAGTTGCTGGCACATCATTTAAGTATGTTGGCAGCCAGGGCTGGAACCCAGCGCTTTCATGCATACCCCCTAACGGCAGATGATTCGCTGAAGCAGAAGCTCCTGAGCCAATTACCATTCTCACCCACAGGCGCACAAGTCCGTGTTGTTGCAGAAATAGAACATGATTTGGCAAAAAATGTCCCCATGATGCGCCTGATACAAGGGGATGTCGGTTCGGGGAAAACATTGGTGGCAGCGCTGGCAGCCGTTCGAGCCATTGTTCACGACAAGCAAGTGGCTCTGATGGCACCAACTGAACTTTTGGCAGAGCAACATGCCAATACCTTCCGCCAATGGCTTGAACCGCTCGGTATTCAGGTCGGTTGGTTGGCTGGCAAGCAGAAAGGTAAGGCGCGTCTGGCACAGCAAGAGGCGATAGCAAGCGGTCAAGTGAGCATGGTTGTCGGTACTCATGCCATATTTCAGGAGCAGGTAAAATTTGCAGGATTGGCACTGATTATCATTGATGAGCAACATCGATTCGGTGTTCATCAACGTCTGGCATTATGGGAAAAAGGACGCGAACAAGGCTTCCATCCCCATCAATTGATCATGACAGCGACCCCTATTCCACGCACATTGGCAATGACCGCCTACGCCGATCTGGATACCTCCGTCATTGATGAATTGCCACCAGGCCGAACGCCAGTCACCACCGTGGCCATCCCAGATACTCGCCGGAACGACATTATCCAACGTATCAAAAGCGCCTGTCTGGATGAAGGCCGTCAGGCTTACTGGGTGTGTACCCTGATCGAAGATTCGGAGGTACTGGAAGCACAAGCCGCACAGGCGACCAGCGAAGAGCTGACACTGGCGTTGCCTGAATTGAAAATTGGCTTAGTGCATGGGCGGATGAAACCGGCAGAAAAACAAGCCGTCATGGAGGCGTTCAAGCAAGGTGAAATACAATTGCTGGTTGCCACCACAGTCATTGAAGTCGGGGTGGATGTGCCTAATGCCAGCCTGATGATTATTGATAACCCCGAACGACTGGGATTGGCTCAGTTGCACCAGCTTAGAGGGCGCGTCGGGCGAGGAGCTATCGCTTCACACTGTGTCCTGCTTTATAAAACCCCATTGACCCATACAGCCAAAATTCGCCTGCAAGTTTTACGCGACAGCAATGATGGTTTTGTGATTGCCCAGAAAGATTTGGCGATCCGCGGGCCAGGTGAACTGCTGGGTACACGCCAAACAGGTAATGCAGAATTCAGGATCGCGGATTTATTGCGCGACCAAAGTATGCTGCCCGAAGTTCAGCGTATCGGCCGCTATATCCACCAGTATTATCCTGAACACGCCAAAGCGCTGATTGAGCGCTGGTTGCCGGATAGTTCCCAATACAGCCATGCTTAAGTTCCAGCCGCTGAGTATTTCAGCGGCATATTCGCCAAGATATCAGGCAAGACAAAAGTGTATTAATTTAACCTGCTACAGATGGGAACATCGGTAATAACAGATACAATTTGATGACGGTAGCATTAACGATATCAATAAAGAATGCCCCCACCATAGGTACGAGTAAGAATGCCACATGCGATGGCCCAAAACGGTCAGTGATTGCTTGCATATTCGCGATGGCTGTTGGTGTTGCACCTAAGCCAAAACCACAGTGACCGGCTGACAATACTGCCGCATCGAAATTCTTACCCATTATGCGATAAGTAACGAAAACAGCATACAAAGCCATAACCAAAGTCTGCACGGCAAGAATGATCAACATTGGCAGCGCAAGGGAAGCCAGTTGCCACAGTTTCAAGCTCATCAATGCCATTGCCAGGAACAGCGATAAACTGACGTTACCCAATACCGACACCGCTCGGTCAAATACCCGATAAAAACCAAGCAAAGATAGACCGTTACTAAGAATGACACCAACAAACAGGACACATACGAATGTCGGCAATTCAAAGGCCGTGCCTTGTAGCAGTTTCTCAATAAACCTACCCGCCAATAAGCAAATGGAAATCATAGCAATAGTTTCCACCATCACTAATGGTGTAATAAGCCGACCAGTATAAGGTTTTTCAAATGCCGTCGGCAGCTCGGTATCCTCAGCCCCCAACCCTGGCGTTTTGGTATTTTTCACCAACATGCGGGCAACCGGACCACCAATCAGGCCACCTAAAACCAGGCCAAATGTTGCACATGCCATTGCCACTTCTTTAGCATTTTCAAAGCCATAACGTTCAGTGAATACCTTGCCCCAAGCACCACCTGTTCCATGCCCACCAGATAGTGTAATGGAGCCTGCTAGCAATCCCATTAATGGATCAAGGCCAAGCATTTTCGCCAATGCGATGCCCACGGTGTTCTGTACAAATAACAGGCCAACAACCACGCAGACAAAAATGACCAAAGATTTTCCGCCGGCTTTCAGGCTGGCAAGGTTAGCGTTCAAGCCGATTGTGGCAAAGAACATCAACATGAGAGGCTCTTGGAGAGATAAATCAAAACTGACTTCCCAGCCTATAGATTGTTTAACTGCCAGCAGAACTAATGCAACCAATAATCCACCTGCGACTGGCTCCGGGATCGTATATTTCTCAAGGAATGGGACTGATTGTACGAGTTTTCTTCCTAGTAGCAAAACCAGTGTGGCAGCAACGAGCGTGCCATAAATATCCAGATGATACATTGATGTACCTCATCCATTGTTAATATTATGTGAACTTAATGTGACGTTATAATCATCCTATAAAAACGCCAAGAGCAGGTAAGGGTTGGATTAGAAATAAAATTACGCATAAACACAAGTTAAAACATTTAAAAATGTGACGGGATTGAACCGTAATTCATGATGAAAACTTAAAGCAAACGATTGCTTTAGTGATAAGAATCATTAAAATGCGCTTTTTGTCTATCTGGAATTTCACAACATGGTCAATTTACCCCGTGAATCCAATTCATCAGAAGTTCCCAATAAATCAAACAACGAACTGATCTATCGTCTGGAAGATAAGCCACCGCTTCCACATGCCTTATTTGCTGCATGCCAACATTTACTGGCCATGTTTGTGGCTGTTATTACGCCAGCGATGTTGATTTGCCAGGCTCTGGGACTTCCAGAACAGGATACCCAACGCATTATCAGTATGTCCCTGTTTGCTTCAGGTTTAGCATCACTGATTCAAATTCGCTCCTGGGGACCCATTGGCTCTGGGTTGCTTTCAATCCAAGGCACCAGCTTTAATTTCGTTGCCCCACTTATTATGGGTGGCCTGGCGTTGAAAAATGGCGGTGCGGATATTCCAACTATGATGGCAGCCCTGTTTGGTACACTGATGCTCGCTTCAATGACGGAAGTGCTGCTCTCACGAGTGTTACATTTGGCAAGACGGATCATTACCCCTCTGGTTTCCGGTATTGTGGTGATGGTTATTGGCTTATCGCTAATTCAAGTGGGATTAACTTCGATTGGTGGCGGTTATTCTGCGATTCAAAACGGCACATTTGGCGCACCTGAAAACTTGCTGCTGGCGGGAGTTGTTCTTGCGGTTATCGTATTGCTGAATCGCCAAAATAACCCTTACTTGCGTGTTGCTTCTCTGGTCATCGCCATGGCAGTGGGGTATCTGCTGGCCTGGTATATGGATAGGTTACCCGTTTCAATACCGCAAGAAGATGCATCAATCATCACAATTCCTTCGCCACTTTATTATGGCTTGTCTTTTGACTGGAATCTGTTGATCCCATTGATTCTGATTTTTATGGTGACATCACTGGAAACAATTGGTGATATCACAGCAACCTCAGATGTCTCCGAGCAACCTGTCAGCGGCCCACTTTACATAAAACGTATCAAGGGCGGTGTGCTGGCAAATGGTCTCAATTCTATGGTTTCAGCCGTGTTCAATACGTTTCCAAACTCCTGTTTTGGCCAGAACAATGGTGTGATCCAGCTAACTGGTGTTGCCAGTCGCCATGTCGGTTACATGATTGCTGCGATGCTGATTCTATTGGGGCTGTTTCCCGCCGTAGCGGGTTTTGTACAACATATTCCTGAGCCTGTTCTGGGAGGGGCAACGATTGTGATGTTTGGCACTATCGCCGCATCTGGTGTCAGAATTGTTTCCCGTGAGTCTCTGAATCGTCGTGCCATTATGATCATCGCACTGTCCCTGGCTGTGGGGTTAGGTGTTTCTCAACAACCATTGATTTTACAGTTTGCCCCTGATTGGGTGAAAAACTTACTCTCTTCAGGCATTGCCGCAGGTGGGTTAACCGCCATTCTGCTTAATCTCATTTTTCCCCAAGAAAAATAGTTAACAGCTTTTTGTATGATACTTTTCTCCCGCCTTACCCGCGGGAGTTTTCTTTTTTTGCCTAAAACATCTATTGAGTGCTTCTCTATTTTACGGCATAAAAGGGCTTCTATTGGAAGGTCACACTGTTGAGGTGAAATATGAGGTGGTTAGGGAAATTTTTTGTCACTCTTCTATTAGTGCTAATTTTAGCAATCATAGTTATCTATGTTGTTGCCCAGACGCATTGGGGAGCCAAACAGTTAAGCCAATGGCTCAGCAGACAAGGACATTATCAAGTCAGTATTGAAAGCATCAGCCATAGCTGGCTGCAACCTGCTACCATATCACTTAACCACATTGACATTCGCGATAAACAAAGTCCTTTCTTACTCAATACCGATACCATTAATCTCGATTTCAAATGGCAGCATTTACTGTCCCCCCAAAATCTCCATCGTCTGACATTGCAACAAGGGACATTGATACTGTCTGGAAATCAACTTCCTGCTCTTTTACAAACGGATATCCTGCAACTGAACCAGATGAATATTCAGCTAGAGAGTCCCAACACACGTATTCAGGGGGAGAATATCACGGGGGGCATTACTCCCTGGCGCCCTGCTGCGGGTAATCCATTTGGTAATGGAAAATATCAATTCAGTGCCAGTACGATCCGTTTAAATGATATATCTGTTGAAAATGCCGTTGTACAAGGCAGTTACCAGAATAAAGCCCTGACTATCGACTCTTTTGGCGCAACATTTTTGCGGGGCGCCATTTCTGGCGATGGTCAGCAATTGCCGGACGGCAGTTGGCGCTGGAATAATATCCTGCTCAGCGACATTCGCTGGCAAACCCCGATGACACTGAGCGACTTGAAAGAAAAAATCAGTCATCTGCCTGCTACTTATATCAAAGATCTCAATATCACTAATGCCAAACTGCATGGACAAAACTGGTCTGTTGATTATCTGGACAGCACCATCAAAAACTTAGGGTTAGTCAATGGCAGTTGGAACGCCGAAGATGGATTGATTGATTTTAATGCGATGAACATGACGTTGGATAATGCACAGTTCAGCGACACGCTTGGAAAATTCCGTTTTTCTGGAGATACCTTTACCATCGCAAGCCTGACAACCCACTATCAAAAAGGGCTGTTCAATATCCAGTCTCAATGGGATCGCAAAAGCCGGCTCCTTACCCTCAAAGAGAGTTCTGTAACAGGGCTGCTTTATGCTCTGCCACCAACATGGCTCGATTATTTCAAACAACCTGCACCAGAATGGATTTCAGGAGTAAAGCTCAATGATATTACTATCAATAATACGCTGCTGATTGATACCAATCCCCATTTCCCGTTCCAGCTCACCACCCTTGCAGCCCATATTGACAACCTGGATATCTTGAAAAATGGTAAGTGGGGAT
The DNA here is from genome assembly GCF_056632175.1 of Xenorhabdus sp. SGI 60. NCBI lineage: Bacteria > Pseudomonadati > Pseudomonadota > Gammaproteobacteria > Enterobacterales > Morganellaceae > Xenorhabdus > Xenorhabdus sp. SGI 60. The sequence goes on along the minus strand of NZ_CP196860.1, from coordinate 162,635 downwards.
TATGGAATGGTCAGGCATCGCTACAAGCGGCTGCGGGAACATTTAACAAAATCGAAATAACCCGTCCTTATCTGCAACTGCACGCCACCGACGGCAAAACCACCATTGATAAATTGAATGGCTTTACCCGTGAAGGGCTGCTGCAAGTGACTGGTTCAGCGGAACAACAAACTGCTCATACGCCTTTTAACCTCAATTTCAAAGGGATGAATGCAGATTTGAACATCTTGCCACAATGGGGTTGGATACCGCTTAAAACTCAGGGAAAAGGCAATTTTTCACTCGCTATTACGGGAGATCTCTCCGCTGACAATGTGAAGGGAACAATAAACGGGACATTAGTTGCTGAAAATAAATCATCAGACAAAGAGTCACAATCTATTGAGCAAGGTTTGATCTCAACGAGCCGCTGTACCCCAACAGCACCCACTTCCGTAGATAATCCTGCTACGGAGAGTCAAACCTGCGCAAAAATCAAGCTTTAGTAAGACGTTCAGGAGGCAGGACGATATAAGTACCGGTGAACACACTACCTACGCCATGTTCACCGCTAACCTGCACTTCCAGCTTTACGCGTGCTTTATTGCCGCGGGCAAGACGGGCAAGATCACCGCTCATATTATTGAAATCCGCAGTTGCGCAGGGGCGCCCTGTAATCGGTTGCCGATAACGGATATTGGCATCCACCAAAATGATATCTCCCCCCAATTGGCGTTCCTGTAGCAACAACCAAATCAGCCCCCATGCCGTTAAAGTGGCCTGAGAAAACAAGCTACCTGCAAAAATAGTATGATGTGGATTCTGGTTTCCGGCTTCAGGCATGGTCGTGATGAAACGTTGCCCGGTATATTGAGTGATCCGCAGCCCCATCTTTTCACTCAGAGGAATGTGCTTATGCCATGCCTGTTGCAACTCTGCACACCAATCAGGGCGGTGCAAGATATCATCCAGGCTCACGATAGGTTTGATCATGAGAAAGTGGTTAATTGGTGATGTCTTAGCGCCATTGATCAAACCACGGTTTTGAAAGCCCAACTTGTCGAAGAAATCAACCGCGTTTTCCCGTGCGCTGCAAACAATTCGTTTCACACCTTCCTGTCTGGCTACAGATTCCAATGCCATCGCAATCAGTGTCCCCAAACCTTTTCGCTGTACATTGGGATGAACAGCCAGAAAACGAATAGCACCTTCATTATCCGCGTTGATGTATAAGCGCCCAACCGCCAGCGGATTACCCTGTTCATCCACCACCATTTGGTGATGGGCCATCGAATCGTAACCGTCTTTCTCTGATCCGACGGGCTGGTGAAGCGGTTTACGCAGCATCTGCCAACGAAATTGGTAATAGGTGTCCAACTCTTGTTCTGTTTGAGGTACTCTCAGATGGTACATAGAAACAACCCCTTTCTTGAAACACATCATACTTGCAACCAGAAAGTTACCGGCCCGTCATTTATCAAACTGACTTTCATGTCTGCCGCAAATTTCCCCGTTTCTGTTTTTACACCAGTTGCACGGCACTGTTCAACAAAATCGCGATAAAGCTCTTCGGCTTTTTGTGGTTCAGCACCGCCAGAAAAGCTGGGTCTTAAACCTTTCTGCGTGTCCGCAGCTAATGTAAATTGCGATACCACCAGCAAACTACCACCAACCTGCTGAACGTTAAGGTTCATTTTTCCCTGCTCATCGCTGAATACCCGATACCCCATTACCTTGTCGCATAAACGTTGCGCTTTCTGTGGGGTATCGTCTTTTTCAACCCCCAGCAACACCAGCAACCCCTGTTCAATTTCTCCAATCGTCTCACCTTCAACAACAACCTTTGCCTGTGTTACACGCTGAATTAATGCGATCATTTCTCTTGCCTGTTATTTCGTTGCAATAAGCAAACAATGTTAATTTTTTGCGGGAAGCGAGAAATCATGTGACTTAAAATAATCGGGGATTACACTCTTGTCAGTCACATGAATTGCATTGATGCCTGATTTTTTTGCTGCTTCGACGTTTTCTAACAGATCATCAAAGAATATGGCTTGTTCCGCTGTCACACCTTCTGCGGCCAGCACATAGTTAAAAATATCCAGATTTGGTTTACGCATACCTAAATCCTGGGATAAATAAAGGAAATCCGTTGATGCTGTAACCTCAGGATAATGCGCTGACCAGTAATCAAAATGCAGACGGTTTGTATTTGACAGCACAACTACACGATGCCCTTCGGCACGCAATTTATTCATTAGCTCAATGACTTCCTGCCTGACACCGATAAAGATTGTATTCCAGCCTTCCGCAAATTGTTCAAAACTGAGTGAGATATCCATTTCATCACACATCATTTCTGCAAATTCAGTGTCACTAATTTGCCCACGCTCGTGCTTTTCAATAGTTTCTCCCTGCGAAAATTTGGGGGCCAATGTTGCCAGTGGTGTCCCACTCAGATTACTCCAAACAGCCAATACTCTTTTAAAATCAATATTAATAATCACGTTACCCAGATCGAAAATATACAGCATAATCCCTCCTGACTGACGCTCATTGTTTAGTACTTTTATCATACTTTTGTTAAGAAAAAAGAAGGGAGGGATAAAAAAATGGCTGGAAGGGGATTTCATAAAAGAACTCAGGGCACCGAAGCGCCCTAAGCTGTTGATGTTCAAACTGTCATATGCAATGCATAATCCAGAAATTAAACTTCTTTGCTACGATTTGCACGGCGGCGATCGTTTTCGGTCAAATGACGTTTACGCAAGCGAATTGACACTGGCGTGACTTCAACCAACTCGTCGTCATCAATAAACTCCAATGCCTGCTCCAATGTTTTCTTGATATGTGGAGACAGGGTTGTCGCCTCATCCGTACCTGATGCACGCACGTTAGTCAGTTTCTTACCGGTCAGACAGTTAACGGTCAGATCATTTGAACGTGAGTGAATACCAATAATCTGGCCTTCATACACTTCAGTACCATGGCCCAGGAACAATTTACCACGCTCCTGCAAACCATACAGCGCGTAAGCAACGGCTTTACCTTGCCCGTTGGAAATCAGCACACCATTTTGGCGACGGCCAATCTCACCTGGGCGGATGTCATCATAGTGGCTGAATGTGGCATACAACAAACCAGTACCCGAAGTCATGGTCATGAATTCAGTACGGAAGCCGATCAGACCACGGCTTGGAATGACGTAATCAAGACGAACGCGACCTTTGCCATCTGGCAGCATGTCACGCATTTCACCTTTACGCTCACCCAATGCCTGCATCACATCGCCCTGATGCTGCTCTTCGATATCCAGAGTTACCTGCTCGAAAGGCTCCTGCTTGCGGCCATCAATTTCACGGAAAATCACTTTTGGACGGGAAACTCCCAGCTCGAAACCTTCACGACGCATGTTCTCGATCAGAACGGACAGGTGCAGTTCACCACGGCCTGATACACGGAATGCATCTGGATCTTCTGTTTCTTCAACACGCAGTGCCACGTTATGAACCAGCTCTTTTTTCAGACGATCAAGGATCTGGCGAGACGTCACGTACTTACCTTCACGACCACAGAACGGTGAAGTATTGACACAGAAGTACATGCTTACGGTAGGTTCATCAACGGCCAGTGCTGGCAACGCTTCAACCGCATTGACTTCACACAGGGTATCAGAGATGTTCAGTTCACCCAGACCGGTAATTGCGATGATATCGCCGGCTTCCGCCTTATCAGACTCAATACGCTCCAGTCCCAGATGGCTAAAGACCTTGCCGACTTTACCGTTGCGAGTTTTACCTTCGCTGTCAATGATAGTGATATTTTGGTTTATTTTTACCATACCACGCTTAATGCGACCGATACCGATAACCCCAACGTAGTTGTTGTAATCCAACTGCGAAATTTGCATCTGGAATGGGCCATCAAGGTCAACCTCAGGTGGTTCCACATGGTCAACGATTGCCTGATACAGCGGAGTCATGTCTTCAGCCATATCGGTATGTTCGTTACCCGCAACTCCCATCAACGCAGAAGCATAAATGATTGGGAAATCCAGCTGTTCATCGGTTGCACCGAGATTCACAAACAAGTCAAACACCTGATCTACCACCCAGTCAGGGCGAGCACCCGGACGGTCAACCTTGTTGATCACCACAATAGGCTTCAGGCCGTGAGCAAACGCTTTCTGGGTGACAAAGCGAGTCTGTGGCATTGGGCCATCCATCGCATCAACCAGCAACAGAACACTGTCTACCATTGACATTACACGTTCAACCTCGCCACCAAAGTCGGCGTGGCCTGGGGTATCTACGATATTGATACGATAGTCATTCCATCTGATGGCAGTATTCTTGGCAAGGATGGTAATACCACGTTCTTTTTCCAGATCATTGGAATCCATCACACGTTCGGTTGTTGCAGTACGCTCCCCAAAGGTGCCAGACTGTTGCAGGAGTTTATCAACCAGCGTGGTTTTACCATGGTCGACGTGAGCAATAATTGCTATATTTCTTAACTTACTGATTTCATTTGACATTTAAAAATTCCGATAACGCTAAGATCATTTATGCACTCAATGCAGTACACAAAAAGAATTCTGTTTTACTTGGCCGCCGCCGAACAAAAGTGCAGCATTATACACTTTGGATGGTTGCACTGGTATTAAAAGTTGTGCAGTATTGGCGGTTTTCTCTTTATTTAGCGAGTTCCTTAAGTTCCAGGGCAACGACAAAAGCGAGCTTGGTGTAGACAGCATAGGGCATGCCTTCCCGCAAAATTTGATGCAAGTTTGCGAGATTTCAGCCGGCCAATCGCACCATAATAATGCAACCACATTGTCACAATTCACCACTTTGGTGCAAAAATACCTAAAACCATCCTCCTGTCTTATTTATTTTTTCTCTTCCCTCTGCCATACTTTTTTATCATATTGATATTAAATGATTTTTAAATATTGGCACACTTTTCGCTTTTATCTTTAGCGATAGTGATTTTATAAGATAGTGATTTCATAAAATTGATCATACAGAGATCCACAATCACCCTTAACTTTTAAGAAAAAACAGCCTGTTTCCTACCCTGGTTTATCAGGCCGACGTAAACCAGGAGAGCCAGTATGTCCGTTGAACATGTTTTGTCCATGATTGAAGAACATCAGGTGAAGTTTATTGACTTACGCTTTACTGACACCAAAGGTAAAGAACAACATATCACTATTCCTGCCCACCAAGTTGATGAAGACTTCTTTGAAGATGGCAAAATGTTTGACGGTTCATCTATCGGTGGTTGGAAAGGTATCAATGAATCCGACATGGTGCTAATGCCAGATCCAAGCACCGCGATGCTTGATCCCTTCTTTAATGATGCCACCCTGATCCTGCGTTGTGATATCCTTGAACCCGGCACCATGCAAGGCTATAGCCGCGATCCCCGCTCCATTGCGAAACGCGCAGAAGATTTCCTGCGGGCAAGCGATATTGCCGATACCGTTTTATTTGGGCCAGAACCCGAATTCTTTTTGTTCGATGATATCCGTTTCGGCAGCTCCATCTCTGGCTCTTATTATCATATCGATGATACGGAAGCCGCCTGGAACAGCGGCACACGCTATGAAGGCGGTAACAAAGGCCATCGTCCTGGCATTAAAGGCGGGTACTTTCCGGTTCCTCCGGTGGATTCCTCCCAAGACCTGCGTTCAGCCATGTGCCTGACCATGGAAAAAATGGGCTTGGTAGTTGAAGCCCACCACCATGAGGTTGCAACTGCCGGACAAAACGAAGTTGCCACCCGCTTTAATACTATGACCAAAAAAGCGGATGAAACCCAGATTTATAAATATGTGGTTCATAACGTTGCCCATAAATTTGGTAAGACCGCGACATTTATGCCAAAACCGTTGGTGGGCGATAACGGCTCTGGTATGCACTGTCATATGTCACTGTCTAAAAATAGCACTAACCTGTTTGCAGGTGACAAGTACGGCGGCTTGTCCGAAATAGCGCTTTACTATATCGGCGGTGTCATCAAACACGCACGTGCGTTAAATGCCTTTACCAATCCAACAACTAACTCGTACAAACGTCTGGTGCCTGGCTTTGAAGCCCCGGTGATGCTGGCCTATTCTGCCCGTAACCGTTCTGCTTCTATCCGTATCCCGGTGGTCGCCAGCGCCAAAGCTCGCCGTATTGAAGTGCGTTTCCCTGATCCCGCAGCGAACCCTTATCTGGCCTTCGCTGCGCTGTTGATGGCAGGTTTGGATGGCATCATCAACAAAATTCATCCAGGTGACGCGATGGATAAAAACTTGTATGACCTGCCCGCAGAAGAAGCCCAGGAGATCCCAACCGTGGCCTCTTCTTTGGAAGAAGCGCTGGCCGCATTAGATGCCGACCGTGAATTCCTGACGCGCGGTGGTGTTTTTACCGATGATACGATTGATGCTTATATCAATTTATTGAATGGGGAAATTGAACGTGTCCGCATGACACCACATCCTCTGGAGTTTGAACTGTATTACAGTGTGTAGTGCCTTATCAGGTAATGCCCCATAACGTAAGAGCATTACGCGTGTTTTTTTGTTGCCGTGAAACTTTTGGCCCATCCTTGGATGGGCTTTTTTCCCCTCGCATATACACAATGACATAATGATTGACGATATATGCTGAGTAAAAGGATTCATCGAACTATGCTTAAATAAGCTACAATGCACCAAAAAAGTGCAGGAACTGAATGACAATGGTTAGTTTGCCCAAAGCAGAACAGATTCTCGACTCACAGATAAACAACGTCCTGATACTGGATAATGATATGGTGATTCGCTACGCCAATCATTCTGCTATGCAACTTCTGGCACAAAGTTCCCGTAAATTATTCGGCACGCCGCTTCCTATCCTGTTTAGTTATATTTCACTGGATACAGAATTGATGCGTTCCAGTTTGATCAACGGTCATGGCTTTACCGATAACGAAGTCATATTGGTGATCAATAATCACTCTCATGTGATGTCGCTCAGTGCCCAACCAATTTCCGAACAGTTTATCCTGCTGGAACTGGCATCTATGGACAGTCAACGCCGGTTAAGCCAAGAGCAGATCCAACAAGCACAGCAGGCGGCTGTGCGGGAACTGGTTCGGGGGCTGGCACATGAAATCAAGAACCCTCTCGGTGGGCTGCGGGGCGCCGCACAGTTGCTTGCCAAGGCACTGCCAGAACCATCCTTGAGGGAATATACCCAAGTGATCATTGAACAGGCAGACAGGCTACGTAACCTTGTCGATCGCTTGTTGGGGCCACAGCATCCTGGCGCCCAAACCCGCCAGAGCATTCACCATGTGGTCGAGCGGGTCTGTCAATTGGTTTCACTGGAAATGCCCACCAATGTCACGCTGATTAAAGATTATGATCCGAGCTTACCTGAGCTGGCGCATTATCCTGACCAGATTGAACAGGTATTACTGAATATCACCCGTAATGCCCTAAAAGCACTCGGTGAGAAGGGAGGGATTATTACCTTGAGAACGCGAACCGCATTCCAGATTACCTTACAGGGTGAACGTTACCGATTGGCAGCCCGAATTGATATTGAAGATAATGGGCCTGGTATTCCTCCCAATATTCAGGATACGCTTTTTTACCCGATGGTCAGCGGGTATGAAGGAGGCACTGGACTTGGCTTATCCATAGCACGTAATCTTATCGACCAACATGCGGGCAAAATTGAATTTACCAGTTGGCCAGGGCATACGGAATTTTCCATTTACCTGCCGATCAAGAAATAACCGTTAAGTAGGGGGTGACAATGCAACGAGGAAAAGTTTGGATCGTTGATGATGACCGTTCTATCCGCTGGGTACTTGAACGGGCGCTGAGTGGTGCAGGGATGGAGTGTATCAGTTTTGAAAATGCCGATGCCGTATTAGCCGCGTTAGGACAGGGTAACCCTGAAGTTATTCTGTCAGATATCCGCATGCCCGGATTGGACGGACTGAGTTTGCTCAACCAGATAAAGCAGAACTACCCACAGCTTCCGGTCATCATTATGACGGCCCATTCTGATTTGGATGCCGCTGTCAGTGCCTATCAACATGGCGCATTCGATTATCTGCCAAAGCCTTTCGATATTGATGAAACTGTTGCGCTGGTTGAACGAGCACTGAGTCATTATCGGGAACAACATCAATCAGCCTCCAATCCGCAGTTGCCGGTATCGGTTTCAGATATGATCGGAGAAGCCCCCGCCATGCAGGAGGTATACCGGATTATTGGCCGCCTTTCCCGCTCCTCCATCAGTGTGTTAATTAATGGTGAATCTGGCACGGGAAAAGAGCTGGTTGCCCAGGCCCTTCACCGCCACAGTCCACGCGCCTCAGCACCCTTTATTGCCCTGAATATGGCGGCTATCCCGAAGGATTTGATTGAATCCGAACTGTTTGGTCACGAAAAAGGGGCATTCACCGGTGCAAATCAAGTACGTCACGGGCGTTTTGAGCAAGCCAATGGTGGTTCACTGTTTTTAGATGAAATAGGTGATATGCCGCTGGATATCCAAACTCGCTTGCTGCGGGTTCTGGCTGAGGGGCAATTTTATCGCGTCGGGGGCTATGCACCTGTGAAAGTGGATGTCCGTATCATTGCCGCCACTCACCAGAATCTTGAGCAACGTGTTGCAGAAGGTAAATTTAGGGAAGACCTCTACCATCGCCTGAATGTGATTCGAGTCCAGTTACCGCCTTTGCGGGACAGAGTGGAAGATATTCCGCGTCTGGCTCATCATTTCCTGCAACACACTGCCAAAGAGCTGGGCGTTGAAGCCAAGGTGCTGCATCCTGATACGGAACTCGCCCTGATGCGTCTGCCGTGGTCAGGCAATGTCCGCCAGTTGGAAAATGTTTGCCGCTGGCTGACCGTGATGGCGGCAAGCAAGGAGGTACTGGTACAGGATCTGCCCGCTGATCTGATTGGCAACCAACCGACAAGACAGGCAGAAAACTTCCCTATTTCACTCGCCATGCCACCATCGGAAGATTGGCCACAACTGTTGGCGGAATGGGCGCGACATGCCTTAGAAGAGGGAAAAACCGATCTCCTTGCCGATGCCCTGCCATTACTGGAACGCACTCTGCTTAATTGCGCACTGGAATATACCAATGGACATAAACAGGAAGCCGCCCGTTTGCTGGGTTGGGGACGAAATACGATAACGCGAAAATTGAAGGAACTGGGGTTATAACCAAACCATTCTAAAATTGCCGTGTGTGTTATTCAGCAATTTGCCATTTCTCTAACTCATTTAACAATTAAAATTACACATGGATTATTTAATTGAAATTTTAAAAAAATCCAAAGAAAAACTATACCATTACATAATAAAAATATAATTATTTAAATGTTCACTCATGGAAATATAAAACACCAGAAAATCAAATACAATTAATATGATTTAAAAAATCATAAGTGTCATTGACAAAATAAATAATTATGCTGTATTTTATTGTGAGTAAAAATACAACAAGGAAAAATAGAATGGCTAATATTATTTATTTAACGATTAAAGGAAAAAAACAAGGTTTAATATCTTCTGGATGTTCATCAGAAAATTCAATTGGTAATCTTTATCAAAGTGGTCGTGAAGACCAAATATATATTTACGAATTAAGTCACGCATTATCAAGAGAGCAAAATGTAAATCACTTTCCAATTACAATTAAAAAACCATTGGATAAGTCTACTCCATTATTAGGCGTAGCAATTTCAAACAATGAGGAATTAGAATGTATATTTGATTTATATAGAACTGATAGTAATGGTGGAATCGTACTTTACTTCACCATAAAAATCACAAATGCCACCATAAGCAACATTGACATCATTTGCCCTAACTCTCTAACTCATAACGATGTTCAACCACAAGAAATCATTTCCTTAAAATATAAAAGCATAACTTGGCAACATCATTTAGCAGGGACTAGCGGATATAGTATTTGGGATGATAGGGTTTACTAAAATGTATCAACGTACACAACAAATAGATTATTATTATGTAACACTGGTACCATTGGCAGCAAGACGACTTAATGAAGTGGCATTATCTTCATCTAGATTTAATGGACGCATCTATCCTTTATGTCTTCTTAAGAACATAAAGGATTTATATTTTAATTTAGGAGAAGAAAAAAACAACGCAAAAAAAAGAGAAATAAAAATGGTCGGTATAACACTTGAATAATTAACATCAGTAACAAAAACAATAACAGAAATAAAAGAAAAAAGTATAATAATCAATCCTAATATCAAACCATAAAACCCATTACTTAGAATCATAATTTCTTTTTTTATATCGTGACCAGATCGCTGAGAAGCAGATTTTATTTGATTTATTTCCTTAAAAGTAAAACCACTTTCTTTCATTAATTCTTCTGTTACTTTTTCCATGGTTACTTACCTCTGATTTTTATCAAAACAGTAAAAAATAATATTTTAGATATCTCTAGAAAATTACCTTCAGATCACCCGCGAAAATTGCCGCTGTCGCATCTGGTTACGCAGATAGCGATCAAAACACATACAAATATTACGTATCAGTAATCGCCCTTTCGGGGATACATGGAGCTGCGATTCGGTCACTTCAACTAACCCATCTTCTGCCAACGGTGCCAGCAATTGCAGGTCTTCGGCAAAGTAATCCGTGAAATTCAGCCCATAGCGCTGCTCAATATCCGCAAAGTTCAGCCGGAAGTTACAGATTAGCGCCTTAATCACATCACGGCGAATGCAATCATCTTGCGTCAATGCTAAACCACGCCACAAAGCATGGCCTTGCTCTTCCACCGCAGCATAGTAAGTTTTCAGGTCTTTCTGGTTCTGAGCATAGCTATCTCCCAACATACTGATTGCGGAAACCCCCATACCCAGTAAATCGCATTCCCCCTGCGTGGTATATCCCTGAAAATTGCGGTGCAAGATGCCTTGGCGTTGGGCAATCGCCAATTCATCATCAGGGCGGGCAAAGTGATCCATACCAATAAACTGATAGCCATTACCTGTCAGGGTCGCAATCGTTTCTCGCAAGATATCCAGCTTCTGCGTCGCAGTGGGTAAATCCTGCTCCTTAATCTTGCGCTGTGCCGCAAATAAATCCGGTAAGTGAGCATAGTTGAAGACACTTAAGCGATCAGGAGACAAGGCCAACACGCGCTGCAAGGTAAAGGCAAAACTCTCAGGTGTCTGTTTCGGCAGCCCATAAATCAAATCAATGCTGGTGGATGTAAAGCCTGTTTCACGGGCGCGCTTGATCAGTTCGAAAATAAACGCTTCATCCTGCTCCCGATTCACCAAACGTTGTACTTCTTTATTGAAATCCTGCACCCCCATACTCAGGCGGTTAAAGCCTTCGTGATGCAAATGATCAATGACATCAAGTTCAATTTCACGCGGATCAATTTCAATGGAAAGTTCAGCATTGGGCAGAAAATGGAAATGGCTACGCAGCATCGACATCAATCGGCTGATCTGCGTTTTATCCAGATAGGTTGGCGTGCCTCCGCCCCAGTGCATCTGGCTGACTTTACGCCGGGAAAATAATTTGGCACGGGCAGCAATCTCTTTTTCCAGCACATTCAGATAGTCATCCACCTTGTGCTTTTGGCGCGTAACCAGCTTATTGCAACCACAGAAATAACAAAGCTTATGGCAGAACGGGATATGGATGTAGAGGGAAAGCCGGCGATCAGGATAACGGGCGGCGGCCCGAGCAAAAGCAGTCGCATCGTATTGTTGGTTAAACTCCAATGCTGTTGGATACGAAGTATAACGAGGTCCTGAATAGTTGTATTTTTGGATCAAAGGCAGATCCCAAACAATGGCTTGCTCTGACATGCTTATTCCTTCCGCTGTTTTCGCCCATCAAAACGCAACATTTTCGTGGAATTGAAACGTCGTGCCATGATGATCGTGCGCAACCGACGTTTACGTCGCAATAGCCGCCATAGTTTACCCAATAACCACAATAAATAACATACTAATACTATGGTTATTAATATCATGGTTATCAGAATGAACCCGCCTTTTACGATCACAATTCATTGATGAAAGTGTTACTTACCCTTCAGCAATTGCATGATATCTTCCTGTGGTTTTTCTTCACTGTCCTCTTCTTCCAGCTCGATGCCCAACTCTTCCATCAGGGTATCAATGCGATCAAGCGTATTGTCGACATAAGCATTGTCTTCCTGAGACAATTTTTCACCTTGTTCAAGGCGTGCCAACAAGTCATCCAATCGCTCATCATGTTCCAGCATTTCCAGCTCTTCCTGCGGTGACAGGCGTGGTTTTTGTTGCTCTACCACCGGCTTAACTGCGGGTTTCATTATCGTTGCTTTTTCGCCTACGATCAGAGGAACCGGAACTTTACTGCCGACACGTGGATCTTGTTCCTGCTTGACTACCTTACGCTTATTACCGTCATCACTGTTATGACGGCTGCCGGCCGAATGACCACGGCGCTTTTTCTGGCGTTTACGTTCGCGTCCTTCTGCATCCAGCTCTGCGCGACTTTTTCTTTTTTGCTTACCAGCGGAAGGTTTCGCCGGTGATTTTTTCTTTAACAGGCTCATAGCTTGTGACTCAACTTATTTTTATCAAGATATTTTCGGCGGAATCTAACAGAAACTCCCTTTAACATCCAATATCATTCACTTATTGTTTAAATTTCGTCTAGTATTATAGATAGATTTAACTCAAATAATATGTTCAGGCTACCATGCGTTTTTTTGATACCTTTTCTTATCGCATGCCATTGTATCTTTGGGTCACTGGTTATGCCGTTTTGTGGATAATAGCAAGTTATTTTCTCGATCCCACCGTTCCTTATGATGCCGTAGAAGCTTTAAATTGGGGTATTAATGGGGAATGGGGTTCACCCAAAAATCCGTGGCTAGTGGGAGCCATCATGCTACCCGCTATCTCTATCAGCGACATTTCTCTTAGTTTTTATTGGTATTTCACCCACTTTGTTGCTATTGCCATTGGTATGCTTGGGGTTTGGCAACTGGCTTTCCGGCTGACAGGCAAAATTGTACTCGCATGGCTTGCCATGCTGACTCTAAATCTATCCGGTGTCATCAATTTTGATATCATTCCTTATAATGATAATTACTTTTTGGTTATGCTCTGGCCTTGGTCATTGCTGTTTTTCCTGCGTGCCATTGACGATCACCCCAAATGGTGGCTGGCATTCGCCCTCACCACAGGGCTGGCAACGATGGCAAAGTATTCTTCGCTTGCTATAGTCGGCTCGGTCTTTTTGCTCTCCCTGTTCGAGCCTAAAGTCCGCCGCAACTATCGGGAGCCACTATTTTATCTCGCCATTGTCATCTGGTTTGCACTGGTACTACCGAACGTTTGGTGGCTGGTGCATAACGATTTCGTCGCATTTAAGTGGGTAGATTCCCAAATTCAGGAAGGGTTCAATCTACATACCACGCGCGCTGTCCTTTCCGTGTTCTACCCGTTAATTATCGTCGGTGCCATTATTTATCTGCTCGGTGGTCGGATTGGCTGGCCCAGGCATCAATCCAGTGCGCTGATTAATATCGTGATCCTGCTGCCTCTGCTGCTGATTTATGGCTGGTTCTCCTTCAATCAGGGCGGGCGCATGACCGAATGGGTACAACCTTTTATGACAGTTTCGCCGGCATTGCTGGTGGGATCGATAACGGTCTTTCCCAATAAACCCTTGCGAGGCACATTACGGGGATTGGCCGTGTTTGGTGTATTGGTGTTGCTCGGTTACGTCAGTGTGATGATGGCAAATGTCCGTGATGCAGGACAAAAGTTTGTTGGTATAAAAACCTTCGCCAGCCAATTGGATCAACGCTGGAACGAATTGTATCCAACGCCATTACGTTATGTTGGTGGAGAATATCTGCATCAATGGCTGACATTTTACAGCCACCATCATCCAGAAACGATACAACCCTGGGAATTAGACAAAGGTATGCCACCCAATATCTATAACCGCCATATCAAACAGGGCAATATGGTGCAATATGGTGCCTTGTTAGTGGGAGAACGAGGAAAAAGCTGTGCAGAGGAAGATTTCCAACACACGTTTGAACAATGGCCATCATTGGTGCTCAGTCACAAAGAAGCGCTTTCCTTCCAGGCCCAACCCAGTGCTGAGTTAGATACTGTCTGCATTGGCTTTGTGGCACCTAACAGTATGCAAGGGTAGAAATAAGAAAGCCTGACGTGAATACCAGTCAGGCTTTCTTCATTACCATGTCAATCGGGGTCAGTGGGCATCCACAAACACCATTTTCAATACAAACAGTAATGTCACAACCAGAACACAGGGACCAACTTCACGCCATTTGCCCGTACCCAATTTCATGGCACAGTAGGCGATAAAACCCAGTGCAATGCCTTCGGTAATGGAGAAGCTAAATGGCATCATCACTGCGGTGATAAAAGCAGGGACGGATTCAGTCAGATCGTTCCATTTCACCCTTGTCAGGCTGGAAGTCATCAAAACGCCCACATAGATCAGAGCGCCCGCGGTCGCATAAGCCGGCACCATGCTTGCCAGCGGAGAGATAAACATGACCAGCAAGAATAAAATACCCACGACAATCGCCGTCAAGCCAGTCCGGCCACCAACAGAAACGCCAGACGAGCTTTCAATATAGGCGGTAACCGAAGAAGTCCCGATGTAAGAGCCAGCCACCGAACTGATACTGTCCACGTACAAGGCTTGCTTCATGCGTGGGAATTTACCATTACTGTCAGCAATACCTGCTTTATCCGTCACACCAATCAATGTGCCGGAAGAATCAAACAAGTTCACCAACATAAATGAGAAAATTACGCCAGCCAACGCAATATCGAGTGCGCCTTTTACATCAACGTTACCTACCACGCTCATCACATTAGGCGGCAGATCAAAAATGCCGTGATATTCCACATAGCCCATCATCAAACCGATGCCGGTTGTCACGATAATCGAAACCAACACCGCAGCATGGAAATTGCGGGCTGCTAAAATGGCAATGATAAAAAAGCCCAATGTCCCCAATAAGACATTATGGGAAGCAAAGTTGCCGATTGACACAATCGTGTCGGGATTAGGCACGATAATGCCTGCATTTTTCAGCCCCATCATAGCAATAAAAAGACCGATACCACTGGTAATACCCACTCGCAAGCTCAATGGAATATTGGCGATCATCCAGTAGCGGACACGAAGGAGCGTCAATATAAACAGTCCCACCGCACCCCAGAAAATCGCCCCCATCGCAACCTGCCATGAAAGCCCCATCGCACCGACCACAACAAAGGCAAAAAACGCATTCAAGCCCATCGCAGGTGCAACGGCCACAGGCAGATTCGCCATTAATCCCATCATAATGCTGCCAACGGCGGCAATTAAACAGGTCGTGACAAATACCGCTTTAATATCCATGCCGGCAACCGCCAGAATTTGCGGGTTAACAAAGACGATATAAACCATCGTCAGAAACGTCGTTAATCCGGCAACTATTTCGGTACGAACTGTCGTGCCATGTTCCCCTAATTTAAACACACGCTGAAGCAGACCCTGACGATGAGCAGAGCCAGAATTTATTGTGCTCATGTAATATTGTTTCCCAAAAAAAGCGAAGTTTTCGGCCTATCCTACAGGAAACCTACATAAATCGTTACCCTGAAACGACAAAAAAGAAAACGATTGCGACACGTGTAATCAATGACTTAAATAACATTATGATTCTTGAAGAAATTCATTTTGTGACGATATTTTATTCGATTTATCCGCTATTGGTCTTGCAGGAGAAATTCAGGGTGACACAGCAGCAAGAATATCGGTAAAGATATCTTCCCATTCATCCTCGGACATATCCATTAAGCCGAAGAAACGCAAAACGAATGCCCCCTCTGTAGCTAAAAACACCAAACGGGCTTGCCGGCCTTCTTCCGTCGTTGTATCCAAACCTTCTATGCGTTGTCGATACCAGATACGGGTTGATTCAAGATGTTCCGGTGTTTGTAATAAAGCCGCCATCAAACCAGCCGCCTTTGCCGTCGATGCTTCATCAGATCGTCTGGTCGCCTCAATATGCGCACGCACGGCTGTCAACGGGTGGGGATCATTTCCGGCAATTTCATGAAACTGTCCGTCATAACTCGCCTCCCAACGCTCAAACATCGCATCAATAAGGCCATCTTTTGTACTAAAACTGTATTGCACTCCCCCCTTGGTAATACCAACCGCCTTCGCCAGTGCATCAATCGTGAGAGCCGCAGCGCCATGTGTTGTGACAATATGTTCCGCTGCATCCAACAGAACTTCTCGGTCAATTGTTTTACGTCGTCCCATGTGAACCTCCTTTTCATTAAATACGGATGTATTTATAATAATCGCCAACAATTTAGTCAAGGTTCGGCAAAGTTGCCGAACCGCATTGGTGAATTTACTTATGAAATCGAATATCCGCTGGCTTGTGCTCGCTATTATTTCCAGTGCACTTTTCTTAGTTGTTATTGATATGACCGTGCTATACACCGCTTTACCACGGCTGACACATGATTTGCATGCTTCTGCTTCAGAAAAACTGTGGATCATGAATTCCTATACGTTGACCATTGCAGGATTACTTCCCGCTATGGGGGCATTAAGTGACCGTTTTGGTGCAAAGAAACTGTTTACTAATGGATTAGCTATTTTCGGTGTTGCATCGCTGATGGCGGCATTTTCTCCCAACCCTGCCACTCTGATTGCTGCGCGTGTGGTACTTGCTTTTGGCGCGGCGATGATGATGCCTGCGACACTCGCCATAGTCCGGCAAGCGTTTGCAGACCCAAACGAAAGGGCACTTGCCATTGGCATCTGGTCTGCCATAGCTTCGGGCGGAGCCGCGCTTGGTCCGGTTATCGGCGGATTCCTGCTCGAATATTACTGGTGGGGATCGGTTTTCCTGATCAACGTCCCGATTGCCCTCATTGCATTTGGCTTTGCACTAGGCGTTATTTCTAAAAGCCCAAACAACCCAGATCATTCCTTTGATCTGATTGCTTCGGTGCAAATTATGATTGGCTTGGTCAGTATCACCTATGCGATCAAGGAGTTAAGCAAACCAGTACCGTCACTGGTAACCGCTACGACCGTGGGCATCACAGGCATTATTTTCATGGTCATTTTCATTCGTCGCCAGTTAAGTTCATCAACCCCGATGATCGATTTCAACCTCTTCCGCAATCGTGCTTTCACCGCGGGAGTCGTCGCTGCTTTCGTGTCTACAGCAGCGCTGGTCGGTCTGGAACTTGCTGTGAGTCAACGCTTCCAACTCGCCATGGGTCTATCTCCCCTGTTGGCGGGATTATTTATTTTACCCATTCCGATTGCCTCTTTTATTGCCGGTCCCCTGGCTGGGATTGCGATACCCAAATTTGGCGCTGAGCGGATCATGTGGCTCTCACTCGCCTTTGCCGGACTAGGGATCGTTGTTTATCTTGCTGGCCTGCAATCTGGGCTTTTTGTGCAAATCGCTGCTTTTTTCGTCATTGGATTTGGTATCGGTGCGGCAATGACCGCCGCTTCCACATCCATCATGCTAAATGCCCCAGAAAACAAAGCTGGCACCGCTGCCTCTATCGAAGAAGTCGCTTATGAACTGGGAAGTTTAATCGGGATAGCCGTTCTCGGCAGCCTGATGGTGGCGGTCTATTCTGCCGCATTTATTCTTCCGGCTGATATAAGTATTCCAGAACTGGCACGAAACAGTATTGATGAGGCACTTATTGTTGCAGAAGGGCTAAAAGGAGAGGTCGCACTGTCACTGGTCCATGCAGCAAAACAGGCTTTCAATCACTCATTCCTGTCGGTATTAATCGCAGCAGGGACATTGCTGTTGTTAACCTCAGTACTCATTGCTGTGTTTGGAAAAGAAAAACGCCATTAATTGAGCCAATAAACATGAAAAAGCCGCATTAAGCGCCGCTAAATTTACGCACCTCTAAGCCCTTATATTTGTGATTCTCTCTGAAAATGTTCCTTTAAGCTGATTAATTTTTTAAATATTTTCGTGATTCACATCACAAATTAAAGGTGATTTTGCAAATCTTATAGTATTTTCATCTCGAACCAGAGAAGTATTTTGCTGTTATTTTATTTATTCTTCTTAAAAAACATTATGAATATAATAAAATAATATTTAGGTGGGGGAACGGGTTCATGGAGTTAATTATTTTTTATAATAAATAACCTCAACCGGAGTACAATGATTAACAAGACGCTGAGTAATAAAATTATATTTTGTAGCTTTTGTCCTGAATTTTATGAAATAAAGTTAAAGTGGTAAATAAGAAATCCCTGCCTTACACAGCAGGGAATGAATATAACAGCAAAAATATCTGCCAAGTGCCAGATATTAATTTTGCGGAACCACGGTCAACGTTTTTTTACGCCAGAATCCGAAGATTGCGTTTTTTTCACGTCTCACCGAGAAACGGCGAGCAACATAATTGGCAATCAATTCCAGTGATAAACACATCACAAAATAAACCAGCGCAACAAATAAAAAGACTTCCATCGGATAAACCATGCTGCGGTTATTCACCTGGGCCGCCAAAAATGACAATTCCCCTACCCCGACGATATAAGCCAATGAGGTATCCTTGATTAACGCAATCCATTGGTTGATGAATGAGGGCACCATCATGCGCAATGCCTGCGGCAGGATGATATACCACAGCACTTCCCAACGATTGAAACCCAGTGATAACCCTGCCCGCCATTGACCATCACCAATCGCTAAAATCCCCGCTTTAACGCCATGTGCCAAATAGGCCGAAGTAATCAATGCCAGCGCACAGACAACGGTAGTAATTTCAGGGATCTCCATTCCCAATACGACGGGCAGCAAGAAATATGTCCAGAAAATCAGCATAATGACCGGAATGGCGCGGAAGAAACCCAGCACTGCCGCCAAGAGATTGGCCCAAAAGCCGCGTAGCATCGCCAACGCAATTCCACCTAAGATCCCCAATACAATGGAAATCATCCCCGCGATGATACTGATTACCAGCGTCAAGGCTGCTCCTTCCAGTGGCCCATCAGGGAAGGTGCCCAATAGCAAATAACGCCAGTTTTCTGCAATAACAGTAAAGTCCATATTAATACCCTCTCGCCAATGTTCTCTGTTGGCGCCATTGTCCCCAACCTTCCATCACCGCAATAATGGCGATGTAGAGTACTGTCGCCACACCAAATGCCTCAAAGGTTTGTAAGGATTGGGTTTCTACCTGACGGGAAGCATAGGAGAGTTCTGCCACACCAATCGCCATGGTTAATGATGAATTCTTGACGATATTCATGTATTGCCCCAACAACGGCGGCATGGCGATTTTCAGTGCCTGTGGCAAGACAACGTGACGCATAGCCTGCCAGCTCGTTAAACCCAATGCATGGGCAGCATATTTCTGTCCACGTGCAACACCTTGAATACCTGCTCGTAATTCTTCCGCCACAAACGGGGCTGAATAGAGGGTTAATCCAAGAAATCCCGCTAAAAATTCAAAAGATGGCCATTCCAGTGTCAGGCCGAAAATCATGGTGTCGTGGGGCGTGTTCAGCCACATCATCGCCTCTTGTGGCAGAATTTGCCCGGATGCGAAATACCAGAAAAACAGTTGTACCAACAAAGGCGTGTTACGAAATACAGTAGTGTAAACCGTAACCAGCCAGCGCAGAGGCTTGATTTGGCTATCCCGTACCGCCGCAATGACAAAACCCAGTAAAGTGGAAGAGACAATGACACAGGCAGAAAGCCACAAGGTGATCAGAAATCCCTGCCAAAGCCATCGCAGATATTCAGGAGCCAGTAAATGCTCGGTAATAAATTGCTCAAACATATCATTCACCGCATAAACAAACAGCAAAGCCCCGAAATAACGGGGCTAATCAATTTGTGTTCTTAAATGGAAGCACTAAACAAACATTACTGTTTTGCCTGATCCTCTAACGGAGCAAATTTAAAATCACCACGCGGTTGAGCGGATTTAGTGTCTGGGCCAAACCAGCGATTATAGATTTTCTCTGCTTCACCCTCTTTTTCCAATTTCACTAAGGTTTGGTTAACTGAATCAACCAATCGCTTTTCTCCTTTGGAGGCCGCAACTGCTTGATATTCACGAGTAATGCTGAAAGGGGAAATTTCAAAATCGGCTTTCTGGGCTTCGGGTACATTTGCCAGTAAACCGACCAGTTTCGCATCATCCTGCGTAATCGCCTGAACATTGCCATTTCTCAACGCCGCAAATGCCAGCGGCGTATCGTCATAAGAGATCACTTTGGTGGTTGGATAACGTTCACGCAGGGTAATCTCCTGTACCGTTCCCTTATCTGCACCAATACGCAGTTTGGCAATATCATCCGGCTTGGTCAGAACGCCTTTACGGGCAATGAACTTCTGGCCCGTGGCAAAATAAGGAACGGAAAAATCAACTTGCTTTGCACGTTCGTCAGTGATGGTGAAGTTAGCGGCAATTAAGTCAATTTTTTTGGAAGAAAGCAGAGGAATACGGTTTGCCGGATTTGTTGGGCGCAATTCCAGTTTCACCCCTAAATCATTAGCAATCGCATTGGCAATATCGACATCATAGCCTGCCAATTTTTTCGTTTTGGGATCGATAAAACCAAATGGTGGGTTACTGTCAAATACCGCAATACGTACCGTGCCGGCTTTTTTAATGTCATCGAGTTTATCTGCTTTTGCCACTCCTGAAACCAAGGCCAAACTGGTCAGCAGAGCGGTAACCGCTACGCGAGATTTGTTGCGCATCTTCATTGTACACCCCTGTTGGTTATTAATTTTTATATATCAACAAAAGCTATCAATTTCGATATAGCACCTGAAATAATATAAAATACTATATTTATTCAAATTTGGAATAAAACTATTCTTTTTGGGTCAGTAATTTTTCCAGATTGTCACCACCAATATGGCGGAAATCCTGTCCTTTGACGTAATAGAAGATAAATTCACAAATATTCTGGCAACGGTCACCAATGCGCTCAATCGAGCGGGCACAGAAAAGCGCCGTCATGACACTCGGAATCGTTCTGGGATCTTCCATCATGTAGGTCATGAGTTGACGGATAATGCTTTCGTATTCCTGATCAACTTTTTTGTCTTCACGGTAGATACGGATAGCTTCTTGCAGATCCATACGGGCAAAGGCATCCAACACATCATGCAACATTTGGATCGTATGGCGTCCCAATGATTCCAAACTGACCAGCAAGGATTTCTGTTGATGTGAAAATCTTTCAAGCGCAGTCTGGCAGATCTTATCGGCAACATCGCCAATCCGCTCCAGTTCAGCAATGGTCTTTGAAATCATCATGATCAGACGCAAATCACTGGCCGTCGGTTGACGTTTTGCAATGATGCGGACACACGCCTCATCAATCGCCACTTCCATCATATTGACCTTTTGGTCATCCTCAATCACTTGCCGCGCCAACACTTCATCCTGGTTGTGCATCGCCAGAATTGCCTTACTGAGCTGTTCTTCCACCAGCCCGCCCATTGTCATCAATTCTGTACGAATATGTTCCAGTTCAGCAGTGAACTGACCGGAGATATGTTTGCTGAGATTCAGATTGTCCATATTATGCTATACCCCTGTACCTTCTTAACCGTAACGGCCGGTAATGTAATCTTCGGTCTGTTTCATCTTTGGTGTGGTAAACAATCTATCGGTATCGCTAAATTCAATCAGTTCACCAAGGTACATAAAGGCCGTGTAATCCGAACAGCGAGCCGCCTGCTGCATATTGTGGGTGACGATCACGACGGTATATTCCGATTTCAGTTCGCTGATCAACTCTTCAATGCGCCCTGTCGAGATGGGATCAAGTGCCGAACAGGGTTCATCCAGCAACAAAATCTCAGGACGAATAGCAATACCACGGGCGATACACAGACGCTGTTGTTGACCACCAGAAAGGCTATACCCACTCTGGTGTAATTTATCTTTGGTTTCATGCCACAATGCCGCTTTGGTCAACGCCCATTGGACACGTTCATCCATCTCTGCTCTGGGCAGTTTTTCAAACAGGCGCACCCCGAAAGCAATATTGTCGTAAATGGACATCGGGAATGGTGTCGGCTTCTGGAAGACCATCCCAACTTTGGCACGTAGCAAGGCAACATCTTGCTTGTCTGTCAGGATATTGGTGCCATCCAGAATAATTTCACCTTCAACGCGCTGATCACCGTACAATTCATACATTTTATTGAAAGTACGCAGTAACGTGGACTTACCACAGCCCGATGGCCCGATAAATGCCGTTACCTTATTTTGTACGATATCCAGCGTAATATTTTTCAATGCATGAAACTTGCCGTAATAGAAATTCAGATCACGTACCTGAATTTTACTTCCTGCGATTTTATTGACTGCCATGTTGTTTATCGCCGTATTGTTTACTGAAATAACGTCATTAGCCTTATTCATCAGTATTTGTCTCTTTAATACTTTCTGCTTTTGTTCCTTTGAAAAAATATCAGTACTTTTTCTTCACAAACAACGCCCGCGCCACAATGTTAATTAGCAATACACATAGCGTAATCAATAATACCCCCGCCCATGCCAATTGCTGCCAGTCAGAGAATGGACTCATGGCAAACTTGAAAATAGTGACAGGCAAGTTGGCCATCGGCTGGCTAAGATCGGTGCTCCAGAACTGGTTGGAAAGCGAAGTGAACAACAAGGGCGCCGTTTCACCGGCGATACGAGCAATAGCCAGCAATACACCGGTCATAATGCCAGATATTGAGGCTTTCAAAGTGATGGCAGAGATCATTTTCCATTTCGGTGTGCCCAGTGCATAAGCGGCTTCACGCAAGTTATCCGGCACCAATTTCAGCATGTTTTCCGTCGTACGAATAACAATGGGGATCTGCAACAGTGCCAGTGCAATGACTCCTGCCCAACCCGAAAAGTGTTGCACTTTTGCCACCACAACCGTGTAGACAAATAATCCAACCACAATCGAAGGGGCTGAAAGCAGGATGTCATTAATAAAGCGGATGATTTCTGCCAGCCATGAACGGCGGCCATACTCCGCCAGATAAATTCCCGCCATAATCCCCAATGGCGTACCAAACACCGTCGCCCAGAAGATCAGCAAACCGCTACCCACAATGGCGTTTGCCAGCCCACCACCCTCGGTATTGGGAGGTGGCGTCATTTCAGTAAACAACGCCAGCGACATACCATCGATACCTTTAGTGACAGTGGAGATTAAAATCCAGCCCAGCCAAAATAAACCGAATGCCATCGTCATCATGGATAGCATCAGCGCCAGCCGGTTTTTCTGACGACGCCATGACTGCATACGGCGACGGCTTTTCATCTCCGCTTCATTTACTGTATTGACTAAATGTGAGGGTTGCTCATTGATGGTTGTCATCTCAGCGCTGCCCCTCATTTTTTGCCAGACGCAGAATCATCAATTTTGATAACGCCAATACAATAAAAGTGATGACAAATAAAATCAGCCCCAGCTCCATCAATGCGGCGGTATGCAGGCCTGATTCAGCCTCAGCAAATTCATTTGCCAATGCAGAAGTGATACTGTTCCCCGGCATATACAGAGACAAACTATCAAGTTGGTAGGTATTACCGATAATAAAAGTGACAGCCATTGTTTCTCCCAATGCCCGGCCAAGCCCCAACATGACGCCACCAATTACACCATTCCTGGTATACGGCAAGACGATATGCCAAATCACTTCCCATGTTGTACAACCGATACCATAGGCAGATTCTTTCATCATCACAGGGGTCTGTTCAAACACATCACGCATGACAGAAGCGATATAGGGGATAATCATGATGGCAAGAATGACACCCGCCGCCAGAATGCCGATGCCAAAGGCAGGACCGGAGAATAGCGCACCCACGATGGGAATACTGGAGAACACGTCACCAACGGGTTGCTGAAAATAGGTGGCAAACAGTGGAGCGAAAACAAACAGCCCCCACATGCCATAAACAATGCTGGGGATCGCTGCCAATAACTCAATCGCCATACCCAACGGGCGTTTTAGCCAGTTTGGTGACAATTCCGTCAGAAACAGGGCGATACCAAAACTCACGGGAACCGCAATAATCAAGGCAACTAACGAAGTCATCAATGTGCCATAAATCGGTATCAATGCGCCAAACATCCCTGCCGGCGCATCCCACTCTTTGCTCCATAAGAAAGCAAAACCAAATGCTTGTATACTCGGCCAGGAAGCAATGATCAGCGAAATGATAATGCCTCCCAGCAGAAATAAAGTTAGCAGCGCCGCTAACTTAACCAGCGCGCTGAAGATAATGTCACCATTTTTGCGTGGTGCTTTCAGTGCCGTTTTACGTTC
The DNA here is from genome assembly GCF_056632175.1 of Xenorhabdus sp. SGI 60. Classification (NCBI taxonomy): domain Bacteria; kingdom Pseudomonadati; phylum Pseudomonadota; class Gammaproteobacteria; order Enterobacterales; family Morganellaceae; genus Xenorhabdus; species Xenorhabdus sp. SGI 60. The sequence continues at coordinate 138,230 of NZ_CP196860.1, read as the reverse complement.
GGCCATACGCTTCATTCTCATGTTAGGTTATTTCCCCTTAATAAAAGGGGAGATTACTCTTCCACGCTGCACGCACCTGGCTGACCACTTCTTCCGGCAGGGTGGCATAATCCAGCGCCTTCGCCTGCTTTTTACCGTTGTTATAGGCCCAATTGAAAAAGTTCAGCACTGCGATACCATTGGCAGCATTTGCCTGTTGCTTGTGGATAAGAATGAATGTCGTCGAGGTAATTGGCCACGCATTATCGCCTTTCTGGTTTGTCAGATCTTGGGCAAAGCTGTGGCTCCAATCTGCCCCTTTGGCCGCCGCACTAAAGTTCTCTTCGGTAGGCGCTAGCACGGCACCATCCGCTGAAATCAGTTTGGTATAAGCCAGGTGATTCTGCTTTGCATAGGCATATTCGACATAACCAATCGAACCCGGCAGACGCTGAACAAATGCAGCAATCCCGTCATTACCTTTACCGCCCAATCCTGTTGGCCATTTGACGGTAGAGCCAGCCCCAACTTTTTGTTTCCAATCGCTGTTAACTTTGGACAGGTAACTCGTAAAAACGTAGGAAGTCCCTGAACCATCAGCGCGACGAATCACAGCAATGTTTTGCTCTGGCAGTTTGAGATCGGGGTTCAACTTTGCAATCGCTGGATCATTCCATTTCTTGATATTACCCAGATAAATATCACCAAGGGTTTTGCCATCCAGAATCAACTGACCCGCTTTAACACCGGTAATGTTCACCGCCAGCACAATCCCACCGATTACCGTTGGAAACTGGAACAAACCATCAGTCGCCAATTTTTCGTCAGAAAGCGGGGCATCAGATGCGCCAAAATCAACGGTATTAGCAATAATCTGTTTTACCCCCCCAGAAGAACCGATGCCTTGATAATTGATTTTGTTACCCGTTTCTTTCTGATAAGAATCCGCCCATTTGGTATATATCGGAGCAGGAAATGTTGCACCTGCCCCCGTCAAGCTGGCGGCAGCAAATGAAGACAGGGATGTCATGGCAAATACAGTAACCATGATACTCGCCACGGTGGTACGCATTGATTTCATACTATCTCCTGTTGGAATACGCATCATGAATGAAAAATAAATGACAGGTATCGCTGACAATCTGATATTCAGGTAAGAAAATGATTCAATAAAGAAAATAGGTGAATTCAATGACAATAAGATGTATGAATTATGACATTTTTATGACAGGAGGTTGCGGTAGTGCCTTATTTTGTGTTCAACGATGTTCTTATGTTGCACTCAATGGAATATATATACGAATGGATAACCCCTGTTTTTCACTGCTCCCCACCTGAATATCCCCCCGTGGCTATCAATGATACGGCGGATGATCGCCAGCCCCAGCCCCACGCCCCTATTTATTTCGCCCTATTATTTATTTCACTTCTATTATTTCCCTGCATAAAAGGCTGAAATAAAATGGCGGCGGCTTCTTTCGTCATTCCAGTACCGTTGTCCTCAACCTGAAACCAGCCAAATTTTTCTGTTGAGCCACTACTGATACGAACCCACCCATTGCCATAACGCCGGGCATTAGTAAACAGATTGACCAGTACACGTTTGATGGAAAAAGAATGGGCTAAAATGAAAATCGAACTTGTAGCTAAACGATTTTCAATATCGGTATCTGCCGCACAACGCTGTTCTGCTGCAATTACCTCTCCAAGCAACCCGTTCAATTCACAGCATGTCATCGGCATATCCTGCCCTGTCCGTTGATAATCAATGAATTGATCAATCATGGCATTGCACTCTTCAATGTCCTGATGGACAGATTCTGTCAGAAAATCATCTTTTCCCTCCATCATTTCCATCGCCAGACGAATACGGGTAAGCGGAGTGCGCAAGTCATGGCTCACGCCAGCCATTAATACCGCCCAATCGCTTTCCTGTGATTTCAGCTCCGCCGACAATTGGTTAAGCGCCCTAATCACGGAACGGATAGCGGGCGTCCCCCTTTCAGGCACTGAGGAGCCTCTTTTTCCTTTTCCCATGTCGATAACGGCTTTCCGCATAGCTTTCAATGAATGTTTCTGGACAGCGGAATATCGCCCGAACACCATGAACACGGACAATGCCACCGCAAAAACACTGATAAAGAGATAGGGAAATACCGCGTTAAAAGGAAGCGATTCTAATACCACCAGCAGTAAGGTAACCAGAGAGCTGAACAGCAAGCTGCCCAGCACTAAGTACAGGACACGGAAAAACAAAGTACGCAGAGAAAGCCAATACTTTTTTACACTGGGCTTTTTCATACCTTGTTTCCATCAGGAACAAAAACGTATCCCAGCCCCCAAACCGTCTGGATATAACGCGGATGGGCAGGATCTTCTTCAATCAGACGACGCAGACGGGAAATCTGGACATCAATGGAACGCTCCATCGCACCATACTCTCGTCCCCGAGCCAGATTCATCAATTTATCCCGTGATAATGGTTCACGTGGGTAAGAAACCAACACCTTCAACACGGAAAATTCCCCACTGGTCAAAGGTAACAATTCATCTTGATGAAACATTTCACGCGTTCCAAGATCAAGTTTAAATTTCCCAAACTTGATCACCGCATCATCCGGCGTCGGCGCCCCCGGCAATTCTTTCGCCTGTCGCCGCAGGACAGCACGCATACGTGCCAACAATTCACGCGGGTTAAAAGGCTTGGCAAGATAATCATCAGCACCAATTTCAAGCCCCACAATCCGATCAACCTCTTCCCCTTTCGCGGATATCATGATGATCGGGATCGCGTTATGCTGACTTCTCAGCCTTCGACAGATAGACAACCCATCTTCGCCCGGCAACATTAAATCCAGGACAATCAATTGAATGGATTCTCTGGTCAATAAACGATCCATCTGTTCTGCATTTGCTGCGCTACGCACCTGGAACCCCTGTTCGGATAAATAGCGTTCCAGTAACGCCCGCAAGCGCATATCATCATCAACAACAAGGATTTTATAACTCTCTTGCATGTTTCAGCTCCCAAGATACTCCATGCCCGCAACATCCATTACTTTCACAGAAAACCCATAACCCCAATAGAAACTTAACCGTATGTATTTTTAGGAAACTTATGCCAAAGGCTGATAGCTAATTTCCAGTATCCAGTAAGTCACCACGCCATTCGGTGTCATCACTGTGACTTCATCATCAACCTGCTTACCCAGTAATGCCCTCGCCACCGGAGAATCAATGGAGATCCACTTCCTGGCAGGATCGAATTCATCCGGCCCTACCAAACGAAATAGGTGTTCCTCTTCATTCTCGTTTTCAACTTTTACCCATGCCCCAAAAAAGACTTTCCCTTCTTGTCGCGGGTCAGGATCGACAATTTGCAGTACATCAAGTCGCCTGGACAAAAAACGTACTCGGCGGTCAATTTCCCTTAACCTTTTTTTACCATAAATGTACTCTGCATTCTCTGAACGATCCCCCAATGCAGCAGCATCTGAAACAGCTTGGGTGACTTTGGGACGTTCAACTTTCCAGAGATATTTCAATTCCTGATCAAGTACATGCCAGCCCTCTCGGGTAATATAGTGACTCTTGGTCATGAAAAACTCACTTGAGAAAAGAGGATTAATGGCGGAGTACTATATCTTATCAACTTTCATCAACCCAATCCCAATTCAGAAGATATTTGATGAATTCTGCTGCAACATAACCGAAATATCGCGCTAAACTGGAAATTATCGCGTTCAGCACGTATAAATGGAGCCAGTTTGAACCATGCCGATACTGTTTCAGATGAAATTTGATCTTATCCGGCTCTGTCTGCTGATGTCCCTGAATATCTACAGGCCCTAAAGAAGTTGAAGAAAACAGACCATGAATGAATCTTTAAGTCGAATCATTGCCGGTGAGCTACAGGCTCAACCACAGCAAATCCTAGCTGCCATTTCCCTGCTTGATGAGGGAAATACAGTTCCCTTTATCGCCCGTTACCGTAAAGAGGCCACCGGTGGTCTGGATGACACACAGCTCCGCCAACTCGAAAGCCGTCTCGGTTATCTGCGTGAACTGTCCAGCCGCCGTCAGACTATCCTGAAATCCATTGAGGAACAGGGAAAGCTAACTGTTGAGCTGACAGAAGCGATTAACGCGACACTGAGCAAAACTGAGTTGGAAGATCTGTACCTGCCTTATAAACCTAAACGCCGTACCCGTGGACAAACTGCCATTGAAGCCGGATTGGAGCCTCTGGCCGATCTGCTGTGGCAAGATCCACAACAAGAACCAGAACTGGCGGCGGCTGCCTATATCAACGCTGACAAGGGCGTTGCTGATACCAAGGCAGCATTGGATGGCGCCCGCTATATCCTGATGGAACGTTTCGCCGAAGATGCAACCTTGCTGGCGAAGGTCCGTGAATATTTATGGAAAAATGCCCACCTGGTTTCCAAGGTTATCGAGGGTAAAGAGGAAGAAGGTGTTAAATTCAGCGATTACTTCGACCACCACGAAGCCATCGCCACTGTTCCTTCCCATCGTGCCCTTGCTATGTTCCGTGGACGCAATGAAGGCATCCTGCAACTCTCTTTGAATGCGGATCCACAATTTGAGGAAGCACCAAAAGAGAGCCACTGCGAACAAATTATTACCGATCACCTGAACCTGCGCCTGAACAATGCACCGGCTGACAATTGGCGCAAAGCCGTGGTGAGCTGGACATGGCGCATCAAGGTGCTGCTGCATCTGGAAACCGAACTGATGGGTACACTGCGTGAGAAAGCCGAAAACGAGGCCATCAACGTATTCGCCCGTAACCTGAATGACCTGCTGATGGCTGCGCCTGCGGGTATGCGTGCAACAATGGGCCTGGACCCGGGTTTGCGCACAGGCGTAAAAGTCGCCGTTGTTGACGCGACAGGCAAACTGATTGCTACCGATACCATTTATCCGCACACCGGACAGGAAAACAAAGCGGCTGCTATCGTCGCAGCGCTGTGCACCAAACACCAAGTGGAGTTGGTTGCCATTGGCAATGGTACTGCATCCCGTGAAACAGAACGTTTCTTTGTCAACGTGCAAAAACAGTATCCTGACGTCACGGCACAAAAAGTAGTGGTCAGCGAAGCGGGAGCTTCTGTCTATTCCGCCTCTGAATTGGCTGCACTAGAATTCCCTGATTTGGATGTTTCCTTGCGTGGCGCCGTCTCCATTGCCCGCCGCTTGCAAGATCCACTGGCTGAACTGGTGAAAATAGAACCCAAATCCATCGGTGTTGGTCAATATCAACATGATGTTAGCCAGACCCTGCTTGCTAAGAAACTGGATAACGTGGTTGAAGACGGTGTAAATAGCGTCGGTGTTGACCTGAATACGGCCTCTGTTGCCTTGCTGACTCGCGTTGCTGGCCTGACGCGCACTGTTGCCCAAAATATTGTTAACTGGCGCGATGAAAACGGTCGTTTCGACAACCGTAATCAATTATTGAAAGTCAGCCGTCTGGGACCAAAAGCCTTCCTGCAATGTGCGGGCTTCCTGCGCATTAATCAGGGTGATAACCCGCTGGACGCTTCAACGGTTCACCCAGAAGCCTATCCCGTGGTTGAGAAGATCCTGGCAACAACCCAGCAGACACTGCCTGAACTGATGGGCAACCCTGCTAATTTGCGTAACCTGAGCGCCCAAGAGTTCACGACCGAAAAATTTGGCATTCCGACTGTTACCGATATCCTGAAAGAGTTGGAAAAACCGGGTCGCGATCCGCGTCCTGAATTTAAGACCGCCACATTTGCCGATGGGGTTGAAACCATGAACGACCTACAAGCAGGCATGATCTTGGAAGGTACGGTAACTAACGTGACCAATTTTGGTGCATTCGTGGATATCGGTGTCCATCAGGATGGTCTGGTTCATATCTCTTCCTTATCCGATCGCTTTGTGGAAGATCCACACACCATCGTCAAGACAGGTGACATCGTGAAAGTGAAAGTGATGGATGTTGACCTCAACCGCAAGCGTATTGCATTAACCATGCGTCTTGATGAGCAACCAGGCGAAACTCAAGCCCGCCGTAGCGCCCAAGAAGGTAACCGCCAGGATCGCAATAACCGTAACGGTAATGGCAGAAATCGACCTGTTTCGCGTTCAGGTTCTGCGCCTTTAGCCAACAGCGCCATGAGTGATGCATTGGCCGCTGCTTTTAACAAAAAACGTTAATTAATAAAAAACGTTAGATGGCTTAAATGATTTCCTGAACTGGCTCAATTGTGTCAGTTCAGGATCTTAGTTAGTAAATACCAATAAATTATTTATTAAATTAATAATAAAATTGAAATCAATGAGCCTTGTTTATTAAACGGGGCTTATCAATAAAAAATATCCGAATATTCCCCTTCTTGATAAAAATTTATTTTAATAAACATTAATTTGATTAATATCAATTCATTTCCACATTATTCAGGATAAATGGCTAACATCGCAATTGCGTATTATTATCATTAACAACTATAATTCAGAGAAATTACCATACTTTTTTCTTGTGGTTCTTCCATTATTGAGGATAATAATTCTTATAATCACTTATTTTTTCAATTAGAATGGAGATTTATATGGTTCTTATTCCAGAACGTAGATATAAAATTCTGGGATTTTCTCCAAAGATTACCCCAGCTTACCGACAAAAATTATTGTCACTCGGCATGTTACCTGGCTCAACATTTCAGGTCATTCGCTTCGCGCCATTAGGCGATCCAATACAAATCGAAACACGCAGAGTTAACCTTACCCTTCGTAAACAAGACCTGGCATTTCTCATGTTACATGAAGATCTGAATTAGCAAGGCCCTAAGTCAATTTGGTACTGAATATAACTAAGGTACGAAATTCACTTTCCTGATTGGCAGAAAGTATAATGAAACAATTAACCATTGGCCTGATTGGTAATCCCAATGCCGGCAAAACAACGCTTTTTAACCAGCTTACAGGCTCTCACCAACGCGTGGGAAACTGGGCTGGCGTTACCGTAGAACGCAAAACCGGCCACTTTACCACCAATAACCATCAGATCGAACTTGTCGACCTTCCCGGCACTTACTCCCTTACCACCATTTCTGAGCAAACTTCCATTGATGAGCAAATCGCCTGCCACTATATCCTCAGTGGCGAAGCAGATATGCTGATCAACGTTGTTGATGCGTCTAATCTGGAACGTAACCTTTATCTCTCACTGCAATTGATTGAACTGGGTGTTCCCTGCATCATTGCGCTGAACATGCTGGATATCGCCCAAAATCAACGCATCAATATTGATATTCCTGCACTGGAAAAACGCCTTGGCTGTCCGGTCATCCCACTGGTTTCAACCCGTGCCACAGGGATAGATACGCTCAAAAAAGCCATCGACCATTACCCTCAGCATACCCGCCCTGTACAGGTTAATTATCCTGATACGTTATTGCAGGAGATTTCCCACCTTTCCAGCCAGATCGCAGAAAAATTCACCCCACAACAGCGCCGCTGGCTGACTTTACAAGTCCTGGAAGGGGATATTTACAGCCGTGGAGTATCCGGCCTGACTCACGCACAACTGGCTGAAAGCAGCGAACGCTTACAAAAACAACAAATCGAAGAACCTGACCTCATCATTGCAGGCTCACGCTATCAAACCATCAGTGAAATTTGTCTGGCTGTCATTGATACCCGCACAGCCACCCCCAACAAACTGACCCAAGCGTTAGATGCCGTTATTCTGAACCGCTGGTTGGGTCTGCCTATCTTCCTGTTTGTCATGTACCTGATGTTTGTGCTGGCTATCAATATAGGGGGAGCTTTACAGCCTATCTTTGACGGCGCTTCCACCGCCATTTTTATTGATGGAATGCAATGGATTGGTCATACTCTCCATTTCCCGCATTGGTTAACGGTGTTCCTTGCTCAAGGTATTGGTGGGGGTATCAATACCGTACTGCCGCTGGTTCCCCAAATTGGCATGATGTACCTGTTCCTCTCCTTTCTGGAAGATTCCGGCTATATGGCACGGGCGGCATTTGTCATGGACAGGCTGATGCAAGCCTTGGGGCTGCCGGGTAAATCCTTTGTGCCCCTGATTGTTGGCTTCGGTTGTAATGTGCCAGCCGTCATGGGTTCAAGGACATTGGATGCCCCTCGTGAACGCTTGATTACCATCATGATGGCACCGTTTATGTCTTGCGGGGCAAGGTTGGCGATCTTTGCCGTCTTTGCGGCGGCTTTCTTCGGCCAAGACGGCGCAAGCATCGTTTTCTCCCTGTATATTCTGGGGATTGTCATCGCCATCCTGACAGGGCTGCTATTGAAATTCACGCTAATGCGCGGTGAAGCATCGCCATTTGTCATGGAACTGCCGGTCTATCACGTTCCCCATACCAAAACCCTGCTGCTCCAGACATGGCAAAGGCTGAAAGGTTTTGTCATACGCGCAGGTAAAGTGATTGTCGCAGCAAGCATGTTGATTGGTGCCCTGAACAGTTTCTCCTTCTCCGGTAAGACCGTAGACAATATCAACCAATCGGCGCTGGCCTCCGTCAGTAAAGTGCTCACTCCTGTTTTGCAACCTATCGGTGTGCATTCCGATAACTGGCAAGCCACCGTCGGACTTATCACTGGAGCGATGGCAAAAGAAGTGGTTGTAGGAACCCTAAATACCCTCTATACCGCAGAAAACATTGCTCAAGAGTCATTTAATCCAGATGAATTTAATTTACTGGATCAACTCAAAGATTCTGTCGCAGAAACGTGGGATAGCCTGAAAGAAACCTTCACTTTGAGCGCACTTTCTAACCCGATTGAAGCCAGCAAAGGGGATGGCAACATGGATCGCAGCTCTATGGGAACAATGAGCGCCAAATTTGGCTCTGCCATTTCCGCTTACAGTTACCTGATTTTCGTGTTGCTGTACGTACCTTGCGTTTCCGTGATGGGCGCCATTGCCCGTGAAACCAGTCGTGGCTGGATGACATTCTCGATTCTGTGGGGATTAAACGTCGCTTATTCTCTGTCAGCCCTGTTTTATCAAATCACAACGTTTTCAGCTCATCCACAAAGTAGCCTGATCACCATTCTGGCCGTGATCCTGTTTAACATCCTGATAGTTATTGGTTTACGCTGCGCACGCAGCCGAGTCACTGTGACATTCAACAACGCTGCTGGCCATAGTTGCGAATGTTCAAACAATAGCTGTCACTAGCCGGAGCCACTGAGGAGCCATAAATGATTAACCTGCTGAAAATCAGAGATGCTGTTGCCCTCAACGGGCGTACCGATGCCGGGTCATTGAGCCATCAGTTCTCAGCACCGCTGCCAATGGTAGAAGCCATGCTCAAGCAGCTTGTCATAATGGGTAAACTGGAGGAAGTGGATGCTTCCTCCTGCCTCAGCGGGGGCTGCAAGCAGTGCCCGGAAACACAAAAATGTGACACGAAGGCGTATCAGCTTGCCATAAAAAAATAAGGCATTACTGGCTTTATAACCCCGTTGTCGGCATAAGTCTCTCGGGGTTATTGGTCGCCACGGGGTGCTATTTGGTAAGTTAATTAGATAAATTATCTGCATTATTGCTATAATCCATAACCCGATCTTTCCACCTTTCTTATGATTAATTTCTAAGGAATCAAAAATACAAATTATCATCCATTCTTGGTGGTCAACAGTCGCGGGGTTTTGACATTAAGGCAGAAAACGCGGGTTATCTATCGCCATCTGTGGGCTATTGGTAATTGGTTAGCAACAGTCCGGGGTTTTGACAAGGAGGCAGAAAACGCCACGTTGGGTATAAATATAGCGTTTCTGGTGTAATAAACTATGAACTTTATGATAAATTCACTGATCCATATGATATACACGCTGTCGGTAAATTATCTGCATTATTGCTATAATCGATAACCCGATTTTCCACCTGTTCTTATGATTTTTCTAAGGAATCAAAATACAAATTATCTGGTCTGAATCATTAATTTCGAGGTAACAAAGATGTTTATGAAACAAAATTAAACCTATGTTGGTCAAAAATAACTGAAAAAATGTAACTGGTCACAGAGAAATGTAATGGAACGCCGTATGTTATTTTAAAAAACAATTAGTCTCGCATTAAATGCGCGACTTCATGAAATCTATTTATCAATTAAAAAATTGACTGGTAAAGAACCATGGTAGAAAATGACTTATTGTTGATAAAACTGGGTGTTAATCTGTTTTGATTATTGCAATAATAGTCATTAAAATTGACACTAATATGGTTTTTTTAACGTTTCTTTTAAATATAAAAAATAATTAACAATCACAGTTAGAATAAAAAAACATATCAAATATCATAAATAAAATTGCTATTAAATAACATAATATATCCATTTTTGAATAAATTCCCTATAACAAACATTATCAAATAAGATTAATTATCATTAGGTTATAAGTTATAAAAAATGTAACTGGTATTAGCGGAATAACCTAATGGAACGCCGTATGTTATTACTGGTGAATGGTCTGAATCAGTTAATTTCGAGGTAAACAAAGATGTTTATGAAAACAAAATTAAACCTATGCTTGGTCAATAAAAATAACTGATAAAAAACAATTAGTCTCGCATTAAATGCGCGACTTCATGAAATCTATTTATCAATTAAAAAATTGACTGGCTAAAGAACCATAGGTAGAAAATGACTTATTATTGCAATAATAGTCATTAAAATTGACACTAATATGGTTTTGTGATTAATGTCATTTGTGAGTATTTTCGATAAATTTTGTTGATGTGTCGTTTGGGTTGGGGGATTTGTCAATTTGGAGATCTGCACCATCTCTCAAAAGATGGGACTTTTCGCGCTTTTTGGTCATTACAATTATTTCTTTTATGTCACCTCTTCTTCTTTTAACTTTCTTAATTTGCTCACTCTACCCAAGCTATGTGCTCTATAAAAAATAATTAACAATCACAGTTAGAATAAAAAAACATACAAATATCATAAATAAAATTGCTATAAATAACATAATCTTATATCCATTTTTGAATAACATTACCATGAGAGGAACATTATCCTAAATAAGATTAATTATCATTAGGTTAAATAGTGATTAATGTCACATTTGTGAGTATTTTCGATAAATTTTGTTGATGTGTGGTTTGGGTAAATATCATTGTATTTCAGGAGCATCTCCCCAATCTCTCAAAAGATTCCTAAATTATCTTTTATCACCTCCCTGAGAGTAATTATCGGTCATTACCATACCAATCTATTCAAGATGCTTATTTCTTTTATGACCTGCCCTGTGGTTAAAATCCCTCTCTGCTACTACTCAAATTACCCATAGCTTATGTGCTAACACCAGAGAGGGAGAGTAATTATCGGTCATTACCATCCAATATCAGAAGCCAAAATTCGTTAACACTTCAACAAACTCATCAGGATGGGAAATAAAAGGCGCATGGGCGGCTTTGCGCATAGTAACGGAGTGCGTATGTGGCCATGCCTTGTCAAGCTGTGAAGCCATCTTACGCGGCACCAAACCATCAAGATAACCATAAAGGCGCAGGAAAGGTAATTGAAGTTGGGATAACTCCTCCCTTAGATCATCAGTGCGCAGGATTTCCAAACCGGCATTAAGTACCTCGACTGTCGGCATCGGCTGATTCAGTATCACTGATTTCAGTACACGGGCATCCTGGCGGGCGCTGTCTGTTCCTAAGGTCTGCAAAGCCAGAAAACGTTCAACCGTCTTTTGAAAATCAGCACTCAATTGATGCTCAAATGCCTTCAAGACCTCTGGCTTAATGCCCGGCCAGTCGCCATCAGCACTAAATTTTGGCGAGGAGGCCACGGTTATCAAACCCGCAATGTGTGCCGGATGATCCAAAGCAATCCGGCTAGCCACCAATCCACCTAAAGACCAGCCTAACCACAAGGCATTCTCTGGCGCCTGCTGCCATACAGTGTCCGCCATATCCGCCAATGACATAGCCGAATACGATTGGCTACGCCCATAACCCGGCAAATCCACCAGATGCAAACGAAAATGCGAAGCCAATCGCGTTTCCACTGAGCGCCAAACCTCAGAGTTTAGACCCCATCCATGCAGCATCACAAGATCACGTGGCATATCGCCAATTGTCTGCCAAAACAACTGATTCATTGTTATTCTCACTTTATTTGTCACCAAGGAAGGAAACTATGCTAACAATGGTTGGATACTGTTGGCTATGCCATCAAAATTTGTATTTTGCCCATCATGGGATCTGCAACATCTGCCATCGTCATTTAAGGCGGCTGCAACAGGTCTGTCCACGCTGTGCATTGCCTTCTGAATCCGACAACCTTCCCTGTGGACGATGCGTAAGGAATCCCCCAGCATGGCAACATTTGATCGCCATTACGGATTACACCCCACCATTAAGCCAGCTTATTCAACAATACAAATATTACAGTACCCCGCAACTCGCACCAATGCTGGCGCGTGTGTTCCTGCTGCATTGGTTGCAAGGCTATCGTGAAGGCCGCTGGCATAAGCCAGATCGCATACTGGGTATTCCTCTGCACAGCAGAAAACGCTGGCAACGGGGTTTCGATCACATTGAACTCATTACCCGATCCCTATCACATTGGCTGCAATGTCCATATCAACCCGATTTTTTACGCCGCTCACGTGCTACACTCACGCAGCGGGGTTTATCTGCCGCCCAAAGGAGAACCAATCTTAAGCAAGCCTTTCAATTACAGGGCGATTTTACCGATCAACATATCGCGATTTTCGACGATGTGATCACCACGGGCACAACGCTGCATGAAGCGTCACAGTTGATGATTCGTGCTGGCGCTCGCTCTGTACAGGCTTGGGCAATCTGCCGAACCTTGTAGTTCCTTTATAAATGGGCGTATTATAACCAACTAGAACAGTCAACTATTGAGCAAATGACATGATTAATATTACTGAAGCAGCGCAAGCACATTTTGCCAAGCTACTGGCAAATCAAGAACCGGGCACACAGATCCGCGTCTTTGTTATTAATCCAGGAACGCCGACCGCTGAATGCGGTGTCTCCTATTGCCCACCGGATGCTGTTGAAGCCACTGACACCGAATTGAAGTTTGATCAACTTTCTGCTTATGTTGATGAAATTAGTGCCCCTTTTCTGGAAGAGGCCGTCATTGATTTTGTGACCGATCAACTGGGTTCCCAACTGACCCTGAAAGCCCCGAACGCTAAAATGCGTAAAGTGGCAGATGATGCCCCACTGATTGATCGTGTTGAATATGTCCTGCAATCGCAGATCAATCCACAGCTAGCTGGGCATGGGGGTCGTGTCAGCCTGATGGAAATCACCGATGAAAGCTATGCTATCCTGCAATTCGGTGGTGGATGTAACGGCTGTTCAATGGTCGATGTCACTCTGAAAGAGGGGATCGAAAAACAGTTATTACAGCTATTTCCTGAATTAAAAGGCGTGAGAGATCTGACTGAGCACCAGCGCGGTGAACATTCATATTACTGATTTTTCATTCTTATTTTGACAATTTTTCTGTTTCTGACGTTTTCTATCTCAATTTCTATGTCTTCCCAATGGTCAATATTGGGAAGACAGTCAGGTCATACCAGACGACTATTAAGAAATGAATATATTGAAAATGAAAATTTTAGAAACTACGTTGAGTATTTATGGACCATTTTCAAACGATAACGCCTGAACAGGCTTACCAACATTGGCTCGATAAAACCGCAGTCATGGTTGATATCCGCGATCCACAAAGCTTCCATGCCGGACACGCAACCAATGCATTTCACCTAACAAATGAAACACTCAATGACTTTCTACAGGCAGCGGATTTTGACCAGCCGGTCATGGTGATGTGCTACCACGGTCATAGCAGTCAGGGAGCAGCACAGTACCTGGTCAATATGGGTTTTGAGACCGTTTATAGTGTCAATGGCGGTTTTGAAGGCTGGCAAAAAGACTATCCTCACGCTGTCCATACTCAATAAACATTTAATGCATTGATTTTAATGCCATTAACTCCAGTGCGATTAACTTCAACTTAAGGCAGAGATAAGACGAGCAATGATCCATATAACCTCAATATCTAATCCTCGGCTGGCTCAGGCCTTTATTGATTATATGGCGACGCAGGGTATTCATTTGACCATGCGGCCCACCAAGGAGCCACCATTAGTTGAACTCTGGTTAGAGGATGATAGCCAACTAAGTCGGGTTGAAGAAGAACTTCGCCACTTTGCTCGCGATCCACTTAATGAACGCTATCAAGCTGCCAGTTGGCAAACAGGCAAATCTGTCAGCTTCTTCAAGTATCATAACAACCTGAATTTGAGTACGCTCAAAAACCAGTCTGGCCCACTGACTATTGCCATAACCCTGCTCTGCATCCTCGTTTACCTCTGGATAGCAATGGCAGGCATAGAGGATGTTATGAACTGGTTAGCATGGCCAGCCAACAGTGATCAGTATCTGGAATTATGGCGCTGGATAAGCCCTGCTCTATTACATTTCTCTCTGACACACCTGCTCTTTAATCTTGCCTTATGGTGGTATTTCGGCAGCCAGGTAGAGCAGAAGATTGGGGGCAGCAAACTGTTTGAAATCACGATAGTGTCAGCCATTTTCAGTAGTTGGGCGCAATCATTATTCAGCGGATCTGATTTCGGGGGATTATCCGGTGTCGTCTACGCACTGATTGGATATGTTTGGCTAACAGGTGAAATCTCCCCAAAACGTGGGATCAGTGCTCCCAGAGGATTAATCGCTGTCTCTGTCGTTTGGTTGTTGGTGGGCTATTTCGACGATCTATTTTCGTTAAAAATCGCTAATGCCGCCCATGTTGCAGGATTAATCATCGGGTTATTAATGGGGTTATGGGATAATTTGCGTAAACAAAAAAACCAAAAAATGCCAAATAAGCCCCAATAGATTTCAAGTTTCAGCATCGGCTTGAAATAGAAGGGAGATAATTTTGGTCAACTATAATCCATCTATGTATATATTAGGGGAATTTTGTGAAGCAAACTCAGCGACATGATGCAATAATCGAGCTCGTGCGCATTCAAGGTTATGTCAGCACTGAAGAGCTGGTTGCACATTTTGATGTTAGCCCGCAAACCATTCGACGCGATTTAAATGATCTCGCAGATAAAAATAAGATCCAGCGTCATCACGGTGGCGCCGCGTTGCCATCCAGCTCCGTCAACACTGCCTACCATGACCGCAAGATCATGTGGTCGAATGAAAAAGCTCGAATTGCACAACAAGTTGCCACCCAAATTCCAAATGGCGCAACCCTGTTCATCGATATTGGAACAACGCCAGAGGCCGTAGCACATGCCCTGCTCAACCACCGCGATTTACGGATTGTCACCAACAATCTCAACGTCGCAACTCTGTTTATGGGCAAAGAAGATTTTCGCCTGATTTTAGCGGGTGGTGAAGTACGCTCCCGCGATGGCGGCATCATCGGTGAAGCAACGTTAGACTTTATTTCCCAGTTCCGCCTTGATTTTGGCATTCTTGGGATCAGCGGCATCGATAGTGATGGTTCACTGCTGGAATTCGATTACCACGAAGTTCGTACCAAACGTGCCATTATCGAAAACTCCCGCTGTGTCATGCTGGTTGCCGACCATTCAAAATTCGGCCGCAATGCCATGGTAAATCTCGGTAACATGAACCTGATTGATTTTTTGTTCACGGATAAAGCACCTCCTTCCGGCATCCAGAAAATTATCGAGCAACACAGCGTTAAGTTGGAATTGTGCTGATCGCTTTTTAGGTAAAAGTGCCGTAATAATGCCCCATCAGAGATTCTGGTGGGGTTAGCTCCCACCAATATCCCCCTCAAATTTGTATCCCACAGAATCCTTATTAATCTTATGTATATGATGAGATTTTGCTACCCATATCACGTGAATGTGTTTTTTCTGAGTTAAAGGTTGGCGATTGATGAATTTTTAATTACAATCCTTGAGCGAAAACGAACATTAAAGAACTGTTTCGAACATTTCATAGGGGATGCAATGGAAACCAAAGACTTGATTGTAATAGGCGGCGGAATTAACGGCGCTGGTATCGCGGCAGATGCTGCTGGCCGAGGACTTTCTGTCCTACTGTTGGAAGGTCAAGATTTGGCCAGCGCAACTTCGTCTGCCAGCTCCAAGCTGATCCACGGTGGTTTACGCTATCTGGAACATTATGAGTTTCGTTTGGTCAGTGAAGCATTGGCAGAACGTGAAGTGCTTTTAAAACTGGCTCCCCATATTGCATTCCCGATGCGCTTTCGCCTTCCACATCAACCACACCTGCGCCCAGCGTGGATGATCCGCATTGGCCTGTTCCTGTACGATAACTTGGGCAAACGCGTTAGCTTACCAGGCAGTAAGGGGCTGAAATTTGGTGCAAACTCAGTACTGAAACCCTCGATCACCCGTGGCTTTGAATATTCCGACTGTTGGGTTGACGATGCGCGTCTGGTTGTTCTGAACGCACAAGAAGTGCAAAAACACGGCGGTGAAGTACGTACCCGCACTAAAGTCACCCGTGCATGGCGTGAAAATGGTTATTGGATGGTTGAAGCCACAGACCTCAAAACTGGCGAAACCAATACATGGCGCGCAAAAGGTTTGGTTAACGCAACAGGTCCGTGGGTGAAAAATTTCTTCGATAACGGTCTGCAACTGAAATCGCCTTATGGCATCCGTCTGATCAAAGGCAGTCATATCGTTGTGCCTCGCGTTCACGATGAACCGCAGGCTTATATTCTGCAAAATGAAGATCATCGCATCGTATTTGTTATTCCATGGAATGACGAATTTTCGATTATCGGCACGACGGATGTTGAATACAAAGGCGATCCTAAAGAAGTCAAAATTGACGATAAAGAGATCGACTATTTGCTAAAAGTCTATAACGACCACTTTAAGAAACAACTTGGTCGCGATGATATTGTCTGGACTTACTCTGGCGTTCGTCCCCTGTGTGATGATGAATCCGATTCACCACAAGCGATCACCCGTGATTACACGCTGGATGTGCAAGATGAGCAAGGCCAGACGCCATTGCTGTCCGTATTTGGTGGTAAGCTGACAACGTATCGTAAACTGGCTGAACACGCGATGGAAAAACTGGCGCAGTACTACCCTAACGCGGGTAAGGCCTGGACTAAAAACGGCAAGTTACCAGGCGGTGATCTGGAAGGCTGTGATCGCGATGGTTATGCGCGCCTGTTACGTCAGCGTTATAACTGGCTGCCAGAAGGTGTGGCGCTGCGTTATGCCCGTACTTACGGCAGCAACAGCCAATTCATCCTGCAAGGCACAGAAGCGCTGGCCGATCTCGGCGAATGCTTCGGCCACGGTTTATATGAAGCAGAACTGCTTTATTTGGTTAAACACGAATGGGTAACGCAGTTAGATGATGCTATCTGGCGCCGTACCAAACTGGGTATGTGGCTCACTGATGAACAAAAACAGCGTGTAGCTGACTGGCTGGCACAAAACGCCAAAGCCGCTTAATTGCAAGATTGATTTTTAAAATGGCGATAGAAATTATCGCTATTTTTTATTTCGATTTATTCCTGTCATATACGTTTTTTCCCACTCATCAATGTCCGCAAATGAACGTTAACTTTCGAAATCAATCATCCCTATTTTTTATCGCAATTCCCTTATTTTTATTTAATTCAATTGGTTATTTGATGCCAAGCTATCGTTTTTACTTTTCTTATTTATGGCATGACCAAGATGAACTGGAAGAATATATTGCGGGAGAATGTTCCATAGAGAAAATATTGACTTCATTACAATCTCCCGACCATAAATGGTTTATTGCTGAATCCCAGCATGTGCTATTGGCTCAAATATAATTACTCCCCAAAATACAAGCTATGCCAACATTGTTGGATTCAGTAATATACAGAAAAATACAGTGAGTAAGCATTAATAATACTCCCGCCTTCTCTATATTCTCCCATAATGGAGATTTTTATATCTTCAATGCAAAATTAGAATATATATTCAATGTATTGATAATATTACACTTTATCATTTTTTAAATTTTCATTTTTTTTGTAATTGTGATATTAATCCCCTTTCTTTAATTCGCTTATTGCGATTTATGTTCAATTTTATGAATATAAATGGGAATGGACAACAACTTGTAATGATGAGTCAAACATTCATTAAGAAAGAGGGGATCGCACAGTCATTTCTGGCTCGTTATCTCCTCTCTGAACAATGTGGTAACAGACTGAAAACCATAGAGTTATTAGCTAAAGAGTGTGGGTTGTCCGTGGGTTTGATGCAAGCAGCATTAAAATCTCTTGAACAAGCACAGGTGGTTGGAATTAAGCGTCGTGGTCGTAGTGGTAGCTTTCTTGCACAGATAAACCACAGATTACTGTTACAGTATGCCGATATTGGCAATGTGGTTTGTGCGATGCCGCTCCCGTATACCCGTGCTTATGAAGGGCTGGCAAGTGGTTTAAAAGCATTGTGTGCAAGTGTTCCCTTTTACTTTGCACACATGCGTGGCTCAGATATCCGCATTGAGTGTTTACTGAACGGTGTTTACGATTTAGCGGTAACATCAAGGCTTGCCGCAGAGCAGCACCCTGAAAATAAAGATCTATATATTGCGCTTTCACTAGGGACACAAAGTTATACAGACAGGCATAGGTTAATCTTTCGCAATGGCGAAATGGAATCAATTCGTCGCGTTGGGTTAGATAGCACCTCAGCAGACCAAAAAATAATGACAAAGCAATACTTTGCTGACAAAGAGATTGAATTGGTCGAGGTTTCCTATCATGAATGCCTAAATCAAATCATAAAAGGCCACATTGATGCGGCCATCTGGAACGTTGGGCAAGGCCATGAGCTCATAGCACAAGGCCTGATGACCCAACTCCCTGACAATAGTGCGTGTTTTATCAAGGCTTCTGAAGCCGTTATCCTTACCCGCAAGGGTAATATCCCTATCCAGCAACTCCTGCATACTATGGTGGATCGGGATCTATTGCTGACCCATCAACAAAACGTAGTAACAGGCATCATTGAACCCGTTTATTGAAACTCGATTAACCAAAATAAACAGCTGATTAACACCTACGTATAACAAAGAGCAATGATAGAACAACGGTTAACTATCCTGCTACAAGGTAACGTTATCGATCAAGATATCTACGAAAACATGCTGGAAGTTGTGCATGTTCTGGAAGATATGTGGCTCATCCCTATCCGTCATCCACAAGGCGAAATGGCGCTCACCCATATGGCAAGTGCTTTCATGCGTTCACGCCGTGGTGAAATAATTGCTCCGTTGGATAAAGAAATATTGGCAACACTCAAACAATCTGAATACTACGAGCAATTACTCACCATTCATCACTCCCTAATTGAAAAATTTACCGTAGCCTTACATCCCAACGAGGAAGGCTATCTGTTGGCAAATTTATATGGTTTAATATTTTCACTCGAAAGAGGTTAGTTTTTGATTCTCATAAAAATATTCAAAAAAATGAAAATTTATCTGTAAAAAATGTTGATTTCACACAGCTTGGCTGCTTTACAGCTATAAAGGGAGTCCTATGTTTATTGAGGCATTAAAAAAACAGAACCCTAAATTGATTGAAGTTGCAAAAAACCTTTGGCAACAAGGTGCAATCTTGCCAGATACCTACATCATCGACGTCGATCAGGTTTTGGACAATGGTCGGCGTTTGTTGCAAACCGCAGAGCGGTATGACATTGAACTCTATTTGATGACCAAACAAATTGGACGTAACCCATGGCTGACCAAGAAATTGATTGAACTCGGTTATCGCGGTGTCGTGGCTGTCGATTTCAGGGAAGCTTATAGCCTAAGCCAGCATGGTATTCCACTGTGCCACATCGGCCATTTAGTGCAGACCCCAACCCATTTAATAGAATCTATGCTCAAGCATAGTCCGAGTATCATTACCGTATTTTCCCTTGAAAAAGCCCAAGCTATTTCGGATATTGCGGAGAAATTGGGGCGAATTCAGCCCATCATGCTGAAAATATTTGATAAACGAGATATCGCCTTTCCCGGTCAAGAAGCCGGGATCGCCTTTAATGAGTTAGATACCATCGTGGATGCCTTAAAGCGCATGCCAGGCATCAAATTGAGCGGACTGACGCATTT
The DNA here is from genome assembly GCF_056632175.1 of Xenorhabdus sp. SGI 60. NCBI lineage: Bacteria > Pseudomonadati > Pseudomonadota > Gammaproteobacteria > Enterobacterales > Morganellaceae > Xenorhabdus > Xenorhabdus sp. SGI 60. The sequence continues at coordinate 118,069 of NZ_CP196860.1, read as the reverse complement.
TCCTTGCCTGGCATGGGATTCCCGCTATCAGATAACCTTACCTACCACCAATTTGCTCACCCTCATTCGTGCACGAAACCGACTGGAACAGCTCGGCATCAAACTTGCGCAAATTAATGCTCCGGCGGCCTCAAGCTGTAACACCATACCATTACTGGCCAAATACGGCGCCACTCACCTGGAACCAGGCCATGCCCTGACCGGAACCATCCCCGCTAACTTCTGCGGACGAGAGCCGGAACATATTGCAATGGTCTATCTCACAGAAATTTCCCATCACCACGATGGTCATAGTTACTGCTATGGTGGCGGCTATTATAAACGCGGGCGTATGAAACATGCATTGGTTCTCCCTGAACGCACCATCCCTCCAGGCATTACCCTGGCTAAAAAAGTACGCATACTGCGTCTGGGTGAACCCTGCATTGACTACCACCTCCCATTAGCAGGCACTCATCCTATTGGTAGCCCAGTGATCATGTGTTTTCGCCCTCAGATTTTCATAACGCGCAGCGATGTTGCCCTTGTTTCAGGTATTCAATCTGGCTCTCCAAAACTTGAAGGTATTTATGACAGTCAAGGAAATTGGAAAAATAGTGGTTATTGTGACTAATCCCCCCAACGAAGGTATTACAAATAAGATCATTCCATCATTAAATAATATTATTTTCGCTATAACGGAATTACCGCATGATCCGGCCGTTTGGCAATAAGGCAAATAATTTGATTGATGTTTCAGGCTACACCTATGTACATGAACACTTGCATATCGATCTCTCTGATGTGAAAGGAAATTTGGATTGTCGATTGGATCAATACGATCTGATCGTAGGAGAACTTCGTTACCTCTATATCCTTGGGGTAAGAAACATCGTGGAGATGACCAATCGTTACATGGGGCGCAACGCCGCTTTTCTGCTGGATCTGATGCGTGATACCCGTATCAATATCATTGCCTCGACCGGTTATTATAAACAACCATACTTCCCTGCCCATTTCAGTGAATTAAGTGTACAGGCTATCGCCGATGACATGATCGCTGAAATTGAAATTGGCATTGATGGCACCGCATTAAAAGCAGGGGTCATTGCAGAAATTGGTTCTAGTCTCGATCAAATTACGAAAGATGAGCAAAAGGTGTTCACTGCTGCGGCATTAGCACACCAGGCTACAGGCTGTCCCATTTCCACCCACACGACGTTAAGCACAATGGGACGTGAGCAGTTGGCGCTGCTAAAGGAGTTTGGCGTTTCCCCTGAATATGTGGCTATCGGTCATTGTGATCTGAGAGATAACCTGGGCACCATTATTCCGCTGCTAGAGGCCGGAGCATGGGTACAATTCGATACAATCGGCAAGAATAATTACTATCCCGACAGTCGGCGCATTACCATGTTACAAGAGGTTGCCAAGCGTGGGCTGCTTGATCGGGTCATGCTTTCCCAAGATATCACGCGTCGATCGCATTTGAAAAACAATGGGGGAAATGGCTTTGATTACTTGCTAACCGTATTCGTTCCCATGTTGCTGGAAGCTGGTTTTTGCCAAAAACAGATAGACCAAATGCTGCGTGATAATCCTGCACAATTTTTCCAAGGTAAGGTTAAATAAAAAATAAATCTATAAAACAGAACGTTAATTCTAAAAACTTAGCTTTTTCAAAAAGCAATCCGATATGAAGATACAAAAGAGAGGGATAACAACATGAAATTTGTCGTTGGTGGACAAATAGAGAAACAGGCAATAGCCGAAGGTATTCGTCAATTAGCAGGCAATAAAGCCACCGCCATTACCATCATGAATGATATTGACGCGGCGATGGCAATTAAAAATGGCGAAGCGGATTACTATTTTGGCGCGTGCAATACGGGGGGAGGAGGTGCGTTGGCAATGGCAATTGCTCTTATTGGACTAAACCAATGTGTCACCATCGGAATGCCGGGAAAAATCCTGTCTAATGACGAGATCATCGCCCATGTGAAAGCAGGCAAGAAGGCATTTGGCTTTACCGGCCAAGATATTGATATCGTCCTGCCTGTGATCATCAATACCATCATCTCACTGTAAGGAGGCAATCATGCAACATTTCCATGATTTCCTGCTGAGATTGATGGAAGTTGATCCTTTTAAAGCCGGGTTATTGGCAACCATTGGTGCCATTGCCGCTATGATGGCAAACCGTGGTATCGCCGTTTTCCACGATGGCCTGCGGCCACTTTTGCCGGAATACCTTGAAGGTCGCATGAGCCGCAAAACGCTTGCCGCAACCAGTTTCGCCCTGAGCATCGGTTTGGTTGTCGGTTTTGGCATTCCCTTTTCACTCACTGCCCCAATTGTCTTGGTTCACAGCCTGTTACTCGGTACAGACATGATCGGGATTTGGTGTACTAACAGCCGGAGAGGTTTTATCACCTCTGGCATCATTGGTGCCTTATATGCCATCGCGTTGCTGGCTGGTCTGCGTTCGGTGGTGGAACTGTTTGCCATGCTGCCCGTCAATTTCACCGATGACCTCAAGAAAGTGGGCGATCCGATTGTGGCCTGTTTTGCCCTGTTTCCTGCGATGGTCGTCGGCTATCAATATGGCTATCGCAAAGGGCTTTTAGTCATGTTCACCGCACTGGTCGGCTATCTGGCAACCAAGGCCATTGGCCCATTGAGCTTTGGGGGGATGATCGAAAAACCCGTCAGCATTGACCCTAACGGCGCGGCACTATTGCTGTCAATGATTGCCATGTTCTACTTTGCAATGCGTGAGCGCCCAACGCAGATAGCGGAGCAAAAAGGCACCAACGAGGTCTTAGTCGGCCTGTTTTCAACCCGCATAGAGCGTATCCAAAAAAACAAATGGCTGTTAATCCTGTGCGGTGGCCTGACCGCCAGTGCAGCCACCATGTCTTTTAGCCTGCTGGCGGAAGGGCCTGTTTCCCTGCAACTCATGGCACAAGGTGAGCAGACCAATGCACTACTGGTAGCACTGGCACGTGCCATTAGCTTTATCCCGTTAGTGGGTACGACAGCTATCGCCACCGGCGTTTATAGTCCAAATGGCATGAAATTTGTGTTTGTGGCAGGGTTAGCAACTAACAACCCATGGATTGCCTTTATCGCAGGCGGTATCACCATGTTTATTGAAATCCAGCTACTGGCAAAAATCGCTATCTGGTTGGATAAATACCCTGGAGTGAAAGCGTGCAGCGGACATATTCGTACCGCGATCACCAAAATGCTCGAAGTTGCCTTGCTGGTTGGTGCCATGATTGCTTCCAATGCCATTCTGCCGGGTATGGGCTTTATGATCGTGGCGGGTATCTACCTGCTTAACCGTACATCCAAACGTCCTTTAGTGGAAATGGCTATTGGCCCAATTGCAACCATCATCGTGGGTATTCTTGCAAACTTGCTCTTTCTGCTGGGAATAAAATAAGAAAATGCAAACCTATCCATTGCAAAACATGACGATGGCGCAAGCGCAACAGCAACAATTCAGGCTGGTTGATATTATTTGTCGCCACTTTCCTGGTGCTGATTTTCTTTCGCAAGGCGATCTGGGCTTGGTCCCAGATCTTCACCAACCACGGATGACCCGACGCATTGAAGCGGTGATTGCAGAGTTTTTTGGTGCTGAAACTGCCGCTTTTGTCAATGGAGCAGGAACAGGCGCATTACGCGCGGGGCTGGCCGCTTTGGTCAGCCCTAATTCAACGTTACTTGTGCATAATGCACCGATTTATCCCACAACCCAGGCATCGATTGAACAAATGGGGCTTCGTGTCGTTCAGGCAGATTTCAACCACACAAAGCAAATTGTGGCCGCTATTCAGCAATACCAACCCGCAGCCAGTCTTGTCCAACATACACGCCAGAAAATGTCTGACCGTTATTCCCTGCAAGAGGTTATCAGCACCCTGAATCAATATGACATTCCTTCATTAGTCGATGATAACTACGCGGCGATGAAAGTGGCACATATCGGTTGTCAATATGGCGCAACCCTTTCTACATTCTCTTGCTTCAAATTATTGGGACCACAAGGCGTTGGGTTAATTGTAGGAAAACAGGCAATTATTGATAATCTACGCCACAGCATGTACTCCGGTGGCTGCCAGATACAAGGTTATCAGGCTATGGAAGCGTTGCGCGGTATGGTATTCGCGCCAGTGATGCACGCAGTGCAAGCAGAAGTGAATAACGAACTGGTGACCCGTCTGAACCAAGGGGAGTTACCACAGGTGAAACACGCCTTTCTCGCCAATGCACAATCAAAAGTATTATTAGTGGAATTTCACGATCCCATTGCAGAAAGCGTACTCGCCACAGCCCATACACTTGGTGCACTCCCTTATCCGGTAGGTGCAGAGTCAAAGTTTGAAATCCCGCCTCTGTTTTACCGCATTTCCGGCACTTTTCGTCAAACAGATCCCACACTGGAACAGCGTATGATCCGCATCAATCCCAATCGCAGCGGTGCAGATACCGTAATGCGCATATTACGGGAAAGCTGTCAGTTGAAATAAAAAAGCACAGTCTATCTCAATGGATTTCAAGTTGCGTTACAGCAGCAAGGGAAGACGGAGGCATAGAAATAATGTAACGGGGTGAGTGAGTGCAGCAAAAAGAGGCAACTTGAAAAATCAAGGGTATAAATGGTAAATATCATTTCAGCATGTAAGGAAAGAGATAAAAACATTATATTTTTATTATTGTCTATTCATGTTATTACAAAAAACATTGGATTTAATTAGATAAATATCACTTGACCTCAAGTTAACTTAAGGTTTTATAGTGCATCCTTTAATCAGGAGAAAGTAATTATAAAATTTAAAATAAAAATACATATATCTAATGAAGTTAAAAATCAGCCGAATAAGTTTATGTAATAATTTGAACAAGGAGAGTAATAATGTCATTGGAACTGGTTACTGCCTATCGTAAATCAAATGCACTTTTTGCGTTTGTTGATAGCAAAGCACCATTATATTTAACGACCCAAGATGGCAAAACCGTAGAACAAATTGCTCAGCTATGTCATGTTTATCAAGATAGATTCCATAGGCTATTGGATTACATGCAAACCCTCAATGTGTTAACAAAAAAAGATGATAAATTTTACCTGACTGGACAATGGGCATCACTCAGTGATCCAAACAGCTTTGAAACATTATATATAAAGTTTGAGTTAGATCCTGCCTTCTGGAACGCTTGGTCACAATACAGTGCATCCTTAAGTAAAATGAATGAAAAATCTGCTTTTGAGCTTACCCATAATGAGCCATTTTTTGATTATCTCAGTCATAAAAATAATAAAAATATCAAAACGATTTTTGATAATTTATTGGCAAAAATGACAGATAAGATGAATAAATCTATTATTGAGCACATCCCTCTAAATGGCATTTTTTCATTTATGGATATCGGAGGTGGTGTGGGTTCTTTTGCAAAAAATATAAAAATGTATTATCCACACATCCAATGCCACGTCATGGATCAATATGATTTTTCTCGGCAAGAATCCGAAGGGGTTAACTTTATTAATGGTAATTTCTTTTCTGTTATTCCATCAGGATATGATGCTTACAGCATAAAAAATGTTTTGGATGATTGGCCTGATAATCAATCCATTGATATTTTGAAAAATTGTCATAAAGCAATGCGGGAGGATTCCGTTTTATATGTTATCGATATGATTAAAGAACAAAATGAGACTGTTTCATTTGATTTATATATAGATACCCTTCTGCTAGGCCGGAAACGATCTCAATCAGAATTTGAATTTATGGCAAAACAAGCTGGACTCTCTATTACAAATATCTACAGCATGAATTTTTCCACAGAAAATGGCAACTACTACATCATTGAAATGAAAAAATGAATTTGCACTAAAGTGTGTGACTGTTGCGGGGCTCTGGATCGCCCCTTGGCTATGGGGCTTGCCCCTGTTGATGTCATACACAATTTTCAGAGACAAGATACTGTCTTTTTTTCAAATTATAAAAAAGGAGTGCAGTATTTAATGACAAAATCATCATATATGTTCTACAACCTAAAGTTAACTTCGGGTCAATAGATATGGCGAAAGATAAAGACATTAATTTTAATAGGCCGTTAACTATCGGAGAGGTATCAAAACGTAGTGGAGTTACTATATCTACCCTCCATTTTTATGAATCGAAAGGGTTAATCAAAAGTTCACGTAATCAAGGTAACCAACGCCGTTTTCCTTCGATTGTATTGCGCTATATTGCGATCATCAAAGTTGCCCAAAGCACTGGAATCTCTCTGAAAGAAATAAAAAAAGCATTAGATCAGTTCCCACCTGACAGTAAATTGACAGCAGAACAATGGCTAACATTCTCTTCACAATTGCAGGATGTACTGGATCAGCGCATCAAAAAACTCATCCGATTGCGTGATAATTTAGGTAATTGTATCGGGTGTGGATGTCTTTCGTTAACAGCCTGTCCTTTACGTAATCCGAATGATGTTCTTGGACAAAATGGAACTGGCCCAAGAATTTTAGAAGAGGGTTAAAATGGACATGTGACACAAACAGCCTGAGGATTACCACTGCCCTTGCCTTTGACAATCCCCTCAGGCTCTTTTCCCTGACTTAACAACGCTTATCCTAAGCCGCATCACCTTGCTGCCGTTCTACTAACGTCAGGATACTATACAGCGCCACTGGCTGTTGTTCCTGGTTCAGCACCTGCACATCCCACATCACTACCCCATGTGGTTTATCTTCTGGCGTTTTCTGGACTTTCTTAATTTTCTTCTTGCAGGTCAGACGTACCTGAATGGTATCACCAATCTTAACCGGCTCAATGAAACGCAGATTTTCCATACCGTAGTTGGCAAGCACTGGCCCCACCGCGCTATCAACGAACAAACCCGCAGCAGCCGATACGACAAAATAACCATGTGCCACACGCTCGCCAAACAAGGATTCAGCCGCGCCGATTTTATCCATGTGGGCGTAGAAATGATCCCCACTCAAGCAGGCAAAATTCACGATATCCGCTTCCGTCACCGTCCGGCGAGCGGTCAGCAAACTTTCACCAATTTCAAGCTGCTCAAAATACTTGCGGAATGGATGTATCGGCTCTTCCTTCACTTTTGCGCCACGAACCCACTCACGGCCAATCGCTGCCAGCATACTTGGACTGCTTTGAATCGCTGTGCGCTGCATATAATGTTTCACGGCACGCAAGCCCCCCAACTCTTCTCCACCACCGGCACGCCCTGGTCCACCATGTACCAACATGGGCAGCGGGGAACCGTGTCCCGTGGACTCCGCAGAAGCCGCTTCATCCAGCACCAACATCCGGCCATGAGCACACGCAGTTTCCCGGATCACCTGTACTGCAATCTGTTCATCTGCCGTCACCAATGACCCCGCCAAACTACCCTGTCCCATCATCGCCAATGCAATCGCCTGCTCGGTATCCTGATACGCCATTAACGTGGCAACCGGCCCAAAGGCTTCCGTGTTGTGTACCACCTGATTGGTCATTGGATCAGCGCAGTAGAGCAATGTTGGTGGGTAAAATGCGCCATTACTGTTGCTATTGCCTGTCAACGCCAATTTATCCAGTGAACCGCCACATAAAACCTCACAGCCACTATTGCGCAATTCGTTAACCTTCGCCTGCACCTCATCACGCTGTTCCCGATTAATCAACGCCCCCATGCGCACTTCTGGTAAAGTAGGATCACCAACTGCCACGCCAGATAGCCGTTTAAGTAGCGCTTGTTTGACCACTGCCAATTGGCTGGCAGGGACAATAACGCGCCGGATAGCCGTACACTTCTGACCGGCCTTCACCGTCATCTCACGAGCAACTTCCTTGATGAAAACGCCAAATTCTGGCATGTCAGGTGTCACATCCGCGCCTAAAATACAGCAGTTAAGCGAATCCGCTTCCATCGTAAAAGGAATAGATTTTTCTATCAGTCGAGGATGGACACGCAACTTTCTCCCCGTTTGTGCCGAGCCGGTAAAGGTCACGGCATCCTGATAATCGAGATGATCAAACAGATTACCAATGCCACCACAGATCAATTGCAACGCCCCTTCCGGCACCAGACCGCTGTCGATGATCATTTTCACCATCGCCTGTGTCAATTGGGCGGATGCCGTAGCCGGTTTGATAATCGCCGGCATACCGGCCATCCACGTTGGTGCCAGTTTTTCCAGCATTCCCCAACAAGGAAAGTTAAACGCATTAATATGCAGCGCCACACCAGAACGGGAAGTCAGCACATGGCGAGCCACAAATTGAGACTGTTTAGACAGCGGGATCATCTCATCTTCCGGCCACAGGGTATCATCCGGCAATTCACGCCCGGCTAACCCGGCATAGGAGAACAGGGTTGCTACGCCCCCCTCAATATCCACCCAGCTATCCGCACGGGTTGCGCCTGTTTCTGTGGAAATGGCATACAGGGCTTCTTTGTTGGCGAGCAAGTGTTTTGCAACTGCCTTCATCATCTGCGCACGTTGCTGGAACGTCATCGCAGCCAGCGCCTTTCCGCCTTTTTCACGGGCGTAGCCTAAACTTTCTGCCAATGACAAACCTTCTGAAGAGACCTGATACAAAGCTTCGCCGCTTACTGCATGATGAATGGTTCTGGGATCACCTTGCCCATAAACCCAGGCACCACAAATGTAACTCGTTAACTGTTGCATTTTTTTCTCCACCGATTTAACCAATGAAACAATCATTAAGTATTGTAAGGCCATTTATGTATCACATATATGATTGACAAAACCACCCATGTAATTAACAAAAAATAAACATTATCATCTAATCACTTGTTAATATTTATCCCATCGCTAAATAAAAATAATTAATCAATTGTTTTATAAGGAATAAAAATTAATATTTTGATATGAACGACAAATACACAATTTTTATGTTTGCTATTTTTGTTATCAATTTGTAGATTTATAGTTATAGATAGTGATTCATTTTTATGTCTTATATCAAAAAATAAGAATCATAATGGAGTCGCATATGACAACAGATCCACTTCAGGCGAGCTTTGAGGCAAAAATAGCGGCAGATCTCTCAATCGAGGCTAAAGATTGGATGCCCGAAGCCTATCGCCAAACCCTGATACGCCAAATCGGTCAACACGCACACTCGGAAATCGTCGGCATGTTACCGGAAGCCAATTGGCTCACCCGTGCCCCGACCCTGCGTCGCAAGGCCATATTGCTGGCGAAAGTCCAGGATGAAGCCGGGCACGGGCTGTATCTCTACAGCGCCGCTGAAACATTGGGCTGTTCCCGTCAGGATATCTACCAAAAGTTGTTGGATGGCAAGATGAAATATTCTTCGATCTTTAACTATCCCACCCTCAATTGGGCTGATGTTGGCGTGATTGGCTGGCTGGTGGATGGTGCGGCAATTGTCAATCAAGTTGCCTTGTGCCGTGCCTCTTACGGTCCCTATGCCCGTGCGATGGTAAAAATCTGCAAGGAGGAAAGTTTCCACCAGCGGCAGGGTTATGAAGCGGTAACAGTGCTGGCGAATGGCAGCGAAGCCCAACGTGCCATGTTACAAGATTCTATCAACCGCTTCTGGTGGCCGACATTGATGATGTTTGGTCCCAATGACAGTAATTCCCCCAACAGCGCCCAGAGCATGGCATGGAAAATCAAGCGATTCAGCAATGATGAACTGCGGCAAAAATTCATCGACAACACCGTACCCCAGTTGGAAGCCTTGGGCATGACAGCTCCCGATCCTGAATTAGCTTGGGATGAAGCAACAGAACATTACCGTTTTGGTGAAATCAATTGGGATGAATTTTATCAAGTGCTGAAAGGACAAGGGATATGTAACCACGAACGACTGGCAGCCAAACGCCGGGCCTGGAAAAACGGATGTTGGGTACGGGAAGCGGCGGCGGTTCACGCCGGAAAAATAGCCGCCAAAAATCGTGTCGCTTAGTACCTTGCGTTACCTGAACCGCCTTGAAGGGAGTAAATCTAATGAACGATACCGATTGGCCACTGTATGAAGTCTTTGTCCGCAGTAAACAGGGACTGGCGCACCGTCACGTCGGCAGCCTCCACGCGGCCGATGATCAAATGGCACTAGAAAACGCACGTGATGCCTACACCCGGCGCAACGAAGGCTGCTCCATCTGGGTAGTAAAATCCATCTATCTGGTGGCGTCACAACCGGAAGATCGTGGCGCTTTTTTCGAGCCATCGGAGGATAAAATTTACCGTCATCCCACGTTCTACACCATTCCTGATGGCATCAAGAATATGTAGGGGACGAGAATATGCATACACATAAAGTTTCATCTCCCAACCATTCCCTGTTAAACCACCCCCTGTTCAACTATGTCCTTCGTCAGGGAGATACCCCACTGATTCTGGCACAGCGCCTGTGCGCATGGTGTGGACATGCACCAGAACTGGAAATTGACCTCGCTCTGTCCAACATCGGACTCGACCTATTGGGGCAAGCACGCCATTTCCTCAGTTATGCAGGCACCCTTTCAGAAACAGGGTTGGATGAAGATCATCTGGCGTTTTGGCGTCATGAGCGCGAATTCTGCAATCTGCTGCTGGTAGAACAACCCAATGGTGGCTTTAACGACACTTTGGTACGCCAATTTTTTATTGATGCCTATCACTTCCTGCTGCATCAAGCCTTGGAACAAAGCCGTGATCCCCAATTGGCAGCAATCAGTGCCAAGTCGTTAAAGGAAGTGGAATATCACCTGCGCTTTAGCCGAGGCTGGATGATCAGATTAGGGAATGGAACAGCATTGAGCCACGAAAAAATCCAGCAATCTATCAATCAACTGTGGCGATTTACCGGCGAACTGTTCCATTGTGACGAAATCGAGCAGCAACTGGCAGAAGAAGGCATTGCCGTTGACCCCAGCACGCTGCATGAACCGTGGCTGCAAATCATCAACGAAACGCTCACCGAAGCCACGCTAGCAATGCCACAAGAGGCGCCTTACCGACAAGGCGGAAAACAAGGGCTGCATACAGAACATTTGGGATACATGTTGGCAGAAATGCAATACCTGCAACGCACTTACCCCAACTGCAACTGGTGACAATACGGATGGTATAGGAGAAGATCATGGAACAGCAATGTAACCCTCGCTTCCATGCAGAGATACAACCGCCGGAAATTCATCAAATCTGGCAATGTCTGCACCAAATTGCCGATCCAGAACTGCCTGCACTCTCCATTACTGAACTTGGCATGATACGGGTCGTTACGCCGTTACAAAACGGCTGGCGGGTGACACTTACCCCAACCTATTCCGGCTGTCCTGCAACGGAGTACCTAATCGGAATCATTCAGGAAACACTGACACAAGCAGGCTTTTCGCCGGTGGATATCGAAGTGAGCCTGAACCCTGCGTGGACGACCGACTGGATAAATGCAGATGCCAAACAACGCTTGCGAACCTCTGGTATTGCCCCTCCGCAGGGATTGGCTTGCGAAAAAACAGCGGATATGGAACCCATTACCTGCCCGTACTGTAGCAGTCATGAAACAGAAACAATCAGCGAATTCGGTTCCACGGCCTGCAAGGCCCTCTATCGCTGTCGGAATTGTCTGGAACCATTTGATTATTTCAAATGCATTTAACGAGGAGTGCACTTAACGAGGAAAGTAGAAGATGTCCACTTTGCATCAAACACGCTCACATGGCTTTCATCGCTTAAGCATTACTGCCATCGAACGGGAAACGCCGGATGCTGTGGTTGTCACCCTGCATATTCCCGCTGAACTGAAAAAACAGTTCTGCTATCACCCCGGCCAACACCTGACACTCAAAGCGAAAGTGAATAACGAAGAACTACGCCGCTGCTACTCTATCTGTAGCTCGCCGTTGGATGATGTATTACAAATTGGCGTCAAGGCCATCCATCACGGCCGCTTTTCGGCCTTCATCAACCAACAATTAAAAATCGGGGATGAGCTGGAAGTCATGCAGCCACAGGGCAATTTTGGCCATCGTCCCGCTACAGATAAACAAGGGCACTATCTGGCTATCGCCGCCGGTTCAGGTATTACTCCTATTTTGTCGATCATCAAAAGTACGCTGGCACTGGAGTCCAATAGTACTTTTACCCTGATTTATGGCAATCGCACCAGTCGCTCTGTCATGTTCAAAGAAGCGCTGGCCGATCTCAAAAATTGCTACCTGAGCCGTTTTCAGGTGCTGTACTTATTCAGTCAGGAAACCACCGATAGCCCATTATTTAACGGACGTATTGATACTGAACACCTAAACCACATCGGCAAAATCCTGCTCAATTTTACCCAATTTGACCATACTTTTCTCTGCGGACCAGAAGCCATGTTGGATGATGCCCATTCTGCGCTGGAGCAGGCGGGGATACCTGTTGAACGCATCCATAGTGAACGTTTCAATACCGGACAAGCCACGATAAATTCCCGCCCTGCCAATCTTGCAGAACGCAGTGAAACCCGCGTTGAGATCCACCTGGATGGCCGCATCCTCAACATTGCCATGAACGCCGAAGATGACAGCATCCTCGATGCCGCATTACGCCAGGGCGCAGATTTGCCCTACGCCTGCAAAGGAGGAGTATGCGCTACCTGTAAATGCCAGCTTAAAGCCGGCGAAGTAGATATGAGGGTGAACTACAGCCTTGAACCCGATCAATTGGCTGCCGGTTATATTTTGAGCTGCCAGTCATGGCCGAAAGGCGGTGGTGTCGTTGTCGATTTTGATGTCTGAGGAGTCACCATGAGTCAGGAATGGATTTTATGCCACCAGCAGCAAAGGGTACGCACATTGACCCTAAACCGGCCAGAAGTGCGCAATGCCCTCAGTAATGATTGTCTGGAACAGCTCGTGCAGCAATTGGAACTCGCGGAGGCAGATAACGGTACAGGCGCCATTGTTATTACGGGATCCGGGCGCTGTTTCGCGGCAGGTGCCGATCTGAGAGAACTACAACAACAAAGCGTTGCTACAGCCATGACGGATCGCCGTCCACAACTTTGGCAATGTTTAAATAATATCAGCAAGCCCCTGATCGCTGCTGTCAATGGCTACGCACTTGGCGCTGGCTGCGAACTGGCATTGGCTTGTGATTTGGTGATTTGTGGAGAAAGCGCCCGTTTTGGCCTGCCAGAAATCACCTTGGGGCTGATGCCAGGGGCGGGAGGAACACAACGGCTCATCCGCAGCGTCGGCAAGGCATTGGCTTACCAGATGGTATTGACCGGCGAAGCTATCGATGCCCATCGCGCCCTGGGAGCGGGTCTGGTCAGCGAAGTTTGCCCTGATGCCCTGACACTAGAACGTGCAAAGCAGATAGCGCAACGCATCAGCGAATTTTCCCCTCTGGCATTGCGGGCAGCCAAAGCAGCCCTCAAGACCGCCCAAGAAACAAGCCTGTCACAAGGGCTACTCGCCGAACGCCAGCATTTTGTTACGTTGGCAGGCACAACCGATCGTCAGGAAGGCATCTCCGCCTTTTTGGAAAAACGTAAACCAACATTTAAAGGGTTCTGATCGATGGAAAACATGTCAACGGTACTGACTGATATACAAGCAGGTGTCCTTAGCATTACTCTCAACCGTCCAGAATGCCTCAATAGTTTTAACGAGGAGCTGCACCAACAATTAAGTCAGGCAATGGATATTGCTGAACAGGATGAGTCCGTACGCTGTGTCCGGCTCACCGGAGCTGGACGCGGCTTCTGTGCCGGACAAGATTTAAATGATCGCAATGTCGTTATCTCTGATGGTGGTATCCCTGATCTCGGCCAATCGGTTGAACGCTACTACAACCCGCTAATCCGGCGTATGACTTCCCTGCCTAAGCCCATTATCTGCGCCGTCAACGGCGTAGCGGCGGGGGCTGGTGTTTCCCTTGCCTTGGCCTGTGACATAGTTATCGCTTCTCGTACCGCCAGTTTTATTCAGGCTTTCTGCCGTATTGGCCTGACACCTGATTCTGGCGGTAGCTGGTTCCTGCCTCATAAGATTGGGCAGGCGCGGGCAATGGGGATGGCACTTTTGGGCGACAAAATCAGCGCTGAACAAGCGCTGGATTGGGGAATGATCTGGCAGGTTGTTGAGTCAGACGAATTGGAAGATAAAACCCAGAAGCTCGCCCTACACCTTGCTGCCCAACCTACCCTGGCCCTTGGCTGCATCAAGCAAGCCACCTATGCAGCCGCAGCCCATACGCTGGAACAACAGCTTGCTCTCGAACGAGATTTACAACGTCGGTGCGGGCATAGTGAAGATTTCCGTGAAGGTGTCAATGCGTTCATTGAAAAACGTCAGCCGATGTTCAAGGGGAAATGATCATGAACACGCCTCACCTCCACGGTCCCATAGCCGTTATCGGTGCGGGAACAATGGGCATCGGCATTGCTCAGGTTGCGGCTCAAGCAGGACATTCCGTCCTGCTGTTTGACATCAACGGTGAAGCGGTCAGTCAGGCGCTGGACAATTTACGCACGCGCCTGCATCAACGTGTGGCAGCAGGCAAAGCAGAAGCCAGCGCAACAGAAGCCCTGTTACAACGCCTCACTCAGGCGAATTCGTTACATGCGCTGGCACCGTGTGGTCTGGTGATTGAAGCCATTGTCGAACAACTGGAATCTAAGCAAAATCTCTTCCAGCAACTGGAATCCATTTGTTCACACCAAACCCTGTTTGCCAGCAACACTTCTTCGTTGTCGATTACCGCCATTGCCCGTGTTCTGTCTGCACCACAGCGCATGGCAGGGCTACATTTTTTCAATCCGGCCCCCCTGATGAAACTGGTGGAAATCGTGCAGGGTCTGGAAACGTCATCCCAAACCGTGGCTACGCTCAAAACCCTCGTGACCGACTGGAAAAAACAGCCGGTGATTTGCCGTTCTACGCCCGGGTTTATCGTCAATCGCATCGCCCGGCCGTTCTATGCTGAAGCTCTGCGCGCACTGGAAGAGCAGATTACAACTCCCGCCACACTGGATGCCATTTTCAAAGAATCTGGCGGTTTCGCGATGGGGCCGTTGCAGCTGATGGATTTGATCGGCCATGATGTTAACTATACCGTG
Organism: Xenorhabdus sp. SGI 60; assembly: GCF_056632175.1. Lineage (NCBI taxonomy): Bacteria > Pseudomonadati > Pseudomonadota > Gammaproteobacteria > Enterobacterales > Morganellaceae > Xenorhabdus > Xenorhabdus sp. SGI 60. The sequence continues at coordinate 102,986 of NZ_CP196860.1, read as the reverse complement.
ACTGAATCCCTGTTCCATGCCTTCCATTATGATCCCCGCTTCCAGCCTTCACTGCTGCAAAAAGAGCTGGTGGATGCCAATCATCTTGGGCGTAAACGCGGTCGTGGTTTTTACGCCTATGACATAAAAGGAAGCAGCGGAAAAAAAGAGACCCAGCCGCAACCCAAACTAGAACCGAAATACACCAAAGCACAAAAACAGCCAGTGCGGATCAAGGCGACAGGAAATTGGGCGGCATTGCCACACTTTGTCGCCCCGTTACAACAGCCTGAGTTACAAAAATATGGGATCATTTTCGAAGAAAGCAAAAATGACCGATTTCACTCCCCGACCTTGCAAATTGATGACATTCTTTTGATTCTGACCAAAGGGAGAACCTGTGCCCAGATTGCCGACGAAGTCAGGATACCCGTGGTGCAATTTGACCTTTCTGCCAATCACCAATCGGCTTCTGTCATGACACTCAGTGCCGCCTGCCAGAATACGCCCCAACAAACAACAAAGGTGATCGGCTTTCTGCAATCCCTCGGTAAACAGGTCATTCTCCTGCCGGATTATCCCGCCCTGCTAACAATGCGTACCGTCGCCATGCTGTGCAACGAAGCGCTGGATGCCATCAATAAAGGCATCGCCAGCGCTGAAGATATCGATCTGGCGATGCGCCACGGTGTGAATTATCCCATTGGACCGCTGACATGGGGTGAACAGTTGGGTTGGAAACATATTCTCAGTACGCTGGAAAATTTGCAGAAGTTTTATGGGGAACCCCGTTACCGCCCAGCCCCCTTACTGCGCCAACTCGCGGCAGGGCATACCCAATTCCCCTATCAACAGGCCCAAAAACACAAGAAAGGGGATGACTATGCAAAATAATGTCAACACGGCTCGCCATCACATTGAAACCCTTTATACCCAAGATAGCTGCGCCCAAAATATGGGTATGCATATTGAACATATTGATATCGGGTTGGCCCGACTCAGTATGAAGATCATGCCTCACATGCTCAACGGTCATCAACGTTGTCACGGTGGCATTCTGTTCAGTCTGGCAGATACGGCTTTCGCCTATGCCTGTAACAGTGAAGGACTGGCTGCGGTCGCTTCCAGAGGCAGCATTGATTTTATCCGTCCGGCATTAGTGGGTGATCGACTGACCGCCACCGCTTCCGTTCGGCATCAAGGCAAAAACACTGGCCTGTACGACGTGGAGATCATCAACCAGAACGGCAACGTTGTGGCTTTTTTCCGCGGTTACTCCCATCGTCTCAGCCACCCTATTTCTGACAATACGGTGAAAAAAACTCAGCCAAACCGTCAGGGAGAGCAATCATGAACCACGCATTTATCTGTGATGGTATCCGCACACCTATCGGCCGTTATGGTGGAGTTCTGTCCAGCCTGCGGGCTGATGATCTGGCAGCCCTACCGCTACGGGCATTGATGACGCGTTATCCAGCATTGGATTGGCAACAAATCGATGATGTGATCCTCGGCTGCGCCAATCAGGCAGGAGAAGATAATCGCAACGTCGCACGTATGGCACTATTGTTGGCAGGGCTACCAAATTCGGTCTCTGGTACGACAGTCAACCGGTTATGTGGCTCAGGCCTTGATGCGTTGGCCTTCGCCGCTCGCAGTATTAAATCCGGCGACGCCCAATTGATATTGGCGGGTGGCGTTGAATCTATGACCCGTGCTCCTTTTGTGATGGGCAAAGCAGACAGTGCTTTCAGCCGGCAGGTTGAGATCTTTGATACCACCCTTGGCTGGCGCTTTATTAACCCTCTGATGCAACAGCAATTCGGCACAGATTCCATGCCAGAAACGGCAGAAAATATCGCCGCCCAATTTAAAATTAGCCGCGATGACCAGGATGCCTTCGCCCTGCGCAGCCAGCAACGTGCCGCCAGCGCGCAACAACGCGGTGTACTGACCGGGGAAATCATCCCTGTCACTCTGCCCGCATCCAACAAAAAAGGCGTAGCAACGATCATCGCACAGGATGAGCATCCCCGACCCGAAACAACGTTCGAACAGCTACAACAGCTCAAAACCCCATTCCGTACGGACGGCACCATTACCGCAGGCAACGCTTCCGGCGTCAACGATGGCGCGGCAGCACTGATCATCGCCTCAGAAATAGCAGCCTTATGCCAGGGGCTGACACCACGGGCGCGCATCGTCGCAACGGCAACATGTGGTGTTGAGCCACGCATCATGGGGATCGGGCCACTGCCTGCGACTCGCAAGGTACTGGAACTCACAGGCTTAACCCTAAATCAAATGGATGTTATTGAACTGAATGAGGCTTTCGCTGCACAAGCACTGGCTGTTATGCGCCAACTCGAGTTACCAGATGATGCAGAGCACGTAAACCCGAATGGTGGAGCGATTGCGCTGGGGCATCCTCTGGGTATGAGCGGCGCCCGCCTTGCGCTAACTGCCACCCTTGAACTGGAGCGACGGGCCGGACGTTACGCCTTGTGCACCATGTGCATTGGCGTGGGACAAGGCATCGCCATGATTATTGAACGTGTTTCATAGCCGCTATTTTCACAACAACCATAACCATTTTTACAACAACAAACTGATACACGATTACCTGACTTAACCAACACCTGCATATCACTACGTGCACATAACGACAAAAGCAACCTGTTACAAACAAATCAACAAAAGGACAGGAAACGATGAGCAACAACGTAAAAAACCTAGAAAATCCCAAAATCTGGATGCCATTGAGTTTGCTTCACGTGATGAGATTCAGGCGTGGCAATTTAACCAGATGAAATGGACCCTCAACCACGCTTACAGCAACGTTCCCATGTACCGCCACAAATTTGATACAGCCGGAATCCATCCGAGTGATTTCAGGCAACTCAGTGACATCGCCAAATTTCCTTACACCACCAAGCAAGATCTGCGTGAACATTATCCTTTTGATGCCTTCGCCGTCCCGATGGAACAGATAGTTCGCATTCATGCATCATCCGGCACAACGGGACGCCCAACGGTGGTGGGTTATACCCAACAGGACATCGATAATTGGTCAGAGCTGGTCGCCCGCAGCCTGCGATTTGCCGGGGCAAGTGCCAAAGACAAAGTTCACATCGCCTACGGTTACGGCCTGTTCACAGGAGGATTGGGAGCGCACTATGGTGCCGAACGACTGGGAGCAACCGTCATTCCGGTATCTGGCGGTAACACCACCAGACAAGCGCAACTGATTGTGGATTTCAAGCCTGACATCATTATGATGACGCCTTCTTACTGCCTGACTTTACTGGATGAGCTGGAGCGCCAAATGGGTGGGGATGCCAGCACATGCTCCTTACGTATTGGTATTTTTGGCGCAGAACCGTGGACAACCACCTTACGTACTGAAATTGAAACACGTATGGGTATCAAAGCCCTAGACATCTATGGCCTGTCCGAAGTAATGGGACCAGGCGTTGCCATGGAATCACTGGAATACGCCGACGGCTCTACCATCTGGGAAGATCATTTCTACCCGGAAGTCATTGATCCTGACAACCTGAATAACCTGGCAGATGGCGAAACCGGAGAGCTGATCCTCACCACCCTGACCAGAGAGGCCATGCCCGTGATCCGTTATCGCACCCGCGACCTGACACGCTTATTGCCCGGTACGGCGCGTAATATGCGGCGCATGGACAGGATCACCGGACGTTCCGATGACATGCTGATTATTCGTGGTATTAACGTGTTCCCATCACAGGTAGAAGAACAGATCATGCACATCAAAGAACTATCGCCGCACTACCAATTGGAAGTAAACCGTGTCGGCAATTATGACAAACTATCCGTCAAGGTCGAACTGAAAGAATCAGACCTGTTGAACTCTCAACAACGCAGCGACATCAGCCATCAATTGCGCCATCACATTAAATCCATGATAGGACTCAATACAGATGTCAGTATTGTCAACTACGGAGACATCCCTCGTTCAGAAGGAAAAGCCGTTCGGGTAATCGATAATCGCCCACATGATTAAACCTTTCGCCATCGCAATTTAAATAATATGAAACAGCGGTGGCACCTTTTTCCAATGGTATTTTTCCCAATAGTATGTCGCCTTAAAGGGATTTTTCTAAGCGTATCGATTAAGCATATTTATACAGTTATGCTAATGTCATGACACACTTTTGAGCAGATTACAGAAAAATATGACGCACAAACTTGACGACTTTATTCGGCACGCCCTTGATGCCCAACCTATCAGCGGAACATCACTGATCATCTCCCTATATGGCGATGCTCTCAGCCACCGTGGTGGTGAAGTCTGGCTTGGCAGTTTGAGCCTCTTGCTGGAACCGATGGGGTTTAGTGACCGTTTCGTGAGAACATCCGTATTCAGGCTGCAAAAAGAGAGGTGGCTTACAGTAGAAAAACTCGGGCGACGCAGTTATTACCGCATCGCCGAACGGGGAATGCATCAATTTCGTCATGCAGAGGATAAAATCTATCTCAGCGAGCAGCCAGAATGGGATGGCAAGTGGGATCTGTTGCTATTGGAAGGCACAACCAAAAATGAGCGTACCCGCCTGAAAAAAGCGTTGGGCTGGCTCGGATTCGCGCAATTTAACAGCACCCTGATGGCTGCACCAAGCAATTCCCAAAGAGACATTCTCTCTCTGTTGGGAGAACTCAACGCCAGCGATTCTGTCATCTACTTCCGTGCTGATTATCCTTACCCGCATTCGGAGCAGAGCCTGAAAGAACTTGTATCCATCAATTGGTCACTGGCGCAGATATCACAGCATTATCACGAATTTATTGTTTTCTTCCGTCCGTTGATGACACTGCTACGGGATTGCCATGAGGCCGACCTGACTCCAGAACGCTGTTTCCAGTTGCGTCTGCTGCTGATTCATTTTTACCGCCGCGTAGTGCTACGCGATCCACAGTTGCCGAGTGCCCTGCTACCAGCACAATGGGAAGGGCAGATTGCCCGTAATTTGTGTATAAATATTTATCAGCACATTGACCTTGCTGCGACACGCTATGTCAGTGAACACGGTGAAACGACCATTGGACAATTACCTCAACCCTCCGCCGCGTATTACCGACGTTTTGGCGGATTACACAATGAAATAGGGGCCTATTAGGAGATTCACAAAAGTCCTGCGTTTTTATACGGCGTGAATCCGAACATCTCTTTAATCGTTTCGGTTTCGTAATTGGTCGTCGTCATGGCAATTTCTTGACTACGCTCTTGGGGATTGAGGTTTCGGAGCATCAGATCTCTTTCATTCATTTTACGATTTGCCATGACAATTTTAGAGACGGCAGGTATACGAACATATTCATATGCCGCGATTGCAGATTCGAAATCAGGGTATTCATATAGCGCATAGGCAAGAGTTTCTGCATCAATAATAGCTTGGGTTGCACCATTTGCCCCAACCGGAAACATCGGGTGCGCAGCATCACCCAGCAGAACACACCGCCCACGACTCCATTTTTCTAATGGTTGCCTATCTACCATCGCGGTTCGCATAATTGTTTTACTCATGGTGATGACTGTTCTTAGATCTAACCAAGCAAAATGCCATTCTTTAAGCAGATCAAGCAGGAAATTTGTCGCCTGCGAGCGATTGATTGCCGTATCAGGCAGAGTCTCATATGACATAGTCGAGTTCCTCCAGCTGCACTAAATGTATATTCCTACCTACTCTTTTTTGGTCACGCAAAGCCGTCTCTTTTTTTGCGATACGCAGGGGCCCACGGCTTTCTAATGTTGCTTTCAGAATTTCGTTAGGCTTTCTGCTAGTGTGGGTGATTTCAATAACTCCCCACGGTGTTTTAAACTCTCCTGTTCTGCCAGTAGACATAATGGTCAGGCGATCAATGGGAATTTGTGAGATGAGCCCATATTGCGATAAAGCTGACTCCAGACTGATGTAATTATATTCACCTCGTCGGATATTTTGGCGATAGTTTCCAGAGGATAGCTTCCCATACTGGCCCGCGTTAGGCATAAACGCCTTTGGTAATGCGAAGTAACAGCCCAGCTTTGACGAGGCGATCAATAGATTTTTGCAATGTCCGGGAAGGTTCGTCAGCAAAGATGACTTCCAAATCTTGTAAAAGGAAAATAGCTCTTCCCATTTTGCTGAACTCATCTAACTTGTTAATTGCTGTGATCCTATCCATTTCATTATCTCCACTCTGACACCCCCTTAAAGGGTGTTATGTGTATAGATATTGATCATAGCAATTATTTCTATACACAAAAACCCCATTTTAGGGAGATTTGTGTAAACAACAATCTGCCCCGATCGCGCTTATCTCGCCAAAACTAAAAAATATTGTGAGGATATTCGATTACGCTAACGATTTATCCAACTCTCTAAACGTGTTTTTGCCTGTGTAATATCACTCCCCAACCACAAAACAATGCCATCAGGTCTCACGATAGTCGCCTGTCCATCTCGCAGTAGTTTCTGAGGAGAAATTATCTCAACCACCGTCAATTGTTGAGCAGCGGTTTGAAAATATGATTGCAGTGCAGATACCAGTCTGGGTGCATGATTGTGTATTAAGACAAACTGTCTTTCCCGCAATACTTCTGTCAGCTTACGTTCCTGTCCCGCATGACGCAGCACTACATGCGGTAAACGCTGACCAACTCGCTTATGATCACCTTTCTGTCGCAGGCAATGATATTGAGCATCTTCACCAGCCAACATCCTGACAACTTTTTTCTCGATATAGGGAATTTTGGTTGCCTGCACGCCAATCCAATGCACCATTCGCCCCCAAATACCTGTCGCTGTATTGAATTTAAACAGTAAGTCTGTATTTTTTAATGCCGCTTTTGCTATCGGCCTGCGTTCGTTTTCATAGGAATCCAGAATATCTGGCAATAAAGTTCCCTGAATAACGCCAGCCAATTTCCAACCTAAATTGGCCGCATCACCGATCCCCATTTGAAGCCCTTGACCACCAGCAGGAACATGGGTATGAGCCGCATCACCAAGCAGGAAGATCTTTCCCTCTCGATACCGTTCCGCTAACCGCTGTTTACTTCTGTAACGTGCACTCCATAAAATATCGCCTAACCCAAAATCCTGCCCCAAAATGGCAGACATACTACTCGCAATCTCTTCTCTGGTAACAGGTTGCTTGACCGGCAAATCCATTCTTTGATTATCTTCAATGCTGATGCGATAAGTACCATCTGGTAATGGAAATAGCGCAACCAAACCTCTCGAAACAGAGCGCGCATACACCGCTGGAATACGCCTATCATTTTGAAACGCTATTTAAATTTACTGGTAATTAATTAATAAATATTTTTACTTGCCAAGCAGGATTAATTAGCCAAAGTTTTTAATAGTCATGTGTAACTATGAGGAAAAATGATGTCAAAGCTCATTTATTATGTTGCTGCAACAATGGATGGTTATATCGCAACGGAAAACCACGAGTTGGATTGACTCTATGAATTCACACTTGGCGATGATGCCACCCCATATGATGATTTTTACCGTGGAATTGGCGCGGCCATTATGGGGGCTGCAACTTATGAATGGATCATGAAAAACTCAGCTAATGATTGGCCTTATCAAGATATTCCGTCATTCATCCTTTCTTCAAAAAAAACTCTCCATTCCCGTCGGGATCAACGCAGTAGTCACCCAAGAATCCCCAAAATACACCGAGGAAAATTTTATCAGCGTCTTTGTAATATTTCTTAATGATGGATAAGGCAAAAGGACGACAAATAAACTCTGCCACTTTTTTGGTATCTGACATTGTTCATTACAACCATTCCCGTATTTCTGGGTTCTGGTGTGAATGTTCTGCCAATCGACCAAAATACTAAAGTGGTTCCCAAAATGCAGCGAGTATTACAAAGTGGTGCTACCGAAACCTTAATGGACGTAAAAATGAGCTAAGTATTAGCACTGCGTGTGACAGCACCTGTTCTTACCAGGAAACTTTTATCACGCAGCCTATTGACAACACTGGGAAACAATATGACGCGTATCATTTTGAGCCTGATTTTAGTCGTTGTTCTTTGTTTATCTGTATATCAAGGTGTCAGCATGGTACAACCGACCATGATGGTCACCTTACCCACTAAAGCAACAGGATACTTAAACGTACAAAAAGCGCTAAGCATCATTGCAGCCAAACCCCACCCTACCGTATCCGTACAGCAAGAGCAGATCCGCCGCTATTTACTGACAGAAATTCAAGCAATGGGATACCCTGTTGTTGAACAACCATTCCTTTTTACTATCGATAAACTTGTTGCACGTCAGGAAAAAATCTATTCACAACTTGATGAATACCAACGCCGCAAATTTGATGCAGAATTAGCCCGCATCGGCGCTAAAACCTTTGAAGAAGAAGTCCGTATCCGTTCAGGGTTAAAACAGGGAAACTCCGCTTATGGCACCAACATCATTGCCAAACGCACTTCTCCTTCCGCAAAAAATACGATATTGATTGTCGCGCATTACGACAGTGTTGGCTCCTCTCCCGGAGCCGGTGATGATGGCATGGCTGTCGCGTCCATGTTGCAGCTAATGCGGGATCTAACCCAAGTCACGACGATAAAAAATAATGTCATCTTCTTACTGACCGATGGTGAAGAGCTGGGCTTGTTAGGCGCAAAATATTTTGCCAACCAATTGACCGATGAAGAGTTACAATCGATTAGCCTTGTTTTGAACTTTGAAGCAAGGGGAAATCATGGCATTCCGGTATTATTTGAAACCTCTGCTCAACCTTATGATCTGATGGCTGCATTAAATAAGAATGTAAGCAACATTACCGCCTTCTCATTTACCCCTTTGATATATGAGATATTACAAAACGATACTGATTACACGGTATTTAAAGAAAAAGGAATAGCCGGACTGAATTTCGCAGTCGTGCAGGGCTTCGAACATTATCACCGAATGAGCGACACGCTGGAAAATATTTCCGCTGAGACCTTATTCCAATATCAGGATACCGTGAGAAAAGTGGGTTATCATTTTGTCGTACAACAAGATATGGCACTACTGAAACATAATAAGGGTGCGGTTTACTTTCCATTGCCCCTGTACGGATTGGTTATCATGTCTCCCCATGTTACCGCTGCTCTTGGCATCGGCATTTTAATGCTTTGTTTATTCTGGGGGAAACATCTTTTCCATAATCAGCGGGATCATAAGATAAAAAAAATTTACAGACAACTTCCCTTTCTTTTTATTGGATTACTCTGCGCAATAATTTCTATAAAAACACCAGTTCTTTCTTATTTAATTACCATCCCATTCCTATTTTTATTAATTTCACACATCATTTTATTTAAATATCATCGATTTTATCTCGCTTTCATTACCACCACATTAGGAATCTATTTTTCAGGTCTCTTATATACGCCTGTGGTTTACTTGATCAGCAGCGGATTACAAAGTTTGCTATTGGCTTTCATTATAGCCTTAATACCGATAATCATATGGAGTATAAGTTATTGGTTTTTACATCATCGAATTAAATAATATGCTGCGCCGTCACTGGGCGCAGATCCAGGCTATCACTCGCTAAATTGCGAACTTTCCTTTATTGACCAACCGATGGCATAAACCCATAAACCATATCTATTAATTTCAAGGAAAACTAAAAACCCATAATGATAAGCATTACGAATATAAAAAACCCTTTAATTTCAAATCAATGGTACAAAATGTGATCTAAAACTCAAACAAAGCAACTTTTCATATTCAAAATATAAAAATCTGTCTAGGATCAACTTGCTATTACTTCAGTCTATTCACTATCTCATTACGAGAGTAATCATTCTGTTAATCGCAAAACTCCGTTATTTACCTCCTGCCATACCAAGGAGCAAAGGCATGAAGAAAAAACAAATAAATCAAAAGGATATTGATAATCTTATTACTTTGATTGGCGGCAAAGAGAATATCGCTTCCGTCAGTCATTGCATCACCCGCCTCAGATTCGTTCTTAATACACCCGAAAATGCCGATGCCAAAGCCATTGAAGAGTTGCCCATGGTCAAGGGGTGCTTCACCAATGCCGGACAATTTCAGGTAGTAATTGGGACGAATGTGGATGTCTACTATAAAGCTCTGCTTGAAACCACGGGAAAACAATCCGTTAATAAAGAGGAAGTTAAGCAAGCTGCTCGCCAAAATATGAAATGGTATGAAAATGCAATTTCACATTTTGCCGAGATCTTTTTCCCTCTACTGCCAGCCCTGATCAGTGGCGGTTTAATCCTCGGTTTTCGTAACCTTATCGGGGATATCCCGTTTAGTGAGGGCAAATCGCTCGCACAACTCTATCCGGTCTGGCAAAGTATTTATGATTTTCTCTGGCTGATCGGTGAAGCAATATTCTTCTACCTTCCTGTAGGCATCTGTTGGTCTGCCGTCAAAAAAATGGGTGGAACCCCCATTCTGGGGATTATTCTCGGCATTACCCTGGTTTCCCCACAATTGATGAATGCTTACCTGATTGGGCAACAAACGCCCGAAGTCTGGAATTTCGGCTGGTTTACCATTTCTAAAGTCGGTTATCAGGCTCAGGTCATTCCTTCCTTATTAGCCGGTTTGGCGTTGGGATGGATTGAAACCCGACTGAAAAAATGGGTTCCGGATTACCTTTATCTTGTTATTGTCCCTGTAGTTTCTCTGCTACTGGCCGTCTTCCTTGCCCATGCGTTGATAGGTCCTGCCGGACGCGCTATCGGGGATGGTGTTGCCTGGGCGGTCAAAGGATTAATGACGGGTAGCTTTGCGCCTATTGGAGCCGCCTTGTTTGGTTTCTTCTACGCCCCGCTGGTAATCACCGGTGTACACCAAACCACACTGGCAATCGATCTGCAAATGATCCAAAGCACCGGCGGCACCCCAATCTGGCCGATTATTGCGCTATCTAATATCGCTCAAGGTTCTGCCGTTGTCGGCATTGTCTGGGCAAGCAAAAAACAAAAAGAGCGCGAAATTTCTATTCCCGCGGCGATTTCAGCCTATCTAGGTGTCACCGAACCCGCTATGTATGGAATCAACCTGAAATACCGTTACCCCATGTTCTGTGCGATGATTGGTGCAGCCATAGCCGGGCTGATTTGTGGACTCAACCATGTCACGGCCAATGGTATCGGTGTTGGCGGAATACCGGGAATTCTCTCTATCAAGCCACAGTTCTGGGTGGTTTATCTGATTGCCATGCTCGTCGCGATTATTGTGCCATTCCTGCTGACCGTTCTGGCTTATCGTAGAAATGAACGCAAAGCAACCTTACTCAATGCCGATCTTACCCAATGAACAGGCTACTAATTAATTTTGCAGGTATCTATTTATGACGGAACAAAAACCATGGTGGATGGATAGCGTTATCTACCAAATTTATCCCAAAAGTTTTCAGGATAGTACCGGTAGCGGCACAGGAGATATCAACGGGATCACCCAACGGCTGGATTATCTCCAGCAACTCGGCGTTGAAGCCATTTGGATCACGCCAATTTATCCCTCTCCTCAAGTCGATAATGGTTATGATGTCGCTGATTATTGTGCCATCAATCCTGATTATGGCTCGATGGAAGATTTTGATAATTTGGTACAAAATGCCCATCGCCGTGGCATTCGCATTATTTTGGATATGGTTTTCAATCATACATCAACCCAGCATCCGTGGTTCCAGTCGGCACAGGATATTAACAACCCCTACCGCCAGTTTTATATCTGGCAGGATGGTTCGGAAGGTTCCCTGCCCAATAACTGGAAATCCAAATTCGGTGGTAATGCATGGCAATGGCATGCAGAAAGCCAACAATATTACCTCCACCTGTTTGCGGTTGAACAAGCAGATTTGAACTGGGAGCATGAACCGGTTCGCGCGGAACTTAAGAAAATCTGTGAGTTCTGGGCTGATCGTGGTGTTGATGGCTTGCGTCTGGATGTCATTAACCTTGTCTCAAAACAGCAAAATTTTCCTGATGATGATCATGGTGATGGCCGCCGATTCTACACCGATGGCCCGCGGATACATGAATTTCTGCAAGAAATGAGCCGTGATGTTTTTCAACCCAAGGGATTGATGACCGTTGGTGAAATGTCCTCGACCGGCCTTGAGCACTGCCAACGCTATGCTGCCTTGGACGGAGCAGCGTTGTCTATGACGTTTAATTTTCACCATCTAAAAGTTGATTACCCAAATGGAGAAAAATGGACTCGGGCAAAACCAGATTATGTTGAGCTGAAAAAGATTTTCTCAACATGGCAGCAGGGTATGCACCAAAAAGCCTGGAACGCGCTTTTTTGGTGTAACCATGATCAACCGCGCATTGTTTCTCGGTTCGGGGATGAACATCAGCACCACAAAACATCCGCTAAAATGCTGGCGATGGTGCTGCATGGTATGCAGGGTACGCCTTATATTTATCAGGGCGAAGAGCTGGGCATGACAAACCCTCACTTTACACGTATTGAGGATTATCGGGATATCGAAAGCCTGAATATGTATAAAGAGCGCATTGAAAAAGGTATGCAACCAGAGGATATACTGGCAATTTTGGCGCAGAAATCCCGTGATAACAGCCGAACCCCCATGCAGTGGAATGCTTCAGCAAACGCGGGTTTTACCACCGGAACGCCGTGGATTGCGCCTTGTAATAATTACTCAGAGATCAACGCCGAAACCGTATTACAGGATGAAGATTCCGTCTTCTATTGCTACCACAATTTGATTAAATTGAGAAAGCAACAGCCCATTCTGACATACGGTGATTACCTGGATTTGCTGCCAGAGCACCCTTCACTGTGGTGCTATCTGCGTCGTTGGCAGGATCAAACCTTACTGGTTATTGCAAACCTAAGCGATGAAATTCAACTGTGGTCTCCAGAGACTTCACTTGTAAGCACAGAATGGCAGGTATTGATGAGCAATTACTCATCACCTGCAACGGTAGATCATGAGATTAGAATTAAACCTTATGAATCAATCTATTTAATATCCAAATGATAATTTTATTTATATATCGTCATTTGGCATATTGAATTATTTATAAAATCTTTTAAATAACATACCTCACTAAAAATAAGGTGAGGTATGTTTTTCTCTTTCAAAAAAAAGTAACACCTTACTTATCAAAAAAATGCATGACAAAATCATCGGGACTTTTATCGAAAGAAATATTATTTTAATTCTGCTCGACATGTTGAATACGTGACCCGAATAGCCATCAGACAATTTAATCGATATATTTTTACCATTAATCTCATAGATAAGTAATCCAAAACGCATGCAATAGCAGTATATTAATGGCGCACCTACAAAATTTATGCCATAATTTTTTAATCTCAAACAAGGAGTATACCATTATGTTTTACTCAAGATACTTAACTTATTTGGGGGTTATCAGTCTACTATTATCTGCCTTTGCTAAGCACAGTGCCATCTCAACAATTATCTCCAGACCAGAAAAAATACCTGCAACAGCAGATTAATAAACAAGTTACAGATAAATCTGCATACCAATGGTAGAAAGTTGGTCAGATACCAAAAAAGTGGCAGAGTTTATTTGTCGTCCTTTTGCCTTACCCATCATTAAGAAATATTACAAAGACGCTGATAAAATTTTTCTCGGTGTGGTTTCAGAAGAGAGTATCAGACTCAAACAGCCTTCTGAATTGGTCGGCATTGGTATGTATAGGACAAATGATGGCCGGCATAACATTCGATTCTCCTGCAAATTAGATGCAACTGGCAAAGCCCGATTATTCAAGTTCTTCTCCATAAAGGAGAAGTAAATGAAATATCTCTGATTTATGTTGCTTATTTTCTCCCCACTCGGTTTTGCTGCCAATTTTGACTGTGTCAAAGCCAAGGGGCAGGATAAGAAAGCGATTTGTTCAAACCCAAAACTGAATGATTTGGATGTGGAATTAAGTGTGAAAGACCATTTTCTGCGCGGATTGTTTGGCAGGCTCAGACAAAATCATCGGGTATCGCCCCCCCCCCCCCTTCCTCCCTCCCGCTCGACCCAGCTCGGCTCCTGCTCGCCCCCCCGTCGCTCGTTTGTCTCCCTGTGTTTCTCCCCCCGTTCTTGTCGTCGTTCCCCCCCCTGTTCTCGCGGATTCGCCTATACTGGTCTGGTACACTAACGCGTCATCAGTGTATCAGGCATTATCACCGCAGGACCTGCCTCAATATTTTAGCCAGCGTGGCACACCAATCAATGTCAATACCGTGCCGCTTGATGATCCGAGCCTGACCGGTCAAACTCCCGGCCTGGAAATCCCGGATCAGACAACGTGGCGGGACGGGATTATGGTCAATCCGCCCACGATCCGAATGAAATGGCGGGGAACACAACGGAAACGCCGATATCAGACGGCACAGATCGCGGGCCGACGAAGACAACCACACCGGTACAGGAACGCGATTTCCGGGACTATATTCTGGTCTTCCCTATTGAAGGCGTGCCGGCGGTTTATGTTTATTTGAGTCAAATCCTGCCTGCAACCTTTGGGTTGTACCGATGCGGGGACAGAAACCGAGCCAGCTGCCAATTTTGGCCAATTGCAGGTTTACCTGCCTGCATCCGCACCGCAGACATCCGTGATGGCTTCTGCGGCGCAGAATAAAAACACGCCGCCATGGTATATGGTGCCGATAGGGTGGCTGCTTGACCAGGTGGTGCCACCGGCACAAGCCAACCCGCTGGTGTATCAGGCAATGGAGACGCAGATGGCATTAAATGCGGCGGCGGGGGCGGCGGGGACGGCGAGTGATAATGAGGGATCATGGGAAACCCAAAGCGCGCTTCCACGGCTTTCTGAGAAAGAGAAGTTGTTTATGGCCGCCATTTCTGCCACACCGGCGGACCGGGCACAGGCCGTCTGGGGGGCAATGAAACGGGCATTGGGCGCGGACAGTGACACGGCTCAACACCAGCTCGAAAGACTGAAACAACTGGCTGATCAAAAAGGCCGGGCAGAAACCCGGGTTCGCTATCGTTTTGTGGCGGATGAGCAGACCGGTGAAGTGAAGGTGGTTGGCTACCATACCCGCGAAGGGAGTGGTATGGATACGGTTAAAGTGCGTCATGTGAAGCAAACTGCCCCGGGAACCTATGAATTTCGGGAGGATGGCGCGGATTCGCCTATACTGGTCTGGTACACTAACGCGTCATCAGTGTATCAGGCATTATCACCGCAGGACCTGCCTCAATATTTTAACCAGCGTGGCACGCCAATCAATGTCAATACCGTGCCGCTTGATGATCCGAGCCTGACCGGTCAAACCCCCGGCCTGGAAATCCCGGATCAGACAACGTGGCGGGACGGGATTATGGTCAATCCGCCGCAGGATCCGAATGAAATGGCGGGGAACACAACGGAAACGCCGATATCAGACGGCACAGATCGCGGGCCGACGAAGACAACCACACCGGTACAGGAGCGGGATTTCCGGGACTATATTCTGGTCTTCCCGATTGAAGGCGTGCCGGCGGTTTATGTTTATTTGAGTGTTAATATGCCCATCAGACAATTTATAATCTTTTAAATATTGGAGTAATCAATGAGTGATAAATACCATTGCCCATGTTGTAATCATACGACCCTTGATGAACTTGGTGAATATCTTATTTGTGACATTTGTGGGTGGGAAGATGATCCGGTGCAGTCTAAAGATGCCGAATTTCAAGGAGGAGCCAATGAAATGAGTTTAAATGAAGCAAGAAAAGCATTTTCAGAAGGTAAAAAAGTAATGTAACTTTCCTTTGGCTTGCAGTATCTACTTGACGGGCTGTTAATTTCATTTGGGGGTATCTCTTTTTTGACGCCCAGCCACCCCACCGGGGACGATGATCTTCCATTAATAAAATTGATGAAGAGCAAGGATTATAGCGCGTCTTCAATAATATCTAAACGTTTCCATGACCTCACAGATCCCTGACAGAAAAAGAGCCTAATTATTCGCATAAAAGTGCGGCATTAGCATTGAACTCACGATATCTTATCCCCATCTATCGTCAACAACCCATTGGGATGCGGGGCTGGTTTAAGCCTATACCCAAATACACCTATAAGGCACTCATTATGACTAATCCGTTACTGACATCTTCTGCATTGCCTAAGTTCTCTGCAATCGAACCAAAACATGTCGTGCCTGCTGTGAAAGAGACGTTAGCCAATTACCGCCAAGCCATTGAGAAGATTTTATCCGAAAATGCCGCTTTTACCTGGGATAACCTGTGCCAACCCATTTCAGAAGAGAAAGACAGGCTTTCCCGTATGTGGTCGCCAGTCGAACACCTGAATGCGGTCAAGAATAGTCCAGAGCTTCGCGAAGCCTATGAGCAAAGCCTGCCCCTGCTCTCTGAATTCGATACCTGGCTGGGGCAACACGAAGGGTTATATCAGGCATATAAATCGCTAAAAGAGAGCCAAGCCTTCGAAACCCTTTCCCAGCCACAGCGCAAGGTTGTTGAAGATACTTTGCGTGATTTTGAATTGACCGGCATCGGTTTGCCAGAAGAGAAACAGAAGCGTTACGGTGAAATTACTGCCCGTTTATCTGAGCTGGGCGCAAAGTTCGGCAATAATTTACTGGATGCTACTATGGGATGGACCAGGCTGATTACCGACGAGGGCGATCTGGCTGGCCTGCCTGACAGTGCCAGAGCCACAGCCAAGGCGGCGGCCGAAGTCAAGGGGCTGGATGGATGGTTGCTGACACTCAATATGCCAAGTTATCTGCCAGTCATGACCTATGGCGATAATCGTGAACTGCGCAAAGAAATGTATTACGCCTATACGACCCGTGCTTCCGATCAAGGGCCAGATGCCGGAAAATGGGATAACAGTGAAGTGATGGCGGAACTACTTGCATTACGTCATGAACTCGCCCAATTACTGGGATTCAAGAACTATGCTGAAAGTTCCCTGGCAACCAAAATGGCTAAAACACCTCAGCAAGTACTCGATTTCCTGAACGATCTGGCCAAACGCGCCCATCAACAAGGTAAAGAAGAGTTGGAAGCACTCACTGACTTCGCCAAATCTCACCACGGTGTTGATGGGCTGGAAGCGTGGGATCTGACATATTACAGCGAGAAGCAAAAGCAACATGACTTCTCCATTGATGATGAACAACTGCGTCCTTACTTCCCTGAACAACGGGCGCTGGAAGGACTGTTTGAAGTCATTCGCCGCATTTATGGCATCACCGCCAAAGAACGCCATGATGTAGATACATGGCATCCTGATGTTCGTTTCTTTGATCTGTATGATGATCAGCAGGTATTGCGTGGTAGTTTCTATTTAGATCTTTACGCCCGTGAACATAAACGCGGTGGCGCGTGGATGAACAGTTATGTCGGCAGAATGCGCCATGCATCTGGCGAGTTGCAAAACCCAGTCGCTTATCTGACTTGTAATTTTAACAAGCCAATCGGTGATCAACCGGCCCTGTTTACACACGATGAAGTGACAACGCTGTTCCATGAATTTGGGCATGGCCTGCACCATATGCTGACCGAGATTGAAGCCCTGGATGTTGCCGGCATCAGTGGCGTACCGTGGGATGCGGTAGAGTGCCCAAGCCAGTTTATGGAAAACTGGTGCTGGGAGCCGGAAGCATTGGCGTTTATCTCCGGTCACTATCAAACTCAGGAACCGCTGCCACAAGAGATGCTGGATAGTATGCTGGCAGCCAAAAACTATCAGGCGGCAATGAAAATTCTGCGCCAGCTTGAGTTTGGCCTGTTCGATTTCCGCTTACATGTGGAATATGATCCAGCCAAAGGAGCGCAAATCCTGGAAACGCTGCAATCTGTGAAAAAACAGGTTGCAGTTGCGCCATCACCCGATTGGGGACGCTTCCCGCACTCCTTTAGCCATATCTTTAATGGTGGTTATGCTGCGGGTTATTACAGCTATCTGTGGGCGGATGTGCTGGCAGCCGATGCCTATTCTCGCTTCTCGGAAGAGGGAATTTTCAATCGCGCCACTGGTCAGTCATTCCTCGACAACATTTTGACCTGCGGCGGCTCAGAGATCCGATGACCCTGTTTGTCCGTTTCCGTGGTCGCGAACCAGAACTGGATGCCATGCTAAAGAGCTATGGCATCGGCGGATAATGACCTGTGAAGATTTGTTTGATTTGTGAAGAAGGCGCGGATCGCAGCGCCTTATCGCGATTGGCTGAACGTTGGGATCTGATCCATGATGAAGATTCAGTCATGGCATTAGTATTGACTCCCGAGCGATTGGAATTACGCAAGCGCGATGAGCCTAAGCTGGGCGGGATTTATGTCGATTTTGTCAGCGGGGCAATGGCACACCGTCGTCGCTTTGGTGGTGGCCGTGGCGAAGCCGTCGCGAAAGCCGTCGGCATCAAGAAAGATTATTTACCCAATGTTGTGGATGCCACCGCTGGATTAGGACGCGATGCTTTTGTACTGGCTTCTATCGGCTGTCATGTCAAGATGTTGGAGCGCAACCCGGTGGTAGCAGCATTGTTGGATAACGGCCTACAGCGTGGCTATCAGGATGAAGAGATTGGTGGCTGGCTGAAAGAACGCATGACGCTGATCCATACCTCAAGCATTGCAGCATTGACTGATATTACACCGCCGCCAGATGTGGTTTATCTTGATCCAATGTATCCACATAAGCAAAAAAGCGCGTTGGTCAAAAAAGAGATGCGGGTTTTCCAATCGCTGGTCGGGGCGGATGAGGATGCTGACAGTTTGCTGGAACCAGCCCGAGCATTGGCAAAACGTCGGGTTGTGGTAAAACGGCCAGATTATGCAGAACCGCTGGCGGGTGTTAAAGCATCCGCTGCAATTACTACCAAAAATCACCGATTCGATATTTATCCTTGTTAGAAAAAATAAACCCCATGTTCTGAATGGGGTTTTTAAATTACCTGGCTACACAATTAATTGCCTAAACAATGACTTTTCTAAACAACGCCTTGTGACAACATCGCATCCGCCACTTTGACAAAGCCAGCGATATTTGCGCCTTGCAGGTAGTTAGTTTGTTTCTCTTCTCCACCATATTCTACGCAAGCCTGATGGATATCGAGCATAATATGATGTAAGCGAATATCCACTTTCTCTGCTTTCCAACTCAGACGCGCTGCGTTCTGTGCCATCTCCAGACCCGAAGTTGCCACTCCACCCGCATTAGCCGCCTTACCCGGTGCAAACAAAACGCCTGCATCAAGGAAAGCGGTAGTAGCCTCAATCGTCGCCGGCATATTGGCGCCTTCCGCAACAGCTTTCACACCATTTTTAATCAATGTGTTTGCGGCTTCCAAATCCAGTTCATTCTGCGTCGCACAAGGCAAGGCAATATCCACAGGAATAGACCACGGATCCTGGCCTTTAAGGAAAGTCAGTCCACGCTCTTTGGCATACTCTTCCACACGGCCATAACGCTGGTTTTTGATCTCTTGAAGATGAGCCAGTTTCTCCGGTGTAAAACCATCTTCATCCAATACCGTACCGCCTGAATCCGATACTGTGACGACTTTCGCCCCCAATTCCATACCTTTTTCAATAGAATACTGGGCGACATTCCCCGCACCAGACACAGATATTCGCATGCCTTCAAGTTCCATACCATGACGTTTAAGCATCTCATGGGTGAAATAAACCAGCCCATATCCGGTAGCTTCAGGGCGGATCAGGCTGCCACCAAAAGACAGGCCCTTACCCGTAAAAACGCACGCCGTATTGTTCGACAGTTTTTTCATCATACCCGCCATAAACCCAACTTCACGGCTGCCTACGCCAATATCCCCGGCTGGCACATCAGTATCTGGCCCCAAATGACGGTAAAGTTCTGTCATCAATGCCTGACAAAATCGCATAATTTCACCGTGGCTTTTCCCTTTGGGATCGAAATCAGAACCCCCTTTTCCGCCACCCATCGGCAACGTTGTCAACGCATTCTTCAATGTCTGCTCAAAACCTAAAAATTTCAGGATAGAAAGATTAACAGAAGGGTGAAAACGCATCCCTCCTTTAAAGGGTCCAATAGCAGAGCTGAACTGAACCCGCCACGCGCGGTTAACCTGTACTTTCCCTTGATCATCCACCCAGCAGACGCGGAATTGGATAACTCTTTCCGGCTCCACCAAACGTTCCAATAACCCTTGCTCACAATATTGTGGGTTTTGTTGCAGAAAAGGCCAGAGAGAAGTCAATACTTCTCGTACTGCCTGTAGGTATTCTGGTTGATGCTGATTACGGGATTGAACTGAATCGAGAAACGAAACTAAAGATAATGAAACATTCATTTGGGCTTCCTTTTTGTCATTCAGATGTGATGACCCCCTGCCATTTTCCATATTATTTTTTTGTCGAAAATGTGAGGTAGTTACGGTTTGCTTTCTGAATATAGCACTGTTCTATGCTTAAATTTCAACAACTATTTTTTATGTATTTTCTCAAAAATACCTTTGACAATTTCTAAACCAGTTTCATTATCTTTTCTGAGGATAAAAAAATCGCCTGCATAAGCAGGCGATTTTACGAAATAAAACATCAACCGAAGATTATTCTTCGTCACGCAAAGGTACAATCAGCATATCAACATGAACGGTGTTAATAAGCTGACGAGCTGAAGACATCAACTTACTCCAAAAGTCCTGATGGTGACCACATACAACCAGATCCATATCGTATTGCTTAATCGCATCTACAAGGACTTGCCCTAAATCACCACTGCCACTCAACGTTTCCTGAACGGGATAATCTGCACTAGCAGAGAGTTCTTTCAGAGAATTACGCGTTTCATCCGCGATACGCTCCTGCATATCGCCAAGGTTTACGTCAATCAGGCCGGTATAAAGATCAGAGTAATTAACATCAACATGGATCAGGGAAATTTTGGCATTGTACGGTTTCGCCAATGATACAGCTTTTTCCACCAAAATCCGACTTTCTGGAGATAAATCAACCGCAACAAGAATGTGTTTGTAAGCCATAAGAACTCCTTCCATAACGTCGATTAAATGGATTGGCAACATTAAACGCCATGATTCGATGTTTATACTATAACCGCTCAATGTGTCTTTTGAGTGTTGTTTTGATCACAACTTATTGTTTTATTTCTCGCAGACTGGCCACAATAATGGATTATATGCCTTACGATAATACCCACTGAGCACTGTATTTTTAACTAAGATTTAGTATAGTTATTATTCAAATCAAAACGTTTCCTATTGGTTTCTTCTTTTGCTGGCAGCTATTGGCAACCTTTACTGCCACGATCAGGAGGGGGAAGTATGTTCAATACCACTGCACTATTTTGGGCCGTTTGCCTTATCTGCATTATTAACATAATGCGCTATTTTTCTTCGCTCCGTGTACTTCTGTCAATTTTACGTGAGACAGATCCCATGTTGTATCAAGCCGTTGATGGGAATGGTTTTTTTAAGGCTAATAGTCAATTCAATAAGCAGATTCGGCTCGTGCGTTATATCAATTCACAAAGTTATATTAACCATCACGACCCTGATGTCGTCTTGTTGTGCGAAAGGATGAGGAAACAATTTATATTGACAGAAATACTCTGTGGCGTTGTCCTGCTTTGCCTGATAGCGATGATGATCTGAGATAAATAAAAAAGGGTTGGCTTACAATAACAAACAACCAACCCTTTTTCTAAGATGTGATTAGATCAGTTTCAGGGCGATCCAATACAGTAAGCCCGACAATGCAATGGAAATCGGCAACGTCAAAACCCACGCCAACATGATATTCTTGATGGTCTTGCTCTGCACACCTCCACCATCAACCAGCATCGTCCCTGCTACCGCAGATGAGAGCACTTGTGTCGTGGATACCGGCATCCCCGTATAACTGGCAACACCAATAGAAACCGCAGCAGTTACCTGAGCAGAAACACCTTGGGCGTAAGTCATGCCTTTTTTGCCAATTTTCTCACCGATAGTCACAGCAACACGTTTCCAGCCAACCATTGTGCCTAAAGACAGGGCAAGAGCCACGGCAACAATGATCCATAATGGCGCATATTCCACCGTACTTAGCAGATCTTTACGCAGCTTATTCAGGAAACGTGCATCTTCAAGGCTGGTTTCTGGCAGCTTAGCCACAACGTTGGTCGTGTCAGCGGCGCACATCAACATACGGCGCATGCTGTTACGTTGATCCGGTGTTAACTCGTTGAAATTTTGAATACTCGCCAACATGCTTTCCGCTTTGTTCAGCACCACCAATGCGCGTGAGCTATTGCAATGGAAAGTCATATCGAGTTGATCTTCAACAGAAGAAGCGGCTGGATTTAGTTCAATCGCATGAGTCAGCGCTGAAGCATGCTGCCCATAATACTGCTGCAAATGAACAACGGCATCACGAGTGCGAGCAATATCATAACTGGTTGAATTCATATTGACGACAAACCCCGCAGGCGCGACGCCAATCAGAACCAGCATAATCAAACCGATACCTTTCTGACCATCATTCGCTCCGTGGGAGAAACTCACACCAACAGCAGAGAGGATCAGGGCAGTACGTGTCCAGAATGGGGGTTTACGTTTGCCATCCTGTTTTTCACGCTCAACAGGCGTCATATGGATACGGCGACGTTTTTTTGTACCACTCCAATAGCGACGCAGTAAAAACACCATCGCGCCAGCAATGATCAGGCCAACGAGAGGAGACAGGATCAAGGACATGAAAATCTGTATCATCTTCGGAATATTCAACGCATCAACCACTGAAGAACTGGTCACTATCGCATTAGTCAGGCCGATGCCGATAATAGAACCAATCAACGTATGGGAACTGGATGCAGGAATACCGAAATACCACGTACCTAAATTCCAGATGATCGCCGCCAGCAGCATGGAAAAAACCATAGCCAAACCGTGAGCTGAACTGACATTTAGCAGAAGATCCGTTGGTAGTAGATGCACAATCGCATAAGCGACACTTAACCCACCAAGGAGAACACCCAAAAAGTTAAAAACCCCTGCCATCACAACAGCAAGCTGTGAACGCATTGCCCGGGTATAAATAACAGTTGCTACTGCGTTTGCGGTATCATGAAACCCATTGATGGCTTCATAGAAAAGCACAAACAACAGAGCAAGCACTAACATAAGGCCGGTATAAAATTCCAGGCCAGTAAACAGATGTAGCATAAACGTTAAGCCAGTTAGTAGGACATGAACGCGCGCATTATCAGTGACAAATGGTAGCGGGAAAAGAGAAATATGACCTTTTTTTGATTTAATGATGGTCAAATGACATAAAAATTCTTGCATTTGTTAATCATATCAAATAGTTATTTAATTTTAATATTTTGA
Organism: Xenorhabdus sp. SGI 60; assembly: GCF_056632175.1. Classification (NCBI taxonomy): domain Bacteria; kingdom Pseudomonadati; phylum Pseudomonadota; class Gammaproteobacteria; order Enterobacterales; family Morganellaceae; genus Xenorhabdus; species Xenorhabdus sp. SGI 60. Next base: position 79,643 of record NZ_CP196860.1, on the reverse strand, counting down.
TATTTTTTTGATGAAAAATAACTTTTTACCGTAGAAAGTTAAACCAAATGCCTATTTTTCTCCGTAGTTCGTGAACAGAGCCTTCACAATGCAGTGAATTCCCACAATTAACTCGGTAAAAAGAGACAAATGAATGGAAAAATTTGATGTAGTTATTATTGGTGCTGGCGCTGCCGGCTTATTCTGTGCTGCACAAGCAGGGCAAGCTGGATTAAACGTTCTGGTACTGGATAATGGCAAAAAAGCAGGCCGCAAGATTTTGATGTCCGGTGGTGGGCGCTGCAATTTCACCAACATGTATACCGAACCAGCAGCATACCTTTCTGCCAATCCCCATTTTTGTAAGTCAGCACTTGCTCGCTATACCCAGTGGGATTTTATTGATCTTGTACAACGTTATGGAATCCCTTACCACGAAAAAACATTGGGACAGCTTTTCTGCGACGACTCAGCCCAACAAATCATAGACCTGCTTTTGAAAGAGAGTGAAATAGGACAGGTAACGATTCAATTGCGCAGTGAAGTGACTCATGTCGAGAAGAAAGCGCAGGGTTTTGTCATTACGGCGACAGGAAGAAAGGTAAGCGCCCACTTACTTGTTGTGGCATCCGGTGGTTTGTCCATGCCGGGCTTGGGAGCCTCTCCTTTGGGTTACCGTATCGCAGAACAGTTTGGACTCAACATCCTGCCTACACGTGCAGCATTAGTTCCCTTTACCCTGCATAAACCACTACAGGAACAACTTCAAACCCTTTCCGGTGTCTCGGTTTCCTCGGTTGTGACCGCAAAAGATGGCACCGTATTCAGGGAAAATATTCTGTTCACCCATCGCGGTCTTTCTGGCCCGGCTATTTTACAAATTTCCAGCTATTGGCAGCCTGGTGAGTATGTGAGTATTAACTTACTTCCTGATACAGATTTCGAGAGTTTTCTGGATAAGGAACGGGAATCTCATCCTAATCAGAGTTTGAAAAACACACTGGCTAAATTACTGCCCAAACGTCTGGTGGAATGTTTACAGTCCCTGGGGCAATTGCCGGAACTGTCTTTGAAACAACTTAATGGCGCACAGCAAAAAGCGCTAATCACAACCCTGCAATGCTGGCAGGTGCAACCCAATGGTACGGAAGGTTATCGTACAGCGGAAGTTACTCTTGGCGGCGTGGATACTCACGAGTTGTCATCAAAAACGATGGAAGCCCATAAGGTGAAAGGGTTGTACTTTATTGGTGAAGTGGTCGATGTAACCGGTTGGCTTGGTGGGTATAACTTCCAGTGGGCATGGAGTTCGGCGTGGGCTTGTGCACAGGCGTTGTACCCATAAAAGAATATGAAGAAATTATTGTTAAAGATAAAGCCTTTCGGGCTGGAATCCTCTCAGGGCAAGCTATTATCATTAATTCATGATTTCGAGATGAGCGAGGTCATGAAGCTGAAGCAGAAAGTTTAGTTTACGCTTCACGTATTCATCCAGATATTTATATGAACGATGTCGTCCCTGCTCTCTTCATCGTGGCTGTGGAGTGTACCCATAAAAGAATATGAAGAATGATATTTGTATTCGCCTCTCATTATTAAAGATAAGCCTTTGGCGGAATCCCTCTCAGGGCAGAGCTATTATCAAATGTTTTAGACCTTTAATTGATGATTTACGATCGGCAGGTCATGAATAAGCTGAAGAATTCAATAGATCTAAATTTTAGGATTTAACGCTTCATCGTTTTCGATTTGGACTCAGATCATTTATATGAACGAACTTCTAGTTGTGTATGCGAATGATTCATCAAGTTCTGTCTGCTATCTTGGAAAAACTAGATATAGCTTCATTTTAAGTTAGATAGTCTTAAATGAAGTAGGGTAATTTCTTAACCCTCATTACGGAGAATGTAGTACGCCATTCACGCTATTTATTTGAATAATGTTATTTATATTTCTTAACCGCCTTGCCTTCGGCGGTGGTAGCTTCACGCTTTTCTCATTAAATTTACTACCCATTCTTTGTGATAAAAATCTTTCAGAGAAAACGAAACCATTCTGAATATAAAATTCACTTTGATTTCTTAAAATAATTTAAAATAAGCATTCCCATCAAATAAATAACGCACACAAAAAAATAAATTTAACCCAATCATCATATAATACTAAATAATGGAACTGATATATCAAATAATGTTTGCGTCAAACACAAAATAAGGCATAACATTATAAATATAGTTTGATTGTTATCATTCGATTTGGAATAATGCGCTCCGCAAACACGGTACTGACGTAAAAATAAATAACGGTAAAAAAACACCTGTTTATTATCAATAACCCGCTGTTTTTATAAAAATTACATATTGTCAGAAACCAAAACATCATCTTCCAACAACGTCTAAAGATTAAATTAAAACAGGCACCTTATTTATTATATTAATAACACCTATCAAAAATAATTACACCCAACCTAAGAATAAGAATAAAAAATTAATTAATATATTTTAATTAATAATTCTTTATAGCTGCTACTGAAGAATGAGTGCTGATATGCAAAACTTACCTCACGTCAAAGCACTGTGTACTATCACACATCCTTACCGTGCTTGTACCGAATATGATGCGTTATTTAATAACGCCATGTATGAACTGACGCTATATCACTGTGAACATACTCCTGGTTACAAGCAGTGGCTGACAGAGCATGGCTTGGATAAACAGACGCTAATGACACTGGATGATTGGTCAAATCTGCCTTTGCTATTTGCTAATTATTTCAAACGTAACCTAATACTCAGCGATAGTGCACACGATGCGCTGGAGCTGACTTCCTCTGGAACCACCGGACAAAAAAGCCGTATGCGCTATGACGCTGCAAGTATGGCGGCTGCCCAACATATGGTGGACTGTATTTTTGACTATTATGGCTGGAATACCCCCGATCATCCCTGTAACTACCTACTGCTTAGTTACGAACCCGCTGGTGCCGTCACTCTGGGTACAGCCTACACCGATCAATTCCTGTGTAAATATGCTCCGGTAAATCGGGCTTATTATGCTTTGCGCCATAACGGACAAGGTAATGAATTCGATCCCTTCGGTACTATTACGGCACTCCAGCAATTCGCCCAAGAAGGATTGCCAGTGCGGATTTTCGGTTTTCCTGCCTTTTTGTGGTTTACCCTGCAAAGAATGGAACAAATGGGGCTACCAGCACTAAAATTACATCCTGATTCACTGGTTTTCTTCGGTGGAGGATGGAAAACCCATGCCGATAAATCCATTCCTAAAAAAGAACTGTATCAACGAATAACCGAACAATTGGGTATCCCTGATATTCGCTGTCGTGATGGTTATGGTTCCGTTGAACACCCAGTCCCTTATGTTGAATGTTCTCACCATAATTTCCATGTTCCAGTCTACGCCCGTGCCTATGTGCGTCATACCTCTAACTTGACCTGCCAACCTTATGGGAAACCGGGTTTTCTGCATTTTACATCCCCTTATATCACTTCCTGCCCAGCCCACAGTATTGTTACCAGTGACCTGGCTGTACTGCATTCCGGTGAAAACTGTGGATGTGAACTTGAAACAGATTGGTTTGAACTGCTTGGCCGCGCTGGCACTAGCAAAAACCGGAGTTGTGCGATTGCCGCTTCAGAATTGATTCAGAGATCTTGATATGTCTTCCGTAAAAAACATGAATAATCCGATTTCTGCAAAACAATCGGCAGAACAAAAAATCGCAAAATTACGTCAGCGTTTACCTGATCTGCTGGCACGTCCCCATACTGCTGAGCAGGTTCTGGATTGTGCGCAACGCTTTGCCGAATATCTTGCCAATCTGAGTGAACATCCATTGTTTGATGCCCAGACACGGGAATCGCTTATCGCTTTTTGCCAACGTGAAGCGCTGGAAACCAAACTGGAGCGGGAACTTGGGCAAAACGCTTTTTCACTGCGTCGATTTGATTATAACCAGAACCGATATGAGACCTGGAAACCATTGGGATTAGTCGTCCACATTACGCCTGCCAATGCTGAACTTTTGCCCTTTATGGCCGTAATCGAGAGTTTGCTGGTGGGGAATATTAACTGGTTACGTCCAAGCAGCAGCGATAACGGGTTTAGTGCTCAACTGCTGGCAGAATTTTTGTCCCATGATATTTCAGGTGATTTAGCTGCTCGGGTAGCAGTCTTACCGTTGCCAGTGGCGCAATTGGCAGAGTTGTTCAGTCAGGCTGATGCGGTTTCTGCCTGGGGAAGCGATTCTTCCCTGACATCCATTCGTGCTCAACTCCCCGCAGGTTGCCGCTGGATAGATTGGGGGCACCGTATCAGTATTGGCTGGTTAAGCCCCGACGACGCCGATGATACCCAATTGGATGCATTGGCTGATGATATCTGTCGTTATGACCAACAAGCCTGTTCCAGCCCGCAATGTTTGCTGGTCGATAGCTGTGATCCTGAAATTTTACAACATATCGGACAACGCATGGCGGCCGCTTTGCAACGCCGTGCCGGATTGCATCCAGCCCTGAAACCGGATATTCAGGAAGCTGCTGAAATTACGACTCAAACGGCTTTTCAACAACTCGATTTTGCGTTTACACAGGTACGCGGTGAAATATGGCAAGCCAACGGCTGGCGAGTCATATGGCGCCATGAAGAGGAATTAGCGGTCTCTCCGCTGTTCCGCACATTACAGATCCGCCCTGCACCACGTCAGCGCCTGTGCTCGATTTTGCTGCCCTGGCGTAACTATCTACAAAGCTGTGCTTTGATTACCCGTCAAGAGCATATCACCGAAATGAGTCATACCCTGTTTGCTGCTGGTGTCAGCCGTATCACTCCGGCGGGACAGATGCATGACGGCTATCATGGTGAGCCACACGATGGAGTCTATGCACTATCACGCCTTACCAAGCGAGTCTCTGTCAGCCTTGCACCTGATTTAATGGCAGGTTGCGCCCATCTTGATGTACCTCCATCACGTCCACGCGGATTAGAAAATCTGCCTGTCATGAATAAGGCAGATTTTCAGGCGCTGGTTCCTAACGATAAGACTCGCCTGTTTTTCCGCAGTGGCGGTAGTAGTGGTACGCCTAAGCTGGCTGCTTATAGCTACCATGATTACCACAGGCAGATGCAAGCGGCCGCTGATGGCGTATTCGCCTCAGGGCTTGAACCTGCAACCGATCGCGTCATGAACCTGTTGTATGGCGGGAAGTTGTACGGTGGCATGATGAGCTTCTTCACCATCCTGGATAAATTGGGAGTGACACAATATCCAATGGGTGGCCCTACTGATAATGACTTTAGTGAAATCGCTGATTTTATCGTACATCAACGCATTAATACGCTGGTGGGTATGCCAAGCACAATACATCGGCTATTTCTAAATGAAGAAACCAAACTACGTCAATATGGCGGTATTCGTAAGTTATTACTGGGGGGTGAACACCTCAATATAAGCCAGCGAAATTTCCTGACCCGCTTTGGTGTTACCCTGATACGTTCAACAATTTATGGCTCAGTCGATGCGGGACCAATGGGTCATGCGTGTGCAGCCAGCGAGGACGGTGTTTTCCATTTAATGGCTGATACCCAATGGCTGGAAATTCTCAATATAGAGAATGATCACCCCGTGGCAGAGGGTGAAACAGGTCGTCTGGTATTTACTTCCCGCCACCGTGAGGCTCTACCCGTCCAACGCTACGATTTAGGCGATCTCGGTTGCTGGATTAATCAACCTTGTTCTTGTGGTCTGACCTCACCACGTTTCCGACTTAAAGGGCGTAATGGTTCCCTGCTGCGCATAGGCAGTATTTTTTTCAATCTTGCTGATTTGTCTGAACAACTGTCATTACCCGTACAGTGGATAATCGACCATAACAGTGATGGTATCGATAGCATTCAGCTATTGGTTGATCATACCGATCCCCTCACTGTGCGCCAAAATTTATTAAAAGATCCCAAAATTGCCGAAGTTGTTGAAGGAAACCTGCTGCATTTAGATGTTATTTCTACTCCAAGCGCTGAATTTCACCGCAATGAACACAGTGGGAAAACACCATTATTCAACGACTTGCGTAAATATTAATTGAGTAAAATTAAGATGATGACCAAAACGACATTGACTGATTTGCTCCATCATGCGCGCGAGCATTCTGCTTATTACCTGGAACACTATAAGTCCATTCCCGATAATTGGGTTTTGGAAGATTTACCTCTCGTGGAGCCTAACCATTATTGGGCACATTCAAACGACTTACCGACATGGCCGGTGCTGACTGCACCGCTGGAAGGCGGCCATGTGTTTAAAACAGGTGGTTCTACCAGCGATGGGCGCTTGTCGGTTTTCAGTCAACAAGAATGGAAAGCCTTCATTTATGCCTTTGGTCAAGGCATTGCCCGCCAATTAAAAGCCGGGGATCGGGTAGCTAACCTGTTTTTTGCTGGCGATCTTTATACCAGCTTTATATTTATCCACGGCGCATTATCGAATTCACCAATCCCGATATTGGAATTTCCTTTCACCTGTAAGGTTGAGGATGAACTACTGATTAACAACATCCGCCTTCACAACATTAATGTGCTGGCCGGTGTACCGGTGCAGCTAATCCGCTTAGCTCACTATCTGAAAGAGACAGAACAAACATTACCAATGGTGGAGACCATTCTTTATGGTGGCGAAAGTTTATTTGATTCACAGATCACTATTATAAGACAAGTTTTTCCTCACGCCCGTTTAGGCTCCATCGGTTGTGCCAGTGTCGATGCGGGTTTGATTGGTTTTGCTGATCCCGATTGTAAACAGGGAGAGCACCGCGTATTTTCTGACGACACGATTATCGAAATCGTGGATGAAATAACTCACCAGCCCATTACTGTGCCAGGGAAACGTGGCTTATTAGTTGTCACTAACCTGCAACGACAACTTATGCCTGTGATCCGCTATCCTACTGGTGATATGGCTTGCTGGTGCGAGCCAGAGCAGACAGGCCGTAAATTTGCCCTGCAAGGACGTGCTAATCAAGGCTATCGTATACGATTTGGCACCCTGTCGTTATTCCCTGACGACTTAGCTACACAACTATCACAACAAACAGAGCTTTTAGCCTGGCAATTGGAGTTAAGCCAGAAGGCGGGGCAAGATCAAATCCGATTGTTGGTAGCAAGCTTGCAAACTGTAGATATCGACAGAATACGCCATAGGGTTATGGCCGCCTTTCCGGGCCTGGAAGAGACTTGCATACACCAAAATATGCTGGAGATCGTGCAAACCAATATTGATAGCATGTATACGCACCCACGATCAGGAAAATTGCAGCGAGTTGTGGATCTACGTCGTTATAACTAAGGTTGAAATCGATGACTATCTTCCAATCCACTATTCAAATCCGCAGCTACCAGTCAGGTGATGATAAAAAAATCAGCCAATTATTCCGTGAGGTTTATGGTGATTCGTATGTCTATCCTGACATCTATTTGCCGAGGCTTATCAATGAGTACCAGTCCACAGGGCAATGGTACTCTGCCTTGGCATTCCATCAAGGTCAGCTCATTGGTCATGCGTCTCTGGTTAAAGATACGGTACAGAAAAATCAGGCAGAGCTGGCACTTATTGCGGTGTGTTCCGATTTTCAAGGTCATGGTGTGGCTAAGTCTCTGGGCAATTATTTATGCGGCTATGCGAAAGAGCAAGGCTATAATTTATTGACGATGAAACAGGTATGTTCACATCCTAAAAGCCAATACATCGCCCAAAATTTGGGGTTTTATTCTACGGCGCTGATGCTGGATTATGTTGATTCGCCATTTGGTTTGCCAGAACCCGAAAGTATCGTTCAGGGCATTTTGCCGTTTAAATCATTGCCATTACCTAAGCTGAACTGGCCCCAGCCCTGGCAAGGCTGGGTCACTCAAATCAGCCAATATGTTGGCGAATCATCCCAAAGTGAACCATCAGTGTATCGGCACTCTATTCTTTCTGAGCCGATTACCATTAAAAAATCGGGTAGACGTTTGGAAATCACACTATACAAAGTTCAGGCTGATTTTTTATCGGAGGTTATCGATCTCCCCTCTGGACAGTTAATCTATTTGAAACTGCCTGCATGTGAAGAAGCTCTGAGGTTGTACTCATTACTGAAAAAAGGCGGATTCCGATTCGCCGGACTTTGCCCAGACACCTATGATGGATGGTTTTTGCTGTGGCTACGAGGCTACCAATTAACGTCCTATCAATTTCATGATAAGGGCACTCAACATCTTTATCAGATGGAATTGGGGGGTTAATAACCATACAACTGACATGTCAAAAATCGCATTTTAAACAGTACCTCAAATTTGAAATTTGATTAAAAAAACACTTTACAAATGATATTGAGAACGATTATCATTACTAACACTTTCAGTGCACCACCTTCAGGGTCCATGTGAAAGTACGACATTGCTCACATTGCTTCCAGTGTTTACTTTTATAGGCCAACTTTATGTTGGCTTTTTTTTTGCCCTGAATTTGCAAAAAATATCATAGCTCCTGAAGATATCCTTAAATAGCGTCATAACTAGCCCAAACGCCACTTTTTACTCCGATAGGAAAACTTGACCTGTCTCCCAATAATTCAGAAAAATTAAAGAAAAAATAGGTAAATCCGATAAAATATTAATTAACAATAGATATAAGTGGAGTTATAAAAATGAAATATGATCCACGCTTAAGAACATGGGTTGAAGATGATTTTGATTATGAAAATAATTTCAAAAAAAAATGGCACAAGATATATAAAATTCACTGACACGCCAGGCGTTAGACGATATTTGAATTCTACAAGATATCTTATTAATAATAAAAAGATAATGGAAGTTGGGATAGGTTCTGTGGCTATGGAAAGCAATATTGCTTCAGGTGCTAGATTCGGTATTGTATGTTCTGCTGGATATAGAACTGTTGAATTAATGCTTAAGGATGAATATAGCCTAACAGATTTTTTTGTTAATTTAACAATGGATATAACGAAGTTAATTGTAGCAACAACAGCTTCAAAGGTTATTGTTACAGCGGTAACTTCGACATTTTTTGCTACAGCTGCTAGTGCTACTGTTATAGCTCTTGGTGTTTTTGCTATTGGGATTGGTATTGCTTATGGCTTATGGCTTATATTTATTAGATGACGAGTATAAAATCAGTGAAACCATAATTAAAAAACCAAAAGAAAATAATGTAAAAACACCTATAAGCACTTATCATCCAGATCAATTTTTTAACATGTGGGGTAGATATTCTCGTGGTTAATATAAATAGATTTAAAGTTTTTTTTGCAGCAGTAATATTTATGTGCGTTGCTGCTTTTGGTTTAGTATCAATAAACGATTATAGCGGATTTTTAGCTAGAAATGATATTATTACTTTTTCAACAAAAAGCGCTTGGTTTATCTGGACTAGCCCATTATGTATGTATTTTTCTTTATTATTATTCCAGTACCTGATAACTAAAAAACAGGTGCATTTCAATAATAAAATAGGAAGTATATTTGGTTTTATCGCTGTAATAGGATTTATTTTTAATTTCTTTCTTTCTTTTTATGTTGATTTTAAACTAAAAAATGAAAATTATATTACATGTGCTAAAACATCATGGATAGCACCTAATAAATATGTAAAAGATATATCCTTATGCAAATAATCAATAAGCATAGCAGAATGCTATGCTTATTTTATTAATAGGTTCTGTCTTCCCATATACTATAAGCTGATGTGCCGGCTGTTATATGATTCCATGATATAGATTTATAATTTAGTAAAACTCTTTCATGTGGCATAGCATCGAAATTATTTACAGAATGTGGGTATACACAGGAAATGTCAGTGATAGTAGCTTCAGTTATTTTTACTTCATAGAATAATTCTAATTGGCCAGCTTGGCTCGTTCTGTAAAAAACAAAAGTACCATTTAGAGATTCGTTTGAATCTATCGCCATTGCTAATAATGGTGATGATTTATCCACTGGTTTAATGAATTGTATTGGCTGATGGCTGACATTCTGTTGTCGCGTTATTGTATGGTTTAAACTCAATACCTGTATTTGATCTTCGTGTCCATTTTGATACCTGTTTCCTATTGAGTCTGGGGTTGAACACCCCGCAGAAATTAAGCCTTGTTTTTTACCATTTAAAGATAAATAAATCATATATGACATACAAATACCATCCTAGTTTTTATCATTCAATCTGATAGCTTAAGTTTAAAACTTAACATATAAATAAGAATAAAAACAGACATATAAATATAAAAAAACATCCTTTTAATAGATTTATTATTAATAATTTTTATTAAGTATATATAAAAATTGCGATTTAACTTACGGTTTTTATTTGATTATCAACGGTGCAATGCTGCCTACAAGCGATTATCACGGATTTAAGGAGTGAACAAAAATTACAACACAATAGCCTGTACTTACCATCTTGTTGAACAACTCAAAACACAATGTAATTCTCCAATAGGAAAACTTGACCTAGTTCACAATAATTAATAAAAATCAAAGAAAAAACAATTAAGTACGATAAGATATTAAATTTAAATAAAAAGGAGTTATTAAATGAAATATGATCCTCGCTTAAGAACATGGGTTGAAGATGATTTTGACTATGAAGCAAACTTTAAAAAACAAATGGATTACATTAATTATAAAGATCTTGAAAAGCAACTGAATGAAAACGTAGATTATCATGCCTTATTAGATCAGGATGAAGCTATCATTTTTTTGAAAACATTAGGAAGCAATCTTGAATCATTACGAGATGATATCTATTCAATAACTGATCCATTGTCAAATTTTTCTGGAAACATAAAAGATGCACCTGGAGTTTTTAAAGTAGCAAAACATTTCAAGCCTATAAATGTTGGAATAACAACGCATATAATAAATGAATTAAAAGGAAAAGGTGTAAAAGCCATAGAGTATTTAGGAAAAAATGGCATAAGATATATAAAACTAACTGACTCCCCAGATGTAAGACGATATTTAAATTCCACAAGATATCTTATAAATGATAAAAAAATAATGGAGGTTGGAGTCGGTTCTGTCGCTATGGAAAGTAGTATTGTTTCTGGCGCTAGGTTCGGTATTGTATTTTCTGCTGGATATAGAGCTGTTGAATTAATGATCAAGGATGAATATAGCCTAACAGATTTTTTCGTTAACTTATCAGTAGACATAGCAAAGTTAGTTGTAGCAACAGCGATAGCTAAGGTAACTGTTTCAGTGGCAACTTCAGCCATGTTTACCACGGCTCTTAGTGCCACTGCTATAGCTTTCAGTGTTTTTCTAGTTGGGGTAAGTGTTGCTTATGGTTTATATTACTTAGATAGCAAATATAAAATCAGTGAAACCATAATTAAAAATTTAAAAGAATATAAGATAAAACCACCTACACCTTATCATCCAGATCAATTTTTTAACGTGTGGGGCAGGTATTCCCGTGGCTAATGAAAATATTCCGTCCAGAGTAAAAATATTCATTTTATCACTGGTTCTTATGAGTATTTCTATATTTGGGGGATTAGCATCAATAGTTGACTATAGCAGCTTTTTAACCAGAAGTGATATTGTTACATTTTCGACAAAAAGCGCTTGGTTTATTTGGTGCAGCCCATTCTCTATGTATTTTTCTCTATTATCATTCAAGTATCTTTTAACCAAAAAACAGGTTACATTCAATAATAAAATAGGAGGTTCTTTTATTCTTATAGGTGTAATTGGTTTCGTTTTTAGTTTATTTTTTTCGTTTTATGTTGATTTTAAACTAAAAAATGAAAATTACACCACATGTGATAAATCATCATGGATGGCCCCTAATAAATATGTAAAAGATATATCCCTATGTAAATAGTCAATAAGCGTAGCGATATGCTATGCTTATTTTTATTCAAATATTTTGACATTTAAGATTAAATTTCCCGTCTTTTCTATTTCATTCCTTCAACTAGACTACCAAAAAAACTTTGAAGGGTTTTGCAATGATCTACTTACGCCAAGCTTTAGAACGGGGTCATGCCAATCATGGCTGGCTGGACAGTTGGCATACTTTTTCCTTCGCCAGCTATTATGATGCGAATTTCATGGGATTTTCTGCACTCAGGGTCATTAACGAAGATGTGATTGACGCTGGTCAGGGATTCGGTATGCATCCTCACAAGGATATGGAAATATTGACCTATGTGCTGTCTGGAACGGTGGAGCATCAAGACAGTATGGGGAACAAAGGAAGCGTGTCTGCGGGAGAATTCCAAATTATGAGTGCAGGAACAGGCATCCGTCACTCAGAATACAATCCACAACATGATAGCCAACTGCATCCTCTACCAGATCGGGGTAATACCGGAAAAAACAGGACTCACTTCCCGTTATGAACAACACCGTTTTGATACTACAGAAGGTCGCCAATTAATTCTCTCTCCTGATGCCCGTGCTGGCTCCCTGAAAGTTTTTCAGGTATGACATTATGGCGTTGGGCATTAAAAAATGGCGAAGAGGGTGAATATAACATGGAAAAAACACGAAATGTCTGGATTCAGGTGATTCGTGGTGAAGTGATGGTCAATGGAACTCGGGCTACTACCAGCGATGGTATTGCTATTTGGAATGAATCCCGATTTCGGCTAACTGCAAATCAAGAAAGTGAGATCCTACTGTTTGACTTACCACCCAACTGATGTTGGGTATTGAAAAAGAACTCTACCCAACCGAATAGAGTTCTTTCAAATTACACTACAGCTTAGGGCCTGCTTTTACCAATGCAGCACCCGCAGCAGTATCAGTATATTTGTCAAAATTATCGATAAAACGCTCGGCCAAATCTTTTGCCTTCACATCCCATTCAGATTTATCGGCATAGGTATTGCGTGGGTCCAAAATGTGGGTATCTACACCCGGCAATGTCGTTGGTATGGCTAAATCAAAAATCGGCAGTTGAAGGGTATCCGCATCTTCAATGTCACCATTGAGGATCGCATCAATAATGGCACGGGTATCTTTGATGGAGATACGTTTACCCGTGCCATTCCAGCCGGTATTGACCAAATAAGCTTTCGCGCCCGATAACTGCATACGCTTAACCAGAACTTCCGCATATTGTGTCGGATGCAGTGACAAGAATGCCGCTCCAAAGCAAGCAGAGAAAGTGGGGGTTGGTTCTGTCACACCGCGCTCAGTTCCCGCCAATTTTGCCGTGAAGCCAGACAGAAAGTGGTATTGGGTTTGTTCTGGGGTTAAGCGGGAAACCGGAGGCAGTACACCGAAAGCATCTGCGGTCAGGAAAATAACCTTGGTCGCGTGCCCTGCTTTTGAGATCGGTTTAACGATATTTTCAATATGGTAAATTGGATAAGAAACACGGGTATTTTCTGTTTTGGAGCCATCATTGAAATCAACCGTACCATCCGCCAGTACAGTGACGTTTTCCAGCAGGGCATCACGGTGAATGGCGTGATAGATATCCGGTTCAGCCTCTTTGGATAAATTGATGGTTTTCGCGTAGCAACCACCTTCAAAGTTAAACACGCCGTCATCGTCCCAGCCATGTTCATCATCACCGATTAACTTACGTTTCGGATCAGTGGAAAGCGTGGTTTTCCCTGTCCCAGAAAGACCGAAGAAAATAGCGACATCTCCCGCTTCACCCACGTTGGCGGAACAGTGCATAGAGGCAATACCTTTTAGTGGTAACAGGTAGTTCATCATTGAGAACATCCCTTTTTTCATTTCACCACCGTACCAAGTACCACCGATTAACTGCATACGCTCGGTCAGGTTAAAAGCAACAAAGTTTTCAGAATTCAGCCCCTGCTCTTTCCATTGTGGGTTGGTGCATTTAGCTCCGTTCATCACAATAAAATCAGGTGTGAAGTCAACTAATTCTTCGTCTGACGGGCGGATAAACATATTCTTCACAAAATGTGCCTGCCACGCCACTTCAGTAATAAAACGCACTTTCAGACGCGTATCCGCATTGGCTCCGCAAAAAGCATCAACCACAAACAAACGTTTGCCTGAAAGCTGCTGAGTAACCAAACTTTTTAGATGAGACCAGGTTTCCTGACTGAGCGGTTTATTGTCGTTCTTTCCTTTGCCCTGATCAGCCCACCATACGGTGTCGCGGGTAACATCATCGCGAACAATATATTTATCTTTCGGAGAACGCCCCGTGAAAATACCTGTATCTACCGCGACCGCACCGAGGTTAGTCAATGTGCCACGCTCATACCCTTGTAGCATGGGTTGAGTCTCTTCAGAGAATAACAGTTCATAACTTGGGTTATAAACAATTGCACTAACACCGTGAATACCATAAACCGCAAGTTCCTGCTCAGTAATGCCTGTAACGCTCATTTGTTGCTCCTGGTCGGTTATACTTTATCTCTGTAGGGGATAATAAATAATTATGACTAATTAACAGCGATTGTTATCAAAAAATTGAAATCACATTACTTTTTTTAAGTTCATATGAGACACAGAACACGGAATGGCGAAATCATTCGTAATAAAAAGGGCGTATATAACGCCCTATGAAACCTAATTAGTGCAACCGCTCTGTTTTTGCCGCTTTTATTTCGTTGATATCTTTCTCGTCGAAAACATAATGCATGCCGCAAAATTCACATTGCATGTCAATTTTGCCATCATTGTGCAAAATTTCCTGTAGATCGGTTTCCGATAATGTCACCAGAGTATCAGCACAACGTTGCTGGGAGCAGGTGCAACGGAATTCCACTTGCTGAGGTTCATATAGCGTGACATCTTCTTCATGATAAAGGCGATGCAAAATCTCTTTCGCATCCAGCGTAAACAGCTCTTCTCCCTTAATGGTTGCAGTCAGTTGCACCAAATGATCAAGCATGTCTTCGCTGCTTTCCTGTGCCCCAGGCAAGATCTGCAATAACATGCCACCTGCTGCTATTTTTCCATCCTGCTCCCCAGTACGGATAAACAGACGAGTTGGTAACTGCTCTGACTGTTTGAAGTACGCATCCAGACACTCTGCCAACGTATTGCCTTCCAGTGCCACAACGCCCTGATAACGCTCACCTTCTGTTGGTGTCACTGTGATGACCATATAACCATTGCCGATCATATCGCGCAGGCTACTTGCGGCATTCACTTCATCATCAATGCGAGCCGTGCCACGCATCTGTTGCAGGTTGTTACCATTAATCACCGCCAGTTTGACCGGCCCATCCCCCTGGATCTGTACCGTGATATCCCCATTGAATTTCAAGGTAGCGGTTAACAGGCTGGTTGCGACCAACAATTCACCCAATAGCTGCTGTACCGGTTGGGGGAAATGATGATTTTCCAACATTCGTTGGTAAGTTTCACTAACGGAAACAAGTTCCCCCCTGACAGAATGGCTTTCAAATAAAAAGCGGTGTAATTGGTCATGCTTGGTCATAAATCTCTCTCATTTCATTGAGACGGTTGTACCCTTCGTCTTTCAAGTTGCCTGTTTTTATTGGATGCAGCTTAAAATCGATTAAGTATCTTCCGACTCATTTAGTTTTGCGTTCTTGAATTTTATTAGTGTACGCCGTTCTTTTTTGTCTGGACGGCGATCGGGATGCGGCATCGTGAGCGCATTCATTTTACGAGCTAATGCCGTTTTTTCCCGATTGATAATGCTCTCTGCCGTTTCCTGATAAAGCTGCTGGGCTTCGGTAGCACTCCGTCTGTGACTGCACAATGCCAAGATGATCACCGTTTTTTCATCATTTCCCTGACGCAGTTTAATCTCTGCATTCAACTCAACCAGCTTACTCGGCTTACTCCGCTGCCCATTATAATGGACTTTTCCCCCTTCAATCATTTCACGGGCGATGGAACGGGTTTTATAAAAACGGGCAGCCCACAGCCATTTATCAAGGCGAACAGCCTGATCAGTGTCTGAATTCTGCATGGATATTTCTCTCATTAAAACAGTTATCATAGTATTGGGTGATTTGTTGAGGACGCCGTCGGTTCTTCTGCTTTTTCTTGATAATCAATATGACGTTGATGATCAACGTTACCAGCAAGATCGCCAGCAGCAGACAACTACCCAGATAACGAATAATCGACGTGGAATCCGGTTCACGATGCAACATGATATGGCGAGTTCCATTGGGATCTTCTGACAATTTTGTCACAATCCCCTCTGCCTCAAATGGTGTCTTCATCAACAGTTCTAAAAGCCCCTCTAATTCCCGCCACCGATCTAACGCTGAGTGCTCGTATATGTATTGTGTCCGCATCGGGTATTCAACTAAGGTTTTCCCCTCATCACTCAGCAATAAAACGCCTCCCGGAGATGGACTGTTTATAAGAATGACCATTCTATCGATCTCGCGATAGATAAATGATGCAGTAGTAGAATCAACCAGTTTTTCCAACGCATCGGCACTGACAGAACGCAGTAATACCTTAGTTCCGTCCAACTTGCCGCTTTCCGCGGTTTTTAACAATTTGTGCCAACTTTTGGCATTTCCCAAATTGACCAATGCATTTTTCAAACGGTCACAATCAGCATCGTTTTGACACAACTTTTGTGTTTTCAAAATGATTTGTGAAAAATTGTCGAGCAAGGTCATACCCGATTTGGCAATGGCTGCATTTAGGCCTGGGTTATTTTTACGTTCAACTGGATGTAATTGCTCACCAACCGCTGTAATCAGTGCTGAAGCACTTTCGACAACTTCAGATTCCAGCATAGGTAATGGAATTTCACTATTCCAATAGATACCCACACAATCAAATGGTGCGAATATTGTAATATTCGCTTTGGGCATGATATTAGGAGGAACATAACACATCCCAACACCTTTGACCTTTAATACATCCCCTTCCTTCAACGGCATATTTTGTAGCTCATGAAAGCTGGTAATGACCTTGGTATTACTGCCATATAACCAGGCAAAACTAAGCCGCATGGATAAGTTCACCGGTTGGTAAAAGTAAAGCAACAGTATGACAAATATAGAGAAAGCCACCAACATCACATTCTTTCTACTACGCTGATAAGGATAGTGCTTCTCTTCTTCATGCAAAGAGAGATAGCGCCCCTGCCGCACAACATGGCAGTTGGTGTAAGTGTCAATATCGGTATTCTGATCAAGATCATGGGAAATATAAGGCTCCCAATGTACGGGATAAACCAGATCAATGCCGCCCAGGGAGATGTTCTTCCTTTGCTCCGGCTCAAATTCGCTAAATATTCCCCATCGTTTCGGAATGCCATTGAAACAATGGATATTGGCTAATTTTCGACTAGAGGGCAATCGAAAATGTGACCAAAAACTGCCTAGAATAAACAAAAACACCACCAGCATTAACCACGGCAACATCGGGATGGGCACAAAAAGAGCCACAAACCACAGCGATAAACCAACACACATCAGGATGCTTCCCTGAATGCCCGTTGATTTTCGCAAACGATATTCTTCTAATGTCTCCTTGCGGATATGCAGTAATTTAGCGCTCGAATTGCCATTTTTTTGAATGGAGGCATGTTCGGTTTTTGCCGTTACTCTCGTGATGAACAGATCTTGCTGATAATCTTGCAAAAAGTGACCATTAACCGCGATGACTAGCGGTATTGATGAGGTTAGAACAATCTCAATCGTATTCCGCTGCTTGATAAATGGTTCAAACAACACAGGCAAATGTATTTCTGTTTCACCAAGATAATAGCGCCAATAGTGCTCCCCATCCGTTGCAGTAGAAAAACGGCTAATAGGATGCGTGATGGTATAGACATCAGCCTGTTTAACAGGTAGTACCGGATAATCAGCCCTGTGTCTACTATTCGGTTTCATCAGAAGACGGGCATTTCGCAAGTAAGATCCTATGGCCTGGTATTCATCAGTATCCAGTTTACGGCTGGCAGTTTTAGTCATTGACTGTAGATAACACGCGTTACCAAGCCGCCTCCATCTGAAAATCAGAAAGGAAGCCATTATAATCAGGCTAATGATAAAAATAGCCAATATAATGACCAATAAGCTCATTTTTTCCCCATGCTCATAACAGCAGTACAGAGATCAGCAGAATAACAATCTCATGAAACACCCAGAATCAGGCTATTCCTATTTTTGTCTTCTATTTTTAATTTTATTTACAAAAGGTTATATAATTTTTCTCATACCTTTCCATAAACTAACATCTTTTTGCAAGAGTGAGTAAGATAGCAACAAAAATACATTCAAGCGATAATCGCTATCATTTACTAACATAATCCGCCATATTAAAGCAAAGCTTGAATGCGTAACCATTTCATCACAACACTTAAAAATACAGTAATATTTAAGTTATTTGGCGCATTATTATTTTCAATTATCCGGTATATGACAACCATCAGGGGCAAGCATGATTGATCTTAAAAAACCTAAGATACTGAATATAAATGACGTTGCCCACTCTCGCTTATTCAGTATTCAATCTGTTGATCTTGAATTCAGCAATGGTGTAAAACGCGTTTATGAACGAATGAAACCGGCAAATCGTGAAGCGGTTCTAATTATTCCAATTATCGGGGATGAATTAATTCTGATTCACGAATATGCCGTTGGCATCGAACAATATGAATTAGGTTTTCCAAAAGGTGCCATTGATGCTGGCGAGAGTATTTTGGAAGCCGCCAATCGTGAATTGAAGGAAGAAATTGGTTTCGGCGCAGGAAAATTGGAGCTGTTGACGAAATTGACGATGGCACCGTCCTACTTTTCCAGCAAGATGAATATCATGATTGCTCATGATCTTTACCCAGAATGTCTGAAAGGAGATGAACCCGAACCACTCGTGCAGAAACGCTGGCCAATCTCTGACATGATGTCACTATTGGAGCATCCCGATTTTAACGAAGCCAGAAATGTCAGCGCCCTATTTTTTGCTCAACGATACCTGCAAGCAAAAAAATAATAGGAAACATTAATTAATGCATTCTTTAAAAACGGGTATGCAATTGATATCCCAATACCAATTTTATACTCGTTTTAAGTGAAATACGGAGATAGAGAATAAACACCTAAATAGAGTAAGATTTAATTTTATACATGTAATAATTTTAATGATATTTATGAAAAATAACTCAGTTTATTAAAAATAATAAATAAAGAAATTAACTACATCTTCCAAATTAATTCGCATCATTATCATATCTTCCCCATAAAAAAAACAAAACCCTTTTTGTAATCTTTGCTGTAGGACAGCAGCAGTTTGCCAATGCGGTAAAAGACAAAATCAAAAATAACAAAAGGCCTCGCCAGTTCCCCAGCAAGGCCTTTTTATCTTTCATTGCCGTTATATTGGTTACAGACAGATCAATCAGAATAATTCACGGCTTTCACCATTCTCAATGACTGTCGTACCTACATCGGGTACAGCATATTCCGTCGGCTGAGTGCCATCAATGAAATACTCTTTACGGGTATTGTTACCACCGTTAGCTAACTTGCCCGTTGCCCGATCAATTGTGACAGAAACAATACCGGCAGGGGGTTCCATGGCTTTATCTGGAACGCCTGCCAACGCCACTTTCATAAAATCATCCCAAATTGGTTGAGCCGTTTTCGCTCCACCTTCACCTTTTAACGCCGGAGTACGTCCCAAACTTCGGCTATGTTCATCAAAGCCAATCCAGGCGGTTGCCACCATCTCTGGGCCATAACCAGAGAACCACGCATCTTTTGAGCTGTTGGTTGTCCCGGTTTTGCCACCAATATCACGGCGCTTCAAATCACGAGCAGCACGCCAGCCCGTCCCCATCCAACCCGGCTCACCAAAGATATTAGTATTTAAGGCATCATGAATAAGGAACGCCAACGGTGTACTGATCACGTGAGGAGCATACTGTTGATCATCCATATTAACATTTCCCGATACGCTCTCTAACTCCGGTTGAGGCAGTAAATCTGGATTTTGTGGAACATCAGAATGCGCTACGTTCTCAATGGAATCTTCAGATAATTCGATAGAACGTGCTGTTTCACCATAAATCACCGGAATGTTTTCACAGTGAGGACAAGCAATTTTAGGTTTCGCTTCAAACAGCACTTTCCCTTCATCATTTTCAATTTTGCTGATGAAGTAAGGATCAACCAAGTAACCACCGTTTGCCATCACGGCATAACCGCGTACTAACTGTAGCGGAGTAAATGAAGGGGAACCCAGAGCCAAAGATTCTGTTCGTACAACGTTTTCACCCGGTAAGCCAAAGCGCTTTAAGTAATCCGCAGCATAATCAACCCCCATCGCTCGCATGGCTCGAACCATCACTACGTTTTTAGATTGTCCCAACCCCTGACGCAAACGAATTGGCCCATCGTAATTCGGTGGTGAGTTTTTCGGACGCCAATCCGTCCCAGCTCCGGCATCCCAACGACTGATTGGCGCATCATTCAGTAATGAAGCCAACGTCAACCCTTTGTCCATTGCGGCGGTATACAGGAATGGCTTGATATTGGAACCGACCTGACGCAACGATTGTGTCACACGGTTAAATTTACTCAATTCAAAATCAAATCCACCGACCAACGCTTCTATTGCACCATTCATCGGATTGATGGAAACCAGCGCTGCATTAACTTCGGGAAGTTGAGCCAACCACCAAGTATCATTGACTTTTCTGATCCAAATTTGTTCGCCTGCCCGAATAACTTCATTGACACTATGTGGTACAGCACCTTGTAAGCTGTCGGTTTTAAATGGACGTGCCCAGCGCACGCCTGCCATTGTCAACTCAACTTTGTTGCCATCCACCAGCATAACTTGTGCCTGGTTAGCGCTGGATTTCGTCACAATGGCTGGCACCAGAGGGCCATATTTAGGTAAGGTTTTCAGCTTATCGATAATCTGCGTTTGGCTCCATGCTGGCTGATTGGCTTTCCATAACACTTCTTGAGGGCCGCGGTAACCGTGACGGACATCATAGTCAATCACATTGGAACGAACCGCGTTCACAGCCGCTAACTGGGATTTGCGCGTGATAGTGGTATAGACCTTATAACCATCTGTATAGGCATTTTCACCATAACGATTGATCAATTCCTGACGAGCCATTTCTGTCAGATAAGGCGCAGAAAAAACAATTTGTGGAGCGTGATAGCGGGCAACCAATTTTTCTTCTCTGGCTTCCTCATACTGACGCCGGGTGATATACCCCTCTTCCAGCATCCTGCCCAGTACCACATTGCGGCGACTGATCGCTCGATCATAAGAATAAAGTGGGTTAAATGTTGAAGGTGCTTTCGGCAAACCGGCAATCATCGCCATCTCACCCAATGTCAACTCGTTGACGTTTTTGCCAAAATAAACATGAGCCGCCGCGCCAACACCATAAGCACGATAGCCGAGATAGATCTTGTTGAGATACAACTCCAGGATTTCATCCTTAGTTAATAATTGTTCGATCTTAATCGCCAAAAATGCCTCTTTCGCTTTACGTATCAATGTCTTCTCTCGGCTAAGAAAAAAGTTTCTCGCAAGCTGCTGAGTGATGGTACTCGCCCCTTGGGAAGCATGACCGGAAGTGATCACCACAGAAACAGCACGGATAACCCCGATGGGATCAACACCATGGTGTTCATAAAAACGGCTATCTTCCGTGGCAATAAAGGCTTTCTCCATTAGGGGAGGTATTTCTGACAAGGTAAGGGGTAAACGGCGTTTTTCACCATATTGGGCTATTAATTCGCCATCAGTACTGAACACCTGCATAGGTGTTTGTAACCGGACATCCTTTAACGTCGCAACATCAGGAAGCTGTGGCTCGATATATTTGTACAAACCAAAAATCGAGGCAACTCCCAAGAAAATGCAAACAACAATAAGGATCAAAAAATACTTTATGAACTTCACCTGAAATTTCTCACGCCATGTTAATCGGGCAGTTTATAAACGATCAATACGTAGTATAAAAGACTTAGTATAAAGGGATTAGTATAAGGGCTGTACAACACTATAGATATCACCTTTACCAATCCCCCCTTTCATGTCTCATTACGTTTTCATTAATTTGATGTTTCCGTTGATAGTAGATAAGGAGATCTCTCTATGTATCCACCTAAATGGTATATCGGATTGGATATCCAAGATCATTACATTCGTGCTCTTGCCGCTATTAAACGCCGTGACGGTTGGCAACTTCGGCATTGCTGGCAATATCTCTTACCCAGCGAGATTATTTCAGGAGGACGGCTACAAGATCCTGAAAAATTACTCCACATTTTAATGCAATGGCGAAAAATCTTACCTAAGAATCTTAGCCTAAGATTAGCCCTCCCTGTTCAGCAAACCTTACAGCGCCAGATCGCCTTACCTGACCATACTGCCTTGCAGGAGCCAGAACTCGGCTGGTTTGTGCACGCCAATGCTGAAAAACAATTTCCTGCCAGTGACCTGGCGTTGGATTATCGTGTTCATGGTCAGCAAATTTGCATTAGTGCGACCCGTCAAAAAGATCTCAACCGCTGGCTGAATCTATTCGCGGAGATCAATTTATCCCTTGATGCTATTGATATTGCACCCTGTGCATTACGTTATGTCGCCAAACTTGCGGGAGTGCCTGACGACAGTTGGCTGGTTCACAAACGTATAACAAACTGGCTATGGGTAGCTCCTGCCAACCGACCTTTCGGTTATGGCCTGATATCTTCACAACCGGATTCCCATCTGGCTCAGATCATCAACCAGCTCCCCATCACGTCAGAAACAGAAGATTATGCAATTTATTACAGCGATGAAGAGCAATCGACATCAGTAAAAGCGATATCAGTATCAACAAAATCGGCCAATATTTGGCAACTCTTAATGGCGTTCCGTCATTATCATCCCCCGCTGCCCGATAAAACGAATGCGTTCATTATTGCCGCAGGTTTAGCGCTCAGGCCGAGTGATCAGTGATGTATCAAGTCAATTTCTTACCCTGGCGGCAGAATCGGCTGAAACGCCAATGCCAAATATGGGGAGTACTACTTTGCTTACAACTTACGTTGTGGACAGCAGTATTCATGTTTATTTCTGCGCTACAAACAAACCAGATTAGACAATATCGCGGACAATTAACGGAAATGACTCACCAATTGGCTCAATTACAACAAACTATCAGCGCAACAGACCACGCCGTGCAACAGCACCAACAATTGTCACAACGATTACGGAAAAAATGCATATTCATGGAACAGAATCAACGTTATTTACAACTATTTCGTCAACTCCCCAATTTGTTACCAGAGAACAGTTGGCTGACTGCATTTAGTGACGACAGTGGACAATTAATTTTTACCGCCCGCAGTCAAAACTATACCGATATCTCCAATTTGTTGGATAGCCTGACTGACGATACTTCGCTTATCAATGTGCAGCTAAGGAAAATGACCACAACAGAAGATCATTTCAAGGTTTTTACCATTGATGCCAATTGGTTGATGGGAGAGTCCGATGAGAAATAATTATCTTGAATGGTTTTATCGGCCTGTCTGGCAACAGTTTGTCTTGCAACAATTGCTCATCATCTCACTGCTGTTAGGGTTCTATTTTTTAGTCTGGCAGAAAAATCGGTATGAAATTCATACCCTCCAGAGCAATATTAAGCAGCAGCAACACAATGTAGTACTATCCCGGCAGAAGCTTGCTGAACTGCCATCTCTGCCTGAAACGCAACAGCAGATCCAGCATATGACCACAAGCCTTACCCCAAACGGTCATCTTTCATCCTCAAAAAATAATACGACCATACTCAAACGACTGCATATACCACTAACCCACTCCGGTAGTCAGCTAATGGAATGGAAAATCCACAAAGAAAACGAACACGTTTTCTGGCATATCATGCTGTCGCTAAATTACGGCCAATTTCTCCATTTCTTGAATGAAATTCAAAAATTGCAGCCACCGTTATTAATTAAGCACATCACAATTACACCTGCCGATGATAACCTGACAATTCACATGGTTTTTTCAGACACCGCTTTTTCAGATAAGGAGAAATCATGAACCGCCATCCTTTGATTCTCCTGATCTGTCTCTTATTCCCCCTATTCGGTTTTACCGGAGAAGAACCCAATTTTGAAATGCCAATAAGAGATCCGTTCCAGCCTCCAATAATAGAGAATGCAACTGACTTTTCTCCGGCAGAGCAAAATGAGCAAGAACAAGAGATCGAATATCAAGCTATTACTTTGCAATACGCCGATGCAGGGCAAGTGGCAGAACAATTACAGCAAAATCATCCTGCGCTACTGACAAAATGGGGGAAGGTTGAACATGATCCCTTAACCAACAGTCTGATCCTGGAAGATAAATTTGATGCCATTACTCGTATTAAAAACTGGCTGAAAGAAGTCGATACCCCACAGCAACAAGTACAGATCACGGCCCATATTGTTACCAGCAGTCAGGAAGCCCTGCATGAATTGGGGATTCACTGGGGAGTAAACGCCGATCCGCATAATCAATCAATAGGTCTAAACCGCTTAAATCTGCATCAACCCGCTGGCAACCAGCGCCATAGGTTGGTACTGAATACCGCCCGCATTCATGCAAACTTACTAGAGCTGGAACTCAGTGCACTAGAGCAGGAAAACCAGCTTGATATCATTGCCAGCCCACGACTAACAGCTTCACACCAGCAAACAGCCAGTATCAAGCAAGGTTCTGATATTCCCTATATTGTTCAGGACAAGGACAAAACTACCGTTCAATTTAAAGAGGCGGTATTGGGCATGGAAGTTACTCCCCATATTTTAAGGCAGGGAAAAATCCGGCTCGCGCTGAAAATTAGTCAGAATGCCCCCGGTTTTCCCATCAACCAGGGAGGAAATGAAAATTTGTCCATTGATAAACAAGAGATAATAACTCAAGTTACAATTAGAAACGGGGAGACCTTGATTCTCGGAGGGATCTTCAACAGAAAAAAACCGCAAGTTTACAAAAAGTTCCTTATTTGTCAGATCTTCCCCTATTGGGGGCATTATTTAACCAAAAAGGAGAGCAACATAGTCGCCGGGAACTCGTAATTTTTATCACACCTCAACTGACCGATATTTAACCAATGAAAAATATGATATAAAAATCAAAACATTAATAACGTTATTGTGTTTTGTAAAACACCACCTTTTCTTGGTCTGGCCTGTTTATGGATTTGACGCTGAGAGTAATTTAGCATACAAGGATTAACTAATTGAGTGAGCAGATCTAATATCGCAAGCAAGAGCTTATACCCAATAGATGGCAAATTGCAGCAAAACAGCAAGTTGTAGGATAGAAGGTAGATACAATAGGCTCTCAATCAGCCAGCAAAAGCATGAACCCGATGATTCAGTTCGTGCGGAATTTATATAGTTGCAATACAGGCTGATGTGCTGAGATAATTTTCCTATCTGATCTCACATTATCACTCATGAGGTTTCAGTTTAGGTCCCGTGGCTAATCTGATTGGCGGGGCGGGTTATCATTAACAAACAGTCTTAGTAATACCAAAAACATGGCAGAGAAACGCAATATCTTTCTGGTTGGGCCTATGGGTGCCGGCAAAAGCACTATTGGTCGTCAGTTAGCTCAGCAACTCAATATGGAGTTTTACGACTCTGATCAAGAAATTGAGCGACGTACCGGAGCTGACGTGGGCTGGGTATTTGATGTGGAAGGCGAAGAAGGCTTCCGCGATCGCGAAGAAAAAATAATAAACGAACTGACTGAAAAACAAGGCATCGTATTGGCTACTGGAGGGGGTTCTGTTAAATCAAAAGAAACCCGCAATCGCCTGTCTGCCCGTGGTGTGGTCGTCTATTTAGAAACAACCATCGAAAAACAGTTGGCTCGTACCCAGCGCGATAAAAAACGCCCTTTACTTCAAGTTGATGCACCAGCACGAGAAGTTTTAGAGAATTTGGCTGATGAGCGCAATCCTCTTTATGAGGAAATTGCTGACGTGACTATTCGCACAGATGAGCAAAGCGCCAAAGTCGTCGCTAACCAAATCATTGAACTACTGGAAAAAAACTGATTATAGCGAGTCCGCACAGCGGCAAACGATAAGGCGAAAGCTGATATGGAACAAGTGACTGTTACGTTAGGTGAAAGAAGCTATCCAATTACCATAGCCGAAGGGCTATTTTCTGACAGTGAGGCATTCAAGCCCCTGCAAGCGGGTCAACAGGTCATGATAGTGACCAATGAGACGCTTGCTCCCCTGTATCTCGAACAGGTGAAATCCACATTGCAGAGAATGGATCTTCGGGTAAATGAAGTTATCTTGCCTGACGGTGAACAGCACAAATCATTTTTTGTGCTCAATGACATTTTTTCCGCCTTGCTGGAAAAGAATCATGGTCGTGACACAACGCTTATCGCCCTTGGTGGTGGTGTAATCGGTGATATGACGGGGTTTGCCGCAGCTAGCTATCAACGCGGTGTTCGTTTCATCCAAGTACCCACCACGCTGCTCTCTCAGGTTGACTCTTCCGTCGGTGGAAAAACAGGAGTCAACCACCCCCTCGGCAAAAACATGATAGGCGCTTTCTACCAGCCGGCTTCGGTTATTGTCGATCTCAATTGCCTGAAAACATTACCGGCTCAAGAGTTACATTCAGGTCTGGCTGAAGTGATTAAATACGGCATTATTCTGGATGGCGAATTCTTTAGCTGGCTTGAAGAGAATATTGAGAAATTACTGGCTCTTGACAGTCAGGTAATGGCTTATTGCATCCGTCGTTGCTGCGAACTCAAAGCGTTGGTTGTTGCGGCTGATGAACAAGAACGGAGTGGAATGCGGGCACTGTTAAACCTCGGTCATACCTTTGGGCATGCGATTGAGGCTGAAATGGGTTATGGCGTCTGGCTGCATGGTCATGCTGTTGCTGCGGGTATGGTGATGGCGGCCAGAGCATCTGAACTTGTCGGCACATTCTCAAAACAGGACACCCAACGAATCATCCGCTTGCTGGAACGAGCAGAATTACCTGTCAATGGCCCTGAAGCAATGTCCCCTGATGCCTATCTACCTCATATGATGCGTGACAAAAAAGTTTCTGCCGGAAAACTGCATCTGGTACTACCAACAGCCATTGGGGAAGCAAAACTTCGTTCTGATATTGGGAAAGAAGTTATATTGGATGCCGTTCGTCTATCTCAGCCATCCCCTCGCTAGATACTTGATACTCTCTAATTAATTCCAACTTATTGCTCTGGCAGTGAATTTTACTGCCAGGCTAAGATTTGGAAGATGAAGGGAATTTCTGGATATGGCAAAATTTGCGCTGATAATAAAAGCTGAATGATGAATTATCCTCTAGCTGTTATGCTATACAATAGCTAGATTATCAAATAAAGCATCATCGGTTTTAGTTAGGTCAGACTGCCAAACCTCTTCAATAACAATTGGCAGAACTATCTCTGTTAGGAGGGCATGTGGACGAATTAAAATCAGAAAACAAACAAAAAACAGAAAGTGAATTAAAGCCTGATACTTCTGATCGCAATCCTCAGCGCTCCAGAAGCCAATTCAATCAACCTAAGCTCGCAATATCCCGCCAACAAATAATGATCGGTGTTGGCATTCTGGTACTTTTACTTCTGATTATTGCTATCAGCTCTGCATTGAAATCACCCACTGAGCATGAAAAACAGCAATCACAGCAAAATGCCGCGGAAAAGAGTATTAACCTTTCTGGTTCTTCTTCACTTTCTACCAATTCCCCAGGCAACGAGCAAGAAAACCTGTCAGAACCAGCAACTCATGGCGCACATGAAATCAGTCCGCCACCAATTAGTAGTACGCCAAGTAAAGATCTTCCTGCCGAAATTGGAACGGATGGCTACAACCAGCGCATAGAGTTACCTGGTGATATTTCTGATGCTTTAAATCAACAACAAAGCACCATTAATCATTCTGTGCAAAACAATCTGACACAACCGCAGGCTAAACCCACTACATCACCTGTTGAACCAAGCAAACCAGAGAAGGTTACGCCCCCCAAAATAGAGAATAAGGTCAGAGAAGACAATCACGCCAAAGCAGCTGGTCAATATCAGGCCAATAAAAAGAGCATCGCCGATGCTGGGGGTGATCTGCTGAAAGCACCAGCAAATCGATTCACACTACAATTGAGTAGTGCCAGCCGTTCTGATACCTTAAGCGCCTTCGCGAAAAAAAATAACCTTATTAATTACAAGGTTTATGAAACTAAACGCGATGGCAAAACATGGTTTATCTTGATCCACGGTAATTATAGTTCTGTTTCTGACGCTAAAAGGGCCATTTCCTCACTGCCTGCTGAAGTTCAGGCTAAAAAGCCTTGGGTCAGAAAACTACAACAAGTTCAGCAAGATCTGAAAAAATAAAACTATTTTGATTAGGCGCTGATATGCTGTCCTAAACAGAGTACAATCTGCGGCTCTGAAATTATTGAATAACTAATTTGACGGCATGAAAAAAAAACGCGCTTTCTTAAAATGGGCCGGTGGAAAATACCCCTTAGTAGGTGATATTAAACATCATCTGCCAGAGGGCGATTGCTTGATTGAGCCATTTGTTGGCGCAGGCTCGGTATTTCTCAATACCGATTATGATTTTTACATTTTGTCAGATATCAATAACGATCTGATCAATCTGTACAATGCCGTAAAATCTCGTGCGGATGAATTTATTAGTCATGTCCGTCCATTATTTTCATCGGAGTTCAACACTGCCGAAAACTTTTATCGCCTGCGAGAAGAGTTTAACAAAAGCAAAGATCCCTTTCGCCGCAGTATGCTGTTTCTTTACCTGAATCGCCACTGCTATAACGGCCTTTGTCGCTATAATTCACGAGGTGAATTTAACGTTCCTTTTGGGCGCTATAAAAAGCCTTATTTTCCTGAAGATGAGCTTTACTGGTTTGCTGAAAAGTCCCAAAAGGCAACTTTCATCTGCCAACATTACGAAATAGCATTGAATAATGCTTCAACGGGTTCAGTGGTTTATTGTGATCCTCCGTATGCCCCACTTTCGGCTACGGCCAATTTTACCGCTTACCATACAAATAGCTTTAACCTTCTCGATCAGGAAAAGCTAGCAAATATCGCCTATTATATCTCGTCTCAAAAAGGCATTCCGGTACTCATATCTAACCATGACACACCGATGACACGAGAATGGTATCATCAGGCTTCCCTTTACATTGTTAAAGCCCGCCGGACAATCAGCAGAAATATTCTTGCCCGCAGTAAAGTTGATGAACTTTTGGCGTTATACTGCCAGAAGTGATTGAGGTTTCCAGTCCCTGAAATAACAGGGATAAAACAATGAATTGGAGAAGATAACAATGAAGAAAGACTTTCTGATTGCCCCATCCATTCTATCCGCAGATTTTGCCCGATTAGGTGAAGATACCGCTAAGGTTCTGGCAGCAGGCGCTGATGTTGTGCACTTTGATGTCATGGATAACCATTACGTGCCAAATTTGACGATTGGTCCAATGGTCTGCCAGGCACTGCGCGACTATGGCATTACTGCGCCAATTGATGTTCACTTAATGGTAAAACCGGTTGATCGCATTATTCCTGATTTTGCCAAGGCTGGTGCAACCTATATTACTTTCCATCCTGAAGCGAGTGAGCATGTCGATCGCACACTGCAACTTATCAAGGAACATGGCTGCAAAGCGGGTTTGGTCTTCAACCCAGCAACCCCGCTTAGCTATCTTGATTATGTATTGGATAAATTGGATGTAATCCTGCTGATGTCTGTTAACCCAGGTTTCGGTGGTCAGTCTTTCATTCCAGAAACACTGAAAAAATTGCATCAGGTACGCAAAATCATTGATGACAGCGGATACGATATCCATCTTGAAGTTGATGGTGGTATCAAACCCAATAATATTGCTGAGGCGGCTCAAGCTGGCGCAGATATGTTCGTTGCCGGTTCTGCTATTTTCAGTCAGCCAGATTATAAAGCAGTTATTGATGAGATGCGCCGCGAATTATCGAAGGTAGCATAATGAAAAATGACGTCGTAAAAGGAATTCGTGCCATTGCATTTGATTTGGATGGCACACTGGTGGACAGTGCCGGTGGTCTGGCAGATGCTTTGGATCAGGCTTTGATGGCCAAAGGCTTACCCGCTGCGGGCAAAGAACACGTCACCGTCTGGATAGGCAATGGTGCTGATGTCATGGTTGAACGCGCATTAAAGTGGGCTGGAGCAGAACTGTCTGCCGAATTGCATAGCGAAACACGCAAGCTGTTTGATAAATTTTATGAAACCAGTGTAACCACAGGCAGCCAACTGTTTCCCCAGGTAAAAGAGACGTTGGCAGAACTGGCAAAATACCATTTGCCGATGGCGATTGTTACGAACAAACCAACCCCTTTTATTGCTCCATTACTGGAATCATTAGGTATCAGTGAATACTTTTCATTAATACTGGGCGGTGACGATGTTAAAGAGAAAAAGCCTCATCCCGCACCACTCTATCTAACAATGGGTATGTTTGGTTTGCATAAAGAAGAATTGCTTTTTGTTGGCGATTCCCGTAATGATATTTTGGCGGCACAAGCCGCTGGTTGCCCGTGTATTGGCTTAACCTATGGATATAACTATGGAGAGTCGATAGCATCAAGCCACCCAAATTATGTATTGGACCATTTTTCGGATTTACTCCCAATTATTGGACTATCCACTTTGAACCCATTATCCAGTCTGAAAATACAGGAAGCTTAATAAAATGAATGAACCCACTGCAATGAAACCAAACTCCCAAAAACCTATTGTATTCAGCGGCGCACAACCCTCCGGTGAATTGACCATCGGTAACTATATGGGGGCGTTACGTCAGTGGGTTAAAATGCAAGATGAATACGATTGCATCTATTGCATCGTTAACCAGCATGCCATTACTGTGCGTCAAGATCCCAATGAACTGAAAAAACGCACGCTGGATACGCTGGCACTTTACCTTGCCTGTGGTATTGATCCAAAGAAAAGCACCATCTTCGTTCAGTCACATGTTCCACAACATTCTCAGTTAAGCTGGGTGCTGAATTGCTACACTTATTTCGGTGAACTTAGCCGCATGACTCAGTTCAAGGATAAATCAGCCCGTCATGCAGAAAATATCAATGCGGGCCTGTTTGATTATCCGGTTCTAATGGCTGCTGATATTTTGCTTTATCAGGCTAATCAGATCCCTGTGGGTATTGACCAGAAGCAACACCTTGAATTAACCCGTGATTTGGCGCTGCGGTTTAACGCTTTATACGGCGATATTTTCACTGTTCCAGAGCCATTCATTCCAACAGGTGGCGCCCGCGTAATGTCATTGCAAGATCCGAGCAAGAAAATGTCGAAGTCGGATGATAACCGCAATAACGTCATTGCCCTGCTGGAAGACCCTAAATCTGTCGCCAAGAAAATTAAACGTGCGGTTACCGATTCTGACGAGCCACCTTGCGTACGTTATGATCAGGAAAACAAACCCGGCGTTTCCAACTTACTGGATATCCTCGCGGGTGTAACAGGTAAAACTATTCCTGAATTAGAAACCGAGTTTGCAGGTAAAATGTACGGTCATTTGAAAGGAGCCGTCGCAGAGGCTGTAAGTGAAATGCTGACAGGCTTACAGGAACGTTTCCATCATTTCCGTAACGATGAAGCTTTACTTAACCAAATCATGGCAGAAGGTGCGGCAAAGGCTCAGGCTCGTGCCCAGGCAACCTTGGATAAAGTCTATGAAGCGGTAGGTTTGATAGCTCATCCGTAACAGACGACCTTATATGAATGCCAAAGGGTATCCCATTTCCCCCTTTGGCATATAGATTCCTTAATGACCAAATAAACGACGATTAAAATTCTCGATTTTTCCATGCAATATGCGCTTTTGCATCGTTAGATTCCAACTGGCAGACAGCCCAGCAGCCCCCATTAAACGACGAAACAGCTCTTCATCAAATGGATTATGAAAAGCAATGGAAATGGCTTCCTTAACAGAAACATCGCTATTACGGCTTAACAGTTTTATCGGTTCACCAGCATTAACCAAACCCGGAGAGATAACACGATATAACCAACCACAACGCCCATTATTTTGCATTATCGCAGCAAACTCACTGATGTTTGTAATAAAATTGAGTTTATAACAAGGAGAGCGTGGTTGAGTTACTTGAATCAGAGCTTCATCCCATTGGAAAATATCACCAATATAGACATTATCTTCTGTCATTCCTTCTGTGGATATATTCTCACCAAACAAGGGAGAGACAAATAATTCCATCAATTCAGGAAATTGCCTTTTCCAAAATAGGTAGTGCTCTCTTGGATAATGGCAAAGCGCACGATCAACTCCACCATGAAAACGAGTTTCCGCTTGTTCATCGCCTTCTAACCCAAGAGAGGTTAGCTGTAGACGACCATTCACCACCAGTTTATTGATCGCACTGAAACCCAGTGTTTCTGACGATGATATTTTTCCTCTATATATTTGTGGATAATACATTCTTTATTCCCTCTCAATGAGCTGGTGAAGATGAACACGTATTATCCTGGCATAATAGCCAAGATTACAGGCAATAAAAATGCTGGTCACAGCGATGGCCAGCATTCTTGTGAAAAACTAATTAGAAGATTATTTCGTTTTTTCTTCGTAACGTTTCGCCGCTTCATCCCAGTTTACTACATGCCAAAATGCTTTGATGTAATCAGGGCGACGATTCTGATATTTCAGGTAATAAGCATGTTCCCATACATCCAGACCCACAATCGGGTAACCAGAAGCACCGGCTATTTCTTCACCCATTAGTGGGCTATCCTGATTGGCTGTTGAAACAACTGCGAGTTTGCCATCTTCTTTCAGTACCAACCAAGCCCAGCCAGAACCAAAGCGAGTTGCGGCCGCTTGTTCAAATTTTTCCTTGAAACTGTCGATACTGCCAAAATCACGCTCAATCGCGGTTTTCAAGGCACCATCCAATACTGTGCCTAATTTTAAACCCTTCCAAAACAGGCTATGGTTTGAGTGACCACCCGCATTGTTGCGAATAAAAGTGCGTTTATCGGCTGGAATTTTATCAAGCTGCTGAATGAGATCATTAATATCAAGTTTGCTTAATTCTGGGAAGGTTTCCAGAGCAGTATTCGTATTAGTAACATATGTCTGATGGTGTTTAGTATGGTGAATTTCCATCGTTTGTTTATCGAAATGAGGCTCTAGCGCATCATAGGAGTAAGGTAGAGAAGGCAATGAATGGCTCATATCATATCTCCAGTTGTTTAGAATTTAGAATATATAAAGCTCACACCTTGTGAACAGCATGATTATTATAGTGAATTGAACAATAATGAAAATGATTATCAATTCCATAATATCGCTATGGTTTTCTTTATACACTCACATTTCATGCCTCTTCATAGATAAAAATATCAATAATTAACTTAAATAACAGAATATAAATCCAATAAAAATAATAAACTCATTACTTAGCATTGCTTAAATCTACAGCATTAAATGATCATTCCATAAAATTCATTCTCTTTATTGCGTGATCTTCCGCGCAAAAAAGAAACAAAAATTCTTCTTACACTTTAGTTAACCTTGTTTTGACATAGTATTAACAATTGCAAGGAGATAAAAATATGACTCAAATAATCAAGCATCTTATTCCTGCTGATATTGCAGATACGGCCCTGATAAGCAAGCAACAGTACCTACATGACTATCAAAGGTCATTGCAAGACCCAGAGGGCTTCTGGGGTGAAAAAGGTAAAGTAGTTGACTGGATTAAGCCTTACACCAAGGTCAAAAATACCTCTTTCGATCCTGGGCATATCAGCATCCGCTGGTTTGAAGATGGCACCCTGAACTTAAGTGCCAACTGTCTTGATCGCCATTTGCAAGAGCGTGGTGATCAAACCGCCATTATATGGGAAGGAGATAATCCCGCAGAATCCCGCCATGTTACCTATCGAGAATTACATCATGACGTCTGCCAATTTGCTAATGTGTTGAAAAAACTGGGGATCAAAAAAGGCGATATTGTTGCTATCTATATGCCAATGGTGCCAGAAGCCGCCGTCGCAATGTTGGCCTGTGCCCGTATCGGAGCGATCCATTCCGTAATTTTTGGTGGTTTCTCTCCTGATGCCATCGCAGGCCGAGTTATCGATTCCAACGCTAAACTCATGGTTACCGCAGATGAAGGCTTGCGAGCGGGCCGCACAATCCCGTTGAAAAAAAATGTCGATGAGGCTCTGAACCATTCTGACGTTACTAGTGTAACTAATGTGGTTGTTTTCAGACGTACCGGAAATACCAAAAACTGGAATAACAATCGTGATTTATGGTGGCATGAACTGACCGAGAGTGTGAGTGCTGAGTGTCCTGCTGAAGAAATAGGTGCCGAAGATCCATTATTCATTCTTTATACTTCAGGCTCTACAGGTAAACCTAAAGGTGTCCTGCATACGACTGGTGGTTATTTAGTCTACGCATCTTTAACGTTTAAATACACGTTTGATTATCGACCAGGGGAGATTTACTGGTGTACAGCCGACATAGGCTGGGTAACAGGGCATAGCTACCTGCTATATGGGCCTTTGTCTTGTGGTGCCACGACGTTAATGTTTGAAGGTGTCCCCAACTATCCCGATGTTAACCGTCTTTGTCAGGTGGTTGATAAGCATAAAGTTAATATTCTTTATACTGCGCCAACCGCCATCAGGGCATTGATGGCCGAAGGTGATAAAGCCATAGAAGGGACTAAGCGTACATCCTTGCGCATTATGGGTTCTGTGGGCGAACCCATTAACCCAGAAGCATGGGAATGGTACTACAAAAAAATAGGCAACAGTAAATGTCCTATCGTAGATACATGGTGGCAAACCGAAACCGGTGGATTCATGATCACACCGCTACCAGGCGCTACCGATCTCAAAGCAGGCTCCGCCACTCTGCCATTTTTTGGTATTAGTCCGGCCTTGGTTGATAATTCTGGAGAAATTTTAGCGGGTGTGAGTGAAGGCAACCTGGTTATCACGGATTCCTGGCCAGCACAGGCACGAACTTTGTATGGCGATCATGAGCGTTTTGAACAGACTTATTTTTCCACTTTCAAGGGAATGTATTTCAGTGGCGATGGCGCTCGACGTGATGAAGATGGCTATTACTGGATCACTGGCCGTGTTGATGATGTTCTGAATATTTCAGGCCATCGTTTGGGAACCGCAGAAATTGAATCAGCCTTAGTTGCATACCCCAAAATCGCTGAAGCTGCCGTTGTTGGTATCCCCCATCATATCAAAGGACAAGCTATTTACGCCTACGTCACGCTAGTTCATGGTGAAGAGCCTTCCCCTGAACTGTATACCGAGGTCAGAGATTGGGTTCGTAAAGAAATCGGCCCAATTGCAACACCTGATATCCTTCATTGGACAGACTCTCTGCCCAAAACACGTTCCGGGAAAATTATGCGACGTATTTTGCGCAAGATTGCTTCTGGTGATACCAGTAACTTAGGAGATACCTCCACGCTGGCCGATCCGGGAGTTGTTGAAAAACTGCTGGAAGAAAAGCAATCCATCAATATGTCGTAAAACATATGCGCCGCCGTAAGGCGGCCTGATAACGTATCACCAAAAGTGCGGAGCCGTAGGCTTAGCAAATTCCTCGGATATGGTGTGCTTAAGGTGTGACGTTTAAACATCAACAGGAGATACTCCAATGAGTGACGGCATTTATCAAGAGATTGAAAATAATCCCCGCTTTAAGGAGTTAGTTAAGAAGCGAGGGCGTTTTGCCTGGCTGTTATCCATCATCATGTTAGTGCTTTATGTTGGTTTTATTTTCCTTATTGCTTTTGCTCCTGAATGGCTTGGAACACCACTTCATGAAAACACCAGTATGACACGGGGAATTCCTGTAGGAGTTGGGATCATTTTCATATCTTTCATACTGACCGGAATTTATATAATCAGGGCGAATGGTGAATTTGATCGTCTGACATCAACTATTCTCAACGAGGTGAGAAAATGAAAAAAATCGTATTACTATTTTCTTCCCTCTTCCCTATCCTAGCTCAAGCAGATGACATTTCAGGTAATGTAGAAAAACAACCTTTGAATATTCAGGCAATTATCATGTTCCTGTTATTCGTCGGGTTAACGCTTGGTATTACTTACTGGGCTTCAAAGCGGACTATTTCACGTTCAGATTACTATACCGCTGGCGGACGTATTACTGGTTTCCAGAATGGTATGGCAATAGCAGGTGACTATATGTCAGCCGCCTCGTTTCTGGGAATTTCAGCGTTAGTATATACCTCTGGCTATGATGGGTTGATCTATTCCATTGGCTTTCTCGTTGGCTGGCCAATAATTCTATTCCTCATTGCCGAAAGATTAAGAAATTTGGGGCGTTACACCTTTGCTGATGTCGCTTCTTATCGGTTGAAGCAACGCCCCATTCGTACCTTATCCGCAATGGGTTCGTTAGTTGTTGTTGCCTTATATCTAATAGCTCAGATGGTCGGAGCTGGAAAACTGATCGAGTTGCTATTCGGATTAAATTATTACGTCGCTGTTGTCTTGGTCGGTATTTTGATGGTGCTTTATGTCTTATTTGGCGGAATGCTGGCGACAACATGGGTTCAGATTATTAAAGCAATTCTATTGCTGGCAGGAGCAACATTCATGGCTTTGATGGTCATGAAAGTAGTTAATTTCAATTTTCATACCCTGTTTAAAGAAGCCATTGCGGTACATTCTCTTGGACCTGCCATTATGAGTCCTGGAGGATTGGTATCAGATCCTATCTCTGCACTCTCTTTAGGATTGGCATTGATGTTCGGTACTGCGGGATTGCCCCATATTGTCATGCGGTTTTTTACCGTCAGTGATGCTAAAGAAGCCCGTAAAAGTGTTTTCTATGCAACGGGCTTTATCGGCTATTTTTATATCCTGACGTTTATTATTGGATTTGGTGCAATTCTATTGGTCAGCGCCAATCCTTCTTTCAAAGACACAACTGGCACATTAATTGGTGGTACAAATATGGCTGCTGTCCATCTGGCAAATGCCGTTGGCGGTGATTTTTTCCTTGGTTTTATCTCCGCTGTTGCTTTTGCCACTATTTTAGCTGTAGTAGCCGGGTTAACATTAGCAGGCGCTTCCGCAGTATCCCATGATCTCTATGCCAATGTGATTAAAAGGGGAAAAGCGAATGAGCGAGATGAGCTAAAAGTCTCCAAAATTACCGTCGTTATTCTGGGATTAGTTGCTATTGGCTTGGGTATTTTATTCGAAAAACAAAATATTGCCTTTATGGTCGGTTTGGCTTTCTCCATCGCCGCAAGTTGTAATTTCCCTATTATTTTATTGTCTATGTACTGGAGCAAGCTGACTACACGTGGAGCGTTAGTTGGCGGATGGTTGGGGTTACTGACAGCAGTTGTATTAATGATTCTAGGCCCTACGATCTGGGTTAGCATTCTTGGTCATGAGAAACCAATTTATCCTTATGAATATCCAGCTCTGTTTTCCATGTTTATCGCATTTATCGGAGCTTGGTTATCTTCGATTACCGATACTTCGGCACAAGGAATGCAGGAAAGGAAAATGTTTCGCAGTCAGTTTATTCGTTCGCAAACGGGTATTGGTATGGAACAAGGAAAAGTACATTAACTTATGGTTAATTATTTTGGTTTTTCCTAAACGCAAAAAAGCCATCCGGTGACGGATGGCTTCTCTGACTCAATGGATGTCTGGCAGTGTCCTACTCTCGCATGGGGAGACCCCACACTACCATCGGCGCTACGGCGTTTCACTGCTGAGTTCGGCATGGGATCAGGTGGGACCACCGCGCTGTTGCCGCCAGACAAATGCTGTATTCAATCCCGAACAAGCTGCTGTGCTCTCTGAAACCTTCTCTCAATCCCCAAAACACCTTCGGTGTTGTCAGGTTAAGCCGCACGGCTCATTAGTACCGGTTAGCTCAACGTCTCGCAACGCTTACACACCCGGCCTATCGACGTCCTCGTCTCGGACGGTCCTTCAGTACCCTCAAAGGAGTAAGGGAAGACTCATCTTAAGGCAAGTTTCCCGCTTAGATGCTTTCAGCGGTTATCTCTTCCGCACTTAGCTACCGGGCAATGCCATTGGCATGACAACCCGAACACCAGTGGTGCGTCCACTCCGGTCCTCTCGTACTAGGAGCAGCCCCTTGCAATCTTCCAACGCCCACGGCAGATAGGGACCGAACTGTCTCACGACGTTCTAAACCCAGCTCGCGTACCACTTTAAATGGCGAACAGCCATACCCTTGGGACCTACTTCAGCCCCAGGATGTGATGAGCCGACATCGAGGTGCCAAACACCGCCGTCGATATGAACTCTTGGGCGGTATCAGCCTGTTATCCCCGGAGTACCTTTTATCCGTTGAGCGATGGCCCTTCCATTCAGAACCACCGGATCACTATGACCTGCTTTCGCACCTGCTCGAGCTGTCACTCTCGCAGTCAAGCTGGCTTATGCCATTGCACTAACCTCCTGATGTCCGACCAGGATTAGCCAACCTTCGTGCTCCTCCGTTACGCTTTGGGAGGAGACCGCCCCAGTCAAACTACCCACCAGACACTGTCCGCAACCCGGATAACGGGTCCGCGTTAGAACATCAAACATTCAAGGGTGGTATTTCAAGGATGGCTCCGTGCAGACTGGCGTCCACACTTCACAGCCTCCCACCTATCCTACACATCAAGGCTCAAGGTTCAGTGTCAAGCTATAGTAAAGGTTCACGGGGTCTTTCCGTCTTGCCGCGGGTACACTGCATCTTCACAGCGAGTTCAATTTCACTGAGTCTCGGGTGGAGACAGCCTGGCCATCATTACGCCATTCGTGCAGGTCGGAACTTACCCGACAAGGAATTTCGCTACCTTAGGACCGTTATAGTTACGGCCGCCGTTTACTGGGGCTTCGATCAAGAGCGTCGCGTTGCCGCTAACCCCATCAATTAACCTTCCAGCACCGGGCAGGCGTCACACCGTATACGTCCACTTTCGTGTTTGCACAGTGCTGTGTTTTTATTAAACAGTTGCAGCCAGCTGGTATCTGCGACTGGCCTCAGCTCCGGACGCCTGGTCCTTCACCTAACGCCAGCGTGCCTTCTCCCGAAGTTACGGCACCATTTTGCCTAGTTCCTTCACCCGAGTTCTCTCAAGCGCCTGAGTATTCTCTACCTGACCACCTGTGTCGGTTTGGGGTACGATGGACCATAATCTGAAGCTTAGGGGCTTTTCCTGGAAGCGGGGCATCAGCAACTTCAGCACCGTAGTGCCTCGTCATCGTGCCTCAGTGTTAAGGATAACCGGATTTGCCTGATTATCCCACCTACACACTTAAACCGGGACGACCGTCGCCCGGATTGCCTAGCCTTCTCCGTCCCCCCATCGCAATTATGGCCCGTACAGGAATATTAACCTGTTGCCCATCGACTACGCTTTTCAGCCTCGCCTTAGGGGTCGACTCACCCTGCCCCGATTAACGTTGGACAGGAACCCTTGGTCTTCCGGCGAGCGGGTTTTTCACCCGCTTTATCGTTACTTATGTCAGCATTCGCACTTCTGATACCTCCAGCAAACCTCACAGTTCACCTTCAACGGCTTACAGAACGCTCCCCTACCCAACGACATATTCATGTCGCTGCCGCAGCTTCGGTGCATGGTTTAGCCCCGTTACATCTTCCGCGCAGGCCGACTCGACCAGTGAGCTATTACGCTTTCTTTAAATGATGGCTGCTTCTAAGCCAACATCCTGGCTGTCTGAGCCTTCCCACTTCGTTTCCCACTTAACCATGACTTGGGGACCTTAGCTGGCGGTCTGGGTTGTTTCCCTCTTCACGACGGACGTTAGCACCCGCCGTGTGTCTCCCGTGATAACATTCTTCGGTATTCGCAGTTTGCATCGGGTTGGTAAGTCGGGATGACCCCCTAGCCGAAACAGTGCTCTACCCCCGAAGATGAGTTCACGAGGCGCTACCTAAATAGCTTTCGGGGAGAACCAGCTATCTCCCGGTTTGATTGGCCTTTCACCCCCAGCCACAAGTCATCCGCTAATTTTTCAACATTAGTCGGTTCGGTCCTCCAGTTAGTGTTACCCAACCTTCAACCTGCCCATGGCTAGATCACCGGGTTTCGGGTCTATACCCTGCAACTTAACGCCCAGTTAAGACTCGGTTTCCCTGCGGCTCCCCTATACGGTTAACCTTGCTACAGAATATAAGTCGCTGACCCATTATACAAAAGGTACGCAGTCACCCTGATAAATCAGGGCTCCCACTGCTTGTACGTACACGGTTTCAGGTTCTCTTTCACTCCCCTCGCCGGGGTTCTTTTCGCCTTTCCCTCACGGTACTGGTTCACTATCGGTCAGTCAGGAGTATTTAGCCTTGGAGGATGGTCCCCCCATGTTCAGACAGGATACCACGTGTCCCGCCCTACTCTTCGAGCTCACAATATCACACCTCTTCGGATACGGGGCTGTCACCCTTTACTGCCGGCCTTTCCAGACCGTTCTCCTGACGTGTGTATCGCTGATGGCTCTGGGCTCCTCCCCGTTCGCTCGCCGCTACTGGGGGAATCTCGGTTGATTTCTTTTCCTCGGGGTACTGAGATGTTTCAGTTCCCCCGGTTCGCCTCATTAACCTATGGATTCAGTTAATGATGGTGCAACGGATTGCACCGGGTTTCCCCATTCGGACATCGCCGGCTGATAGCGCTTCATATCAGCTCACCGGCGCTTTTCGCAGATTAGCACGTCCTTCATCGCCTCTGACTGCCTAGGCATCCACCGTGTACGCTTAGTCGCTTAACCTCACAACCCGAAGGTGTCTTCGAGTCGGAGTTATTGAGAGACTCACCCGTGCCATGAGTTCATTTCACGGGCTGTTTCAAATTTTCAGCTTGTTCCAGATTGTTAAAGAGCTAATATTGCTAAACCGACGCGCACGTCCGCTTAACAATATTTCGGTGGCACCGTCTTTCACCCGATACCTGAGCAAGATGGCGTCCCCTAGGGGATTCGAACCCCTGTTACCGCCGTGAAAGGGCGGTGTCCTAGGCCTCTAGACGAAGGGGACTCAAAGTCTTCTTCGCAGACGCTTGCTCTGCTTTATTTCATCAGACAATCTGTGTGAGCACTGCAACAAAATCCACTATCTTTTCGGTAAGGAGGTGATCCAACCGCAGGTTCCCCTACGGTTACCTTGTTACGACTTCACCCCAGTCATGAATCACAAAGTGGTCAGCGCCCTCCCGAAGGTTAAGCTACCGACTTCTTTTGCAACCCACTCCCATGGTGTGACGGGCGGTGTGTACAAGGCCCGGGAACGTATTCACCGTAGCATGCTGATCTACGATTACTAGCGATTCCGACTTCATGGAGTCGAGTTGCAGACTCCAATCCGGACTACGACAGACTTTATGAGGTCCGCTTGCTCTCGCGAGGTCGCTTCTCTTTGTATCTGCCATTGTAGCACGTGTGTAGCCCTACTCGTAAGGGCCATGATGACTTGACGTCATCCCCACCTTCCTCCGGTTTATCACCGGCAGTCTCCCTTGAGTTCCCACCATGACGTGCTGGCAACAAAGGATAAGGGTTGCGCTCGTTGCGGGACTTAACCCAACATTTCACAACACGAGCTGACGACAGCCATGCAGCACCTGTCTCACGGGTCCCGAAGGCACTTCCGCATCTCTGCAGAATTCCGTGGATGTCAAGAGTAGGTAAGGTTCTTCGCGTTGCATCGAATTAAACCACATGCTCCACCGCTTGTGCGGGCCCCCGTCAATTCATTTGAGTTTTAACCTTGCGGCCGTACTCCCCAGGCGGTCGATTTAACGCGTTAGCTCCGGAAGCCACAGCTCAAGGCCACAACCTCCAAATCGACATCGTTTACAGCGTGGACTACCAGGGTATCTAATCCTGTTTGCTCCCCACGCTTTCGCACCTGAGCGTCAGTCTTCGTCCAGGGGGCCGCCTTCGCCACCGGTATTCCTCCACATCTCTACGCATTTCACCGCTACACGTGGAATTCTACCCCCCTCTACGAGACTCTAGTCAACCAGTCTTAGATGCCATTCCCAGGTTAAGCCCGGGGATTTCACATCTAACTTAATTGACCGCCTGCGTGCGCTTTACGCCCAGTAATTCCGATTAACGCTTGCACCCTCCGTATTACCGCGGCTGCTGGCACGGAGTTAGCCGGTGCTTCTTCTGCGGGTAACGTCAATCACAGCACTTATTCAGTCCTGTGCCTTCCTCCCCGCTGAAAGTACTTTACAACCCGAAGGCCTTCTTCATACACGCGGCATGGCTGCATCAGGCTTGCGCCCATTGTGCAATATTCCCCACTGCTGCCTCCCGTAGGAGTCTGGGCCGTGTCTCAGTCCCAGTGTGGCTGGTCATCCTCTCAGACCAGCTAGGGATCGTCGCCTAGGTGAGCCATTACCCCACCTACCAGCTAATCCCATCTGGGTTCATCCGATGGCGTGAGGCCCGAAGGTCCCCCACTTTGCTCGTTCGAGGTTATGCGGTATTAGCCACCGTTTCCAGTGGTTATCCCCCTCCATCGGGCAGATCCCCAGACATTACTCACCCGTCCGCCGCTCGCCGGCAGGAAAGC
Source organism: Xenorhabdus sp. SGI 60 (assembly GCF_056632175.1). Taxonomy (NCBI): domain Bacteria; kingdom Pseudomonadati; phylum Pseudomonadota; class Gammaproteobacteria; order Enterobacterales; family Morganellaceae; genus Xenorhabdus; species Xenorhabdus sp. SGI 60. Next base: position 36,987 of record NZ_CP196860.1, on the reverse strand, counting down.
ACGCTTTCCCCCGCTGCCGCTCGACTTGCATGTGTTAGGCCTGCCGCCAGCGTTCAATCTGAGCCATGATCAAACTCTTCAATTAAAGTGTTTGATGCTCAAAGAATTCTGACTGTTCGTTCATAATGAATTAACTGTTCAGTCACTCTTCAAGACTGTTTAATCTTTTTCGCCTTGCGGCGTCAGAGAGTGTCTTGCGAGTGCCCACACAGATTGTCTGATTAATTTGTTAAAGAGCGGGGGCAACCGGAAGCCTCTTCCGGGTTGCGAGGCTGCGTATCTTACGCTTTTTGCCTCGGGAGTCAAGCGATTATTTTCGCTTTTCTCTCACTGCCCTTCGCGGCCTGTTTCAGCGCAGCGTCGGTCAGTGGTGGCGCATTATAGGGTGTTTTACGGCGCTGACAATAGTTTTTTTGAATTTTTTTTCTGTTCGTGGTTTTTTTCAACAAAAACGGTAATTATGTGTGTTTTACGTCCTAAAATTGAGGATTTAAACAACAACCATAAAGGCAAAGTTCTTATACAATGATTGTTGTGCAATTGCCTACAACAACTGTCAATTGGCCCTAGAGGAAGTTATTGATTGATTAATAACCAATAAATGGTTTGAATTTGATATAGTAAGATATTATGTATTCACTATCATTAAAAAATAAACAGGATATCTAATGGTCAAATCCGCACGCAGTATGTCGGGGTTACCTTGGATCGCAGCGATGGCTTTTTTTATGCAGTCTTTAGATGCCACAATTCTTAACACCGCGCTACCGGCAATTGCAAAAAGTCTTGATCACTCTCCACTGGCAATGCAGCCCGCTATTGTCAGTTATACTTTAACTGTAGCGATGCTAATTCCCGTAAGCGGGTGGCTTGCCGATAGATTTGGTACTCGTACAGTATTCATTTATGCTGTTTCCTTCTTTTCTTTAGGCTCGCTTGCTTGCGCGCTATCACATAACTTTTCTTTCTTAGTCGCATCCAGAGTTATTCAAGGTATAGGTGGAGCTATGATGATGCCCGTTGCTCGCCTGGCTCTATTAAGATCATATCCACGTAGTGAACTGCTACCTATTTTGAATTTTGTCACCATGCCAGGGTTATTAGGCCCAATTTTGGGTCCAATGTTTGGCGGATTGTTAGTAACTTATGCAACATGGCACTGGATTTTCATCATCAATATTCCCATTGGTTTATTAGGTATCATTTACGCCAGAAAGAATATGCCTAATTTAACTATGCCCAAATGCCCTTTCGATTTTCTGGGATTCATGTTGTTTAGTATGGGCCTGGTGATGATTTCAGTCAGTTTTGATTTATTTGGAGATCACACATTCTCTGGTTATCTTTCCCCCGCTTTATTTTGTAGCGGTATCATTATGTTATTAGGGTATGTCTTCTATGCAAAAAGACACTCAAATCCCCTCATTAATCTCCAGTTGTTCCAGACACGTACATTTTCAATTGGCATCGCCGGCAATATTGCTACTCGGCTAAGTACTGGCTCGCTTTCATTTATTATTCCTTTAATGCTCCAAGTGGGGTTTGGATTTCCAGCAGTCATTGCTGGCGTCATGATGGCACCGAATGCAATTGGTTCAATTTTAGCCAAATCTTTTGTCACCAAGATACTGACCCGCTTTGGATATCGAAAAACACTCATTTGGGTCACGATTATTATTGGCATAATGATTTCACAATTTTCGCTACAAACACCGGAACTCCCCATCATATTTTTGATAATTCCTCTTTTTATATTGGGAGTAGTCATGTCCACACAATTCACAGCGATGAATACAATCACTTTAGCTGATCTGAATGATAATAATGCCAGTGCCGGTAATAGCCTGTTATCAGTCACTCAGCAGTTATCCATCAGTTTTGGGGTGACCATCAGTGCGGCAGTTCTGCGATTTTATGAGTCAATGGAATATGGTTCAGCCATCAACCATTTCCACTATACTTTAATCACGATGGGAGTGATTACCTTGATTCTCTTCTACTTTTTTCTATTACTGAATAAAGAAGACGGTAATAACTTAATTAAGAAGAAATAACCCGTTAGCGACTTGCTACAGAACTTCGCTCGATCAATTTAGGTGTCAAAATCAGTTGCTTTGGTTCGCTTTCTGGATTTTCCATTCGATAAAGCAGGCTATCAATTGCCAGCTTACCCAATTCATTCTTTGGTTGATGAATCGTTGTCAACGGAGGAATCAGGTAAGGTGCGACTGCGATATCGTCATATCCGATGATAGAAAAATCATCTGGCACAGAAAGCCCCTGCTGATATAAGGCTTGATAAGCACCAATCGCCATAGCATCATTACCCGCAAATAAAGCTTCCGGTGGTTCAGGTAACTGGAGAAGTTGTTTCATTGATGAAAATCCGCCGGCAAATTCAAAATCACTGTAGATCACATATCCAGTGGGAATTTCCAGTTCAGCATCCTGCATCGCTTTTCGATATCCAGCCAAACGTTGACAGGCGGGTGTCTTATACGGTGACCAGTGATACAAGCGATTTTTCGAAAACCTCGACTGATTAGGTAATTAGTTGCCATCTCTCCCCCTTGCAGGGAGTTATCCTTGATAATGTCATTGCAAGTATCAAAAGGAGACCAATCCATGATTACCATTGGAACCCATGGATAGCGACAAAGGATGTCGCTGGACGGCCACTGAGTTTCAGTACACATGATTAACAAGCCATCAACACGCTTTTGCAGCAAAGTTTCTATACTGCTAATCATACGGGTAACATTACCTTCAGTATTACATAAAATTAAGCTGTATCCCCGTTCGTAACAGTTCTTTTCTACCCCTCTAACAACTTCAGAATAAAAAGAGTTATCACTGGCTGTAACCAACATACCAATGGTTTTGGTTTGCTTGATTTTCAAGCTTCTTGCCAAAGCAGACGGTGCATAATTCAATTCCTCAATCGCTGCATTGACTTTCTTTTTCACGTTTTCACTGACATAACGATTGCCATTAATCACATGAGAAACGGTTGATGTTGATACGCCCGCCAGACGAGCAACGTCCTTCATGGTAGCCACGGTTAATCCTGTTCAGATAGAAATGCGTCAATTTCATTCCGCCACGGAATCGCAGGTTGTGCTCCCTGACGCGTAACGGCAATCGCTGCCGCCGCATGAGCAAAGCGGATAGCAGACAACATTGTATTTTCTTCCAGCAATCCTGTTACCAAGGCACCATTAAATGTATCCCCAGCAGCAATTGTATCGATCGCTTTTACTTTAAATCCAGGAACAATTTTCCCTTCCTTACCTTTCTCACTCAGCCATACGCCTCGGCTACCCAATGTGATAATGACCGTTTCTATGCCTTTATGATGTAAGGCCTGAGAGGCTTTTTCCGCGCCAACATCATCTTTGACGGCAATGCCAGTCAAATATTCCGCTTCAGTTTCATTCGGCGTGATAATATCCACCAGCGACAGTAATTGATCTGAGATTTTCTGTGCCGGTGCTGGATTCAAGATCACTTTAATATGATGTTTCTTGGCCGTTTCAGCAGCAAGTTGTACGGTTTCCAATGGCGTTTCAAGCTGCAATAACAATGCATCAGCTTCTTTGACAATCTGTTCATGACGAAGGAAATAATTAGGAGTTAGCCTCCCATTCGCCCCGGCATTAATGCCAATAACATTTTCACCCAGCCGATTGACAAAAATCAGAGCTACGCCCGTTGTTTCCTCTTCAATCACCTCAATTGAGGAAGTATTGATATTATCTTTCGCCAACTGTTGGCAAACACGTATGCCGACATCATCCTGGCCAACGCAAGCAATAAATGTAATGTCAGCACCACAACGACCAGCAGCAACGGCCTGGTTTGCCCCTTTTCCTCCAAAGGCAACCTTATATTGTTTTCCTCTCACTGTTTCCCCTGGTTGAGGAAAAGAGTTGAGATTCAATATGTGATCTACATTGATGCTACCCATCACAACCAGTTTTGCCACACTCATTACATTTATTCCTGTGTAAAAATAATGCAGCCATAAAAATTAATGGCTGCATGAATAATGTTGATTATTTCTTCACAACTAATTCCAGCTCAACCGGAATGATGGCATCAACTTTTTCACCTTTTAGTACTTTGTCCGCAGTCTGAACACCGATGATACCTATTTGATCCGGACGCTGTGCAATCGTTGCTGCCAATTTACCGCTCTGTACAGCCTTAAGAGCATCATCAGTACCATCAAATCCGACAACCAACACATCTTCTTTACCGGCTGCCTGCAACGCTCGCAATGCACCAAGAGCCATTTCATCATTTTGAGCGAAAACAGCTTGTACCGACGGATGAGCTGTCAGCAAGTTCTGCATAACATTCATCCCTTTTGTGCGATCATAATCAGCGGGCTGACTAGCCAACATGTTGAATTTGTGTTTTTGGGCTGCCTGACCAAAACCTTCACCACGTTCACGTGCACCTGAAGCGCCGGGAATACCTTCTAATTGAATGACCTTGATATTATTACCTAATTTTCTAGCGATAAAATCAGCGGCCATTTTGGCACCTAAACGGCTGTCAGAAGCAATATAGCTGATCACATTGCCCTTATGCGCTGAACGGTCAAGCGTAATAACCGGAATATTCGCCTTATTTGCCATGATCACGGCATTACCAACGGCATCTGAGTCAGTTGGGTTAATTAACATCAATTTTATGTCACGAACCGTCAAATCCTGCACATTGGCTAATTCTTTGGCTGGATTATCCTGGGAATCAAGTACAATCAAGTTATAACCCAGTTTATCAGCCTCTTTCTGCGCGCTATCTTTCATTGTGACAAAGAAAGGGTTATTCAAGGTTGAAATAACCAATGCTATGCTATCTTTCGCCAATGCATTAGCACTGATAGTGGCACTTAATGCCATGGCGGAGAAAATAGTTACCAGTTTCTTCATTTTCATATTATTTTTTCCTATAGGGTAAGATTATTTGCTGCTTTTTTTATCAACCAAGACCGCCAGTAAAATAACAACTGCCTTGACGATCATCTGGTAGTTGGAAGAAATTCCTAATAAATTCAATCCATTGTTTAAAAATCCTAAGATTAGCGCACCAATCAACGTACCAACAATTCGCCCCTTGCCTCCTGCCAAACTGGTTCCCCCCAGTACGACTGCTGCAATAGCATCCAGTTCATAACCGCTTCCAGCCATCGGTTGAGCAGAAGATAATCGGGCAACTTCGATAATACTGGCCAGTGCAGCCAACAGGCCACATAGGGAATAAACGATTATTTTTATTTTATCAACACCAATACCTGATAAACGTGTTGCAGATTCATTTCCGCCTAATGCGTAGATGTAACGACCAAGACGAGTGTGGTGAAGAATGAACCATGCCACGACAAACACCAGCGACATAATCCACACAGGCGCAGGCACTCCTAATGGACTCCCAATACCAAACCAACCAAGCAGATCAGCATTGTCACTGAAACCGGTATTAATCGGACTCCCATCGGTATAAACCCGAGTCACTCCGCGTAGCAATAACATCATCACCAATGTTGCAATAAATGCTTGAACCTGGCCTTTTGCAACAATCACACCAGTACAGGCCCCAATTGTAGCCCCCAATGCCAAAGCCCCAGCAACAGCGACCAAAGCATTGATATCTGCTCCAACCATTGATGCCGCTACAGCACCAGTCAGAGCCAACAAAGAACCAACTGATAGATCAATTCCTGATGTCAGAATAACCAACGTCATGCCTACCGCCATGATAGCGTTGACAGAAGTTTGCTGGAGGATGTTAAACAGGTTATTCAATGTGAAAAAATTGGGGCTAAGGGAAGAAACGACGGCAATCAAAAATAAGAGCGCAATAAGTGATTTCTGCTCCATCAACCATGTTTTCGTGAACCAACGTCGGGAGGCTGGCGCTGTACTAGAATTCATATCCATTATCCTTGACCATTCTCTTTTAATTGCATCGTATTCTGTTTACCAACAGCAGCGGCCATCAACACTTCCTGAGAAATACCATTCACACTGAATTCCCCACTGATACAACCTTCATGCATGACCAGAATACGATCACTCATTCCCATCACTTCAGGCATTTCAGAAGAAACCAAAATAATGCTCAAGCCTTCTTTTTTAAACTGGTTGATAAGCTGATAGATTTCCTTTTTCGCCCCAACATCTACGCCTCGGGTTGGCTCATCAAGGATCAACACCTTTGGACGAGTCATCAATCCACGGGCAATCGCAACTTTCTGCTGATTACCACCGGAAAGCAATCCTGTAGTTTGTTCCATTGAGGGAGTTTTTATATTGAATAACTTAATGAAGTCGGCAACGGATTGTTGTTCTGCGGAATGATTCAAGAGACAAAAATTTCGGCTGAAATAGCGTAATGCGGTGAGGGACATATTCTCTTTAACCGACATTCCCAAGACTAATCCATCCCGTTTGCGGTCTTCCGAAATATAGACAATACCATTGGCTAATCCCTCCTGTGGACGACGGATCGTCAGCGGTTTTCCATCAAGCAAGATCTTGCCTTTAATTTTTGGCAAAGCCCCGTAAATCACCTTCATTAATTCAGTACGGCCAGCGCCCATTAACCCTGAAATCCCCAGAATTTCTCCACTAAACAAAGAAAAGCTGACATTATTGATCCCCGATCCAGAGAGGTTTTCAACTTCCAACCTTTTTTCACCTCTCGGTAGATCTAAACGCGGGTATTGATCTTCCAGCTTGCGCCCCACCATCATTTCGATCAATCGCTCTTCGCTCAGGGCATTAATCGGCTGTTCACCAATAAATTGACCATCACGCAATACCGTCACATCATCACAAATTTTAAAAAGCTCTTTCAAACGATGGGAAATATAGACAATGCCACATCCTTGTGCTTTCAGTTCCCGTATGACATGAAACAAGGATTCTGTTTCGGTATCCGTCAAGGCATCTGTAGGTTCATCCATAATGATAACTTTGGATTGGAAACTCAGCACCTTGGCAATTTCTACCATTTGCTGCTCACCAATGGACAATTCAGAAACAAGCCGATGGCTGCTGTAGCGGATATTTAGACGCCTGAGCAAGTTATCGGCTTCTTCATACATTCTTTTCCAGTTGATGATGCCCAGTTTATTGACGAATTCACGACCCAAAAAAATGTTTTCTGCAATCGTTAGTTGGGGGATGAGGTTTAACTCTTGATGTATGATACCAATACCAGCTTCCTGGGAGGATTTAGGACCAGAGAAAACGACATCTTGCCCAAGATAGCGAATTGTACCCGCATCTTTTGTATAAATACCGGTCAAGACTTTCATCATTGTGGATTTTCCGGCACCGTTTTCGCCGACTAACGCCATCACTTTTCCGGGATAAACACGCAGTGCAGCTCCTGACAATGCTTTTACCCCGGGAAAAACCTTATCAATCCCTTTTAACTCTAGTAATGGCTCCATAATAACCTCAATTTGCTCATGCAGTTGCGAATTGTGTTCAATAATTTCAGCGGCCAAAATGGCCGCTTCAACTTGTACTTCCTGAACAACAACATCAAAAACAGATCGGGTGTTCCCTGGGTTAGCGCTAAATCAATTCTTTGGGTAGACGACGGGATAGACCCCCCCCCCCCCCTCACCACCCGGACCGGGGTGCCCCCCACCCGAAATAACGACTGAAATATCAGAATGTAATAAAACGCTTTTTTTCATTTTTATAAACGGTTTAGCGAAACGTTTCGCTAAACCGTCATCATATAAAGCTAACCATCAAAGACAACATGATTAATATAAAAATGTGATCATCATAGAAACGTTTAATGGGGAGATAAATAAAGAAAAAAAGCTAACTTATTGAATAATTTATGCTGAATCGATTTTTTAAAACAGGCCATTGAAGCTTAATAAATTATCATCAAAATCTTTGCATAGAGTGAATTTTATCTATAAATAAAGGAAGGTAACTATCCGAACCATGGTGTAAATCATATGCAATTGGTCGAAAAAATATCCCAGTTAGGTCAGTATCTAGAAAGCGGTCTCTATGAAAGACGACAAGCTATCCGCCTGTGTCTACTGGCGGCCTTATGTGGAGAAAGCATTTTTCTTCTTGGTCCCCCAGGAATAGCTAAAAGTCTTATCGCGCGCCGGCTCAAATTTGCATTCCAAAACGCCCGCGCTTTTGAGTATCTGATGACCCGTTTTTCCACCCCAGAAGAGATCTTCGGCCCACTTTCCATTCAAGCGCTCAAAGATGAAGGCCGTTATCAGCGCCTTACTGAAGGTTATTTACCCGAAGCGGAAATCGTTTTCTTGGATGAAATTTGGAAAGCAGGTCCCGCCATTTTGAATACGTTACTCACCGCGATTAATGAAAAGAAATTCAGAAATGGCAACCTGGAAGAACAACTACCGATGCGTTTACTGGTTACTGCATCCAATGAACTCCCGGATAGTGATAGCAGTCTGGAAGCACTCTACGATCGCATGTTGATTCGACTCTGGCTGGACAAGATTCAGGAAAAGAAAAATTTTCGCGCCTTGCTAACTGACCGAAACAATGAAAATGGCAATCCCGTGCCTGCCCATATTCAAATCACCGATGATGAATTTCAGCAATGGCAAGACAAGATCAATCATGTATCCCTGCCAGATCATATCTTCGAGCTGATTTATCAATTACGCCAGCAAGTCAATGCGACTGAGAGCACGGCTGATGTCTCAGATCGCCGTTGGAAAAAATCCATCCGTTTACTGCAAGCCTGTACCTTTTTCAGTGGCAGAAATGAGATATCCCCGTTAGATATCGTGCTATTAAAAGATTGCCTATGGCACGACTTGAATAGCTTAAAATTCTTGTCCCAATTTTTGCATATCTTATTGACAGAACAGGCTTATCGACAACATTCCCTCATGCAAAAAATGGAGAAGTTATACCAGCAATGGGTACAATCCAACCAAGAAGAAAATGACCATCCTCTGCAATTAGTCGCCAAATCCTCTCTGTTTGGCCGTAAGACCCTTTATTCACTGCCCGAAGATATAGCAGATGAAAAACTGACCCTATTTTTACGTCCTTCATTACACCTGCATAATATTGAAGTCAATTTCATCGAAATAGATAAAAACTCTCTGGAAAACGCTCTAAAAAATAATACCGGAGAACTCTCTGCCTGTTTAAATGGCATTGGTTTTCCTCAAACTATCACGGCAGAAATCAATGAAAAGAACCTGCTTACAGTGCTGGATATTAGCCGTAATAGCGCCGTTCTCTGCCTATTTAGTACGTCAAAAAATACCAATACAGAATGGCATGAAAAACTGATATCCATCAGCGATGAAATTCAACAACAACGCAATTTATTCAGTCAGCATCAACCCTGTTTATTTATCGAAGAACATTGGCTTGTCAACATTGAACAGAGTTTCCTGCAATTAACTGAAAAACAGAAACAGTTGAGATCAAAAATGGGATAACGACATGTTAACACTAGCTACACTCGATCTCTTGCTCTCTATCAATGAAAGCGAGCTGATCGAAGAGATCATTTTGGTACTGTTAGGTTCTCCCCAGCTCGTTATTTTCTTTAGCAAGTTCCCAAGGCTTAAGAACGCATTGCTGAAAGATCTTCCTCATGGCAACAAGCATTGCAGCAGAAAATAAACGAGACACTTATCCCTGCTCCATTAGCCGAAGAGTTTCAGTTATACCAACACATGCAGACAATTGATACGACAGATTTCTATCAACAGTTATCTGGTATCATAGAGAAACTTCAACAACTCGAATCCCCCTTTGGCAAAGAAGCTGACACACTGTTCAACGCGTTATCTGAACACACCCATTCAGAACAGGTTTTATTTATCCAACGCTGGCGTTTCAGCCTGATCCTGCAAGCGACGTCCTTTAACAAAACACTATTAGAACAAGAAAAAGAGCAACTATTTGCAGAGATCCAGAAGCGATTAACACTCAGTGGTAACTTTGATCCCATATTTGATCACAATGATCACGCGGCAGGCCGATTATGGGATATGAGTAAAGGACAACTTCACCTGACCACGAAAAATATACGACTATTTACTCTCTATGCTGACTTTCTTAAACAGCAACCTGAGCTGGAAAAAATGGCGCAATTACTTGGCCGCAGTCAGGCAGCAAAAGCAATCCCTCAAGAAAATGCCGTTCTGGAGCCATTCACCCGACTTGAAAGGGCGCCAGATACTATACCGGAGCAAATTAGCGGGATTAGGCAAAGCGACGATATCTTAAGGTTATTACCCACCGAGATGGCTATGCTGGGTATTGAAGCGTTGGAATACGAATTTTACCGGCGGTTGGTGGAGAAAAAATTACTATCCTATCGCCTACAAGGAGACGATTGGCAACCGAAAACCACTCTCAAACCCGTTACACATCACCATAATGAAAAACAACCTCGAGGACCATTTATTGTTTGTGTCGATACTTCAGGTTCAATGGGCGGATTTAATGAGCAATGTGCAAAAACATTCTGTCTGGCTTTGATGCGTATTGCACTAGCGGATAATCGTCACTGTCATATTATGTTGTTCTCGACACAACTTATTCATTATGACTTAACCTCACCGGATGGACTCACTCAAGCAATGCATTTTCTGGGACAAACCTTTAGGGGAGGAACCGATCTGGCATCTTGTTTAAATGCAACCGTTGAAAAAATGAAAGAAAATATTTGGGAAGATGCTGATGCTGTTGTTATTTCAGATTTCATTGCCCAACGTTTGCCAGGCTCCCTAATCCATCAGATAAAAAATCTGCAACAACATCAGCAACACCGCTTCCATGCGGTCTCCCTTTCCCATTACGGAAAGCCCGGTATTATGCAGATATTCGACTATATCTGGTGTTTTGATACCGGGCTTATAAGCCGTTTACAAAGAAGATGGCAAAATTAAAACTTAGAGTACACCTTCAACGGATTCAATAATCTCAGGTGACCAGACACCGCACTGAACCTGACCGATATGTGCCATTTGCAGCAGCAACATCACCAAGCGGGATTGCCCGATACCACCACCGATAGATTGTGGCATATCACCGCTGATCAGCGCTTGATGCCAATCATATTGCAGACGATCTTCATCACCAGTCAGTGCAAGCTGACGTTTCAGCGTCTCTGCATCAACACGGATACCCATAGAAGAAATTTCAAAAGCATCCTGCAAAACGAGGTTCCAGACAATAATGTCACCGTTTAAGCCAAAGAAACCATCACCGTTTGGTGTAGTCCAATCGTCGTAATCCGGCGCACGTACATCATGAGCCTGATCATCGGACAACTTACCACCAATGCCCATCAGGAAAATAGCACCAAACTCTTTGGCAGCCTCACGTTCACGACCTTTAGCATCCAGATCAGGGTAACGTTTCAGAAGCTCTTCACTGTGAATAAAGTGAATTTGATCTGGCAGGAACGGTGCCAGACCAAATTCCTTACTTACTGCTTGTTGTGTTTCTTTTATTGCTTCGTAAATTTTACCTACTGTCTGTTTTAAATAGTCGAGTGAACGCTGACCTTCACCCATCACTTTCTCCCAATCCCACTGATCAACAAAAACAGAGTGGATAGGCGTTAAGCGATCTTCATCAGGACGCAGAGCTTTCATGTGAGTATACAATCCTTGTTCAGCTTGAAAACCAAAGCGACCTAATGTCTTACGTTTCCATTTCGCCAGAGAATGAACCACTTCGAATGTGTCGTCTGGCAAAGTTTTCACTTTCACCTGAACTGCTTTTTCATGACCCGATAAGTTGTCCTGAGTACCATCACCAAGACGACTTAAGATAGGTCCCTGCACTTCGATTAAGCCAAGTTTTTTCTCTAACAGACGGGAAAAGTATGATTTCACAAAACTAATCTGCTGTTGCTTTTCAATAAAGGATGTTTTCATGATGCAGCTCTCAAAATTTTTTAGTGGCCCTGTGTCCTGTTGATATAGATTAAGCAACAAAATGAGGTACAAATTCAATATATGATGATAAAAATAGTGTAAAATATTTATAAACAATAATTTTTACACTATAAAAATGAATATTATTCAAAAACAGGGGTTGAAAATGGCGGAAATTTATCAGATCGATAATTTAGACCGTGACATACTTCACGCTTTAATGGAGAACGCACGTACACCTTATGCAGAATTAGCCAAAAAATTCGCAGTAAGCCCAGGAACGATTCATGTCCGCGTAGAAAAAATGAAACAATCTGGGATCATTACAGGAACTCGGGTTGATATCAGTGCTAAACAACTGGGGTTCGATGTGTGCTGCTTTATTGGCATCATATTAAAAAGCGCCAAAGACTATCCGGCAGCATTGAAGAAACTCGACATGCTTGATGAAGTTGTTGAAGTTTATTACACCACGGGGCACTACAGTATCTTCATTAAAGTCATGTGCCGATCCATAGAAGCTCTTCAGGACGTACTTATCAACAAGATCCAGACGATTGACGAAATCCAGTCAACAGAAACGTTGATCTCCCTGCAAAACCCGATAATGAGGACAATAAAACCTTAAAACGAAAAACCAGTTAACCACATTATCCACAGGTAGATCCCAGTAGATTCACTACGTACAATAGATATTCTTTAATTTAGCAAGGATCATGATGAGCACAATAACCTTAATCAGCGGCAGCACAATGGGTAGCGCCGAATACGTCGCAGAACATATGGCTGAGATCTTAGAAAATGATGGCTTTTCAACGAAGATGCTTCATGGCCCCTCACTGGAAGATCTCCCACGTGAAGGGTTGTGGATTGTAGTTACTTCAACGCATGGAGCTGGGGACTTACCTGATAATCTCCAACTTCTGGCAGATGAGATCACACAACAGCAACCGGATCTCAGCAATATCATATTTGGTGCCGTCGGTATCGGCAGTTCCGAATATGATACCTTCTGTGGCGCGATAAGATCACTGGAACGCTTATTAGAAGATCACGGAGCAAAACGGATCGGTGATCGATTGGAAATCGACATTCTGCAATATGAAATCCCCGAAGATCCAGCCGAAGAATGGGTTAAAGAGTGGGCAAAGTTACTCTGATCCGATTAAAAATATAACGATCAACTGTGGATAACTTGTCTGAAAAGCAGGGGTTAACCCGTAGTTATCCATTTAATAACCGAGTTACAATTGAGAGGCTGTGAATAACTAGGCATTTAGATCCCAGCTTATACTGAGTTGGATCACGGATCATTCACAGTAAATGATCCTTTACAGCATCATGATCTTTATATGGAAAATCCACTTATCCACAGATGATCGCGATCCTAATAAAAGATCTAATAAAGAGATCTTTAAATAAAAAGATCTTCTTTTAATTAATGACGATCTCTCACCTCTTGGTCTAAGCTCCAAACTTAGGTAGAATTCTCTCCCTGATGCATATGAAGCATTCTCACTATTGAAGGTTCGCACATGTTTTATCCAGAGCACTTTGACGTCATCATTATCGGCGGAGGTCATGCCGGTACTGAAGCGGCGATGGCCTCCGCACGTATGGGGCGTCAAACCTTACTACTGACTCACAATATTGATACTTTGGGCCAGATGTCATGTAATCCAGCCATTGGTGGGATCGGTAAAGGGCATCTGGTAAAAGAGATCGATGCACTTGGTGGCCTAATGGCAAAAGCCACGGATCAAGCCGGGATTCAGTTTAGAACACTCAATGCCAGCAAAGGCCCTGCTGTTCGGGCAACACGAGCACAAGCGGATCGAGTACTTTACCGACAAGCTGTAAGAACAGCACTGGAAAATCAACCTAACTTAATGATCTTCCAGCAACCCGTTGAAGATCTCATTGTTGAAAATGACACAGTTACAGGTGTTGTTACTCGTATGGGGTTGAAATTCAAAGCTAAATCTGTAGTTCTGACCGTAGGGACTTTCCTTGATGGAAAAATTCACATCGGACTGGAAAACTACAGTGGAGGACGGGCAGGTGATCCTCCAGCGATCTCATTATCTCACCGTTTACGTGAATTGCCATTGCGTGTAGCTCGCCTAAAAACAGGGACACCTCCTCGCATTGATGCACGAACCATTGATTTTAGCCAGCTTGAACAACAACTGGGCGATAACCCTACACCCGTATTTTCATTCATGGGTAACATTGATCAACACCCACGGCAAATCCCGTGTTACATCACGTATACCAATGAAAAAACCCATGAAGTGATCCGCAATAACTTGGATCGCAGTCCAATGTATGCGGGGATCATTGAAGGGATCGGCCCTCGTTACTGTCCTTCCATCGAAGACAAAGTTATGCGTTTTGCAGATCGTAACGCTCACCAGATCTTCCTGGAACCTGAAGGATTAACCAGTAACGAAATCTATCCAAACGGTATTTCTACCAGTTTGCCATTTGATGTTCAGATGCAAATTGTTCACTCCATGAAAGGCATGGAGAATGCCCGTATTATTCGCCCTGGCTATGCGATCGAATATGACTTCTTCGATCCACGTGATTTAAAGCAAACACTGGAAAGTAAATTTATTCACGGCCTGTTTTTTGCTGGTCAGATCAATGGCACCACAGGATATGAAGAAGCCGCCGCGCAAGGATTACTGGCTGGTCTTAACGCTGCACGCTATGCTTATGGTGAAGAAGGTTGGTTCCCACGCCGTGATCAGGCTTATATTGGCGTATTGGTTGATGATCTATGCACACTTGGCACCAAAGAGCCTTATCGCATGTTCACCTCCCGCGCTGAATATCGTTTGATGCTGCGCGAAGACAATGCAGATCTTCGTCTGACTGAACAAGGCCGTAAACTTGGCTTGGTGGATGATCTCCGTTGGGAGCATTTTTGCCGCAAATTTGACATGATCGAGCAAGAACGCCAGCGCCTGCGCAATATCTGGGTTCATCCTCACTCTGATAACTTAGAGGATATCAACCAGATGCTGAAAACACCGCTGTCAAAAGAAGCCAACGGTGAAGATTTGCTGCGCCGCCCTGAGATGAATTATGAATTATTGACGTCGTTACCGCGTTTCTCTCCTGGGCTGACTGAGCCTCAAGCTGCGGATCAGGTTGAAATTCAAGTGAAATATGAAGGCTATATTGCCCGTCAGCAAGAAGAGATCGAAAAACAGTTACGTAATGAAAATACTGCATTGCCTGTTGATTTGAATTACCAACAAGTGAGCGGGCTTTCCAATGAAGTTGTTGCAAAACTGAATGACCATAAACCAAGTTCAATTGGCCAAGCTTCACGGATTTCAGGCATCACTCCAGCAGCAATTTCTATTTTGCTGGTATGGCTGAAAAAACAAGGTTTATTGCGTCGTAGCGCCTAAGAGGACAGATTTTGCTTAATAAATTGGAATCACTGCTGGCGAAAACTGACATTACGTTATCACTGCCACAAAAACAGCAGCTCATTGCCTATGTTGACATGCTGAATAAATGGAACAGAGCTTATAACCTGACATCTGTCCGCGATCCGGAACAAATGCTGGTTAGGCATATTATGGATAGCATCGTTGTTAATCCATTCCTGCGTGGGACGCGTTTTATTGATGTTGGAACAGGGCCTGGCTTGCCAGGCATCCCACTGGCCATTGTACGTCCGGATTCCCATTTCACTTTATTGGATAGTTTGGGAAAACGCGTTCGCTTTTTGCGTCAGGTTCAACATGAATTAGGCTTAAACAATATTGAACCTGTGCAGCGTCGGGTTGAAGAATTTATTCCTGAACCTCTTTTTGATGGGGTGATTAGCCGTGCATTTGCTTCACTGCAAGACATGCTGTCATGGTGCAACCATCTTCCTAAACCACTTGAAGGGCGTTTTTATGCTTTGAAAGGTGTACTGCCGGAAGATGAATTGGCTGAATTGCCAACGGGGATTGTGCTCGACACGGTCGTTCCTCTCCAAGTCACAGAGTTAGATGAACAGCGTCATCTGGTAATACTTAAGTCAAACTAACTTTGCTATTTGTCAATAAAAATCTAAATAATGAGTGACGCCAACGACATTTAAAATGTAACTGGCGTTACTCATTATTCTCTTCCATGGATTCAACTTTATTTACAGGTGATTCACAGAAAACCAACGTTATTTTTATATTGGTAGAATTTCTCTTTTCAAAGATTGCTATCGATTTTCTTTATAAATAAATTTTAGAGAAAGTGAGAAAATAATCATTTAACCTTTTTTATCGGTATATCAGATAAAACTTCATAGCTATAATATTAATAGTTTGATTTTCGATAAAAAATAAAAGATTTTTATCACATATTTAATGATAAACATAATTAATGATTTTTGTTTAATGTGATGTATATCACGTTTAATTTTGAGGTCATACCATTAGTCATTGCAGAATATTAAATGGTATTTGTGAGCGATCTAGCATCAAAGTTAGAAATTTAAATAATTATTCACTTTTTCGCTACTTATGGATTGAATTCATTTTGGCGGCCCGTATAATTTGCACGTTTTTGTCACTTGACACTCTTAAGCAAAGCCAGTTTTATACAACATTCAGCAAAGCCTGATATGTGATGGTGTACCACAGGGAGAAAACAAAAGTCATGTCTGTATCCCTTTACAGCGGTAGAATGGCACTGAAACTGTTATTTTTGCAGTTAATGACTTTTGTTATTCTCAGTGTAGCTTTTTGTACCAAAAGTATAGAGTGGGGCGCTTCTGCTTTTGCTGGTGGGCTAGCATGTTGGCTACCAAATGCCGTTTTTATGCTACTTAGCCGCTTCCAAAAGGTAAAAGAAGAAGGGGTTCCAGTACGGATTGCATGGTTTTTCGCGATTAGCGAAGGGGTGAAGGTTATCATTACGATAACCGTGCTGATAGTCGCTTTAGGGGTGTTCAAGGCGGCATTTGCACCACTTGGTGTGGCCTATTTAGCGGTGCTGATTGTGCAGATCATCGCACCTGCCGTAATGAACGGTTAGCGTTTTTAACAACAAAAGGGTAAAAAGCATCATGTCTGCATCAGGAGAAGTTTCAACTTCGGAGTACATAAGTCATCACCTGAAGCACCTTCAGTTGGACTTGCGTACCTTTGAGTTGGTCAATCCCCACGCTAGTGGTTATGAGGCGACGTTTTGGACGTTGAATATCGACTCGCTTTTTTTCTCCATCGTATTAGGGATGTTGTTTCTATTTGTATTCAGAAGAGTCGCGGTTCGCGCCACTGACGGTGTTCCGGGCAAATTTCAGACTGCAATAGAAATGGTAATCGGCTTCGTTGATAACACCGTGCGTGATATGTATCACGGCAAGAGCAAAGTGATAGCTCCTCTGGCTTTGACTGTGTTCGTCTGGGTGTTACTTATGAACGCATTGGATTTGCTGCCAATCGATTTTATTCCTCTAATCGGTGAACACTTCTTCGGCTTGCCTGCTCTGCGTATTGTTCCAACCGCAGACGTCAGTGTCACTTTGTCGATGGCCCTCGGTGTTTTTGTCCTCATTCTGTTCTACAGCATTAAGATGAAAGGAATTCGTGGCTTTGCGAAGGAGCTGACATTGCAGCCTTTCAATCATCCACTCTTTATTCCAATTAACTTAATCTTGGAAGGGGTCAGCTTGCTGTCTAAACCTATATCACTCGGTCTGCGACTGTTTGGTAATATG
The DNA here is from genome assembly GCF_056632175.1 of Xenorhabdus sp. SGI 60. Classification (NCBI taxonomy): domain Bacteria; kingdom Pseudomonadati; phylum Pseudomonadota; class Gammaproteobacteria; order Enterobacterales; family Morganellaceae; genus Xenorhabdus; species Xenorhabdus sp. SGI 60. The sequence goes on along the minus strand of NZ_CP196860.1, from coordinate 19,318 downwards.
TATGCTGGCGAATTGATCTTTATTCTTATTGCGGCCCTTCTACCGTGGGGAGCACAGTGGTTACTCAGCCTGCCTTGGGCGATTTTCCACATACTAATTATTACGTTACAAGCCTTTATTTTCATGGTTCTGACGATTGTTTATCTGTCGATGGCATCTGAAGAGCATTAATTTTTATCAATCAATAATTGTGTTTTAACTTGAAACAAACTGGAGACTGTCATGGATATAAACATGGATCTGCTGTACATAGCTGCCGCTATTCTGATGGGTTTGGCTGCTATCGGTGCTGCGATCGGTATCGGCATCCTCGGGGGTAAATTCCTGGAAGGCGCTGCTCGCCAACCTGATCTGATTCCTCTGCTGCGTACGCAGTTCTTTATCGTCATGGGCCTGGTTGACGCCATCCCGATGATTGCTGTGGGCCTGGGCTTGTTTATGATGTTCGCTGTTGGCGGTTAATAAGATAGCAGAACTTAAAATTACGCCAATTTATTAATTGAAATAGAGGTATTGTGTCGTGAATATTAACGCAACAATCCTCGGCCAGGCCTTCGCGTTTGTCCTGTTTGTTTTGTTCTGCATGAAGTATGTATGGCCACCAATTATGGCGGCCATTGAAAAACGTCAGAAAGAGATTGCTGACGGTTTGGCTTCAGCAGAGCGTGCCAAAAAGAACCTGGACTTAGCGCAAGCCAATGCGACCGACCAACTGAAAAAAGCGAAAGCTGATGCACAAGTTATCATTGAGCAGGCTAATAAACAAAAAGCCCAAATTATTGATGATGCGAAAGCAGAAGCAGAGCTGGAACGTAACAGAATTGTGGCGCAAGCTCATGCTGAAATTGAAGCTGAACGCAAGCGTGCGCGTGAAGAGTTACGTAAACAGGTTGCGATGTTGGCTATCGCAGGTGCCGAGAAAATCATCGAACGTTCCGTGGATGAAGCTGCTAACAGCGACATCGTTGATAAACTGGTCGCTGAACTGTAAGGAGGGAGGGGCATGTCTGAATTCGCTACGGTAGCTCGCCCCTACGCCAAAGCAGCTTTTGACTTTGCTGTAGAACACCAGTCGCTTGAACACTGGCAGAATATGCTGGCGTTTATTGCTGAGGTTACTCGCAATGAGCAGGTTGGTGAGCTGCTTTCCGGTTCATTAGCACCGGAAACGTTAGCTAAAACCTTCATCACCCTTTGTGGTGAGCAGGTTGATGAGCATGCTCAGAACTTTATTCGTGTAATGGCAGAAAATGGTCGCTTGCTGGTACTGCCAGAAGTCTTCCAGCAATTTATCCAATTGCGTGCGTCACTTGAATCGACTATCAATGTTGAAGTGGCTTCTGCGACCGAACTGAATGAGCAGCAGCAGGCTAAAATTTCTGCGGCGATGGAAAAACGTCTGTCACGCAAAGTGAAGCTGAATTGCAAAATTGACAAGTCTGTTATTGCCGGCGTGATTATCCGCGCGGGTGACATGGTGATTGACGGCAGTATTCGTGGCCGTCTGAATCGTTTAACAGACGTCTTGCAGTCTTAAGGGGACTGGAGCATATGCAACTGAATTCCACCGAAATCAGCGAACTGATCAAACAGCGTATTGCTCAGTTCAATGTCGTGAGCGAAGCTCACAATGAAGGTACGATAGTTTCCGTTAACGACGGTATCATTCGTATCCACGGTTTAGCTGATGTCATGCAGGGTGAAATGCTTTCTCTGCCTGGCAACCGTTACGCAATTGCACTGAACCTGGAGCGCGACTCTGTAGGTGCGGTTGTGATGGGTCCGTATGCTGACTTGGCCGAAGGCATGAAAGTCAAATGTACTGGCCGTATTTTGGAAGTGCCTGTTGGTCGTGGTCTGCTGGGTCGTGTTGTTAACACACTGGGTGAGCCAATTGACGGCAAGGGCGCTATTGAGAACGATGGCTTCTCACCGGTAGAAGTTATCGCGCCAGGTGTTATCGATCGCCAATCCGTTGACCAGCCTGTCCAAACTGGTTACAAATCCGTTGATGCCATGATCCCAATCGGCCGCGGCCAGCGCGAGCTGGTTATCGGCGACCGTCAGACCGGTAAAACTGCTCTGGCTATTGATGCGATCATCAACCAGCGTAATTCTGGTATCAAATGTGTCTATGTTGCGATTGGCCAGAAAGCCTCTACCATTGCTAACGTAGTTCGTAAACTGGAAGAACATGGCGCCCTGGAAAACACCATCGTTGTTGTTGCATCCGCTTCTGAATCTGCGGCCCTGCAATATCTGGCACCCTACTCTGGTTGTGCGATGGGTGAATACTTCCGTGATCGCGGTGAAGATGCTCTGATTGTTTACGATGATCTGTCTAAACAGGCTGTAGCATACCGTCAGATTTCCCTGTTGCTGCGTCGTCCACCCGGACGTGAAGCATACCCTGGTGACGTTTTCTACCTGCACTCCCGTTTGCTGGAGCGTGCAGCGCGTGTTAACGCTGAATATGTTGAAAAATTCACTAATGGTGAAGTGAAGGGTAAAACCGGTTCTCTGACTGCACTGCCAATCATTGAAACTCAGGCGGGTGACGTTTCTGCGTTCGTACCAACAAACGTTATCTCCATCACTGATGGTCAGATCTTCCTTGAATCTTCTCTGTTTAACTCAGGTATCCGTCCAGCGGTTAACCCAGGGATTTCCGTATCCCGTGTAGGTGGTGCTGCTCAGACTAAGATCATCAAGAAACTGTCTGGTGGTATTCGTACCGCTCTGGCTCAGTACCGTGAACTGGCAGCATTCTCCCAGTTTGCTTCTGATCTGGATGATGCAACGCGTAAGCAGTTAGATCATGGTCAGAAAGTCACTGAGTTGTTGAAGCAGAAACAATATCAGCCGATGTCCATTGCACAGCAGGCTCTGTCTCTGTTTGCTGCTGAACGTGGTTATTTGGAAGATATCGAAATCGCAAAAGTGGTCAGTTTCGAAGCTGCGCTGTTGGCTTATGCTAACCGTGAACATGCTGATCTTCTGAAAGAGATTGACCAGTCTGGTGATTACAATGGAGAGATCGAAGCGAAGCTGAAAGCTCTGTTGGAATCCTTCAAGGCGACTCAGTCCTGGTAACACTATTCGGCCCAGTTTTATTCTGTTGATGAATAAAAAATGGGCCGTCTGGTTGAATTCGGAGAAGCAGAAATGGCCGGCGCAAAAGAGATACGTACCAAAATCGCCAGTGTGCAGAACACGCAAAAAATCACTAAAGCGATGGAGATGGTCGCCGCGTCCAAAATGCGTAAAACGCAGGATCGCATGGCAGCCAGCCGTCCTTATGCAGAAACCATTCGCAGTGTGATTGGACACCTTGCGTTAGGTAATCTGGAATACAAACATCCATACCTTGAAGAGCGCGAAGTGAAGCGTGTTGGGTACGTGGTTGTTTCGACTGACCGTGGTTTATGTGGCGGTTTGAACATTAACGTGTTCAAAAAATTGCTGATAGAAATGAAAGACTGGTCTGATAAAAACGTTCAAGTTGATTTGGCGCTTATTGGATCAAAAGCGGTTTCCTTCTTTTCTTCTGTTGGTGGCAACATTGTTGCTCAAGTAACAGGGATGGGAGATAACCCATCATTATCCGAACTGATCGGGCCAGTCCACGTCATGATGCAAGCATATGACGAAGGGCGTCTGGATAAACTGTATATAGTGACAAACAAGTTCATGAATACAATGTCTCAGGTTCCGACGATCACTCAGTTATTGCCTCTGCCCGCCGGAGACGATGAAACACTGAAGAAGAAGTCCTGGGACTATCTGTATGAACCTGATCCTAAGGCGCTGTTGGATACCCTGCTGCGTCGTTATATAGAATCGCAAGTTTATCAGGGCGTCGTTGAAAACCTGGCTAGTGAACAGGCCGCACGAATGGTAGCGATGAAAGCCGCGACCGATAACGGTGGCAACCTGATCAAAGAGTTGCAGTTGGTTTACAACAAGGCTCGTCAGGCCAGCATCACTCAGGAACTCACCGAAATCGTTTCGGGTGCTTCTGCGGTTTAACAGCTAGGTTTACGAATTACGTAGAGGATTCAAGATGGCTACTGGAAAGATTATCCAGGTAATCGGCGCCGTGGTGGACGTCGAATTCCCTCAGGACAGCGTACCAAAAGTATACGATGCCCTTGAGGTTAAAAACGGTGAAGAAAAACTGGTGCTGGAAGTTCAGCAGCAGTTAGGTGGTGGTATCGTTCGTTGTATCGCAATGGGTACTTCCGATGGCCTGCGCCGTAATTTGGACGTGACTGATTTAGGACACCCAATCGAAGTACCAGTGGGTAAAGCAACACTGGGCCGTATCATGAACGTATTGGGCGATCCCATTGACATGAAAGGTGAAATCGGCGAAGAAGAGCGCTGGTCAATTCACCGTACAGCACCATCCTATGAAGAGTTATCTAACTCTCAGGAACTGCTGGAAACCGGTATTAAAGTTATGGACTTGATCTGCCCATTCGCTAAGGGTGGTAAAGTGGGTCTGTTCGGTGGTGCGGGTGTAGGTAAAACCGTTAACATGATGGAGCTTATCCGTAACATCGCGATCGAGCACTCCGGTTACTCTGTATTTGCTGGTGTAGGTGAGCGTACCCGTGAAGGTAACGACTTCTATCATGAAATGACCGATTCAAACGTACTGGATAAAGTATCTCTGGTGTATGGTCAGATGAATGAGCCACCAGGAAACCGTCTGCGTGTTGCATTGACTGGTTTGACGATGGCAGAAAAATTCCGTGATGAAGGCCGCGACGTTCTGTTGTTCGTTGATAACATTTATCGTTATACTCTGGCAGGGACTGAAGTATCTGCACTGTTGGGGCGTATGCCATCTGCGGTAGGTTATCAGCCAACATTGGCGGAAGAGATGGGCGCTCTGCAAGAGCGTATCACCTCGACTAAAACTGGCTCTATCACCTCCGTACAGGCCGTTTACGTTCCTGCGGATGACTTGACTGACCCATCACCTGCGACAACCTTTGCTCACTTGGATGCAACCGTCGTATTGAGCCGTCAGATCGCATCTCTGGGTATCTACCCTGCGGTTGATCCACTGGATTCAACCAGCCGTCAGCTTGACCCACTGGTTGTTGGTCAGGAGCACTATGACGTGGCTCGTGGTGTTCAGTCTATCCTGCAACGTTATCAGGAACTGAAAGACATCATCGCTATTCTGGGTATGGACGAACTGTCTGAAGACGACAAACTGGTTGTGGCACGTGCCCGTAAGATCCAGCGCTTCCTGTCTCAGCCATTCTTCGTTGCAGAAGTCTTCACCGGTTCACCAGGTAAATTTGTTCCTCTGAAAGACACTATCCGAGGCTTCAAAGGCATCCTGAACGGTGATTATGACCATCTGCCAGAGCAGGCGTTCTACATGGTTGGCACCATCGAAGAAGCGATGGAAAAAGCGAAAACGCTTTAATACGGCTGACGGGAGGTTGATATGGCTGCAATGACGTTCTCCCTGAACGTAGTCAGTGCTGAAAAACTGTTGTTTGAAGGGCTGGTACAGAAAATTCAGGTGACAGGTAGTGAAGGTGAACTGGGGATCTATCCTCAACACACACCACTGCTTACTGCCATAAAACCGGGCATGATACGTATTGTTAAGCAGTTTGGTGAAGAAGAATTTATCTACCTGTCTGGTGGTATTCTTGAAGTTCAGCCAAATGGCGTTATCGTACTGGCCGATACAGCGATCCGTGGTAAGGATTTGGACGAAGCTAAAGTGCTTGAAGCCAAGCGCAAGGCGGAAGAACACATCCGTAATTCTCACGGCGATGTTGATTATGCTCAGGCATCTGCTGAATTGTCGAAAGCGATCGCGAAACTTCGTGTTATCGAATTGACAAAAAAAATGATGTAATAAATACCCAAAGGGTATAGGCAGTTAGATAAAAAGCCAGTTGGTGAAAACTAACTGGCTTTTTTGCATTACGAAATATGTGGCAATTTATTTCGCAAACAGGTTTACTTTCATACTTAAAAATTGGGATTGTCAGGTTTCTTATGTCTATCATTGTAAATAATGACAACGCAAATAATGTCGGTACAAAAAGTGTCGTGATCCTTGCCGCAGGCAAGGGAACTCGTATGTATTCCGCTCTTCCTAAAGTTCTGCACTTGCTGGCCGGTAAGCCAATGGTTCAGCATGTTATTGATACCGCAATGGCGTTGGGCGCCCAAAATGTTCACCTGGTTTATGGGCATGGTGGTGATTTGATGAAACAAGCACTTCTCAACCAGGATCTGAATTGGGTACTGCAAGCTGAACAGCTTGGTACAGGTCATGCCATGCAGCAAGCTGCTCCGTATTTTTCGGATGATGAAGATATTTTGATCCTGTACGGTGATGTGCCTTTGATTGGCAAAGATACCTTGGCGCGTTTGATTGAAGCTAAACCAGAGGGTGGAATTGGTTTATTAACTGCCATACTGGATAATCCAACGGGCTATGGTCGTATCATCCGTGAAGATGGTGAAGTGACGGGTATTATCGAACATAAAGATGCAACGGAAGAACAGTGTAAAATCAACGAAATTAACACCGGTATTTTGGTGGCGAATAGCGGTGATTTGAAACGGTGGTTATCCAGGCTGGAAAACAATAACGCACAGGGCGAATATTACCTGACGGATGTTATTGCGCTTGCACACAAAGAAGGCCGTCAAATCAAGGCCGTACACCCAAGCCGTTTAAGTGAAATGGAAGGGGTCAACAATCGTCTGCAACTTTCTGCTCTGGAACGTATTTACCAATCTGAGCAAGCGGACAAATTACTGCTGGCGGGCGTCATGTTGTTAGATCCTGCCCGTTTTGATTTGCGCGGAACACTAGAACACGGTCGTGATGTGGTGATTGATACCAATGTGATTATTAAAGGTCATGTCACACTGGGAAATAATGTTCAAATCGGCTCTGGTTGTATCCTGAAAAATTGTGTTATTGGTGATGGGGCAGTTATTGACCCGTACACCGTCATTGAAGATTCTGAAATTGCGGCAGAGTGTACTATTGGGCCTTTTGCCCGTTTACGCCCGGGTTCCAAATTGGCGGAAAAAGCGCATGTGGGCAATTTCGTTGAAATGAAAAAATCCTCGCTTGGCACAGGTTCCAAGGCAGGTCATCTGACTTATCTTGGTGATTCTGAAATTGGCAATAATGTCAATATTGGTGCGGGAACCATTACTTGTAACTATGATGGCGCCAATAAATTTAAGACCATCATTGGTGATGATGTTTTTGTTGGTTCTGACACACAGCTTGTTGCGCCAGTTACGGTTGCGAAAGGCGCGACGATTGGTGCCGGAACCACAGTAACAAAAGACGTTGCTGAGAATGACTTGGTTATCAGTCGTGTAAAGCAAACCCATATTAAAAACTGGCAGCGTCCAGTGAAGAAAAATAAATAAGATATATCCATAATAAAAATCCCCATCTCTACAAAGCTCGGGGACGGCAAAGCCGAAACACAATCAGGTTGGCGACATAAAAGGGCTTCATCGCCCTGTTTTTGGGAATAAAACAAAATGTGTGGAATTGTTGGTGCAGTAGCACAACGGGATATTGCAGAAATACTGATCGAAGGCCTTCGTCGCCTGGAGTATCGGGGTTATGATTCTGCGGGTATGGCTGTCATTGACAGTGAAAACCGCATGACTCGCCTGCGTGAAGTAGGTAAAGTGCAGATGTTGGCTGATGAAGTAGACAAACAGCCTGTCATTGGCGGAACGGGGATTGCTCATACTCGTTGGGCGACTCACGGTGAACCAAACGAACGTAATGCCCATCCCCATGTTTCTGAACATATTGTGGTTGTACATAATGGCATTATTGAAAACCACGAAGAACTACGCGAAGAATTAAAAGTGCGTGGTTACACCTTCTCTTCTGATACAGATACAGAAACCATTGCCCATCTTGTTCATTGGGAACAGCAACAAGGCGGTTCACTGCTGGAAGTGGTGCAGCGTGTGATCCCACAATTACGTGGCGCTTATGGCACCGTAATTATGGATAGCCGTCATCCTGATGTGCTGGTTGCTGCGCGTTCTGGCAGCCCGTTGGTCATTGGCTTAGGGGTGGGTGAAAACTTCCTGGCATCTGACCAATTGGCATTACTGCCAGTGACTCGTCGCTTTATCTATCTGGAAGAGGGTGATATCGCAGAAATCACTCGTCGTACCGTTCGCATCTTTGATGTACAGGGTGAAGCAGTTGAGCGCGAGCAAATTGAATCCAACATTCAGTATGATGCCGGTGATAAAGGGGTATACCGTCACTACATGCAGAAAGAAATTTACGAACAGCCAATGGCGATCAAAAGCACATTGGAAGGCCGTTTGAGCAATGGTCAGGTAAATCTGTCAGAGTTGGGCGCTAATGCGGCGGAATTACTGTCACAAGTTGAGCATATCCAAATCGTTGCCTGCGGTACTTCCTACAATGCGGGAATGGTTTCGCGCTACTGGTTCGAATCACTGGCAGGTATTCCATGTGATGTTGAAATCGCTTCTGAATTCCGTTATCGCAAGCCGGCTCGCCGTAAAGGAAGCCTGCTGATCACCCTGTCCCAATCTGGTGAAACGGCTGATACCCTGGCTGCCCTGCGTTTATCTAAAGAACTAGGCTATCTGACTTCGTTGACCATCTGTAACGTTGCTGGTTCCTCTTTGGTACGTGAATCTGAATTTGTCCTGATGACCAAAGCAGGGTCAGAAATCGGCGTGGCATCCACCAAAGCCTTTACCACCCAGCTAACTGTATTGCTGATGCTGGTGGCTTACATCGGACGCCTGAAAGGTGCGGATGCAGCACTGGAACAAGATATTGTTCATGCTCTACACGCCCTGCCAAGCCGTATTGAAAGTATGTTATCTAAAGACAAGATGATTGAAGCATTGGCAGAAGATTTCTCTGAAAAACATCATGCCCTGTTCCTTGGCCGTGGCGATCAATACCCGATCGCGGTTGAAGGTGCACTGAAACTGAAAGAGATCTCCTATATCCACGCAGAAGCCTACGCTGCCGGTGAATTGAAACATGGTCCGTTGGCACTGATCGATGCGGATATGCCGGTCATCATCGTTGCACCAAACAACGAACTGCTGGAAAAACTGAAATCCAATATCGAAGAAGTCCGTGCCCGTGGCGGTTTGTTGTATGTCTTCGCCGATCAGGATGCAGGTTTCACCAACAGTGAAAACATGAAGATCATCTCCCTGCCACACGTAGAAGAGTTGATCGCACCGATCTTCTATACCGTGCCACTGCAATTACTGTCCTACCACGTTGCATTGATCAAAGGTACGGATGTGGATCAGCCGAGGAATTTGGCGAAATCGGTGACGGTGGAGTAAGAGTCTCCTATTTTGAATGTGGGGGGAAGTCATAAAAAATATTATGTGTAAAAAATGTAGGGGAGGAATAAAGTCCCATACTGAGTAATAAAGATCCATACTTAGTATTAAAGTATCATACTTTTTGTTGGTTGCTCTTGGTCCTTCCCGTTGATGTTGTGTATCCTTTTGGAGAGATTAAATGGCGACATTAAATGAAATGACGGTAATCGTTGGTGGTAGCCGTCATTTCGGTCTGACGTATCGTCAACACCGTTGATGGGCGATATGTGTATAATCGCTCTTTTTTCGGAGAGATTAAATGGCGACAATTGAAATAGTTAATGTCTAATTTTGTCAACAAACTGAATTCGTCAAAAAACACGGTAAAGGCGATGCAGGACATCAACGCTATCTCTTTTGCTGTTTATCCTGCAAACGAACCTTTCAACTTGAATACGCGACCCTCGGATTTGTTGAATTGGGAATTCTGCGCCCGATAGAACAACGCCCATTTTTCTAAAAATTCAGGATTTATTGGCTGCTATAAAGTAACAGCTATTTATTTTTTGAATAACCAATCATTAACATCCTGATACTCCCCCCACATAAATGCAAATGGTTGTTCCTGCAAATAAAAAATAACATGACATATTGAATCAGTTACTTATCTGGTTAAGAGAATCTTTTTGCAGGAGAGGTCACATGAGCAACCATTATGATGTTTTGATCATAGGGGCCGGAGTTTCTGGCATTGGTATGGCGTGTCATTTGGCAAGGGAATGTCCTGATAAAAAAGTGGGGATCTTAGAACGTCGCCATAATATGGGAGGAACTTGGGATTTATTTCGCTATCCCGGTATTCGTACAGATTCGGATATGATGAGCTATGGCTATAAATTCCGTCCTTGGACAGATACCAGTATTTTCGCTGATGGTCCTGCAATTAGGCGCTATCTCCATTCAGTGGCGACAGAGTATGAAGTTGATAAGAAAATGCAGTTCGGGTTAAAAATCACTCAAACTGACTGGTCAAATGAAACTTGTCAATGGACTGTGACTGCCATTGATGAAGTCAGTGGAAACACTCGGCAATTTATCTGTCATTTTCTTATCATGGCGACAGGTTACTATAACTATGATGAACCTTATTCCCCCAAATTTTCCGGTCTTGAAGATTTCAAAGGCCCTATCATTCATCCTCAATATTGGCCCGACGCATTGGATTACAAAGGAAAGCGAGTCGTTGTGATTGGAAGTGGCGCAACCGCAATCACTTTACTGCCGGCAATGGCTAATGATACTGAACATATCACTATGCTACAGCGTTCTCCTGGTTACATTTTATCAATACCCGGAAGGGATAAGATTGCAGAATTGCTAAAGGGCTTTATTCCCCAACGTTGGATTTACACGTTAAGTAAAAATCGCAATATCTTATTTTTCAGTTCGCTATATAAGATAAGTCGATATTTTCCTAAGTTGCTCAAATCGTTTTTATTGGGATTGGCTCGCAGAAAGGTTGGCTCTGGTTTTGACATGAAACACTTGACATCAAAGTACATGCCATGGGATGAACGGTTGTGCTTTGTTCCCGACAGTAATCTGTTTAAAGTATTGAAAGAAGGCAAAGCGTCTATCGTTACCGACCAGATTGAACGTATTACTGCAAATGGCATTTTGTTGCAATCTGGTAAGGAATTACCCACAGATATCATAGTGACAGCCACAGGGCTGCAATTACATCTTATGGGAGGAATAGAACTTTTTATTGATGGACAAAAGCCACAAAGTCATAGCCAATTGTTATATAAGGGAGCATTGGTACAGAATATTCCTAATTTTGCTTATCTGGTTGGCTATATCAATAATGCCTGGACATTAAAAATTGATCTCTCAGCCGAATATATTTGTCGTTTGTTAAATGAAATGGATCGTCGTCATGCCAAGGCGGTCACACCACACGCGCAACCAGATGAAGTCGTGGTTAATGAGCATATTTTTGGCGAATTGCGTTCAGGTTATGTGAAACGTGGTGAATCTGGTCTTCCTCGTCAGGGACGCAGCCAAAATTGGCGTGTTTCCCATAATTATAAAAAGGATAAAGAGATATTGGGGCAAGCTATTGATGATACAGCATTACGATGGAAGTAAATTTTAACTAACGATTTGTGATGAGATTTCTTGGTCATCCAAAAGAAAACTATTCCTGAGATAGCGCCAAAAATATGCCCTTCGGTTGAAATACATTCTTGCCATGGTAATAAACCGAGGGCAGTTCCTTTGTAGTAGATAATCACCAGTTACAAAGAAGAGATCTTTTACAGCGGTATTTTCTAAATTAGCGGGGCAAATCTCAATATAGCTTAAAAATGGCATTTAGCGGTATTTTCTAAATTAGCGGGGCATCCAATAGCTTTGGACCCATCGCTTTAAAAGTTCTAGTGCTATAGCTCATAAATATACTTGCACCTTTTGCTATATTTTGTCAGTTTTAATGATATCAGTGGTATCAGATGAACATCTTTCAAGGCAGGGTAAACATGAGTAAGTGTGTAGGTTTTATCGGCTGGCGCGGTATGGTCGGCTCAGTATTGATGCAGCGAATGGTAGAAGAACGGGATTTTGACGCAATAAATCCGGTTTTCTTCACAACCTCCCAGCACGGGCTTCCTGCGCCAGAATTCGCCGGAAAATCAGGTGTGTTACAAGATGCTTTTGATATTGAGGCACTGGGTACGCTGGATATTATCATTAGCTGTCAGGGTGGAGATTATACCGATGAAATCTACCCTAAACTGAGAGCAACCGGCTGGCAGGGATATTGGATTGATGCCGCTTCTGCATTACGTATGAATGATGACGCTGTCATTATTCTTGATCCTGTTAACCTCCAACATATTCAAAATAGCCTGAATAAAGGCATCAAAACCTTTGTTGGCGGTAACTGTACCGTCAGCTTGATGTTGATGTCGTTGGGAGGATTGTTTGCCAATGATTTGATTGAGTGGGCGTCGGTATCAAGCTATCAGGCCGCTTCTGGCGGCGGTGCTCGCCATATGCGTGAGCTGTTGGTGCAAATGGGGATGTTGCATAATCTGGTTGCTAAAGAATTACAGACCCCCGCTTCCGCAATTTTGGATATTGAAAAACGTGTAACGGATTTTACCCGCAGTGGTGCATTGCCAACTGACCAGTTTGGTGTTCCTTTGGCGGGGAGCTTAATTCCGTGGATCGATAAGCAACTGGAAAACGGGCAGAGCCGCGAAGAGTGGAAAGGTCAGGCGGAAACCAACAAGATCTTGAACACAGGCAATAATGTGATCCCGATTGATGGCTTGTGTGTCCGTATTGGGGCATTGCGTTGCCATAGTCAGGCATTTACCTTGAAATTGAAACAAGATATCCCGATCCAGGAAATTGAAATGCTATTGGCTTCCCATAATGATTGGGTTCGTGTTATTCCAAATGATCGGGAGCTAACGATGCGGGAGTTAACGCCGGCAGCGGTTACCGGCACGTTGAATACACCAGTAGGACGTCTGCGTAAGCTGAATATGGGGCCGGAATATTTATCTGCCTTTACGGTGGGTGATCAGTTGCTATGGGGAGCAGCAGAGCCTTTGCGCCGTATGTTGCGTATTCTGCTGTAGAAAAGAGTTACGTTTTTTATTGAAGCACTGTATTTGTTGGGATAATGCCGCCATCCGATAGAAATATTGGCGGCATTGATTATTTTTTGCTTTTAGCAAATGGTTGTACCCAATGTTAACGTGACACAACGAATAAACTCGGTACTGACCCCTTTGCGGTTTTCAAGGTCTATAACCGATGTCGTATGGTATTTTGGACAAATTTCATAAAGCAATTCAGGTGATATATCTGCACCCAGAGACTTAAGCACAGCAGAGGCCGTTTCGGGCCTAAAATTCATTCGGGCTTCATAAGTGGGAAGTGCATTACGGATTTTCTGGAATATCTCTTGGTTTTCATCCAGAATTTCTTCCAGATTACTGTCATTAACATGAGATAAAGCACAATCAAAGTCTGTTACACCCCGAAGCGCAAGAAGACTAATATCCATGTTATGTTTGGTAGCAAGTGAATCTGAGCCTGTGTTGGATTGGATTTTGGCATAGGAAAGTGATTTAATTTCATGGTGAATTTTACTGGCTACTTCTGGAATGAAACCAACAGCGAGAGCGATATTTTCAATTTCTTCATGAGTTAATGCGAACATGACACCTTCCCACGAATCAGTCAGTTCCATTGCTTTAGCCCGGAGAGCATCGGCATTGTCGGATATACGACATAGCTCATTTTGACTCACCATCGCGGCATCAATAATATGAGGCATGGTGGATGTTTGGGTAGTAAAGTTTTGCATGATCTTCTCCTAAATGACATTACTAAATATATAGATATATAAATATGTAAATATCTCTACGGATAATGATATAGCTTCCGATAAATCGGATTAGATGAATGAATTTGGATATTAATTAACTTTATAAGTCAGATATTGTCAATAATTTTTTAAGGCGGTCATTGTTCAGATTTTGTTGCGCAGAACAAACTTAATAATAGGGAGTGACTATATATTAAGAGATAGGGATAATTCATGTATAGTTAATTTCCCTATATCATGGTGAGGATATTTATATTATATTATCCAGCAGGTTTATATTTATAGATTGTTATAATTTTTTATTTTTCTGGTGGATATAAACCTGTCATTTTTCAAGTTGCAGCTTTATTGTCTGCAACTTGAAATTTATTAAGTATAGTTCTGTAAATAGTGTCGGGAATATCAGATATCAATATTCGCCGCTTTCAAGGCATTCTCTTCAATAAATGCCCGGCGAGGTTCAACCGCATCCCCCATCAAGGTTGTGAACAGTTGGTCAGTTGCAATCGCATCTTTCACTGTTACACGCATCATGCGACGGGTTTCTGGGTTCATGGTCGTTTCCCACAACTGATCAGGGTTCATCTCTCCCAGACCTTTATAGCGTTGGACGGCAAGACCACGGCGTGACTCTTTAGTCAGCCATTCCAGAGCCTGTTCAAAGCTGCTTACGGCCTGACGGCGTTCACCACGTTCAATGTATGCACCTTCCTCAATCAAATTCCTGATCAATTCACCCAGTTTGGTGATACGGCGATATTCGCCACCGTGGATAAAATCGAAATCCAGATTGTAGTTGGTATCAACGCCATGTGTACGAATGCACAGAATGGGTTCGAAAATTTGGCGTTCACGGTTCTCATGGATTTGATAGCTGTAAGTGCTGCCATTCTGTTCTTTGTCATTCAGACGAATAGCCAGTGTGCTTACCCACTCTTCCACTTCTGCCTGATCGTTCAAGGTATCTTCGGTCAGTTTTGGATGGTAAATCAGGTTGTTCAGCAGGGCCAGCGGATACAGCCGTTCCATGCGACGGATGATTTTATGAGCGGCATTGAATTCAGTCACCAATTTTTCCAATGCTTCACCTTTCAGGGCTGGTGCATGTGGATTGGTATACAACGCTGCACCATCCAATGCGATGGACATCAGGTAGGCTTCCATTGCATCGTCATCTTTGATGTATTGCTCTTGTTTACCTTTCTTCACTTTATACAGCGGTGGTTGAGCGATATAGACATAGCCACGCTCAATGATTTCCGGCATCTGACGATAGAAGAATGTCAGCAACAGGGTGCGGATGTGTGATCCATCAACGTCGGCATCGGTCATGATGATAATGCTGTGATAACGCAGCTTGTCTGGATTGTACTCATCACGGCCAATGCCGCAACCCAAGGCTGTGATCAACGTGGCAACTTCCTGTGAGGAGAGCATCTTGTCAAAGCGCGCTTTCTCAACGTTCAGGATTTTACCTTTCAATGGCAGGATAGCCTGGTTCTTACGGTTACGTCCCTGTTTTGCTGAACCGCCTGCGGAATCACCCTCCACCAGATAGAGTTCAGACAGCGCCGGATCGCGCTCCTGACAGTCAGCCAGTTTGCCCGGCAACCCAGCCAGATCCATGGCACCTTTACGGCGGGTCATTTCACGCGCTTTACGGGCGGCTTCACGGGCGCGGGCTGCATCAATGATTTTGCCGACGACGGTTTTGGCATCGTTTGGGTTTTCCAGCAGGTATTCCACCAGCTTCTCATTCATCAGGGTTTCGACCACCGTTTTCACTTCGGAAGAAACCAGCTTATCTTTGGTCTGAGAAGAGAATTTAGGATCAGGCACTTTAACGGAAATCACCGCAATCAGGCCTTCACGGGCATCGTCACCGGTAGCGCTGACTTTAGATTTTTTGTTGTAACCCTCTTTGTCCATGTAGCTATTGAGGGTACGGGTCATCGCGGTACGGAAACCAACCAGGTGGGTTCCCCCATCACGCTGAGGAATATTATTGGTGAAACAGTAAATGTTTTCCTGAAAACCGTCATTCCATTGCATGGAAATTTCAACACAGATACCCTCTTTTTCGGTGCAGAAATAGAAGACATTCGGGTGAATGGGGTTTTTATTGCGGCTCAGGAATTCAACAAACGCTTTGATGCCCCCCTCATAGTGGAAGAGATCTTCGGCATTGGTACGCTTGTCAACTAAACGAATGGCAACACCGGAGTTAAGGAATGATAATTCACGCAGACGCTTTGCCAGAATTTCGTATTCGAACTCAGTGTTAATCTTAAACGTATCCATACTTGGCCAGAAACGGACAGTCGTTCCTGTCTGCTCAGTATCTCCGACGACTTTCAATGGTGACTGTGGCACGCCCAGACCATAGGTTTGTTCGTGCACCTTACCGTCACGGCGGATAGTCAGTTCCAGTTTTTCCGATAAGGCGTTAACAACAGACACTCCCACGCCATGCAGTCCACCGGAAACTTTATAGGAGTTATCATCGAATTTACCCCCCGCATGCAGCACAGTCATAATAACTTCTGCTGCTGAAACACCTTCTTCTTCGTGTATGTCGGTCGGAATACCGCGGCCATCATCCTGCACAGAAACTGAATTATCTGCGTGGATAGTGACAGTTATTTTGTCACAATGACCTGCGAGGGCTTCGTCGATAGCGTTATCAACAACCTCGAAGACCATGTGGTGCAGGCCAGTACCATCATCGGTATCACCGATATACATGCCTGGACGTTTACGGACGGCATCCAGCCCTTTTAATACCTTGATACTTGAGGAGTCATATGTATTCGACATCAACGTTTCTCGCTCATCTTAATCCTGTGGTTGAACCTCTATTTTGCCATGTTCTACGCGAAACATCCTGCTATTTACATCAATCATGTCTGTAACTTGCCCGGATGTGATTGCACTGACAAACACCTGGGCTTGCGTAGATTTTAGACGCTCGGCTAATAGCTGACGACGGCCGGCATCCAGTTCTGAGGCAAAATCATCAAGCAGATACAGGCATTTTTGCCCGCTCTGTCGGGTGAAATATTCACCCTGTGCTAACCTCAATGCGCACATCAGTAACTTCAACTGACCACGGGACAGCATATCTTCTACTGGTGTACCGTCCGCCCTGATCCGCAGATCGGCTTTATGCGGGCCGGAAGCGGTGTAGGTTAGCGATCTGTCGCGCTCAAACTGCCGCGCGAGCAGTTCCGCATATTCACTCTCTTTGTCCCAACCTTGCTGGAAGCTGATACTCAGTGTGAATTCAGGTAAAAATTGTTTGCAGGTTTTTTCTATATCCTCGGAAATTTCTGCAATATATTCAGCCCGCCATTGACTAATTTCGGTTGCCAATGGGGCAAGTTCTCGATCCCAATGCCGGATTTGGCTGTAGCGGGTGACTTGTCGCAATGCGGCATTCCGCTGCTTAAGCAGCCTTTTCAGGTTCGCCCAGGCAGTAAAAAAGCGTGGCTCATTGTGAAAACATCCCCAATCAATAAAGGCCCGACGATATTTCGGGCCACCATTTAGCAACGTAAAACCTTCTGGTGTGATAAGTTGCATCGGTAGTATTTTCGCTAATTCAGCAATTTTGTGCCCATCACTGCCATCTATCCTGACTTTGCTATCGCCCTGACGGTTTTTGCTTAATCCTACCGATAAAGTACGTTCATGGGATTGCTGATCAATTCGCCCATGAAGAATGAATTCTTCGCAATCATGACGAATTACCCTGCCTGCCTGAATACTGCGAAAAGCACGGCCGTGGCCTAAGGTATAAATGGCTTCCAATATACTTGTTTTGCCGCTACCGTTCGGCCCAACCAGAAAATTAAAACCGGTTGCCAGTGGCAGGTCAGCATCCGCGATATTACGGAAATCGCGGATCAGCAAACGCGAGAGAATCATATAATGAGTAAATTTTGTTACAGGCGCATTGGCATCACGACATAAGTCGCAGCCTGACTGGCTGAATTCTCAATTTTTACGCTGGATGTGGCATCTGTTAGCAGGAGACTCACTTGCTCGCATTTCAATGCGTTCAGAACATCCAGTACGTAGCTGACATTGAAGCCAATTTCCATTTCAGCACCCTGGTAACTGACATCAACAATCTCTTCTGCCTCTTCCTGCTCTGGGTTATTGGCGGTAATTCTAAGTTGATTTTCGCTCAAGTAGATGCGAACGCCGCGGAATTTTTCATTGGACAAAATTGCTGCCCGCGAAAATGCTTGCTTAAGCGTGTCACAATTGGCTTCCAACGTTTTATCAGGATTTTTGGGTAATACACGACGATAATCAGGAAAACGGCCATCAACCAACTTCGATGTGAAGATAAAATCACCAACATGAGCACGAATGTTATTGCTGCCAATCTGCAATTGCAGCGGATTGTCACCGCCATCGAGCAGACGCATTAATTCAATGACGCCTTTGCGGGGTACGATCACTGAATGGGACGGCAGATCTTGCCCGATGCTCATGGAACAAACGGCCAAACGGTGGCCGTCTGTGGCAATGGTACGCAGTTCTTCACCTTCAGTTTCAAACAACATACCATTCAAGTAATAGCGAACATCCTGATGCGCCATGGAAAATTGGGTGGATTCGATCAGGCGTTTCAGTGTGGCCTGAGGCAGAGAAAATTCGACTTCGCTCTGCCAGTCATCAAGATTGGGGAAATCAGCCGCAGGTAATGTAGAGAGTGAAAAGCGGCTGCGACCAGAACGGACGAGAATGCGCTCGCCATCCAGTTCTACACTGATTTCTGCTCCGTCAGGCAACCCACGCCAGATATCAAAAAATTTACGTGCGGGGACAGTTGTTGCACCTTGTTCATGTGGCTGGGTAAGTGTCACCCGAGCCTTCATTTCCATTTCCAAATCGGTGCCTGTCAGCAGCAGGGAACCTTCTGTTACCTGTAATAATAAGTTGCCTAAAATAGGCAGGGTAGGGCGACCACCCAAGGGGCTGCTAACCTGTTGTAAAGGTTTTAATAATTGCTCACGTTCAATGATGAATTTCATAGCGCTAGGAAGACAATGTTCTGATTAAGTTAGAAAAATCTTCTTTGATATCGTGACTCTCTTCACGCAGTTGTTCAATTTTACGACAAGCGTGAAGTACAGTTGTATGGTCACGTCCACCAAAGGCATCCCCGATTTCAGGCAAGCTGTGATTGGTCAGCTCTTTTGCCAGCGCCATTGCCATTTGTCTCGGACGGGCAACGGAGCGTGAACGGCGCTTGGAAAGCAGATCTGCAACCTTGATTTTGTAATATTCAGCCACCGTTTTCTGAATATTATCGATGGTTACCAGCTTTTCCTGTAGAGCCAATAAGTCACGTAATGCTTCGCGTACAAAATCAATAGTAATCGCACGGCCTGTAAAATTGGCATTGGCGATGACTCGATTCAAAGCGCCTTCGAGTTCACGAACATTAGATCGCAGGCGTTTAGCAATAAAGAAAGCCACTTCCCCTGGCAACTGGATTTGATTCTCATCAGCTTTCTTCATCAGAATGGCAAC